>NZ_JYMT01000035.1:14750-226868 GCF_000938305.1 Bradyrhizobium sp. LTSP885
CGATCAGTGCCTTGTTCATGGCGGGCGTCTTCCCCGGCCTCTTGCTGGGATTCTCGCTGATCGTTCTTTGCCTGGCCATCGCCTATCGGGAGAAACATCCGCAGGGTCAAATAGTGCCCGCCAGGGATGCGATCCGGATTACAATCGATGCCGCCTGGGGGCTGATTACGCTGGTCATTATCCTCGGCGGCATTCTGGGCGGCATCTTCACCGCAATCGAAGCTGGAGCCGTCGCCTGCATCTGGGCGTTCTTCGTGACCATGTTCGTCTATCGCGACTATCGCTGGCGCGACCTGCCCGTGCTCCTGCACCGCACGCTGCGCACGGTGGCGATGGTCTTGACCCTGATCGCCTGCGCGTCCAGCGTCGGCTACATCATGGCGCTGACCCAGATGCCGGCCAAGATGACAGCGTTCTTTCTGTCGATCTCTGACAACAAATACGTCATCCTGCTTTTGATCAACGTTCTGCTTCTAGTGCTCGGCACGCTCGTCGATATGGCGCCGTCGATCTTGATCGCAACACCTATCCTGCTGCCGGTGATGAAGAATTTCGGCGTCGATCCGGTCCACTTCGGCATGATCATGCTGCTCAATCTCGGCATCGGCCTGTGCCATCCACCGGTCGGCTCGATCCTCTTTGTCGGCTGCGCGGTCGGCAAGGTCACGATCGAACAGGTCATGCGCAAGATCTGGCCGTTCTACGCCGTGATGTTCTTTGTCCTGATGTGCGTGACCTATCTGCCGGAAATCTCGCTGTGGCTCCCTCGGCAGCTCCACGTTCTGCACTGAGCGCGACACGCATCTTGCGGAACTGCGGCAAACGCGTCAGCATTGCCACCAGAAGCGCGCTCGCGCCAGCTCCGTCAAGAAAGGGCACAAGCCGTGAGGATCGTCGACCTGAGCCGAGAACTCTATCACCGCACCCCGAGCTATCCCGGCCACCCGCCAATCATGCACGGAACATGGAAGACCCATGAAGAAGCCTTCGTGGAATCCAGAAACGTCTACGGATTGGCATCGATGTTCATTTCGATGCCTGATCACGGGGGTACCCACATCGACGCTCCCCGGCATTTCGGCCCGAGCGGAATACCGATCAATGAATATCCGCTCGAGAAGTGTATTGTTCCCGGCATCTGTCTTGATCTTCGCCACATTGCGCCACGCGCCGAAATCACCCCTTCCGATCTCGAAGCCGCGGTGAAGACGGCCGGCGCACCGGTGCCGAAGGGCGGCACCGTCCTGCTTTGCACCGGCCACCACGCGCGGACGTTTCCGCGCAAGGAGTACTCCACCGACAATTCCGGAGTGAATGTCGCGGCGACCGAATGGCTCGCACGACAGGGCATCGTACATTTCGGCATCGATTCGATGCGCCCGGGCCCCGACAGTGATGTGAACCTGCTTGTTCACAAGATCTGCCTCGACCTCGACATCACCCATATCGAGAGCCTGTGCAATCTAGAGGCATTGCTAGGCCAGGGGCAGTTTACCTTCATCGGCCTGCCGATGAAGTGGCGCGAGGGAACCGCGTCGCCGATCCGGGCGGTCGCAGTATTCGGCTTGTAACGTCGCGATGTGTCGGGAGGAACCTGATGACAGGCAGGCGGTCGGCCTATCCCTCACGCCGCGCAGTCCTGAGCGCTGGGGGCGCGCTCGCCGCTGCGGTCGCGACTGCTGGCTTGGCATCGCAAGCTGACGCAGCGGACTATCCGGAACGTCCGGTCAAGATCATCGTGCCTTTCGCTCCGGGCGGACCGACCGACATCATGGCCCGCATTCTCGGCACCCACCTCGGAGAAGCCCTGAAGGGCACCATCGTGATCGAGAACCGCCCCGGCGGCGGCGGCAATATCGGGATTGGCATCGCGGCCCATGCCGAGCCGGATGGCCATACGCTGCTGATCACGTCGAGCGCCTATGTCGTCAATCCCGGCCTGTACGCCAAAATCCCCTACGACCCTTTCAAGGACTTTGCAGCAATTGCCGAGCTTGGCACCTCACCCAATGTGATCCTGGTCAATGCAAAGCTGGGAATCAATTCGGTCGCCGACCTGATCGCACGCGCAAAGGCCCATCCGGACGAGTTGAACTATGCCAGCCCCGGCCTCGGGACGACGCCGCACCTTTCGGGTGAGTTGTTCAAGATCGTCGGCAACGTAGAGATGACGCATGTTCCGTTCTCCGGCGCCGGTCCGGCAATCCAGGCGCTCCTGAGCGAAACAACCCAGGTGGCCTTTGCAGCACTCCCGCCCGCGCACCCGCACATCGAGTCCGGAGCGTTGAAGGCGCTCGCTGTCACTGGCCCCCACCGATGGTTCGACCTGCCCGATGTGCCCACGATGATCGAGTTGGGCTACGCCGACTTCATCACCGACACGTTCCAGGGATTTCTCGCGCCCGCGAACACGCCAATGTCCATCGTCGAGCGGCTGTCGACCAAGTCGATCGAGATTCTGAAGACACCAGGGATTGCCGAGCAGCTGCGCAACGACGGCTTCGAAGTGCTTGCAAACGGCCCCGATGGCATGCGTAAACGCATCGCCGATGAAGTGCCGAAATGGCGTGATGTCATCATGAAGGCGGGGATCAAGCCGGTCTGATCAGATCAAGATTGCGCGACATGCGCAGCGTGTCGTCTTGCGACCGCCTCCCGGCATGCCTACGCTGCTTCCCACAACAAACAAGAAAAGGGAGGCGATCGTCATGACCACAAGGCGGAATTTCCTGAAAACGGGAGCAGCGGCGGCCGCTGGCATCGTATTCTGCGGCTGCGGGCTGGTGCACAACGCAAATGCGCAACAATCGCGCCAGAAATTGCCAGTCACAGTCAACGGCAAACGCGTCAAGACCATCGACATTCATGCGCATTGTCACTTCCGCGAAGCTGGTGTCTTGCTCGGCGCTGACGCCGACAAGCTGCAGCTGCCGCCAGTCAACGGCGCAGCCGAAGCCTTCATCGAAATCGACAAGCGCCTCGCTGCGATGGACGCCCAAGCTGTCGATATGGAGGTGCTCTCAATCAACCCGTTCTGGTACGATCGGAACCGCGACCTTGCCGGACAGATCGTCAAGATCCAGAACGAGAAGCTCGCCGAACTCTGCGCCTCAAAGCCTGACAGGTTCGCTGCCTTTGCGTCGCTGACGCTGCAGGCACCGGATCTCGCCGTCCTGGAGCTTGAGACCGCGGTCAAGAAGCAGGGACTGAAGGGCGCGGCGATCGGGGGCGTTGTCGACGGCGTCGAATTCTCCGATTCGAAGTTTCATCCGGTATGGGCCAAGGCCGAGGAACTCGGCGTTCCCCTGTTCATTCATCCGCAAGGCGTACCGGAACTCAACAAGCGACTCTCGGGCAATGGCTGGCTCGGCAACACGATCGGCAATCCGCTCGAGACCACGATCGCGCTCTCCCATCTGATCTTCGCCGGCACGTTCGACCGGTTCCCGGGGCTAAAAGTCATTGCGGCACATAGCGGCGGCTATCTGGCCTCGTACGCCGATCGTTCGGATCATGCCTGCCTGGTCGGGCCAAAGGGATGCAACCCCGACATCAAGCTGAAGAAGGCGCCGACCGAGTATCTCAAACAGATTTACTTCGACTCGCTGATCTTCACGCCCGAGGCAATCCGGCACCTCGCCGCCCAGGTCGGGGCCGAGCAGATCGTGCTGGGGAGCGATTATCCCTATCCATGGCAACTGGCGCCGGTCGACCACATCTTTGCTTGCTCATCGCTGAGCGATGACGACAAGGCCAATATTCTTGGCAATACGGCCGCAAAACTGCTCGGCATTGCGGCGTAAGGAGACGGCGCTGGATTCTTCAACGACCTCAATTGCCGTCGTCGCGCAACCGGCGCGGCGGCGGTATCCTCGATCAGTAGGCTCTCACCGCGCGGATTCCGTTGCTCGGCTGGGCCATTTGCGCCGGCCGTGCAGCGTCAGGCACCGGATCGGTGCCGCCGAAGTCAGATCCGACAAACTCCGCCTGTGCGGCGTCCGATATCCATTTGACCGCCACCGGGTGACTGACCAACATCCCGATCAATGCAATGATGACGAGCACGGGCAGAGCGACAAGCTTGATGCTGAAGCTCTGGTAGTTGCTCTGCTCGTCTTGCGGTTGCTTGTCGAAAGAGCCGTGCATGGATACCTCCACATTGCGGATGAGATCCCCGAACGTCGCTTACCGCATTGCACAGCAAACCAATGTGAATGGCTTCACAGGCTTGTCCGGTTCACCGATTTGTGAGGTACCTGGCTGACCATGCAGCCCAAGCGGCTATACGCCGTCGTTCGACCCGGCGTCGACCAACTCCTGAAGCGCATCGGGCTTCAGCACGACGATCGCACCATGTTCAAGCCTGACCCAGCCGCGTGCCGCCCATACGCGCAACTGCTTGTTGATGCTCTCGCGCGTCATGCCAACCATCTCGCTGATCTCCTGCTGGGTAATCGAGATGGTACGGCCCTGTGGCGCGCTCTTGTGCTTGTCGCTCAGGCGCAGCAGCGCGCTGGCAAGACGGCCGGGCAAGTCCTGCAGGATGACCTGCTCGACCTGATCGCTGGTCCATCGCAATCTCGCACAGAGCAGTTCGATGAACTTCATCGCCAGCGTCGGCTGACTGCGCACAAACGGAATGAATTCGCGCCGGTCAATGACGAACAGCTCGCAATTACTGTTGGCAGTGGCATCGGCCGTCCGCGACAAGCCATCGAGCAGTGCGATCTCTCCAAATATCTCTCCCGCCTCGATCAGGTTCAGGATCGCGTTGCGACCGTCCGGCGAGGAGATACTGATCTTGACCGTGCCGGAGATGACCGCAATCAGGCTCGTGCCTGGGTCTCCCTTGGAGAAGATCGTCGTTCCACGCTTTAGCGTAATATGCTTGGCATAGCGGCAGAGCTGGTCGAAAGCCTCGGGCTCCAGATCGGCGAAATAGGGGTGCTTGCGAAGCACTGACAGTTTGCTGCTCGAAAACAGCGGCGCGCCGACGGTTCTTTCTATGGGCGCACCGGTCATCGTCATCCAGAAAATTGTGTTGCGTAAGATCGCCCCGCGACCACGGTGGACACCGACAGAGCCATCGATCAATGAGAGCAGCTGGGATTATAGCTCCGCCGCTGGCCTACAGCAACAAAAGCTCCGATGCCGTCACCATTCGGTACCGGACGTACGCGAAATACAATTTTAAATAAATGAACTCTAATTATAAAACTTTGAGTGATGTATCGCCTGAAGAACCAATCTACACGTGATCGTAGCTTAATGCCATGGCCACACGCTGTGGTCGCAGGACGATCGGTTGAAGTCCCCTTTCTCCGATCAAACCGCTGCATTTGGCGACCTGATCGCCTACCGGAAGTACGGAGGGTTCCCCGCAAGAGCTCCCGCCAGCCGCAAATCCCGGCAACCCGAAAGCAGCACTCCCCTCCCTGGCTTAGCAACGCTTAACCAAGAACAAAGCCTTGCATGCAGTGCTCCCGGGCGACCAGGTGCAGGAAACCCACTATTCATCAACTTCCGCCAGTCTTTCCCCAAAAAGGGGAGTGCGAAGAGAATGCCGCAGATTTGGATGACCTATCACGAGATCGCCGACATGATTGGCTGCGACGTGGAGACCGCGCGCGCCGCAACCATCCAGCGTGCGCTGGACCGGAAGAAGAGCCGCGATGGAATGACTCGCGCAAAGCTCGATCCCGAGCTGATGGGAGTGTTTATCGCTGTGATCCGGAATGCGGACCCGGACCTGGATCTAGCGGTCCGCGAGCTTCGTAACATGCATCAGGCGATGCTGCGCAACGAGGTGAACAGCCCCGGACGTAGCGCCGCGGGTTGATCGCACCCGATCATCTCATAGCAATTTGCCGTCCGGACCGAAGAACGGATGCGGACCGTCGAACTGGCCGATCGGAACGTGGTGCGTGACAACCCGCCCGAGGCTCTCGCCTGGAAACCAGGCGTGGACGTGGAACGCCGGCGGTTCGACCTTGAAGGACGGTCCTCGGAGTTGCGCCAGGTCCAGATCGACGGCGTGGTTCGGCGCGGGGCATATCGTGACGGGAACTCCGGCAAAGGTCGTCAGCATGGCGCGATGAACGTGCCCGCACGCGATGAGCCTCGCGCGCGGGTGACTTCTGACTATTTCGGCCATTTGATCTGCGTTGAACAGATCCTGTTGATCCATGTGCCAGATACCACCCTTGAACGGCGGGTGGTGCAGGAAGAGCAGCGCCGGCCGATCTGCTGCCGCCGCCAGCGTCGCGTCGAGCCATTGCAGCGTGGACGTTTCGAGGATGCCATGGGGTTTCCTGGGCACGCTCGAATCCAGCAGCAGGAGATCAAGTCCGTGCACCTCGATTTTCTGGTCGAGTGGGCCGGTTGCCTGGACATAAGGCTCAGCCGGGAAAGCGGCACGCATCAACTCACGCGAGTCGTGATTACCCGGAATTCCGGCAAAGGGAAGCTTGAGCGGCGCGAGCAATTGCTTGAGGTAGTCGTATTCCTCGGCTGTCGGCGTATCGACGAGGTCACCCGATATCACCACGAAATCTGGCGCTGGCTCGAATGCGTTCAGCGCCGCCACGCACCGTTCGAGCGCCTTGGCAGTATCGACGCGGCCATAGGCCAGTGCTCCCGGGGGTTTGATGTGGAGATCGGATATCTGAGCGATCAGGACGGGCTTCGACAACATCGATTTTCTCAATCTTCGGACGGAAGCAGACGAATGGCTTCGGGCGCGATCGAAAGTCCAATCCGGTCGCCCGCCTTCACCTGAATTGTGTTGGGAGCGTCCACATTGAGCGGCTTGCTCGATGCACCACTCACGACCAGCCGCTGTCGATCACCGATGAAGCTGACGGAATCGATGATACCGGCGAGCGATCCGGCTCCAGGCTCTACCACGCGGATGGTTTCGGGGCGGGTCATGACGGTCGCGTTCGCGGTCGTCGATTCGACTCCAATCGACAATCGCCCACCCGGCAGGACCAACTCTCCTTTGTCCACGGGAGCTTCAATAATGTTTGCCGCTCCAACGAACTCCGCCACGAAACGATCCTTCGGCTCGAAGTAGATCTCGCGCGGCGTTCCGATCTGGGCGATCGCGCCCTTCCGCATCACCACGATGCGGTCGCCCAATTCCATGGCCTCGGCCTGGTCATGCGTGACATAGATCGTCGTGATTCCGAGCGCGCGCAGCAGCCGATTGAGTTCGCCCCGCAGTCGATCCCGCAAGGCCGCGTCGAGGGCGGTCAACGGCTCATCGAGCAACAATATGCCCGGCCGGATTGCGACAGCACGCGCCAATGCGACGCGCTGGCGCTGGCCGCCGGAAAGCTGATCGATACGGCGATTCTCCAATCCCGTGATATTGGTCAGAGCGACCAGTTCGGCAACGCGCGCGGCGCGTTCCTCCCTGGCGATACCACGGATCTTCAAGCCATAGCCGATATTGTCCGCCACCGTCATGTTGGGAAACAGGGCATAGGACTGGAACACCATCCCGACATTGCGTCGCTCGATCGCGACGGCTGTCACGTCCTTGCCGTCGAACAAAACCCTGCCGCCGGGATCCGGTAGCTCGAGGCCTGCGATGATGCGTAGCATTGTGGTCTTGCCGCAGCCAGACGGCCCCAGCAGTACCAGGGTCTCGCCACGCGCAATATCGAGGGTGGCTGGATCAAGGGCGCGCGTGCCGTCGGCAAAGGTTTTGCCGCAAGCCTCGATCCGCACTGCCGCACCATGCCCAGCCGTGCTCATCGCTTGTGATCCCTGTCGGCCAGCAGTTGCATCGCGACCAGGAGCGGAATGATCATCACAAAGAAGATCAGGGTATAGGCGGATGCTACTTCCAGCCGCATCGAGGCGTAACTGTCAGCAAGCCCAATTGGCAGCGTCTTCGTGAGTGGCGTATGCAGCATCCATGTGAGGTTGAACTCGCCCAGCGACAGCGTGATCACCATCAAGGCGCCGGCGAGGATTCCCGGTACGGCGTTCGGGACGATCACATCGCAAAACCGCCGCCATGGCGCTGCGCCAAGCGAACCTGCCCCCTCATCGAGGGTCTTGATGTCCACGGTCGCAAAGACAGCCATGACCGACCGGACCATGAACGGCATGGTGAAGATTACGTGTCCGACCAGAATGAAGAGCCAGGAGCGGCGGAAGTTGCCGAAGCTCCCATAGGTCAATAGCAGCGCCAGCGCGATTGCAAGGCCCGGGATCGCGAGCGGGAGCGTGATGATCTCCTCGACGATCCGCGCAAGCCGGCCGCCCCGCACATGCAGCGCATAGGCTGCAGGAACACCGACGATCAGCGTGACTGCAAGCGTCGCAAACGCAATCACAAACGAGAGCAGGATCGTACCGGCATAAAGCTCCCAGACCTGCGCGACCCATTGCAAGGTTACGCCGGACTGAATGCCCCGGAAATAGTTGACGGTGACGCCGGCGGAAATCGAAAGCATCGCCGGCACCACCAGAAATGCCGCGACGAGCAAAGTAAAGAGGAGCTGTCCGGTGAAGATCAGGCGATCGCGCATGCTTCACCCGGCCGCGGCGACTGCGCTGCCGCTGAACGAGCGGGCGAGCGCAAGGATCAGCCAGGTGATCAAGCCGAGCCCAACCGACAATGCGGCCGATGTCGCGAAATTCGCTGACAGCGTGAACTCGGTGTAGATCAGCATCGGCAGCACATCGATGTTCGTCGCCAGCGTGAAGGCGGTTCCGAACGCGCCCATTGCCGTTGCGAAGGCAATCGCGCCGGACGCGACAAACGCCGGCGCAAGCGCCGGCAGCACGACATCGCGCTGGACCGCCCACGGGCTGGCACCAAGCGAACGTGCAGCCTCTTCGAGGCCGACGTCCAGCTTCTGCACCGCCGCCATGATGGTGAGGATCACACGCGGAATCGAGAAGTAGAGATAGCCGAGGAAAAGCCCATAGATCGAATACGCCAGGACGATCTTCTCACCGAACAGGCGGCCCGACAGATCGCCGAGCAGCCCTTGCCGACCGGCCAGCAGAATGATCATGAAGCCGACAACTACCCCGGGAAAGGCCAACGGAAAGGTCAGCATCGCGATCAAGACAGCCCGCCCGGGAAAGCGGTGCCGCTGCAGGAACATTCCCGCAATCGTCGCCACCATCAGCGTGACAACCGTGGTTGCCGCCGCCAGGATAACCGTGTTGATCAGCGTGGCGCGATAGCGCGGTTCAACAAGGATGGCGAGGTAACCGGCGAGCCCATGCTCGCCTTCCGCACCGACGACGACCAGTCGTGCCATCGGCAGCAGGAAGAATGCCGTCGTCACGACCGCAAGCGGCAGCAAACAGACCCAAACGAAGGATTTTTGCGACATCGTGAGAATGGTGCCCCGAGTGCCACCATATTGCCTCAGCGGACCTCGGCGAGATAGCGGTCGACAAAGGCTTTTTGCACGTTTTCCATCTCGCCCCAGTCCACGCTCTTGGCACGGGCATAGTCGCTATCGGGCAGGAATTTGCCCTTTACGGCGGCCGGCAACTCGATGGGGCGGGCCGGACGCAGGTAGGCATTGGTCCAGATCGCCTGCCCCTTGTCGGACAGCAGATAATCTATCACCTTCTTGGCCTTCTCCTTGTCGGGTGCGTTCTTCACGAGGCCGACGACATAGGGAAACACCACCGAACCCTCGCAGGGAATGACGAACTCGAAGTTGCCCTTCTCCGAATATTTCGCGCGATAGGCGTTGAAATCATAGTCGAACAGGATCGGCATTTCGCCCGAGACCACCCGGGCATAGGACGTCTGCTTGGGCACGATCGGGTCGTTCTTGCGCAGTTCCTTGAAGAAGTTGATCGCGGGATCGAAGTTGGTCGGCGAGCCGCCCAGTGCGAGATTCACCGCAACGGCCCCGACGTAGCCAACCGCCGCCGACGACGGGTCGAGATAGCCGACCATTCCCTTGTAGTCCGGCTTCAACAGGTCCTTCCAGCAGGCCGGCACCGGCTTGCCGCCAAGCGCATCCTTGTTCACGAACAGGCCGAGCGTGCCGGAATGGATCGTGGTCCAGTAGCCGTCAGGGTCCTTGAGACCTGCGGGGACCTGGTCCCAGTGGGCGGGCTTGTAGGGCTCGAGCGCATCCTGCGCCTTGGCCTTCATCCCGAAGGTAACGCCGAAATAGCCGATATCGCCGACCGGATTGCTCTTCTCCGCCAGGATTTGCGCGAGCGCCTGGCCGGAATTCTTGTTGTCATGCGGAATGTCGTAGTTGAGGTCGGCCTTGATCGCCTTGAGCATCGAAGCCCAGTCGGCCCATTCAGGCGGGCAATTGTAGCAGATGACATCGGCCGCCCTGGCCGACTGCCACGGCGCAATCAGCGTCAGCGCCAGCAAGGCAAGGACAAGGCGGGCGGTCTTCATGGGAGGCTCCGGTTCGACGGGGATGCATGGAGGACTTCAACATCAACCGTCGGACCAAGTATAGGCCGCGTATGAAGGTTTTGCGACGCATATGCTGCTGTGCAGCAAGTGACAGGGATTGGCTGCCACGATCGGAGGCTCGCAGCAGCGAACCGTTTTGCGTTAGGCTGGAAGCCGAAACGAGGAAGCGCGGATGTACCAGCCAACCGGCGTCACGACCTCGCCCGATCTTCATATTCCGGATCAGATGCAGGCTTGGGTTCTCGGCGACCCGGACAAACTTATTCTTCGCGAAAAGCCGACACCGGTCCCGTCACGCGCCGAGGTGTTGGTCCGCATTGACGCGGTCGCGATCTGCGCGACCGATCTGGAGATCATTCATTCCGGCTCACCAGCGAGCATTCAGGGTGGCCTCCCCTTCAACAAGAATTTCACGCCGGGCCACGAGTATATGGGCACGGTCGCGGCACTCGGCCCTGCCGTTGACGAGTTCAGGATCGGTGAACGGGTCAGCGTTGAAATTCACGCCGGCTGCGGCCAGTGCAAACGCTGCCGCCAGGGCATGTACACGTCATGCCTCAACTATGGGAAACCGGAAAAGGGACACCGGGCCAACGGCTTCACGACCGACGGTGGGTTCGCTGGGTATGCCGTCAATCACATCAACACGCTCGCGCGCGTGCCCGACACCATGAGCGACGCTGAGGCAACGCTCGTGGTGACAGCAGGTACGTCCATGTATGGACTGACGGAGTTGGGGGGATTGGTCGCGGGCGAGAGCGTCGTCGTAATCGGCCCCGGCCCGATCGGACTGCTCGCGGTAGCGGTGGCCAAGGCGCTTGGGGCAAGCCCGGTGATCTTGACCGGAACGCGCAACAGGCGACTCGCCATCGGGCAAGAACTGGGGGCCGATCGTGTCGTCAACATCAACGATGAAGACGCGGTTCAAATTGTGAAGCAACTCACCGGGGGGATCGGCGCAGACTACGTCGTCGAATGCGCCGGGACGGAAGCGACGCTCAACCAGGCCATTCATATGACCAACCGCGGCGGCAAGATCTGCCTTGCCGCCTTTCCGCACGAGGCCGCAACGTTGGACATTGCGCATCTGGTGAGGAACAACATCTACGCCTACGGCATCCGTGGCGAGGGCCGCAGCGCGACCCACCGAGCAATGACATTGATGGCGGAGAAGCGCTTCGACGCGACGAAGATCCACACGCATACGTTCCCGCTGGCCGATCTGCCGACGGCGCTCAGATATGCGCGGGATCGTGTGGATGACGCGATCAAGGTCGTCGTTACCAATCGAAACGCGGACGTAATCGCGAGTGCAGCAGAATAGGAGTACTCCGATAGGCTGCGGTGACGCCGTTCCGAAAGACCCCTTCACACCGAGCAGTACCGCTCCTTGATCTCGTTGTCAGCGAGTAGCTCCTGGGCTGATGCCTGATGCACGACGGACCCTTGATCCAGCACATAGGCGCGGTCGGCGATGTCAAGCGCGAGTTCGACATTCTGCTCGACCAGCAGTACCGTCGTCCCCTGCGCCTTCATGTTGCGAAACAGCGCGAACATCTCGTCGACAAGCACCGGCATGATGCCCTCGGACGGCTCGTCAAGCATGATCAGGTCGGGCTTTGCGATCATCGCACGCGCGATCGCCAGCATTTGTTGCTCACCGCCGGACATCGTGACGGCCTCCTGATCCAGGCGCTCAGCCAATCGTGGGAATATCCCAGCGATCTCCTCGATCAGCTCAGCTTCCCGCCTCTTCTCCAGCGACGCAACCAGGCCGAGCCGCAAGTTCTCCCGCACCGACAATCCCTGCACGATCCGCCGCTCTTCAGGTACATAGGCAAGCCCCAGCGCGAAACGCGTATGCGCCGGCTTATTCAGCAGCTCCTTGCCTTTGAAGATCACCGAACCGCTGATGCGATCCATCAGCCCCATGATCGACTTCAACGTGGTCGTCTTGCCGGCCCCATTGCGACCGATCAGGCAGACGATTTCACCCCTGGCAACCTCCAGACTGATGTCTTGCAGCGCGTGGCTCGCGCCATACCAGGCATTGAGCTTGCTGATCTGCAGCATCCGGTCAGTGCTCCCGCTGGCCGAGATAGACGCGCTTTACAGCCTCATTTTGCCGGACCTCCTGGGGTGTCCCCTCGGCAAGCAGCTCTCCGTGATGCAGCACGAGGATACGGTCGCTGATCCCCAGCACCAGCTTCATTTTGTGTTCGACCAGGATGACCGTACGTTCCCTTGCGAGTTTCACGATCAGATCCATCATGGCCCGGGTTTCCTCCGGGCTCATGCCTGCCGTCGGTTCATCCAGCAGCAGCAGGCGAGGTTGACTGGCCAGCGCCATGCCAATCTCCAGCGCTCGTTGCTCGCCATGCGCCAGCGTCTTGGCTGCGCGCTCGCGGGATTCCCACAACCCGACGAGGGCCAGCAATTCATCTGCCCGTTCGACCAGTTCGCTCAGGCGGGCGCGTGGACGCCAGATGTCGTATCTCGAAACCAGTGCCTGCAGGCCGATCCGGATGTTCTCGCGGGTCGTGAGCTGCGGAAACACGCTGGTAATCTGAAACGACTTCGCAATCCCCATATGAGCAAAGCGATGCTGCGGTAGGCCAGTGACGTCCCTGCCCTCGAATTCAACACGGCCTCTCGAAGGCGGGAAAGCTCCGCAGAGCAGATTGAAATAGGTGCTCTTTCCAGCGCCGTTTGGACCTATGATGGAAGTGATCGCGCCCTTGGAGAACTCGGCCGAGATATTGTTGAGCGCGACAAATTTCCCGAACGTCTTGCCGACGCCCTTGGTGCGCAGGATGATCTCCCTCGATTGCGCTTCCACGGCAGTCATCGCCTGCCCCGTGCAATCAACGTACCCCAGATGCCGGCGGGGAAGAACAGCACGCAGGCAACGAAAATGGCACCGACGATCAGTTGCCAGTGAACGGTCCAGACCGAGACCAGGTTCTCCAGGACGAGGAACACCGCCGCGCCGACCATCGGCCCGAAGAATGTCCCCATGCCGCCCAGCAATGCGATCATCACCACCAGACCCGACGTCTCATAGTGCAGGATCTCGATCGGCACGATCGAAAGATGAAGCGCCTGCAACGCGCCCGCGAGACCGCAGAATCCACCTGACAGAACGAAGGTCAGCAATCGGGTCAGGGTGACGTCGTAGCCCGATGCGCGCGCGCGCATCTCGTTTTCTCGCACCGCCTCAATGACCGCACCAAATGGAGAGGCGAGGATACGCGACATCACGAAAAACGCGGCAATCACGAAAGCTGCAATGACGTAGTACCGGGTCATCGGGTTGATGAAGTCGACCCGCAAGCCGAACAGATCGATCGCCCGGACGTTAATGCCGCGAAGGCCGTTTTCGCCACCGGTCAAGTCAACGGCCTGATAGAATAGATAGTAGACGCATTGCGACAGCGCCATCGTCACCATGGCGAAGTAGATGCCGCGGGTGCGGATCGCAAGCACACCAATCAACAACGCCATCGACAGGCCGCCGAGAACCCCGGTCGCGATTGCCGCGTACCATGGCCAGCCGAAATGCACGATTGCGACGCCACAAAGATAGGCCCCAGTTCCGAACAGCGCGGCATGACCAAATGACAGCAGCCCCAGATATCCGAACACAAGGTTGAATCCCAGGGCATACAGTCCGTAGATCAGGATATTCACCGCCAAGGCCGTGAACGGCATCACCAGAGGGAAGATCAGGATCACCGCGGCCGCGATGCTGGCACGATGTCTCGTCGCGAACTCGTACCAGCCGACCGTCGTGGCTCGAGGTTGCTTGATGGACCCGGTCGCTTCGGTCATACCCGGTTCAACTCATCAATCCTGCACGACCGAAGAAGCCTTGGGGCCGGATGATCAGAACGATCGCCATCAAGGCGAAGATCGAGACCTTGGCCATTTCAGGCGCGAACAGCGACGTCATGCTGACGACCACGCCCACCAAAAGACCTGCCAGCACCGCACCGCCGATCGAGCCCATCCCCCCGACCACAGTGACAACGAAGGCTTCGGCCAAGATAGTGCCGCCCATCTCGGGAATGACGCCTTGAAGTGGGGCTGCCAATAGGCCCGCGAAGCCTGCAATTGCGGTTCCGATTCCGAATACGATCAGCCAGACCCGCGATACATCGACCCCGAGGACACGGACGATTTGCGGATCACGCGCACCGGCACGGATGATGAGCCCGAAGCTGGTTTTTTCCAGGAACAGCCAGAGCGCCAGCAAGACGACAGCCGTCGCACCGATCACGAACAAGCGATAGAGGGGGAAATATCCGACGCCAATATCGACGGCCCCCTGCAGAACCTCGGGAGTGTCGAACGGATATCCGGTCTTGCCAAAGGCAATGCGCACACATTCAACCATCACGTAGCTCAGCCCGAAGGTCAACAGCAGCGGATAGTCGATGCCGCGGCCGTAAAGCGGCCGGATCAGGATGCGCTCGACTGCAAGGCCGAACAGCCCGACCAGGAGCGGCACCGCCACCAAGCAGAGCCAGAAATTGCCGCCGAGCGAGATCAGGTAGAGACCGACATAGGCGCCGACCATATAAAATGCCCCATGGGCGAAGTTGACGACGGTCAACATCCCGAAGATCAGCGAGAGCCCAATCGCAAACAGCACGTAAATCGCACCGAGCGCCAGCCCGGCGAATAATTGCAGCGCAATCAGATCAAAGCTCAGGCCCGCCATCCGCCCCCCCCCAACTTGCGCGCACCGACCGCGGCGCGCGCCACCTCGCAAGCTCAGCTCTTGTGGCCTAACGCTTCGCAGGTACGCAGGCTCTTCTCGCTGGGTTCTTCGGTCGAAATAACCTCGAACACATCGGAGTCGTTCTTCATGTCCGTAGACTTCGACTTGATGACAAGCACCGACTGCACCGACTGGTGATCGCATTTGCGATAATACTGCGGTCCCTTGTAATAGTCGTACTTCAAGGCCTCCAATGCTGCGATTACCTTGTCGGTCTCGACGGTGCCGGCACTCTTGACCGCCTCCAGCATGGTCCGGACACCACCATAGCCGAGCGCACCGTAGTCAGTTGGCAGTTTGCCATCATACATTTTGCGGAACGCGTCGTTGAACGCCTTGGTCGAGGCGAACTTATCCTCGATACCCCAGTAGAACGAGCAACCTCCGACGACGCCCTCGAAGGCCTGTGCGCCCGCCGCGACGCGACTGGCATGCGAGAGTAGCGGCGCAATGATCTGGATCGACTTCTTGACGCCGAAGTCAGTCGCCTGCTTGAGCACGATTTGCTGATCCCGACCGAAATTGCTGATGCACAGAATGTCGGGCTTCAGCGCTTGAAGGCGCGGCAGCAGGGTCGAGAAATCAGTCGTTCCCAACGGATGGCGGATGTCGCCGAGGTTTTCGATATTGAACTCCTTGCCAACCTCGAGGAAGCCGCGCACCATCTCGTGGCCATAGGCATAATCCGCGGTCAAGAACGCAACCTTCTTGCCGAACTTGGAGAAGGCGTAGCGGCCGACCGCGCCTGCCGTCATGTGCGGATTGAGGGCCTCGTGGAATGTGTACTTGCTGAAGTCGGTCGCCTCGTTGATGGCGTCGGACTGGCTGATCGAATTGAATATGATGCCGCGCTCTTTGGTGACATTGTTGATCGCGAGCTGGACCGCCGCGGATAGACTGCCGACGACAAAATTGACCTTTTCCTTCTCGACTAGCTCCAGTGTCCGTGTCGCGGCCTCACCCGGATTCAGCTTGTCGTCGCGCACGACAAGCTCGGCCTTGCGGCCATTGAGACCCCCCGCATCGTTGAACTGAGCTATCGCGAGCTGCGCAGCACGGACCTGGTCCTGTGCCTCAGCGCCATAAGGACCGGTCAGGGGAACCGGGAAGCCGATCTTGATCGGCGTTTCCTGAGCCTGAGCCAGGTTGATACGAAAGGAAGAAGCTGCGAGGGCGGCGCCAGCGCTCGCTGTTGTCAGCAGCCGACGCCGCGATATCGACCCGGCCCTGATGACCTTCTTTGTCATGACGATTCCTCCCCAGAATTGTTTTCTTGCTTGATTGTACTTGTTTTTACCCGTCGCGTCCCCGCTTCAGATTCGCCCCAGAGCAGTCAGGATAACCTGAGGCGTCAATGGAATCTCGGTAATTATGGCACCGAAGGGCCGGAGCGCGTCATTAACTGCATTGGCCACCGCAGCCGCCGCACCGGCCGTGCCGGCCTCCCCCGCCCCTTTGGCTCCCAACTCCGTTTCCAGTGTCGGCGTCACGACGTGACCGATCTCAATATCGGGCATCTCGCCCGACATCGGAACCAAGTAATCAGCCATATTGGCGTTGGTCAGTTGACCGCGCTCGTCATAGATACACTTCTCGAACAGCGCCGCGCCAAGCCCCTGCACTACTCCACCCCGGATCTGCTCGTCGACCAATTGCGGGTTGATGATGGTGCCGCAATCTTCGACCACCCAGTGCTTCAGCAGCTTGACGAACCCGGTCTGGGTGTCGACCTCAAGCCATGAGGCCTGAACGCCGTTGGTGAAGGCAAAGGGATACTGGCGCGGGACAAAATGCCGGGTCGCCATCAATTCAGGCTGGATGCCCGGCGGCAGTGTATCCGGTCGGAAATAAACGATCCGCGCCAGCTCGCTCAGCTCGATCCGCTGCGCGCCATCGCTCGTGTTGACAATGCTGTCGCTGACGATATCGAGCTCGGCGGGCTTGGATTGCAGGATCGCCGCAGCGACATCCAGGATATTCCCGCGCAGGACTTTGGCCGCCTGGAGCGCGGCTTCGCCGCCAATGCCAGCACCACGAGATGCCCATGTGCCGCCGCCATAGGGCGTGTTGTCCGTGTCCCCGAGTATGACGCGGACACGTTCCATTGAAACGCCAAGCACACTGCCTACGATCTGAGCGGTAAGCGATTCCGACCCTTGCCCCTGCTCCGTGATGCTGGTCTGGCAGATCACCGAGCCCTGCGCGTCCAACCGAACCGCTACGCCGTCCTGTGACGAAATCTTCGCTCCGCCGACGCCATAAAATGCGGCGCTCGGATTGGTCACTTCTATGAAGCTCGCGACGCCGATACCCCGATGAATGTTCCTGACCCGCGAAGCCGCCTGCTCGGCGCGCAGAGCGTCATAGTTCATCATCTGGAGCAGCTTCGCCAATGAGGCGTGATGCGACAGCCGCTCGAACCGCATGCCGGAGGGCGATGCGCAAGGATAAGCATCGTCCGCGATCAGGTTGCGGCGGCGGATTTCGGCCGGATCCATGCCGATCTTGGCCGCGGCCAGGTCGACCAAGCCTTCAGTCACCGAACAGGCGATCGGATGTCCGACCGCTCGGTACTGGCACATCACGTTCTTGTTCTGGAAAACAACCCGGGTCCTTGCCCGATAGTTCTGGGTGACATATGGCCCACCGACCAGATTGACCACCTGATTTGCCTCGATCGCACTGGTCCGGGGATACATCGAATAAGGACCGATCCCCGTCAAATCGTCGATCTCGAAAGCTGTGATCGTGCCGTCCCGCTTGACCGCAATCCGGCCCTTGCAGCGGTGATCGCGGGCGTGAATGTCGGTGTTGAAGCTTTCGACGCGGTCGGCGACGAATTTGACAGGTCGTCGCAACAGCTTGGACAGCGCATAGGTCGCCATCTCATCAGCATAAATGTGGACCTTGATACCGAAGGATCCGCCGACATCCTTGCAGACCACGCGAACCTGGGCTTCCTTCAATCCCAGATGCAGAGCTGCAATGTTCTGCACCATATGGGGCGCCTGAGTGCCCTGATAGATCGTGAGTCGGGCCTCCGCGGCATTCCAGTCGGCAACAACCGCTCGCGGTTCAAGCGTCACGCCGGTGTGACGTCCGAAGACAAATTCGGCTTCGACCACTGTATCGGATTCGAAAAATGCTCGATCGACATCGCCCGCATTGTGGGTTCGCTCAAAAGCAAGGTTGTCGCCGAGCGATCCGTGAATGACTGGCGTCGTTGGATCGAGCGCGGTGCGCATATCCGTTACCGCCTCGAGCTCCTCGTAGTCGACCGCGATTTGCTCCATTGCGTCTTCAGCGATCGCACGGCTGGTGGCTACCACCGCCGCAATGGCCTCGCCCTGCCAGCAAACCCGGTCAATCGCGATCGCACTCTGCGGCGCCGACTTCAATCCCTTCAAGTGCGCGAGCACGCCGACCCAAGGCGTGATGACGGCCTCCAGCTCACGACCGGTAACTACGGCGATCACACCCGGCATACGCCTCGCCCCGTCGGCATCGATCGCCGCGATCCTGGCATGAGCATACGGCGAGCGCAGAAAGACCACATGGGCCATGCGCGGCAGCTCGAGATCGCTGACATATTGTCCGCGCCCCTGCAGCAGCCGGTCGAGGTTCGGCCGCGGCACCGTTTTGCCGATATAGGAATTCGGACGATCAAGCACCGAGAGCCCATCTGCGGCCGGACGGGTCGGGGTCATGACGATCGCCCGGCGCGCGCCTTAGCCGTCGCCTCCACGGCGTCGATGATGGCCTGATAGCCAGTGCACCGACAGTAGTTGCCGGAAAGATGCTCCCGGATCGCCTCGCGATCAGGCGTAGGCGATTGTTTCAGCAAATCCTGCGCCGTCATCAGCATTCCGGGCGTGCAATAACCGCACTGCAATGCGTTGCGCTCGCGAAATGCCGCCTGAAGATCGGCAATCTCGCCGCTGTCGGAAAGGCCTTCGATTGTCTCGACGGACGCGCCCTGCGTTTGCACCGCCAGCGTCAGACACGAACGAACGATCTCGCCGCTGATGCGGACCGTGCAAGCGCCGCAGACCCCGTGCTCGCAACCGACATGCGTTCCGGTGAGCTTCAGATTTTCACGGAGGAAATCGGCGAGATTGAGCCGCGGCAGTACAAAGGCATCGACGGGTTCGCCGTTCACCAGGAGCGAGACCGACATCGGTGCAATCACCCGGCGGCTCCCGTGTCCAGTTCGGGGCGCGCAAGCAGCGCCGCCACGCAGCGCAACAGCAAGACCTTCGCAAGGTGTCGACGCATGGCCGGAGACCCCTGCTGATCCTCGTGGGGATCGAGCTCTTCAACGAGCGCAGCCGCGGCCTCGGCCAGTGAAGCAGGGGTAACGAACACGTCGATCAGCTTGCCGGCAACCGCGGCGAGCAGCGGCCGATCGCCGACCGCAAAGAAGCCAAGCCGAAGATTTGCGAACGTGCCATCCTTGACGACCGCCTGAGCTGCAAGACCGACGATGGCGTAGTCACCGTGCCGCCGGGCAAACTCCTGAAAGAAGCAGGTCGAGCCAGCAGGCGCAATCGGCAACTCAACCGCAACAAGCAGTTCGTCCGGCGATAACGCCGTTTCGTATATGCCCTTGAAAAATTCGGTTGCAGCGATCCGGCGCTCGCCACCCGGACCTCGGACGACAATGGTTGCGTCAAGCGTGACCATACAGGCCGGCAGCTCTGACGCCGGATCGGCATGGGCCAGGCTTCCGCCAATCGTGCCACGATTGCGAATTGCGGGATGTGCGACATGGACAATGGCATCCCGCAACAACGGCGCGTAGGTCGCAACGTCCGCCGACCTCTGCAGGTCAACGTGGCGGGTCAATGCGCCAATGACGAGCACATTTCCTTTCACCACGATGCCGCGCAATTCGGCGAGGTCGCAGATATCGATCACGACGTCTGGCGATAGGAGCCGGAGATTCATTGCCGGCATCAGGCTCTGACCGCCCGACAGCACCTTCGCCTTGTCGCCATGTACGGCAAGCAATTCCAGCGCATTCACGACGCTGGTCGCGCGGGCGTAGGCGAAAGCCGCAGCTTTCATATGGGCGTGGCCTCCCCGGACCAATCTCCGCTTTTCCGGATTAGAAGGCGCGCCTTTCTAAAGGTCAAGCTTGTTTATCGAGTGATTATTTGCTTGGCCGGGGCTTGTCATCGGGTCGCGAAGGACGCACGTTCCTCGCCGACAGAAAAGTCTGCCCGCGGGGAGCAGCAGATCATGAAGCTCGGGTTCTTTACGATGCCGATCCATCCTATCGACAAGGATTGGCGGCAGTCGCTCCGGGAGGATCGTGAAGCGTTCCTGCTCGCCGACGAGCTCGGCTTCAGCGAGGCCTATGTCGGCGAGCACGTCACCGACAAGGCCGAAAACATCACCTCCAGCATTGCTTTCATCGCCTGGATTGCAGCTGCCACCCGGCAGATCAAGCTTGGAACCGGCACGATCAACATGCCGAACACGCATCCAGCTGCGGTCGCCGCCTCTGTCGCGATGCTTGACCATATGCTCGATGGCCGTTTCATCCTTGGCATCAGCCCCGGCGGATTGCTCTCTGACGCAGAGATCTTCGGCAATCTCGACGCGGATCGTAACGCGATGTTCCTCGAGGCAATCAATCAGGTGCTTGATATCTGGGCCGGTAAGCCGCCCTATGACCTGCAGGGCAAATATTGGAACATCTCGGTCAGGAAGACCTTGATCGAAGACATCGGGCAAGGATTTATAGCCCGCCCCTTGCAAATCCCGCACCCGCCAATCGTCGTGACCGCAGTCGCCCCGTTCTCAAAGGGCGTCACGGAAGCAGCAGCACGGGGCTGGGACCCGATCTCGGCAAACTTCCTGATGCCAACCTGGGTGAAGAGCCACTGGCCGAAATATGTCGAAGGCTGCGAGCGCGTGAATCGTACGGTTGACGCCGCCAATTGGCGGGTCGCCAAAAGCGTGTTCGTTGCCAAGGACGAGGCGACGGCGAAGGCTTACGCTACAGCCCCTGACGGACCTTACGCGTACTACTATCACCAGCTGTTCACGAAGCTGAAACGCAGCGGTCGACTCGAGCTGTTCAAGACACGGCGGGAACAGCCAGACTCGGAGATCACGCTGGAGTCGATCTGTGACAAGCTCATCATCTACGGCACGGCCGAAAGCGTGGCCGACCAGTTGCTGTCGTTCCAGGAGGAAGTCGGCACTTTCGGAACACTGCTTTATGCAGGCAAAGACTGGAAGGATCGCGAACTCGGCCGTCAATCGATGATCCTGATGGCCGAGAAGGTTTTGCCGCGGGTCAATGCCGCCGCTGTCGGATCATCGGCGTGATCAAGGAGTTCCTGACGTGGCCCTCACTGATCGCATTCCCTATCTAGCTCAGGTCGATCGACCGAAACTCACATTACCTGCCGGCAAGAAGCTCGCGGTATGGGTCATCCTCAACGTCGAGGAGTGGCGTATCGAGAATGCCATGCCACGTACCGTTCTTAGCCCACCGATGGGCCAGCCGCTGTTACCCGACGTCCCAAACTGGTCATGGCATGAATACGGGATGCGCGCCGGCTTCTGGCGACAATTCAAGGCGCTTACCGATCGGAAGATACCCGTGACGCTGGCCATAAATGCCAATGTCTGCAGTTCCTATCCGCGCGTGGCCGCCGCGGCGCTGGAGGCAGGTTTCGAATTCATGGGACACGGGTTCATTCAGGGACCGATGCACAAGGTCGAAAACCAGGCCGATGCGATCAAGCGCTCAGTCGACACGATCGCGAAATTTACGGGAAAGCCGCCGCGATCGTGGGAAAGCCCGGGCCTAACGGAGACGGAAGAAACCCTCGACCTCTTGCGTCTCAACGGGATCGAATATTTGGCAGACTGGGTGATCGATGACCTTCCGCAAGACATCGCAACACCGCATGGAACCATAACGACGATTCCTTATTCCGTCGAAACCAATGACATCGTCATTCACGCTCTGCAGCACCTTCCGTCGGAAGAGTTCCTGAAGCGTTGCACCGATCAGTTCGACCGGCTCTATCTTGAAGGAGCGGAAAACGCCCGGATCATGGCAATCTCGGTACACCCCTACATCACGGGGGTACCCCATCGGATCAAGTATCTGGAGGCCCTGCTCGATTATGTCATCGGCCATGACGGCGTAGCACTGATGACGGCGAGTGAGATTGGAGATTGGTATCGTGGCGAGATGACGAAGTAACGCGACTCAACCAATGACCTTGATCGGCGCCGGCGAGCGATCGGTCGAGCTTTCGGCTATCCTTTCAAATCCCGCCAGAAAGATGTTCAGCGCATCGCTTATCATCTGCGTCTTATCCTCGAGAACAGGCGCTTCATAGATGTACTTCCGCACGCCGTAGTAAAAGATGCCGCCGTGAAACACCCAGGCCAGTTCCAGCTCGGCCGCACTTGGTCTGGTCTGCACCACAAGCCCCGCCTCGTGGCGGCATTCCTTTACGATGCGGGTCAGGATCTTGTCCTTGACCATGCCGACGTACCAACGATTGATGTCGAGGCCTTTTAGACCCGAATAGAGATAGATTCGAAGCCATTTGCGGGTGAAGATCGTGTCCGTATAGGCTTGATAAAACTCCTGCAGCCGCTCGCGGAGCGGACGGGACCGATCCGATAGCGAGGTTTCCCAACCGGTCTCGAGCGGTCCGAGATATACCTTACGGTAGACCTCCTTAATGAGGTCGTCCTTGCTCGGAAAGTATCGGTAAAGCAGCGGCTGGGTCACACCGAGTTTGCGCGCAAGTGCTCTGGTGCCGCCGCCAAACCCTTCTTCCGCGAAAAGTTCGGTCGCCTTGGTCACAAATTCGTTGCGGCGGTCATCGGCCGATAGTCGCCGTTGCTTGGCCACTGTCCGTTTCGCCGGCGTTCTTCGGTTCATGATGCCTTGTCACCATCACCAGCAAGAAATCGGCCAAAACCACCTTGCGCGAACAACAGAGGCTCTTGCCGGTTGTAGGCGTAGGCTTCCACTGCACCGAGGAAAATAACGTGGTCACCACCATAATAGCGGTTGGCGGCCCGGCACTGAAAGCTGGCGACCACGTCGGCAAGCACGGGAGCATTTCCGAGGCCAGGTGCCCAGCTCACACCGGCGAACTTGTCTCCGGACGACCTTGCGAATTGCGATGCCAATACATGCTGCGAAGCACCAAGGACGTTCACCGTGAAATGGCTGGCATTCTGGAAAACCGTGAGCCCTTGCGAAAACATGCCGAGGCTCCACAGCACGAGTGGCGGATTGAGAGACACCGACGCAAAGGAGTTGCACGTCACTCCGTATGGCTTTCCTTCGGCCGACATCGCCGTGACAATGGTGACACCGGTCGCAAACGTACCAAGCGCGTTTCGGAAATCACGGGGATCAATCGACGAATTATCGCTTGCGAGCTCGTTGGCCGGATCTGCGGGATGTTTAGGTGCGTCAGACATCCACCGGCCTCAGAGCGTCAGATTCTCGGATGGCAGCCCTAGCGCGACCCGCCCGTAGTTGGTCCCCGCCGCGTCGAAGTTGAATGCGAGGTGCGAATTCACCGCATGTGCGTCACGGAACTGCCGTTGCAGGGCTCCAGAGGTAAACAGGCTGCGGGCTCCGCTCGCCGTAAACAGAAGAGACACTGCATCGGTACACAGGTTGACCGAGAAGGCACCGTCACGCCGCAGTTTCGTCTTCGCCGCGATATTCGGAACATGACCATGCCGGACATCGGCCAATACCTCGATGCAGTTGGTTCGCATGATGAGGCGCGCCGCATCTATCTTGGCTGATGCTTCGGCGATCTTGATCTGTGTGGTCTGCATGTCACCGAGCTTGGCCCTGTTATACGTCGAAGCACGATGTCGTGCGATCTCGACGTAGTCGTCCAAACAGGCTTGCGCATTACCAAGCCCGACCCCCGACAATACGTATGGAAACAGCGAAAATACCGGAAGCGCGTAGAGCGCGTTCGGGTTGACGGCGCTTCCCGGCGTTGGACCGCCCGTCAGATCGCTGACAGCGATCGTCATATGCTGGGGGACAAATACATCCGTCACTTGAACGTCGTTCGATCCCGTTCCCCCCAATCCTGTCGCGTTCCAGGTGTCGTTGATCCTGTAGTCGCGCCTGTTTAGCAGGAACAGTCGATACTCGATGCCGTCAGCTTCATCGTCAGTTTCAATGATGCTGGCGAGCATGTTCCATTCGCACGACTCCACGCCGGACGAGAACGGCCAATGACCATTCAGCAGGTACCCACCCTCGGCCCTTCTGGCTCGGCCGGCTGGAAATACGAACGATGATGCTATCAGGGTGCCTGGATTCTCATTCCAGACCGTGTCCTGCGCTTCAGGCGCGAACATGCCGAGCATCCAGTGATGGCTGGCCAGATTGGCAAAATTCCACGCGACCGAAGCATCGCCTTGACCGAGGGCGTCAGCACAGTCGACCAAGGCAACATAGTCGAATTCGCTTCCGCCGACGCGCGTAGGCTGCAGTATCCGAAACAGCCCCCTGTCATGAAGGTCGCGCTCGGTTTCCGGTGGCAATCGCCTCAGTTCCTCGGTCTTGCGCGCCCGTTCACGCAACAGGGGAATAAGTTCCTTTGCCCGTGCGACCATGACCGCACTGCCGTCAGACTCTGAACCTGCCAGCGTGATAGCATCAAGCTTGCGGCTGTCCCCAGCCATTTGACGTTTCCTTGGTTCATCCCTTCGGGCGATCGGCATCTGGCCCGACCTACCAGGCAGTCTATCGACGGTTCACCGAGGATCAAGGCACCCTCGCATATGCTTTCCGCACAATATCGTACCTCAGGAGCTGAGGTCCGCCAGCTGCACGACGAACTTAGCCAAGCGTCAGTGAGTGGAAAATGAGCTTTGAAAATGCAAAAATGCCCGGCGGCCATCGGGCCACCGGGCGCTTTTGCGTCCTGATCATCCAGAACTTCCGGATCTAGGCATGCCAAGCAGCGGCGACTGTATTTTGCAGAGTTGTATCATTCGGAACGCTGCCAACGCCCGGTGTCGTCGGGTCGAACCCAGGGTTATTGGCTGAATAGGTCGCCATTGCCTGCACGAGTTGAGAAACCTGGCTGTCAATTTTCAGGCCGCCCGCAGAAATCTCCTGCAACTGGTTGTTGCCGCTTGCGAACCAGCCGCTCACATCTACCTGTGTATTTGTTCCCAACAGATCAATCTTCAAATCATTCCCGGATTGCTCGAACCAGAGATTCTGATCCGCTATCCCTCCCGTGAAATCGAGTTCGTTTGTCGATCCAGCAACCTGATTTGCGTAAATCGTAGTTTGGCCGGTGTTGGGAGAAGCAACAAACGTGTTATCGCCTGCTCCACCGACCGCCGAGGCAACCCCGCCGTTGCTCACGAAAACATCGCTTCCACTTGTGCCAACGAAGGTACTGTTCGAATTGAGGCTTTGCTCAACCGCGACAGGAGCTCCCGGTGCGAGGTTGGTCGCGGTGATCCCGTTCGACAAATCGACGGTGCCGCCGACTTCATCGAAATTCAGCAACCCCCACGGCGCGGAGGCATTCAATGTAACCCCACTCGCGTTGAACGATCCGAGATCCGCAAATCGATAGAACGCCAGCAGGTCTTGCGCATAAGTTCCCGAAACATTCAGATTGGTCAGAGAAATATTCCCGCTCGGTTGATACGGTCCGACGTCGACGGTGTTTGCACTGGTCTGAACACCGCGCATCTGGATTGCCTTTTGCGCACCCGCACCGGGATTTTCGATAGTCACACCGTTGACGGTGAAATTCCCGTTGTAGCCGTAGAGCAGAATGTCGCCCCGACCATTGGCTCCGCTGGTCTGGGTCGCATTCCCTGAAAATACGGAATTCAGGATCGAAATCGATCCGACCGTATCGGTGTTGGTCGGCGTCGAACCGTTTCCGCTTTCGATATAGGCAAAGCCGTTCAATTCAGCGTTGGCGACGGACGCATTGTCCAGCGTCACGGAGCCGGCAGAATTCGTCGAGTTTGCCGACACCAATACGCCGTATTGCTTGCCAGACGCATCGACGGCGATACCGTCGATCGTCAGCGCGCCATCGAGCGTACCTGATTCCGTAATGCTCCCATGCAGGGTCGTGCCACCGAAACCCTCGAGGCTTACAGCCTTCCCGGTAATCGCGACATCCTCGGTATAACTTCCCGGAGCAATCAGAATCGTATCACCGTTCGAAGCGGCATTCACCGCGGCCTGGATCGTGGTGTATTGACTGCCGCCCCCTACGAGCAAGAATCGATGACCGGTCCCATCGACGACAGCCTCTACGCGCGAAAGGGTCTCGGTTGGGCCCGTCGTGCTGACCTGCCAGTCCGCACCTGTAGCGCTATAGGCAAAATTCGAAGCCTGCAGCGTTCCGGTCATATCGACGACGTCAACACCCGAACCGCCGTATTGCACGATGCCCGCACCTGAGCCGACGTTTCCGGCCAGATCGCTTGCCGTCACGGTGAACGTGTGCAGCGTGTCCGCCAGCGAAGCCGTGGTGAAGCTCCACAATCCGGAGGCGTCTGTTGTTGCTGTGCCGAGGAGCGCCGTTCCGTCAAACACCTGCACGACGCTGCTGGCCTCCGACGTTCCGTTCAGATCAAGGGTCGTGCTTTGACCCTGGGCTATTCCGGAGATCACCGGCTGGGGAGCCGTGGTATCAACATCAATAGTGGCCGCCGGCGCGCTCGTCGTCGTGCCTCCGCCGGTGTCCGTTGCGACCGCGGAGAGCTGATACGTACCTTCCGCGAGATCGGTCGAGAACGTCCAGCCCGTCCCGGAGACGGTCGCATCGCCGATATTTTGGGTGCCGTTGAAAATCGCGACCGTTGATCCGCTCGCCACCGTTCCCGTTAAGGCGACGTGACCGTCGCTGGTCACATCGTCGGTTTGCGAGGGGCCCGTGTCGTTCGCCAGCACCTCCGTCGTGATGACCGTCTGCGGCGTGTTCTCCAGCGTGTCCACGACCGCCGCACTGCTGCCTGTGTTGCCATAGCTGTCGGTCACAGCAGCTACGATCGAGTTCGCGCCCTGGTTCGGCAGCGTCACGGTCGCGGTGAAGCCGCCATCTGCCTGGACTGTCGCGGTGCCAAGTGCCGTGCCGTTATCCGTCAAGGTGACCGTCTGCCCAACCACCAGCGCGGCACCGCCCGAAACAGCCGTGCCCGTGATGGTCTGTGCTGCGATATTGCTACTCTCCGGCAGGCTGGTGATGGTGACCGTCGGGTCAATATCGTCCAGCGTATCGACCTTCGGTATCACTTCGCTGGTGCCGGTGACGCCATTGCTGTCGGTCACGCTCGCAACGATTGCATTGTCCCCCTCGTTCGGCAGTGTAATCGTCGTCGTAAAGGTCCCATCCGATTGGACCGTCGTGGTTCCCAACATCGCGCCGTTGTCTGTCAAGGTAACAGTCTGACCGACCACGATACCGGAGCCCCAGGAAGCAACGACACCCGCGATCGTCTGCGCCGCGACATTGCTACCTTCAGCCGCGCTTGTGATCGTCACGACCGGCTGAGCGATCAAGTACTGTATCCCCCTCAATGAGCTTTCGTTTAATGTCGGTCGGTTGGCCAGAATGTTCGCGATTGTATCCCCAACGGTTATTGAACCGCGATATTGGGCCGCCTCCAACTCCGACAGACTATTTACAACGTTCGCGGCGGTGTCGACGATCGCGATCGAGTTGACTTGCTGATCCGCCGTCAATGCCGAAAGATTCGACGCAATATTGGCAGCGGTGTCGGACACATCGACAGATACGCCGGAATTCTCGGCCACATTAACCGCATTGGTGTCGTTCAGCGCTTGCGCGGCGGTTAGTGTCAGGTCATTGTAGTCAGTTACCTGGATCGAGGAGAGGCCTGTAAGGCCGTTCAAGGCGTCGAAGTTCGCCGAAATATCTGCCGCCGTGTCCAAAACGTCGATTGCCGTGACCTGGCTGTCGCCACTCAACGCTGCGCTATTAGCGATGACATTCGCCGCCGTATCCGCGACTGTCACCGCCGTCACCTGTGGGTCGGTTGCCAGAGCGCCCTGATTGCTCAGGATATCGACCGCGGTGTCAACGATGCTGATCGACCCGATCCGGGAGTCGGCCTGTAGCGCCGTGGCGTTGGTCAACACATTCGCCACCGTATCCGATATGGCAACCCCAAATTCAGCGTTGGTTATCTTGCCCAAGGCGCTCGTATCATTGAGCGCCTGCGCCACCGTCAGCGCCAGTGTCGGCGTTCCGGTGTCGCTCAGCGTGATAGACACGACAGCGCCATCGACGTTAAGTGCATCCATACCGGATGAAACATCCGCCGCCGTATCATCGACTGCGATTTGATAGTTTGAGCTGCCAATCAATCCGAGCGCCGTCCGGTCAACGAGGGCCTGGTAAGCTGTCAGGTTCAGCGTCGCAACGCCGCCATCTGTTAGCGCGATCGAGCCGATTGATGACATCTCGTTCAATTGATCGATATTCGCAGCAATGTTCGCCGCGGTATCGACAACATCGATCGTGAAGCTCCCGGAAGTGTTCACCGTGTCGAGCGCCGCGGCGACCGACAGTGTGAGCGCCGCCGTGCTGGCGATCTTCATGTTGATCCCCGTGCCGCTCGTTACCTGGCTCAAGGCGGCAATATTGGCGGCGATGTTTGTCGCAGTATCCACAACCACTATCGAACGCAGCTTAGAATCAGAACGCAGCGTCGCCTCATTCGCCAAGATATTCGCGACGTTATCGACGACGTTGACAGAGCGAACCTGCGTGTCGGCTGCAAGACTGCTCTCATCGGCCGCTACGTTAGCGGCCGCATCCGAAACGGTGACCGAGATCACCTTGCCATCTGCGGCTAGCGCAGCGGCGTTATCCAGGACATTAGCCGCTGTGTCGGTTACTTCCACAAAAGCCACGTCAGTGTCGTCGGACAGCGCGGCTTCGTCGGCAAGAACATCGGCCACGTCATCCGTCACGATGATCGAGTATGCGCCCGCGATCTTGCCAAGTTCGGCCGTGTCATCGAGCGCTTGGCTCGCGGACAGGACCAGGCTCGAACCGGCAGAATCGGTCAGCGCAATCGATCTAAGCGAGGCGATTGCACCAAGAGCGTCGAAATTCGCCGAAACGTTAGCTTCCGTATCCGTGACGGCGATGCTCGTTATGTTGCCGTCGGCGGTCAATGCCGACGCATCCTCGACGACGTCCGCCGCATCACCCAAAATTTCGACTGCGTAGTCCTGATTTGTGATCTTGGAGAGCACCTGAGAATCGACAAGAGCCTGCCCGGCAGTGAGATCGAATGTCGGTGTTCCGCTGTCGGTCAAGCTGATCGAGCCAATCGCTCCATCGGCGTTCAGGACGTCCATATTGGCTGCGACGTTGGCGGCCGTGTCTGATATCGCGATCTTGAAATTGGTATTGACGATGTTGCTGATCACGTGCCCGTCATTGAGCGCTTGCGCGACGGACAGCGTCAGCGTCGGAACGCCGCTATCCGTCAGGGCGACCGCGCTGAGTTCGCCATCGGCGTTCAGGGCGTCAATATCGGCAGAGACATTGGCCGCGGTGTCGGACACGAAGACTGAACTGACTTTTGTATCGGCCGCAATAGCCGCCGCTTGAGCGAGGACCGTCGCGGCAGAATCGACCACGATGGCGGAAGCAACGTGCGAATTAGCCGCGAAGGCGGCATTGTTGGACAAAATGTTGGCCGCGGTGTCGAAGATATCGATTTGGTAGCCAGCATTCGTTATTTCGCCGAGCGCGGTCGTATCGCCAAGCAGCTGGGCTGCTGAGAGCATGAGAGACGGCGTTCCGCTATCCGTCAATGTAATCGAGTTGATCTTGTTGTCGGCGTTCAGAGCGTCAATCGTGAAGGAAACGTCGGCTGCCGTATCCGACAGGGAAATCGAATAGGCCGGGTTGGCGATCTTGGCCAGAGCCGCCGTGTCGCCGAGCGTCTGCGCTGCATCCAAACTCAGCGCCGGCGTTCCGCTGTCGGTCAGGTCGATCGAGGCAAGCTTGGAATCGCTAGCCAGCGCATCGATATTTGCTGCAACGTTCGCAGCCGTATCTGATACGTCGATCGCGGCATTCGAATTGCTGATATCCGCAAGGACCGCCGCGTCATTGACAAACTGCGCCGCGGTCACAGTCAGCGTTGGTGTTCCCGCGTCCGTCAGCGCAATCGAGCCAAGGCGCGCATCCCCCACCAGCGCATCAAGCTGCGCTGCCACATCGGCGGCCGTATCGGAAATATCGACTGCATAGCTGGAATTTTCGATCTCACCGAGCGTGGTGGAATCGCCCAACGCCTGGCTGACGGTCAGCGTCAGCGTGGGCGTCCCGCTGTCGGTCAGATTGATCGCGTTGATGCTGATGTCGGCGTTCAGCGCGTCCAGTTCCGCGGACACATCGGCGGCGGTGTCGGATACGAGAATCGCGTCGCCCTGCAAGGAGCCGGTATCCGCCAAGACATTCACCGCGGAGTCGACCACAATGATGGACTTGATTTGCGGATTCCCGGCGAGCGCCGCGGCATTCGCCATGATGTCGGCGCCGGTATCCTCGACCACGATCGATGTAACCTGGCTATTTGCCGCCAAGGCCGCCGCGTTTGCGATCACGTTAGCCGCAGTATCGACGATCGTTATTCCTGCGACCTGCGCGTCGGTGCCCAGAGCCGACGCCTCGCCGAGAACGTTCGCCGCCGTATCCTCGATTTGGATCGTGTAAGCGGCATTCGAAATCTCCGCCAATGTCGAGGTATCGTTGAGCGCCTGGCTCACGGAAAGATCGAGCGTGGGCGTGCCGCTGTCAATCAGCGTGATCGACGATATGCTCGCATCGGCCTTGAGCAGATCGATGGCAGCCGATACGTCCGCGGCGGTATCGGAGATGGCGATCGTGTAGTTGGCATTGGTGATCTTTCCCAAAGCCGCTGTGTCGAGGAGTGCTTGGCCGGCCGACAGCGTCAAGCTCGACGTGCCGCCGTCGCTCAATGTGATTGCACCGACCTCGTTGTTCGCGTTCAACGCGTCGAGATTCGCCGATACGTCCGCAGCGGTGTCGTCGACATCGATGGCATAGGTCGCGTTCGTAATTTCACTCAAGGCTGCGGTATCGTACGCCACCTGCGAAGCGCTGAGTTGCAAGGCCGGCGTCCCGCTGTCAGTCAGCGTGATCGCGGTAACATTTGGATCATTGCTCAGTTCGTCGATGACGGTCGAGATATTAGCCGCCGTATCCGCGACCTGAAAGCCGTTATCTTGGAAATCCAAATGCGATTGGTCCGATACGAACTGGCTGACCGACACAGTCGAGCCGCTTCCGCTGTTACCGCCTCCGCCGTCATTATTCTCGGTCGCCTTGACGAAGTCGTCATTCATGGCCGCCGTGACGGAGGCATGATTCGAGGCCGCCACGAGGTAGTCGTTGATGTTGAGAGCCGGCGCAGTTGGACCGGTCAGTACGCTTGGATCGATTATAGGTCCACCAACATAGGTGTTGGAGAACTCGTCACCGCTCGGAAATACCTGGTCTACGGCCGTGGTCGTAACTTCGTCCGGCGTGGCGCCGGCGGCCAGACTGACGCCAAACTCGCCGTCCGCGAAATTTATGAGATTCAAGCTGCCTGACCCACCAGGCGCGTCTAGTCCCAAAATTGGGGCAGCATTATTACCGTTGGAATAATTATAACTTAAGCCATTGGCGGCAAGCCCGTTGAGCAGACTAGTTGTTGTAACGATCGTAAACCCGTCATTTCCGAGATCTTGCGTGGCGGCGGCACTTTCGAGGCTGGAACTAATTCCTGGAGATGAAACCACAGATCCATTGTATTCCAGCTTGTCGGAGGAGCTCGCATTCAGAAGGACGATCGTCGGCCCGCTGTTATCGCTCCCATAAGTGCTTCCCACGTAGGATTGCAGCGCCGACATATCGAGCGAGGTGATATTGCTCGCCGTCACACCGTTCATGGTGAGCAATAGTACGTTTGCGTTGCTGCCGGCGGTCGTATTGATGTCGAACGTATCGTTTCCCGACCCGCCCCAGACCACCGTGAAGGCCGCCTGATCAGCCCCGTTGAAAGTAAACGTGTCGCCGCCTTGGCTATTGCCGATAACGAGATCGGTTCCCGTGTTCGATGTGTAATTGTATGTGTCATTAACGCCGTCACCGCCGGCGAGAACCTGATTGTTGCCGGTTCCAAAAGTGATGGTCTCAGAATCGAGGCTCGTGACGATGATGTCGTTGCCGTTGCCAGTCGTGACATTCGTCCCACCTACGATCAGATCATTGCCGTTGGCGCTACCGGTAATCGTGCCTTGTGCGTCGCCGCCAATCAGCAGCGCGCCTCCAGGGTTGCCATCATTGGCCTGAAGCGCTCCTGCTCCCGAAAGGGAGGCATTGGTCCCGGACGCCGCTTGGATTGTGGTTATTTCATTCAACTGTGTCGTCAGACCAGCATTGCCGTTCGAGGCCCACAGGGGAAGCGGATCATAGGCTCCGACGTTACCCTCGGCGTTGACAAGAACGGCATTGACTAAATCGCCGAGACCAACAATCTTCGTCGTCCCCGCGCTTGAACTGCCCTGGTTCGACTGTGCAAATGTCTGGGTCCATCCCGACTTAAGATCGATGGAGAGGACATTATTGTTGTCGGAAAAAATTCCAACCGCCGCGGACGACTCGGTATTGGCAGACTTTGCAAGGTCACCGGCATGCTGGACCAAGATTTCGGCCAACGCTTTGGTTACAGCGTTGCCACTCATGACGCCGGAAAACCCGGAACGACTGACTATTTCCCCAAGTTTATCCGCGTCTGCGAAAAGCGCCCGTATGCCGGTATCGCCGAACGGCATGCTACCGCTGTCGAGTGCAGAATACGCGATAGCGGAAAGCATCTGAGAACTTGACTCTCCGGCACCAGTAACACCCTGTTTGAAGCCAACCGCTGTTCCCAAGCTGCTGCTGAAATATGCATCGTAGAGCGCGGATCCAATGCTGTTCCAACTGGTGAGCTGCTTCCCCTGCGCATAAAGCAGAAGCGTCAAAAGCGACTGACTGTGCAAATTGATGGCGTTAGGCTGGAAACCGGCATAAGAGTTAACGCGATTGACCGTAGGGACCTGAAAAGCGCGAAGCAGTAGACCATCCAACAATTCGCCGTTCGTCGCGTAAGCGCTCAGTTTCGAAAAATCTGGCGCATATGGTTGGTTCCCAGCACCGTACAGAAAGGGCGCCCACGTACCGAAATAGGTTTTATGCACCGCATCGCCATATGCGTTGTTCACGCCATCAGTGAATGTCATGTTATCGAACAGAACGCCCGCGAGGCCGTAGATTGCGCCGACGAATCCCGCGAGCCCGCCCCCCAAGGAATGACCTGTGACTGTGATATCAGCGGATTGCCAGTCGCTCGCATCGGCGCCTCCCGGCGCAAGGGAGGGATCCTCCTGAATCGCAATTCGTTGGAAGAAAATAATGGCATCGTAGGCCTGTGAGGAAAGGGCAAAACCTCCGCCAACGCCATACCCGAATATGACGTCGTTCGCGAAGCTCGATAATGTGGTGAGATTGGTCCCACGATAGGAAATGACAATCTGATCATTCCAATCATAAGCGGAAGCGTAGAACGCGACAGACTGCGCATTGGCTGGCAACAGGCCGCTAGTGTCGACCACCACGGCATCACCGAGCCCGGTGCCGGGTACTATAAGCTGGGCATCGTACCCCCGATTGTAGGCGTCTAACGCGAGGAGCGCATACATCACGAGTTTGTCGGTCATGGAAATCTCCTTCGGAAGTCGTCGAAACTAAGCAGTTCCACTGTGGAGGCTTCAGACAACGGTCTGATGCCCTGCGGTGACGGGATCAGGCGGGGCGAAGACTTGGCACGGACCAGCCACGGCAGCCGAGCTTCGATCCCCGTTGTTGGCGGATCATCGGTGATTTCAACAAATGCACGCTGGAGCGTTACGCCAGGTCCGAAACTCCCAGCCAAGTCAGATGCACTCACCTGCACCACGCTGCTCGGATCGGACAGATCCCGAAATCGCACGAGCACGGGCAGATCCGCGAATGGCAACTCAGCGCGGGGTTTGCGTCGATTCAACTCCTCAAGATAAGCCGTGTAATCATCCTTCGCCCATATTCCTTCGCCGACCTCTCCGTGAAATTTCGTCTGCGGAAATGGCACTCGGGCTGCATTGTACATACCCGATCCACCGCTCCGTAGAGCTCGTTCATCCGCGAGTGTAGCGAACAGAACGCCACGCGCTCCCAGATCGACAACAACGGCCTCACCTTGCTCACCCGTCGTGCTCAGCGAAGAAAATCCTATTGCGCGGTTCAAGCGTCCGGGGGCGAGGATTGTCAATTGACTCACGCTCGAACCGGATCGTTCACCTTCCGGGGTTTCAACCACAAGCGTCAGCCGTGACCTAAGTGTGGTCGTCTCGCCACGAAATCCCCACCAGCCAAACGCAATCATCGCGACCACGCCCACGAGTATCGCCAAACATCCTTGGGCGCCCCTGTTCAACGAACTTCTCCCGCATCCCGCCCGGCAATATTCTCGAGCGCTTCTACGCACGGCATCATCGGCGTCATTCCGCGCTTCCAATATTGGCTTGCTCTGCCAGCAATGTCTGGAGCGTCGTGACGTCCATAACGGGGTCCGCGCCGCGCATTGTTATCTTCAGGAGCCGTTCCTTGAACGGACCCGCAGCGAGCCATTGCAGCGCGGTCCGCACGCCTTCCGCATTACCGATCGCATCGATCAACCAAGCGGTTTCGCCACACTTCCATTCGTCCGGCCGTAGACGTGTGCGCGGACCGGTGCCTTGCTCAGTCAAGCGCCGATCGACCTCTTCCGACACGAACGCCCACGTCACCACGGCGATCGGCGCGCGAAAGCCGCGCTCCTTGTCCGCGGCCTCCGCGATATAGAACTGCCCGGCGAATACCGGCGGCAGCACCATCCATTCAATGTCGGCCAAAGAATAGTGCTTGTGCACGGACGAACGCGACAAGACCACGACCATGTCTCCGATACTCGCCGCGAAAAGCTTGGACGCCGCCGCGCCGAGATAGGTCTTGTCGAGCGACTTGAGAAACTGCTCGCCCAGCTCCTTTGGATTCGGGTCCACGCCGGTCATATCAAGAGAGCCCGTTGCTTCAGTTTGCACGGTGCACGACTCACCAATTCAGTAAAGCAGCCCAACGCTCGTCCCCCATTTCTACAAAATTCATCCAAAGTGGCCTGGCACCCATCAAACGTTCCCAACCAGTCGAATTCGATTCTCCCATTGCGGAGGTGGTAACATCTTCACCTCTCCCTCAAGCTTTCCTGCTTGTACCGCAGCAGTGGTGACATCAAATATTCGATCAGCCTTCGTGTGCCGGTCTTTATCTCGACGGCGACGGCCATGCCCGGTGCCAGATTGACCATCTTGTCCTCGATCTGCATTCGGGTCCCTTCGAGTGAGATCCGTGCTGAATAGAGAAGCTCCTGCCCGTCGGGTTCGTTGGAGTCGGAGAACGCTCCGCCGGATTTTTGCTCGCCGGGCTTGGCATTCGGCTTGTCGCGGACGATGGCGTCCTGCGACACGCTCACCACCTTTCCCTGCAGCAGGCCGTAACGGGTGAAGTTGAAGGTATCGATCTTGACTTCGGCCGGCTGACCGGCGCTGACAAATCCGATATCGCGATTGGAAATCATCGCTTCGACCTCAAGACGGCTGTCAACCGGCACAATGGTCATCAACTGCTGCGCTGGCGTGACAACGCCGCCGACGGTGTGAATCGCCAGCTGCTGCACGGTGCCGTCGATGGGCGAGCGCAAAATCTGCTCGGCGGTCTTCTGATCGGCCTTGATGAGATCCTGACTGAGTTCCTCGACCTTCTTTTCTGCGTCAGATAGGTCGTTGAGGACCTGATGCTCATAGGCGGCCTTTGTCTGTTCGATCTGTTGCTCCAGCGCCTGACGTGCCGCGGTGATTTCCGCAAATTTCCTTTGCTGCACGACCCGCTCGCTCTGTTGATCGACAAGTCGGGTCTGCGCGTCGAGATAAGCGATGCGGTTGCCATACTGGATTTCCATCGCCTTGCGCCTCACGGCGGCTTGCTCCTCGACCATCGGCATCGACGCATCGATCTTTGCGATGGCAGCAGTCACTGAATCGGACTCCGCTCGTTTCTGTTCGATCTGCCGGCTAATGGCGGCGAGTTTTGCCAGTTGCTCCCCGGCCTGGGCTCGCATCGACGACCTCGTCCGCGCCACATCCGCATCCGAAGCGCCGGCCGACGTCACCAGATCGTGCGGAATGACCGGGGACTCAAAGTTGTCGCGTAGTGTTGCGAGGCGAGCGACATCGAGCTGACTGGCAATCAGATCCTGGACGATATGCTTGCGTTCTGCCTGGGTGACAGTCCGGTCGAGTTCGATCAGAACCTCGCCGGCGGTCACCCGATCGCCGTCCTGGACATGGATTGCAGCGATAATTCCGGTCTCAAGCGGTTGAATCGTCTTGGTGCGCCCTGTCGGCACGATCTTGCCTTGAGCGGTCGCGATGATGTCGACACGGCCGAAAATGGACCACACCACCGCAACCGCGAAAAACAGAATGATCGTCGCGCCGGTCATCCGGCCGACCGGAGACGCCGGCGTCTCAAGGATCTCCAGCGCGGCCGGCAGAAACTGACGCGCGGTATCAGCACGTTGGCGCCGAAATGCGACAATTTCCGCGGTCGCTTGCCCCCTGGATTCAGCCGACGACATGGAGCCCTGCCTGAATCTGGTGCAGCGTCGCGTAGCGCCCGGCCTTCGTCATCAACTCCTCGTGCGTGCCGTCCTCCACAAGGCGGCCGCCTTCGATAGTGATGATGCGATCGGCGTGTCGCACCGCCGAGAGCCGGTGCGCGATAATAAAGACTGTGCGTCCGGCAGAGATGCGGCGCATGTTGCGCTGAATGATGCTCTCGCTCTCATAGTCGAGCGCGCTGGTTGCCTCGTCGAAGATCAATATCCTGGGGTTCATGACGAGCGCACGCGCAATCGCGATGCGTTGGCGCTGGCCGCCCGACAAGCTCGCTCCCCTCTCACCAACCATGGTATTGTACCCGTCAGGCAGCCCGAGGATGAATTCATGGGCTCCGGCGAGTTCAGCGGCGGCGATCACCCGCTCCATCGGCATACCAAGTTCGGCCAGGGCAATGTTCTCCCGGATCGATCGGTTGAACAGCACGTTCTCCTGCAGGACCGAACCAACTTGTCGGCGCAGCCACGCGACATCCGCCACCGTCAGATCGATGCCGTCGATCAGGACTCGACCGGCCTCGGGGACATAAAGGCGTTGGAGCAGCTTTGTGAGGGTCGATTTCCCGGAGCCCGATGGGCCGACGATACCGATGACTTGGCCCGCCGATACCTTGAGTGAAACGTCGTGCAGCGCGAGAGAACCATCGATCCGGTAGCGAAAGTCGATGTGCTCAAAGGTTACGTCGCCGCGGATCGACGGCAGCGCCGCACGAGACGCATCGAACGCCGGCTCCGGCGTCGCGTTCAAGATATCGCCCAAACGCGCGATCGACACCCGCGCCTGATGAAAATCCTGCCAAAGCTGTGCCAGCCGCAAGACCGGTTGGGCGACACGCCCAGCCAGCATATTGAAGGCGATGAGCTCGCCGACCGTTAGTTGACCTTCGATGACCAGATGGGCGCCGAAATAGAGAGTGAGCGCCGTGACAATCTTGCTGATGAACTGGACGAACTGGCTGGTCCAGTTGCCGAGCGACAGCACATCGAAGCTAGAACCGACATATCCAGCAAGTTGCTCCTCCCAGCGCCGCTGCATTTGCGGCTCGATCGCCATCGCTTTCAAGGTCTGGATCGCGCTGACGCTCTCGACCAAGAAGGCTTGGTTTTCAGCGCCGCGGTCGAACTTCCGTTCGAGCCGCCGCCGGAATACAGGGGTTACGCCGACCGACAGTGCGACATAGAACGGAAACGACCCCACGACGATCCAGGCCAGCAACGGAGAATAGTAAAACATCACCGCGAGGAAGACGACGGTGAACGCCAGGTCGACCACGAGCGTCAGCGCCGAGCTGGTCAGAAAATTGCGAATGTTTTCAAGCTCCCGCACCCGAGCAACCGAATCGCCCGCCCGACGCGCCTCGAAATAGGCAATCGGCAGGGCAATCAGATGCTTGAACAGCCGGGCGCCAAGCTCGACATCGATGCGATTGGTGGTGTGCGCGAATACGTAAGTACGCAGCGCACCGAGAACCGTCTCGAAAATGGAAACGGTAATGAGCCCGATGACAAGGACATCAAGGGTCGTAAACCCACGATGGGTCAGGACCTTGTCGGTGACGACCTGAAAGAACAGGGGCGTGACGAGCGCAAACAGCTGGAGAAAGAAGGACGCAACAAGGACCTCTCCAAGCAGTCGGCGATACTTGTACATCGCCTGAAGGAACCAGGTGATGTCGAAACGCCGCGCCAGATCGACGAGAGAGGCCCGGCGGGCCATCAGAACGACGCAACCGTTCCAATTTGCTTCAAAGTCTGTACGACTGATCGCCTGCGGGCGCTTCGCAACCGGATCCTGAACGAGAACGTCCTTCTCAGTCACTTTGCCAACAATGACAAAGCTTTCGTCGGCGCGCTGCACGATCGCCGGCAGCGGCAGACGCATCAAGCCCGTCCACGTCTCCTTGACCGCACGAGCCCTTAGCTTCAAGTCCTTGGCACAACGCAGCATCTCGGCCACACCGATTGCTCGGCCAGCGAACTGATGCGCAATCTGTGCGGGATCAACTGGAACTTGATGGAAACGGAGAAGAAGCGCCAGACACTGCAGCCCCGTATCTGGAACTATGGCTTCCATATTCCCATTCCACCTCAAGTCGCGAGACTGACTATTACACGTTCACTTCTGGTTGGCAAAACAGAAAGTAGATGAGAGCGAACAGACACGGATTGAAACGGGGAACTCTCACATCGCTTCGCGACGTCCGAACGTATGCCGTGCGCTTTGTCTACCGAACCGACTACACACGCTACTCGGCAGCTGTGCGAGACGGCTAAGTCGCAATGGATTCCTCATCGGAACAAGATCGACGACATTGCCGATTGCCCAAGCCGCTGGAGCTTGAACCACTTGCGACAACATTTCCAAATATTTCTAACGTGGGTGCGGGGATTCCATGTCTGGCCGTCCGCTTCAGGCCAACTTCGGTCGCTCGCCGAACAGTTGTTATGGAAGAAGGCGGCCAATGGCCGATGCTTCGCAGCTACTCAACGATGTCAGAGTTGCTACCAAGAACGGGCATGATCACTCCTGCTGCGTCCAATGTTCGTAGCGGGGCATCATCTGAATCTTTTCCAGCGCCGGCACGCGGATCTTGAGATTCGCGAGAAGCTGATCCGTGCCAGGAAAGGACACGGTCGCCATCGCCGGCCACGTACAACGCGGAGTTCGCGGCCAACAAATTGCGGTGACAGTCCTGGACTGCACCCCGTACGTGAGACACGCTAATTTCTGTGACAGGGGTGCTTTGCATTTTGGTTTAGGAGTTTGGGCTAGCGCAAGGTTGGTTTCGAATTCACGCGGCGGGCGATAACCGAGGGCGGAGTGAAGGCGCTCGGTATTGTAGATGGTGTCGATGAAGACGCCAATGGAACGCCTTGCGTGCTCGATATTCTTGAAGCGGCGACCGTCGACTTCTTCGGTTTTGAGGGTCTTCATGAAGCTCTCGGCTTTGGCATTGTCGTAAGGGTTGCCGGGTCTGCTCATGCTGACGGTGATATCGTGGCCGGCGAGGCGCTGGCGATAATCGATTGAGGCATATTGCACGCCGCGATCGGAATGATGAATGAGGCTGGCAGGTCTTAGCTTGGGATCGGCAAGCGCGCGATCCAGCACCTCCACCGCAAGCGAGGCATCGAGATGGGATGCCAGGGCCCAGCCCACCACCTTGCGGGAGAAGCCGTCGAGAATGACGGCAAGATAGGCGAAGGCCTCGCGCAAGCGAACGTAAGTGATATCCGCCACCCAGATCTGGTCCGGCCCCGAAGGCACTAGGCCGCGCAACAGATTAGGCACGATGAGAGAGCCGTGCCGGCTGTCCGAGGTGGGCGGTGCGAAAGGCTTGCGGCGCATGGCGATGAGGTTGTCCTCGCGCATAAGCCGCTGAACCCGCTTGGCATTTATAACCATGCCCGAACGTCTGAGCTCGGCTGTGATGCGCCGGTAGCCACAAAATTTGTGGCGCAAGCTGAGCCGCTGAATATGGCTGGTCAGCTCCACGTCGGCTTCGCGCGGGGCACCGCCTCGAGGCGGCGGCAATAACTCGCCCGGGAAACGCCTGCGAGCTTGCAGAGATGTTGAACGTCGACTTCGCCGGCATCCGATGCAGTCATGACTTCGATGACTTCCGTGAGGCGGGCGCGGTTGAGCCTTGCCGATCCGCTGCGTCCAAGGCGCGTAAGGCTTTTTGAAAAACTCGATATCGAGCGCCGCTGTCCGATCTTGCGTTCAAGTTCGCCAATCTTCGCCCGCGCCTGGGCCAGTTTGCCGCGGCTGCCCGTCGCCGCCGGTTCGGCTAATGGGCGTAACTTGCGAGGCCGGGGTTTGGGGCCGCGCTTGCGATTCAATCCCTCAGGCCCGTGGGCCTTCCACGCCTTGATCCAGTCATGCAGAAGCTTGCGCGATATCCCAAGCTTGCGGGCCACAGGCAGAACGCCTTCGCCACGTTCGGATCGGACACGGCCGAGCGGAATACGATTGTCGGAAAATCCGTCTGCCCACGATCGTGACGCGGCCGCGGAATGAGCTGAATGATCTCTGCGCTCACGCAACGACCTCCCAAAGGGCAATGGCTAGCAGCCCCGCGAGCGCGAGCGATATCAGATAGGCGGTCATTCAAGGCCTCGTTGATCGGCCGGCAACGCGCGGCGCGGACCGTGGAATTTAATGTGCGGCAGATCGCGCAACTGCTGCGATCTTTGGGGCGCGAACCTTATCCCTGATGACAGGGGCCGCGTGCGGCGCCGGCTTTCGCCGCGCCGCGGGCCGGCGCTTTCGCGCGCACCGGCCAAACTATACCAGATTCAAGGGGTTCGGACGGCGGCGCGCTTCCGACGCACAGGCGAAGGCGTAGGGAGGTGTGGCGTCGTGACGTGCGGCCGCCGTCCGATTGGTAAAATCGGCAACAAAAAAGCCCGCCGCGGATTTCTCCGTGCAGGCTTCAACAATTTCGCGATGATAGGATTATGCTGGTGAGTTGCCCGACGTGTCAAACTTTCTTATAAACTAAATGAAATCGGTAAAATGCGATGCGCCGGCTTCGACGGAGAGAAACTGCCTTCATCGAAAGTCTGCGCAGAACGCGGAATCGCAACCCTTGTTTCGGCCGGCCGCCCGTATGCTTGTTGCGATGATGTCAGTGTGCAGCTGAGTTGCCCGACGCGTCAAGCGGGCGGCCAGTGCGGCGCCTGGATCGGCATCAGGACAGTTTTGGCTGGCGTTGGTCGGACTGGCCTGCGCGGTATACGCATCGCAGGGAGGCGTCGATGTATTTCGTTGCTGCCGTGCTCGCGGTCTTGTCGGGCCTGTTCTATGCTGCGGGCCATCATCAGGTCGGTTCGCTCGGCGCCACCATGTGCACGTATGGCGGCTTGTTCTGCGACAGTCCGTTCCTGGTGTTGGTCGCCGCCGGGCTAGCCGCGGCCTGGGGCATGTTTGTCAGCATGCGCTGACTGACCATCTCTCGCTCGACAATCGCGATGATGGCTTTATGCCGCTGAGTTGCTCGACGGGTCGAATTCTGTTTTGCGGCTTTCCCGGCTTCCGGGACAAAAGCTCCATGACCGCAACTTAGCGCGCTCGCGTGTGGCTCCCGCGCGGGCCGGCCTGAACACGCATTTGACCAACAGGATGCCGTGACGATGCACGGCTCCTACTGCGGTGGGCTCGGGTTCGCCGGACCAACCGGCTTTGGGCCAGGCGGGACAGGCTCAAGGGGCGACGTGGGTGCAGTCTGCTTCACCGTTGCACCGACAGCGCGCGCGGCCTCGCCGGTCGTCGAGTAGTTGGCGGTCTCGGCCGCCCGCACCTTTGGCTTGTTCCACGGACCATGGTCGACGATCAACATGCCCGAGACACCGAGGATCGCGACTACCGCGGCCACCACAAGTGGCGTGCCACCCTGCCGTTTTCTGTCCTTCATCGTGCTAGCATTCATCATGGCGGAGGCCTGCGCTGTAATTGTGTTCGCTGAATCAAGCCCCGACTTGCTCAGAAGTTTCCGGTTCCCCCCCACTGAAAGCGAGGTATGTCCACGGAACTAATCCTCAGCTACGGCATTTCCAGAGTGTGGCCGTCACCCCGCCGTCCAAAACGGCGCCTGTTGCGGATAGCGAAGGTCGTCGGACCCGCTGTTCAACCGTAAGCGCAGCACGGATAGCCAAGGTGACGGCCACCTTCGTCTTTCGGTGAACCGGCGGGACATCATATGACTTTGGAAATACCCGAATCCCCGCTGCAACCCAGCCTCGGCGAGCGCGCCATAGATGCGGCGACCGATGTGTCGCGTACGATCACCGAAGTGTCGGACGGACTTCGAACCGCCGTCGATCGGCTCAGCGGCGTAATTGCCGCCTCTCGCCGGCCGGGCGGAGCCCTTGCCACGGTAAGCGCGGTCACGCGCGAAGCACCGCTCGCCAGCCTGTTCGTTGCATTCCTGCTCGGCTTTGCTGCTGCACGCCGACGTTAAACGCAAAGGCGCCGAAAGCTCTGCCCTAGAATTTTCCCTTGGTCGCGTCCTTGGTGGCCGTCATCACGCTTCCGGTGATCTGACGCATATGTTCGCCGGCATTGGTGAACTGGCTGCGCAGGAATTCCGACTGGATCCGCATCGCCTCCTGCAGATCGGTCGCATGCACCAGCTTTCGCGCATGCTCGAACGCCGCCTTCATGTTCTGTTCGGTAAAGGACAGCGCCTGTTTGGACATCTCGGTTCCGGTGCCGGGCATCGCCGTCATCGACTTGCTGGCGGCATCGAAGAACATGCCGAAGGCCCTCTCGGCCTGGTCGATGGTCTTTTCCGCGAGGTCGCGGAGTTCGGCAGGAACTTCAAGCTTTGGCTCGATCATGTTTGCCCCCCTGATATTTGCTTTCGGCAACGTTAGCATAGATTGCGCTCGCGTCAGCGCCGGATCGCCAACAACCGTGGCCACCGCTCGCCCCCGCCCGTCGAGGAAAATTTACCCAAATGGGAGCCTGCAGACCCCGCTACCGCCCGGATTCCAATCATGTCAGCACTGTGGCATAGTGATTCGGGCTTCAGTTGGTGGCGTTTGCGTCTCTGTTGGGGACATGGGGATACGATGCTGCACACTTTCCGTCCGACGCCGACCTGCACCCGGTTCAAGACCAGCATAGAAATGCCGTGCATGAAGTGCGGTGCACAGATGCGGCTCGCGGTGATCGAGCCGCGCGACCAGGTTTATGACGTGCTGACCTATCAGTGCGCGCCCTGCAATTCCGGCGAGAGCTTCCTGAAGGCTCGCTAGATCGCCGTATGCGGCCCCAGCTAGCCGCTCAGCACCGCGGCACCCGCGGGCGTCAGCACCGGCTCATCGTCACTTAATTCGATCAGACCAAGCGCGGCGAGAACCTGCAAATCCTCGTCGCTGGGCGGTGACAATTTGAGCCGGCCGGCCTGGATGTCCCGCAGCGTCCAGCGCAATCCAATAGCTCTCTCGAGGGAAAATTCAGCGAATGGGTTATCTGCCATCCGTTTCGACTATTGCGGCATTTCGCTCAGACTTTGTCGTTGCCGCGGCGTCTTCATGAACATCACAGAATGATCCGGCGAGCGCGAGCGAGGCTCGCGATGGCCGCGATCCCCCTGCCGAGCGATTTACACGGGCCGCGTAGCTACTCAGTAGCGGTACGGCTCGATGTCCAGAAGCGGAAAAGCGCTGAACACGCTCGGCAGATTGGTCGGCATCGCCGGGTGCAGATAGGACTTGTCCAGCTCGGCAAAGCTGGTGACGCCGAGCAGCCCGAGGCAACGGATCACCTCGTCCTCCAGCAATTCAAGCATGCGCACAATGCCAGCCTCGCCCGCGGCGGCAAGCGCCCAGCAGTGCAGCCGGCCGATGCCGACCAGATCAGCTCCCGAAATGATCGCCTTGACGATGTCGGTGCCACGGTAGAACGAGCCGTCGACCATGATCTTGGCGCGGCCGGCGACGGCCTGAACGATCTCGGGCAATACGTGCATCGAACCACGGCCGTGGTCGAGCTGCCGCCCGCCATGGTTCGACACATAAATCCAGTCGACCCCATGATCGACGGCGATCTTCGCATCTTCCGCGGTGGCGATCCCCTTGATGACGAGTGGAATCTTGAACTTGTCCTTGATCAACTTCACGGTCCGCCATTCCAGACCCTTCTGGAAATCACCGCCGGTGGCGCGGATGCGGCTTTCGCGGACGTAGCGCTTGGCAATGTCGCGCTCGCGCCGGCTGTAATGGGCGGTGTCGACGGTGAGGCAGAACGCAGCATAGCCGTTGGCGATGGTACGGCTGACCACATCCTCGACGAAGGCGTCGTCGCCGCGCACATAGAGCTGATAGATACGCAGCGCGTCAGGCGCGGCCTTCGCGGTATCTTCCAGCCCCGGTTCCGAGACCGAACTCAGCATATGCGCCGCACCGAACCGGCCCGCGCCACGCGCGACAGCGCCACCGGCGCCGGGATCGAAGATCTCGAGCGCACCGACCGGGGCGATCATCACGGGAATCCGCAGTTTACGCCCGAACACTTCGACCGAAGGATCGACACGAGCCACGTTGCGCAGCACCCGCGGCCGGAAAGCAATTTCGTCCAGCGCGATTCTGTTGCGGCGCATCGTGGTCTCGGTCTCGGAGGCGCCGACGATATAGTCCCAGGCATTCTGGTTCAGCCTGGCGCGGGCCTTCCGCACGAATTCGTGCAGATTCTGGTACTCCTCGCCGCTGGCGCCGAGTTCGACATTGCGCGCCGGTTGAATGGGGGTCCCGTCATTCATGGTGTTTCTCTCCCGATTTGGCCGGCACATTAGCCGCAGACAAACCGGAAAAGCTACCGCCTCGAACCGATGAATCCGCCTTCGATGGTCTGCTATTCGCTGGCGGGATAGATCGGCATCCGTGCCAGGATTTCGCAACCCGTGCCGTGCGGCGGACCCCGCTCTACCTGCCCGAAAACCGGTTTCGGTATTCTGTCGGGGAGACACCGAGGTGCCGCAGGAAAGCTCGACGCATCCGCTCATCATCCCCGAAGCCTGCGCGCTTCGCCACCTCGACCACGCCGCCGATCTGGCGGCTCTCGAGCAGCAACCGCGCCGTTTCCACGCGTAGCGCCTCGACGCCGCTCGCGGGCGTCATTCCGGTGCGACTGACATAGGTGCGGGCGAACGTGCGCGGCGTCATCCCGGCCTTTTCCGCGAGCGTCTCTACCTTGAGGTCGCTCGCAATGTTCTCGATGATCCACGCATGCAGCGCACTGAAGCGCCCCTCGACATCAGATGCCTGCGCCGCAAGGACCGTCGAAAACTGGCTCTGGCCGCCCGGCCGCTTCAGGAACACGACAAGCCTGCGCGCGACATCGAGCGCGGTGGTGTGGCCGAAATCCTCCTCGATCATGGCAAGCGCCAGGTCGATGCCCGCGCTGACACCGGCTGACGACCAGACCCGCCCGTCCTTGACGAAGATCGCGTTGGGCTCGACGCGGATCTTGGGGAAGCTGTCTTGCAGTCGCGGACAATAGCGCCAGTGGGTCGCGGCACGCTTGCCGTCGAGAATGCCGGTCCAGGCAAGCGCAAACGCTCCGAGGCATACTGACGCGACACGGCGCGCCTTCGGCAACGCCTGCGTCATCCATTTCATCAGCTTGTCGTCGTGGCGGATCTTCCAGATGCCCGGCCCGCCGGGGATTACCAGCGTGTCGACCTCAACGGGCGCAACACTATCAATCGAGGCGGTGTCGATCATCATGCCGACATCGGTCGGCACCAGCCCACCCGCGGTCGAGAGATACGACAGCGAATAGCCTGGCCCGGACAGCTCGATCGCCTCCAGTTCCGCGAACACCTGCGCAGGACCTGAGATGTCGAGCAAGGTCACGCCCGGAAAGGCGACGATGGCGATCCGTCGCGTGGGGATCTTGTCCAGAGGCTCGAGTCGGGCCGGTTTGGCAGGTTTCGAGGGCATATTGTCCTTTAAGCCATTCGAGGCTCCCCTGTATAGCTCGCGGTGGAATACTGGAGTTCTGCCATGTCGCGACATCTGGGCAGCCGATATCGGGCGATCAACTCGCCTTGGACAGATTACGCGATCTATAGCTTCCCCGACGCTTCCCAGATTCAGGCCGCCGACCGTCAGCCCCTGATGGACGCCATGAACGGCATCATTGCCGTTAACTGGCAAGCCACCGAACCGCACTGGACGGCCGCCTCTTCGCCGTTCGACGGGAAATACAGCCTCGTCCTGGTATATGACAGCTCGGGTCTCGTGGCCTTTTCGGTCTACCGCGTGCTGCAAATGTCGGCCGGACTTGCGATTTATCGCAGCGGCACCGAGGTGCTGCCGGCCCATCAGGGCCGCGGCCTTTACGGCTTCTTCACCTCCGAAGTCCTGAAATGCTCGGGCGCTGCCGAAAGAGCCGAAGGCGGCGTGCTCTACGGTTGGCGGACTCGCAATCCGATCGTTTGGGCCGCCAACGCCAAGATATGTGAAAAGGTGACGCCGTCGCTGCTCGACGACACACAGGACCCTGGATTGCAGGCGGCCTGTGTCGAAATGTGCGCGTCGCTCTATCCGGACAAACCGCTCGAGGTACCCGACATGATCATGCGCGGCGCCTACGGCCACATTAAGCACCATCGGCAGGCCTATCACGGCGCCGCTTCGCTTGTCGATGCGGCGATGTCGCGCAAGATCCCGAATTCAGCAGATGCCCTTTTCTCGGTTGGCTACGCGAGGGTGTGATGTCGACGTTTGGACAACAAGCGGTATATGCCCCCACGTCACGTCTGACCGATCGTGCCTACCTGGCATGGACGGCGGTGGCCATCGCATACGCGATCGCGTTCCTGCAGCGCGTATCACCGCAATCGGTGAGCCTGAGCTTCATGCACGATTTCAACACCGACGCTGCCGGTGTTGCGATGCTCGCCTCCAGCTATTTCTGGGGCTACACCTTGATGCAGATCCCGGCGGGTCTCCTGGTCGACCGCTACGGCGTCAAACGCGTCGTGCTGGCCAGCATGATCGCATCGTCGCTCGGCAGCGCAGCATTCGCGCTGGCGCCGAATCTGCTCGACGTTTTTGCGGCTCGTCTGGTGGTCGCCTGCGGCGACGCACTGGTCTTCACCGCGCTCTTGAAGCTCGTCGCGCAAAGCTTTTCTGACGAGCGGTTCGGCGTGATGTCGGGTATTTCGCAGGTCTCCGGCTACGTCGGAGGCGTGATCGCGACCACGCCGCTCGCAGCCGCGGTCTCGGGCTTTGGCTGGCGAGCGTGCTTCCTGTTCATTGCCTGCATCGGCCTCGCCAACCTCGCTTTTGCCAAGCTCGCGCTCAAGCCCGATCCGGTCTCGCATAGCAGCAAGACGCTGAAGGGCGTCGCCATGGCTGCACGGCAATCATTGGCACACGTCGCGAACTGGGGTTGCGCGATGACGTTTGCGTCGCACTTCGCAGTGGTCACGACGCTATCCGGCGTGTGGGGTATTCCGATGGTGGCGCATCTCTTCCACATTTCACCGACGACCGCAGGCACGCCCCTGCTCGCGTTCATGATCGGCAACGCGATTGGCTCGATCTTCCTCGGGCACGTCGCCGACCGCGCCGCCGCGGCGCTCGACAGCGCGCTGGTCCGCATCTGTCTGCTGCGCATGGTTCTGATCGCGCTGCTGCTGCCCCCGGTCGCGCACGCCCTCGGCTTCGTCTACGTCACCGTCGTGTTCACGGCGTTGGGTCTCGTCGCCGGAGGCACCGTTCCGCTGGTGCTGAAATGCGTCAAGAAACTTTACACCGCTGACCTGATCGGAGTTGGCGCTTCGGTAAACACCACCGCCGCCGGAATCTTCGCCGGCGCTTCGCAACCCGTCATCGGCTTCGCCATGCTCGCTGCCAGCCAGGTCTCGGGGACCGACGCCGTGCACAACTCGGCTGTGATCGGCGATGCCGGCTACAGCGTCTTGATTGCCATTCTGCTGCTCATGTCGTTGCCGGGCATTGCCGGACCGTTGCTGATGAGGAGCAAGTTGATTGCTCGCTAGTCTCATTGAGAGTGAAGGGGGTATTATGGAGCGCTTGTTTTTAAGAAGAGACGAAGTGGCGTCGAACTATCCGGTGAGCAGCTGGCAAAGCGTGATGTTCTCCGAATTCGAAGCACAGATGAGCAGCGAGGCAAGGCCGTTTCCTTGTGTATTCGGAGTGGCGGGACATCGCCAGGATCAGCTGCGCTACCTGTTCCTTGATCCGTACGATGTTGCGGTCCTCGGCGAACAGCTCGCGCAATATGTGTCGCAGTCGCGCTCGTTTGGTCCCAATACCTCGTTGATCGTGTTCACGCGGCCTCGGCCGGTGCAAACCCTCGATGCCTATTATCGCAAGCTGTGGCTGACGCTCGACCAGCTCGCGCACCTGGACAAGAACCCATGGCCGGCTGAAATTCCCGAACAGATCGACCATCCGATGTGGGAGTTCTCGTTCGCGGGCGAGCCGATCTTCGTGGTGTGCACGACGCCTGCGCATGTGATGCGGCAGAGCCGCAGATCCAGTGCTTTCATGCTCACCTTCCAGCCACGTTGGGTGTTCGAGAAGATCCTCGGGACGGAGAAGGCGGCCAACGCCGCTTTCGCCGAGGTCCGCAAGCGTCTCATCCCCTACGACAGCGCGAGCCCCTCGCCGCTGCTTGGCCGCTATGGCGCGGCCGACGGGCGCGAGTATCTGCAGTACTTCCTGGACGACGACAATAACACCGGCGGAGGCTGCCCCTTCGCCAAGCTCGCGCAGAACAAGACACCATCCATCGAGAACAAGGAGCAGGCAGCATGACCCGGATCATCGCAGGCACGAAGACCGAATTCGCCATCGATCCCGCGATTCTGAACCTGCTTCCCGCGCAGGGATCCGTCGAATTGCAGCACGACGCTGCCGGCAAGGTGCATCACTTCCACACCCATCCGGTAGACGAAATTCTGATGATCCTCAGCGGCCGTCTGAATTTCATCTGGGATAGCGGGGAGCGCATCGTCAGCGCCGGCGACACCATCCTGTTGCCAGCCGGCACGCGCCATCAATCGGAGGCGCTCGAAGGTGGCGCAGTCTACGTGATCGCGACGCAGCCGCCTGCCAAGCCAATCAGCAATTGATAACCAGGGGGAACCCGAAGCCCTTCATGACAATGAGGGATCATCCGGCGGTTGAGCCGCCAAACGTTCGACCAGTTCGATCACTTCGCCGCGCTGGTCGGGCGCAAGCCGAAGGAAGGCCTTCAACAGTCGCAGGCTTTCCATTGTTTCGCTCGACGGAGCTCCGAGCTTCTTCTGCAGCTCTGCAACATAAGTGGGATTTTTCATCTCGCACCGTAAGTGAGGATCACGAATGGCATACCCAGGTAAACGTGAAGGCTTGGCTCAGAAGGTCGATACTGCAGCCCAGGAGGCCGAACGTCTCGGCCTGACGACCGCAACCTTGATACTCCGAATGGCACGCCTCGAAATCGATCGGGCGGAGCCCGAGGAAGTTGAAAGTATGCCAAGGAACAACCTGCGCAGCAAGCCGAACTAAGTGCTGAAACGGGCCTATTTCGGCTCAGATACCGTTGGCACGCGCCGCCCGACCCGTAACGTCGGAGCGGCGCGCGCGCGAATTGACGGCGGATGATTTTCCGCTCGATAGTGGCTGCCCTGCGATGAACGGCGGTCCGCCCGGCAGCGCTAGCCGGTCGTTGCAGCCTTACCGAAAGCGCCCGCCTCGGCCAACGCCGCGATACGCCGGTCGTCGTAGCCGAGCATCTTGCGCAACACGTCTCCGGTGTGCTGGCCAAGCAACGGAGCGGCAACGGGATCGACCGTCGGCGTAAAACTCATATTGACCGGCGACTCGATGTTTGGAACCGAGCCGGCGGTGGGATGAGGGATCTTGCTGAGTCGATCGCGATCGCGCACCTCGGGTGCATTGAATCCCTCTTCGACCGTGCGCAGATAACCGACCGGAATATTGGCCTTCTTCATCTTCGCCATCCAGTACTCGAGTGTGTCGCTCGCAAATACAGAGGCAATAATGGAGCGCAGCTTCTCCTTGTTGGCACTCCGTGCCTTGCGGTGAGCGAATTCGGGGTCGGTGACGAGATCGGGCCGCTCCAGCACGTCGATCACAAGTCGGCGATACAGGCGATCATTGGCGCAAGCCATGTAGAGCGGTCCATCGGACGCCCGGTAGACGCCCACGGTCGGCGACCCGTTTGGCGAGTTGCCGAAACGGCCCGGATTGTTGCCATTGATCAGATAGGCCATGCCATAAAATCCGGTCATCGCCACCGCCGTGTCGATCAGCGCGACCTCGACCTGCTGACCGCGGCCAAGCCGATCACGCGCAATCAACGCCAGCAGGATGGCGTTACACGCCGACATGCCCGTTGCCATATCGACAATCGGTGGACCGGTGCGCACCGGCTCGCCATCCGGAAAGCCGTTGAGCGACATGAAACCGCTTTCGGCTTGCGTGATCGGGTCGAAACCGGGACGCAATGCAAAATCGCCTCTGCGGCCGTAGGCCGAGATCGAACAATAGATCAGTCGCGGGTTGCTCGGCGCGACCGCCGCGTAGTCGAGGCCGAATTTCCTCATCACGCCGCCGGAGAAATTCTCGACAACCACATCGGCTTTCGCGATCAACTCGCGCGCCACGTCGAGCGCAGCCGGATTGTTGAAATCGAGCGCTATGCCGCGCTTGTTTCGATTCAAGCTCAGGAACGCGGCGCTTTCGCCGCCAATTTCGGCGTGCTCGTAGGCACGCGTGTCATCACCGCCGTCCGGATTTTCGATCTTGATGACGTCGGCCCCGAAATCGGCGAGGGTTTGCGTACAGGCCGGGCCTGCGACGACACGCGTAAAATCGACCACCAAGAGACCATCGAGCGCCGTCGGGACGCCCTCTCCACGCGGCGTGCGCTCCGGCAATTCTGGTCTGGCGCTCATGACGGGAGCTTCCTCTGCTTATTTTGTCAGGCGAAATTCGACGGTCGCCGTTCTGGGCGGCGCAGTCGCCTTTTAGCGGATGCGCATCACCAAGACCAAATCCGGATTTTGCAGGGCCGGACTTCCGCCTGACATGGCTGTCACCGGCCAAACGGGTCCCCACTGCCAGCGGATCGATGGGATCCGGCGCAGCCACGCCGTTCAGTTGCACGGAAACACGTCGGATCCCAGCTTGACCGGATATCGGACGGCGAGGAAACAAGATCATCGCGTGGCGACGCCTTGTCGCCACGCGACCTCGTTGGTGGAGAATCGTCGGCTACTCGGCGATCATCTCGCCGGAGCCGCCGAACTCAGCCGGAAAATCCTTCAGCTTCGGCAAACCATCGCGTATCGGCAGGACCGCCTCGGCATAGTTGACGTGGACACCAGGGGTGAAGGTCAGAGTCGGGATCGTTGCCGTGAAGACGTCGACAAGCCCGAGCGTCGGATGGTTGGTCATCAGATGACCACCGCATTTGGTGCAATATTTGCGCTGGCTCATCTCTGTCTTCTCGAATGCCGCGATATGCTGCGCGCCCTTTGTCACCTCCACCGCTTCGGGCTTCCAAAGGCTGAACGCATTTACGGGACCCCCGGACCAGGAACGGCACGAACGGCAATGGCAGTAGCCCATCGCTTCCGGATCCCCCGTGACCTGCAGTTCGACGGCGCCGCAAAAGCAATTTCCAGTGTGCTTCATCAGTCAGTTCTCCATGGGTGAATTGATCAGATCAGCTCTCACAGCAGATCCTCCATTCAATCGATCGTAGAATGGAGTGCGCCCTTTATTGCTTAGGTGATTTTCGGGCTATCACACTGTGCTCAACTGCAGACGGGATCCTCAGCACGAGTGGGAGGTTACATGAGAGCCCGCGCCGCTGTCGACCGTCTTGGGCAGGATACGGACGGACAGCAAACCAATGGCTTGCACGATAGTGATCAGAAGTGTGAGGCAGGCCACAGAGTTACAGGTGCAATACTGCAACACATTCGCCGCGCCGGACTAAATGACGGCGCGGCGAATGGACGTGTGAACTCATTGCTTCATTGTCAGCGCCGGTGGTCCTTCACCGGAACCGGATGCGACGTGGCAAATCCATACAGAAGCGCCAGTCGGTCCAAGCATTCTCTGAAACGCCGCGCAAAATAGTCCTGCCAACGCTGCGTGTGCAGTCCGCGCCTCTGCCCAACCTGTTCCATGGTCATGCCGAGAATCAGGACGTCGCGCACGAGCATCGAGCCGTCGGCGCCAAGCTCATGCTCGGCACGGTTCAACCTCAGGGCCGACTGACGCTGTCCCTCCGTGATCGGCTCACGCCGCTGACCTCCGTCTACATAGTCGCGTGTGGTATCCACCGCGCGCGGGCCCCGCTCAGCCCTCTCCCAATCGCCCTGGAAAGCACGGCCGCCTCGATACTGCGCATCGTCGATCTGGCGGTGAGCATGCAGCCGCCCAAGCGGATCGTTTCGGATCGAGCGCAGCGCGATGATTGTCTCACCCAGCTCAAGCCCGAGGGGATCGTCGACCTCGACGGTCGCCACCTCGGCGTTATAGGGCAGATCCTGGGACCGGCGGTCATGCGCCTGGACTGGATCATATGGTTTTCGGCGTCTGGCTCGCGGCACGGACATTCTCCTTGATGCCTGATGGAGGGCGCGCGGACAGGTGCTTCCGCACGATTGCGATCGGGAACCGAAGTCCAATGGTCAGGAGGTGAATCGCCTCAGATCGCGCCGATAGCGCGAAGCCAGTCGATGCTCAGCACCGGCCTCGCCAGCAGCTTCGGGTTGCGGCTCAGCTCGAAATGGGGCGTGCAATAGCTCGACCCAGGCTGGCACGGATGCCCACAATAGGTGACCACCTCGCCCTCGCTGTCGCCGCCATAGGGATACCGGCAGTCCGCGGGCCCGAGTTCGACCAGCGAAAGATGGCGCGGCACAACCTCGGCGCAGCGAAGCTTGGGCAATTCCACGGTTTCCGAGAAGGCTTTCGGCCAGCAAAACACGTCAGCCATCGGCCCGGCACGAACCTCCCGAAGGGATTGAAGGCTGGGGCGCTCCGGCGAGGACGGTTGGGGCCGGTCCGCTCCCCCCGGTAGGGACGGCGCGGGCCGATCGAGGCCCCCCAGCCCCATCCGCTGGCCCCGGCTCAGGGCCGCGTATCTCGTATAGGCCGTATTGAACTTTGCGTTGATCGTGTGAGCAATCTTCGAATAGGACATGCCACGGACCCGAAGATCCCGCAGCGCCGCCGAATGTTCCGGCAGCCAGTTCGTCATTTCCATTCCAGATTTCCTGCTTTTCTGTCATTCCGCCGGCGCCGCCCTTTGCTTACGATATTCCGAAGGAAAAGTCAAGCTTGATTTCCGATTATCGTAACTGCTATGAAGGAGTCAGATTCGAGGAGGATGAATCATGCTTGACGTGGCTATGATCGAACGGGCCCTGGAAAAGACGGGCAAATCCAAGGGCGGACTTGCCCAGGCGATGGGGGTACGGGCCGGGGCGGTATCCGAAATCCTGTCGGGAATACGGTTGATTAAGGCGTCGGAGATCGCCCCAATCATGGAATACCTGGAGCTGAACTCGGTGCCCATCATGGGCCGGGTCGGTGCCGGCGCCTCGATCGAGCCGGACCTCGAGCAGGTGCCGCCCGAAGGCCTTGGTGACGTCGAACTTCCGTTTGCCATGTCGGAGGAGACCATCGCCTTCGAGGTCTCGGGCGATTCGATGCTGCCGAAATACGAGAATGGCGACGTCATTATCGTGTTTCGCGAGCAGCGCTATCCGCTGTCGAGCTTTTACGGTGAGGAAGCTGTGGTGCGGCTGAAGAGCGGCGAGCGCTATCTGAAGACAGTCGAGCGTGGCAGTTCTTCAGGCCTGGTCAATCTCAAGAGTTTCAACGCCAAGCCGATCAATGGCGTAAAGCTCGAATGGATCGGCGAGATTTACGTTACGCTGCCGCGCGGTCAGATCGAAAGGTTGCGCGGCAAGACGGCGTCGAAGAACCGCAAGGCCGCCCGGACAGGCGGGCGGTCTTCCGAGAAATAGCAATCCCACCTGGACGGGCGGGCTGATTCGGGCGAGATGAACCCGAATCGGTCACGTCAGGGGGTATTTTCCGATTATCTGAAATTATTCTTGACATAATTCGGAATATCAGTAACAATGGCCACTGACCGTCCACATCGAACTTTCGAACATGCAGTATTTCGTCGTAATGATCGACTATGGCCGCCGCGGCCGTGAAGCGATCGTCGATCCCGAGATGACACGGCGCGAGGTCGTCGCGCGGGTCGCGTCCGGAGAGTATACCAATATCAGCTTCATCCACGAGGTTGCGGAGTCTTCGGTTGAGGACATCACGGGCGACATCCTCTCCGAGGCCACCGGCCTGCCAGAAGTCGGCTCGGCCGGCGCCGACTTGCAGGCCGCCGACTTCGATCACGCCCGCGATCTGCGCAAACACGAGCCTGTCTGAAGGCAGGCGCGATCACGCGGTGATTTCGAAAATGTGATCCTCACCACGGTTGGGCCATTACGTCCGAATTGGAAGCAGACTAGATATGACCCACGCAAAGTCCATTCGGACTGAGCGGAAGTTCGCGCTAGATTAGCGATTCGTTTCTCGGACCGACAGACTCCTGCTTTCAAATGAACCCGACAACACACGCCGAAATCGTGGCACGCGGTGGCGATCTGCGGATCGCACTGCTGCTTGGCATCGCGAACTGGTTTTTGTTCCTGGACCACATCCCCCACGACGCGGTCAGCGCGCTGACCCTGCGCAACTTCGGCTTTAGCGGCGCGACCGACCTGTTCGTGTTCGTCGGCGGTTACGCGGCGACGCTCATCTACGCCAGAATGACACTGGAACGCGGGTTCCTGGTGGCGGCCACCCGCATCTTCAAGCGCGTGTGGCAGCTCTACGCGGCCTATATCGTGCTGTTCGTGGTCTATGTTGACCTGATCAGCTACGTCGCGAGCCGAACCGCAGCACCCGAGATATTCAGCGAGTTCAACATCACGGGATTTATCGATCACCCGATCCGGACGCTGATCTACGGCCTGTTCCTGCAGGCCAAGCCGCTCAATCTCGACGTCCTGCAACTCTTCATTGGCTTGATGGCGTTCCTGCCCGTCATTCTGTTCGGGTTGCTGCGCGTGCCGAACATGACGCTCGCTGCATCGGTGGCGCTCTATACCGCGGCACGTGTGCTCGACTGGAATCTGGCGTCATATCCGGACGGGCGCTGGTACTTCAACCCCTTCTGCTGGCAGTTGCTGTTCGTGATGGGCAGCTGGTTCGCACTGATGGGCAAGCGATACAAACGCGTGACCCGAGCGATGCAGGCCATTCCAGCGCTACGCGCTGCGGCGTTGTTGTATCTGCTGTTCGCCCTGATGCTGACCTCCAGCAGCAGCATCCCGGCACTTGCCGATATGATCCCGGGCTCGTTGGCCGACGCATTCCTGCCAACCGACAAGGAGAACGTCGCGCCTTACCGTATCCTGCATTTTCTGGCGTTGACTTTCCTGTTCACCCTGTTGCTGCCGCAGGGGTGGAAAGGCCTGCGATCTTACGGGCTACAGCCGATCATCAAGTGCGGCGAGGAGTGGCTGGCTGTGTTCTGCTCAGGCGTGTTCCTCTCCTTTGCTGCGCACTTCGTACTGATTACCGGCCCGAACTCGCTGGCGATGCAGATCGTCGTCAGCGTCGCCGGCATCGTGGCCATGACCGGCGTTGCCTATTACGTCTCCTGGTCGAAGCGTCAGGACTACAAATCAGCCGTCGGTGCAGGGTCCTGATTGGCGCGCCGCCATTTGAGGCAGGTGGTGGGCTAATCGATCTCTAGCGTGCGCTTCAGCCGTATCTCACTGTCACGCAGCATGCCGGTATCGAGTGCATCCCGATTAGCTGCGTTGGAGGCGCAGGCGAAGATGCGGTAGAATTGCGCGCCATCATAGGCGACCAGCAACAGATCGACGCCGGCATTCAACGCCTCCACGACCGCGGTGCAGAAGTCGTGCTGATAAATCGCCCCCATCACCAGATCGTCGGTCACGACGATGCCCTGGTAGTTCCAGGTCTTTCGGATCAGCCCATCGATGACGGCCTTCGAATGCGACGCGGGCCGGCCTGGATCAAGGGCGCCCACGGCGACGTGCCCGACCATCAATCTTGCATCTGATGTCGACAGCACCTCGCGAAAGGGACGCCAGTCGGTCGCTTCCAGTTCACCAATCGGCGTATCGAGGTCGGCGCTGAAATGATGCGTATCGGCACGCACGCGGCCCAGTCCGGGAAAATGCTTCACCGTTGCGCCGACGCCTGATGCCTCGAGGCCGTGGATGTAGGCGGCTGCAATCATGCTGACCTTGGCGGGATCATCGGAGATCGCACGCTGGCTGATCAGCGTGTTGAAATCGAACCGGTTCCGCCGCGCCGCCGGCCGCAAGTCGAGCACCGGTGCAAAATTGAGATTGACACCAAGCGACGCCATCTCCCGTCCGTGGATGCGTCCGAACTCCTCGGCCTTCGCCCGCTGTTCGTCGGGCGCCAGTTCGGCCAGCGAGGCCAGCGACGGCAATGCCGTCAACGGTGGCGCCAGATGAGAGACAATACCTCCCTCCTGATCTGCCGCGACGATCAATGGCGGCAGACCGGCGATCCGCCGTCTGTCCTGCAGCGCTGCGATCTCCGCTTTCAACGCCGCCGCCGTCCTGCCTGCGACATTGTGCCTGGTGACGTAGATGCCGGCAATCAAGCCCTGCTCGGCGAGGCGCGCGACCTCGTCGAATGACGAATAGCCGACGATAAAGTGCCGTCCAAGGGATCGCGCACGCGCAGGCTCGGTCTGAAGAACACTCCGCTTCCGTAGTTCGAACGTGACATGCGAGGTCAGGATTGCAAGTGGCGGCAGGCACCACAACACGACCAGCAGTTTCCCGGCCCAGCGGCCTCGGCGCCAAGCATCGCGGCGGACCAACGTAAACACGACGGCGACACTTGTGATCGCGAGGAGCAGATTTCCCGTCCCGCGCAGCACGACCAGATAGGGGTCGTTGTTATTGACACCTGCAAAGACGAATACGAGCCCGGTGACCCAGACCAGGATAATGCCGATGCGTTTGCCGATGTGCATGGGAACGACGAGGGATTGAACGAGGCCGATCGATGTCGCCGTCCGTACCAGACAGGATTTGCGGGCGCGAGCGGATAGGCCGTGTCTGCACACAATCTGCATAAGAATCCTCAACTCCTGCAGATCGCGCTCGCACCGTTTGCACAAATTCGATCCAAAAGGCGATCCAGCTCCGCTACGCCGATCCCATTGTTGTCTCCCGCCGCAATTGCCTTGTACAACAGCAGCGCCGACAGATGGCCTCGTGGCGCAGCCGCTGGATAGCGGCGGCATCAGTTTCGGAGAGGACTTGTGACCCACCGCATCCTTATCGTCGACGACGACCTGCATATAAGGGAGGTGATCCGCGTCGCCCTGAAGAAGGCAGGAATGACCGTGGCCGAGGCACGTGACGGCAAGGAGGCGTTGGTCCGGTTCGCCACGGACCGTCCAGACTTGATCGTCCTCGATATCGGCATGCCGGAATTCGATGGCCTCGACGTCTGTCGCGAGATCCGCAAATCGTCCGACGTGCCGATCCTGTTCCTCTCGGCCCGCGACGAAGAAATCGACCGCGTGCTCGGGCTCGAGATCGGTGGCGACGACTACGTGACCAAGCCGTTCAGCCCGCGTGAGCTCGTCGCGCGGGTCAATGTCATTCTGCGGCGCCTGACACCGCGCGCGAGTACGACAGAGACCGCCGCGCTGTCCAAAGGACACCTCTCGGTCGATCCCGAACAGCACGTCGCGGCATTCGCCGGCACGCCGCTCCACCTGACTGCGATCGAGTTTGGAATCCTGCGGGCCTTCCTGACCCGGCCGGCGTCAGTCTTCAGCCGCGAGCAGATCATGAGCGCCGCCTATCAGCTCAACATCCAGGTCTCCGACCGCACCATCGACAGCCATATCCGGAATATCAGAGCCAAGCTTGCTGCCGTGAAGTGCGACAATATCATCGAGACCGTTCACGGCGTCGGGTTCAAGCTCGGCCGGTGCGAGCCACAGGCATGACATCCTTCCGCGCCCGCCAGAAGTGGCGACCGTCGCTCAGTCTCGTCATCTTCACTGTGCTCGCCCTGGTCGCGACCCTACCACTACTAGGGCTGTTCTTCTTTCGCCTCTACGACAACCAGCTCATTCACCAGACCCAGGCAGAGCTGATCGCGCAAAGCCGCGTGCTCGCTGCAATCTACGCTGAAGAAGTGAAGGCGCGCCTGGCCAATGGGATCCCGCTCGGCGCGGCGGTCCCACCGGAGGCCCTCCCTGATCCGGGTGACCAGGTGACACCGATCCGGCCTGCGCTCGATCTCGCCGGCAACGACCTGCTGCGACGGCGGCCCGATGCCCTGCCTGCGGCCAACCCGGCGGATCAGGCCTACATCGAGATCGGCGCCCGGTTGACGCCGATCATCCGCGAGACCCAGAAAGTTACGCTTGCAGGCTTCCGGATTTTGGACCCGCAAGGCGTGGTCATCGCAGGACGTCAGGAGGTCGGACAATCGCTCGCTCATATCGAGGAGGTGGCGACAGCACTGCGCGGCGAGTATAGCGCGGCGCTACGCATCCGCGTACCCGACAAGCCCCCGCCACCGATCTATTCGATCAGCCGCGGCGTCGGCGTTCACGTTTTCTCGGCGATGCCTGTCATCGTCAGCGACCGTGTCGCCGGCGTGATCTACACGTCGCGGACGCCCAGCAATATCTTCGAGCATCTCTATCAGGAACGCGGCAAGTTCTTGCTCGCCGGATTGGCCGTGATGCTGGCGACGATCGCGATCGGACTGGTGTTCTCACGTACCATTACGCGGCCGATGCGCGAACTGGTCGATCGCGCCGTGCGTATCGGCCGCGGCGATCGCAACGCGTTTCAGCCGCTGCAACACTACGGCACACGCGAGTTCGCCCAGCTCTCCGACAGCTTCCTCGACATGGCCCGTCAAATGTTGCGCCGTTCCGACTACATCGCCAGCTTCTCCGCGCATTTGACACACGAATTGAAATCTCCGCTGACGTCGATCAAGGGTGCCGCCGAGCTGTTACTGGATTCGCTTCAGAGCAAGTCGGATACGTTGACGCGGACGGAGCAGAAGAATTTTGTCTCCAATATCCTCGGCGACGCCGAGCGATTAGATGCGATGAGTCACCGGCTGCGCGAACTGGCCCGCGCGGAAAGTGCCCCGCAGAACGAGCAGACCCAACTCTCCACCGTCATCGAAGGCCTGAAGAGCCGCTTTCCGACCCGGATCATCACTGCCAGCGGTTGCCTCGAGCGCTCGATCGGCATGTCCGGCGAAAAAGCCGTGATCGTGCTGGCGCACCTCGTCGACAACGCCATCCGTCACAACGCGAGGTCGCTCCAGATCGAAGCGACTGATGAAGCCGCCACCATCAGGATCACGGTAAGCAACGACGGCGATCCGATCTCCGACGCTAACAGCGACAAGATCTTCGACGCCTTCTTCACCACCCGCCGCGATACCGGCGGCACCGGAATGGGGCTTGCGATCGCACAAGCCGTCATGGTGACCCACGGTGGCTCTATCGGACTTCTGCCGCCCGACAGAGGCGTCGCCTTCGAGCTGCAGTTTCCCGCTGTCTGATCGGGCTTAGACCCGCTCGATGATGATGGCCGGCGCCATGCCGCCTGCGGCACACATCGTGACCAGGCCACGTTTGAGGTCGCGCCGCTCCAGCTCGTCCAGCACCGTTCCGATCAGGATCGACCCGGTCGCACCGATCGGATGACCGAGCGCGATCGAGCCGCCATTGACGTTGACCTTGTCGCGATCGAGCTTGAGGTCGCGGATGAACTTCTCGGCGACCACCGCAAACGCCTCGTTGATCTCGAACAGGTCGATGTCGTCGAGCGTGAGCCCGGCCTTGGCCAGCACCTTGCGCGCGGCCGGCACCGGCGCGTTCAGCATCAGCGTCGGCGAGTCACCCATATTGGCCATCGCGACCACGCGGGCGCGTGGCTTCAAACCGTGCTTGCGGGCATAGTCCGGTGACGCCAGCAGGATCGCAGCGGAGCCATCGACCACGCCCGAGGAGTTTCCCGCGTGGTGGACAAAATTGATGTCGAGCTCCGGATATTTCTCCAGGATCAGCTTACGGTAAGTCGTGCCCTTATCATCGAGCGCGTAGTCGGCAATGGCGGGGAATGCCGCCTTCAGCGCCGCGAGACCTTCCAGGGTCGTCTGCGGCCGCGGATACTCCTCTCGCTCGAGCGCCAGCGAACCGTCCTCGCGATGAACCGAAACCAGGCTCTTGTCGAAATGGCCGCCCTTGATCGCCGCCGCCGCACGCTTCTGGCTTTCAAGGCCGAGTTCATCGACGTCCTGCCGGCTAATCCCCTCCAGCGTCGCCACCGCGTCGGCACAGACGCCCTGATGCGACTGCGGATGGCGGGCGCGCAGACGAAGATTTCCGTTGTCCATCATGAACGGCCCTTCGCCGCGGCGGCCTTCCATCGACATCATTTCCGTGCCGCCGGCGATCACGAGGTCCTCGGAGCCCGCCATGATGGCGTTGGCGGCCATGTTGACGCTGGTGATGCCGGAGCCGCAGAAGCGATCGAGCGTGACGCCGCTGGCGCGCACGTCATAGCCGGCATCGAGCGCCGACATCCGCCCGAGGTCGCCGCTCTGCGGACCGCGCTGCGAGCTAGTGCCCCAGATGATGTCGTCGACATCGGCCGTGTTGATACCGGTTCTATCAGCCAGCGCCCGCAACACCGTGGCGCCGAGTTGCTGCGGATGGATGCCCGAAAGCGCACCCTTGCCGGCCTTGCCGATGCCTCGCGGCGTCCTGCATGCATCGATGATCAGCGCGTCAGCCATGGTGATTTCCTCTCGGCAATATTGGTTTGAGGCATTTGCCGCCGATCCCCGATCGGAGTCAATTCGCAGGCACAGGTTAGACGCGCATGGCGCCCCGCGCCTTCGGGTTGTCGCGTCAGCCATGCTCAGCCGAGCCATGCTTGACGCGCAAATTCGTTTATGCGCAGCTACTTGGAACAATAAGAGATTTCCGGGAGAGGAAATATGGGCGGGGTTCGGCGGGCGTTGGTCGGTTACGGCTTCCTCATCGCATCGGTCAACCTGGCGACAGCGGAGCCGATCAAGCTGCGCGTGGCCGACTCCTTTCCGAAGGGCCATTACCTCGTCAAGCTCGTGCTCGAGCCCTGGATGGAGCAGGTCCAGAAGCGCACCAACAATGCGGTGACGTTCGAACATTATCCGGCTCAGCAGCTCGGCAAGGCTGCCGACATGCTGAAGCTGACGCAGACCGGCGTGGCCGATATCGGCTATGTTGCGCCCGCCTATGTGTCCGACAAGATGCCGGTCTCCGAAGTTGCGATGCTGCCGGGCGCGTTCGATCACTCCTGCCAAGGCACGCTAGCGTACTGGAAGGCCGCGCGGAGTGGCGTGATTGCGGAGCAGGATTATACCGCAAACGGCATCCGCCTGTTGCTCGCGGTGAGCCTGCCGCCCTATCGCATCCTGACCGTGAAGCACCCGGTTAAGGACGTCGCAGATCTCAATGGATTGAAGCTCCGCTCGACCGGCGGCGCGCAGGATCTCACCTTGCGCGCCATCGGCGCGGTGCCGGTGCGCATGGCAGCGCCCGATGCGTATGAGTCCCTGTCGCGGGGCACGATGGACGGACTGCTGTTTCCGCTAGAAAGCGTCGTCGCCTACGGTGCCGACAAGCTCGTGAAATATTCCACCGACGGCTTCGGTTTCGCGAGCTTCGTGGTTGCCTACTCGATCGGCGAGAACGCGTGGAAGAAGCTGTCGCCCGAAATCCAGAAGGCGATGGTCGATGCGGCCGAGGATATCCTGCCCTCTGCCTGCAAGGAGGTTCAGAGAGCTGATAGCGAAACCATGAAGTCGATGGAGGCCGCAGGCGTCCACTTCGAGACCTTGCAGCCCGATGCGGTCGCCAGGCTCACGGATTTGACGAAGGGCGTCGGCAAGGCGTGGGCCGACGGACTCGATGCCCGCGGCAAGCATGGCAGCGACGCCCTGAAAGAATTCAGTGCGGCCGTCGCCGCTGTACCCGCCAAGTAACGCGACGGAGCCAAACGTGATCAAGGCAAGCCTGAAGGCTTTGACCGCCATCGAGAAAGTAACCTCGGCTGTCGCCGCCGCATTCATGTTCGCGATCATGATCATCGTCTTCTCCGATGTGGTGATGCGTTACGTCTTCAACCGGCCGTTCTCCTGGGCTTACGACCTGATCTCGCTTTACATCATGGCCGGCGCCTTCTTCCTCTCCTTGTCCGGCACTTACGCGGTGAATGGGCATATCAGCGTCGATATCCTGCTACCGCGCTTCTCGGCGATCATTCAGCGCTTCTGCGTCATCATCTCCAACCTTGTCGGCCTCGCGATCTTCATTCCGATCACCTGGCTCGGCTATCAGCGGGCGCTCGACAATTACGTATCCGGCGACGTGATGGCCGGCGCGATTCCCTGGCCGACCTGGGCGTCCGCGGCCTTCGTCCCGATCGGAGCCGGGATTTTGGCACTGCGGCTCGCCGTTCATCTCCTTGCCAACACCGCAAGCCTTTTGACGGGCGAGAACCTGCTGCCGCTGCCGGCGATCTCGGGTCATTCGGAGAAGGCCGCCGGAGGTTTCGAATGATTCCCGCCTTTGTCCTTGCGCTGCTGTTTGTCCTGCTGGCGATCGGAACGCCGGTGGCGTTCGCGATGGCGTTCTCCGGCGGGCTCGGCCTCCATCTGACCGGCGGCCTGCCGATCCTGCTCGGCGTGCTGCAGACGACGCCGCTGTCGGCCGTCACCTCCTATGAATTGATCACGATCCCGATGTTCCTCCTGATGGCCGACCTCGTGCTGCTGTCGGGTGTCGCCGATGATCTGTTCAAGACGGCTGCGGCCTGGGTCGGACGCATCCCCGGCGGCCTCGGCATGGCGACCGCCCTTGCCGGCGCCGGCTTCGGCTCGATCTGCGGCACCAGCACCGCATCGGCCGCAACGCTCGCCTCGACCAGCCTGCCCGCGATGATCCGCCAGGGCTACGAGCCGAAAATGGCCGCCGGCGTCGTTGCAATCTCGGGCACGCTCGCCATGCTGCTGCCGACCTCGGTAGCGCTTGTCATCTTCGGCCTGCTTGCCGAGATGAATATCGGAAAGCTTCTGATCAGCGGCATCATCCCGGCGATCTTCGTCACTATCATCATCATGTCGACGATCTATATCCTGGTATGGCTGGATCCCTCGCGTGCGCCGACGGTATCGGCGGTGTCATGGTCCGAGCGCTTCAGCCTGTTGTGGCAGGTCAGCCCGATGGTGATCCTGTTCACGATCGTGACCGGCACCATCTATCTCGGGATCGCGACACCAACGGAAGCGTCGGCTTTTGGCGCGTTCGGTGCTTTCTGCCTCGCCTGCTGGAAGCGCAAGATCAACATGAAGTCGCTCTATCTGACGTTACGGCACGCGGCACAGGGCACCTGCATGATCGTGCTGATCATCATGTGCGCGCATATTTTCGGCTACTTCTTCACGCTCACCCAGGTCACGCAGAGCATTGTCGGCTGGGTCGGCGCCCTCGACGTCTCGCGCTGGGTTATCATCGCGCTGATCCTGTGCGGCTACATCGTTCTGGGCTCGTTCATGGACCAGATTGCGATCCTGGTGCTGACGGTTCCGATCGTGCTGCCGCTGATCAAGTCGCTCGGCTTCGATCCGATCTGGTTCGGCGTCATCAAGATCGTCACCGCGGAGGTCGGCATGATCACGCCGCCGATCGGACTGAACTGTTTTATCGTGGCGCGCTATGCCGGGCGTCCCGTGGGCGAAGTCTTCCACGGCACGTTCCCGCATTTCATCGCGCACTTGTTCGCGATCGCGATCTTCGTGGCATTTCCGGACATCATCCTCTGGCTGCCGAACCATATGCGACGCTGAAGAAGCCATCGGTTGAGATGGCCATCTGCTGGGAGATCATCATGAAGCTCTATTCTCGATTGCTCACACCTGCCGGCGTTGGCGCGGCCATGCTGGCGGTGTCTGCCTCGTCGGGTCTGGCGCAAGAGAAGATCACGCTGCGCCTTGCCGATAGCCTGCCATCCGGCCACGTGATTCACGAACTCGTCGGCAAACCGTTTTCGGAGCTCGTCACCAAACTGACCAACGGCCAGGTCACATTCCAGCATTTCCCGTCGGAGCAGCTCGGCAAGGCCAAGGACATGGCCCAGCTCACCGCACTCGGCGTCGCTGACGTCTCCTACATCGTCCCATCCTACTCGTCAGACAAGTTTCCGCTGACGGCAGTCGCCGAGTTGCCCGGTATTTTTGACAGCGAATGCCAGGGATCGCTCGCCTTCTACAAGATTTCGCACAATGGCGGCGTCCTGGAGACCAAGGAATTCGCTCCCAATCAGCTTCGCCCGCTGGTGACGCTGGCGCTACCGGCCTATCAGGTCCAGCTTGCGACCAGCCGGGAGATCAAGACCGCAAAGGACCTCGAAGGGCTGAAGATCCGCACCACTGGCGGCGCGATGGATTTGATGATGCGCTCGATCGGCGGCGTGCCCGTGCGGATGGCAGCTCCCGAAATCTATGAGTCCTTGACGCGCGGCACGCTCGACGGGCTGATCTTCTCCTACCAGAGCTCGGCGTCCTACGACTTCGGCAAGATCCTGAAATCCGGCACCGAGGGGCTGAACTTCGGCACCGCGATCTTCACCTATTCGATGGGTGAGGCGAAATTCAAATCGCTGCCGGAGAACGTCCGCAAGGCCCTGGTCGAGGCCGGCGAGCAGACCACGCGTGAGGCTTGCAAGCGCTTCGAGGACGGCGAGAAGGCCGCGACCGACAAGATCAAGTCGCAGGGCATGAAGGTCATCACCTTCGGCGCCGACGACAAGACCGTGTTCGACACCGCCTTCAAGTCCGTCGCACTGGATTGGGTGAAGGACGTCGACAAGCGAGGCAAACCCGGCACCGAGGTCTTCAAGGCCTTCACCGAAGCGTTGGACGCAACCCATTGAGCGGAACGCCCACCAAAGAGACGCCATCCCCGCCGGCAGGTCCGCTTGCCGGCGTCAGGATCATCGACCTTACCAGTGTGATGATGGGGCCCTATGCGACCATGATCCTCGGCGACTACGGTGCCGACGTGATCAAGGTCGAAAGCCCTGATGGCGACGTCATGCGCCACGCGGCCCCGATGCGCCATCCGGCGATGGGCGCGATGTACCTGCAGGGCAACCGCAACAAGCGTTCGATCGTGCTGGACCTGAAGAAGGCGGGCGGGCGCACGGCGTTGCTGCGGCTCGCCTCAAGCGCCGACGTGTTCGTCCACAATGTCCGTCCCGCGGCGATGGCGCGGTTGAAGCTCGGGGCCGACGACCTGCTCGCCGTCAACTCAAAGCTCATTTACGCCAGCCTGCACGGCTTCGGCGAAACCGGCCCCTATGCCGGCCGTCCCGCCTATGACGACCTGATCCAGGGGCTGACCGCCCTGCCCGCGCTAACGGGCACGATCACCGGTGAGCCGCGCTACTCGCCGGCGACAATGGCCGACCGCATTGTCGGCCTGAACGCGGTCCACGCCATCCTCGCGGCGCTGTTTCACCGCGAGCGGACCGCTGAAGGCCAGGCCATCGAGATCCCGATGTTCGAAACCATGGCGCAATTCGTGCTCGGCGATCACATGGCCGGCCGCAGCTTCGAGCCGCCGATCGGACCGCCGGGCTATTCCCGGCTGCTGTCGCCCGACCGCCGCCCCTACCAGACCAGCAACGGTTATATCTGCGCCCTGGTTTATTCCGACAAGCAATGGAACGCGTTCTTCGCCAAGATTGGGCTTGCCAACGGAGCCGACCGCGATCCGCGCCTCAACAGCATTTCGGCGCGAACCCGAAACTACGATTTCGTCTACGACTGGTTCTCGCAGATGATGAAGACCCGCACGACCGCCGAATGGATGAGCTTCTTCGCGGAAGCGGACATTCCGCACGCGCCCCTGCACGACCTCGACGGCCTGATCGACGATCCGCATCTGGCGGCCGTCGGACTGATCCAGTCGCTGGAGCACCCGACGGAAGGAACGCTACGGGTCGCCGGCCCCGCCGCTACCTGGAGCAAGACGCCGCCGTCGATCAGGAGCTACCCGCCGCGGCTTGGCGAGCACGGTGAAGAGATCCTGCGCGAGGCCGGGCTTGCCGAGGCAGAGATTGCCTCTCTCGTCGCCGATGGCGCATTGGTCATGCCCGAGAACTGATCATCGTCCGCGCGCCGCCAAAATCTTCTCGGCCGCGCGAAGATGCGGCTTGTCCAGCATCTTGCCGTCCATCTTGGCGACGCCGGACGGATTGCCCGCAAACACGGCCACAACGCGTTGCGCCCACGCGACCTCCTCATCCGTCGGCATGAACGCCGCGTTGACGATATCGACGTGCTTGGGATGGATCACGACCTTGGCCTGAAACCCGTCCTGGCGTGCGGTGATCGCCTCGGCCTTCAACGCATCGAGATCGTTGATGTCGGTCGCGATGGTATCGATCGCCACGACGCCCGCGGCAGTTGCGCCAAGCAGGCAGAGATCGCGGGCCAGAATGAACGGCGAATGGTAGCGGCCATCGGTGCGGTTGCGCGTGGCGCCGAGCGAAGCTGCAAGATCCTCCGCACCCCACATCATGCCCCACAGTCGCGGGCTCATATTCTCGAAATCGAGGATCTTGAGCACCGCCCGCGCCGTTTCGGTCGCGACAGTCACGATCCGCGTGGTCCCCAGCTCGATCCCGAAGGCAGCCTCAAAGGCGTCGAGATAGAGCGCGAGCTTGTTGACGTCGGTGGCTCCAGCACATTTCGGCAGCACAATGCCATCAGGCCTTCCCGACATCACGGCGGCCAGGTCACCGAGCGTCATGTCCGTGTCGAGCGCATTGACGCGGATGTAGAGTTTCTGGGCCGGGCCTCGTTGGTCGAGCATTTGCCGCGTGATGCCGCGCGCCACGACCTTCTGGTCCGGCGCAATGGAATCCTCGAGGTCGAGGATCAGCGCATCGGCCGCGGTCTTCTTCGCGCTTTCGTATTTCCGGGTGCTGTCGCCGGGAACGAACAGGAACGATCGCATCGTTTATGCCTTCGGTTTGCAGTGCATCAGGCCGGTCCGGCGGCAGCTTGCGACCACCTCGCCACGCTGATTGGTCATGGTGTGCTCGAATTCGACCAGTCCCTGGGTCGGCCGCGACTTGCTGGCGCGCTTGCTGATGATCTTGGTATGAGCCTTCAGCGTATCGCCATGGAAGACGGGCTTTGGGAACTTGACGTCGGTCATGCCGAGATTGCCGACTGTGGTTCCCAAGGTCGTGTCGTACACGCTCATGCCGATCATGATCCCGAGTGTATAGAGGCTGTTGAACAGCCGCTGGCCAAACTCGGTCTTCTCAGAGAAGTGCGCGTCGAGATGCAAAGGCTGCGGATTCATGGTCAGCAGGCTGAACATTGTGTTGTCCATCTCGGTCACGGTCCGGCTGAACTCGTGATGAAATTCCCGCCCGACCTCGAACTCTTCAAAATACAATCCAGCCATTTATCGTCCCTTGTAGTTGGGCGTCCGCTTTTCGACGAACGCATCGAGGCCTTCCTGACAGTCTTCCGTCGACGCGACCACCACGAAGCTTTCGGCTGCGTTCTCGACCGACCTACGGAAATCGGCATCGACCGCGCGCATAAAGGCATCGCGGCCGATCTTCACCACGATGGGCGACTTCGTCGCCAACTTCCGCGCGATCTCGCGGGCCCGGTCGAGCGCCGTGCCCTTCGGCACGACTTCACTGAGCAAGCCCATGCGATAGGCAGTTGCGGCATCGAAGGGTTCACCGAGGAACAATGGGCCGAATGCCTGGTGCTTGCCGACCAGTCGGGGTAACTGCACGAAATGAATCGCCGGGATCAGGCCGACATCGATCTCGGGGTAGCCGAAGGTCGAGGCATCGCCCGCGATGATCATGTCGCAGGAAATCGCGATCGTCATGCCGCCCGCCCGAACCGCGCCGTCGATCGCCGCAATGGTTGGCTTGCCCATGCGATATTGCGTGTCGTTCAGCGCGAAGTACAGACGCTCGAGGAATGCCTTGACTTCGATCGCGGGCTTGCCCCTGACGATGTCGAGGTCGAGGCCCGCACAAAATACCTTGTGCGCGCTGTGGATGACGACCGCGCGCACCGCACCGTCGTCGCGGGCTTTCGCGAGCGCCGCCAGCAGGGCGTCGATCAAGGGTATGCTGAGCGCGTTGACCGGGGCACGATCCAGCGTGATTTCCGCGATGTGGTCGGCGACCGCGTAACGAACAAGGTCTGTGCTCATGATATCCTGCTTTCTATCTCTTGGCCTGGCGCACGGCGCCTGACAGCAGCAGTTCGTCGATCTCGGCAGGACCAAATCCGGCCTCGGAGAGGAGCCCACGGCTGTCTTGTCCAACGTCCGGCGCCGGACAGAGGTGATCCTCGGACAGGCTCGCGATCCCCGGCGTGCGTGGCGTATAGACCGCTCCGACACCGGGCGTATCCTGACGGACGGCCGCCTTGGTCGCCTCGACATGAGCGTTACGCAGCCATTCGCCGGGATTGAGTATCCGTTCCGCGATGATGTCGGCGGCATGCAGCCGCGTCAGCCAGGCGTCGGTCGGCTGGGCGAGGAAGACTTCGCGCAGCTGAGTGATCAAGGCATCGGCCGAATCGGCACGCCGGGCGAAATCGGCGAAGCGCGGATCGCTGGCGAGATCGTCGCGGCCGATCGCGGCGCACAGACGCTTGTACTGCGGCTCGTTCACCAGCGTCACCATCATCCAGCCGTCCTGCGTCTGGTAGGTGCCGGCCGGCACGTTCAGCGCCCGCGGCGTACCGCCTTCGAGGATGAACTCGGCGACCTTGTGGCCAAGCAGGGCCGATGTCGCCTGGCAGAGATTGACGTCGATCCAGCGGCCGGTGCCGACCGTCGCCCGTGCGAACAGCGTCGTGGCAATGGCCTGGAAGGCGTAGACGCCGGTGACCACGTCAGAGATCGTGGTGCCGACCCGATGCGGGACGCCGTCGGTCCCGACATTGATCGAGACCAGCCCGGAAAAGGCCTGCGCGACCGAATCCGAGCCGGGCCGCTTTGAGTATGGCCCGCCCTGTCCGAAGCCGCTGACGGACAAATAGACCAGGCCCGGATTGTCGCGCGACAGGCTGTCGTAACCAAGCCCGAGCCGTTCGGCGACACCGGGCCGGAATCCCTCAATCAGAACATCGGCCTCTTTGGCCAGCCGCTGGGCGATCGCAATCCCGTCCTTGTGCTTCATGTCCAGACACAGGCTGCGCTTGCCGCGGTTATAGACAGCCGACAGGGTCGTGTGATTGCCGTAGGTCGTTCCGAGATAGCGCGACCAGTCGCCTTCCGGCGGCTCGACCTTGATGACATCGGCGCCATAGACCCCGAGCAGCATCGCGCAATAGGGCGAGGCGATGCCCTGCCCGAAATCCAGCACCTTCAGGCCCCGATACGGCGCCTCGTGCGTCGGCGTTAACTTGCCCGCCATTCGTCCTCCCACAGCTTTCGAAGAACCCTACAGCGCCAGATAGCGCTGCCGGATGTTGTCGTTGGCTTTCAGCTCTTCGATTGAGGATGTGTAGACGATCTGTCCCTTGTCGATAACCGTCACGTGGCTCGCAAGGCCAAGGCAAAAATGCATGTTCTGCTCGGCGATCAATATGGTAGCCCCGGTGCCGCGGAGCTGCCGCAACAGCTCGCCGATGCGCTGTACGATGATCGGCGCCAACCCCTCGCTAGGTTCATCCAGCAGGAGCAGCGCCGGATTGCCCATCAGGGTGCGCGCGATCGCCAGCATCTGCTGCTCGCCACCCGACAGCCGTCCGGCGATACGCTGCCGTAGCGGTTCCAGCAGCGGAAATACATCGTAGACGCGGCGGATCGACCATTCGTCCTCGCCGTTCGGCCCCTTCTTCTGGCCGATGACGAGATTGTCCTCCACCGTGTGCTCGGGGAATATCTGCCGGTCCTCAGGCACGAAGCCGAGCCCGGCCCGCGCGATATGATGCGGCTTCATCCCGGACACGACGCTGCCCCGCAAGGTCACCTTGCCGCGGCGCGCGGGCGCCAGACCCATGATCGCCTTCATGGTCGTCGACTTGCCGGCGCCGTTGCGGCCGAGCAACGCCATGGTCTCGCCTTGCCGCACCGACAGGCCGACGCCGAACAGGATCTGGCTGGTGCCATAGTAGACGTCGAGGTCCTCGACCTGCACCACCGGCTGCGCGCTCATGCAGTCGCTCCCGCATGGTCTTCGCTGCCGAGATAGGCCTCGATGACGGCATCATCTTTCCGGATCGCGTCAGGGGTACCGGTTGCAAGGATCCGGCCGTAGCACAGCACGACAATCTGTGGCGCGATCTTGAACACGATATCCATGTCGTGCTCGATGAACACGACCGTGATCTTCTGCGTCTCCCAGAGCTCCCGCACCTTGTCGATCATGCGCCAGCGCTCTTCGGTGCCCATGCCGGCGGTTGGCTCATCCAGCAGCAACACCTTGGGCTCGAGCACCAGCGCCAGCGCAATGTCGAGCAGCTTCTGGTCACCGTGCGACAATGTCGCCGCGGTCCTGCTCCGCTTGTTGGCAAGGCCCAGTAGCTCCATGGCATGCTCGGCGCGGTCGCGCGTCTCAGCCAGCGGAAAACGGCGATGCAATACGCTGGCGCGGCGCTGATCGGCGCAGACTGCGGCCAGCATGGTCTCCTCGACCGTCAGCGACGGGAAGATGCTCGCGACCTGGAAGGCACGCCCGATGCCGTGGCGCACGATCTCCGGCGGCGTCCGGCCCGCCATGTCGACGCCGTTGAGCAAGATCTGTCCGGCGTCCGGCTTCAACGCCCCCGTGATCAGGTTGAAGAACGTGCTCTTGCCGGCGCCATTGGGCCCGATCACGGCGGTGAGCGAACCATCGGCAAAGTCGAGCGAGACGTTGTCCGTCGCCTTGACGCCACCAAAGGATTTCGAGAGGGCGCGGATCTCCAGCATGGCTAGCCGTTCGCCTCCCGCAACCCGCCATAGCTGTTCCACGATGTGGCGACGAGCCAGCCGCAATCCACCGGCACATTGGCGCCGGTCATGGCGGACGCCGCGTCCGAGGCCAGGAACGCGACCACACGGCCGATCTCCGCAGGGTCGACCAGGCGGCGCAAGGCAGCGTTCGCGGCCAATGCGGAGACATCCCGCTCGCCGCGATCGATGGCATTCTTCAACGCCGGCGTCAGCGTGTAGCCGGGCGATACGGCATTGACGCGGATACCTGACGGTCCCCACTCGGCCGCCAGGCATTCGGTGATGGCGATCACCGCGGCCTTCGCTGGCGCATAGGCGTGCAGAGGCATCGACCGCATGCCGGCGATCGAGGCGATATTGACGATGATGCCGTGCTTGCGCGCGATCATCTGTCGCGCAAAGGCGACGCAGGCGACATAGGTGCCGCGCTGATCGACGCGCACGACGTCGTCCCAGGAGGACATCGGCAGATCGTGCGGCCGAACCGGCACCTGGATGATCCCGGCGCTGTTGACCAGCACTTCCACGGGGCCGCATTCCCGCTCGATCGCGGCCGCGCAGGCCTCGACATCAGTCTCGTTGCCGACGTCGGCGGCATAAGCCTTGCCGCCAATCTCCGCCGCTACGGCCTGAGCCTTGGCTATGTCGCGGTCGACGACCGCGACCAAATTGCCCGATGCAGCTAACTCCCGCACGCAGGCCGCCCCGATACCGCTCGCGCCGCCGGTGACGACGCTGATACGTCCCTTGCTCATGGCGTGTGCTCTCCGGCTTGCCCGCGACGTTGCGCGACCCATTCGACGACGAAATCCATCAGGCCTTTCCGCAGGCCGATGGCAAAGAACAGGATCACAATGCCGAGCACTATGCCGTGATACTCGGTCAGGCGCGTGACGGTATCGTTAAGGATCAGGAACAGCATGGTGCCGACCATCGGCCCGAGGAACGTGGTGACGCCGCCGAGCATGTTGATGAAGATGGCTTCACCCGAGATCGTCCAATAGGCAAATTCGGGATAGGCGCCGGACACGAACAGCGCCATGATCATGCCGCCGGTCGACGCGAACAGCGCCGCCAGCACAAAGATAGTCAGCTTGGCGCGCCAGACATCGATGCCGATGAAGCTCGCCCGCGTGGCGTTGTCGCGGACCATCCGCAGCGTGTAGCCGAACGGCGACTGGGCGATCTGGCGCATCAGCAGCAGCCCGATCACCAGCAACGCGCAGCTCGCGATGTAGAGATGCAGATGGTTCGACAGGTCGATGCCGAGAAATGGCGGCCGCGGAATGCCGCCGCGCAATCCCTGGTCGCCGCCCGTCAGCGACTGCCACGACAGAATCGTCGAGTGGATCAGCATCTGGAACGCCAACGTGACGAAAGCGAAGTAGATGTCCTTCAGCCGCACGCAGATCGCGCCGATGACCGCCGCAATGACGCAGGTGATGGCCAGCGTGGCGACAAAGGCCACCGGGACCGGCACACCGGTCTTCTGCATCATCAGGCCAAAGCCGTAGGCGCCAAGGCCGAAGAACATGCCATGGCCGAACGAGATCATCCCGGTATAGCCGACCAGCAGATTGAGCGACGTCGCAAACAACCCGTAGGCCGCACAGCGAATGATGAAATCGAGCAATTGCTTGCTGCCGAAGAACGCAGGCAGCAGCGCCAGTATGATAAAGGCCACGAGCGCGATCAGGGCATCGCGATAGCGCTGCGGCCTGGCATCGATACGAGGCACATCGAGGGTCCGCGCATCCCGGCCGGCCTGCAATTCGGTCATGCGACCTCCTTGCCGAACAGGCCGGTCGGGCGCGACACCAGCACGATCACCATGAAGAGATACATCAGCCCCTCGGTGAACAACGGAAAACCGAGCGAGCCAAAGGAGCGGATCAGGCCAATCAGGAGCGCCCCGATCAGCGCGCCCAGGATCGAGCCCATGCCGCCGATCACGGTGACGATGAAGGACTCGATCAGGACCGAGAACCCCATGCCCGGCGTCAGCGAACGCACCGGCGCAGCCAGCGCTCCGGCCAGCCCCGCCAGCATGCCGCCGAGCGCGAATACGCCGCCATAGATCAGGCCCGTGTTGATGCCGAGGGCGGAGACCATCCCTGGATTATGCGCGGCCGCACGGATCACCTTGCCGATCCGGGTGCGCGCCAGTCCCAGTCCGAGAACAAGGGCTACGGCCAGCGCCACACCTATGAGCAGCAGATAATATGGCGGCACCACGCCGCCCGCGATGAACAGCGGCGGCACCTGGAATGCGGCCGGCATGCCCATCGACCTGAATTCCGGCCCCCAGATCATGCGCACGACGTCGTCGAAGATCAGCACGAAGGCGTAACAGACCAGAAGCTGCATCAGGACGTCGGCGCCGTAGACGCGGCTCATGAACGCACGCTCGAAGACCAGGCCAAGGATCGCGGTCCCCAAGGCGCCGCTTAGCATCGCCAGGGCAAAGCTGTCGGTGAGCTGGTAGGCCGTCATCGCGAAATAGGCACCGAACATGTAGAAGGCGCCGTGGCTGAAATTGACGACCTTGAGCACGCCAAAAATCAGGGTCAGCCCGACGGCGACGAGGAACAGCAACATCCCGATGATCAGGCCGCTGGTGGTTTGCGTCACCAGGCAGGCGGGACTGGTGAGACAGCCGGCGAGCGCGTCGAGGTCCACGGAAAATCATCCATTACGGCGCGCCGCAACCCCGACGCGCGACAAACATCAGATGGCCGGCGGAGACAGCTGATCGCGGCCTCCGCCGTGCATGCGGATCAGGTGTAACCCTTGCTCTTTTTCCACTCGGCTTCGAGCTCGAAGATGGTCTTCCAGTCACCGGCCTGCACGTCAGGTACGTAAGGCTCCTGAGAAATCGTGGTGCCCCACCCGATCGCGTAACCGACCAGCGTGTGGTCGTCGGCCCGCATGGTGACGGTGCCGTCGGCGCCGAACGGGCACTTGATGGTCAGTCCGGTCAGTGCCTCGGCGACCTTCTTGCCGTCGGCCGAATTGGCCTTCTTGACGGCCTCGCTGAGGAACATGACCGCGGTTGCGTTCTGCCAGGACCAATTGGTGGGATACTCGTTGTACTTTGCCTTGTAGGCGTCACCCCACGCCGCATTCTCCGGTGTCGGGGGAAACGTCTTGATATAGCGGTCTCCAGAGTGAATGCCCTTCGGCAGGTTCTTCACCACAGTGAGCGCGGTGTAGTCGGCCATATTGACCGCGAACACCTCCATCTGAGCGAACATCGCATAGATGTTGGCCTGGTCGATATAAGAGGTGAGATCGCCGCCCCACAGGCAGGAATACAGCGCCTGCGGTTTCGCCTGCAGGATCTTGGTCACCACCTCGGTGTAATCAGGCTGGAACAGTTTTGGCCAGGACTCGCTGATGATTTCGACGTCAGGCGCGAACTTCTTCAGGTACAACGTGAACTCACCGGTGGTGTCGCGGCCGTAGGCATAATCAGGCGAACAGGTCGCCCACTTCTTCAGGCCCTTCGTCTTGGCGATCTTCGCCGCATAACTGGCGCCGACGATCGAATCGTGAATGCCTTGCCGAACGCAACGGAACGCGTTCGGGATATGCTGTTTGGGATCGGCGGTCAGCGACGAGGCTTCCGAGCAGGTGTGGATGCAGAGCACGCCGAGATCGCGCGCCACCTCGTGAACCGCAAACGATCCCGACGAAGCCTCGCCATCAAGCAGCATCTCGCAACCGTCGGTGTTGACGAGTTCGCGCGCGATACGGGCGGCTTCCTGCGGCTGCCCCTTGGAATCGCGGATCACCATCTCGATCTGCCTACCGGCAAGGCCGCCTGACGCATTGACCTTCTCGACTTCGAGCATCACCGCGTTGCGCGAGGATGTTCCGAGTTGCGCGACGCGGCCCGACAGAATGGTCGGCATGCCGATCTTGATGGTCTTGGCCTGCGCACGCGCCACCCATGGCGCGGCGAAAGTCGCCGCACCGGCACCCATCAGCGCAAGAGTCGCGCGCCGGCTGACGCCCGGTCTACGGGTTCTCGTCATTTTCCCCTCCCTGTGGGGTTTACGTTCCCAAATCCCTGTCGGAGATCGTTCCGTCTCCGTGTGCAGGATGTTTTCAGAGCAAGGGGGGTGACGTCAAGCCAAATATGAATTATGAGTCATAATTCATCGATGGAGAAAACGGCGCCGGAAATCGGCCCAACGGGCGGCGAATGATCAATCTTTCCAGTTTTATCGCGTTTCATGCGAGGCGGACCCCGGGGCGCTGTGCGCTGAAATATCGCGGGGAAGACATCTCCTACGCGAGCTTCAACCTGCGGATCCGGCAGGTCGGCGGCTGGCTTTCGACGCAGGGCATCGGTCCCGGCGATGTCGTTGCTGTGCTGATGAAGAACAGCACTGCTTTTCTCGAACTGGTGTTTGCGGCGAGCCATATCGGCGCGGTGTTCCTGCCAATCAACTATCGGCTGTCGGCCGACGAAGTCGGCTACATCGTCGGCAATTCCGGGACGCGGCTTTTGATCGCAGATGAGGAGTTTATGGCAATCGCAACCGGTGACGCGACTGTCGTACTGCTCGACGAGGTCGCGCAGTCCAGCGTCACGAGCCTCGCGTCCGACATCGCACCGGCGCCGATGCATGTGCGTCAGCCCCACGACCTGATGCGGCTGATGTACACGTCTGGCACGACCGATCGTCCCAAAGGCGTGATGCTCACCTACGAGAACATCTACTGGAAGTCGGCCGACCAAACGTTGGTGCTCGGATTGAATGCCGACACGCGACTGCTCGTCGTGGGTCCGCTCTATCACGTTGGTGCGCTCGACCTGCCGGGTATCGCCGTGCTCTGGCACGGCGGCATGCTGTGTATCCATCGGACTTTCGAGCCCGAGCCCGCGCTTGCCGCGATCGAGCGAGACAGACTCAGCGCCGCATGGTTCGCCCCGGTAATGACCACGGCCCTGCTCACCTGCCCGAACCGCTCGCGCTACGACGTCTCCAGCCTGAAATGGGCGATCGGCGGCGGCGAGAAGACGCCGGAGGCACGGATCCGCGCCTTCTCCGACTATTTTAGGAGCGCGCGCTACATCGATGCCTACGGCCTCACCGAAAGCTGTGGCGGCGATACCTTCATGGAGCCGGGCCGCGAGATCGAAAAGATCGGCTCGACCGGCCGCGCCATCGCCCATGTCGAGATCGAGATACGCGATGACGCCGGCAAGCGGCTGCCCGCAGGCCAGAACGGCGAGATCTGTCTGCGTGGCCCGAAGGTGACGCAGGGCTACTGGAAGGACCCGGAGAAGACGGCATCCGCTTTCTTCGGCGACTGGTTCCGCACCGGCGATATCGGCTATCTCGATGATGATGGCTTCCTCTATCTGACGGATCGCAAGAAGGACATGATCATCTCGGGCGGCGAGAACATCGCCTCCTCGGAGGTCGAGCGCGTCATTTACGAAATGCCCGGCGTACGCGAAGTCGCCGTGATCGGCCTGCCTGACGACCGCTGGGGCGAAAAGCCCGTTGCGGTCGTCGTGCTGGCCGACGATGCGAGGCTCGACCTCTCCGCCCTCACCGATCATTGCCGCATCCGCCTCGCCGGCTTCAAGATCCCGAAGCAATTGATCATCCGCGACAGCCTGCCGCGCAATCCATCCGGCAAGGTGCTCAAACGTGTTCTCCGCGCCGAACTCGAGGCCACTGCATGACGCAAGCGACATCCGCCAAGGTGGCCAAGCTCAACCGGGTCGAGCGCAACGCCTGGACCAAGCAGAAGATCTTTGACGCCGCGACCAAGATCGTCGGCAAATACGGCTACGCCGAAGCCTCCGTCGCCCGCATCACTGAAGCGGCGGGCGTCGCGCAAGGCACGTTCTACAATCACTTCGAGAACCGCCAGGAATTGCTCGATCAGCTGTTGCCAAAGATTGGGCTCGATATGGTCCGCTTTATCCGCGATCGCACCGGCACGGCCAGCGCGGCGCGGGAGGAGATCGAGCGTTTCGGCGCCTTCTTCGACTTTATCCGGGAGGTACCGGAGTTCCTGCGCATCCTCAACGAGGCCGAGTTCTTTGCGCCGGTCGGCTACCAGAAGCATTTCGATAACATCTCGAGCGCCTATGTCCGGATCCTCCAGCGCGCGCGGACCGCGGGAGCCACCAACGCTTTCAGCGACCAGGAATTCGAGGCCATCGTTCAGGTGTTGATGGGCGCGCGCGGCTATCTCAGCCGCCGCTATTCCTATTCCGAACACGGCGTCACGGCAGTGCCCGACTACGTCGTCTCGGCCTATCGGAAGCTGGTCACGCACGGCCTGTTCACCACTGGCGACAAGGAAAGAAAATCATGAGCGCTGACGGCACCATCCTCGTCACCGGCGGCAGCCGCGGCATCGGTGCGGCGACCGCGACCTTGCTCGCAGATCAGGGGCATCGCGTCGTTATCGTCGATATCGCGCCCGAACCGCTGGTCGGCACCAAGGCGATCCTCTGGCCTGATACATTCGATGTCGCGAGCGAGAGCGCCGTCGTCGCCGGTGTTGCCGACATCGAGGCAGCGCATGGCCCGATCACGGGCCTTGTCAATGCCGCCGGCGTATTCGGCAAGATGCACCCGATCGAGCGGGTGCGGATGGAGCAATGGGACCGCGAGGTCAATATCGATCTCCGCGGCACGTTTTTGGTCGCGCGCAGCGTCGGCATCGCAATGGCGAAACGCCGCCACGGCGCGATCGTCAATGTCGCCTCGGTTGCCGGCATGACGTCGGGTCCGATCCACGCCTATACCGCGGCCAAAGCCGGCGTCATCCAGATCACGCAGACGCTCGCCGCCGAATGGGGCCGTGCCGGCATCCGCGTCAATGCGGTGTCGCCGGGTTTCACCCGCACGGCAGCGCTCGAAGCTGGCATCGCATCGGGCGCCCTGAACAAGGACCTGCTGGCGCGCCCGACCGCGATGAACCGGCTGGTCGAGCCGATGGAAGTGGCGCAGGCGATCGCGTGGCTGCTCTCGCCGCTGAGCAGCGGCGTGACCGGCATCAACCTGCCCGTCGACGCGGGCTACATCGTCGGCACGACATGGGCCGCCTATGGCGGCCTGCCGGAAGCACCAGCGAGTTGAGGTTAGACCATGAACATCGAGTTCCCGCGCAAGACCCTCGATCTGTCCTCCGCCATCGCCGAGGGCGATATCCGCGTGCTGCTGATGGTGCTGGTGCACATGACCGGCGACGAGAAATGGCTGGAGCCTCCGTACAAGCCAAAGCGCGACATCCGCCTGATCCCCGATCCCGACGCCGGCGTGCCGAAGGAGATCCAGGACGAGATCCGCGCCGCAGTGCTGGACCTGTTTGCGCATGGCACGCCAAAGCCCGTCATCACCGATCCCGGCGACGAGCTGATGCTGAAGATGATGCGCGCAACCCTCGGCGAGAACGTCACGCCGGAATATGCGCCGCTGATGCGCGAGGAGATGGGCTTCATTCCCCGCGACGTCCGCTGGCAGACGCGCCCCTCCGATGAGAAGCTGACACAGCAGTACGTGCTGATCGTTGGCGCCGGTGTCTGTGCGATCGCGCTAGGCGTTGCGCTCGGGCGGCTCGGCATCCCCTACACGATCGTCGAGAAGCAGGACGAGATCGGCGGCACCTGGCACGTCAACCGCTATCCCGGCTGCGGCGTCGATACGCCGAACCACTCTTATTCCTTCTCCTTTGGTGCACGCAATCCGTGGACGCATTATTTCGCTCAGCGTCAGGAGCTGTTGGACTATCTGCTCAAGGTCGTGCGCGAATACGACATCCGTAAACATGTTCGCCTCAACACCGAACTCGTCGCCTCGCACTGGGATGAGAGCAAGCGGCGCTGGATCTCCACGCTCAAGACGAAGGATGGCGAAGCGACGTTCGAATCGACCGCGCTGGTCAGCGCCATCGGCCAGCTCAACGACCCCTCGCCCGCCCACTTTGAAGGAGACGAGGATTTCAGGGGCCTGAAGGTGCATTCGGCGCTGTGGTCCGACGACATCAAGCTCGACGGCAAGCACGTCGCAGTGATCGGCACCGGCGCGACCGCAATGCAGCTGGTGCCCTCGATCGCTGGTCGCGTCGCCTCTGTCACCGTCTACCAGCGCACCGCGCAATGGGCGCGGCCGGTGAAGGGCTATTCCGATCCGATCACCGAGGGCGCGCAATGGCTGCTCGCGCATCTGCCATTCTATGTGCAGTGGTACCGCTTCAACATGTTCTGGCGTTACGGCGACGGGCTGCTGCCGTTCCTGCGCAAAGATCCGTCCTGGCCGCATCCGGACAGCGCCGTCAACAAGGGCAACGACCGGCATCGCCAGGAGCTGACCGATTTCATCCTCTCCGAATTGAAGGATCGTCCCGACCTGATCGAGAAATGCGTGCCGACCTATCCGCCCTATGGCAAACGCATCCTGCTCGACAACAACTGGTTCAGGACGCTGACCAAGCCCAATGTCGAACTCGTCACTGAGACAATCGACGGTTTTGCACCCGACGGGATCGTCACCGCCGACGGCAGGCTGCGGCCGCACGACGTCATCGTGATCTCGACCGGCTTCAAGGTCTCCGAGATGGCGGCACGGCTCAACATCACCGGACGTGACGGCAAAAACCTCAGGCAAGCCTGGGGCACCGACAATCCGACGGCCTATCTCGGTCTCACCGTACCGGACTTCCCCAACCTGTTCCTGATGCTCGGGCCTAACTCGGGGCCCGCACATGGCGGCAGCGTGATCTTCCAGTCGGAATGCCAGAGCCGCTACATCTCGGCCTGTCTGGTCGAGATGATCGAGAACAACATTGCAGCGATCGACGTGCATCACGACGCGCATGATCAATATATCCGCGAGATCGATGCCGAGCATGAGCAGCTGATCTGGACGCATCCGGGCATGACGACCTACTACCGCAACAGCCGTGGCCGGGTGTTCTCGGCGATGCCGTGGCGGTTCGTCGACTACTGGAAAATGACTCACGATCCTGATTTCAATCAGTACCGCCAGACCAGAGCGTGACAGGGACGCTGACCTGAATCGGCCTCTCGTTAACTTGACAGACGGCGATATCTGCCGCAGCATTTCGACACTGCACCTGTTGAGGTGCCGGAGCGCTTGCTCCCCGCGTCGCAGGAATTGACGGCTGATTCTATGGTTGGCCGGCACGCAGCAGAAGCGGACGGATGTCCGTCGGCCCACCCTTGGAGAGGAGCATGACGCCACCGGCGCAAGCCAGCGACCTTGCTCAGCAGCAAGGTATCGGCGCAACTGAGGCGAACAGCAGCTGCTAGCCGCATTGCGCTGCCGACAATCCAAGCATATCCGCAGGACGAGAGCGCGAAGGCCAAGCGCTGATCGATCCCGAGATGATACTGGCATATCCCAGACATGCTTCGCTAAAACGAAGTTGCAGGGCCCCGCGATGCTTGAATGCACCGGGGCCCATTCGTTCGGCCTCCCCCTCGATCGCCGCGTCGCATTGCGTCACCGCTGCGGATCGGAAACAATTGTCCGAGCCAAGTGAGGATCCAAGTGAGGATCGACCTGGGGATCGATGATGGAAAAGCCGCGGGTACGAATTTACACCGACTACAAGAGCCCCTACGCCTACGTCGCCAACCAGCGTCTGTTCGAACTCGAGGACACATACGGCGTCGATCTGGAATGGCTTCCCTACACCTTGCGCATTCCCGAGTTCATGGGCACCGTCGAAGAGCGCACGCCGCACTTCTGGCGCAAGGTGCGCTACCTCTACATGGACGCGCGGCGCTTCGCCAACGCGCAAGGGCTCGTCATGAAGGGCCCGCGCCGGATCTATGACGCGTTTTATTCCAGCGCGGGCATGCTGTTCGCCCAGCGTCACGGATTGTTTCGGCCCTATCACGACACGGTCTTCCGGCGGTTCTGGAACCACGACCTGGAAATCGACGAGCTGTCGGATATTTCCGGCGTGATATCCGCGATCGGCGGTTCCGCCGCCGACTTCGAAGCCTATGTGCGCGGCCCGGCCCGTGCGGAGCATGACCGCATCATCGATGAAGCCGAGGCGCTCGGCGTGTTCGGCGTGCCGAGCATGGTGTTCAACGGCGAGCTGTTCTGGGGCGGCGATCGGATCGACATGCTGATCGAACGGATCGAAAAGCCGGAGACCATCGCGGTCGCGCTGGGAAGCAGGCATCGCAAGTAGACTCAGAGCTTGTGGGGCGAACCGCGATAGCCCTCGATGTCGACATATTCGAAAAACTTGCGCGCTTCCGCCAGGCATTCGTCATTGGTCAGCGCCCGCTTGGCGGGATCGTCGGGCACTGGATCCTGGATTGGAAACCGATAGCTCCCGAACTGCAGCTGAAGGCTGTCCAGATTGGCCGCGCCGGTCTTGAAGATGTCATAGGCATCGTCGGTGCACAGGAACGAGGTGATCGACGGATCGCGATCGGTGAAGCTGGCCGAACGAAAGAACGGCTCGTTGCCATCGTTCATTGTCTTGATGAAACCCAGATTGCCCTGGTTCAGCCGGTCGAACTCCGCGATTCCGACCTTCGATGCCGGGATCGGCACCGGAGCTCCGGCGAAGCTCCCGGTGACGTTACCGTCCTTGTCCTTGACCGGCGTGCGGTTCGCCAGATTATACATGATGTTACCGATCTTGTAGGCCGTGAAGTCGTTCTGCATGTAGACGATCTGCTTCACGCCGGCGAGCGACATCACGCCGGAGCACTGCGCACAGGATTCCAGCGACGTGTACAACGTCACTTCGCTCAGCAACGCGGCATGCGGCTTGGCCTCGACATGCGGGCCGGTCTTCCAGTCGTCGAAGATGTCAGTCAGACTGAACAGCCGCCGCACCAACCGCGCTTCGGCATGCTCCGCCGAGCTGCGGAAGAACGCATTGTGGTTGAAGTCGAAATCGATGATGTGGCCGAGGCCGTCGACCGCGACGCAGGCGATGTTGTGGCCGAGATAGCGATCCCAGCTGATGTGGCTGCGGTCGTCGCGCTCATTGAGATCGCCGCGATAGCGGTTTGGTGCGGACGGATCGATTTGCCTTGCTCGCTGCGGGTAGCTGCCGATCGGGCCGTTCTTGTTGCCGTTCCAGAAGCGCAGGATCAGCTTCATCAAGAGATAGCTGTAGATGCGGTGGCGCTCCTGGCTCTCCGGCCGTTCCAGCTCCTTTGCATCCTGACTGTAGTCGACGTGAACGATTTCACCGAGCGGCCTGGTCCAGTAGTGCTTGAGAGGGTCCTGCTGGTCGAAGCCGGGATCGAGCGGATCGGCCTGATCAGCCGCCGCAATCGAGGTGCCAGCAGCGAGCGCGCTTGTGGCCGCTGCCGTCGTCACGATGAAGTTACGCCGATTCAGTTTATCGCTGTCGCTCATCGACATCTCCCGCGGCAAATTGGACGGGGCAGTATCTCAAATGGATCCGCACAGGTCGGTTACGTTTAAAAAATGCAGTCTCGCCGAAGCACATTCAGGAAAAGAGAACATCGCATTCATCGGAGTAACGCCCCATACTAACATCCTATGGTTGCAATTGAAAGCGTCCGCCAAGACTTTCCGCACGGCCAAGTGATCACCTCCTTGCCAAAACGGCCCAGCACCCGGTGCGTTCGAGCACCGGCTTCAACGCAGCGCGGCTGGCGCCATCAAGCGCGGCAAATTTCTCGCGGATTTGCTGCAGGCATTTGACCTGGTATTTGAACGGTGCCAGCGCATAAGGCAGCCCCCACACATTGATCTCCAGCCGGTCGAGCCCTTTCGCGAAGGCATCCGCATTGGCTGCCAGGAACGGCAAATAGAGCTCGCCGGCGATCCGCAGCAACGCCTCGGTGAACCCGCCAAGCGCTTGCGCGCGCGGAGACCAGGCGCCCTCGACACCGGATGCGTCATCGAGCCGGCGCACCCAATGGTCGGTGAAGGGCGCCCGCTCCCGCATGATCCGCATCGGCGCCGGGTCGGTCGCCATTTCGCTGAGCTGGCCGAACCAGGCAAAGTCCGCCAGCGACGGCCGGCTGCCGAACAGATAGTTTGTCATGCCGACATGCGGCTCGAAGGCTGCCAGGATGCGGCGGTAGCTCTCCTCGAGCAGCGGCCTGTTCTCGGCGGTCGCGCCGAGAATGACCATGCGCGAGATCTGCCGCTGCCGGAATTCCGCGACCTCCTGTGGGCTGCCGGCCTCGGCCTCCGATGTCGACCATTCCTCGGCGCCCCAGCGCGAAACGTAGGCCTGGTCTTCCGCGTCCCACCAGCGATAGAGGAACAACGGCTTCACCGCCCATTCGTCGGCCAGATCTTCCAGCAGATCGCAGACGAATGCCACCGCCTTGTCGTCCGGGATCACCGAGCGCCCCCGGTGCCGGGCCTCGAGGTCGTAGGCAAGCGTCGTGGTCTCGCCGCGATAGCTGCCATCAGGATATTGCAGCACCGGGATCAGCATCGGCTTCAGATGCGCGGTCGCCGCCCGCAGCGCCTTGGTCATGATCACCCAGTCGTGCGGAATCCGCCGGTAGCGCATCAGCGCGCGCAGCTTGATCGCGTAGGGCGATGCGGTCGATCCGATCAGGCGGTAGCGGCCGTTTGTCATGGCAAGCCTCGGCTCTTTTCCTCGATGCCGACATCGTACCCGCCGCACTCCAACGGCGCATTCGGATTTTGCCCGCCAGACCTGCAAATAAGCAGACGAGGCGCGCCTTGCCGCCGTGCGAATTCTGCTATCTTCGCGGCCAATCAACGGGCTCCGGCCCGCGCCACGCTCAGGAGAGAACGCCATGAATCCGCCCGTCAGCTCGCCCGCGATCAAGGTCGTCAAATCGGTTCGCGAGCAGGTGAGCGCCGAGGAGTGGCAGGCCCGCGTCGACCTCGCCGCCTGCTATCGCCTGACGGCGATGTACGGCATGACGGAGATGATCGCCAACCACATCTCCTGCCGCGTGCCCGGCACCACCGACCAGTTCCTGATCAATCCCTACGGCATGCTTTACGAAGAGATCGACGCCTCCAGCCTGATCAAGGTCGACGTCCAGGGCAACACGCTGTTCAACGCTTCCGACTATGACGTCAATATTGCGGGCTTCGTCATTCACAGCGCCATCCACATGGCCAAGCACGACATCGACTGCGTCGCACACACCCACACACCGGCCGGCATGGCGGTCTCCGCGATGGAATGCGGGCTGCTGCCGATCGCGCAGACCTCGATGCGCTTCCTGCACATCGCCTATCACGATTTCGAAGGGATCGCCGACAATGTCGACGAGCGCGAGCGGCTGGTCCGCGACCTCGGCGACAACGAGGCGATGATCCTGCGCAACCACGGCCTGCTGGTTGTCGGCCAAACCGTACCGGCCGCCTTCAACGTGCTGTTCCGCCTCGAACGCGCCTGCCAGACTCAGGTGATGGCGCTGTCCTGCAACACCAAGCTGGTCTATCCGCCGAAAAATATCCTCGAAGACACCTATGAGCGGATGCTGCCCAAGCCCGGCCGCACCGCACGCAACGGCGAACTCGCCTGGCCCGCGCTGCTGCGCAAGCTCGATCGGGCTGATCCGTCGTATCGGGATTGAAGCCGAGCGTTTCGTTTCGCGCATCAGACAGCCCATTCGCGGTGTCATCACCCGCGCATGCGGGTGACCCAGTATTCCAGAGGCGCCTGGGTTCAACCTGAAAGGCCGCGGCGTACTGGGTCGCCCGGTCCATGTGAGCAATTGCGCACAGGCCGGGCGATGACACCGTGGATAGGACGCAGCTTCGCGTTCTCGCGACGTGTTTTGCCCGAGCTTTGCTCTTCGTTCCGCCCTCTCCTCAAACAGAGGGCGCAGGGAAAGCCGGGTGCGCGCTGCACCCGCGGTCCCGTGTGCAATAGTAGTAAGCAACGCACACGAGCATACAGGTTCAGCGGAGGCACTCCGGCTTTCCCTGCGCGATGGGTTACGGCTTATACGTGCTCTCCCCGGCGAGACTAGGCTTGCTTGTCACCGCCCCCGCAAAGACGCTGTCGCGTCTTGCGAGAGGACACCAACCACTGGGGCGTCCGAACCACACGACTTCACCGTCCGCTTCACGCGCTCTCGTCAGTCGCGCACTCAGCGTCCACCGCATCTCACCGCAACGTCCGTGACGATCGCGAGCGCCCCTCAATCGGGTGAGACGGGCGGATTAAACGGCTGAGTTGGGGGGCGTGTCAAGATAGAATACTGAAAATCCGAATCATTTTTTCCAAGGCAGATTGACGGCTCTTTGCTGAGTTGCCCGGTCGGGTTGAGTTGTCGCAGGCGCAGGATCCATTTTCGAGCTTGCGTTTCGGAGGGAGGGAGAATCCCCCAACGCTGTATCTGATCTGCCGATGGATCCCATCTGAACAAGCTGGCTTATCCGGCTACGGTACGATCCCTAGCTTCTCGTCATGTCCAATCCAGGCCTGTCGAGAAAGCCATGAACCAATCATTCACGCCCGTCCGTATCGGACGCCACACCCTGCCCAACCGCCTGGTCATGGCCCCGATGACCCGCAGCCGCGCGACATTCGACGGCACGCCGGGAGAATTGGCTACCGAGTATTATGCGCAACGCGCCAGCGTCGGCCTGATCGTCACCGAAGGCACCCAGCCATCGGACGACGGACAGGGCTATCTCGCCACACCGGGCATCTACACATCAGCGCATGTCGCGGGGTGGCAGAACGTGACCCGAGCCGTGCACGACAAGGGCGGCCGTATCTTCATCCAGATCATGCACGCCGGACGCATGTCGCATCCCGACAATACGCCGCATCATCGTCAAGCCGTGGCACCGTCAGCGATTGCGCCGGGAAGTCAGATGTTCACCGCGAAGGGGATGCTGGACATTCCCGTGCCCCGCGCGCTGACGACCGAGGAGGTGCGCCGGACCGTCGCCGACTTCCGCCATGCGGCGCGCAGCGCCATCGAGGCGGGCGCTGACGGCGTCGAGATTCACGGCGCGAACGGCTATCTCGTCCAACAGTTCCTCGCTCCCAACGCCAACACGCGCACCGATGAATATGGCGGCTTGATCGCGAACCGCACCCGTTTCGCCATCGAGGTCGCGACTGCGATTGCCGACGAGATTGGCGCGGACAGGACGGCGATCCGCCTGTCCCCCGGCATCACCATGTGGGGGATCGACGAAGGCGCGGAAGGTCCGGCGCTCTATCGCTATCTGGTCAACGAACTCGACAAGCTTGGTCTTGCCTATGTGCACGTCCTCCATGCCGGCAACGAGCAACTCGTGAGCGACATCCGCGCGCGGTGGAAGCAGGCGCTGATCGTGAACCGGCCTGGTCGTCCGCGCGACCAGATCGGTGCTGACATCGCATCGGGCCTGGCCGATCTGGAAGCCTACGGCCAGATGGTCCTTGCCAACCCGGACTTCGTCGCACGGTTGAAGACCGGTGCACCGATGAACGAAGCGGATCGCGCCGGTTTCTTTGGCGGCGACGCGCCGGGCTACACCGACTATCCCGCGCTCGAGGCGGCCACGGCGGCGTAAGTCTGCGTGCCTACCTTGCAGTGAACGAGTTGGAGGATGACATGAAGGTCGGTGTGAGCGGTGCCAGCGGCCATCTGGGCAGAGCCGTCATCGCAGAACTGCTGCAACGCGCCGGCGGACACGAGGTCGTGGCGATCACGCGCACGCCCGAAACCGTCTCTACACCGGCCCAGGGACGATTCGGAGACTACGACCAGCCCGAAAGCCTGGCGCAGGCCTATGCGGGTCTTGATCGTCTGCTCATCATCACAACCGTCGCTCCCGAGCCCGGAAAGCGCGGCGCACAGAATGTCGCGGCCATCGACGCGGCCGTGAAGGCGGGAGTCAAGCATATCGTCTTCATGTCGGCCGTGGGCACGCGGCAGGAGGAGGAACCGGCGCGCGGCGCCTCCTACTGGCGGGGCGAGCAGCATCTGATCGCGACGGCGCCGGCCTGGACCATCCTGCGTATGAACTTCTATGCCGAAGCCTTCCTCCAGATGGCGCAGGGGACGCTCGATCAGGGTGTGCTGCCCGGCCTCGCCGAAAGCCGGGCTGCTTTCGTAGCGCGCGATGACGTGGCGGCCGCGGCAGCGGGAATCCTGATCGGCGACGGCCATGCAGGCGCGATCTACAACGCGACCGGCCCCGAGCGCCTCTCGGGTGCGGAGCGCGCGAGCCTCATCGCCGAAATCACGGGCCGACCGCTTGCGTTCCGTGTCATCACGGAAGAGCAATTGCGCGCCGGACTGACGCGGGCGGGCCTGCCGGCGGGGGCCGTCAACATCGTCGTCGGCATCCAGGCGAGCTTCGCAGCGGGTGTGTTCGACATTGTCACCGGCGACGTCGAGCGCCTTGGCGGCCGGCCGCCCAAGCCTCTCCACGACGTGCTGGCCGGGGCGCTGACGTCTCCTTCGGCCTGAAGGCTTGCACCGCGCAAGCGCTGCATAACGCTCCAGGCCGATTTTGCAAGCGGAAGGGACGCGCTCCCCGCCGGTCAGATTTTGACGAAGTTGATCGCTGCAAGCGCGCCAAAAGGCAGCGAAGCAAGCGGTCCGCCGACGTCGAGCACACCGAGGTCGACGGGGAAATAGCCGGTCTGTTCGACAAGCTTGCGAACCTCGGCCTTGGCATCGGCATCGTCGCCCGAATAAAACAGCACCCTCTGGCCACCCGACACTGCCGGCTCCGGCAGGACGCTGACATCGAAATGATTGAACGTCTTGACGACGCGCGCACCGGGAACAAACTCGCGGAACATTTCGCTGGAATGCCGGCCCCCGAGATCGATGGCCTTGATGCCGTAGGCAGCGAGCGGGTTGCTCGGGTCCTTGGCATCGGGCGAATTCGGGTCAAGAAATTCGACCGGATTGGTGCCGTCGATCACAATGCGGCCGTTCCAGGCCGGCAGCCCGCCGAGCACCTTCTCGAGATCGACCCAGCGCAACGCCACCAGAACGATATCGGCGCTTGCGGCTTCCTCCACGGTGCCAGCCTTGATCGAAGGGCCAAGCTCCGCCACAAGCCCCGCCAGTGATTCCGGACCTCGGCGGTTGGCGATCGTCGCCGAGAGTCCGCTCCTTGCCAGCAATCGCGCCACGTTCGAACCGAGGGCGCCCGCTCCGATAATTCCGATACTCATCCATTACTCCTGTTGTTGGTGGGGTCGAGTAGCTTCGAAACGGCAGCCCCCAAATGCTGTCCGCTCCAACACGTCTTGCATCGACGTCGAATAAGAGATTATATGTCGATGACATAGTGACATTTTGATGCAAAAAGCAGCTCACCATGTCAGTGGCATAGTGAACCTCCCAAGGCGCGCCACCTCAGAGGCGATATCCCCGATTGTGACCTTTGCCAGTTCGTTCTCGAGCCCCTTGCGCGCGCGCATCAATGTCGGCTGCATCGCCTCCAGAATGTTGCCGCCGACCGCGCAGCTCTCGCAAGGCGGTGTCCGATGCAGTGAGAACAACTCAGTGTCCTCCACGGCCTCATAGACGTCGAGCAGCTTGATCTTCTTCGCAGCTCTCGCGAGCATCGTTCCACCACCCGCACCGAGCTGCGACCGGGTCAATCCCGCATCGCTCAGGCGCGACAGCAGCCCCCGGATCACGACCGGGCTCGTATTGGCGGAATAGGCGAGATCTTCGGAACGCATCGGCTTGCCATCGCCCACCGCAAGCGCGGTGAGGATGTGAACGGCGACGGCGAAGCGCGTACTCGTTGGCATGACACATTCCGAAAGTGTGTCGATGCTACTATTACATATAATCGACGCTGTCAATGCGCTTTTCCCCGGCACACCATCTATCGGTCTGACCGATATATATCATCTAAATAAATCGGCTATTGGCATGGCGGGCGGCGCCCTAGCTTCTCCTCACTTTCAACCCTCACCCAACGGAGACCAACATGAGTGCAACTTCCATCCAATCAGCCCGTCCCTCGCGCCGCATCGGTGCCTGGACGCTGCAGGGCATCCTCGCAGCAGCTTTCCTCGCCGCCGGCGTCGCCAAACTGGCCGGCGCTCCCTTCATGGTCGACATCTTCGAGCAGATCGGACTCGGTCAGGGGTTCCGCATCGTGACCGGCGTCGTCGAAGTCGCTGGTGCCGTCGCACTGCTCTTCCCCGGCCTGGCCTCGATCGGCGCGCTGTGGCTCGGAGGCACCATGGTCGGTGCCGTGGCGACCCATCTGTTCGTCCTGCACAGCAGCCCGGCCCCGGCGATCGTGCTGGGAGTGCTCAACGCGGTGGTCGTCTATCTGCGCCGCGATGAACTCGTTGCCCTGCTTCAGCGGATCAAGGGCTGAGCCTTGAAACGCAGCAACGGCCAAACCTTGGGAGAACGACAATGACGACCAATGCAGTGTTCACGCGTCCGATCCGCGCCGAAGAGACGTCCCGGAAGATGACCCTGCGCACGCGTGGACACTCGCATGGCCGCGTCACCCGGCTGGTCAGTCCGGGTGACATTGGCGAACGGATCAAGCCGTTCGTCTTTCTCGACTACTTCGACGCCGATCCGGCGACCGCGCCAAAATTCGGCTTTCATCCCCATTCAGGAATAGCGACGCTCACCCTCATTCTGTCCGGGCAGGCGTCCTACAAGGAGACCACCGGCCGCGAAGGCGTCATCGAGACCGGCGGTGTCGAGTGGATGCGCGCCGGCAGCGGCGTTTGGCATACCGGCGGAATGTTCGGCAACGAACGGATCAAGGGCTTTCAGCTCTGGGTCGCCATGCCGCCCGAACTCGAACTTTCCGACCCGCAAAGCCAGTATCTTGACGCCTCCGATTTCCATCTTTCCGGTCCCGCGAGGGTGATCGCAGGCGAGTATGACGGTGTGAAAAGCATCGTCGGCTCGCCTCAAGGCATCACCTACCTCGATGTGCGCCTCAAGGCCGGCGAGCGCTGGATTTTTCAGCCGGCCAAGGGACACGACGTCACCTGGATCGCAGCGCATCAGGGGATCGTGACGACTCCGGAGCAGGTCTCGATGGGCGAACTCGCCGTGTTCGAAGAGGGCAATCAGCCGATCGCGTTCGAAGCGCTCTCCGATGCCGGCTTCATCCTCGGCTCCGCGGTCAAACACCCCTACGACCTCGTGACCGGGCACTACTCCGTGCACACCAACGCGGAGTCCTTAAGAATTGGCGAGAGCAACATCGCCGAGATCGGCCGCCGGCTGCACAATCAGGGTGTCTTGCAGGGTGTCTTGCAGGGTGTCTTGCAGCGCACCCCGGCGACCGCCAGACGCTGAGGCCGAGAGAGTTCAATCCAGTTGAATACTCACGATGGAGGAAACGATGTTTGGATCAGATGGAGTTCAGCTTTTGCGACGTGTGGCCCATGCCCGGGAGTGCCGGGACAGGTCCGATCGACGCTTGCCGCTGCGACCGGACCACTTCCCGGTCGAGGCAAGAGGCCGCGAGATCGTCACGCAAGACGGCGTCACTATCGCGACAGCAGCCGATCCGGCGATGAGCGAAGAGATCGTCCGGCGCTTGAACCGAGGTTATTGGAGCGACCAGGAGGATCAGTGGGCGCTCTGACCAGAACGGGACGGCCGCTCCCGCTCGAGAAGTTGTCGTCCGGCCGACGCAGCCTCAATGGTTGATACGACCGCCCATCGGGCTGTACATTCGCGCGATTAGTATCGGTTTGGTCGATAGGTAGATCCCATGCTCGACGCCGTCTCGCTAGATCAACTGCGCACGTTCATCGCTGCGGTCGATCAGGGAAGCTTTTCCGCCGCCGCCCGCAAGCTGCTGCGCGCGCAGTCCGTGGTGAGCGAGACGATCGGCAATCTCGAGGACCAGATCGGCGTGCGGTTGTTCGACCGTTCCGGCCGCTATCCCAAACTGACCTCAGCGGGATTGGCGATCCTGGCCGATGCGCGCAGCATCATCACCGGGGTCGACTTGCTGAAGGCCCGTGCGAAGGGCATGTCGGGAGGCCTGGAGCCGGAATTGTCCGTGGTGATTGACGTCTTTTATCCGATCGACGCGATCACCCAACTGGCCAAGGAGTTTCGGGAAAAATACCCGGGCGTGGGGCTCCGCATCTATGTCGAGGCGCTCGGAGGCGCCATCAAACCCGTGCTCGACGGCCGTTGCAGCATCGGCGTCATCGGATCGCTCCCGGTGATTCCGGAGACGCTGACGTATGAGCGGTTGCCCGGTATCGCGTTTCTCATGGTTGCGGCCCGCGATCATGCCCTGACCTCCTATCGCGGCAGGATTCCCAGGGAGGTTCTCGGAAAACATACCCAGATCGTTCTCACCGACAGGTCGGAGCTATCATCGGGACGTGAATTCGGCGTGATGTCGGCTGCGACGTGGCGGCTTGCTGATCTATTCGCCAAGCATCATTTCCTGCTCAAGGGTCTCGGGTGGGGCGGAATGCCCTTGCATGCCGTGCGCAAGGATCTGGAAGAGGGGCGGCTTTCCGTGCTGCCAATCGAGGACGTGCCTCCGGATGGTTTGATCCTGCCGATGTCGGCGGTGTGGCAGACCAAGTCACCGCCCGGCCCCGCCGGCCGTTGGTTTGTCGATCGGCTCAAGGAAATTCCGATGGAAACGGGCAAGGTGCCGAAATCGCCGGTCACCAGGAAAACGGCAAGGCGGTCTGCGAAAGCCTAGCCGCCTTTAACGGTTTCCATCGCAAGGACGTCGCGGGCCAAAAGGGAGCCGACCGACTCGACGAGATGTTCATAGGCACGGTCGACAATCTCGTCCAAAGATCTGGTCTTTGCGAACATCTGCCGGGCTTCAGCCAGCAACCGGTCGCGGGTCGGCATATGAGGCAGACGCAAATCGACCCGCTGTTGCAATAGAACAAGCGCGTCCCGCACCGACAATCCGGTCTCGTAGACTGACGATTTGATATCCATCGCGATCGATTCAGGACTGAAACATGCAGCGAGCTGCTCGGCCGTTCGTTTGACCACGCGCGACGCCAGGGGATGCTCATTGCGCAGAACGCGCTCGGGCGGCTTCCTGAGATCCCAGACAATCCCGAGCCACGACAAGGCCACCAGAGCATAGTAGGTCACATCGACCTCCCACCAGCGGAAGCCTTGCCTGGCGCTGCTTTGGTAGGCGTGATGATTGTTGTGCCACCCCTCACCCATCGTAAGCAGGGCCAGCAGCCAGTTGTTGCGGGAGTCATCGCCGGTCACGTACCGCTTGCGCCCGCGAACATGCGCAAGCGAGTTGATGCAGAACGTCGCGTGATAGAGCAGCACGGTGCTCCAGAGGAAACCGACCACGAGCCCCGACCATCCGCCGATGAGGAAGCACAGACCCGCGATCACGAACGCCGGCAAGAGTTCAAACCTGTGCAGCCACAGTAGCTCGGGATAGGACGCAAAATCCGAAACCTTCACCAGATCGGTCGCGTCATGCTGCCGATAGAATATCCAGCCGACGTGGCTGTACACGAAGCCCTTGTGCCGGGGCGAATGGACATCCTGCTCGGTATCGGAATGAAGGTGGTGATGCCGATGTTTTGCGGCCCACCAAAGCACGCTTTTCTGAGCGGTGCTTTGGGTCAGGAATGCGAGGATGAACTGGAACGTCCGGCTTGTTGCGTAGGCTCGGTGCGAGAAGTAGCGATGATACCCGGCACCGATCGCAAACATGCGCAACCCGTACAGAGCGACGCAAATCGCAATTGCCTGCCACGAGACGCCCGACCAGATCGCCGCGAAGCACCCTGCGTGGACCAGCAGGAATGGAAGGACCTGCGGGTACATGATGTCGTCGTGATCATCCAGATCGATATCGGTGGGCACGTTCGCGACCTCGATTTCCCTGATGCGCGGGCCCACGGCTCAAGGCCTGGCGTTGGCGGCATCGCGCGTTGTCATAGAAAACCCCGCGGCCGAAAACCAGTCGCGGGGTCACGAAACCAGAGGCTTTGCCAGGACATCCTGGTCAAAACAGCACAGAGGCCAAGTCGTTTGGCCGACACTCGACCGGTAACATATGGCCGTTGCCGGATCGCGGTGCAAGGGCTCCCCGTTCTACCCCGGGATTCCACGGCTCGGGCCAACCTACCCCACGCTCGTTCGCCTCGAACAGACGACACTCGGTCGCAGCTCAGGGCGGCTCGAAACAATGCGGCACCCGCTCAGTCCGCCTCGACCTTGCGTCCACAGATGACGCTCACCGCCTTGCGGGCAAACTCCCTCAGCTCAGTGCGGCGCGCTCCGGCGCGGGCGCGGATGGCGATGCTGTGCATTGTCGCTGAGGCGAGAAGCGCAAGCGCTTCGGGGTCGGCATCAGGCTTCAGCTCCCCTCGCTCACGCGCGGCGCGGAAACGGGCTTCAAAATCAGCATCGATCTTGCGGAGACCCTGCGCGACGCTGCTCCGAATCGCGGCATCCTCGACAGATTCGGCGACGGCGGTCCCGAGCACAAAGCAGCCGCGCGCGCTGCCCTTGCCCGAAAAATAGATCGACAACGCGGCGTCGTAGGCCAGCATCAGCGCTTCCGCCAGCGGACGGTCCTCCGCCAGAGCCTCGTGCGTCGCCGCCAGGCTGATCTCCCAATAGCGTGCGAGCGCCTCGAGATAGAGCGCGTGCTTGTTGCCGAATGCGGCATAGAGGCTCGGCGGATTCATGCCGGTCGCGGCCGCGATGCTGTCCAGCGACGTCCCGGAATAACCGGTCCGCCAGAAGGTGTCCGTTGCCTGCTTCAGCGCCGCCTCGGCGTCATAGGCCCGCGGCCGCCCCCGGCGCGCCGGTGCCGTTTCGATCTTTTTTCCCGCCATATCGCAAAACACCCTGTTTGCCTGCTGGCCGCATATTTATATAGATCGTTACAAAAATCAATAGAGCGGCTTCTTGATTGTCGCATCGCTCTGGTTTATTTGTAACGAACGTTATTAAATTAGACTGAGGAAGGAGCTTTCGATGCGGTTCGATCTTTCACTGTTCGCGGGCTGCCCGCTCGTGCCTTTCCTCCGCAGGACGCGACCGGCCAATTGATAACCGCAAAGCCCCTCAACCAAGGAAGATGATCATGACAATCTCAGACACGCTTCGCGATACGAGGATTCCCCTCAACCACGGAACCGGTGCAATCCCCGCCGTCGGGTTTGGCACGCTGATCCCGGATCCGGTCGCAACCAAACAGGCGACCAAGGCCGCGCTCGAGGCGGGATTTCGACATCTCGACGGCGCCGAACGCTACCGCAATGAAGCAGCGGTCGGCGACGCCATGCAGGACGCGTTCAAGGCGGGAAGCGTTCGGCGCGAAGACGTGTTCGTGACCACGAAGCTATGGAACACCAATCACCGCCCGGAGCGGGTCAAGCCGGCCTTCGATGCCAGCCGCAAGCGGCTGCAGATCGACGATGTCGATTGCTATCTGATCCATACGCCCTTTGCCTTCCAACCCGGCGACGAGCAGGACCCGCGGGATGCGCGGGGTCAGGTGATCTATGATCCGGGCGTCACGCTGGTCGAGACATGGCAGGCGATGGAGCGCCTGGTCGACGACGGTCATTGCAAGTCGATCGGCCTGTCGGACATCACGTTGGAGAGACTGCGCGAAGTGGTTGCGGCGGCGCGGATCAAGCCTGCGGTGGTGCAGGTCGAATCGCATCCGTATCTTCCCGAATGGGAGCTGCTCGATTTCTGCCGGGAGCATGGCATCGTGCTGCAGGCGTTCGCAGCATTGGGACATGCCATGCAGCCCAACGTGCTGGCCGATCCGGTGATTACAGCTATCGCCCAGCGTCTGCACAAGACACCGGCTCAGGTTGCGCTGGCCTGGGCCGTGCAGCGCGGCACCGCTTTCCTGACGACGTCGACGAAACCTGCGCGCATCCAGGAAAACTTCGACATTTCGGCCCTGCCCGAGGATGCCATGCAGGAAATTCGCGACCGCATCACCACGAACATCAGGTTCAACTCGGTGGTGAAGACCGGCGTGCCTGGATTTATTCCCGGCACGCGATGAGTTCGATCGATGGCGCGGAGCCGGAAGGATGAAAGCTCCGCGCTGGGCGCGCGTGCCGGTCAGCTTCCGAGTTGAATGGTGCGCTCGAGGGCCGCGGCGAAGCCGTTGAGGGGGACAGTCACGACGACAGCCTGCCCGTTGTTGATGTTTTGCACGGCAACGGTGAGGACCTTGGCCCTGCCCATGGTCTCGGTCACGACCGTTGGAAAGGACACCGGAAGCAAACAGCCTTGCGCTGTGCACGTCGAGAAGCGCGCCTGCTCCAGATCCTTGCCATCAAGCTTGAGGATGGCGCCGGCGTCGAGCTTCAGCCCAAATGGCACCAGCATGTTGCCTTCGGTCTTTCCATCCCTGGGAAGCAGTTCGATGGCGAAGACTTGCTGGTTGGTCTCCTTGGAGAGCTGCGCCTGGCTCAGGGTGCAGAGCCTTGTGCCGTTGTCGACCAGACATTTGACGATCCAATCGCCGTAAGTCTCTGATATCGCGGAAACGCCCTTGGGAAGTTGTACGGCTACTGCGGACGTCTGGCTCCGCGGACCGATCGGAATCGAGACGGCACCTCCATCGGCTTCCAACGTATTCGGAGCCCGAGCGGCTTGTGCTGAACCGAAGATGGCAATGAGGGCGAGAGCTGCGATCGCTCGAAGATAGCTCTCTGCTGCGTTGGCTTTGACCATGCACCGACCCTGTCTCATCACGCCCGCGTCCAATTTTTGCTCTTTGCGTGGGCAAAATTCCCACGTAGATGGGACACGTGTACTTGGAGAGCTTCAAACATGCAAGAGATTATCGCCGCCGGTGTGATTGTTGCGATTGTTGCATTCTGCGGCGGGTACTTCTGGGCAGTGGCTCGCGGCGCCAAGACCGCAAGCAAGCAGCAGCGGAGATGATCAGTCGGTAGGATGGGCGGAGCGCAGCGATACCCATCACCTCATATCCGCGGCGCGGCTGATGGGTATCGCTACGCTCCACCCATCCTACGCAGCTAGCGAAGCGTCCCGAAGAACTTGCGCACCTCGCCGACGAACAGCTCCGGCTGTTCGAACGCGGAGAAATGCCCGCCCTTCGGCATTTCGCTCCAGTGCCTTATGTCGGTGTAGCTCGCCTCCATCCACTTGCGCACCGGCGTGACGATCTCCTTGGGAAACACGCTAACGCCGGTCGGAACCGTGACCTTGTGCACGGTCCGCCTGTTCGGCCCAAAGCTTTCCCAATAGAGCCGCGCCGACGACGCGGCTGTCGCGGTGACCCAGTACAGCATGACGTTGTCGAGCAACTCGTCGCGGCTGAGGATGTTTTCGGGATGGCCGTCACAGTCGGTCCAGGCCCAGAATTTTTCCAGGACCCAGGCCGCCTGCCCGCTTGGTGAATCGGTCAGGCCATAGCCGAGCGTCTGCGGCCGGGTCGATTGCTGCTTGGAATATCCGGAATCCCAATCGGCATAGTATTTGATGCCGTTGAGGGCGCGGGTCTCCTCCGGCGTCGGCTGTCCCTCGACATTGGGGCGGGTCGACATCGCGAGTGTGATGTGAATGCCGGCGCAGTGCGCGGCATCCTGGGCGCCGATTGCGGTCGTCACCGCCGAGCCCCAATCACCGCCCTGTGCAAAATACCTGCTGTAGCCGAGCCGCTCCATCAGGACAGCCCAGGCCTTAGCGATGCGGTCGACGCCCCAGCCCGCCGTGGTCGGCTTGCCGGAAAAGCCGAAGCCCGGTAGCGACGGGCACACCACGTGAAATGCGTCGGCCGCGCTGCCGCCATGCGCGGTCGGGTCTGTCAGCGGTTCGATCACCTTGTGGAATTCGACCACCGATCCCGGCCAACCGTGGGTGATGATCAGCGGCACGGCGTTCGGATGCTTTGAGCGGACATGGATGAAGTGGATGTCGAGCCCGTCGATCTCTGTCGTGAACTGGCTAAAGCGATTGAGCCGCGCCTCACGCGCGCGCCAGTCATAGTCCTCGGCCCAGGTGCGGCAGACGTCCTTGATCCAATTCAGCGGCGCGCCCTGGCTCCAGTCGGAGACGAGTTCCGCCTCGGGCCAGCGCGTCCGGCGCAGCCGGGTGCGGAGGTCCTCGAGCACGTCGTCAGCGACGGAAATGCGAAACGGATTGATGGCGGTGGTCATGGCGTCTCCCGGGGGGCTGGGCTCCCCCGAAAGATAGGCGCGATGACGCTATTTGCCGAGGGCCGTTTCCAGGAGAGCCTGGGCCTGCTTTGCGGCCTGGGCGAATGCCGGCTGCTCCGGCGCGTGCTGGACGAAGCAGCGCTTGAAGGCGCCGTCGGCCTGCTCGCGCAGATTGCCGAGCATGTCATACGCCTTCTTGTCGCTCTTCTTCTGGCGGAATTTCTCTTCGGCTTCTTCCGCCCGCTTGTTGATGTCGGCGCGGATTGTGGTGCATGCCGGAACCTGCACGGCAGGCGTGATCTCGCCATAGGCGACATAGACCTTGCCGTTGGCGCGCGCCGTCACGAACACCTCATCGGCCTTGTCAGGGGTCTCGTCCTGGGAGCGGCCGGCCAGAAAGGCATAGGTTGAGGTCGCTGAAGCCGGCTTGGCGATCGGCAGCTCGTTGAAATTGATCACGGCGGCATCGGTCGAAATCGCCTGGGTGTAAAGGCCCTCAAACCTCAACGCCGCATCGATCTGCTGCGGCACATTCTTGCTTCCCTTGTCCCACCACGCCTTGTGCTCGCGCAGCCAGCGTGTGAACAGGGATTCGGTCGTGACAACGATATGGGCCTTTGGCTCGACAAAGCTGCCATCGGGGCGCTTGTCGCCGATCTTGCCACCGTCGAGGCCGGCGTCGGCATCGAAGCGCAGGCCGTCCAGCATGCCGAACCCCTGATCGCCCTTATATAAAGTGTCGAGGTTGAGCTGGGCCGGCGCGAAGCCGGTGCGGACCGGCTCGGGCAGCATGGCGGCCATTTGCGCCTTGAGGTCTTCGCGCGCCCCGGCCTCCGCCTTGTCGGCGGCGTCATCGACCTTGAGCTTGGCGAATTTGGCGATCGCGGCGTCACGCGTCGCGATGTAACGGTCCTCCGGCGACACGGCATTGGCGTGCGAAAGGACCAGGATGGGGGAAAGAACGAGGGCAACGCGGACAATAAAATGCATGCCCTGTGGTCGCCCGCAGGGCATGCAAGGTTCAAAGGTCACGAGGGTACTTTCAAGTCATCTCGTGCCGGCAGCAGCAGCCGGCACGGGATTTCGTCATGGCGGCAAGTCAGGCCGCCTTGATCAGGCTGCTTTGGCCTTTGCCACGTGGGTGGCGATCGCATCCATCAGCGGCGGCGACAGGCAATCAAAGGGCTCGAGCCCGAGTTCTTTCAGGCGCGACCTGATCCCGGCCATATCGGCCGGCTTGACGCCGGACTCGATCACCGACGACACGAAGGCCGCAAAGCCCGGAGCAGCCGAGCCTGATTCCTGGAACAGCTCGGGATGGACGAAGTCGAGGCCGTAGAACGGATGGCCCTTGTTCTCGATCCGGCCGTACATATGCGTGCCGCAGCCCTTGCAGGCGTGGCGCTGGATTGCCGCCGAGGCATCGATGATGTGCAGCTTGTCGCCGTTCTCGAGAACGGTGACGTTCTCGCGCGGCACGACCGCGACCACCGAGAAGTCTGCGCCGGAGGGCTTCCAGCACTTGGTGCAGCCGCAGGCGTGGTTGTGGGCGACGTCGCCCTTGATCCCGACCTTGACCTTCTTGTCCGCGCATTTGCAGACCAGGGTTCCACCGGCGAAGTGGCCCGAGCCTTGTTTGACGCCGTTGTCGACCGATGGGTGGATATGAACAGTCATTGGCTATCCTCCTACTGCTTGCTGTTTTGATTTCAGAACACGACGACCGAGCGGATCGATTTGCCCTCATGCATCAGGTCAAATCCCTTGTTGATCTCTTCGAGCTTCAGCACGTGGGTGATCATCGGATCGATCTGGATCTTTCCATCCATGTACCAGTCGACAATCTTCGGCACGTCGGTGCGACCGCGCGCGCCGCCGAACGCGGTGCCCTTCCAGACCCGGCCGGTTACGAGTTGGAACGGCCGCGTCGCGATCTCCTTGCCGGATTCCGCAACGCCGATCACAACGGAGACGCCCCAGCCGCGGTGGCAGGCTTCGAGCGCCTGGCGCATCACGGTGGTGTTGCCGGTGCAGTCGAAGGTGTAGTCGGCGCCGCCATCGGTCAGGCCGACCAGATGTTGGACGATATCGCCCTCGACCTTCTTCGGGTTGACGAAATGCGTCATGCCGAACTGGCGGCCCCAAGCTTCCTTCGAGTCATTGAGATCGACGCCGATGATCTTGTCGGCGCCGACCATCTTGGCGCCCTGGATCACGTTGAGGCCGATGCCGCCGAGGCCGAACACCACGACGTTGGAGCCCGGCGTCACCTTGGCGGTGTTGACCACGGCGCCGACGCCGGTGGTCACGCCGCAGCCGATGTAGCAGCTCTTGTCGAACGGCGCGTCCTCACGGATCTTCGCCACCGCGATCTCGGGCAACACCGTGAAGTTCGAGAATGTCGAGCAGCCCATATAGTGGAACACCGTCTCGCCCTTGTACTTGAAGCGCGAGGTACCGTCGGGCATCACGCCCTTGCCCTGCGTGGCGCGGATCGCCGTGCAGAGATTGGTCTTCTGGCTCAGGCAGCTTTTGCACTGCCGGCATTCGGGCGTGTAGAGCGGGATCACATGATCGCCCGGCTTGACCGACGTAACGCCGGCGCCGACTTCACGCACGATGCCCGCGCCTTCGTGTCCCAGAACCGAAGGAAAGATGCCTTCGCTGTCGAAGCCGTCGAGCGTGTAGGCATCGGTGTGACAGATACCCGTCGCCTTGATCTCGACCAGGACCTCGCCGGCCTTGGGCCCTTCCAGGTCAAGCTCGACAATCTCTAGCGGCTTCTTGGCCGCGAAAGCGACGGCGGCGCGTGTCTTCATCGAAGTCTCTCCAAACCGTAAAACATCTCGTTATCCGCACCCGATCCAGACCCATATCCAGATCCCGTGCGTTCAGTGTCCCATGCACGAAGATTCCGCCTTGGTATAGGCATCGGATTTGTCTTCATGCTTCGCCGGACGCACGCGCCCGACCGCATCATCGGAGCGGGCTCGCAGATAAATGTAGAGGTCGTCCATGTAACAGGCGACGTTCGGATTGTCGCCGAACGCCGGCATCACGTTCTCCTGCGACGTACTGACGTTCTTGCGCCCGCTGGCGACCACGCCGAGGAAGTCGGCATAGTTCATGGTCTTGAGCGAGTCCTTCAGTGCCGGCGCGTAACTCGAACCCATTCCGTCGGGCCCGTGGCAGACGTGGCATTCCGAGTGGTAACGGCGATAACCGGAATAGGTGTACCAGTCCACGGTACCGTCAGCCGTGACCTTGTAGGTCGGGTTGCCATCCTTATCGAGATATTTGCCGTCCTCGGATTTGACCGCGGTCGGGTCGCCCGGAGCCTCGGCGGAAGCAATTCCTCCCGTTGCCGCAAGCAGGACCGCGGCAGTCACCAACCAGATGATACGCAAGAGCTTGTCCTTCAGGATTCGGTAGCAGGCGAACCGGCGCATGGAGTCTATTAGCCCATGCGCCGGAACGAGGTTGGATCAGCTCACTGCGGCAGCTGGAACACGGTCAGTGTTCCGCCGAGCGCGGTGTAGTTGCTGAGAGCCGCATAGCCACCGACGGCGCCGAGGCCGGCGGTCGGATCGGTCAGGCCGGCTGCGAGGCCGATACCGGCCCAGCCACCGACGCCGGACAGCACAGCCACGAACTGCTTGCCGTCATGCTCATAGGTGTTGACGTTGCCGATGATGCCGGACGGGGTTTTGAACTTGTAGAGCTCCTTGCCCGTCTTGGCGTCGACAGCCTTCAGGTAGCCTTCCAGCGTGCCGTAGAACACCACACCACCGGCGGTCGCGAGTGCACCCGACCAGACCGAGAACTGCTCCTTGTTCGACCAGGCGATCTTGCCGGTTTTGCCGTCCCAGGCGATGAAGTTGCCCATGTTGGTCTCGCCGGGAGGCGGATACATCGACAGCGTCGCGCCGACATAAGGCTGACCTGCGGTGTAGCTCACCTTGAACGGCTCGTAGTCCATGCAGACGTGGTTGGTCGGCACATAGAACAGCTGCGTATCCGGCGAGTAGGCTGCCGGTTGCTCATCCTTCGAGCCGAGCGCGGCCGGGCAGATGCCCTTGACGTTGTGGTCTTCGCCGCCCTTGTCGGTCGACGCAGTGTCGAGAACCTTCGGCCGGCCATAGGTCGGCGAGCCCTTGTTCATGTCGACGCCGGAGGTCCAGTTGACCTTCGGATCGTACTTTTCAGCGACCAGCAGTTCGCCGGAGGCGCGGTCGAGCGTATAGCCGAGCCCGTTGCGGTCGAAATGGGTCAGCAGCTTCCGCGGCGTGCCGCCGATGCTCTGATCACTGAGGATCATTTCGTTGACGCCGTCATAGTCCCATTCGTCGTGGGGCGTCATCTGGTAGACCCACTTGGCAACGCCGGTGTCCGGATTGCGGGCCCAGACGGTCATCGACCATTTGTTATCGCCGGGACGCTGTTTCGGATTCCAGGTCGATGGATTGCCCGAGCCGTAATACACGAGGTTCAGTTCGGGATCGTAGGAGATCCAGCCCCAGGTGGCGCCGCCGCCGATCTTCCATTGATCGCCCTGCCAAGTCTTCAAGCTCGAATCCTTGCCGATCGGCTTGCCGAGCTCGGTGGTCTTGTCGTCGACCAGGATCTGGTCGTCAGGTCCTTCCGAGAAGCCACGCCAGACCTGCTTGCCGGTCTTGATGTCATAGGCAGTCAAGTGAGCTTGCACGCCGAACTCGCCGCCGGAGATGCCGATCAGGACCTTGTCCTTGACCACGAGCGGCGCCGAGGTGCCGGTCGCGCCCTTGGCGGGATCGCCGTCCTTCACCGACCACACGACCTGACCGGTCTTGGCATCGAGCGCAACCAGCGTGGTGTCGGCCTGATGCAAGAAGATCTTGCCGTCGCCATAGGCAACGCCGCGATTCACGGTGTCGCAGCACATCACTGGAATGACGTTCGGGTCCTGCTTGGGCTCGTACTTCCAGACGATCTGGTTGTCCTTGGAAAGGTCAAGAGCATAGACCTTGTTCGGGAACGGGGTGGAGAGATACATCATGTTGCCGATGACGAGCGGTCCACCTTCGTGGCCGCGCAGCACGCCGGTCGAAAACGTCCAGGCAACCTGCAACTTTGCGACATTCGAGGCGTTGATCTGATTCAGCTTCGAAAAACGCGTGTTGGCGTAGTCGCCAGCCGGCATCACCCAGTCCTTCGGGTTCTGCGCCATCTTGTGGAGTTCGTCGTTGGCATTGGCGGCTCCGGCGGCAAATGCCGCTATGACGCCAAGACTGGTCGCGTAAAGCAACTTGCGCATCGTGGATTCCTCCCAGTGTTAAGAGCTCAGGGTTTCCGTCGAAACGGCCCATTTCTTCGATTTTCGTTCCCTATGCGTAGCCTGATCGGTGCTGCACGACTTGCCCAAGAGCGAACAGCCGCTTGCTTGACAGCGAAACTTCATCAATTTTTTGGGCTGCGCCTGAAATCGCGAGAAGGCTGCTTCATGTTGCAGAGCATCAATCGGCGATCTGCAATGTTCCATCGCCCGATCTCGCGCGATCCAAGGTTGCGCTTGACGACGCCAGAACTAAGTCGGAGGATTGGCCGACAATGACCGGGAGGAATCCCGCCGACCCCCTCAACGTCTGCAAAACGAGGGAAAAGGCGCGGCTCACGGGCCAGGTCTCGCGCCAAGAGCAGTCACGTTTGGGGATCGAATCGGTGGCTGGAAAAATGTCCGATACTGTCCATTCGCTCAACACGACCGGATTGACGCCGAAGCGTCAGATCCAGCGCTGGTCGGACGCGCTGACCGATCTGTGCGGTCAGTTCGACGTCGACGCCCTGGAAGGATCCTCGTTCGAAGGGCGGATCAACTATACGAGCGTGTCGCGGCTCAAACTGTGCCAGATCGAGGCAAGCCAGCATCGGATCGCGCACACTGTCTCGCGTATCAGGTTGAGCGAGCACCCCTACATCAAGATCCTGTTCCAGACCTACGGCGTATCGCATTTCGAGCAGGAAGGCCGTCACTTCGACATCGTGCCCGGCGATTGCTTTGCCTACGATGTGTCCTGCCCGCACACCATTATCAGCCCGGCGCTGACCCGCCATGAGGTCGTTATCGTTCCCAAGGACCTCCTGAAGGAACGCGGCTTCCAGCTTTCCAAGATGGCGCCCTGCAAACTGTCGGCGCGCAACGGCACCGGCCGCATCGCCTATGATTTCGTCCACGCGGCCTTCGGTGAGGCGACCAAGCTGTCTCCCCTGAATGCCGTCGGCGTCGCCGATTCGCTGATCGACCTGCTGCTGCTGCCGTTGCGCGAGACCGGTGCGATGCTCGATCGCGGCAGCGCCGAGGCGACCTATGTCCGGGCCCAGGGTTTCATCCGGGAGCATCTGCGCGACCCCGATCTCTGTATCGACCGCATTTCCGCGGCGCTCGGCTGCTCGAAGCGCTATCTGCACATGCTGTTCAGCGACCGCGGCATGACGGTCAGCGACTACATCTGGCGGGCCCGGCTGCAGCACTGCCGGCAGGAACTGGAAACCCAGAACGGCAAGACGATCACGGACGTCGCGTTCTCGTGGGGCTTCTCCAGCTCCTCGCATTTCAGCCGCGTGTTCCGGAAATATTTTGGCATTGCGCCCTCCTCGGTCAACAAGGGCCACCACGGCGGCATGCCGGCAGAAGTGGTGCTGGAATAGCATTCTCGCCCGGCGTGGGCGTACGCCGACCGACATTTCTCGTCATGCTGTCCAGACTCAAGGAATGGGCGCGTAACCTCAAACGGGACAGTTACGCGCTCTATCTCGCGTCACGCGATCCTCGCGTGCCCTGGTACGCCAAGGCGCTCGCAATCGCGATCGCGGCCTACGCGCTTTCGCCGATCGACCTGATTCCGGACTTCATCCCCGTGATCGGCTATCTCGACGATCTGATCCTGCTTCCGCTCGGCATCTGGCTTGCGGTTTCGCTCGTCCCGCCTGACGTGATGGCCGAGTGCCGCATGCGCGCAAGCGTGGCCCTGCAGCGCCCGGCAAGCCGGGCCGGAATGATCGCGATCATTCTGCTCTGGATCGCCGGCGCGTTCGCGTTCGCATGGGCAATCAGCGTCCACTGGCCGCGCTAGACCTAGAACGTCGCCTTCATGCCGGCGTAGAACGCACGCGGCCGCGCTGGGCTCAGCGAACGGGGATCGGTGAAATTTGCGCCACCGTTGGCATAATTGGGCAATGCACCCGTTTCAAAGAAGGTGCCGTAGCTCGCGTAGCGATTATCGAAGATGTTGTCGACGCGACCGTAGATCTGGAACGTCTTGTTGATCTGATACGAGGTATGGGCGTTGAACACGGCGTAGGACGGCAGCTTCGGCTCCTGATTGGATCCATCGCCGACGAAATACTGGCTGCTGACCCAGATTGCATCACCGCCGACCTTGAACGCGTCGGTAATAGCATAATCGAAGCCGGCCTTGACGCGATGACGGGGAATGGCCGGGATCTGGTTACCGGGCAGGACCTGAATGATCCCGTTGTTCTGCTCGGCAGCCGGGCTGTTCGAGCCGAGCTGGAGCGCGTCCAGGAAGCGAGCGTCAATGAAGGAATAGCTCGCATAGACCTGCATCGCCTTCGACTTCAGATTGACCTCGGCCTCGATGCCCTGCCGGCGAGTCGCGCCGACGTTCTGGAAATAGCCGAAGCCCTGCAGCGTCGGAGATGGAATGGCCAGGATGTCGTCGGTGTTCTTGGCGCGAAAGCCGCCAAGCTTCCAGCTGAGCGTGCCGAGATTGAGCTCCTTGGTCCCGCGCAAGCCTGCTTCCACCGTATGCGAGACCACCTGCTTCAGGTCGGGGTCGGACACCAGGAACGCTGCGATCGTGCAGGGATTGTTGGGGTCGGCGCAGCCCAGTTCCAGCGGCGTCGGGGCGCGATTGGCCTCCGAATAGCCGGCGTAGAAGGTCAGTTCGGGCGTGATCTTGTAAGTGGCGCCGATCATCGGATTGAAACGGTCGTACTCATGGTTGCCATTCAGCGCGGTCCCAAGCTGGTCCTCCAGCACGATACGGGCCGAATTGAACCGGCCGCCGCCGGTGATCGAGAACGCATTGGTCACGTCGAACGTATCGAGCGCATAGATGCCGGTATATTGGTTGGTCGTCCGCAGCGACACCGGCCCGATCGTGATCGGACTGCCGGATGGACCGAGGAAGATGCCGCTGCCTGATACGACGTAATTCGTGCCGATGGTGCCGAGCTCGGCACTGGCATTGAACCAGGTGACGCTGGTGTCGAAGCTGCCACCGACGGTGAAGCGGTTGTCATGTCCGAACAGCTTGTCGTCGTTGGTTGCCTGCAGGGACAAGCCACCCGTCGTTGACCGTGTCGAGGTTCGGTCGATCTCGCCCAGCACCGCATCGGAAGGGAACGGATTGGCAAGCTGGGTACCATTCAGGCCGAAGGCAGGCGTCGTGTCATCGCCGAAGCACAAAAATCCTGCCGGGGTGCTGCAGGGCTGCGTTCCGGTTGGATTGCCGTCCTGGGTATCCTGCTTGAAAAAACGCAGATGCGCTGATCCCTCGATGGTCCAGGTCGGCGTCGCCTCCACCTTGCCGGTCAGATTGAAATAGCCGACTTGGTTGTGTGAGGTTTGCGGCGTGGTGTAGGTCGCGCCCCAGTATTGCTGCAGCAGCTCGGCGGGCACTGTGGCCGCGGCGCCAAATTTGTTGTCGGCGACCCCCATGTTGAGGTGGAACTCGTTGACGTCGTTCTTGTAGGCAACATCGCCGTAGAAACGCCTTATGTCGGACTGCGAGAAGTTGCGGAAGCCGTCGTCGTGCACGCCCTCGATGGCGCCGTAGACGGCATAGTTGTTGTCGACCTGCTTGCCCCACTGCCCCGAGCCCTGGATGCGGCCGAATGAGCCGCCCATCACGTTGATCTCGGTGCCCTGATAGCTGAAACCATCCTTCATCTGCATATTGACCGCGCCGCCGAGCGCGTTCAGGCCGAAGGCGGGATTATTGGTCACGACGGTGACCGACTTGATCGCAGCGGTCGGGATCAGGTCCCAGTTGACGGCGTCGGCAAACGCTTCGTTGATGCGAACCCCGTTCTGGTAAACCGCAAGCCCCTGCGGCGTGCCCGACACCGGCGAAGCGACAAACCCACGGAACTGCACATCCGGCTGGAATGGATTGCCGGCCACCTCGTTGATGGTGATGGAGGGCACGCTCTGGAGCAGGGCGTCAGTGATGTTTGGCGAACCAGTCCGCTCGATCTGCCTGCTGTCGACGATGTTGACGCTGGCCGGGACCTTGTCGGCATCGATCTCCGATGCTGACGTGGATGTCGATGCAGGCGCAGTTGGTATGACAACCCTCGGCCGGGCCCGAACGATGCGGGTCGCGTCTCGCGGGCGGCCGCGCTTCACACCATTGCCCGGCGACGTCACCTCGACCGGCGGCAGGGTTTCAATCCGCTCCGACGCACTCTGAGCATAGGCAACGTCGTGTCCAACGACCACGCCCGTCGCAATTGACGCGACCACCACAAACCGCACGCCGCCCATCCATCCCACCCGTTGCAGCCCGGCTTATTGATCCCCACCGGTTCTTGCAGCGATACTAGTGAGCAGAACGAGAGCTGCGCTACCATTAATTGTTCCCGAAAGATTCGGGAAAAAATCCCGATCGAGGTCGGCGATCTGGTTCCCTTAGGGTTGTGCGGCCTTTGGAACGAGCGCTTCGACCGTCACGCCATCGTCACCGGAATTGACGTTGAGCGTCCCGCCCAGCGCGAGGATTCGTTCGCGCATGCCGGTCAAACCAAGCCCGAGCTTGTGGTCGGGCCGCAGACCACGTCCATTGTCGCTGACGCGCACCAGCGCACAACCTCGGCTGCCATGCACGCCGGTCTGCCGTTCCGCAGCTTCGATCGAAATATTGACCGCGGTTGCTTCGGCGTGCCGGAAAACATTGGTAAGCGCTTCCTGGACGATACGGTAGATGGTGAGGTCGGCGGTCTCGCCGGTGTCGCCGAGCGCGTTCGAAATGCTGCTTTCAATTTCCACATCGGGATGCGTCTCGCTCCACATTCGAATCAACGCGCCGAGCGCTTCGCGAAGTCCCAGTTCAGCGAGACCGACCGGACGCAATCGTTCGAGGATCCGGCGGGTGAATTGCTGGAGCGCGTTGACCTGTTCGAGGATTGCGTTGCCGTGCTTGCGGAATGCGGCCGGATCAGACTTGTCGGCCTCCGACAGCCGCGTCAAGGCGCTGGCATGCGCGCGCAGCGCAAACAGATAGGGTCCGAACTCGTCATGCAGTTCGCGCGCGATTTCCTTGCGCTCCGAATCCTGCAGCGAGACTGCGCGCTCGGCGAGCAGTCGCTTGCCCTCCACCGCCTCGCCCAGGGTTGCCGCAAGATGGTTCAGTTTGGCACAGATCGCGGCCAGTTCAGGCGATCCGCCGGGTTCGACGCGCACATCGTAAAACCCGGCCTCGATGTTGGTCATGGCCTCCGACAACGCCTGCAGTGGCGCAAGCGCGCGACCGACGACCAGCATGGTCACCAGCAACAGCGCAATCGCGATCGCCGAGCCGACTTCGAGCTGGGTGACGATGCCGTCCCAGATCTCGGCCATTTCATCGTCGGGATGCGAGGTGATGAGCAGCGACTGCGACTTGCCGTGAACGGAAATCGGCACCCGCACCGAGGTCTGCTCGGGATGCACCAGCGCGACGAACCACGCTGGCGGGGCGCGCAGGTCGCCCTCTTCCTCCGGACGCTCGCGCGTCTTGCCGGCCGCATCCCCCTCCCGTGTGATGCTGACGTGACGCAGCCGGCTGAGATCGTCGACGATCTGATCGAGCTGCGCGTCGGGATCCGGCGCCACGTTGAGACCGGCAACGATCGTCTCGACGAATTCACGTGCCAGCCGGATCACGCTCTGGTCTTCGGCCTGGACGCGAGGGCCCGCTTCAAGCACAAGCCGCGCGATGTTGATGCCCAGCCCGAGCATCAATATCAGCGCCAGCAGCAGGTTGATCCGCCCGCGCAAGGATAGTTTTCGCCACATTGCCTTGCCCCCGACCGTGAGGTCCTCCTCCCAGAGGATCGTTGACAGCCAAACTTGCCCGGCTATCTAATCGCAGCCTACTGCAATCCTGCAAAGCAGGTCGATGGGACAACGCTATGCGCATTCTGATCGTTGATGACCACCCCATCGTGGCGTCGGGTTGCCGTACGATATTCGCCGACGATCCCGAGATCGCCTTGCTCGAGGCGCCGGATGCCGAGAGCGGCGAGCGGGCTTTCGTTGCCGAAAAGCCCGACATCTGCGTGATCGACATCAACCTGCCGACCGTTTCGGGCTTCGAGCTGGCACGCCGCATCCTGGTGCGCGACGCGGCCGCACGCATCATCATGTTCAGCATGAACGACGATCCGGTGTTTGCCGCCCGCGCCATCGACATCGGCGCCAAGGGGTACGTCTCCAAGACCGGCGACCCCAATGATCTGGCAGAAGCGGTCCGCGAGGTCGGCAATGGCGGTGTCTACCTGCCGCCCGCGATCGCGCGCAGCGTCGCCTTCGCGCGGCCGACTTTCGCGCAAAATCCACTGTCGAAGCTGACGTCGCGCGAGTTGGAAATCTTGCGACTGCTCAGTTCCGGCAAGAGCCTGTCGGAGATCGCCTGGCTGGTTCATTCCTCGTATAAGACGGTCGCCAACACGTCCTCGATCATGCGCCAGAAGCTCGGCGTGCGCTCGTCGGCGGAGCTCGTGCGATTGGCGATCGAAAGCGGCGTCGCCTGAAGCTGCGCTCCTATCAAGGAACATGACGATGCAGACGGTTTCCCAGAACAAATCTCATGGCGGCACGCAAGGCGTGTACCGGCATCCCAGCCGCGAGACCAAGACCGACATGACTTTCTCGGTCTTTGTCCCGGACCATTCGGCCGGCGCAAAGCTGCCGGTGGTCACCTATCTGTCGGGCCTGACCTGCACCCATGCCAACGTCACCGACAAAGGCGAGTTCCGAGCGGCATGTGCCGAGCTTGGCCTGATCTTTGTCGCCCCCGACACCAGCCCACGCGGCGAGGGCGTGCCCGGTGATCCCGCGAATGCGTATGATTTCGGGCTTGGGGCGGGCTTCTATGTCGATGCGACCGAGGATCCGTTTGCGCGCAACTACCGCATGTGGAGCTATGTCACCGAGGAGTTGCCGCAGCTGATCGCCGAGCAATTCCCCGTCGATGCCAAACGGCAATCGATCCTCGGCCATTCGATGGGCGGCCACGGCGCGCTGACGGTGGCGCTGCGCCATCCCGATCGCTATCGCGCGGCGAGCGCCTTTGCGCCGATCGTGGCGCCTTCGCAGGTGCCATGGGGCAACAAGGCGCTGGGCGGTTATCTCGGCGGCAACAAGACTACATGGCGAAAGCACGATGCGGTCGCGCTGATCGAGGATGGCGCGCGATTCTCTGAGTTGCTGGTCGATTACGGCGACGCCGACCAGTTCCTCACCGAGCAGCTTCGGCCCGAGCTGCTGAAGGCCGCTTGCGAGAAGGCCAATATCCCCCTCACCCTGCGGCGCCAACCGGGCTACGATCACAGCTACTATTTCATCTCGACCTTCATGGCCGATCATCTGCGCTGGCATGCCGCGCGTCTGAAGGGCTGATCTCTCCTTGCCTATTTCAGCTGCGGCGCGCCGTAGCCCGGCGCGAGCAGGCGATTGCGAACGAGATAGTCGATCGCACGGGACCAGGATTCATCGGTGTTGCCCCGCATGTCGACACTCATGGCGGCGAGCAATTGTCCCGTCGGCACGTCGCGCAGACAGAGATTGACGTTGAGGATGAGGTTGGAGGCCTTCTGCACCACGCCGGTGATCGAGACATCGGCGCCGAGTTCACGAGCCAGCTTCACATCGCATCCGCCGCAGGCCTGAAGATTGCTGCCGTGCGCCGCAGCATTCACAGGCGCGATGTCGAGCAGGCGGAACTTGCCAGAGTCCGCCAGGTCCTTGCGCACCTGATCACCGATGCGACCGAGTCGCGCCTGCTCGTCGCTCCGCGGTCCGTTCACTTCTCCCTGCAGGCTGGTGTCGATCAACTCGAAATCGAACACCGCGATCTTGGGCGGTTCGACATGCGCCGCCGCCGATATCACGAGCATGGGTATGACCAGGATGAACCACGATCTCATGATTGTGAACCAATCGAAATTTGTAACCTCGCAACGACCAAAGGCGGGGGTTGCAAGCTAGGACAATTCGGTCATGTTGCAAATCAAGAGAAAAACGTGACGGGAGGATTTATGTTCCGGTGGCTGATCGGCACGATCGCGCTCAGCATGGTGGCAACTCAGGCGCTCGCGGCCGATCCGGTCGAGATCCACGTCGGCTATCTCGGCCATGCCGGCATCAAATCAACGCTCTCGCTGGTCGAACAGCCTGCCGACAATGACGGCATCGCCGGCGCGCGCCTTGCGATCGAGGACAACAATACGACCGGAAAATTTCTCAATCAGCGCTTTATTCTCGATGAAATCAGGGTCAAGGACAGCGACGACGTCGCCAAGGCCGCGACCGATCTCGCCGGTCACGTCGACTATATCATCACTGATCTGCCGGCCGACGCCCTGCTCAAGGTCGCCGACGCGTTGCGTGATCGCGGCACCGTGCTCTTGAACGTCGGCGCGATCGACGACCGGCTGCGCGAGCAGGATTGTCGCGCCAATGTCATCCATGTCGCTCCGACCCGCACCATGCTGGCGGATGCGCTCGCCCAATACCTGGTGTGGAAGCAGTGGAAGCGCTGGCTGCTGGTCTCGGGCTCGCATGATCAGGACAAGCTTTACGCCGACGCGTTGCGCCGCGCTGCGACACGCTTCGGCGCCAAGATCGTCCAGGAACGCACCTTCGAGGACACCGGCGGCGCGCGCCGCACCGACTCTGGCGTGACGCTGATCCAGCGTCAGATGCCGGTGTTCACGCAGCAGGCGCCGGCCTATGACGTCCTCGTCGCCGCCGACGAGAGCGAGGTGTTTGCGGACTATCTGCCCTACCGGACCTGGGATCCGCGGCCGGTGGCGGGCTCGGCCGGCCTGGTGCCGACGAGCTGGAGCGCGGCGCATGATCAATGGGGCGCGGTACAGATCCAGAACCGCTTCATGAAGCTGAATATGCGGCGCATGACCGCGCTCGACATGCAGGCATGGACCGCGGCGCGCATGATCGGAGAAGCGACAGCGCGCACCAATTCCGGCGACCCGAAGAAGGTCACGGCCTTCCTCAAGGGGCCGGATTTTTCGGTCGCCGCGTTCAAAGGCACGCGGCTGACCCTGCGGGACTGGAATTGGCAGCTCCGCCAGCCGATCCTTCTGGCCGACGGGCGCATGGTCGTCTCGGTCTCGCCGCAGGAAGGCTTCCTGCATCAGGTGTCCGAGCTCGACACGCTCGGTGTTGACCGGCCCGAGACGAAGTGCAAGCTGCAGTGAGGGAGATATAACGCATGTGGCGCCGCTGTCTGTTGACCGGGATGTTCGCCTGGCTCGCCGCCGCCGCGCCGGCGTCCGCATTCGTTGCCTACGTCTCCAACGAGAAGGGCAACACTGTTACGGTGATCGACACCGACAGCTGGACGGTGACAAAAACCATCAAGGTCGGCCAGCGGCCGCGCGGCATCGAGTTCTCGCGCGATGGCAAGTTCGTGATGGTCGCGGTCGGCGACGACGACACGATCCAGATGATCGATACCAAGACCCAGGAGATCGTCGACACCCTGCCCTCGGGTCCCGACCCTGAATTGTTCACCCAGGATGCTGCCGGCAAGACCATGTATGTCGCCAACGAGAACGACAACACCGTCACGGTGATCGACCTCGAGAAGCGCGCCCGGCTGGGCGACATCCAGGTCGGTGTCGAACCGGAAGGCATGGCCGTCAGCCCCGACGGCAAGATCCTGATCAACACCTCCGAGACCACCAGCATGGCGCATTTCATCGACACGGCGACGCGCCAGATCGTGGCCAACGTGCTGGTCGATTCGCGGCCCCGCTTCGCCGCGTTCAAGCGTGACGGCTCCGAATTGTGGGTCTCCTCCGAGATCGGCGGCACAGTGTCGATCGTCGATCCCGTCAAGCATGAGGTGACGGGCAAGGTCACCTTCGAGATTCCCGGCTTGCGCAGCGAGGCGATCCAGCCCGTCGGCATCGGCATGACCAAGGACGGCAAGACCGCTTTCGTCGCGCTCGGCCCGGCCAACCGCGTCGCGGTCGTCGATGGCGCCACCCACAAGGTCACCAAATATCTGCTGGTCGGACAGCGGGTCTGGCACATGGACTTCACCCCGGACGAAAAATATCTGCTGGTCACCAATGGCGTCTCCAACGACGTCTCGGTGATCGACGTCGCCGCCCAGAAGGTGATCAAGACCATTCAGGTCGGCGAGTTGCCCTGGGGAATCACGATCGCGCAGCCATGACAGCAACCGACGCGCACATCTCGAGCCAGCCTCTGCCGGACGCCGCCTCCGAACCCGGCGCAGCCGTGCAGCCCGCGCTGTCGATCGACCATGTCAGCCACAGCTATGGTCCGCGTCACGCCCTGATCGACATCAATTTCACCGTCGCGCCGGCCAGTTTCACCGCGCTGCTTGGCCTCAACGGCGCCGGAAAGAGCACGCTGTTCTCGCTGGTGACGCGGCTGTTCGGCATCCAGACCGGCCGGATCGGCATCTTCGGCCACGACATCAGCCGCACGCCGGGCGATGCGCTGCGGCTGTTGGGCGTGGTGTTCCAGCCGCGAACGATCGACCTCGATCTCTCGCTGACGCAGAACCTACTCTATCACGCCGCGCTGCACGGGATCTCGCGGCGCGAGGCGCGGTTGCGCAGTGCCGAGGTGCTTGATCGTATCGGCCTCACTGAGCGCGCCGGCAGCAAGGTGCGTGACCTCTCGGGCGGCCAGATGCGCAGGCTCGAGATCGCCCGCGCTTTGCTGCATCGGCCGCGCCTGTTGCTGCTCGACGAGGCCACCGTCGGGCTCGACGTCAAGGCGCGCGCCGACATCCTCGATCACGTCCGCCAACTCGTCACCGAACAGGGCATCGGCGTGCTCTGGGCGACGCATCTGTTCGACGAGATCATGCCTGGTGACGATCTCGTCGTGCTGCATCAGGGCAAGATGCTGGCGCACGGCCAGGTGTCGCGCGTGATCGCTGACGCCGGTGCCCAGGACGTCAACACCGCGTTCATGCGCCTGACCGGGACAACGACGCTGTCAGGGAGAGCGCCGTCATGAGCAGCACGACCGTGCCCCCAGCGCGAAGCGGCTTCTCGCCGTCGGAATACATCATTTGCCTGAACGGCATCGTGTGGCGCGAGGCGCTGCGTTTCCTGCATCAGCGCGAACGCTTCATCTCGGCGCTGGTCAGGCCGCTGGTGTGGCTGTTTATTTTCGCCGCCGGCTTCCGTCAGGTGCTCGGCATCTCCATCATCCCGCCCTACGAGACCTACATCCCCTACGAGGTCTATATCGCGCCCGGCCTGATGGCGATGATCCAGCTCTTCAACGGCATGCAGTCCTCGTTGTCGATGGTCTATGACCGCGAGATGGGCAACATGCGCACGCTGCTGGTGAGCCCGCTGCCGCGCGGCTATCTGCTGTTCTGCAAGCTGCTCGCCGGCACCGCGGTCTCGCTGCTCCAGGTCTACGCCTTCCTGGTGATCGCATGGTTTTGGGACATCGCGCCGCCGACCATCGGCTATCTCACGGTGTTGCCCGCGCTGGTGCTGTCCGGATTGATGCTCGGCGCGCTGGGCATGCTGATCTCGTCCGGCATCAAGCAACTCGAAAATTTCGCCGGCGTGATGAACTTCGTCATCTTTCCGATGTTCTTTGCATCGTCGGCGCTCTACCCGCTCTGGCGCGTGCAGGAAGGCAGCCCGATGCTGTATTATGTCTGCCTGTGCAACCCGTTCACGCATGCGGTGGAGCTGGTCCGGTTCGCAGTGTATGGCAAGATGAACTGGGTTTCGCTCGCGGTGGTCGGCGGCTGCACGGTGGTCTTCATGATCGGCGCGATCATTGCTTACGATCCATCACGCGGCCTGGTGCGTCGCGGGCCCGGCGGAGGCGAGGCATGAGCACAGCTTGGCGGATCAAAGATTGGCGGATCGGACTCGGCGCGCTGTTCGCCGTCACGCTGTCGGGCCAGATGGCGCTAGCCGCGGACCCGCGCTATCCGGACTGGCCATGCGCGCAGGCCAAGGTACCTGAGATCTCGCTCGCCGCGGTCTGGGCCGGGCCGCCACTGGACGACGCTGCGACCAAATGGAAGGGCGATCCGAAGATCAGCGCGCTGGCGGCAAGGCTTTCAGCGCGCCGCGTCTCGCTCGAAGACGCGCAGAAGGAGATCACCGAATTCCTGTCGGGTTCGGCGGCCGACAAGACCAATGCGGGAAAGCTGCTGTTTGCCGGCCTGTTCGATACGCTGAACGCGCAGCGCGCATCTGTCATGAACGGGCTCGAGCGCGTGATGCGCAAGCAGCGCGAGGCCGCGGACAAGGTCCGTTCCGATACGCTTGCGCTTCAGGCGCTGCAGGACGCCTCGCCGCCGGACCAGGCCAAAGTCGATGCGCTCGGCAATCAACTGGTCTGGGAGACGCGGATCTTCGAAGACCGCCGGCGCGTGGTCAAATTTGTTTGCGAGGTTCCAACCGCCATCGACCAGCGCCTGTTCGCACTCGGGCGCACGATCCAGCAAGAGATGGACTAACGCCTGCGGCAATGGAACCCGGGCATCGGGAAGGTGTGGCTCGGACGGCGCTTCCTGGGAACCAACCGCGCCGCCCGCCCGTTGTCTCCCACTATCTCTGAAATTGGGAGGCCTCGATGAGAGCAGCTAAGATCGCCTTGAGCAGCCTTGCGGCCGCAAGCCTGGTCATATCAGCGGCTTTGGCCCAGCAATCCATGTCGGGAATGGTCACCAAGATTGACCGATTGACCGGAACCATCGCCATCCAGCAGACGCAAACCGGCACCGTTGGCGCCGCTGGCGGCGCGGTTCAGGAGTACAAGGTCCCGAAGGGGCAGTCGCTCGAAGAGTTGCACGCCGGCGACAAGGTGACGTTTACCACCACAGACAGCAGCGGCGGCAAGACGATCGACAAGCTTGAGCGACAGTAGCGGTTCGCAATTCGGGCGCGGACGCGGGGATCATTTCGCCTCGTCCGCGTGCGGCTCGGGCTCCGCGTTCGCTAGCGGCAGGTTGGCACGCTCCCAGCCGTCGGTTCCGTCCGGATACCACGCGACATTGCGATAGCCATAGGACAGAACGCGCTTGGCGGCGTTCCAAGACATCCAGCAATTCTCCTGACAGTAGATCACGAGCAAGGTTGCGTCGTTGCCGGCCAACGCGTGCGCCAACCCTTGCCGCAAATAGTCCTCTGTCGAGGCCGCGAGCTTGCCGTAGCCGGTATCGGGCAGCCAGGTACTGCCGGGGATATCAAGGCGCGGCTTGTCTCGCCACACCGTGCCAGTCGGCAGGTTTGCGGGCTTGGGCGCACGCGGCAGCACGTCGATGAACACGCCGGACTTGTCGCGCCAGATCGTCTCGGCCTCTGCGGTCGTGAGCACGCGCGCACCGGCCAATGTCGCGGGCACCGGCGAACGGTAATCGCCGCTGCGGTAATCCTCGGGCTCAGCGGGCCTGTCCTGTGTGCGGCCGGGCGCTGCAGCGACCAGCATCGCAACAAGTACGGCTGCGAACAGCCTGATCATGGCGATTTGGTTGCGGTCTCCGCACCGAGCGGCCGGTCATTCTCGTCAAGCAGCGGAACACCGAAGTCGAGCAGGATCTTGTTGATCGCCGGCTGGTTCTCCTGGATCAGCCGATTGAGCTGCCGCTTCCAGTTCTGGTCGGCCCCGCGCACCCCCATGCCGATGCGATAGACCAGCTTCGGTCCCGTCGTCTCCTTGACCAGCGGCGTGACATGCAGCGGCGGATTGGATTTCTTGGCGTAAAAGCCCGCCATCGGCCCCCACAGGACGGCGACATCGATCTCGCCCTTGGTCAAGTCGGTGATCATCGCCTCCGCTGAGGAGTCATAGCGCGTGTCGATCATCAACGGATACGGCTTGGCATTCGCCATGAGACCGGCGATAGCCATATTGGTCGCCGGCGGCGTACCCGCGACGATGCCGATGTGCTTGCCCTTCAGCCGTTCATCCTCCAGCGTCGTGACCTCGTCGAGTCCACTGCCCTGTTTGGTGACCAGCGCATAGGCCGTGCGGTAATAGGGATTGGTGCCTTGCACGAGATCGTCGCCTTGCGGGAATCCCATGATCACATCGCAGCGATGCGATCCGAGCGTCATCCGCACGAAGCCGGTCGCTTGCGGAAAATACATGTAGTCGAGCTTCTTCTGCAGTTTTTCGGCGAACAGCTCGCCGAGCTTGTTCTCGAACCCCTCTCCCTTGTCGTTCGAAAACGGCAGGTTGCGCGGATCGGCGCAGACGCGCAGCACCTTGGGATCGACGAGCTCGATGGACAATTCGCCGCTGTCGTTGACCTGCGCCCGCGCGACATCGCGCCCGGCGAGACAGGCAACGACACCGATCAACGCCAACAGCATGGCGCCGCGTCCGACACTTCTCATCACCTGGTCTCCTCTAGATCGGATCGGTCGCCGCCAGCCATGGATTGCCCGGCACACCATGACGTGCAAAACGAAGAAGCCTCGTGACGGCGTCGCGTTGCTTGCTGCAATGCAAACCGGAACGCGAGGCAATCGATCGCGAAGACCGGTGAAACTGAGGCGGAAACATGGCTCATGGCGGTCCGGCGATTGCGCTGCTGTTGATGCTCTGCGCTTCGACCATAGCGCGGGCGCAAGAGCCGGAATTGCCTGTAAGCGAAGTCGCTCCCGGAATATTCGTGCACACCGGAGCGACCTCGCTGATGACGCGCGACAATGACGGCGCCATCGCCAATGTCGGATTCATCGTCGGCGACAGTGCGGTCGCGGTCATCGACACCGGTGGCAGCGTCCGCGAGGGGCGGCAATTGATGGCTTCCGTCCGCAACCATACCGACAAGCCGATTCGCTACGTGATCAACACCCATGCCCATCCGGACCACGGCTTTGGCAATGCGGCTTTCGTCGGCGACGGAACCAGCTTCGTGGGCCACAAGAACCTGCCCCGCGCGCTGGCCATGCGCGGGCAATTCTACCTCGACGGCTTTCGCCGTACGATGGGCGACGCGCTGATCGATGAGGTGCGCATCATTCCCCCGACCCTGCTGGTCGCGGATACGCTGAAGCTCGACCTTGGCGGACGGATCCTCATGCTCAAGGCGTGGCCGCCGGCCCACAGCGACAATGATCTGACCGTGCTCGATGAGCGGACCAGGACCCTGTTTGCCGGCGACATGGTGTTTCTCAGCCATATTCCCGTGGTCGACGGCAGCCTCAAGGGCTGGCTGCGTGCGCTTGACGACCTCGCTGCGATTCCCGCGCAGCGTGTTGTTCCCGGTCACGGAGCCGTGAGCGAATGGCCCGCGGCGCTCGCCGGCGAACGACGTTATCTCGACACGCTGGCGGCGGATGTTCGCGCCCTGATCGCGAGCGGCAAGCCGATCACGGCGGCGGCCGAGCACGCGGCCGAGTCCGAACGGTCCCGCTGGGAGCTATTCGACGACTACAACGCACGCAACGCAACTGCAGCATTTTCAGAAATGGAATGGGAATAGCCGTTGCAGTGTCCTATAGTGATGCTGCTGCATAGGATTTGCGACCATGCCTCGACATCGCATCCAACTATTTTGCGCCGCTGGTCTTCTCGCGATCGCGCTGGGCATGCATGCCGCGCGCGCCACGGAGGCCTATGACCCCTGGCCCGGCCTCGTCCAGGACATCTTCAACAACCGTCCGATGAACGATGGCAGCGACATCATCGGCATCGAAATGCCGATGCGTGCGGAGGATGCCGCAATCGTCCCCGTGACGCTGCGCACAAGACTGTCGCCCGGCGACGGCCGCCGCGTCGTGGCGATCACGCTGGTGATCGACCAGAACCCCGCGCCGATGGCCGCGAAGTTCGAGCTAGGGCCGGACGCCAATGTCACGGAGATCTCGACCCGCGTCCGCGTCAACAACTACACCGACGTGCACGCCGTCGCCGAGCTGAGCGACGGCAAGCTTTATGTGACCAAGACTTATGTGAAGGCCTCCGGCGGTTGCTCGGCACCGGCGGCCAAGAATGCCGAGGAAGCGAAAAACCGGATCGGCCAGATGCGCTACCGGCAATTCGCAAGGCTGGGCGAGGGTCCGGCGACCAGCATGCGCGAGGCCCAGATCATGGTCGGCCATCCGAACAATTCCGGCCTTCAGATGGACCAGGTCACCCAGCTCTACATTCCGGCCTTCTTCGTCAACAAATTGCGGATCTGGCAGGACGACAGCCTGGTGCTCGCGATCGAAGGCGGCATCTCCATCTCGGAAGACCCCAATATCCGCTTCACCTATGTTTCGAACGGTGCGAAACACGTCCGCGCCGAAGCCGGGGATACTGACGGGCACGTCTTCGCGCACGAATGGAAAGCCGATGATTCCGGGACCTGACGGCGGGATGTAGCCGCTAGAAGCACCTGACTTCGGCTTCCGCCTGCGCCCGGCGCAAGTCATTGAGGGCGTTCGAAGCCTGCTCGGACGAGCGGAATTGACCGCCCAAATTTCCCTGCACCTGCGACATGCTCAAGACGGTTTCGGCCGTGACATAGCGCTCATAGGGGACCAGCGACGCGACGACATCGATCGAACAGGAACACTGCTCGATCGCCTGCCGGCTCTCGCCATTGGCCTTCATGCAACCGAACACATATTCTGCCCGTGCCGACGTCGGATAATCGTTGATGTCGTCAGCCCGTACGCCCGACCCCATCGCGGCAAACGCGACCAGGGCGGCGACAATCGGTCGTAGCATACCAGCTCGTGCCATGGTCCTGCTTCCTCTTCTCTTGCCGGAAGCTATGCTATGAGTCGAAAACAGAAAAGAAAACATTTGGGGAAGTGGCTCACGAGACGATGATTGGTTCAATTCGCACGCTGCTGGCTGCGGCCATCCTGACGTTCATGCAGGTCGCCGCCCCCTGCAGCGCGGAGACCATCCGCGTTGCATCGCAGAAAACCGGGACACTGGCCTGGGAGCTGGCCGTCATCCGTTCGCATGGCCTCGACAAGAAGGCCGACCTCGCAATCGACATTGTCGAACTCGCCAGCCCCGAGGCCGGCAAGATCGCGCTGCGCGCCGGCAGTGCCGATGTGATGGTGTCCGACTGGCCCTGGGTGTCGCGCGAGCGCACGCTCGGCGCCAAGCTGCAGTTCTATCCTTATTCGAGCGCGCTCGGCGCCGTGATGGTGCCGTCGGCGTCCCCGATCAGGACGCTTGCCGATCTCAAAGGGCGCAAGCTCGCCATTGCCGGCGGGGCGATCGACAAGAACTGGCTGTTGCTCCAGGCGGCGTTGAAGCAGGACGGCATCGACCTGAAGTCACAATCGACCATCGTCTATGGTGCGCCGCCGCTGCTCGCGGCCAAGACGCTCGACGGCGAGATGGACGCGGCGCTCAACTACTGGAATTTCTGCGCCGCGCTCGAAGCCAAGGGCTTTCGCCGTCTTGCCGGCATGGAGGACATCCTGCAAAAGCTCGGCACCAAGGGACGCATCGCGATGATCGGCTACGTCTTCGACGAAACCTGGGCCAATGCCAACAAGGACACGGTGGCCCGATTCATCGCGGTGACGCGCGCGGCAAAGGAGATCCTCGCCACGTCGGATGCCGAATGGGATACGATCGCCCCGCTGACCGGCGCACCCGATGCCACCACCCTGCATGCCTACCGCGACCGCTATCGCGAAGGCATTCCGCGCCGCTCGATCGCCGACGAGGAAGCCGATGCGCGCGTGCTCTACCGCGTGCTGGCACAGGTCGGCGGCCGCGACCTGGTCGGCCCGGCGAGCGAGCTCGATCCCGGCACCTTCTATCAAGCGATCCCCGGAGACTGATGTGCTGCGTCTGTTGTCATTCGCGCTGTTCGTTGCGACCTGGTGGATTGCCTCATTCCTGGTCGGAGAGACGAAGCTGCCGGCGCCGCCCGCGGTCATGACCGCGATGATGTCAGAGGCGCGATCCGGCGCGCTGTTTCTCAATCTCGGTGTGACGCTCGCCCGTGTCGCACTGGCTTTCACGCTTGCGATGGCCCTCGGCTCGGCCATCGGCTACCTGATGGGCCGTGTCAGGCTGGCCAACCGGCTCGGCGATCCCTGGCTGATCCTGCTGCTCAACCTGCCCGCGCTCGTCGTCATTGTGCTGGCCTATATCTGGGCCGGGCTGACGGAAGTCGCCGCCATCGTGGCCATCGCCATCAACAAGCTGCCGACCGCAGTCGTCACCTTGCGCGAAGGCGCACGCGCGCTTGATCCCGCGCTGGACGAGATGGCAACGGCCTTTGCGTTGCCGCGTGGCCGCGCCTTCCGGCATGTGATCCTGCCGCAGCTCGCGCCCTACATTGCGGCTGCGGCGCGGTCCGGGCTCTCGCTGGTCTGGAAGATCGTGCTGGTCGCCGAGCTGCTGGGCCGGCCGAACGGCGTCGGCTTCGAGATCGGCGTCGCGTTTCAGCTGTTCGACATTCCGCTGCTGCTGGCCTACTCGCTGAGCTTTGCGGCCGTCGTGCTCGTGATCGAAATCCTGCTGGTGCAGCCGTTTGAAACCAGGCTATCGCGGTGGCGGCTCCGTGCAGCTTGACGTCGATATCAGGAGCAAGAGCTTCGAGAACGTGGCCGGGAAACGGCACGACGTGCTTGATGGCATCACATTTACGCTGAACGCCGGCGAAGTCGGCGTGGTGTTTGGCCCCTCCGGTTGCGGCAAGAGCACGCTGCTGAAGATCCTCGCCGGGCTCGACCACGATTATCAAGGCCAGGTGGCGCGCCCGCCCGGCGCGCGACTGGGCATTGTGTTTCAGGAGCCGCGGCTGCTGCCCTGGCGCTCGGTCGAAGAGAATGTGCGGCTCGTCGCCCCGCATATTGAAGACATCAGGCTGTCGACCCTGTTCGAGGTGCTGGAGTTGAGCGCCCATCGCAACCATTTTCCCGGCGAGCTGTCGCTCGGCCTCGCCCGCCGCGTCGCGCTGGCGCGTGCGTTTGCCGTCGAGCCTGATTTCCTGATCCTCGATGAGCCGCTCGCGTCACTCGACAATGCGCTTGCGGGGCGGCTCCGCGACCAGATTGCGACGCTGGTCGCCAGCCGACAGATGATGACGCTGCTGGTCACGCATGATCTCGATGACGCAGTCCGCCTCGGCGACCGCCTGTTCTTCCTGTCGGCACGGCCGGGACGAATCCTTCACGTCGAGACGATCGCGACGCCGCGTGCGAAGCGAAGCGAGCCGGAGATCGACGAAATCAAGATGCGCCTCTCGCAGTTGGACCTTGCAAATATGTGAGACGCGTTCATCTTTGCGCAAACTCCAGGGAGGTTTCCGATGTCGCGTGTGTCGATCGTTGTTGCAGTCTCATTGCTCGTCCTGCCCGGCGCGTTGCTCGCGCAGACCAAGGGCAAGGGCATTCGCCTGTGGAATCTGACCAGCGCGACCATCTCGGGCTTCGAGCTGTCACCGGCAGGCAAGACTGAGTGGGGACCCAACCAGACGCTGAACGACAAGGACAAGGAGGTCGACCACGACGAGCGCCTGCGCATCACCGGCGTTGAGCCCGGCCGTTATGATGCAAAGGTCAGCTACAGCGGCTCAAAGCAATGCTTCGTCCGCGATATCGAGATCAAGGCCGACGCCGTGTTCTCGGTCTCCGACAAGGATTTGAAGGACTGCAACAAATAATATCCAGAGCTTCGTTCCGATGAAGGAGTTCCCCCGCCGCAAGGGGCGCGTTCCCAAAACATCGAAAACAACCCCATGCAAAGTAGCCGGCGGCTGCCGGCGTTCGACAAGGCAACTGTCGACAAGGCAACTTGACACGTCGGGCAACTCAGGGATATATTTCCAATATTCCGAAATCGTATATCCTACTCTCCCACACCAAAGCGATACCTAGGCCGCCGGCGTGTCGCCGCCGGCACGGGCGTGGTCGTTAGGATGCGGATATTCGCAACGCCATTTCACCGCGGTCCATTTCGGATGCTCGCCGATCCATTGCGCGATGTAGGGCTGCGCGGCCATCGCGCATTGCTGCAGCGAACCGTTCCAGTCGTAGACCAAGTGCTGCTCCTCGCAGGTCGCGGGCGACAGCACGGCACATACGGTGATGATCAGATCAATCGGATTCATGCGTAATCCTCAAGCGTGCCTCCCTGTCCATAACACGGTGAAATTCGCAATCGGGCCATCGAGGGTTTCACAGCCTCGTGAGAGGACGCGGGAACCTAGAAATTGACGCCGAACACCAGCCGTGCCTGGTGGCGTTCGAAATTGACGAGATCGAGCGCGGCGTTCGACCCGGCAAGGCGGCCCCAGGCCTGGACGCTCCAGGTCGCGGTCAGGCGTGAGCGGTCGGAAATCTGGAAATACGCCGTCGGACCGACGAACAGCGCCTGCCCCGCGAGATCATCGAGGCCGATCCCGCCATACTTTCGAAAGTAGCGCACTTCGCCGCCGAGCAGAATGTCCGGCCGCACCTTCGCCATCAGCCCGAACGCCGCGCCGATAGTAGAGTCCTGCTCCGCGGCACCCGTCAGGGCCACGCGCGTCCACTCCGGTTGATAGCTCAGGTTGATGGCCGCCACCGCAACATTCGGGATCACCTCACGATCGAACGCCAGCGTGAACTCGGTGCCGTAGCTGCGGACCACGGCGGCCGTCGTCTCATCGACGCGGTCGGCATGCGTTTCCACCGCCAGCGTCATGCCGAACGGCGCGCCCTCGCGACCGAGAAACCGGTAGCGAAGATCGACCGAGACGTTCTGCCACGACAATTGGCGGCGATCGTCGAAACCGGGGACGCCGTTGATGTCATGCGCCATGAACGTGGTTCCGAGCTCGACGCGAAAATTCTGCACGGGGACGAACTCCAGCTCCAGTTGCTGGTTGAAGGCACGATAAATACCGCCGTCCTTGGCGAAGCTTCCGGTGGTCTGGCTCTGGAATTCGCGCTCACCGACAGTGCCGACGTCGGAGCCGATCATGAAGCCGAAGATGTGCTCGGTATCGATGTCCTCGGCTTGCGCAGCGAGCGGCAGCAGTGCGGCAACAGCGATCGCCGCTGCGCGGTGCGCGCGTGTTCGACAGAGAATTTTGATTCCGGGAAACACCCGACGTGAACTCGCACCGTTGCCTGGAAGTGGACCCTAGGACAAACTGCGGCCGGTCGGCAAATCGAGCGCTTGGCTCAGCCAAGGCTAGCGGCAATCGATGGTTCAGGACGAAGCGCGACGCCTGCCACGGCTCGATGCAGCACGCTGCACGAGCCGGGCAGATCGCCTCAAGTCACTTGCGCGCTGCGCAGGCGTACATGTTGATTTCCATGCCCACCGGCACTTCGACGATCTTCGGAGTTTTCCAGGTCATTCAGGTGCTCCCAAGCAAATTTGGCGTGAAATTGGCGCCGCGGCGGAAGCTAGGACCGCCTCCGGCACGGTGCAAGCCGCGATGGCGGCGGCCGACTTCACTGCTGGGCATGCCACCTTGTCCGGTAGCCTCATGACGTCAGCCTGGATTCGAACCAGTCAGGAAAGTCAGACATTGTTCTGTCAGGCTTTTTCCGACCGCGGCTGCGCCACGAGCGAGCTAGCAGACCGGCTCATTCCGCGCGAGTCTTGTCCAAGAGTGAAATCGCAACTTTTTTTCTTGTGTGCCGGACGTTCCCTACGCCCGGCTACCAACACCCCACCGCAACCGGCGCCTGAGCTTATCTGAGCAGGCGCAGCAACGCCCGGCCGGCGTGCGATTTCAGCTCCTTCGCATCCAGCGTTCCGTCCTTGTCGGGATCGGCAGCGTTGAAGCGTTGCTCGACGATCGCAAGATATTCATCGAGCGTCAGGGTGCCATCGTGATCGGGATCTGCGGCAGCCAGTTCCTTTGCGGTCAGCCGCCCCCGCAATTCGCGGACGTCGAGCGTGCCGTCATGATCAGGATCCAGCTTAGCAAACAGGTCGGCAGCGGCCTTCTTGGCTTCGGCAAGATCGACGGTGCCGTCATTGTCCGGGTCGAGCTGCTTGAGCGCACTGCCACGGCCGGATGCCGCCAATACGGGACCGGACAGGACTGCCACAGCCAATGTCAAAGCAAGCGATCGGCGCGATATCATCTTTCGTCTCTCCTGAGGGGAGGCCCCGACAAGGATGCGGAGCTTTGCCTGTAAGTCGTGACCGACCATAACAGTTTCGGCGCGCGTGCGCACGAACCGTAGGATTTCCGTGATGTCGTCAGGTTTCGCGTGGACGCACAAGATACTTGTGATCATCTCCCCCGCTCGCGATTGCATCGCAGCATGAGAGCCCGTGAGGTCAGTGCGGAGCGAATGGCGCCGCAGCTGGCGTTGAGTATTCCACGCTGCGGTAAGCCGTGGATGCATTTGCGAAAATCCGCATGCGCGAAGGCTGCCCATTCCGGCAGCAACACCTTGCTCGCGATTTCGTGTTGACGCGTTTTGGTTTCCGGCCGATGGTTGCACCTGCAACGTCAGGAATAGGCGTGCATAAAAAGGTCCATTGGGAGGAAGTGATGAAACGCATTGCGCTGGCCGCAAGCCTCGTAATTCTTGCATCCTATGGTGCAAGCGCCCAGACCAACGAGCAGTTGGTCAAGGGGGCGACTGATACATCGAATGTTCTCAACTACGGCATGGGTTACAATCTTCAGCGCTTCTCGACGCTGAATCAGGTCAACAAGGACACCGTCAAGAATCTGGTTCCGGTCTGGAACTACAGCCTCAACGACGACCGCAGCGAGGAATCGCAACCGATCGTCTATCAGGGCGTCCTCTACGTCACCACGCATAGCGCCACGATCGCGATCGACGCCAAGACCGGCAAGCAGATCTGGAAGACCAAGGTCGAATATCCCGCCGAGACTCCGCGAATCGTTTGCTGCGGCATCATCAACCGCGGCGTCGCGATGTATGACGGCAAGCTGTTCCGCACCACGCTCGACGCCAACGTGATCGCGCTCGATGCCAAAACCGGCAAGGAGTTGTGGCGGCAAAAGGCAGCCGACATCAAGGAAGGTTATTCGATGACGGTGGCGCCCTTGGTCGCCGACGGCGTCGTGATCACCGGCATCTCCGGCGCCGAATTCGGCACCCGCGGCTTCATCGACGGCTGGGATCCAGCAACCGGAAAGAAACTCTGGCGTACCTACACGATCCCGACCCCCGACGAGCCGGGTGGCGACACCTGGAAGGGCGACACCTGGAAACTGGGCGGTGGATCGACCTGGATCACCGGCTCCTACGACGCGGAGCTGAACACGGTCTATTGGGGCATCGGCAATCCCGGACCGTTCAATGCTGCGGTACGTCCCGGCGACAACCTCTACACCTGCTCGGTGCTCGCGCTCGATCCGAAGACCGGCAAGATCAAGTGGCACTACCAGTTCTCGCCGAACAATCCGTTCGACTATGATTCGGTCGCCGAAATGGTGCTCGCTGACATAAACGTCGAGGGCAAGCCGACCAAGGTGCTGATGGATGCCAACCGCAACGGCTTCTTCTATGTGCTCGACCGCACCAATGGAAAGCTGATCGCGGCCAATCCCTATGTGAAGGTCAATTGGGCCTCGGGCGTCGACCTGAAGACCGGTCGGCCGATCGACACCGATATCGTCAAGGATGCGCGTGACGGCAAGAAGGTCACCGTCTATCCGTCGATCCTCGGCGGCAAGAACTGGGAGCCGATGTCGTACAATCCGCAGACCGGCCTTGCCTATGCCAATACGCTCGCGTTCGGCGGCAAGTACAAGTCCGAGCCCGCGACCTACAAACAGGGCGAGTGGTATGTCGGCATGGACCTGACCGATCCCTGGGAATGGGGTGATGGCCCGCGCGGTCACCTCAAGGCGATCGATCCCATGACCGGCAAGGCGAAGTGGGAAGCGGCAAGCGACATTCCGCGCTTCTCCGGCGTGCTATCGACCGCAGGCGGCGTTGTGTTCACGGGCGCATTGACCGGCGAATTCGAAGCCTTCGACGCCGACAGCGGCAAGAAGCTCTGGCAGTTCCAGACCGGCTCCGGCATCGAAGGACAACCGGTGACCTGGCAGCAGGACGGCGTGCAGTATATCGCCGTCACCAGCGGCTATGGCGGCGTCTATTCGCTGTTCTCCGGTGACGAGCGGCTCGCCAAGGTACCACCCGGCGGCTCGCTGTGGGTCTTCGCGGTCAAGAACTGAGCGCAGGACGCACGTGACTGAAAGAGTAACTCTGTTGACGGCGGCGATCTTCGCCGCCGTCGCGACAGCCTCGGTCGTGCTGATCCCGGCTGCCGCACAACAACCAAGCGCCAGCGAGCTGCAGGGTCAAGCCGATCAAGGCAGAGTGACCTACGCGAAGAACTGCTCGCACTGCCATGGGCCCAACATGGTCAACTCCGGCACCATCACGCCGGACTTGCGCGCATTTCCCGACGACAGAGCGCGCTTCCTGACCACCGTGAAAGGCGGCAAGAACGGCAAGATGCCGCCATGGGCCGATATCCTCAGCGAACAGGAGATCGCCGATGTCTGGGCGTTCATAGCGAGCCGGAGGACTCCATGAGAGCTTTCCTTGCGGGGGCGGTGACGGTGCTCCTTCTTTCAGCGGCGGCGACGGTGCATGCCGCCGACGAGCCGCTGAAGGTATGTCTCGACGAGGATCTGCCGCCGCTGTCTGCACATCATCGCGGCAAGCCCGACTCCGGTTTCGACGTCGCGCTCGCGCAAGCGATCGCGGAGCGTCTCGGACGCCCGCTCAAGATCCAGTGGTTCGAGAGCAAGCTCGACGAGGATTCGAGCCCTTCGCTCGAGGCCAACGCGCTGTTGTCGGACGGCCGCTGCTCGCTGGTCGGCGGCTATGCCCTCACGGAGGACTCCCTCGCCGTGCCCGGCGTCAAGACGGCAAAGCTGCCGGACTTCGACGGCGCCACGCGCGACGATCGCCGCCGGCGTATTCCGGTTGGCGCGCTGATACCGAGTAAGCCTTATATCTATTCGCCCTTGACCATCGTCCTTGGCCCCAAGGCCAAGGACCGCAAGATCACCGGCGTCGGCGATCTGGCTGGCCTGCGCATCGCGATTGAAAGCGGCACGCTGGGCGATGCCATTCTCATGACCTTCGACAAGGGGAAGCTGATCGACGACATCACACACCTTGTCCCGGGCCGCAGCGATCTGCTGGGCGAGCTCGAGCACGGCGAGCTTGATGCGACGCTGCTTGACTTGCGCCGGTTCGATGCCTACCGCGCAAGTCATCCCGACACCAGGATCACAGCTTCGGGTTACGAATATCCGATCGGCGCCAACCGCGGCTATGTCGCCCTCGACAGCGACCGGGTGTTGCTGGACGCCGTCAACAAGGCGCTCTCGGACCTGCAGGCTGCCGGCACGATCGCCCAGTTCGGCCAGGCCGCCGGCCTGACCTACCTCGCTCCGCGCGAGCCCTTCGTCCTCGGTAATGTCTGGCTGAAGGTCTTGAACCGATGACGCCGGCGGGTCCGGCCGCTTACTTCAGATAGCTTGCGAGGCTGAGGCTCTGGATCTTGGCGATCGCCGAATAGGACGCCGTGAGCTGGGTCTGATAGGTCGCAAGTTGCGCCGTGACGGCGGCGACGTCGACATTGGTGAGGTCGCCGGACAGGGTTTGGGTGAAGTTCTGGTAATCGGTCTGGCTCGCACTCGCCGTTTCGATTTGCGACGCCGAGGTTGAGAGCTTTGCCTGGACCGTGGACACCGAATCCAGCGCGGTGCTGGCGAGATCGAGCGCCTGCGTGATATTGCTCGACGTCAGCGTCGTGCTGTTGCCGACGAACTTCAACAGCCGCATCACCTGCTCGAAGGCCGGGTTGTCGGCGGTGACGCCGTAGGGGACCGTCTGGCTGTCCGAGACACGCACCGATGCGATTTCGCTGTCGCCCTTGTAGTAGCTGGTGTCGGCTGTGGTCAGCGAACCGGTACCGGTCGCAAAGCTGGTCAGGTCGGCCGGCGCCGCGTCCGTGTCGGCGCCGCCGAAGATGTATTCACCGTTGTATTGCGTGTTGAGCGTCGCCCCCATCTGCGACAACGCCTGCTGGGCATAGTTGATCACCGACGCGGTGACGGTGCTGCTGCCGGTGGTGGCGGCGCTGAGCTGGGTGCGAAGCTGCGTGATGATGTCGGTCATCGACCCGACCGCCGAATACATCACCTGCACCTTGTTGTCGGCGAGCTGCGCGGCGTCGATATAGGACTGCGAACGCGTCACCGAGACCTGCAGGTTGACGACTTGTCCGGCGCTGGAACCGTAACCGCCGAAGTCCTGCGACTTCAGCCCGGAGGATTCCTGCTCCTGCTCATTGGCCATCACCGCCTGCACGCGTAGCGCGCTGGTGATCATCAGGTCCGACTGCGCGAAGGTGGCAACACGCATCACCATGACAGCAACCTCACTCTCAGCCCGAGGCCTGCACTGCGGTGATCAACGACGTGAACATGGAGTTGATCACCTGCAGCAATTCGGAAGCGGCCGAGTACTTGTTCTGCAGCGAACTCAGGTTCGCGGTCTCTTCGTCAATATTGACGCCGGACTGCGACGATAGCGAATTTGCGTAAGTCGATTGCGTCGTCTGCTTGGTCGCGTAAGTTGCCGATGCCTGCGTCGCCTTGCTGGCGGCGCTGGCCACGATCGAGGCGGCGTAATCGGTGAACGAACCGGTGGTGGCCCCCAACCCGCCGGCCATCGCAAAATTCGTCGATCCCGTCAGCGCGCTCTCCAGCGCGTTGACGACCGTCGCCGAGCCGGACGCCAGGACTTGATTTCCAACAGTCAGCGTAGCGGAGCTGTCGAGCGTCGCGGTCGGCAGCGCTGCTGCTCCGCTGAGAAGGTCGCTGCGAACCGCGATGTCGGATGCACCGGTCCCCGTCACCAGATCGTTGAGGCCGAAATAGTCCGACATGCCTTCGCCGGAACTCCCGACCGAGCTGGTCATCTCGTTGATCGAGACACCGTTGCCCGAGCCGGTTGCCGTGAGCGTCAGCTGCCCGGTCGAATTGATCGATGCCGAAACCCCCGAGGTACCGCTATTGATCGCAGAGACGAGAGCGCCCACGGTCGTATAGGACGCCAAATTAAAGTCCTGATACGATACGAGATTGCCGCTCTGGCTGGCAACCGCGATACGCACCGTGCCGGTCGCCGACAGCGCCGCAGTGCTGCTCGTCGTTGCCGTTCCCGTCAGGCTGGTCGGCGGCGGCACCGATGTGCCCTGGTTCGACACGGCGTTGAGGCTCGATTTGAGCTGCTGGGCAAGCTCGTCGAGCTGCGACTGCGCGCCCGGCAGCGTTTGGTCACGCAGCGTGATCAGAGCGCCGACCTTGCCGGAAGATATCTGCGAGGTGATGTCGACGCCGTTCACCATGATGCCGCTGAAGCCGCCGCCGCTGTAGGTGGTCGACGCCGCGACGTTCGACGCCGGCGTATAGCTCAATGGGTGCGCCGTACTGTCAACCAGCGCCTGCCCCGAACCGGTATAGACCTGCAGATCGCCGTTCGATGCCGTGAAATAGCTCACATTCATCATGGTCGAGAGGTCTTGCAGCGCGCTGGTGCGCTCGTCCTCGAGGTCGGCGGTCGACTGACCCGACGCAGCCACCTGCTTGATCTGCGCGTTCAGGTCGTTGATCTGCTGCAGGTCTGAGTTGATGCCGGTAACCGAGGACGCAATATCCTGGTCGGCGTTGCTACGCAGCGTCTGGATGCCGCTCGAGGTCTGCTGCAACTGTGTCGTCACAGCATCGAGTGCGCTGATTGCATTGGACTGCAGCGATGGGCTGCTCGGCGTGCTCGCCAGCGACGACAGGGCCGACTCGAGTGACGCCAGGCTATTGGCGAGCGAGGTGCCGGTCGAGGAGCTGGCGGCGCTCGTGCTGCTGCCGAAGAGCTGTTCGAGTTGGGTGAGGTAGCTGTTACTGGTGTCGGCGGAGCCGAGATCGGACGTAGCCCCGACCAGCGCCTTCAGGAGCAGCTTGTCGACGGTGCTGGTAATTCCCGTGACGACGACGCCGGTACCGACGCCGGCGGTCACGCTGCTGGCCTGGTTGGCGGTCTTCTGGGTGTAGCCCTTGGTATCGGCGTTGGAAATGTTTGCCGAGGCCACGCCGATTTGCACCTGCGTGGCCGCGATTCCGCTAAACGCAATACTTGCAGCGCTACTGAGCGACACGGCTAACTCCCCTCGCGCCGGCCCGATCAGGCCCGGACGTTGGTGCCAAAGGACATCGACGGGGTGACGCGGCGACCCGCGGCACCGTAGGGCGACACATTGGCGATCTGCTCGCGGATCGCGTGCATGATCGCCTCGATCCGGCGGTTGCTCGCATCGATCGCCGCGCGCAGCCGCATCACGTTCTCGTCCATGGCCGCCCGAAGCCGCAGGATGCGTTCCATGAGCTGCTCGCGCAGCACCCGATCCTGGACGTTGAGGCTCGCCGCCTTGCCGACCGCTTCGGCCACGGACTGCTCGAACAGCGTGGCAAGGCGATTCTTCTCGTCGACATGCTTCAATCGCGAGGCAGGCAAGCCCTTGGCGAGCTCGACGTTCTCCTCGTTGACGATCTCGATCAGGCCGTCGATCAGCGCGATCAGCGATCTAGCGCGCTCGTCGTTGCCCGCGGGACTGATCTTGGTATTGCGTGCCGGTGTCATCTTGTCGCTCCCGTTCATGCTAGTGTCCGCGACGCAGGGCACGGACGGATCGTGCATTGCGCCCATAGGCGGTGATCGCTGTAGCCCGGACCGTGGCCCGGTTGATTTCCCCGTCGATCCGCGTGCATTCGCGCATCAGCAGGTCTCGCAATGTTCCGATGTCGTCGAGCAGCGCACGGAGTTGCGCCCGATCGTCGGGGCGAACCGAAGCGGCCTTCGCCTTCAGCCGCTCAAGCTTGACCAGCAAGCGGTCATTCTTCCTGGCTGATATCATCGCGACACCGCCGAAATCAGCGTATCGAACATCTTGTTGACGGTCGTGATGACCTGCGAGGCTGCCGAATAGGCCTGCTGCGCCGAGATCATGTTGGAGAACTGGCCACTGGTGTCTGTGGTGCTCGATTCCAGCTCGCTACCGTAGACCGTGCCGGCGCCGTTGGAGCCCGAGGTCTGCAGCGTGGCGTTGCCGGACGTCACCGTTGCGGAGTAGATGCCGTCGCTGGCCGCGTTCAGACCATTCGGATCGCTGAAGGTCGCAACCGCAATCTTGTAGATCGCGATCGTCTGGCCGTTGGAATAGGTGGCATCGACCACGCCCCCCTTACCGATCGAGATGCTGCTCAACTTGCCGTAAGGAAGGCCGTCGGGCGTGATGCCGGTGAGATCGACCGAGGGCGTCGTCTCGCCCGATGCATATTGGGTCAGGCCGTCGGTCTTGTTGGCGGTGCCGAGGTTGAGCGCGATGCTGCTATTGGTGGCCCCGTCGGTCCAGCCGGTCACTGTCATTGTCGGCGGGCTCGGCGTCGTCGACTTCAGTGACCCGTCACTGTTGAAGACGATCGCTACCGTGCCAGTGCCCGCCGTGCCGGTGGTGGTGCTCGAGTCGGACGCGAGCGTCGGGTTGCCGAAGCTTGCGCTCCAGGTATTGGCCGCGGTTTTGTCCCAGGTAATCTGAACCGAATTCGCCGTCCCGAGCGAGTCGTAGACCGTCATCGAGCTGGTGAAGGTCGCGCCGATCGCGGCGTCCGACGGCAGGTTCGCCGCGATCGTCGCCTTGGTGGTCGGACTGCCGCTGGTGGAGGCAACCTGCGTGTTGATCGGCGACAGGCTCGAGGCCGAAGCGTTGCCGACGATATTGCCCTGCGCGTCGGTGCGCCAGCCCTCGAGGTAATTGCCGTTGTCGACGAGATAGCCGGCATTGTCGGTGGTGAACGCACCGTTGCGGGTATAGCCGGTGGTGCCGCCAGACGTCGCGCTGGTGGTGACGAAGAATCCAGAGCCCTGGATCGCGACGTCGGTCGCGTTGGTGGTCGCGGCCAGCAATCCCTGCTGGGTGATGTTGGCGCGGCCGGACACCGTGACGCCGCCGGACGTGTATGATGTCGCGCTGCTCGATGCCGTCACCAGATCGTCGAACATTGCCGACGTGGTCTTGTAGCCCGTGGTATCGGCGTTGGAGATGTTGTCGGAAATCATTGCCAGCGACTGGCTCTGCGAGTTGAGCGCCGAGATCGCCGAGGAAAGTGCACCAGTCAAACTCATGATAAAACTCCGGATACGATCAGGACGTGACGCCGATAATGTTGGAGGCGCTGACGGGAACGCCGTTCACGAGCAGCGAAGGCGACGAGCCAGAGGCGTCGATCCCCGTTACCGTTCCAGTCATCGTCGTGTAGTTGAGCACCGAATTGCCGGCGGAGTCGGTCGCGGTGACCGCGATCGTGTACTGGCCGCCGTTGCTGAGCTGGGTGCCGCTGGTGGTCTTGCCGTCCCAGGTGAAGGTGTTCGAGCCGGCAGTTCCGGTGCCGGTGCCGCTGTACACGACGTTGCCGGATGAATCCGAGACCGTGATCGCAACGTTGGACGCAGCCGATGACAGCGAGTAACCGAACGTCGCCGAGCCGTTGGTCAGCTCCGCGGTATTGGTCTTCGCCTCGACCGTGTGGCCGATATAGTTGACCGAGTTGAGCGTCACGAGGCTCGAGAACGAGCTCGCCAGCGACGTCATGCTGGCGTTGGTCGACTGCTGCTCGGTGAAATTGGCGTAGGAGGTGAGCTGATTGATGAAGTCGGTCGTGCTGGTCGCGTTCAGCGGATCCTGGTTCTGCAACTCGCTGACGAGCAGATTGAGGAAATCGCCCGAGGTCATCCCCATCGACGCTGAGGTCGAGGAGGTCGAGGAGGTGGAACTCGCAGCGGAAGCGGCCGATGATACGGTCATGACAAAGCTCTCTTCGTCGCGGATTGCGCGACGGAACGCGTTTTGAGGATCGAGGTCGTGATTGTCGTTCGCAGATAAAACGGATGGCGCGCCGATTTCAGGCGCGGATTCATGCGAGCGGAATCACTTGATTAATCGGCAGAATTTGCCGCGTTGGCGGTGTCGCCGGGCAACGCAAGCAGCGTCGCCGCGCTCGACTGACAAGCGCTTCAAAGATCAGCTAAAGGCTGAAACCGGAGACGTTCAGAGCGACAGGCTGATGGTCAGGACGGGCTCGTCCAGCATCAATGCAAGCGGCGCCAGCGCGGGCAACAGGCTGAACGCCAGCAACAGCGCGGGCAGCACCATCCCGGGATGCATGGATTCGTCGGCGGGTTCCGCAACCTTCGCCTCGCCTTCGGGGGCGGCCGGTTCCCTGGGCAGTTTCGCCGCAGCGATGACGATGCGGTCGACAAGACCCGCAGGCGCGCGAACCGGAGGCGCGGTGAGCGCCCGGCGTGCCGCGCTCGCCTCTTCGTAGAGCGCCCTCGCCTCGGCCGAGGAAGCGAGAAGTTGCACCGCAACCAGACGCTGATCATCGGGCCAGCGGGACAGGTCATCCCCCAGCCGGTCGATCAGATCCTCGAATGTCGCAACATCCATCGCTCGCGCAGATCCAGCCTCGTCGCCAAGGCTGTCATAATCCATTCGCGGGACGGCGGAAATCAATTTCCGCCGGTGCGACATCACGCCCACCATCGTGTCCCCCCAGACGGTCATTTTCCCCACCAAAACGACGCGGCCGGGTGCCCCGCCGCTCCAGCAAGCGGGCTTCCCCGACCGATTCGCGCTCGGTTGCTGCTTAACGCCTGGCGGCCGATTCGGCCGCCTTGGCCTTGCCGGCGGCCGCCTCGACGAACTTCCAGGCGTCGCGGAGTTCCGTCAGACTGGCGATGATGCGCCGGAAGCCTTCCTTCGCCTCCGGCCGGCCATAGGAGCGCAGGCACGCCATGATCAGGGCGTTGTAGGTCTTGTAGAGACGATCGGCCATCGCGCCGCCGCGGGTGAAGTCAAGATTATGACTGAGGCCGCGCAGGATCGCGGTCGCGCGCGTCAGATGGGCATGGCCCTCCTCGAAGCGCTTTCCGTCGTGCGCCTCCTGGGCCTTCTGCAAAAATGTGATCGCGCCATCGCACAGCATCACAACTGCCTTCAGCGGCGGAACCGCCACCGCGGCAGATCGATAGGCATTGTTGGCGAGATAGGCAGCAGAACTATTTGTCATCAGTTACTCGAGTTCGCGTTCAAGAGTGCTTTCAGATAGCCAAGCGTGTTGTTGGCCGTTTCGATAGCTGCCTGATAGTTGGCGTACTGCGTTTGCAGCTGCGTCTGATAGGTCGAGGCATCGCTCTGGATGGTGCTGACCTGGGTCTGCATGTCGTCGTCAGAGGACTGCAGATTGGTGATCAGCGTCTGCAGCGATCCGCTGCTCGCAGAGCTGGTCTGAGCGATCTGGTAGATCTGCGACGCCAGACCGGAGGTCGACGTCACGTTGATCGATTGCGAGGTCGAGCCGGTATAGGTGAATGCCATGCCGGCGTAGATCGTGCCCGAATTGCCGATGATGGTGTCGCCGACTACCGAAAATTGCGAACTGTCGCCGCCGACGGAGGCGCCGGTCAGCGTGCCGGTCGAGTCCACCGACAGATCAAGCGTGAACGATTGCGGCGACGTCCCGGTGTTGACGACGCTGAGTTGGCTCGACGATGTCGTCGTTTGCGCGGAGAGAAGCTGGGTTACGCCAGCGAGATTCGTCGTCAGCACGGTGGCCAGGGTGCCGGTATTGAGTTGCAGCTCGTTGTTCTCGTTGAAGGACAGGCCGAGGTCGGCCATAGTCATCCCACCCACCGAGCCGCCCAGCACCTGCTGGAGCTGCGTCTGGATATCGCGCATCGTGCTGTCGCCGAACAGCACCGCGCTCGAGGAGGCCGTACCGTCCGAATTCTGCGCGGACTGCGCGATCACCTGATCGCGAAACGCATTGTAGTTCGTGACGAAGGTCTGCAGCGCCGTGGTGATCTGGCTGGTGTCGGTACCGATGCTGACATTCAAGGTCGTGCCGCTTGGCGTCGGCTGCAACAGGTCGAAGGTGACACCTGTCAGGACGTCGGACACGTCGTTGGTGTTACGCGTGATCGAGACGCCGTCGAGGGTGAACTTTGCGGGTTGAGATTTCTGCAGCACGTCGGTGAATGCACCGGTCGAGCCGGTGACGCCCAGTTTGTTCAGGACGTCGTCGCCGGTCGTGGACGAATAGGTGATATCGGCAGCGTCCTGGGTCCCGGTGAGCACCAGTTCATACGAGCCGCTCGACACTTGAACGACCGAGGCCTGGACATTTGTGGTCGAGGTCTGGGCGTTGATGGTGTCGGAAATGTCCTGCATCGACATGCCGCTGGTGACCGTGATGGCCGTGCTGGTTCCGCCTGCCAGCCCCAGCGAGAACGTTCCGGAATAGCCCAGCGCCGTCGTGGAGCTCGACTGCGACGAGCCGATCACCTTCTGCGCGGTCGCAAGCTGGGTGATCTGAAGGGTGTGGTCGCCGGTTGCCGAGCCGCTGGTGACGCTCATCGACAGCGCGGATGAGGCACTGAGATCGCCGGTCGAAGAGATCGTCGCCGCACGCGTGGAGAACGCGTTGGTCGCGAGCGGGTTGACGATCGAGGTGCTGAGCGACGACAGCCCGCTTGCCAACGTCGAAAGCTCGGTCTGCAAGCTCGTGTAGGCCGTAACCTTGGCCTGGTTCGCGGTGATCTTGGTGGAGATCGAGGTCGCCTGCGCCAGCTTGGCGTCGACCTCGGACTGGATCAGGGTGGTCCAGTCGATACTGGTCGAGTTGGTCGTGCCGGTCGTCGTCACCGTATCCGACGAGCTCGGCGAAGTGGTCGTGCTCGAGGTGGCGCTGCTTACCGTCATGTCAACACGTCCGCCGCAATAGGGATCGGGCCGGCGTTAGGCCGGCCCGATATCTCTTCAATTAGCCGAGAAGCTTGAGCAGATACTGCGGCATCTGGTTCGCTGCAGTTTCGGCCGACACCGCGGCCTGGGTCTTGACTTCGGCCGACGACAGGGTCGCCTGCTCGGCGGCGATATCGACGTCCTTGATCACCGAGTTGGCCGACTGCAGGTTCTGGGTCTGGGTCGAGATCGAACTTGCGCTGAAGTTGAAGCGGGACTCCTGAGCACCGATCGTGGCACGCGCGGCCGACACGCTGTCGATCGCGGTATCGAGCGCTGACAGGGCGCTGGTGGCGCCGGACAGGGTCGAGACGTCGAGCGAGGTCACGCCGAGGGAGGACGAGGTCAGGCTCGTGAGCGTAATCGTGATGGTGTCGGCCGCGGTCGAACCGACCAGCACCGCGACGCCCGACGAGAACACGCTCGAACCATCCAGCAGGCTCTGGCTGCTATAGCGGGTACCGGTGGCAATGGAATCGACTTCGCCCGTGAGCTGCGAGAATTCCGAGTTGATGTAGGCGCGGCTGGAGTCGGTCACGGTGCCCGAGGCAGACTCGGAGGCCAGCGACTTCATGCGCGCGAGGATGTCCGAGATGTTGGAAGCGCCGCCGTCGGCGGTCTGCAGGATCGAGGTCGCCTGCGAGGCGTTGGTCGCGGCCTGCTGCAGGGTCGTGATGTCGGAGGAGATGCGGGTCGAGATGGCAAGGCCGGCCGCGTCGTCGGAAGCCGAGGTGATGCGCGAACCGCTCGACAGCTTCGAGAGCGCGCTGCTTTCCTGCGCCGAGTTGATGTTGAGGTACATCACCGCAGAGTTGGCGGCGGTGTTGGTGGAAATTACGGGCATGTGGAGCTCCTGTGGTGATGGGCATGACATGCCGCATCGTGAAAGAAGAGAGGTGACGACGCGGATCCAGCCCCCGTCCGTTCGATCAAACGGAAAGGCTGCCGGTGGTCAGGCGCGAAATCTTCAGAAGCCGGATTTTATGGTTAGCAATCGGTAAACGCCGTGCGGAGGTCGCGCTCGTGCCGTCGCAGCATCTCGCGCAACTGTTGCCGCCCGCGCTTCAACAGCGACTCCACCGCGGCCACGGTCGTGTCCATGACCTCGGCGATCTCGCCGTTACTCATGCTCTCGTGATAGGAGAGGATCACCGCGACACGCTGCTGCTCGGGCAGCCGCTGCATCGCGACCTCCAGAAGATGGCTGATCTCGTTGCGTTCGATGACGGAGCTGGCATCGAGCTGGGTGTCGGCGACCTCGGGCACGGCATCGACATTCTCGGTGCGCGGCTTGCGGCGCAGGTCGATGCAGCGGTTGCTGACCACCCGATAGAGCCAGGTCGAGAACTTGGCGCGGCCGTGCTGCCAGCGGCCGCGATGCGTCCAAACCTTCAGCATCGTGTCCTGCACGACATCCTCGGCATCGGCGGCATTCCCGACGATGCGCAGCGCGATGGCGTAGGCGCGATCGACGTGACGCTCGACGAGAAGACGAAACGCCACCTCGTCGCCGGCGGCGAGGCGGTCCAGCAGATCCTTGTCTTCATCCTGAATCTCGACGGTGTCGAGCGGGACTGCGTCGACAACGGTCGGAACGTCGCTCCAGGGGGAGGTCGCATCGATCGGCGCGACCGCGGCCTTCGCGACCTCGATCTCGGCCGGTGCCCTCATATCAAGCGCGTAGGTCATTCCCCTACTCTCCAACCCATCGCCGCTGGCACACATCCCATGCGGCTTCTAATCGTTGAACGGAGAGGTCAGGCAATCCAGGCGAACTTTTTTCGTTATTTTTCAAATACTTAGGTGGAATTTTTTGCCGACCGCCCGGCAAAAGATGCCGCCTCGCCGCCGCGCAGGCAGACGATCGGCATGATCTGGAGCTGTCGTTCAGCATCGTGTTGAATTCCGTGGCAGGAATAGTCGCGCCTGAAAACGCTGTTTCACACGTATAAACACTACGCGAACACGTGCATGCGTCAGGCATGCGGGTGGTTCGTCAGCACGTGGTCGAGATCTTGCTTTCAACGATCGCGACTAGGCAAATTTTTCCGAATCACCAATTCGACGTTATCGAATTTTTTGAATCTGTCAGTCGCGAAGCGTGCGTTTTGGAATCTGGCGTCGACTTTTTTGAATCAGCGCGCCTGATTTGTCGCACGATTGCGTTCTACGCACGGGGCTGGCGGGGGTTTTGCGCATGACGATCGTGACAGTCGACGCTCAGCGTCGCGCGCGAAATGTTTCTGCATGTTCGTTCGATGTTTTCGATACATTTCTGTTGCGCGCGTGCACGACGCCAGATGGCGTATTTGAAAGGGTTTTTCAGCTTTCGAATATTTCTGAAAAATTTCCAAATATGTCTGTCAGTTTCGTCCAACATCGAATCCAGGCCGAAGCGCGAGCGCGCAAACTGGCGTCAGAGCAGCGCGGCTCGACGGAAGTCCACATCTCCGACATCTATAAGTACTTTCCCTTCAAGCTGTTCGGCCTGACCCGCGACGAATTGCCGACTCTCGCCGAAGCCGAATTCGAGGCCGAGCTGCAGCTGTGCCGCGCTAATCCGGAAATGATTCAGCAATATTTAGACATGAAACGTGGCAGTTTTCGCGTCGGCTTCATTTCAGATACCTACTGGAACACGGAGCAGCTCGCACGCCTCCTGCAGGCATGCAGTCCAGGACTGACCTGGGACTTCCTCTACGCCTCCTGCGATCACGGCGGCAGCAAGAGCGAAACGCTGTTCAAGACCTACCTCGCAGAGCAAGGCATCGACGCGGCCAGTTCGTTCCACATCGGCGACAACGATAGCGCCGACGTCAAGGGCGCCCGCCGCCACGGCATCCGCCCGCGCTATTATCCGCAGGCGAGCGCGACATTTGCGTCGAAGCTGCAGCGCGAGACGTCGATCTTCGAGTTGTTTTCTCCCGACCAGCCGTCGCGACTCGATCACGGTGCCCGCACGCTGCGACGCGCGGTGACGGCACAGAGCGCGGAACGTACTCCGGGATTCCATCTCGGCGTTGCGGTGCTCGGACCGGTGATGGCAGCGTTCGACGCGTTCATCGAAACGCGGCGTGCCGCTCTGGTCCAGCAAGGGGCGCGCGTCTCAGTCGGCTTTCTCGGCCGGGACGGCTTTCTGTCGCATCGGATCTGGCAGGACGCGCACGACGGCACCGGCGCCTATCTCGAGATCAACCGCCGCATCAGCCTGGTCGGGTCCGCGGATACACTCGAACCTCTCTGTGAATTGCTGAGCCGGGTCGTCAAGATTGACGCAGCGACCTTCGCCGATATCGTCAAGGTGCAGCCGCCAGCGGTCATGGCTTTCTTCGCGAGATACCCCGACGGTATCGCGAGCGGCCGCGAACTCACCGACGCCCTGCCCGATTTGATGGACCCGTGCGAAATCACCGATATCGCCGCCGGCGTCCGCACACGGCTGCTTGCCTATCTGCGCGCGAATATCCCGGATTTCGACAGCTGTACCGACCTGATCCTTGCTGATCTCGGCTACTCCGCGAGCGTACAAAAGTCGCTGCGGCGCATCTTCGATCGCGAAGGCATCAACATCCGCCTGCATGGCGCCTATCTGCTGACGCTCGATGATGCGTTCGACGACATCGCCGATGACGACAGCGCGGAAGGACTGATCTCCGACCGCGTCGTCACGCCTCACATCAAGCGGATGCTGATCCGCAACGTTGCGCTGCTGGAGCAGCTCTGCTGCTCCGCCGAGGGGTCGGCGCGGGACTATCGCGACGGCGAGGTCTTGCGCGAAGGCGACCAGCGCCCGGCCGCGCAACTGGCGCTTGCCGCCGAAATCCAGTCCGGGGCGCGGAGCTACGCGTCGCGCGCCCGCGAGCTCGCGCCGCGCTACGCCTTGCAGCCCTACGCCGACCCGGCCATCACCGCGCGCTGGGCGGCCGCCGTGCTGGGCCGCTTCCTGCTGCTGCCCGACGATGACGAGCTCGTGCTTCTGAGCGGCTTCAAGCATGACGTCAATCTCGGCACCCAGGCGCTGGCGTCACTGCTCGACGCCGGCTTCGTCAACGATCTCGTGATCGCGCGCGGCATCGCCGCCGCCTGCACGGCGCCGGCGCCACCGATGTGGCTTGCCGGCAGCTTTGCCGCCCTGTCGCCATCGCACGCTTACCTTTACGTGCTGTTTGGCACCAATCGCCTGCCGCCGAACGTGTTCGGCGAAGCCCAGTGCGGCACGCTGCAGGTCGGCCTGTTCAAGAGCGACGGCCAAGCCTCGCTGGAAGGCATCAACGTCTATCATACCGGGTTCGGTGATCTGCGCCTGCGTATCCCGCTGGCGCGCCGCATGACGGTCGCAACGATCGCGCTGCCGCTGGCGAAACTCGCGCGCGAGGGGATGCTCCACGGTGTCACCGTCCAGTACGGCAAGAGCGCCGCGAAGGCGGCAGACAGCCCGGACGTGAAGGCGATCGCTGAGGGACGGCTGGTCTATGCCGGCTTCGAAAGGAGCGGTCGTCACTTCCGTGCCGGCAGCGACGACGGCACGCTGCTGATCCCGGTCGATGCCTTCGAAGACGACGTCGCGATCTACACCGTCGCGCTGACATCGCTCAGCCACGACCGCATCCTTGCGGTCGGAGACCACAACGGCAGCGGCGCGCCCTCGGTCACGCTGAACTGGCGCAATTCGGACATCAATGGCCTTTGATTTGTCCGCCTGATCCGGCCGCCCCGCACGTAAAAGTTAACGAGGGGTGGCGTGGGCATGATATCGGCTGACACGATGCAAGCGGACGGCTTGCAGACAGATCTTGACCAGATGCTGTTGTCGAACGGCATCAGGCTGAACGCTGCCCAGCGCCGGCGGCTCGACTGGCTGGTGCAACGGCTCGGGACCGCGGTCCTCAGCCAGGGCGGCTCCGTCCCGGTCCGCAATAGCGGCGTGGTCATCGTTGTCGAGCCGCCAAGCGGCCCCGCCGCCGAGACGCTTTATCGGTCGCTGCGCGCCGATTGCGCGGTCGTGATCCCCTTCGGCGAGAATCCGGCCTTCGATTTCCTCAAATCCAAGCTGACCGACTTCGGCACGATCGGGCCGAGCTTGGACGGCTCGCATGAGATGTGGTGGGGCGGGATCAATTGGCGCGCGATCGCCCCCGAGGGTGACACTCGGACCGTCGCTCCCCTTCGCGTCGTGTCCTGCTATCCCCGCGCATTCGGGGACGATCATGCGAACCAGCTTCGCGACAAACTGGCCGAGTTCCAGATCGCCTCCGACATCGCGCCGATCGACACCGTGGTCGACGGATGCATGAGCGCATCCGAGAAGGCCGCCTTCATCCTTCGGATGTGGCAACAACACCGCGAACCGCTGCTCTTCATCGAGGCCGACGCAACGCTCAGCGAGCCGCCGCTGCTGCCTTCGAACCTCGATTGCGATATCGCGTTTCACAAGTGGAACCGGTGGGAGATGTCGGCGCGTACGCTCTACATCGGCCGCTCGGCCGCCGCCGAAGCGCTGCTGCGCAACTGGCACCACATCGCGACCGCATATCCGTCAGTCTGGGAAGGTTACCTGCTCGATCAGGCCTGGAGCCTGACGTCGTCGCAGATGTCGCTCGACACAGTCTGGCTGCCACGCTCATATCATGCACCAACCGAAGACGCCGGCACGCCGCGCCACACCACGGTCGTTCACAATCTGCCCGCCGACAACGCCGATCTCGGACCTGACGCCGAATTCGCCGCTGCCATGCGCGGCGCGCGGCGCGCCAGCCGCAGCGGCGGCCGCGACTCCATGATCGTGGTGACGTCGCAGGCGGCGGCGACCGATGCGATCACGGTGATCATGCGCGATATCGCCACCAGCGATGCGCGCGAAGTGGCAGCCAGCATCGAGGCGGTGACGGGCGCGTTTGCCGCCGACTGCGGCGGTTTCGGCCGGCTCGAGCTCTCGCTGTGCCCCTGGCAGGACGATATCCGCGCGGCAAAGTCGGCGGCAAATAGCGCCAACAACCGGATCATCGAAATTGCGCCGTGGCAGACGCTGCCTGCCGATCTGTTCCGCGCGGTGGCGCAAACCCGGGATTCCGGAAGTGTCGTCGTCATGGCAGGCCAGCGCAGCTGATACGGGACGAGAAGGATATCGCATCATGAAGACCATCATCCTTCTCACCGGCGTCGCCGACCAGCAGATGGCGCTGAGCACCCTGCTGAGGGCGCATAATCCGGCGCTGGCATTCCGCGGCGCCACCACGGCCGACGAACTCGCGGCGATCGAGCCCGAGGTGCTGCGCGACGCCAGGCTGCTGTCGTTCACCACCAGCGTCATCGTCCCTGAAAGCACGCTGGCGGCGCTCGGCTACGGCGCCTACAACTTCCATCCCGGCCCGCCGCAATATCCCGGCTGGGCGCCGGCGCATTTCGCGCTCTATGACGGCGCGCGCATGTTCGGTGCGACCGCGCATGCGATGGCCGGACGGGTCGATGCCGGTCCGATCATCGGCGTCGAGTCCTTCATCATCCCCGACAAGATCAGCGTGCGCGGGCTTGAGCAGATCGCCTATGTCCGGCTGGCCCATCTGTTCTGGCGGATGTCGCGCGATCTCGCCTGCGATCCCGCGCCGCTCGCCGAGCTGCCGATCGCCTGGTGCGGACACAAAAGCACGAAGCAGATGTACCGGGAGATGTGCGATCTTCCGCCCGGCATCAGCGCCACCGAGCTGGCGCGCCGGATCCGTGCCTTCCACGACGATTTCCGTGGCATCCCGCTGACCTTCGCCCTGCACGGCACCCGCTTCCAGCTCGCGACGGAAGCCGCGCAGGTGGCAGCGGCGCCGGAGGTGGTCTCGCCGCCGCTTGCGGTCGCGTCTTGAGGAACGGGCTCAACGCCACGTCGCGCAGAACAGCTGCCGTGCTGCGCGACAGCCAGACCTAGCCGGCGCGAGCCGCGATCTCGGAATCATGCATCGGCGAGCGCTGCTTCACGCGCTCGAGGCCGGACTCGATGCCAAGCCGGTCGAGCAAATCCGCGTCGCGATCGCGCTGCGGATTGCGTGTAGTCAAAAGCACGTCGCCGATAAAGATCGAATTGGCACCGGCCAGGAAGCAGAGTGCCTGCAATTCATCGGTCATGTATTGCCGGCCGGCGGAGAGCCGCACCACGCTTTGCGGCATCATGATGCGGGCGACCGCGACGAGGCGCACGACGTCGATCGGATCCGGCCGCTCGGCGGTGGCGTTGACCGGCACGCCCTTGACCTCGTTCCAGAGATTGATCGGCACGCTCTCGGGATGAGCAGGCATGTTGGCGAGCAGCACGAGCATGCCGAGCCGGTCGGTGACCTGTTCGCCCATGCCGATGATGCCGCCGCAGCAGACCTTGATGCCGGCTTCGCGCACATGGCTGAGCGTGTCGATGCGATCCTGCAGCGTGCGTGTGGTAATGATCTGGTCGTAGTGCTCAGGCGACGTGTCGACATTGTGATTGTAGAAGTCGAGCCCCGCGTCGTGCAGCCGTCCCGCCTGTGCCGATGTCAGCATACCCAGGGTGACGCAGGTCTCCATGCCGAGACCCTTGACGGCGCTGACCATCTCGCAGACCTGGTCAAGATCGCGATCCTTCGGATTGCGCCACGCCGCTGCCATGCAAAAGCGCTCGGCGCCGGCATCCTTGGCGCGCTGTGCGGTCGCGACCACGTCCGCCTTGTCCATCAGCTTCGACGCCTTCAGGCCGGTGTCGTAATGAACGCTCTGCGAGCAATAACCGCAATCTTCCGGACAGCCGCCCGTCTTGATGCTGAGCAGGCTCGCGGTCTCGACATGGTTGGGATTGAAATGGGCGCGATGAATCGTTTGCGCGCGAAACATCAGGTCGGAAAACGGCAGCCCGTACAGCACTTCGGCCTCGGTGCGGGACCAGTCGCTGCGGACCGAGTCGGAATTGCTGTCGCCGCGCCGTTTTGCGCCTTCACTGTCGATCATCACGCTCATTCTCCAATTTCGGGCATTCACGGTCTTGCCGAACGATCCGGCCATTCAAGCGGATGTATCTGATCGTGAGATATGCGTCCATTCCATGGCGGAGGATTCCGACGAGCGTTCCGCGTGCCGAAATGAGGTAATATCTGACGGCATGCCGCGGCCCGGACGCCACGGAGTGCTGGCGTCCGGTCTTGGGTGGCTCAGGGCACGATCGGCGGATGATAGGTGAAGGTGGCCATCAGGATCGCTGCCAGCAGCATCACGATCGGGAAGTGGATGAAGAACTGCACCGACGTGTAGCCGATCAGGTCCTTCGATTTCAGCCCGAGGATGCCGAGCAGCGGCAGCATCCAGAACGGGTTGATGAAGTTCGGGAGCGTCTCAGCGATGTTGTAGACCATCACCGTCCAGCCCAAATGGGCGCCGACATCGTTGGCGGCCTTCATGATGTAGGGCGCCTCGATCACCCATTTTCCGCCGGCGGAGGGTACGGAGAAGCCAAGCAGCGCCGAATAGATTCCGACCAGGAAAGAAAACACGGTCGAATTGCTCGAGGCGCCGACGAACCAGTGCGCGATCGTGTCTGATAGCGTCGTGCCGATGCTGTTCGGGACCTTGGTCAGGATCTGGGCAATACCTGCATAAAACGGAAATTGCAGCAGCACGCCGGAGACGCTCGGCATCGCCTTGGAGAAGGACTCGACCAGGCTGCGCGGGCGCCAGTGCAGGATGATGCCGAGAATGAGGAAGACGAAATTATATGTGTTGAGGCCCGACAGGGTGATCAGCGGATTGCCGGACTGAAACGTCTGCCAAAGCCAGCCGCAGGCCAGAAGTGCGATCAGGATCGTCAAGAGCGGACTGAACTCCAGCCAGTCGCCGGGGCGCGACGGCTTTTTGGGCTCGATGCGATCGTCGCCGAGAGCGACGCCGAGATCCTCCGCCGTCTTTGCCTGCTCCGGTGCCGGCGTCGTGAAATAGCAGATCACGGCCGAAACCACCGTCACCATTGCGACGGTGACCATGTTCTGCCAGGTCAGGATCGTCTCCGAGAAACCGATGACGCCGGTGATCGGCAGAAGCGACGCGGGAATGCTGCCGGCATTGGCCTGGAGCTGTGCTGCCGAAGAGGTGATGCCGAGCGTGAAGCCGCAGCCTAATCCGAGATAACCGGCAGCGCCGGCTGCCCGATAGTCGAGCCGGATGTCCGAGCGTCGCGCGATCTCGCGCACCAGCAGACCGGAAAAGATCAGGCTCAGGCCCCAGTTCAACAGCGACAGGGCGATGCTGAGCATACCGACGAAGACCACTGCGCCGCGTCCGGTCTTCGGCACACTCGCCAACCGCGACAGCAATGCGGCCACCGGCGGCGACAGCGCAACGACATAACCGCCGATCGCAACCAGCGCCATCTGCATGGTGAACGGAATCAGGTTCCAGAAGCCGTCGCCGAACGCGCGGCTGACCGCGAGCGGCGAACCGCCATGCAGGATCGCACCAACGGCGACGGCGATGACCGCGATCAGCACGAAGACATAAGCATCCGGAAACCAGCGCTCCGCAAAAGCCACCAGGGCTTGCGAAAATCGCGCCATGATGTTGTCTGGCCCCCGTTTTCGCAGGCCCACAGTGATCGTGCGTTGCCTTCGTCATAATTTCCCCTTCCGGTGATGCGGTTACAGCCCTAAGTCCTGAGTTGGTGGTCACAGCGCCAGCGTGAGGTCGGTCAGCGGCACGGCCTGGCAGGCGAGGCATTGCCCCTCGCTGCCGTCGACAGGACTGAGATGGGTGAACTCCCCAGCGACGACCTGCACGGCGCAGCTCTCGCATTGGCCGACGCGGCAGCCGCTTGGCAGCGCGACGCCGGCCGCATTGGCCGCGTCGAGCAGCGTCCCCTGCTCCGGTCGCCACGAAAAGCTTTGCTCACTGTTGGCAAGCCGGATGGTGCGCGGCGCAAGGTCGCTCGGCACCGACGGCGGCGACACAAAGCTCTCGGCGAAGATGTCGAAGCGCGGTATGCCGAGCGCCGTCACGCACGCGATCTGAGCCGCGACGAAGTCCGGCGAGCCGCAGATGTAGACCAGCGGTCGGCGCCTCGACAGCGGCCGCATCAGTTCGGAATCGAGACGGCCTTTGCGCAACGAACCCGGACTGATCGCGTCATGCGGGAACGGTGCTGAGTAGAACGTCACGCGCTTCAGCTCCGGTGTGCTGGCTTCCAGCTCCGCCAACCGTTGCGCGAAGGGATGCTCCCGGCTGCTGCGGCAGCCATGCAGCAGCAGAATCTCGGAAACGCGATCTTGCGGCTCGACATGCTGCAGCGTTTCGAGATGGCTCATGAACGGCGTAATGCCGATGCCGGCCGCGAGAAGGATCACGGGACGCGCGCCCTTCAATGGCGGCGTGAAGATGCCGCCCGGGGGCTCCAGCACGACCTCGTCCCCGACGGCGAGACCATGCAGACGATCCGGCATGAAGAACGGCGCGTCGTCGCCCCGCGATTCACCGGAGAATCGTCCCTTCACCGCAATCGAAAGGACATTTGGCGTATCGCCTGATCCCGTCAGCGAATAGGCCCGCCCTTCCGGAGCGTCGGGCAGCAACGTCATGACGTGTTGGCCCGGCAGGAAGTCGGGCAACGGACCGCCATCATGCGGCAGCAGGTCGAAGGCGACGACATTGTCGGCCTCGGCGCGTCGCTCGCTGATCACGAACCGCCGCTGGCCGCTCCAGACACCGCGGCTTGCCACCGCATCGCGCCTGATATCGCAGACGATTGCGCGCAGCGGAACCGAGCCGCTGACGGGGTCACGCGTGTCGTCGTGCAGCACCGCGTTGATGTTGCGGCTGCGATGACCGGAGGCCGCGGAGCCATCCCGGCCAAGCGGCGGACAGTCTTCCCACCAGCCGAATTCGGCAACGACGACCCGCGCGTCGAGCGCCGCATTGAGCCGTACCTTCAAACGGACGGCGCCGCCGCGTGTCTCGACCACGGCCCAATCACCTTCGACAAGTCCACGTTGCTCAGCGAGCAGCGGACTGATTTCGACTGCGGGATCGGGAGACTTCCGCCGCAGCGAGGCGACATGCCGATAGGAGGAATGAACGAACCATCCACTCTTGGCGGTGCTAAGCGCGAGCGGGAAGCACTCGTCTGTCCCTCCTGCCAGCGGGCTCTCCGCGGTCTCGGCGTGATCGGGCAACGGATCATAGCCGTGTCCCAACATCAGCTCTGAATAGAGTTCGACACGCCGGGTCGGTGTTGCGAAACCGGCCACGATTCCATCCTCGCGCACGACAGCGTATTTCTCGTTGCGGAAGGTCTGCGGGAAGCGGCGTCCTTCGGGATGGTCGCGCAAATCGTCGATACTGACACCCAGCGGAGCTAACTGATAATTCCACCCGGCCTTGATATCGCCGCCGAAGAACAAATCGTCCATCCCGAGCTTCAGCCCAAGCGCCGCAGCGATCTCGTAGTCAGCCTTCACCGCGCCGATCGGCTCGACCACGCGCGGGCGAAACTGCACGGTTTCGACGGCGGCCTGCGTGATCTCAAAGCCGATCTTCAGCGCATCGCGTTCCCACGGCATGCTGGCCGGCAGCACGAAGTCAGCGCTTTCCGCGGTCGGGTTCATGAACATGTCGATATGAACCTGGAATTCGAGCGCGTTCAGCGCCTCGCGGTTGCGTTCGGAATGGCCCTGCGAGACGACGAAATTGGTGCCGAAGGCGACCAGCGCGCGCACCCGATAGGGTTCACCCTCGAGCACCGCTTTGCTGAAGTCCCGCGCCGTGATCCATCCCTTTGCGGGCGGGCCGAGCGGCAGCTCGGCGAGGCCAAGCGCCTTGGCCTGCTGTTCCGGCGACAGGATATTGTAGTCGTTGAGCGTGCGGGTCGGCGGCGGGACCGGCCAGCGATTGCCGCCGGGTCGGTCGCAGGCCCCGGTCAGCGCATAGAGCGAAGCGATCGCGCGTTCGATCGCGGTCGCGTTGGTATGCTGACCGACGCCGGTCCAGGAGTGGTAGGCGAGCCGCGGCCGATCGGCGAACAGGGCATTGAAGGCTTCGATGTCATCGACGCGAAGCCAGGTCAGATCAGCCACGCGCGCGGGCGTGTAATCCGCAACCCGCTCGGCCAGCAGTTCGAACGCAGTTGCCGCTGAGATCAGCCGGCCGTCGCGCGCGCGGATCGACAACGCGCCGCGAAGTTGGCCGCCGGCTTCCGGCGCGTAACGGGTATCGCAAGGCACAGGCGAGCCCGCCGCATCGAGACGAACGAACGCGCCGGCCTTGCCGTCCGTCCACAATTCGTCGGCGCGCAGGAAGCGTCCGGTCGCGCGATCGACCAACAGAGGTCCGTTGGTCCAGCCGTTGACGAACTCCGCATCATAGTTGCCTGTTGCAATCAGGTGTCGGATCGCGCCCAGTGCAAGCGCGCCGTCGGCGCCGGGGCGGATGCGCAGCCAGAGGTCCGCCTGCTGACCCGATCCGTTCGGTTTTGGATCGACGACCACGACCTTTGCGCCGCGCCGGCGCGCGTCGGCGATCCGCGTGGCTTGCGCCAGCCAGGTCCGTGCCGGATTGTGGCCCCACAGCACGATCGCGTCCGCATTGTCGTAGTCGGGAAAGCCGATGCCGCGGCCGAACGTCAATGCGTGGGCATAGTCCTTGTGCCAGCCGCAGATTTCGACCGCGTAGATCAGGTTGGGACTGCCGAAGCCGCGAATGAATCGCTCGACCCACTCAAAACTGTCCACCATCGGCGTGCCGCTCGGGGTGGTGACGCCAAAGGCAACCGCCTCGGCGCCGCTCTCCGCCCGGATTGTGCTCAGCTTGTCGGCGATTTCGGTCAGCGCCTCGTCCCAGGACACCTCGATCCAGCCCGGGTCGGCCGCGTCCCGCGGACGGGTGCGCTTCAATGGCACGGTCAGGCGACGGGGACTGGCCACGATTTCCGGCGCCGCACGTCCCTTCGCACAGAGTGCGCCGCCGGTTGGATGGTTATTTAATACCTCCACACCAACGAGACGACCGTCCTCGACGACGCTGACTGCCCCACAGCGCGAGCGACAAAGCGTGCAATAGCCGGGCAGCCGTTGTTTCACCTCAGCAGCCTCACAATCCCGCGAAAAGTGACGCATTTTAGTAATGCGTTACACATTTACGTCACACGCTACTGATTTCGTCAAGGCCAAGTAATAGGCTAGGACGAATCGGAGTTCCCAACGAGAGGCGGTCGCGGCCACCCATGGACCAGAATTTGCGAGAACAGGTGCTGCAACGCGTGCGCGCCGAGATCATTTCCGGGCAGAGTCTTCCTGGCACGATGTATTCAGTCCCGAGTCTGGCGGCGAGCCTGGGCGTCTCGAGCACGCCGGTACGGGAGGCGCTGCTTGAATTGAGCCGCGGCGGCCTGGTCGAGCCGATGCGCAACCGTGGCTTCAAGGTCGTCGAACCGTCGCTGACCGAGCTGCACAACCTGTTCGACATGCGCGAGGTGCTGGAGCTGCATGCGGCCAGGCTCGTCGCCGCAAATCCTCCGCAAGATCTTCCAGACGTGCGTGGCTGGGCCGACGAGATCGCAAGGGCGGTCGAGACCGACGACGTGCAGCTCTATCTGGAAGCCGATCGCAACTATCATCGCGCGTTCATCGCGGCCGCCGGCAATGAACTGCTGACCGATCTGGCGATGAACCTGCGGGACAAGATGCGGCTCTACGGCATCAGCTCGCGCGCCGGGCGGGAGCGGCAACAGGCGTCGGTCCCCGAGCACTACAGGCTCATCGACCTCGCGCTTGCCGGCGAGGCCGAGGCACTGGCCACCCTGCTCAGGAGTCACATTCGCTCCTGGGAGCCGATCTTCGCCGACGCATTGCTGCGCTCGAAGGAAAATGCCCGCGAGCCGTTGCTGAGGCAGGCGCGCAGTTGATGAAGCAGCAGATGGACCCTGCGGGGAATCGTACCGGAGCAGATTCGCTTCAGGGACGCGTCCGTAGTCCACGCCAAAGCACGATCGTACGGCCGAGCATGATCATCGGGCGCTCGACCATCCGGTAAACCAGCAGGGACACCATCAAGGTGAGCGCGATGCAGATCAGCATAACGACAACGTCGCTGATCTGCCCGGTCAATGGCAGGAACCGGTAGACGGTCACGTTGACGCACCAGTGGAACAGGTACATCGAGTAGCTGATCATTCCGATCCGCGCGAGCATCAGGGAACGCGGACGGCCGAACCTGACGGCAGCAAGGAAGACCACAAAGGCGAGCATGTAAGCGGCCAGGATCGGCAAGCGTCCTTCCATGATGAAGTTGTCACCGCGCGCCAGGGAGAAGTCCGAGATCGATAGCAGCGCAGCAAACTGCGCGATGGCAAGGACCAATACGGATATACGCGCGCTCTGGACCCGCTCGACAAGCCACAGGCGCAGCAGCAGGCCCAGGAACAGCGACGACAGATGCATCCCCAGATACTGGACCGGCAGGTTCGCCACGCCATGCATTCGAAGCTGAACTGGGAGCACCGTTGCGGCAATCAGGGCCAGGCTAAGCGCGGACAGCACGCCGACATGTCGTAACTTGTCGACCGAGAACAGCAGCGCGACGAGGACGTAGAAGACCAGCTCGATGAACAACGTCCAGTGGATCGGCGAGAGCCAGGGTTGGCCGAACAGCGTCGGCGCCATCGTCATGTTGGCGAGCACGGTCGCCATACCCGGCGGCTCTGCGGCAAGCCACGCCATCGTCGCGAGGACTGCCAGCGCAAACCAGAATGCAGGGTAGAGCCGAAACACCCGCGAGATCGCGAATTGAGCCAGCGGCCGCTCGCCCCCGATGCTGAATGGCACGACGAAGCCGCTGATCAGAAAGAAGAGCGCCACTCCGAAGCGGCCGAGACTCACATGATGGACCAGCGTATCGGCCACCGCATTCATCGGGCCGGCGGCGGGCGGGGTCTGCCTGAGCAGGTCGCCAAACAGATGCTCGATCATGACGCCGAGGGCTGCGATGGCCCGCAATCCGTCGACGTTGGCGTAGCGCTGTTGTGTCATGCTGGTGCTCATGTTGAAACGAGCCCGAGCGCGCGGCGGGTCGCCGCATCGAAGCCGGGTCCGATCTCGTCCTCGGCCAGCGCGAAGCCACCTGTGCCGGCATAGGTCCAGCCCGCCCAGGCGAAGCCGTGCGCCTCGGCGAGTTCGCGCATGTCGCGCAACCAGCGCTCGCGTGCGGCCGAACCATCGACGGTTTTTTGATAGGGCGTTCTGTGCACACCGAACTCGCCCAGCAAGATTGCGTGCGCAGGCAGGCGGCGCGTCATGCGCCAGGCCGTCACCTGTCGAAACGTTCTTTCGAGACTTGATCGATCGAAGCCGGAACCGACGTAGCTTGCGAGCGTCCGCTTCGCTTTCTGCGCTTGCTCCAGTTCGGAGCGGTCGAGTCCGAGAGAGGCCAGGCGCCGCTCGGTTGCCTGGCTCATGACATCAACCGACGCGGGTGCCGGATAGGCGATCCCGTCGAGAGAATAGGCGGGACTGCCGCGTACTCCCTGATGCGTGAACTGCCAGGGCGAATAGTCGTGATACGTATAGATCAGGCGCGCATCGCCTGCGAACCGATGCATGTCGATTGCCGTCAAGGCGGTGGCAGCGTTCATCGCACCGCCACCAAGCACGAGCGGCAGCTTCGCCGAACCGCTGCGCGCGGCGGCGTAAGCGGCCTCCAGCATGGGTTGCCATGCTGCCTGGGTGATCTCCGGCTCGTTCATCAGCTCAAGCGCGAGCCTCGGCGGACCAGCAGCCGCCCTGCCCTCGGCGACCTGCTCCAGACGGCCGGCGAGACGACGTTGCAATGCCAGCACGGCTCGGAAATTCGGCGTATCGACACCTGCGGTCAACTCGGTGGGCCGGTATGCCGGATTCATCGCACTCGGGTGCAGATCCACGATCACGCCGAGATCCGTGTCGAGCAGGTCACGGACGGTATCGATGAGACGATCGTCCAGGCGGTCGCGGCGCGCGCCATCGGAGAGCAGGAAGGGACCGACATCGACGACGAGACGCACAAAATCGAATCCCGCGGCGCGAATCGCGCGTCGCTGCTCCGCGTCGAAGCGAAACCGCGGGGCCGAGAAAGGAGCATCGCCATAAGAGCCGGCCGCATCGACGTCGGCCCATCCCAACGCATGCGAGACCCCGATCCCGCGTCGGAATATTGGGATGTCCCCGGCGGGCTCGGCCGTGGCCCGCAACGCCCCAAACGGAGCGAGCGTCGCAATGCCGGCGATGCTGCCGAGAACGGACCGGCGGGTGGTCACGACGACGCCTCCTGCCGATCGCGCGGCTGCGAGACGCCGACGTCGCCGGGATGGCGCGCCGTCAGGGCACCATCGAGCACATTCATGTCATCCTGGCCCGCAAAGCGCGCAGCGAGGCCGCGGAGCGAAACATCCCTGAGGTCGGGATCGATCATTCGCGACGGCACGAAATGGACATCGCGCCATCCCCGGGTCTCGAAAGCCTGCACATAGTCGGTCGGGCGTTGCCGGTTCGGCTGCCCGGGAAACCGGAACAGCCGGTAGATCGCCTCGGGGTAGCGATAGATGTTGTTGGGATCGTGCTCCCGGATCCAGCGCGAATGAGTCTGCAGATCGATAATGTGAACCGTCTCGCAGCCGGGTCTCGCGACCCGCGTCAGACCCGCGACGGCATCCGAAACGTTGTCGTAGTGCTCGAAGGCAGCGCAGCTGACGATCAGGTCGAAGGTCCGTCCCTCCGCGAGGCGCGGGATATCGAAATCCCGCCCAACGGCATAGCCGAACTCATGGGTGCCAGAGCCGGATGTGATAGCCCGCGCGCGCTCCCGGTCCTCCTCCGTGGCTTCGGCAAAGCGATCGAGCAGCAGATCGTAGAAGGCTGGATCCTCGCCGGCGGCAAGGTCGAACACGTCGATCGCATGATAGGATCGCGCACCCATCGCGAGAAACAGCGCGCCGTTGCCGCGCGACGCCCCGGGACTTAGCTCCAGCACGTCCCGTCCGCGCAGATCGAAATTCGGCGGCATGAAGCGGCGCAGCGAGGCGAAGATGTCGATGATATAGGCGATCTGCCCTTCGACGTCGGATTTCGCCACGGTGTTCGGCGTGACGTAGCCGCGCAGCGTGTACTTGCTCCATGCAAGGCCGAGGAAGCCGAGGCCGACGATGATCATTTCCAGGTTTCGCAAGGCACTCGTCATTATCAACCTCCAAACTCGAGATGCTTCTTGACGTTGGCCACGCTGCGAAGCGCAATGCGCGGTTTCCAAACCGGAAGTGCGCTCTCATAGACCTCGATGGTACGATCGACGATCGGGCTCCATCCAAAGGAACTCATGATCCTCGCCGCACGCTCCTCGCTGCTCTGCACGCTATCGGGAGCGGCAAGCTTCCCCTTCATCGCGTTCGCGAGAGCATCCACGTCGCCTAACGGGAAGTAGTTCTCCGCCCCGAGATCGAGCGCGAGATTCGCATCGATGTCGCTTGCCAAACACGCAGTGCCGTGGCTGAGCGCCTCGAGCAGCACGATCGGCATTCCTTCATGGCTCGACGGGAGAACGAACAGGGCCGCGTGCTGATAGAGCTGCGAAAGGGTCTCCCCGCGTTGGAAACCGGTCATCACCACACCAGGCGTCGCCGCCGCCGCCTTCTCGACCGCGCGCAGATAGCTGCCATTGTGATCAGCCGTGCCGACAATGATCAGCTTCGCATCAGGATCGTTCATGCGGGCGAACGCGTCGATCAGATCGAGTTGCCGCTTCTCCTCGACAATCCTGCCAACGCACAGGATGTATCGCTTCGGGGTCACCGCGATGTCGTCGAGGAAAGAGGTCCCGAGTTTCGGGAGATCGCTTTCGACGCCGTTCGGGATGAAAGTCGCGGCAACACCGAAATTGCGGCGGACCGCGTCGACAATGGCCTTCGACACGCCGATGTTCGCATGCGAAAACGTCATTCCCATCATTTCGCCGGCGCGCAAAACCCGCTTTGCGAACCATCCCCATTTCTGACGGTCGTAGTCGAAGCCGTGATGGGTCACGACGACACGAAGGCCGAGCAGGCGGGCGAACGGGGTCAGCAGGGCTGGCCCGATGGCCTGGATATGGACGAGATCCGGGCCCCGTTGGGCCGCGACGCACAGACCGAAGGCGGTGTGCAACAGCGCCTCGAAGCTTTTCGATCGGGGCGACCAGATCGGCGTCACGGTGACGTCTTTCCAGACGAAGGACCGCAGCGCCGGGAGATATGGCTTGCGTCCGAGCACTTCGACTTGCCAGCCGCGCTGCGCCATTCGCACCGAGAGCGCGGCGACATGGGTTTCAACCCCGCCCTGAACCTCCGGGATGCCCCGCAAGCCGAGGAAGATCACTTTTCTCCGGTCTGCTCCGCCGGCTGGTATGAAGGTGTACATCAGTTGACCACCGTGTCGTACAATTCCATCGTGCGGTCGCGGTACTTATCGGGAGAGAACTCCTGACGCACCCAATTGCGGCCGTTGGCGCCAAGCCTGTTTCGCTCAGTTCGGGACATGCCGGCGACAACGGACAAGGCATCGGCCAACATTGCGACGTTGCCCGGCTCCACCAGAACACCGGTCTCGCTGTGAACGACCAGCTCTGGAATGCCTCCGATTTGTGTGCCGATGACCGGGCGTCCGAGTGCGTAGGCCTCAAGGACGCTGACGGGTGCGTTCTCGTACCATTCAGACGGCAGAACCAGCGCACGCGCCTCTCCGATCAGCCGCTTCAGCTCCGGCTTGTCCAGATAGCCCGCGAAGACGACGTCGGCGCCGATATTTTCCGCGAGATGGCGCAAGGCCGCTTCTTCGGGGCCGGTTCCGGCCACGACCAGCCGCTGCCGTGACAGCGCGGCGGCACGTATGAGTGTGGCAAGCCCCTTCTCCGGCGCGAGCCGTCCGGCATAAACAAAGTAGTTGCCTTCGTGGCACCACGGCGTGAACTGGTTCGCGTCGATGCAGTTCGGGATGTATGCGATCCGCTTCGCATCCCAGCCCCACTCCACCAGCTTGTCGCGGTAGAAGCGGCTCGGGGTGACGAGACGGTCGATCTTGTCGCGGTAAAGTCCAAAACTGCGGTGAACCAGGGTCTCCATGAAGACCAGCCCGCTCAGCACAGCCGAGTCCTTGACGCAGCGATTCAGCAGGACGTTGTGGATTCCACCGCCGCGGCATCGCTCGCACACGCGGCCCTGATTCAGCATCTTGTAGGCAGGACACGCCAGCTTCAGGTCGTGCGCTGTCATCACGATCGGTACGCCCTCGGCCTTGAGGACTTCGAAGATCGATGGCGAGATGTGGTGGTACACATTGTGGGCATGCGCCACCGACGGCGGCGCGCGACCGATCAGGGCACGGATATTGCGGCGCGCCTCCAGCGAGAAGATGATCTTGGCAGCCTGCCTGGCCTTCGTGAGCGGCCCGCTGCTCCGGCCGTACTCGATCTCGGAGACGAAGTACTCGGACCAGGGACTCGGCAAATTGTCAGGATGCTCCATCGCGAAGGGCACGACATCCCAGCCGGCATCCGCGAACAGATCGATGTGATCGAGGAAGACGCTCTCGGCGCCGCCGCGCCGGTAGAAGTAGTTATTGATGGCCAGAAGCCGCCGCGCGCTCGTCATCGGGCGTCCTCTTTGAACCCGAACCTGTCAAGCGCCGCGTCGACGGTCAGCACGCAGCAGCCACGTTCGATCGCGTGCGCGACCAACCGCTCGAACGCAGCTGGGGTGCAGCCGTAGGGCGTCGGCGTCGGCGAAATATCGTGCGTAAAGAAGATCAGCCAGCCTGGATCGGCGACCAGCGCGTCGACCCAGCTAACCAATCCGGACACATGCGCTTCGGGTTGCCGTATCTCGACCGCCCGAAGAAAGGTCGGGTCGGTCGGGCCGCGATTGATCGCCTCGCCGCCCGCGCGGCAGGTCCGGTACGAATAGGCCAGCATGGGCCGTTTGCCGAGGCAACCGCTGTTGTAGGGATAGGCAAAATTGCGCCGCCGCGACCGCGGATCGATCGCGTTCAGGTAGCGTTGATTGCGCGCAAGGTCCGCGGCCAGAAAAGAGCGGTCGACATGCCGCAGATCCTGGTGGCCAAAGGTATGGCAGCCGATCTCGTGACCGCGCGTGATGAGTTCCTTGCAGCCGGCCGCATCGATCAGAGTGCGATCCGGCTCGACGCGGCCTGCCAGGCCACCGGAAATATAGAACGTGCCGCGCACCCGATGCGCCTCGAGGATCGTTGCGCCGGCGTGGAGCGCGGAGTCGGGCACATCGTCGAACGTGAAGGAGACGATCGGTTTCCGGATCGGGACCCGGATGACCTGCCAGGGCGTGGCCCGGATCAGCCTGTTGGTCAAACGGCCGGCGAGCCGGTCGATCGGCTTCGGCAGGCGAACCGTGCCTCCCCGCGCGCTTGGAACAATGGATGGGCTATGCATGGGCCGGCTCCCTGTGGCTCAACTCGACGTCCGGCACCCGGATCTCGTGCGCGCTCGCCTGGAGACGAAGGCCAAAGATCGCAGCGATCAGCATGAACCAGACGAGGCTGCCGGACTGGAAGTACAGGCTCTCGACGCAGGCCGAGAACACACCGTAGAGCCAGATCCGGATGAAGAAGCGGGTCAGCGCAGGATCGTTGTCCCTGGTCTCTGCCCTGGCCACATCGCGCAGCGGTAGCCAGACGAGCAGAGCCAGGGTCAGCAGGAGGCCCGGGATGCCGGTCGTGATGGCGGCATCGAGGTAGGCGTTGTGAGCATTGAAGGCACCGACCGCCCAATTCATGCCACCGCCCGCCTTGTAGACCATCTCGTCGGTCTGCCAGAACAGCTGGAAGCCGTAGCCGGTCAGCGGCTTGTCCATGACGGCGGAGGCACCAACGCGCCAAATGTCGATGCGATTGGTGAAGGTCGGATCGATCCCGAGATCAGCGACCAGCGTGCGCATCGCAGGCGAAACCGAACAGCCGATCGTAACGGTGTTGAAAACTGCGAGTGCGAGAAAGACCATCGGGATCCGGATCGCGCGCCAGCGCTCGAATATCCAGGCGACGACGAGAATGCCGGGCAACGCTGCGCTGGACGATTTGCCGCCGGTGTGGGCGAGGAACACGACCGCAAGCAGCGTGATCGCTCCGCCTGCGATGCGGCGGCCGGTGCCGTAAAGATAGAGGCCCGCGAAGCTGATCATCACCATCGCGGCGGCTGCGGAATTCTTGTGCGCAAAGTGGCCGCGCCAAAGCCCGGCATTCATCGGCTCGCGGACCTCGCTGGCCTGATGGATCGCGAGATGCGGCCACATGATGACGCCGAGATATGCGAGAGCCAGCGTACCGAGGCAGCACATCGAGAGCAGACCCGCGAACTGACGCTCCGAACGCGGCAGCAGCAGGAAAATTCCGGCGTTCACGATCGTCAGCGTCGCCAGCACGACGCGCTTGAGCCCAATGTCGGGATGCGCCGAGATCGCCGAAACGATCGCAAACCAGAGCAATGTCGCGATCAGAACGCCGCGGGGACGCACGGCGAGATGCCGTACCGGTGAGCTGAAAACGGTCAGCCAGAGGCTGGCAGTCAATCCCAGGAAGACGATCTGGTTGATCGTGCTCGACTTGTCGGCTGCCGGATCTCCGCTATCGGCCGCGGAAAGATCAATGAACGGCGTCAACGTGATCAGATAGAACAACAGCGTCGCCACGAACAGCGGTGGCCCCAGAACGCCGATACCCGAGCCCTTGCGAATGTCATCGGTCTGCATCACGCGGCTCCCTTTCTGCCGAGCCGAAACGCACCGAGATAGCCGAGGCCCGCGAGCACGGCCGCGGCAAGAAGCAGGCCGAGCGCCGCGCCCGCGGCTGCGGCGACAATCGGGCGCGGAGGCCAGGTCGGACGGAACGGAACGGCTGCGGGTGAGATCACGCGCACGTCGCTCGCGTCGGTCTGCTGTCGCTCGGCGGCCTCGCCGGCGCGCTTCAGGACGGTCTGGTAGAGCGCAGTCTTGGCGCTGGCTTCGCGCTCGAGCTCGCGCAGCTTCACCTTGGCCTGGTCGTCGACGGCCACGTTACCGCGCAAAGTGCTCGTCTCCTTGTTCAGCGTGTCGAAAGCCGCTCTGGCTTGGTCGACCGCAATACGAGCCGCGCGACGGAGCCGCTCGGTCTCGGCCTTGATCGCGTTGCTGAGGGCGCCAGCTTCGGCCAGCGCGTTCAGCAGGGCCGGATGGCGCGGACCCAGCGTCTGCGAAAGCGTCGCGATCTGGCGGCGCAAGGCCGCCTCGTCGGCGAACAGTCCGGACAACGTCTGCGACTGGACCGCACCTCCCTGCACGCCGTAGAGCGAGACCGATTGCGAAACTTCGCGGTAACGCGCCTCCGCCTCGGCCAGCCGCGCCTTGGCATCGGTCAGCTTCGCGTTCATCTGCTCCATCGAGTCGGAACTGAGCGCCTGCCCGGACTGCCCTTGCTGCAGGCCATTGGCGCGGCGGAACGCTTCGGTCTTGTCTTCGGCCTCGGTCGCCGCGGCCTTGAGCTCGTCCAGTCGGGCGACCAGTCCTTGCGCGGCCCGCCCGGATCGCTCCGCGTCCGCACGAACGACTTCTTCGCGGAACGTTTCAGCGATGGAATTCGCGAGCCGAGCCGACATCCCCGGCTGGCTCGCCCAGACCGACAGCGTCACGACGTAGGAGCGCTCCTGTCGTGTGACGCTGATCCGCTTGGCCAGCGCGCTCATGAAATCGATCTCCGACACGCCACGATCGAACAGCGCGCCGAGGTCGAACAGCCGTGGCTTGTCCGCAAATTCCGGATCGGTCTTGAGACCGAGCTTGTCGACGACACGACGCAAGACATTCCCGGACGTGATCATCCTCATCTTGCTCTCGACATCCAGGATCTGGCTGTCGCTCTGCAGGTTCGTCGCGTAGAGATCGTTCGGGGTGACCAGCAGGTTGGATGTTGCGATCGTAAGGTCCGTTATCGCGGTGAATCGGGGTGTCAGGAGCTGCGTGAGCCCGACGCCTGCGATTGCGCCGGCGAGAATCGCAATCAGGATCCATAGCCAGCCGCGCAGCACCCAGCCTGCGACCTGGAATGCATCGATCGCGATGCCAGGCGCGGCAATCGCTACTGCCGCCCCTCGATGGGAAAGCCCGTCATCGCGTTGCGTCTTGCTGGTATCGGTCACGGTGTACATCTCGATCGACTTCAATGGGAGGGGACATTCGCGCCGGGTCGTCCGGCAAAGTCGCAGCCGCGCGAGCCGCCGAGAATTTCGGCGAGAGTCTTGCTGTTTGTCGGATTGATCGGAGCGATCGCCGGTATGCTGGGCTTGCGACCACGGGATGCGCTCACGCTGTCGAGTGCGATAATGCACAGGTCGGAAGCAATCATCGTGATCTCGATCACGATATCGTCGACGAGCGAGTCATTGCGCAGATCTACGGCAGGAATCGACGAAGCGCGGATAACAGCGAGCGGCACATTTGCGATGTGCATCATGACGGCCTCCATTTTCTCTTTTGCCCAAACATCGATTTTGTTTGGTGTGGCCGCACTATCCTCCTCTCGCCGATGCAGACAACTTTAAGTGGATCTTAGTGTTAACCGTGTTATCAACATCGTTGATGACATCATTTATGGTGATGCCTCCATCAGCATTTATGCCGACGATCAATTCGTTCGACCGTTGATTGAGTTGTCGCGCGTCCATCCGCTCGCAACAGACGAATGATTGTGATTTTTCTTTGCGCGACTCGTTGCGACAAACTCAACAGATCGCTGCGTAATTTCCACGTGCACACGTCATCGACGACGACGATCGACAACAATCGGTGCATCGTTCGCAAGTCATGCAATTGCGTGGTCGCCGATCGCGCAGACGTCAGTGAAAGGCGTCGTCGAGACTGTCGTCCGACGTTAACGCCAATTTCGAAGAGCGTTGCGCGCGCGATATCAACTGCATGCAGGCCTGATAATGTTGCCTCGTGTGATCCGCCGACAACGAGGACCGCTAGACCAGTGCTACACCTGAAAGCTGTTAGCCGAACAATCTCGACGGCCACTCCGATGATCGTGAGCTATCTGCTCTCAAGCGGATCCCTGGCCTCGGCCAGTCTTGCCCAGCTTGTGACGTTCGCGATTCTGGCGCGCGCGCTCGGGCCGGCCGAGTTTGGCCTGTTCGTGCAGATCACTGCCGTGACCGCTATTGCGGTTCAGATCTGCGGTCTCGGCGCTTCGGACTGCCTGCTTCGCAGGGTCTCGCGCGAACCCGGAAGTTATCCGAGCCTTCTCGGCCACAACCTTCTTCTGATCGGCTTCACCGGACTCCTCATCGTGTTCGGCGGCGTTACGGCGATGTCGTCCTGGCCTCACATCGATACCGACGTCTCGACCATTGCCATGCTGTTTGTCGGCAACGTCGTGCTGGTCCGGGTCATCCTTCTGGTCGAGACCGTATTCCTCAGTCTCGGCGAGGTCCGCTCTGCAAATCGCTCGGTAGTCGGCTTTGCTCTCATGCGCATGGCCACGGCGGCCATCGCCTGCATCGTCTTCGGCGCGTCGAGCCTGTCGGAATGGGCGATTTGGCAATTCTGCGGCCACCTGCTCTACACTTTGGTCGCCGCGGCGTGGCTGCGGCCACTCGGCCGGCCCCGCTTCGTGATCCTGCGCGAGGAATTGCGCCTCGGTATTCTCTTCAGCTCGCAGTTCGTGGTGCGGGCGGTCCGATCCAACGTCGACTTGTTCGTGATCGGCATGCTTGCGCCGGTCGAGACGGTCGGCAGCTACGGCGTGGCGCGACGCATCATGGACAGCAGCTATCTCTCGATCGACGCCTTCAACCGGCTGGTCTATCCGCGCTTCGCCCGCGCGAGCCGCGACGGCCTCTATTTGGCGCTGCCCGCAGCGAAGCGCTCCCTCGGCGCCGCGCTGGCGCTTGGCATCGCGACGTTTCTCGTCCTGTTCGTGCTGGCGCCCTATCTTCCGCTGCTGTTCGGCCGGGACTATCACGATCTGACGTTCTTCGTGCGCTGCCTTTCGGGCACGATTGTCCTCGTCGGCGCCTGGGCGGTGGCGGTCGACCTGTTGGGCGCATCCGGGCGACAGGGCGCGCGGGCCCTTATCCTGAACAGCACCAACATCCTGGGCAGCGGTCTTATCGCAGCAGCCACGTGGTTCGCCGCACCAATCGGTACGTTCGTCGCACTCTATGTCATCGAGGGATCCGTCGTCATTTCCGCGTGGCTGGTTCTGCTCGAGCTCTCGCGCCGGAGCCGCCAGGACGCGGCAGCGCCCACCGCTCGCGTGTTGTCAGAGCCGCTCTCCCCTTAGGGAGCGTCGTGCACGACCCGGCTGTCGATCCAGGCCGCAGGCGCCTGCCTTCTGTGGAAGAAGCCAAGCGGCAACGCCGCGGCGTGGAAGAACCACGCGACGACTGCGTAGAGGCCAAGCGACAGGCTTCGCTGCCGCAGGCTCATCAGCCCGATGACGCCGGCGATCAGACCGGCATCGATCGCGAGTCCCAAAGCGGGGGTCGCTGTCGCGAACGGCAGCGCGACCATCGCGATCAGCCAGACATAGACCGCAGCCCAAAGCTTCAGCTCGGGCAGATCCTGAATCAGTTGCTTCCATTGCGGCTTGCCGAACGCCGCCCGCAGCAACTCGCCGATTCCTCGCAAGTAGCCCGATTTCCAACGCCGGACGAGAAGTGCATAGGCGTTGAGCGCGTGTCCGAAATGGCGGACGAACGGACGGTCGAGACGATGCAGGGTCCAGCCTCGCGCCCGCAATCTCACGCCAAGATCGAACTCCTCATAGCCGTGCAGATTGCGGTCCGACAGATATCCGGCCTGCTCGACGGCCTCCCTCCGATAGAGTCCGCCGCCATTCATGCGATCGATCGCCCCGATCCGGTTCTCCGGCGAAATCCTGCGGCCGCGCCGCACATATTCGAGGCTCGTATCGTTCATCTCCTCGACATGGCCGGTCACGCCGGCCGCGTCGGGATTGGCCGCGAGATAGGCGAGCGCTTCGGGCAGGAAGTCCGGATCGAGCAACATGTCGCCGTCCATCAGGCAGATGAACGGCTCACGGCTGTACTGGAAGCCGAGTTGCGGACCGATCCCGCAGCTCGGACGGATCGCCGGTTCGAGCTGAACGACGCGGGCCTGATAATTCGCCGCAACGGCGAGCGTATCGTCGCGCGAACCGCCGTCGGCCACGATGACCTCGCCACCGATCCCTCCGAGCGCAGCCAGCACGCTCTCGATCGCGGGGCCGATCCTCGCCCCCTCGTTCAACGTCTTGAGGATGACCGATACCGCCATCGCAACCGCCCGCCTTAGTAGAAATCAGACATGAGCCGGCTCCAGTCCTCGCCGGCGAGGCCACCGACATAGACATCACCGCGCGCGACAGCGTCGCTCACTTCCGGCAACCGTGTCAGCACCATGACGAAGGCCTTGTGCCGGAAGACAAGCCAGCGCTGAAGCGCGAGCCCAGCCATCAGCGCGGGCTGCGCACGACCGCGGGCTTCCACATGGCCGGCGCGGTCGAGATCGCGAAACATCGCGTCCAGCACGGCGGTCTCCTGACCGGGCAGTGACAGGATATTGAGAACATGCGCAGTCCGCCCCGGCGCCGCATAATAGACGAAGCAACCGATGATCGCACCGGTGCGGTCTTCGACCGCGCGGATCGTGAACGCGCCGAGCGTGGTGTTCTGCGCGGCCAGGGACACCAGCCATGAGAGCTCGTCCTCTGACCACAAAGGTCGCACCGCGAAGTGAGCGACGAGCCGGGGCGCATGCTCGAGGAAGGCCAAGACAGACATCTCCGTCACCTTCGGACCGGCCGGGTCGGCGGCGTCCTTTCCGGCGAGCCGGCGGCGCAACAGAGCGTCAACGGGACGTGCGAGAGCTGCGAGACCGGGGTCCCTGCGGCGCAGCAGGCGCTCTACGAGACGCTGGGCCAAGGCACCCAGAGGACGGAAGCTGCGCGACCATTCGAGGTTCTGTACGGTGATCGGCTTTCCGCCAATTGCCAGCAGATGGCTGCAACTCGTCGGCGAAGCGCTGTCGCAGAAGGAGAAGTCGGCGCGCTTGGGCCGCAAGGCAAGGATGAGCTGCGCCGCGCCGGCGGCTTCGGCGTTGGTCATGAAGACACCGAGAAGCCGCCCGGGCACAACATTTCCGCAGACGACGAAACGCATCGGGACGGCGAGTAGCGCGCTGCGGATGCGCCCGTCCTGCTGCTCGTAGACGTTTGTGCCCGCCACCTCGCCGTAGGACGGAGACCCCAGGGTCAACGCACGCAGATAGTCTTCAAGATCCGGCCCCGCCGGCTTGTCGGTCTCCCTGAATATCTGGAGGAATAGCCGAGCGACCGCGGGCACGTCCGCGGCGGTCATTGGCCTGACGGCGCCCTTCCGCTTGGCGCGCACATCAACCGGCGTTTGTGCCTCGAGTTGCGACATCTGTTGAATTCAGCATGCTCGGCTAGTTAATCTCTCGTCCGATCGTAACGGCATCGTCAAACGTCAGTATCGATGGTGTTCAAATCTCGATGACCTTGTCCCAGATCACGCCAGTCTCATGGTGCGCTCGGGCGGTCTTCGTACTGGCACGACAAACCGATGTCTCTGTCCGATTGCGCCGTATGGGCGCTCTTCGTTGTCGCGTCTGCGCCAACCCTCCAACTTCAAGCTTGTGTCGTCAAGAACATCAACTTGTGGAGGTTAATGCGCCTCGGCTCGAAGCCGACGGCGGCGCGCCGGGAGCTTCGGCCAGCGGAACTCGTCATCGCGGATCGCGCGCATCGGGCTCCGGATGCGAATGTGGTCCGGCGTGGTCGCGGTGCGCAGATCTTGCCCGGCCTTGAGCAGCGGAACGCGATCCGCCGGGTCTTCGCTCAGGCGCGCGGCCAGCGTCACTCCAGCGAAACCTCCGCCGATGATGATCGTGTCGTATTCGTGTTCAATCGCGTCGGGTCACTTCCGCTGGCGTATAATTCTTGAGATGGCTGCCGAGACGCGCGATCAAGTCGCTCACCTCGATCGCGTCGTTGAAATGCGCGACGACGACGCCTTCGGGATCCAGAAGATAGGTAATCGCGGTGTGCGGCACGTCGTAGCCGCCGTCATCAGGAGACGGGGCGCCGCGTCTGGCGAAGACGCGGAAATTGCGCTTGGCATCGTCGATCTGTGCCCGCGATCCCGTCAATCCGAGAATTGACGGATACGCCCGCAGGTAGTCGCGCATCACCTGCGGATTGTCGCGATCCGGATCGACCGTGATGTACAATGCCGCGAGCCGGACAGAGATTTCGCCGAGTGCGTTCAGCGCAGCGGAGAGCTTCGTCAGTGCCCGCGGGCACACGACCCGGCAATGTGTGAAGCCGAAGAAAACCAGCACGAAGCTGCCGCGGAAGCTCCCGGCGTCAACATCGCGGCCGTTATGGTCCGTCAACTGGAATGTACCAAGGATCGCCGGCGGTTCGGTGGAAGGCGGGACTTGCATGCGATCACGCTTCAAACGTCATGACGTAGGCTCCGGGACCCGCATCGAGATGCCTGAGCCGGAGACCGTCTTCGGTGGGCTGAAAGTCGACGTCGCCGCTCGTTTTACCGGGCAAGTCCGACTCTCCGCGAGCGATCACCGTGCCATCACGATGCAGGCTCCAGCGGCCGCGCGATCGCAAATTGCCGAGCACCACCTCGCCGTTGGACGCAACGCCCCGTCCATCCAGGGAAAATTCCAGCCGGTTGGCAACCGCGTCGAACCATGCCTTCGACACATCGAGATCGTCAGACACGCGCGTTAGCGCTGGCTCGGCGAAGCGCGACGCGTCCCAAGGTTCGTTATAGAATCGCCACAAGCCATCGGGAATGTTCAGCCTTGCGTATCCCACCAGCACGTTGCCGGACATCGGTTCGATCATGGTGGCGTTTCCGTCCGCGTCGGTCGCGGCGTCGTTGCGCGGGTAGTGCAGACCGCCATCGCTCCAGCGCGGCGACATGTGCCGATCGGCGTGTTTGAGCAGGCCACGCAGCGTCGTGTCGTCGCCCATCTCGGACGCCCATGCGGCCATCCATCCGAAATCGCAACTGTCGCTGACGATGGTCTGCCCCATGACGAGGGGGCGCTCGCCGGTGATCACCGAGAATTCGCCGTCCGACCCGGGCTTGAGGAAATCCTTCGCCTGGCCGGCGTAGTGCGCGTGCACGAAATCGCGGTTCCACATGTTCATCAGCGCTCCGCACCAGGCGTCGACCCATACGGCCTTGCCGATGTTCGGCCGCACCACCTTGGTGTCCTGGGCGAGCATGATGTTGTAGTGGCCGTTGTCGCCGATCCTCCCGAAATCCTTCCAGGCCTGTTCGTACCCGCTGACGACATCGGTGGCGATCGATCCGCCGTAGACGAGGTCGTGGAGCCGGAAGCCGAGGATCGCCGGCTGATTGCAGATCTGGAACGTGCAGTTCGGTTCGCAGGCGACGCCCAGATATCCGCTCTCAACCATCTGCCAGTAGAGATGCGCATTGAGTGACTTCTCATCATAGACGAAACGCTTCTCCTCGCCGCCCCAGAAATAGGACCAGAACCGGAGTGTGAGCGCGCCAGGCTGCGCATAGCGGTCGTCGTCGAACAGATAGTGGTACATCAGCGCCATCGACTGCAGGTATGCGCTGTACATGATGTTGTCGCGGATGACCGGGTCCCACTGCTCGACATACAAGGAGCTGAGATGCGCGTTGAAGATGCTGCCGCCCCGGCTGACGTCGCGCCAATACATCCACACTTCGGGAAGCAGCATCTTGCCGATCAACCGCTCGAAGATCGGCTTGAACACACCCGGTGCGGCGGGCAGTCTGTGCCGGTGCGTGAGAGCGAGTGCATAAGCCATGTAAGCCAGCTGGAATCGGTAACCGCCAAAGTCCTCCTGCCCGTACCCCTTGCCCTTCATCAGGTCCCATTGGTTCGGCGGTTGACGGGACAGATTCGCGAAATGCCTGAGATGGCCGATCTGAAGGCGGTCAAGGCCTGCCGCGGGATGGGGCGAGCCGCCGGGATTGTTCATCGATTCGTCCTTCCTGACCGTCGCTTGCGACGTTTTCGCTTGGCCGTCATCGCGGCGCGGCGCGGCGGTCCTCATTTCTAGCGGTATCGCCGATGGCCCGTACAGCGTCAAATTCCACATTGAGTTCCGTCGCAGCCACCGACGGCCATGAAGCCGGGACGCGACTTGACGGGCGGCCCCCACGCGACGCGAGCGACAACACACCCCGACGGGCAACTCACCAAAAACATGTCAAGCGCGCGCGGCAAAGCCGGGTTGTTTCCGGTTACACCTGTGGTCCTACCCCGGTGCTTTTTGTTGCACCGGGCCCATGGGTGCAATCGACACCCGGCTTTCCCTGCGCCCTCTACTTCATAAGGGGGCAAACGAAATGCAAAGCTCGGACAATTATGTCGCGAGAGCGCGGAAGTATGGCTACCAACGAAGTATGGCTACCAACCGCGCGCCAGTCGAGTTAACGTTGCGGCTTGTCTTTCTGGTCCGCAACCCAGACGTCGCTCTGCTTGATCTGTTCGATCAGCGCCTCCGGGCTGAACTTCCGAAAGCCCGCCGGCAGTTCGAACGACGATGCGGACTGCGGTTCGTCTCTGATATTCTCGACCGCAATGACCGTCCCGTCCTCACGCTTGATCCGCAGCGGGATCCTTCGCTCTCGATCGACCCAGCCGAAAAACGCCGGTCCTGCTCCGACGACAACGTGAAAGACAGCCGTAGTGCGGCCCTGGATCATCTCCTCGCCCGTCCGCTCGCAGTGCCAATCACCGTTATCTGCCAGTCCGGCGAGATGCGCCATCGCCTGCCACTGCCGGCACGGCTCGTCGGGATCAACAGGAACCAACAACCGGGTGAGTTGGCTCGACTGCCGGGCATCCATATAGATCCCTGCGCCGGGCCGCACGAAATAGGCCGACGGTTTTGCCGCATCGACCAGGAAGAAGCCATCGGCAAATTCTGGCGTTTCTATCCTGATCTTGCCGTCGAGAAGGCGCAACCGTCCCGCCGGCGTTGTCGCGGCATCACGCTGCACGACGATATCGGCGGAGAATTGCTGCGCCCGTGCCGCACCCAAGCCGCCCAGGATGGCCACGCCGAACGCCACAACCCAGAACCGCACCGTCCGATACAGGGGAGCCAAGATCGCGCTCTCGATCATTTCCAGCATCTCAACCAGGGAAAAGCGACGCCGACCGGACCGCGGGGTCCGATCGGCGCCATTTTGCGGGATCACGTGAGGTCCCGATTACTCGAGATAGGAGATATCCGAGCGCTTTTCGAAGTCGAACGCGTCGAACATGTCAGCGAGCGCCGGGCTGTTGGTCGGCACATACTGGTTGCCCCTTGCGTAAGTCGGGTTCGGCAGGTTGTCGCGGCTGCGGTTCGTGAGCGGCTTGAGGTCCCAGTTGCGCTCGATGAACTTCAGCAGCGACGCGTGGTCACCGTAGTTATGGTAGATTTTGCCGCCGGTCGAATAGGGCGACAGGATCAGGATCGGCAAGCGCGGTCCGTCACCGAAGAAATCGATCGACTGGATGTAGCCCGAGTCCCAGTAACCGCCGGCCTCGTCCCAGGTGATGAACACAGCCGTCTCCGCCTTCAGCTTCGGATTGGCTTCGAGCGCACTGAGGACGTTGGTGACATAGGCTTCGAACAGATCGACCTTCGAGCTCTGCGGATGACCGTCAAGCAGGCCATCCGGTTTGCCGAACGCCACCGAAGGCAGCTCGTTTTTCTCGATCGCCGTGATCAGATCGGCGGTGTCCTTGACATGCGCCGTCCGTACCGTCGGGTCGGCCATGATCGAGGTCGCGTATTGGAACGGGTTGCAGATCTGGCAGTAGGCCACGCCGAGCGCGTGAGCCGGATCCGCAAGAGCCGCGGCGCTCAGGTTCGGGTTGGCCGCATTCGCGGCCACCGCTGCGTTCGAGAGCGCAACGGCGTCGTTATACGCGCCACCATAGTAGGTCCACGAAACCTTCTTCTCGATCAAGGCGTCGCCGATCGTCCTGACCGACGATGGCGGGAGGTTGCTGCCACCCGAGAGCGCGCCGTTGGGCAGGAAGCCCGGGTTGGTGTTGTTGAGCATGTAATAGTGGTTCGGCTTGCAGTTCGGTTCCGCCGCGTAGGGCAGCGCCTCGAGGTAGCTGACGATCGGCTTGACGCCCGGCTGGCTGAAGTCGCCGCAATTGCTGAAATTGCCGTCAACTGTGTATCTGTTGACGGTGCCCGCGACCGGATTCGGATTCGCAATCAAGCTCGCCGGTGGCGTGACCGGGTTGCCCTTGCCGTCGCTCCAGAAGCCTGCATCGCCAGTGCCGAGCAGGAAGTGGTTGGCGCCAGTGCCGCCATGGAACGACTGATGGAAATTGTCGCCCAGGGTGAAGCGGTCAGCCAACGTCTTCAGGACCGGAGCCTGCCCCTGCTCGACGTTGTAGAAGCCCATCTCATTGCCCTGGCTCTTGTTGCTCGCCGAGTAGGTCGCCATGACATGGGGGAACAGATCGTTCAGGCAGCCCGAGTTGTTGCTCTTCGAGGCGGTCGCCGCGCTGCAATCCTCCTGTTGCCAGTCCTGGTAGAAGCGGTGGGTCGTGTCACCGGTGTAGTCGTCATCGCTGATATTGGCTCCCTGCAGCAGGAACGGTCCGGCGAGGCTGCCGGCGCCCGGAACACGGCTATCGAGAACGCCCTGCGGCAGACCGGAGGCGCCGGTCGTCAGGATGTCGAGGTCGCCCTTGTCCATGTCCTTCTCGACGCCAGCTTCCGCGATCGTCTTGAACGGGGCGCCGGTGTCGCTCTGTGCCTGCGGAGTGCCATTGGTGTTGGGCTGCGGCATCAGGTTGGCCGGGTTATAAGGTGTCTTCGCGATCGCCGGAGCACTGACATAGTAGGACGGCTGGCCCGCAGCCGAGAACTGCTGCGCCTTGGCAAAGTTCGGGCCGGGCGAGCCGTCCTCGTTGACGATGCCCTTCGACAGCAGGTTCGAGATGGTCTCACCCCGGCCCTTCGGCTTGTAGACGCCGAACGTGTGATCGAGACCGCGATTCTCACCGATCAGGACGATGACGTGCTTGATCGGAGACGCGGTCTTCACGTTGCTGGCCGGATCGTGGTCCTTGTTGTGTTCGCCGCGCTCGGCGTTATCAGCGTCGTGATGATGCGCATGCGAGCGCTTGTCCCAATCGCTGTGGCCGCCAAAATTCGCGGCGTAAGCAGCTGTGGTCACGACGATCGTGGAAGCAATGCAGATCGCGGTGGTGGTTCGCCAGCGATCTCTCGAGTTGAAGGGCATATCGACTCCAAACGGTTGTTGTTGTTAGCGCCGCCGGTAACTAGTGCATCAACATGACGCAGACATATCGCTGCGATGAAACGACGCACGACGCGCGCGATGATCTCCGATTTTTTCTCGATGCTCGCGCGCGCCGAAACAGTCGACGAGTCACGCGCGCGCCTTCCGTCGCCGGCGATGTGCCGGCATGACGGAAAGCGGCGCGCCTGTTCGATGCGCGTTAGCGAGCCACGCGCCTTGATTGCAGGACTTGACGAAGGGCCATGTAGTGCTGGTCATGCACGGAGGGATTGAAGAGCGACCATTGCTCAGCGCCAGCCAGCAGCGAAGGCACGGCAGCAGCCATGAGATAGCGATAGTTCCTGTAGTCGGCGGCGGCGTCCGCGGTTCGCCCATCGCCGACTTCAATCTCGATCCGCCGCAGCAGCAAGACAACCTCCTTGAGCGCCCCGCGTGCGTTCATCCGCTCCTCGCCGCCGCCCGAGACGCTGGTGTTCTTGCGATCGGGATATTGCTCCGTCAGCTCACGCAACTCGCCGCCGATGGTCTCGACGGCCAAACCAACGACATCCTTGTCGCCGGCGGGAATCGCGGTCCCCAGCACGGTTGCAAAGTCGTTGATCTCCTTCAGCGAAGCGGCAGCGCCTTCATGTTCATAAGGCTGCGTGCCATCTCCCACGGCGGTGAGGTAAGCCGCCAGATCCTTCCGGTCCTGCGCCGTCAGGCCAAGTGCGAACACCGAATCAAAATGCGCCACCACCTGATCGTAGCTATCGAAGCGACCGTCATGAAAGTATGGCGCATTGAAATCGGCGTTGCGCAGCGTCGGCGTCTTGAACAGACCGCCCGATCCCACGTCATGCTGCCTGTGATCGACGAACGAGCCCGACGGAACATGGCATCCGGCGCAGCTCATCCCGGGATCGTGCGGAAACGGCTTTGCGAACAGCGCTTCGCCGCGCCGCTCCGATTCGCTGATCTTTCCGATCAGCCTCCCGCCCGGACCGAGGCTCGGATTGGGCAGGAAATCGATATCCTGAAGATAGGCGACAATGGCGTCGACAATCACCGGCGACGGCTCGGATCCGGCAAACTCGTTGACGATGACGTTGCGAACGAAGTCGTGCAGCGAGGCCATGCGACCGTCGGCGCCATAAGGCGCCAGATAGCGCGCGCCGCGCAGGCTCGGGATTCGCACGGGGTCCAGCACGCCATTGTCCGCCTTCGGATTGAACAGCGGCCCGGTCGTGTCGAAATTGCCCGGGCGCGTCGACATCCTGGGCATGAAGAATTTGGCGTTGCCGGCACCGTTGACGTGGCAGGTGCCGCAACTCATTCCGGCCTGCTGCGCGACGCCACCAAGGATCGACGGAGAACTGAACGCCAGATTGCCGAGATTGACCAGATACGATTTGCTGCCCGAGATATCGGAGCGAAACACCTCGCGTGGCCGATCGAGCGCGTCCTCGTTCAGCTCGGTGCTGACGGGCAAGGCCGTCTGGTCACCATCGACCGGAAAGGCCATCGCGACGCGTCCATGCGAGGAGACAACAACGAGGCCGAATGCGGCCGCGGTGATGCAAAGACGAAGGAAATTCATCGCGATTGAGCCTCCAGCGTCGGCCGCTGCAATCCCAGCTTCAGCGACGCGGCCTGCAGCGCGACCACCAGCTCTTCGCTGGCGCGTCGCAGCGCGCGAACATCGACATGCGGCAGATCGGGGGCCGCGACAATGATCTTGAGCTGCTCGATGCGCTCCGTCACCTGCTTCGCGACCCTCGCGTCTGTTACCTTGAGGGCATCGGCAAAGATGGTCCGATAGGCAAAGTCGATGCCCACGACATTGTTGCGCATGTCGCCAAGCGAGGTGCCGCTGATCCGGGATTCACCGCCATCCGCCTTGCTCTCCCCCACCTCGTAGGCAAGTCGCACGGTACCGTCGAGCAGCCCTTGCGGCGTCAACGGTATGGTGGCCAGCTTCCGGTGGAGCTCGCCGAGATTCTTGATCAGAACATCGGTATCGTTCTCGACATCGGTCCGGCCGGCACCGAACAATTTAGCCTCGATGGCGTGGAACCCGCTATCAGCATTGGGCCAGGCATCAATCAGCGTATCGAGCTCAGGAACAAAGCCGGCCGTGAAGACCTCCGAGCGCTCCCAGCCGCCACGGGCCGAGAGCCAGGCCTTCTTTGCTCCCGCCAGATCCTTCGCGGAGACATGCTCCCGCAATTCCTTGATGCCAGCCAGCGCCGACCCGATTCCCGCGATCATGTACGGGCGATAGCGCTCGGCCGCATCGTCGAGCGGAGTGCCACTTGCCCGCCCCATGCCACTCGCAATGGCGAACGCAACAAGGCACGGCACCACGCTTTTCTTCATCGATACCCCCAAGGTCGCGGAGTGCAGCGTCGTCCGCGACGCCGCGTCCAACGGTCGCAGCAATATTGTCGGCGTGTTATGCCGTTTTGTGACGGTATCGCTTTGCTTCCGGACTTCTCCGTAAATAACAACATTTTTCTGCCGAGCAATCTTCTCAAGCGCCATCAGGAGAAACACGCACGCGCGTCGATGACAAAATAATTTCTTCAAGCAAAATTCATACTCTCGCGATGACGCCAGATGTGGTTGATCGGCGCCGGGCTTCCACCCTTCTTCAGAGAACGATATGACGGCCGACACCACACCGCCTCTGTTCGCAGCATTCTTCGCAGCGCTGAGCCTGCTATGCGGCAGCCTTGCGCTGATCGATCTTCGCCGCGGCATTATTCCGGATGCGCTCAACCTTGCGGTCGGCGCCCTTGGTCTGGCCAAGACCGTCATCGCAAGCGGCGCCATGGCAGGCGTCGAGACCGCCGCAGAGGCGATCGTCGTCGGAGCTATTTTTTGGCTATTTCGTCAGCTCTATTTCGCTGTGAGGAAGATTCAAGGACTCGGGCTCGGCGACGTCAAATTTCTCGCGGCAGCCACGCCGTGGGTCGGCCTCACAGGCATTCCCGTGCTGATCCTGATCGCCGCGCTCTCGGCGCTGATCGCGATCGGCGGCGCGCGACTGGCCGGACAAAACCTGACGCGGCAGACCTCGCTGCCGTTCGGTCCATTCCTCGCCCTTGGCCTGCTGTCGGCCGTAGCCGCACAGCAATGGTTTGGCTTCAACTAAAAGTCCGCCGACTCTTGGCCGGCGGACTCGTCATGTCACCAATGAAGGTTGTCAGTGATCCCAGCCACCGCCGTCGCCGTCATGACCGTGATGGCCACCATGGCCACCGTCGTCGAAGTCGAAGAAGTCGAACAGGTCGCTGAGCGCCGGGCTATTTACCGGAACGTAGGGATTGTTCGGCGCGGCAAACGGGTTCGGGTAATTGTCACGGCTGCGGTTGGTGATCGGCTGCAGACGCCAGTTCCGCTCGATGAATTTGATGATCGAGACGTGATCAGCATATTCATGCGAGATATGGCCCTGCCTGGCATAAGGAGAGACCACGATCAGCGGGATACGGGTGCCGTCGCCGAAATAATCGAGTGGCTGCACATAGCCCGAGTCGAAGTAGCCGCCACCTTCATCGAAGGTGATGAAGATTGCCGTATCCTTGGCATAATCAGAGGCCTCGACCTGGTCGACGATCTTCTTTGCGAAGCCCTCGAACAGATTGAGCTTGGAGGACGACGGGTGACCGTCGGTGAAGCCGCTCGGCTTGACGATCGAGACGGCCGGCAGGCTGTGCTTGGAGATGTCCGTGTACAGGTCGACCGAATCCTTGATATGGGCAGCGACCTGCTCCGGATGCGACATGATTGACGTGTCGTACTGGAACGGATTGCAGATGTTGCAGTATTCGTCAGCGGTGGGACCAGCTACGCCCCAGTTGAGCTGGTACGGATCGTTGACGTAGTTGTTCCACTGGTCGCCATAGTACTTCCACGAGATGCTCTTCTCGTTCAGGCTGTCGCCGATGCTCTTGCGGGTCGACGGCGGGATCGTGAACGGCGTGTTGGACGGGTTGGTGTCGGTGTAGGCATTCTTGCCGTTGCCGAAATAGCCCGGGTTGTAGTTGTTCAACAGATAGTAATGGCCCGGTTCGCAGTTCGGATTGATCCGCAGCGTCTTCAGATAATTGACGATCGGCTTGACGCCGGGCTGGTTCGTATCCGAGCAGTCGCTGTAGGAGCCGCCGCCGGAGACCGGGTTCGTGGAAAAGGGCGGCGGATAGCCGCCATTGCCGCCGGCGCCGTAACCGTCCTCGGTGTACCAGTTGTTGGTGCCCATCGCCGGGTTCGGGTTCTCAATCGTATGGACGATGCCGGCATCGGGTGTGCCGCCAAACACCTGCACACCATTCGGCGGCGCAATCGCGTTGCCGTAGTGGTCGCTGAAATAGATCATGTCGGCATGGCCGAACATGATGTGGTTGGCTCCCGTGCCGCCGTTGACGGACTGGTGGAAATTGTCGCTCATCGCATATTGCTTCACCAGGCTCGTGAAGTAAGGCACGTCGCCCTTCTGCACATTGTAGAAGCCAAGTGCGGTCGACCCCTCGCCCGTGGTCGTCGCGGTCGGCGAATATTCGGTCGAGAAATTGGAAGGCTGCGCCGTGCCATTGGTGCCGGCGCCGACGGTCACTTCGACCCAGGCGAACAAATTGCCGTTGCAGCCCGACGGATTGTCGCGGCTGGCGGCCGAGGTATTGCAGTTCAGCTGCTGCCACATCTGATAGAAGCGATGCACCGGGCTTGCCGCGTAGGCGTCATAGGGCATGACGTCGCCGTTGGTGAGCTGGAACGGGCCGGCCGGCAGCGCACTGACATTGCTGATGCGCTGGTCGGGGGTCTTCGACGACTGACCGGTGCCGCCGGTCAAGAGATACTGGTAGTAATCGGCGGGCAGCCCGGATTCGGACTGCTGCGCCAATGCAAGAGACGCCTCACAGGTCGTGATCGGCGAACTGCCGCATTGGTTCGGGATGTAGGAGACCTTGGGGCCGCCGACCAGCGGGGCCGGCAACTGATCCTTGGGAAAGCTCTGCTTCGGCGGACTCAGCAGGAACGCATCGTTTGAACCGGTATCGGTGGCCGAGAGCTGATGAGCCTTCTCGAAATTCGGACCTGGGACGGCGTTCTTTTCGTGATCGAGCTTGACGATGCCCTGCGAGAGCAGGTTCATCACGCTCTCGCCCGGCCGGTCAGGCACGTAGGTGGCGAACACGTGATCGAAGCTGCGGTTCTCGCCGATGATGACGATCACGTGCTTGATCGGCGTCCTGGTCTCCTCCCCGCCGTGATGTCCCCACTCCTGCGCGAGGGCGGGACCGGCGATGAATTGACCCAGCGCCAGCGCGCTGAGCGTTAGGCGGCAACCGTGCAGCCAACGTGATTTGTGCCTGTTGTGCATCAAAGCTCTCCTTTGGTCTTCTGGTTAGGCGGCGTAGTCGAAGTCGCAGTATTCCCTGGCACTACCGTGATCCGCCCCATCATGCCGCCGTCCTCATGTTCGAGGACGTGACAGTGGTAGACGAAGGTGCCGACGATGCCGGGATCGCGAAAATCCATCCGCAGGCGCACGCTGGGATATTTCAGCATCCGGCCGTTGTAGTAGGGAACGTTGACGGTATCGCGCAGGAAGGGCTCGTTGACCGCGATGCCGGACCAGTCGAGTAACTGGAAGTGAAGCTGATGGATGTGAAAATCATGCAGCTCCATCGAGTGGTTCTCGATGATCCAGTCCTCGACATCGCCTTGCTTCACCACAATGTCCGGGACATCCGATTGCGGATCGAACGGCTTTGGCGTGTTTCCGTCGATGGTCATGAAGAATTTGGTCGGACTGTTCGGGTCATCGGGATTTTCCGGCTGCTCGGAAAAGAACAGTTTCCTTGCGCGCACCGGTGCAACGTCGCCGACCCACGGCCTCTCCGGCGGCGGCAACGGCTCGGCACGCGTGGACAGTGCAGCCTGCGGCTCGCCGGCATCGGCTGCGCTCGTGATCGCCATCAGCGCACGGTTCGGATCGTTCTCGCCGGCAGGCCCGGTGTCGACGGCACGCGTCACCAGCAGTGCCGGCACTCCGGCCGGCGGGCCCTCAACGATGAATTCGGCGCGCGAGCCGGGCGGCAGGCCGATATGCTTGACCCATTGTACCGGCGGGGACGGGCTGCCTTGGAACCGTAACGGTACGCCATCGATGCCGACGACGCCGATCGGTTGCGGCGCGCGGCCGACCAGCAAAGCCAAATCGAGATACGTGATCGCGGAAGCGTTCAGCACCCGCCAAAGCTGCCGCTCGCCCGGCTTCATCGACAGCGCCGCCGGTGGATAGTTCGGATACGGCACCGGCACAAAATTGATCGACAGGTCTTTCGACGGCTTGCCGAAGCCAGTGCCGGAGTTGGCGACGTCACCGTCATTGTCGAGCTGGCTCTTCGTCATCACGGGCTCGGATTTCGATGGCGACGCGTCGGGATTGACGAGATCCTGGTCGCGGATCACGAGCACGCGCTCAGGTAACCCGGCGAGCGACGGATCGGCGCGTTCGATGCCTTCGATGATCAGGGCGCCAGAGGCACCGCCGAGCACTTGGGTCTTGCTGAAGCCGTGAAGGTGCGGGTGATACCAATAGAGGCCGGGCGGCGCGTCGTCCGGAACGCGCAGGCGATATTCGAACGGCTTGTCGTCCGGCTGGATCGAGGTCTTCAGCACATCGTCCTGGTGGCAGACCGGCGGCACGTTCAGTCCGTGGAAGTGCAGATTGGTCGAAACCGGTGTCATCGCGCCGCTATCGCAGGGGTCCGCTTTCACTTTTGTCGTGCAGATCGGCGCGCCGGCGAGCGCCCGGTCGATCGCAGGCGTCGCGGTATCGAGGTCAACAAGGTCGTTCTTGAAATGGATGACCAATTGCTCGCCTGGCTTCAGGCGCAGGGTCGGCGATGGTTTGCCGTCCGACGTCAAATAGCAGTAACGGACCGTTCCGTCGGGCAGCTTCTCATCGTGGACGCTGAGATCGGTTTCGAGCACGCCGTCACGGCTGCGCAATTCCGCCGGTTCCACGACAGCGCTTCCAGGCTGGGGTCGGGTGCAAACGTCCTGCGGCGTGCGTTGCAGCTCCGGCAAGCCGGTTGCGCCAAGCCAAGCGGTCATGGCACTCGCTGCAAGCCCGAGGCACGCGGCGACGATGACACAAGAGATAGTCGAATAACGTCGAAGCACGCCGTCCCGCCAATGCGCTGCCGTCAGCCGTGCGAGACCGCGCTGACGCCAACCACGGCTCCAACCCGAATTCTTGCGACTGCGGTCGTTGACAAGTGTTTTTGTCTGACGAGGTCAACGCTACATGCGCGTTGTTGCGGTATTCTGGCAGGTTTCTAACAACCAAATGACAGTGGATTGCGACATATCGGCACGGAACTTTTCTCAACGCAGCTGACGAGTATCTCGCGCCCCTCAGCGAGGACCAGCTGCAATTCAAGACGCAGTTCGAAGTCTCAATGCCGCCTCAACTCGGCCTGCGGCGTCGAGCCGTCGGCATTGACGGGTGTCAGCACCACCTGATCGCTCGCTCGTCCGCCGGGTGGCGGCAATGTCAGCGTCGCCGCCTGCCGATCCATCTCCATTATGACCTCGCGGCCGCCGATCGTGCGCAGCTTCCATCCCTGATAGTCTTCGCCGAGCTTCAATCGAAGCGGCTGCTTGGTCGACTGATCGAGAAAAATGCCAAAGCTCTCTTCGTCGCTCGCGATGGTTCCGACCAGCGACAATGGCGGCGGCTGGACTGCCTTGCTCCGGGGCGGCGGGGGTGGCGGCGCAGGGGCCGGCTCCGAGGCGGCCACCGGAGGCGGCGGCCGGCGCGACGGGGAGAACACCGGACGATCGCGCGTGCCCGGCAATCGCGTGAGCGGAATCGCCCACAGCGGGTTGGCGCTCAACGGACGTTCCGGCTCCGGCGGCGGCGTGACAACGCGAACGGATGTCACCGGTGCGCTCGACGACGGCGTGAGCGGTCCGCCCAACCGCGTCTCCTCAGCGATCCCGGCGTCGAGGGCATCGGTCGTGATCGCAGCGGCCGCTGCCGCGTGAAGCGATAGCACGAGCGCCACGGAAACGATCACCACGGAACGCATCATTTGGCGCCTCGCCATTGTCCTGATACGCCGAGCAGAACCCGCAATTTGCCGGGCTGCGCGCCGGACGCGGAGGTTGCGCTCTGGACCACCAACTGGTCGATGAACAAGAACGGCATCCCCGCCTCGAGATCGTAGAGCAGTTGCTGCAACTGAGCCTGCTGGACCTCGCAGCTCGCGATCATGCTGAGGAATCCGGGCTTGCTCGACGGACTCTGGACGTCTAGCTGCGTGGAAAGCACATTGCCGCCGTATTTCGTCACCGCGCTCGCCACCCGCTGCAACAGCGTCGCGCCAGCGACCGTGACGGTCGCGCCCTCCAGATAGGCCGAGCCTGGCGGCATCGCCTCGCCGGGCGCGGTGGCAGCCGCGCCGTGGCCGTCGAGCTGTTCGAGCATGCTTGCCGAAGCCGTGACCTCGCCGCGCCGCTCGATGAGGTCGGCGATCGACGTCACGACGGTGACGAGCAACACGATGACGAGACTGGCATAGGCCGCCCCCGCCAGGACCGGCGAGGACGTGACGAGCCTTGCTGGCGCGGACAGGATGCTCATGTGCCGGATCCGAAATAGGCGGTGAGATGAGCTTCGATGTGGAAGCGCTCACCGGGCTCGTTGGTCGCATGCGTGGTCGGCGCGAAGAAGGTGACGCGGGTGAACTGTGGCGACTGTTCCATCAATCGGACCAGCGAGGGCGCATCCTGGGTCATCCCGGCGACCTGGACCTTGTCGCCTTCGATGCGAAGTTCGGTGACGTAAGTGGAGTCGGGCAACGCCTTCGAGATCGCCTCCAGCACCATCACGCTGGATGGCGTGGTCTGCTTGCGCTTGGCGAGCAGACCGAGCCCTGAGACGGAGCCGTTGGCACCGAGCCGCAGCGAGGCGCGTCGCTGCGAGATGCGCTGCTGCAAATCGCCGAGTTCCGATTGCAGTGAGCCACCGAAATAGGCACCAGCCAGCAGCGAGGCGCCCGCGGCGAGCGCGGTCGACAACAGGATCGCGCGCAGCAGGCGGGGCACGTTGACCGCGGCTCCAACCACGCTGCGCAGCGGCTTGTCGACGAGCTTGATCGGTGCGGAGGCATCGGCCGGCGCCAGGATCGCAACTGACGCGGCGTCGACCTTCTCGGCGAACTCGATCACGGGAGCGATTTTCAGCTTCGAGGTCGCCGCAACGATCACATCGATCCGGTCGTTCGCAACTGATACCGGCGAACTCCAGCCGAACACGGCATCATCGACAGACCACGGCGTCAGGCGATCGACCTGCGCCCGGATCATGCCGTCGAGGAAATCGGCAGCCTTGCTCGGGAAATCGAGCGGATGCGTCATGACGTGGGCCGGCTGCAACAGCACTTCTATGCGACCTCCCCGGAGCGCCGCGTTCCACTCCGCCGACAGCGACGGCTGCGGCTTGCCGCTGTCGAGGCGGAAGGAAACATCGGACAGGCCAGCTCCGCCCTTCGTGGCGATCAGGCTCGCCGTGAGCGCGCCGTCATCCGCTTCGACAAGTCGTATCCGCTGCGCGCGCACGAAACGGTCGGCCACGATGTCGACGGCACGGCTTACCGCATCGATCCACCCGACGAGAAACTGCTTTGCGTCCGACATCAACGCCATCAGGACCTCCGGCGCACGGGCCGCGCCTCGGCCGGCTCGACATCGTCCTGCCACGACAGCAGGCGGTAGGGCTCGCGCTTGTCGCCGAGCGCGATCACGACTTCGGAGGTGGAGCGGCGGCCGTTGGCAAAATCGATCGTCGCCGCGATGCGGTAGCACGGGCTCTTTGCTGCCGGTGCAGCGCTTTTTGGGGAAGCGGACGGGTCGGCAGCGGCGAGCGAGCCGCCCGGCGAGGCGATCCCCCCGCCGAACGGAGCCATGTTCGCATGAGAATTCTTTGCGAAGGCCGCGACCACTTCCGGTGCCGCGATGGTGGCATCGATATCCGACGACCCGTTGAAAACGGTCACAAACGGCAAAGCGCGATCGACCAGAACAGGCGAAAGGCCGGCGACCAGCGCCAGCTCATTGACATGCGTGAACAACGACTGGCGCGGCGAATAACCCAATGCCGCGTAGCGCGCCCCCTCTTCATCGGTGCTGTCCGGCGTGGGCCGGCTGCGCCAGCCGACGACACGCTCCGCAACCTCATTGGCCGCATCCTTGCTGGCACCAAGTCCCGCGAAGAGGGCGGCGAGCACGTCCTTCGACGCGAAATTCAGATCGATCCGGGCTGCCTCGGACGTGAAGGTGACATCGACATTGGCGTCGTCCATCCGGAAATGAAACGTCCCCTGCGCCGGCCTGGTATCGCTACCCGCCAGGGTTAGCTGATAGGCGGTGAGCTCGACGCTAGCCGACACCAATGCTTCATTCTGCAAGGCGGTGTCGCTGATCGCCATCGCGCGCGCGGATTGCGACAGATAGAGCCCAAAAATCATCGCCAGCGACGCCAGCGCGATGAGAAGCCAGAGCACCGCGACAATCACGAAGCCGCGCTGCGGATCCTCGCCGGAAGACCGCCTCATGGCTAACCTCCCTGCCCGGCAGCGACGGTCCGGGCGGCGATGTCGGCTGCATTCGGCTGGTCGGCCTTGTCGTTGCAGTTGCCATCCGGCCGCGTACAGTCGCTTGGAACCTGAGCGTGGATCGATGCGATGGTCGACACCTGCAGCACGCGCTGGCTCCCTGCATCGCGGACAGTCACCTTGATCATGATCGGCAATCGCCCGGCGTCGCGCCAAGTGCTTTTCCAGTCCCGATCCGGTCCCGCATAGGCAAAGGACAGCCGAAACGGCGCGCGCAGCAGCACCACCGGATCACCAAAATGCAACTGCTCGGACAGTGTCGAACCGATCGGCAGCGGCGCAAATCGCGTGCGCGAGCGGATCGTGGCGAATCCGAGCCGGTCGGTCGTTTCGCCAAGTCGCACGACATCGAGTCCCTGCCCGATATTCGGACCAATCGCCGCACGCACGAAGGTGACCGACAGCTCCGATCCGACGAACAGCGGACGGCGAGACTCACGATTGGCGGGGACATATTCGGCGGCGGCAAGGTCGGCCGCGATGTGTTGCAACGCGGTCCCGATCGCTTCGTCGCGCTGGATCCGGCCGAGGCCGCGATTCCAGTTCGGCAACCATTGTGCCGCGACGCTGACAAGCGCCGACAGCACAAGACTCATCAGGGCGAGCGCGACGATGGCTTCGATCAGCGTGAAGCCGCGTTCCCCTGCGCGCGAGCCGGTCTCCGCCACGGTCATTCGGACGCCCTCTTCATCAGGCGGACCGTACGAATGTCCGAGGTCACCCCGCTGGGCGACTTGACGCGAACCCTGACGAGCTCGGGTACCCAAGCCACGACGGAATCGGGAACCGTCCAGTCGCCGCCAAGCGGAGTGACGTCGACCGTCCAGCGATAGCCATCCACTTGCCCCGACGATGTTCCCTGCTGAAGCTCCTCGCGCGGCGGCATCGCCGCGGCCATCGCCGTGCGCATCGCCTGCGTCAACGCGACATGCGCCCCGATGGCGCGGACACCGCGCACATTGCTCGCCATCACCGATCCGATCGCGACGATCACGACGGCCACCAGCGCCAGCGCCACCAGCACCTCGAGGAGCGTGAAGCCGGCGTCGCGCCGCTCAGTTGATGCCGATGTCGCGGGATACAATCTCGACCCTCCCGGTCAGCCAGTTGACGCGAACTTCATAGGCCGCATCGAAGCGCGCCAGCGCGATGGTGCCGCCGCACGACATGCCATCTGCGAAGAAGCGAATGGTCGATAGCGCCGCCTGCCGGTGACAGGTCTGCGGCAGCACCGCCTCGAAATGCACGTCATCCGGAATGCGGATCGCCGCCTGCGAGGCGCCGGACCTGATCGTGCGCCCGCCCGCATCGACCAGCGCAGCAATGCTGATGTGGCGCTGGATCGCAGCATCGCGGTCCGCCATCAACAATGTCGCCGCCTGCAAGGCATAGGCCTGCAGGCGCGAGCGCGACGTTTCATGCGGAATGAACGGCAGAAAGACGGCCGAAAGCAGCGCGATGATCGCGAGCACGCAAACCATCTCGAGCAACGTGAAGCCTTGTTCTGCCGACTCATTCATTTTTGGCGGACAGATTTTCGAGCGAGATGTCGGCGGCAGTCCCGCTGCCGCCTTCCTGGCCGTCAGATCCGTAGGAGACGATGTCATAGGGGCCACGCTCGCCCGGCGAGCGATAGACGTAGACATGGCTCCAGGGATCGTTCGGAACGCCGCCGCCCTTCAGGTAAGGCCCATTCCAGGCGGCCACGCCCGAAGTCGGCCGTACCAGCGCGGTCAATCCCTCCGCGCTCGACGGATACCGGCCGGCGTCGAGATAGTAGAGATCGAGGGCGGTGACAAAGCTCTGCAGCTGGATCCGCGCGGCCTTGACCTTGGATTCGCTGAGATAGTTGAGGACGCGCGGGCCGATCAGCCCCATGATCAGGCCGATAATCGCGATCACCACCAGCATTTCGACCAGGGTGAAGCCGGCCTGGCTTTCAAGCCGCCTGCCTCCGAGCTCGAGCCGGCTCTGCCCCCTGCTTGCGATGATGTACCGGCCGATGCCCTTGAGCGATATCATGATGTACCAACCTTTGGTCTAACCGACCAGTTGAGTGACCGACAGCAGCGCGGTCATGACCGACACGATCAGGCCCCCCACGACCGTGCTGATACAGATGATGGCGAGCGGTCCGACGATGCCGACGACGCGATCGAGACTGCGCTGCAGCTTGGCTTCATAGAATTCTGCGACGCGGCCAGCCAGTGTCGGCAACTGGCCGGTCTCCTCGCCGAGCCGCAGCATACGCACTGCCATCGGCGGCAGGCTGTTGGCGACCGCAAGTGCATCAGACAGCTTTCCGCCGTGGCGGACACGATCAGCCGCCGCGCTCCAGCCTTGCTCATTTCCGGTCACGGCCATGATGTCGACCAGGATGCGCAACGTCTCGGTCAGATTGACGCCGCTGCCGAGCAGGACGCCGAGATTCCGGCAAAACAGGCTGCTCCGATGGAACTGGAAAATGCCGCCGACGCCGGGCAGACTCGACAATCCGCTCAAGATCGCAGCCCGCACGCCAGGCCGCCGCAACAGCCACCAGCCGCCGGCGATGATCGCCGCGGTCGCCAGCAATGCCGGCGTCGCATTTGCATGCAGGAACTCCGACAGCTTGATAAAGCTGCTCAGCGTCGTATCCGACTTGCTTCCGAAATCCTGCAGCACCGACGAGAATTGCGGCAGCACGAACAGGATAAAAAACAGCATGACCCCGGCCGAGGCGACCAGCACAAAAGCCGGATATTGCATCGCATCCGTGAGCTTGCGCCGCATCTGCTCCGATCGTGCCCGCTCTGCGCCGAGCATTTCCAGAACCTGATCCAGCGTGCCGGAAATCTCACCAACGCGGACCAGCGCGGCATACATCGGCGGAAACAACGCCGCGTGGCCGGCGATGGCATCGGCCAGGCTTTCGCCCGAGAGCAGCGAGGCCCGGATCTTGCTGACCACCGGACGTAACCGCCCGACATCGGCATCGCCTGTCATCAGCTCAAGTGCATCGTCGAGCCGGGCGCCAGCCTTCAGCAACAGCGCGAGGTCCCGGGTGAAAGTGGTGATCTCGGCAGCGCTCGGGCGGCCGAACAGACCGTAGGCAGCCAAACTCGAGGGCGAGCGCTTGTTCTCGACGGTCTCGATCGGCAACAGCCGTAGATATTCGATGCGACGCGCAACCTCGGCTGCGGTCGTCGCCGAGATCGTGCCATTCACAATCTCGCCGTTCTGTGTCAGGGCCCGGTAGCGGAACTCAGGCACGCGATCACCGCAAGGTTGTGACACGGAGGATTTCGGCAGGCGACGTCAATCCCGCGCGGCATTTGGCGATACCGTCGTCGAGCATCGTGGTCATGCCGCCGCGGATCGCCAATGTGTCGATCTTCAGACCATCGGTCTTCTCGCCGATCAGCTCGCGAAGCTCGTCGGTCAGCTCCAGAACCTCGAAGACGCCGAGACGGCCACGATAGCCGGTGCCCGCGCAACGGTCGCAGCCGCAGGGCTCGTGGATCACGTCGCCGCAGTGGAAGCCGAACGCGGTCAATCGAGGATCCTCGGTGAAGTCGGCATCGGCAAGGACGCGCGTCGTTTTGCACCGCTCGCATAGTTGACGCACCAGGCGCTGCGCAACGACCGCGCGCAAGACCGAGCGCAGGAGATAACCTTCGACGCCAAGATCGAGCAGGCGCGGCACCGCAGCCGCAGCAGTTTCGGTATGCAGCGTGGTGAGCACCAAATGTCCGGTCAGCGCGGCATGTACCGCCACATGCGCGGTCTCGGAATCGCGGACTTCGCCGACCATGATCACATCAGGGTCCTGGCGAACGAAGGAACGCAGCGCCGCCGCGAAGGTCAGTCCGATCGCCGGCTTGACCTGCGCCTGGTTGATGCCGGGGATCTCGTATTCGACGGGATCTTCCACGGTGAGGATTTTCCGGATCGGCTCGTTGAGAATCGACAGCACGGTGGCAAGGGTCGTGGTCTTTCCGCTACCGGTCGGGCCGGTGACGATGATCATGCCGTGCGGCAGTTTCAACAGCCGGCGCAGCCGCGCTTCGTCAGGCGGCGAAAATCCCAGCTTCTCGACGACCAGGAGGCCACGATCCTTGGGCAGGATGCGGATCACGGCCGCCTCCCCGTGCTGCATCGGCATGATCGCAACGCGGATATCGACGTCGACGCGGCCGACCCTCAAGCGCGCGGCACCATCCTGCGGCAGGCGGCGTTCGGCGATGTTGAGATTGGCTACAATCTTGATGCGGGAAATCACCGCCTGCGGCAACACATTCGCCGGTGCCGAGACCTGCCGCAGCAAACCATCGATGCGCATGCGTACCGCGAAGCCCTTGTGAAACGGTTCGATGTGAATGTCGCTGGCACGCAATTCGACCGCCTTTTCAAGCAGATCGTTGACAGCCCGCACCACCGGCGCGCCGCTTGCGAGATCGCGAAGACTTTCGATGTCGTCTTCGCGGAACTGCGCCGGCAAAGCATCGCCCGGAACCGCCTCGTGCTGGTCCAGACGCTGGTCGAGAACGACCGCAAGGTCCTCGAAGGTTGCAACCTTGATCGCAACTCCCTTGCCGAGCACGATCTGCGCCGCGCGCTGTGCGGATTGATTGGTCGGGTCGGCGACTGCGAGCACGACGTCGCCCTGTGGCGACCGATAGGGGAACACCAGGGTCTCCCGCAGGAAGCGCGGCGAGAATGATGCCGCCAGCGACACGGCAGACATCATGTCCTGCAGTGCGACCCGGTCGAGACCGTGGAACCGCGCAGCCTGCTCGGCGAATTCACCTGCCGGCAGGTCCACCAGTTCCCATAGCTTGGCCTGCCGCTGGTCGGCATCACCTTGACCGGTGGAATCGTCGCGTCCGTCAACCGCCGTCAAATGCCTGCCCTGACGGAGATACTCCACGAACTCCGAGGACAAGTCGCTGGCCATCCGTTGTTCCGGTCGCAAAAACTTTCAACCGGCTCGTCACGAGATCGCTGAAGGCGATGCGCGCGGGGCCAGCACTGCGACGTTATTGACCTGAACTATGACAGCTGTACGAAGCTGCTCGTGCAACAGCCGCTCAAAAAAGTTCAGCGGATAGATGTGTCGGACGAGCGTGTTCTGGAATCAACGCACGCCGACGGACTGTCATCTAATCAAGCGACCAATTTATTTCTGTCATGTTCGATCGCTAAGTATTCATTCTCGGACGGGTGACACAAGCAGATCGACGCAACGATCTGCGAGCACCGGCGGTCGGAATGGCGAAGTCTTATGGTACGCGTCGACAGGCTTGGCCATCATCGAATCACGCGCCGCAGCGTCGGTGCCGCCTTTGTTCTGTCGTCGCTGGTTCTATTGGCGTCGTGCAATTCCGCGACCGTCGGTTCGAGCGTCGACAATTCGCAGCTCGATATCGCGGACAAGGTCCGTTCGATCGATCTCATGCCGCGCCAACCGCAACCGGTCGGCCCCGTGGCCGCTGCATCCGGCAGCAATCGCGCTGGCACCGGCGCGATCTACGAAGGGGCTGAAGTCACCGCGGTATCCGATAGTCGCCCGCAGCCATCGTCGAGCGGCAACGGCTTCGACCTGAACTTCGAGAACGCGCCGGTTGCGACGGTCGCGAAGGTCGTGCTCGGGGACATCCTGGGCGTCGGCTACACCATTGATCCGCGGGTGCAGGGCACGGTCAGCCTGGTTTCCGTCCGGCCCGTGCCGAAATCCGACATTATATTTGTGCTGGAGGGCGCATTGCGGCTGAGCGGCGTCGTGCTGCTGCACGATGCGTCCGGCTACCGGCTCACGCCGCTTGGCGATGCGGTCGGCGCCGGCCGGGTCGATGCCGCCGCCGCCAACCCCGAGCCCGGATACGGCGTGTCGGTTGTGCCGTTGCAATATGTCTCGGCGTCGACCCTGTTGAAGCTGATGGACAGCTTTGCCACCCGCGCCGGAACGGTGCGGGCGGACACCACGCGCAATTTGCTTCTGATCCAGGGCACCGGCGCCGAGCGACGTACCGCGGTCGACACGGCGCTGAGCTTCGATGTCGACTGGATGCGCGGCCAATCGGTCGGCATCTTCCCGGTCGCGAGCGGTCCGCCGGCGCCGATCATTGCGGAACTGGAGAAGATCGTGGATTCCGGCGAGAACGGTCTCAGTCAGAACGTGATCAAATTCGAGCCGATCACCCGCCTCAACGCCGTCATGGTGGTCAGCAAGCGCCCGGACATGTTGCGCACCGCCGAGACCTGGATCAAGCGGCTGGATCGCGCCGACACTGCGCGGACCACTGTTCATGTCTATCGTGTCAAATACGGCGATGCCCGCCAGATCGCACGCGTCTTGACCGACATGTTCCTCGGCGGCTCGGGCGCATCGAGCCTGCTCGACAGCGCTGACAATCAGGTCGCACCGGGATCGGGCACGTCGGCCACGTCGAGCGCCGATCGCCTGTCGCTGACCGCAGGCAATTCCGCCTCAACGAACGGCTTCGCCGGACGCGGCACGACCGGGAGCGGAACCACATCTGGTTTGGGCTCGCAAGGCACGAACGGCGCGCAGGGCACCCAGGGCGCAAATCCCGGCGGCGGCGGCAACAGCGGAGCGCTCGACGCCGGCCGTGGTGCGACGTCCGGCAATGGCCAATCCATGCTGCAGGATGTCAGGATCACCCCCGACACCACCAACAACAAGCTGTTGATCTACGCCGATCAGGCCAACTACCGCATTATCGAATCGACCCTGCTGCAGCTCGATCAACCGCAGCTGCAGGTCGCGATCGACGCCACCATCGCCGAAGTGACGCTCAACAATTCGCTGTCCTACGGCGTCCAGGCCTACATCACCGGGCAAAATCTGGGATTGAAGCCAAACTCCGGATCGATCCTCAACACCCAGGCGACAACGGCGCCCGCGACCACTACCGACGCCACCACGGGCCTCGCCTCGGTCGCGGGCTCGCTCACCAACGCCTTCATCAACCAGAGTTTTCCGGGTTTCAATTTCCTGGTCGGTAACGCGACGCAGCCGAGCCTCATCCTCGATGCGCTGCATGCCGTGACCAGTGTGAAGGTATTGTCAAACCCGTCGCTGGTCGTGGTCGACAACCAGGTGGCGACGCTGCAGGTCGGCGACGTCGTGCCGGTTTCCACCGGCAGCGCCACCGTGCTGACGACCAGCAACACCGTGGTCAACACCATCGACTATCGCAACACCGGCATCATCCTGCGTGTCGCGCCACGCGTCAGCGCCAATGGCACGGTGCGACTCGATATCGAGCAGGAGATCAGCAACGTACCTCAGACGTCGTCCAGCACACCCAATTTGACGCCGACCATCTCGGAGCGGCGGGTCAAGAGCCAGGTCTCGGTCGCCAACGGCCAGACCGTGCTGCTCGCCGGCCTGATCAGCGAGCAGCAGAGCGGCGTGCGCAATACGATCCCCGTACTCGACCAGATTCCCGGCCTTGGTGATGCCTTCGGTCACCAGTCCAACAGCACCCAGCGAACCGAGCTGATCATCTTCATCCGGCCGCAAATCATCCGAGACGGCACGGACGCGCATCTCGTCTCCGAAGAGCTTCGGTCCAAACTGCGCGGAACCATCGCCACCACGACGAGCAATGCCCCGGTCACGACCAGCTTCCATTGAGGCCGGTGTCGTGGCCTCGCTCCGCTCCACCGTCTGGCGCAATCTGCCAGCTGCGGCGACGGTCGTGCTCGCTATCATCAGCGGCCCATCGGCGCACGCCGATGCGCTGAGCCGCGGCACGGCGGCGTTCGACCGCGGCGAATATGTCCGCGCCGCGCAGGATCTGTCACCGCTGGCCGCGCGGGGAAATCCAGGAGCGCTCGGCCGGCTCGGCTTCATGTACGAGCACGGTTTTGGTGTCCCGCAGGCCTATCAGGCCGCTTTCGATCTCTATTGCCGGGGCGCCGCCCGGGGCGATCCATTCGCCCAAGCCATGCTGGGACTGATGTACGACAAAGGTCACGGCGTGCATCAGGACGTAATCCAGGCCTACAAATGGCTCAACCTGGCAGCGGCACGGTCGCAAGGCCGCGCGCGGGAGGCCTATTTGAGGTTTCGCGATGCGGTCGCCTCAAAGATGACGCGCGATGAAATCGTCGTCGGACAGCGCCTCGCCGGCCGCCTAAGCGGACAATGACCTTCAGACGCTGCGCCTGTCGGAATGGCTCTCTCGAGGGGATCCCAAGCTGTTAAAAAGCTTGGTGGGCGCACCAGGGCTCGAACCTGGGACCCGCTGATTAAGAGACAGCTACGGATCGAGAACAATCAATGGCTTAGCGGTCGCATCCCGGGTCTTATCCGGCACCGCATGGGCATTCGTCGCACTATGGTCCTTGCACTGCCTGACATCTGAACACCTGCTCTATCGGCTCAGTCGCCGACATCTCGAACTCGGCCTAGAAAGACACTTGAATCGGCTCAAAAGATGCTCGCGCCGCCCGCCTGAATCAGTTTCTCCGCTGGCCTGCATCTCCTGTCACGTTGGCTCGCGGCGCTCGGCGCCGATCTTCTTTGCTCAGGCTCTGCCGCTTGACGCTGGCGGACGAGGCGACCGGGCGGCTAAGGAGATTCCGCTGACCGCCTACGCGCCGCTCGCGCAAGGCCAGGCAGCAAACGACGCCACGCTCGCCGCCATCGGTCGCAAACATGGTGCGACCGCGGCGCAGATAGCGATCGCCTGGCTGTTGGACCAGCAGGATGTCATCGCGATCCCCAAGGCGGCCCGGCCGGAAAGCCAGAAAGCCAATCTCGGCGCGCTCGCCATTGCCCTGGGCGACGAAGATCGCGCCGCGATCGCGGCGCTGCCGAAAGACCAGCGCTTCGTCCGGCCGCCGGTTCGCGCCGGAATGGGATGCCGTCGCGTGAGTGCTCCAAAATACTCCGCGCTCAGTTGGTCTGCGTGGAAACCGCGGTCTTGGCATGCAAGTTGACCATGAGCAGGGCCGCGGCGAACGTTCCGAAAGCGATGAGTCCCCACTGAAGGATCGTCGGACTTTCGCGGCTGATCAACAATGTAATGAGCGCCGCCACCGCGGGTGTCACGGCGGGCATAAAGGACGCAGTCACAAGTCCGAGGATCCTGGCCGCATAGAGGAAGCCGATCCACGAAAACACGCCCGCGATGAAACCTTGGCAAGCTATTTGCTCCAGAAGGAGCGTCCAAGGGATGGCGCTTAAGCGGCTAAGGCCGCCGGCGAGGACGTAGTAGGGTCCGAAAGTCGCCAGCGAGGCGGAAGAGACGATCGTCATGGCCGTGATCGGATCGACGTGCCACCTGCACGAAAGGGCAGCGAAGGTCGCCGCCGCAAATCCGCCCGCAGCGAACAGCGCTATCCCTACGGCCGCCTCGGGCGAACCGTCGACCAGAGACGTGAACGCCAGTACGGCGAGGCGCGCAGTCAAAGCCAGCATCGCGACCGTCCGCAACAAGCCGAGTCTCTCGGAAAGCACGAGCCGAGCGAGTACGATACTGCAGACGGTCAGCGCGGCAACTTCGATAAGGATTCCGCTGGAGAAAGGCGCTTTTCGGCCGCCGCTGATGACGCAAATGCCGAGCAAGGGGCCGCCGACCAATGCCAGCGTCACGGCGACGGACGCTTTTGTCTTAGCTATGCGCCCGGATCGCTTGGTCGCGTAATAAAGAACGAGAAGGATCGGAGCGGCGACGGCATACCTGATGAAAAGCAGGTCGAACGGCTCGAAGCCGACGGAGAAGCCATGATGGGCTGCCGCCAATCCGACGCCCCAACCAAGCGCTGCCAATGCTCCATAGAGAAGTCCGAAGGGAACGGCGGCGCTGCGCTGCGGCTCGTGATAGCAACTGGCTAGGACGGAAGCTAACGATGGCATTCCGAGCCGCCTAAACTTGCTCGCGCTGTACGCCGTGACCGGCGCGCAGCTTACCAGGGCAGGATTTCGCCGTGGCGATCGGTAAAGCGAAGCCCCGGGACCCCTGCATTGCGCTCGACCATGTCGACCACCAGCGGGATGCTATCCGAGATACCGAGAGTTGCTTCATCGCCGCCCATGTCCGTCCGCACCCAGCCGGGCGCGACCAGCAAAAGAGCGCGCGGATCGTTCGGATGCCGCGCGGAGAAGGCCTTCATTAGCATGTTTAGCGCGGCTTTGCTGGAACTGTAGAGTTCCCAAAAGCCGACGCAGTTACCGATACTGCCAATCTCGGACGACAACGCCGCGATCACGCCGTTCTCGGGGACCAGGTTCTCCAAGGCTTCGATCACACGCATGGGACTCAGCGCGTTGGTCAGCATCATATCGAGGAAATCGTGATCGCTGACTGCGATCGGCGTCAATTCGTTCGCTTTGCAGATGCCGGCATTGACAAATAGCGTGTCCAGCCTTCGACCAGCGAGTCGCTTCTTCAGCGCCCTTATTGAGGCAAGTTGGACAATGTCGACATTCTCGATTTCGAGTGACGCGGGATAGAGCTGGTGCAATTCATCGAGTCCTGCGGACTTGCCCCGCGAAGTGGCGATGACATGCCAGCCTCGGGCGCAGTATTCATCAGCCAAGGCTAAACCGAGGCCGCGTGAAGCGGCAATGATAGCGACGGTTTTCTTGGCGGCCATTTTAAGTGTCCTGTTCGTTGTTACTCTTCCGGTTCCGACGCCGAATTGAGGGAGACCCCGCCGCCGACAAGATCAGGAACCGGGTAAACGGAAGCCTGATCGCCGTTGCGACGACAGCCGACGCCTCGATAGATGCGAGGCCGAAGGCAGTTTTGCCATCGAGCCAAGCTTCTTCTGTCTAGGCCGCCAGGATTTTCTCCGGTGTGATCGGAAGATCGCGGATACGGAGGCCGATCGCGTCGTAAACGGCATTGCCGACCGCGGCTGCCACGCCCGTCGCACCGAGTTCACCGATGCCCTTGGCGCCGAGCGGGCCCGAGTTGGCGTCAAATTCATCGACGAATCCCACATCGATGTCAGGCGGGATGTCGGCGTTGACCGGGAGTGCAACGCCCGCCAGATCCTTCGCGAGCCAGCGACCGAGTGTAGGCTCGAAGTGGCTCGCCTCCATGGCCGCCATGCCCCAGCCCCACACAATGCCGCCGATCATCTGGGAGCGCGCTGTCCTTGGGTTGATAATCCGTCCGGCGCTGTAGACGCCGGTTGCCCGGCGCAACCGCAACAGACCGAGCTCCTGATCGACGCCGACCTCGACGAAGATCGCACCGAAGGTGCGAGCCGGAAACGCCGACGAGCCCATATCGACGAATGCGCCGCCCGGAAGATCGAAAGCGCCGTCGGATGTGAGCTCCGATACGCCGGCCTCGCCGAGTACTTCCCGAATGGTGCGGGCTTCGTTGCCACGCATGATCCGGGCATCCCGCATGGTGACGTCCTCGGCCGGCCAGCCTGTGAGCCGCGCGAGCTTGGCGCGCACCCCAAGGGCCGCGTGCTGGACGGCTGCGCCCGTGCTGATGGTGGTTCCTGAACCGTAGGTCGGACCCGAATAGGGCAGATCGGAGTCACCCGCGACCGCTAAGATCTGCTTCGGGTCGAGCCCGAGAACCTCTGCGGCTATTTGCGGGAAGATGGTCGCAGGACCGGTGCCGATGTCGCAGAAGCTTGACTCGATCCGCGCTGTGCCGTCCGCTTTCAGGCAGACGCGTGCGGTCGAATGGAAACGCGCCTGACCTTGGCTGCAATCGGCCATCCCGCAGCCAATTCGCCAATGGCCGTCCCGCGTGCCACCCTTAACCCGCGTCCGCCAACCGAAGCGACGAGCACCTTCTTCATATGCCTCCCGCAGTTTCTTGGATGACCAGGGCTTGCCGCTTTCCGGATCAGTCTCGGCGTAGTTGATGAGACGCAAGTCGAGCGGATCCATGTTCAACGTGCGCGCCAGTTCGTCCATGGCTGAACCGAGCGCCCAAGAACCTGGGCCGTCCCAAGGGGAGCGCATGAAAGTGGGCAAAGTAATGTTGCCACGGCGGATGCGTTGGCTGGTGGCAATGTTGTCGCAGGCATAGAAAGTACGTCCGGGAACTGCGCCGAACTCGACATAATCCTCCGTGACGCCGGTGATGTTGGTGGCGGCGTGGCTGACACCGAGCAGCTTGCCGTCGGCGCCGGCGCCCAAACGCACGTCATGCACCATCTGGGGCTGCGGTCCCACCATGCCGTACATTTGCTGCCGCGAGAGCACGAGCTTCACCGGTCGACGCACGACCTTCGCGGCCATCGCCGCCAGGATTTCATGCGGCCAGACAAACGCTTTGGCGCCGAAGCCACCACCGGTATGCGGAGAGACAACGCGGACCGATGTCGCCGGCAGACCAAATACGGCGGCCATGACATTCTGTACCGCCGGCAGATGCTGAACGGCGTCGTAAACAGTGAGATGATCTCCTTTCCAGGCTGCGATAGTGGCGGAAGGCTCCATCGGGTTGGCGTGTCGGGAGGGCTGCGTGTAAGCCGCGCCAGCCTTGACGGGGGCTGCAGCTATGGCTGCCGGCGCGTCACCCTTGTTGAACTCGAGCGCATTCGACATCGAATAGCTGCCCTTCTTCGGGTCGGCCGACACGACGGCAGCCGTCTCGGGCACGATGAATGCGGCGCGCTCATAGCTAACCCTCACGATCGTGGCTGCGGCCTCCGCTGCTTCGAGGCTCTCGCTTACGACGATCGCAACTGGCTGCCCCTCATGGACGATAGTGTCGCTCTGCATCGGTATGAAGCGGGTGGCGAGCGGCGGCACCGTGATCTTGTCGAGATCGGCATGAATCCGCGGCATGTCGGCGGCGACCAGAACACGGGTTACGCCCGGAATGGCAAGCGCCGCCCGTGTGTCGATCGCGCTGACGCGCCCGGCTGGAACGGTAGATGCCACCAAAACGGCATAGAGCTGTCCGACCTGATTCTGATCGCCGGCATAGCGCGCGGTGCCTGTGACCTTCACGAAGCCGTCGGCACGCGCGATCGGTTGTCCCAAGTTACCCATCATGCCCTCGCTGCGAGTTCGATCGTGCGCAGCGCGGCGTTGCGCGCCAGCTTGATCTTGTAGGTGTTGGAGGAGAGCGGCCGCGCATCGGCGAAGCCCGCGTCGACGGCCGCCTCAATAGCAGGAGATCCGAGTTTCTGACCGGCGAGACGTCGCTCCGTCTCTTCGAGGCGCCACGGCTGCATGGCCACTGAGCCGAGCGCGATGCGTGCCCGCCGGATCACGTCACCTTCGAGATCCAGGGCGACGGCCGCCGAAACGGTGGCGTATTCGTAGCTTTCCCGTTCTCGTATCTTGAGATAGGCGGATTTCGGCGCCGGTCGACCGATTTCGATTCCGACGATCAGCTCGCCGTGGTGCAGGACGCTGTGCGCCGTCGGATCCTCACCCGGCAACACATTGAATTTGCGAGCCGCGAGCCTCCGCCCGCCGTTCTTATCTTCCGTGATAAAGTCGGCGTCCAACACAGCAAGCGCGACTGGTGGATCGGCCGGGTGGACCGCAACGCAATCCTTGGTCCATCCGAAAATCGCGTGTTTCTCGTTGAAGCCGTGTAGCGCACCACAGCCCGAGCCCGGAGCGCGCTTGTTGCAAGGCGTCGGCTCGTCGGCGCGGAAATAAGGACAGCGGACGCGCTGCAGCGGATTGCCGCCGACCGTGGCCAGATTGCGGATCTGCGCCGACGCGGATTTGAGGATGGCTTCCGAAAGGACCGGATAGGAGGCGCGGATGAGTGGGTGCTGGGCGGCGTCATTCAGCTTCGTCAACGCGCCGATGCGGACGCCGCCATTCGGTAAGGCTTTGACACCCTCCATGCCGGGAATGCGGGTGATATCGACGATCCGCGCCGGCTCGACGATGCCGATCCGCGTCCAGTTGAGCAGTTCGGTCCCACCGGCCAGCACCATCGTGTCCGGCAGAGCGGCAAGCGCAATCGCGTCAGCGCGCGAGGTCGCCTGCGCATAGCTAAAATCGCGCATCACGCTTTCTCCCTGGCAGCGGCTTCCACAGCAGCGGCGATCTGAGGATAGGCGGAGCAACGGCAGATGTTGCCGCTCATCCATTCGCGGATTTCCGCGTTCGAGCCGGTGTGGCCCTCGGCGATGCAGCCCACCGCCGACATGATCTGCCCGCAGGTACAGAATCCGCACTGGAACGCGTCGTGATCGATGAAAGCCTGTTGGACCGGATGGAGGCGCGGTCCGTCAGACAATCCTTCGATTGTCGTGACCTTGCGGCCGGCCGCCGCCACCGCCAGCACGAGGCAGGCGTTGACGCGCCGGCCGTCCAGCAGCACAGTGCAGGCTCCGCATTCGCCGCGGTTGCAGCCCTTCTTGGTTCCGGTGAGTTGCAGCCGCTCCCGCAGCATGTCGAGCAGCGTGACACGAGGTGGCAACTCAAGCTGATGGTCCACCCCGTTAATTTCGACATGCACCATGGCAAGTGCCTCGAACTGCTTCGAGGTGGATCCGGCCGCGCCGGCCGAGTCCACCGGAACAACGGCCGCCCCGGCCGCAGCTATGGCGCTGTTCCGCATGAGATCGCGGCGCGAGATCGTTGGTTGGTGCTTAGACATCTTGCTTTCCTATGGTGTTTGGGTCGGATCACTTCGCAACGGTTCGAGCTGCGTCGTCTTCCGCCAATGCCAGACCTGGCGGATTTCTATTGCGCCTTTTCATGTTCAGCGATGCCCACGGATTTGTAGTCATAGGTGGGATAGAATTCGGTGCGGTACGGCCCCCACGCGGTATCCTCGAGCACCCGGTTGACTTCGCGGATCCGGTTCGCTGGAAATCGCAAGATGACGATCTGGCCGACACCCATGACGACGTCCCAACTGACCACTTCGACGCCGGGCGGCGGGAATTGCTTGTAGAATCCCTGCTTGGCGAGTTGAGCGTTCAATTCCGAGAGCGGCCGTGATTGATCGTGTCGAAGGAAAACGGTCAAAAGAACCGCATTTTCCGGCATGGCCGTCGCACTGCCGGCCAGTGGCGCCGAAACGCCCTGAGCCCAGGCCGTCCGGATCACGCAGGTGGCGATGGCAGCGGCAATCGCAATGCATGCCAATGTCCGTCTCATTCATTTCTCCTTTCGAGTCGACCAGCGATGCATTGCAGAACGAGCCTCAGGGGCAAGCTCCCTCGGCCTATCCAAAGTCGTTACTTGATGGCCTGAGGATTGATCGGAGAACCGGCACCACCAGGAAGGTGAAGCGGGGGAGCCGAGAAGAAGAACTCATAGACGCGATCGGCGGCGCAATCCTCAGCGAGTTCTTTCAGATAGAAAATCTCGCCCATCGAGATGCCGATCGAAGGGATCACCACCCAGTGCCAGGGCTGGTTCGCCTCACTGGTTTCATTGGGTCTGACTTCGCAGCCCCAGGTATCGCTGCAGATCGCCGCGATGTCCTTGTTCTTCAGCCAGAAGCAGGTTTCGAAAGCAAAGCCAGGGGCTGGCCCGCCGGCATAGCCCGTCCAGTCGCCGGCAGCGATGCATCGTTCCTGATGCCCTGTGCGCAAGATCACGAAATCGCCCTTGCGGATTTCGACACCCTGTGCCGCGGCGCAGCTGTCGAGGTCGGCGCAAGTGACAGCATAGCCGTCGTCGAGCGAAGGCACGCCCTTGAAGCGCGCGACGTCGAGCAGCACGCCTCGCCCGACCATCTTGTCGCGAACATGCTCGATGCCGAGCTTCTTCGCGCCCTTCACATCGACGAGCCGCGCCTCGTACCCGTTGTACATTTTGTCGTCGAGAAAAACGTGGCAGAGCGCGTCCCATTGGGTCGATGCCTGGCAGGGCATGTTGATCGCATCGTCGGCATAGCGGAGATAGGGAAAGGGCTCGTCCTGAGTCCCCGCCGCAGCGTCGGTGCCGGTCGCCAGCATGGTGTGGATCGGATTCCACCGCCCGCCGAACAGGCCAGACTGAATCGGCTCCTTGAGCGAAAGCCCCAGAGAAAAGACCTTGCCTTTGCGAACCAGGCCCGCCGCGCCGACGATGTCGGCCGACGTGACGTTGTTCAGCGTGCCGATCTGGTCGTCATCGTCCCACCGGCCCCAATTGGAGATTTTTTTAGCTGCATCGAGGATGTCCTGGCGCGTAAGTCCGGTCTTCATGGTGCGGTCCTTTCACTAAGGCTTATTCGGCAGTCCAACCGCCGTCGATCAGCATCGAACTTCCGGTCATGAGGGATGAGGCATCGCTGGCGAGAAAGACGATAGCGCCCGTGAGGTCATCGACCTGTCCGATGCGTCCAAGCTTGATTTTGTCGAGCACCGACTGTCGGAAGGTGGCGTCGCGGAAGAAGGGCTCGGTCAGCGGCGTCTCGATATAGGTGGGGCACAGTGTGTTCACCCGGATCCCGTGCGGAGCGAGATCGATGGCCATCGCCTTCGTAAATCCCTCCATCGCCCATTTGCTGGCGCAATAAAGCGAGCGACGCGCACCACCGACGTGGCCCATCTGGGACGACATGTTGATGATCGATCCGCGGCGACCCGCATTGATCAGGCCGCGGGCGACGCTCTGCGCGACGAAATAGGTGGCACGAACATTGAGGGCCATCACAGTGTCGAAATCCGAGATCGACACGTCGGTGAAGAAATCGGGCCGATTGGTGCCCGCATTATTGACGAGAATGTCGACTGGCGGCCGTTCGGCGAGCACCTTGGCGACGGCGTCCGGATCGGTGACGTCCAGCGTCAACGCTTCCGCGGTACCGCGTGCCGCGCGGATCGCAGCGGCCGCGGCCTCGATCTCGTCGGTGGTACGGGCGCACAAGAGGACGTGCGCGCCGGCATGCGCCAAGGCGGCGGCCGCGGCTAGGCCAATCCCCCGGCCCGCTCCGGTGACGAGCGCGCGTCGCCCATCGAGCCGGAACGACGGCGGAGCCGGGAGCACGACTTGTGGGGCGGTGCTCACAGCGCGGCCACCTTTGAACCATAGAGAGATGAATTCGGAGCGGCGGGCACGGCATTGTCGTCGTCAAGGGAGAGCACCACGTCTTTCGTTTCCGGCGCGAAGAAGAAGCACACGCACAAGACCAGACCGCATCCAGCGAGAAGCAGGAATGCCGGCAGAATGGCCGCCTCCGTTGCTTTGGCGGAGACCAGATTGTTGGAACCGGCGATCAAGGCGAGGCAAAGGGGCCCAAGAATTTTGCCTAACCCATTCGCTCCTTGGGCAAACCCCGAGCCGCGCGCAGCTAAGCGCGTCGGGAAAATCTCGGCCATGTACGGGCTGAGGGTGCAGAAGCCTCCGTCGTAAAAGATGGCGCCTGCTGCGAGAGCCAAGACGAAGACGGGGACGCCCTGCACGAAAACGTCATGGAAGAGTGCCGCGCAGCTCAGAAAGACGGCGATGCCGAAGCCGAGAATGCGGCCAGACCACACCCGCCCGATCCTTGCCGGCAGATAGGAGAACATGGCGCGGCCGAGAAGGCCTGCGAGCGATATCCACACGAAGTACTTTGCGGCGGCTGCGACGTCGATCTTGAGGAGCATGGAGGTGATGGTTGGTCCCCACAGATAGACCCCATAACCGGCCGTGCTGATCGTCAGCCAGATCAAGAACGTGAACCAAAAGCGGCCTGGACGAACATAAAGCTCTGCCAGCGACGCGGAGGGCTGCCGGACACTGACGTCCACGTCGGCAGGAACGTCCGACAGGTCGCGGCCGGCGAGGATGGCAATCGACCGTCGCGCGGCGTCCGTCCGACCCCGAGCAAGCAGCCACCGCGGAGACTCTGGCATCAAGAGCGCAAACGGTACGCACAGCAGCAATGGCAGAAGACCAAAGGCGGCCACCCCGCGCCAACCCAAAACATGCATCAAGCTGGCGCTGGTCAGCGCGGCCAGCAGCGTACCGACGGACGGCAGCATGATCGGCCAGCCGAGCAGCTTCAAGCGCATCGGCGTCGGCGTGATCTCGACGATCATAACGAGTTGAAGCGCCCCGATGCCGCCCAGTCCGGCGCCCACCACCACGCGCAGCACCGAGAAGATCGGCCAGCTACCATCGGGCACGAAGGCGAGCGCTCCCGCGCCCAGCGCGCAAGTAATCGTCGCCGCGATCAATACCGGCTTGCGGCCGATCTTGTCGCCCAAGGCACCAAACAACAGCGAGCCGAAGATCGAACCCAGGCCGCCACTCAAGAGCATGATCGAGGATTCAAGGTAGGTCAGATGCCAACCGGGGCCGAGTGAGGCGACAAGGAAGCCGACGATGTAGAAATCGAAGAAGTCGAGAGACCAGCCTGCACACAACGTCGCGAAACTGGCCCAGTATCGCGATGACGGTCCGACCTCGTCATAGAATTTCAACATCGTAGGGGCGTTCATCGTACAACTCCCTTCAGGCGCCTCGCGGCATTCGCGCCTGGGCGCAACAACCTTTTTCTTTTCTATTGCCTGTCATGCGGAGCCTGCCGCTCCGCGCGTTTCGTTATCCGGAAGTGGCGGATCGCGGTTCGACCGCCTTGCCGTAGGGCACGTTCCGTCCGCCGTAACGGCGCACACGAATGTTCGCCTGCTCGCCGTGCCCGACAAATCCTTCGAGAGCGCATAGTCGGCTGCAATATTCGCCGATCATCGCCGAGGCAGCATCGGTGGTGACCCGTTGGTACGTGCAGGTCTTGAGGAACTTCCCGACCCAAAGCCCGCCGGTGTAGTTTGCGGCCTTCATGGTCGGCAGCGTATGATTGGTCCCGATCACCTTGTCGCCGAACGCAACGTTGGTGCGCGGCCCAAGAAACAGCGCGCCGTAGTTGGTCATGTTGTCGAGGAAGTAGTTGGGATCCTTCGTCATGACCTGGACGTGCTCGGAGGAGATTTCGTCCGCGATCTTCACCATCTCGTCGTAGCTGTCGGCGACGATGACTTCGCCGTAGTCTTCCCAGGACTTGCGGGCAATTTCGGCGGTCGGCAGGATCTGAAGGATTCGTTCGATCTCGGCCATCGTGTCGCGCGCCAGTGCTGCCGAATTCGTCAGCAGGATTGCCGGCGAGTTGGGGCCATGTTCCGCCTGGCCGAGCAGATCCGTGGCGCAAATCTCGCCGTCCACGCTCTCGTCCGCGATCACTAGGGTTTCGGTCGGCCCGGCGAAGAGGTCGATGCCGACGCGACCAAACAGTTGGCGCTTGGCATCCGCCACGAACGCGTTCCCCGGCCCGACCAGCATGTTTACCGACGCGATGGTCTCGGTGCCGATCGCCATCGCCCCGACGGCCTGGATGCCGCCCAGACAGTAGATCTCGTCAGCTCCAGCTAGATGTTGCGCGGCGACGATGGCCGGCGCCGGTTTGCCGTGAAATGGGGGCGCACAGGTAATGACCCGAGCGACACCGGCGACCTTGGCCGTGAGGACCGACATGTGCGCCGAAGCGAGGAGCGGATACTTGCCTCCGGGTACGTAACATCCGACGGCGTTGATGGGGATGTTTTTGTGACCCAGCACGACGCCGGGCAACGTCTCCACCTCCACGTCCTTCATGCTGTCGCGTTGAATCTGCGCGAAGTTGCGGACCTGCTCCTGCGCGAAGCGGATATCGTCGAGATCGCGCTGGGACATCTCGGAGAGGCAGTCACCGATCTCCTTTTTGGTCAGGCGGTAGTCCTTGCGGTCCCACTTGTCGAACTTTATCGAGAGCTCGCGCACGGCCGCATCGCCTTTGGTCGCGATGTCCGACAGGATGCCTTCGACCGTCGTACGTACCTTCGCGTCGTCTTCCGCGCGCAAGGCCGCGTCGCGTCCGCGCTTCAAATGTTGAGCCATGATCCGTCTCCTGCTTCGGAAATCACTTGACCGGGATGATCGGCAAGAGGAGGTAGTTTTCGCCACCTCCGCCGATATGGATGCGCGTCTCTCCGTTGAAGCGATCCATCGTGCGGTCGCGCGGATCGTCGTGCAGGAAGGGGCCGCAGCCGGTGAACTCGTTCTTCATGTTGGAGAGCCGGCCGCCGCTGCCACCGGAGTAGACGTAGTCACGACCGCGCACGCTCAAACCGACGCGGTAGCCCTTGGGGACGACGATGCAGGTCGGCCAAAGCTCGATATCGAGTTCGTAGGTCTTGCCGGGTTCGAGGGGCTGCACCTCATTATGAGGATGGTACGGCCGATAGGGCAGGCTCTTGGCCGGATCGAGCTTCCGGTGAGAGGCGCGAAGCCATCCTTGTGCGATCGGTGTATGCGGATCGAGCGCGCCCCGGAACGCGATTTCCTTCATGTCTGGCGCGAAGAGCCGCACGACCAGGAACAGATCAGCGTCTGTCGTGCTTGAAGACACCTGAAGCCGCGCTGCGATCGGCCCTGTGATCTCCGTCTCCGATTCCATCGGATCGGTCAGGAACGTGACGCCGTCGCCGAGAGCCCGGAAAGCGATGTCGATTGAGCCGCCCGGTTCTGCTTGCGCGAGGCCATAGGCTTCGCTTTGCAGGTGGAATTTCGTCCACTGCGTGCGCGGAATCGGCCACGCCTCCTCGAAACGTTGGACGAACTTCTCGCCGGGGCTGCGAACCTGCAACTGCACTTTGGGCTGCTTGTCCCAGCCGTTATCTTCGCCCTTCAGAAAATAGTCGAAGAACCGGCGTTGCAATTCGACGCCATAGTCCGTGTAGAAGTGGGTCCAGTGCTCGATGCCGTGCACCTCGAGCCACTTCTGCTCTGAGGCGGCGTTGACGAAACCCTCGAAGTTGCCGCGCGGATGGAGGCCCTGGCCTCCCCAATTACCCGCGGAAAGCAACGGCACCTTGACCTTCGACAGGTCAGCCGACCGCTCGCGGTGGTAGTCGTCGTCGAGCGGATGTTCGAACAGTTCGCGCCACATGTCGATGCGATTGGCGCCGAGTTCCTCGTCCGTCAGCGTGGGCGGGCCCGAAACCAGCTCACCATTGAGCCGGCTCTTGTGGCCGCGCGTGCCGAGCCCATGCTGCACGACTTTCAACTGCATGTCGTACCAGTTCTGGGCGAAGGTGCAGTAGATGCCGCCGTGATAGATGTAATCGCGGTAGTGGTCGGTCATCCCCTCCCACAGGCAGATGGCCGCCAGATGTTTCGGCTGAAGCCCGGCGACTTGCCATTGGTTGATCGCATAATACGAGATGCCGTTCAGTCCGACCTTGCCGTTCGACCACGGCTGCACCCCGCCCCACTCAATGCAGGCCGCGTAATCCCTGGTCTCGCGAGAGGCGCGAGGATCCATCACGCCCGGTGAACGGCCCGCGCCACGGCTGTCGACGCGCACGACCACATAACCGTGCGGCACCCATTTTTCGGGATCGACGACCTCCCAAGCTTGGTAGCGGTTGCTGCTGTTGGCGAGCACATCGGGAAACTCATCGACCATCTTTCGCCAGGCGGTGACGTAGCCGTCCTCGAAGTGAAGCAGCTTGGCATAGGGGCCGTAGCTCATGATCACCGGATAGCGCTCCTCGGCGATGGGCCGGTACACGTCGGCGCGAAGCGCCAGGCCATCGTCCATCGGAAGCGGCACATCCCAGTCGATGCGCATGCCGTCGCGGGTTTCGCTGCGGATCGGGCCGGCGAGTTCGGGCGTGGCGATGATCTGCTGGTTCATAGGAATTTCCTCCAATGCGACGCGGGCTGGCCGGGACGAGATCGGCCTCTTGCGGGCGATTTCCGCAGCATCATGAGCCAAAAATTTGGGGCGTCAACATTTATTTGGGTAAAACTATATAATTTGGAAATTATTATCAACTTTGGGAATCGAAGCCGCTGGCGTAAGGGTGAGCAATGCGCAAGTTGATGGACAACCAGAAGACCCAAGCCGAGACATTGGCGAACGCCATTCGTCAGGAAATCGTCAGAGGTGTGCTCAAACCCGGCGATCGTCTCGGCATGGTCGCGCTTCAGGAGCGGTACGAGACCGGGATTAGTCCTTTGCGCGAGGCGCTCTCGCGGCTGACCACGCTGGGATTGGTCACGGCCGAAGGACAGCGGGGATTCCGCGTCGCCCAGGTTTCCGCGACCGACCTCATGGATCTGATGAAGACGATGGTCTGGGTGGAGACCACGGCGCTGCGCGCGGCGATCGCGCACGGCGACCGCGACTGGGAAGCTGAGATCGTCGCATCCGCCCATCGGCTCGGGATCAATGATCGCGGCCAAAGCGATGCGCGCTTTTTCGATGAGAAGTGGGAGGAGAATCATCGACTGTTTCACCGATCGCTTGTCGCGGCTTGCAGGGCGCCACGTCTGTTGGACTACCGAGCCCATCTCTATGAGAACGTCGATCGCTATCGCCGGCTATCGGCCTTCTATGAGCGCGGGACGCGGGACGTTGACGGTGAACACAGGGCGATTGTCGACGCGGTCTTGCGTCGCAACGCCAGCGAAGCGGCAACTCTCGCGGAAGCACACCTTCTCGAAACGACCCGCAATCTTATGAGCAACGATCCTGAAACGGCCGACAGTGTCGACGAACAAATGGACAGACTCACCGCAGAGATTGCCGCTGGCCAAGGCGCTCTTTCGCGACCACTCCCGACAGCCGCGCAAGCGCCAAGAGCCAAGCGCGGTGCGCTCGTTACTCCGGAAACGGGCTCCTGAACAGCTTCGCGAATCCTGGGTGCAAAGGTGCGCGCCGCGGGATAGAGCTTCGCGTGTCCTCGCTCAGCTAAATCGCCCATTCCGTTCGGCACGGGATTCCCTCGCGCGGTTTGGCACCATTCTTATCGGCGAACGGTAAGTCATTCGGTGAGGCCGGCAATCTTGATTCGAACAATCAAGTTGCTCGATAAATGATCTCCCATCCGCTCGAACGAGACGTCAAGCACCTCCCGGTCTTTTCAACCCAGTGCCGAACGTGTTGGTCATGGAAACGTGATGAACAGTCCGAAGCTGGGCGACCAAGCCACGCAAACTGAAGTCCTGCTTGGTTCTCTCGCCTGAAATCGCCTTTTGCGATGGCGATCCACCGAACCTTGCCATCGGGCGAGACTCGATTGTTCGAATCAAGATTGCGAGCCTTATCGAACGGCCTACGGTTATTTGACAAGAAGGTTACAAAAATCGCTGGAGGAGCCGAGTGGCGAATGGAGTCCCCAACGGGCGATGGTATCGGATCGTCCCGATCCTGATCGTGCTGAACTGCATCTCCTACATGGACCGCTACAACATCGGCTATGCGATCGCGGGCGGCCTCGCGCCTGATCTCGGGGTCAGCGCAAACTACGGGGGAATTGCGGCCGGCGTCTTTTTCTGGGGCTATTTGGTCTTTCAATTTCCCGGCGGCCACCTGGCGGAGCGGGGCTACGCAAAGATCTTCATCGCCGTGGCGCTCGTCATCTGGAGCGTTCTGACGATCAGCACAGCATTCGTCCGCACGGGTCCTGAACTTATGGCCGTCAGATTCCTGGTCGGCCTCGCGGAAGGAGGAGTCTTCCCAGCGATCTATACCATTCTCGGGAACTGGTTTCCTGCACGGGAATCTGGCCGCGCCAGCGCCCTCTTCATTACCAATACTGCCATCGCTTCGCTGATTTCGGGACCGCTCGCCGGTTACATCCTGTCTGTCTATGACTGGCGGGCGCTCTTCGTCGTCGAGGGCTTGATGTCGCTCGCCTTCGCGATGATCTGGATTCCCTTGATGAGCGAAACACCGGCTTCCGCGCGATGGCTTTCGTCAGCAGAACGGGACTATCTCAAGACTGAATTCGCGAAGGACGAGCAACAGGCGGGCGATCGGCCCACCGCCCGTATCAATATCCTGGGACTCATACGTGATCGCAACCTGTGGATCCTGAGCGCCGCTTATCTCTGCTATCACATCGCCAATGGTGGCTATGTCGTCTGGCTACCGAGCATCATGAAGGCGGTCACGAAACAGGGAATCGGCATCGTCGGCGTTCTGACGGTCACGCCGTTCGTCCTGTCCTTCGTAGGACTCTACGTCTTCGGCACGCTGTCGGACAAGTCTCAGAACCGGCGAAGATACATCGTCGTTACGATGTTGGGATTCGCGCTGTGTTTCTCCGCGGCTGCAGCATTGTCCGACCGTGGATGGTTGTCATTCTGCCTGTTATCGGCAAGCGGGCTATTCTTGAAACCGACCATTAGCCTATTCTGGACGCTGCCGAAGGTGATCTTCGGAAAAGATACGGTGGGCGGCGCTCGCGGCATCATCAATGGGATCGGCAATCTTGGGGGCTTCTTCGGCCCTGCGATCATCGGATTCGCATCGACCTATGCCGGCGGCTTCGAGACCGGCGTCTACATCCTCTCTGGCTTTCTCTGCCTTGGGGCCGTCCTCATGTCGCTCCTGCCGGGGATCGTTTCTGGACGAAAGGAGCATGTCGTTCCGGTATCCCAAGCAATCCCCTTGCCCAACATGAAAAACGCATGATGATCGATCGATCCCATTCCCGGAAGATTCCGTACGCGGCGATCGTTTTCGTCTCTCTCGGCATCGCGCCAGCCTTAGGACAACCCATGGACTTAAACTCGGCCAGCGTCAGTGAACTTCTCGCAGAGCAGGTTGCTGGTCGCCTGACCTGTACCGAGATCGCGCAACATGTGAACGCACGGATTGCGGCTGTGAACCCAGGCCTGAAGGCCTTTATCACCGTCAATCCGAAGCTCGAAGAACAGGCAAGAGCGCTCGAGGAAGAACGGCAGCGCGGATCCCTTCGTCCCCTCCACTGCATTCCAGTGGCGATCAAGGACAATTTCAACACGAAGGATTTGCCGACGACCGGTGGTTCAGTTCTGCTGGCGAAGATGACACCGAGCGAAGACGCCGCGGCGGTTGATAAATTGCGAGCAGCAGGCGCCCTGATCGTTGGCAAAACCAATCTCGACGAGCTTGCCGTGGCAGGCAGCACGATCAGCTCGCTTGGCGGACAGACGCTTAATCCCTACGACCAATCAAGGTTCGCGGCCGGCTCCAGCGGCGGATCCGCCGTCGCGGTCGCGACAGGCATGGCGACGCTTGCAATCGGGACCGAGACAGTGAACTCGCTTCGGAATGCAGCCAACTCGGCTGGCGTCGTGGGCATTCGTCCGACGCACGGGCTGGTGAGCCGCGCGGGCGTCATTCCCTTGTCGACCACCATGGACGTCGTCGGCGGTTTTGGACGGACCGTCGCCGATGCCTCTACGCTTCTGTCGATCCTGGTCGGCCGGGATCCCGTCGATCCGGCAACGAGCGCGGTCGAGGGGCTTGCCAGCCCGATCATCTCGCATCCAGAAAAAGCGAACCTTGTTGGAAAGCGGATCGGCGTCCTTCGCAACCTGATGGGCCGCGGGCCCGAACATCAGGCGGTCAATGCCGTGTTCGACGCTGCCATCGCCAAAGCGAAGGCGGCCGGAATCGAGATCGTCGTGATCGAAGATCAGGTCTTCGATTCGGAAAAGAGTTATGCGAGCCTCAACGTCTCCAACTACGAGTTCAAGCCCCTCTTCGAACGCTATCTCGCAAGCCTGCCGGACTCGCCTATCAAAACGTTGCACGATTATGTCGCGCCCGGGAAATATCCCGCAACGATGGAGAGCTTTCTTTCGAATGCCACGAAATGGAAGGCGCCGCTCGATAGCGACAAGTATTTCGAACTCATGTCCAACATCCTGTCCTTCCGCCGCAAGACACTGGACTTGATGCGGCAGGACCGTCTCGACGCCCTCGCCTACCCGATGCAAAAGCGGGCGTCGCTCAAGCTGACGGAAGCGCCGCGGCCGGAACGCAACGGAATCTTCGCCTCGGCGCTTGGCTTCCCCGCCGTGGACTTGCCCGCAGGCTTCACGCCCCCCGACGCGGCCGCACCGATCGGCGTCCCCGTCGGCATTGATCTCATGGGTATGCCATTCCAGGACGCATCGTTGATTTCATTGGCTGCGGGACTCGAACAGATCCTTAAGGCCAACAGGGCTCCAGGACTCTAATCGCCATGCTCGACAACCAGCCTATAACGCGCCCTCGGGCGGATAAGCGCGGGAAGCGCATATTGCTCGAGGACATGAGCCATCCATCCGACGAGGCGCGAGGTCGTAAAAATGATCTCCGCGAGCTCTACGGGCAAGGCAAGGACGTGAACCATCGCGGCCATCGCGAAATCGTTCTTCGGAAGCTTTCCCGTCTCCTTGACGACCTGTGCGATCAAGTCGTCCACCACCGCCATCCTCGCCGCAAGATGCGGCCGGCTGCCGAGCCCGTCGAGAAGGGTGCGGGCCCGTGGGTCGCCCTGCGGGTAGAGCTGGTGTCCAAAGCCGGTCATTACCGCTCCGGCTTGAGGTGGTTGGTAGTGGCCGGTCACTGCGTAACGCTCGATGATGTCCAACGCCGCCCGAAAGTCGGCATGACGGCTTCCCATCGTGGCGCAGACGCCGGCCAGAACGGCGGCATACGGATTAGCACAGGTCGACGCCACGCAACGCACGGCGAAGGTCGAAGTGTTGAGCTCGTGGTCGGCGTGCAGGACAAGAGCCGCCTTAATCAGATCGACGTCGCCTTGACCAACACCGTAGCGCGCTGCCAGCCGCTCATGCACCGCGACACGGCCGTCGGGCGAACCCGTTCCGATCGCGGCCGCAGTCTGAAAAATATGCGACGCGTGATGCAGCACGTCGGAGTTGGGCCAGAATGCACGAGAGGGGTGCGCGGCCGCCTCCTGCACAAGCCATCCGCAAAACCCCGTCCTGAACGGGCCGGACGGGATCTCCGCGAGCACACCTGTTTCGAGCCTTGCAGTTGGAAGTCCCCACAACAAGGCGGCGACGGTCTCCAGATCCACCTGCGAGGCAAGCTCTGCAGCGTCGTGTCCGTGAAAGAGCAGACGTCCATCCTCAACGGTCGAAATGCCGCTTTCGAGTACGGGAAGACCAAAATCCAGGGATGCGATCGCAACCCGGTCCGGCCGTTTCCCCCGGTCGCGGCGCGAGATGAACGCTTGAATTTCTTGGACGCCAAAGAGGCTCGTGCCGGTGTCCGGATCCTCGGTGCGGCCCAGCTTTCCTCGGCTGACATAGGAGTAAAGCGACGCGATCGAAATGCCCAGCATCTCGGCCGCTTTCTTCGCGTCGACGAGTTGTGCCGGAGCTGGATGATCTGAACTGATCGGTACCTTACTGCCAGTCGCCATCAAAGGAGCATACGGCGTGTCAATCGATTTGAATACCCTAGGAGTTCCCGTGACGAACGCAAAGCCGAAGTCGGAAATCCGCATTAAAGACGTCGAATTGCACTCGATTGCGGCAACGAACGCGTCAAACTGGACCTTCATGCGCATATCGTCTGATCAAAACCTGTCCGGTTGGGGCGAGGTGACGCTTCGTTCCCACGAAGGGATTATGCTAGCGGTTCTGGATCAGCTACGAGGTCATCTCATCGGCAAGACGGGGGACGAGCTGGGTAGGCTGCGCCATGCGTTGCCATCGCTCCCCAGTGGTCGTGCCGGAAACGCGGTCCTGAGCGGGATTGACCAATGCCTCTTTGACCTCGAAGCGCAGGCTGCCGGAGTTCCGTTACATCGACTACTCTCGGACCGCCCACCTCACGCTTTGAAGGCCTACGCCACTGTCAACCGGAGCATCCGCGAGCGGACGCCTGGTGGCTTTGCTGAAGCGACGAAGGCTGCGGCAGCAGCTGGCTTTGGTGGCATCAAGATCATGCCGTTTGATCGGGTCCTGCCTCATACGGTTCGTACGGTCGAAGGACGGCAGGAATTTGCGCGAGCCGTCGAAAGGATCGCGGCCGTTCGAGATGCGCTCCCACGCACGACAGATCTCATGGTTGACTGTCACTGGCGGCTTGATGAAACCGCCGCGATTGACTTCATCAACGAAGTCGCGGCGTTCAAACTGACATGGATCGAGTGCCCCGTTCCGGAATCGGCCATGTGGCACGAAGCCATCGGCCGGCTCCGCGAGAGAGCGAATGCGAAAGATATGGCTCTTGCAGGAGGCGAGAGTGCCGTCGGGACGGCGGGCTTCGCGCCCCTGATCGAAGCGGGCCTCTACGACGTCGTCATGCCCGACATCAAATATTGCGGCGGCCACCGGGAGTTCGTTGCGATTTGCGATCAGGCGGCGCGCAGCGGCGTTACCATCTCTCCGCACAATCCCTCCGGCCCAGTCGCGCACGCCCACACCGTGCACGTATGTACGGCCGTTGGTCTCACTGCAGCTGTCGAGCAGCAGTTCGATGAATCCCCACTATTTGACGGTTGCATGGCTTCTCCGGCCCCGACGTTGTCCGGCGGCCGCTTCGAATGTTCGAAAGCGCCCGGCCTGGGCGCTGCCGTCGACCTATCGGTGGTGGAGTTGCACCCGCTGCGGCCTATACCCTTCAACGCAGCCGACCCGAGCTTCGGATAAGAGGCCTCGCAATGAACAGTAACTCAGTAGAGCCGGTCTGGCCGACAGGCTATGTCATCAATCCGCGCCAAGGATTGAACCACGACATCGTCGAGGCGTTTCGGCCTATTCCCGTGCCTGTCCTCGGTGATTGCCTCGGGCGACATGTCGGCGCGATCGGTCTGAAACCCTATCACGGCGATCTGAGCCAGGCACTCTGCGGGCCAGCGCTGACGGTACGGGTTCGCCCAGGCGACAATCTCATGCTTCACAAAGCAATGTTGATGGCCGACCCCGGTGACATCATCGTGGTCGACGATGCGGGCGATACCACGCAGGCGCTGATTGGTGTCAATCGGCGTTCAAATTTGACCCCGCATCGGCGTCCAATTTTGACCCCTTTGGGCGACGGGTTTTGGCGGTAGCGCTCGCGCCGTCGGAGCTGGTCGGGGTTGCGGAGACGGTGCGAGCGCGGGTTGCGTGATCGTCGTCGCGGCTCTTGAAGCGCCAACTGTCGTTGCCGGTCTCGACGATATCGCAATGGTGAGTCAGACGATCGAGCAGCGCGGTGGTCATCTTTGCGTCGCCAAATACGCTGGGCCATTCCCCGAAGGATAGGTTGGTGGTGACGACGATCGACGTGCGCTCGTAGAGCCGGCTGACGAGATGGAACAGTAGCTGGCCGCCGGATTGAGCAAACGGAAGGTAGCCGAGTTCGTCGAGGACAATGAAGTCCATCCGGGTCAGATGCTCGGCGATGCGACCCTGCCGTCCATTGCGGGTCTCGATCTCCAGGCGATTGACGAGGTCGACTACGTTGTAGAAGCGGCCGCGGGCACCAGATCGGATGCAGCTTCTGGCGATGGCGATGGCCATATGTGTTTTGCCGGTGCCGGTACCGCCGACCAGGACGGCGTTACGTTGCTGGGCGATGAAGCCGCCGCCGGCGAGATCATTGACCAGCGTCTGGTTGATAGGAGTGCCCTCGAACTGGAAGTCCTCAAGGTCCTTGGCCAGCGGCAGTTTGGCGATGGTGAGCTGGTACTTGATCGAGCGCGCCTGCTTCTCGTTGATCTCGGCGTTGAGCAGGTCGCCGACAATGCGTTGAGGTTCGTGCTGGCGTTTGACAGCGGTCGCCATGATCTCATCGAAGGCGGCCTTCATGCCGTAGAGCTTGAGCTCGCTCATGAGGTCGAACAGTTGAGTACGTTCCATCAGATGGTTCTCCTGAGGTTGTCGTAACGGGCACAGTCGGCGATCGGGGCATGGCGCAATGTCAGCGCAGCCGGGGTGAGGATGTTGGCCGGTGGCGCAGGATCACGCTGGCGGGCCAGGATGTTGAGCACGACATCGGCGGAATGAACGCCGTGAGTGATCGCCTCGGCGCAGGCGGCTTCGACGGCCGGCAAGCCGTCGGTCAGAACTGCGTTGAGGATGTCGACCATCTGCCGATTGCCATCGTCGGCGCTGGCGAGCTTGCGCCGTACACGTTCGATCGCGGCCGGCAGTACCCAGTCCTTGAAGGGAGCGCCGTTGCGCAAGGCACCGGGTTTGCGAGCCAGCACCGGCACGTAATGCCAGGGATCGTAGACGGTATCGCCGCGGCCGAACGAGCGAGCATGCTCGGCAACGATGCGCCCGTCCTGGCGGATCACAATGCGGTCGGCGTAGGCGTGAACCTCGACAGGCCGCCCGACAGCGCTGGCCGTGACCGAGTATTTGTTGTTGTCGAAACGCACCAGACAGGTCTTCGAGACCGACGCCGGCACCGCGTGGAATCCGTCGAACCGGCCGGCATAGGGAACGAGCTTCGGTCGCTCAGCTTCGAACACCTCCCAGACCGTCTGTTCGATCAGTTCCGGATGCCGGTGCGCTTTGGCGTAGGCGATGCACTTGTCCAACAGCCACGCGTTCAACTCGTTGAGGGTTTTGAACCGCAGCCGTGGCGTGAAGAAGCGCTCCCGGACAAGTCCGACCTGGTTCTCGACCTGACCCTTCTCCCAGCCCGACGCTGGCGTGCAGGCAACCGGATCGACCAGGTAGTGGCTGCACATCTGCATGAAGCGGCGATTGTAGAGACGCCCTTTGCCGACGAAGATGGTCTCCACCGCCGTCTTCATGTTGTCGTAGATGCCGCGTCCGCAGGTGCCCTTGAACAGAGCAAATGCCCGGTCGTGGGCGTCGAACACCATCTCCTGTGTCTCGCGCGGATAGCACCGCACAAACAGCATCCGGCTGTGACAGAGCCGGACATGGGCGGCCTTCACGATCACCGTTACGCCATTGAGCAGGACGACCTCGTGGCTCCAGTCGAACTGATAGGCTTCCCCAGGCGCAAAGCTCAGCGGGACATAGGCTGCAGCCGTCGATTGCCCACGCTCTTGGCTCCACCGCCTGGCGTAACGCCGAACGGTATCGTAACCGCCATCATAGCCGCGCCCGCGCAGCTCTTCGAAGATCCGGATCAACGTCAACTGTTCGCGAGCAGCCTTAGCTGCGTTCCCCGCAAGCAATCCGTCGAGCTCCGCTGCCCATCGTCCCAGCTTCGGCCGCGGTTGGACAACACGCTCGTACTCGAATGAGGTCTCTCCCGACCTCAGCACCTTCCGGACCGTGTTCCGCGACACCTTCAGGTCCCGGGCGATCTCCTTGATCGTCTTGCCCTTGATGAAGTGTTCGCGCCGTATCCGGGCAATTGTCTCCACGACCAGCATCCCCGACCACCTGCTTCATTACAAAGCAGGCAGCGCAACAGACCAACCTGTAGGGGGTCAATTTTGGACGCCGATCCCCCGGCTTAGGGGGTCAATATTGCAGGCCGAATGACA
>NZ_JYMT01000036.1:0-221083 GCF_000938305.1 Bradyrhizobium sp. LTSP885
TGTCAATCGGCGTTCAAATTTGACCCCGCATCGGCGTCCAATTTTGACCCCTTTGGGCGACGGGTTTTGGCGGTAGCGCTCGCGCCGTCGGAGCTGGTCGGGGTTGCGGAGACGGTGCGAGCGCGGGTTGCGTGATCGTCGTCGCGGCTCTTGAAGCGCCAACTGTCGTTGCCGGTCTCGACGATATCGCAATGGTGAGTCAGACGATCGAGCAGCGCGGTGGTCATCTTTGCGTCGCCAAATACGCTGGGCCATTCCCCGAAGGATAGGTTGGTGGTGACGACGATCGACGTGCGCTCGTAGAGCCGGCTGACGAGATGGAACAGTAGCTGGCCGCCGGATTGAGCAAACGGAAGGTAGCCGAGTTCGTCGAGGACAATGAAGTCCATCCGGGTCAGATGCTCGGCGATGCGACCCTGCCGTCCATTGCGGGTCTCGATCTCCAGGCGATTGACGAGGTCGACTACGTTGTAGAAGCGGCCGCGGGCACCAGATCGGATGCAGCTTCTGGCGATGGCGATGGCCATATGTGTTTTGCCGGTGCCGGTACCGCCGACCAGGACGGCGTTACGTTGCTGGGCGATGAAGCCGCCGCCGGCGAGATCATTGACCAGCGTCTGGTTGATAGGAGTGCCCTCGAACTGGAAGTCCTCAAGGTCCTTGGCCAGCGGCAGTTTGGCGATGGTGAGCTGGTACTTGATCGAGCGCGCCTGCTTCTCGTTGATCTCGGCGTTGAGCAGGTCGCCGACAATGCGTTGAGGTTCGTGCTGGCGTTTGACAGCGGTCGCCATGATCTCATCGAAGGCGGCCTTCATGCCGTAGAGCTTGAGCTCGCTCATGAGGTCGAACAGTTGAGTACGTTCCATCAGATGGTTCTCCTGAGGTTGTCGTAACGGGCACAGTCGGCGATCGGGGCATGGCGCAATGTCAGCGCAGCCGGGGTGAGGATGTTGGCCGGTGGCGCAGGATCACGCTGGCGGGCCAGGATGTTGAGCACGACATCGGCGGAATGAACGCCGTGAGTGATCGCCTCGGCGCAGGCGGCTTCGACGGCCGGCAAGCCGTCGGTCAGAACTGCGTTGAGGATGTCGACCATCTGCCGATTGCCATCGTCGGCGCTGGCGAGCTTGCGCCGTACACGTTCGATCGCGGCCGGCAGTACCCAGTCCTTGAAGGGAGCGCCGTTGCGCAAGGCACCGGGTTTGCGAGCCAGCACCGGCACGTAATGCCAGGGATCGTAGACGGTATCGCCGCGGCCGAACGAGCGAGCATGCTCGGCAACGATGCGCCCGTCCTGGCGGATCACAATGCGGTCGGCGTAGGCGTGAACCTCGACAGGCCGCCCGACAGCGCTGGCCGTGACCGAGTATTTGTTGTTGTCGAAACGCACCAGACAGGTCTTCGAGACCGACGCCGGCACCGCGTGGAATCCGTCGAACCGGCCGGCATAGGGAACGAGCTTCGGTCGCTCAGCTTCGAACACCTCCCAGACCGTCTGTTCGATCAGTTCCGGATGCCGGTGCGCTTTGGCGTAGGCGATGCACTTGTCCAACAGCCACGCGTTCAACTCGTTGAGGGTTTTGAACCGCAGCCGTGGCGTGAAGAAGCGCTCCCGGACAAGTCCGACCTGGTTCTCGACCTGACCCTTCTCCCAGCCCGACGCTGGCGTGCAGGCAACCGGATCGACCAGGTAGTGGCTGCACATCTGCATGAAGCGGCGATTGTAGAGACGCCCTTTGCCGACGAAGATGGTCTCCACCGCCGTCTTCATGTTGTCGTAGATGCCGCGTCCGCAGGTGCCCTTGAACAGAGCAAATGCCCGGTCGTGGGCGTCGAACACCATCTCCTGTGTCTCGCGCGGATAGCACCGCACAAACAGCATCCGGCTGTGACAGAGCCGGACATGGGCGGCCTTCACGATCACCGTTACGCCATTGAGCAGGACGACCTCGTGGCTCCAGTCGAACTGATAGGCTTCCCCAGGCGCAAAGCTCAGCGGGACATAGGCTGCAGCCGTCGATTGCCCACGCTCTTGGCTCCACCGCCTGGCGTAACGCCGAACGGTATCGTAACCGCCATCATAGCCGCGCCCGCGCAGCTCTTCGAAGATCCGGATCAACGTCAACTGTTCGCGAGCAGCCTTAGCTGCGTTCCCCGCAAGCAATCCGTCGAGCTCCGCTGCCCATCGTCCCAGCTTCGGCCGCGGTTGGACAACACGCTCGTACTCGAATGAGGTCTCTCCCGACCTCAGCACCTTCCGGACCGTGTTCCGCGACACCTTCAGGTCCCGGGCGATCTCCTTGATCGTCTTGCCCTTGATGAAGTGTTCGCGCCGTATCCGGGCAATTGTCTCCACGACCAGCATCCCCGACCACCTGCTTCATTACAAAGCAGGCAGCGCAACAGACCAACCTGTAGGGGGTCAATTTTGGACGCCGATCCCCCGGCTTAGGGGGTCAATATTGCAGGCCGAATGACATCCGGGGTTGCCATGGTCCGGGGGTCCGCGCGAGCGTGCTCGTTGAGGATATTTGCAGAATCGGAATCGCCGTTTGGTTATTGCGAGAGGCCGACAAATAAGCGTGCTCGCCAACAAATACCCGGCTCGGCCGTCGCCCGACGACACGGCGCAGCGGATCGATGAGCTTGCCGGTATCGTCCGCTTGCAGGGGGCGATCATCAGCGAGCTTGCGGAGTCGAATGCCGAACTGCGGCAGGCGGCTGGGCTTGACCCGGCGAGGCCGACGATCGACGCGACGACGGTTTGGCGATCGATCCAGCAAATTGCTTTTGCGACAGGCTATAGCGAAACGCAGGTTCGGGAACTGATCGCGCAGAAACGGATCGTCGCGCAAAAAGTCGGCGGGCGCTGGTTCATCGATGTGTCCAAGCCGATGCCGCACAAGCGCGAAATCTCGCCCTAGCCGCGCTCCGCTCGCGCCGCTACGTCAGCACCATGGCAAACCACGCCCTCGATGCCCTTGAAGTCGCCCTCGATAACGCCGTCGCTGCTGCCGTCGATGCGCAGGCCGCCGTCGATCGCGCCCGCGCACGGGCTGGCATAGCGAAGTCGGCGCCTGCGTTCGTGACGGCTGCGCGGTTGGTCGCCGAATTGTCGGCGGCATACGATCGGCACAACGCCGAGTCGCGCATTGAAATGAGGGAAATGATGAAAGCGGTCATCACCGACTGCCGCATCCGCTGGGATCGCAGCTACCAGCCGACCGGGCTCGAAAAGGCGATGATGGGATGGCCGGCGGCGTTCAAGGCGCTCGACAAAACGCACTCGATTCCGAGCGCGGCGGACAACGTCGTGAAGTTGCAGACCGCCGAACAAATCATTGCCGCTGGTCGGCGGCGGCGCGGCGAGGAGACCTAAGGAGCAAAGCAAATGTTGACCTCAACTTTCTCGAACACGAACGGCGTTCTCGCCGCTGGAGTTGGCGCCGTGATCTGCCCGGCGCCGAGCGCGCCGGTCTCGCAACTCACGATCAGCAACGTCGGCGCCAACGGAATGACGATCCGCTACGGCGCCGCGCCGGCCGATCCGTTGGACGGCCAATCGGTCGCGCCTGGCGCCGTGGTGACACTGACGGGCGAAGCGATCAGCCAGTCCGATGCGCTCTATGCCGTCAGTGTCGCAGGGACGAGCTACAGGATATCGATCGGCGCCGCGCTCGAACCGCGCGCGTGACGATGAAAGGAAAAGGGTGATGCAGAATTTTAAGAGATTGGCGTCGTTGACGCCGCAGGAAGTGGCCGCGTTGACGCGAGACGCGCCGACCGTCATCACGCGCGGCGCCGGGCTTGGCGTCGACGCTGCCGAATACGAGACCGCCGCCAGCGACCCGGCAGGAACGGCGCGCAGGATCGTCAAGGCCGCGAGGACCCGCGATGCCGGCGGCCCGACGGCGCCGCAGATGGGCGATGCCGCGCAGGCGATCATCGACGCCGGCAAGCGGCGGCGAGCGGAAGGAGCCTGACCATGCAGATTTACCACCCGAAGAACATTTTTCCGATCCAGATGCCCGGCCCGGACGATCTCGCTGCGCTGCTCGTGATCTCGCGCAACCAGTTGTTCCCCGATGCGAAGCCGCTGGCCGATGGCGACGCGCGGGAATATCTCCAGCAGTTCGCCATGGCGTTCCAGTTCGTCTCGACGCTGCGGCGCGTCGATGATTTCCAGGGTCGTCTTGGTGATTGGTACGCTAGGGCCGAAAGCTGGCACGCCGAGCGCGGCAACACGGCGGCCTCGGTCTCGCTGGCACCCCTCATGTGTGCGGTTCTGGCCGCTGGCGATATCCGCTGGCAGGCGCCACCGGATCGCTGGCCGCATGACGTGCTCGCCGGACTGGCGTGGTCCGGTGGGGCCGTGGCGACTCCGGCATGGCGGGACGTGCTCCGGACGAAAACGTGTCGACCCATGGTCCCGGTCAAGCTGGAACGACATTCGGCCCCGCATCCGTTGATCTACAGCCCCGGCGCGGGCTGATGAAACGTTTCCGGCGCGGGGTGTCTCCTGCTCGCGCCGGTCAGGCCGTCGCCTGAGTGACACGACGGCCGATCACCGGCAGCGCGGCCCTATCGGCGGCTAATTTCGCCCGGTCACTGAGACGTTGCCCGGTCGATCCGTCGCAGGGGGTGTCTTGAAACGACGACTCGGTCAAGTAAGACGGGATTAGTGGTCAATATTGACCAGCCGGATATGAGCCACACGGCTATGGTGAGCCCCATGCCCATTTATTGCTTTTCGATTCACAACGCCGATGGCAGCGACTACGAGTTCGGCGGACGCATGGCGCTGACCAACGACAATGCAGCGCGCGCCTTCGGCAAGGCAATGATTCGCGATTTGATGCGCGGCGACCCCCCGCGATATGCGGGTTGGACCATGGACGTTGCTAAGGGCACGCGTCCGGTTTGCAGCATTCCTTTTCCCCCGGAACGAATCCCGTCCGCTGCACTTGGATAGCGTTCGCACGGAGTTTGTCATGGTGACCTCAGCAACCAAGCGGCCCGTTGTTCTTATCGTCGAAGATGAATTTCTGCTGCGAACGGACGCGGCGGAGATGATCGGTAACTCTGGCTTCGACATTGTCGAAGCTCACAACGCCGACGAAGCGATCGCGGTTCTCGAAGCGCGCCCGGACATTCACGTCGTCTTTACCGATATCCAAATGCCCGGCTCAATGGATGGCGTGAAGCTCGCCAGATTTGTTAGGGGTCGATGGCCGCCGATCAAGATCGTCGCGACCTCCGGCTTCGTAAACGTAGGGACCGACGACTTGCCGGAGGGAAGTCGCTTTCTGTCAAAGCCCTACCGCGCGGATCAAATCGTCGCGGCGCTTCGCGAACTGACCGCTGCGGCGTGAGGCGCCAACAATCGGTTGGGTGCTCAGAAGTGCCCCGCCACCCCTGGCGCGTCCATTTTCCCCGGTCACCAACCGCCAGCCCTCTCGATCCGCCGCACGTCGACTGACCGGCGGCGCTGATCCGCGCGCGATGAGCAAAAGGCCGAGCTGGCGGATCGCCGCCGCTTCCGCCGTTGCCGTACTCGAAATGAAAGAGGCCGCCTCAGTTGGCGGCCTCTGGCTAGGAAATGCTGGCTGGCGGCTGGCGCACGGCGATCTCGCGCTCGACCATCGATACCAGCAAACTCAAATGCTCTGCCAATCGTGAAAATAGCTCTCGTTTTGAAGCATCGGTAGCCAGGTCACGGATAACGGCGCACTCCGAAGCGTCGCAGCGGAGCTTCTCCAAGTAAGCCTGTATGTCCTTCATTTTTGTTTTGTCCCTCTACGGGGGACTATAGGCCCCTCAGGAGCGAAGGGTGCAGAACATTGCCCGGGCCATTAGTCCTACCGAGAACGCGGGCTTATTCACTGTTCTGTTCAAAATTGACCATCCGGGGCGACATTAGCCATTCGGACATGTGTGCTGCGGCGTCGTTGCGCCGTGCCCTGCGCAACAACTCTTCTCGTTCGATACATGGTGGAAGTTGCTTCGCGCGTTCGCGCAGCTCTTTGGCTTCCTCAATTAGTCGTTCTTCGAGCGTTTGAATATGCTTCACCCGGAGCCGTCGTTGCATCGTTCTTCCCCTTTGCTGTGGTTCCGTGCCCGGAACGGGGACTCTAATTGTCAGGTGAGCGTAAGGTTCCCAGCCCTGCGCAACTAATGCCTACATAAGAGGCTACGCAGTGCGTATAGGGAACGAAGCCTCAGTATTCGTACTGAGAACGCCGCCTAAGTAATTTAGGACACTTTCAAAATCGAATTAGGACACCGGGGGTCAAATACGGACAGCACCCACCCGACCTATAGGAACGTATAGTGACCTTGGATCAATTCGGGAACGCGGCAGGGTTCGAGGGGGGCATTTCGGCCGGCCAAACGGGGCTGGTTTCCCGGATCGGCCGATCGTCCGGGGCCAAGGTTGGCGAAGCCGCACTCTTTCACGATGGTAGGTGATGACTGTCAGGCTGCAAGAGGCACTTCGGTTGCCGTAGGCTCGCCCACGATCCGCCGCAACTCGACGGCCCACCTATCGAGCACTTCGCGTTTCTTCGTGACGACAATGCGTGTGGCGCGATTGTAGACCTTGCGGGTGACCGCTGGCAGTGGCTTGCCGTTCTCGTCCTTGTTGGCCTGATGGTCGAGGCAGAGCGCAATGCTACCCTCCGATAGGCCAAGTTCACCGCACATCGTCGCCGCCGTCCGCCTCAGATCGTGTGGCGTGAACGGCGCGAGCCCAAGCAGTTCGCAGATTCCCGGCGTGCGTGCGACTCGCTTGCCGTTCTTCGTCACCTTAGTCCCGGTCAGCGCGCCCGACATCGCTAGGCGAGCCAGCGGTGCGTCACCGAAGCGGCCCGTGAAGGCATACTCGTAATTGCCCATCGCCTCCGCAATGATCTCCAACGCGAGATCGCTGAGCGGCTGGTTGATCGGGCGCCGTTTCTTGACCCGCCGCGCCGGGATGTCGACCGTGCCGTTTTCTGCATTCAGTTCATCGCGGTGGATCGGAAGCATCTCGCCCGAGCGCAGCATGGTGACAAGCGCGAACTTGATCGCCAGCCGGGTCCTTCGATCCCAAGGCATATCCTCGCGGTCGAGACCGTGCCACAGCGTCCTAATCTCGTCCTCGGTCAGGACGCGGTCGCGCGGATGCTCCTCGTCGAGCTTCGGCAGATTGATGCAGGGGCTGGCGGTGACGTAGTCGCGGCCAGCTTCCGCCGCCCAGTTGAACAGGCCCGAGGCAGCGCGCCGCATGTGGCGGGCATTGCTCACCGATGGCTTGCCTCCGTGCCTACCCGCCACGATGTCATTCGAGAGCGTTGCAATGTCGTGCTTGGTGACTTCGCTGGCGAGCTTCTTGCCCAGCCGGGGGCTGAGGAAGTTACGCAAATGGCGCGCGACATTCTCCCAGCTTTCGATCCGGGGGCGCTCTTCACCGTCCGCCTTGCGAACGGGGGTCTTCATCCATTCGATTCGTTCCTCGATGATCTCGTCCACGGTCTTGCCCTGTCTTGCCCGCTGGGCCTTGTGCTGGCGAAGGGTCTCGGCAACGTTCTCGCCGTTGCCGATCCGGTTTTTCACGGCATAGACGGCGGTGCGGGCATTCTCGACCGTGAAGCCGGGGCAATAGACGCCAAGCCATTTGGTGCGTTGCTTCCCGGTCGTCCGGTCAGTGAACTTGAAATTGAAGGTTGCCACGCCGGAAGGGATGACGCTGACGTAAAGGCCCGGGCATTTGCGGTCGTAAACCTTGGCCCGCCTATCGACCCGCTTCTCGCAATGCCGGTCGGTGAGGATCACGCTGCCATTACGCATGCGCTTGGTGGCGGGCTCGGTGGTGATATCGCTCATGGTTTCTGTCCTAGGGTTTGGACCGGGCCTTGGGCCGGGCCCTGGAAATGGCGAAACCCGCAGAAATGCCATGCATCAGGCTAGCGCAGAAATCCTTGTTTTAAAGGGTTTTCTTAGCTTCGGCGTGTTTCACCGAAGACCAAAATATAGACCACACGACTTCACCGTCCGCCTCACGCGCTCTCGTCAGTTGCGCAATCAGCGGCCACCGCATCCCACCGCGCGTTCGTGACGTGCGCTCGCCCCTCAATCGGGTGGGACGGGGATATCTATATCACTGAGTTGCGATACTGAAAATCAGAATATTTTTATCGCCGAGGCTTGACAGGTTTTTGGTGAGTTGCCCGTCGGGCAATCGGTTCCGTCAGCTCGCGCAGGTTTGCGACGTTTCGCGCCGGAACCTGTCCGATGCCTCCCGAGTTAAGCTCGCAGCAGGGGGCAGTTGCACGACAACGCGGCGACCAAACCAATGAAGAATTTTTCCGATGCTGCATTCTCTCCCGAAGTGATCGCGCTGATGACGCGGGCGCTGGAATCGTCGGTTGCGACGCTGCCCGATCCCGTCAGCACATCGCATATCAATGTGATCGCGGAATCGATCCTGCGCACTGCCAATGACGGCGAACGGGAGGTCACAGCCCTCCAGCGAGTCGCGTTGCTGGAGCTTGCGCTGGCGCCGCGCGATTAGAGGCCCTTTCGCGGCGCCCCACTCGCTCGTCGGCGCTCTGGCAGACATTCGTCAAGGCAGGCGCTGACCGAAATTGAGCTGCGGTTCGCCTCAATCCTGCCCCGACACGCTATGATAGTTCCTTGTATTCATACACGGAGCCATTGCCATGCCAATTTTCAAGCTGCCGCTTTCCGGCGATGTTGTGCAGAACATCAGCCCCTTCACTGCGTTCATGAGCCCGATCGGAAGCCAGTTCGGCCTCATCAACATCACGCTCGGCAAGTCGTCGGCGCCCGAGGTGGAGTCCGACGTGCTGTCTGATGTCGGTACCTACGGGAAGCAGATCGGCCAGATCGGCGACGCGCTGCTGGTGCTGATCGAACGCATGCCGAAGAGCTACGGACTCGATGACGAGCCTGCCATCATTGCGCTGAAGCAGATGCTCGACGAGGTCACCAAGATCAAGACGCGGCACAAGCGGCCGAAGCTGCAGCGTGCGCACACGCACGAGACGACCGCCTGAACGTCCCGGGCCCGGTGGCCTTGCAAACAAGGGTGATCTGCCTCAATGTTCTCCTTTCCGTGCTTCCCATCACAACAAGTGAAAGAAACTCATGAAGCATCGCCCGCTCGGTCGCTCCGGCCTCACCGTCCCCACCTTCTGCTTCGGCTGCAATGTGTTCGGCTGGACGGTCGACGAGACGTCGTCGTTTCGGTTGCTCGACACCGTGCTCGACCACGGACTGACGTTCCTGGATACGGCAGATGTCTATTCGCGGTGGGTGCCGGGCCATGACGGCGGCGAGTCCGAGGTGATCATCGGCAAATGGATGAAGGCGCGCGGCAACCGCAACCGTATCATCCTCGCGACCAAGGTCGGCATGGATATGGGCAATGGCAATGTCGGGCTGAAGCCGGACTACATCGCCCGCGCTGTCGAGGACTCGCTGCGGCGGCTGCAGACCGACACCATCGACCTGTATCAGTCCCACAAGGACGACGAAACGACGCCTCAGGAAGAGACGCTTGCGGCCTACGACAGGCTGATCAAGGCCGGCAAGATCAGGGCGATCGGCGCATCGAATTTTTCCGCGGAGCGGTTGAAGGACGCCCTCGACATTTCGGCGAAGAACGGGCTTCCGCGCTACGACAGCATGCAGCCCGAATACAGCCTGATGGAGCGAGCAAGCTACGAAGGCGCGCTGCAAAATGTCTGTGAGGACAACGATGTCGGCGTGATCACGTTCTTCTCCCTCGCCGCGGGATTTCTCACCGGCAAGTATCGCTCGGAGGCCGACTTCGGCAAGAGTCCGCGCGGGGCGCGCGGCATTCCAAAGTACATGACTCCCCGCGGCATGCGCATCCTGGCCGGCCTTGACGAGGTCGCAGCCGAGACCGGCACTGAGCCTGCCGCGGTCGCGCTCGCCTGGCTGATGGCCAAACCGTCCGTCACGGCGCCGATTGCCAGTGCGACCAAGCCCGAGCACGTTGCCACGCTTGTCGCGGCGACCAAGCTCGAGCTTACGAAGAGTCAGGTCGAACGTCTGGACGCAGCGAGCGCCTAGGACAGATTTTCAGCGTCGTCCCGGCCTAGTGCGCAATTGCGCACGGGAGCCGGGACGACGCGTGGAGAGAACTATGCGCGACCCGCAGGCTCCTTTCGGGCTACGGAAAGTCAGCAGTAGCCTGAGCCGTCGCCGCGATACCACCTGACACGTCCGGACACATTGGATAACATTCTGCAACGACAAGCCTATGGGAGGTTGCAGGGTGAACGTCCTTGGAATCAATTCGGTGTATCACGAGTCCGCCGCCGCGCTGCTGGTCGACGGCAAGCTCGTCGCGGCCGTCGAGGAGGAGCGGTTCAACCGCATCAAGCGCGCCAAGCAGGCCGAATTCGACAATCCGCATCAACTGCCCGAACGCGCGGTCCGCTTTTGCCTGAAACACGCCGGCCTCACCGCGCGCGATATCGATCAAGTCGCGTATTCGTTCGATCCCAAGCAGCGGCGGAAGCGATATCGTCCCGAGTGGTGGGATCCGCGGCTGGAGGAGACCTTTCGGTTGCGGCTGGGTCAGGTGCCCAGCGCGATCGACGACCTGCTTGGACGTTCGCTCGGGCAGAGACTGCATTTCGTGCAGCACCACCTCGCACACGCCGCGTCCGCGTACTTCCCGTCGGGCTTCGATCGTGCGGCCATCCTCACCATCGACGGCATCGGCGAGACGGCGGGCACCTCGCTGGCGAAGGCGGTCGGGACGCGGATCCAGACCGTCGAGACATTCGAATATCCGCATTCGATCGGTTTCATCTGGGAGGTGTTCAGCGGTTATCTCGGCTTCTCGCATTACGACGCCTCGAAGGTGATGGGCCTGGCGGCTTACGGTGATCCCGAGGTTTACCGCGATCCATTTCAATCGATCATGCGCTCCGACGGGGTGAACTACGGGGTCGCGCGCGAGTTTCTCGGCGTCGAGCCGGGCAGGTTCGCCCGGATGGAGGCCATCTTCGGCCCGCCACGGCACGAGGACGCTGAAATCCTGCCGCGGCACGCCGACATGGCGGCAGCATTGCAGGCGGCAACCGACGCCGCGATCACGGCCGTGGTCCGGCGCATCAAGCACAGGGTGCCATCAGACAATCTGTGCCTTGCCGGCGGCGTCGCGCTCAATTGCGTGACCAACGATGTGATCAGGCGCTCCGGTGAATTCGCCAATGTGTTCATTCCGTCAGCGCCGCACGACGCCGGCACCGCGATCGGCGCCGCCTTCGTCGTGCATTGCGCCAAGCAGAAGCGCTCCCCCGAGCGCGGCAATTTCACGCCGTATCTGGGGCCCGCATTCAAGCGGCGCGAGATTCTGGCGGCGGTCAAGTCGACCGGCTTCAAGGCGCGGCACAGCAAATCTCCGGCGCGCGACGCCGCCGATATGATCGCCGACGGCAAGATCGTCGCCTGGTTCCAGGGCCGCATGGAGTTCGGGCCGCGTGCGCTGGGCAACCGTTCACTGCTCGCCGACCCGCGGCGGCCGGACATGCGCGCGATCCTCAATCAAAAGGTCAAGCACCGGGAAGATTTCCGGCCGTTCGCGCCGAGCGTGCTGGCGGAGCACGCCGAGGAATGGTTCGATGTCGGCGCGCAGACGGCAAGTCACGAATTCATGCTGTTTGCATGTCCGGTCAAGGCCGACAGGCGCGATCTGATCCCTGCCGTCGTGCATACCGATGGCAGTGCCCGGGTCCAGATCGTCAGCCGCAAATCAAATCCGCGCTTTCACCAGCTGATATCCTGCTTCTTCGCAAAAACCGGCGTACCGCTCGTCGTCAATACGTCCTTCAACGACAGCGAACCGATCGTTTGCACGCCGAACGACGCGATCGTCACGTTTCGCAAGTCGGGCATCGACGCGTTGTTCATGGATGATGTGTTTCTGACGGGCGTGGATTGACGATCTGTCATTTATAGCCCGCATGAGCGTTAGCGACATGCGGGGACACTGACCCCGGATATCGCGGAGCCTGTCATCGGGCGCGCATTCGCGCGACCCGTTGGCTCATCCCGGCTACGGTCCCTGCGTCAACTCTATCCCCGTCATTGCGAGCGAAGCGAAGCAATCCATCGCGCCACAAGTGGAGACATGGATTGCTTCGTCGCTATCGCTCCTCGCAATGACGGGAGAGATAGATTCGGCCTATCCCCCCACCGCGCCGCTTGCCTTCTCCCGCACGACCTCCGCCTCACCCTCGCGCAGCGCGACGCGCAGCATGCGCGCGAGTTCGGCGCGGCTGTAGGGCTTTGCCAGGAACAGGATGCCCTCGTCGAGCTTGCCGTCATGGTCGATGGCGTTCTCGGTGTAGCCGGAGGTGTAGAGCACGCGCAGGCCGGGCCGCCGCCGCTCGGCCTCGGTGGCGAGGTCGCGCCCGTTCATCAGCCCGGGCATGATGACGTCGGTGAACAGCAGGTCGACCGGCGCACCGCTCTCCAGCACGGCGAGCGCCTCGGGTCCGTTGCTGGCTGACAGCGTCGTGTAGCCGAGGCTCTCGATCTGGGTCAGCACATAAGAGCGCACCAGCCTGTCGTCCTCGACGACGAGCACGATCTCCTGCGCGCCGCGCAAATCCGGCTGCCGCGGCTGGGCGATGCCGGCCTGCGAGGTCACGGCGGCGCGCGGCAGATAGAGCATGACCCTGGTGCCGCGGCCGACCTCGCTGTCGAGCACGATGTGGCCGTTGGACTGCTTGACGAAGCCATAGACCATGCTGAGCCCGAGCCCGGTGCCTTTGCCGACCTGCTTGGTGGTGAAGAACGGCTCGAACACCTTCGCCAGATCCGCCTCCGCGATACCCTCGCCGTTGTCGATCAGCGTGATCGCGACATAGTCGCCCGCGACCAGCCCGTCATGTCCATGCACGTCGGCGGGCTTGAGCTCGGCGGCGCAGGTTTCGATCCTGAGCGTGCCGCCCTTGCGCACGGCGTCGCGCGCGTTCAGCGCCAAATTGATGATCGCGGTGACGAGCTGATTGGAATCGACCAGTGCGCGCGGCAGACCGGGCGCCGGGCGGAAGTCGATGTCGACATGGTCGCCGATGGTCGGCCGCAGCAGCTCGATGGCGTCGACGATCAGCGCGTTGACGTCGACATCGGTCGGCTGCAGCGGCTGCCGGCGCGCGAATGCCAGCAGATGCCGCGTCAGCGACGCGCCGCGCTCGGCAGCTTCGCGGATCAGGCCGGTGATCTCGGCGAGTTGCCGGTTGTGCGTCACCGCATCGGCGAGGATGTCGATGGTGCCGGTGATGACGGTCAGGATGTTGTTGAAGTCATGCGCGATGCCGCCGGTGAGCTGGCCGACCGCCTCCATCTTCTGCGCCTGGCGGATCTTGCTCTCATTGGCCTCGGCCTCGCGGAAGCGCTGCAGCTGGACTTCCGAGCGCTGGCGCTGCCGTCCCTCCTCTGCAAGCGCAACATGCGCCTCGCGCAATTGCGCTTCGGTCGGGATCGCCAGCACTTTCGGGATCAGTGGCCACAGCAAGGCCGCGGTGATGATCGAGGCAATCGCGGTCAGTGCCTTGAGCAGGCCTTCGATGCCGTAGATCGGCACCCACAGCGTATAGATCGAGAACACATGGGTGAGCCCGCAGGCGAGGATGAAGGTGGCGAACGGCCAGGCCATCCAGCCGAACTGGAAATCGCGGCGCTTGGAGACGACAATTGCGAGCGCAAACGGAATCGAGAAATACGAAGCGGCAATGATCGCGTCGGACATGACATGAAGCCAGATCAGCTCCGGCTCCCACAGCAGACAGATGCCGTGAGGCGAGAACGTCGACGAGTCCAAGAGACGCTCGAGAAAACTCCACATGGGTCCCTCCGGGCGTGACCGATCCGCGGACACACCTGCCCGCGAATCACCTGCCGATCATAGCGGCGGCCGATCCGCCTGCCGAAGCCCAATTGGTCTAAAGCGGCCCTCCCCGTTGTTGCCCGGTGCCGGGCTGGTGTATGCAGGGCAGACCTTTCCCTCGATCTGCACACGGTGACATCGATGCCAGCAGCTTCCCTCCGCGCCCCGATCATGATCGTAGCGTTGGCGGCTGCGCTGGGGCTCTCATCCGTGGCTCTGGCGCAACAGCCGTTGCTGGTCCCCGTAAAACCCACGCCTGCCAAGCCGCGGCCAGCGGCCGTGTCCTCGCCACGGGCCGCGTCCTGCCACAACGGGCATGCCTTCGATCGCTTCCTCACCGAGCTGAAGAGCAACGCGGTCGCGGCCGGCGTCTCGCAGCGGACGCTTGCCGAAGCCGCGCCCTACCTCATCTACGACCAGGGCATCGTCAATCGCGACCGCGGCCAGCGCGTGTTCGGGCAGATCTTCACCGAGTTCGCCGGACGCATGGCCGCGACCTACCGGATGCAGCAGGGCCAGCAATACATCAAAACCTATTCGGCAGCGTTTGCGCGCGCCGAGAAAGAGTATGGCGTGCCGCCGGCCGTGATCGCCGCGTTCTGGGGACTGGAAAGCGATTTCGGCGCCAACATGGGCAATCTCGCCACGCTGAAATCGCTGGTGTCGCTCGCCTATGATTGCCGCCGCTCGGAGATGTTCCAGGGCGAGACCATCGCGGCGCTGAAGATCATCGAGCGCGGCGATCTGACGCCCGAAGAGATGGTCGGCTCCTGGGCCGGCGAGCTCGGGCAGACGCAATTCTTGCCGACGCATTACTTCAACTACGCTGTCGATTACGACGGCGACGGCCATCGCAATTTGTTGCGCAGCGGGCCCGACGTGATCGGCTCGACCGCGAACTACATCGCCAACGGATTGAAGTGGCGGCGCGGCGAGCCGTGGTTGCAGGAGGTCCGCGTACCAGCGGCTGCGAATTTCCCGTGGGATCAGTCCGACCTCACCATCAAGCTGCCGCGCAGCAAGTGGGCCTCACTCGGCGTCACCGCGACCGACGGCAAGCCGCTCGCCAATGACGACATGCCGGCCTCGCTGCTGCTGCCGATGGGCCGCACCGGCCCGGCGTTCCTCGCCTATGCGAATTTCGCCGCCTACACCGAGTGGAATAACTCGCTGATCTATTCGACCACGGCGGGCTATCTCGCCAGCCGCATCGCGGGCGCAGCGCCGATGCAGCGGCCTCACGCGCCTGTCGCGCAACTGCCGTTCAACGAGATCAAGGAGCTGCAGGCGCTGCTGGTGCGCGCCGGCTATGATGTCGGCAAGGTCGACGGCGTGCTGGGCCAGGCCAGCCGCAGCGCGGTGAAAGCGATGCAGATCAAATACGGCCTGCCGGCGGATTCCTGGCCGACCACGGAATTGCTGACGCGGATGCGCGGGCCGCGCGCCCAGCCGGCGGAAGCCGCAATGCCGGGGATAAGGTAGTCTTTGTGCCCCCTCGCCCCGCTCTTGCGGGGAGAGGGTTGGGGTGAGGGGCTCTCTCCACGAGTTGTGCGCGTAGATAAACCTGTACCCCCTCACGCGGATCGCATCTGCGATGCGCAGTAAGGACGAAGAATATTTGATCAAGTGTTATCGCCTTCCGCAGTTGTATTCTCCCCCTCCCCGCCCCATTTGCAGCATGCCATTCCGGCCCACCCGGATTTTCATCCCAAGACAAAGAGCATCCCATGTCCTTTCATGACGCCGTCGTCCCCGCCTACCTGCAAATGCTGAACAGCCTCACCGGCATCCTCACCAAGGCGGAGGCGCATTGCGAGGCGAAGAAGATTGCGCCCGAGGTGCTGCTGGGATCGCGGCTCTATCCGGATATGCTGCCGCTGTCGAAGCAGGTGCAGCTGGTTTGCGATCACGCGTCACGAGGTTGCGCGCGGCTGACGCACAGCGAGGTGCCCTCCACGCCCGACACCGAGACGACGTTCGGCGAATTGAAGCAGCGGCTGGCCAGGACGATCGACTATGTGAAGTCGTTCACGCCGGCGCAATTCGAAGGCGGCGATGCCAAGGACGTCACCTTCCCGGTCGGCGCCGGCCGCAACATGACGCTGAAGGGCCAGCAATTCGTCTCCGCGTTCTCGTTCCCGAACCTGTATTTCCACGCTGTGACCGCGCACGGCATCCTGCGCCACAACGGCGTCGAGATCGGCAAGCGCGATTTCCTCGGCGTCAGCTGACGCGCGCTTCGCGCGCGTCATTCCGGGGCGATGCGCAGCATCGAACCCGGAATCTCGAGATTCCGGGTTCGTCCTTCGGACGCCCCGGAATGACGATTGGTAACTCATAAATTCCCGCCGCGGGATTTTCGCCTCGCTTGCGCGGCCGTGCTACTGCTCCCTGACAACAACAAGACGTCAGGGAGCACGCCAATGTCCACCACCACCCACGCACCCAAATCCGTCGACCCCTCCGCGTCGCTGCATGCGGAAGCGCTGGGGCTTGCGACGAACCACGGACGGCTCACTGGCCGGCGCATCATCGTGGTCGGCGCCGGACAGCGTACAATCGTCGACGAGGAGCCGCCTGTTGGCAACGGCCGCGCGATGAGCGTGCTGTTCGCGCGTGAGGGTGCTTCGATCGCCTGTATCGACGTCAACAAGGAGGCGGCCGACGACACGGTCGCGCAGATCACCCGCGAAGGCGGCAAGGCGTTCACCGATCTGGTCGACGTCTCCGACGTCGCGGCGATCGCGCCTGCGGTCGAGCGCTGCGCGCAAAAGCTCGGCGGCCTCGATGGCCTCGCGTTGAATGTCGGGATCTCCTCCGGCCTGTCGCTGCCCAGGATGACCGCGGAAGCCTGGGACCGGGATTACGCCGTCAACGTGCGCAGCCACATGCTGTTCGCGCAGAAGGCGCTCGAGGTGATGGCGCCGGGCGGCGCGATCATCCTGATCTCCTCGATGGCGAGCCAGCGCGCCAACGGCCGCAACCCGGCCTATGAATCCTCCAAGGCCGCGCAGATCGCACTGGGGCGGGCGATCGCGCGGGCCGGTGAAGAAAAAGGCATTCGCTGCAATGTGATCGCACCCGGCTTCATGGACACCCCGATGGGCCGCGACGCCAGCCGCAGGCGGCCGGACCGGGCGGTGACAGTGCCTTTCGGCCGCCAGGGCACCGGCTGGGAGGTCGCCTATACCGCCCTGTTCCTGATCTCGAACGAATCCTCCTACGTCAACGCGCACACCCTGTTCCTCGATGCCGGTCACATGGGCGGGATCGTGCGCAGCTAATCTGCAGGGCGCGAATGGCCCAGCCATTGCGCTCGCCGCCGCAATGCACAAATCTCCCTTATCCGTAACTCCCTGGAACATTTCCTCATGAGCCAATCGACCAAACTTTTCGAGCCCTTCAAGCTTGGCAAGCTCACGCTGCCGAACCGCCTGGTGATGGCGCCGCTGACACGCAACCGCGCCGAACCCGGGAGCTTCGTGCCGAGCCCGCTTGCGGCGGACTATTATGGCCAGCGCGCTTCCGCCGGCCTTCTCATCACCGAAGCGAGCCAGGTCTCGCACCAGGGCCAGGGCTATCAGGACACCCCCGGCATTTATTCAAAAGCGCAGGTTGAGGGCTGGAAGAAGGTCACCGATCGCGTGCACGAGCACGGCGGACGCATCTTCATCCAGCTCTGGCATGTCGGCCGCATCTCGCATGTCGCGCTGCAGCCGAATGGCGGCAAGCCGGTCGCACCATCGGCGATCCGCGCCAAGGGCAAGACCTTTGTGAACGGCACCTTCGCCGATGTCTCCGAGCCGCGCGAACTGGAGTTGTCGGAAATCCCCGGGATCATCGAGGACTTCAAACGCGGCACCGCGAATGCGCTGGCCGCCGGCTTCGACGGCGTCGAGGTCCACGGCGCCAACGGCTATCTGCTCGACCAGTTCGCCAAGGATGGCGCCAACAAGCGCACTGATGCCTATGGCGGCTCAATCGAGAACCGCGCCAAGCTGATGCTCGAGGTCACCAAGGCGGCGGTCACGGAGGCCGGCGCGGACCGCACCGGCATCCGCATCTCGCCGGTGACACCGGCGAACGATATCTCGGACTCCAACCCGCAGCCGCTGTTCGACTACATCGTCGATCACCTCAACGCACTGAAGCTGACCTACATCCACGTCATCGAAGGCGCGACCGGCGGCCCGCGCGACATCGCGCCGTTCGACTATGCGAGCCTGCGCAAGCGCTTCAAGCAGGCCTACATCGCCAACAACGGCTACGACTTTGCGCTGGCCAACAAGGTGTTGGAATCTGATGCCGCCGACCTGATCGCATTCGGCAAACCGTTCATCTCCAACCCCGATCTGGTCGAACGCCTGAAGAAGGGCGCGCCGCTCAACGACTGGGACAAGAACACCTTCTACGGCGGCGGCGCCAAGGGCTACACGGATTATCCGACGCTCAAGGCGACCGAGGCGGCGGAGTAAAGACGCTCGCTGTCTCTCCAACGACGTCATTGCGACGAGCGCAGGCGACGAAGCAATCCATGCTTCCACTGGGGCACTATGGATTGCTTCGCTTCGCTCGCAATGACGGCAGAAATCGAAGGCCGGGAAAGTTTCCCGGCCTTCTTTCCGCGAACCGGTATCCACTTCGCTGGAAAACGCCTAGACTAGCGAAGCTGCGTCTTGAGTTCGGTGACGCGCTCCACGCCGAGAAACGCCATTGCGGTATCCATCTCGCGCAGGATCATGCGCAACACCGCTTCCGCGCCTTGTTCGCCGCCGACGGCGAGCCCCCATAGCGGCAGGCGGCCGACAAGAACGGCATCGGCGCCCAGCGCGCAGTATTTCAGCACATCCGTTCCACGCCTGACGCCGCTGTCGGCAAGGACCGTCAGGCGCCCTTGCACGGCGGCGGCGATCGCCGGAATGCAATCCGCGGGCGCCGGCAAGCAGTCGAGATTGCGGCCGCCGTGGGCCGAGACCACGATCGCGTCGGCTCCGACCCCGGCCGCCGTCTCGGCATCCTTCACCGCCAGTACGCCCTTGATGGTCAGCCTGCCGGGCCAGACATCGCGCAGCCAGCGCATATCGTCCCAACTCAGCCGATGCTCCAGCCGTACGGCTTCCGCGACGCTCGGCCGCGTGATCGCCGTACGGAATTCCGCCGGATAGTGGCCGTAGGTCGGAATGCCCTCGCTGAGGAGATAGCGCATGAGAACACCGAGCAGCCAGCGCGGATGCCGCGCCACGTCGGCCACGCTGCGCAGGCTCGGCGTAAACGGAATGCCGAAGCCGTTGCGCTGATTGTATTCCCGGTTCGGGGAGACCGGCGTATCGGCCGTGACAAGCAGGTTGTCGCATCCGCAGTTGCGGGCGCGCTCCAGCAGCCGCGCCGTGAGGTCGCGGTCGCGCCAGACGTAAAGCTGAAACCAAAGCTTGGCATCGGGCGCGCCTCGCCGGATCGTCTCGATGGTCGTGACCGATTGCGTCGAGATGCAAACCGGGATTCCGACACGCGACGCCGCTCGGGCAAGCTTCGTCTCGCCGTCATGAGCGACAAGCCCGGCAAGTGCCGTCGGCGCCACGGCCAGTGGCGCGGCGATACGCGCTCCAAGCAGCGTCGTGTCGAGATCTCGCTCGCTGTGGCCGGCCAGCACCGCGGGCATCAGGGTGATGCCGTCGAGCGAGGCACGCAGGCGGCTCAGCGCGGTTTCGTCCTCCGTGCCGCGGTCGATATAGTCGAACAGGCCGCGCGGCAACATTTGGCGCGCCCGGCTGCGATAGTCGTCGGCATTCAGGAGCATCGGCATCGGCGTTTCAGGCGACGTAGCGTATGAACTTGGACTTCGAGACCGAGGTTGCGGCGACGTGAACATGCTGAACGAGCTCGGCTTCGGCCCGCTCCTTGGTCCAGCGCGTCGTGGGCACGGAGATGTTGACCGCGGCGATAGCCCGCCCGTGCTCGTCGATGATCGGCGCCGCCACGGAAATATCACCCATGACGCTTTGGTTGACCTGGATCGAATAGCCGCGCTTGGCGGCGAGGTGCACCTGTTCCATGAGCTTGTCGGGATCAGTAATCGTGTACGGCGTGAGTGGCTCGAGCCGCGTACGCCTCAAGATGTGCTGTTGCTCCGCCTCCGGAAGGGCCGCCAGGATGGTTATGCCGGAAGCCGTGAAGTAGGCCGGCAACCGGCTTCCGATCACGAAATCGATATGGATGAGGTGCCGGCCAGGAAAGCGCGCCACGAACACGACCTCGTGGCCGTCGAGCTCATGCAGATTGCAGGTCTCGCCGAGATTGCGGCTCATGTCGAGGAGATAGGGCGAAGCCTTGTCGATCAGATCGTTGGCCTTGAGATAATTGTGCGAGAATTGCAGCACCTTGGAGGTCAGGCCGTAGTTGCGCGTGCCGTCGATGCGTCTGAGATAGCCGAGCGTCTCGAGCGTGTAGACCAGCCGCTGCGTGGCGCTGCGATCGAGGCTGGCGGCGCGCGCGATATCTGCGAGCGTCATATACCGCCTGGGGCCGTCGAAGGCATGCAGGACCTGGAACGCCTTCTCGGTCGAGCCGACGAACAGCGACGAGCGCGCCGGCTCGACGCTCTTGCCCGCGCTCTTCGATGTCTTTCCGGCCTTGCCTGCCTTTGCCGCCATCCCCTAACCCACACCTTCCGTTTCAGCCAGTTGACGGCGGAGTTCCGCCCGCAACGACGCGACCAGCGCCTCGGCCGGCTGCACCAGCGGCGCCAGCATGCGCGGCGCGTTGACGCCGACGAGATCCATCACCGCCTTCATCGGCCCCGGATTGGTCTCCGCGAACGCCATGTTCATGAACGGGATCAGGCGGCGGTGCAGCGTGAGCGCCTCCGCGGTGCGACCGGCGGTTGCGGCCTCGTAGATCTGTCGCCAGGCCCGCGGCAGCAAATTCGCTGTTACGATGATGCCACCCTTGGCGCCAGCGGCGAGGTGAAGCGGAAACAGGCTGTCCTCGCCGCTCAACACCGCGAAATTGTCGTCGACGCCGGCGACGACCTGCAGGAAATGATACATGTCGAGATTGCAGGCCTTCATTCCGATGATGTTGGGATGCCGCGACAGCTCATGCAGGATTTTCGGCTCGACCGCGATCCGGGTGCGGTAGGGAATTTCGTAGATCAGCACCGGCACGGGAGACGCATCCGCATAGCGCAGGAAATAGTCGCGGATACCAGCTTGTGTAGGGTTGGTGTAGTATGGCGTGAGGACCAGCACGCCGTCCACGCCCTCCGCGGCGAATTCCTTGGTCGCCTGGAGCGCGTCATGGAAACCGGTGTCCAGCACACCTGCGATCACCGGACCCTTGCCGGCCATCGCGGCAACCGACAGGCTCGCCATCCGGATGCGCTCGCGGCGCGACAGCGCGCCATATTCGCCGGTGCCGCCGAGCGGCACCACGCCGTCGATCCCCTGCTTTAGCAACCAGGCAAACAGCGCCGAGACCGCGCCGGCATCGATCGTGTCGTCGGCCCCGACCGGGGTCGGAATGGCGGGGAAAACACCGCGAAGACGAGTGGAGTTGAGCATGGTCAGAACCTCAGATTGACAGGACGGAATAGCTAGTTGGCGGCCACGCGGCGGCGCAGGCGTTCAGCGACGAAGATCAGGATGCCCATGAAGATGAAGAGGCAGGTCGAGACGGCGGCGATGACAGGCGAGACCTGAAGCGTCACCTCGTCCCAAAATTGCTTGGGCAATGTGGCGTTCAGACCGCCGGTGGCGAACAGCGCGATGGTCAATTCGTCGAACGAGGTCGCAAACGCGAACAGGAACGACGACATCATTCCGGCACCGAGGATCGGAAAGGTCACGTAGCGAAGCGTGGCCAGCGGACGCGCACCGAGACTCTGCGCGGCGTGGTCGAGCCGGGTGTCGTAGTTGCGCAGCACCGCCATCATGGTCATCACCACATAGGGCACCGCGACGACGGTATGCCCGAGAATGAGGCCGAAGGCGCTGCCGACCAGGCCGATGCGCGCGAACACGTAGAACAGGCCGACGGCGATGATCATGCGCGGCACCACGATCGGCGACAGGATGAAGGCGAGCCAGGCCGCCTTGCCCGGAATGTTGCTGCGCACCAGCAGGAACGCGGCCGGGGTCCCGACCAGCATGGCGAGCGCGCCGGTGCCGAGCCCAACCAGCAGCGAGCGCACCACCGCCTGGGTCCAGACCGGCGACTGCAACACCTCCTGGTACCAATGCAGCGTAAATCCCTGCGGCGGCCAGTTGAGGCCGCCGGTGCCGAACGACAGCGGGATCATCAGGAACGTCGGCGCGCTGATGATGAGGAGCATGATCCAGACGAAGCCCTGCAGCCAGAGGCCAGGCGTATCGGGACCACGGTCCCGTCGTGACGGCAGCACGCGGATGATGCGGTCGGAGATCGCGCCGAGCAGCGTCAGGACGACGTCACCGATCCTCTCAAAACTGCCCGACAGGCGCGATGGCCTGGCGTTGGCCGCCGTGGCAGCTCCGGTCATGGTCGAAAGGCCGAGCAGCCGGTCGTAGACCACGAAGACGACGAGCACGACGAGCAACAGCAGCACGGAGATCGCGCCGGCAAAACCCCAGTTCATGGTCTGCTGGACCTGATCGATAATCAGTTGCGTGATCATGGTCTCGCGGCGGCCGCCGAGCAGCGCCGGCACGATGAAGAAGCCGATCGCGGTGACGAACACCATGATGCCGGCCGCGGCGACACCGGGCAGCGACAGCGGGAAATAGATCTTCCAGAACGCCATGCCGGGACCCGCGCCGAGCGTCGCCGCGGCGCGCGGCAGATTGCGGTCGATGTTGTCCATCACCGAGAGCATGGTGAGCACGGCGAGCGGCAGCAGCGCATTCACCATGCCGACCAGGACGCTGCCAAAACTGTAGAGCAGATCGAGCGGAGCCGAGACGATGCCGAGCGACAGCAAGAGCTTGTTGATGACGCCGTTGCGTCCCAGCAGCACGACCCACGCGAAGGCCCGCACCAGGAAGCTGGTCCAGAACGACAGCAGCACCCAGAACAGCAGCGTCGCCTTGCGCTCCTTGCCGACCAGCGAGATCAAATAGGCGATCGGATAGCCTGTGACGACGCAAACCAACGTTGTCACCAGCGATATCTTCAGGGTAATGAGCAGGACGTCGACATAGACCGACGACGCAAACAGCTGGCGATACTGCGCCAGCGTGAAACCGCTGTCGTTGTGGATGCTCAGCAGCAGCAACTGACCGACCGGGTAGACCAGGAACAGCGCCAGCAGCAGCACAAGCGGCGCGCCCATCGCGGCCCAGGTCAAGACCGGAGTCAAGACCGGAGCCTGTTGCAGAGTGCGCAGCCGTCCCACCGCCCTCACCTCAAGCTCCCTTGGCGTCGCGGATCGCAACGGCATCGGCCGCATTCCAGCCGAGCGACAGCATCTGTCCGATCGCGTACGGCGCAGCACTGCTGCGGGTCGGATAGGCCGCGACCAGTGGCGCCATACCTGCCGTCTCCGGCGCGATGTAAAGCCGCGTCAGGCTGCCGCTGATCATCACATCGGTCAGCCGTCCCGTCAGCTTGCCGTGTCCGGAGCCGGCGCTCTCAACCGTGAGATTCTGCGGCCGCACCATGATTTTGATCGGCTCGCCGGCGGCAAACGCGCTGCCATTGCCGACAGCGCGCGACCGCGCCTCCCGGTCGGCAAGGACGATGTCGAGTCCGTCTGCATCGACGGCCTGCACCGTGGCACCGAGCAGATTGGACTCGCCGAGGAAATCCGCGACGAAAACCGATTTGGGGCGGAAGTAGAGATCCTCGGGCGTGCCGAGCTGCTCGATCGCACCGGCATTCATCAGGCAGATGCGATCCGACATCGTCATCGCCTCCTCCTGGTCGTGGGTGACATAGACGATCGTGGTGCGCAGCTCGCGATGGATGCGCTTGATCTCGAGCTGCATCTGGTCGCGCAGCTTCTTGTCGAGCGCGCCGAGCGGCTCGTCCATCAGGATGATGGCGGGACGATAGACGATGCAGCGCGCCAGCGCGATGCGTTGCTGCTGGCCGCCGGAGAGTTCGCGCGGGTAGCGCTTCGCGACATGCGGCAGTCGCACGGTGTCCAAGGCCTCGGCCGTGAGCCTGCGCGCCTCGACGTCGGCTATTTTTCGCATCTTCAGCGGAAACGCGATGTTGTCCTCGACCGTCATGTGGGGAAACAGCGCATAGTTCTGGAACACGACGCCGATGTCGCGCGCATAGGCGGGGCTATGCGTCACATCGGCATCATCGATCAGGATTCGTCCCTCATCCGGATGCGCGAGCCCTGCGATCAGGCTGAGCAGCGTCGTCTTGCCCGATCCCGACGGGCCGAGCAGCGTGAGGAATTCACCCTTGGCGACGTCCAGACTGGTCGGCGCCAAGGCGACGAAGTCGCCATAGCGCTTGCTGAGGTTTGCGACGCGTAGGCTCGATGAGGCCATGCCTGCTCCGATGGTTAGGCCAAAATCCAGCTATTGAAGCGCTCGATCACCGCCGCCTGGTTGTCGAGCCAGAACTTCGGATTGATCTTGAGGCCGACCTTGATGTTATCTGGATAGGTCGGGCAGTTCTTCGCGATCTCCGGCTTGACGTAGTTGAATGCCTCCGGCTGCGTCAGGCCCGCCGGAAAGAATTCGGTCAGCGCGGCCATCCGCTTCGGATCGGACGCGAACTTGATGAACTCGCGGCACGCATCGGCATTCGGCGAGCCGGCGAGGATCGACCAATTGTCGCCGCCCCAGACGCCCTGGTTCCAGACGATCTCGACCGGCGCGCCCGCCGCCTGCGCGGACTGCGCGCGCGACACCCAGGTCGGGATCATGTCGATCTCGCCTGAGGTCAGCATCTGTTCGACCTGCGCGCCCGTCGTCCACCACACCGCGGCGGCGGACTTGATCTTGTCGAGCGATGCAAACGCCTTGTCGAGGTCGCAAGGGTAGACCTGCGCGGTCGGCACGCCCGCCCCCATCAACGCTTCCTCGATGGTGTCGAACGGATGCTTGCGCACGGCGCGGCGGCCCGGAAATTCCGTCACGTTCCAGAAATCGGCCCAGGATTGCGGCGCCTTGCGGCCCTTGAACGCATCGGAGCGATAGGCCAGCACGGTCGTGTAGACGTTGGTGCCGACGCCGTAAGGCGACATATATTCGGGCGGGATGGTCTTGATGGCCGGCTCCGACTCCAGGCCGTGCTTTTCGAGATAGGGCGTATTACCGCTTGTCAGGATCAGGATCGCGGGCCAGCTGATCTTGGCCATGTCCCAGGTGTAGTTCTTGGTCTCGACCATGGTCTTGATCTGCGCGATCGGCTCGGCGGCGGCCTGGACGCCGACGACCTCGATGCCGGTCGCCTGCGTGAACGGCCGATAGAACGCCGCACCGTACGCCTTGGTGTAGATGCCACCGTCATCACGCACCACGATGCGTTTTCCCGCTGCGCGCGACGGCGACCAGATCGCAGGCGCAGCCAACGCGGCGGCACCGGTTGAGAGCAGCAGGCTGCGACGAGAAATTCCGGTGTTCCGAGGTGTGCTCACGTTTCAGGTCTCCCTTTGTCTGGTGGTTGCGACTGACGGCGAAACAGATGGTGCAGCGGCCGGCGGCAGCACGCGGCCGGGATTGAACAGACTGAGCGGATCGAAGGCCTGCTTCACCGCCCGCATCAAAGCGAGCTCGACCGGCGCCTTGTAGCGCGACATTTCGCCGATCAGCGTACGTCCGATGCCGTGCTCGGCGCTGAAGGTGCCGCGCAGCGCGCCGGCGGCGTCATCGATCGCCTGGCGAACCCGGTCCGCGAGGCTGTCGCGATCCGGCATGGCGTTCCATTCATCAAAACTGAAGAACGGAATGAAATGGATGTTGCCGTCGCCCATATGCCCAACGACGACCACGGGCACATCAGGCACGATCGCGCGCACGGAAGCAGTCGCCTGCGCGATGAAGGCGGGTACCGCCGACACGGGAACGGCGGTGTCCGAGGTCAGGCCGACGCCGGCCTTCTTGTTGGCTTCCGAGACGCTGTGCCGGACCAGCCACATCGCCTGACGTTGCGCTCCGCTCGAGGCGACGACGGCATCGCTGATCAAGCCTTGCTCGAGCGCGCGCTCCAGCACCGCCTGCATCGTGGCAGTGATCTCTTGCGTGCTTCCGGTATCAGATAGTTCGACCACAACGTGCCAGCCGTCGATCCGCGCCACGGGGCAACGCCGCCCGGGCATTTGCTCGAGCACCAGCCGGATCTGATTGTCGTTCAACAGCTCGAACGCCGAGAGCCGCGAACTGCAGGACGCCTGGAACAGGCCGAGCACGTCGAGCGCCCGTTGCGGATCGTCGACCGCGAGCCACGCGACCGCCTCCGCGGTCGGCAACGGATGCAGCTTCAGCACAGCACCGGTGACGATGCCGAGCGTGCCCTCGGAGCCGATGAAAAGATGCTTGAGATCGTAGCCCGTATTGTTCTTGCGCAGGGCATAGAGGCCGTCCCAGATCGAACCGTCTGATAGCACCACCTCGAGGCCGAGCACATTGTCACGCGTATTGCCGTAGCGCAGCACGCCGGTGCCGCCGGCGTTGGTGGCGATGTTGCCGCCGATCTGGCAGGAGCCCTCGGCACCGAGGCTGACCGGATAGAGGCGGCCTGTCGCCGCGGCGGCCTCATGGATCGTGGCCAGCACGCAGCCGGCATCGACCTCCATCGTATTGTTGACCGGATCGATCGACCTGATGCGGCGCATGCGGGTCAGCGCGACGATGACTGGCCGCTTGCCCTCGTCGAACGGCGTGGCCCCACCACACAGGCTGGTATTGCCACCTTGCGGCAACACCGGAACGCCGTGTTCGATGCAAAGGCGAACGATGGCCGCAACTTGCTGGGGGTTGGACGGCAGCACGGCGCAGAGCGCAGGCGCCCGGAATCGGCCGCGCCAATCTTCGATCAGTCCCGCGAGATCTTCATCCTGCGTCAGGACCGCCGTGTCGCCCAGCAACTGCTTGAACGCCTCGATCAGTGCCATCCACCCGCCTCTCAAAGGAAGCCAACAGAGCCTTACCAGCGCTATCTCGGAGTAATCGATATACGATTACTTCAATTGCATTATGCTAACTATGAGTTCGGTGTCTGGTGGAGTCAAGCCGGGGGGTCGTCGTGAGGCGACTGGTCGCGGGCTGATCGCCCTTTCGCGCACCGGTGCTGCGGATGCTTTTATGCGTCGACCGCCTGGTCGCTCTCCATCTCCGCCGTGACAATGCGGTCCAGGTTTCGATTCAATCGCCGCAGCAGATCCAGCAGCGTTGCGGTCTCGACCGCGCTGAATCCCGCGAGCGCCTGGTCCTGGTTGCGGTGCAGCGCCTTGCGTGCAGCCGGCAGCTTCGCGATCGCGGCCTTGGTCAGCGACACCAATTGGCTGCGGCCGTCGCCCGGCATCGGCGTGCGCCGGATCAGGCCGTCGCGCTCCATCCGCGCCAGAATCTGCGCCATCGATGGCTGCTCGACCCTGACAGCGCGGGCCAGATCACGTTGCGACATCGCCTTGCCGTCGCGCAGCAGATAGAGCACCGGCAACTGCCCGACGCTGAAACCGAGCGGCTTCACCCGCCGTTCGCCGAGCCTCAAGAAGCTGCGCGAGGCCATGTTGACCAGCGGCGCCGGACGATCAAACAAGTCCCAATCGGTTGCATCCGCCATTTACATAGGTCCCTATCCATAATATATAGGCACCTATTTATCCCGGTGAAAGCGTGATGTCCATGAATTCAAGCCCACTCCGTATTGCCATCGTCGGCGCCGGTCCCGGCGGCCTGACACTCGCCCGGCTGCTGCATGCCGCCGGAATAGACGCCAGGGTGTTCGAGCGAGAGACATGCGCGACCGAGCGGCCGCAGGGCGGGACGCTCGATCTGCATGCCGAGAGCGGCCAATTGGCGCTGGCACGCGCCGGCCTCACCGAAGGCTTCCTGCGCATCGCGCGTTACGACGATCAAGGCAGCCGGCTCTATGACGGCGACGGCCGATTGCTACTTGCGGATGACGACACGACCGGCGACCGACCGGAGGTCGATCGCACCGCGCTGCGCGCCTTGCTGCTGCAATCCTTGCCGTCCGGCACCATCAATTGGGGCCACGCCTTGCGCGAGGTCGTGCCGCGGGACGACGGCCTCCATGATCTCGTGTTCGATGAAGCGCGCCAGGGGCCGTTCGATCTCGTTGTCGGCGCCGACGGCGCGTGGTCGCGGGTGCGGCCGCTCGTGTCGCACTACCAGCCGCAATATACCGGGCTCACCTTCATCGAGTTCGGCATCGATGATGTCGATACGCGCCACCCTGTGCTGTCGCGGCTCGTCGGCCGCGGCAAGATGGGTGTCGAAGGCGGCGGCCGAAGCCTGATCGTCCAGCGCAACGGCAACGCCCATCTGCGCGGCTATGCGATCTTCCGCGTGCCGGTCGAATGGGCCGAGCGCCGGTTCGACGTCACCTCGCCGGCGGTGGTACGCGACGCGCTGGTGGATGAATTCGCCGAATGGGCCGACGCCCTGCTGGAGCTGTTCCGCGCCAGCAACGATCAGTTCGCCATTCGCCCGATCCATGCGCTGCCGGTCGGACATCACTGGACCAACCGCGCCGGCATCACCCTGCTCGGAGATGCGGCGCACCTGATGTCGCCTTACGGCGGCGAAGGCGTCAACGCCGCGATGCTGGATGCAGCGGAGCTGGCAGAGCATCTCACCGGGCCGCTTGATTGGCGCGATGCGGTGCGCGCGTATGAGGCCGAGATGTTCGCGCGTGTCGCCGAGCCGGCCAGCCAGGCCGCCGAAGCCGCGGCGACCGAGCTGTCTCATGTCAGCCAGGAGCTGACGCTGGCGCAACACCAGGCGTTTATCCAGATGCGCGCGGCGGCCGGCCACACCGCCGCGCGGTGAACGCTGATCTTGGACTCCGGCGCGTCATGGCCTAGACCTTATCGATCTGGGCTGAACACGGTCGCGCAGGGATGAGCAGGGACAACGCCGAGGAGATCGTTCGCCGCGCGGCCGCAGCATTCAATGCCGGCCGTCGCGACGAGGCGAAGCAGCTCTGCGAACAAGGTCTGCGCCGGCGGCCTGGAGAGCCCGTGCTGAGCCATTTCCTTGCCGCGGTGCTCTATGCCGAGGGCGCGATCGCGCTGGCCCGTGGGCATATCGAGACGAGCCTGGCAAAACGCCCCGACAATGTCGCCGCCCGGCTGCTGGCCGGGCGCATCGCGCGCGCCGCAAGCGACTTCGATGCGGCGATGATGCATCTCGACCGTGCCGCCGTGCTCGAGCCGCAGCGCGAGGTGTTCGTCGAGCAAGCGCGCACGCTCGAACTGGCCGGCCGAAAAGCGCAGGCGCGCGCGGCCTGGGAGGCGATCCTCAAGGTCATCCCGCAACATCAGGAAGCCATGGCGCGGCTCGGCCGCTTGGCCTGGGACGACGGCGACCCGGCCAAGGCCGCACGCCTGCTCGATCGCGCCACCGCTGGTGACGCACCGGCCTCGGTCTGGTTCGATCTCGGCGTTGCCAGGCAGGATCTGCGCGATTTCGCCGCGGCCGGTACCGCATACCGCAAGGCGCTCGACATCAATCCTGATTACGCCGAGGCGGCGCTCAATCTCGGGACCGTGCTCCAGGAGTGCGGCGATCCCGACGCTGCGATGCAGGCCTATGCGCGCGCCTACGACCTGCGCCCGGAGATGTTCGGCTCGATCGCGATGGCGTTGACCTCGGGCTCGTACGGCCGGCTGTGGCTCGACGAGGCAGCGCTGCGCAAAACGTTAGCTGGTTAGCCGTCTGCGCTTGGCGCGAAAATGCTTGCGATAGACGTTGGGCGCCGCCAGCACCTCGCCGACGACCTTCGCATAAGCTTCCCTGTGCGCCTCGTCGAACGGCTCGAACACCAGATCTGGCGCCTCGCGCGGCACGGCGAAGCATTGCGCGACCGGCGTTCCCTTCGGCAGCACGCCGGAGAAATCGGGCTGGGTCCAGACCGCCGGAAAATTGATGCCGCCGTCGTGAAAGCGATCGGCATCGACCAGCCCCGAGATCAGGCGGAACGGCAAATCGTCGCGATTGACCGGATGGGTCGCAAACAGCGACCAGCCCGGCTCGAGCTCGATGGTCCAGAAGCTGTTGAATTTCAGCGCTGCCTGGCCGTTGGCGAACGGTGCGCCGGCGAATTGCGCGACGGGGTGGAAGCTGAGCGGTGCGCGCGGATGGCGCTCCGTTTCAGGCACCGGAATGTCCCAGTCCCAGGCGAATGCGCCGCGCTCGACCCTGACGTCGCAGGGCAGCGGGATCATGACGCCATAGGCCATCGCATCGACAAAGGGCGGGCATTGCTTGACGGTGCGGATCTCGCGGCCATGGATATCGGAATGCGCCTTCGCCGGCATCGCGCGCAACCAGTCGGGCAGCGCGCTGCGCGCCGGAAACGGCCGCGGCAGATGATCGGCAAGTTTTGGATCGCAACGGAAAATCATGCGCATGGCGACCTCCTTGGCCGGGACCCGCGACTTCAATTCTTTGATGTCGATACGGCAATCCCGCCCGCAAAGCAAAAAGGCCGGGATCGCTCCCGGCCTCCTTGTCTCGTTGTTGCAGCTTACTTCGCTTCGGCGCGCTTCGGCGGCGAGGCCGGCCACGACTTGATCAGCGTGTCGTAGTCGATGGTCTCACCCTTCGGCTTCTCGTTGGCAAGCTTGCGCTGCGGCGCGATGTTGCCGTCCTTCGCCGACTTGGCGAACCAGTACTCCGCGGTCTCCTTCTTGTTGAGCTTCGGACCGCAGGCACCCTGCACGCCCGACTTCTCGAGACGCTCCATCACCGAGTCCTGGGCGGCGGCGAGCGCATCCATCGCAGCTTGCGGCGTCTTCGCACCGGACGACGCATCGCCGATGTTCTGCCACCAGAGCTGCGCGAGCTTCGGATAGTCAGGCACGTTGTTGCCGGTCGGGGTCCACTGCACGCGCGCGGGCGAGCGGTAGAACTCGATCAGGCCGCCGAGCTTCGGCGCACGCTCGGTGAACGACTTGTCCCAGATGTCGGATTCACGGATGAAGGTGAGACCGACATGGCTCTTCTTCAGTGACACCGTCTTGGAGACGATGAACTGCTCATAGAGCCAGGCCGCCTTGCGGCGGTCGATCGGGGTCGACTTCAGCAGCGTGAGCGAGCCCACGTCCTGATAGCCGAGCTTCATGCCGTCCTTCCAGTACGAGCCGTGCGGCGACGGAGCCATACGCCACTTCGGCGTACCGTCCGCGTTCATCACGGGCAGGCCGGGCTTCACCATGTCGGCGGTGAAGGCGGTGTACCAGAAGATCTGCTGGGCGATGTTGCCCTGCGAGGGCACCGGGCCCGACTCGGAGAAGGTCATGCCCTGTGCCTGCGGCGGAGCATACTTCTTCATCCAGTCGAGATATTTGACGATCGAGTAGACCGCCGCCGGGCCATTGGCGTCGCCGCCACGCTCGACCGACGAGCCGACCGGACGGCAGCCTTCCATGCGGATGCCCCATTCGTCGACCGGCAGGCCGTTCGGGATACCCTTGTCGCCGTTGCCGGCCATCGACAGCCAGGCGTCGGTGAAACGCCAGCCGAGCGAGGGATCCTTCTTGCCGTAGTCCATGTGACCATAGACCTTGACGCCGTTGATCTCCTTGACGTCGTTGGTGAAGAACTCGGCGATATCTTCATAGGCCGACCAGTTCACGGGAACGCCGAGATCGTAGCCGTACTTGGCCTTGAACTTCGCCTTGTAGTCCGGGTTGGTGAACCAGTCGTAGCGGAACCAATAGAGGTTCGCGAACTGCTGGTCCGGCAGCTGGTAGAGGTGGCCATTCGGCGCCGTCGTGAACGACTTGCCGATGAAATCATCGACGTCGAGCCCCGGATTGGTCACATCCTTGGCTTCGCCCTTCATCCACTCCGTCAGGTCGACTGCCTGGCCGTAGCGGAAGTGCGTGCCGATGAAGTCGGAGTCGTTGATCCAGGCGTCATAGACGTTCTTGCCCGACTGCATCTGGGTCTGGATCTTCTCGACGACGTCGCCTTCCTGGATGACGTCGTGCTTCACCTTGATGCCGGTGATCTCCTCGAACGCCTTGGCGAGCGTGCGCGATTCATATTCGTGCACGGTCAGCGTTTCCGACACGGCGTTGATTTCCATGCCCTTGAAGGGTGCAGCGGCCTTAATAAACCACTGCAGCTCCTTCAGCTGGTCGTCCTTCGAAAGGGTCGACGGCTGGAATTCGCCACTGTCGATCCATTTCTTGGCGGCGGCCTCGTCCGCGCGGGCCGGCGCGGCGATAGCCACCGATGCCGCGATCAGCGCCACCGCGCTGGTCATGGTCAGCAGACCATCCTTTGTGCTTCTCAAGTGTCGCATGTTGATTCCTCCGGTTGCAGCGACAAACTAAGTATCCAGGCCCGGGTAGACCCCGGATCTGCTCTTTTTCGCGTTCTTCAGACGGTGCGAAAGATCACCACGGCCGAAAGAAGCGAAATCACGGTTGCGAGCCACAGGCTCGTAATTTCAATGCCCTCTCCGATCGGCAGCGTCGCGATCGGGTCGGTGCCGACCAGGCCAATCCACGCCAGATGGATCACGGCTGACAGCACCAGCGAAATAAATAAACGATCGCCGCGCGTGGTCGGGATGCGCAGCACACCGACGCGCTCCGCCTCGGGATAGGCGATCCCGAGCCAGGTCATCACCCCGAGCGTGCAGGCCAGCAGCACGAAGAAGATCGCGGTCGGCGGCGTCCAGGCCATCCATGTGATGCTGTCCATGAAAGCCCCCTCAGACCCGGCCGAGCGCGAAGCCGCGCGCGATGTAGTTGCGGACGAACCAGATCACCAGCGCGCCCGGGATGATGGTGAGCACACCGGCAGCCGCCAACAGCCCCCAATCCATTCCGGCCGCCGACACCGTACGGGTCATGACGGCGGCGATCGGCTTGGCGTTGACCGAGGTCAGCGTGCGCGCCAGCAGCAATTCGACCCAGGAGAACATGAAGCAGAAGAACGCCGCGACGCCGATGCCGCTTGCGATCAGCGGCACCAGGATCTTGATGAAGAAGCGCGGGAACGAATAGCCGTCGAGGAACGCGGTCTCGTCGATTTCGCGCGGCACGCCGGAGACGAAACCTTCGAGGATCCAGACCGCGAGCGGCACGTTGAAGATACAGTGCGCCAGCGCCACGGCCCAGGGCGTATCGAACAGGCCGATCGCCGAATAGAGGTTGAAGAACGGCAGCGCATAGACCGCCGCCGGCGCCATGCGGTTCGACAGCAGCCAGAAGAACAAATGCTTGTCGCCGAGGAAGCGGTAGCGCGAGAACGCATAGGCCGCCGGCAGCGCCACCGCGATCGAGATGATGGTGTTGAGGACGACGTATTCCAGCGAGTTGATGTAGCCGGAGTACCAGCTCTCGTCGGTGAAGATGCGCTTGTAGTGCTGCAGCGTCGGCGCGTGCGGCCACAGCGTCATCGTCGTGACGATCTCGGTATTGGTCTTGAAGCTCATGTTGACGAGCCAGTAGATCGGCAACAGCAGGAAGATCAGGAACAGCGCCATAATGACGCGACGGCCGGGAATCGAGTGCATCAGGCCGCTCCTTCCTTGGCCGGGCGGTCGGTGCCGGCATTGGTCATCACGGTGTAGAACACCCAGCACACGATCAGGATGATGAGGTTGTAGACCAGCGACAGCGCCGCGGCCTTGCCGAGGTCGAACTGGCCGAGCGCGATCTTGACGAGTTCGATCGAGATGAAGGTGGTCGAATTGCCCGGGCCGCCGCCGGTGACGACGAACGGTTCGGTGTAGATCATGAAGCTATCCATGAAGCGCAGCAGCACGGCGATCAAGAGCACACGGTGCATCTTCGGGAGCTGAATGGCGCGGAACACCGCCCAGCGCGAGGCGCCGTCGATCTGCGCCGCCTGGTAGTAGGCGTCGGGGATCGACTTCAGGCCGGCGTAGCAGAGCAGCGCGACCAGGCTGGTCCAATGCCAGACGTCCATCACGATCACCGTGACCCAGGCATCGATCTCATTGGAAACGTAGTTGTAATTGATCCCGATGTTGTTCAGCACGTAGCCGAGCAGGCCGATGTCGGGCCGGCCGAAGATCTGCCAGATGGTGCCGACCACGTTCCACGGAATCAACAGCGGCAATGCGAGGATGACGAGGCAGGCCGCGACGCTCCAGCCCTCGCGCGGCATCGACAGCGCGACCACGATGCCGAGCGGCACCTCGATCGCGAGGATCACCCCCGAGAAGAACAGGTTACGGCCGAGCGAGGCCAGAAAGCGGCCGCCGAGGTCGGTCGAGGGGTCGAGCAGCTCCTTGAACCAGCCGACGCCGTTCCAGAAGAACTGGTTGTTGCCGAACGTGTCCTGCATCGAATAGTTCACGACGGTCATTAGCGGCAGGATCGCGGAGAACGCGACCACCAGGAACACCGGCAGCACCAGGAACCAGGCTTTTTGGTTGATGGTCTTGTCCATCAGGCGACCCCCTCGACCAAACGGCTGTCGGCATAAACGTGGATATGCGCGGAGTCGAAGATCAGGCCGGCGGTGTCGCCGGAGATCGAGAACCCCGACGGAACGCGCGCGGAGAACTTGGCGTTACCGACCCTGACGCGGGCGAACCTGATACGGCCGAGATCGTCGATCCGTTCGATCTTGGCCGACAGCAGGCCCGAGCCGGGAGCCGCGACATCGACGAATTCGGGCCGCACGCCGATCTCGATCTTCTTGCCGGCCGGGAGAACGCCATAGTTGCGGTGCAGGGCGATGACATGGCCGTCGACCCGCGCCTCGTGGCCGCTCACGTCCGCCGATACGATGTTCATGCCGGGCGAGCCGATGAAGTAGCCGACGAAGGTGTGCGCCGGCTTGTCGAACAGCTCGGCCGGCGTGCCGCTCTGCACCACACCGCCGTCATGCATCACGACGACGGTGTCGGCGAAGGTCAACGCCTCGGTCTGGTCGTGGGTGACATAGATCATCGTGAGGTCGAGCTCGCGATGCAGCGCCTTCAGCTTGGAGCGCAATTGCCACTTCAGCTCGGGATCGATCACCGTCAGCGGCTCGTCGAACAGCACGGCGGCGACGTCGGAGCGCACCAGGCCGCGGCCGAGCGATATCTTCTGCTTGGCGTCCGCGGTCAGCCGCGTCGCCTTGCGATTGAGGTAGGGCGTGAGGTCGAGCAGGTCGGCGATCTGCTTGACGCGCGCATCGATCTCGGCCCTTTGCACGCCGCGGTTCTTCAGCGGGAAGGCAAGGTTCTCGCCCACCGTCATGGTGTCGTAGATCACCGGGAACTGGAACACCTGCGCGATATTGCGCTTCTGCGTTGACAGCGGCGTGATGTCCTGGCCGTCGAACAGGATTTTTCCGCGCGACGGCGTCACGATCCCCGAAATCAGGTTGAGCAGCGTGGTCTTGCCGCAACCCGACGGTCCGAGCAGCGCATAGGCGCCGCCCTGCCGCCAGGTCATGGTCACCGGCTTCAGCGCGAAGGATTCCGGCGGCGCGTCGTTGCCGCCGTAGGAATGTGCGAGGTCGACGAGGTCAATGCGGGCCATCTTGCATCTCCCTCAATTGCTTTTGTTTGTTGACGCGTTTTCTTCACGCGAACCGCTAAGCACTTCGCTTGAAAACGCTGTGGCAGACGAGGCGACCAGGCGGTCGGCCGCGTCGAACACAAAGATGTTGTCGGGATCGAGCGCGACGCTGAGCACCTGCCCGGGTTCATATTCATGCACGCCATGCAGCACCGAGACCCAGTCCGAGCCGTGGACATGGACATGCACGAAGCTTTCCGAGCCGGTGATCTCGGTCACCGTCACGGTGGCGGAAAACTTGTGGCGGCCGGCCGCAGTGTCGCCGACCTCGAGCTGGTGGGCGCGGAAGCCGACGCGATAGGTGCCGTCGGGCACATTGGCGTACAGGCCTGCCGCCGGCGCCTTTTCGCCGCCGGTGTAGATCACCTCGCCGTTCTTCTTCTCGATGCCGATGATGTTGAGCGGCGGATCGGAAAACACCTGCGCAACGCGCATCGTATCGGGATGGCGATAGACCTTCGGCGTCTCACCGATCTGCAGCGTCTGGCCTTCCCACATGCACACGGTATTGCCGCCGAGCAGCAGCGCTTCCGATGGTTCGGTCGTGGCATAGACGAAGATCGCACCCGAGGCCTCGAAGATGCGCGGCAGTTCGGTGCGCAGCTCCTCGCGGAGCTTGTAGTCGAGATTGGCGAGCGGCTCGTCGAGCAGCACGAGATCGGCGCCCTTGACCAGCGCGCGCGCGATCGCGGTGCGCTGTTGCTGGCCGCCGGAGAGTTGTAGCGGCGTGCGCTTCAGATAGGGCTCGAGTCGCAGCAGGCCCGCGGCTTCCGCGACCCGCTTCTCGATCTCCGCGCGGGGCTTGCCCTGCACCCGCAGCGGCGAAGCGATATTCTCGTACACCGTCAGCGAGGGGTAGTTGATGAACTGCTGATAGACCATCGCGACTGAGCGCTGGCGCACGTCGAAGCCAGTAACGTCCTTGCCGTCGACCAGCACGCGCCCCGTGGTCGGCTTGTCGAGGCCGGCGAGCAGCCGCATGATCGAGGTCTTGCCCGACAGCGTCGGCCCGAGCAGCACGCTGAGCGTGCCGCGCTCCAGCGTCAGCGAAACATCGCGGATGGTCGGAATGCCATCCACGGTCCGCGTGACGTTTTGCAGTGTGACGCTCATGTCCGTCCTCCGGCTTCGCGAAGGGGACGTTCACCGGATACGCGATTGGCGGCCATCCACTCGTCGAGCGCGGCGACTTCGTCCGCCGACATCCGCAGGCCAAGTTTGGATCGCCGCCAGACAACATCCTCCGCAGTCTGGGCCCATTCGTTCGCCATCAGGTACCTGACTTCACTCTCCGTCAAGGTGGCGCCGAACGAACGGCCGAGATCATCGGCGGATTTCGCATTGCCCAGCAATTTGGCAGCGCGCGTGCCGTAGGCATGCGCGAGACGGTTGGCATGCGGCTGCGCGAGGAACGGATGGTTGCGGATCAGTTCGGCTGTCAGCGCCGCAACCGCGGAGACATCCATGTCGCCGCCGGGCAACGGCGACTTGCCGGTCCAGCCCTCTTTTGCTTTCGCGCTGCGAAGATAGGGCGACAGCCGCTCCAGCGCCTCTTCGGACAGCCGGCGGTAGGTCGTGATCTTGCCGCCGTAGATCGAAAGCAAGGGCGCACCGCCCGGAGTGTCGAGTTCGAACACGTAGTCGCGGGTCGCAGCCTTGGCTTCGCTGGCGCCATCGTCATAGAGCGGCCGCACGCCGGAATAATTCCAGACCACGTCCTCGGGTTTGACCGGCTTGGCGAGGTATTCGCTGGCTGAGGCGCAGAGATACTGGATTTCTTCCACCGTCGCCTTCACCTTGGCCGGGTCGCCGTCATAGTCCCGATCGGTGGTGCCGATCAGCGTGAAGTCATCCTGATAGGGAATGACGAAGATGATGCGACCGTCCGCATTCTGGAAGATGTAGGCGCGGTCGTGGTCGTAGAGCTTCTTGACCACGATGTGCGAGCCCTGCACCAGCCGCACCTTGGCCCGCGCATTGACGCCGGCGCCCGACGCCAGCACCTGTTCGACCCAGGGTCCGCCGGCATTGACCAGCGCGCGCGCCTTGATCGTGTCGCGCGTGCCGCTTGCGCGGTCCTCGACCGCGACGTGCCAGATGCCGTCGACCTGCCGGATCTCGACCGCGCGGCTGCGCGTGCGGATCTCGGCGCCACGATCGGCCGCATCACGCGCCGTCAGCGCAACCAGCCGCGCGTCGTCGACGAAGCAGTCGGAATATTCAAAACCCTTGGTGTAGCGGCCCGCGATCAGCGGCTTGCCGACCACGTCAGTCGTGAGATCGACCGAGCGCGTCGCCGGCAGCAAATGGCGGCCACCGATATGGTCGTAGAGGAACAGGCCGAGCCGCAGCAGCCAGGCCGGACGCAGGCCCGCATGGTGCGGCAAGACGAAACGCAGGGGGCGGATGATGTGGGGTGCGATCTGCCAGAGGATCTCGCGCTCGATCAGCGCCTCGCGCACCAAGCGGAATTCGTAATACTCGAGGTAGCGCAAACCGCCATGCACGAGCTTGGTCGACCAGGACGACGTCCCGCTGGCCAAATCATTCATTTCACAAAGAAAAACGGTGTTGCCCCGGCCCGCCGCATCGCGCGCGATGCCGCAGCCGTTAACGCCGCCTCCGATGATGGCGAGGTCGTAAATTCGATCCAAAGAACGCTTCCCCCAGCAACCGCCTTCGCTTCTGCGGTTTTACTTTCGAATGTGAGTAAATCACAACAGAAAACGAAAGCAAATCGAAAATGGGAACTTTCGGTGGGAATCTTTTGGGATTTGAGAGGTTATTGGCTGGGCAATGTGCCTGATCCGTCACCTTCCAGGCTCACCCAGCGGCGCAAGTGCGCCGTAAGGCTCGCACCTCCGACGGGAGGTCGACGAATGCTTTGAGAAAGCTAAATCACACGCTGCGCAGTGAGACCGGCGACGGTTCGGGGCCGTTGTCGTCGATATCGACTTGCGGCTTGTCCATCGCCACGACGACCTCGATGCCGCGCGAATGGCAAATGTTGGCGAGGCCCGCGGGCAGCGGCGAATCGGTGATGAAGGTCTGGATCTGGCTGATATGAGCGATGCGCACCGGCGCGCTGCGGCGGAGCTTTGTTGAATCAGACACCAGCATCACGTTGCGCGCATTGGCGATGATGGCTTGCGCAACCTGCACCTCGCGATAGTCGAAGTCGAGCAGCGCGCCCTCCTCGTCGATCGCGGATGCGCCGATGATGGCGTAATCGACCTTGAACTGGCCGATCAGCTGCGTCGCAGTCGAGCCGACCACGGCGCCGTCGGCACGGCGCACGGTGCCGCCGGCGACCACCACCTCGATGCGCGGGTGACGATACAGCAGCATCGCGACGTTGAGGTTGTTGGTGATAACCAGCAAATCCTCATGCGAGGTCAGCGCGCTTGCGACTTCTTCCGTCGTGGTGCCGATGTTGATGAACAGCGAGCAGCCGTTCGGGATCCGCGCGGCCGCGGCGGCGCCGATCGCCTTCTTCTCGTCGGCGGCAACGAAGCGGCGCGCCTCGTAGGCGAGGTTTTCCACGCCGGAGGCGATGATGGCGCCGCCATGGATACGGGTCAGCGCCCGCTGGTCGCAGAGATCGTTGAGGTCCTTGCGGATGGTCTGCGCCGACACCTCGAATCGTTTGGCAAGGTCCTCCACCATGACCCGGCCGAACGCGCGTGCGATGTTGAGGATTTCAGTCTGGCGATGGGACAGTCCGGCCACGGCGGCACCCCTGAAGCGGCGATGAGCCCATGGTGCGGCCGTTCGGCGCGGAGGTCAACGCGGGAGGTCCTCGTCATTCCGGGGCGCATCGAAGATGCGAACCTCAGATGCGCTGGCGCATCGGGGAATCTCGAGATTCCGGGTTCGATGCTGCGCATCGCCCCGGAATGACCCGGGAAGAGCTAGGACGCCAACTGAAGGGTTTCTCCAGTGGCGAGACGGCGCGCCGCGCGTTCGGCCTCACGGGCAGTGCGGAAGATCTGGCCTTCGAGGCGGTTGAAACGGTGCGATGCCGCAAAGAACTGGTAACCGCCTGCACCGCGCACCACGATACCCGCGGTCTGCGAACTCACTTCGATGACGTAACAGTCGGACATTGTCGGCCTCGGGTTCATTTCCGGGCCGACAACGGCATCGCTGCCGGTTTGTTCCTCGGCCTTTCGGCCCGTCATACCCCGCGCATGCGGGGTATCCAGTACGCCGCGGCTTTTAACCGCCGTCGTCCCTGCGAAAGCAGGGACCCATACTCCGCAGCACGAGTTGTAAACGGGACTCGTCGTTCCAGCTTCCTCAACAATCAGTTTTTGTGGTTATGGGTCCCTGCTTTCGCAGGGACGACACGGAGTGTGTTGCTAGGTCGCGATCGTCACGCCGTCGCGCTGGATTTGCTGGGGTTGGCCCTGATCGTCGATCGAGACGTAGGTGAAATTGCCGTCGGTCACCAGGATCGACTGCTCCGCGCGGCGGCGCAGCACCCAGGCTTCGAGATGCACCGTGATCGAGGTGCGGCCGACCCGCACCAGATTGGCGTGCACCGAAACGAGATCGCCGACATAGACGGCCTTGCGGAAATTCATCGCCTCGATCGCCACCGTCACGGTCCGCGACTTCGCCACCTTGGAGGCGAACACGCCGCCGCCGACGTCCATCTGGCTGAGCAGCCAGCCGCCGAAGATATCGCCATTGGCGTTGGTGTCGGCCGGCATCGCCAGCGTGCGGATGCAGAGATCGCCCTGCGGCTCGTTTCCGGAGATCGGCGGCGCGTGGATATGGGTGTCCGTCATATCAAGTCCTCGCTAGGGCTCGGACTCTGATACCGGGACGCGGCCCGACGCGCAACGGCTACGGCGCCGGCCGCCGCGAGTCGGCGAGTTCGCCGGTCTCGCGATAATGCCGCTGCCATTCCAGATCGTCGGCCCGTGGCACCAGCCCGGTGACCATGCCGATTAGGCGCTCCAGCGCGCGCCAGACGCCGAGCCCATCGCAGACATAATTCGCCCAGCCGTTCACCACGCAATAATGCACCGTCGTGTCGTGGTGATGCACCCAATGATGCGCGACCGGGCAGACCAGGTGCAGCCGCTGCGCCAGCCGCATGATCGCCGAACGCGCCGGCCGGTGCGCCAGATTGTGGAAGGTCATGCCGAACAGCAGGCAGAGCGAGGTCACGAACCACAGCATCACCAGCGCGTAAGTCGTCGCCGAGACCGGGAAGCAGGCGGTGACGGCAAAAACCGGCCCGAAAAACAGCGCGCTCGGGGCGGAGCCGAGTGAGGCATATTCGAGAAAGCCATAGCCGTCGACATGTTCGGGATGGGTATGGTGCTCGCGCGTAATCGCGATGCCGCGGCCGAGTGCACGCTCGTCGAGCCAGGTATCGATCACCCAATGCACCACGCCGGACGAAAAGTCGGCCACGAAGTAACCGGCCAGCAGCGCCGCCAGCAGCGACCTCCAGCCCATGTCCGCGGCGACAAAATGGCGAACGAGATAGACGGCGCAGCAGGCGATGACGAGCATGTTGGCAGCGACGCAAAGCCGCATCACCCGGATTTCGCGGGGCGTCGCTTGCTTGAAGAACGGCGTCGGTTGCATGGCGCGCTCTATCGGTTATCTGAAAGTCTCCCAGCCGGCATCGGGCGTGAACCTGCCGCCGAATTTTTCCGTCAGCGCCCGCAAGGTCGCGACGACGTTGTCGACGCCGCGGGTGCGCGCGTAATTCAGCGGGCCGCCGCGGAACGGTGCGTAGCCGGTGCCGAAGATCATCGCGCCGTCGACCACGTCGGCGTTGTCGACAATGCCCTCGCGCAAGGCCGCGACGCAGACATTCGACATCGGCAGTACCAGGCGGTCGATCATCTCGTCCGTCACCCTGGGACCAGTCTCCGGTCCGGGCGCTTTTTCTGCCTTGCCGTCCTTCCAGGTGTAAAAACCCTTGCCGGTCTTGCGGCCGAGTTCGCCCTTGGCGACCTTGTCACGCAGCCAGGCCGGCGTCGGCGGCAGATGATCGCCGAACTTCGAGCGCAGCATGTCGCCGACGTCGAGGCAGATGTCGAGCCCGACATGGTCGGCCAGCTCGATCGGCCCCATCGGCATGCCGAACTGCTCCGCCGCGGCGTCGATCAGGCGCTGGTCGATCTTCTCGTCCAGCATCACCATCGCCTCCAGCATGTAGGGCGTCAGCGCGCGGTTGACGAGGAAGCCGGGCGAGCTCTTCACCGGCAGCGGCAGGCGATCGATGGCGCCGACAAAGGCCAGTGCCTCCTTGAGCAGGCCGGCATCGGTGCCCTCATGGCTGACGACCTCGACGAGTTGCAGCCGCGACACCGGATTGAAGAAATGCAGGCCGAGCAGCCGCTCGGGCCTTTGCAGCGTGGTGCGCAGATCCTGCAGCGGGATGCTCGAGGTGTTGGTGGCGAGGATCGCGCCTTGCTTCATCTTCGGCTCGAGGCCGGCATAGACCTTCTGCTTCAGCGCGAGCTTTTCCGGCACCGCCTCGATGATCAAATCGGCGTTGCGGACGCCCTCGCCCTCCATATCCGGAATCAGCCGGTCGAGCGCGTCGCGCTGGTCGATCCGCTTGCGCATGATCTTGCTGAACAGGTCGGCCGCGCGCTTGATCGCGCCCGCAATCGGCTCGGCCTTCATGTCAGCGAGCGTGACCCGCATGTCCTGGTTGGCGCACCAGGCGGCGATATCGCCGCCCATCGCGCCGGCGCCGATGACATGGACGTGCGCGATCTTGTTGCCGGAGCCTGCGAGCTTCTTCATCTGCTCGCGCAGGAAGAACACCCGGATCAGATCCTGCGCTGTCGGCGTCACCATCAGATCGGCGAACGACGTCTTCTCGGCATTAAGCATCGCCGAGCGGTTGCCGGCGTGCTTCTCCCAGAGATCGATCAGCGCGTACGGCGCCGGATAATGCACGCGCGGCGCGGCCTTGGCGGCCTCGCTGCGCATCCGCGTCGCGAGGAAGCCCCGCACAGGCGCGAGATTGAGGATCGAATTGAGGACGCCGGGCTTGGCGCGCTTCAGGCGACCGAACACTGCGTCCTTGACGGCGTTGCGGACGTGGCGCTCCTGCGTGACGGCATCGACCAGCCCGAGCGACTTGGCGCGGCGGGCGTCGATCGTCTTGCCGGTCAGCATCAGCGTCATCGCCTGCATCGGGTTGACCAGCTCGGTGAAACGCACGGTGCCGCCGAGACCGGGATGCAGGCCGAGCATCACCTCGGGAAAGCCAAATCGCGCGTCGTCGATCGCGATCCGCATCTGGCACGCCAGCGCCACTTCAAGGCCGCCGCCGAGGCAGAAGCCGTGGACGACGGCAACCGACGGCACCCGCAGCGCTTCCAACCGATCGATCACCGCATGGGCGCGGCCGATCGCGGTCTCAACCATACGCGGATCGGTCGCGCCGCGGAATTCGTTGACGTCGGCGCCGGCGATGAAGCCGCTCGTTTTCGCCGAACGCACCACGAGGCCGGTCGGCCGCTGGCTCTCCAGCGCCGCCACGATAGAATCGAGCTCCTCAATCAATTCGGCGGAGATGGTATTGGCGCTGGCGCCGGCCCGGTCGAACAGCAGCCACGCGATGCCGTCCTCGTCGCGCGTCAGCTTGAAATTTTTGTAGGCGCCGTCGGCCGCAGGCTTCGGCCCGAGCTCGAGCACGCGATCGGCGAGAACGTCCATGATCTCAGAATCCATGATCACACCGTCTCAATCAACATCGCGCCACCCTGCCCGCCGCCGATGCATTCGGTGGCGACGCCGCGTTTGGTGCCGAGCCGCTTCATTGCATTGACGAGGTGCAGCACGATGCGGTTGCCGCTGCAGCCGACGGGATGACCGAGGCTGATCGCGCCGCCATCGACATTGAGTTTTGCGTGATCAATCTCGCCGGCCGCGCCGTCAAGTCCCAAAATCTCGCGGCAGAATTTGTCGTCGTTCCAGGCGGCCAGACAACCCAGCACCTGCGTCGCGAAGGCTTCGTTCAGCTCCCAGGTCTCGACGTCCTGCAAGGTCAACCCGTTGCGCTTCAGCAGCGCGCTCGCCGACAGCACCGGGCCGAGCCCCATGATCGAGGGATCGAGCGCCGACCATTGGCTGTCGAGGATGACCGCCTTCGGCGTCAGCCCGTGCTTTGCCACCGCGGCCTCCGAGGCAAGGATTACCCACGACGCGCCGTCGGTGATCTGCGAGGAATTGCCGGCGGTGACCTGGCCCCAGGGGCGCTCGAACACCGGCTTGAGTTTTGCCAATGTCTCCGGCGTCGAGTCCGGGCGGACACCATCGTCATGGTCATAGAACTTGCCGTCGCGCGCGAAGGCGGTTTCGACCTCGCCCTTGAGAAAGCCCTGTGACTGCGCGTTGGCAAGCCGCTTGTGGCTTTCGGCGGCATAGGCATCGGATTGCGCGCGGGTGATGCCGAAGAGATGGCCGACCTTCTCGGCGGTCTGCCCCATGTTGAGCTCGGTAATGGGGTCAGTGAGCCCGCGCTCGAGCCCAATGATCGGCTTGAGATAGCTCGGCCTTACCTTCAGCGCGGCCATGATCTTGGCGCCTAGTCCCTTGGCGCCGGCGAGCCCGGCAAACCAGCGCACCCCGGAATTGGGCCAGACCAGCGGCGCGTGGCTCAGCGCCTCGGCACCGCCGGCGAGGATCAGGTCGGACACGCCCTCGCGGATGTAGCGGTAACCAGTGTCGATCGACTGCATGCCGGAGCCGCAATTGATCTGCACCGTGAAGGCGACCATCTTCTCGCCCATGCCGAGCCGCAGTGCGGCGACCCGCGCCGGGTTCATCTCGTCGGCGATGACGTTGACGCAGCCGAGGATCACCTGGTCGAAGGCGGTGGACGCAAAGGGCTGGCGCGCCAGCAGTGGCCGGCCGCATTGCACGGCGAGGTCGACCGGCGTGAACGGGCCGGGACCGGAGCGCGCCTTCAGGAACGGCGTCCGGCTGCCGTCGACGATAAAGACTGGTCGCGCCATCAGCTCGCCGCCCTCTGCTCTCCAAGCTCCTGGAAGAACTGATGCACGTCGGCGGATTTCTTGTAAATCGGGGACAGCGCCTCCGGCGCAAAATCATCGACCTCGATGACTTTTGCGACGGCCTCATGGGCGGCGGCAAGCTGCTCGCCCTCGGCCTGGGTGATGACGCCCTTCTTGACCGCGTCCTGCCAGTCATGCAGGCGCGCGGCGTGCAGCCGCTTGGCGGCGTCCTCGGCCTCCACCACGAGGCGGAAGGCCTTCTCCAGCCGCGCGACACCTCGATCGTCCTCGACAAAGGCGAGATCGGGCGTCAGGCGATCACGCGCCGCCGACGGCGACAGCACGAGCTGGGCGCATTGATGCACGACGCGGTCTGAGGGACCAACCACGCGCGCGCCAAACGGCTGAATGAGGAATTTCAGGATCACGCCGACAAAGCGATTCGGCAGGTTGGCAAGAATCTCCGCAAAGCGGTTCTCGATGGTCTTGAACCCGCTCGCCATGCACCATTCCAGCGCAGGCAAATCGTCCTTCTGCCGTCCCTCGTCCTGCCAACGCTTTAGCGCGGCAGAGAGCAGATACAGCTCGGACAGGATGTCGCCGAAGCGCGCCGACAGCATCTCCTTGCGCTTCAGCGCGCCGCCAAGCGTGAGCAGCGCCATGTCGGCGCAGAGCGCAAACGCCGACGAATAGCGCGAGAGCTGGCGATAGAACCCGGTCGCCTCGCCGGCATCCGGCGCCGGTGCGAACAGGCCACCAGTCCAGCTCCGGCCCCAGGCGCGGAACATGGTCGCGAAGCTATGGCCGACATGCTTCCAGAACGCGGTGTCGAAGTCGGTCAGGCCTTTCTCGCGATCGGTCTCACCGAGCGCGTTCATTTCCTGCAGCAGATAGGGATGGGCGCGGATCGCGCCCTGTCCGAACACGATCAGATTGCGGGTCAGGATATTGGCGCCCTCGACCGTGATGCCGACCGGCACCGAGCGGTAGAGCCCGCCGAGATAGTTCTGCGGCCCGTCGATGACCGCCTTGCCGCCATGAATGTCCATGGCGTCGTCGATCGCGATCCGCATCCGCTCAGTGGCGTGCAGCTTCATGATGCCGGAGATCACGGCGGGATGGCGCCCCTCGTTCAGCGCGGCACAGGTCAGCCGCCGCGCGGCGTCGAGCAGATAGGCTGTCGCCGCAATGCGGGCGAGCGGCTCCTCGATGCCCTCGAATTTGGAGATCGAGATGCCGAACTGCTCGCGGATGCGGGCATAGGCACCAGAGGTACGCGCGGCATAGGCGGCGCCTGCCGCCGACAGCGACGGCAGCGAGATGCCGCGGCCGGCGGCGAGCGCGGTCATCAGCATCTTCCAGCCCTGGCCGATTCGTTCCTGGCCGCCGATGATGTAGTCGAGCGGAATGAAGACATCGCGGCCCCAGTTCGGGCCGTTCTGGAATACCTGCATCGCCGGCAGATGGCGCTGGCCGATCGAGACGCCGGGCAGATGCGTCGGGATCAGCGCCACCGTGATGCCGAGATCATCCTCCTGGCCGACCAGATGATCGGGATCATAGGCCTTGAAGGCGAGACCGAGCAGCGTCGCGACCGGGCCCAGCGTGATGTAACGTTTGTGCCAGTTGAGCTTCAAACCGAGCACCTCGCGGCCCTCGAAATCGCCCTTGCAGATGATGCCGGTATCGATCATCGACGCCGCGTCCGAGCCGGCTTCCGGGCTGGTCAGGCCGAAGCAGGGAATGTCGCGGCCGTCGGCCAGCCGCGGCAGCCATCTCTCCTGCTGCTCGTTCGTGCCGAAACGCATCAACAGTTCGCCGGGCCCGAGCGAGTTCGGCACCATCACGGTGACGGCGGCGGTCAGCGAGCGCGAGGAGATCTTGCGCACCACTTCGGAATGCGCATAGGGCGAGAAGCCAAGGCCGCCGAATTCCTTCGGGATGATCATGCCGAAGAATTTGTTGCGCTTGACGAAGTCCCAGACCTCGGGCGGCAGATCGCGCCATTCCCAATTGATCTTCCATTCGTCGAGCATCGCGCAGAGTTCGTCGACCGGACCGTGCAGGAAGGCGTGCTCCTCGTCGGTCAGCCTGGCCGGCGCGAACGCCAGCAACTTCGACCAGTCGGGATTGCCGGTGAAGAGATCGGCATCCCACCAGACGTCGCCAGCCTCCAGCGCCTCGCGCTCGGTGTCCGACATTGCCGGCAGCACGCCACGCGCCCAGGAAAAAAACGGCTTGGTGATGGTGTCGCGGCGGAAGCTCATGGTGGGGTCCTCATGAATCGGCGCGGGGGCTTTTTGTCTGGAGCATGATCTTTTCGAAAAACCGGTCTCCACTTTTTCGGATCATGCTCGATCCTAGCGGAAGTTGCCGGCCGCCGGTGAACACTTCGCCTGCAAAATAAAGCGAAATTGACGCGGCAAGAGCGCCGCTTTGTTAACGGCAGGCCACGCGTTCAGTTCCGAAACATGAGGTGCGACAATCAGGTAGCCCGGGATGGCGCCGGCGGGTCGCGCCGGCGCCATGTTTCGGATAACTAGGCCAGCCCCGCCCCCTGAGTGGCGGTATAGACCGCGTAGAGCGACTGGCTTGCGGCCATGAACAGGCGGTTGCGCTTGGGGCCGCCGAAGGTGATGTTGCCGCAGACCTCCGGCAGCCGGATACGGCCAAGCAGCTTGCCCTCCGGCGACCACACCGTCACGCCGTTATAGCCAACGGCGCGCCCGGCATTGCTCGAGCACCAGACATTGCCGTTGACGTCGCAGCGGATGCCGTCCGGTCCGCACTTCACGCCGTCGATCGTGAAATCGCTGAACCGCTTGCCGTTGGCGGGCTTGTTGTCGGCGCCGACATCGAACACGAAGACGTCGCCCTTGCCGCCCGGACCGGTGTCGCCGGGCCCCTTGCCGGTCGAGACGACGTAGAGCTTCTTGTAGTCGGGCGAGAAGCAGATGCCGTTCGGATCGGGCACCTGATCCTCGCTGACCACGAGATCGATGCGGCCGGACGGATCGATGCGGTAGCAATTGGTCGGCAATTCACGCTTGAACGGCGTGAAGCCCGCCGGCTGGCCGATCCGGGGATTGAGCTTGCCGGCCGGATTGACCGGACCGCCCGCGGCGTCGGGCTCGCCCTCATAGAGCTGGCTGCCATAGGGCGGATCGGTGAACCAGTAGCTGCCGTCGGGATGCGCGACGATGTCGTTCGGCGAGTTCAGCTTCTTGCCGTTGTAGGAATCCGCGAGCACGGTCGCGGTGCCGTCGTTCTCGTAGCGCGTCACGCGGCGGGTGAGATGCTCGCAGGACAGCTGGCGGCCCTGGAAATCGAACGAATTACCGTTGCTGTAGTTTGAGGGCGTGCGGAACACGCTGACATGGCCGTCGTCCTCGGACCAGCGCATCTGCCGGTTGTTCGGGATGTCGCTCCACAGGAGGTAGCGGCCCTGCGAGCTCCAGGCCGGGCCTTCGGCCCATAACACGCCGGTGTAGAGGCGCGTGATCGAGGTGTTCGGCTGCGCAAGGTCGTTGAAGGCCGGATCGACCGCGATGACGTCGGGGTCCCAGAAATAGGTCGTCGGTGCGCCGCGCGGACTGAAATCGCGCGGCGGGCTCGTGATCGTCGTCGGCGGCCCGACCGGGGCCGGGGCATTCTGGGCCAGCGCACTACCGATGCCGGTTGCACTCGCCGCCGTGATCGCAAGGCCCTGGACAAGGGTTCGTCGTGAAACCGCGGCCGTTGGATCGCGCCGCTCGTGACGTGTCATCGCATCCTCCCACTGTATTGGCCGGCCGTTGATCCGGCCTGGCAACCAGAGGTTAGTCTGCTCTTTGCCCGGTTGCGAGTGACCGTTTCATGGCGGCGAGGAGACGAGTTCGCGATGCTGCAGTGCGCGTGCGCGCCGCAGGCACGCGGTGCGTGAGCGGAACGGCGCCTTACCTCGCCCCGCTTGCGGCAGGGGCGCACTGCCAAAATATCGAAAACAACCCCATGCAAAGTAGCCGGCTGCCGACACGGCAACTTGACGCGTCGGGCAAATCAACGGTATTCTTCCATTATTCCGAAATCATGCAAACGCCCCTCGCCCGTAGGGCTGTCGCATATGGCAATTCCCGAGTCGGGGCGAGGGGGACGATAGAGCGGAGCTAATCCGGCCGGATCATCTCGAACATGTTTTCCGGCTTGATCTCGAAATAGTCGCCGCGGCGGCCGGCGCGGACGATCGGGTGGGTGAGCCCGGTCTGGTAGACGCCGTCCTTGATGAAGGCCTTGTCGATATGGACGGCGACGACCTCGCCGAGCGTCAGCCACGCCTCGGCCTTTTTGCCGTCGGCGCCCTGGAGCTGGATGATCTGGCTGACCTTGCATTCGAAGGCGACTGGACTTTCGGCGACGCGCGGCACGTTGACGAGCTTGCCCGGCTCAGGCGTGAGCCCCGCCAGCTTGAACTCGTCAACATCGCGCGCGACGTGCGCTGCGGTCGCGTTCATGTGCTTGGCGAGGTCCATCGTCGTCAGATTCCAGACGAACTCCCCGGTCTCCTGGATGTTGGCGACGCTGTCCTTCCAGTTGGTGGAGGAGAAGCCGATGATCGGCGGCACGTAGCAGAAGGCGTTGAAGAAGCTGTAGGGCGCGAGGTTGACGTTGCCCTTGGGGTCGCGCGAGGAAATCCAGCCGATCGGGCGCGGCGCGATGATGGCGTTGAACGGGTCGTGCTTGAGGCCGTGGCCGTTCTTCGGCTCGTAGAAATGCAGGTCTTTCGCGGTCACGGAGCGCTCTCTCTGATCGGACGCGGCAAACAATCACCGGCGTCATTCCGGGATGGTCCGAAGGACCAGACCCGGAATCTCGAGATTCCGGGTTCGATGCTACGCATCGCCCCGGAATGACGGGAGAGTCAACTGACGAATGCGTCAGTCAAATTTGGTCAGTTCACCTTGGCGCGCGGCGACAGGCCGGCAATGACGAAATCGATCATCTCGTCGATCGAGGGGCCCGGCTTGGTCGCGCATTGGGCGATCATCTGGGGATGGAAGAAGCGCATCATGGCGGTGCAGGCGCACATCGCGGCGAGTTGCAGATCCCTGACCTCGAACTCGCCCGACGCGGCGCCTTGCGCGATGACCTGGCCGATGGTCGCGGCGATCAGCTCCATATGCGCGGTGCAGACCTCCCAGTCTTCCTGCATCGCGATTTCGACCATCTCGTGCAACTTGGAGTCGCCGACATAGCGCTCCGTGTTCATGCGGTTGATGGTTGTCATCATGTCGCGCAAACGCGTCGCAGCCGGCCCCTCAGACCTTGCGATACGCTGCGCCTCGATCTCGACCTCGCCCATCAGGCCGCGCGCCACGCTTTCGTGGATCGCCTTCTTCGATTCGAAGAAGCGGTACACATTGGCGGGGCTCATGCGCAGTTCCTTGGCGATGTCGGCCACCGTGGTCTTCTGGTAGCCGATCTGCCGGAACAGACGCTCCGCCACCACGACAATACGCTCGCGGGTGTCAGGTTCGACGTGTTCCGAAATCACTGTCATGCTGGTCTACTCAATGTTCATTTATTCGGCCGCCTCAGCAAGGGGAAATGCGAGCTCTCCCTCGGCTGCATGCTGCGGCGCAGTATCGGTTTGCTCGCTGGGTCCGCTTTCCTCGAGGGTCTTGCGGAACCAGAGGGCGTAAAGGCCCGGCAGATACAGCAAGGTCAGGAAAGTCGCAACAAACAAACCGCCCATGATGGTGATCGCCATCGGCCCCCAGAACGCCGAGCGCGACAGCGGGATCATGGCCAGGATGGCGGCAAGCGCCGTCAGCACCACCGGCCGGGCACGCCGGACAGTGGCTTCCACGATCGCCTCGCGCCGCGTCAGTCCGTGCGAGACATCGGTCTCGATCTGATCGACCAGGATCACCGCGTTGCGCATGATCATGCCGGCCAGCGCGATCAGGCCGAGCAGCGCCACGAAACCGAACGGCTGGTTGGCGACGTTCAGTCCGAGCGAGGCGCCGACGATGCCGAGCGGCGCGGTCAGGAACACCAGCAACAGGCGGGAGAAGCTCTGCAGCTGGATCATCAACAGCGTCAGCATCACCATCACCATGACGGGGAAGAGGACGAAGATCGACGCGTTGCCCTTGGCGGATTCCTCGAACGCCCCGCCCGGCTCGATCCGGTAGGCCGGCTCGAGATGATCCTGGATCTCCTTCAGCTTTGGTGCGATCTGGGTGGTGACATCGGGTGCCTGCACGCCGTCGACGACGTCGGAGCGCACGGTGATCGCCATGTCGCGGTTGCGCCGCCACAGGATCGGCTCCTCATGCGCATATTCGATTTTCGCGATCTGCTGCAGCGGCACGGCCACGCCATTGCGCGATGTGATCGTAAGATCGCCGACGCGGCCGAGATCGAGCCGTTCGGACGGCACGGCGCGGGCAACTACGCCAACCTTCTCGATGCCGTCGCGGATGGTGGTGACCGGCGCGCCCGAGATCAGCATCGCCAACGCCTGCGAGACATCCTGCGGGGTGAGGCCGAGCGCGCGGGCACGGTCCTGGTCGACGACCAGCTTCAGGTAGGGCGACTGCTCGTTCCAGTCGAGCTGGACGTCCTTGACGTTGGGGTTCTGGCGCATCACGTCGCGCACCTGATAGGCGATGTCGCGCACTTTGTTGGCATCCGGCCCGATCACGCGGAACTGGACCGGGAAGCCGACCGGCGGCCCGAAGTTGAAGCGATCGACCCGGACCCGCGCTTCGTTGAGCGCGCCGTCGGCAACGGCCTGTTCGAGCTTGGCCTTGATGCGCTCACGCGCATCGACGTTCTTGGAGAGGATGACGATCTCGGCAAAGGCCTCGTTCGGCAGTTGCGGGTTGAGGCCGAGCCAGAAGCGCGGCGAGCCCTGGCCGACATAGGACGTATAGGTCGCGATATCCTGGTCGTCCTTGAGCAGCGCTTCGGCCTTGTTGACAGCCTTTTCAGTCACGTTGAAGGCTGTGCCCTCGGGCAAGCGGAGCTGCAGGAACAGCTCGGGCCGCTCCGACAGCGGGAAGAACTGCTGCTGGACATGGCCGAACCCGACGATCGAGGCAACGAAGATGCCGACGGTCGCCACCACCACCTTGATGCGGTGCTCGACGCACCATTGAACGATGCTGCGCAAGCCACGGTACATCCGCGTCTCGTAGACCGCGTGCGGATCGTGGTTGGCATGGACCTTGATGTTGGGCAGCAGCTTGACGCCGATATAGGGCGTGAAGATCACCGCGACGAACCAGGAGGCGACCAGCGCGATCGCCACGATCCAGAAGATGCTGCCGGCATATTCGCCGACCGCTGAATTGGCAAAGCCGATGGGGAGGAAGCCAGCGGCTGTGACCAGCGTTCCCGTGAGCATCGGAAACGCGGTGGATTCCCAGGCAAAGGACGCCGCACGGAAGCGGTCCCAGCCCTGTTCCATTTTCACCACCATCATCTCGACCGCGATGATGGCATCGTCGACCAGAAGGCCGAGCGCGATGATCAAGGCGCCCAGCGTGATGCGATGCAGGTCGAGCGACATTGCGTTCATCACGATGAACACGATGCCGAGCACCAGCGGCACTGACAGTGCCACCACGATGCCGGTACGCCAGCCGAGCGCAACAAAGGAGACGAACAGCACGATTGCGAGCGCCTCGACAAAGGAGTGCATGAACTCGCCGACCGCATGCTCGACCACCTGGGGCTGGTCGGCGATCTGCTTGACGTCGATGCCCTGCGGCACCGCTTTCATGAATTCGGCGGTGGCCTTCTCGACCTCCTTGCCGAGCTCGAGGATGTTGGCGCCCTTGGCGGTGACGACGCCGATACCGAGCGCCGGTTTGCCTTCCTGGCGCACGACGAAGCTCGGCGGGTCGACATAGCCATGGGTGACGGTGGCGATGTCGCCGAGCCGGAACACGCGGCCGTTGCTCTCGACCGGTGTTTCGGCCACCGCCTTGACGCCATCGAGCGCGCCGGTGACGCGCAGCGGCACGCGCTGCGACGAGGTCTCGACGGTGCCGGCCGGCGTCACGTTGTTCTGCTTGGCGAGCGAATCGAACAGCGCCTGCGGCGTGATGCCCAGCGTGGCAAGCTTGGCATGCGAGAATTCGACGAAGATGCGCTGGTCCTGGATGCCGTAGAGGTCGACCTTGGTCACCCCTGGCACCTTCAGCATGCGCTGGCGGAAACCTTCGGCGGCGGTCTTGAGCTGGGCGTAATCGGCGCCCTCGCCGGTCATCATATACAGGATCGAATCGACGTCGGAGAATTCGTCGTTGACGACGGGACCGAGGATGCCGGCCGGCAGGTCGCCCTGCACGTCGACCAGCTTCTTGCGCAGGAGATAGAAGAGATAGGGCACATCCTTCGGCGGGGTCGAGTCGCGGAAGGTGACCTGCATCGCCGTGAAGCCCGGCTTGGAATAGGTCTGCACCTTCTCGAAGAACGGCAGCTCCTGCAGCTTCTTCTCGATCGGGTCGGCGACCTGCATCTGCATTTCCTGCGAGGTCGCGCCCGGCCACATCACCGAGACGTTCACCACCTTCACGGTGAAGAACGGGTCCTCGGCACGCCCCAGCTTCTGATAGGAGAAGTAGCCCGCGGCGGCGAGCACGACCATCAGGAACAGCACCAGAGTCTGATGGCTGACCGCCCAAGCCGACAGATTGAAGCGCTTCATGTCACTCTCCAAATCGGAAAATCGTTTTCGCCGTGATTGCGAGGATCAGAACGCCAGTGACGAGACGACCCGCACCTTCTGGCTTGGATCGAGCTTCTGCACGCCGAGCGCGACCACCTTGGCGCCGTCGTCGACGCCGCTGGTGATGACGACGCAGTTGCTGTCATAGGACTTCACCTTGACCGGCTTCAGCGCGATCTCGCCCTTGTCGTCGACGATATAGAGCGAGGGATCGCCGCCCTGGCTGTACAGCGCCGACAGCGGCAGCTTCGCCACCCGTTCGGTCGCACCATCGGCCAGCGTCAACGTCGCGGTCATGCCGAGCGAGACGTCGTCGCCGACGTCGGGCAGCGAGAATTTTGCCAGATAGGTGCGGGTTGCGGGATCGGCCGACGGTGCGACCTCACGCAGCTTCGCGGCATAGGTCCTCTTGGCGTCCGACCACAGCGTCACCGTGGCAACGCCCGACTTGGCGCGAGCAAGAAGCGTCTCGGGAATCGCGACGACCGCTTCCTTCTCGCCAAGTCGGGCGACACGGATCGAGGCTTGGCCCGCGGCAACCACCTGGCCGGGCTCGATCATGGTCGCTGTGACGACACCACGGGTGTCGGCCGCCAGCGTTGCGTATGACAGGGAATTCCTGGTCAGTTCGACCGAGCGCTCGGCGCGGTTGAGCCGGGCTCTGGCCTCGTCGCCGGCGGCCTTGGCGGAATCGAGCGCCGCGTCGGTGGTCCAGCCCTTGACCTTCAGATCCTTGGCGCGCTGCTCGGCGGCGGCGGCCTGCGCCAGCACGCCGGTGGCGGCGCGGAACTCGGCATCGGCCTGCTCGGCCTGCAGCCTCAGATCGATCTCGTCGAGGGTGGCCAAGGGCTGGTCGATATCGACTGTCTGCCCGACCTCGACCAGCCGCTTGGCCACCTTGCCGGCAACCCGAAAGCCCATGTCGGCTTCGATCCGGGGCTTGATCGTGCCAACAAAACTGCGCTCAGGGGTCTCGGCTTCGTAATGGACGGTTGCCACCAGCACGGGGCGTCCCGGATCGGCCTTTTCGGCCGCCTTTTCGTTACAGCCGGTCAGCGCGAGCACCGCAAATGCCAGCAACGCTCCGGTCAAGAGCCTGGAATAGCTGGACAAAACGGAATGGACGAACATCGGACAATCTCCATCGGCTGACGACTGATGAAGAGTATCAATTGATCACTGATAAATGTCAATATTCGTCAGTGAACACCAATTCGTGAGCTTGGCCATGATTAGCGGGGCGTTGAACAGGGTTTTGGGAAATGGCGTAGCCCGGATGAAGCGCAGCGAAATCCGGGACAGCACACTCAGCGGCGAGAAATATCCCGGATTGCGCTTCGCTGCATCCGGGCTACCCATCAGAAGCTACTTTGCCCCCGCGAACTCCGTCTTCGTCTCATGCCCGCCGAGACAGGCGAGCAGGCCGGCGGCGAGCGGCAGCAGCGCCAGAACCAGCAGGCCCGTGGACGTGCTGCCGGTGGATTCCTTGACCCAGCCGATCAGATAAGGCCCGCCGAAGCCGGCGAGGTTGCCGATCGAATTGATCAGCGCGATCGCGCCGGCGGCCGCGGTGCCGGACAGCCAGGCGGTCGGCAGCGTCCAGAACACCGCGAAAGTACAAAACACGCCGATCGCAGCGACCGTCAGCACGATCATGGTCAGGATGGGATCGCTGATGTAGCTGGAGACGCCGAGCGCCAGCGCGGTGAGCAGCAGCGGACCGCCGACGTGAAGCACGCGCTCGCGCGTGGCGTCCGAATGGCGCGCCCACAGGATCATCGCGATGGTGCCGAACAGATAGGGGATCGCGGTGACGAAGCCGGTCTGCACGTTGGTGAGGCCGAACGCCTTGACGATCTGCGGCAGCCAGAACTGCATGCCATAGAGCGCGGCGACGAAGCCGAAATAGATCGCGCTGAGCGCGAGCACCTTGGGCGAGGTCAACGCCTCGCCGAGCGAGACGTGCTTCACCGCCTGCTTGGCGGCAACCTCGGCATCGAGCTTCGACTTCAGCCACGCCTTCTGCTCGGCCGAGAGCCAGTTCGCCTTTTCCGGCGTATCGGTCAGATAGAACCAGGTGACGATGCCGAGCAGCACCGAGGGCACGCCCTCGATCACGAACAGCCACTGCCAGCCCTTCAACCCCATCGCGCCGTCGAGCCCGAGCAGCATGCCCGAGATCGGCGCGCCGATCACGGTCGAGACCGGAACGGCGAGCGCGAAGGCGGCGAGGAAGCGGGCGCGATATTGGGCCGGGTACCAATAGGTGAGATAGAGGATGATGCCGGGGAAGAAGCCGGCCTCCGCCACGCCGAGCAGGAAGCGCACCGCGTAGAAGCTCCGCTCGTCATAGACCGCCGCCATCAGCGCCGAGAGGATGCCCCAGCTCACCATGATGCGGGCGATCCAGCGGCTGGCGCCGAACTTCTCCAGCGCCAGATTGCTTGGCACCTCGAAGATGAAATAGCCGATGAAGAAGATGCCGGCACCAAAGGAAAACACCAGCGGCGAGAACTTCAGCTCGGCGTTCATGGTCAGCGCCGCGAAGCCGAGATTGACGCGGTCGAGATAGGAGAAGAAGTAGGCCAGGATCAGGAACGGGATCAGCCGCCAGGAAATCGCGCGGATGGTTGATGTTTCGATCTCGCTGCGCGCGGCACTGTTCGGCGCGATGGTCGCGGTCTGGCTCATGTCTTCCCCCCCGTATTGCTTGCCCCCACGATTATTGACTGGCAGCGCGTTGAGCAATGGCAAAATCTCATAGCACACAGCGTCAAACCGGAGATGATCGCGGCCCGCAGGTCACGCCATCATACTGGCGCAGACGGCGACCGTCTCTACTCTCGCCTCAGCGTGGTCGTTTCGTCCGCGATCGGCAGGCAGGCCGACCTGGCGGCGAAGTCGATGGTGACGACCGCCGTGATGTTGTCGACCGAGAACTCATAACCTGCCACGAACGGCGCGCCGAGCAACCGCGCATCTGCTTCGGCGTAGAAGTCAGACGCCGTTGCTCGACCGACGATGCCCTCAGTTGGCCCCACGTTCTTCGGTCCGCAATACCTGTTTATCCCCGGCTCACAATGTACTAAACTAGGGGTTGGTATCTAGCGCTGGAGGCTCTTTATGCTAGAATCTGACGTACAGCCCGAAGTCAAGGCGCGTGGCTGGGCGCATGGTGCGATTTCCTGGATGGCGATAAAAACCCCACCGGAAGCGACCTTTCCGCAAGAGTCATCGATATCGCCGCCCCCCTTAGGAAAGGACACCGGTGAGACACATGCTACCGGTGCAAATGCGACCCATGCTGACTATAGCCTGCGAGCGAGCGGCTCAACCTACATCGAACGCGCAAAAGAGGCGCAGGAGATCATCGACCGGATCAAGACCAGTTCGGCTTCGGTCATTGGGATCGCCGGCGTACGCGGTGCCGGGAAATCCAGCCTCGCAAAAAAGGTTCTGAATGAGTGCAACGCATTTGGATTTTTTACGCTACTGATACCGTCGCCCACCGAATACGATCCCAAGGATTTTCTCCTCGCTATTTTTCAGCGTATCGCCGAACACGCGACCGAGAGAGTCCAGACCTTCATTGAGGGCGCAGAAAGTCTTTCGGAATTGGGAGATTTTCAAGCGCGCCGCCTGCGAACTCAACTCTTTGCAATCTTTGGCGCGCTGATCCTTCTTGGCTTGCTCGGTGGTGCGGGTGCATATTGGGCCTACGAGTTCAGCACAGCCGCCCAGTTGAAAGACCTGGGCGACAAGCAGGGTGTGTTGACTGACGAACAGGTGAAAAGAATTGGCAAGCCTGCGCTCGTGACGCCGTTGCCCGTGACATCACCAAAGGACAAAAATGCGGCTGCTGCGGCTGCATCGGCACATGAACAACACCTTAGCTCCAGCGAAATTTCTAACATGATCGCCTATGACCAACAGACTTTCCGATTAACCGTGACGCAGCTTAACGACAACACTGCACTTACCGAGATTGGCCATGCCCTGACGGATAAAATTAAAACGCTCAAAGTGAACCAAACCTATCTAACATTTCTCGTCGTCTCGGGCGCCATTGGTTCCCTTTCTTTGTTGGGTCTTATGGCCGTTATACTACTGCTCCTGAAAATTTGGAGGAAGCTTCGCATATTAAAAAAACACAGGATCAAGGTAGGTCTTCGATCCAAGTGTCGAGCCTTCGAGGAATTGATCAAGTATCAAAGCGTTCTGGCTTCAGGCAAAGAATTTGCGCTAGCTCCAAAGTTTGTTTCATTTCTTTCAGGAAAATTCAGTAGCAACAAGCAACTGGAGGACCGCCCCCCTTTCGTTACCCGGCCTCACCGCAACTTGCAGTGTATTTCTTCGAAACGTCGCGGAGGTATTCTCGGGCAAAGTCGTCATCTGCATCGACGAACTTGACAAAATAACGGACGTCAGCGAGCTCTTCAGGCTGTTGAAGGGAATTAAGGGAATTCTTGGTCAGGAGGATACGCACTTCATTCTTACGGTGTCCGAGGATGCCATGGCTTTTTTCAACGAAAGACTGAGCCGTGAGAGAAGTCTCGTAGAGAGTTCTTTCGAGGAGATCATCTACCTTGATCGCCTAACACGAACTGTAACAAACCAGGTCATTTTCCAATCGCTCGCGTCGCGCAAAAGCGACGATGAAAACTTCTTGCGTAACTGCGCGGTCCAATGGATATTTGCCGGCGGAATTCCTCGCGAGGTGAAGCGAAACCTGTTCACATGCCATAGCCGCGGCATATCGATGGGCGAAGATTCGTCTTTCCAGATCTGGCGGCTCCTGTATCTCGGGATGCTTAATTCGATGCTGGCTATGAGCACGCCAAGAGAAGCGACCGGAGTTGAGGACCAATACAAGTTTCTCATTTGCATCGAAACACTTATCGAGCGGGTCAGATCATTACCCGATTCACCTGACTTCCGCGGCTTCATGGGAGACGTTCTAGGCGTCCTACGGCAGCATTTTGGTTCCGCTCTTCGATCGCAGCTGATGGCCCACCAGTCCGGCTCCGCTGAGCTTGGCGCGTCGAACATCACCTCGGAGACATCATCATCAATTTACTTGGCGCAATTAGTCGAGGTTTTGATCGGTGCAATAATTCTGGCGATAGCCAATAACGACATTTCGAGCAAAGATAACGAGGTCGAACAGCTTGATCTTCTGATTTATGTCTACAAGTACGTCCCGATTAATCCTCGCTATGCGCTTTACGGGTTGAAGCGATTTCTTGAAACCAAACTAAGGGTGCTAGAAGTCGATTTGAACGGTCTACTAGTAAATCCGCAGACGCCAAAGTTGCCTGCGCTTTAATTTCGTTTTGCTTTGTTTAGCGGGCGATACAATCGTTGACGCAAACGCTTCGTCACTCCGCCAACTGAAACCGCTCGAAGCGATCCAGCTCTTCCTCGATGCGGCGCTTCAGCTCCTTGCGCGCGGCCTGCTTCTTGCCCGGCCCGACCCAGCTCCATTTCTGCATCAGGAGCTTTTTGTTCTGCCGGTCGGTCTTCAGGTCGAGGGCGGCAACGATCTCGTTGCCGACCAGCACCGGCAGCGCGAAATAGCCGAACAGGCGCTTCTGCTTCGGCACATAGGCCTCGAAGCGATGGCCGTAGCCGAAAATCAGCTCGGTGCGCTTGCGCTGGATGATCAGGGGATCGAACGGGGAGAGGATGTGGACGAGATCAGGATCGCCCTCGGCAGGCTCCAGCACGTCGGACCGCGCCCAATGCTCCTGCTTGCCGGCGCCTTCGAGTGCAAGCGGCACCAGCTCCTTGCGGCGAACACGCGCGTCGATCAGGCGGCGCACCGCCTTCTTGCTCGGCGCGTCGAGATGGCAGATCGATTCCAGGCTCACGATGCCTTGCGAGCGCAGCGCGCGGTCGAGCAGATAGGCGATGAAGGCGGATGCCGATGCCGGCTTCGGCGGCTTGTCCCAGCCGAAATGCCGGATCATCAGCTCGTAGGTCTTCAGCATGCCGGTGCGCTCGCTGACCGTGGCTACGCCGCCATAGAAGGCGAGCTGCAGCGCGCGCTTCGACGGCTTGCGGCTCTGCCAGAGATGCTCCTTCTCGGTCAGCACGTCGTCGTCGATGTCGCGGATGGTGAGCGGACCGGCGCGCAGCAACCGCATCACCTTGCGCGTATCTGATGGCGTGACCGACGAGAACCATTTATGGCCCTCGCGCTTGTGCGCCTTCATTGCCGGCAGGAAGAAGCCGATGTCCTTGGACGGAATGTAGGACAGCGCATGCGTCCAGTATTCGAACACGCTCTTGTCCGCGCTCTGTGCCTGCTTGAGGTCGGCGCGGCGGTAATTCGGGATCCGGGAAAACAGGATGTGGTGGTGGCAGCGCTCGATCACATTGATGGTGTCGATCTGCACATAGCCGAGATGGTCGACGGCGGCGGCGACGGCTGCCGCCCCTTCGCCGAATGGCGATGGCATATCCAGCCGCTGCGCGCGCAGCCAGATGCGGCGGGCAGAAGCGTTGTTCAGGGGAAGGGGTTCGGTGGCGCGGGGCATCAACCGGCAATGTAGCCGAAGTCGCGCGGCTTTGCAGAGCGGTCTGGCGGATATCAGCCACGCATCAGCGTCATCAACGATGAAGGCGGCCCGTGAGGCCGCCTTCGATGTCGAAATTCGGATCTCGGACCCTCAGTGGCGGAACAGTCCTCCCATCATGCCGCCGAAGAAGGCGCCCGGGCCACCGCCGCCGCCATGATGATAGTGACGGCTGCCGCCACCGCCGCCGCCATGGCGGCGCGACGGACGGGGCTCGTCGTCGGACTCGTCGCTGGAGGCGGAGGCGACGCGGCTCGCGAGGATCTCGGTCTGCAGCGCCTTGTGCTGCAGCGCGTTGAGATAGCCGCTCTTCGGATAGAAGCGGGCGGCCTGCCAGCGGGTGATCACGGCCCGAGTGGCGTCGTCGAACTTGCCGGAGACCTTGACGTCGAAGCCGAGGCCGGTGAGGCGGCGCTGCACGTCGCGGCGCTGGTTGCGATCGAGCCCAAGCTGATCCTCGGTCACCTGACTTGCTTCCTCGTTGAAGGTCGCAGGATCGGTGTCGGTGCCGGTCGTGAGGTTGCGCGTCGTGGTCGACGGGCCGTCCTGCAGCGAGGCGACGCGGGCGAGCGCGATCGGCTTGAAGGTGCCGTTCGGATATTTGGTCAGGTAAGCGTTGAGCTCTTCGACCTTGTTGGTGTCCTTGATCGAGCGCCAGAATTCGAGCTCGACCTCGGAGCCGGTCCCGGACGAAGCCGCAGCTTCGGTCGTCGCGGTTTCGGGCGAGGCAGCCGCCGCCGTCGGGTTGAGATAGACGGTGCCGATCAAATTGGTGTGGCCCCAAGGCAGCTGGCCCTTGTTGGTCTCCTCGTTGACCTGGGCGCGGACCTTGGTCATGGCCTGCTGGATCTCGACGCCAGGGGTCGCAATGTTGGCGAGCAGCGCGCGGGTGAACGGGCTGTTGGTGCCGTTCTCGCCGTCGAGCGCGGTCTGGCCGGGGCCGGTCGCAAATGCGATCAGGGTGCCCTCGCCCGACTTCATCTCGGCAAGGCCAGTCTCCACGCTGACGCTGCGGGTCGCCTTGGCGGAACGGATCTTGGCGGCAAACGGGTTGTCGCGGCAGGCATCGAGCAGCACGAGCTTGACCTTGGCATCGCCCATGGTCTGCTCGAGCGTGAGATCGACGTTGATCGCCGCACCAAGCTTGACGTCCATTTCGGATTTGAGGTCGGCGTCAACAGGCAGTAGATAGTTGGTGCCGTTCACCGCGATGCCGTGACCAGCATAGAAGAACAGCGCGACGTCGGCGCCCTCCGCCTTCTTGCCGAAGTCCAGCAGCTTCTCCGTCATCTTGTCGCGGGTCAGGTTCGATCCCTCGACAACCTCGAAGCCGACATTGCGCAGCAGCTTGGCCATCGCCTTTGCATCGGCCGCCGGGTTGGGCAGCTGCGCCACGTTCTTGTAGGCGCCGTTGCCGACCACAAAGGCCACCCGCTTGTCGGCGAGTGCCGCATCCGTGCCGACCAGAAATCCCGCCAGTGATAGAGCTGCAATCAAAAGCCGCCGCATGATCCACTCTCCCCTTGCCTGACCTCGGGGCGTGCTGCCCGGGAGGTCCTCATCCGATGGGTGCAATGTGATCCGGCGCGCGGTTCTCTACCGTGATGCAGATCACACAGGGGAATGGGACGCTCGAACCCGCTTCAACGACGGTGCGACGCGCCGCTGGTGCGCAGCTCTGGGGACGGGATTCAAAGAAAGTCCCCCTCGCCCGTCCTCGCCGTCGCAGCGGTGGCGGAACGGTACGAGAATCTCAACGTGACCTAGATCACATTCAGGGCTTTGAACCGGTTCTAGTGTCCCGGCATCAAATTGACAGCAAGCCAGATTGGCTGGCGTCACAGTCGAGGATGAACACCATGACCCGCTCTCTCTCCCTGTCTCTTCTGACGATCGGCGCCGTGCTGTCGATGACGGCGGGCCTCGCACTGGCTGGTGACGACACCGTCCCCGCCGCCCAGATCCTGAACGCATTGAAGCCGAAACCGGTCACCCGCGGCCTGTCGGCCGGCCCGCAGGTCGACCCGGCCATATCGGTCAAGGAATCGAGCTTCCTCAACACGGTCCGCAACCGGCAGACCCGGTCGCTGTCGCTTGGTGAGCGCCAGGAGATCGCCGAGATCGCCTCGAACAAGCCGAAGATCGATCTGGAGATTCACTTCGACTACAACTCGGCTGACATCAGCAAGGAGTCGAACCAGGCCGTGCAGGAACTCGGCAAGGCGCTGTCCGACGCCAGCCTGAAGGATTCGACCTTCGTCGTCGCCGGCCACACCGATGCGGTCGGCGGCGAAACCTACAACCAGGGTCTGTCGGAGCGCCGCGCCGACACCATCAAGAAATACCTGGTCCAGCGCTACGGCCTGAACGGCTCCAACCTCGTGACCGTCGGCTACGGCAAGGACAGGCCGAAGGACCCGAACGCGCCGATGGACCCGGCCAACCGCCGCGTCCAGGTCGTCAACATGGACACCAAGACGGCGTCGCAATAACCTTCACGTGTTCGATCCGCCTGTCGGCAACGCCAGGCGGATCGCTCAATTTCAAAAGTCCATTTCCACCGACCGTGGCGGCTGAGCAGCCACGGCCCATTGCCCCTGGGGGAATCTCGACATGAAGAAGCAACTGACGGGCATTGCCATTGCGGCACTGCTAACCATCGGCGCGTCGCTGGTGCATGCCGAAGACGCCCCCGCACCGAAGGATGCCGCGGCACCGGCGGCAGCAGCGCCCGCTGTGCCGGCGCAAGGCGAGACGCCGGCAAGCGTGCCGCGTCCGTCGATCGCACCGAAGGCCGCGGAGGCGTCACCGCAGTCGGCTGCGGCCGAACCGGCGCCGCGCCGCCATCGCCGTTACGCCCATCGCCACTACCGGCACTACGCCTATTGGGAGCCGTTCCCGATCTATTTGCCGAGTTTCCACCGGCACCACATCTCCTGGAGCCGGATCTCCTGGTTCGGCTTCTGAGCTACGTCTCAGATCCAGCTCTGGAACAGCATCAGCCGGCCGAACGTCGCCATCGACGTCTCGACGAACGCCGCCGTGATTGGCAGCATCGCGACGAAGCCCGCGCCTCCGACCGCGACGAACGCCCATAGCAGCCAGCGTGGCGCGCCCTTGCGCGTCAATGCATAGACCAGCATAAGGCTCGCCGTGGTCGCAGCCGGCAGATAATAATAGATGAAGCCGAGCGTTCGCGGCAGCAACGCCCAGGCGAGATACGGGCCGAGGTAGAACGCAAGCACCAGGAACGCATCGCGCTTGCGCGCGACGATCCAGTCGCGAAGCGCCACCGCGAGCGCAATCAGCGCGGGCCACAGGATCAGCGGATTGCCGAGAAACACCACCGCCGCGATCCGGCCGTCGCCGACCTTTTCGAACAAATACCAGACCGGCCGCACCAGGAACGGCCAGGACGGCCATGTGCTCGAATAGGGATGACCGGCGATCGCAGTCGTGGTGTTGTCGGCAAAGATACGGCGCTGCGCTTCGATCAGATCGGAGATCGACAGCCCATACAGCGGCACGAAGGTCGCGAGATAGACGACCGCCGGGATCAGCATGAAGCAGGCGACGAAATGATGGACGCGGAAATCCGGCCATTGATCCGGCCGGTACCAGTCCTCATCATTGCCGTCGGCAAAGCGCGTGCGCCAGCTCTGCATCAGACGGATCAATACTACGATCGCAATACAGGTCGCGAGCACGAACAGCCCGCTCCATTTGCAGGCCATCGACAAGCCGACGGCAAGCCCCGCCAGCGCAAAGGCGAGTTGCGGTCGGCTTTGCCTGAAACCATGGATGAAGGCCGCGATCGCGAACAGGCTGAAAGCGAGCGCGAAAATATCCAGCATCGCAATCCGCGACTGGACAAATAGCATCTGGTTGAAGAAAGCGAGTAGCATGGCTGCGATCGCGCGCTCCTGCGATGCGAACAGCGCAAGCGCGCAGAGATAGACGCCGACCAGCGCGAGCGCACCGAACAGCGTCGCAGGATAACGCCATCCCAGCGGCCCGTCGCCGAACGCCCTGATCGAGAGCGCAATGATCTCCTTGGCGAGCGGCGGATGCATCGGGTTGAGGATCGGCCCCTCAATCGCCGGCAACAGCAGCTGCCGCGCCGCCGGCACGTAATGCACCTCGTCGAAATAGAGCTTGTCCGGCGTGGAGATTCCGAGCAGCAGCACGACCTGAGCCGCGACGAAGATCGCGGCAGCGATGATCGCTGTACGCGCGGCCGGACGCCGCAGAACAGAAGGGGATTCGGATACGGTTTTCACGGATCGAATGTGATGCGACCGAGGCGAGTGTGAGCGATGTGTGAGGTACGTCGAACTTGTCTGACGTGATGTACGTGACGAGTGTGATCGGAAGTCACTTTCATGTCCATCACGTTGAACGCATCTCGAATTCACCGACACTAACCATCCGAGTCAACTCAGCGCTGCTTGTGATAAAATTACAACATCAGATGCATGCGCGATCCGGTACGATGTCGGGACAGGTCGATCGGTTTGGAAATGAATTCGCCTCGCAGCTTTCTCTCAATTCTTTCATTCGGTTTTGTAGTCGCGCTGACGGCAACTCCCGTTCAGGCGCAGACCCGCGTCGGCGAAGCTGCCGTCGTCAAGAATGAAGTCGTTCGTGTCGCCGCCTCATCGACAACGCAGATCAATGTCGGCGATGCGCTGCTGCGCGACGAGACCGTTCGCACCGGCGCCGACAGCGCGACGCGGCTGGTGATGGCCGACAGCACCAACCTCTCGCTCGGGCCGGGCTCGACGCTCAAGCTCGACCGCACCGTGTTCGACGACGAGCATCATTATCGCGACGTCGCGATCCGGCTGACGTCAGGTGCGTTCCGATTCGTCACCGGCCATTCGGACAAGGCCGCCTACAAGATCACGACGCCGCTTGCGACCATCGGCGTTCGCGGCACCATCATCGACACGCTGTCGCAGCGGGGCAAGAGCACCATTGTGCTGCAGGAGGGTGCTGCGACCGTCTGCACCACGAACTTCCAGTGCGTCGAGCTGACCAAGCCCGGCGACACCGCGATCATCACCTCGACCGGCGGCCGCATCACGATCCAGAAAACCAACAACCCGCCCTGGACGTTTGCCGCGACCTGCAGCCAGACAGCGGGACTATGCACGGTCACCCAATATGCCGACGCGACGCCGGTGACGCCGCCGGTCGACGACGATCCCACCGGCATGCTGTGCGGACGATGAGCATGTCCTCAGGCACGCACCGATCAGGGGACCGGAAAGCTTCTGCCAGCGTCGTTCGGCCAGCGGAAATTCGTGTAGGACACGGTGACGCTGAAATCGATCGAGCGGACCTGATGCCACCACGCCACCGGCATGAAAAGCATCTCGCCGGGCATCAGCGTCACTTCGGTGAAGTTTGCGTCGGCGAGCTGCGGGAAACGCGACAGCGGCAGCGTAGGATCCTCGATATCCGCGATCTCGCTGAAGACGTGCTGATGGTTGTAGAGCTTGCCGACCTCCGCGGCCGGCAGCACCAGCAAGCGGCTGCGTCCGACCACCTGCGCGATCAGATTGTTGGCGAGATCGTAGCGCAGCGAGGTCAGGCTCCCCGCCGGCCCGATCCGTATCGTGCCGTTGGGATGCTCGCCGTCGCGGGTCAGGAATTTGTCCGGAAATCCCATGTCCGGGTGCAGCGCCGACATTGCTTCGACATTGCCGACGGCACGCTTGAGATAGGTCGGCGTCCATTTCGCCAGCGCGGGCCAGGCGGACATTTCACCGGTCAGGATGACGGGACGATTGGCTGCATAGTAACGATCGAGGAATTCGTCGCTGCTCAGCGCCGCGCGCCTTTGGATATCCTGATATTGCGGCGACAGCGTGCGCAGCCGCTCCAGCGTGTCCAGCAGCCACTCGCGCTTGCGCAGGTCGAGCCTGGATTGAGATTGCGGCGTATTCTGCTGCGCGGCCTGGTTCGGCGCGGCGGACCCTACGCTGGAGACCGTCGCAACCGACTCCGGCAGATCGGGAACGGCCGAAACATCGAACGGCTTGAGCCGCAGTCGCGTGCGATGGTCCGCGACCTGCTCTTTCCCGCTCATATCGACGCCACGGTAGTAATGCTTCTGCCACCTGTCGGCGGGAGCCGGCGGCGGCTGATCGGCCATTTGCAACACGAAGCTGTCGCGTCCCCTGCTCCATTCCTGAAAGCGGTTGAGCAGATCCGGCTCGGCATCGATCGGCGCCATTACGGGCTCGACGTCGTCGAGCAGCGCGCGCTGAACCGGAAAGAAGAAGCAGATCGGTTCGCCGGCTTCGAAATGAATCCAGTGGTTCGGACGGGTAAAGCGCCAGTTCATGGTGAAGGTGAACGGCGACCAATCGGTTTCGACGATTCCGGTCAGCGGATGAATCCCGTCCTTCGGACGGTTCGGCGAACCGCCGACCCACAAATTCCATCCCGGAGGCGTGCGAAAGATGCCGGGAATGTGGAATGTGAGGATACCCTGCCCGAACAGGGACGTCGCATGGCTCGCGACAGATCCATCTGCTTGCGCCCTGATCGTAACAGCGCCGGTGTCGGTCTCACCGTTCCAGCAGGCATCGAAGGCGCAGGGATTGAGCAACTCCCAGCCATGCGCGTTGGCGATATTCAGGGGCAGACAACGATAGGCGAACGATTCCGGCGTTCGGTCCATCCAGTCGCGCCGCGCAGGCGCCGGGCGAATCAGCGGTCGCCAGCCAGGATGCAAATAGCAGATCAGATCCATTGGATCTCGCACAAGATTGAAAACCTGAGTGGACAAATGTCCATGCGTGGAGGCTTCAAACAGTTTAGCCAGCCAGTGAGGCGACCGTGAGCGTTCGACGACCCTTTATGCGGGATGGATCGCAGCCTTCGCAAGCGCGTTCTGCTGGATTTGGTCGACGCCTTGGCCAGGCGCTTGCCATCACGTTGGTGGCGACGTCGACGCTTGCGGTAACTCCCGCATGGGCCCAGGAAGCGCCGCCGACACCTACGCCAACTCCGACACCCACGCCTACCCCGACGCCCACACCTACCCCGACGCCCACGCCTACCCCGACGCCCACTCCAACGCCGACACCTACTCCAACGCCAACACCTACTCCGACACCAACCCCCACGCCCACGCCCACGCCTACTCCGACTCCGACGCCTACGCCCACACCGACGCCAATCACCGGCGCGCCATCGAGCGGCGGCTCGATCAATGGCCTGGCCGACCAGCGTTTCAACCAGATGATCACCAACCGTGTGCTCGGCTCGGTGCTGCTCGGTGTCAACGAACAGGTCAATTGCGACGACTGCATCAGTGCGTTCGGTTCAGCCGGCTCGTTCTCGGCCGGCATCCACGGCCGCAAGACCCTCACGCCGAACCTGTCGCTGCTTGCCGGCATCGCCTACACGCAGTACGGCGAGGGCGGCTACAACGTCACCAGCGCACCGATCGGCGCCTTCGCGCTGCGCTATGACTTCGTCGATTGGGGCTCGTCGCGGCCGTTCTTCGACATCGGCACGATTCTCTCGCCGTTCGAAAAGGTGCGCTACACCCGCAGCTACACGACAAGCCTCGGACCGGTGTCGGTCACCGGCGAGACAACGAGCGAGAACTACGGCGTCTACGGCCGCGCGGGCTGGATCAGCCGCCTGTCGCCGCGTGACGAGGTCGCGGCCTCGGTCGAGGTCTGGCAGTTGTGGCAGCGGGTCAAGGGCTACAGCGATCCCACCGTCGCGTTCAATCCGTTCAATGCGTCGATCGCCGACGGCACCGATCGTACCAATTTGGTCAAGGTCGGCGGCCAGTGGACGCATCTGTTCGGATCGAACATCGAAGCCAATATCAATGGCGGCTGGGTGCAATCCTTCGCCACCCATTCCGGCATCGTCGCCACCGTCACCGGCGACGGGACCATCGTGCCGACGATCGGCAACCAGGGCTGGTTCGAATATGGCGGCCGGGTCGGCTTCCGCATCAACAAGGGCTGGGTCGCCGACCTCTTCCTCAACGGCACCGCCGGCCCGCAGCCGGTCGGCAACACCATCCATGGCGGCGTGGGATTGCGGTTCAGTTATTAAGCAAACTGTCATGCCCCGCTTCAAGCGGGGCATCCAGTAGCCGAGCAATGCGATCAGGCGTCCGCCGCAGCGGACTGCGCCTTGGTCGCGGCTTCGACATCCATCCACATCATTTCCCAGATGTGGCCATCGGGATCCTCAAAACTGCGGCCATACATGAAGCCATAATCCTGCTTCGGCGACGGATCGGCGGTGCCGCCGGCGCCCCTGGCCTTGCTCACGGTGTCGTCGACCGCGTCACGGCTATCGGCGGAGAGGCAGATCAGCACTTCGCTCGTGGTCTTGGCGTCGGAGATTGTCTTGGGCGTGAACTGCCGGAATTTGTCGTGGGTCAAAAGCATGGTGTGGATGGTCTCTGAGATCACCATGCAGGAGGCGGTGTCGTCGGAGAATTGCGGATTTTTGGTCGCGCCGATCGCCTCGTAGAAGGCGGTGGCACGGGCGAGATTGCTGACCGGCAGATTGATGAAGACCAGTTTGGACATCAAGGCGCTCCTTTTTTGCGGGTTGTGCCCCGAGGACGAACCGGGTGAGGGACTCCCGACATCGGCGCCAAGAATTTTCAGGTGTCATTCAGGGGCGATGCATAGCATCGAACCCGGAATCTCGAGGTTCCCCGATGCGCAATTGCGCATCTGAGGTTCGTGCTTCGCACGCCCCGGAACGACATCGCTTAAGTAACGACCGGCGCCGGCATGGTCAGGAAGGCCCGCGTCACATGCCAGAACAGTTCGCGGTTGATCGCGAGCGCCACCGAATGCGCCGTGCCGGGCAAGATGATGAATTGCCGGTCGCCGTTCGGCAGCTTGTTGAAGAACTCCTCGAGATCTGGAACTGCGGCAATGCCGTCATATTCGCCGCGCACCAGCAGCACCGGCGCCAGCACCTTCTCCGGATGCACCACGGGCAGGTTGGCGGTCATGTCGAGATAGGTGCCGGTCGGAATCTGGTCGCCGAACTGCATTTCGACATCGGCCAACGCATCCATCACCGCGGGATCCGACGTGCCTGGTTTATCGCGGGTCGCGATCGAGCGGATCATGTCACGGTCGCGCTTGCGCATGTTGTGGCTGCGATAATAGGCGAGTTGCTCGGCGCGTTTCGCCAGTGTCGGCGAGCCCTCGCCCTTGTAGGTGAAGGCCGCGAACACCAGGCGGTCGATCCGATCAGGGGCCGCCATTGCGTAGGCGCCCGCGCGCAGCGCGCCGGAGGATTCGCCGACGAAGTGGTATCTCGTCTGCCCGGTCTCGCGGGCGATCACCTCCGCGGCGGCCTTCAAATCCTCGACGCCGCTCGCGATGTCCGCATTGCCGGACGTGCGGCCTGACTTGCCGTAATTCTCATGATCCATGGTCCAGCAATCGAAGCCAAAGCGCGCGAAGGCGTTGAGCAGCGAATATTCGCCCTTGCCTGGCACGGTGAGGTCGAAGGCCCTTGAGGTCACCGACGAGCCGTGGACAAAGAACACGACCGGCCGCGCCGGCTCGCCCGGCTTCGGCGCGCCGACCCGCTTGCGAAACATCCACAGGGGAATGTCGCCCTTCTTCGCCCAATACTCGCTGCTCCAGATCTCGCCTTCGGCTGGGACCGCCGTTGCGGCCTGCGCCGGCGCCCCGAGCACACTGGCCGCCGTTGCAACGCCAATGCCCTTGATGACGGTGCGTCGCGAATGGTCGGGGCGCGGATCGTCGAAGTGGGTCATGCTTGGTCTCCCCTGCGGCTCGGATTCTTCGTCCGGTGCGATCGAGCATAGCAGCGCCTGCGTAAGGCTGCGAGTGAACGCGCAACGCCGGCGTTTCACGACCGCAGATCCAGTGCACGATTTTGTGAACACGGTCGCCGGCGATCCGCGCGGACGACCGATTGAGTTGAGCTTAGTCTCCCCGCGGTCCGACCGGAAATATCCGGCGCGAAGCGGGAGCGAAGTATGAGCAGCAATCTGACCGAGCAAGAACTTGCCGCCTTGATGCCCTCCGAACTCTGCCAGCACCCGACGCCGATCCCGACCCAGATCGTCTCCAGCGACGAGTTCTATCCCGATCCGCAGAATGAGCGGCAGCGCGAGGTCGAGGCGCGGCTGCTCGCCATGGCCGACGATCTCGGCGGCAAGCAGGGCCTCGACCGCCGAAAATTTTTCCAGACTGCGGCCGGCATGGCCGCCTCCTTCGTCGCGATGAACCAGGTCTACGGCCCGCTGTTCGACGTGACGCCGGCGGAGGCCGCGACACCGGCGATGGCCGAGGCGCGCGCCAATGGACTGAAGGACCAGTTCATCATGGACATGCACACCCATTTCCTGCGCGACGACACCCGCATCATGGGCTTCGTCGAGATGCGCAAGGCGGTTGGCAAGGCCGGCTGGAACAAGGAGCTCAACGACCACGAGCAGACCATCGAGGACCTGAAGTTCAACAACTACAAGAAGGAGATGTTTCTCGACAGCGACACCAAGATCGCGCTGATCTCATCGGCGCCGTCGGATATCGAGCAGGACTGGTTCCTGACCAACGAGCAGATGGCCGACGCCCGCAAGAAGATGAACGACGAGGCCGGCTCGCGCCGCGTGTTCTGCCACGCCATCTTCACGCCAGGACAGCCCGGCTGGCTCGACAAGCTCGATGCCGCGCTCGCCCTGAATCCGGAATCCTGCAAGGGCTACACGATCGGCGATAATACCCACAAGGAGATCAGCCGCTACCCCTGGCGGCTGGACGACGAGAAGGTCACCTACAAGGGCTATGAGAAGATGGTGAAGGCAGGCATCAAGAATGTCTGCGTCCACAAGGGCCTGTTCCCGCCCGGGATCGAGAAGCAGTATCCGAATTTGCGCGGCTTCGCCGACGTCGCCGATGTCGGCCAGGCCGCCAAGGACTGGCCGCAGCTCAATTTCGTGATCTATCACTCGGCCTATCGCCATGTCGGCGGCGATCCGAAGGTGGCGCTCGCCGAATTCGAACGTACCGGCCGGATCGCCTGGACCTCTGATCTCGCCGACATCCCCGCGCAATACGGCGTCAACAATGTCTATGGCGACGTCGGGCAATTGTTCGCGACCACGCTGGTCGCCGAGCCCAATGTCTGCGCCGCGCTGATGGGCACCTTGATCAAGGGGCTCGGCGTCGATCACGTCTGCTGGGGCACCGACGCGTTGTGGACCGGCGCGCCGCAATGGCAAATCGAGGGGCTGCGGCGGCTGGAGATTCCCGAAGTGATGCAGAAGAAGTTCGGCTACGCACCGCTCGGTCCCGCCGACGGACCGGTCAAGACCGCGATCTTCGGCGACAACAATGCGCGGCTCTACAACATCCAGCCGAAGCGCGCGATGCTGGAGCTGAAGGGCGATCGCTTCGCGATGATGAAAGCGCAATATGAGAAGGCCGGCGCCGAGCCGTCGAATACGCGGTACGGCTACGTGGTACCGACGACGCCGATCGATCACACGGTGTTTGTGTGACTTCACCCGTCATTCCGGGACGACGCGCAGCGTCGAGCCCGGAATCCATTTCACCGCATATCGCGTGGCGGGATGGATTCCGGGCTCTCGCTTCGCGAGCCCCGGAATGACGAATGCGGTGAGAGCTGCGTCTTACCGCTATTTCCCCGTGAACGTCGGCTTCCGCTTCTCTGCGAAGGCCTTCACGCCTTCCTTGAGATCTTCGCTGTCCCTGACTTCATCGAGCAGCCGCCGCACCTCGGCGACGGTTTCCAGGGGTCCCTTCGGCATCGCCTCGCGCGCCAGCTTCTTCAGCGCGCGGACCACCAGCGGAGCGTTGCCGGCAATTTTCGCGGCCATCTCCTGCGCCATCGCGACGTGCTGGCCTTTCGGCGCGACCTTGTTGACGAAGCCGATCTGGAAGGCGCGCTCCGCCGACATTTCCTCGCCCACCAGCAGAAATTCCATCGCGATCTTGTGCGGCATCCGCGCCATCACCGATGAGACGCCACCCGCGGTGGTGCCGATCTTTCCCTCAGGATAGATGAAACGCGTCGTCTCCGACGCAACACACAGATCGGCCATCTGGACCAGCACGAAGGCGCCACCCACGACCCAGCCGGATGTCGCCGCAATCACCGGCTTGTCCAGCTCGACACCAAGGCCAGGCACGGCGTGCCACATGTTGACGGGAAGATCAGCGACATCGGCACCGACGGAGAAATATTTTTCCTCCGACGAAGCCAGTACCGCGACACGATCGTCGCTGTCCCGAAAGCGCAGCCAGGCGTCACGCAACTCCGTACAAAACGCGTTGTTGAGCGCGTTGTGCTTCTCGCTGCGCGCCATCGTGATGGTCGCGATGTGCTCGGCACTCTCGTAACGAACGAGCGTCATGCTGGCCTCCCTTTTGCGCTGTCATTCCGGGGCACGCGCGCAGCGCATGAACCCGGAATCCAGAGTTTGTAGCTCGAGATTGCGAGTTCGATGCTGCGCATCGCCCCGGAATGACGCCGAACAAAGCCGCGTCGTCACTTCTTCTCGTCGGGATGCCGGTGCACCGGATCGACCCACAGCACGTTCTCCGGCTTCTCCACCGGCTCGATGTCGAGGTTGATCGCGACCGCCTCGCCGTCGGAGCGCACCAGAACGCATTCGAGCACCTCGTCGCGGCTGGCGTTGATTTCCTGGTGCGGCACGTAGGGCGGCACGAAGATGAAATCGCCGGGGCCGGCTTCGGCGGTGAACTGCAGCTTCTCGCCCCAGCGCATCCGCGCCTTGCCCTTCACGACATAGATGATGCTTTCGAGATGGCCGTGATGATGCGCGCCGGTCTTGGCGTCAGGCTTGATGCTGACGGTGCCCGCCCACAACTTTTGCGCGCCGACGCGCGCGAAATTGATCGCGGCCTTGCGGTCCATGCCGGCCGTCGATGGCACATTCGGATCGAGCTGGTTGCCGGGAATCACGCGTACGCCGTCGTGCTTCCAGCGCTCGTCGTCGTGATGGTGATGATCGTGGTCGTGAGGATGGGTATGATCGTGATCGTGGGAACCGCTCATTGTTCCTGCCTTCGCCAGTTAAGTTTCATGCGTGGAACGCTAGCGAAAAGTGCGCGCGCAGGCGAGCGGAAAATCGGAACAATGGCTTCGCCCGCACGTTGCCCTTCCGAAGATTCACTGCATCCGAAGGAGCCGTCATGAGCAGCACAACCGACAAGATCAAGGGTAACGCCAACGAAGCCATGGGCAAAGCCAAGCAGAAGATCGGCGAAGCCACGGGTTCCGAGGAAATGCAGGGCGAAGGCGCGATCCAGGAAGCCAAGGGCAAGGGCCAGAAAGCCGTTGGTAACGTCAAGGATGCCGCTAAGGACGCAGTCAACCGAGCTGCCAACGTGGCGAACAAGAATCTCTGATCGCCTGAGCAGTAGCCAGGAGAAAGACCGGTCCCATGGGCCGGTCTTTTTCATGCCGGTTGTCCAGTCAGCTTCTGGAGCGCGCCGTCGCCAGCACATTCGGATTGACCACGTTGGTCGGTGCATCAGCGGCAAAGGCGACGATCTGATCGAAGATGTCGGTAAACTGGATTTCATACTCGTCGCGCGAGACGTAACCGAGATGCGGCGTGCAGACCACATTGTCCATGTTGAGCAGCGGATCGGACGTGTTGCGTAGCGGCTCCTTCTCGTAGACGTCGATCGCGGCCATGCCGGGGCGGCCTGCGCGCAGTGCATCGACCAGCGCGTCCGGCTCGATCAGCGGCGCGCGGCTGGTGTTGACGATGAGCGCCGTCGGCTTCATGCGCGCGAGGTCTTCCGCCTTGACGATGCCGCGTGTCGCGTCGACCAGCCGCATGTGGAGCGAGAGCACGTCGCAGCGAGCAAAGAAATCTGCCTTGCTGCCGGCGGTCTCGTAACCGTCGGCGCGCGCCTTGGCCATCGCGGGCTCGCGTGCCCAGACCAGCACGTTCATGCCGAATGCCTTGCCGTAGTCAGCAACCACGGCGCCGATGCGGCCGTAACCGTAGATGCCGAGCGTCTTGCCACGCAGCGTGTGGCCGACGCCGATCTGCCACTTGCCCGCCTTCAGCGCCGCCATCTGTTGCGGGATCGCGCGCACCGCCGCGAGGATCAGACCCCAGGTGAATTCGGCAGTGGCGTAAGATGGCGTATCCGCATGCTGGCTCGAGGAGACGATGATGCCGAGCCGTGTGCAGGTCTCGATGTCGATATGCGGATAGACGCTGCGCTGGCTGATCAGTTTCAGATTCGGCAGGCGCTCCAGCAGAGGGGTCCGAATTTGGGTCCGCTCGCGGATCAGCACCAGCGCGTCGGTGTCGCGCAACCGCTCGGCGAGCGCATCGACATCCTGGACATGATCGTTCCAGATCGTGACGTCGTAGCCGTCGAGCTTGTGGAAGCAATCGAGGGTGCGCAGCGTGTCGAAATAATCGTCGAGGATCGAAATCTTCACGGCTGCGCCCCCTTTTTCACATGCCGGTTATTTCACGCCCAGCAGTTCGACGTCGAACATCAGCGTCGCGTTCGGCGGGATCACGCCGCCGGCGCCGCGCGCACCGTAGCCGAGGCTCGGCGGGATGATCAGCGTGCGCTTGCCGCCCACCTTCATGGTGGAGACTCCCTCGTCCCAGCCCTTGATCACATGGCCCTGGCCGATCGGAAACTCGAACGGCTCGTTGCGGTCGACGGAGGAGTCGAATTTCTTGCCCTTCTGGCCGTTCTCATAGAGCCAACCGGTGTAGTGCATGATGCAGGTCTGGCCGGGCTTCGGCGAGGCACCGGTGCCGACCTTGCTGTCGGTGATTTGAAGGCCTGAGGCTGTGGTCATGGGCTTTCCTGCGGTTTGGGCCGCTGCCATCTGGCTGACAACGGGTGTGGCGACTGCCGCCGCAAGGCCGGCGAACGCAGTCCTGATGATCGTGCGTCGGGAAGATCGCATCTTGTACCTCTCGTGAAGGATCGCCGTCTCTAGCCCAGCGAACGGCAAATCTCTAGCCGTTTTTCAGTGACCGGCCATGCCGCTATCGCGGTCCAGCGCGAAATCATCAAGCAATGGTGAGGTGCCGCCCGCGATAAGATCGCCGATCAACTGGGCCGCCAGATAGCTGAAGGTGATGCCGTTGCCACCGTAGCCATAGGCCGCATAGACCCCCTTCGCGCCAGGGACTGGACCGATCAACGGCAGGCCGTCGCTGGTGGTATCGAAGGTCCCGGCCCAGCGATGCTCCACCTCCGTTTCCGCCGATGGCCAAAGCGCGGCAAGACGTTTCACGAGCTGGCGCGACTTCTCCGGGATCAGGCGATCGCGGGCATCGGGCGCGATGGTCTCCTCGCTGTCCTCGCCGCCGATGATGATGCGGCCGGCCGGCGTCGTTCGCGCATAGAGATAGTCCTTCGCGTCCTCCCAGATCAGAACCCCATCCTTCCAGATGTTTTGCGGCTGCGGCGTGGTTGCAATCGCCCAACTCGACGACACGGTCTGGAGCTTCGAATGGACGATGCCGGGCATCACATAGCCGGTCGCCAGCACGACGGCCTTCGCGGTAATCTCGCGGCCATCCTCAAATCCAACGGTGACCGCCTCACCTTCCGGATCGAATGCGATAGCCTCGGCGTCGAACAGCCGCGCACCGCGCATGGTCGCGAGCCGGAGCAGACCGCGGGCCAACTGGAGCGGATCGGCATCGGCCGCGCCAGACGACACGATCGCGCCGGCACGTGCTATCTGGTAGCTCTCGAGCAGCCGTCCATGATCAAGGAAGTCGCCAGGCAGGCCGGCACGCTGACGAAGCCGGTGCTCGTCGAGCAAATCGGCCGCGGAGCTTCCGGCCGCCAGATAAAGCGAGTTCTTCGTCCTGATCTCTCCGAGAAGGTTGTGGTCACGCGCCAGCGATACCAGGCCGCTCACGGCGGCCAGGCTCGCCCGATAAGCGCGTGCGGCGCGCTCGAAGCCGTAGAGCGAAGTCAGCTCGACCAGTGGACGATCGATCTCCCATAATAGCATCGAGGTGCTCGCCGCGGTGCTGCCGCGGCCAGGACGCTCGCGATCGACAACAATGACGTCGAGCCCCTGACGCGTCAGGCGTTCGGCAACCAGCGAGCCGGTGATGCCGGCGCCGATAACGAGTGCATCGCAGGCCAGATTTTCGGCGAGCTGTGGACGCGGCGGCTGCCTTGCCGCGGCAAACCATGGCGAGGAGCCGCCGTGCAGATCGGCCTGTTCGGTGTCATCGGAATCGAGGGTACGGATGATGGGCCTCGCGGGGAATGGCTGTCAGCACCAACCCCCGCGACAACACCTGGTTCCGCCAACGCACGTCCGGCTGCGAAGCCCGCGACGATCAATAACCCAGCGCGCAGCCGTCCTTGCGCGGATCGGAGCCGCCGGTCAGCGTGCCCTTGTCCCAGTCGATCCAGATCGCCTGGCCGCCGCCGAGCGGCCCCACCACGCTGGTGGTCTTGTGACCGATTTTCTTGAGACCCTCGACGATCTCGGCCGGCACGCTGTCCTCGAGCTGGTAGGCGCCCTCGTAATGCAGGCCGCGCGGCATATCGATCGCCTCCTGCACGTCGCAGCCATAGTCGAGGATGTTGGTCAGCACGTGGGTCTGGCCGACCGGCTGATACTGCCCGCCCATCACGCCGAACGGCATCACGGCGCGGCCATTTTTGGTCGCAAGCGACGGGATGATGGTGTGCAGCGGGCGCTTGCCCGGCGCGATGCAGTTGGGATGTCCCGGCTGGATCCGGAAACCGCCGGCGCGGTTCTGCAGCAGGACCCCGGTCTTGTCGGACACGATCGCCGAGCCGAACGAATGCGCGATCGAATTGATGAAGGAGCAGACGTTGCGGTCCTTGTCGACCACGGTGATGTAGACCGTCGACGGATTCATCGGCGGCGCGACATTCGGCAGGTCGAGCAGCCCATCCATCCGGATGTTCTTGATGTGCTCGTCGGCGAACTCCTTCGCGAGGATGCCGGCGACGTCGACATGCGCGTGCTGGGGATCGCCGATATACTGCTCGCGCATCATGTAGGCGATGCGCGCGGCTTCCGCCTCGAGATGGAAGCGCTCGACGCTGAGCGGCTTGAATTTGGTCAGGTCGAAACGCGACAGGATATTCAGCATGACAAGCATGGTGATGCCCGGACCGTTCGGCGGGCACTGCCAGACGTCGTGACCCCTGTACACCGTGCCGATCGGCGAGGTCGTCTCGGTCGAATGCGCGGCAAAGTCCTCCAGCGTGTGCAGGCCACCGATCCGGCGCAGCGTGTCCACCATGTCGGCCGCGATCTCGCCGCTGTAGAAGGCATCGCGGCCCTTTTGCGCGATCGCACGCAAGGTCTTGCCAAGCTCGGGCTGGCGGATCACGTCACCGGCCACCGCCGGCTTGCCGTGCGGCAACAAATAGCGCTCGGTGTTGGTGCCGTTCTTCAGCTTCTCGAACTGGTTCTTCCAGTCGAAGGCGATGCGCGGCGCGACAACGTAACCCTCTTCGGCGGCCTTGATCGCCGGCTGCAGCAGCCGGTCGAAGCCGAACTTGCCGTGATCCTTCAGGATCACATCCCAGGCATCGATTGCGCCGGGAATGCTAACGGCATGTGCCGATGTCAGCGGCACCGAGTGGATATTACGCTCGAGATACCAGTCGACGGTCGCGGCCATCGGCGCGCGGCCGGACCCGTTATAGGCCACGATCTTGCCGTCGCCCTTGGGCTGGATCAGCGCGAAGCAGTCGCCGCCGATGCCGGTCGATTGCGGCTCGATGACGCCGAGCAGCGCGCAGGCCGCGACCGCAGCGTCGGCCGCCGTGCCGCCCTCGCGCATGACCTCGATGGCCACCAGCGCCGCTTCCGGATGCGATGTCGCCACCATCGCGTTCTGGGCATGGACCGTGGAACGGCCGGCGAAATGGAAATTCCTCATAACGGAGTGCTCGCTTGATCGTGATTTTCGGGCGCAGATTCCAGTGATCGCGAAGTACATGACACATTCATCCCCGGCAGAGCAATGCCTGGCATGCCAGAGGAATTATCACGATAACGCATGGCTTTGTGGGGTTTCGCGCGCCTTGGCGGCCTGATAAACCCCCGTCATGCCCCTCAAGGTCGCCGCCTTCTACCAATTTACTGCGTTGCCGGATCTCCGCGCACTTCGCGAGCCCCTGCGCGTGCTGTGCGCCGGGCTCGGCCTCAAGGGCAGCGTGCTGCTCGCGCCTGAGGGCATCAACGGCACGATGGCCGGCACAGCCGCTGGCATCGACGGCTTCGTCGCGGAGCTGCAGCACGGGCCGCTGTTCGGCGGACGCCTCGCCAATCTCGAGCTGAAATTCTCCGAAGCCGTGCAGATGCCGTTCCAACGGCTGAAGGTGCGGTTGAAAAAAGAGATCGTGACGCTCGGTGACGGCACGGTCGACCCGACACGGCGGGTCGGCACCTATGTCGACGCCGCCGACTGGAATGCGCTGATCGCCTCTCCGGACACGCTGCTGCTCGACACCCGCAACGCATTTGAGGTCGCCATGGGCACCTTCGAGGGTGCGGTCGATCCCGGGATCGTGAGCTTTGGGCAGTTCAAGGAATTTGCGGCGCGCCACCTCGATCAAACGAAGCACCGGAAGATTGCGATGTTCTGCACCGGCGGCATCCGCTGCGAGAAAGCCAGCGCCTATTTGCTCGCACACGGTTTCGCCGAGGTCTATCACCTCAAGGGCGGCATTCTCAGATATCTCGAGGAGACGCCGGAGCGGGACAGCCGCTGGCGCGGCGAATGCTTTGTGTTCGACGAACGCGTCGCGCTCGGGCACGGCCTGCGCCCACGCGGATGCGACAGCGAAAGCGCCGGCCATGAATGATGCCGCAAAGCTCAGCGAACGGATCGATGCGCTGGAAGTCCGGCTGATTTACCAGGACGAGACCATCGAGACGTTGAACCAGACCATCACGGCCCAGTGGAAACAGATCGACGCGCTGACCCGCCAGGTCGCCGCACTGCGCGACCGGCTTCAGGAAACCGAACAGCATGCGCCGGGCCCCGCCAACGAGCGCCCTCCGCACTATTGACCGGCGCCGCCAGAGCTCCGTTCCGATGGAATCGGAACGGAGCTCTAGATTCTTGTCTCGACGCGTTTTCTTTACGCGAACCGGTTTCCACTTCGCTCGAAAACGCTCCAGTTCGGGACGACGCCAGCTACAAATTGCTCACCTGGCGCAGCGGTTTTGCGCCATTGAAGAACAGGCTGGACAACCGCTGCACCAGCGCCGTCGCGTGGCTTCCTTCGAGACCTGGACGCACGCACAGCAGTCGCTTCTGGACCGGCAATTCCGGAAGATAGTAGTCCTTCGCCGAAACGAGGAACGGTGGAATCATTCGCTCGGGGCACGCCGTCAGGCCGTATCCGGCCCGCGCAGCTTCGAGTCGCAACTGATGATTCGGGCTTCTGAACACGATCTTGTACGAGATATTGTGCTTGGTGAGCGTACGGATCATCCAGTCGTCGCCCGGCCACGCGAGGATCGGGATCGGCGCCCCCGGCCGCAGAACAAAATCCCGTGACCGCACCCACGCCGAACGCTCTTCGACCTCGTTGGCTATAGTGACTTCGTCTTCGGAGTCGAGTGACGGATTTTTGTAGACGAAGGCGATGTCGATGTAGCCGTCGATGAGCCCCCTGATGATGGCCGGCGACATGTCGGCATGAACCATCACATCCGTGAGTGCCTCGGCTGGCTGCAGCTTCAGAAACTCCTCGGCGAGCATTGTACTGATCCCCAGCCTCAGCGGCTGCGGTCCTTCATTGTTGCCACCGAGCCGAAGCAGTTGGTCATTCGCTTCAAGAATGCGCCTTGCTTGCTGCACGGCGACCTTGCCGAGCTCGGTGGTTGTCGTGCCGTTCGCTGTCCTCACGAACAGTGCGCCACCAACCAGGCTTTGCAGGCGCTTCACCTGCGAGCTTATCGCGGGCTGACTCAGGCCGAGACGCTCCCCGGCCTTCGACAGGCTTCCCGTTTCAGCGATGGCAACAACAGTGCGAACGATCTCGGTCGGGATATTCAAATGTTGACGTGGTCTGTGCATCGCGGGCGCTCCAATTTCAGCACGGACGCAGTTACGATCCTCATAGTATGTGATTGAGTTATACTAACATTTGGTTGCACATTGGTTTAGCTTCAATTTGCGGCAAGCGAACTTCATATGCATCGTTACGTGCATTGCCACGTAGTGCTACGGTATCGGACGACCGAATTTACAGACTCGCTCCGGATTTCTGCGGAGACCGCATCAAATTTTTTGATCTCTCCATAAAGTATCGTGCACCCCATAACGCGTGGTGCGTCCATTTGCGCGGATCACCGGCTCTGATTCGCGGAAGGAATTTCATAGTTTTCCTTAATCTAAGGCTCGCAACGTGGCGCCACCGTTTGCGTTTCGAGGTGTGCCATGATCCGTTTTTCTCGCTGTCGAAGCGGCGCGTCGGCCGTCGAATTTGCACTGCTGCTGCCGCTGTTTTGCGCCTTCATATTCGGCATCGTCGTCTTCGGTTCATATCTGGCTATGGTGCATGGCGTTCAGCAACTCGCCGCCGAGGCGGCGCGTTCATCGGTCGCAGGAATGACCGATACCGAACGCAACAGCCTCGCCACGAGCTACGTCACCGCAAACGCTTCCACCTATCCGCTGCTGATCCCCGGCAAGCTCTCGGTCAGCGCCGCGCCGTCGCCGGGGAACGCAAACGTCTACGTCGTGACGGTGAACTACAACGCGTCCGGCAACTTCATCTTCAGCCTGCCGTTCGTTCCTGCGCCACCGAGCACCATCGTCCGCTCGGCGGCGATCCAGTACGGAGGATTCTGAGATGGCCGCGATCCTGACGCTGTTGCGGCGCTTCCGCGCCGATCACCGGGGAAACTTTGCGATCATGAGCGCGGGCCTGATGACGCTCGTCATCGGCTGCGCGGGCCTTGCAGTCGATCTCGGTACGATCTTTGCCGATCGACGAAAGACGCAGAGCACCGCCGACCTGGCCGCGATGGTCGCCGCCAGCAACCTGACCAATGCGACCAATGCTGCCGCCGCGACGGTGACCCAGAACAACTATCCGGCCAGCGCGCTGGTCAACGTCCAACTCGGCACATACACCGCGAACCCCACCGTAGCACCACAGTCCCGTTTCGTGACCCCGGCGGTCGGCACCGCCAACGCTGCACGGGTCACGCTGAACACCAAGACGCCGCTGTATTTTGCGCGCTATCTTACCGGCTCGAACAGCTATACGATCCAGACATCCGCCACCGCGACGTCGACCGCAATGGCCTCCTTCGCCATCGGATCGCGGCTGCTCTCGCTCAACGGAGGGCTGGTCAACGCGATGCTCGGCAGCATGCTCGGCACGACGCTGTCGCTGTCCGTGATGGACTACAATTCCCTGATCAGCGCAAAGATCGACGCGCTGGATTTCCTGTCGGCACTGGCAACACGGATCAACGTGACCGGCGTCACCTATGACAGCTTGCTGACCGGCAACGTCAAGGTCTCCGACATCATCGCTGCCGCGCTGGCGACCCAGCAGGCCACCAACGGCGCGAACTCCGCGACGACAGCGCTGTCGTCGATCTCCCAGGCCATGACCGGCGTCACGACCAAAATCACGCCCGGTTCACTGATCGACGTCGGCCCCTTTGCCGACCTCATAGTGGGGCAGAAGCCGAAGCTCAGCGCCAGTGTTTCGGTGTTCGACCTTGTGTCCGCAGTGGCGCAGATCGCCAACGGTAGTCATCAGATCGCCACGTCGGTCAATCTCGGCTTGCCCGGTATCGCCAATGTGTCCGTGCTCGCGACCGTCGGCGAGCGGCCGGTCGGATCGAGCTGGATGGAAATGGGCAGCCAGGGCGTAAGCGTCCACACGGCGCAGACCAGGCTGCTGGTATCGATTCAGGTTCTCGGCAGCGGCCCCGTCTCCACCATCAACCTGCCGATCTATGTCGAGGTCGCCTCGGGTACGGCGACGCTGAACGCGGTGTCTTGCGGTCGTCCGAACGTCAACACATCGCAAGTCACGGTCGGCGTTACGCCCGGAATCGTGGATGCATGGATCGGCGGCGTCACCCCCGCTGACATGACCAATTTCGCGACCAAGCCCAATCCGCCGCCGGCGACGATAGTCAATCTCGGTCTCATAACGGTCGCCGCCCTCGCCCATGCCGGCATGGGCAACACCACGCCGACGAATGTCAATTTCAGCTATAGCGACATTCAATCGGGGGTGAAGAAGACGGTGACGACGACCAATTTTCTTTCATCGTTGACAGGCAGCCTGCTCGGCGACCTCTCGCTCACCATCAATGTCGGTCCGCTCGGGCTTCCGATTCCGGGATTGGGTGGGTTGGTCACAGGCATCTTGAACGGTGTGACGAGCCCGGTCGATCAGGTGCTGGCATCCTTGCTTGCAACACTCGGCATCGGCCTGGGCCAGGTCGATGTCTGGGTCTTGGGTATCCGGTGCGACGGGGCGGTTCTGGTGAACTAGGGGAACGACCACGACGGGGGTAGGAGACTGCTGTGAATACGATCCTGAAGAAATACAAGACCGACAGTCATCGGACCCTCCTGATGAAGCGCGGCACAATCTTCTTCCGCGACACCAATATCGGATGCCTCGTGCTCAATATCTCGACCGGCGGCGCCGGGCTCGCCGTGGAAAGCGACGTGGCGATTCCGTTCGCATTCGACCTTGAAATCGAGAACGAACCGATCCGGCGGCGCTGCGTCGTCGTGTGGCGTCTCGAGCGCCGGCTCGGCGTGACCTTTGAGTTCGATCGGATGCAGCGCCCCGAGCGAGGACCGGTCTAGGCCGTGGCTGGCCCGGGGTGGCCTCCTTCCGGGAGGCCGCCCCGCCCCGCGGTATCACGCGTGCAGTATCAGCCACAGCGCTGCGGCAATGATCGCCGCCACGATCACGCCCCATACCACGGGCGCCGTCGTCTTCGAGCCACCGCTGCGCGGCGAGTCATTCGCCGCATGATTGAATTTGGTTCGCATCGCGGTTACCGGAACACTGCGATCAACTTGTCCCACAATGACTTGCCGTCCGGGTCGCCGTCATGCCTTGATGAGGCAGGCTGCGTCACACTGACCGGATCGGACGCCGGAAAGCTGTCCTCCAGGCCGGCTTGCAGCTTGGCGTGGGTGTCGCGGTCGGCGGCAAGTGCCTCGCGCGGATGGTCAGCGTGCTTGTCATGCGCCGCAGGATCGAATTTCTCAGCCATGTGGTCCTCCATCCCAGCACAACGCGCCCGCTTGAGCCGGAGTTCCACAATCGCCTTGGCCTGTTGCGACGCAGCGTGTATCACGGGCAACAAATTTCGACTGTGATCAGGAACTTTCGCGTGCCCCAGGATTCCGAGACGAAGCCTTTCATCGACGTCTTGTCGGGCACCCGGCAGAGCGTTCCACCGCTGTGGATGATGCGGCAGGCCGGCCGCTATCTGCCGGAATATCGCGAGCTGCGCGCCAGGGCCGGCAGCTTTCTCGATCTTTGTTTCACGCCGGACTATGCGGCTGAGGTCACGCTGCAACCGATCCGCAGGTTCAACTTCGACGCCGCGATCATCTTCTCCGACATCCTGGTGATCCCCTACGCGCTCGGCCGCTCGGTGCGCTTCGAGGCCGGCGAGGGTCCGCGGCTCGATCCGCTGGCAACGCCCGAGCAGATCGCAACACTCGCCACGCGCGCGGATTTTAGCAAGCTGGAGCCGGTCTACGAGGCGCTACGCCGCGTCCGGCGCGAGCTTGCGCCGCATATCGCGCTGATCGGCTTTTGCGGCGCCCCGTGGACGGTCGCGACCTACATGGTGGCCGGACAAGGCACGCCCGATCAGGCGCCGGCGCGTATGCTCGCCTATCGCCACCCGGATGCGTTCGCAAAGATCATCGACGTTCTGGTGGAAAGCTCGATCGAACATCTCGTCGGCCAGCTCAAGGCCGGCGCCGATTGCGTGCAGATATTCGACACCTGGGCCGGGGTCCTGCCGCCGCGTGAATTCTCGCGCTGGTCGATCGAGCCGGCGAAGCGCATCGTCGCCGGCGTGCGCAAACAGGTGCCGGACGCCAAAATCATCGGCTTTCCACGCGGGGCCGGCGGCCTGCTGCCGGCCTATGTCGAGCAGACCGGCGTCGACGCGGTGTCGATCGATTGGGCGGCCGAACCGTCGATGATCCGCGAGCGCGTACAGACGCGCGTTGCCGTCCAGGGCAACCTCGATCCGCTGGCGCTGATCGCCGGCGGCGCGGCGCTCGACCGCGCGGTCGACGACGTGCTGGAGAATTTTGGCAAGGGACGGCTGATTTTCAATCTCGGCCACGGCATCCAACCGGACACGCCGATCGCCCATGTCGAGCAGATGGTGAGACGGGTGCGGGCATATCGGGGATAAACCTGTAGCCCGGATGGAGCGCAGCGTAATCCGGGGACCTTCGCTCCACAGATAAAGCGGCCCCGGATTTCGCTTCGCTTCATCCGGGCTACCAAGCTACAGCACCACACTCCCTACCGCGCGTCCTCCAGAATCATGTCTGACGCCTTTTCCGCGATCATGATGGTGGGCGCGTTGGTGTTGCCCGACATCAAGTCCGGCATGATCGACGCATCGACCACGCGCAAGCCTTCGATACCGCGCACCTTGAGCCGCTGGTCGACCACCGCGAGCGGATCGTTGCCCATCCGGCAGGTCGAGGTCGGGTGATAGACCGTGCTGCCGGTACGGCGGCAGAACTCAAGCAGATCGTCATCGCTGACAACCTTGGCGCCGGGATCGACCTCATCGACGGCGTAAGCCTTCAGCGCCGGCGCGGCCAGGATCTTGCGCAGGATACGCATGCCGTCGATGAAGGCGCGACGATCGGTCTCAGTCGCCAGGTAATTGATGCGGATTTCCGGCGGCACGGACGGATCCGCGCTCCTGATCTTGAGTGAGCCGCGGCTCTCCGGGCGCAATTGGCACACCGACGCCGTGAAGCCTGAGAACGGATGCAGATTCTCGCCCATCTTGTCGGTCGAGAACGGCAGGAAATGGATCTGGATATCGGGCGACGCCAGCCGCGGGCTGGTCTTGAAGAACGCGCCCGACGTGCCGGCCGCGATCGTCAGCGGCCCCTTGCGCAGCACGGCATAGCGCAGGCCGGCCATGACGCGACGGACCGGATTGTTGACGACGTCGTTCAGCGTGATGGCCTGCGCGCAGCGCGTCACGATACGCACCTGCATGTGATCCTGCAGGTCGTTGCCGACACCCGGCGCATCGAGCACTATTTCGATGCCGTGCTGCTTCAACAGGTCGGCCGGGCCGACGCCGGAGAGCTGCAGCAATTGCGGCGAGTTGTACGCGCCACCAGACACCAGGATCTCCTTGCGCGCCTTTGCCGTGCGCAGCCGCCCCTCCTGCCGGTATTCGACCGCGCGGGCGCGCCGACCCTCGAACAGGATGCGCTGGGCCAGCGCCGAGGTTTCGACCTGCAGATGGCCACGCGCGATCGCCGGGCGCAGATAGGACCGTGCCGTAGAGGCGCGCCGGCCGCGCCGTGTCGTGGTCTGGAAGAAGCCCGCGCCCTCCTGGGTCGCGCCGTTGAAATCGGGGTTGGTGGGAATGCCGGCCTCGGCCGCCGCAACAACGAAAGCTTCCGACAGCGGATCGTGATGCCGCCAGTCGGACACTGGCAGTGGGCCGCCGCTGCCATGATATTTGTCGGCGCCGCGCTGCTGATCTTCCGCCTTCCTGAAGTAGGGCAGCACGTCATCATAGCCCCAGCCGGCATTGCCGCGCTGGCGCCAGCGGTCGTAGTCCTCGTGCTGGCCGCGGACATAGAGCAGGCCGTTGATCGAGCTGGACCCGCCGAGCACTTTTCCGCGCGGCTGGAACACCTGCCGCCCGTTCAGGCCGGGCTCCGGCTCGGTCTGGTACATCCAGTTGACGGATTTTTCCTTGAACAATTTTCCATAGCCGAGCGGGACATGGATCCAGATGTTGGTGTCCTTGGGCCCGGCCTCGAGCAGCAGCACCGAATGCTTGCCGTCGGCGCTCAGGCGATTGGCGAGCACGCAGCCGGCCGAGCCGGCGCCGACGATGATGTAGTCATATTCCGCCGCATCATTATTGGTATTCACTGGTTTCCCCCGAGACGTCTTTCTCCCGGTGGTACAGACAAAGCGCCGTCTTGAAAAGACTAGCGCCCCGCGCTCAGGTTCTGGAGCAGTTGCTCAACAAGCATATTGAGCTCGTCGACGCTATCAGCGGCAGCAAAGACATAACGGTCAGGCCGCACGATCACCGCCGCGGCGGCGTTCTGCCGCATCCAGTCGGCGAACAGCCCGTCGCGCTCGACCACGGTCAGGATGCCCTTGGCATCCGTGCTTTCGCCTGAGGCCGTGATGATGATGCGCTCGCCGGACAGACGCTGCCAGCCGGCCCGCGACGCATCCGACAGCCAGGCCATCGGCTCCGCTGCCGCCGTCACGATTGCGAATTCCGACTTGAGCAGATCGTCGAGGCGGCAGACGCCCCCATCCGGTGCGCGCACATGTGGCTGCACGAACAGCCGCCCTGCGAGCTTCGCGTCGCGTGCAATAAGACCCGAGACGAGATCTGGAATGAACTTCTGCCGGATCGTTTCGGCCTTGCCGGACTTCAGATCAGCCCGCAGCCGCACGTCGCGTTCGGCGGCCGCCACGGGGTCGAGTTCGCCGATGATCGTGCCGAATTCCTTGGCGCTGGCGACGACGGCGCGGACATGCGGCTTGCGCTCGATCTCGTAACTGTCGAGCAGCGCATCGTCGGCGTCGCCGCGTAACGCCAGCTTGAGCTTCCAGGCGAGGTTCACGGCGTCGCGGATGCCGGCGCAAAGTCCTTGCCCGAGGAACGGCGGCGTCTGGTGCACGGCGTCCCCCATCAACAGCACGCGGCGGTCACGCCAGCGCTGCCCGAGCAAAGCGTGGAAACGATAGACCGCCGAGCGCCAGATGGTGAGGTCGGAGATGTCGGTAAAGCCCTTGAGGAGCTTGACGACATTGTCGGGCGCGCCGGCTATCTCGGGATCCTCGTCCGGCAGCAGCTTGATCTCCCAGCGCCGCAGATTGCGCGGGCCCGGCACGAAGGTCCCGGGGCGCGACGGCGAGCAATACTGAAAGCTCTTGGCCGGCCGCTTGGCGGGCTCGCTGGTCAGCGTATCCACCACCATCCACCACTCGTCAAAGGCGAGATCTTCCAGGCCGACGCCAAGCTGCTTGCGCACAAAGCTGTTGGCCCCGTCGCAGCCGACCAGATAGCGCGCACGGATGGTCAAGTCTTCGCCCGACTCACGCCGCGCGGTCAGGGTCACCGCGCCGTCGTCCTGCCGCAGCGACACGCCCGCAGCCGCGAGAAAGACATCGGCATTCGCAAAACCAGCGAGCTTGTCGCGCAGCGCCTGCTCTGCCTCCGGCTGCACGAAGGTGACGTTCGGGACCCAGCCGAGCGGATATGGCGGCGGCATCGGGTCAAAGATCTTGATGATCTCGCCGTCGACGCCGAGATAGTGCGAGCCGTTGTGCGGGGCGATCGCCTGCTCGATGAAATCGCCGAGCCCAATCGCCTGGAATACGCGCAGCGCCTCATGGTCAAGCGTGATCGCGCGCGGCTTGTCGTAGATATCAATGGCACGCTCGACGATTGCGACGCTCAACAAGTCGCGCGCAAGCAGATTGGCGAAGATGGCGCCGACTGGCCCGAGGCCGACGATCGCCACGTCATAGACGGAATTCTCGACGGACATGGACATGCTACTTCGCGAGATAGGTCTCGAGCGTCAGCGGCTTCGGCTTCACCTCTGGCTCGCGGATCGCAACATCGGCAAACGGCGTCGCCTCCTCAAACCAGGCCTGCCGCGCCGGAAGGCCCCAGGGGAACGAGAGCGTATGGTCGCTCGGATCCCAGCCGACCGGCTCGTTTTCGATATCCATGATCTGGTAGTGGGTGTTGAACAGCTCGACGCGATGCCCATCGGGATCGCGCATATAGACATACATCGCATGGCCCGGCCCATGCCGTCCCGGGCCGCGTTCGACCGATGCGCCATAGCCGAGTTCGCCGGCGAGATCGCAGGCTTGCAGCAAATGATGCACCTCGGGCGCGAGGAATGCGAAATGATGCAGCCGCGGTCCGGCACCATTGAAGAATACGATGTCGTGCGGATTGCCCTTGCGCTGCAGGAACACGCCGCGCAGATCGAACGTATCAGTTGGCGCGATATACTCGCTGAGGCGAAACCCAGCGGCCATGTAGAACTCCGTCGCCTTGCGCACCTCGGGGGTCAGCACCTGATAATGGTCGAGCCGCAGCGCCGAGCCGCCGGCGTGACGGGTGAATTTGGTGATCATGCGCGGCACGACCGGCATGGTCGCGCAAAATTCAAGCGGCGTGCCGGCCGGATCGATCGCCTGCAACGTGCGCCCCTGATGCGGCACCTCGGCCCAAACAGCCCGACATCCATGCGCCTCGAAGAAGGCCCTCAACCGATCGAGGTCGTCATCCCTAAAGACCCGCAAGCCCAGCAGCGCACAGGTGGCGTCCTTGCCCTTGCGCAACACAAGACTGTGATGACAGGCCTCCTCAACTCCGCGGAAATAGAGCGCATCGCCCTCCTCCGCGGTCAGGATCAGGCCGACCACCCTTTCATAGAATCGCCGGCTCGCCGCGAGGTCGCGGACAGCAAGGACGACATGGCTGGCCCGCGTGATGCGAAATCCCGGATCGTGGTTGGTCATCGGGAGGCTCATGCGCGCACCTTCTGGTTTGCCGTCGCGGGAACGCGACTCTTCGCGAAAAAACGCGGGGGATCAAGCGAGGTGGCGGGCGGCAGGTTTTGCCGGGCGCGCCATCTCCTCGCGCATTTGTATCGATTTGTTAGCAATGCCCGGGATTGGAACCCGAAGGTGGCGTTGCCGTGGCTCGATGCCTCCGAATAGTTCATAGTTTGTCAAAGGTTTGCGGAGAATTCTGCGGTCTGGCGCCGGGCCCAATCGCGCAAGCAGCGTTGTGATGCGTACGTATCTGAGATCATATGCCGCGAAGCTGTTCGCGGGTGACCTGGCGGCATTCGGCGCACCACCGACGGATGAAGCCCTCGCAGGTCACATCCGTGCCGAGCAGATCTCGCTCGTGCTCGGCTATTCGGTCGGCATCATGCTGGCCAATGCCTGCAACGCCCTGGTGCTCGCGGTTGCGCTGTGGCAATCGCCCGATTGGATCTTTGCCCTGATCTGGGCGGCCGCCGTGATCAGCGCGGCAACGTTCTTCGGGCTGCAGGCGCGCGGGTCGCGGCGCGTCGCAAAACCGGAATTCGTATCGCGCCGAACCATGTACCGGCTGGTGCGCAATGCGCTGGCGCTCGGTGCGACCTGGGGCATCGTCCCGGTCGCCTTCTTCGCCGACGCATCGAGCGGCGGACAATTGGTCATCACCTGCCTCTGCGCCGGCATGCTCGCGGGTGGCGCGTTCGCTTTCGCCACCATCCCGATCGCCGCGATCGCGTTCACCGCGCCGATTTTCCTCGGCACGGCGATCTGCCTCGGCAGGGACGGTGACTTCGTCTATCTGCTGATGGCTGTCCTGGTCGTGGTCTACGGCGCCGTGCTGCTGCGCGGCGTCTTCGTCAACTCGCTCGAATTCAGGCGGCGCATCATCGCCCAGCACGACGCCGAACGGACAGTGCGGCAGGATCCGCTGACGCATCTACCGAACCGCGTTGCCTTCAACGAGACGCTCGACGGCGCGCTGAAGCGGCTGGCGCGGTCCGGCGAGGAATTCGCCGTGCTGCTGCTCGATCTCGATCGCTTCAAGGAGGTGAACGACAGGTTCGGCCATCCCGCCGGCGACGAATTCCTGGTCCAGGTTGCGGCCAGGCTGCAGCGCTGCACGCGTGCGGCTGAGCATGTCGCCCGCATCGGCGGCGACGAATTCGCGCTGATCATGTCCAACCTGACCAGGACGGAAGACGCGCTCGCGATCGCCGAGCAGTTCGTGGCGGCCTTTGCCGACCCGTTCCTGATCGACGGATACGAGATATCAGGTGCCACCAGCGTCGGTATCGTGCTGGCGCCGCGGGACGGCAACACGCCCCACGACCTGCTCAAGCATGTCGACATCGCACTGTATCGGGCGAAGAAATCCGGGCCCGGCAGCATCTGCTTCTTCGAGGCTGATGACGACAAGTCGGCGCGCGACCGCAGGGCTCTGCAAGGCGACCTCGAGCGCGCCATCGAGGCGGACGAGCTGTTCCTCGTCTACCAGCCGTTCCTGGATCTCCGCAAAGGCCGCATCACGGGCTTTGAGGCGCTGTTGCGCTGGCAGCATCCGGTTCGCGGCTTGATCCCGCCGACCGTCTTCATTCCCATCGCCGAGGAAAGCGGGCTGATCCATCAGCTCGGCGAGTGGGTCATCCGCCGCGCCTGCACGACGCTGTCGCGCTGGCCGGACGATATCCGGATCGCGGTGAACGTCTCTGCCGTCCAGTTCCAGAACGTGGGCATCCTGCAGACCATCGTGCAGGCGTTGACCGAGGCGAATGTTTCGCCGAACAGGCTCGAGATCGAAATCACCGAATCGATGCTGATCTCGAAATACGGATCGGCGCCCGCGATCCTGAACGCGCTGCTCGAGCTCGGTCTGACGGTCGCGCTCGATGATTTCGGCACCGGATTCTCCTCGCTGACCTACCTGCGCAAGCTGCCGTTCAGCCGCATCAAGATCGATCAATCTTTCATCCGGGACATGCTGACCCAGCCGGATTGTGCCGCGATCGTCAAATCGGTGATTGCGCTAGCGCAGGACCTGCAGATCGGCGTCGTAGCCGAAGGCGTCGAGACCGCCGAGCAGCTCGAATATCTGCGCCAGACCAGCTGCGACGAGGTTCAGGGCTATCTGATCGGCCGGCCGATGTCGCTTAGCGAGATATCCACCCTGCAGCGATCCGTGCACGCGGCGTAGCACGAGCCACCGCCGTCAGATCGCATCGGCGCGGTGCAACGTATCCAGCGTGATGCTGCCGCGGGCACGCGAGACGCAGGCGCAGATCTTGCGGCTCTCCCGCTTCTGGTGGTCGCTGAAGAAGACATCGCGATGGTCGATCTCGCCGTCGATAGCAACGACGTCAAGCGCGCAGACGCCGCATTCACCGCGGCGACAATCGCTCATCACCTCGTACCCGGCCTCGTTGAGTACGTCCAGCATCGAGCGTTCCCGCGGAATCACCAGCTCGACGCCCTCGTCCTTCAGGCGGACGCGGAACGCCTCGGTCGGGAGCAAGCCGCTCGATCCAAAGGTCTCGTAGCGCAGGTCGGTGGTGGGCTTCCCGGCTGCTTCCCAGGCGTGCCGCGCCGCATCCAGCATCCGCATCGGGCCGCAGAACAATGCCATCGCATCCTGAGGCAGTGCCGCGAATACCGCCCCGAGATCGAGCCTGCGGCCCTCGTCGCCAGCATGGACGACGAGGCGATCGCCGAGCAGGGCCTCGAGCACATCAAGATAAGCCGCGTCCTCGCGCGAACGCACCGCATAATGCAGCGTGACGTCAGCATCGCGGCGGGCGAGCGCCTGCGCGGTGCCGACGATCGGCGTGATGCCGATGCCGCCGGCGACCAGGCAGAAATCTTTGCGCGTCCAGTCGAGCTGGACCAGCGACGCCGGCCGCGTGATGGTGAGGCGGGCTCCCGGCTCAAGCGACCACATGTAGCGCGAGCCGCCCCGCGAATCCGGCGCGCGGCGGACAGCGATCCGATAGCCCTGCGGATCCGCCTCGCCGACCAGCGAATAGGAGCGCGTCTCGGGTTGGCCATCGACAGTGACGCCGACCTGGATATGGCTGCCGACGGCATAGTGCGCGGCTGCGAATCCGTCCGGCCGTAACAGGAACTCGCGAATGCCCGGCGTGAGGTCGCGCGTCGCGACAAGCGTTGCAGGCATCCAGGTTTCGATGAAGCGCATAAAATTCTCCGCTCAGTCGGCCACCGACCTGATCAGCGCCAGCGCAGGCAGCAGATCGAGATGGGTGCGGTTGCGCAACGCCAGCCGCAGATTGCGCGCGGCAAGCCGGGCATGCTCGCGCATGATCGCTTCGGCCCGTGCGCCTTCGCGATTCTCGATGGCGTCGACCACGATGCGATGATGATCCTGTGCGATCAGCAGGATCTGGTGCGCCTCGGGCAGCGCCGATTGCGCCATCACGAAGCCGCTTGGGGAGGCAAACGGCAGCGCCGAGGCACGGTCGATCTGCCGGATCAGCGGAGGGCTGCGCGACAGCTCCGTGAGCAGCGCATGGAAGCGCGCATTCAGCGCGACATAGGACGAGAACGCCTCCACCGAAATCGGGTCCTGACGCACCAGGCCGTCGATCTCGCCGAGGCACTCCTTCAACGGCTCGAGATCGCGCGCGGAGACGCCGCGCTCGGCGGCAAAGCGTGCGGCAAGACCTTCCAGCGTGCCGCGCAGCTCGATCGAATCGAGAATATCGCGCTCGGAGAATGCCTTGACCATGAAGCCGCCGGAGGGGATTGCCTCCAACAGGCCTTCCTCCTCGAGCCGCACCAGCGCCATCCGCACCGGCGTGCGCGACACGCCGATGGTTTCGACCGCCTGCAATTCCGAGATGCGTTCGCCCGGGCGCAGGCCACCCGACAGGATCAGGTCACGCAACGCGAGTTGCGCCCGCACGGTCTGCGACACGGAACGATCGGTCTCGCGTTCCGCCATGACCTACTCCGCGGCCTGCAGGTGCTGCGGCGGATTTTGCGGTGGGTTTTCTTTGGCCACCATGCGGTCGATGACCCGCCGCGCCCACATCGCACCGGCGTCGATGTTGAGGTTGTAGAACACGCGGTCCGGATTCTCGTCCATCGCGCGCTGCTGTGCCTCCAGGATGATCTCGTCCTCGTGGAAGATGCCAGCGACGCCGTCGCGGATTTCCGTGGTCAGGCGCTGCTCGGTGAGGCGGTGGTTGCGGACGAAAGCCCAGAAGTAATGGCAGGTCTTGTCTGTCTCGGGCGTGATGGTGTTGAGCACATAGCCGTTGACGCCCTGCGAGCGATCACCCTCCGGCGCGCCGGTCCCCGTCGGCGCCACGCCGACGTCGATATTGACGGTGCACGGCGCCTCGAAGCGGATGATCTGCCAGCGGTCGACCGGGCCCGGCTTCTGCAATTGCTTGGCCCAGAACGGCGGCGCGTCGATGCCCTTCATCCAGCGCGTCACCGTCACGGTTTTTTCGCCATGGCTGACGTCGAACGGCGCCTCGGCGACGGCCTCATTGCCGATGCTGGAGCCGTGCACGAAGGTCTCGTGCGTGAGGTCCATCAGATTGTCGACGACGAGGCGATAGTCGCACTTCACATGAATGGTCTTGCCGTCGCCGGCCCAGGCCGGATCGTGATTCCAATGCATGTCGGGCACCAGCGCGGGATCGGCCAGCGCGGGATCGCCCATCCAGAGCCAGACGAATCGGTGGCGCTCGACCACCGGATAGGCGCGCACGCAGGCCGACGGATTGATCGTCTCCTGCGAGGGCATGAAGGTACAGCGGCCCTGCGCATTGTATTTCAGGCCGTGATAGCCGCAGATCAGCGTGTCGCCGTCGAGCCGGCCCTTCGACAGCGGCACCAGACGGTGCCAGCAGGCATCCTCCAGCGCCACGACCTCGCCGTCGCCCGTCCGGTACATCACGACATGCTTGCCGCAGATCGTGCGCGGCAACAGCGCGTGCTTGATGTCGGCGTCCCAGCCGGCCGCGTACCAGGCATTCATCGGGAAGGGTTTTGACATCGGATCCTCGCTCAAGGAGCATCTTTGAATACTCTATGTATACAATATTTTCATGTCGCGCACTAAATCTTTTCAAAAAATGCTCTTTTCGAACATTTCTGTATACAGAAATTGATAATTGTTTCCTGGCACGCGGCTGCGCAACAGCCTCAAACCAGCTTCGCAATGCGCAATTTTCCGACCTTTCCATCGGCAAGGTCGGACTACGCGAGATGTTCTCTCGCGCGTTCCGACGCGCCAACGGCGCCTCCCCCGCTGGACACGACGGGATGCATTAGGCTCTGACGGAAAGGGATTTACGAGTTCGACGGCGAGCGGGTCGAGGCCGACTGCGTGTCCTGAACGTTGATCACGACGGCGATGCGCCTGATCGTGCCGCTGCGGTAGGCCTGCAGGAACCTGTCGTAATTCTTGACCGAGATGCAGCCGTTGGAGTCACCGTTCGGACCGAGCATGTAGCTGTGGACCAGCAGACCAACGCGTCCGAACGTGTCGCTGCCGTCGACCGGGGTCATCCGCAGCGCGGGCACGCCGTGGAACAGCTTTTCGCGCGGCTTCATCTCGTAGACGCCGGGCGGCGTCGCCCCGGCGTTGCGGGCGTTCACATGCGACGGATCGTCCAACAGGTTGCCGAGACCCGAATGCGCCTCGAACTTGGTCCCGTCGGGCATGTACACGACGCGCGCGGTGATGTCGTAGACCGCGGTGGTGCTGTCATAGCCGAGCGCGCCGAGATCGGGGCTCGGACCGGACAGCAGCCCACCATTGGGATCGAGCGACGCCAGTTGCAGCTTGCCCGGCATCATGTCGGCGACCTTCTGCAGGAACGTCCGGTTATCGGCCTGCTGCACCGGCACCGGCGGCGGTGACTGATCGTTCCGCGCGAGCAAATTGGCCTCGGCCGGCCGGGCTCGCGGCATCGGAACCCCGGCACCTGCGGCTGCGGCCGACTGGCTGGGCAGATCGGTCTGCGACTCACGCAGCTGGCCGGCCAGTGCGTCTTCGATGTGACCGAATTCGGATTGGAAATCGCCGCGGTCCGAACGGACACCGCGGCGCGATGGATAATAAAGCGAAGCCGAGCTGAGCGTGGAGCGCGAGCCGAAGCGATCGTCGAAGGTCAGCGCAGCAGAGGTATTGGCGAAGGCCGGTCCGTGCAGCCACGCGGTGGGATCAAGGCCAACCATCCAGGCGGCGAAGGCAGACGACAGGGCGAGCGCGCCGACGGCAAATGCCGTACTGCCCACCAAAGAGATGCCGCGGCTTAACCCCCGCCCGGCAGCTTTCGTCGTTCTCTGACCCATCCATCCCCAAGTCGGCGGTCTGGGGCCTGTTCCGGCCCACGCGGGATTCACCGAATGCTCATCATATCAGGGAATTCGAGTAAGGCATATTCGAGACCGGAGGGGCCAGGGTAGGTTTTTTTTAGCCTCTTTGGGGGTCGGAAATGCCGGAGAATCAGTGCTTAAGCGGTTGAAATGCCAGGAAAATGTCCCGATCCGGGACAATTCCGGCTTCAGGCGATCTTCTCCTCCCGCAGGGTAAGCACCGGAACCGGCTTGCCGATGGCGTAGCCTTGGACGTAGTCGACCCCGATCAGGCGCAGCTCGTCGAGGATGGCGAGGCTTTCGACGAACTCCGCGACCACCTGCTTCTGCATGATTTTCGCGGTCTTGGTGATCATTTCGACCATCGCCCGATCGACCTTGCTGTGCAGGATCTCCTTCACGAACGAGCCGTCGATCTTGATGAAATCGACTGGCAGGTGCTTCAGATAGGCGATCGACGACATGCCGGTGCCGAAATCGTCGAGCGAGAAGCTGCAGCCGATCTCCCGCAGCCGCGCGATGAATGTCTGTGCGTCGTCCAGATTGGCAATCGCGCTGGTCTCGGTGATCTCGAAGCACACCATCGTCGGCGGCACGTCATATTGCGCAAACAGCTCGGTGACGAAGTCGACAAACTCACCGTCGCCGATGGTGGCGCCGGAGAGGTTGATGGCGTAGCCCGCGACCTTGCGCAGGGTGTGCTTGCGCTCCGCGATGATCTCGAAGGCGCGGCGCACCACCCAGCGGTCGATCAACGGCATCAAGCCGTAGCGCTCGGCGGCAGGCAGGAAGCTGCCGGGCGACACAAGGGCGCCGCTCTCGTCGCGCAGCCGCAGCAGCAGTTCGCGCCGCTCCTGGCCCTTCAGCACACCGCCTATCGGACGGATTTCCTGCTCGTAGAGACAGAAGCGCTCCTCGTCCAATCCCTTGCGGATGCGCTGGACCCAGTTCATCTCGGCGACACGCACCGTCATGTCGGTGTCTGACGGACGGTGTTCCTGGACGCGGTTGCGTCCCTTGTCCTTGGCAAGGAAGCAGGCGACGTCGGCAAGCCGCAGCGCGTCCTGCACGCCGGCGCAATCGTCCAGCCGGACCAGACCGATGCTCGCGCTGATCCGGAAGCCCGAGCTCTCATAAACGAAGCTCGACTGCTCGACCACGGCCCTCAGCCGCTCCGCGACATCGGAGGCGGTTTCATGCCCGCTCGCGCCAGCCTCGCGCAGCAGGATGCCGAACTCGTCGCCGCCGAGACGCGCGACCAACCCGCTGCCACCGACCTCGCCCGCCAGCAGCTTGGCCACCTGTTTCAGCAGCCGGTCGCCGGCCATATGGCCGCAGGTATCGTTGATGATCTTGAACTGGTCGAGATCGATCAGCATCAGATCGGCGCTTCCCGACATCGATTTGTGAAGCTCGAACTCGAACTGCCGCCGGTTGGCGAGCCCGGTGAGGGCGTCATGCGACGCGGCCCATGCCAGCTCCTCAACCAGCCGGCGCTCCGCCGTCATGTCGTGAATGATCATGACGCGGCCGGCCCAGTCGCCAACATGCGTGATCGGAGTCTCGACAACCGAGACCGGGACGCTGGACTGATCGGGCCGCAGCAGAAGCCGCTGCCGCGGCTGGCTTTCACCGTCGGCCTCGGTGGTCCGGAACGATCCCTGTACCGGCTGCTCGGCGATGCTGAACAAGGACGCGACGGGCCGGTCGGTCGCGTCTTGCCCTGCCGTAATCAGGCGCTGCGCGGCGGGATTCATATAGCTGACGCGGTCGTCCGGCGTCGTCACGATCACGGCGTCGCCGATCGAGGCCAGGGTGAGCTGGGCGCGCTCCTTCTCCTCGGCAAGCGCGGTCTCGGCCAGCCAGCGCCGCAGCAACATCCGCCGCGTGTGGACCAGGACGATACCGGCGAGGCACGCCGCAATCACGACATTGATCAGCAGCAGCAGCGAGGAGACCTGGCGCGACGCCTGTCCCAGGTGATCCGAGAAGTCGACGGCGAGTGTGCTCAGCGCCGCGTCGACAACGCTGATCCGTTCAACCCAGTGCCTGATGGTCGCAGCGGACGGATCGTGCAGCGCAACGTCGTTGGCGGCCTCGTTCCTGATCTCAATGAGCTGATCGAGCAGCGGATCCGAATTCCGCCATGCCGTCACCGCGCCGGCGACGTGATGCATTTGACGGAAGTACTTGAACAGCCAGATCAGGCCGCCAATGTCGTCATCATGATTGCCTGCCTTGGCGAAGGCCGCGCGCGCCGCGGCATCGTTGTTGCCAGGCGTCTCAAGGGCGAGCCGCGCGACGCGATCGGCCAGCGGCACCGCAATCGCGGCATCGAACTTCCGCAGGTAATCCGGCGCGCCGGTGCTGACATAGATCTGCAGGTCGTGGATGGCGTCCTTCTGCCCCTTGGACCAGAAGCTCTCGCCCGCCACATAGGCCCGCACCGCGGACATCACCTGAAGGCTGCCGGCCGACAGGCTGGCCTGCAGCAGCACGATCGCGATCAGCGGACCAACCACCCGCCATAGTGACCAGCTTCGAAACGAGAAGAACATGCCCGATGCGCCCAACCCGATATTTGTTGGGCAAAGCGTAGGAAGGGCGACTTAACCCCACGTTGCAAAACGCGATGAGTTTGAAACGACTTGGTTGTGGTGAAATTGGCGTGAATTTTAACGATCCAGACTTTTGACGATCTGGACTTGGGTGCCAAGATTTGGGTGCAATGCAGCGCCGACCTCAGGGACGCAGCGTCGGCGTCGTGTTCGGGGCCGGCGCCTGCTCCATCTCGGACTCTTCGGGCAACTTGTCGGCATGGACGGCAAGCGGTGTCCCGATCCACAGCGGATCGGCGTGATGATCGCGACGCGGGTTCGTCGTGTTCGGATGGACCAGGATGCTCAGGCTGCCATGGTTGAGCATCAGCCATGGCACCAGCACGGGAAACAGCTCGGTCGCAAACGCCACCTGAAACATCGCCTGATCGTGCGGGCCGACCTTGACGTCGTGCCAGCGCCCGAGCGTGACCAGGAAGCGTTCGCCGATCCAGCTGCGCAGGCGCTCCGCCTCGCCCCGGCTGGTCGCGGGATCGTAATAGACATGGGCGTGGAAACTCGCGATCTCGCCGATCGTCCGTGGCGTGTCCGTCATCTCGTCACCTCTATTTTCTCACTCAGCCGTGGGCCAGCAGGCAATCGACTGCCGTGACTTAGGAGCGGGGACTTGCCCCGTCAATCCGGCCAAACCCCGCCTGCCCACCGGACCTCTCCCCTCGCCGCAAATGCCGCATTTGATTTGCCGCATTTTCGATCTAGCCTGCGGCCAGGTTGAGATCGGGGCGTCCCCATGGCCAATTTTGGCTGGACACGCGTCAAGGACCCTGCACCCGCCGAGGGCGCCGACATCGGCTTCGGCGGCCTCGATGATCCCGTGTCGTTGCTCACCGCACTCGACAAGGCGGTGCCGCGCTATCTCGACCTCGTCGACAATGGCGCGCTGGTCTATCCGGCCTGCAAGCGCAAGCCGGGCGACGCACAAGGCGATATCCGCGCGATATGGGAGCACACAAGGCTGGAAGCGATGCGCTATATCCCAATGGTACCGCGGCAGGACACGTCGCTGCTGGTCGATCCGGCGCGCCAGGCGGAGATGATCGACGCCTTCCTGCGGCAAAGCCCGCATGAGAACACGGTCATCGATTTCACGGGAACGGCGATCGACGATTACGGGATCGCGATCTACGCCGCGCTGAACTGGCTGAACCATTGCGTCGCCATCTCGGATGCCGATCCGCATCAATTCTCGGGCACCTTGCGCAGCTTCCGCAAGGTCATGGTCGTCGCACGGCAATGGTGGGCGATCGACGGCGCTGCCGAGCGTTGCAGGCAAATGCTCGAGGCGCGCGAACGGCCGCCGCTGGTGTTCTTTCTGCTGTGGGCGGAGTGCACCACCCTCGCGCGGGAGATCGCGATCGCGGCGGCGCGCGCTTCGGCAGCATCGGACGACATCTCCCGCGTGCGCTCGGCACAGGATCCGGAAGAGCTGGACGCGAAGGGCTAGATCCTGACGCAACAGCCCGGGAAGCGCGCGACGCGCGTCAGGTCGTCGTTCCCGGTGGGATGACTTGCCCGCGGCTTTCGCTAGACTTGGAACCACAAGCTGGGGGCCGGGACAGCCGGCCTCTGGGTTCGTCATCGCGGCCCTCTCCTCGCTTCCGAACCAGACTGGATCTCCCTCATGCTCAACGTTCCCCACACATCGCTCGCCGACGGCAAGATCCTGCAAAGCGTGGTCGACGGCGTCGGCGTAATCACCTTCAACAATCCCGACAAGCGCAATGCGATGTCGCTGGAGATGTGGGAGGGCTTTGGCCAGGCGCTGACCGCGTTGCGCGACGATCCGGGGGTCCGGGTCGTGATTCTCGTGGGCGCCGGCGACAAGGCGTTTGTGTCGGGCGCCGACATCAGCCAGTTCGAGAAAACCAGGCACAACGCGGAAGCCTCGGAGGAATATTCCCGGCGCAGCGCAGCCCAGCGCGCTTTGTTTGCCGATTACCCCAAGCCGACCATTGCCTGCATCCGCGGCTTCTGCCTCGGCGGCGGCATGCAGGTTGCGATGGCGGCCGATATCCGCATCTCCGGCGCCAGCGGCCAGTTCGGCATTCCCGCCGCCAAGCTCGGGATCGCGTATGGCTATGACGGGTTGCGCCATCTGGTCTCGCTGGTCGGCCCGTCCTGGGCGCGGCTGATCATGTACACGGGCATGCGGATCGATTCCGCGGAAGCGCTGCGGATCGGGCTGGTCGATCGCGTGCTGCCGGATGCCGAGCTGTGGGATGCGACCATGGAGATCGCGCGCACCATCTCGGGCAACGCGCCGCTGGCGATCAAGGCCGCCAAGATCACCATCGCGCAGGTGCTGAAGGACCCCGATGACCGCGACATGGCCGCGATCAAGCAGGTCGGCATCGATTGCATGGACAGCGAAGATTTCCGCGAAGGCCGCCGCGCCTTCATGGACAAGCGCAAGCCGGAGTTTAGGGGAAGGTAGGCTCGCTACGTTGTCGTCTCGGCTTGGTACGCAATTGCGGCGGCATCCACAACTGTCGTCCCTGCGAAAGCAGGGACCCATAACCACAGGGTTCTGTTGTTGAAGGAGGCTGTGGCCCCAGCGTCGCATAAGCAATTCGCATTCATGGTTATGGGTCCCGGGTCAAGCCCGGGACGACGGCGAGTATGTTGCGCTGCTTGTGAGTCACACGGCTACTTATCGAGCATCTGCATCAGCGCGGCGTTGTAACGATCGCCGCTGACGTTGCCCGGCGCGAACATCTCGGCGATCTCTGCGATCCGCGCCTCGCTGAGGCGGATATTCAGCGCGCCCAGATTCTCGGCGAGGAAGGCCAGCGTGTCGCAGCCGCAGGTCGCGATCATGCGCGGGTTGCGGTTGAGCAGCCAGGCCAGCGCGAGCTGCGCGACGTCGCAGCCGAGCTCGCGCGCGAGTGCGCCAAGCCGGTCCACCAGCGCGACATTCTTTGGAAAATTCTCCGCTGAGAAGCGCGGGAAGTGCCGGCGCACATCCTTCGGTCCGAGTTGATCGAGGCTGCGCAGCCGGCCCGTCAGCATGCCGCGGCCGAGCGGCGAGAACGCCATCAGCGTGACGCCGAGTTCATCGTAGACGTCGAGCATCTCGGCCTCGACGTCGCGGGTCCAGAGCGAATATTCGGCCTGCACCGCCGTGATCGGATGCACCGCGCAGGCGCGCCGCAACGTCTTTGCCGAGACTTCGCAGAGGCCGAGGGCGCGGACCTTGCCTTGCGCCACGAGTTCGGCCATCGCGCCGACGGTGTCCTCGATCGGAACTTGCGGGTCCAGCCGGTGCTGGAAATAAAGATCGATATGATCGGTCGCCAGGCGGCGCAGCGACTCGTCGCAGGCCTTGCCGACATAGGCAGGATCGCCGCAGATGCCGAACCCCTTCTCGGCCCTGATGTAGCCGAACTTCGACGAGATCAGCACCTCATGCCGGCGTCCCCGCAGCGCGGCGGCGACCAGTTGCTCATTGTGCCCCCAGCTATAGTAATCGGCGGTATCGATCAAGCTGATCCCCTGATCGACCGCGCGGCGGATCACCGCTTTCGATTCATCGTCGGACCGCGCGCCATAGGCGCTGCTCATGGAGTAGCAGCCGAGCGCCATGGCGGCGGTCTGGACGCCGGTCTGGCCGAGTTGCCGCTGGAAGAATTTATCGCGCATGTCTTGTTTGCCTCCCAACGTCGCAATCAGGGTCTCTCGCCCGGACTGGTCTGATTGCTTTGGTTTGCCGGCACGCTCCTGCCAAACCGCTCAACGGCTCTTCACGTCGCGGATCGGATCGGAGCCGTCCCAGCTCTGGGCCTCCTGCCGGACGCGCTCGAAGAAGCGCCCCTTGCTGCCGCTGATGTCTGATATTTCGATGATCGTTCCCGGATGGGCCTCGGTGTCGAAATAGGCGAAGCGACCCTGCTCGCCGCCGATCTGGCCCTCGTGCCCGACCTTGTAACCGAGCGACAGCGCGCGGTCGTAGAGCGCCTGGTAATTCCTGGTCCAGAACGACATGTGCTGCAGGCCCTCACGGCCGGCCGCGAGGAATTCCTTGTACATCGAGGGCGCATCATTGCGCTGCTGGATCAGTTCGATCTGCAGATCGCCCGAATTCGCCAGCGCGATGCTCATCTCCACGTCGGACGCCTTGCCACGGTGGCGGAAGTAATCGGTCTTGACGCGATCGATGTAGTACCAGGGACCGACGCCTATCACCTTGACCCAGTGATCCATTGCGGCATGGATGTCGCGCACGACGTACCCGTTCTGGCAGACGGCTCCGAAGATGCGGCTCATGAGGTTTTCCTCTTCGTCGTTCTTGTCGGTGACGCATCGGTCGTGCAGGCCGCCGCGATTGGACCCGTCTTCAAACGGCCGGTGTCTCCTCGTTGTTATCACCGGCTATAGTAGTTTCTGGAAACGTTTTCAATATTGTCCTTCAATCGTCTCACAAGCTATTGATATTGATAAATTATCTTCAAGGAACCGATACGTGTACTACGATCGCTGCAAGGCCGCTGATACGCGGTAAGTTACCTGCCGACCGCTTCCTCGTGCGCCATTTTGCACGCCACCGCGCGCCTGAGATCGGGTCGACGAATCTACCCGCAGGGTGTGTCTTCACAAATCTCGGCGCGGCTGATGTCCGCTGTCCCGCTGAAAGCGGCGCGACAGCATATCGCGCCTATGGTCCGAGTTGGGCCAGAATCGAACATTCAGGCTGAGGCGTGCGCCACCGCTAACCTACTTCTTCGCTTGTTCAATCTTGACCGTGCTGGTCGGACCGATAGTCGTCGCGTGAAGAACCACCTCGCCGTCCTTTGCCATCGCGTAATGGGAGATCTTCGCTGGTTCAATCAAGAACGAGCCGGGTGGGTATGCCTTGAATTTACTTTCATCCCACTGATCACCGTTCGCGTAATACAAGGTGCCCGACACAACGATGGCCGTTCGTGTCTCACCATGCCAATGCGGCATGATCTTGAAGCCAGCTGGGATTCTCACCCGCTCCGAAAGTAATCCCGCTTTTTTCGGGTCGCCATAGAGGGTAGCGATCCCCACCGCTCCGACTTGTCCCTCGAAATGAATGTCCTGAGGAAGCGTTGCGACAACCGCATCCTGGGCAAAAGCCGACATCGATCCGCCCAGCGTGAGAAACGCCGCAGTCGCAAGGCCAATCAATGAAGGTGCCAGCCTTGTAGAAATTGCGTACGTCATTTCTCGATCCTTCGTGGGTCGGCGGTTGGACCCGGAGGGCACCGGTCTCAGACCCGCGATTGCGGGGCCAAGCTACACCGCGGGCCTGATGCAAGATAGCGTCGCCCAACCCTGTGGAAAACCTGTGGGGTTACGGTGACAGTGCACTTTACCTTGTCCGGCAGAGATCCCGACATGGCGCGATCTCGCAATCTCAAAAGCGGCAATGCTCTGATTGAACAGAACGGTTCTGCTGACTCACCAACAGCAGACATCTAATGCGTGCACGCCCTCCTAGCTCTTCTCGCTGACCGGCACCGTGTAGTTCAGGATCAACCGCCCGCCGTCCGGATAGATCGTCTGCCCGGTGATGTAGGACGCATCGTCGCTGGCGAGAAACGCCACGACGGAGGCGACCTCGCTCGGCTCGCCGCAGCGGCCGGCCGGGGTCCGCGACAGCACGCTGCGCCGCGCCTCATCGGACGTGAGGATCGCGGTCGCCACCATCTCGGTCAGGATCGTGCCGGGCCCGACGGCGACGACGCGGATGCCGTGCGGAGCCAGCGCCACCGCAGCTACCGAGGTCAGCTGCTTCATCGCGCCCTTGGACATCGCGTAGGTGGCAAGCGAGGGGATCGCCAGCAGCGCGTTGACCGAGGACATGTTGACCACGACCCCACCGCCGCCCTGCGCGATCATCTGGCGGGCCGCCGCCTGGACGCCGAAGAACGCGCCCTTGAGGTTGATCCCCATCACGTCGTCGAACTCGGCCTCGGTGATCTCGAGGAAATCGCGGTTGCGCGCCACGCCGGCATTGTTGACCATGACGTCGAGTCCGCCGAACTCCTTGACCGCCGCGGCGACGACCCGATCGACATCGGCGCGCTTGCTGACATCAGCCTCGACGGTGCGCAGCTCATTGGGATGCCCGAGTTCGCCGGCCGTCTTGACGAGCGCGGTGCCGTCGACATCCGAGATGACGACCTTGGCGCCGTCGGCGAGGAAGCGCTCGGCGCAGGCCCTGCCGATGCCGCGCGCTGCGCCCGTGATGGCGATCACCTTGCCGGAAAATTTCATGAGAGTGCCTCCTGGATATCACTTCGCGCGAACCGCCCGGGCTGGACGGACGCAGGATTGCGGCCCGAGCAATAGCCCATCACGCGGCGTCAGGGAACGCGGCGGATTCGCTGTGAGGTGCGAAACAGGCAGAAGCTGATTTCGATGTCCCACTCCGCCTCGCGCGCGGAGCAGGCGGCCGTCGGCCGTCCCGGGGGGCACGCACTAAGTCTGCGATTCCGTTTCCGATTCCAGGCTGCTTTGCCCGAGGCGTGGCTCTGTCCCGGCCAATAGCCTCTGAACGTTGGCACGATGGCGCACAATCACGTAAATGCTTCCTGCAATCACCAGCAACCGATAGGGCAACGGCTGCTCCATGCAGCAAATGACGGCGATCGCCGTCAACGCCGCCAGCATCGAGCCAAGGGAAACAATCCGAAAAATAGCCAGCACGACGCCAAAGACCGCCGCAGCACCCAAACCTGCCGGCTAGGATATCGCCAGCAACACGCCCAGCCCCGTCGCAGCGGATTTCCCACCCGTAAAATTCAACCAGACCGAACGGCTATGCCCCAACAACACGGCAAGTCCGGCCAGGCAAACCGCCCACGGCGCCCAGGTTTGCAGATCGAGCGCTGTCGGTGGCGTGACGGACGGCAACGTAGCGAGCCAAGGATAAAACCAGCTGGCAAAGACGATTGCCGCCACACCTTTCAGCATATCGACCAGGAGCACGACCAACGCTGGCCATTTCCCCAGGGTGCGCAACACGTTCGTCGCCCCAGTGGATTTGGAGCCATGCTGTCGGATATCAATGCCCTTGAGCAGTTTCCCGGCCAGATAGCCCGTGGGCGTGGAACCGAAGAGATAAGCGATTGCCAATCCAACCACGCTCGCTAACCAGAAAATCATGGAATTCTCCTCGACGCTCTCATATCACGCTGGCGCCTTGCGTGATCCCGCGTTGAGCCGCGCCAGGATACGGTCGGCTTCGGTGCGCCAGTCGGCGCTGCGGGCGAACTCCGGCATTCCCCTGACGCCGAACACGCCCTCGTCGGCGAGGTCGGCGATCCAGGCTTGCCGTTCGGCCGTGCCCGACGCCGACCAGGGCGCCAGCCCGGCGTCACGCACGGTCTCCGCCACCTCGCGCAGCTCCTCGGCACGGCGCCGTCCGTGCTCGATGACGCGCTGGAAAAAATAGGCGCCCTGCTTTTCCCAGTCGACGCTCGGAAAGGTCTCCTTGAGCGAGGCGAGCACCGCATCCTCGACGCCATAGGCCCGCGCGGTGGTGAAGCTCTCGATGACCATGGCCTCCAGGCCCTTGATCATGATGCTGCGGCACATCTTGACCGCCGACGAGACACCGAGCTCGTCGCTTGCGACCTTGGCCGCGAAACCCAGCGTGACCAGCAGCGGCGCCAGCTCGCGCGCGCCGCGGCCGCCAAGCAGCAGCGGCACCTTGATCCGGTACGGCGGCAACGAGGTCATCACGGCGCCCTCGACATAACGGCCGCCGGCGCCGTCGATGATGGATGCGGCGCGCTGCTTGGCGCCGGGTGAGGCCGAATTGAAATCCAGGAACCAGGCCTCCTTTCCGATCGCCGGCGCGCAGGCTTCGGCCACCGGCACCGCCTGGCTCGCCGTCACCGCGGAGACGATGAGATCCGCCCGCGCCGCGAGGTCGGCGTGCGATTGCGCCAGCTCGACCCCGATACCATCGGCGTGCTCACGCAACGGCCTTGCCTGCTCGCGCTCGAGCTTGATGTCGTAGGCGGCAACCTTGATGCCCTGCTTGCGCAAATCTTCGGCAAGGATGCGGCCGACCTCGCCATAGCCGAGCAGCCCGACCTGCCATTGCATTGGATCGCTGGAGACTGTCATCAGTTCAAATCCCGCATCAGTTCAAATCCCGTGTTGTGTTGTCGAACAACTCGTCGACCGCAAGGCGCCGTGGAATCAGAGACTGCTCGACGCAATAGTCGATGATCAATGCGAGCTGCTTGCGGTTCGCCTCGACGCCGAACGGCAGGAGGTCCGGCGTACCGGGCGGACCGGTATTTGCCTTGCCGCGCTTGAGCAGATCGTAGACCTCCCGCACCACATCGGGCCGCGATGCCGCGAGCGCCTCCGTCACCACCACCAGATGATTGACGGGGACAACGCCACGCCGCTGAAACCAGCGCGCCGCCTCGCCGGCCGGATCGGCGAACAGCGGCCGCAGCGCCGGATCGCTCGAGGTCTCGCCCAACACCGCGTCGAGCTCGCCGTCCTTCAGCATCTGGATGATGCTCTTGCCAACAGGCGCGCGTTCGGTCCGATCGACATATTCGGCAACATGCGGCTCCTCGAAGGTGACCCAATCGATCTCATCGAGATTGACGCCGTGGTCGTTGGCAAGGATGCCGCGCATCCACGCGCCGGTCGTGGTCGTGAACGAGCGGATGCCGACCCGCTTGCCTTCGAGATCGGCCGGGGCAAGCGTGTCGCCGTCGGCCCGACAGAGCGCATAGCCATGCTGGAATCGGCCGATCATCACCGCCGGCAACAGCACCAGCTTCTTGCAGTGCGCTTTCGCCATCAGGTAGGTCACGATAGCCATCTCGCAGACATCGAACGCCTGCTCGCGCACCATCGGCTTGAACGCGGCATTGGTCGGCGTGAACTCGGTGAAGTCGAGATCGAACAGGTCTGAGCGCAGCGCACCCGTCTTCACCGCCGCGACATGCGGGTGGTTGCCGAGCACGGTACGCAACCGGAGTTTGTCCATATCAGCGAACTCCAAAATCAAGAGGTCAGCGTTCGCCTCGACTCCTGGCGGGGCGCTTAAGTCCTGGCCGGCGACTTGCGCCGCGAGGGCGGCGCCTGATCGAGCGGCGCAGCCTGCATCGAGGCGACGGTTGCGCGGACCAGCTGTTCGATGGCGTGGCCGGCATCGGTGCCGTCGGCGCTGCCGCGCGACAGGCGCGATACGCGCTCCGGCGTCACCAACGAGTAGTAGAGAGCACCGAGCAGGAAGTGGCCGCGCCAGACGATATCGGTACGCGGGATGTGCGGCAGGCTTTCGCAGATCGCATCGATGAAGGCGTTGCTGGTGTCGTCGAAGGTCTGCGCGATGATCCGGCGCACGACCTCGTTGCCCTCGGCCGACATCACCGCGCGCAACCGCGTGAACCGCGTCCCGCCGCCGGCGAGGTCGCTGCCCGACGTAAAGGCCGGCAGCACATAGGCGCGCACGATCGCCTCCAGCCGGTCCTGCAAGTCGCGCACCCGCTTCGCGGCGGCCAGCAGCTCGGAGCGGCGCAGGTTCATCGGACCGCAATGGCGGCGATAGATTTCCAGCAGCAGGCCGTCCTTGGTCGCGAAATGATAGGTCACGCTGCCGGGATTGGCGCCGGCGGCCTGCGCGATGTCGCGCACCGACACCGCGGTGAAGCCGTGGGTCGAGAACAATTCCTCCGCCGCGGCGAGGATCGCCTCGCGCATGTTCGGCTTGCGTGCACTGGCAACGTTGGCGGGCTTGCGAACCATATTTGTACTATCGTACAAGAAATCAGGTCGCGTCAACAAGCGGCGCGACGTGAGGCAGGAAGCAGCATGATGACGCTCTCTGGAATAATGACGGCGGGCCTACGCAGGATCGGCCTCGCCTGCATCATCGCAACGCTCGCGGCGGCGTCAGCCCATGCCGGTGACGAGACGACCTTGCTGGCGCCGACCGGAAAGCTGCGCGTCGGCGTCTATCCGGGCAGCCCGACCTCGCTTGTCACCGACCCTGCGACGCATCAAACGCATGGCCTGAGTCATGACCTCGGCGAGGCCTTCGCGAAGCGGCTCGGCGTGCCGGTCGACTATGTCTCGTTCCAGCGCATCGCCGACGTGATCGCCGCGATCAAGAATGCCGAGGTCGATTTCACCATCACCAACGCGACGCCGGCCCGCGCCAATGATGTCAGCTTCAGCCCCATCCTTGTCGCGGTCGAGCTCGGCTATCTGGTGCCGCCCAACTCGACCATCATGAGCGCGGATGAGATCGACCAGCCCGGCATCCGGATCGGCGTCACCAAGGGCGGTACGTCGGAACGCACGCTCGGCGCGAAGTTTCCGAACGCCAGGATCGTCCCCGCCGAGAGCGTCACGGCCGCCGTCGCGATGTTCGGCCGCGGCGAGATCGATCTCTACGCGACCAACAAGCCGACGCTGTTCGAGATATCGGACGCCATGCCAGGCGCGCGCATCCTCAATGGCAAATGGGGGCTGGAGCACATGGCGGTCGCGATCCCGAAGGGGCGCGAGCAGGCGCTGCCGTCAGTCGCTGATTTCGTGAAGGACGTGCAGAGCAACGGGCTGCTCACCAAGGCCGAGCAGGAGGCCGGACTGCGCGGCGCGGTGAAGGCCGAACAATAGAGTCAGGACAATCTGACATCCGGCTCGGCGCGGCCGCGCGCCGCGGCGTCGAGCAGGAAGGTCTTGCCATGCTCGGGATCGGCGGCGCGCTGCGCCTCATCCATGTCCTGCCAGGCCGAGGTCACCAGCACGCGCGAGAAGTCACGGCCGACAAAGGCCGGACAACTGGATTGGCTCGCCGGCACGCGCAGCGACCGCAGGCGGCGACCGGTGGGATCATAGATATCGATGCAGCCGCCGCCCCAGCGCGCGTTCCAGATCAATCCATCCGCATCGACGATCGCGCCGTCGATGCCGCCGACGCCTTGATGTTTGATCAGTGCAACAGGGTCTCCAACCGGCAATCCGGTCGATGGATCGAGCGGCACGCGATACAGCGTGTTCCTCCCGGTGTCGGCGAAATAGCCGATGTCTCCGTTGGGCGAGAAACAGATCGCGTTCGGGATGGTGATCTCTGGATAGAGCCGTGTGATACGGCCGCGGTGCAGCGCGTAGATCGCGCCTGCGCCCTTCTCCGCGCGTCGCCCCATGGTACCGAACCAGAACGTGCCGGACGGATGCACCCGCGCGTCGTTGGACCGCGTCACCGGATTGTCGGACTCCAGCGAAACAAACAGCTCGAGACGTCCATCGGCGACGTGCCGAACATAGAACCCATCCTCGGTAAGGATGAGTTGCCGCTCGCCATCGATCCGCGCCAGCGCGCTCGCCATTTTCGGCAGCGCGTGAATCACGGTGCGTCCGTCTGCAAAGCGGTGCTCGAACAGGCGGCGCTCGCGGATATCGAACCACCAGGCGGTATCGGTCGCGGCGTCATAGGTTGGCCCCTCGCCGAGATGGCAGCGCTCGGCCGATAGCACCGATGTCGGCACCTCGTCCATCACTTCGCCGGCGATGCGGTCGGTCATTGCGGTCCTCACAATGTCGAGAAGCGATAGACGATGGTGCGCCGATAGATCTGTCCGGGATCGAGCCGCGCCGACGGAAAGTCCGGGCGGTTCGGCGTATCCGGCCAGGCATGCGGCTCGAGACACAGCGCGTCCGACTGGCGATAAAGAAGGCCGCCTTTGCCTGACGTGGAGCCGTCGAGGAAGTTGCCGGAATAGAACTGCAATCCCGGCTGATCGGTGAACAGCTCCATCACCCGGCCGCTGCGCGGCGCCTCGAGGCGCGCGGCGAGGCGGAGGCCGGTCCCTGACGCCAGACAGTAATTGTGGTCATAGCCGCGGCCGAGCCGCAATTGCTCGTCGTCCATTCTGATGCGCGAACCGATCGCGACAGGCGATCGGAAATCGAACGGCGTGCCCTCGACCGGCCGCGGCGGCTCGGGCAGTGGAATTGCCGTGGCGTCGACGGCGAGAAAGCGCTCCGAGGGGATCGTCAGCCGGTGATCGAGTATCTGCGTGGCTGAGCGCGCGCCGTTGAGATTGAAGAAGCTGTGATTGGTCAAATTGAGGAAGGTCGGGCGATCGGTGGTCGCCTCATAGGTCACCGAGAGTTCCGTCGTGCTGCGGACGCGATAGGTCACCCGCGTCTCCAGATTGCCCGGATAGCCTTCCTCGCCATGCGGACTTGCGCGCTCCAGCACCAGCGTCGGCCCCGGACTGTCGCTGACGTCGACGATCCGCCAGAGCTGGCGATCGAAGCCCTGCGGGCCGCCATGCAAGGCGTTGGGACCGTTGTTGGCCTCGAGCGCGACAGCCGCGCCATCGAGCACGAAGCGCCCGCCGGCGATCCGGTTGGCATAGCGGCCGATGGTCGCGCCGAAGAATTTGCGCTGCGCCAGATAGCCATCGAAATCGTCATGGCCGAGCACGATGTCGTCGCAATGCCCGTCGCGGTCGGGCGTCATCAGCGATTGCAGCGTGGCGCCGAACGGAAGGATGGCAGCCGTAAAGCCGTGGCCGCCACGCAGCGTCACGCGCTCGACCACCGAACCGTCGGGCAATCTGCCAAATGGCTCGCGATCGATCGGTGTCATGATCAGTCCTCAAATGGCTCGACCACGCGCCGTCGCCCCAGCATGAAGCTATCCGCCACGAGCTGCAAGGGCGCCAGGTCGACATCGGACTTGCCCTCCGACGCCAGCGCGAGGAACCGGCGATAGAGCGCGGGGTATTCCTCCTTGGCGCTATCGACGATCAGCCTGTCGCCATCGCGCAATTGCGCTCCGCCTTTCGACAGAGCGACAGGACCCGCATCGGTCTCGATCAGGATGTCCCAGCTCTGCGGCCCGGTCTGGCGGAAATCGAACTCGGCGTGAACCGGCAGGCCAGTCTCGTCGGAGAATTCGAGCTCGGCGGCAATCGGCGCATCCCGATTGGACGGAAAGGCCAGCTCCGCACGCCGGACAAACACCGGCTGCGGCAAAATATGGGTCAGGATCGACAGCGCGTTGATGCCGGGATCGAACACGCCGAAGCCGCCGGCCTCGAAGATCCAGGCCTGGCCGGGATGCCAGACCCGCACGTCTTCCTTCCAGATGATCGTCACCTTGAGGATCTTGCGGAGGGCGAGCAAATGCCTGATAGGCTCGACCGCGGGCGCGTAACGCGAATGCCAGGTCGCGAACAATGTCCGGCCGGCCTGCTGCGCGGCAGCAATCAGCGGCGTGAGCTCGGCGACGGTCGCGCCCGGCGGTTTTTCCAGCAGCACATGCTTGCCCGCCGCGAGTGCCGTCATGGCCTGCGCGCGGCGCACCTGCGGCGGCGTGCACAGCGCGACGGCATCGATTTCGGGGCCGTTGTGCAACAGCTCCTGCAGATCACGGAAATGCGGCAGGTCCGCCGGCGATTTGGCGGGATCGACCACCGCGACCAGGGCCGCGCCCGCCGTGTTCGCGATCGCCGGCACGTGCTGCCGGCGCGCGATCTCGCCGAAACCGACAATGGCGATGCGAAGCACCTCGCTCATGGCGTTTCCTCAGGTTTCGGAGGTGACAGCGGCGGCAGCGGTCGTGGATTCGTACAAAGCGGGATCGACGATCGCCGCGCCGTGGCGGCGGATGCCATGGAAGATGGCCGCGGTCATGGCCGCCGCGGCGTCGTCGGCGTTGCCCTCGGCGATCGCATCGACGATGCGCTGGTGCCAGCTCAGCACCATCTCGCGATCGGCCGGATCGACCGGTGCGCTGACGACAAAGGATGCACGCAGCGCGGCCTCGATCACGCCGTCGACAGCGCGCATGAACGGATTGCCCGACGCATTGGCGACCGCGATATGCAACGCCAGATCGCCGTCCGTGAAGGCATCGGAGGTGGAGGGCTCGCGCCGCATGATCTCGATGCAGCGGCGTAGCTCGGCGATGTCGGCCTCGGTACGGCGCAAGGCAGCCAACGCCGCCGTGCGCGGTTCGATCGCAAGGCGGATCTCGGCGAGATCGCCGAGGAACTGCTTGTCGATACCGACGTCGAGATGCCAGGCCAGCACATCGGCATCGAACATGTTCCAGGCGTTGCGACCGCGCACGACGGTCCCGACCCTCGCCTTGGTGGTGAGCAATCCTTTCGCCACCAGCGTCTTGATGCTTTCCCGCAATACGGGACGTGAGACACCGAATGTCGCGGTCAGGTCGGCGTCACCTGGCAGCCGGGTGCCCTCGGGGTAACGGCCTGCGATGATATCGATGCCGATGCCGCGCGCGACCGCGGCGTGGTTGGAATGCGCACGCCGGGTCGGAATCACCACCAAGCCGGTGCTCATGCCTTCACCTCTCCTGCCCTGATGGTGCGGGACCGGCCGGCAAGCCGCACCATGGCCTGCTGCAAGGCGATGAACGCAAACAGCAGGATGCCGGTCGCGATCTTGGTCCACCAGCTCGACAAAGTCCCGTCGAAATTGATGTAGCTCTGAATCAGGCCCTGGATCAACACACCGAGGAAGGTGCCAATCGCCGACCCCTGGCCGCCGGACAGCAGCGTCCCGCCGATGACGACCGCGGCAATGGTGTCGAGCTCGACACCGACCGCCGACAGCGAATAGCCGGCCGCCGTGTAAAAGGAGAACACGATTCCGGCGATTCCAGCGAGAACACTGGACAGCATGTAGATGCGCACCGTCATCGAACCAATGGCGACGCCCATCAGCGCGGTCGCGGAGCGATTGCCGCCCATTGCAAAGACATTGGCGCCGAAGCGGGTGAAATGCAGCAGCACGCTGCCGGCCGCGACCACAGCCAGCATGATCAGCGCGATCGCCGTCAGCCGACCGCCGCCGGGCAGCGCAATCCCGAAGTCCGAGACGGCCGTATAGAGCGGCGCGGTGATCGGCGTCGATTCCGTCGACATCAGGAAGCTGGTGCCGCGCGCGACGAACATCCCGGCCAGCGTGACGATAAAGGGCGGCATGTCGAAGAAGTGGATCACCGCGCCCATCGCTGCTCCAAAGGCCGCGCACAGCACGAGCAGGATCGCGAATGCGAGCAGCGGCGGCAGGCCGAGCCGCTCGATCGACAGCGCCACGAACACGGTGGTGAAGCCGATCACCGATCCGACCGACAGGTCGATGCCGCCGGAAATGATGACAAATGTCATGCCGATCGCAACGATGCCGAGAAAGGCGTTGTCGGTCAGGAGATTGGCGACGACACGGGTCGAAGCGAAATTCGGAAATTGCAGCGAGCAGATCGCAAAGCCGGCGACGAAGACCAGCGCCGTGATCATGACGGGCGACAGCCGGCTCATGCGCGCGCCTTTCGGAAGTTGGCAACCAGGCCGGACAGCCGCGGCGATTGCAGCAGCAGCACAACCAGCACCACGGCCGCCTTGACCACGAGGTTGAACTCCGGCGGATAGCCGGACAGCAGAATGCCGGTGTTCATCGCCTGGATGATCAGCGCGCCGCAGACCGCGAGGATCAGGCTGAAGCGCCCGCCGAACAGCGAGGTGCCGCCGATCACGACCGCGAGGATGGCATCGAGTTCGAGCCAGAGCCCTGCATTGTTGGCGTCGGCGCCCATGATGTCGGCGGCCGCGATGACACCGGCCAGCGCCGCGCAGAGGCTGCACCAGACATAGACGGCAACGATCATCAGGCGGATGCCGACGCCGGAAAGCTCGCTGGCCCGCGCATTGCCGCCGGCCGCCTCGATCAGGAGCCCCAGCGCCGAACCGCGCACCACGAGGCCGGTGACGAGCAGCGTGCCCGCGACGATCAGGACCGGCGCGGGAATGCCGAGCGCGGAGCCGGTGCCGAACCATGCGAGGTCGGGCGAGGTGAAGGTCACGATCCGCCCCTCGGTGATGAGCTGCGCGACGCCGCGGCCGGCCACCATCAGGATCAGCGTTGCGACGATCGGCTGGATACCGAGCACCGCGACGAGAAATCCGTTCCAGAGGCCGCACAGCAATCCCGCCCCGAGCGCAACGGCGACCGCGACCGGCCATGCATGACTGTCGGCGAGGCTCGCCGCGATCGCGCCTGATATCGCCATCACCGCGCCGACCGAGAGATCGATACCGCGGGTCGCGATGACAAGCACCATACCGAGCGCAAGCAGCGCGACGGGTGCACCGCGGTTGAACACATCGATCAGGCTGCCGAACAATCGTCCGTCCTGCAGCCGCAGGTCGAAGAACTGCGACGAGACCATGCGATCGATCAGCAGGATCACGATAAGTGCGAGAATTTGCGCGAGGCCCCGGCGTGGCAGCTGAAATGCCATCTCAGGCCTCCGCCGCGGCGGGCACGGAGCCGTCCGCCGCGATCGCGGCGAGGATCGACGACACGTCGATCCCGTCGTCCTGCAACGTACCGACATGGGCGCGGTCGCGCAGCACCACGACGCGGTCGGAATAGGCGACGATCTCGTCGAGCTCCGAGGAGATCACGAGCAATGCCAGACCGCGGTCACAGAGTTCACGAATCAGACGGATAATCTCCGCATGCGCGCCGACGTCGATGCCGCGCGTCGGCTCGTCCAGCACCAGCAAGCGCGGCTCGGTGGCAAGCCAGCGCGCCAGTAGCACCTTTTGCTGATTGCCGCCCGACAACAGCCCGATCGGCCGCTCCGGATCCGGCGGCCGGATGTCGAGCAGCTTGACGAAGCGGGCAGCGATTTCGTCCTGCTCGCGGCGCGACAATGGCCGTGTGATGCCACGCTTTGCCTGCAGCGCCAGCACGATGTTCTCGCGCACGGTGAGTTCGGCGATGATCCCGTCGGTCTTGCGCTCTTCGGGGCAATAGCCGAAGCCGTGGCGCACCGCGTCGCGCGGCGAATGCAGCCGCACCGGTTTGCCCTCGACCGCGGCCTTGCCGCTGTCGGCGCGGTCGGCGCCGAACACCAGCCGCGCGGTTTCGGTGCGGCCGGAGCCGAGCAGGCCGGCGAGCCCGACCACCTCGCCATGGCGCAGGTCGAGATCGAACGGCGCGATGCTGCCGCGCTTGCCGTAATTCGTGAAGGTCGCGCAGGGCGTGCTGGCCGAACGATCGTGCGCGACGCGCTCGCCGGTCGTCTCGCTCAATTCGCGACCCAGCATCATCTGGATCAGTTCGAGCCGCGGCAGCGACGCGGTCATGCGTTCGCCGATCAGCCGGCCATTGCGCAGCACGGTGATGCGGTCGGAAATGTCATAGACCTGATCGAGGAAGTGCGTGACGAACAGGATGCCGATGCCGCGCGCGGCGAGCGCGCGCATGGTCCGGAACAGCATATCGACCTCGTGGCGATCGAGGCTTGCGGTCGGCTCGTCAAGGATCAGCACCCGCGCCGATAGATCGACCGCTCGCGCGATCGCGACGACATGCTGGATGGCGACCGAGTAATGTCCGAGCTGCGCGCCGACGTCGATATGCAAATCGTAGCCGGCTAGCAGCGCAGTGGCGCGGCGCTGCATTTCGCCGTCGCGCACGATGCCGAACCGGGTCGGCTGCCGCCCGAGATAGAGGTTCTGCGCCACCGAGAGGTTCGGCAGCAAATTGACTTCCTGATAGACGGTGGCGATCCCCTCCGCGAGCGCTTCCTTGACCGAACGTGGCTCGATCTCGCCGCCGTCGAGCCTGATCGTACCGGCGTCGCGCGACAGCACGCCCGTGATCACCTTGATCAGGGTGGACTTGCCGGCGCCGTTCTCGCCGAGCAGCGCATGGATCTCACCGGCATGTAGCGTGAAGTCCACCTGGTCGAGCGCGCGCAGTATGCCAAAGCTCTTGCTGAGCCCACGCACCTCCAGAAGCGGTTGCCTACCTTCGACAGCTTGTTGCATCGACGCACTACGTCCCGACGCGTCCGCCGCTGATAGCGACGAACGCGTGATTGCTGTTTGCAGATCGGATCAGATTTTCAGGCCCGCGGCTACCTTCCGCCATCCGGCGCAATGGCCGATGGCGGAAGGCAGGACAGTCGGTCAACAGCGGCACCGGCTCAATAGCCGAGGCCCTTCTTGCTGTCATAGGCCTTCTGCGGATCGTCGGCAGCCGTGTAGAGCTTGGACTCGGTCTGGATCCATTTCAGGGGCGTCGTGCCCTTGTCCTTGTAGGCGGTCAACGCGTCGAGCGCGGGGCCGGCCATGTTCGGCGTCAGCTCGACCGTGGCGTTGGCTTCGCCGGCGACCATCGCCTTGAAGATGTCGGGCACTGCGTCGATCGAGACGGTGAGAATGTCCTTGCCCGGCTTCAGGCCGGCTTCCTTCATCGCCTGGATCGCACCGACCATCATGTCGTCATTGTGCGCGTAGACGGCGCAGATCGTCTTGCCGCCGCCTTCGGCCTTGATGAAGCTCTCCATCACTTCCTTGCCCTTGGCGCGGGTGAAGTCGCCGGTCTGGCTGCGCACGATCTTCAGATTGGCGTGCTTGGCGATCGCGGTGTCAAAACCCTTCTTGCGGTTGGCCGCGACGCTGGCACCGACCGTGCCCTGCAGCTCGACGATGCTGCACTGCTTGTCGCCGACCGTCTTGGCGAGCCAGTCGCCGGCGACCTCGCCCTCATGCACGCTGTCCGAGGTAACCGCGGTCAGATAGAGGTCCTTGCCCGACGGATCGATGTCCCGATCGAGCAGGATGACCGGGATCTTGGCCTCCTTGGCCTCCTTCAGCACGGCGTCCCAGCCGGTCGAGACAACTGGTGCGAGGAAGATCGCGTCGACGCCCTGGGCGACAAAGGAGCGGATCGCCTTGATCTGGTTCTCCTGCTTCTGCTGCGCATCGGCGATCTTCAGATTGACCGAGCGCTTGGCGGCTTCGCCTTTGGAGACGGTGGTCTCCGCCGCCCGCCATCCGGATTCCGAACCGATCTGCGAAAAGCCGACCGTGAGCTGGGCCGCCGTGACTGGCGCGATGAACGGCGCACTCGCCAAAGCGAGACCCATCAGGATTCGTTTCAAGGCCATCAGACGCTTCCCCTCTGTTATGTCAGGAGGCGCCCAAATCACCATCTATCGGTGTTTAGGCACCGCTGCCGTGCATTGATGCCGGCGGCAGCGGTACCGTTTCACAAGTCAGCGGCCTTTTCTAGTCATATAATCTTACTTTTCAACGACGGCTGGCTGGAGACCTGACGCACTACCGCTTGGCCTCGAATCCGCCGAGCACGGCCGTCAGATTGGCGCCGAGGATGTCGGAGAGATAGCCGCCCTCCTGCACCAGCACGGCCGGCAATCCGATCCGCGCAATCGCCTCGCCGATGCGGCGGAAGCCGTCGGTGGTGACCGCAAGGCCCGCAAGCGGATCGTGCTCGGACGCATCGAGGCCGAGGGCGACGACGAGTGCACCCGGCGCGAACGCACGAATGGTCTTCGCAGCCGTCGCGAGGGCCTCGATGTAGCCGTCGTCGCCGGTGCCCTTGGCCAAGGGAATATTGAGGTTGGCGCCGAGCCCCTGGCCCGCGCCGCGCTCGTGCGCATAGCCCCAGACAAACGGGTTGAAGAAGGTCGGGTCGGCGTGGATCGAGACCGTCAGCACGTCGGGCCGCTCGTAGAAGATGCCTTGCGTGCCGTTGCCGTGATGCACGTCCACGTCGAGGATCGCGACGCGCTCGTGCTTCAAGCGCAGATGCGCGGCGGCGATTGCGCTGTTGTTGAGGAAACAGAAGCCGCTGGCGAGATCGCGATAGGCGTGATGGCCGGGCGGACGGCACAGCGCATAGACCGCGTCCTCGCCGTCCATGACCATCTGCGCCGCAGTCGTCGCAACATCCGTCGCCGAGCACGCGGCCGCCCAGGTGCCCGGCCCGATCGGGCATGAGGTGTCGATGGTGTGCCAGCCGAGCTTGCCGACGATATGCGTCGGATAGGTGCCGGCATTGCGCACGGGGTGCATGTTCGCGATCATCTCCGGCCCGGCATTGCCGAGCGCGGACCATTCATCCCAGGCTTCCGCGAGGAAGCTCAGATATTCCGGGCTGTGCACGCGGGCGCGCGGCCCCTGCCCGAATGCGGTCGGTTCAACCAGCGTGTGCTTGCCGGCCTGCAATCCCGCCAGCAGCCGATCGGCGCGCTCGGGCTGTTCGGTGGTGCGCTGGACCACGCCGCGCACCAGGAAGAATTGCGGATCATGGCTGCGGTGCTTTTCGCTGTAGACGGCTTTCACTGATTGCTCCTGTCGATGGAATGGAGGGATTGTTGACCGGCGCCGCGGCTGCGCGACCACGCGCCTACTTCGCGGCAGCCGGCCACGGCGCAATGTCTCGCACCAGCCGGCCGACTTCGCGCCTTGCATGGCCGATGTGATAGTCGACATGGGCGACGATGCGTTCGGGATGGCCGGCTTCGATCGCTGCGAGCACCGGCTCGTGGGTGCGCGCGATCTCGTGCGGATCGTCGTAGAGGCGGCCGATCAGGCCGATCAGCATCCGCAGCTCGGAGGCGAGATCGTCGAACAGCCGCAGCATGCGCTTGTTGCCCGCGATCTCGCAGATCAGGCGGTGAAAGCGGTAGTCCTCCTCGACCTGCCGCGCCGGATCGTCGAGGTCGGCCATCTCATGCAGCACCTCGATCTGCCGGCGCAGCATATCGCGCGTCTCCGGCGTCAGGTTGCGCGCGGCGAGCACCGCGGCGTGCCGCTCGACGCACAGACGAAGATCGTAGATCTCGTCGATATCGTCGGCGGCAAACTCCCGGACGAAAAAGCCGCGACGCGGATGGGCGACGAGCAGACCTTGTTGTTCCAATAGCCGTGCTGCCTCGCGCACCGGCGCCCGGCTGACACCGAGCTCGCGTGCGATTCCGGCTTCGACGACCTTCGATCCCGGCGGCAGCCGCCCCTGCACGATCGCTTCGGTCAGGCGGCGGGCGACCTGACCGACCAGGTCGGTCTCATTGAGGGCCGGCAAGCCGACCGGAGGGGACATTGTGCGCATCAAAAGGGTCCGTTTCGACCCTTGTACATTATTTAATCGCCGATTGTCGACAGTTTAGACTTGATCAATTGTTAGATTGTCGACAGTTTAGTGGCGCGGGTATTGCAGCGCAACGGGAACAGCCCGCTGACAGGGACTAGCAGCAACGATGACGACGCATGTGCGGCCCGAGGCCGTGAAGGACCAGAACGAACAATTCCGCATCGATCTCGCCGCGGCCTATCGGCTGATCCACCGGCTTGGCCTCGATGACAGCATCTACACCCACATCTCGGTGCGGCTGCCGGGCAGCCATGACCGCTTTCTGATCAATCCCTACGGCATGCGCTTCGAAGAGGTGACGGCCTCGAACCTCGTCACCGTCGATCTCGACGGCAATGTCATCGAAGACCGGCTCGGGCTCGGCATCAATCCGGCCGGCTTCACCATCCACAGCGCGGTGCACGCCGCGCGGCCCGACGTCGCCTGCGTGCTGCACACCCACACGGTGGCCGGCGTCGCGGTGTCCTGCCAGAAGCAGGGCCTGCTGCCGCTCAATCAATGGTCGATGCAGTTCACCGGCTGCCTCGCCTATCATGACTATGAGGGCATCGCGCTCGATCTCGACGAACGCGAGCGCCTGGTCGCCGATCTCGGCGACAAATTCGTGATGGTGCTGCGCAATCACGGCATGCTGACCTGCGGCCGCTCGGTCGCCGAGGCCTTCAAGCTGATGCACAATCTGGAGCGCTCCTGCCGCGCCCAGCTCGCGATCCAGTCCGCCGGTGCCGAGATCGCGCCGCTGTCCGACGCCGTCGCGCACAAGACCGCCGGCCAATACGCCACCTTCTACGACAGCATCGAGACCAACGGCGTGCCCGACACCGAGTGGGCGGCCTTCAAGCGCATGCTGGAGCGCACCGATCCCGACTTCATGAATTAGCGCATGATCCGGAAAAGTGTGCAGCGGTTTTCCGAAAAGATCATGCGCAAACAAAAAAACCTTGGGCCTGTTGCCCGAGCCGAAGCGAACAACAAGAGAGAGTGGATATGTTGAAACGAGTATTGCTTGGTCTTGTGATGGCTGGCGCGTTCAGCACCGCGGCATTTGCGCAGGAGCCGAAATCCGGCGGCGTCGTCAACGCGGTGATCCAGCCCGAGCCGCCCAGCCTGATGGTCGGCCTGGTGCAGAACGGCCCGACCCAGATGGTGGCCGGTAACATCTATGAAGGCCTGCTGCGCTATTCACCGAAGCTCGAGCCGCTGCCCGGCCTCGCCGAAAGCTGGAGCGTCAGCGAAGACGGCAAGACCTATACGTTCAAGCTGCGCAAGGGCGTCACCTGGCACGACAACAAGCCGTTCACATCGGCCGACGTCGCGTTCTCGATCGAATTCCTCAAGCAGACCCATCCGCGTGCCCGTGGCAACCTCGCCATGCTCGACAAGGTCGAGACGCCTGACGACTCCACGGTGGTGTTCACGCTGAAGCAGCCGTTCGGTCCGTTCCTCGGCATTTTCGAGGTCGGCTCGCTGCCGATGATCCCCAAGCACATCTATGAAGGCACCGACTTCAAGACCAATCCGGCCAACAACACGCCTGTTGGGACCGGCCCCTTCATGTTCAAGGAATGGCAGAAGGGCTCGTTCATTCGCCTGGTCAAGAATCCGAACTATTACATCAAGGGCTTGCCCCATCTCGACGAGATCTACTGGCACGTGATCCCCGACGCCGCCGCGCGCGCGGTGGCGTTCGAGACCGGCAAGGTCGACGTGCTGCCGGGCGGTTCGGTCGAGAATTTCGACGTGCCGCGTCTGTCGAAGCTCAAGAATGTCTGCGTCACCGGCGCCGGCTGGGAGTTCTTCAGCCCGCATTCCTGGCTGTGGCTCAACAACCGCGCAGGCCCTACCGCAAACAAAAAATTCCGTCAGGCGCTGATGTACGCGATCGACCGCAACTTCGCCAAGGACGTGATCTGGAACGGCCTCGCCAAGGTCGCGACCGGCCCGTCAGCCTCCACCATCAAATACTACACCGACAAGGTCACCGCCTACGACTACGATCCGGCCAAGGCCAAGGCGCTCTTGAAGGAGGCCGGCTACAACGGCGAGAAGCTCCGCATGCTGCCACTGCCTTACGGCGAAACCTGGCAGCGCTGGGCGGAAGCCGTGAAGCAGAACCTGCAAGACGTCGGCGTCAATGTCGAGATGATCGCAACCGACGTCCCCGGCTGGAACCAGAAGGTCGCCGACTGGGACTACGACATCGCCTTCACCTATCTCTATCAGTATGGCGATCCCGCGCTCGGCGTCGGCCGCAATTACATCTCGAGCCAGATTTCCAAGGGCTCGCCGTTCAACAACGTCGAGGGCTATTCGAACCCCGAGATCGATCAGCTGTTCGCCGACGGCGCCACCGCCTATCCCGACTCCAAGCGCGAGGAGATCTACGTCAAGGCGCAGAAGATCCTGACCGACGACGTGCCGGTGGCCTGGCAGCTCGAGCTCCAGTTCCCGACCATCACCCGCTGCAACGTCAAGAACCTCATCACCACCGCGATCGGCGTCAACGACGGCTTCCGCGACGCCTGGCTCGACAAGTAAAGATATCACCAGGCCGCGGCGTCCCGGAACGCCGCGGCCTCTTTGTTTTCTCTCGAACGCAACCGAAGTGACCGATGCTCGCATTCATAGCCCAGAGACTTGCAAAGGCCGTTGTCGTTCTGCTCGCGATCGTCGTCCTCAACTTCTTCCTGATCCGCATGGCGCCGGGCGATCCGGCGATGGTGATGGCGGGCGAGGCCGGCGCCAGCGATAAGATCTTCGTTGACCAATTGCGCGAGAAGTTCGGGCTCGACCAGCCGCTCCCCGTACAGCTCTATCGCTACGTCAAAGGCATCGTGACGCTCGATCTCGGCTTCTCGTTCCGCCAGCAGATGCTGGTCGGCAAGCTGATCGCCGAGCGGCTGCCCGCGACGCTGCTGCTGACCGGCACGGCCTTCGTCATTTCGCTCGCGTTCGGCGTCCTGTTCGGGACGCTCGCCGCGCGCTTCGCCGGCACCTGGGCCGATACCGCGATCACGGTGCTGGCGCTGATCTTCTACGCCACGCCGCTGTTCTGGGTGGCGCTGATGGCGATCCTGCTGTTCTCAGTCCAAATGGACTGGCTGCCGAGCTTCGGCTACGAGACCGTCGGCGCCAACTACACTGGTTTTGCCCATATGCTCGACGTCGGCGCGCATCTGATCCTGCCCGCCACGACGATCGGCCTGTTCTTCATGGCGACCTATGCCCGCATGACCCGCGCCTCGATGCTCGAGGTGCAGCGACACGACTTCGTCAAGACTGCGCGCGCCAAGGGCCTGCGCAATTCCGTGATCCAGCGCCGCCATGTGCTGCGCAACGCGCTGCTGCCGGTCGTGACGCTGGCGGGGCTGCAGGCCGGCACGCTGGTCGGCGGCGCCGTGCTGACCGAGACTGTGTTTGCCTGGCCCGGCATCGGCCGCCTGATGTACGAGGCGCTGTTGCAGCGCGACTACAATCTGCTGCTCGGCGTGTTCGTGGTCTGCTCGGCGATGGTGCTGGCCTTCAATTTGATCACCGACCTGATCTACCGCTCGGTCGATCCACGCATCGAGTTCGCGGCATGAGCAAGTTCTGGCGAACCATGCTGCGCAATCCCGGCGGCGTGATCGGGCTCGTGATCCTGCTGCTCGCGGTCGCGATTGCGCTGTTCGGCCCGATGCTGTTTCCGACGTCACCCTGGCGCATGGTGCAGCGGCCGTTTCTGCCGCCGTTTACGCTGTCGCGGGTGCCGCTCGGCACCGACGCGCTCGGCCGCGACGTGCTCGCCGGCATCATCTATGGCGCCCGCGTCTCGCTCTTGGTCGGCCTGGTCTCGACCATGGCCGCGCTCGCGGTCGGGATTCCCGTCGGCGCCGCCGCCGGCTATTTCGGCGGCAAGATCGGCGACGCCTTGATGCGCTTCACCGAGTTCTTCCAGACCGTACCAAGCTTTGCGCTCGCGATCGTGCTGGTCGCGATCCTGCAGCCCTCGATCGTCTCGATCGTGCTGGCGATCGCGATCGTGAGCTGGCCGCCGGTCGCCCGCCTGGTGCGCGGCGAGGTACTGTCGCTGCGCACCCGCGAATATGTCCAGGCCGCCATCGTCACCGGACAGAGCCACAGCTGGATCATCTGGCGCGAGATCCTGCCGAACGCGCTGTCACCGGTCATCGTGCTGGCCTCGCTGATGGTCGCGACCGCGATCCTCTTGGAATCCTCGCTGTCCTTTCTCGGCCTCGGCGACCCGAATCTGATGTCCTGGGGCTACATGGTCGGCGCCGGCCGCACCGTGATCCGCCAGGCCTGGTGGATCACGGTCTTCCCCGGCATCGCGATCCTGCTCTCGGTGCTGGCGCTGAACCTGATCGGCGAAGGCCTCAACGACGCGCTCAATCCGCGCCTCAACAAGGAGGGGCGCTGACGCATGTCCGCCACACCAGTCGTTTCGATCAAGAACCTCAAGCTCGCACTGCCGCCGGGCGCCGACCGTCCCTACGCCGTCGACGACGTCTCGTTCGAGCTTGTGCCCGGCAAGATCCTCTGCGTGGTCGGTGAATCCGGCTCCGGCAAATCGATGTGCGCGCATGCTCTGATGGGGTTGTTGCCCGACACCATCATCCGCGAGGCCGGCGAGATCGCCTATAATGACCAGAACCTGCTCACCCTCGACGACACCGGCTGGCTCGCACTGCGCGGCCGCCATATCGCGATGGTATTCCAGGAACCGATGACTGCGCTCAATCCGCTGATGCGGATCGGCGAGCAGATCGCCGAAATGTTCGAAGCGCATAATCTCTTGACGCCGAAGGCACGCAAGCAGAAGGCGCTCCAGCTGCTGCGCGAGGTCAACCTGCCCGATCCGGAACGCGCGATGCGCGCCTATCCGCATCAATTGTCCGGCGGCCAGCGCCAGCGTGCGATGATCGCGATGGCGCTCGCGCTGGAGCCGGCCGTGCTCGTCGCGGACGAGCCGACCACCGCGCTCGACGTCACCACGCAGGCGCAGATCCTCGAACTGATCCGCGACCTGCAGCGCCGCCGCAACATGGCGGTCATGTTCATCACCCATGATTTCGGCGTCGTCTCCGACATCGCCGACCGCGTCGTCGTGCTCCAGCACGGCAAGGTGGTCGAACAGGGCGCGGCCGACGACGTGCTGCGCCGTCCGCAACACCCCTACACCCGTGCGCTGCTCGCGGCCGTGCCGTCGATGCAGCCGCCACCGCGCGCACCGCTGGTGGACCGCTCCAAGGCGGTCGAGGTGGTCGGACTCGACAAGACCTATGTTTCCGGTGGCGGCTGGTTCCAGCCGGAGCGCCGCGTCCGCGCCGCCAACGAAGTCAATTTCGACATCCTCAAGGGCGAGACGCTCGGCCTGGTCGGCGAATCCGGCTCCGGAAAATCCTCGGTGGCGCGGCTCGTGATGCGCCTGATCGAACCTGATCGGGGCACCGTGCGCCTCGGCGATACTGATTTCACCCGCATCGCCGGCCGCGCGCTGCGCAAGGAGCGCAGCCGGATCCAGATGATCTTCCAGGATCCGTTCGCCTCGCTCAATCCGCGCCGTAAGGTCGGCAACATCATCGCCGACGGGCCGATCGCCCACGGCACCGATCCACTGGTGGCGCGGCAGCGCGCCGGCGAGCTGCTCGGCCTGGTCGGCCTCAATGCCAGCGCGATGGAACGCTATCCGCACGAATTTTCCGGCGGCCAGCGCCAGCGCATCGGCATTGCGCGCGCGCTCGCGCTCGAGCCCGAGATCATCGTCGCCGACGAAGCCGTTTCCGCGCTCGATGTGTCCGTGCAGGCGCAGGTGCTCAATCTGTTGGAAGATCTGAAGGCGCGGCTCGGCCTGTCGATGCTGTTCATCACCCACGATCTGCGCGTCGCCGCTCAGATCTGCGACCGGATCGCGGTGATGCAGCGTGGCGCGATCGTCGAGCTGAAGCCCACGGCCGCGCTGTTCGCAGCCCCCGAGCACGCCTACACAAGCGAACTGCTCGCCGCCGTTCCGGGCCAGATTTCCTCGTCGCGGGCGGCCTGACCGATGCGCTGCGTGCTTGTCAGCAAGAGCCTCGATCTGCGCGGCTATTTCGGCGCGGAGTTCGCGCGCTCCGCGCCTCGCATCGAGTTGGTGGATCATACCGCCGATGCGACGGCCGAGGATGTCCGGCTCGCACTGGCCTGGCATCCGCCGGATGATGCGTTTGAACGCTACCCGAATTTGCAGGCGGTCTGCTCGATCGCCGCCGGCGTCGACAACATCATGGCCTGCCCGAGCCTGCCACCCGATGTCGATGTGGTACGCGTGGTCGACCCCGGACAGGCGCAGATGATGTCCGGCTACATCGTCTGGCACGTGATCGGCCATCAGCGCGGCTTTGCCGCGTTCCGCGCCCAACAACGCGACCGGATCTGGCGACGCGGCGACCAGCGGCGCGCGAGGGATGTCCCGGTCGGCATTCTCGGCAGCGGCGGGATCGGCCAGCGGGTCGCGGCAGACCTCGCCCAGCTCGGTTTTCCCGTGATGAGCTGGAGCCGGACCGCCAAGCCAGATTCATCGGCGAGCCGCAGCTTCCACGGCCCGGCCGGTCTTGCCGCAATGGTTGGCGAGAGCGAGTTGCTGGTGAACCTGCTGCCGCTGACGCCGGAGACGCGCGGCATCCTCAACGATAATCTCTTCAGCAGGATGCGGCGCGGCGGCTATCTGATCCAGGTCGGCCGCGGCGAGCATCTGGTCGAAGCCGACCTGCTCGCAGCGCTCGACTGTGGCCAATTGTCCGGCGCGGCGCTTGACGTGTTCGCCACCGAGCCGCTGCCGCAGACGCATCCGTTCTGGGATCATCCGCAAATCGTCATCACGCCGCACGACGCCAGCGACGTCAGCATCGGCGCGGTCGCGGCCACACTCGCCGTGACGGCCGAGGCGATCCGCGCCGGGCAGCGTCCGCCGCATGCGATCGACCGCGCGCGCGGCTATTGAAGGTTCAGGGATTCGTCAGGTGCAAGGCAGCTCCCCCGTCGTCGCAACAGCGGATCCGATCGATGGATTGCGCGCGGCATCTGCCATTCCGGAGGCCCGTGCCGAAGCGCTGGCCGCCGAACATTACGGCCTGTCGGTCGCCGTGCGCCGGCTCGACAGCGAACGCGACCAGAATTTTCGGCTGCGCGCGGCTGATGGCCGCGACTACGTCCTGAAGATCGCCAATCCTACCGAGGATCGCGCGGTCACCAATCTGCAGACCGAGGCGCTGCGCCACATCGCGGCCCGCGATCCCACGCTGCCGATCCCGCGCATGGTTCCCGCACGCAACGGTGCAGTCGAGCTCGAAATCACCTTCGATGACGGTTCGACCCGCATCGTGCGTCTGTTGTCCTTCCTGAAGGGAACGCCGATGCACCAGGCGCCACAGTCAGCGGCGTTGCGCCGTGACGTCGGCCGCTGTGCAGCGGGGCTTGCTTTGGCGCTGCGCGATTTCCACCACCCCGGCGCGAACCACAAGCTGTTGTGGGACATCCAGCACGCCGCCGAGCTGCGGCCGCTGATCGGCACCGTGCCATCAGGCCAGCGCGACACCGTCGAACGCTTCCTCGACGGCTTTGCGACCCACGCCGTGCCGGTGCTGGCGCAACTCTCTATCCAGCCGCTGCACAACGACCTCAATCCGCACAATATCGTGGTCGATCCGGCCGAACAGGCACACGTCGCAGGGATCATCGATTTCGGTGACCTGACCGCAACGGCCCGCATCAACGACCTCGCGATAGCCGCCGCCTATCAGGTCACCGACAGCGACGATCCGCTGGCGCCGGCCTGCGAGCTGATCGCGGCCTATCACGCGGTCGCGCCGCTCGAGGTGCGCGAGCGCGGCATCCTGTTCGACCTGATCGCAACCCGCATGGTGATGACGATCGTGATCAGCAACATCAGGGCCGCTCGCTATCCCGACAACAGTACGTATATTCTGCGCAACAACAAGCAGGCCTCGGTGCGGCTCGCCCGGATCGCGGCGCTGACGCGTGAGCAAGCGGCACGGCAGATCGAACGCGCCTGCCTGGGGGAGTGATACAATGCCCATGGACAATTCGACGCCAGACCTGATCGCGCGGCGTAACCGCCTGCTCGGCCCGGCCTACCGGCTGTTCTATGAAGAGCCGGTACAGGTCGTGCGCGGCGAAGGCGTCTGGCTGTACGATGCCGCCGGCAACCGCTATCTCGACGCCTACAACAACGTCGCCTCCGTCGGCCACTGCCATCCACGCGTGGTCGAGGCGATCGCGCGGCAGGCCGCGGTGATCAACACTCACACCCGGTACCTGCACGAGACCGTGCTCGATTACGCCGAAAGGCTGCTCGCGACTTTTCCCGCCGCGATCGGCAACGTGATGTTCACCTGCACCGGCAGCGAGGCCAACGACCTTGCGCTTCGCGTCGCCCGCACCTGCACCGGCGGCACCGGTGTCGTCGTTACCAAAACCGCCTATCACGGCGTCACCAGCGTGCTGGCCGAGATGTCGCCGTCGCTCGGCCTGCCCGAGCCGACCGCGGCCCATATCCGCCTGGTGCCGGCGCCGCAGTCCGCCGGCGCCGAAACCGGCGAGATCTTCGCAGGCCACGTCCGTGCCGCGTTCGCGGACATGATACAGAGCGGCATCCGCCCGGCGGCGCTGCTCGTCGACACGATTTTCTCCAGCGACGGCGTGTTCGCCGATCCGCCCGGCTTCCTCGCACAAGCGGTCGACGCCGCGAGCGCGGCCGGCGCGCTGTTCATCGCCGACGAGGTGCAGCCCGGCTTCGGCCGCTGCGGTGAGGGGCTGTGGGGTTTTGCCCGCCACGGCCTCGTCCCCGACATGGTCACGATGGGCAAGCCGATGGGCAATGGCCATCCGGTCGCCGCGATGGCCGCGCGCCCGGAGCTGTTGAGGGAGTTCGGCGCGCGCTCGCGCTATTTCAACACTTTTGGTGGCAATCCCGTCTCGGCCGCTGCCGCCATGGCCGTGCTCGACGTCATCGAGCAGGAGGGCCTGATCGAGAACGCTGGAAGCACCGGCGCTTATTTACGCGAGCGGCTCAACACACTGCGCGCCAGGCATGAGCTGATCGCGGAGGTCCGCGGCGCTGGCCTGTTCATCGGCGTCGAACTGCGCCACGGCGCTGCGCCCGCAACGAAGGAGACGGCGAAGCTCGTCAACAGCTTGCGCGAACGTCGCGTACTGATCAGCGCCGCCGGACCCAACGGCAATGTGCTGAAGATCCGGCCACCGCTGGTGTTCGGCAGAGAGCATGCCGATCTCCTGATCGAGACGCTCGATCAGGCGCTGCGCGAGATCTAGCGGAGCTGTGCCCTATCTCGATCCGACCGTCGCGGTCTTGGCCGGCGACAATGCAGCCCATTCCTTGTCGGCCTTGGGACCGCTGGGATCACCGGTCAGTCCGACCAATTGTCCCGGCAGCACGTCGTTGGTCTGCTTCCAGGTCTGGGTTTGGCAGAGCAGTTTCAGCATGCATCCCCTCAGCTTCAGCCGGTCGGACGAGTCGCGCCACAGCATCACCGAGTAGGACCTGCCGTCCTCCGCATTGTAGATGTCGCCGTCGAACCATCCTTCCGGCGTCGGCTTCAGGCCCATGATCAGCTGATGACCAAGAACGTTGCGCGCTCGCTTCGAGGTGTCAGGATTGTAGCTGTCGCGGACCGGCTGGCCGCGTTCGTCGAGCGGATCCTTCATCCACACGATGTAGCCGCAGATCCGCTGCTGCCCCGCGCCACAACGCTCGAGCCGGATACGGGCGCGCCCGTCTTCGGTCGACCAGGTTCCGCTTGGATCGGCGGGGCTTGCCGCCTCGGCGCGGCCAATCGTGCTCATCAGAACCGCGGCAACGACGCCGCGCAGGATCAGTCGAAACAAGATACTCATCTATTGCACCCTTCGTTGGTTTTACTCATGCGCTCCGCCGCGCGCCTGATAGCGCCAGGCTTCGGAAAAACGACGCTCATCTGAACTGCGTCACCAGACTCTCGGCACCCTTGTCGATGCCGGCGAACGATGCCGCGAGCGGGCCGATGCTGGACTTGATGTCGTAGGCATCGGGATATTGCTTGGTGACGTAGGCGCTGAGCAGGCGCGCCGTCGATGCGTCGAAGATCTCGACGGCATAGATCACCGAACCGGTCATCATCCCCTCGCCGCCGCGCGCCGCCTGCACACCGTTGTAGACGGCGCCGGCCATGTCGAACCGCGACAGCGTGCCGAGGACGGGAGTGTTGGCGACCGCGCCGGTCAGGGTCAGCCGGACCCGAAGCGTGTTCGGGCCACGCCTGTTCACCATGGCGAAGCGGCTGGCGAGCCTGGTCATGAAGCTCGTCTGCATGTGAGCCGCGAGCTCAGCCTTGTCGCTGTCGGACATGTCGCCGAACTGGTGATCGCGGCCGTGATAGATGGCGACGGGATCGAGGATGGCCTTGTTGTAGCTCCGCCAGTCGACCTCGGTGGCGTAGCGATAGGGCACGCGGCCGGTCGTGTCGGACGTGTCAGGCGCCATGTAGGACGAGGACGCCACGTCCGAATAAGGCACCGGCGCGACGCTGGCGCACCCGGCTGCGATCGAGCAAAGCAGCAGCAATCCCAGACCGCGCGTAGCGATCGAGCTATCCATTCCAGTCTCCTCCAGCGGCCTTTCGGGAACGCCCTTGTGCTGCGGGCCCGCGACGCCGGGCGGAAGCCCGTCGCCGCCGGCAACGTCGACCTCCGACGAATGCCCGGCCTTAATCGATGCGGCAGACAATAAAACCGACTAGTCGGTTTGTAAAGTACAAAAATGAATGGAAATGATCGGCCGCAGGATTATCCCTGCTGGGGTCAGGTACCGGCGCGCGGCTTCCGGGCCGGCCGTTCGGACGCGGCGCCCGATTTGGCGGCCCCCGCCGGCTTGGATTCAGCCTTGGATGCGGCCTTGGACGCGGCTTTGGATGCCGCCTTGGGCTGCTCCAGCGCGGTCCACTGCTTGTCGTCGAGCAGGCGCTCGAACAGCCGGTTGCGGTCGGCCTCGCTCAGCGGCGACAGACCGAACATCGAGCTGAGCAACAGTCCCCTCGCCGCGGCCCAACGCAGCATCGCCAGCTCCGGATCCTTCGCTTCGGCCTTGATCGCCTTGATCCTCTTGACGTCGATCTCGCGCGGCGCGTTCATCAAGCTCGGATTCTCGACCATCGCCGCGAGCAGGCCGAGCGACGCCGAATTTGGCTTGATCGTCGCCTCCCACACGGTGGCGAGCTGCGTCGCCAGCTCAGGCTGCTCGGATGTGGCGCGCGCCTTCTCCATGTAGCGGCTGGAGAACTCCTCGAAATAGATCACCTGCTGTTCCAGCAGCGCCTTGAGCACCGCCTCCTTGGTGCGGAACTGGTGCATCACACCGCCCTTGCTCAGGCCGCTTTCACGCGCGATCGCATCGAGCGTCAGCCGACCGGGCCCGTCACGCGAGATGACCTTGATCGCGGCCTGCAGCACCGCGTTGCGGGATCGTTCTGATCGGGAAGGATTGTCCATTGTCGATTCGAAAACTCCAGGACGGCAGCATTGTTCGTTGAAGCGACAGTTCTCCACTGTCAAGCGACTTGATGGCGCGGGATTGCAGGCTGGCTCGACGCACGTCTGAAACACAACCCGTTTTGTGCTAAGTCCGGGACATCGGAGTGTGAATCAGACAATGGCGAGCAGCAGGGCGGACATCGAGGGTGGCACGACGGCGCGCCGCGGCCGGCCGCGATCGGCCGCGACCACGGCCGCCATCTTGCAAAGCGCCTACACGCTGATGGCGACCACCGGCCTTGCCGCCACCACCATCGACGCGATCGCCCGCCATTCCAACGTCTCGAAAATGACGATCTACAAATGGTGGCCGTCGCGCGAAGCGCTGCTGATCCACGCGTTCCTCGACCAGGCTTCGCGCGCCGTGCCGTTGCACGGGACCGGCAATCCGGTGGCGCAAATTCGCCGCCACGCGGCGACCTATACCGAGGCGTTGCAGGGCGAGTTCGGGCGGGTGCAGCTTGCGGTGATCTCCGAATGCATCTCGACAACCGGATCGGCGGAGATCTTCTACGAACGCTATCTCGGCCTTCGCCGCAGCAAGATGCTGGAGACCATCATCGCCGGCCGGAAAGATGGCAGCATCGGCGCGTCGGGCGCGCCCGGCGATCTCTTTGACGCGATCTATGGCAGCCTGTTCTATCGCTACGTCTTCGGCATCAAGCCGCTGACGCCGGCCTACGCCCGCAACCTCGTCAACCTGGTGCTGCAGCCGCGCGCGGATGCATAATCAGGCAGCCTTCTGGCGCTGCCGGCGAAACCATGCCCAGGTCTCGCGCGTCACGGCGCGGTAATTCCGGCCGCGAAACACGATGTGGCCGTCGACGATGGCGTTCAGCTTCGGCAGCGCGTGGAACGGCACCGTCGGATAGGCGTGGTGCTCGACATGGTAGGGCATGTTCCAGGCAAACCATTTCATGATGGCGCCGGTCATCGTGGTGCGGGTATTTTCAAACGCGCTGCGGGTCTGCTCGCAGCCGGTGTGTTCCGCATAGAGATACGGACGGAGAATGAGCTGGCCGGCCAGCACGGGGACAATCCACACCCAGAGCAGGATCGCGCTGTGCAGCGCGAGCGATGCGATCAGCAGGATCAGATAACCGGCGAGATAAAGCCGCGCTTCCCTGACGATGCCAGCGCGCTTGTTCTGGGGGATCCACGGAACGACGACCTTGCCGGTCAACGCGTGGCGGAGCATCAGGCGCACGCGGGTCAGGACCTGCAGCAGTCCGGTATAGGCGATCGCGAGTTGCGTATCCGAAGCCGGCTTCTGCCCCAGGATCAGCTCCGGATCCTTGTCGGGATCCTGCGTGTAGCGGTGATGGTCCCAGTGGAACAGGCAGTAGTATTCGTAAGGCAGTCCGATCGCGAAAGCGGAGAGATTGCCGACCGCAACGTTGATCGCACGGCTGCGGAACGCGGTCTTGTGCGCGGTCTCGTGCACGACCATGAACAGGAACGCGACGAAATAGCCCTGCACCGCGATCAGCGGCAGCGCCCATAGGAGCCCATAGCGCGACGAGACCAGCGCAATCAGCGTTCCGACGATGAGAATCATTCCGTAATGGCTTGCCGTGCGTATCGCACCTGCAAAATTCGACTTGGCCGACAATTCGCGGAGCACGACCGGGCTCAGGGGCTTCAGGCGCGGGCCTGCATCATGGATCTCTGCGGTGCTCATGTCGTCTCACAAGTCAGCGTTGCAGCAGGGCCGCTATCTCGGCGTTGATGAAGGCGCGGTCGGCGGCGTTGTTGATCGGGTTACCGGCGCGATGGCCGTGAATCGAGGGGATCGCGTGCAGCGCGGCGGAACGCGCATTGACCAGACGACTGAGCTCGTCCTCATTGTCGCGCATGTCGAAATAGCGGTCGGTGCGCCCGGGCATCAGCAGCATATGCGCTTTGATCGCCGCCATCGCGCGGTCGAAATCGCCGCCGAACGCATCACAACGGCTGATGTCGCCGCTCTGCCAGATCGAGATTTGCGCCAGCAAATCATTGGCGTCGCGCCGTGCGAAAGCGCCGTCCCACGATTCCGCGAGATAATTGTCCAGCGATGTGAATCCGGCCTCGCGCCAGATTTCCCCGCGATAGTACTCATGCGACATCGCCCAGCCGGCATAGACGCGCCCCATCGCGCGGAAGCCGGCGACCGGCCTTTCGACAAAGCGGCCATCCCGATAGGCGGGATCGGCGGTCAGCGCTGACTTCACGCCCTCGAGGAAGACGTGATTGTACGGCGCGCACCTGGCGCTGCCGCAGACCACGGCGGCGCGCTCCACCATCTCAGGATAACGCGCGGCCCAATGATAGGCCTGCATGCCGCCCATCGACCAGCCATAGACCAGCGCGATGCTGGATATTCCAAACCGCTCGACCAACAGCCGCCGCTGGACCGCGACGGCATCGTGATAGCTGAAGGCGGGAAACGGCGCGCCGCCCGAATTCGACGGCGAGGATGACAGGCCATTGCCGAACAGGTTCGGGATAATGATGAAGTATTTGCCGGGATCGAGCGCCCCACCCGGCTGAACCAGCCATTCTGTGTCGTAGTGCTGCGCGCTGAACGATGTCGGGTAAAGGATGACGTTGTCTTTGGCCGCGTTCAGCGTGCCATAGGTCTTGTAGGCCAGCTTGAGCCGCGGAAACACGGCGCCGCCTTGCAGCGTCACATCGCCGGCATCGAACAGGTCATAGTCACGAGGCGTGGTCATGGGCAGTCGACCCCGATGAGAAGCGCGGCGTTGCGCTTTCAATAACTGTACTTGTTGTACAGTAAATATCCGGGCAAGGCAAGACCGTCATCCTGAGGTGCGCGCCCTTGCGCGCCTCGAAGGATGGGCTGCGAGCGCGCCTGCGGCCATCCTTCGAGGCTCGCTCCGCTCGCACCTCAGGATGACGTCGGAGCGAGTGGCTTATGCCGCCCCCTCAACGGTGGAATGACACCGGGCCGATCAATTCAAAATCGGTATCGATCGATGCACGTTTCGGCGTGGACCCCTTGCCTGCTCCTCTCTAGGACGGTTCTCGAGGAAATTTCGAGGAGGCGCCCATGAGCGCAATTGCAACAGCCACGGCGGCGCGGCGATCCCGCGTGCGGCTGCTGATTGTGACGATGCTGTTTCTCGTCACCACCGTGAACTATGCCGACCGCGCCACGCTGTCGATCGCGGGCTCCGCGCTTTCCAAGGAACTGCATCTCGATCCCATCGTGATGGGCTACGTGTTCTCGGCCTTCGGCTGGTCCTATGTGATCGCGCAGGTGCCCGGCGGTTGGCTGCTCGACCGCTTCGGTTCCAAATGGGTTTATGCGGTCAGCATCCTGATCTGGTCGGCCTTCACCGCGATGCAGGGCCTGGTCGGTTTCCTGGCGGCGGGAACCGCCGTCATCGTGCTGTTCGCGCTGCGCCTGATGGTCGGATTCGCCGAGGCGCCGTCATTCCCTGCCAATGCCCGCATCGTGGCAGCCTGGTTCCCCGGCAATGAGCGCGGCACCGCCTCGGCCTTCTTCAATTCGGGCCAGTATTTCGCGACCGTGATCTTCGCGCCGCTGATGGGCTGGATCGCGCATGAGTATGGCTGGCGCCACGTGTTCTATGTGATGGGCGCCCTCGGCATCGTGATGGGGATCGCCTGGATCAAGACGATCCACGATCCGAAGGATCACCCAGGGATCAACGAGGCCGAGTTCGACTACATCAAAGACGGCGGCGCGCTGGTCGACATGGACGCGGCCAAGGACACAAAGGCGTCCAACAGCGGCCCGCAATGGAGTCACATCCGCCAGTTGCTCGGCAACCGCATGATGCTCGGCGTCTATATCGGCCAGTACTGTATCAACACGCTGACCTATTTCTTCCTGACCTGGTTCCCGGTCTATCTCGTCAAGGAGCGGGGGCTGACGATCCTGCAGGCCGGCTTCGTCGCGACATTGCCGGCGCTGTGCGGCTTCATCGGCGGCGTGCTCGGCGGCGTCATCTCCGACACCATCCTGCGCCGCACCGGCTCGCTGACCATGGCGCGCAAGATCCCGATCGTCGGCGGCATGCTGCTGTCGATGGTGATCATCGCCTGCAACTATGTCGACGGCCAGGCGCTGGTGGTCGGCTTCATGGCGCTCGCCTTCTTCGGCAAGGGCATCGGCGCGCTCGGCTGGGCGGTCGTGTCGGATACATCGCCGAAGGAGGCCGGCGGCGTCTCCGGCGGCCTGTTCAACATGTTCGGCAACCTCTCCTCGATCACCACGCCGATCGTGATCGGCTACATCCTGGCCGGCACCGGCTCGTTCAACGGCGCGCTGGTCTTTGTCGGCGCCAACGCACTGGTGGCTGCGATCGCCTACCTCTTCATCGTCGGCGAGATCAAGCGGGTGCAGCTGAAGGCGGCCTGAGCCAAGGGCGGCAAAGGGCCGCTCGCACCACGACAGTTCAACGGCGGCTCCGGCCGCCGTCTGTGTCTTCTTGGTCTTCGGGAAGCATCGATGCTAGAACGGACAAAACCCCGCCCCATCCATTCCGGGCACGCATCGATGTTCGACCTGAACCAGCTCCGCTGTTTCGTCGCGGTGGCCGAGGAGCTGCACTTCGGTCGCGCCGCGGCGCGGCTGAACATGACCCAGCCGCCGCTCAGCCGGCAGATCCAGGTCCTCGAGCACATCATCGACGCGCCGCTGCTGGAACGCACCAGCCGCTCGGTGCGGCTGACGCCGGCCGGGCGCAGTTTCCTGCCCGAGGCGCGGCGCATCCTCAAGCTCGCCGAATCCGCATCGCAAGTCGCGCGCCGCATCGCGCTCGGCAAGACCGGCTCGCTCAAGATCGGCTTCACCGCCGCGGCGGCCTACGGCTTCCTGCCCGATCTGATCGCAGCCTGCCGCGCGCGGCTGCCCGAGATCGATTTCTCGCTGAAGGAAATGGTCTCCGGCGACCAGTTCGAGGCGCTCGCCACCGGCCAGATCGACGCCGGACTGCTGCGGCCGCCGATCGCCCGCCCGGAACTGGCGAGCCGGCGCGTCGTCGCCGAACCATTGCTCGTCGCGATTCCGAAGAAGCATCCGCTGGCCTCGGCCGTATCGGTCTCGCTGCGGGATTTGGACGGCCAGCCCTTCGTGATGTATTCGCCATATGAAAGCCGCTACTTCCACGATCTGCTGGTCGCGCTGTTCACCCGCGCTGACGTGCTGCCGCGCTATGTCCAGCATCTCAGCCAGATCCACTCCATCCTCGCGATGGTGCGCGCCGGGCTTGGCGTCGCGATCGTGCCGGAGGCCGCCGCGAGCCTGAAGATTGCGGATGTCAGGCTGAAGCCGTTGAAGCTGCGCGGGCCCGCGCCGGTCGAGCTGTTCCTGGTGTGGCGGCGCGATCATGAGAACCCGTTGCTGCCGTCCTTGATCGATGTCGCGACGGAAATCGCGGCGGCGCATGTCCGCGGCGATTGATACCGATATTGCATCGTTCAATACCGCGTTTGGCTTGGACCTGCATCGAACCATTTCCTACAAATGCCGCTGTGGAGGCGCCTCGCGCATCCCTTTCCCATCAATTTATCTACGGAGTGGCGCCATGAGCAAAATGACCCCTCAGGAGATGGCCCAGACAATCGGCGGCGGCCTCCTGTCGTTTCCCGTGACCCCGTTCAGGGCGGATCTTTCCTTCGACGAGGCAACCTATCGCGCCAACATGGATTGGCTGTGCGGCTACGACGTCGCCGGCCTGTTCGCCGCCGGCGGCACCGGCGAGTTCTTCTCGCTGACCCCGGCCGAAGTACCCGAAGTGGTCAAGGTCGCCGTCGAGGAGACAAGGGGCCGCGTGCCCGTGCTGGCCGGCACCGGCTACGGCACGGCGACCGCGCGCGAGATCGCCATTGGCGCGGAGAAAGCCGGCGCCGACGGCCTGTTGCTGCTGCCGCCCTACCTGACGCATTCCGAGCAGGACGGCCTTGCCGCGCATGTCGAGGCGGTGTGCTCATCCGTGAAAATCGGCGTCATCGTCTACAACCGCGACAACGCGATCCTGCAGCCCGATACGCTGGCACGTCTGTGCGAGCGCTGCCCGAACCTGGTCGGCTACAAGGACGGCATCGGCGACATCGAGCTGATGACCAGGGTCTACACCAAGCTCGGCGACCGACTGACCTATGTCGGCGGGCTGCCGACCGCGGAAACCTTTGCCCTGCCCTATCTCGACATGGGCGTGACGACCTATTCGTCGGCCGTGTTCAACTTCGTGCCGGAATTCGCGACCAACTTCTATGCCGCGGTACGCCGGCGCGATCATCAGACCATCCATGCAGGACTGAAGGATTTCATCCTGCCGCTAATTGCGATACGGAACCGCAAGAAGGGCTACGCGGTGTCGATCATCAAGGCCGGGATGAAGGTAATCGGCCGCGATTCCGGCCCGGTGCGGCCGCCGCTGACCGACCTGACCGAGCAGGAGATCGCCGAGCTCGCGGCGCTTGTCGCGAAGCTGCCGCAAGCCAAGGCTCAGCAGGCTGCAGAATAAGGCCGAAACGGCCAGCATAAAGGGAGGAGCAAATGGTTCAGGACACGATCCGCGCCGGTTTTACCGGCGCCCCCATCGTCACCGCTATGGAGGTGATCCCGGTCGCCGGCCGCGACGGCATGCTCCTCAATCTGAGCGGCGCGCATGCGCCGTTCTTCACGCGCAACCTCGTCATCCTCACCGACAATTCCGGCCATACCGGTGTCGGCGAAGTGCCGGGCGGCGAGAAGATTCGCAAGACGCTGGAAGACGCAAGCAACCTCGTTGTCGGCCAGACCATCGGCGCCTGCAACAACATCCTGGCGTCGATGCGCAAGACCTTTGCCGATCGCGACGCCGGCGGCCGTGGCAAGCAGACGTTTGACCTGCGCGTCACCATCCACGCCGTGACCGCGGTCGAGTCGGCGTTGCTCGATCTGCTCGGCCAGCATCTCAATCTGCCGGTCGCAGCCCTGCTCGGCGAAGGCCAGCAGCGCGCCAGCGTCGAGACGCTCGGCTATCTCTTCTTTGTCGGCGACCGGAGGAAAACGGGTCTGCCCTATGTCGAGGGCGAGACCGGCAAGGCCGACTGGTTCAATCTGCGCCATCAGGAAGCATTGACACCAGATGCCGTGGTGCGGCTCGCCGAGGCGACGCAGGCGCATTACGGCTTTGCCGATTTCAAGCTCAAGGGCGGCGTGCTCAAGGGCGAGCAAGAGATCGAGGCGGTGACCGCGATCGCAAAGCGCTTCCCGAATGCCCGCGTCACGCTGGATCCGAATGGCGCCTGGTCGCTGGATGAAGCGATCCGGCTCTGCAGCAACATGCACGGCGTGCTCGCCTATGCGGAAGACCCCTGCGGCGCCGAGGCCGGCTTCTCCGGGCGCGAGATCATGGCCGAGTTCCGCCGCGCCACCGGGCTGCCGACCGCGACCAACATGATCGCGACCGACTGGCGCCAGCTCTCACACGCGATCCGCCTCGGCGCGGTCGACATTCCGCTCGCCGATCCGCATTTCTGGACCATGCAGGGCTCGGTGCGGGTGGCCCAGACCTGCCGTGACAACGGCCTGACGTGGGGGTCGCACTCCAACAACCATTTCGATATTTCGCTGGCGATGTTCACCCATGTCGGCGCCGCGGCGCCCGGCAAGGTGACTGCGATCGACACCCACTGGATCTGGCAGGACGGCCAGGCGTTGACGAAGGAGCCGCTCCAGATTAAGGGCGGCAAGATCGCGATCCCGGACCGCCCGGGCCTCGGCATCGAGATCAATCGCGGTGCCATTGAGGCTGCGAACGCGCTATACATGAAACACGGGCTCGGCGCCCGCGACGACGCCCTCGCCATGCAATTCCTGATCCCCGGCTGGACCTTCGACGACAAGCGTCCCTGCCTCGTGCGTTAAACTAAGAGAGTTGGAGAGAAATCATGACCGCTCACCAGAAAAACTTCATCGCCGGCGAATGGGTCGACGGATCAGGCATCACGCGCGACATCAACCCCTCCAACACCAACGATGTGGTCGGCGAATACGCCAAGGCCGACAAAGCGCAGACCGAACAGGCGATCGCCGCGGCCAAGGCCGCCTTCCCGGCCTGGTCGCAATCGACGCCACAGCAGCGGTTTGACGCGCTGACCAAGATCTCGGTCGAGATCATCGCCCGCAAGGAAGAGCTCGGTCGCCTGCTTGCCCGCGAGGAGGGCAAGACGCTGCCCGAGGGCATCGGCGAGGTCGCGCGCGCCGGCCAGATTTTTGCGTTCTTCGCCGGCGAGACGCTGCGGCTGATGGGCGAAAAAGGCGCGTCGGTCCGCCCCGGCCTCGACGTCGAGATCACCCGCGAGCCGGTCGGCGTCATCGGCATGATCACGCCGTGGAACTTCCCGATCGCGATCCCGGCCTGGAAGATCGCGCCCGCGCTTTGCTACGGCAACACCGTGGTGTTCAAGCCGGCCGAGCTGGTGCCGGGCTCGGCGCATGCGCTGTCCGAGATCATCGCGCGCTCCGGCATTCCTTCTGGCGTCTTCAATCTCGTGGTCGGCTCGGGCTCGGTGGTCGGCCAGACCCTGCTCGAGCATCCCGATGTCGCCGCGATTTCGTTCACCGGTTCGGTCCAGACCGGCCGCAAGATCGCGCAGGCCTGCGTGCTCTCGACACCGATGAAGAAGTTCCAGCTCGAGATGGGCGGCAAGAATCCGCTGGTCGTGCTCGACGATGCCGACCTGAAAGTGGCGGTCGAGGTTGCGGTCAACGGCGCCTATTTCTCCACCGGCCAACGCTGCACGGCGTCCTCGCGCCTGATCGTCACGTCAGGCATTCATGACCGCTTCGTCGCTGCGATGACCGAGCGCTTGAAGGGCCTCTCGGTCGACGACGCCCTGAAGAGCGGCGTCCATGTCGGCCCGGTCGTCGACCAGAGCCAGCTCGACCAGGACCTCCGCTACATCAAGATCGGTCAGGACGAAGGCGCCCGCCTGCATTGGGGCGGCGAGCTGTTGAACCGCGAGACCCCCGGCTTCTATCTGCAGCCTGCGCTGTTCACCGAAGCCAACAACACGATGCGCATCGCGCGCGAGGAGGTTTTTGGCCCGGTCGCCTGCGTGATCCGCGCCAAGGACTATGACGAAGCACTCGCGATCTCCAACGACACCGAATTCGGCCTCGCGTCGGGGATCTGCACCTCCAGCCTGAAATACGCCTCGCACTACAAGCGCAACAGCGAGTCCGGCATGGTGATGGTCAATCTGCCGACCGCCGGTGTCGACTACCACGTTCCGTTCGGCGGCCGCAAAGGCTCGAGCTACGGCGCGCGCGAACAGGGCGCCTATGCGCGGGAGTTCTACACCACGGTGAAGACGGCCTATACGTTTCCGGGGTAGCGATCGTAGGGTGGGTTAGCGTCAGCGTAACCCACCTCTTCTGTTTCCGCCGATAGAGACATTGGTGGGTTACGCTACGCTAACCCACCCTACAATTTCGGAGTCCAGCATGGACCAGTCAATCGGCGCCAAGGAGCAGCCCCGCTACATCAAGCTCAACGCGCGCGACAATGTCGCGATCGTCGTCAATGATTTCGGCCTGCCTGCCGGCTCGCGCTTTGCCTGCGGCCTGACGCTGCGCGCGTTCGTGCCGCAGGGCCACAAGACCGCACTCGAAGACATCGCCGAGGGCGCGCCGATCATCCGCTATGGCGAGGTGATCGGCTATGCCCTTTCGCCGATCCTTGCCGGCGAATGGGTCGATGAGGCGCGCATCCGCATGCCCGAGGCGCCGGCGCTCGATAGGCTCGAGATTTCGACCGCAGTGCCACCGGCGCTGCCGCCGCTCGAAGGCTTTACCTTCGAGGGCTTTCGCAATCGCGACGGCTCGGTCGGAACCAAGAACATCCTCGGCATCTCTTCCTCCGTGCAATGCGTCAAGGGCACGATGGAATACGCAGTCAAGCGCATCCGCAACGAACTCTTGCCGAAATATCCCAATGTCGATGACGTCGTGCCGCTAACCCATGCCTATGGCTGCGGCGTTGCGATATCAGCACCCGACGCGGTGATACCGATCCGCACCCTGCAGAACCTCGCACTCAATCCGAATTTCGGCGGCGAGATCCTCGTCATAGGTCTCGGCTGCGAAAAGCTCGCGCCCGAGCGGCTGGTGCCTGAAGGCGTCGACAACGCGATCGTCCGGATGCAGGACGAGGCCTTCGACGGCTTTGGTGCCATCGTCGATGCCATCATGACTCAGGCCGAAGCGCGGCTGAAGATCCTCAACGCACGCACGCGCGAAACCTGCCCGGCCGCCGATCTCGTGATCGGCCTGCAATGCGGCGGCAGCGACGCGTTCTCCGGCGTCACGGCGAATCCCGCGGTCGGCTTCGCGGCCGACCTGTTGGTACGATCAGGCGCGACCGTGATGTTCTCGGAAGTGACCGAGGTCCGCGACGCGATCCAGCTTCTGACCCGCCGCGCGATCAACGAAGACGTCGGCCGCGCGCTGATCCGCGAGATGGCGTGGTACGATGCGTATCTGGCCCGCGGCGGTGCCGACCGCAGCGCCAACACCACGCCGGGCAACAAGAAGGGCGGGCTGGCCAACATCGTCGAAAAATCCCTCGGCTCGATCGTCAAGTCAGGCTCCGGCCCGATCTCGGGCGTGCTGGCGCCCGGCGAGAAGGCGCGCCAGAAAGGCATGCTGTTCGCGGCGACGCCCGCAAGCGACTTCATCTGCGGCACGCTGCAGCTCGCCTCCGGCATGACGCTGCAGGTGTTCACCACCGGCCGCGGCACGCCCTATGGCCTTGCGGCTGCGCCGGTCATCAAGGTCGCAACCCGCAGCGAGCTGGCGCGGCGCTGGAAAGACCTGATCGATTTCGACGCCGGCTGCATCGCGACCGGCGAGAAGACCATCGAAGAGACCGGCTGGGACCTGTTCCGCCTGATCCTCGATGTCGCAAGCGGCAGGACAAAGCCGTGGTCGGATCGCTGGGGCATCCACAACGACCTCACGCTGTTCAATCCGGCGCCGGTGACGTAGGCCCATCTCGTCATTCCGGGGCGCGCAACGCGCGAGCCCGGAATCCATTTATCCACTTGATGTGCGGCCGGATGGATTCCGGGCTCGACGCTCACGCGTCGCCCCGGAATGACAAGTTGAGTTAAGCGGCCGCTCTATGATTTCTCCGGCAAACAAAAGTCCGCCGCGACAGGGTCAACGGCGGACTTTCGTGTTCATGAGCAAGACGCGCTGCTCAGCCGTCAATCATTGTCGTGATGGACGATGGTCTTGCTGCGATTGCCGTCCGCGTCTTCCTTCTTGATCACAGTCGTCCGATCGCGCGGCTCGCGCTCCTTGATGACGGTGGTGTGGTCACGATCGCGGTCGCGGTATTCGGGGGACTGGCCGACCGTCACGCCTGCGCCGACGGGACCGACGCGAACACCAACATCATCGGCGAACGCAGGCGCCGCAATCGTAGTTACCAGGGCCGCAGCCAACAGATACTTCTTCATGTCTCTCTCCTCCAGCTTTGATGTGTATGGTGGGGAAACGCCGGTTGCGACGAACCGTTCCTGTGAAAGATCGCTGCAGGTGTTTGCCTGCGCCGATGGAACATTGAACGTGGAACTCTCCTGAACAAGCATTCACCAGTGTGGCGAAACGCTCATGTTCCCTGCGTTGAATAGCCCCAAATGATGCCCCACCTTCTCCTCAACAGGAGGATGTTCCATGAAACAGTCGCAGCACTTTCTCGATAATGCGGAGAATTGCGCCCAGCTTGCCGAGCGCGCCTCCGATGAGCCGACCCATAATCGCTACAGGCGAATGGAAGCGGCCTGGCGGGCGTTGGCGAAGGAGCAGGATTGGCTCGATGGCGAGACATCGCCGTCGGACAATCCCGTTGAGCGCCCGGCCGAGCTTCCGGGTCGCGCTCGGGAGACAGCAGCCTGACGGCTTACTCCGCGCCGCGCTGGCGCTGCCAGCGCAGCAGATAGGCCTGCAGGCGCCAGATCATCGCCGACAGCACGACGCCAACCAGCATCAGCACGACCACCGCGACCATCATGCCGGAGGCCTCGCCCCGCGCCTCCGACTCGATGATCAACCGGCCGATGCCGCGCTCGGCGCCGATGAACTCGCCGACGATCACGCCGATCAGGGCAAAGGATATCGCCGGCGTCAGCGACGCGAACACCCAGGCCATGGTCGAGGGGATCACCACCGTGCGGGTGATCTGCCATTCGCTGGCACCGAGCAGGCGCGCGGCATTGGTGAAGCCCTCGTCGATCGAGCGCGCGCCCTCGAAGGTGTTGAAGAACACCAGGAACACCACGACGATCCAGGAGGTCACGATCTTGGACATGTCGCCGATCCCAAACGCGAGCACGATGATCGGCGCCAGTGCGATGCGCGGGATCGAGTTCACCGCCGTGATGAAGGGCTGGAAGATCGCGCTCAGGCGGTCGGAGCGTCCGAGGATCAGCCCGGCGGCGAAGCCAGAGACCACACCGGTGACGAAGCCGAAGAAGGTATTCTTCAGCGTCACGGCGGTCGCCGCCCAGAGATTGTTCTCGTTGCGTGCCAGGCATTTTGCGAAGTCGCCATTGAGCCAGCCGTTGAATACGCCAAGCTTCGACTTCAGGCAGCTCTGGATCAGAAAATTCTCATAGATCATCGACGGCTTGGAAATGAAGTACGGGTCGAGCAGGTCAGGGACCAGCCACGGCATCTTGACGTGCAGGTCGTAACCCCATTGCCAGACCGACAGCACCACGGCGCAGATCAGGACCTGCCAGGCGACCGCGCTCATCGTGCTGTGTTGCTTCATGCGCTGCGGCCCTTGACGAACTCCTCGCCGAGCGAGTGCCAGATGTGCTGGAACAGCTCGGCATAGCGCGGCGTCTCGCGCACCTTCACGGCATCGCGGGGACGGGCGACGTCGACCTCGAACATGTCCTTGATGCGGCCCGGCCGCGCCGAGAACAGGATGATGCGGTCGGCGAGCGTCAGCGCCTCGCCGAGATCATGGGTGACGAACAGCACGGTCTGCTGCTCGCGCTCCCAGATCCGTAGCAGCACATCATGCATGTCGATCTTGGTGTGGGTGTCGAGCGCGCCGAACGGCTCGTCCATCAAGAGAATCTGCGGCTCGACGATCAGGGTTCGCATCAGCGCGGCGCGCTGGCGCATGCCGCCCGACAGCGCCGACGGATAGGCGGTCTCGAATCCCCTCAGGCCGGCCTGTCCCACGCATTCGGCAATGCGCTCCTTGCGCTCCTTAACGGGTACGCCCGCCAGCTCCAGCCCGTAACCGATATTGTCGGCGACGGTCCGCCACGGAAACAGCGTGTCGCGCTGGAAGACATAGCCTACGTCAGGCGTCGCCTTGCCGGCGACGACGCGCTTGCCGTCGATCAGGATCTCGCCGCCACTCGGCCGGATCAGCGAGGCGATCATGTTGAGCACGGTGCTCTTGCCGGAGCCCGATGGTCCGAGCAGCGCCACGAACTCGCCGCGCCGCACCTCGAAGGACACGTCGCGCACCGCCTCGATCGTGGTCTTGGCGAGTTGGAACGACTTGCTCAAACCCTTGACCTCGACCCGCCGGACATCAGGCGATCGTGGCGATAGTATCGCGCTTGTCTCGAGTGCGCTCAACCCGGATAGGCCTTTCGTGCCGCATCGACCAGGGCCGTGTTGACCACCTCGTCCATCCTGAGCGGCTTGATGCCGGTCATCTCGCGGAACCAGACCTTCTCGCCGCGGGCGAAGCTCGCGGCGTCGATCGTGCCCTCATAGTCAGCAACCTTCTGCAACGCGGAAATCTCCAGCAGATTGGCCGATCGTGACGTGCTGCCGACATAAGGCTCGATGGTATCGTAGATGTCTTCAGCCTTGTGCGTCTTGATCCATTGCGCGGCACGCCACAGCGCGGTGACGAAGGCCTGCATCTTGGCCGGGTCCTTGTCGATGGTCGACTGCAGCGTGAACTGCGCGGTCACCGGGACCTTGCCGCCGATATGCTTGTTCCAGATCGCCTCGTCGGTGCCGTCGAACAGCAATTCGCCCCAGCCCTGCTGCTGCGCCTCGTTCAGCAGCGACAGCGAAGAGACGAGGATGTCGACCTGCTTCGACTTCAGCGAGCCCAGCATGGTGTCGACATTGCCGGTGCCGATCCAGGTCACCTTGTCGTCCAACCCCATGGTTTCCATGTAGTAGGACGCCCAGACGTGATTGGTGCCGCCGAGCGAGGAGACCGACACGATCGGCTTGCGGCCGTCGGGCCGCTTCCACTGCGTGAAGGCCTCCAGCGTATTGATGCCCTGGTCCTTGAGGTCCTTGCGGATGATGAACATCACCGCGCTCGATCTTGTGTCGACCGGCATCAACACCCGCGCGATGCGGCCGTGATTGGAGAGCTGCATCGGATGGGTGATGTCGCCGATCCCGACGTCACCTTGGGACGACGCGATGATCTCGCGGGTCTTCACGCCGCTGCCGCCCTGGATCAGCTTGCAGTCGAGCCCGGCTTCCTTGAAGTAGCCGATACGGTCGGCAACGAAGTGCGTCTGATAGACCGGGATCGCGACCGGATAGATCGCACGGCCCGGGCTCGCCTCCGCCCAGGCGCGCCGCCCTGCGAGCGCCGCACCGCCGGCCGCAATCACCGTCAGTGCCGAACGCCTGGACAGATGGGCCATCAGGCGTGCTCCCTGGCCGAGACCTTGTCGAGCGCGCTTAGCACCGCATCGCCCATTTCAGTGGTCGACAGCCTCTTCGCACCCGCTTCCGCAATATCAGCCGTCCGTGCGCCCGATGCCAACGCGATCTGCACCGCCTTCTCCAGCAGGTCGGCATCGTCAGGGCGATTCAGCGTCAGCCGCAGCATCATCGCAACGCTCAGGATCGAGCCGAGCGGGTTGGCGATGCCACGTCCCGCGATATCGGGCGCGCTGCCATGCACCGGCTCGTAAAGCGCCTTGCGCCGGCCGTAGCGGTCCACCGGGCCGAGCGAGGCCGACGGCAGCATGCCGAGCGAGCCGGAGGCCATCGCCGCGCAATCGGACAGGATGTCGCCGAAGATGTTGCCAGTCACCATCACGTCGAACTGCCGCGGCTCGCGCACGATCTGCATCGCCGCATTGTCGACATAGAGATGGACAAGCTCGACGTCGGAGAACTCTTCCTTGTGGAGCGCGATCACCTCCTCGCGCCAGACCACGCTGGTCTCCAGCACATTGGCCTTGTCGACCGAGCAGACCTTGTTGCGACGTGTCCGCGCCAGCTCGAACGCCGACCGCGCCACGCGGCGGATCTGGTTGGTGGTGTATTGCTCGGTGTTGAAGCCGCGGCGCTGGCCGTCGGGCAGCGTCTCGATGCCGCGCGGCTCGCCGAAATAGATGCCGCTGGTCAGCTCGCGGATGATGACGAAGTCGACGCCATCGAGCACCTCAGGTTTCAGAGGCGCGGACGCCGCAAGCGCCGGGTTCGCCACGATCGGCCTCAGATTAGCGTAGAGATCGTATTTGCTGCGCAGCCCCAGCAGGCTGCCCGCCTTGCGCGCCGCCGCCGGCACCTCCTTGGTTTCAGGGCCGCCGGTCGCGCCCCACAGGATCGCGTCGGCCTCGTCCATTGCCTCAGCGGTGTCCTCAGGCAGCACCTTTCCGGTGGCGAGATACGGGATCAGCCCATATTGCGCCTCGCGCAGCGTCATCGGCACGTGACGTCTTGTGGCGAACCAGTCGAGGATCCGGCGCGACTGCGCGGTGACCTCGGGTCCGATGCCCTCGCCGCCGACCACGGCGACCTTGATCATGTTGGATGACGTGTTCATGCCGGTGTCCTTGCAAAATGAATCCAGGGGCGCGCCGCGCGGTCGGAGGCCTGGAAGGCGCGAATTTCATCGTCGCGCTTCAGTGTCAGCGCGACCTCGTCGAGGCCCTGCAGCAGGCCGTCGCGGCGGCGCGGATCGATCTCGAAGGTATGGCGCTGGCCGGATGGAGCGACGATGGTCTGTGTTTCGAGATCGATCGAGACTTTTCCCGCGCCCTGCGTCGCCTCGATATCCGCAGCGAGGCTATCGACCACCGCCTTGTCGACGACGACAGGCAGAATTCCATTCTGGAAGCAGTTGGCGAAAAAGATATCGCCGAAACCCGAGCCGATGACGGCGCGGATGCCCATCTCCTGCAGCGCCCACACCGCGCCCTCGCGCGACGAACCGCAGCCGAAATTCGGTCCCGTCACCAGGATCTCCGCCTGCCGGTATGGCTCGCGGTTCAGGATGAAGTCCGGATTCTCCGAACCGTCGGGCAGATAGCGCAGCGCGCCGAACGCCCATTTGCCGAGCGTGCTACGGACGGAATTGCCGACCAGCCGCTCGATGCGGATGATCACGTCGGTGTCGATATTGCCGCGCATGATCGGCGCGGCAATTGCGGTGAGCTTGTCAAACGGTTTTGGCATCTCTAGCGCCCCATCATCCTGACATCGGCGATCGCGCCGGCAATAGCTGACGCCGCTGCACTTGCCGGGCTCGCCAGATGCGTCCGCGCGCGCGGCCCTTGCCGGCCGACAAAATTGCGGTTTGAGGTCGAGACCGAACGCTGCCCGGGTGCCACCACCTCGCCATTGGCGGCAAGGCACATCGAGCAGCCCGGCTCGCGCCATTCGAACCCGGCATCGGTGAACACCTTGTCGAGCCCTTCGGCCACCGCCTCGCGCTTGATGGTCTCCGAGCCCGGCACCACCCAGGCGCGGACGCCGGCCGCGACCTTGCGGCCGCGCGCGACCTCGGCCGCCGCGCGCAAATCGCTCATCCGGCTGTTGGTGCAGGAGCCGATGAACACCCAGTCGACCGGCGTGCCCGCGATCAGCGCGCCGCCTTGTAGGCCCATATATTCGAGCGCGGTTTCGATTGCAGCGCGGCGCGCGGGATCCTCGACCGCCATCGGATCGGGAATCCGTCCGTCGACGCCGATCACATGCTCGGGGCTGATGCCCCAGGTCACCTGCGGGATGATCGTTGCGACATCGATCACGACCTCGCGGTCGAACACCGCGTCCGCATCGCTCGGCAGTTCGCGCCAGGCCTTGACCGCCCGCTCCCACAGCGCGCCCTGCGGCGCGTAAGGACGGCCACGCAAATATTCGAAGGTTTTTTCGTCGGGCGCGATCATGCCCATCTTGGCGCCGAGTTCGATCGAGAGATTGCAGATCGTCAGCCGCCCCTCGACGGCCAAGTCACGGATCGCACTGCCGGCATATTCGACGGCGTAGCCGGTGCCGCCGGCGGCGCCGATATGCCCGATCAGCGCAAGGATCATGTCCTTGGCGACGACGCCGGGTGGCAGTCTGCCCTCGAACCGCGCGCGCAAGGTTTTGGGGCGGCGCTGGATCAGCGCCTGCGTTGCCAGCACATGGGTCAGTTCGCTCGAGCCGATGCCGAAGGCGAGCGCGCCGAGGCCACCATGGGTGCAGGTATGACTGTCGCCGCACACGATCGTCGTGCCCGGCAGGCTCAATCCGAGTTCCGGCCCGATGACGTGGACGATGCCCTGGCCGGGCTGGTCGACGTCAAACATCGTGATCCCGCTCGCCGCAGTCTCGGCCCGCAGCGCCACCAACAGCTCCTGACCGATCTTGCTGGTCCCAGCCCGGCCATGCTGCGTGGAAATGGCATGGTCAGGGGTCGCGAAGGTCAGTTCGGGATTGTGAACCGTGAGACCCTTGCTCTTGAGGTCGAGCAGGCCGCGCGAGCCGCCGAGATCGTGCAACAGATGGCGGTCGATATGCAGGAGATCCGTGTCTTCGCTCAAACGGGCAATGACATGCTGGTCCCAGATCTTGGCCAGCATCGTACGACCGGTCTTTTCCAAGACAGTCCTCCCTTCGGCTTCTTGAGGCCAGCGGCACGCCGCTGATGGCCGCTTTGGCGCGGCTTTAATATCGGCGCATCAAATCATGCAGACGCCCGCTCCACCAGCGTGGAGTCGCGACCATGCCATGGAGGGAGGGCTGCGCAGGTGCGGCTTGACAATAGCCGTAGCCCGGATGGAGCGAAGCGCAATCCGGGGGCAGCCCCTCCGTAGAGAGACCTGCCCCGGATTTCGCTTCGCTCCATCCGGGCTACGAATGCCCGGCCTTGCCGAAACTCTTACGACGCCAGCGCCTCCTCCGGCATCACCACGGCCAGATTCTGGCTCTCGGCCACCGCGCGGTTGGTGATGCGACCGCGATGGACGTTGAGGCCGGCGCGCAGATGCGGGTCCTCGACCAGCGCGCGCAGCCCCTTCGCCGCCAGCGCCAGGCCGAAAGGCAGCGTCGCATGGTTGAGCGCGTGGCTCGAGGTGACCGGCACCGCGCCGGGCATGTTGGCCACGCAGTAATGCACGATCTCATCGACCAGATAGGTCGGCGCCTGGTGGGTGGTCGCCTTCGAGGTCTCGAAGCAACCGCCCTGGTCGATTGCGACATCGACCAGCACCGCACGGCGCTTCATGCTGGCAAGCTGCGCGCGCGAGACCAGCTTCGGCGCGGCGGCGCCGGGGACCAGCACCGCGCCGATCACGACGTCGGCGGCGACGATCTCCTGCTCGATCGCTTCCAGCGTGGCGTAGCGGGTGCGGACCCGGCCACCGAAGAGATCATCGAGCAGGCGCAGCCGCGGCAGCGAGCGATCGAGGATGGTGATGTCGCTGCCGAGCCCCGCCGCCATCCGCGCCGCATGGGTGCCAACGACGCCGCCGCCGATGATCGCGACCCGCGCCGGCGGAACGCCGGGCACGCCGCCGAGCAATTTGCCCATGCCGTCGGCGGATTTGCGCAGCGCGGCGCCCGCGGCCTCGATCGCAAGCCGGCCGGCGACCTCGCTCATCGGCGCCAGCAGCGGCAATCCGCCATGCGCGTCGGTCACAGTCTCGTAGGCGATGGCCGTGCAGCCGGAGGCAAGCAGCCCCTTGGTTTGGGGCACGTCTGGCGCGAGATGCAGATAAGTGAAGAGGATCTGGCCTTCGCGGAGCCTCGCCCATTCCGCCGGCTGAGGCTCCTTCACCTTCACGATCATGTCGGCGGCGGCAAAAACGTCTTCGGCCGTGTCAGCGACCCGTGCGCCGGCCTGGCGGTAAACGTCATCGCCGGCGCCGATGCCCTCGCCAGCCCCGCGCTGCACCACGACCTCGTGCCCGTGCGCCACATATTCGCGCACCGACGCCGGTGTCAGTCCGACCCGATATTCCTCGACCTTGATCTCTTTGGGCACGCCGATGCGCATGGTCCGCTCCCTGAATGATTCGCTTCCGCCTTGCGACAAGCGTAGTCCTCGTCGCGCGGCGTTTCTCAGCGAAATCCGGCTTGCCGATACCGAAATGCGCTCCTATTCTTCGTCACTGCCCGGATACTTAGAGGAAAATTGCGTGGACGGTCTCGATCGTATCGATCTCAAGATCCTGGCCGAACTGGTCTCCGACGCCCGTGCGAGCCAGATCGAGCTTGCCGAAAAGGTCGGGCTGTCGCCGACCGCCTGCGCGCGGCGCATCCGCCATCTCGAGGAAACCGGAGTGATCCGCGGCTACCGCGTCGACCTCGAACCGCAGGCGCTCGGCCTCGTGACAACCGTCATCGTCACCATCACGCTGGAGAAACAGAGCGAGGACTATCTGGCCGCGTTCGAAACCGCGATCGCGCGCTGCCCCGACGTCGTATCCTGCCATTTGATGTCGGGCAGCGACGACTATCATCTGCAGGTCATCGCCCGCGACATCGCCGACTTCGAGCGCATCCACAAGCAGCATCTGTCGCGGATGCCGGGTGTCGCCCGCATCCATTCCAGCTTCGCGATGCGCGAGGTGGTCCGCCGCACCATTCCGGAGACCGCGCTGCGCGGCTGACGTGTCGGGTTGATCAGTGCGGCACCGAGCTCGCGGCACCTCTCCCGCTTGCGGGCGGGCGAGGGGCACTTGCATGATTTCGGAATAATGGAAGAATGCCGTTGAGTTGCCCGACGTGTCAAGTTGCCGTGTCGATCGCCGGCGGTCGCCGGCTACTTTGCATGGGGTTGTTCTCGATATTTTGGCAGTGCGTCCCTTTAACGCAGGAACGCCACCGGGTTCGACGCCCGATAGACAAAATTGATCAGCGTGTTGATGTCGAACACCGGCAGGCCGGAGACCTCGGCGACGTCCTTCGAGAACGGGCACATGTTGGTGCACTCGAACAGGATCGCACCGGGGTTCTTGCAGGATGCCATGAAGGCTTCCGTCATCTCGATCATCTCGGCCTTGAGGACGTCGGTGTCGAGCTCCTCGCGGCCGAGGATGTAGATCGCCGGAAACTGCGCATCCGGCTTCATGCCCTGGATCTGGACCGGGATATCGGTGCTTGACCAGCCGACGCCGCGGAAATGGCTGTCATTCATGTGATGGCCGCGCTCGGTGAAGATCCCGATCACCTTGCCTGGTGGCAGCATCGCATGGATCAGCGGCGCCTGGATCAGGCTCGACGCGAACAGCGGGATATTGACCGCAGCGGCCAGCTCCTTCTGGAACGGCGCCAGGAAGCCGCAGCTCGTCGTGATGGCCTTGACGCCTTCAGCTTCCAGCTCCCGCGCCGCCGCCTTGAACGGCTCGAGCAGCGCAGGCTCCGGATGGTCGCCCATGATCCTGGTCGGATGGGCGCCGCGCACGATCTTGTAGCGCACCGGGAAGTCGTAGGAGAGCGCGTTGCCGATATCGCCGCGCGGGCGCGGAAATCTGGTGTCCAGCATCAGGATGCCGATGGTCTCACCATAATTCGTAGTGCCGCCGCGCAGCTTCATCATTGTCTCCGGGATATCTTGCGTGGTCTTGGGCCAGTATGGCGGCCCGCTCAGGACAGAGTCAAAGACTGCGGGTCGCGCGCGGCCACATCCGCGACAGCGTTTCGTCCTTCTTGACGACGGCATGCCAGATCGTCGCGCCGATATGCAGCGCGACCGCGATGTAGACGACGTAGGCAAGCAGACCGTGCGCGACCTCGCCGGCATGTTCGATCGTCTGATTGCCGGCGAACAGGCGCGGCCAGCTGAAGGTCCAGAAATATCTCAGCGAATAGCCGCCCGCCGAGGAGAACATGTATCCGGTCACCGGCATCGCGAACAGGATGACATAGAGCGCCCAGTGATTGAGCCGCGCCGCAAGCCGCACCAGCGGCGACAACGATCCCGGCTCGGCTGGCGCCGTGGTCGCAAACCGTACCATCAGCCGCAGGATCGCCAGAGCGAACAGCGTCATGCCGAGCGACTTGTGCACCTCGAGCAGTTCGCGCCGCGGCGAGGTTCCGGGCGGCTGCAGGCCACAGTAAAACCCGATCAGCATGGCCGCAATGAACAGCGCCGCCGTCGCCCAATGGATCCTGCGCAATAGCGGATCGTAGCTGGCCGTCATTCCCGTTGTCACAAAGCGATTCCCGTTGTCACAAACCGCCTTGCCAGCCGTCGTCCGGTTTCGAGAAGGCCGTTCAATAGTTGATCGGGCCGGCAATGCCTACCGGCAGAACTCGATCTGCGATCACAATCGCGAATTGTGACAGTCGTCTGCACCCTGGCGCGGCTGTCACATGCATTTTTCAGTCGTGATTCTCGATCATCCATGACAGAATTAATACAACGGAATGTCATTTTGGTTACGCGGAGCAAATAATGAGCATGGAGTGGCGAGCAAGGCCGGTTGCGCTGGCCTGGTCGAATCCGGTGGTGCAGTGGTGGGGCCTGTTGAGCCTGGTCAGCAGCGCCAACATCGCGGTCTGGTTCGTGATGTACCGCCAGCTCCAGGGGCAGACCAGCGGTGGCCTGAGCAGCACCTCCGGCATCGGCCTGATGCTGCTGCTGTGCGCGGCCTATGTGTTCGGCTGCGCCTTCCGCTCGGTCCTGCCGCGCGCGGACGTCCAGCGCATCTGCCTGTTTGATACCTGGCTGTCGAGCGTCGTCGTCGGCCGCACGGTTGCCACCGTCGCCGAAATCGCCTTCGCCGCACAGTGGGCGCTGATCCTGCATCAGCTCGGCACCATGACCGGCGCCGAGACCACCGTGAATATCGCCTGGATCATCGTGCCACTGATCGTGATCGCGGAATGCTTCTCCTGGTATGCGGTGCTGACCACCCACTATCTCGGCAACGCGATCGAGAACTCGATCTGGGCCGTCGTCTTTTTTCTGGTCGGAATCGGCCTTTGCCGGTTGCTGCCGGAGTTTCAGGGACCGGTGCGCTGGGCCTTCATCGTCACCATCGTCGGCATCGCGGCCTATCTGGCGTTCCTGATGACCGTCGACGTCCCGATGTATCTGAACCGCTGGCGCGCCGAGCTTGCCGCCGGCAGCGCGCTGCTCCACCCGCTCGCAGGCCTGCGCGACGTCAGCACGCGCTGGATCGTGACGCACGACCTTGCCGAGTGGAAGGAGGAGATCGCCTGGATGACGCTGTATTTCAGCATGGCGGTCTGGTCGTCACTGGCGCTCTGCATCTGCTATTCCCTCGAGGATCAGCTGCCGCGCTACCGCACCGAGGCGACGATCGCAAGAGCGACGCCGGCGATCGTCAGCACGACGCCGGCGGTCGTGAGGGTTGTGCCGGTTGCGCGGCACGCCGCTGAAACGAGTGAACCTGCGCGGCTACAGCAGAACTGATCTCCAGCTGCGCGGCTTGTGGCCTTCAGCGCTTTTGGAGTAAGCACGGCTCGCTCACCCTCCACCAACAGATCCCATGCCACGCATTACCATCATTGAAACCGGGCTCGTCGGTCCGCAATTCCGTGAGCGCCACGGCACCTATCCGCAGATGTTCGAGCGGATGATCGCGCCAACTGATCCATCGAACGCATATGGCGTCGTCAGCGTCGCCAATGGCGAGGCGTTGCCGGACCCTGCGGGGTTGGATGCGATCCTGATCACGGGGTCGTCGGCCGGCGCCTATGACGCGTTCGACTGGATCGCACCGCTCGAAGACTTCGTGCGGAAGGCCCACGACCAGCGCATTCCCATGGTCGACGTCTGCTTCGGCCATCAGCTGATCGCGCAGGCGCTCGGCGGCACCGTGCGCAAATCGGAGAAGGGCTGGGGCATCGGACGTCACGTCTACCTGATAGCGCCGGATAACGGGCTGATCGACGGCGAGGAGATCGCGGTCGCCTGCTCGCATCAGGACCAGGTGATCACCCCGCCCGCCTCCGCACGCACCATCATGTCGTCTGATTTCACGCCGCATGCCGGGCTGCTCTATGCCAACGGCACGACGCTGTCGGTGCAGCCGCATCCGGAATTCACCGCGGACTACGCCGACGCGCTGTGCGACCTGCGCCGCGGCCGCGCGCCCGACGCCGTGGTCGCAATCGCCAAGGCCTCGCTCGCCGCGCCGCTGGATCACGCCAGGCTCGGCGGCGTGATCGCGCGGTTTCTCACGGATCGGCGGACTTAACCCTTCAGCCACTGCGCAGCAGCGTCCTTCGCGAAATCTCGATAGGAACGCGGTGCACGCCCGAGCAGTTTGGTCAGGCGCGCGATGTCGTCGGCGCTCGCGACAGCGCCATCCGACTGGTAGCGACCGATCATCAGGCGCAGATCGAGCGCGTGCCAGGCCGGCATGGTCGCCTTGAGGCGGCTCTCCATGGTCACCAGGTCATCGCCGCCATAACTGACAGTGCGGCCGAGCGCCTCGCTCCAGATCGCGGCGATGCCGGTACCGGTCAGGCTGTCCGGCCCGACCAGCGCATAGGTCTCGCGGCCAAGCGGCGCGGCTGCGCGCTCGCGGCGCAACAGCTCGACCGCCGCGGCCTCGCCGATATCGCGGATGTCGACCATCGAAACGCCCTTGCCGCCGATCGGCATGCCGTAGGCGCCGAACTTCAAGAGTGGATCCTTCAGCCTGACATCGTTCTGGATGAAGTAGGCCGGACGCAGGATGGTCGCGGGAAGATCGAGCGCCTCGATCATCCGCTCGACCGTGTACTTGCCCGCGAAATGCGGCACGTCGGCATAGGCCTCGCCCTTCAACACCGAGAGATAGACGATGCCCTTGACGCCGGCCTCGCGCGCCGCGGTCAGCGTGAGCATAGCCTGGGTCAATTCGTCGGCGACATTCGGCACCAGCAGGAACAGCGTGCTGACCCCCTCGAGCGCCGCGCGCACGGACTCCAGATCGGCCAGATCGCCGCGCACCGGCGTGATGCCGGCGGGAAACTGCGCATTGCCGGGCGAGCGCGTCAGCGCCCGGACCTCGACGTCATGGCCGGCGAGGTGATTGAGCACCTGCATTCCGATGGTGCCCGTGCTGCCTGTAACCAGAATAGTCATCTCGAAACCTCCTCTTTGGGGGCAGACCGTCTGCCGCTGAGGAGAAACTATATGTTCCAATTCATGTGACGAGATGCCATGATCTGGATACTCCGTCTCAATATTGGAACGGTTACGTGGACCTACAGGCCCTCACGGACTTCAATCTGGTGGCTGTTCATGGTGGGTTCGGCCGGGCCAGCCGCGCCTCCGGCCGGGCCAAGGCGACATTGTCGCGCCGGGTCGCCGAGCTCGAACAAAGCCTCGGCGTCCGGCTGATCGAGCGCGGATCGCAAAGTCTTCGGCTGACAGATGAGGGGCGCGCGCTGCACGAGCGCACCGGCGGCCCGCTGTCGGAGATCGCGGAGGCCGGCGAGGCCGTGGTGCTGGGCGCCTCGACTCCGCGTGGCCGGTTGCGGGTCAGCGCGCCGCTCGTGATCGCCCATGTCGCGCTCGGCCGGATCGCTGCGCGCTTTGCGCTCGCCTATCCCGACGTCCAGCTCGAGATCGTCGCGGACGATCGCGTCGTCGATCCGGTCGAGGATGGCTTTGACCTCGTGATCCGGATCAACCCGTCGCCGGATGAACAGCTCGTCGGCCGCCGCTTCCTCAACGATGAGCGATTGGTCGTCGCGCACCCCGCTCACCCGCGGCCAAAGTCCGCGCGCGATGGAGACATCGCCACCGTCAATGCAATCCTCATGAGCGCGATGCCGGCCGATGTCACCTGGCGCTTGAAGGATGGAGACGACGATATCTCGCTCCAGCCAAGGCCAATCCTGCGCCTGTCATCACTGCTGATGGTTCGCGACGCAGCGCTGGCCGGCGCGGGTGCGGCGCTGCTGCCCAGGCTCCTGGTCGAGGATGATATTGCCGCCGGCCGGCTCGCCTGTTGGGGAACGCAGGCCGGACCTCCTGTCGAAATCTGGGCGCTACAGAGTTCGCGACGCCTTGTCGGTGCCAAGGTCCGCGCGTTCCTCGACGCCGTCGAGAGAGCGTTCCCGGGACGCGTTTTCGTCCCACCGGCATGACGCGCTCAGGTCATGCTGCCCGGCATGAAGCAGCGGACCAGCGGATGACCGTCGAGATAGTGCTTCCACACCATGGTCCGCCCGATCTTGTTCGGCTCGGTGATCACGGCCTCGTCAGGCACCACCACCCACTCGTCGTCGAGGTGCACGCGATAATGCCCGTGATCGGACTCCCAATCCGGATCGGCGACGACATAGCCGTCGGCATCCGAGCAACATTGTCCGTAGGCGCTGTGCAGGCTTTCGAACCAGGGTTTTAGCGGCGAATTGGCGTAACGGCCATCGTCCCGCGCCAGCGTCGGCGAAGCGAGCCCTATCATGCCAAACAGCAAGGCCGCACGCGTGATGGCGTGCATCGTCTCGTCTCCACGGTTTAGGTCCAGTGGGCGCGCATCACCGTTTCCTCTGCCGTGCCGCGACGGCAGGCAGGGACACGACGAATCAACATCCCAACCACATGGAACAGGCTATGCAAAACCAACGCCAACCCGCAGCCCGGGAGACTACTGGCGACGAAAGTCGACTTGGCGTTGTTGCAGCTTTTCGCGCGGATCAGCGGCCGGCCGCCGCGACGTCAGCGGTTAGCGGCCGCACCATCCGCGACGAGGCCTGCAGCGCGCATTCGATGAAACGGCGCGGCAACAGCGAGGCGTTGCTGGTGCGCATCGCCACCAGCATGCGGCTTTCGGCATCCGGTGTATCCAGCGTCTTCGCGACCACGTTCACGACGCCGGCATGCTGGTAGCAGGACGGCAGGATCGAAAGCCCGATCCCCGCCGCGACCAGGCTCAGCACGGTGCGCAGTTCATGCGCCTCCTGCGCCACACGGGGCGCAAAGCCAGCCCGCCGGCAAAGCGTCGCGGTTTGGTCGCCGACGCCGCAGCCGACGGCGGCAATTCCGACGAAGGCATGCTCCGCCAAATCAGCCATCTTCAACTTGCCCGGCATGTCGGCCAGCGGATGATCCAGCGGCAGGAACACCATCATCCGGTCGCGCCAGATCGTGTGGACCTGCAGATCGGCTCCGGGCATGAAATCGAGCGGTGGCCGCATGATCGCCACATCGAGCTCTGCGTCGGCGAGCGCCTGGAGCTGCTTTGCGGTCGACATATGCCGCAGGTCGGTCTTCACCTTCGGATAGCCGGCACGAAAGCTCCGAAACAGTTCCGCGAAGATGTCGAGCATCGGGACGGAGCAGGTGAATCCGACGCGAACCATGCCAGCCTCGCCGCGGGCCGCGCGGCGCACCGTCTCCGAGGCGAGATCGAGCTCGCCGACCGCGCGCCGCGCATGGTCCAGCAGCAATTGTCCGGCCTGGGTGAGTTCCACCTTGCGCCGTGTCCGCGCCAGCAGGCTGGTCCCGAGTTCGTCCTCCATCGCCTTGATCTGCGTGCTCAGCGGCGGCTGGCTGATATGAAGGCGTTTGGCGGCGCGGCTGAAGCTGAGCTCTTCGGCCACTGCGATGAAGTAACGAAGCTGCCTGTAATCCATCGCTTATACCGTTTCCCTATAAGTGAGGGGTCAACAACGTATTTGACCTTGCAGACGCGTTTCCCGATCTTGGCGCAAAACAACGGACGCTCCAAGGGGAGACGCGCAACAATGCGCTGGGATCAGGCAGGACGGCGCGGCGGGCATAGCCGGTCTGCCCTGCGCTATCGCGGCGGCGAAAAACGATGCCGCGTGCGCTCCAGGATCAAATCACTGGCGCCATCATAATAATAAAGGGAGGATTTCAATGACCGTTTCTTCTGTAAGCGAGCTCGAACGAGAAACCATCCGCCGGGTCTACTGGCGGCTGATCCCGATCCTGTTCGCAATGATGTTCTTCAACTATCTCGATCGCATCAATCTCGGCTATGCCGGCTTGACCATGAACAAGGATCTGGGCTTGAGCTCCGCGATCTTCGGCTTCGCGGCCAGCGTCTTCTTCCTCGGCTATATGGTGCTGGAGGTCCCGAGCAATCTCATGCTGCACTTGCTCGGCGCGCGAATATGGCTTGCCCGCATCCTGATCACCTGGGGCTTGGTTGCAACCCTCACCGCCTTCATCTGGAGTCCGCTCAGCCTCTATGTCATGCGGTTCGGCCTCGGCGTGGCGGAGGCCGGGTTCATGCCTGGCGTGGTGCTGTACCTGACCTACTGGTTTCCTCCGCGCTATCGCGCCCGCGCCGTCGCCGGGTACATCATCGCAGGCTCGTTCTCGGCGGTAGCAGGCGGGCCGATCTCGACCAGCGTCATGACCTGGTTCGACGGCGCCGGCGGTCTGCATGGCTGGCAATGGATGTTCATTGTCGAAGGCGTCCCCACCATTCTGCTTGGCCTCTTCACGCTCTATTATCTCACCGATCGGCCGGCCAAGGCGACCTGGCTGACCCCGGAACAGGCCGCATGGCTGGAAGGCGAACTGGCCACTGAGCGGGCCTCCATCGAACAACAGGGACAGCACAGGGTGATCGACTGCATCCTCGATATCAGGGTCTGGCTGCTGGCGGCACTGTTCGGCTGTGCGCTGGTGGGCATTTACGGCCTGCTGCTGTGGCTGCCGCAGATCATCAAGGGCATGGGCAATCTCAGCAATATCGAGGTCGGCTTTCTCTCGGCGATCCCGCCCTTGCTCGGCGTCGTCGGCACCATCCTGATCAGCCGCAGCTCGGACCGGACCGGCGACCGCAAGTTTCATCTTGCAGGCGTCTACCTGCTCGCCGCCATCGCCATGCTGGCGAGCGCCTATGTCCAGAGCCCGGTGCTGGCCTTCGCCTTCCTGTGCGTGGCCGGCTTCGGCATCAACTCCGGCAATCCGCTGTTCTGGAGCATCAACGCCTCGCTGATGACGGGTGCCGCCGGCGCGGCCTCGATCGCCACGGTCAATACGCTGGCGCAATTCGGCGGCTTGATCGGCCCCTGGTGCATCGGCCTGATCAAGGACTCCACCGGCAGCTTCTCATGGGCGCTGGTCGGGATCGCCGGGTTCTTGCTCGTCGCATCTGCAATCGCCGCCACCATGCGCGTCAAACCGCGCGAGACGGAGCTGACGGGAGCCATCCCGTCATCCTTTGCACACTGACACATCTCACAAGGAAGACACCATGATCATCGATTGTCACGGTCACTACACCACCGAGCCGCCCAAGCTGCATGCGTTTCGCGACAGGCAGCTGGCCGCGCTCGCCGACAAGTCGCGCCGCCCGCTCACCACCAATCTCGGCATCACCGACGACGAGATCCGCGCCAGCGTCGAGGGTGCGCAGCTCAAGTTGCAGAAGGAGCGCGGCACCGACGTCACGATCTTCTCGCCGCGAGCCGCCGGCATGGCGCATCATGTCGGCAAGGAAGCGACCAGCGTTGAATGGACGACGATCTGCAACGATCTCGTGCATCGGGTCTGCACGCTGTTTCCCGACAATTTCGTCCCGGTCTGCCAACTGCCGCAGAGCCCCGGCGTGCAGCCGGCCAATTGCATCGCGGAGCTGGAGCGCTGCGTCAACGAGCTTGGCTTCGTCGGCTGCAACCTCAATCCGGATCCCGCCGGCGGCTACTGGTGCGATCCGCCGCTGACCGACGAATGGTGGTTTCCGCTGTATGAGAAGATGGTCGAGCTCGACGTGCCGGCGATGGTCCATGTCTCCTCGTCCTGCAATCCCTGCTTCCACGGCACCGGTGCGCACTATCTCAACGGCGACACCACCGCCTTCATGCAGTTCCTGACCTCCGATTTGTTCAAGCGCTTCCCGACCTTGCGATTCATCATCCCGCATGGCGGCGGCGCGGTGCCTTATCACTGGGGCCGTTACCGCGGCCTGGCGCAGGACATGAAGCTGCCGCCGCTGTCGGAGCATCTGCTGCAGAACGTGTTCTTCGACACCTGCGTCTATCATCTCCCCGGCATCGAGCTGTTGACCAAGGTGATCCCGGTCGAGAACATCCTGTTTGCCTCGGAGATGGTCGGCGCGGTCCGCGGCATCGATCCGGAAACCGGCCATCACTTCGACGACACCCGCCGCTACATTGATGCTTTGCCGCTAAGCGCGGAAGACAAGGCGAAGATCTTTGAAGGCAACGCCCGCCGGGTCTATCCTCGGCTGAACGCCCATCTCGACCGCCACGCGCACTGACAGAACCCGGAGACAACCGATGGCCATAGGATTTGCAATTCACAAGGCGAAGCGGAAAGTGTCGCCCGACCTGGTCGCGCGCTACCGCACCCTCCCCGTTGCCAATATCAGCGATTCGATGTCGCGGATCGCGGGCACCAACCGGCTGCGTCCGATGCACGCAGGCGGCTGGCTCGGCGGCCCGGCGCTGACCGTCAAGACGCGGCCGGGCGACAATCTGATGGTGCACAAGGCGATCGATCTTGCGCAGCCCGGCGACGTGATCGTGGTCGACGCCGGCGGCGTCTTGGTCAACGCCATCATCGGCGAGATCATGTCGACGCTCGCCGAGAAGAAGGGCGTGGCCGGCTTCGTGATCGACGGTTCGATCCGCGATGCGGGCGCGATCCGCGCCGGATCGTTCCCGGTGTTTGCCGCCGGTGTCGCGCATCGCGGCCCCTACAAGGACGGTCCCGGCGAAATCAACTGTGCGATCTCGATCGACGGCATGATCGTCGAGCCCGGCGACCTCATCGTCGCCGATGACGATGGCGTGCTGTGCGTGCCCTATGATGAGGCGGCCGCGATCTGCAAGCTGACCGAGGCCAAGAAGGCGACCGAAGAGAAGGCGATCCAGGACATCCTCGCCGGCACCAGTGACCGCCGCTGGGTCGACGAGGCGCTGCAGCGGCTGGGCTGCGAATTCAAGGAGTGAGGTGAGCGCCTCAATTCGTCATGCCCGGGCTTGACCCGGGCATGACGGAAGTATGCGGGGATATGTTGGCCTAACGGCCGTAGAACAGCGGAGACTGGCCGGGCAGCAGCGGCGCATTGATGTCGCTGTCCATGCGCTGCGAATTCGGTTGCGCGAAACTGGCACCGAACGACAGGCTGATATTCGACGTCGGCCGGAATTCGAGACCGGCCCGTGCGGCGTAGCCGGCGGGCACGCTGGAGCTGGAGCTGAACGGCGCAGCCGGCCCGCCCGCGCCGGGAGGCGTGTACTTCAAGCTGTCGAAGCCGGCGAAGAACGTGACCGGCGATCCGCCGACACCCTTGAAATTGTAGCCGTACTGAACGCCTTGATAGCTCAGCGAGCCGAACGCCGCACTCTGGTTGGATCCGGTCAATCCGAGGTTGCCGCCTTCACCGCCGACGAACCAGCCGGTCGGAAGATTGCTGCCCAGATACGAGAAGCCCGCGCCAGCTTGAGCATCGCCTTGAGCGTTCCCGCCATCAAAGCCTGGAAAGTTCCCGTAACTGTCCGCGCCCTGCCCGCCCGTCGGATGACCGCCGAAGCCGAACAGCCCGCCCGGAAGCCAGTATCTCACGGGGCCGGATTGGGCGCGCGCCTGCTGGCCGCCCAGACAGAGCGCCGCCAACAGGATTGCGAGACCGCCTTTGCTTGCGAAGATCGACATTCGGACTACTCGTCAGTGACTTGAAATTATACCTTCTGGACATCGAAAATGCCAGCGCTGCGCCCCCAATGGATTTTCTACGGCATTTCGCGCACCTTCCGGCCGTGGACACCGCTTGTCTGATGACGAGGTCTCAGCGGGCGGGATCATGGAGCCGACGACATGGATGAAGTCGAGATCGTCGCTTACGATCCCCGATGGCCGCTCTTGTTCGACGAAGAGGCGAGGCGGTTACGGGCGGCCCTTGATCCATCGCTGATCGTGGGGCTCGAGCATTTCGGAAGCACCGCGATTCCCGGTCTGTCGGCCAAGCCCATCATCGACATCCTGATCGCGGTGAGGTCATTGGCTGCCGCTCGGGCCGCCTTTGTCGAAGCGCTGCGAAAGCTCGACTACGTTTATTGGGCCGACAATCCGAAGCAGGATCGCATGTTCTTCGTCAAGGGGATGCCGCCGTTTGGTCCAAAGCGCTCCCATCACGTGCATGTCACGGAGCCACAGGGAGAGATGTGGCAGCGGCTGGCATTCAGGGATTATTTGCGCGCTCATCCGGAGGAGGCCGCGACCTACGAGCGGCTCAAACGACGACTTGCGATCGATCATCGCGCAGATCGCGAAGCTTATACGGACGCTAAATCCGCCTATGTCGAAAGCGTGATGCGGAAGACAAGCAAGTAGAGACGTCCGTTGTCGGCCCCATGACCGAGAATAGCGATGACCGCTGCAAACGCCGGCGCCGGAGCACTTTGACCGGCATTAAACCTGCGTAATGCGCCGAACCCGCAGGCCCTTCGTCACCTCCAACAGATCTAAGGAGGTGATATTCATGAAACTTGTTTCTGCACTTGTTGGCCTCGCCGCACTTGGTGGGGTCGCTTTATCCAGCGCCGCCGCATCTGCGGCACCGGTCGAGGTCCCGGTCACGGCAACCGGAATGGTCGTCCCGGCCGGCTACGTCTGCAACGAATGGGGCCACTGCTGGCACCGCCATGGCTACAGTGGACGCTATTACCATCGCCACTATTGGCATGGTGACAGCTGGCACCATTGGCATCGTTACGGCTGGCACCGCCATGACGGCTGGCATCATCCGTGGGGCTATGCCGACGGCTATGGCTACGGCTGGCACCACTGGCATCACTGGCACCAGTGGTAACGACTGGGAAAGGGGCTACGGCCCCTTTCACTTTCTCGGCGAATGCAAAGGCGAGAGCGAGTAGCGAGCGGACCGTCGTCGAGCGACAACAACGCATGCGTCGCCGTCATCGTCTATCCGATGCGAGCCCACACCCGGAGGCCACCAAGCAGCGTAAAACCGAGATCCATCGCAAGCGTCAGATCTCGCCCATGCTCGTAGCAGACGATTTCGGCCGGAGCGAACTGCGTGGCCACGGCGTCCAGGAATTGCTGCGTCGAGCCGAAGATATTCGTGACCCCGATGGCGCCGGCCGCGTCGTACGCGATCCCTCCGGCCAGAATCCTGCCCATGTCGTCGACGCCCGCAAGCACGTAGACACGTCGGTCCTCCAACAACTCGGCGCGGAAGATGCGCCGAGCGTCCGGATCAGCGCCACGCCAGGCCCGCTCCCACGCCGCCAGACCTGGCTCATCGCCAATCCGGCGCCAATTGAGCCCGTCCGTTACAACCGCCGGCGTGGATTGCATCAGGCAGAGCCACCGCGCGTCGAACAGCATGTGAAGGCCCGCGGCCGACAGATCGAGGCAGGAAAAGCTGTCCTTCACGCTGAAGCCGAGGTCGCCGCCGCGAGCCAGTTCAGCAATGAATCGGGTCTGTTTGACAGGATCTGCCGCAGCATCAACCGTCACGACGTTGGGATAATATTGCGGCGTTGGAGTGCGGCAGAACCACATCCCGTGAGCCTGCTCGACCGGCAGCCCATGCGACCGCCAAACTGCGGCACACCATTCGGCGTTATTCAGCGCCGCCACCGTGTTGCGCTCGTCCTGCATCGTCCATCCATTCGCATGACATTGCACGGAAGCGCAAGGTGCGAAGGTTGTCGGGTGGCCGCCGCGTGTGGGGCGCCATTCGCCACGTCACGTTCCCTGCTGCCTTCGTGGGCGCCTCTTGGCGATCCGCTTGACCGGAGCGTGAGCCGAGCGGGCATTGGCGGATTCATCGCCCATATGCGGAATGCGCTGCTCGAGATGCGCGACGACGCGGAAAAACGTGTCGATCGATTTTGCGTCAAGCCCGGTGGTGAGGTTGTCATGCCGGCGCAGGATCTCGTCCAGGCTGCGGTCGAGAAGCGCGACACCGCGCGACGATAGTTTGATCTCGGTGCGATTTCTCGCGCTGGCCTTGACGGGCGTAAGCTCGATCAGCCCCTTCCTGTTGAGCGACGCGGTCTCGCGGCTGACCACGGCCTTGTCCAGATGCGCTTCGGTCCAGATGTCATAGGCGCTTGCCGGCTCGTGCTCCTGCAGGAAGGATAGAATGCGCCATTCCGCGAGCGACACGCCGTAAGCTTCCGGAAAGAACGCATTGGCGTTGGCGCGAAACTTCGCGACCAGGCTCGACAGTACCGTCGGCACGTAGCGCTCGAAATCGATGACAAGCTCCGCGCGCGGCGCTTCGGGTTGGGTCCGGCGCTGGTCGGGCGCCTTGTTGCGACGTGTGACAGCATGGCTCTTCATGTCTTCACGAGCTGAGAGCGTGCGATCAGAACCAGCATCGCTGCGAACAGGAGAACGCCGGAGACAACGAGGAATCCGATGGTAAAACTTCCCGAGGCGTCCTTGGCGCGTCCGATCACGATCGGAATCGTGGCGCCACCAATGCTGCCAATGGTGCTGACCAGTCCGATCGCGCCCGGCGCGCTCTGCCGCGACATGTAGGACTGCGGAATGGTCCAGAACACCGCCTGGGTGCCGTAGATGCCGACATTGGCGACCATGAAGCCGATGATGATCCAGACCGGCGTCGTCGCGAACGCGGCGATTGCGAAACCCAAGGCCGCGATGACGAAGGTCATGACCGCGTAATAGAAGCGCTCGCCGATACGATCGGAATGCCGGGACAGCACGATCATGCCGATCAGCCCCGCAATTGGCGGGATCGCGGTCACCAGACCGACTTGCGACACCGGCAAGCCGAACGTCTTGATGATCTGCGGCAGCCAGGGAAACAGCGAGGCCAGCCCGCAGAACAGCCCGAAATTGCAGAAGCCGAACAACAGCACCATCGGCTTGGTGATGGTCTTCAGCACGCTTTCGCCATGCACGACGCCGGTTGCCTTGGCGTCGCGCTCCAACGCCCCCAGCAGCCAACTCCGCTGCGCGGCGGTGAGCCAGGTCGCCTGCTGCGGCCGGTCGGTCAGGTAGAAGATGCCGACAATGCCGAGAATGACGGGCGGCAGGCCTTCGAGGATGAACAGCCACTTCCACCCCGAAATGCCGAAGGTGCCGTTGAGCTCGAGAATTGCGCCTGAGATCAGCGAGGCAAAGATGTAGGAGATCGGCACCGCGTAATTGAACATCGCGTTGTAGCGGGCGCGATAGCTGAACGGGAACCACATGCTGAGCAACAGCATCACGCCCGGAAACAGCCCGGATTCGGCAAAGCCGAGGAAACCGCGAAACGTATACAGGCTCAATGGTCCCTGCGTGAACGCCATCAACACCGTCGCGAAGCCCCACAGGATCGCGATCCGGGTCAGCGTGACGCGCGCGCCATATTTGCTGAGCACGAGATTGCTCGGGATCTCGAAAATCGCATAGGTGAAGTACATGATCCCGACGGCGATGCCGAACATCTCGGCATTGAGCCCGAGTTCCTTGTTCATCTGCAACGCGGCAAAGGAGATGTTGCCACGATCAAGGATGGCGAGGAAATACATCGCCATGACGAACCACATCAGGCGCCCTGCGACCTTGCGGATCGTCGCGCGTTCGGTTTCGGGATCGGTGGCTGAGATCGTCACCTTGTCCAGCGCGAGTTCGGTCATGTCTGCTCCCCCTTGTCTTATTTTTTGTCACTCCCCGCTATGCGGGCAGGCAGACCTCAAGCCTGTCGTCGACGACGCGCACCGGATAGACCGGAATGTCGATCTCGACAGGGCTGGTCAGGGCTTCGCCGGTGCGGATATCGAAGCGGCCCATGTGCAATGGACATTCGATCTCGCAGCCATCGAGCATGCCGTCGGAGAGCAGCGCCTCCGCATGGGTGCAGATATTGCCGGTGGCGTAGAACTCCTGGCCGACGCGGTAGAGCGCGACGTGATGGCCCGATATCTCGACGCCGTAGGGCTCGCCCTCCCTCAACTCGCCGAGTGACGCCGCCCTGTGCCAGGTTCCGCTGTCGGTCATATGCCCTCTTAGATGCTGTGGAAATCCAACACGGTCGGTACGCGGTCATTCACCAGCGTGATCACCTTGCGCGCGATTTTCCATTCGTCGCCGTCGCGCTTCAGGGTGTGCTGATAGCGGCCGTGGTGGACATGCCCCTTTGCCACGCGCTGGTCGTAGACATGGACTGAGAACACCGAGTGGCAAATGATCTGCCCGGATTCGGGCTCGAAGGCCTCCAGATTGGAGATCTGGTGCACCGTGCGCGGCAGCGGAAGCGCAGTGATGGATTTCCGCGACTCGATGCGCGCGATCCGTTCCTCCAGGCCGCGCCGCGCGTCGTGGTAGAGCAGCGAGACCTGCGTGTTCGGGTCCTTGGTGGTCTCGTATTCGTCAAGCCAGGCCGGCACCCAGTAGACCGCATCTTCCCGGTACATCGCGACCCAGTCGGTCCATTCCCCGGCATCGAGCAGGCGGGCTTCGCGGAAGACAATCGCTGCTGCGACCGCGACCGCGTCGAGATGATCAGCTGCGGGGCTGGCCATCACGCACCCTCCCCGGCGGCGCGCTGCAATAGCCTGCGCCACTCGCGATAGCCCGGATGGAAATTCGTCTCGCCGCCGAAGCTGGTCGGGCCAAACGACCATTCGGCAGGGTAGACGCCGAGCTCACGCGTATGCGGGCTTTCGCCGTGGCCAATTTCCGCGGCACCGCGCAGATAGCCTAGCGTCGGACCCGCGGTCGTCGCGTCATAGCCGGTCTGGCAGAACTCATACATCACATTGTCATCGGAGCTTGCGAGCCCCGAGGCGTTGAAGAAGTCCTCATAGTTGCGGATGCGCAGCGTGCGCGCCGCGGCGCTTTCCCCGACCGGAGCCAGGCAATGCGACACCATCTCGGTCTTGTCGGCCGCGAGCGGCCGCCAGGTCCGCACCTGCGCCGACATGATGTCGATCACCTGAAGGTTCGGGAAGATGGTGAGGTTGCGTTGACGCAGCATCCATTTGGCGCGGGTGCTGCCGACCCGCTGGCGCACCGCATCGAGGCGGGCCGGGTCCATGCCGAGCGGACGCCCATAGAGCTGCGTGCGCTTGATCGACCAGTTGACCGCATGGCCGTGATCGAAGCTGAAGCTGCCTTGTCCTTCCTGTTCGCCTTCGGGCTCCACGGTGAAGCCGGCCTCTGGACCGGCTGTAACGTTGCGCTTCTTCAGGATGTCGACATAGGAGCTATGGGTGGTCGCGAAGTGATAGTAGTCGAGACCGTTCTCGAACTGCAGCTTCCAATTGCCGTCGAACGTGTAGGTGCTGGCGCCCGGCACGAACTCCACCTCGCCGCTGTCGCTCTGATCGACGATCAGATCGAGGAACACCCTGGTGTCGCCGAGGAAGTCTTCCAGCGGCAGCACATCCGCCGAGAGGCTCGCAAACAGGAAGCCGCGATAAGACCCGAGCCGCGCCACCGGGATAAGATCGTGATTGGCGTTTGAGAAGGATGGCGGATACTGCCCGCTCGCCTCTTCCGTCACCGAGATGTTGCGGCCACTCGAATCATAGGCCCAGCCGTGATAGCGGCAGACATGGAATTTCTGCCGGCCCTGCTTGAACGGGCAGACCACGGTGCCGCGGTGCCGACAGGTGTTGAGGAACGCGCCGACCTTGCCTTCCGCACTCCGCATCACGAGAATTGGATGGCGGCCGATATGAGTCGTCACGAAGTCGTTCGGCTTCGCTATCTGGGATTCCAGGCCGACAAAATTCCATGTCGCCTCGAAGATGTAGCGCAGCTCGGCGTCGAACACGTTCGGATCGGTGAATGCGCTGCGGTCGAGCCTGAAGATACGCTCGTCGGGACGATCATCGACCAGCCGGGAGATCGCCAGCAGCTTTGCAGCTTGGCCCTGTGGGACAGCGTTCATGGCTTCCTCCCTTCGACATCGGCTTGATCGCCAGATTTTAGGTGTCCTCTATAGTTGTCATGACAACCATAGTCAAGAAACTTGACCGATGGGGAAGGCTCGGCCTTAGCGCTGAGTTGCCCGACGGCGCAAGCCCTCTCGATAAAAATATTTCGCTTTATCAGAAGGCCAACTCAGGTGTATGAATCTCCTGTCCCACCCGATCGAGGGGCGAGCGCACGTCACGAACGCGCGGTGGGATGCGGTCGACGCCGAGCGTGCGACTGACGAGAGCGCGCAAGGCGGACGGTGAAGTCGTGCAGGCCTGACACCCCAATGGTAGGTGTCCTGTCCGCAAGAGGCCAACGTCTCTCGCGGATGGCGGTGACAAGCAAGCCTAGTCTCGCCGGGGAGAGCACGTATAAGCCGTAACCCATCGCGCAGGGAAAGCCGGAGTGCCTCCGCTGAACCTGTAAGCTCGTGTGCGCATCTACTCTACTTATGCACACGAGACCGCGGGTGCAGCGTGCGCCCGGCTTTCCCTGCGCCCTCTGTTCCAAGAGAGGGCAAACGAAATGCAAAGCTCGGGCAAATCATGTCGCGAGAATGCGGACTCACATCCTTGTCGCTGTTTGACAATTGAATCCGAATCCATCCCCACGTCGTCCCGGGCTTGACCCGGGACCCATAACCACAAATGCGAGTTGTTGCGCAACGCTGGGGCCACAGCCCGCTTCAACAACTCGACCCTGTGGTTATGGGTCCCGGCTTTCGCCGGGACGACAGCGGTGAGTTCGTTGCGCTCAGCGCGTCGCATCACGGCAGGCTGACAAACTCGACCCAGTTCGGCTTCTTCCCGACCGGATAGGATTTCAGTCTGGTCAGCGCGCCGCTGGCCTGATCGATGCCATAGACCGTCATGCTGTCAGACAGTTCGCCGACTGCAGCAAGATATCGCCCGGAGGGGTCGATGTTGAAGCCGCGCGGCTGCTGCTCGGTCGGCACGCTGCCGATCGTGGTCAACTGCCCGGTCGCGGCATCGACCTTGAACGCCGCGATCGTATTGGATCCGCGCTCGGACGCGTAGAGGAAGCGTCCGTCCGGCGTGAGATGGATGTCGGCCGCCCACGGCTTGCCGCCAAAACCCGACGGCAGTGCGGTGGTGCGCTGGATCTCCTGCCAGACGCCGTCGCGCCCGTGATAGCTGAACACAGCGACGTCACCGTTCAGCTCGTGGACGAGGTAGACGAATTTGCCGTTGGGATGAAACACGAAGTGCCGCGGCCCGGACTTGTCCAACACCTTGATGGTCGGCGGATCGTTCGCGGTGAGCACGCCGGTCGCAGCATCGAAGCTGAAGCTCAGCACCTGATCGGAGCCGAGATTGGTCGCGAACACGAACCGATTGGCGGGATCGGGCAGGATGGCATGGGCGTTCAGTCCGGTCGGGATCACCTGAACAGGCGCGCCGACCACCCCGTCGGCCTGAACCGGATTGACCGCAACCTTGTTGCCGCCATAGGAGGCGCTGAACAGCACCTTGCCGGTGCGGTCCATCGCGATGTTGGCCATGCTGTCGGCGAGCGGCCCATTGCCGATGTGCCGGAGCATGCCGCTCTCCGGATCGATCGCAAAGCTGACCGCAACATAAGGCTGCGAGCGGACGCCGGCGATCAGGATGCGGCGATCCGGGCTCACCGCCAACGGGGTCGAGGCGCCCGGCTTCTCGACGCCGACAAAGGCTGCCGTCTGCACCGCAACCATCTCGCCGGTCTCAGGCGCAAGGCGGAACACGCTGATGTCGTTGCTGTCGGCATTGCCGACATAGGCAAAGGTGTCGGCCATCCCAGCTCCGCCTCCGGCGACGATCGCTGTGATCGCAAGCGGCAATGCGACCGCGATCGCGCGTATCGATCCGACCATGGGGCGTCCTCCGGCATGTTTCGCCGGACGACCATAGCGAGACATAGGTCGCCTCACCAAACGCGAAATGCGATTGATCGATGCTGAGATAGCATCGGTGGGCGAAACACCGCCGATCTCCGCGGCATAGCGCCGCTGATCTCGTTGCGGCGCAACAATCAAAATGAGACTGCCCGTCAAACCACGGGAGGGTGACGACATGCGCGTCGTGCCCGGCATCGGCTAGCGTTGTGCGCAACGATCGGACGTTCGCGAGCATTGCATCAGACAATGCGGACGCCGGTGACAACACCAGGGAGGAGAGCGATGTTGAAGGGCAGTGTGGGACTGATTGCGTTGAGCAGCCTGTTGCTTTCGGGCGCGGCGTTCGCACAGGAGAAGATCAAGGTCGGCGTCACCGCCACCCTCGAAGGCACCTATACGGTGCTCGGCGAGGACGGCATCCGCGGCTTCCAGACTGCGCTCAACGTGCTCGGCAAGAAGATCGGCGACAAGGAACTCGAATTCGTCATCGCCTCGACCGACGCGACGCCCGACTCCGCGGTGCGCGCGGTGCGCAAGCTGATCGAGCAGGACAAGGTGCAGATCCTGCTGTCGCCGCTGTCCGGCGACGAGGGCATCGCGGTGAAGAATTTCGCCAAGACCCATCCTGAGCTGGCCTTCGTCAACGCCGCCTCCGGTGCGCAGGAGACGACCTATGTCGATCCGGCGCCAAATTTCTTCCGCTACAACATGGACGGCGCGCAATGGCAGGTGGGCCTCGGCAAATACGCCTATGAGACCAAGGGCTATCGCAAGATTGCGACCGTCGGCGAGGACTACTCCTTCATCTACACCCAGGTGTTCGGGCTGGTGCTGGAGTTCTGCGGCGCTGGCGGCCAGGTCACGAACCGGCAATGGGTGCCGCTCGGCACCAAGGACTTCGCCTCCGTGATCGCCGCGCTGCCGGACGATGTCGATGCGATCTATCTCGGCCTCGGTGGCGCCGACGCCGTCAACTTCCTCAACCAGTACCAGCAGGCCGGCGGCAAGGCGCATTTGATGGGCGGCTCGATCATGATCGACCAGACCATCCTGTCGTCGAAGGGCAGCGCCAAGAACGCGCTGGTCGGCACGCTCGCGGCGAGCGGCCAGGCCGACACCTGGGACGACCCGAATTGGCAGAAATTCGTCAAGGCCTACCAGGACTCGTTCCCTGAGGCCAAACGCTTCCCGAGCCCGTCGCTGCTCGCGACCAACTATTACGACTCGACCATGGCGCTGATCCTGGCGCTGCGGCAGGTCAATGGCGACCTCTCCAATAACCAGGCCAAGCTCAAGGACGCGCTGGCGAAGATCGAGATCGATGCCCCCAACGGCAAGATCAAGCTCGATGCCAACCGGCAGGCGATCGGCACCAATTTCGTCACCGAGGTCGTCGATGACGGCAAGGGCGCGCTGTTCAGCAAGGTCGTGAAGGTGATCCCGAACGTCAACCAGACGCTGGGCTACGATCCGGCGGTGTTCGCCAAGATCGGCCTGCCCAGCCGCACGGTTCCGGAGTGCAAGAAGTACTGACGTATTTTGCAAGTGCGAGCGAGCCGGTGGTGGCCCAGGAGCGCGCCCAAGTGCGCGGTTGCAGGTGCAAACCGGCTTGCTTTCCCTCCCCGGATGTTGAACGCTTGTCGAAAAGACAAGGACATCCCGCGGGAGGGAAGGCATGAGCAGAGCGCTTGCCGTCTTCCACGGCCGGTTCGGCCGCGCGACGGTCTATCAGTTGAACCGGCCTTTCAACGTGCATGCGCACCGCGAAGGGCACCTGATCTTTCATGTCGGCGGCACGCCGGCGCAGATCGACGTCTCCGAGCAGCGCTTTCTGCTCAAGGACTGTTCCGTCGTCGCGGTCAACCCTTGGGAACCGCACAACTTCCTGCCGTCGGACATCGACCATGGCGCGATCTTCTTCGTGCTCTATGTCAACGCCGAATGGTTCGCGCCGACCGCCGCCAATGCGCAAAGCCTGCGGTTCGGCCGCACCTTCTTCCAGCGTACCGAGGCGCTCGACAAGCTGATCCGCCGCACCGCAGCGCTGGTGTGCGGCGCGCCATCGCTGCGCAGCCTCGATTGCGAGCTGCGGCAGCTGATCGATTCCTGCTACGAGGAAAGCTGGCAGCTATCGGAGCCGGCACAGGACGCGCACGCGGCAGCCGCAATCACCGATTTTCGCGTGCGCAAATCGATCAAGCTGATGTCGGAAAGCCCCGGCGCCGAGATCGAGCTGGATTCGATCGCACGGGAGTCGGGGCTGTCGCGGCCGCATTTCTACCGGCTGTTCCGCACCCAGACCGGCGTCACCCCTCACCTCTACATGAACACGCTGATCATGGAGCAGGCGTTGGACGCGCTCGTCGCGACCGAATCCCCGATCGCCGATATCGGCTTCGATCTCGGCTTTTCCTCGCAGAGCGGCTTCACCCGTTTCTTCGCCGCCAATGTCGGCATGGCCCCGACCGATTACCGCCGCGCCGCCAAGGTGTTGCGGCCCTGACCGGGTTCCGCCCGCGCGATAAAAGATACTCTCGAACAAATCCGCCGCGCCCGCCCCCGATAGGATATCCGGAACGCGGCCCGCAGACGGTCGCGCCGGAATCAGGGAACGCGCGACGGAGATGACCAAATTCATCGAACGCCATCCGGCCTGGGCGCTGATCGGGATCATCGCGATCGCGGTGCTGCTGTGGCTGGTGTTCGCGATCTGGCCGCCGGGCCTGGAGGCTGCAATCGGCCGCAAGCGCGTGTTCCTCAACGCGGTCTTCAACGGCATCACGCTCGGCGGGCTCTATTTCCTGGTCGCCAGCGGCTTCACGTTGATCTTCGGGTTGATGCGCAACGTCAACCTCGCGCATGGCTCGCTCTATCTGTTCGGCGGCTATATCGGCTACGCCGTCAGCACCTGGACCGGCTCCTGGATCCTCAGCTTCATCGCCGCCTTCATCGGCGTCGCCCTGCTTGGCGTGGTCCTGCAGCTCGCCGTGTTCCGCCGCATGGAGGGCCAGGACCTCCGCCAGACCATGGTGACGATCGGACTATCGATCGTGTTCGCCGATCTGATGCTCTGGGTGTTCGGCGGCGATTTCTACCAGGTCCAGACCCCGGCCTGGCTGATCGGCCCGATCCAGTTGCCACTGCTTACGGCGGTGAAATCCTCCGGCGAGCCGGTCTACCTGCAATATCCGCTGGTCCGGCTGGTGATCTTCGTAGCATCCGTCGTGATCGGGATCGCGATGTGGCTCGCGCTCAATCGCACGCGGATCGGCATGATCGTGCGCGCCGGCGTCGACGACCGCGATATCCTGGCCGCAACGGGCGTGCGGATCCAGCTGGTGTTCGTGCTAGTGTTCGCGCTCGGCGCAGGATTGGCCGGTATCGCCGGTGTGGTCGGCGGCACCTTCCAGTCGCTGTCGCCGGGCGAAGATACCCGCTTCCTGCTCGCTTCCCTCGTCGTCGTGATCGTCGGCGGCATGGGCTCGATCCCGGGGGCTGCGCTCGGCGCCGTCATCATCGGGCTCGCCGAGCAGCTCGGCTCGGTCTACATCCCGACCTACGCCATCGTCGTCACTTTCCTGATCATGGTGCTCGTGCTGGCCGTGCGGCCGCAGGGCCTGCTTGCGAGGCGATGAGATGTCGCTGTTGCAGAGCACCCAGCTTCGCGCCGAGCCAACTGCAGCAGCAGCGCGACGCGCCTTCATCCGGGCCTGGCCCGAATTGCAGAATCCGGCGGCCTGGCTGGTCGCGCTGATCCTCGTGATCATGCCGGTCATCGCCAACGGCTTCTTCCTGATCGAGATCTTCGGCACCACGCTGATCCTCGGCATCATCGCGCTCAGCCTGATGTTCCTTGCCGGCTATGGCGGCATGGTCAGCCTGATGCAGCTCACGATCGCCGGCTTTGCCGGCTACATGGTCGCGGTGTTCGGGATGAGCGGCAACGCCAATATCAGCCTGGGCTGGCCGTGGTGGCTCGCGACCCCGATGGCACTGGCACTGGCGACGCTGTTCGGCACGCTCGGTGGCGCGCTCGCGGTTCGCACCGAGGGCATCTACACCATCATGATCACGCTGGCGATCGGCGCGGCCTTCTACTATTTCACCAACCAGAACTGGGCGATCTTCAACGGCCACACCGGCATCAACACGGTCGCGACACCGAATTTCTGGGGCGTCGACTGGCGCGCCGATATTGCCTTCTACTATGTGACGCTCGGCGTCGCCGCGACCTGCTATTTCGCGGTCCAGTATGTCTCGCGCGCACCGTTTGGCCTCGCGCTGCAAGGCGTGCGCGACAATCCGCGGCGCATGGCAGCGCTTGGCTTCAACACCAACGCGCACCGGATCGCGGCCTATGCCTTTGCGGCCTTCATCGCAGCCCTCGGCGGCGTGCTGCAGGTCTGGAACTATCGGCAGATATCGCCCGGCTCGGTCAGCGTCGGCGCCTGCATCGATGTCCTGATCATCGCCGTGGTCGGCGGCATCACGCGGCCGGTCGGCCCGTTCATCGGCGCCTTCATCTTCGTCCTGCTGCGCACCTTCGCGATCGACCTATTGGTCAAGTTCGGGCTCGACGGCAATCGGTTCCGGCTCCTGATCGGTCTCGGCTTCCTCGCCATCGTGTTCTGGTCGTCGGACGGCGTGATCGGCCTTTGGGATCAGTGGCGCCGCAGCGGCAAGGCCGCGACGACGCGTTCAGGCGGAGGCCGCCATGGATAGCGTCGCGCAACGCCTGTCCGCCGTCGGCGCTGGTGCAGCGCTGGAGCTGCGCGGCGTGACGCGGCTGTTCGGGGCGCTCGCCGCACTGACCGACGTCACCATCACGGTGCGACCCGGCGAGCGGCGCGCGGTGCTCGGCTCGAACGGCGCCGGCAAGACGACGCTGTTCAACTGCATCACCGGCGACTTCCCGCCCTCCTCCGGCACGATCCGCTTCTTCGGCGAGGACATCACACAATTTCCGCCCTATGAGCGCATCCGCCGCGGACTGCGCCGCACCTACCAGATCTCGGCACTGTTTCCCGGCCTCACCGTGCAGGACAATGTCTACCTCGCGTGCCGCGGCGTGTCGCGCGGGCGATTCTCGTTGCTCCGTCCCGGGCAGAACGATGCGCTGATGCATGCGACCGAAACGCTGGTGCAGGCGGTGCATCTCACCGCTGTGAAGGACCAGCGCGTCGCCGAGCTGGCCCATGGCCAGCAGCGTCAGCTCGAGATCGCGCTGGCGCTCGCCGGCGCACCGCGCTTCATCCTGTTCGACGAGCCGGCGGCAGGATTGTCCCCGACCGAGCGGCGCGAGCTGATCGAGATCCTGACCTCGCTGCCGGCGCATATCGGCTACATCATCATCGAGCACGACATGGACGTTGCGCTGCGCGTCGTCGAGAGCGTGACGATGATGCACAACGGCCGCATCTTCAAGGAAGGCCCGCCGCGCGAGATCGAGTCCGATCCCGAGGTGCAGGAACTCTACCTCGGAGCCGGCCATGAATGACCGCCGCACCGTGCCTGCGCTGGAAGTGAAGGGCCTCGATGTCTACTACGGGCATTCGCACGCGCTGCAGGGCGTCGATCTCACGCTCGACACGGGTGTGTTCTCCGTGGTCGGCCGCAACGGCATGGGCAAGACCACGCTGTGCAAGGCGATCATGGGCCTGGTTCGCGCCAGCGGCGGCTCGATCCGGATTCGCGGCGAGGAGGTCACCCGGCTGAACCCGGCGCGCATCGCCCGGCTCGGCGTCGGCTATGTGCCGCAGGGCCGGCGGCTGTGGCGGTCCCTGACCGTCGACGAACATCTGCAGCTTGCGGCCGGGATGCGGCGCGGCCCCTGGACCGTCGAGCGCATCTACGACACCTTCCCCCGCCTTGCCGAGCGCAAGGCCAATGGCGGCAGCCAGCTTTCCGGCGGCGAGCAGCAGATGCTCGCGATCTCCCGCGCGTTGCTGACCAACCCGCATCTCCTGATCATGGATGAGCCGACCGAAGGCCTCGCGCCTGTGATCGTCGCGCAGGTCGAGGAGATGCTGGTGCGGCTCGGCGACGAGGGCGACATCGCGATCCTGGTCATCGAGCAGAATATCGGCGTCGCGACGGCGGTCTCTCGCAACGTCGCGATCATGGTCAATGGCCGCGTCAACCGCATCATCGAATCGGCGCGCCTTGCTGCCGACCGCGAACTGCAGCAGCGCCTGCTCGGCGTCGGCACGCATGGCGCGGACGCGACGGAGGTTGAGGCAGGTCCGGCGAAGTCGGAAGCCGGCAGCGCGCCGCAACCGGCACGCAACGGACCGGTCCGCATCTACGTCTCCAACCCCGTTCCGCCGACTCGCTGGTCGCAACCGGTGCCGATCGCCCGCATCGAGGCTGCCGCTCGGACGCAGTCGACCGGCGTCACGCGGCTCGAGGAAACAACCCGCCAGCGGCGCGAGCCGGCAACATCCAGGACGTCGGGACCGCCTGTCGTGCTCGTTGTCGGCACGCTCGACACCAAGGGCGCGGAGCTACGCTTCATCCGCGATATCGTCGCGAACAACGGCCTGCGCACACGCCTGGTCGACGTCTCGACCAGCGGCAAGGCGGCAAGCTGCGACGTCACCGCACAGGAGATCGCGCTCAACCATGGCCGCGGCGGCGCAAGCGTGTTCGGTGTCGATCGCGGCGCTTCGGTGACCGCGATGGCGGATGCGTTTGAAAGATGGCTGCGGCGCCAGGGCAACGTCGCCGGCATCATCTCGGCTGGCGGCTCCGGCGGTGCGTCGCTGGTCGCGCCGGGCATGCGCGCGCTGCCGATCGGCGTGCCGAAGCTCATCGTCTCCTCGGTCGCCTCCGGCGATGTCGGCCCCTATGTCGGGCCCGCCGACATCACCATGATGTATTCGGTGACCGACGTGCAGGGTCTCAATTCGATCTCGCGCATGGTGCTCGCCAATGGCGCCAACGCGCTGGTCGGCATGGTGAAGGCACGGCTCGACGAACAGGCCGCCAAGCCGCGCGACGCAGGCGCCACGCTTCCCTCCATCGGCATCACCATGTTCGGCGTCACCACGCCAGCCGTGCAGAAGATCGCGGCCGACTTGCGCGACGACTACGAGTGCCTCGTCTTCCATGCCACCGGCGTCGGCGGCCGCTCGATGGAGAAGCTGGTCGAGTCCGGGCAACTCGCCGGCGTCATCGATCTCACCACGACCGAAGTCTGTGACCTCCTGATGGGCGGCGTGTTCCCGGCGACCGATGACCGCTTCGGCGCCATCATCCGCAGCCGCGTGCCCTATGTCGGCTCGGTCGGCGCGCTCGACATGGTCAATTTCGGCGCACCCGACACGATTCCGGAGCGCTATCGGAAGCGCAAATTCCACGTCCACAATCCGCAGGTCACCTTGATGCGGACGACGCCTGAAGAGAACGAGCGGATGGGCCGCTGGATCGGCGACAAGCTGAACCAGATGGATGGGCCGGTGCGTTTTATCCTGCCCGAGGGCGGCGTCTCCGCCCTCGACGCGCCGGGCCAGCCGTTCTGGGATCTCGACGCCGACACGGCGCTGTTCCGCGCGCTGGAGCAGACCGTGCGGCAAACCAGCAACCGGCAGGTCATTCGCGTCAAGCGCAACATCAACGATCCCGAATTCACCGCCGCCATCGTCAGCGCGTTCCGTCCTTTGCTTGGAAGCGCCGGTGGACGGCGGAGAGTGGCGAGGTGACCCATGGCCAGATTTGAACGCGCGGCGCTGTTGAAGAAGTTTCGCGACATGGTCGCCCGCGGCGAGCCGATCGTCGGCGGCGGCGCCGGCACCGGCCTGTCGGCCAAATGCGAGGAGGCCGGCGGCGTCGACCTGATCGTGATCTACAATTCCGGCCGCTACCGCATGGCGGGCCGCGGCTCGCTCGCCGGGCTGATGCCCTATGGCGACGCCAATGCGATCGTCGTCGAAATGGCCGGCGAGGTGCTGCCGGTCGTGACCAAAACGCCGGTTCTCGCCGGCGTCAACGGCACCGATCCGTTCCGCGACATGGACGTCTTCCTCGACCAGCTCAAGGTGCTGGGCTTCGCCGGCGTACAGAACTTTCCGACCGTCGGCCTGATCGACGGCGTCTTCCGCGCCAACCTCGAAGAGACCGGCATGTCCTACGCGCTTGAGATCGACATGATCGCGAAGGCGCATGACAAGGACATGCTGACCACGCCTTACGTGTTCAGCGAGCAGGAGGCCGCCGCGATGGCGATCGCCGGCGCCGACATCATCGTCTGCCATATGGGCCTGACCACCGGCGGCACCATCGGCGCGCAGACCGCACTGAAGCTCGCGGAATGCCCTGCCCGCATCGAGACCTGGGCCGAAGCCGCGCTCAGCGTCAACTCCAACATTCTGGTACTCGCGCATGGCGGTCCGATCGCGGATCCTGCGGATGCAGACTACATCATGAAGAAGACCCGCAACTGCCACGGCTTCTACGGCGCCTCCTCGATGGAGCGTCTGCCGGTGGAACGGGCACTGACGGAACAGGTTCGCAAGTTCAAGGCGATCGGCGCACGCTAAGCGCGTCGTGACCAAGGGAGGAAGAGATGTCAGGGATGCTGGCTGGTGAATTGATCCTCTGGCTCATCGTCGCGATCGTCGCGATTATCATCATCGTTTATGTCGTGAACTGGCTCTACCATCGCTCGTCGAAGGAGGTCTCCTTCGTCCGCACCGGTTTCCTCGGCGAACGCGTGGTGATCAACGGCGGCGCCTTCGTGCTGCCGTTTATTCACGACACCACGCCGGTCAATATGAACGTGCTGCCGATGGGCATCGTGCGCTCCAGACAGGACGCGGTGAGCACCCGCGACCGCATGCGCATCGACATCGAGGCCGACTTCTATGTCCGCGTGCAGGCGACCCGCGAAGCCGTGTCGATCGCCGCCGCCACGCTGGGCCGTCGCACCATGGAGCCGGCGCAGCTCCACACTTTGCTCTCGGGCAAGTTCATCTCCGCGATCCGCTCTGTCGCTTCCGAAATGACGATGGAACAGATGCACGAGCAGCGCGGCGAATATGTCGCCCGGGTCAAGGCCAATGCCGCGGAAGCGCTGGCGCAGAATGGCCTCGAGCTCGAGTCTGTCGCGATCACCGACCTCGACCAGACTGATCTCGAATATTTCAATCCCTCGAACCGCTTCGACGCCGAAGGCTTGACCCGGTTGATGGAGGACATCGAGGCCAAGCGCAAGCTGCGCAACGACATCGAACAGGACTCGATGATCAAGATCCGCTCCCGCAACCTCGAAGCCGAGCGGCAGGCACTGGACATCGAGCGCGAGAGCGAGACCGCCCGGCTCGATCAGGAACGCGACATCGAGATGCGCCGCGCCTTGCAACGCACCGAAGTCGCCCGCGAACGCGCCCTGCGCGAGACCGAGTCCGAACAGGCTCAGATCACGGCGCGTGAGACGATCGAGAAGGCGCGCATCGCCAACGAGCAGGCGATCACCGAAGCCCGCATCGCCTCCGAACGCGAGACCCGGCACAGGGAGATCGAGCGGACGCGTGCGGTCGAGGAGAAGGAGCTGCTGGCCCGCGAGGAGATCGAGAAGGCACGGATTGCTAACCAGCGCTCGGTCGACACCACGCGTATTGCGTCGGAACGCGAGGTCCGCCAGCGCGAGATCGAACGCATGCGCACGGTGGAGGAAGCCGAGATCACGGCGCGCGAGTCGATCGAGATGGCGCGCATCCAGCAGGATCGCGTCGTGACCGATGCCCGTATCGCCAATGAAGAAGAGACCCGGCGGCGCGAAATCGAGCGCACCCGGACGGTCGAGGAAGCCGAGATCGCCGCGCGGGAGTCCACCGAGAAGGCGCGGATCACCCAGACCATGACGGTCAATGTCGAGCGGATCGCCTCCGACGAGCGCACCCGCGCGCTGGAAATCCAGCAGGTGCGGAACATCCAGGAAGCCGAGATCGAAGCACACAGGTCGGTCGAAGCCGCCCGCATCGGCCGCGAGAAGACGCTGGCGGCCGAGCGCATCACGGCCGACCACAGCACCCGCAAGCTCGAGATCGAGCGCAACCAGGCGATCGAGATCGCCGGGATCGCAGCGCGTGAGGCCACCGAGACTTCGCGGATCGCCCAGGAGGAACACGTTCGCACCCTGGAGATCGCGCGCGCCCGTACGATCGAGGAAGCCGACATCGCCTCGCGCGAGGCGATCGAGGCGGCGCGTATCTCGCAGGAAAAGACCGTCGCCGCCCAGCGCATCCGCGCCGAGAGGGAAACCCGCGGGCTCGAGATCGAGCGCACCGGGGCGATCGAGGCCGCCGAACTGAAGCGCCGTGACGCCATCGAGCGGCAGCGCATCGACGTCGAGCTGGCGCTGGAAAGCGAGCGGATCGCCTCCTCCCGGACCCGCGAGGTGCTCAACATCGACCAAAAGAGGGCGATCGAGCTTGCCGACGAGGAACGCGTGATCGCGCTCGCCGCCAAGCGTTCGGAGCGCATCGACGCCGACCGGCAGGTCAAGCAGGCCGAGATCGTGGCTCGCAAGGAGGTCGACACGACAGACGTCTCGCGCGAACAGGCGCTGGAGGCGGCCCGGATCGAACGGCGGCGCGCGATCGAGCAGTTGGAGGTCGCCCGCAACCAATCGCTGCAGGAGGCTGAGATCGCGGCGCGCGAGGAGGTCGAGCGCGCCCGCATCGCCTCCGACCGCGGCCTCGACGAGGCCCGGGTCGGCCGCGAGCGCGACCTGCGCAAGCTCGAGGTGAACAGAGAGAAGGACGTCGAGACCGCGTTGATGGAAAAGGCGATCGCGCTTTACCAGAAGTCGCTCGAGGAGTCGGCCGCCAAGGTCGCCGCGGAGGACGCGCGGGTGGGAGCGACCGAGGCGGCTGAGCGCGTCATCACGGCCCGCGAAAGCGAAATCGCCAAACGACGCAAGACCATCGAAGTGCTGCTCGCCGAGAAGCAGGCCGAGGAGACCAGGATCGCGGCCGGCGCCGAACGGGTGCGCGCCACGGTCGAGGCCGAGGCGCAGCGCCTGCTCAACGAAGCCGAGAACGTGCTGACCGACCAGGCCCGCTACTCGCTGTTCCGCCGCAAGCTGCTCGACCGCATCGAGGGCATCGTGCGCGAGAGCGTCAAGCCGATGGAGAAGATCGAGGGCATCCGCATCCTCCAGGTCGACGGCCTCAACGGCAATGGCGGGGGCGGCAACGGCGGCCGCAGCGCCACCGACGAAGTAATCGACTCGGCCTTGCGCTACCGCGTGCAGGCGCCGCTGATCGATTCGCTGCTGGCGGATATCGGCGTCGAAGGTGGCAGCCTGTCGAAGATGCCGGGCTTGATCCGCGAGGCGCGCGACATGCAGGGCATCAAGGAATCGGCGCGCAAAGGCAGTGGCGATGCCAAGCCGGCAGCGTCGGAGGGCCCCGCCGAACCACGCCCCGAGCGCACGCCGCGCAAGAAGGACTGAGTTGACGCCATGGCAAGGGTCTACGTCTCCACCGTCGTCAACGCCCGCAACGACCGCGTCTGGGCCCGCGTGCGCGACTTCAATGGCCTGCCGAACTGGCATCCCGCCATCGCGGAGAGCCGTATCGAGGGCGGCGAGCCATCGGACAAGATCGGCTGTGTCAGAGACTTCCGGCTGCGCAATGGCGACCGCATCCGCGAGAAGCTGCTCGGCCTGTCCGACTACGACATGTTCTGCACCTACTCGATCCTGGAATCACCGATGGGGGTGGAGAATTATGTCGCCACCCTTCGGTTGACCCCGGTGACCGACGGCGACCAGACGTTCATGGAGTGGACCGCCGAATTCGACTGCGCGCCGGAGCGCGAGGCCGAGCTCGTGACGAACATCGGCGGCGGCGTGTTTCAGGGCGGCTTCGACGCGCTGAAACGGGCATTCGGGGGATAGGCCGTGCCGCATATCGTCAAAAGCACGATCCTGGACGCACCGACCGACGCGGTGTGGACCGTGCTGCGCGATTTCAACGGCCATGACCGCTGGCATCCCGCGGTCGCGACCAGCGGCATCGAGCGGGCGCAGCCGTCCGACAAGATCGGCTGTATCAGGCGATTCAAGCTCAGAGACGGCGCGGAGCTGCGCGAGCAGTTGCTGGCGCTGTCGGATCTGGAACAGTCCTTCAGCTACTGCCTGCTGGATACGCCGGTCCCGATGTTCAATTACGTGGCGCATGTCCGCTTGCTGCCGGTCACCGACGGCGACCGCACCTTCTGGCACTGGGAGTCGCGCTTCTCGACGCGCCCCGAGGACAGCGTCCGCATCACGCATATGGTTTCGGAAGACATCTACCAGGCCGGATTTGAAGCCATCCGCCGGCACCTGAAGGAGGCCGCGTAAGCGGAGTACATCATGCCTGTCACGGTGAAGACTTTCACCAGCACCAATGAGGCCGCGGCGGCGCTGTCGTCGGACCGCAGCGCCCGCTATCTCGGCGGCGGCACGCTGGTGATGCGCGCCCTGAACGAGGGCGACATCTCGATCTCGACCGTGGTGCGCGCCAGCGACCATGCGCTGACTCGGATCGATACCGGCGGCTCGCGCATTACGCTCGGCGCCGGCGTCACCTATGCGCGCATCCTGGCCGACCGCGATCTCGGCTTCCTGCACGCCCCGGCTCGCTCGATCGGCGGACCGGCGGTCCGCAACATGGGCACGGTCGGCGGCAATCTGTTTGCGCCGAACCCGTATGGCGATTTCACGGTCGCGATGCTCGCGCTCGATGCTGTTGTCTCCGTGCAGGGCGGGCTCGGCAGCCGCGAGGTGCCGATCGAGGAATTCCTGCAATCGCGTGACCGGCAGGCCGGCACGCTGGTGCTGGCGATCTCCTTTGCCAAGCCCGGCAACGCCGAGGCCTTTCGCTACCGCAAGATCGCCCGCATCAAGCCAAAGGGCGGCGCGGTGATCACGCTCGCCGCGTATTTGCCTGTCAATGGCAGCCGCATCGTCGGTGCCCGCGTCGCGCTCGGGTCGATGGCGCCGACCCCGATCCGCGCCCGCGCCGCCGAGCGCGCGCTGGAAGGACGTTCACTCGACGCGTCCACGATCGATGCCGCCGCAGCCGCTGCCGTCGAAGGTACCTCGCCGAGCGACAGCGCGATCGCCAGCGCCTGGTATCGCCGCGAAATCGTCAGCGTCCATCTCAAGCGCCTGCTGTCCGGTCAGGAATAGGATCTCATGGCCAAGACTCCCCTCCAATTTCGCCATAACGGACGCGAGGTCGCGATCTTCGTCGATGGCGGCACCAATCTTCTGGTCGCGCTGCGCGAGCTGATTGGCGACATGACGCCGAAATTCGGCTGCGGCCAGGGCGGCTGCGGCACCTGCAGCGTGCTGATCGACGGCGAATTGCATCTGTCGTGCCTGACGCTCGCCGAGACGGTCACCGGCCGCTCGGTCGAGACGCTCGACGGCATCAAGGACGGCCCCAATCTGCACCCGTTGCAGCGCGCCTTCGCCGACAATTTCGCCGCTCAGTGCGGCTACTGCACGCCGGGCATGCTGATGGCCGCCAAGGCACTGCTCGACCGCAACCCATCGCCCAGCCGTGACGAGGTCGTCGAAGCGATCTCCGGCAACATCTGCCGCTGCACCGGTTATGAACCGATCATCAACGCCGTACTCGCCGCCGCATCCGGCGGCCGGGCCCGCGCGTAAAGGACCTGAACCATGCTGGAACTGCGCAAGGACCTGTTCGCCGACGAGCGCGACGATAACCTGAAAGAGATCGGCAAGGGCACGCAGCGCCAGGACATGCTCGGCCATGTCACAGGAACCTCGCCCTATTTCGACGACCACAAACTGCAGGGCATGCTGCATCTGAAGGTGGTCCGCAGCGAACATTCGCACGCGCGGCTGAGGCGCGTCGACACCAGCGAGGCCGAGCGGTCGCAGGGCGTGCGGCGGATCATTCGCGGCTCCGACGTGCCGCACAATCTGAATACGCTGCTCAGCCTGATCAACTTCGGCAAGGACGACGAGCCGTCGCTCGCCGTCGACAAGGTGCGCTACAAGGGCGAGCCGATCGTCGCCATCGTCGCCGACAGCCCGCGCGAGGCTTTTGAAGCGATCGCCAAGGTCAAGATCGACTATGAGCCGCTGCCGGCGGTGTTCGACGTCGAGGACGCGCTGAAGCCGGGCGCACCCGTGGTCAACGAGGTCTATCCCAAGAACACCTTCACATATCACGAGACCTATGATCGCCAGCAGCTGCGCTTCGGCGATGTCGACCGTGCGCTCGCCTCGGCCGACCATGTGCTGGAGCAGCGCTACCAGATGTCGCCGATCGAGCATGCGCCGACCGAGACCAATGGCTCGATCGCCGCGCCCGACACCAACGGCCGCTACATCGTCTACACCTCGACGCAGGCGCTGTTCTTCTCGGTCGATACCTGCGCAAAGATCCTCGACGTTCCTTCCAACACCTTCCATTTCATCGGCGGCACGGTTGGCGGAGGTTTCGGCGGCAAGGTCGATACGCTGACCGAGCCGCTTTGTATTCTCGGCGCGATGCTAACCGGGCGTCCGGTGCGCTACGTGTTCGGGCGCGAGGAGGAAATGCAATATGGCCCACCGCGCGGCGCCGAACGCATCTACATCAAGGACGGCGTGATGCGCGACGGCCGCGTCGTCGCCCGCAAGGTGCGCGCCTATTTCGACAGCGGCGCCTACACGCGGCTGTCGAGCTACGCCGCCGTGAAATGCGCGGCGCATCTGCCCGGCCCCTACACGATCCCGAACGTTTATGGCGACATCTACTGCGTCTTCACCAACCGCACGCCGGCGACCGCGATGCGCGGCTTCGGGGTCACGGCGATGGATTTCGCCATCGAATGCCAGATGGACAAGCTTGCTCATCTCGTCGGCATGGACCCCATGGAGTTTCGGATCCTCAATTCGTATCGCGACGGCGACATGAAGGCGCATCGCCGCGAGGCCAAGAACACCGCGCTGATCGAATGCGTGCAGGTCGCCGCCGAGAAGGCCAAATGGCCGCTCCGCGACGAGTTTAAGCGCATGTCGTCGCGCAAGGACGGTGGCGGCATCCGCGCCGCTGTCACACTCACTCCGCGCGAAACGCACGCGCCGCCGGCCGCAGCGCTCCAGCAGCGCACGACATATGACCGTGCGCCGGCCGCGACGCGCGAACCGCCGCCACCTCCGTCTCCGCCTCCTCCGTCGTCACCCCCGACGCCGCGACCGAACGCGCCGGCGCACGGCGCGGCCCGCTTCTCATCCGTCTTCGGCACCAGGAGGCGCTGACCATGACCAGGCATCGCGGACGCGGCATCGCGGCGGTCAATTATCCCATCGGCATGAATCTCGGCGGCGATCCGAGCCAGGCGCTGGTGCATTCCAATCCCAGCGGCAAGTTCACGGTGGCGCTGTCCTCGATCGATCTCGGCCAGGGCATGAAGTCGGTGACACGGCAGATCTGCGCCGAGACGCTCGGCGTTCCCGTCGAAGACGTCTATGTCGACACCGCCGATTCCGACACCGGCCCGCACTGCATGGGCTCGTTCGCTTCGCGCGGCACCCACCGTGTCGGCAACGCCGTGATGGCGGCAGCGCGCGAAGCGCGCGGCGTGATGATGGAAGCCGCTGCCGAGGAGCTGGAGGTCAACGCCGCCGACCTTGAGACCGACGGCCGCGGCAACATCCACGTCAAGGGCGCGCCACACCGCTCGATCTCGACCAAAGACGTCGCGATCGCCGCGCAGTTCAAGCAGGGCAAGACCATCTCGGGCCGCGGCATCTTTCTGGTGCCGCTCTCCGACGTCGATCCCGAAACCGGCGAAATGTCGCCGGCGACATGCTACGCGCACGCCTGCATGGTCGCCGAGGTCGAGGTCGACGACGAAACCGGCGAGGTCGACATGGTGCGCATGGACAGCGCGTATGAACTTGGCCGCGCGCTCAATCCGCGGCTGGTCGAGCAGCAACTGGTCGGCGGCGCCTGGATGGGCGTCAGCCATGCGCTCTATGAGACGACGGAACCTCATTATCCCGATCCCGTGCACGGGCCGCGCGACTTCGTCGAGTATCTGATGCCCGGCCCCGGCGATATCTGCCCGCACGACATCGCGGTGCTGGAACGACCCGCGCCCGATGGCCCGTTCGGTGCCAAGGGTCCGGGCGAGATGTGCGCCAATCCGGTGTTGCCAGCCGTCGCCAACGCGATCTTCAACGCCGTCGGCGTCAGGATCGACGATCTGCCGATCACGCCGGAGAAGGTGCTGCGCGCGATCAGGGCGCAGGGTGGCGCACGGCCGCAGGCGCGGCGCTGAGGCTTTCACATGCCGGTCCGCAGCAACATCGTCGGTATCGACAGTCCCGAGGCGCTGGAGAAGGCGCTGCGCGCGGCCTATTACCTCGCCGATGACGGCATTGCGACGGCGTCGTACCTCTCGCTCGCACTCGGCAAGCCGCTGCTGCTTGAGGGCGCGCCCGGTGTCGGCAAGACCGAGGCCGCCAAGGCGATCGCCGCCGTGCTCGGCCGCAAGCTGATCCGCCTGCAATGTTACGAGGGCATCGACGCGTCCGCCGCGCTGTACGAGTGGAACTACCCGCGCCAGATGCTGGCGATCCGGCAGGCCGGCGAGGAGAGCATCGACATCTATGGCGAGTCCTTCCTGATCGAGCGTCCGATGCTCGCCACGCTGCGCGCACCCGATGCGACGGTGCTGCTGATCGACGAAATCGACCGCGCCGACCAGGAGTTCGAGGCCTTCCTGCTCGAATTCCTCTCCGACTTCCAGATCTCGATCCCGGAGCGCGGCACGATCCGCGCGACCGAACATCCCGTCGTCGTCCTGACCTCGAACCGGACCCGCGACCTGCACGAGGCGTTGCGGCGACGTTGCGTCTACCACTGGATCGACTATCCGAACGCCGAACGCGAGGCGCGCATCGTGATGATGCGGGCCTCCAGCGTCGCCGAAGCCACCGCCCGTGCTGTCGTCGCGGCGGTCGGCAAGCTCCGACGCGAACCGCTGAGCAAGGTGCCCGGCATCGCCGAGGCCGTCGACTGGGCGGAGGCTGCGACGCTCCTGCATAAGGGCGGAGCGCGCTGGCCGGACGCGTTCAAACGCTCGATCGGCGTCGCGCTGAAGGACGAAGAGGATATTCATTTCATCTCGCCCCGGCTGGATGCGCTGATCGCGGAGGCTGCCGCGTGAGCGACGACCTCCAGCTGCCGCGCGCCGCGCAAATCTTCGTCTCCTTTGTCGCGCTGCTGCGCGCCAACGGATTTTCGGTCGCGCCGGAGCAGACCACCAGCTTCCTGGCGGCAATCGAACTGCTCGGGCCGCGCAGCCTCGAGCACATCCGCCAGGCCGGGCTCGCAACGCTGGCACCACCGCCCGAGCGGCGCGCGACATATGACCGTCTGTTCGACATCCACTTCCGCGGCGCCGAGGCGATCGAGCGTGCCGAGGGCGAGGACGAGGAGACCGTCCGCCTGCAGGAGGAAGGCCGCGGTGACGACGAGCCGCCGCTTGCCGACGAGGCTAACGAGTCTGGTCTGGCCGCGGCACGGTCCGAGGCGCTGGTCGAACGCCATTTCGCACCGGCCTCGACCAGCGATGCATTGCGGCGGCTGTCGCGCGAGGCGGCGGCCCGGCTGCCGCGCCGCCGCGGGCACAGGCGGCGACGCGCAAGGAGCGGCCCGTTCGCCGATCTACGTCGTACCCTGCGCGACAGTGTCCGCAATGACGGCGAGGTGCTGCGGCTGGGGCGCCTGCGCCGCCGGGAACGCCCGCGCAAGATTCTGCTGCTGATCGACGTCTCCGGCTCGATGAAGGCGCGGACCGAGGAGAATATGACGCTCGCGCATGCGCTGGCGCAGGCAGCCCACAATGTCGAGGTCTTCACCTTCGGCACGCGGCTGACGCGCGTCACCCGCGCGCTGCGGCTGAAGCGTCGCGAGCAGGCCCTGAACGCCGCCGCGTTCCTGGTCAGCGACTGGGACGGCGGCACCCGCATCGGCGATGCTTTGCAGGCGTTCCTCGCCGTGCCGCGGTTCGGCGGATATGCCCGCGGCGCCGCCGTTATCATCGTCTCCGACGGCCTGGAGCGCGGCGACCCCGCCGCGCTCCGCGATGCCGTCGCAAAACTGTCGCGGCGGGCGTGGCGGGTGAGCTGGCTGACGCCGCTTGCGACCACACCTGGCTTCAAGCCGCAAACCGAAGCGCTGGTGGCGATCCAGCGTTTCGTCGATGATCTCGTCGACGGCGGATCGAGCGCGGCAGTGGTCGCGCACCTGCTGTCGCTTGGACGAAGGAGAGCTGCGTGACCGATATCGTCGACGGACACCATCATATCTGGCGCCAGGCCGATCTCGCCTGGCTGTCGGGCCCGATGCAGCCGCGCATCTTCGGCCCCTATGAGCCGATCCGCCGCGACTATCCGATCGAGGAATATCTCGACGACCTCAAGGGCACCGGTGTCACCCGCTCGGTCTATGTCCAGACCAATTGGCCAAACGGCAAGTTCGAGGATGAGGCGGCCTGGGTGCAGCAGACCGCTGATGACCACGGCTGGCCGCACGCCATCATCGCCTATGCCGATTTCAGCGCCGACGACGTCCGCCCGCAGCTCGACCGCCTGAAGCGCTATCCGCTGGTGCGCGGGGTGCGCATGCAGCTGCACTGGCACGAGAACCCGCTGTATCGTTTCGCCGCGCGCCCTGATCTGTGCACCGATCCCGTGATCCGGCGCAATGTCGGCCGCCTCGCCGACTACGGCTGGAGTTTTGACCTCCAGGTGTTCACGTCGCAGATGGCGGACGCCGCCGGCCTCGCCGAAGCGTGCCCCGAGGTCACCTTCATCCTGCAGCACGCCGGCATGCTGGAGGATCCGTCGCCACAGGGCCGCGCGGCTTGGCGTGCCGGCATGGCACGGCTCGCACAACGCCCGAACGTGGTGTCGAAGCTGTCGGGGCTCGGCACCTTCATCCACCGCAACGATTCCGCGCACATCGCCGATGTCGTGACCGACACGGTTGCGATCTTCGGCGCCGATCGCTGCCTGTTCGGATCGAACTTTCCGATCGAGAAGCTCTGGACCAGCTATCGCGACCTCGTCGACGCGTTCAAGGCCGCCACCGCGCGGCTCAGTGCCGAGCAGCACGAGGCGATCTTCAGCACCACGGCAGCGCGGGTCTATCGGCTGGGGCCGTAGGCGCGGCGTGACTACACAAGCAAGCAACAAGCACGAATTGGGAGGGATGAGATGCCGTTGGAGATCAAGATCCTGGACTATGGCGACATCGAGCTGGAATCGAGCTTCTTGGTGCTCGGGCATAATTGCGGCCGCACCCGCCGTGTGCTGACGCTCGGCTTCCTGATCCTTGGTGGCCCCTACCCGGTCCTGGTCGACACCGGTTATCGCTCCAACCAGATCATGGAGTCGCTCGGCATGCGCGGGCTCCAGTTCCACGAGCACATGATCGAGAATCAGCTCTCCCGCCACGGCGTGCGGATGGGCGATGTGCGCTTCGTCTGCCATACCCATCTGCACATCGATCATGCCGGCAAGGACGATCTGTTCCCGATGAACACGACCGTCGTCGTCAACCGCAAGGAGCTGGAATATTCCGTCTCCGGCCTGATGCATCCGCAATATCCGGCGCCCGACATCAAGCATTTGATCGACCGCCTGCACACCAAGAGCGCGCTGCGCTTCCTCGATCTTGAGATCACCGGCCCGGTCGAGCTGATGCCAGGCGTCTATTGCGACGCCGCCAATGCCCACACCGAAGGCTCGATGAACATCCACGTCCATACCGCCGACGGCATCGCGACCATCTGCGGCGACGTGATCTATGATTTCAACGACCAGATCATCAATCCCTTCAACGAAATCCACGACGCCGAGCCGCGCACCACCGGCAACCACGGCACCAGCAAGCGGGCGGAGAAGGCTTCGATCAAGAAGCTGCTGAGCAACTCGCGCTATCTGCTGCCGGTGCATGATCGTCCGGCCAAGATCGAGGGCGGCGTGGTGATCGGCCGGTTGCACGACCAGGTGCCGGGGCCGATCGTTCACAGCCTGCCGCAGCGCAATTGGTTCCCGGCGTAACCGCGAAGGATTGACGCGATGACCCATGTCACCCTGCGCAGCGAATTCGAAGATCTGATCGATCCCTATGCGCCAGTCGGCCAGGTCGGGACGGGCTTCGATTTCACGGAGGGGCCGATCTGGCATCCGCTCGACCAATTCCTGCTGTTCTCCGACATGCCCGGCGACGTGCGCCGGCGCTGGGACGCGAAGCGCGGCGTGGTCGAGGTCAAGCGCCCGTCGAACAAATGCAACGGCATGACCTATGACGCCGACCTCAATCTGATCGTCTGCGAACACGCCACGTCGTCGCTGATCCGCGAGCGGCCCGATGGACGGCGCGAGGTGCTGGCCTCGCATTTCGACAACCAGGAGCTCAACAGCCCGAACGACGTCTGCGTTCACTCCTCTGGCGCGATCTATTTCAGCGATCCCTGGTACGGCCGCATGCCGGTTTATGGCGTCGAGCGACCGCGCCAGCTCGGCTTCCAGGGCGTCTATCGCGTGCCTCCGGGCGGCGGCGCGCCAAAACTTCTGGTCGACCGCTATTTGTTCGAGCAACCGAACGGGCTGTGCTTCTCTCCCGACGAGCGCATCCTCTATGTCAACGACACCGTGCAAGCCCTGATCCGCGCCTTCGACGTCCATGCCGACGGTTCGCTCGCCAATCCGCGTACATTCGCCAGCGGCATCCGCTCGGAGCTCGAGCCCGGCCTGCCCGACGGCATGAAGTGCGACCAGCGCGGCAATGTCTGGGTCACGGCGCCAGGCGGCATCTGGGTCTATTCGCCGGATGGTAATCTGCTCGGCAAGGTCCGCCTGCCGGAGCTCGTCGCCAATCTCGCCTGGGGCGGCGCCGATTTCCGAACGCTCTATCTGACCGCGACCCATTCGGTCTATGCGATCACGACCAAGGTCGGGCCGCGTCACGAGCCCTATATGAGCGGCAAGCGCGGCGGCACGGGCGCCACCTCGTCCGCCCCTGCGCCCAATCTCTCCGCCGGCGACATGAAGCTCGATCCGCAGCGCTGCGCCATGATCGTCCAGGACATGCAGAACGACGTCATCATGGATGGCGGCGCGTTCGCAGACTCTGGTGCGCCGGATCATGCGCGCCAGCAGCATGTCGTCGAGAATGTCCGCCGCCTTGCGGAAGCCGCCCGCGCGCGGGGCGTCGCCATCATCCATGTCTGGTTCGTCGTCGAGCCCGGCGCGCCCGGCGTGACATTGAATGCGCCGCTGTTCGAAGGGCTGGTCGACAGCAAGGCGATGGTGCGCGGCAGCTGGGGTGCCGCCCCGGTCTCGGGCCTCGAGCCGCGCCCGGGCGATTTCGTGGTCGAGAAGATGCGGATGAGCGCATGGGAAGGCACCAAGCTGGAGACCATCCTGAAGGCGACCGGCCGCGACATGATCATCAACACCGGCGCCTGGACCAACATGTCGGTCGAGCACACCGCGCGCACCGGCGCCGACAAGGGCTATTTCATGATCGTGCCGGAGGATTGCTGCTCGACCATGAACGCCGACTGGCACAATGCCGCGATCAATTTTGCGCTGCAGAACGTCTCCGTCGTGACCAACGCCGAAGCCATCATCAAGGCGCTCGGCTGAAAGGGAAGCGTTGCCAAAATTGCTTCACCTCGCCTGCTCTCCCCGCGTCGATTCGGAATCGGCTGCCGGCGCGCGCGTCTTTCTCGATCAGTTCCGGAAGTCGCGGCCGGACTGGGAGATCGACGCGATGAACCTCTGGCGCGACCCGCTGCCCGACTTCGAGGGCTATCTGCTGGAGGCCAAATATTCCCGCATCGGCGGCAAGCCCTTCACCGATTCGCAGCGCGATGCCTTCGCAGTCGCCGAACGCCTCGCGCTCCGGCTGTCGCTGGCCGATCGCGTGCTGATCTCGACACCGATGTGGAATTTCAGCATTCCCTACAAGCTCAAGCAATGGCTCGACGTCATCATCCAGCCCGGGCTGACCTTCCACTTCGATCCGGCGATAGGTTATCTGCCGTTGCTCAAGGACCGGCCAACCGTCGTGATCCTCGCGAGCGGCAGCGATTTCGTCACCGGCATGAACCGCGGCCGTATCGACATGGCGACGCCCTATCTGCGCGAGGTGTTGCGTTTCATCGGCATCGCGGACGTGCGCTTCGTGCCGATCGGCCCGACGACCGGCCCCGCGGAGCCGATCCGCGCCGCGCGCGAGTCTGCGCATCGGCGGCTGGTGGAGATGGCGAGGAGGTTTTGACCACTCCGTCGCCCCGGCCTCCGCCGCGACGACGCCGGTTTGGTTTCGGATTCACATTTCAAACAGCCAAGCTCTCGGTGTCATCACCCGCGCATGCGGATGATCCAGTATTCCAGAGACGGTCGTGCTTGAGCCAATGGGCCTCGGCGTACTGGGTCGCCCGGTCCATGTGCGCAATTGCGCACAGGCCGGGCGATGACATCTGTGGATGGGGACGCAGCTTTGCGTTCTCGCGACATGAATCGCCCGAGCCAACTCAATGGTTCGGAAATTCCGCCCCACGGCACCGCGCTATAGACCAAATGCGTAAGTAGTCGTCCGGATACAGACGCCTGCCCGATCTCGCTATGCAGCCTTCAGCCAACAAAAAGAAACGGCATGAAGAAGCTGATCTATCGTCATCGGGACATCGAATACACACTCACCAATATCGAACCGGATCTCTGGAGCTGGTCATTCGCAATCAACGGTAAAATCAAACGCGGCACGACACGCGCGCGGCTCAATCTGCTCGCGCAGCGCCGGGTTTGCATCCTCATTGATCGGGAGTTGAAGGACACGGCGCGCACGAAGCCACGCGAGCCGGATTAGGGCTGCTTGCTGAGGGCCACTGCAACATCGAGCTGCGATCCCGCATAAGGCGTATCGTCCCGCCCGTTCTGTCCGTGACCGACGATCCAGGCTGCGGGCCATGACAGCTGTTCGAGTCCGGTGGCCGAAGCCGCGGCGAACGACGTCCAACGCGTATCGCCTGTCGTTCGCCAAAGCACGCCGCCCGGTCCCATGTCCGGGTGGAAGGCGACGTCGAGAGCGAAGTCCCGGCCGGGAAGCAGATCGGGCCCGATCCAATAATGCGGGCTGCGCCCGCTTTCCCTCCCAAGGATCAGCGTGAGCGTTTGTTTCGGCCCTCGCAATCCGAACCAAAGCGGTGCGATCATCCCGGGCACGGGCGCACAAAGAATCGTCTGCGGCGCGGCGGCGTCACCCACGGTGTGGCCTGAGAGCCTTAGCGCGACGACAGTCCCGAGTGCCGGTAGACCGGAGAACGGGGCCGGACTGATGCCCCGCGGCAGCGTCGTCCAGCCGCCTTCGCTGAAAGACGGCAACGGCCATCTGAGCCGCTCGCGCACCGTCCCTTGGGTATCGAGCACCTGGTAGCTAAGACCGTCGTCATCAAGCGCCGCTTGTACGCAATGCAGGTACTCGACGCCTTCAGGCATCCGATGCGCGGTACCGGCGCCTGCCGTGCAGATCTGCAGCACCCCCTGCTGAACCTGGACGTCAAACGCGAGGATATGGCTGCACAGATAGGCGGTCACGTCGGCGCGCACGAGGATGTTCCAGAACCGCTCCCGATATTCGTGACCGATCTCGCGCTGATAGGTGCCGGTGTAGCCATTGATCGGGAATACCGGATGATGGCCGAGAACGAGCTTATGCCTGGCGTCCCGATGCTGCGCGAGTGTCGTCTCCAGCCAATCGGTCTCGACATGCCCTTCACCGCCGAGCCCGCTCCAGAGCGTGTGGACGAACACCATCAGCAGATCGTCGCGGCGAACCCAGTATGACAATCCTTCCTGCCCCGGCGGGCCGTTACGCGGCAGTTTCAGCACCTCGCGGAACACATCCTCGCTCATCCTGTCATAGGTGGTGTGGTTGCCGGTCGTGTGCCAAAGCGGCACCTCGCGCCGGTCGAGCCAGCTCATCTCGGTATCGAGCCAATGCCGCCATTGCGCACGCAGCGCGCCGGCATCCGCGGTGAGACCGATGATCTCGTCGCCGGGAAACAGGATGAATTCGGGCCGGGGGTGCAGCCGCCGGATCACGTTATTGACCGACGCGAACGTCCGTTCATGCAGCGCACCGGGAACGCCGGAGCATGAATCGGCATAGATCACAAATTGATGGCCCGGCTTGGCGGGCAGCAACGACGGTATTGGATCATTCATGGCCGCATCTTCACGAAGCACAGAAGCGAAGCAACACCAAGACGTGACATTGCGGAAAACCTGCCCTGCGGACGCGCGCTAGGCGGGCTCGCGGCAAACTGCTAGCCTTTTCCGCTTCAGATTGCCTTGCAACCAAGGAACCGGAGCAAATGGACAACCGTAGTGATGTTTGGCGCGGCGTCGACGCGATCAAGCCGCGTTTTATCGAATTGAGCGACCGCGTGTGGGCGATGCCGGAAGTCTGCTACACCGAGGCGCGCTCGTCCGCCGAACATCTGGCCGAACTGCGCCACCAGGGCTTCCGCATCACCGAAAACCTCGCCGGCATTCCGACCGCGGCGATGGGCGAATGGGGCGAAGGCGGGCCTGTCATCGCCTTCCTCGGCGAATATGACGCCCTGCCCGGCCTGAGCCAGGAGGCCGGCGTCGCCGAACATCGCCCGGTGGAGACCGGCGGCCATGGCCATGGCTGCGGTCACAATCTGCTGGGTTCGTCCGCGCTGCTCGCCGCCACCGCGGTGAAGGACTGGCTCGCCGCCAACAAGGTGCCGGGTCGCGTGCGCTATTACGGCTGTCCCGCCGAGGAAGGCGGCGCGGCAAAGGCGTTCATGGTGCGCGCGAGCGCGTTCGACGACGTCGACATCGCCATCACTTGGCATCCGCACAGCTTCTGGGAAGTCGCGGTGACGCCGTCGCTCGCCAATACGCGGGCCGACTTCATCTTCACCGGCCGCACCTCGCACGCGTCAGCCTCGCCGCATCTCGGCCGCAGTGCGCTCGATGCGGTGGAATTGATGAATGTCGGCGTCAACTACATGCGCGAGCACATGCCGAGCGACGCCCGCGTGCATTACGCGGTGCTCGACACCGGCGGCATCGCGCCCAATGTGGTGCAGGCCCATGCCCGCGTGCGCTATTCGATCCGCGCCCGTGACCTGCCCGGCATGAACGAATTGGTCGGGCGCGTGAACAAGATCGCGCAAGGCGCGGCGCTGATGACCGAGACCAGGATGGAGATGAAGATCATCTCCGCGGTCTCCAACATCCTGCCCAACACGCCGCTGGAGCAGACCCTGCACCGGATCATGGAAGACCTCGGCCCGCCGCATTTCGACGACGCCGATAAGGATTTCGCGGGCAAGATCCGCGCGACCCTGACCGACAAGGACATCGCCTCGGTTTATTACGCGATCGGCATGGATCCGACGGAGCGTCCCTTGGCCGATTTCATCGTGCCGCTGGATGCCAAGCGCAACCCACTGGTGGGCTCGACCGATGTCGGCGACGTCAGCTGGGTTGTGCCGACCGTGCAGGTGCATGCACCGACGGTTGCAATCGGCACCCCCTTCCACACCTGGCAGGTTGTGGCGCAAGGCAAGACCCCGGCCGCGCACAAGGCGATGGTGCAGGCGGCCAAGGCGATGGCCGGACTCGGCGTCAAGGCACTGATGGAGACGGAGCTGATCGAAGCCGCCAAGGCGGACTTGAAGAAGCGGACCACCCGGACGCCCTATGTCAGCCCGCTTCCGGAGAATGTTGCACCGCCGTTGGACATGTCGGTGGCATGACGCCTGCATACGTGCAAGCCGACCCTCGCCCCCGACCAGTTCGGGGGCGAGACTTGGCTAGCGTCGAATAAGCGCATCGGAACAAAGGATAACGAACAAACTTTCGGCAGGCCAAAACGTGCATCGGCGCGCTTTGGCTCCGGAATGCCGAAGCCATGTGCGCTTTGCAGGCATTCTGCACAAGTGCTAGCCAAAAGACCTATGGGCGGGGGCTCCCGGGACGTTGACCTGCGGGGGCATTTCGGTGTGCCATCCCCCGCCAAATACCCGGCGGCCCGTTTCCGTGGCCAGCCGCAATTTCCGGAACCGGACGAGGGGATGATGTTCGATAGAAACCTGCGAACCATGATCGATGACGTGAAGGGCGGACTCATGGATCGCCGTGCCTTCGTCAAGCGAATGATCGCGGTCGGCCTCACGGCACCGATGGCGAACCAGATCCTCAGCCTTGGCGGCGTCGCGATGGCGCAGAGTCCCAACCCTTACAAGCCGACCAAACGCGGCGGTGGCGGTCCGCTGAAACTGCTGTGGTGGCAGGGCCCGACCCTGCTCAACCCGCATTTTGCCACCGGCACCAAGGATCAGGACGCCTCTCGCATCTTCTACGAACCGCTCGCGAGCTGGGATGTCGACGGCCATCTCAACCCGATCCTCGCCGCCGAAATCCCCTCGATCCAGAACGGCGGCCTCGCCGCCGACGCCAAATCGGTGACGTGGAAGATCAAGCCCGGCGTCAAATGGCACGACGGCCAGCCCTTCACCGCCGACGATCTCGTGTTCAACTGGGAGTATGCGACCGATCCGGCGACCGCGGCCGTCTCCAGCGGCACCTACGCCGACATGACGGTCACGAAGGTCGACGATCTCACTGTCCGGATCACGTTCGAGAAGCCGACTCCGTTCTGGGCCAATGCCTTTGTCGGCGCCTATGGCTGCATCATCCCAAAACATCTGTTCGCCGAGTTCAAGGGCGGCAAGTCTCGCGAGGCGCCGAACAATCTGAAACCGATCGGCACCGGTCCCTACAAATTCGTCGAGTTCAAACCCGGCGACCTGATCCGCGGTGAGATCAATCCCGACTACCACATGGCCAACCGGCCCTCCTTCGACACCATCGAGATGAAGGGCGGCGGCGATGCCGTCTCGGCGGCGCGCGCGGTGATCCAGACCGGCGAATATGATTTTGCCTGGAACATCCAGGTCGAAGACGAAGTGCTGCTGCGGCTGGAAAAGGGCGGCAAGGGCAAGACCCTCTATGCTGTCGGGGGCGATATCGAGTTCATCGCGATCAACTTTACCGATCCCAACACCGAGGTCGACGGTGAGCGATCCTCGATGAAGACCAAGCATCCGATCCTGTCAGATCCAAAGGTGCGCCAGGCGCTGGCGCTGCTGGTCGACCGCGAGTCGATCAAGAAGGTGATCTACGGCCGCGCCGGCCGCGCCACCGCGAACTATCTCAACGGCCCCGAGGAGTTCGTTTCCAAGAACACCAAGTGGGAGTTCAGCGTCGAAAAGGCGAGCGCCCTTCTCGATGAAGCCGGCTGGAAGGCGGGCTCCGACGGCATCCGCGAGAAGGACGGCAAGAAGCTGAAATTCCTATACCAGACCTCGATCAACGGCCCGCGCCAGAAGACCCAGGCGATCGTCAAGCAGGCCTGCCAGAAGGCCGGCATCGACGTCGAGCTGAAATCGGTCGTCGCCTCCGTGTTCTTCTCCTCCGACGTCGCCAACCCCGACACCTACGCCCACTTCTATGCCGACCTCGAGATGTTCCAGATCCCGATGACCCAGCCCGATCCGGCCCTGGCCATGCGCCGCTATCACTCGCGCTACGTCGCCACCAAGGAGAACAAGTGGCAGGGATCGAACTTCCCGCGCTGGGTCAACAAGGACTATGATGCGGCGGTCGATGCGGCCGACATCGAGATCGATCCGATCAAGCGGGCGGACCTCTACATCAAGTGCAACGATCTGATGTGGCAGGACAATGTGATGATCCCCGTGATGCATCGCCTCGCGGTGGAAGCGTGCTCCAACACGCTGCGGCCGGCGCTTTCGGGCTGGGCCAACCAGACCGACAATCTGCAGGATTGGTATCGCGAAACCTGAGACCGGAGAGCGTGTGCGACGGCTTCACGAGACCGTCGCACCTGCTCTCCTGTTCGAGCATGATCTCCGCGCAAACGCTTCGCGTTTGTCGCGAGGGAAGACCACTTCACACTGTTCTGATCGTGCTTAGGCGGATTGTTCGTTCATGAGTCAGTACATCCTGCGTCGCCTGATGATCGCGATTCCGAGCCTGCTCGGGATTTCGCTTGTCCTGTTCGTCGTGCTGGCGCTCGCGCCGGGCGACCCGTTCAGCGAACTGGCGACCAATCCGAACGTGCCGCCCGGAGTGCAGGCCGCACTGCGGGCCAAGTTCGGCCTCGACGATCCGATCTATCTTCGCTACCTGCACTGGCTCGCCGCGATGGTGCATGGCGACTGGGGCTTTTCCTTTGTCAGCCGGATCGATGTCGACACACTGATCCTGCAGCGGCTGCCCACCACGCTCTACGTGATCGGCTCGGCGCAACTGCTGGCGCTGTCGATCGCCATACCGGTCGGCGTCTACGCCGCCACCCGCCCCTATTCGCTGTTCGACCAGCTCGCCAACACCTTCGCCTTCATCGGCTTCTCGCTGCCGACCTTCTTCACCGGCATCCTGTTCATCCTGGTCTTCTCGGTGAAGCTGGACTGGCTGCCGTTCGTCTACACCGAAGTCCCCGGCAGCGGCATCCCCTGGGTGCTCGAGATGATCCGGCAGGCGATCATGCCGGTGATGGTGCTCGGCCTGTTCCAGGCGGCGTCGATGACCCGCTTCGTACGCTCGGCCATGCTCGACGTGATCCGCCTCGACTATGTCACCACCGCCCGCGCCAAGGGGCTCGGGCAAACCAAGGTGATCGTCAAGCATGTGATGCGCAATGCCATGATCCCGGTCGTCACCCTGATCGCGCTGCAGATGCCCGCCGTGTTCGGCGGCGCCATCGTCACCGAGCAGATCTTCCGGATTCCCGGAATCGGTTCGTTGCTGATTTCCTCGATCCTCGCCAATGACACGCCGGTCGTGATGGCCGTGACCTTCGTCTTCGCGTGTCTCGTCGTCCTGTTCAACCTGATTGCAGATGTCCTTTATGGCTGGCTTGACCCTCGCATCTCCTTCCGCTGAGCGGCGCGGCTACTCGCCTTGGCGGGAAGCCTGGCGGCGCTATCGCCGGCACCGGCCTGCCGTGGTCAGCGCCGTGCTGCTGCTGTTGCTGATCGCAGCGGTCGTGCTCGGGCCGTTCATCTGGCGTGTCTCCGCCAGCGACATCGACGTCGTGGCGGGCATGCAGGGGCCGTCGCTGGCGCATCCCTTCGGCACCGACGATCTCGGCCAGGACATCCTTGCCCGCATGATCTATGGCGGCCGCATCTCGCTCGCGGTGGGCCTCGCCGCGATGCTGGTCTCGGTGTTCGTCGGCACGCTGATCGGCGCGCTTGCCGGCATGTCGCGCGGCCCACTCGGCTATGCACTGATGTGGCTCACCGACCTGTTCCTGTCGCTGCCGCAACTGCCGCTGCTGCTGATGCTGATCTATCTGTTCCGCGACGGATTGAAGGCCGCGTTCGGGCCTGAGGGCGGCATCTTCATCCTGATCGTGCTCGTAATCGGGGGCCTGCGCTGGATGCCGGTGGCGCGCCTGGTGCGCGCCCAGTTCCTCTCCTTGCGCGAAAAGGAGTTCGTCGAAGCCGCGCGTGCGCTTGGCGCCAGCCCGACGCGGCAGGTGATACGCCACATCCTGCCCAACGCGCTCGGGCCCGTGATCATCGCCGGCACGATCGACGTTGCCGCGGCCATCATCGCGGAATCGACGCTGTCGTTCCTTGGTCTCGGCTTTCCGCCTGACACTCCGACCTGGGGCCGCATCCTCTATGACGCCAAGGACTTTCTCGACATCGGCCCGCATTGGGCGCTGTTTCCAGGCGCCGCGATCTTCATCGCGGTGGTCGCCATCAACTTCATCGGCGACGGCCTGCGCGATGCGCTCGATGCGCGGAAGGTGATCTGATGGCGCCCTTGCTCGAGATCAAGGGCCTGAAAACCCATTTCACCACCGACGACGGCATCGTCCAGGCCGTCGATGGTGTCGACCTCAGCGTCAACAGAGGCGAGACGCTCTGCGTGGTCGGCGAATCCGGCTGCGGCAAGACCGTCACCGCGATGTCGATCCTGAAGCTGATCGCGATGCCACCCGGCCGCATCGTCGCGGGCCAGATCATCTTCGAGGGCCGCGACCTCGTCCCCCTCACCAGCCATCAGCTCGACGAGATCAGGGCCAAGGAGATCGGCTTCATCTTCCAGGAGCCGATGACCTCGCTCAATCCGGTGCTGACCATCGGCGAGCAGATCGCCGAAAGCCTGCGCCAGCATGAGGCCGTCACTCGGAAGCAGGCGATCGAGCGGACCATCGAGATGCTCAAGCTGGTGCAGATCCCCAACGCCGAGGGGCGCGTGCATCATTATCCGCACCAGTTCTCGGGCGGCATGCGCCAGCGCGTCATGATCGCGATGGCGCTGGCCTGCCGGCCCAAGCTCGTGATCGCGGACGAGCCGACCACCGCACTCGACGTCACCATCCAGGCGCAGATCCTCGACCTTTTGCAGGACATGAAGGAACGCCTGGGCATGGCGGTGATGCTGATCACCCACGCCATGGGCGTGGTTGCCGAGACCGCGCAGCGCGTCGTCGTGATGTATGCCGGCAAGGTGGTGGAAGAGGCCAATGTCGACGAATTATTCGCCGATCCGCGCCACCCTTACACGCAGGGCTTGATCCGCTCTATCCCGCGCATCGATCTCGACGCCCAGCACAAGACGCGGCTGGAGACGATCGGCGGCTCGGTGCCGATCCTGATCAACCCGGCGCCTGGCTGCCGCTTCGCGCCGCGCTGCCGTCACGTCATGAGCATCTGCACCGAGACGGAGCCGATGCTGCGCAACGTCACACCGGGCCATCGCATCGCCTGCCATCTTGGAGATGAGCCATGAGCGAGCCGCTGCTGCGCGTCACCGACCTGAAGAAGCATTTTCCGGTGCTGGGCGGATTGCTGTCGCGCGAAGTCGGACAGGTCTATGCGGTGGACGGCGTGTCGTTCTCGGTCAATCGCGGCGAGACGCTTGGGCTGGTCGGAGAATCCGGCTGCGGCAAATCCACCACCGGCCGCTGCGTGCTGCGCCTGATCGAGCCGACCTCCGGCGAGGTGGTGTTCGACGGCCAGAGCGTGATGGGTCTCGGCGGCGGCGATCTGCGCGCCATGCGGCGCAACATGCAGCTGGTGTTCCAGGATCCGTTCGCCTCGCTCAATCCGCGCATGACCATCGGCGCGATCCTCGGCGAACCCTTCATCATCCATAATCTGGTCGCGTCAGCCAGCGAGCGGGAAGACCGCGTCGCGGCCCTGCTGGTCAAGGTCGGGCTGAAGGCCGAGCACATGCGCCGCTACCCGCACGAATTCTCCGGCGGCCAGCGCCAGCGCATCGCGATCGCGCGCGCGCTCACGCTGTCGCCGAAGCTGATCGTCTGCGACGAGCCGGTGTCGGCGCTCGACGTCTCGATCCAGGCGCAGGTGATCAACCTGCTGGAGGACCTGCAGGCCGAGCTGAACCTCACCTATCTGTTCGTCGCCCACGATCTGTCTGTTGTGGAGCACATCTCGGACCGCGTCGCGGTGATGTATCTCGGCCGCATCGTCGAGCTCGCCAAGGCCAATGATCTCTACCGCAATCCGCAGCATCCCTACACCAGGGCGCTGCTCTCGGCCGTCCCGGTGCCGGACCCCAAGGCGAAGCGCGACCGGATCCGACTCAAGGGCGATGTGCCGAGCCCGATCAATCCGCCAAAGGGCTGCCACTTCCACACCCGCTGCCCGATCGCCGAAGAGCGCTGCAAGCAGACCGCGCCGGAATTGCGACAAGGCAGCGACGGACATTTCGTGGCGTGCCATCTGGCGTAGCTGCGGCGCCAGATGCGAACAGGGGTGCACTGCCAAAATATCGAAAACACCCCCATGCAAAGTAGCCGGCGGCTGCCGGCGTTCGACACGGCTACTTGACACGTCGGGCAACTCAGGGGTATTCTTCCATTATTCCGAAATCACGGCCACGATAGCTGCAATCCCGTTCCTGGAGCGGGATGACTCTTCTTCGAATCGTCCTCCCGCTCTATCTCTTTGTTTTGAGCATGATCTTTTCGGAAAACCGCTACACACTTTTCCGGATCATGCTCTAGGGGTTAACGCCGCTTCGTCTTGGCTTTGGTCTTGGTCGGTGGCTTCGGTCTGGCCTTTGCCTTCATCTTCCGCCTCGGTGCCGGCGTCACCGCCACCTCCTCCACTTTACGCGCATCCGTTCGCAGCGTCTCCAGCAGCCAATCCCGGAACGCGCGCATGCCTGGTGTCATGTCCTTTGACTTCAGCCAGGTCAGCCAATACGACCCCGCCGGAACCTCTGTTAAAAACGGCCGGACCAGCCGGCCTGAGGTGAGCTCGTTCTGAAACATCGCGATAGGCACCAGCCCGATGCCGACGCCGCGCGCGGCGGCTTCGGCCATCGCCACCGAGCTGTCGAAGATCGGACCCTGGATCTTCGGGCACGGCGCGCCCGCGACCGCGAACCAGAGCGGCCATTCCTCGGCGCGGTAGGAGCGCAGCAGAAATTCCTGCGCCAGATCGGACGGTTTGCGCAGGCGGTCGGCGACATCGGGACGGCACACCGGCGACAGCGGCGCGGCCAGCAGATGGATCGCCTCGGTGCCGTGCCACGAGCCGTCGCCGAAGCGCAGCGCAAGATCGAGCCCGTCGCCCGCGATGTCGATGCGGTTGTTGTTGGTCATCAGACGCAGGTCGACATAGGGATGCGCGCGCTTGAAGCGATCGATCCGCTGCAGCAGCCATCCGGTCGCAAAGGTCGCGACGCAGCCGACGGTGACGACCTCGCGGGTTTCCTTGGCCTCGATCCGCTCGATCGCACCCCCGATGCGATCGAACGCGTCGGTCAGCACCGGCAACAGCGCCAGGCCTTCATCTGTCAGCACGAGGCCGCGCGGCAGGCGCCGAAACAACGTGGCACCCAGCGTGTCCTCGAGCTGCTTGACCTGATGGCTGATCGCGGTCTGCGTCACGCGCAATTCGAGCCCCGCGCGGGTGAAGCTGAGCAGCCGCGCCGACGCCTCGAAGGCGCGCAGCGCGTTCAGCGGGAGGTGGCGGCGCACGATGTCATGACCAAGTTTTTCTCATGCCTCGCTGTATAAATGATTGTTTGTCCATCGTCACGCCGTTCGGCAGGTTCGCGCCGCCAACGGAGAATGGGAATCGATATGCTGACGAGACGGACATTTGGATTGCGGACGCTGGGCCTGGCCACCTCCTTCGCCTTGCCGCGGCAAGCCGCGGCGACGGAACACGACGCGCTGACCCAGCGGCTGCAGCAGGAATTTGCACGCATCGAGCTGGCGACCAGCGGCCGGCTCGGCGTCGCCGCCCTCGATACCGAGACCGGATTGCGCGCCAGCCTGCGCGGCGACGAGCGCTTCCCGATGTGCAGCACCTTCAAGGCGCTGGCGACCGCCGCGGTGCTGCACCGGGTCGATCGCGGCGAATCCAGCCTCGACCAACGCGTGCAAATTCAGGCCAAGGATATCTTGGCCTACGCGCCCATCACCAAGGAACACGTCGGATCGGACATGACGCTGTCGGAACTCTGCGAGGCCGCGATCACGCAAAGCGACAATACCGCCGCCAATCTGCTGCTGCGCGAACTCGGTGGGCCCGCCGGCCTCACCAACTTCTTCCGAACCATCGGCGACAATGTCAGCCGGCTCGACCGCTGGGAGGTGGCGCTGAACGAGGGGGTATCAGGCGATCCGCGCGACACCACGAGTCCCGCGGCGATGCTGAAGAATTTGCAGCGCGTGGTGCTCGGCGATGTCCTACAAGCCACCTCGCGGCAGAAGCTGGCGGACTGGATGGTCGCCAACAAGACCGGCGACGCGCGGCTGCGCGCCGGCGTTCCCCGCGACTGGCGGGTCGGCGACAAGACCGGCACCGGCGATCGCGGCACCTATAACGATATCGGCGTGTTCTGGCCGCCCGGCCGCAAGCCGATCGTGGTGACGGTCTACCTGACCGGCGCAAGCGCGCCCGCGGCAAAATGCGACGAGGTGATCGCCAATGTCGCGCGCGCGGTCGCGAATGCGAGCGCCGCCCAGCGCGGCGGCTAGCGCGATACGACATCGCCGCGCGACTTGGGCCGCGCACTCATAAATTAATCGCGTGAATCGATGTCCGCTTGTCCCCCAAGAGCGGCGCGAAAGCGGACGTTATCGGACTTCCGAGAAGGGCCCAATAACGGAAGTGCATTTGGTGTTGCTTGAGCCACTCTATAAATGATCTTTTCCTTCGCGAGAACGCGCTGTAGAGCAGGCTGCAGCTTTTCGAAGAAAATCAGCGAGATGTACTAAAATTGGACCCTTTAGATCGGGATGCGGCATATTCCGAAATCAAGCTTCCGCGTTATGAACTGAGGAGGGTTTGGAAAGAGCACGAACTCGAATTTATTCCTTATCCACCCAGAAACGGAACGGCCCCACCGTCCTATCTGAATATCCAATTGAGGGAAGATGAGATTGTCGCGCGATACTGGGGTGAGACAAGTCTTGGAAATCCCGCCAATGCTGTCCCGCGCGGCAGAGAGCCGGCCGAAAACCTGAATACGATTGGGAGGATGTCGAGCTATTTGTCCGTCGCGAGTTGGACACTCGGGGCGATTTCTCCGATGCCGGGCAAGTCGATAATTGGAATGTCAGGGCGATCTAGAACGATGCGTCGCCGGCTATATCGAACGACATCAAAGCCAGCGGAGCGGCGCGGCATTCATCATTGCTGTCTTCTCCTGGTCGATCGATCAGCGCTTGCCCATGCAGGAATCTTCCGCCTGCTGCGCAGCGGGAGACTTGTCTTCATGCTTCACGGGCCGTGCGCGCCCCACCGCGTCGACCGAGCGAGCGCGAAGATAGATGTAGAGATCGTCCATGTAGCAAGCTACGTTCGGATTATCGCCGAATGCCGGCATGACATTGTCCTGCGCAGTGCCGACGTTCTTGCGGCCGCCTGCGACCACGGCGAGGAAGTCGCCATAGTTCATGGTCTTGACGGAATTCTTCAACGCGGGCGCGCAGGTCGCGCCCTCGCCGTCAGGGCCGTGACAAACATGACAGTCCGAGTGATAGCGGCGGTATCCGGAGTAGGTGTACCAGTCGACGGTGCCGTCGGGCGCGACCTTGAAGGTTGGGTCGCCGTCGTTGTCCAGATATTTGCCTCCATCGGACTTGTTGGCGGTCGGGTCGCCCGGACCTTCGGCGAAAGCAATTCCTCCGGATGCCGCGAAGATCATCGCGGCAGCCACCAAACAAATTGTGCGCAAGAGCATTTCCTCGACATTCGATGACAGATGAACCGGCGCGTGGAAGGTTCCACGCGCCAGCGCGATTTTCGTCAGGTCACTGCGGCAGTGCGAATACCGTGAGTGATCCGCCGAGTGCGGTGTAGTTGCTGATGCAACACTCAAACTATAGCATCCTTGAACCGGCCAGCGAGCGGCAAAATCAACCCCTATGTCCGTTGTGGGTCATGAACGACAAAACTGAAGGTAAACATAGTAGGTCCGCTTTCGGGTGCATAGCGACCAGTTGAGCCTGACAGCCGAGACATGATTCAAGCCACCAGACGGAAGGGGCCGATCATGCGCTACGAACTCAACATCCCGCCGAAAAGCAATCGCAGCGATCCGATCTGCTTCAGCCCGTACCTCCACCGCGCTCGCAATCAGGTCGAACGGTTCTTCAACAGGATCAAGCAATGCCGTCAGGTGGCGACGCGCTACGACAGGCTCGCCGCCAACTACCTTGGATTTGTTCAACTCGCGTCAATCCGGTTGTGGCTACGCCTTGATGAGTCCGCGTCCTGGCACGACACGACAAAGCTGCACGGCTCAACTTCGCTGCGCGGCTCAGTTTCGCAACGCAGCTTGGCAGCGGCGGAGGATCATGCGACCTTGAACCGACATGACGCTGCGCTCAGCAGCGCCATGCCGGAGGAAGACGTCTTGTATCGCCGCATCGGCCTCGCCGCGCTGCTTGTCGTCGGCAGCATCCACAGCAGCCTCGCGGCGGCCGATCCGGCGCGGTGCCGCGAGCTGATCCGCAAATACGAGACCGACAAGACCCAGTTCACCGCGATCGAGGTGTCGCTGACGCTGTTTTCCGCAGCTGACGCCGATTGCCTCAACCTCGCGACCGAGCTGCTCGACCGGGGCGCCTCGGTCGATGCGCGGGACCGGCTCGGCGCGCGGCCGCTGAGCCACGCCGCCCGCTCCGGTCATCTCGACATGGTCGATCTGATGCTGGCGCGCGGCGCACCGGTCGACGCGCGCAATCTTGCGGGATCGACCGCGCTGTATTTCGCCGCCGAGCGCGGCCATGTCGCGATCGTGCAGCGGCTGATCGATCGCGGCGCCGACGTCAACCTCACCGGACAGAGCGGCGCCTCGCCGGTCGCGGCGGCAGCCTATGCCGGCCGGGACATGGTCGTGCGACTGCTGCTGGCGCATGGTGCCGATGGCCGCAAGGCAGACGAGACCGGCAAACCGCCGGTGGTCTATGCGACCGCCGGCGGCCAGCTTGGCATCGTCAAGCAGTTGCTGGTATCAGATATCGACGTCAACGCGCGCTACGCCAACGATCTGACGCTGTTGATGTGGGCGTCGGGCCCTGACGAGGCGGTGGCGGAGGCACAGGCGCTCGACATCGTCTCATATCTGCTCGACGCCGGCGCGACGATTGACATGTCAGACGCGCGCGGACGCACCGCGCTGATGATCGCCGCCGAAGGCAATCATCCCGCGATCGTCAAGGCGCTGTTGGCGCATGGCGCCGATCCTGCGCTGGCCGACAAGGCCGGCAAGCACGCCGCCGATCTCACGGTGCTGTCGGCACTCCGCGAGGAGCTGACAGAACGCGCTCAAGCGCGATGAGATCGCGCTTCAGCTTCTCTTTTGAGCATGATCTGTCCGGAAAACCGCTTCACACTTTTCCGGATCATGCTCAGAGCCCAGCCAGATAGTCCACCAGCGCGGCGAGGTCATCGGGCGAGGTCGCCAGCATCAGGTCGGACATACCAGGGTTGTTACCGCGCGCGCGCGTGCGGAAATCGGCGATGGTCCTGGCGAGGTAATCGCGTCCCATGCCGGCGAGGCGCGGCACCGTGCCGTCGCCCTGGAAATGGTCGAGATGACAGGCCGGGCAGCCGACCGAGCCGCTGGCACTGACCGCCTTCGCCGCGACGTCCTTGGGCGCGCGCGGCTGGCCGAGATCCGGCCATGGCTTCTGCGAGAAATACTCGCCGATCGCCAGCATGTCGTCGCGCTCGAACTGCGACGCGATCGGCTGCATGATGTCGCTCTTGCGGTCGCCGCGCTTGAAATCACGCAGCTGGATGTAGAGATAGCCGGCTTGCTGGCCCCAGATCGTCGGAATCGTCTTGTCGATCGGCTTGCCGTCCGCACCGTGGCACCCGGCGCAGATCTCGACTTTTTCCTCGATCGTTTCCGCACGCACCTGCGTCGCAATCAGCAACAGCGCAACACTGCAAATCGCCAATCTACTGATCATCTGTCCATCCGGAGAAAACGGAAGCGGGACCGACCGGGTCCCGCTTCATAGTCATTACTTTCTTCTTCTTAGTCGAGCGTGAAGGCGATGATGTTGTTGCCGCGCTTGAAATCGAGCTGAGTGTTACCGCCAGCGCCGACCACGACATACTGCTTGCCGCCGATCATGTAGCTCGACGGCGGTGCATTGACGCCGGCACCGGCGTGGAAGTTCCACAATTCCTTGCCATTGGAGGAATTGTAGGCTGCGAACTTGCCGTTGCCTTCGCCAGAGAACACCAGGCCGCCGGCGGTGGCGAGGATGCCGCCGATCATCGGCTCGGGTGTCTTGACCTGCCACTTGATCTTGCCGGTGTTGTAGTTGACAGCGGTGATGTTGCCCGACTGTTTCTCGCTCGGGATCACCTTGAAGGCGCCGCCCAACCACAACTTGCCGTTCGGATAGGCCGAGCTTTCGACGTGATAGGTCATCGGCTGGTGCAGGTTGATGGCGTAGGCTAGTTCCTGTCCCGGATCGGTCGCGATCGGCGACCATTCGACGCCGCCATTGGCGCCCGGCAGCATCCGCGCGCCTTCCTTGGTCGGCAGCACCCACATGTTCTCTTGCGGCACCATCGCCTCGGAGAAGCGGATCAGGCTGCAGTCCTTGCGATCGTGCACATAGATGTGCCCGGTCTTGCCGGCATGGATGACGCCGGGAATGGTCTTGCCGTCCTTGTCCTTGACGTTGACCAGCACGGTCGGGCTGACCGCGTCGAGGTCCCACACGTCATGGGCGATGTACTGGGAGTGGCAGACGTACTTGCCGGTGTCGAGATCGAGCGAGACCAGCGAGTTGGTGTAGAGGTTGTCGCCGGGCCGGTTCGATCCGTCGAGATCGGGTGACGGGTTGCCGACGACGAAATAGATCCGGTTGGTCGCGAGGTCGACCGACGGGTTCTGCCATACGCCGCCGCCGAGCTTGGCGAAGGGATCGCCGATCTTGGCAAGCGTGTCCTTTTCGGCCTGGATGTTGCGGTGCATGTCGCGGCCGGTGGCATCCTTGGTCGCCCAGACGCCGACGGAGTTGTCCGGAATGGTGTTGAAATTCCAGAGCTGCTTGCCGGTCTTGGCGTCATAGGCGCGCACGAAGCCGCGGATGCCGTATTCGCCGCCATTGGTGCCGATCAGCACCTTGTCCTTGACCACGGTCGGCGCCATCGTCTCGCTGTAGCCGAGCTCGGGATCGGCGATGTTGGTGGTCCACACCACTTCACCGGTCTTGGAGTTCAGCGCCAGCAGCTTGGAATCAAGCGTCGCCAGATAGACCCGGTCGTCGAGCACCTGGACGCCGCGATTGTTGGGACCGCAGCAATAAGTGGTGATGGGCCCCATCTTGTGCGCGTAGTGCCAGAGCTGCTGGCCGGTCTTGGCATCGAGCGCGTAGACATGGCTGAACGACGTCGTGACATACATCACGCCGTCGACGACGATCGGAGATGTCTCCAGCGATTCCTTGACGTCGGTCTGGAAGATCCAGGCGACGTGCAGGTTCTTCACATTGTCGCGGCCGATTTGCTTGCCCGGATAGAAACGCGTCTGGGCATAATTGCCGTTGGTCAGCAGGAAATCCCGCGTGTTCTTGTCGGCCGCATTGAGCTGGTCCTGCGTCACCGGAGCGACGTTGGCATTGCCGATCTGGGATTTTTGGTCCTGCTTGACTTCCTGTCCGACGGCAGCGCCTGACAACAGGCCAACGCCGACCGCTGCGGCGAACGCCGCAAGCGCTTTCACATTCTTCATGTTTCCCCACCGCGGTTGTTGGTTGCAGCGTTATGGATGGTTTCTGTTTCTACCCTGTCCAAACCTGACCGAGGTGAGCTGCCTACATAGGCGACAACCGTTGGGTTGTTTGCACTGCAATAGGTAATCAAAACGACGGCAAGCAATATGGACGAGTTCCACCTTACTGCCGTCTTGCGCAAAGACAACTGATGCGCGCAATGCGAAGCGCAAACCGCGCGTGCGCGTGCGTCATCCCAACGACAGACGGAAATTCACGCCATTCAGCCCGGATAAAGGGTTGGCCACATCGCAATCACGTGGTGACGCCGCAAGAATCTTTGCGGCGCAACAATCAAAATGAGACTGCGCGTCAAGTAACGGTATCGAAATAGGAGGTGGTCGGCGGGAGCGTCTGCGTCCCGCCGGGTACACAGCTACTCCCAGGACCAGGTCGAGAAGTCGTTCTCGAATTGCGGGACTTCCTTCCACACGCCCTTCAGCTTCTTGCTGGCAACCGTGATCCATTGCGGCTGGAACAGGAAGCCGGCCACCGCATCGGTCGCCAGCATGCGCTGCGCGTCGCCGAGCAGCTTGGCGCGGTCGGCCTCGGCCGGCGTCGCCGTGATCTGCTTGTAGAGCGCGTTGAACGCCTGTGACTGGTAGCCGAGATAGAAGTCGGGCTCGGTCAGCTTCACGAGATCGAACGGCTCGACATGCGACACGATGGTCAGGTCGAAATTATGCGGGCCGTTGGGGGCGAAGACCTGCGACAACCATTGCGCCCATTCGATGTTCTCGATCTTGGCTGTTATGCCGACCTTGGCAAGCTGGGCAGCGAGAATTTCGCCGCCCTGCCGCGCGTAAGGCGGCGGCGGCAGCCTGAGCGACAGCTCGAGCGGCGTGGTGACGCCGGCCTCGCTGAGCAGCTTCTTGGCCTTTTCGGGGTCGTAGGGATTGATATCCGTGGTGTCGATATAGCCAAGCGAGCCCGGCGTATAGAAGCTGCCGATCGGTGCGCCGAAGCCATCGACGGCGCCGTCGACCATCGCCTTGCGATCGATCGCGGCAAGGATGGCGCGGCGGACGCGTACGTCGTCGAGCGGCTTCTTGCGTTCGTTGATGGCGACGATGGTCTTGGCCTTGGAGCCGCCGACCAGCACGTTGAAACGCGGATCGGCCTTGAACTGCGCCAGGCTGCGGGCGGCTGCGACCCGCGGATACGCGTCGACGTCGCCCGACAGCAGTGCTGCGACCTGCGCTGAGGGATCGCTGATGAAGCGGATGGTCACCTTGGACAGCTTGATCGCGGCGGCGTTGCGATAGTCCGGCCACTTGTTCAGGGTGATCGACGATCCCTTGGCCCAGGCGCCGAGCGTGTAGGGCCCGGTGCCGACCGGCTGCGTGACATCGGTCGGCGCGCTCTTCGGCTCGACGATCGAGGCGGACGCCTGGGCGAGCAGGAACGGCAAGTTCGGTTCGGAATATTTCAGCGCGACCACGATCGTTTCCGGATCGGGCGCAGTCACCGTCTCGAAGGCCTGGAACAGGCTCTTGTCCTTGTTGGTCGAGGTCGGCGCCGCGGCACGCTCGTAGGAGAATTTCACGGCGGCGGAATCGAACGGCTCGCCGTTGTGGAATTTGACGCCCTTTTGCAGCTTGAACGTGTAGGTCTTCAGGTCCGGCGTGGCCTGCCAGCTCTCGGCCAGCAAGGGCGACACCGAGCCGTCCTCATTGATCTTGGTCAGCGTCTCATAGAGGTTATAGAGCGTGACCTCGGCGATCGCCGCGGCAGCCGCGTTGGTCGGATCGAGCCCCGGCGGCTCCAGCGTCATACCCATCACGACGCTGGTCTTGCCCTGCGCCAGGCTCGGCAGCGGCATTGCTGCGAATGTGGCGGCCACGGCGAAAATGGTCAGTTTCTTCAACATACGCTTGCTCCCAGGACGTATTGCGCGACCAGCTTAGGCCGGCCCCACACAAAACACTAACCGCTCTCCGCCGTCGCCGGCGGCAGCGTCATCACGGCCTCGGCGTGGTGGCACGCAGCCAGATGCGCCTGTCCCACTGTCCGTAGCGCAGGCGCGGTCTCGCGACAATGCTGGTCGGCCAGGACACAGCGCGACGCATAGGGGCACCCCGTCGCACCCGTCGACTGCGAGGCGATCGCCTGCGCCCCGCGGCGCCGGCGGACGCCGCCGGCCCTGATACGCGGCACCGCCTCGAGCAGCGCGCGGGTATAGGGATGGGCGGAGTGCGCGAACAGATCTTCAGAACGCCCCTGCTCGACGATCCGGCCGAGATACATCACCGCGATCTCGTCACAGAGCAGGTCGACGACCGCGAGATCGTGGCTGATCAGGACGTAGCTCAATCCGAATTCGCCCTGCAGGTCCTGCATCAAATTGAGCACCTGCGCCTGCACCGAAACGTCGAGCGCGGAGACCGGCTCGTCGGCGACGATCAGCTTCGGCTGGGTGATCAGCGCCCGCGCAATCGCGATCCGCTGGCGCTGGCCGCCGGAGAATTCATGCGGGAACTTGTCCATGTCGGCGTCGCGCAGCCCGACCTGCCGCAGCACCTTGGCGACGCGATCGCGCAAACTGCTCCGGTCCATCCGCCCCAGCGCCGTGAGTGGCTCAGCGACGATGCGGGCAATGGTCTGCCGCGGATCAAGCGATCCATAGGGGTCCTGGAACACCATCTGGAAATCGCGCCGGGCGTGACGGAGTTCGTCGGCCGGCATCTGGTTCAGGTCGCGCCCCAGCAGCGCGACCGTCCCCGACGACGGCCGCTCCAGCGCCATCACGACCCGCGCGAAGGTCGACTTGCCCGAGCCGGACTCGCCGACGACGCCGAGGCTCTTGCCCGACACGACTTGCGCGGTGACGCCGTTGAGTGCGTGCACCTGCGGCGCCGGTTTGAACAGGCTTTCGCGCGGCAGCGTGTAGCGCTGCACCAGGTCCTTCACCTCAAGCAGTGGCGTCGCGGGCGCGGACTGGTCGAGCAAGGTCATGCGACGACGCCTCCGGCTGCCATCGAGACATCCGTCCTGACGCAGCGCACGCCATGGCCGGCGCCGACATCCACCACTGCGGGCAATGCCGCGCGGCAACCCGCCTCGACGATCGCGCAGCGGTCGGCGAAGGTACAGCCAGCCGGCAAATCGGCAAGCTCGGGCACCGTGCCGGCAATCGTCGTCAGCCGCGTCCCCTTCTTCGCTCCGAGCCGTGGCCGTGCGCGGAACAGGCCCTGGGTATAGGGATGCCCCATCCGCGTGAACACGGCATTGGTGACGCCGCTTTCGACGACGGTGCCGCCATACATCACCATCATGCGCTGGACGTTCTCGGCGATCACGCCGAGGTCGTGCGAGATCAGGATCATCGCCATGCCGCGCTCGGCAACCAGATCGGCGATCAAATCGAGGATCTGCCCCTGGATCGTGACGTCGAGCGCGGTGGTCGGCTCGTCGGCGATCAGCACGTCGGGCTCGCAGGCCAAGGCCATTGCAATCGTGATGCGCTGACGCTGGCCGCCGGAGAACTGGTGCGGATAGGCGTCGACGCGCTTGGCGGCGTCGGGAAGGCCGACGCGATCGAGCAAGGCAATGGTCTCTTTCCGCGCCTGCGCCGCCGAGCAGCCGGTGTGACGCCGCAGCGGCTCGGCGACCTGGCGCCCGATCGTGTGCATCGGATTGAGCGCGGTCATCGGCTCCTGGAAGATCATGCTGATGCGATTGCCGCGCAGCCTGCAGTAGCTAGCATCCGGCAGCCCCACCAGTTCGCTGCCCTCGAGCCGGATGCTGCCGCTGACGACGGCGCTGTCGGGCAACAGGCCCATCAAAGCGAGCGCGGTGATCGACTTGCCGCAACCGGACTCGCCAACCAGTCCGAGCGTCTCGCCCCGCTTCAGTGCAAAGCTGACGCCACGGACGGCCTGTGCCGGGCCGCGGCTGGTGTTGAGCCGGATGCCGAGATCCTTGACTTCGATAAGGGGTGTATTGGCGTCGTTCACAATCATCGCTCCCGCGCCAGCCGGGGATCGAGCAGGTCGCGCAGCCCGTCGCCGAGGAGGTTGAGGCCGAGCACGGCGATCGCGATCGCAACGCCGGGATAGACCGCAAGCATCGGCGACTGGAACAGCAGCGTCTGCGCGTCGTTGAGCATGCGTCCCCAGGATGGCTGCGGCGGCTGCGTCCCGAGCCCGAGATAGGACAGCGCAGCTTCGGCGAGGATCGCCAGCGCAAACTGGATCGTCGCCTGCACGATCAGGATCGACAGGATGTTCGGCAGCACGTGCTCGATGGTGATGCGGAATTTGCCCTTGCCCGCGGCACGCGCCGCGAGAATAAATTCGCGCGCCCAGATCGCATTGGCCGATCCGCGCGTGACGCGGATAAAGGTCGGAATCTGGAAGATGCCGATGGCGATGATCGAGGTCACCATGCCCGGACCGACCACGGCGGCGAGCATGATCGCCGAGAGCACGGCCGGAAACGCAAAGGTGAAGTCGCTCAGCCGCATGATGAGTTCTTCGGTCCAGCCCTTGCGGGCGGACGCGACCAGGCCGAGACAAACGCCGAACGTCAGGCCGATGCCGACAGCGATGATTCCGACCATGATGGTGGCGCGGGCGCCGACCAGCAGCAGCGACACGATATCGCGGCCGAGCACGTCGGTGCCGAGCCAGTGCGCGGCCGACGGCGGCCGCAGCTTTGCGGCGACATCGATGTCGTAGGCTGACCACGGCGTCCAGACCAGCGACAGCAAGGCTGCTCCCAGCACCAGCAAGCTCAGCACGGCCCCGAGCACAAAGCTGCGATGGCGCAGCGCGCGCCGCCAGAAGCCGGTCGCCGGCCTTGCGCCGGGAATACTCGCCGGCGCGCCGGCCGCAGCGGTCAGCGGCGTATTCACAGGTTGGCCACCTTGATGCGCGGATCGATGAAGGCATAGAGCACATCGACCACGAAGTTGACTGTCACGACCATGGCCGCCAGCAGCATCACGCAATTGCGCACCACGATCAGGTCGCGATTGGCGATCGACTGGAAGATCAGACGGCCGAGCCCCGGCAGATAGAACACGTTCTCGATCACGATGGTGCCCGCCAGCAGGTTGGCGAATTGCAGGCCCATCACCGTCATGACCGGGATCATGGCGTTGCGCAGCACGTGGCGCCACAGCACCTCGCGCCTGCCGAGTCCCTTGGCCCGCGCGGTGCGCACGAAATCCTCACGCAGTACCTCCAGCACGGCCGAGCGCGTGACCCGGGCGAGGATCGCGGCCTGCACCACGGCGAGCGAGATCGAAGGCAGCAGCAGCGATCGTACACCTGCCCATACGCCGTCGTCCCAGCCGGCGAATCCGCCGGCGGACAGCCATTGCAGCTTCACCGCGAACAGCAGGATCAGGAGGATCGCAAACCAGAAGTTCGGCAGCGCGATGCCAATTTGCGTCAGCGACATCACGCCGACGTCGCCGAGCTTGTTATGATTGGCGGCGGTGTAGATGCCTGCAGTCAGCGCCAGAACGACGGAGATCGACATCGACATGATCGCAAGCGGAATGGTCAGCACCAGGCGCTCCGCGATCAATCCGGCCACCGGCGTGCCATAGACATAGCTGTTGCCGAGATCGCCGACCGCCATGCCCTTGATCCAGAGCAAATAGCGCAGCGCGAGCGGCTGATCGAGCCCGAGCTTGACGGTGAGCGCACGCACCGCATCGGGTGACGCGTCCGCCCCCATCAGCATCTGGGCGGCATTGCCGGGCAGCGCGTCGAGCACGAGAAAAATGATCAGCGAGGCGGCGAACAGCGTCGCCACCAGGGTCAAGATTCGCCGTAGGACGAAGACGCTCATGCGTGCCCGAATTCAGTGAATGGACCCGCACGTTTCAACATGTTCGCCGACGAAAGCAAGCCCCGCATGACATCAGGCCGGCCAGCGGCCGAGCAGATCGCTCGCCTGCTCGAACAGCGCCGAGACGCGCAAAAGATCGGCATCGGCACGGAAACGGCCGACGAGATGCAGGCCGATCGGCAGGCCGTCGCGGCCAAAGCCAGCCGGGAGGCTGATGGCGGGGTGCCCGGTCATGTTGAAGGGCATGGTCCAGGGAAACCAGTGCGGCCGCACGCTGTCAAAGCTCTGCCCGTCGATATCGATGCTGCCGAACAAATCCTGGTCGATCGGCAGCGCTGATCGAGTGAGGGTCGGCATCGCGAGCCAGTCGGCAGTTGCGAGCATCGACTGCACGCGGCGGAACAGCGCGGTGCGGTCGAACATGGCCTGCTGGTAATCGACGCCGCTGACCTTCTCGGCGAGCGCGAGCTGCTTGAGGAACGTCGCGCTGAGGTTGTTGGGATGATCGGCCGCGAGCTTTTCGAAGCGGGTGCGCCAGGCGGTGTGGTTGATGGCGCGCCAGATCGGCTCGATATCAAAGCCCTCGCCGGAAAACTCCTCGAGCTCGGCGCCCAGACTGGCCAACCGATCGAGACTTGCCTTGAACGCGGCCGCCACATCCTCGGTCACCGGACGACCGGGCGGCGAGAGGCAGAACAGGATTTTCTTAGCCTTGAGATCGCCGCGCGGCGCAGCGACATCTGGATAGTCTGGCACCGGCACGCCGATCGACCAGGGATCGGAGGCGTCCTCGCCCGCCATCGCCTGCAGCATCAGCGCGGTATCGGCGACGGTGCGCGTGGTCGGCGTGACATAGGTCTGGTTGCCGAAGGCATCTTGCACCTGGCTGTGCGGGATCACGCCGTTGCTTTGCTTCAAGCCGACGACGCCATTACAAGCGGCCGGAATCCGGGTCGAGCCGCCGCCATCGGTCGCCACCGCCAGCGGCGCGATGCCGCTTGCGACCGCCACCGCCGCGCCACCGCTTGAGCCGCCGCTGGAGCGGTCGGCGCTCCACGCATTGCGCGTGCGGCCGAACAACGGCGAATCGGTCAGGCATTTGCTGCCGAACTCCGGCGTCGTGGTCTTGCCGATCAGGATTCCGCCCTGCGCGCGCAATCGAGCTACCGCCACCGCATCGTGATCGGGCACATTGTCCTGAAACGGCACAGCACCGAACGTCGTCCGCACGCCCTTGGTGTTGACGAGATCCTTGACCGTGAAGGGAATGCCATGGAGCAGGCCGAGCGGCGCACCGGCCATGATTTGGCGCTCGGCGTCCTTGGCCTGCGCCATCGCCTCGTCGGCGCACAGCGTGATGAAGCAGTTCAATTCCGGCTGCAACCGCTCGGCCCGGGCCAGCACCGCGCGGGTGATCTCGACGGGCGAGACGTCCTTGCGAGCGATGCGCGCGCGAAGCTCGGTCGCAGACAGGAAGCAAGGATCGCCGCTCATCGTCGAGAACTCTCCGTCAAGACCGTCCCGCAAGACCGACGGCATTGACAGCCAGAATGACACTCCTGTTAACTCGCCGTCCAATACGAATTTGAAGACCAACCCATACGTTTTCGGTATGTCTCATGGATCTCCGTCGGCTTCGTTACTTCGTGGCCGTGGCTGAAGAGCGCAGCGTCGGCAAGGCGGCGGAACGGCTGCGGATGGCGCAGCCGCCGCTCTCCGTACAAATCCGCAAGCTCGAGGCCGAACTGGGCACACCGCTGTTTCGCCGCGGGACGCGCGGAATGGATTTGACCGAAGCGGGTCTTGCCCTGATGTCACGGGCGAGCGAAGCGCTCGCGCTCGCCGCCGAAGGTGTCGAAGCGGCGCGCGCGGTCGCGGCCGGGCGGCGCGGACGGTTGTCTGTCGGATACATGTTCGTGCTCGCCAGCGCCGTGCTGCCGCAGCTGGTGCCGGAATTGCGCCGGTCGCTACCGGGCGTCGATCTCGACTTCGTCGAGCTGAGTGCGTCGACGCGTGAACCGTTGCTGCTCGACCGTGCCGTCGGGGTCGCGCTCTGCATGCCGGCGATTCATCACCCGGAGATCCAGGTCGCCCAGATCGGAACGCAGACACTGATGCTCGCCGCACCGGCACGTTCGCCGCTGGCGCGCATGACCGCGGTGCCTGTCGACAAATTGCAGGGACGCCCTCTGATCGCGCTGCCGCGGCCGGAGGAAGAGCCGACCTCGTCCGCCGTGGCGGCGTTGCTTCGGCGGCATCAGGTCGTGATGCCGATCATCAGCCGGGTTGAAACCGTGCATTCGGCGCTCGGTCTCGTGCTCGCCGGGGAAGGCCTCTCGATCCTGCCGGCCTGCGCCAAACTGGGCGCGCCGCCCGGCATCGTGTTTCGTCCCTTCCTCGACGCCGCCGACACGATCGAGATCGCGGCTTGCTGGCGGCGGGATTCCTCGTCCCAGCTGATCCGAACCTTTCTCAAGAGCGCGGAGAAAGTGGTTGCGCGGATCTGAGGCCCGCATCCGCCGCCGTCGGATGGCATAGCCTACCAATAATCGGCGGCCAGTTCGCGGCTGCGCGGCGGATCGGCGCCGGCGCGCGTGCAGGTGAAGGCGGCACATTTGCAGGCAAAAGACAACGCGCGCTTGAGCTCGGCCGCGGTGATATCCGCCAACCGCTGCCGGTCGATCCGGCCGAGCCGGTGTAGCGCGGCCAGCAAAGCCGCCTGAAAGCTATCGCCGGCACCGATCGTATCGACAACCTTCACCACGGGCGCGTCGACCTCGATCAGTCCCGTCTGATGATGCCAGGCGGAGGCGCCGTGGTTGCCGCGCGTCACGACGACGAGGGACGAGCCGTCCGACAGCAGCTGCACGGCCCTCTCCGCATATGGCTCGTCGCCGAACAGATAGGCGAAGTCGACGTCGGACATTTTTACGATGTCGGCCTTGCCGCAGAAGGTCATCATCCGCGCGCGATAGGCATCCTTGTCCTTGACCAGGTTCGGGCGACAGTTCGGATCGAGCGAAATCGTCGCGCTCGGCCGGGCATCCTCGATGAGAGCCAGCGTTTCGGCCGCGCCCTTGTCATGAACCAGCGTTGTCGAGCCGGTGTGAATGCATTCAACGCCTCCGAGCGCAATCGCATCACGCCGATAGACCCAGTTTCGCGACGCGGTGTCAGCGTCATAGAACGCGTATTGGGTCTCGGTTCCGGTCACGCGCGCAAACGCCAGCGTCGCCTGGTGATCGCTTCGGGTCGCGTAACGAAGATCCACGGCCGAATTCAGCGCGTGATCAGCGATCATCTTGCCGAACGTATCGGTCGAGATGCCGCCGACAAAGCCTGTCGGGACATCGAGCCGCGCGCCGCCGATCGCGATGTTGAGACAGGAGCCGCCGACCGCGGGCGTCAACGCTTCGCGGCCGTCCGCCGTCTTCGACGGCAGGAAATCGATCAGCGCATCTCCGCAACTCAGCAGCATCTTGCAAAACGTCCTAGGTCGATAGTGCTTCGCCGGGCGCCCGCTTCATCGCCTCGCGCGTGCCGCGATCGAGGTCGCGAAGCATCTTGTGCACGCCACGCTTCCGGCGGTGGAACTCGGCCATCTCGGGCTTGGTTGGTTCGCTCAATCGGCCCAAAGCCGACATGCCGGCCATCGCCGCGTTGATCGAGTTGTGCGCGCCGCTGGCGACGGCACCGAGCATCGCAGCCCCCAGCAGCACCGGCTCCTGGGTCTGCGGCAGCGCCACGGTGTAGCCGGTGGTGTCGGCCATGATCTGGCGAACCAGCGGACTGCGGCTGGCGCCGCCGCCGATCACGATGGTCTTGCCGTCGACCCCATGGGCCTGCAAGGCGTCGATAACGTCGGCAAGGCCATAAGCGAGCCCGCACAGGCCGGCGATGAACAGCCGCTCCATCGCCGACACGTCGGTATCGAGATCGAGCCCCGCGATCACGGCGCGCGATCCCGGATCGGAATAGGGCGAGCGGTTGCCGAGGAATTCCGGCAGCACGTGAACGTTGCGCGCCAGCAGCGCAGCGGCGCCGGCGTTGCCCGCGCGCGCAAGGATGCGCTTCTCGAGGAACTCGATGACATCGACGCCGTCGCTCTTCGCCGCGGCCAGAACCTCGGCATGCGCCGGATGCGAGCGGAGCAGATGATCGATCGCAGCGCCCGCCGCAGACTGACCACCCTCGTTCAGCCAGAAGCCCGGCACCATGCCTGCGAAATACGGCCCCCAGACGCCGGGCACGAAGCAGGGATCGACGGTCGTCGCCATGATGCAGGCCGACGTTCCCATGATGTAGGCGAGCCGCTGGCAGACATCGACGTCGGCACCGGACCCGTCGCGGCCGCCGATCGCGCCGACCCCGCCGGCATGGGCATCGATCAGCGAGGCGCCGACTGCCGTCCCCGGCATCAAACCGAGATCGCGCGCGGCGTCTTCCGATAGTCCCCGTCCGAGCGGCGACCCCGGCGGGACGATCTCGGTGCCGATCCGCGCAAAGCGGTCTGCTGCGAGATCCTCAAGCCCAACCCGCCTGAAGAAAGCTTCGCTCCAGCCGCCCTCGCCCGCCACATAGGTCCATTTGCAGGTAACCGTGCAGGTCGACCGTGCCAGCGAGCCGGTGGCGCGGAACGAGAGATAGTCGGCGAGGTCGAAAAAGTGTCCCGCGGCATCTAAGGTCGCCGGCAGATGTCGCTTCAGCCAGAGGATCTTCGGGATTTCCATCTCCGGCGAGATGGCGCCGCCGACGTAGCGCAGCACACGATCGCCGGTTGCGTTGACGAACTGGGTTTCGTCCATCGCACGATGGTCCATCCAGACCACGACATTGCGCGCATGATCGCCTGACGGACTGACAGTCAGTGGCCGCCCGGCTTTGTCGAGCACCACGAGCGAGCAGGTCGCGTCGAAGCCAATGCCCTTGACGTGCTCGGCCGCAACCGCGGCCTCGCGCATCGCACTGCGGACGGAAGCGACGCAGGCCGCCCAGATGTCCTCGGACGATTGCTCGACGATGTCGCCGGTCTCATGCCAGACGCGAATCGGATGCCGGGCCGCGCCCAGCAATTGTCCGGCCTCGTCGAATACCCCCGCCCGGGCGCTGGTGCTCCCGACGTCCACCCCGATATAGGCTTGCCGCATAGCCGCTCCGTTATGTCCGGGGCAAGCTTACCAGCAAGTGTAGCCGCCATCGACCAAAACGATGCTTCCGGTCATCAGGCTGGCGGCCTCGGAGGCCAGGAACAGAACCACGGAGGCGATCTCGTCGACCTGGCCCATCCGGGCCATCGGAGTTCCACCGATCCAGGCGTCGTACATCCGGGGGCTATTCTTCACGAAGGCATTCAGCGGCGTCTCGATATAGGTCGGCGCCACCGCGTTGACGCGGACGCCCCGCGCCGCCCATTCGGCGGCGAGCGATTTGGTCAGGTGGTGCACTGCGGCCTTGGACGCATTGTAGAAGCACTGTTCCTGCGGCTTGTTGACGATGAAGCCGGACATCGAGCCGACATTGACGATGGTTCCGGACTTTGCCTTCAGCATGTGGTTGCCGAACGCCCGGCAGCACCAGAACGTGCCGTTCAAATTGACGTCGACGACGTTGAGCCAATGCTCGTCGGTCACGGTCTCGGCCGGCGTTTCGCTGCGGGCAATGCCGGCATTGTTGACGAGGATGTCGACCTTTCCATACTTTTTGACCAGCTCGTCGGCGATCTCGGACACGCGTTTCGAGTCCGTGACATCCATCACGGCGATATCGGCGTCAAAGCCCTTGGCCTTCAGCTCGGCCTTGGCATCGTTGGCCGCCTTGGCGTCGCGATCGCCGATGATGACCTTGGCGCCCGCTTCGGCCAGCGCCTCGGCGCAGCCGAGACCGATACCCTGGCCGGCGCCGGTGATAATCGCGGTCTTGCCGTCCAATCTGAACTTCTCGAGATACATTTTCTTCTTCCTTTGCCTGTGCCCGCGAACAGCGAGCGCGTCGCCCTGGCCTGAGCGTATCCAACCCTAAATCGCGATGAGATCATCGCGCTTTAGCTTCTTGTTTGAGCATGATCTTCTCGGAAAACCGCTTCACACTTTTCCGGATCATGCTTCGGTCGTCCGCGTCTTACGCGTGGATCGATTTTCCGCTGTCGTCGAAACGATAGACCCGCGACGGCTCCGGGATCATTGACACCTTGTCGCCCGGGTGCAGGCCGAGCTCGCCGACATAGCGCGCCGTCAATGTCCCGAGCGGTCCGGCGTCGATATAAAGGAAGGTGTCGCTGCCGAGATGCTCGGCAACCGCGACCGTCCCGGGCCAGCCGCCCTTCCCGTTCGGTTCGACCTTCAGATGCTCGGGCCGCACGCCGATGGTGGTGGCGCCCTGCTGCTTGGCCGGCTCGCCGGTGACGAAATTCATCTTGGGCGAGCCGATGAAGCCGGCGACGAACAGGTTGGCGGGCTTCTCGTAGAGTTCGAGCGGCGAGCCGTACTGCTCGATCTTGCCGGCATTCAGCACCACGATCTTGTCAGCCATGGTCATGGCCTCGACCTGGTCGTGGGTGACGTAAACCGCCGTGGTGCCGAGCTGCTTCTGCAGCCGCGTCACCTCGAGCCGCAT
>NZ_JYMT01000036.1:221113-263842 GCF_000938305.1 Bradyrhizobium sp. LTSP885
CTCGTCGAACAGGAACGCCTTCGGCTCGCGCACGATGGCGCGGCCAATCGCGACACGCTGCCGCTGGCCGCCGGACAATTCGCGCGGCTTGCGATCGAGATAGGGCGTCAGATTGAGCGTTGACGCGGCGCCCTCGACCTTGCGATTGATCTCGTCCTTCGGCAAGCCGGCCATCTTGAGGCCGAAAGCGATGTTGCCGCGCACGCTCATATGCGGATAGAGCGCGTAGGACTGGAACACCATCGACAGCCCGCGCTTGGCCGGCGGCACATTGACCACGTTGTGCCCGTCGATCAGGATGGCGCCGCCCGTGACGTCCTCCAGCCCCGCGATCAGCCGCAAGAGCGTGGTCTTGCCGCAGCCGGACGGTCCGACGAAGACGACAAAGGAGCCGTCGGCGATGTCGAGGTCGGCCCCCTTGATGATGTGGACCGGCCCGAACGATTTTTGCACACCCTGCAGCGTAATCTGACCCATGGCAAAAGCCTTTCTGCTACTTGACCGCGCCGAAGGTCAGACCGCGGACGAGTTGCCGCTGACTGAACCAGCCGAGCACGAGGATGGGCGCGATCGCGAGCGTCGACGCCGCGGACAGTTTGGCCCAGAACAACCCTTCCGGACTCGAATAGGATGCGATGAACACGGTGAGCGGCGCTGCATCGAGCGTCGATAGATTCAGCGTCCAGAATGCCTCGTTCCAGGCCAGGATCAAATTGAGCAGCATGGTCGAGGCGAGCCCCGGTATCGCCATCGGCGTCAGCACATAGATCAGCTCGCGTCCGATGGTGGCACCGTCCATTCGCGCGGCTTCAAGGATGTCCTTCGGGATCTCCTTGAAATAGGTGAACAGCATCCAGATCACGATCGGCAGATTGCCGAGGCACAGGATGAAGACCAGCCCGGCGCGGGTGTCGAGCAGACCAAAATTGCGGTAGATCAGGTAGATCGGCACCAGCACGCCGACCGGCGGCATCATCTTGGTCGACAGCATCCACAGCAGGATGTCCTTGGTCCGCTTGGTCGGCGAGAACGCCATCGACCACGCCGCCGGGACCGCGATGACCATCGCGATCAATGTGGATCCGCCGGCAATGATGATCGAGTTGAGCGCGTGGTGGAGATAGTCGCTGCGCTCCTGCACCGTGACGTAATTTTCGGTCGTCCAGTGAAAGAACAGGAACGACGGCGGGATCGAGAAGGCATCAAGTTCGGTCTTGAAGCTCGTCAGCACCATCCAGAGGATCGGGAAGAAGATCAGGAAGCCGACCAGCCAGGCCGCCGCCGTCGAGATCACCTTGTTCTGTGTCGTGACCATTCGTGCCATGACGTTACGCCTCCAGATTCCGGCCGACGATACGAACGAGGAAGAAGGCGACGATGTTGGCGATCACCACGGCAACAAGGCCGCCCGCCGAAGCGCTGCCGATATCGTACTGGATCAATGCCTGTGAGTAGATCAGGAAGGCGATGTTGGTGGTTTGCAGGCCGGGGCCGCCGCCGGTGGTGACGAAGATCTCCGCGAACACCGTCAGCAGGAAGATAGTCTCGATCAGGATCACGACCGTGATGGGGCGCGCCAGATGCGGCAGCGTGATGTAGATGAAGGTCGACATCGCCCTCGCCCCGTCCATCTCGGCGGCCTCCTTCTGCTCCTCATCGAGTGACTGCAGGGCGGTCAGCAGGATCAGGGTGGCGAACGGCAGCCATTGCCAGGAGACGATCAGGATGACCGCAAGCAGCGGCGCGTCGGTGAACCAGTCGATCGGGGTCGCGCCGAACAATTTGGCGATCCAGGCGAACAGCCCCGACACCGGATGCATCAGCAGGTTCTTCCACACCAGCGCGCTGACAGTCGGCATCACGAAGAACGGCGCGATCACCATCAGCCTGACAATGCCGAGCCCGACCACGTGTTGATTGAGCAAGAGGCCCAGCGGCACGCCGAGCAGGATCGTGATCGCGAGCACCGAGCCGACCAGCACCAGTGTGTTCTGCAGCGAGGCGAGGAACGCCGGATCGGTCAGGAAGTAGCGGAAGTTCTCGAGGCCGACGAACGCTTCGGAGCCGGGATCGAGCAGGTTGTAACGCAGCGTCGAGAAATAGATCGTGAGTGCGAGCGGCACGATCATCCAGATGAACAACAGCGCCACGGCAGGAGTGAGCAGTGTTCGCGCGAGCAGTTGGGTCTGCCGGGTCGCCATCTCCGCCTCCTTTTGGGAAAGTGCGACCATCCCGTTGCGGGACAGGATGGTCGCGAGTGGCCCAGCTCGGGAGGATTGAGCTGGTCAGAAGGCCAAGGCGCTAGTCCGCATTGCGTCTTGGCTTTTCGTTTGCGCTACTTGATGTAGCCCGCCCGCTTCATTTCCCGCTCGGTCGAGGTCTGCGCCGCCGCGAGTGCGGCGTCGACGGAGGTGTTGCCGGACAGTGCTGCCGCGAACTGCTGGCCCACCGAGGTGCCGATGCCCTGGAATTCAGGGATCGCCGCGTATTGCACGCCGACATAAGGCACCGGCTTCACGGTCGGGTGGCTCGGATCAGCCGCATCGATCGAGGCCAGCGTCATCTTGGCGAACGGTGCCACCTTCAGATAGTCGGGGTTCTTGTAGAGCGAGATGCGCGTTCCGGGAGGTGCGGAGGCCCAGCCTTCCTTGTCCGCGACGAGCTTGGAGTAATCCTTGCTGGTCGCCCAGGCGATGAACTTTTGGGCCGCGTCGACCTTCTTCGAGCCGGCGGGGACCGCGAGGCTCCACGCCCACAGCCAGTTGGCGTTCTTGCCGAGCCCGGTGTTGGGCGCCAGCGCGAAGCCGACCTTGTCGGCAACCTTGGAATCCTTCGGGTTGGTCACCATGGACGCCGCCACGGTGGCATCGATCCACATTGCGCACTTGCCGGCGCTAAACAAAGCGAGGTTCTCGTTGAAGCCATTCGAAGAGGCGCCGGGAGGGCCGGCCTGCTTCATCAGGTCGACATAGGTCTCAAGCGTCTTCTTCCATTCCGGCGAATTGAACTGCGGCTCCCACTTCTCGTCAAACCAGCGCGCGCCGAACGAATTCGACATCGCGGTCAGGAAGGCCATGTTCTCGCCCCAGCCGGCCTTGCCGCGCAGGCAGATGCCGTAGGTGCCGCCCGCCTTGTCGGTCAGCTTCTTGGCGGCATCGACCACGAAGTCCCAGGTCGGGCTGTCCGGCATCTTCAGGCCGGCCTTGTCGAACAAATCGGTGCGATACATCACCATCGAGCTCTCGCCATAGAACGGCGCGGCGTAGAGCTTGCCGTCGACCGAGACGGCGTCGCGGATCTTCGGCAGCAAGTCGCCAACGTCATAATCGGCACCGAGCTTGTCGAGCGGCACCAGCCAGTTCTTCTTGGCCCAGATCGGCACTTCATAGGTGCCGATGGTCAGCACGTCGAACTGACCGCCCTTGGTGGCGATGTCGGTGGTGACGCGCTGACGCAGCACGTTCTCCTCGAGCGTCACCCATTTCACGGTGATGTCGGGGTTCTTGGCGGTGAATTCGCTGGTGAGCCCCTGCATGCGGATCATGTCGCTGTTGTTGACGGTCGCGATCGTCAACGTGGTCTGGGCAAGCGAGGGAGCGGATATCAAAAGAGTAGCGGCGCCCGCAACGGCGCAAAGGACGTTTTTCAAGGTAACCTCCCATAGCCACGTTGAGCATATGCCCACGTGTTGAGCGTATGTTCACCCTGCCGCCGAATTTTGTCAAGCGCGCGAATGCACCGTGGCGCGCGATTGTTGACGTCGTCACAGCTTGAAGGGGAGTTATTGCAGGTGCGAAGGAAGCACGGCCCCCTCGGCGCGCTCAGCGATCGAGGATCGCCCTTGCGGTGGCCTCGTCGGTGATCAGGCCGTTGATGACCCGGCCTGCCAGCGCGGCCTTGATGGCCGGCACCTTGCCAGTGCCGACCGCTGCGGCAATCGTGGCGGATTGGGCGGGAATCTGCGGTGGAATGCTGGTCAGCCGCTTGTTGGTGCCGCCCTTGATCAGCTTTCCCTTGGCGTCATAGGCCCAGCCCGTCACCTCGCCGACCGCGCCGAGCCGCATCATCTCCAGCAGCTCTTCGCGGGTGACGAAGCCGTCGACATGGATCTGCGCCTTCTGATCCATCTGGCCGATGCCGATCAGCCTGAGATCGGCCCTGGCCGCGACCGCCTTCACCCGCGCGATCGGCTCGATGCGGACCATGCGATTGCGTTCGTCCTCGCTCGACATCAGGAACGGCAGCGGCATCGGATAATGCCGCGCGCCGGTGCGGTCGGCCAGCCGCCCTACGGTGTCGTAGAAGCTCGCCGAGCCGTCGGCGGAGATGTTGCCGACCAGCGAGACGATCTGGTGATCGGGCCGCTCGATCGGCGAGACGCGCTCGACCGCGGCGCGCACGGCGCGGCCGGTGCCGAGCGCGACAATGACGGGCGTTTCCGAACGCAGCGTCGTCTCCAGAACATTCGCGCAGCGCTCTGCGATCCCGGCAGTCGACAACGGCGCCGACGGATCGGTCGGCACCACGTCGCAATGCGCCAGGTCGAAACGATCCTTCAGCTTGGAGGCCAATTCCATGCAGGCCGCAATGGGATGCTCGAGACGAAAGGTGATCAGCCGCTCGGCGAGACAGAGCGACACCAGGCGCTGCGCCGAGGCGCGCGACACCTGCAGCATTTTCGCGATTTCATCCTGGGTGTGGCCGGCGATGAAATAGAGCCAGCCGGCGCGCGCCGCATCGTCGAGGCGGGACTTTTCGTTGTCGGACGTCGCCATGATCGTGCGTCAGCTTTCCGTCCAGAATTCCGTCATCGAAGCGAATATCCGACTCGCTCCGGCTTCCCGCAACAGACTATTGCCGTCGCGCGCGCGATAGTGGGCGCCACCGACAAATCCCCACACTTTCATACCCGCCGCCTTCGCCGCCATCGCGCCGCTGACGCTGTCCTCGATCACCAGCGTCCGGCGCGGCTCGCATCCCATCTCGCCTGCCGCATGCAGAAACAGATCCGGCGCCGGCTTGCCGCGCCTGACCATCTGGGAGGTGTAGAGCCGTTGCCCGAAATACGCCGCAAGGCCGGTCAACTCCAGCGAAAACCTGACGCGCTCGAGGTCGCTCGATGACGCGACGCAATGCGGCAACGACAACTCCGCCAGCACCGCTCCGACGCCTTGTATCGGCTTGAGCTGGGATCGGAAGGTTTCGCGGACCCGTCCGGCCAGATCGGTCAGGAAGTTTTCGGGTACGGACCGTCCGGCGGATCGGCAATATTCCATCACGGCCGCCGTGCTGCGGCCGAGGAACAGTTTGAGCGCCTGCTCCGTGCTCATCTCTACGCCGATTTGCCCGAGCGCGTCGGACAGGCAGCGGCAGCTCAACTCCTCGCTGTCGACGAGGACGCCGTCGCAGTCGAAGATGACGAGATCGGTCTCGGGCAGCCGGGAGTCCATCCCGCCATGAGATCATATGCTCAGACGATGAGCAATAGATCAGGCTATGTGACACATTGCTCCGGCACCCGCGAACGGCTTGCCGTTGCTCTAATGGCCCGCAATGTAACTTTCGAAGGCATCGCGCTGCGCCGACGTCAGATGCAGGCCGTGCTTGGTTCGGCGCTCCAGAATATCCGCTGATGTCGTCGCCCATTCGGTTTCCCGCAGATAGGCGACCTCGCGCTCGTAGAGCTGGCCGCCGAAATGGCGTCCAAGATCGGCACAGCTACGGGCCGGCCCGAGCAGCGCGCGCCCCCGGGTGCCGTAGAGCCGCGCATAATGCTGCACCAGCTCGCGCGGCAGATCGGGATAGTCGCGGGCCAGTTCGCCCGCGAATAAGTCGAAGTCACCGATGTCGCCGCCCGGCAGCGATTGTCCGGATGTCCATGCCGGCGACAGCTTCGGAAACCACGGTTCGAGGCGCTGCAGCGCGTGTTCGGCGAGCCGCCGATAGGTGGTGATCTTGCCGCCGAAGATCGACAGCAGCGGCGCAATATCGGTCGCGCCGTCGACCTCGAACACATAGTCCCGTGTTACCGCCGACGGATTCTCGGCATTGTCGTCATAGAGCGGCCGCAAGCCCGAGAAGGCGTGCACGATGTCGGATTGTTGCGGCGCGTTCTTGAAGTAACGCTGCAGCACCTGCAACAGGTAGGCGGTCTCGGATTGATCGATCGCGACCTGGTCGGCGCGTCCCTCGTAGGGAATGTCGGTGGTGCCGATCAGAGCGAGATCGTTCTCGTAGGGATTGACGAAGATGACGCGGCGATCATCGTTCTGCAGCAGATAGGCCTGCGGCCCGCTCCAGAATTTCGGGACCACCAAATGGCTGCCCTTGACCAGCCGCACATTGTGCCCGGAGTTCAGGCCGGCGACCCCCTGCACGACGTCCTGCACCCACGGCCCGGCTGCGTTGACCAGCGCACGCGCACGCACGACTTCAGTGGTGCCGTCCCCGCGCCGCATCTCCAGCCGCCACCGATCCCCCTCCCGGCGCGCGCCGACGGCGCGGGTGCGCGGCAGGATCACGGCGCCGTGGCCGGCGGCATCGATCAAATTGAGGATGACCAACCGCGCGTCATCCACCCAGCAGTCGGAGTATTCGAAGGCGCGGCGGAATTCGGGACGCAACGGCGCGCCCTCTGGTGCGCGCGACAGATCAAGGCTGCGGCTCGACGGCAGTCGCTTGCGGCCACCGAGATGGTCGTAGAGGAACAGGCCAGTGCGGACCAGCCAGGCCGGACGCTGCTCCGGCGAATGCGGCAGCACGAAACGCATCGGCCAGATGATGTGCGGCGCGGAGGCCAGCAGCACTTCCCGCTCGATCAGCGCCTCGCGCACCAGGCGAAACTCGTAATATTCGAGATAGCGCAGGCCGCCATGGATGAGCTTGCCCGAGCGCGACGAGGTGCCTTCGGCGAAATCATCCTTCTCGCAGAGCAGCACCTTCAGCCCGCGGCCCGCGGCGTCACGCGCGATGCCGGCGCCGTTGATGCCGCCGCCGATGACGGCGATATCGACCAGCCCGTGATCCCTGCCTGCGGCCGGCGCAGTGCCATTCATCGCTTGCTGCTACGCTTCTTCTCGGCGCGGCGTGGCGCCGCCTTCGCCGTTGCGCGCGCCTTCGGTCTCGGCTTCGGCGTCTGCAGGCCGTAGCTGGAGAACCCTTGCGCCGTCTCGGCGATCTCCTCGTCGGACAGGACAACCCGCGAGTCGAGCGCGAGCGAGAGATAATACTGCCGTGCGATGGTCTCGAGTTCGACCGCGAGCCACATCGCCTTGTCGAGATTGGCGCCGAGCGCAATCATGCCGTGATTGGCGAGCAGGCAACCGTTGCGGCCCTCGAGCGCTGATATCGCGTGCTCCGATAATTCCTTGGTGCCGTAGCGGGCATAGCCCGCGCAACGGATATCGGCGCCGCCGAACGCCGCGATCATGTAGTGGCAGGCGGGGATTGGTTTGCGCGCGATCGCGAGCACAGTCGCATAGGTGGAATGGGTATGGACGATGCCGCCGACGTCGGGCCGGGCGCGCATGATGTCGAGATGGAAGCGCCACTCGGTGGACGGCTGCAACGGGCCGTCCCAGTCGCCATAGGCGCCTTCGAGCGGCATCGACGCGATCATCTCGGGCTTCATCGCATCATAGGGCGTCGCCGACGGCGTGATCAGCATCCGGTCCTTGTAGCGGGCGGAGATATTCCCCGATGTGCCCTGATTGAGACCCGACGCGTTCATCCATCGGCACTTGGCGATGATTGCCTCGCGCAATTGTCGTTCGTCACGGGTCATGCAGACTGCCTTTCCTCTTCAGCACGGATGGAGTGGCGGTTCGCCCGCCAGGAAGCGGCGAACCTCTTCGGCCGCCTGCTCGGCGGCGACGGTGACGGTGCGCACGGAGGCGCCCGCGATGTGCGGCGTCAGGGTGACGTTGGGCAGTTGCAACAGCGGCCAGTCCGCCGGCACCGGCTCGACGGCGAATGTATCGAGCATGGCGCCGCCGAGATGTCCCGAGGCCAGCGCATCGTGAAGCGCCGCATAGTCCACCAGCGGACCGCGCGCGGTATTGATCAGGAGCGCACCCTGCTTGACCTGCGCCAGCGCATCCCGCCCGATGAATCCGGTGGTCTCGGGCGTGACCCGCGCGTGCAGCGTGACGACATCGGCGCGCGCGAGCAATTCGCCGAGCGCGACGTGCTCGACGCCGTCATTGCGATCCTGGGCGCTGATCTGGACATAGGGATCGGCGACCAGGATCCTGCAGCCGAATGCCTTGAGCAGCTTCACGACGCGGCTGCCGATGGCGCCGTAGCCGACGATGCCGACGGTCATCTCGCCAAGCTCGCGTCCGGTGCGGTCGGCACGATAGAGATCGCCGCGCCACTCGCCGGCGCGTAACGCCTCATGACCGCTGCGGATCAGGCGGGTTTCGGCCAGGATGGCACCGATGGTGAACTCCGCCACCGCGCTGGCGTTGCGGCCGGGCGTGTTGACGACCAGCACGTTGTGATCACGCGCGGCCTCCAGGTCGATATTGACGGGACCGCCGCGCGAGACCGCGATGAATTTCAGGTTCGGCAGGTGCTCCAGCATCGATCGCGAGATCGGCGCCAGATGGGTGACGAGCAAGCCGGCGTCGCCGATGAAAGAGATGATCTCGTCCGGCTGTCCCATGAATTCCTTCAGCCCGTCGAGCTTCGATCCGGCATAGCCGTGCTCCATCGGCTCGTCCGGCCAGGGCTGCTCCAGGGTGCGGATATCGACGCCATTGCCACAGGCGGAATTGATGCGTTCGGCGAACATCGACGGCAGCATGAAGCGGTCGCCGATGATGGCAATGGATCTAGACATGGTCATCTCCGGCACGCAGCGCGGCAAGTTGCTTCCAGACCGGCCGCGACGCCAGCCTCGCATCACGGTAGGTCGGGAACATCCTGGCGTAGCGCCTCGCCAGATCAGCGTCAGGCGGCTGCGGGGCGCTGAGATGCGGTGCGACCCAGCGCTCCGCGCACGCGGTCATGTCGGGATAGGCATCGATCGCAACAGCCGCGATCATCGCAACGCCCGCTGCGCCGGCCTCAGCGCGGCTGCAGACGCGGATATTGCAGTCCAGCGCGGCCCCGAGAATGGCGCCAAGCGCACGGCTGCGCGACGCACCGCCCGTGATCCTGACATCACGCGGCAGCGGGCCCATCGCGGCGTAGCAATCGCGCGCGGCAAAGGCGAGCCCCTCGATGACACCGCGCATCAGGTCTCCATAGCGATGGCGCGAGCGCAGGCCGAAGAATTGCGCGCTGGCCTCATGCGAGACGAACGGGCCGCGCTCCCCGGCATCCGAGATGAACGGATGGAACAGCACCTCACCAGGTTTTGCCTCCAGCACCTGATCGTCGAGCCGGCGGATCAGATCCGCGCGCGTGCGCGTCACACCTTCGGCCGCCAGCACATCGCGCGCCAGGTCCAGCATCCAGTCGATATTCAGCGTCGCCGCCATATTCGACTGCATCTGGGCATAGTGCCCCGGGACCGGGAACGGCATCGTATAGCCAGTCGCTTCGGGGTTCAGCGTCACCGCGTCCGCGCTCCTGACGAGACGCATATGCATGCCGGTCGAACCGAGGATGGTGCAGCCGACATCGGGCGCCGGATCGTAGAGACCCGCACCAAGCGCGTTACAGAGCACGTCCACATAGCCGAGACAGACCGGAACGCCCTCCGGCAGGCCCGTCTCGATCGCGGCCGCCGCGGTCAGCGGATGCGTCACCGCAGATCCGTCGACAACTGGTGGAAACAGCCGCATTAGGTCGGCGATGCCGATCAATCGCGCGGCTTCCGCGTCAAAATTCCGCTTGCGGAAATCGCCGCAGGTGAAGGTCGCTTCCGACGGATCGGTCGCGCGCTCGCCGGTGAGCAGGAAATAGAGCCAGTCCTTGCAATGAAAGGCGGTCGCAGCCCTTGCGATCGTGTCCGGCGCATGCGCCTGCAGCCACGCCAGTTGCGGCCCCCGCTGGCAGGCGCTGAGCCCCGAACCTGTGCGCCGATAGAGCGGCGCGTTGTGCTCGCTCGCACGGATCTCCTCGACCAGCGGGCCGGCGCGGGAGTCGAGCCAGAGCAGCCCGGGTCCAACCGGCCGGCCATCGTCATCGATCAACCAGGTACCGTCACCCTGCCCGGTCACCGCGATCGCCGCCACGCGTGAAGACAGTTCAGGTACGGCGCTCGCGAGTCCGTGAATCACCGCCACGGTATCGCGCCAGGTCCGCGCCATGTCCTGCTCGACATGGCCGCCGCCCAGGGTGTTGTAGGCATTCGGCAGCGAGACATCGGCGAGCTGCTCGCCGGCCAGCGTGAACGCCACCGCCTTGATCAGCGATGTGCCGGCATCGATACCGATGATGACGTCGCGGCTCACGGAAGCGACCATCGTCAGGACACCTCCGCGTGTCGAATGCAGGTCCCGTCCACCCCGAAGAGATGAAAATGACGCGGCTCCAGCGCGAACGGCACCATCTCGCCCGGCCGCGCCGCGACGCGGCCTTGCGTCACCGCAATCAGCATGCGGCCGCCGCAGTCGCCGGCGACATGCGACTGATCGCCGAGCCATTGGTTGGAAACGACCTTGACCGGGACATTCCCCGTGCCGACCGCGACTTTCTGCGGCCGGATGCCGATCCGTACTTTGGTCGTCTCGCCAAGCGTCCTCGCCGCCTCGCGGCTTAGCGCGGACGCGCCGATATCGAAGGTCATGCCTGAACCGATCGACAGGCGGAAGCCGCCATCCGACCTGATAACGTCCGCGTCGAGCAGGTTCATCGGTGGCTCGCCGATGAAGCTCGCGACGAACAGGTTTGCGGGCCGGTTCTTTAGCTCCTTTTCGCTGGCGAATTGTTGCAGCAGGCCGCCCTCCATCACCGCAATACGATCGGCCAGCGCGCTCGCCTCGGTCTGATCATGGGTGACGAAGATCGCCGTCATGCCGCGTTCGGCGAGCAGGCTCTTGATCCGCCCGCGCAGCACGGCGCGCAGCTGCGGCTCGAGCTGTCCCATCGGCTCGTCGAGCAGATAGAGATCGGCATCGCGCACCAGCGCCCGCGCCAGCGAGACGCGCTGCTGCTGGCCGCCGGAAATCGCGCGAGGATAGCTGTCGAGGATGTCGTCGATCTCAATCAGACGGGCGATCTCGTCGACGCGGCGCGAAGCATCAGCTCGCGACAATTGTGTGGATTTCAGCGCGAACGCGATGTTCTCGCGGACCGTCAGCGGCGGATAGAGCGAATAGCCTTCAAAGGCCATCGCCACCTTCCGCCGCGCCGGCGGCAATTCGTGGATCTGCCGCCCGTGCAGCGCGATCGATCCGGCCGAGACATCCTCGAAGCCTGCGATCATGCGCAAGGTCGAGGTCTTGCCGCAGCCCGACGAGCCCAACAGCGCCACGATCTCGCCCTTCTCGACCACCATGTCGAGCGCGCACACGGCCTGGACCGGCGGCTTGCCACGGCTGTGGTAGACTTTGTCGATGCCCCTGAGTTCGAGCATGTCCATGGCCATCCGCTCCCTATGCCGCCTGGCGGCGATGCGACAGGCCGATCCAAAGCCCGGTCGCGCGATCGAACAGCATCGCAGCGTCAGGCGCGAAGCGGACGAAGACGGCATCATCGGCAGCGCCCAGTGGCGCGTCGTGCGGCAGTGCCGCCAGCCACTCCGTTCCATCGGCGAGACGGAGCAGCAGCACTGCCTTCTCGTACATCGGTGTAACCGCGAGGATGCGCGCGGGGATGGCGTCGTCGCCAGGTGTGGACGAAATCACAAGATCGTCCGGCCGGACGCCAAGCCAGCACGGACCATCGGGCGCGACGCCGACGCCCGAACCGAGCCACGTCCTCGCACCTGCGACAACAACCGACAGCGCGCCGTGCTCGGCGACGGGTGTGACCTCGGCAAGATTGATGGTGGGGTCGCCGAACAGCCGCGCGACTGCAACGGAGGCCGGCTGCGCGTAGATGTCGTCCGGCGTCCCAATCTGCGCGAAACGGCCGTCGATCAGCACAGCAATCCGGTCGGCGATCGCCATCGCCTCGCGATAGTCCTGCGTCACATAGAGCACGGCAGCCGAGCCGCGCCGCAGCAGGCTCGGCAACTCCAGCCGCATCTCGTAACGCAGCTTGGCGTCGACGTTGCGCAGGGGATCGTCGAGCAGCAGCACGTCGGGATTGCCGATCAGCGCACGGGCGAGCGCGGTGCGTTGTTTCTGTCCGTTCGACAATTCGCGCGGCGTGTGGCCGAGCACGTGCTCGATCTTGAGCAGTTTGCTGATCGCGGCGACGCGGGCCGTGACTTCGCCGGCCTTGGCCCGCAGGCCGCTTGCGATGTTGTCGCGCGCGGTCATGTGCGGAAACAGCGCAAAGTTCTGGAACGCCATGCCGATGCCGCGCCGCTCGGGCGCAGCACCCACGATCGAGCGGCCACCGACCTGGATGTCGCCGTCGTCGGGCTCGAACATGCCGGCGATCATGCGCAGCAACACGGTCTTGCCGCTGCCGGACGGACCGAACACGGCGACGATCTCGCCGGACTCGACCGTCAGTGACAGGCCGTCAGCCGGTCGCGTTGCGCCGAATGCCTTGCTGACCGAATTGATATCGAGACGCGCCATCGGATCAGCCTTTCACCGCGCCGAGCGACAGGCCCTCGACCAGATAGCGCTGCGCGTAGAGCGCCAGCAGCAGCGTCGGCGTCACCGACAGCACGATCGCGGCGGCGATCTGGCCGTACTGGATGCCGGAGGCGGTGACGAAGGCGAGCGCGCCCACCGTCACCGGTTGCTTGTCAGCCGACGCCAGGATCAGGGCGAAGACGAAATTGTTCCAGCAGAAGATGAACGACAGCAACCCGGCTGCGGCGATGCCCGGTCCCGCCAGCGGCACCGCGATGCGGGTGAACGCCTCCCACCAGGAATGCCCGGCCAGCCGATAGGCGTGCTCGATGTCGGGACTGATGTCCTCGAAATAGCCGCGCACGATCCACAGGATCAGCGGCAGCGCGATCAGCTGGTAGACCCAGACGATGCCGAAGTAGGTATCGTTGAGACCGAGCTCCTGATAGTAGAGCGACAGCGGCAGCAGCACGAGCAGCGGCGGCGCGAAGCGGAACGACAGCAGCGTGAAGGCAATTGTCTCGCCGAGCCGAAACTTGAAGCGGGCGAAGGCATAGGCCGCCGGCACGCCGAGCAGCAACGCGAGCGCCACGGCTGCGCTCGACAGCACGACGCTGTTGAAGAGGTTGCGCATGAACGTAATCTGCAGATTGCCCGCCGCGGTGTGCAACTGGCCCGAGATCAGCGCCTTGTAGTTCGACAGCGTCGGCTCGAACAAGATGCGCGGCGGAATCCGCAATATCTGGTCGTTGTTCTGGAACGACATCATGAAGATCCAGACGATCGGAAACATGAAGAACAGCACGATGAGCGTGAGCGCCACGCCCCGGAAGATGAGGCCGGCAAGGCTGGAATGTTCCATCACAATCCTCCCGGCGTCACGCGTGGCCGTGCGCACGCGCGCGCAGGCGAAGCCAGTTCTTGATGAAGATGTTCGACAGGATGTTGGTGATGAGCCAGAGGACCATCAGCAGCGCCGCCGAGCGGCCGACATTGGTGTACTGGAAGAATTCGAGATAGGCCTGCACCTGGAACACCATCAGCCGGTCGCCGGGGCCGCCTTGCGTCATCGCGTAGATGATGTCGAATTGCTGGATCGAATCGAGCAGACGAAACAGCGACGCGGTGATGATGTAGGGCGTGAGCATCGGAAGCGTGATGCGGAAGAACACGAAGGTCGCCGGCACGCCGTCGAGGGCCGCCGCCTCGAATGGCTGGCGCGGCAGCGAGCGCAGCCCGGCGAGCAGCAGGATCATGATGAACGGCGTGTAGACCCAGATATCGACCAGCACGACCGTGAACAGCGCCGTCGACGGATCCGAGGCCCATTTGAAATCGGTGACGCCGAACAGGCTGACCAGATAGGACAGGATGCCGAAGCTCGGATTGGTCATCAGCTTCCACATCAGGGCCGCAATCGCCGGCGCGGTCATCAGCGGCAACAGCAGCATGATCGACACCGCGTTGTGGAATCGGGTCGGCCGGCGCAGCAACAGCGCGATCGCAAGGCCGAGCAGCAGTTCGAGCACGACCGTCAGCACGGTATAGGTGATCGAGATGCGGAGCGTGTTCCAGAACGCAGGATCCGAGAGGAAGTCGATATAATTGTCGAGGCCGATGAAGCCGCGCAGATACGGCAGGTTCAACCGGTAGCGCTGCAGCGAATAGATCGCCGCGGTCACGAACGGCACCAGGATCGCGACGCAGATCAATAGCGCCGGCAGGCTCAGGAGATAGGGCAGCCAGCGGACGCGCGGCTTTGGTCTTGCCGGCGCGGCCTGCGCGTTCGTCTGAAGAAGTTGGACCATGCTCATGACGATAAGGGATCGCTTGCGGGAGGCAAAGCCGCCGGCTCGGAATGGGGCCAGGGTCCGAGCCGGCGGGGTTGGCGTGGTGCGGAGGAATCGGCACCACGCGATGGATGGATCAGCCGAGACCAGCCTGTTTGAGCTGGCGGTTGATGCTGTCGGCGAGCTTGTCGAGCCCTTCGTCGACGGTGACCTCCTTCGCCACCATCTTCTGCAGCGAGGCGGCCCATTCGGTCGTCAGGTCGAAGAACAGCGGCTGCGCGGTGAAGTAGATTTTGGCACCGGGCGCCGAGACGTCATGCTGCTCGAGATAGCCGGGATACGACTTCGCGATGCGGTCGCGGAACTCGCTGTCCTTCCACACCGAGGCCCGCACCGGGTTGACGAAGTCCATCTTGCGGGCGCCGAACAGATCGTGCTCGGTCGACGCCGCCCACTGCATGAACAGCCACGCCGCGTCCTTCTGCTTGGAGAAGGTCGACATCGCGAGCGACCAGATCCAGACATTCGGGGTCGGCGCCTTGGCGGCCGGGTTGGCGGCAAACGGCGCGTAGCCGAGATGCCCCTGCTCCTTGTTGTCGCCGCCATTCATGAAGTAGCCGAGGATGTCGGCGTCGAAGATCATGCCGGAGGCGCCGGCGCCGACGTCGGTGCCGACCTGGTACCAGGTATAGGTCGACCAGTTCTTCGGGCCGGAGCCCTGGATCATCTTGACCCACTTCTCGTGGAAATCCTTCGACGCCTTGGTGTTCATCGCGGCCTTCAGCTTGCCGCCCTCCATCACAAAGTCCTTCTGGCCGAAGTTCGAATAGGCCGACAGGAAACCGGGATGGATGCTCGCCCAGGAGCGCGAGCCGCGCACGCCGATGCCGTAGGGACCGCCGGCGTCCTTGGTGATCTTGGCCGAGACCTCGAGCATCTCGTCGAGATTCCGCGGCGGCTTGACGCCGACCTTGTCGAAGATGTTGCGGTTGTAGGTGATGTTGTTGAGCTCATAGCCCCAAGGAATGCACCACTGCTTGGCCTTGCCGGAGCCGAGCTCGGAGCCGGCGACGCCGTCCCATGCCGTCGAGGCGCGCAGGCCCGGCAGCACGTCGTCCCAGGCGAAGGCCGGATTGGTCTTCGCCGGATCCTTGATGTAGGTGTTGAGGTCCTCGATCCAGCCGGCCGGACCGTAGGTCCAGGTCATGTAGGCGCCGGTCATGAAGGCGTCGTACTGATCCGACTTCGACGACAGCGCCGCGGTCACCTTGTCGAAATAGACGTCTTCCGGGAAAATATCGTAGGTGATGTTCATGCCGGTCAGGGCCTTGAATGCCTCGATATCGCCGATCATCGCATCGACATAGGGATGCTTGTTCAGCAGCAGCTTGATGGACTTGCCACTCTGCGCCTTCCAGTTGAAGTCCGCGGCCATCGCCTTCGACGTCGACGACGCGAAGGCGGCGTTCGCGGCGATGCCCGCAATGCCGAGCTTGGCGGCACCGTCGAGCAGGTCGCGGCGGCTGATGCGTTTGGCGGCGTAGGAGTCGAACAGATTCTTCTCGCGATCGAACATGTATTTCCTCTCCTTGTTGACGCTTGTTACGTTTCCTTCCGGGTCTTGCTTCTCGTCCTGCCGGATGTGGTCTCCGGCTTGTCGGTGGCGAGTGCTTTCGCGGTCACTTCGTCGGTGATGAAACCATGCAGCACGCCGCTGCGCAGCACGCCGCGCAGTGCCGTCACCTTGGCCGTGCCGCCGGCGATCGCGACGATGCGATGCTTCCTGAGATCGGGCACGCTCATCGAGGTCGCACGCGCCGAGAGATCGGTGTCCAGCACCGCTCCGTCGGCACTGAAGAAATGTCCGAGCAGGTCGGCGCAGGCACCGACGCGCTTCAGCTCGGTCACTTCATCGGGCTTGATCATGCCGCTCGACACCAGGAAGCCCTCGCGGCTGATCTGGCCGATGCCGACGAACAGCAGCGAGGCCTTGCGGGCCAGCGCGAACACCTCGGCAATACCGAATTGCTGCATCAGCACGGCGCGGTCGGCGACCGAATTGGCGAACACCGGCACCGGCAGCAGATAGGCCTCCGCGCCGGTGCGCTCCGCCAGCCGATGGATCACGTCGAACGGATTGGCGGCGAATTTCCGGGTCAGGCCGCCGAGCAGCGACACGAATTGCACATCGCGCGCCGGCGTCTGCGGCATCTGCTCGACGACAGCCGCAAGCGTGCGGCCGTGGCCGACGCCGATCACCTTGTCGTCGCCGCGCTCCAGGGTCTGTCGGAGGAAACTCGCGCCTTCCAGCGCCAGTGCCTTCAACGGCAACTCGCCTTCGCCCAGATCCGGCGCGACGCGGCAGAATGACAGGCCAAAGCGCCGCACGAGTTCGTTCTCCAGCGCGACGCATTCGGCAACCGGCCCCTCGACGAACACGCGGATCATGCCCTCGCGGCTGGCGCGCGCGATCAGCCGGTGTGCCTTGGTGCTCTGGATGTTGAGGCGATCGGCGACCTCCGACTGGGTCAACCCCGCCGCGAAATACAGCCACGCCGCGCGCGTCGCGAGCGACGCTTCGCCATCGATCACCGGCGGCCTGTCGGTCGGGGGAGCCATTCCTGGAAAAGTCCCACTTGCAAATTTCTTCACGGCCTGCAAAAAATTGCAGAGGCCGGGCGGGGCGTCAACCCCCTAAACGTGCTGCAGCGCAACCGAACGCTCCCGAAGCGGCGGAGTGCGGGCACCAGATCACGGTGGAGTCACATGGGAGGCTTGTTCCTCGGCATCGATGTCGGAACTGGAGGAGTCCGCGCCTGCACCATCGATGCGCAGGCCGGCATTCGCGGCTTCGCGTCGACCGCACTGCCCGCACCGCGCGTCGACGGCAATGCTATCGACCAGACGCCGGAGCTTTGGTGGCAGGCGACGGTCGACACGATTGGCAAGCTCGGCAAGACCGTCGATCTCGGCGAGATCACACGCATCGTCGTCGATGGCACATCGGGAACGCTGCTGCTGACCGATGCAGCCGGCCGCCCCTGCACGCCGGGGCTGATGTACAACGATGCCCGCGCGACGCATCAGGCCGCACGCGTCGCCGCGATCGCCCCGGCCGAAAGCGGCGCGCATGGCGCGAGCAGCGCGCTCGCCAAGCTGCTCTATCTGCTGGACCACGGCAGCAGCGGCGACATCAGCCACGCGGTTCACCAGGCGGATTGGATCGCCGGCCGGCTCGCGGGCCGTTACGGCATCAGTGACGAGAACAATGCGTTGAAGCTCGGCTACGACCCGGTCGCGCGCAGCTGGCCGGCCTGGCTCGACCAGCTCGGCGTTCGGCGCGATTTGCTTCCGCAGGTGCTGGTGCCGGGAACGCCCTTCGCCGAGATCGACCCGGCACTCGCGCGGACGCTCGGTCTGCCGCCATCCGCGCAAATCGCCGCAGGCACCACCGATGGCGTCGCCGCCTTCATCGCAACCCGCGCCGACCAGCCGGGAGATGCCGTCACCTCGCTTGGCACCACGCTGGTGGTGAAGCAGCTCGCGACGCAGCCGATCTTCGCGGCCGATCAGGGCGTCTATTCACATCGGCTCGGCGATCGCTGGTTGGCCGGCGGCGCCTCCAACTCCGGCGGCGCCGCGCTGTTGATGCATTTCACCGCCGACGAGATGGAGCGACTGACACCGCAGGTCGAGCCGGATCAGCCGACCGGGCTCGACTATTATCCACTGCCCAAGCCCGGCGAACGCTTCCCGATCGCCGATCCGGCGCTCGCCGCACGGATTACGCCGCGTCCGGCAGAAGATCACCGCTTCTTCCAGGGCCTGCTCGAGGGCATCGCCTCGGTCGAAGCGCTCGCCTACCGTCAATTGGCAGGGCTCGGCGCACCACGCTTGCGTCGCGTCATCGGGATCGGCGGCGGCGCGAAGAACGAGGCATGGACCAGGATCAGGCACCGCACTCTCGGCGTCCCTGTCACCGTCGCCGAACAGACCGAAGCAAGCTACGGCGCCGCGCTGCTTGCCCTGAATGGCGCTCCACCATGAAGGCCGCTGCCACCGCGATATCAGGCCTTCGCGCCATCGCCGACCGCTTCGATCATGTGCTGCTCGACCAATGGGGCACGCTGCACGAAGGCATGGCGGTGTTTCCCGCAGCCCATGACTGCGTGGCGCAACTGCACGCAGCCGGCAAGCGCATCCTGATCCTCTCCAACTCCGGCAAGCGCGCCGACAGCAATCAGCGCCGCCTCGCCGCGCTCGGCCTGTCGCCTGACATCTACGACGGTGTGCTGTCGTCGGGCGAAGTCACCTGGCGCGGCCTGCAGGCGCGCGAGCACGGCCCCTTCGCGGGCCTCGGCAGCGCCTGCTTCCTGATCTCGCGCGACAGCGACCGCTCGATCGTCGATGGATTAGACCTTGCGGTCGTTGCCGATGTCAGCGACGCCGATTTCGTCTTGCTGGCCGGGCTGGACGACAGCGCCGCCGATCCCGAGCAATGGCGCGACTGTTTGACAGAGGCCGCCGCGCGCAAGCTGCCGATGCTGTGCGCCAATCCCGATCTCGTCATGTTCGGCGTCACCGGACTGGTGCCCGCGCCGGGCGCGCTCGCGGCCTTCTATCGACAGCTCGGCGGCACCGTGATGTTCGTCGGCAAGCCACATGCGCCGATGTTTGCGGCCGCGCTCGAACGATTGGAGCGCCCGCGACCGGAACGGGTCCTTGTCATCGGCGACTCCCTCGATCACGATATCGCCGGCGGGCGCGCCGCAGGGATGTTGACCCTGCTGATCGGTTCGGGTGTCCACCGCGAGACCCTGGCGCAATCGGACGACGCGCGAAACGCGACCGGAGATGCAGCCGGCGCGGAGCCGCGGATGCCACACTGGACGATGCAACATCTGGCCTGGTGAGAAAAACGGCGATGCAACAGCCCCAGATCCTGAACGAACTTCGCCGCATGTCGGCGCGCGTCGGCCGGAACATCCTGCTGGTGCAAGGCGCCGGCGGCAATTCATCGGTCAAGGACGGCGACGTGCTGTGGGTGAAGGCGTCCGGCACCTGGCTAGCCGATGCCGAGGAGAAGAACATCTTCGTGCCGGTCGCGCTGGCTGCGGCGCGTGCGGCGCTGGCCGCGGGCGACGAACGGGCGCCGCTGGCGCCAGGAGCGCAGACGACGCTGCGCGCCTCGATCGAGACCGCGCTGCATGCGCTGATGCCGCACCCCGTCGTGCTGCACGTCCACTCGGTCAACACCATCGCATGGGCGGTGCGAACCGACGCCGGCGAGGAATTCGCCGCGAGATTACAGGGATTGTCGTGGTGCCGCCTCGGCTATCATCATCCGGGCCTGCCGCTGGCGCAGGCCGTGCACAAGGCGATCGCGCAAGGTAATTTCGACGTGCTGATCCTCGGCAATCACGGCCTCGTCGTCGGTGCTGCGACCTGTGCCGAGGCGGAAGCACTGGTCGCCGACGTGGAGAGGCGCCTGGCGTTGGCGCCGCGCAATGCTGCCATCGCGGATCAGGATGCGCTTCAGCGAACCTGCGCTGGTACTGACTATCGCTTACCCAACGATCCGCTCAGCCATAGCACTGCCACCGACCCGCACAGCTTCTCGATCGCAACACGGGGTTCGCTCTATCCGGATCACGTTGTCTTTCTCGGCCCCGCGATGCCGGTCTTGACTGAAAATGCAAATCTGGCGGCCGAAACCGCACGCATCACGGCCGGCGGCTTGCCGCCACCGGTCGCGTATCTGGTACCCGGCACAGGCGCCGTGATCCGCAACGGTGTCAGCGCCGGTGCCGAAGCCATGTTGAGCTGCCTTGCTTTGGTGACCGGCCGCATTCCGCTCGCCGCCGACATCATCTATCTGTCGCAAGTCAGCGAGCAGGCGCTGCTGAACTGGGATGCCGAGCATTACCGGCAGCAGCTCACCGCCAACCGCTGAGGTCGGCATCAACCACCAAGAAATGCCGGCGCCAGGTCTTCCTGCACGATGATCTGGGCTGCTTCCGACGTCAGCTCGCCACCAACCGGATCGAGACCTTTTGCTGCTTCAAACAGCAGTGCCCGGACGTCGTCCGGCGTGAGTACGCCCTTCGCAACAAGCTTGCGCACCAGGGCCTGCAGAATGAGAACATCGATTTCGCCATGTGCAAGCGGCATCGCCTTTTCGACCATGATCGTCTCCCGGATCGTTGAGCCTCGTTATTCGCCGGCGGGTCGCTTGATGTCATCGTGCAATTGCTCGAATGCGCGGCGCAGGCCATGAAGCTGATCGACGAGATGCAGGATAACGTCGACGCCCTCGTCGTTGACCCCGAAATCTCTTTTCAGGTCCCGGATCAGATGGGCCCGCGCCACGTCGGTGTCGGAAAAGGTCACTTCTTCAGAGGTCCGATCCGGAATGAGCCACTGCTGCTCGATCCAGACCTCCAGGGTGTGCACCTCGAGACCCGCATTTGAAAGGAATTGCTGCTTGGTCAAGATCATGATGCGCCATCCTCGCGCGGGTTGAATCCTTTTCCACCCCAGTTCGAAACGAACGCCTCGAGTTCGGGATCCGCCCCTTTGGGCAAGACCACCTTGAGCTTGACGAATTCGTCCCCATGGCCGCCGCCGTGACGGGGCGCACCCTTGCCTCTCAGCCGCATCGTCGTGCCGGTGTTCGATCCCTTCGGGACCGTCATGGTCACATCGCCGGTCGGCGTCGGAACGCGAATTTTTCCGCCGAGCACCGCTTCGGACAACGAGATCGGCAATTCGAGCGCGATGTCGTCACCCTCGCGGGTGAAGCGCGGATCGGGGCGGACCTCGACCTCGATCAGCGCGTCGCCGGCGCCGCCCTTGCCGGTGCCGGGTGCGCCCTTGCCGCGCAGACGGATCATCTGCCCGTCGACGAGGCCCGGCGGGATTGTCACATCGAGCGTGCCGCCGTCGGGCAATGTCAGACGCTTGCCTGCACCGGTGATCGATTCGGCAAAATCGATCGCCAGGCTGTAATGCAGATCGCGTCCACGCCGGTTCGCGCGCGCCTGCTCGCTCCGCCTCAGCAGCTCGGCGAATGCATCGTCCGAATCCATGTAGTCGGCGTAGCCGGAACTGTCGGCATAGGGATGGCCTTCATCCGACGTGGCAAAATCCCGATAGAAATGCTGCTGCGGTCGCTCGGCACCACTCGCATCGATCTCGCCGGCGTCGAAGCGCTTGCGCTTGTCGGCATCGCTGAGCAAATCATACGCGCCGGCGACTTCCTTGAACTTCTCTTCGGCCGCCTTGTCGCCGGGATTGAGATCCGGATGCAGCTTCTTCGCCAGCTTCCGGTAGGCTTTCTGGATCTCGGCTGACGACGTCGTCGGGTCAACGCCGAGAACCTCGTACGGATTTCTCACGATCTACCCCGCAAGACAATGAGTTCGCGCGAAATCATGAGGGCGCAAAACCAGACGATTTGCAAGACCGCTCACGGCTTTGCCCATCAACTGCCAGCACCCGCGTCGCGGGTCGCACTATGCCGTATGTCCGGGGTCCAGATTTTTCGGCATGTTCTTTTCCTGCTGCGGCGTCATTTTGGCGGTGTCCGGCTTGCCCGGCACGCCTCTCGGACCGAGCAAGGCTCGCTGCATGTCGTCTTCGCTCAAGCGCGGCTTTCCGTCGTCGAGTTGTCCGTCGCCGCCGTGACTTTGTGCCATCACTAACCTCCTGTGGATGATCTCCTGCGAACAGGCCGTTCGGAAAATGCCGCGCCCCGCCGGAAGCCGGCGGAGCGCGGATATCACGCTAGCGTTGCTCGGGCCGCTTCTCTTCAGCCGGATGACCAGCCGGCGGACGCGGAGGAGCCGCCTGAACTTTCGGCGCCGGCGCAGCGGGCCGCACTTCGGGCCGGGCGATCTGCTCCGGCCGCGCTTCGGGCCGTGCCGCGGGCTCGGGTCGCGCTTCGGGCCTGGCCGCAGGCTCAGGCCGCGCCGTCAGCTCCTCCCTACGCACCTCTGCAGGCCTCTTCTCTTCCACCGCCGGCCTGTTCTCCTGGACGGCTGGCCGCGCCGGCTCGGCTGCCGGCCTCGGCTCAATCCTCGTCTCGGGAGCAGGCGCCGCACGCTTCTCCTCGATGGCGGGTCTGTTCGGTTGAGCAGGCGCAGGAAGCTCCTTCCCCGGGACCGGGAGTGCGTGGGACTGCTCCGCAGGTGCGGGCCCCGACCGCTTCAGCTCCTCGACCGGCCTTGCGCCATTCGCAGGCAAGACCTCGACGGCCGGCCGCGCGCGGACCACGCCCGGCCCCTTCAGCTCGCCGGGACGCGCGGTTGCGCCAATCGCCGGCACGCCGTTGTTGGTTCGCTTGAACAGGCTCGGATCCTGGCTTGCCGCCTCGACCTGCTTGCGCTGCAATGGCGTGGGAGCGAAGTGCTGCTCCTTGGCAATCGCCCGATCACCAGCAGTCGGCCGCAGTTCGATGCCACCCTTGCCGCCGTTATAGCTGATGTTGTTGACCGTCTGATTGATGGTGACGTTCTTCTCGTAGACGTTGGTGATCCGCGCGCCCTGCAAATTGTTCACGGTGCGATTGTAGAAGAAGTTGCCGTGGTCCCAGCGCCCGCCCTCGTAGCCCGCGCCGCCATAGCCGAAGCCGTAATTGATGCCGCCATAGAAGCCGACTCGTTCACCCCAATAGCCGGGATGGAAAAGATAGCCGCCGCCAAACCCGCCCCAGTAGCCTGGGGTCCACAACAGTCCGGCCCGCGGCGGCTGAACCCAGGTGCCCGGCACCCAATAATAGTCGCCCTGATCCTCGTCCCACGACCAATTACCCGGCGACCAGAGATAGCCGGGTCCAGGCAGCGGCGGCTGATCATAGGTCGGCAGCGGCGGCGGCGCGGTCTCGACGGCGTTGACGGGCGCGCAAGCCGCGTCCTGCGCGACCGCGGGCACTGATATCGCGCAGGCCGCGCTGATCAACGCCGCTGCCATCGTTGCACGCGACACCGGTGAAGGGAGACGAATTGTCATTTGTAGGGAGCCTCTTCTCTTGGGAAGGGTTGAACGGCAAATCGGAACAAAAGTTCCCGGGCGCGCCAGCGAACAACCGGCGCGCGTCACCGCTACCTCCTTGACCTTACACCAGACTGAATTCGCCCGGCCTGCGACGCCGGTCTCACTGCTGCGCGGAGCAGCCCTGCCGAAGCCACAATCTGGTTCCGCCGCATCGATTTTCATATCGGCGTCTTGTTGGCGATATTGTTGAGTTCGGTATTATCGATAGTCTGACCGTCACATGATGTTTGTCATCGTTCTGCCATCTGTCGCCGGCGTGAACGCCGTGGCATGCAAGATCCTCGACGAACATGTGTTGCCTTGAGGTGCCACGATGAACGTAGAAAAATACACCGATCGCCTGCGGGGCTTCATCCAGTCGGCTCAATCGCTCGCAATGCGGGAGGGGCATCAGCAATTCTCGCCGCTTCACATCCTGAAAGTTCTGCTCGACGACGGCGAAGGTCTTGCCGGCGGCCTGATCGATCGCTCCGGCGGCAATTCGCGCGCGATCCTGAAGGCGACCGAGGATGCGCTGGCGAAGCTGCCGAAGGTCAGCGGCGCCGGCTCGGGACAGATCTATCTTGCGCCTGAGACCGCGCGTGCCTTCACCGCGGCGGAGCAGGCGGCGGACAAGGCCGGCGACAGCTTCGTCAGCGTCGAACGCCTGCTGCAGGCGCTCGCAGCCGACAAGGACAGCGAGGCCGGCAAGCTGCTCGCCAAGGGCGGCGTCAACGCGCAGAACCTGAACGCGGCCATCAACGCGCTGCGCAAGGGCCGCACGGCCGACAGCGCATCGGCCGAGAATGCCTATGACGCGCTCAAGAAATACTCCCGCGATCTCACGCAAGCCGCACGCGACGGCAAGCTCGATCCCGTGATCGGTCGCGACGAGGAAATCCGGCGCACCATCCAGGTGCTGTCGCGCCGGACCAAGAACAACCCCGTGCTGATCGGTGAGCCCGGCGTCGGCAAGACCGCGATCGTCGAAGGGCTTGCGCTGCGTATCATCAATGGCGACGTGCCGGAAAGCCTGCAGGACAAGGCGCTGCTCGCGCTCGACCTCGGCGCGCTGATTGCCGGCGCAAAGTATCGCGGCGAGTTTGAGGAACGGCTCAAGGCGGTGCTGCAGGAGGTGACATCAGCCGAAGGCGGCATCATCCTGTTCATCGACGAGATGCACACGCTGATCGGCGCCGGCAAGGCCGATGGCGCCATGGACGCGTCTAATCTCCTGAAGCCGGCGCTCGCCCGCGGCGAACTGCACTGCATCGGCGCGACCACGCTCGACGAGTACCGCAAGCATGTCGAAAAGGATGCCGCGCTGGCGCGGCGCTTCCAGCCGGTGTTCGTGTCGGAACCGACGGTCGAGGATACGATCTCGATCCTGCGCGGCCTCAAGGACAAATACGAGCAGCATCACGGCGTCCGCATCGCAGACTCGGCGCTGGTCGCGGCCGCCACGCTGTCGAACCGCTACATCACCGACCGCTTCCTGCCCGACAAGGCGATCGACCTGATGGACGAGGCGGCGGCGCGGCTGAAGATGCAGGTCGACTCCAAGCCGGAAGAACTCGACTCGCTCGACCGCGAGATCATCCGGCTCAAGATCGAGCAGGAAGCGCTCAAGAAGGAGACCGATCGCGGCTCCAGGAGCCGGCTCGAGACCCTCGAAAAGGACCTTGTCGACCTCGAAAAGAAGTCCGCGGACATGACGTCGAAATGGCGGGCTGAAAAGGGCAAGCTCTCCGATGCGCAGAAGATGAAGGGCGAACTCGAGCAGCTGCGCACTGAGCTTGCCAATGCACAACGCAAGGGAGAATTCCAGAAGGCAGGCGAGCTCGCCTATGGCCGCATTCCCGAGCTCGAGAAGAAGCTTGCCGCGGTCGAAGCCAGCGCGACCTCCTCGACCGGCGAAACCGTGACCGCCGACAACATCGCACAAGTGGTGTCGCGCTGGACCGGTGTGCCGGTCGACAGGATGCTCGAGGGCGAGAAGGACAAGCTCCTGAAAATGGAGGAGATGCTCGGCAAGCGCGTCGTCGGCCAGGCGCCGGCCGTCCGCGCAGTGTCGACCGCGGTGCGCCGTGCACGCGCCGGCCTGCAGGACCCCAACAGGCCGATCGGCTCCTTCATGTTCCTGGGGCCGACCGGCGTCGGCAAGACCGAATTGGCAAAAGCGCTGGCCGAATATCTGTTCGACGACGAGACCGCGATGATCCGCATGGATATGTCCGAATACATGGAGAAGCATTCGGTGGCGCGGCTGATCGGCGCGCCTCCCGGCTATGTCGGCTACGACGAGGGCGGTTCGCTGACCGAGGCGGTGCGCCGGCGGCCCTATCAGGTCGTGCTGTTCGACGAGATCGAGAAGGCGCACCCGGACGTCTTCAACGTCCTGCTGCAGGTGCTCGACGACGGACGCCTGACCGACGGCCAGGGCCGCACCGTCGACTTCCGCAATACGCTGATCATCATGACCTCCAACATCGGCGCGGAATATCTTGTCAGCCAGCCGGAAGGCCAGAACACCAGCGCGGTGCGCGATCCGGTGATGAACATGGTGCGCGCCCACTTCCGTCCTGAGTTCCTCAACCGCGTCGACGAGATCATCCTGTTCCACCGGCTGCAGAAGAACGAGATGGGCCGGATCGTCGAGATCCAGTTCACGCGCTTGCAGAAACTGCTGGAGGATCGCAAGATCGAACTGTCGCTCGACGCGAAGGCGCGGGATTGGTTGGCCGACAAGGGCTGGGATCCCGCCTATGGCGCCCGTCCGTTGAAGCGGGTGATCCAACGCAGCGTTCAGGATCCGCTCGCCGAAATGATCCTCGCCGGCGACGTGCGCGACGGCTCGCAAGTGAAGATCTCCGCGACCAAGGCCGGCCTCACCTTCAACGGCAAGAGGCCGGAGGCCGCCTCAGCAGACGAATTCGAATCGGTGTGAGGCCGGACAGCATCGCCCGACGCCGCTGTCACGGTGATTCTCGAGGAGGTCCGGAAAGCCGGTCGATCCTTCCGCGGATGCTTAGCAATTCGCGCTCTTGTCAAGATAACGGTTGCATGCTCCTCTCCCTGTCACTTGGTCATCCACTGGGCGTTCTGCCTTGCTCTCTGCAGCCGTGGAATCGTAGTTCAGTAAGGAGAGATGCGTGCCATCAGCCGTTCCGCAACCGGTCGCTGCGAAGCTGACGCGCGCTGCCATTTTCCTTGCCGTCACGATCAAGCCCGATCCGGACTATGATGCGGTGGTGCGGTCGCTGTGCAGCGATCTGGCCGGGCTGGTACGTGCCGTGGGTTTTCGCGATCTCGAGGGCCGGCTGTCCTGCGTGATGGGGATCGGCTCCGACGCATGGGACCGGCTGTTTGGCGCGCCGAGGCCGAAGGATCTGCACCCGTTCCGCGAAATCCATGGCGTTCATCACGCCGTCGCAACGCCGGGCGATCTGCTGTTTCATATCCGCGCCGTGCCGATGGATCTGTGCTTTGAGCTCGCGACACAAATCATGACGCGGCTCGGCGATGCGGTCGCCTCGTCGGATGAGGTGCACGGCTTCAAATATTTCGACGAGCGCGACCTGCTCGGCTTTGTCGACGGGACGGAGAATCCGGAGGACCAGGCGGCCAGCGATGCCACCATCATCGGCGACGAGGATGCGGCCTTTGCCGGCGGCAGCTATGTGATCGTACAAAAATACCTCCACGACATGAAGAAGTGGAACGAGCTGCCCGTGGAGATGCAGGAGAAGATCATCGGCCGGACTAAGCTGTCCGACATCGAGCTGGACGATGCGGTGAAGCCGAGCTACGCGCACAACGCCCTGACCACCATCGTTGAGAACGGCGAAGAACTCGATATCGTGCGCGACAACATGCCATTCGGCAACATCAGCAAGGGTGAGTTCGGCACCTACTTCATCGGCTATGCCAAGTCCCCGCACCGCATCGAGCAGATGCTGGAGAACATGTTCGTCGGCCGCCCTCCGGGTAACTACGACCGCCTGCTCGACTTCAGCCACGCGGTGACTGGCACATTATTCTTCATACCGTCGGCGACGTTCCTGGAGGATGCCGCGAGCGAAGCACCCGCGCCATCGCCCGCAGCGCCATCCCTGGATGACGAAGATCAGACCGACGCTGTGCCCACACCAAAAATGCCGCCGTCCGATGGCTCGCTCGGTATCGGCTCGCTCAAAGGAGACGCTGGACATGAATAACCTTCATCGGGGATTAGCCCCCATCTCGGACGCGGCGTGGGCCCAGATCGAAGAGGAAGCCTCCCGCACGCTGAAGCGCCATCTGGCGGCGCGCCGTGTGGTCGATGTCGACGGCCCGAAAGGCACGGATTTCTCCGCGGTCGGCACCGGGCATCAGCAGAAAATTCAGACACCGGGCGACGGTGTCGAAGCCGCACAACGCGACGTCAAGGCGCTCGTCGAACTGCGCGTTCCGTTCGAGCTCACGCGCCAGGCGATCGACGACGTGGAGCGCGGCTCCAACGATTCCGACTGGGACCCGCTGAAGGATGCCGCGCGCAAGATCGCCTTTGCCGAAGATCGCGCCGTCTTCGATGGATACGCCGCCGCAGGAATTCAGGGCATTCGTCAGGGCAGCAGCAACCCGGTGCTGACGCTCCCCACAAACGTGAAAGGCTATCCCGGTGTGGTCGCGCAGGCGGTGAGCCAGTTGCGGCTGGCGGGTGTCAACGGCCCCTATGCGCTGTTGCTCGGCACCGATCCGTATACCGCGATCGGCGGCGCCACCGACGACGGCTATCCGGTGCTGCAGCATATCCAGCGTCTGGTCGATGGAAAGATCATCTGGGCGCCCGCCATAGCAGGCGGCGTCGTGCTCTCCACCCGCGGCGGCGACTTTCAGCTCAGCATCGGTCAGGACCTGTCGATCGGCTATCTCAGCCATTCGGCGAAGTCGGTCCAGCTCTATTTCCAGGAAACCATCACCTTCCTGATGCTGACAAGCGAGGCCTCCGTGGTGCTTGCCGCGCCGGAGGCGAAGAAGCCGGCCTGACGGCAAACGACATCGGGTCGCCCGGCCAGCTTGTGCCGTCAAACGCGAATGGAGAGGAGACGTTCGGGCACGCCTTTCGCGACATGGATTGAACGCGGGCTTCTGCGCGTCACGTCTCGCCGATCTTGACCGGTGCGGTCTCGGGCATCAGGCACATGGCGACCAGCCCGACCGTCGCCGCAATCAGAAGGTACCACGACGGTGCCAGCGGATCGCCCGTCACGTGAAGCAACCACGTGACCACCAGCTGCGCGGTGCCGCCAAAGGTCGCGATCGCAACCGCGTAGATCGTGGCGAACACGCCGCCGCGAGTGTTCTGCGGCAGGGCTTCGGTGAAAGCCGCATAGAAGGCGGTGAACGGCAAGGATCCGATGAACGACAGGATGCCGAAGCCGAACAGCAGCGACCACGCGCCGGGCGCTTGCACGATCCACAGGAAGGCCGGATAGGTCAGGACCAGCACGACCAGTTGGGGCCAGATCATGATCGGCTTGCGTCCGAAGCGGTCAGCGAGCCAGCCACCCAATAGCGCGCCTATGATCTGGAGCCCGTTGCTGACCAGCGACACGGTGAACGCCAGCGACGGCGACACATGCAAGGTGTTCTTGGCATAGGTCGTCATGTACTGGGTGACATAGGTCGAGATCGTACCGCTGGCCAGGATCATCAGCGCGAGCACGATCACGCGGATATGCCGGCGCGCCTGCATGACATGGCTCGAGCTCTCGACGCTTTCGGCCGCGCGCTCATCGTGCGAGATCGTTTCGGGCAGTGTTCGGCGCATCCATAGGCCGAACGGCAGGCAGACGGCGCCGATCAGGAATGCGAGGCGCCATCCATAGGTGTCGAGCATGTCAGATGTCATCGTGCTGCTCAGCATGACGCCGACCAGGGCACCTGCGGTGGCCGCGATCTCCTGGCTGGCGGGCTGCCACGCCACCACCAGGCCGCGACGCTGCGGCGAAGCGATCTCGATGAGATAGGCCGTGGTCGGCCCGACCTCGCCGCCGAGGGCAAATCCCTGCACCATCCTTGCTGCGATCACGATGATCGGGGCCGCCAGGCCGATCGTGTCATAGGATGGCGTGAACGTGATGGTGAGGATCGCAACCCCCATCAGCGCGAAGCTGAGCAACATGGCCGGCCGCCGGCCGACGCGATCGGAATAGATGCCGAGCACGATGCCGCCGATCGGCCGCGTCAAGAATCCGGCGCCGAAGGTCGCAAGCGACAGCATCAGGCTGGCATACGCGCTGTGCGCCGGGAAGAAGGTGCGCCCGATCTCGACCGCGAAGAAGCTGTAGGTGATGAAATCATAGAATTCGAGCATGTTGCCGATGGTGGCGGCAAATGCTGCGCGCTGGACGTTGAACTCGCCTTTGCCCTCGACGCCCGGCAACAATCCCAGCTCCTCACGCACCTGTTTCGACCGGATACTATTACTCCGGCGGCGTCAGACAAGGCATGGGACCACCACGAGATCCATCGCCATTTCGCCAGGGCCTGAAACTGCTGCACGCTGTTTGAGTCAGACTCCAGGGAACGCCCTCACGGTCCCCTCCCAACTGTATCATCGCAGCCGACGGCATACGCGTGCGCTCCGCGGGCCCCTGCTCTTGACGCGACAGGTGTTGGAGGTTTCCTTCACCGTGGTGGTTATCGCCTCGCTGGAGATATGGTAACAAGCTCCCGTGCCAAAGCATCCATATCCTTCTGCCGGCCGCGGGCCGCAGCCTTCCCGTGCCGCCCAGTTGCTCGAACGCGCATCGCTGGCACTGCGGATGGGGCATTTCGCCGAGGCCGAGCAGCTCGCCGGGGAGGTCTTGCGTGCGAGCCGCACCGACGCCGCCGCCGCCGAGATCCTGGCTCGCGCCCTGCTGGCGCAGAACCGCGCCGCGGAGGCGATCGCGCCGCTCGAAAAGGCGGCGCGCCGCGGTAGCGATGCGGGCATCGAAACTCTGCTTGGCGCGGCGCTGGCCGGCGCCGGACGCCACGCGGAAGCGGTCGAACAATTGCGCCAGACCGTTGCGCGGCGCCCGGCCTTTATTCCGGCCTTCAAGGAACTGGCCGGGCAGCTTGGCGCGGCCGGACGCGTCGAGGAGGCCATCGCCGTCCTCGAAAGCGGGCTCGCGTTGGCGCCCGGCAGCCTCGATCTCGAACTGGACCTGGCGTGGATGCACCTGCTCCGCAACGCACGTGGCCCGGCGCGCGTGATCCTTTCACGGGCGAGCCAGGCAGCACCCGGGCGTCCCGACATCCTGGCAGCGCTGGCGCGCATTCTGCTGTTTGACGGCGACTATGCCGCCGCCGCCGACGCCTTCCGTCAGCTGCTGAGGCTGCATCCCGACGATGCGATGACGCGCGCCGATCTCGCCACATGCCTTCTGGAAATGGGGGAGCGTGACGCCGGCGAAGCCGAGCTGCGTAAGGCGTTGAGCAGCGGGCCGCAGATGCTCGGTCGAACCACCATCGCGCTCGCAAATTCATCGCATGGCCGGTTCTTCTTCCGGCCGAGCGCGGTTGCGAAATTCCTGCAGCGCGACAAGGCCTGAGCCAGAGCGTTGTCGAGCGAAGTGGATACCGGTTCGCGTGAAGAAAACGCGTCAATGCAAGAGTCTGGAGTTTCGTTCCAATTCCGTCGGAACGGAAACGGCTCAATGCTCCCGTCACCTCTGCCTGCGGGCGAGGGTGGCCTAAGCCCGGAATTGCCGCCGGTAGACTCCGGCTTCGCGGCTGATCGTCTTGGTCAGTTCGTGCACCCGTTGCGTCTCCTCCGCGCTGTACGGCGCGGTCTCTACGATCCAGTCTTCCCGCTTCACCGGCACGCATTGCGCAACCGGCGTGCCCTTCGGCAGCGTGCCACTGAAATTCACATCGTGCCAATGCGCCGGGAAATGAATCCAGGTGTCGCGATAAGTGTCGCAATCGACCAGGCCGGTCAGCGTCGTGAACGGCAGATCGAAGCGGTTGAGCGGATGCGTGAACAGCAGCGAATACCCCTCCGGCGCCTCGATGCTCCACAGATTGTGAAACTTGATCACGAACCGGTCGGGCTCGAATAGCGGCGAGCCCGTGACCTGGCTCGAGTCATGGAATCCGATTGGTGAGCGCGGGAAATCGAGTTCGCCGCCAGGTGGGATATCGTTGTCCCAGGTGATCTCGCCGTTCTCGAACCGGAGATCGCACATGAGCGGAATCAGGAAGCCGCTGGTCATGGCGTCGACGAAGGGAGGACAGCGCTTGACCGTATTGTCGTCACGCATGTTGAGCGCGCTGAAGGCCTGGGTCGGCATCGCCTTGAGCCAGCCGGGAAGGCCTAACGAGGCCGGTATCGGCGGCGGCAGCTTGCCCTCGAGTTCGGCCGGGCAGCGGAATTTGAGCTTCATCGGTTTGTTGGGGTCGGGCACGGTTCTCGCTTTTGGTTGGCGCGCTGGTCCGCCGCAGCTTCGCGCCTGATCTAGCATGTTCCGCAGCAGCCGCGAAAGCGATTGCCGCGCCCGATGGGCCACCGGAAACGTGGGCTTGCATCGCGCGGATGATCCTTACGGAAGTAGACGAGAGAAATCCTTGGCTGACAAATGCTGAGATTGGATCGGGAATTCCAATTATAGACAAAAAAAGACCCCCGGCGATTTCTCGCCGGGGGCTTTGTTAGATCGTGATCAGATCAACCGGTGTTACCAGTTGCGCTGAGCGCGGAGCAGCAGGCTGACGCCGTCCTGATCCTTCAGCTGGTAGGTAGCAAGCGGCTTGCCGACCGAGCCGAAGGCCGCGGTGGTGATCGTGCCAGCGTACTTCTGGTCCAGGCGCTGGTAGATCAAGTCTGCCGTGAAGGTCAGGTTCTTGACCGGGGTCCACTGGGTCTGCGTACCGATCTGCGCGATGGCGTAGTCGGGGTTGCAGGAGGTCAGGCCGGCGGCACCGAAGGTAATGCCGAACGTACCACCCACGCCAGTACCGCCCGGGCCGCAGATGTAACCCTTGGACGTGCTGTTATACATGACCTGGGCGTAGGCACCGTAGATGCTGGTGTTCCAGTAGGGGTTCCAGTTGTGGACATACGCACCGCGCATACCCCATGTCGAGACCAGCTGCTGCGAGCCACCGGTCACGAACACGCTATCCGGAGCGCTGCCGATGCCAACGCTCTGGTAGGCGCCCGCCAAGTTGGTACCGCCGAACATCTGGGTTGCAGCAGCTTGCGACAGGTCGTTGAGGTTGTATCGGGTTGCACCGTTGGTGTAGACGCCCTGGACGTTGATGGTGTCGCCAGGTCCGGTCGGGATGTTCTTGATCGACAAGGCCAGCGCACCGGCCCAGCCCCACTTGTCATCCGGATGACCGGTCAACTCGGTGGCGCCATAGTAGGCCGCGTGGTTGTCATGCGCCACGAACGACGCCTGGAACAGACCCCAGGCCTGGTCGACGCGGAGCATGGCGATCAGGTCCGGAGCCATCGAGCCGGCATAGTCGCCCGTGCCGTAGGGGCCGAGACCGCCGACACCGAGAGCGCCGAGGTTCTGCAGGCCACCCTGGCTGTACTGGGTCTGATCCTGGGCCGACACAGTCAGCGACACGCCGTTGCCGAACTGCGCGGTGTAGCTGAACTGGTTCACGCCAGTCACGAAGCCCGAGCCGCCGACGAGACCGTCGAAGTTGTTGCCCGGGTAGTTGACCCAAGGAGCCGAGAACTGCGAGACCGCCTTACCGATGGTGAAACCGGCGAACTGGATGAAGGCCAGGTAGACGCCGAGCGAACCGCCGGCGATGTTACCGCCGCTCGCGTTGCCCGGCGCAGAGGAGGTGCCGAGCGGTGCGTAAATGGTGCCGCCCGCGGTAGCGCCCGGGCCGTAGCTGTCGTTCGTCCAGCTGAAGGTCGCATCGAAGTAGGTGCGGACCACGCCGTATTCGGTCGCCGTGCGCGTATCGATGTCGAAGTCTTCACGAGAACGCCAGGTGTAGCCGTTGGTGAAACGGTTCTGGGCGCCGCCGGCGCCAGCGAACGGACCAGAGTAGTCCGAGTTGGTGTTCGCCAGAACGTCGGCACGCAGGTAGCCGCTCAGCTTGATGCAGGTGTCGGTGCCCGGGATGTAGTAGAAGCCGGGACCATACAGGGAGCAAACCTTCACGTACTCGACCGCTTTGGCCTTGACGGGAAGATCGGCCGCCTGAGCTCCGCCGACCGCGACGAGAGCCGCCGCCGAGCCGAGGATAAGGCTCTTAACCATCTTCATGTTAAACCTCCAAGTTGCGTTATCTCAGGGAAGGTTCCGGATCCGCTGGGTGAAACACCCTAAGGTTGGTTCCCTTTGTCCCTTAAACCCGCTTAGCCGCTTCGCGCCTTCGGACACACCCGCATGAACGCGAGGGACTTAAGCGAACCACCTAACGGGACGACCTTGGGATGCCCCCCTCCGTCGCAGTTCCATAAGAGACAGAAGGCCCCCGATCACGCAACAAAAGACAGCTTGGTTTTGGGCCAGTTGCGGCTCTTTTCGGGCAGATGTTGCACAAATATCACGGGCGCGTGAGGTCAAACCACCCAGCAACATATTGATATTGCTAAATAATAATTCCGTTACCGTCGGCCGGTTCAAAATTGGGCAGCATTGGGCGGAACGGTGGGTAAAGCTGGGCTATCCAACCGCGGGCCGGGAATCGATAGCCGAAAACCCACTTCGGCGACTCAGCTTCAGCAATAAAAACCGACCGTATTTCAACGGCATGAGAGATTTCTACGCCTCCGACTCGCGTATCCGATGCGGTACGGTCGGGCGAGCGGATCGCCGGGCTCTGCGACGGAATTGCCACATCTTCACTGGCAGGCCTGTGGGTAACACGATCCGCCGCGCGTTGACCTTGTGCAGCTGTCCGCGACGTTGACCGCCATCGCACGCGGTTACCGCGGCCCGTAGCTGGACACCAATTACGGACAAACGATTTTCGATCTCACCGAACGTCGACGCATCGATAACGTCTCGACGATCGCGCCAACAGCGGCGCCGCGGGTCGGTTCGTCGAGACGTTATCGATGCGGCGCAGAGTGCAAGCAGAAGCCTGACCCGCGCGGGATATGGCTGCCGGAGATGTGGCGAGCGGCCTGCTACATCAGGCGACAAATCGCAGCTCTTGCGATTGACTCGTTTGTGCGAACGAAGCGTTCGAGTTGATGAAGCCAACCACTCGTCGCGAGGTCCGCACACGTGCATCCCACCATCGACACGATCGATGCAAATGTCCGGCGCGATACTCCGTCGGTCGCCATGATTGCGTGCGTGCGAGTTGGACAGAGCGCGACCGGCATCGGGCAGTGGCTAAGGTTTATTTGATGAACTCAGACCCTTGCGTGAGCGGCCCGAGACATAGGTGACATTCCGTACCGGACACATGGGTTACACTTTTCGCTTTTTTCGAGGCGGGAGGTGTGGATGCCGTGGAAAGCGAGTTCGGTCATGGAAGAGCGCCTGCGCTTTGTCGCCCGCCTGCTGGAGGGGGAGGCGATGACGGACGTCTGCCGGGAATTCGGGGTATCCCGCAAGACCGGCTACAAGATTTTCGACCGTTACAAGGAGCACGGGCTTGAGGCCCTGAGCGATCGCTCGAGGCGGCCGGTGCGCTATGCCAACCAGTTGCCGGAGCAGATCGAGGGCCTGATTGTCCGGCTGAAGGCCGAGAAGCCGCACTGGGGTGCACGCAAGATCCGGGAATTGCTGGTCAGACGGCTGGACGGCGATATCCGGGTTCCTGCCAAAAGCACCATCCACGCGGTGCTCGACCGCCACGGCATGGTCAGACGCGGCGGCGGGCCGCGCCACCGCGCGCGCGGCACGCCGCTCTCGGAAGGCGCTGCCCCTAATGACCTCTGGTGCGCCGACTTCAAGGGCGAGTTCAAGCTTGGCAATGGGCGGTACTGTTACCCGTTGACCGCGACCGACCATGCCTCGCGCTTCCTGCTGCTGTGTGAAGCCCTGGATTCAACTCGCGAAGAAACGGCTTTGACGGCCTTCGAGCGGCTATTCCGTGAGCGCGGTTTGCCGCTCGCCATCCGCTCCGACAACGGCGTGCCCTTCGCTAGTCCCAACGCCCTGTTCAATCTCTCAAAGCTCTCGGTCTGGTGGCTCAGGCTGGGCATCGCCATCGAGCGCATCAAGCCGGGCCACCCGCAGCAGAACGGTCGGCATGAGCGCATGCACCTCACCCTCAAGAAGGAAGCAACCCGGCCGCCGGGCTTCAACAGCCTGCAGCAGCAGGAGCGCTTCGATGCCTTCGTTCGTGAGTTCAATGCCGAACGGCCGCATGAGGCGCTCGACATGAAGTGCCCGGCAGAACTCTACACCGCCTCAATACGCCCCTATGATGGTCTGCCGGAACTGACCTATCCCTTCCACGACCGCGATGTGCTCGTCACCGCCTGCGGACGGCTCTGCCTGCATCGCAAGCGGATCAACGTCTCTACCGTCCTGGCCGGACAGAAACTCGGCATCAAGGAAGTCGACGACGGCATTTGGCTCGTCAGCTTCATGCACTATGATCTGGGATACTTCGACTTGGAGCAGAAAACCCTGCAACCCCTCGACAACTCGTTCGGCACGAGGTTGTCACCCATGTCTTAGGTACGACCTGTTACCGATGTGTCCGGGCCGGACATGCGCGCTTGTGGTAGCGGGAGAGGGACTCGAACCCCCGACCCCAGGATTATGATTCCCGTGCTCTAACCAGCTGAGCTACCCCGCCACAACGTCGCTATCGGCGGCCTACAGGCCGCGGGCGCGAACGCGCGGCATATAAAGAGTGGGGCGCGCGCCTGTCAAGCAAACCGGACCCGACCTCCAACTTATTGGAGAGAGAGGCTATTTCGGCCGGACCGACGGGTCGCCGCCGGGGCTTCCGGGCGGCGGAATCACCGGGGTGTTGCCGCTATCCGGGGTCGGCGCACGCATCTCGGGATCGACGCCCGCAGGTGGGCACAGCACACCGTCGGATCTGGCGAGTTTGTCACCTAATGGCTCGGCGCGCTGCCCCGTGGTGGTCCCCTCGGGTGCCGCTACGCCGGGATGCGCCGGCTGCTGCATCGGCGCGCAATTGACGGCACGCGATGGCGACGGCGGCGCAGTCTGGGCCGGCGGCGTTGCCGGCTCAGGCGGCGCTTGCGCGGCGGCCACGACGGGCGCGGCTATCAGCGCGCAGGACAAAGCGAGTGTTCGATTGATCCTCATGACAGGAAAACCGCGACGGCGCGCCGATGTTCCTTATCAAAATCGTCGCCACCTCACGATTTGCGGAACCGGATCAGCGAGAAATGGCCCATTGGCGGCATCGGCCGCCGTTCCGCGAGGCTGACACCGCCGTGCCGGGCGGCCCAATCGGTCAACCGCGCCCACGGGAATTCCGGCCGCCAACCAAGCCGCCGTGCCAGCGGCGCAAACGCGAGTTCGAAGATCCGGCGCGGCCCGCTTTCGGCGCCGATGTGATTGACCAGGATCAGCTCGCCGCCGGGCTTCAACACGCGGATGAAATCGTCCAGCGTCGCCTCCGGGTCCGGCACCGCCGTGATGACATATTGCGCGACCACCGCATCGAAGAACGAATCCGGGAACGCGAGGTTCTTGGCATCCATCACCGCCAGCGTCTCGACATTGCTCAAGCCCAGCGCGCGCACGCGCTGCTGCGCCCGCCGCAGCATCGGCTCGGAAATATCGACGCCGCAGAGTTTTGTGGTGCGCGAATAATCCGACAGCGACAGTCCGGTGCCGACACCAACGTCGAGCACGCGTCCGCCGATCCGGTCGGCCTCGGCAATCGTCGACTGGCGGCCCTGATCGAACACCTTACCGAACACCAGATCGTAGATCGGTGCCCAGCGGCCATACGCCTTTTCGACCCCCTCGCGGTCGATGTCCCCAGCCATTCCCTGCCCCGAAACCTCTAGCTACGAACCGCTTCTGCGAGCGGCGTCATCGTGTCTCGCGTCATAGCTCGCGCCGAACGGCTTGCGGTCGCGCTCTTGATGAAGCCGCCGCCGAGCACGCGCGCCTGCCCCGTCGGCGCATCGTAGAACACGCAGGCCTGGCCGGGCGACACGCCCTCCTCGCCGGCGACGAGTTCGACCTCGTAGCCGCCGGCCACCGCGCGCAGCCACGCCGGCTGCGGCGCGCGGGTCGAGCGCACGCGGACATACATCTCGATGCCCTCGCCGATCACGCGATCCAGCGGCCCGTCGCCGATCCAGTTGACGTCGCGCAGCGCGATGCGATCCATGCGCAACGCCTCGCGCGGTCCGACCACGACACGGCGCGTCGCCGCATCGAGCCTGATCACATAGAGCGGTGCGCTGGCCGCGATGCCGAGACCCTTGCGCTGGCCGACCGTGAAATGAACGATGCCCTGGTGCAGGCCGATCACGTTGCCATTGAGATCGACGATGTCGCCGGGCGCGATCGCGTTCGGCTTCAGGCGGCCGATGATGTCGGTGTAGCGGCCGGTCGGCACGAAGCAGATGTCCTGGCTGTCCTGCTTGTCGGCAACCTCGAGATCGAACCGCCGCGCCAGCTCGCGGGTCTGCGGCTTGGTCATGTCGCCGAGCGGGAAGCGCAGGAAGTCGAGCTGCTCGCGCGTGGTCGCGAACAGGAAATAGCTCTGGTCGCGATCGGCATCCGCCGCGCAGACCAGCGTGCGCGATCCGCCCGCAAGGCGACGCGACGCGACGTAGTGGCCGGTGGCGAGCGCCTGCGCGCCGAGCTCGCGCGCAGTCGCGAGCAGGTCGCGAAACTTGACCGAACGGTTGCATTCAATGCACGGCACCGGGGTCTCGCCGAGCGCGTAGCTGTCGGCGAAATTGTCGATCACGGATTCCTTGAAGCGGCTTTCATAGTCGAGCACGTAATGCGGGATGCCGATCCGCTCGGCGACGTTGCGCGCGTCATGGATGTCGCGGCCGGCGCAGCAGGCGCCCTTGCGATGGGTGGCGGCGCCATGATCGTAGAGCTGCAGCGTGATCCCGACCACGTCATAGCCCTGCGACTTCAACAGCGCGGCCGTGACAGAGGAATCGACACCGCCGGACATGGCGACCACGATCCGTGTGTCCTCAGGGCGGCCTTGGAGATCCAGATTGTTGAGCATCTTATGGGGTCATCGATCGTTGTCGCGGCGAGGTTTTAGCGCTCCGCGACGGGATTTGAAAAACGTCTTTATTCAGAGAGCCTAAGAACGCATCCAAGAACACTCGATCCAAGAACACTTGCAAGGCCGGATCGGTCGGTTCGGGACGCATGGGAGACTGCACTCTAATATAGGCCGTATTCCGGGGAGGCAATCAGAGGAAGCGACGGCAAATCTTGCCGCCGGGCAAAAATGAGACCGCCGGGAACCCGTTTCGACCAGCGTCGCATTCTGATAAATAATTGAAATTATTACATATTTTATTCTTGCCACAATTGGCCCAGTCCTTGCTGACTGTAGGACGGAAATCTCATTGCGAGGGTTGGCTGTGGTCAGCGTCACGTCGGAAACATTGGCAACCCTGTCCTTTCAGGCTGCAGCCCAGCGCTCGGCGCGGCAGGACCAAGCGTCGCAGGCGGGGAATGACGGCTTTGCCGCATTGGTCGACAGCAACAATACGGCCAGCACCGACTATTGGCCATCCGCCCCGTCAAACACGCCACCCCCGCCCCCGCGCCCGACCGACGATTCATCGTCGACATCTTCGTCGACAACGACAGGCCCATCATCGCGCGACACCAGCGCTTCGTCCGACGACAGCACGGTTGACGACAGCAGCAGCGGCTCGCGCAAGACCAAGTCGAAATCGAAATCCGACGACTCCAACTCTGCAGACAAAAGCCAATCCACCGACAACACGACGCAGGCGGCCACGCAGACCGACGCCAGGCAGGACGCGTCCAATGCGGCAAACGCGGTCGCCACCGTGATTGCCGCGGCTCCCGCGCCGACCAATACACCGGCTCCGCCTGCCCCATCCGACAAGCCCGCAGCTCCGCTGGCGATCGCGGCGGCGGCCATTGCTGCAAGCTCGGCCATCGCCGGCACCGGCGTTCCCGCCGGGACCGACACCGCAACCGCCGTTACCACCACCGCGAACGCAGCCAACGTCGCCAAGGCGGCCGGCGCGAAAGCCGAACCGCAGGTCGCGACCGACGCGGCGACGGCGCAAGGCGCCGCGACCGTAACCAGCAGCGCGACCGCCGGAATGGCGCTCGCCGCCACGGTCGCGACGGCAAAACCCGCCGGCAAGACGACCGCGCAGCCCGCCGCCCAGCCGACTGCGAAAGCCACCCCGGCCGATCAGGACAGCAGCGCCGGATCGAGCGCCGCCGCCACGCCGACGACCATCGTGCCCGGTGTCACCCAGCCCGACGCCGTCGCCGGCAAGGTGAAGGCCGATAGCGACGTCGCCGATGCCGCCAAGGCCGACGGCAACGGCAATGCGACACCGGCACCGGCGACCAATGGCCATGCCGGCACGACCGCGCAGACCCAGGTCACCACGCCCGACCTCAGCGCGCAGGCCGCGAACGCGATTCCGCTGCAACAGCCGACCACGACACCGATTGCGACGGCGCAATTGACCGCCAGCACCGCCTCGCAAAGCGCCGCGGTGCCGATGAGCAGCCTTGCAGTCGAGATCGCGGCCTCCGCAAAGAGCGGCAAGAGCCGGTTCGAAATCCGGCTGGATCCTGCGGAGCTTGGCCGCATCGACGTCCGCATCGATGTCGATCGCAATGGCCAGGTGACCTCGCATCTCACCGTCGAGCGGCCTGAAACGCTGTCGATGCTGCGCCAGGACGCCAATCAGCTGCAGCGCGCGCTCGACAATGCCGGCCTGTCGACCAGCAATGGCGGATTGCAGTTCAGCCTGCGCGACCAGTCGCAATCGGGCCAGAACAACAACGGCCAGTCCAACCCGAACGGCCACCAACTGATCGTCAGCGACGAAGACGCCACCCCCGCCGCCGCGGCTGGCCGCTCCTACGGGCGCACCGCCAGCGCACTCGGCGGCGTCGATATCAGAGTGTAGGGAGTTCACGATGTCAGTCGATGCAACCATGCCGGCGCCGGTTGTCTCGGCGCCAGGAACCGGCACCGGATCGAGCTCCGGCAGCAGCGCGTCGACGGCGACAACAGGCATCGCGGACAATTTCCAGACCTTCCTGACGCTGCTGACGACGCAGCTGAAGAACCAGAATCCACTCGATCCGCTCGACACCAACCAGTTCACCCAGCAGCTCGTGCAGTTCGCCGGCGTCGAGCAGCAGCTCAAATCGAACGACCAGCTCAAATCGCTGGTCGACATCGAAAAGAGCGCGCAGTCGACGCAGGCGCTGATCTATGTCGGCAACACCGTCGCGGTCGACGGCAGCAAGGCCCAGTTCGACAAATCCGCGACCTGGAACCTGACCGCGGCAAAGGGCACCAACGCCGCGGTCACGATCACCAATTCGACCGGCCAGACCGCCTATTCCGGCAACTTCACCTTGAACCAGGGCAATGCCAGCTTCGTCTGGGACGGCAAGGGCAATGACGGCTCCCAGTGGCCGCCCGGCACCTACACGCTGACCGCCACCGGCAAGGATTCCAGCGGCAACAGCATCTCGATCTCCACCGAGGTGCAAGGCATGGTCGACTCCGTCGACCTGATGGCCTCGCCCCCGTTGCTGTCGATCGGCGGTCAATCCTACACCGCCGACAAGGTCAAGCGCGTGGTGCGGACGACGACCACGAGTTCGAGCTGACGGCATATCGTTCCGACGCTTTGCGCGCGCGATGTGAGCGGTTAGCGAAGGTGCTACTGCACACACCGCCGTCGTCCCGGCGAAGGCCGGGACCCATACTCCGCAGCGGGTGTTGTGAATGGGACTCGTCGTTCCGGCGTGGCACAACAATTGGTATCGGTGGTTATGGGTCCCGGCCTGCGCCCATAGGCGCTAAAATAGGATTTGCGCGTTGGATTTACGTGTGATTCCAAGAAGAGATGAGAAACGAATCGCTTGTGAACGAAGACTGGGCGCGTGTTGTTTCGCGGCTGGGCGGAGCTGAGGCTCTGGAGGCTGGCGCGCGGGAGACGAAGGCGTTTGTTCGCCCGCGCGAGATCAGCAATGCAGTCGATCTGCTGCGGCTGATCCTTGCGTATTGCCTGGGCACGAGAGGTCTGCGGTTGACGGCGGCATGGGCGACTTCGGTGGGCCTTGTCGATATCTCCAACGTGGCTCTGTTATACCGGCTGCGTCAGTCCGGGGATTGGCTTGCACAGCTGATAGGCCGGGCACTTGCGAGCGGTGCGCCGAAGGCAAGCCGCGGTCGACTGATCCGCATCGTTGACGCCACGACGGTCCCAAAAGCTGGAACCGGCGGCAGGCAGAAGAATGCGGTGTGGCGCATCCACAGTGCGTTCGATCTTCCGCAAGAACGTTTTGGTCACTTCGAGCTGACCGACGAACGCGCGGGCGAGACGCTGGACCGGATCCCGCTGATTGCCGGCGAGATCCGTCTTGCCGACCGCGCCTATCTGCAGCCGGAGCGCATGGCGTATCTGGTCGAGGCCGGTGCGGACTTCGTGATCCGCTCGGGCTGGAAGAGCGCTTGTTGGCTGGATCGCAAAGGCAATCTGATCGATCTCGTCGCCGAACTGCGCAAGGCCGCGGCACGCGGCATCATCGACCGGCCGATCTGGGTAAAACGCAAGTCTGGTGGAGCACCGCTTGCTGTGCGTTTGGTTGCCGTCAAGAAACCTGCAGATGCGGCTCAGGCTGCACGGCGCAAGGCACGCAGGACGGCTCAGAAGGGAGGCCATCGTCTCTCCAGGCAAACGCTTGATGCTGCGGATTGGGTGATCCTGGTGACCTCGCTCAAGCCCGAGGACTTCACAACCGCTGATCTGCTTGCCCTTTACCGGCTGCGATGGCGGATCGAACTCGGCTTCAAGCGGCTGAAGAGCCTGATTGGCTTGAAAGGACCTCCAGGAACTGACGAGCGGTCTGCCAGACCCCATATCCTCGCTCACCTGCTGATCATTCTTCTGCTCGAGCCGCTTGTCGACGAACTCGAGGACTCTCCCCGCTTGGCCGAAGCCGCCTAACCAGACCTGCAGCATGGCGCCTGCTCCGTCAGCTCATCGCCTCCCTGCTCCAAGCCATCATTCCCCAGCCCACAATCGCGCGTCTGCGCAGAGCCAGCCTCGCTCTCCAACGACATCTGCGCGAGCCTCCCAGACGTAA
>NZ_JYMT01000037.1 GCF_000938305.1 Bradyrhizobium sp. LTSP885
TGTCAATCGGCGTTCAAATTTGACCCCGCATCGGCGTCCAATTTTGACCCCTTTGGGCGACGGGTTTTGGCGGTAGCGCTCGCGCCGTCGGAGCTGGTCGGGGTTGCGGAGACGGTGCGAGCGCGGGTTGCGTGATCGTCGTCGCGGCTCTTGAAGCGCCAACTGTCGTTGCCGGTCTCGACGATATCGCAATGGTGAGTCAGACGATCGAGCAGCGCGGTGGTCATCTTTGCGTCGCCAAATACGCTGGGCCATTCCCCGAAGGATAGGTTGGTGGTGACGACGATCGACGTGCGCTCGTAGAGCCGGCTGACGAGATGGAACAGTAGCTGGCCGCCGGATTGAGCAAACGGAAGGTAGCCGAGTTCGTCGAGGACAATGAAGTCCATCCGGGTCAGATGCTCGGCGATGCGACCCTGCCGTCCATTGCGGGTCTCGATCTCCAGGCGATTGACGAGGTCGACTACGTTGTAGAAGCGGCCGCGGGCACCAGATCGGATGCAGCTTCTGGCGATGGCGATGGCCATATGTGTTTTGCCGGTGCCGGTACCGCCGACCAGGACGGCGTTACGTTGCTGGGCGATGAAGCCGCCGCCGGCGAGATCATTGACCAGCGTCTGGTTGATAGGAGTGCCCTCGAACTGGAAGTCCTCAAGGTCCTTGGCCAGCGGCAGTTTGGCGATGGTGAGCTGGTACTTGATCGAGCGCGCCTGCTTCTCGTTGATCTCGGCGTTGAGCAGGTCGCCGACAATGCGTTGAGGTTCGTGCTGGCGTTTGACAGCGGTCGCCATGATCTCATCGAAGGCGGCCTTCATGCCGTAGAGCTTGAGCTCGCTCATGAGGTCGAACAGTTGAGTACGTTCCATCAGATGGTTCTCCTGAGGTTGTCGTAACGGGCACAGTCGGCGATCGGGGCATGGCGCAATGTCAGCGCAGCCGGGGTGAGGATGTTGGCCGGTGGCGCAGGATCACGCTGGCGGGCCAGGATGTTGAGCACGACATCGGCGGAATGAACGCCGTGAGTGATCGCCTCGGCGCAGGCGGCTTCGACGGCCGGCAAGCCGTCGGTCAGAACTGCGTTGAGGATGTCGACCATCTGCCGATTGCCATCGTCGGCGCTGGCGAGCTTGCGCCGTACACGTTCGATCGCGGCCGGCAGTACCCAGTCCTTGAAGGGAGCGCCGTTGCGCAAGGCACCGGGTTTGCGAGCCAGCACCGGCACGTAATGCCAGGGATCGTAGACGGTATCGCCGCGGCCGAACGAGCGAGCATGCTCGGCAACGATGCGCCCGTCCTGGCGGATCACAATGCGGTCGGCGTAGGCGTGAACCTCGACAGGCCGCCCGACAGCGCTGGCCGTGACCGAGTATTTGTTGTTGTCGAAACGCACCAGACAGGTCTTCGAGACCGACGCCGGCACCGCGTGGAATCCGTCGAACCGGCCGGCATAGGGAACGAGCTTCGGTCGCTCAGCTTCGAACACCTCCCAGACCGTCTGTTCGATCAGTTCCGGATGCCGGTGCGCTTTGGCGTAGGCGATGCACTTGTCCAACAGCCACGCGTTCAACTCGTTGAGGGTTTTGAACCGCAGCCGTGGCGTGAAGAAGCGCTCCCGGACAAGTCCGACCTGGTTCTCGACCTGACCCTTCTCCCAGCCCGACGCTGGCGTGCAGGCAACCGGATCGACCAGGTAGTGGCTGCACATCTGCATGAAGCGGCGATTGTAGAGACGCCCTTTGCCGACGAAGATGGTCTCCACCGCCGTCTTCATGTTGTCGTAGATGCCGCGTCCGCAGGTGCCCTTGAACAGAGCAAATGCCCGGTCGTGGGCGTCGAACACCATCTCCTGTGTCTCGCGCGGATAGCACCGCACAAACAGCATCCGGCTGTGACAGAGCCGGACATGGGCGGCCTTCACGATCACCGTTACGCCATTGAGCAGGACGACCTCGTGGCTCCAGTCGAACTGATAGGCTTCCCCAGGCGCAAAGCTCAGCGGGACATAGGCTGCAGCCGTCGATTGCCCACGCTCTTGGCTCCACCGCCTGGCGTAACGCCGAACGGTATCGTAACCGCCATCATAGCCGCGCCCGCGCAGCTCTTCGAAGATCCGGATCAACGTCAACTGTTCGCGAGCAGCCTTAGCTGCGTTCCCCGCAAGCAATCCGTCGAGCTCCGCTGCCCATCGTCCCAGCTTCGGCCGCGGTTGGACAACACGCTCGTACTCGAATGAGGTCTCTCCCGACCTCAGCACCTTCCGGACCGTGTTCCGCGACACCTTCAGGTCCCGGGCGATCTCCTTGATCGTCTTGCCCTTGATGAAGTGTTCGCGCCGTATCCGGGCAATTGTCTCCACGACCAGCATCCCCGACCACCTGCTTCATTACAAAGCAGGCAGCGCAACAGACCAACCTGTAGGGGGTCAATTTTGGACGCCGATCCCCCGGCTTAGGGGGTCAATATTGCAGGCCGAATGACACTGGACCGACTGGATCAACTCGGCGAGAGATTGGCTTAAACACCCAACGCCGCAATGGGGCGATGAGTGGTCGATCGACGAGATGTCTGCACGGATCATGATCTTGCGCGCCATCACGAAGTTCAGTTTTGCCTATCACGAGAGTTCGCGACGAATGGAAGCTTTCCGAGATGCAGGCGTCCCGTCACCGCCGGACGAGGAGCGGGAATGAATATGAAGATTGAAGGCGAGCCGTTGAAGCGCTGGCGCGTGAACTACGGCGGTGAGCACGTCGCGGACTGCGACACTGCGGCGGAGGCATGGGAAGAGTATCGGCGCTATGAGCAGAACATCCGACCCGTGACCGATCGCGACAAGCGATATAGCTACGACTACTTCGATGGCCGGAAGAAGTTGGACATCGTGCAATTCCGGAATGCAGTGCAGGCTGAGAAGCGTGCGGGCAATGAGGGCAAAGAGAAATGAAAGTCGCCGCCGCTCTCGTGATGCTCGCGATCTCCGCCACGTCCGCAAACGCGACTGATCTCACGTGTGCCGGCACCATGAACACCTATCAGCCCAAGCGAGTTGAAGCCACAATCGAGCCGGGAGCTACGGTCGTCGATCTTGCAGCCCGGCACATTGTCACACCTATCGGCGACTTCGACATCACTTCCGTTTCGCAAGGGTCAATCTCTTTTGGGGGCGACAACACTCCTAGCTATCGGGGCCTAACAGTTTTCGGGACGCTCGACCGAGTGAGTGGGCACATGACCGTGTTCTGGCGCAAGCCGGGGGATGCCGCGCACGCGGCAATGTACGCGGAGTTGAACTGTTCAACAGCCAAGAGGCTGTTCTAAGCGGGCGCGACCGCAGCACGAGGGATGAACCGGGGACTGTGATCATGCGGGTAATCAGCGCAGGAATATTGCGCCGTGCCCTCGGTGTAACCAGCCGGCGGACGGTGAAGAGCCACGCCTGCCCGATGGCTACAAAACCGAATTCGACAAAGAGGGCTGACAGTCATTAGCAAGCGGCCCAACTGGAAACGTCGCTTCAATGATCCGATCATTCTCCCGGCTCGTAACCCTGCTCGACGCCGCGAACTACGCGACCGCGCTTCCGAAGAAAGAGGCCGACAGCTTCTAATGGCAGGCCGCGATTGAAGCCTTGATCCTCGTAGCGTACAGCCGGACCGGGCCAACGATGCTGGCGCACATCGGCGTCATGAAGGCCCTCAACAGGCACGTGGAGCGCGTCTTCAATCCCGATCGCAAAGACCACCATTGGGGAAAGCGTAAGATTGCCCGTGACCGTTAGGCAGCCACGAGATCGCCGCGATCTGGGTGCACATAGCTTCCATTCATCGGGTGTCCCAAGCACCAAATTTTGTTTTCAAAACCGAGGTATTAAAATGCGACAGACAGCTTACTTTGAGGCATTTGACTATGAAGGCCGTTGGTATGGCACGGCCACGCACGCAGCGATCATGAAGGCCCGCCTACTGCCCGATCTCCGCAATGCGCTCCCCGGACGTGAGAGCTTTGGCGGCGCGGACGGTTGGGCGTGCAAATCAGCCCTCGCGAAGAGCATCGGCCTCTAACGGTTTCTTCACCGCTGCCGACGACACTCCGCCCCGGGCCGCGTAGCGTATTAGGCCCAGAGCCGTCGCGCCGTTCTCAACCCGGTAGCGGCGGCTTTCGTTTGTTTAGCAGCCTCGCTCAGCGGCCTATCACGCTTAAAGGTCAGACGGTTCCGGCGGCTGAAAACTATTGGCTGCTTGGCTGCCGAGATCACAACCACATTGGTTGCAAGAATGTCGTCTTGTGCCGTCTCCATCCAGCGTTGTCTTCACGCTGACTAGATCATCGCACACAGAACATCGCTTTGACAAAAGACTGTTAGGGTCTAATCCAAACTCTTCTCTTCGATCTGTCACGAGCAATGATCCTAAGAAGCGGCCCGCGATGACATAAGCCGACGGCCCGCAGGCGTTATGCCGCTAAAGTAGATGCCTACTGAAACTTCGGGATCGGAAAGCTGACCTGTACCGATATAGCCATGCCTTGCGAGCGACACGAGGCAATTATGGATTTGCTCCCAATCGTAGCCCGGTATGATGTCCATCGGATTTTCAACGCGCATGCCAGCGATGGTTGGCTGGACGAGCACGCTATCTCCGGGCTCTAAACGAACTTCTATCTTAGATAGTTGTGCGAGAACCAACGATGCGAGCTTCTGATCCATGGCATTCAACCCCGACGACCCCTGTGGCCTCTACGATCGAGTGCGGTCCGGGCCTTTGTGCGGCGAACGACAAGTTGTCCCCAATTTAATTTCTCCTGCCGTTAATCAAGCGACACAATCGTTGTTACCCCTCGTGACCACACACATCGCGTAGCAAGTTAGCTTTCTACTAGAGGGGCAACGATGAACAGTCCTCGCGGTCTATGCCCGAAGTGCGACGGCAAGCGCATCTTCAACGGGAAAGACTGTACTGTCTGCGGTGGCACTGGCTTCGTTGCAACCATCGTCGATAGTGATGACGAACCGCCGAAACCGCACGGCGACCGACCGTCAAGACGCCGAGACTAGCGTCCCCATGACGTAGTCGCTCCACGCTTGAAGCATCGGGCGCAGTGCCTTCAATTGATCGTCCCTGTCATAGCGTTCATATGCCGCATCGGTCGCGGTGCGTCCGGCCGCGTGCGCCTTGGCAAGCTCGCGAAGGTCTTTCGGATAGCCGTCTGCCTTGGCCCATGACGTGAACGACGTGCGGAAGCCATGCACCGTGAGGCCGCTGCGGAGCGCGCCGAGCTTGTCGTTCAAGGCGGACTTGTGCATCTCACCGAAGGTCAGGCCGGATGATTTGCGCGGCCCCAGCAAAGCCAGTGCAGCGGGCGAGAGCGGAACGGCATGCTCTTCGCCTTCCTTCATTGATCGCTCTTCACGACCGCCGGGGATGATCCAAGCGTTGCCTACGATCTCGCTCCAGTCGGACAAGCGAGCTTCCGCGTTGCGCGCTACCGTCAAGATCGCGAAGGCGAGCGCACGCGCGGCGGCCGATTTGTCAGTCACAAGCTCCGCCATGAATGCCGGAACGTCACCATGGTTCATCGCGGGCCGGTGCACGGTCTTGGGCGCGGCCGGGATCAGTTGCCCGATGATCTCCTTACGGGCCGGGTTCGGGCCATCGGCGCGAGCGCCCTTCGCGACGGCGTGAGAGATCACGAGCCCGATACGAACGCGCATCTTGTCGGCATTGGCGAGCGCATCGCCCCAGCGGGTTCGCAATTCGGTCTCAACGTCCGTGTGCGTGATCTCATCCGTCCACATCTTGCCGAGCCTGCCGTCTTTGAGGCGTCGATAGTTGCGTGGCTCGCTGCTCTTCACCTTCCACTCTGACGACTTCAACGTGATGAAGCTCTCGACGACATCAGCGAAGCGCATGCGCTTTCCCGTGGCCCCTTGGGCCGATGGGCGCGCATCGCTCTTCACGGGCTCGACAGGTGCGTCAGCGGAGTTGATGACGGCGAGGCCCCGGCGCGGGATACGATGTTCGTACCGCTTCGCCGCGAAGGCGTTGCGTGCGTTGCGTGCGGCGCTCAGGCTCATCCCGTGGTGATAGCTGCCGAGGCTTGTTGACCGAAAACTTACCCCGTCTCTGAATTTGTAAATCCACAGCGCCGAGCCGCCCCTGATCTTTAGAGAAAGGCTGGCACCGTCCGACAAGGTCTGATCCGTGCCGCTGCCAATGGCTTTAGTGATCTCGGCCGGGCTGAGGTTGCCCATGGGGAAAGGCTCCGTGTGTACCCACTTCTGTACCCACAATATGCCTTCCAGCCTGATCCAACAAGAGCCGACATGAGAAATCAGACCCTCTATAAACCCTTGGTAAATCGCGAATTATACTGGATCACACCAGCTCATATAGGAAAGCTTAAATTTTCTATGCGAGAAAGCCCATCAAGACAACGTTAGCGTTACCGTCGAGCGTTTTGATGCGTCTGTTTCGGGCCGATCGGGCCGCTCCCCACCATACGAGAATTCCCTCGGCGCTGACGAGCTTCGTCGACGAGGTCTACGCCACGCTGTCCCGGCTGTTTGCCTACGGCGCCGCACTGGCGCTGTTCGGTGTTACAGGGGTCTATCTATGGCAGCAGCTGCCGGACGCAACTGCGATGGAGCCCTCGGCCGCGAGCTGGAGCCTGGCCAGCCGCTCGGCGCCGGCCTTTGCCGTGAGCCAGCTCGATCTGCGCGATAAAACAGAGGCTTACGAGATTTTCCGGCATCCCGAGGGCGGCCGCAAGGACGTTTTCCGCTGGACCGATATCGAGCATAGGCCGTCCGCCGAGTTGGACATCTACCGCCCCGGCGGCGAGACCGTGGAACCTGCGACCGCCTCGATCGCGGCGCAGCTCGATCCGGGCGGCGCGGATGCGCTCGAAGCCGCAGGGATCATCGACAGCAAGTTCGGCAGCGTCGCGCTGCTGCGCCCCGTTGCGCGGGATGGCGGCCGCTCCTGTCTCGGCTTTCTCAAGCAGGTCGACGCGCCGAATGTCCGGATTTCCGGCTGGACTTGCCAGGGCGCCGGCCTGCCGGCGCAGCGCGCGGCGATCAGCTGCATGCTCAACCGGCTGACCCTGCTGACCGCGGGCAATGACCCGAAGCTGGCCGAGATGTTTGCGCATGCCGAGCTGAGACGCACGGACTGTGCCTCCTCCGGCCCGCCCGCGCTGTCATCGGACTGGGTCATGGGCAGCGAAAACCCGCGGATGCGCGGTGCGCTTTGATGGCGATACCGTGGCAAGACACTGGTTTTCATGAAACTTTTGCGCTTCGGGCCGCATTATGTCAGGCGGTGTGGCGCAATTGACCTAGTGACGGCCCGCCCGCCACGGCTACAATGTGTTTAACTGATTTTGGCGACGCGCCAGCCCAACGGGCCGTACTGACGAGGACACGATGACCTTCAATTTTCCTGCCGCGAACAAGCTCGTGGTGTTGCTTGCCGCGGCTGCCGTCACCGCAACCGCGTTCGGCATGACCTCGGCCAGCGCCCAAACCCCGACCAAGCGCGACCAGCAGCAATATGACCGCGACGGTCGGCGCTACTACGGCGCGCAGGGGCCGAACCGCGTCTACCAGCAGGGCCCCCGGACCCGCGTCTACGTCACCACGCGCTCATGGCTCGATGCCGGCGTCGAAGTACAGCCCGGCGACCGCAAGTTCAGCGACTATGCGTTCCCGCCGGAGGTGGGCTATCCGTCGTTCGCGCGCGAGAACAACAACCGCCCGATCGATCGCCAGCCGCTCAGCCCGCCGTCTGATCTCGGCGGCTATCCGCGGACGTTCCCGCTGTACTGAGAAGTCAAACTACCAGCTGACATGGAAATGGCCGGGCATGTCCCGGCCATTTTTGTTTCACCGTCATTCCGGGGCTCGCGAAGCGAGAACCCGGAATCTCGAGATTCCGGGTTCGATGCTTCGCATCGCCCCGGAATGACGGCAGAAAACTTTACGCGTGCAGCTTCTGCAATTCCTTCAAAATCGCATCGCCCATCTGCGTCGTGCTGGCAGCGGTCATCCCTTCCGACTTGATGTCGGCCGTGCGCAATCCGCTGGCGAGCACCGCTGCAATCGCGGCATCGACCTTGTCGGCGAGATCGCCCATGTCGAACGAATAGCGCAGCGCCATGCCGAACGATGAAATCATCGCGATCGGGTTGGCGAGGCCCTTGCCGGCAATGTCGGGCGCCGAGCCGTGCACCGGCTCGAACAGCGAGCGGCGCTTCTTGGTCTTGGCGTCGACTTTGCCGAGCGAGGCCGACGGCAGCATGCCGAGCGAGCCGGTCAGCATCGCCGCGATATCGGACAGCATGTCGCCGAACAGATTGTCTGTGACGATGACGTCGAACTGCTTGGGCGCCTTCACCAGGTTCATGCCGCCGGAATCGGCGAGCTGGTGCTCCAGCGTGACATCCTGGTATTCGCGCGCATGGACCTGGGTCATGACCTCGTTCCAAAGCACGCCCGACTTCATGACGTTGCGCTTTTCCATCGACGTCACCTTGTTGCGGCGCTTGCGCGCCAGCTCGAAGGCGACGCGGCCGATGCGCTCGATCTCGTAGGTGTCGTAGACCTGGGTGTCGATCGCGCGCTTCTGGCCGTTGCCGATATCGGTGATGGTCTTCGGCTCGCCGAAATAGACACCGCCGGTGAGCTCGCGCACGATCATGATGTCGAGGCCTTCGACCGCCTCGCGCTTCAGGCTGGAAGCATCGGCCAGCGCCGGATAGCACACCGCCGGACGCAGATTGGCGAACAGCTCAAGATCCTTGCGCAGCCGCAGCAGACCGGCCTCGGGGCGCACCTCGTAGGGCACGCTGTCCCACTTGGGGCCGCCGACCGCGCCGAAGATCACGGCGTCGGCCGCGACAGCCTTCGCCATGTCGCCTTCGGAGATCGCCACCTTGTGCGCGTCATAGGCCGAGCCGCCGACCAGCCCCTGCTCGGTCTCGAATGACGCGATTCCCTGCGCATTCAGCCAGTCGATCACGCGCTGGACCTCGGCCATCACTTCGGGGCCGATACCGTCGCCGGGGAGAAGCAGCAGTTTATGGGTCGCCATGGGTCTATCACCTTGTCCAACTCGTCATGTCCGGTCTCGTGCCGGGCATCCACGTCGTCCGCCTCAACCGGGGCAAGGCGTGGATGGCCGGGACAAGCCCGGCCATGACGACCAATTTCGTTGCGGGCGAGTGCTAAAACGCCCGGGACGGATTGGCAAGGCACCCCCGACGCGCCCCAGACGTCAGGAAATACCAAGTCACATGCCAAGCGGCACCCGCGCCCCCTGATCGGGTCTGATTGCCCGTTTCGCAAGACAGTGTTGCCGCCCAAGGCGCTGGGCAGGACCGCTACGGCCTGCCACAATACCGGCATTGCCGGAGTGATTTGTGCGAGCCCCCTCCCCGTCTTACGCGCATCCTGCGCGGCTGATCCTTATTCTGTCGCTGGCACCGACCGTAGGCCTCGGCATCGGCCGCTTTGCCTATTCGCTTGTTCTGCCGGACATGCGCGAAGCGCTTGTCTGGTCTTACTCGGCCGCCGGCTTCATGAACACGATCAATGCCGCCGGCTATCTGATCGGCGCACTGGTCGCCTCGCGCGTGATCCAGCGGTTTGGGCTCGTGACATCGGTGCGCTGGTCGACGCTCGCCTGCGTAGCGTCGTTGGCGCTATCGGCCATGTCGGGCAATTTCGTCGTGCTGAGCTTTGCCCGCCTGCTGGTCGGCTTCGCCGCCGCGCTCGGGTTTGTCGGCGGCGGCGCGCTTGCGGCGACCATTGCACAGTCGCGGCCCGAACGTGCGAACTTCCTGCTCAGCCTGTTCTATGCCGGGCCCGGCATCGGCATCCTCTTGTCGGGACTGATCGCGCCGTTCGTATTGCAGGGCTTTGGCGCGGGCTCGTGGTGGATCGTGTGGTGGGCGATGACGCTGCTCTCGGTCATGATGATCGTGCCGCTGCTGCTCGCACCGTTCCAGGCGGATACCGCGACCAGCGGCATCGTCCGGACAAAATTCGCCGTCACCCCGGTCCTGATCTACCTCACCGGCTATTTCCTGTTCGGTGCCGGCTACATCGCCTACATGACCTTCATGATCGCCTATGTCCGCGACAGCGGCGGCGGAGCCGCGGCACAGAGCGCGTTCTGGAGCCTGATCGGCGTCAGTGCCTTTGCGACGCCCTGGGTCTGGCGGCGCGTGCTGGCGCTCGACCGTGGCGGGCTCGCCACCACGATCATCCTTGGCGTCAACGCGCTCGGCGCGAGCCTGCCGATCTTCGGCCATTCGCCGCTGTTGCTCGCGATCTCGGCGCTGGTGTTCGGCGTTGCATTCTTTGCGGTGGTCCGCTCGACCACCGCCTTCGTCCGCTTCAACTACCCGCCGGAGTCCTGGCCCACGGCAATCGCCGCGATGACCATCGCCTTCGGCATCGGCCAGACGCTCGGCCCGATCGTGGTCGGCGCCATCACCGACGCGGTCGGCAATTTGTCGGTCGCGCTGAATGTTTCGGCCGCGATGCTGGCGCTGGGCGCGGTGCTGTCGCTGTTTCAGAGGAAGGTCGGGCCGTAAGAAAGGTTGTCATTCCGGGGCTCGCGAAGCGAGAGCCCGGAATCCATCGCGGAGCGAGCTATGCGGTTAGATGGATTCCGGGCCCGCGCCTGACGGCGCGTCCCGGAATGACGAGGAGAGCTCAGCTCCCGCTGAACGAATTGTATCCCTGGTCTTCCCAGTAGCCGCCCTTGTAGTCGTTGGTGACTTCCATCGAGAGCACGTATTTCGGGTTCTTGAAGCCGAGTTTCGTGGGCACGCGGATCTTCATCGGGAAGCCGTAGGCGCGCGGCAGGATCTCGTCGGCGAACTTGAACGTCATCTGGGTTTGCGGATGCAACGCGGTGCGCATGTCCAGCGGCGAATTGTAGCCGTCCTTGTCGCCGCACTGGAACCAGACGTATTTCGCGCGTGTGTCGGCACCGACCAGCTTGAGGAAATCGCGCAACGGCGTGCCGGTCCAGCTGCCGATCGCGCTCCAGCCCTCGACGCAGATGTGGCGCGTGACCTGCTTCACCTGCGGCAGCTTGTAGAGCTCATCCAGCATCCACGGCTTCTTGTTCTCGACCAGCCCGCGCACCTCCAGCTTCCAGTCCGCGCCCGCGATTTCGGGCGCGTCGTCGAGATCGTAATAGGCGTTGAACGGAAACGGCTTGGTGATCATGCTCTCGGGGAAGGTCGGTGCCAGCGCATCCGGATTGAACATCCAGGCCTGCACAGCGTCGTTGAACTTCGAGACCTTCTTCAGCAGTTCCTCCGCCGACGAGCTGTCGATCACATCGCAGCCGCTCAGCAGCGTCAGCGCGCCGAGGCTCGCCCCTGTCGTGATGAAGCGGCGACGTGTCGGATCCGGCATCGCCTTCACGGCGTCGCGGACGAGCAGGCTCTTGTCGACACCGGGGATTAGCAACTTGCGAAGACGTCCCATGTTGGCCTCCTAGCGTCCGATGATCATGGCGCGCAGGCTCTTTGGCACCAGGACCGCGAGCGCGACATGAATCACCAGGAAGGCGACGATCAGCGCCATGCAGGTGAAGTGAACGTAACGGGCGATGTCGTAACCGCCGAACAGTGCACTCAGCCAGTACAGTTGCACCGGCTTCCACATCGACAGGCCCGACAGCACGATGACGATTCCGACGACGATGATGCCGGCATAGAGCAGCTTCTGCACCGAATTGTACTTGCTGAGGTCGCCATGCGACAGCTTGAGGGTCAGCGCGGCCTTGGCATCAGAAATCACGCCGCCCGGCGTGATCGGCAGCAATTTGCGGCGGAAGCGGCCGGTGATGAAGCCGAGGACCAGATAGATCAGGCCGTTGACCATCAAGAGCCACATCGCGGCGAAGTGCCACAGCAGCGCGCCGCCGAGCCAGCTGCCCAGCGTGATGCTCGAGGAGAAGGTGAAATTGAACAGCGGCGAGGCGTTGTAGATCTGCCAGCCCGACATGATCATCAGGACCATGGCGACCGCATTGGTCCAGTGCAGCACGCGCACCCACGTCGGCTGGATCACCTTCGCTGGCGTCGAGGTATCTGCATGGTCGTCGCTGACGGCAAGGCTCGACATGGCGCTCTCTCGGGCTTTCTCTGATCGAGGTCGTTACCGGGTTATACGCCGGGAACCGGGAGTCCGTTACAGGATCGCAGGCTATCAGTTCGAGGTACGCCACCTTTCGCGGTCACAAAAATGCGAGCCGGGAGGGGGTCCCCGGCTCGCGGTTTCGCATGTCCTGTTGGGGACTAAACAGGGCTCTCAGGTGTTACGACGCCGGCATCAGCACGGTGTCGATCACATGGATGACGCCGTTCGACTGGTTGACGTTCGAGATCGTCACCATCGCGGTGCCGCCCTTGGCATCGACGATCCAGACCTTGCCGTCCTGCTTCTTCACGGTGAGTTCCTCGCCTTCGACGGTCTTGAGCTTCTTGCCGTCGGAGAGGTCGGATGCCTCGAGCTTGCCGGGCACCACATGGTAGGTGAGGATCTTGGTCAGGGTCGCCTTGTTCTCCGGCTTCACGAGATTGTCGACGGTCCCGGCCGGCAGCTTGCCGAATGCCGCATTGGTCGGCGCGAACACCGTGAACGGGCCTTTGCTCTCCAGCGTATCGACCAGGCCAGCGGCCTTCACCGCGGCGACGAGGGTGGTGTGATCCTTCGAATTGACGGCGTTCTGGACGATGTTCTTGGACGGGAACATCGCGGCGCCGCCGACCATCACGGTCTTTTCCTCGGCGCGCGCGGGCGCGACGATGGTGGCTGTGATCGCAAGCGCGCTGAAGGCGGCGGCGGACAGAATTGCAATACGCTTCGACATGGTTTCGTCTCCCGATGATTGGGCTGACCGGCGGAGTTCCGCCAGCGATGTTGGGGGCAACAACGACACGGGGTGAATGGTGGCTCGCGTCGCAGTGTCCCAATTACGGGAGGGCTTACGCGCGGTTTCGCCGGAAACTTTAACGTGATGCGTGAAACTAATGTCGGACGCGCCCGTGGAGGGTTGTTCGCGCCTGTGCCCTGAGCAGCGGCGTGCGCCAGCGACGCTGCGCCGCCGCGAGCAATTTGCTTGCCGACCTTTTCTGATTGGTTCAGCTTGAGTTCCGATGTTGCCGTCAACGAGCGGCAGCGACGGGGGGCGACCATGAGCAGCATCACGGCGGATGGACATTCCGCGCCTGCGGTGGACCAGGCAGCCAGCGACGTCGGCCCGCTCGAGCAACAACATCTGCAACATGCCAATTACCGTGCAGTGGCCAGTGGCACGGAGGTGACGAAAACGCATTGGCACATCGCCATCGCCAACGCGCTCGGCTGGGGCTTTGACGGCATGGACGGCGTGATCTTCGCGCTGGTGGCCCCGATGGTGATCAAGGAATTTGCGCTGACCCTGCCGGAATTTCGCTCGGGCATGCAGATCGCGCTCTTCATCGGCATTGCGGGCCTCTATTTCTGGCCGTGGCTGGCGGATCGGTTCGGCCGGCGCACGCTGCTCGCCGTCAACATCGCGCTGTTCTCGCTCCTGATGCCGGTTGCGGCGCTGTCGCCGACCTTTGCGATTTTCGTGATGGCGCGCTCGCTGCTGTTCTTCGCACTCAATGGCGAATGGTCGCTCGGCTCGATGCTGGTGGCCGAGACCTGGCCGGCCCGGCTGCGCGGGCGGGTGATCAGCATCACGCGATCGGCCTGGTGCCTCGGCGCCACGCTCGCCGGCGCCATCACCGGACTTGTCGCCGCCAAGTTCGGTTGGCGTGCTGCGGTGATGGTGCCCGGCGTGATCGCGCTGCTCGCGATCTATATCCGTTCCACCTGTCCGGAATCGCCCCATTGGGTGCGCGCACAGGACCGCAAGCGGCGCATCTCGGAGACGTTGGCGCGCGGCGGCACGGTCAGCACTGAGGACAGCGCCTGGTTCGGCAAGGCCAAATCGGTTGGCATCCGCCAGGTGTTCATGCCCGACGTGCTGCCCGCAACCCTGGTCGCGCTGTTCGTGGCCTGCGCCAGCACCTGCATTTACGGCACGGTCGGCGCCTGGATGCCGCTTTATCTGTCGACCGAGAAGCACTGGTCGACGACGGAATATAGCCTGTTCTACGTGTTCTATGGCCTTTGCGGCTTCCTCGGATTGTGCACGGTCGGTTGGCTGATCGACAAGATCGGTCGCCGGCGCACCTTCATCATCACGCTGATCGAAGGCGCGGTCTTCATGACGCTCTGGGTCTATTCCGAGGACCGCATCTGGCTTTGGACGTTCGGGCTGCTCTGGTGTCTCGGCTTCCTCGGCTTCTGGGGGCCGAGCACGACGCTAACAGCCGAAGTGTTCCCGACACGCATCCGCGGCGCGGCCAACGGCGTGGTCTGGGCGATCGCCTACTTCGTCGGCTTCGTGCTGTTCCCCTTCGTCAGCATCGCGCTCCAGCAGCACACCGGCTCGTTCGCGCTGTCGTTCCTCTGCATCCCCGTGCTGATGATCGCGATGGCGATCGGTGTCTATTTGTTCGTGCCCGAGCATGCCGGCAAGGAATTGAACGAGATCATCGAGTGATCCGGCCTACTCGGCGTGACCAACCACGCTGTCGTCCCGGCCAAGCGAAGCGCGAGCCGGGACCCATAACCACGAATACCCGTTTTGCGAAGGCTGTGGCCCCAGCGTGCCGCAACAATGGATATCGGTGGTTATGGGTCCCTGCTCCCGTGCGCAATTGCGCACTAGGCAGGGACGACCCGTTGAGGGAGTGGAGGTTAATCCCGATTATGCGGCGTCTGAATGAACCCGCGGTTATGCGTCGGGCTGATCAGGATCTCGTTCATGCAGACGCGCGCGGGCATGCCGGCAACGAAGGCGATGGTACGGCCGCAATCCTCGGGCTGCAGCATTTTTGCTTGTTCGGCTTCGCTCGGCACGACAGGCCGTAATTTCAGGATCGGGGTTGCGACCTCGCCCGGCGACAGGCAGCAGGCGCGCAAGCCGTTGACGCATTCGTCCATGTTGAAGGAGTGGGTCAGCGCCAGCACCGCGTGCTTGGTCGTGGTGTAAGCCGGCCCGGGCATCTTCGAGACGTGCCGGCCGGCCCATGAGGCGACGTTGATAATGCAGCCGTCCTGTTGCTTGCGCATCGTCGGCAGCACGGCACGCATGCAATAGAGCACGCCGTTGAGGTTGACCTCGACCAGCTTGTCCCAGCCCTCCAGTTCCATATCGGCCCAGCTTCGCTTCGGCACATTGATGCCGGCGCTGTTGACCAAAAGGTCGATGCGGCCGTGTTTGGCGACGATTGCCTCGGCCGCCTTGTTGACGTCGGCCTTGTTGCTGACGTCGAGCGGGATGGCCTCCGCCTTGCCGCCCTTTTTCGTGATGTTGGCCACCACCCGATCCAGCTCTTCCTTGCGGCGGCCGGAGACCACCACCGTCCAGCCGTCCACTGCCAGGAATTCCGCCCCGGATTCGCCGATTCCGGTGCCGCCGCCGGTGACCCAGGCCACGCGTTTCCCATGATTTGTCATGCAAACTGTCTCCGTTGCTTTCCGAAGGGCGTTTTTGCTAATCCAACCGGAGTTTTCCGGCTCTTTCGCCCCTCTCGGGATGTTGCATGAACATGACGACCAACGCCAACCTGTTTTCCCGCCTGTTCGACGGCCTCGACAACCCCTCGCGGCTCGCGATCGAGCAACTCGACGGCAGCCATATTTCTTATGGCGACCTGATCGCGCGCGCCGGCCAGATGGCGAACGTGCTGGTTAACAGGGGCGTCAAGCCGGGCGATCGCGTCGCAGCACAGACCGAGAAATCGGTCTCCGGCCTCGTGCTCTATCTCGCCACCGTGCGGGCCGGCGGCGTCTATCTGCCGCTCAATACCGCCTATACACTCAATGAGCTCGAATACTTCATCACCGACGCCGAGCCGGCGCTGGTGGTCTGCGATCCCTCGAAATTCGATGGCATCACCGTGATTGCCACCAAGGTGAATGCGAAGGTCGAGACGCTCGATTCGACCGGCAAGGGTTCGCTGACGGACGCGGCCGACACATCGAACAAGGACTTCGCGACCGTTGCGCGCGGCAATGATGACCTTGCCGCGATCCTCTATACGTCAGGCACCACCGGCCGTTCCAAGGGCGCGATGCTGTCCCACGACAATCTCGCATCGAACTCGTATTCGCTGGTCGACTACTGGCATTTCACCGACAAGGACGTGCTGATTCACGCGCTGCCGATCTACCACACCCACGGCCTGTTCGTCGCGAGCAACGTCACGCTGTTCGCGCGGGCCTCGATGATCTTCCTGCCGAAGTTCGATCCGGACCTGATCGTGAAGCTGATGGCGCGCGCGACCGTGATGATGGGCGTGCCGACCTTCTACACCCGTCTGTTGCAGAACCCCGGCCTGAACAAGGACGCGACGAAGCACATGCGGCTGTTCATCTCGGGCTCCGCGCCGCTGCTGGCCGACACCCACCGCGAATGGTCTGCCCGCACCGGCCACGCCGTGCTCGAGCGCTACGGCATGACCGAAACCAACATGAACACCTCCAACCCCTATGATGGCGAGCGCGTACCCGGCGCGGTCGGCCGCGCGCTGCCCGGCGTCTCCGTGCGCGTCACCGATCCGGAAACCGGCAAGGAGCTCGCGCCGGAAACCATCGGCATGATCGAGGTCAAGGGCCCGAACGTCTTCCAGGGCTACTGGCGGATGCCGGAAAAGACCAAAGCCGAGTTCCGCGGCGACGGCTTCTTCATCACCGGCGACCTCGGCAAGATCGATGGCAAGGGCTACGTCCACATCCTCGGCCGCGGCAAGGATCTGGTGATCTCCGGCGGCTTCAACGTCTACCCAAAGGAAATCGAGAGCGAGATCGACGCCATGCCCGGCGTGATCGAGTGCGCCGTGATCGGCGTGCCCCACGCCGATTTCGGCGAGGGCGTGACCGCGGTCGTAGTCTGTACCAAGGGCGCCGATGTCAACGAAGCGTCGGTGCTGAAGACGCTCGACGGACGGTTGGCCAAATTCAAGATGCCCAAGCGCGTCTTCGTCGTCGACGAATTGCCGCGCAACGCGATGGGCAAGGTACAGAAGAACATTTTGCGCGAGACGTATAAGGATATTTATTCGAAGGGGTAGGAGCGTGTGGCCTCATGAACCGGGAACAGGCGGAAGAGATTCTTGATCATTTAATCTTGGCCGCGCGCGAACTCGACGAAGCGAAAGCAGCTGCGGCTATTCTTGAGGACCGAGACGCAGACGTCGCGTCTCTCAACGCGGTTGTCATTCGGCTCAGCTCCGAACTGCTCGATACGATTTTTGAACGCTTTCCCGATTTGGTTCCGTTTAGCGAGTTCCCGGAAATCAGCAGCTCGCTCCGGTGGGACCAGGTTCAACTTCCACCAACGGTATCCGAGGCTCAGGTCGATGAGATCGTCTCGTCGGTCATTGTGCGCCAATGGCGAAAGATGGCCCGCATTGTCGGGGACGCGGTCAAGCGCGGCGGAGCGCTCGATCTCAAAATTCCTGACGAAGTCTTTGCTGCCCGCATTCAGCTCCTAGTCGACGTCGGCCGCTGCGAGTGCCAGGGCGATCTACGCAAGTGGCGCCATAGCGAAGTCAGGTTGAAGAATTAGTGCGGCCGCTATTGGCCGCCGACGAGGCTGAGCACGAACCGACCGCCGACGATGAAGGGTAGATCCCGAACCCCACCTCGAGCGCGCTTTGACAATGCGTGAGCAAGCTTCACGCCGCGCGGCTCAGCGATGAGCGTGGTCGGCATCACCAGCAACGCCCGATCAGCCAGACGTCTTGCGAATACGAGGGCGCCGCGGCGCATCGCCGACGGCGCGAAGACGGGCCGCAGATTCCGCATATCCGCTCGGCTCTGGATGAATGGCCTCGACGCGGTGGTTGGTGCAGTGCGGTATCGTGCAGGCATCCAGCGTGTGTCGTCATGGCAGATGCAGGACGGCCTCGTCGCGGGCGGCTTGCAGCGTCTGCTCATCGACCATGAGTTGGCGCCGATACCACTGCACCTGATCTCCCAGCCGTCGCGGCTCGCGTCGCCTAACATCAGGGCAATCGTCGATTATCTGGCCGAGCGGGGGAGCAGCCTCGACACCTTTGAGGCCGTTCCGCGAAATCGATCTCTAAACAAAGAATTCGTGTTCACTTCTTTGTTCAATCATCGCTTCGTCTGGTATACCAGCCTGCGGATCAACCTGATTTCGGCTGCGCTAACAATGAACTTCGGTTCGACCGAAGGCTATTTGGCCGTTGCGCGGACTGGTTCGACTCCGTAAATAGAATTTATCTACCGCGTTCCCCGATGGGCCGGCCGCGGCCCCACAAAACACAAAGCCGCCGATGACCGCCAGGATCGAACGACCGCTTTCGCCTCACTTACAGACCTATCGCTGGACCCTGACGATGGCGCTGTCCATCGTCCACCGCGCCACCGGCGTGGCGCTCTATTTCGGCACCCTGCTGCTGGCCTGGTGGCTGATTGCAGCCGCCTCCGGCCCCACCGCCTACGCCAATGTCCAGGCCTTCACCGGCAGCGTGATCGGCAAGCTGATCGTGTTCGGCTATACATGGGCGCTGATGCACCACCTCTGCAGCGGCATCCGACATTTCGTCTGGGATCTCGGCTACGGCTTCAAGGCCAATGAGCGCGAGGCGCTGACCTGGGGCGCGCTGGTCGCCGGCATCGCGCTGACCGTGCTGGTCTGGATCATTGCCTATGCTGTTGGAGGCGGACGATGAGCGGCCCCTCCTCGATGCGCACGCCGCTGGCGCGCGTCCGCAATCTCGGCGCCTCGCACAGCGGTACGGGCGACTTCTGGCGCCAGCGCCTCACGGCGGTGGCCATGGTGCTGCTGATCGTGCCCGTCATCACCGTCGTGATCATGCTGATCGGCCGCAACCAGGCTGGCGCCAAGCTGATCCTCGGCTCGCTGCCGATCGCCATTATCCTGCTGCTCTTCATCATCGCCAGCGCCTGGCACATGAAGATCGGCATGCAGGTCGTGATCGAAGACTACGTGCATAGCGAGAAGCTGAAGATCGCGAGCGTGATGGCCAACAACTTCTTCTGCTTCGTGGTCGCCCTGGCCTCGATCTACGCAATCCTCAAATTGTCGTCGGGAGTATAATCGATGGCCGGTGAAGGAAACGGCAAGGCCACCAACGGCAGTGGTCCGGCCACGAACGGCAAGGCATACCCGATCCAGGATCACACCTACGATGTCGTCGTGGTCGGCGCCGGCGGCGCGGGCCTGCGCGCCGTGGTCGGCTGCTCGGAAGCGGGTCTTCGCACCGCCTGCATCACCAAGGTGTTTCCGACCCGCTCGCACACGGTTGCGGCGCAGGGCGGCATCTCGGCCTCGCTCGGCAACATGCATCCGGACGACTGGCGCTGGCACATGTACGACACCGTGAAGGGGTCGGACTGGCTCGGCGACCAGGATGCGATCGAATACATGGTGCGCAACGCGCCCGACGCAGTCTACGAGCTCGAGCATTGGGGCGTGCCGTTCTCGCGCACCGAGGATGGCAAGATCTATCAGCGCCCGTTCGGCGGCATGACGCTGGATTACGGCAAGGGCCAGGCGCAACGCACCTGCGCCGCGGCCGACCGCACCGGTCACGCGATGCTGCACACGATGTACGGCCAGTCGCTGCGCCATGCGGCCGAGTTCTTCATCGAATTCTTCGCCATCGACCTGATCATGGACGATCAGGGCACCTGCCGCGGCGTGATCGCGCTCAAGCTCGACGACGGCACGCTGCATCGCTTCCGCGCCCAGACCACGATCCTGGCGACCGGCGGCTATGGCCGCGCCTACGCCTCCTGCACCTCGGCGCACACCTGCACCGGCGACGGCGGCGGCATGGTGCTGCGCGCCGGCCTGCCGATGCAGGACATGGAGTTCGTCCAGTTCCACCCGACCGGCATCTACGGCTCGGGTTGCCTCGTCACCGAGGGCGCGCGCGGCGAAGGCGGCTATCTCGTCAATTCCGAGGGCGAGCGCTTCATGGAGCGCTACGCGCCATCAGCCAAGGACCTCGCCTCGCGCGACGTCGTCTCGCGCGCGATGACGATCGAGATCCGCGAAGGCCGCGGCGTCGGCAAGAAGAAGGATCACATCTTCCTGCACCTCGACCACCTCGATCCGAAGGTGCTGCATGAGCGGCTGCCGGGCATCTCCGAATCGGCGAAGATCTTCGCCAATGTCGACGTCACCCGCGAACCGATCCCGATCGTGCCGACTGTGCACTACAACATGGGCGGCATCGCCACCAACTACCACGCCGAGGTGCTGACCAAGCGCAACGGCGACGACAATTCGGTGGTGCCGGGCCTGATGGCGATCGGCGAAGCGGCCTGCGTCTCGGTGCATGGCGCCAACCGCCTCGGCTCCAACTCGCTGATCGACCTGGTCGTGTTCGGCCGCGCGGCGGCGCTGCGGCTCGCCGACAAGCTGACCGCGAACGCCAAGCAGCCGGAGCTGCCGCAGGATTCCGCCGACCTCGCGCTCGGCCGGCTCGATCACTTCCGCCATGCCTCCGGCGGCACGCCGACCGCGAAGCTGCGCGACAGCATGCAGCACGTGATGCAGAACAATTGCGCGGTGTTCCGTACCGGCGATTTGCTGCAGGAAGGCCAGAACCTGATCCACAAGGTCTATGGCGGCATCGGTGACGTGTCGGTCTCCGATCGCTCGCTGGTGTGGAACTCGGATCTGGTCGAGACCCTCGAATTCGACAATCTGATCGTGCAGGCGGTCGTGACGATGGATTCGGCGGCCAACCGCACCGAAAGCCGCGGCGCGCATGCCCGCGAGGACTTCGCCGCGCGCGACGACAAAAACTGGATGAAGCACACGCTGGCGTGGATCGATGCTGGCGGCAAGACCGCGATCGACTACCGTCCGGTGCACGATTACACGATGACCAACGACGTGCAGTACATCCCGCCGAAGGCGCGGGTCTACTGAGCGGGTCTACCGAAAACGAAGGCTAGCAAGCATGGTTGAATTCGCACTTCCGAAGAATTCGAGGATTTCCGGCGGCAAGACCTGGCCGAAGCCTTCCGGCGCGACCGAGACGCGCGAATTCAGGGTCTATCGCTGGAATCCGGACGACGGCAAGAATCCGAGCGTCGACACCTATCACGTCGACACCCACGATTGCGGCCCGATGGTGCTGGACGGGCTGATCTGGATCAAGAACAACATCGATCCGACGCTGACCTTCCGCCGCTCCTGCCGCGAGGGGGTCTGCGGCTCCTGCGCGATGAACATCGACGGCCAGAACACGCTGGCCTGCACCAAGTCGATGCACGACGTGGCCTCCGGCGGCGCGGTGAAGGTCAATCCGCTGCCGCATCAGCCTGTCGTCAAGGATCTCGTCCCCGACCTCACCAATTTCTATGCCCAGTACGCCTCAATCGAGCCGTGGCTGAAGACGGTGACGCCGACGCCGCAGAAGGAGTGGAGGCAGAGCCACGAGGACCGCGAGAAGCTCGACGGCCTCTATGAATGCATCCTGTGCGCCTGCTGCTCGACCTCGTGCCCGAGCTATTGGTGGAACAGCGAGCGCTTCCTCGGCCCCGCCGCGCTGCTGCAGGCGAACCGCTGGGTCACCGACTCCCGCGACGAGGCGACCGGCGAGCGGCTCGACAATCTCGAGGACCCGTTCCGCCTCTATCGCTGCCACACCATCATGAACTGCGCCAAGGCGTGCCCGAAGGGCCTCAACCCCTCGGAAGCAATCGCCGAGCTGAAACTCAAGCTGGTCGAACGCCAGATCTGATCTGGCGCCGGGACGCTAAAAGGCTTGGGCGCTACGATATCCCCATCGCCCGCGCCAGATTGAAGGTCAGGAAGCTCGCGGCATAGGCCAGCACGAGCATGTAGACGAACGTCACCACCATCCAGATCGAACTTCCGGTCTCGCGCCGGATCACCGCCAGCGTCGAGGCGCATTGCGGCGCGAAGATGTACCAGACCAGCAGCGACAGCGCGGTCGCCAGCGTCCATTTCTGCGCCAGCACCTGGCCGATCGCATCCGCGGCCTCCTTGCCGCCCTCGATCGAATAGACGGTGCCGAGCGCCGCGACAGCGACCTCGCGCGCCGCCATGCCCGGGATCAGCGCCACCGCGATCTGCCAGTTGAAGCCGATCGGTGCGAGCAGCGGCTCGATCGCATGACCGATCATCGCCGCGAAGCTGTAATTGATCGCCGGCCCCGCTGCACCAACAGGCGCGGTCGGGAACGACGCCAGGAACCAGATCAGCACCATCATCGACAGGATGGTGGTGCCGGCGCGATACAGGAACATCTTGGCGCGGGTATAGACGCCGATCGCGATGCTGTTCAGCCGCGGCACCTTGTAGTCTGGCAGTTCCAGCATGAACGGCGCCGGCGCATGATCGCGCCACAGCAAGAACTTTGCGATCGCCGAGACGCTCAGCGCACTGATGATGCCGGCCGCGTAGAGGCCGAACATGACGAGCCCCTGCAAATTGATCCAGCCCCAGACGCTGGTCGCCGGAACGAACGCCGAGATGATCAGCGTGTACACGGGAATCCGCGCCGAGCAGGTCATCAGCGGTGCGATCAGGATAGTCGTCAACCGGTCACGGCGATTGTCGATCACCCGCGTCGCCATGATGCCCGGGATGGCACAGGCAAAGCTCGACAGCAGCGGAATGAAGGCGCGGCCATGCAGCCCGGCGCCGCCCATGATGCGGTCCATCAGGAACGCCGCGCGCGCCATGTAGCCGAAATCTTCCAGCAGCAGAATGAACAGGAAGATCATGATGATCTGCGGCAGGAACACGATCACGCTGCCGACGCCCGAGATCAAGCCGTTCTGCAGGAAACTCTGCAGCAGGCCCCAGCCTTCGGGCATCACGTCGTGGATCAATTGGCCGAGCGCGGAGAAGCTGTCCGACAGCAGGTCCATGGCCGGCTGCGCCCAGCTGAACACCGCCTGGAACATCACGAACAGGATCAAAGCGAGGATCACCAGCCCCGCGACCGGATGCAGCACCACGGCATCGATCCGGGTGGTCAGCGTGTCCGGCTTAGCCGGCAGTGTCACGCTCGCGGCGATGATGCGATCCGCCTCGCGCTGCGCCGCCTTGAGATCGGCAACCGTCGGCGTCGCCCATTGACTGGCCTGCGGTGCCTCATGCGACCGGGCCATGAATTCGTCGGTCCGCTTGAGCAGCTCGTCGACGCCGCCCTTGCGGACGGCGACCGAGGTGACGATCGGCAGGCCGAGTTCCTGCGACATACGGTCGAGGTCGATGTCGACACCACGGCGCTTCGCGATGTCGATCATGTTGAGCACGAGCATCATCGGGCGGCCGACGCGCTTCAGCTCGAGGACAAGGCGCAGCGTCAGCCGCAGATTGGTCGCATCCGCGATGCAGAGCACCAGATCCGGCATCGCCTCGCCGGCAAAGCGCCCGAGCACGATATCGCGCGTGATCTCCTCGTCCGGGCTGCGGCCGCGCAGCGAATAGGTGCCGGGCAGGTCGAGCACGGTCACGCTGCGGCCCTCCGGCGTGGAAAAGCTGCCGGATTTGCGCTCGACGGTGACGCCGGGATAGTTGGCGACCTTCTGGGTGCTGCCGGTCAGCCTGTTGAACAGCGAGGTCTTGCCGGTGTTCGGCGCGCCGACCAGGGCCAGGCGCAGGGACGCGGTTGTCATGCGACGATCACTGTCATTCTACGATCACAGCCATGGCTTCACTCCGCCGCAGCGCGATCGTGATGTTGGCGACGCGTACCGCGATCGGATCACGACGGATCGCACCTTCATGCAGGATTTCCACGCGCGCCCCCTCGACAAAGCCCATCTCGACCAGCCGCTGCTCCAGCTCCTCCGGAGAGAGCGACGAACCCGTCACCTGCGTATCGAGCCTGAGAATTTTTCCGGAAAAACCGCGATCCGCAAGGCCGAGCCGGATATCCTCTGAGCTTTTTGGATCGCCTGTCATGCGGCCTCTTTTCCAGCAGGTAATCATGCGGTCAAGCGTTTGCCCGTAACGGGTTTTAGAACCCTTAAAAACAGCAATCATCCGCGTCGATTCGCTGGATTTCCCGCCTGACCGCCGCTCGCTTCTGACGAGGTCGCGAGCCGGCGCATATGGCGATCGCCGGGCGGTCGTGAAGGCCTCAAGCCGGGATCGGGTTTCGCTTTCTCCCGCGCGATGGTTTGCGTTAAGGTCCGCCCCGGAGCCGGAGCGCCCGTGCAGACCGCACAACGGAATTCGCTGAGACTGCTGCGATGGATGATGGCCGCCTCGCTGGCCTTCCCGCTGGCGCTGTTCGTTTTTGCCTCTGCGATGGCCTGGGTTTCGACCAACGAGGCGGCGGACCGGGAGATCGCCCGCACGCTCGACGTCACCCACGAGCACGCGCTCAAGGTGTTCGAGACCATCGACGGCAGCCTGTCGGAGATCGCCGAGATTGTCCGCGGTCTCCCCGATGCCGAGATCGCTGCGCGCCAGGAGAGCCTGCATCAGCGCCTCAGCCAGTTCGCGGCGTCGCTGCCGCAAATGAAATCGGCATGGATCTTCGACGCCAGGGGCCATGCGCTCGTCAACAGCCTGACGGTGCCCGCCCCTGCTATCGATTTCTCGGATCGCGATTACTTCAGGGCGCAGGTCGACCAGGACGTCGGCACCTTCATCGGCGAGGCCTTGACACCGCGCGCGCCCTATTTGGGGTCGCCGTTCTTCGGTGTCAGCCGAAGGCGGACCAATGAGGACGGCAGCTTCGGCGGCGTTGTCCAGGCGTCGGTGATCCCCGACTATTTCGAGAATTTCTATGCGCGGATCGGCTATGAACGCGGCAGCTTCTTTGCGCTGATCCGGGCTGACGGCGCCGTGCTGGCCCATTTCCCGGCGATCGCGCGCGCGTTCCGGTTCGAGCCGGGCGGAGCGCTCGGGCAACAGCTCGTCGCCAACCCGCAGGCCGGTCTGGTCACGATCAACTTGCCGGGCGACGGCATCGAACGGCGCCTGCGCTATCAGCGACTCGCGGAATACCCGATCTATGTCACCGCCGGGCTGGAAACCTCGGCGATCCGGGCGCGCTGGATCGCGACTATGGCCCAGCACCTGATCTTCGGGGTCCCGGCCACCCTGCTGCTGTTTGGCCTGCTTGCGCTGGCGTTCCGCAGAACGCAGCGCCTGTACGAGGAAGCCGGCAAGCGCGCGGAGGCCGAAGAGGCGCTGCGGCACAGCCAGCGGCTGGAGGCGCTCGGACAACTCACCGGCGGCGTCGCGCACGACTTCAACAATCTCCTGACGGTGATCCGCGCATCGGCCGATATGTTGCGGCGGCCGGACCTGCCGGAGCCGCGGCGGCAGCGCTACATCGACGCGATCTCCAACACCGTGAACCGCGCGGCCAGGCTGACCGGCCAGTTGCTGGCCTTCGCGCGCCGGCAAACGCTGAAGCCCGAAGTGTTCGACGCCGGCCGGAGCATCCATACCCTAAGCGAGATGATCGCAACCCTGATCGGATCGCGCATCGAGATCGTCACCGAGGTGCCGGACGAGCCCTGCCTCGTCAACGCCGATGCGGGCCAGTTCGAGACCGCTGTGATCAACATGGCGGTGAACGCGCGCGACGCCATGGACGGCGTCGGCCGGCTCACGATCGCGGTGCGCCGGACCGACGCGCTGCCGTCCGCGAGCGCTGCTTCGCCGAGCCCGCATGGCCATATCGCGATCTCCGTGACCGACACCGGCGTCGGAATTCCGCAGGACATGTTCGGCCGCATCTTCGAGCCGTTCTTCACCACCAAGGAGGTCGGCCAGGGCACCGGCCTCGGCCTGTCGCAGGTGTTCGGCTTCGCCAAGCAGTCCGGCGGCGAGGTTGATGTCGCCAGCGAGCTCGGCAAGGGCGCGACGTTCACGCTCTATCTGCCGCGCGCGAGCGGTAATCGCCCGCCGCAAGTGCCGCTCACGGATGATGCACCGGTCGATGGCCATGGCGCCTCGGTGCTGGTCGTCGACGACGATCCCGAGGTCGGGAAATTCGCCGCCGACGCGCTGGACCAGCTCGGCTACACCGCCGTGCTGGTCGGCAACGCCACCCACGCGCTGGAGGAACTCGCGATCGACCCCGGCCGCTACGACCTGGTGTTCACCGATGTCGTGATGCCCGGCATGAGCGGCATTGAACTCGCGCAGGAAATCCGCCGGCAGGGGCTCGATCTGCCGGTCGTGCTCGCCTCGGGCTACAGCCAGACGCTGGCGCAGCAAGGCAGCCACGGCTTCGAACTGCTGCAAAAGCCCTATTCGGCCGAGCAGCTCGCCCGCATGCTGCAGAAGGCCGCGCGGTCGCGCAACGTCGGGCAGGATCGGGCGCCGGCAGCGCCGTGAGGTGACTACAGCAGTGGACATCAAACGCGGTGTCGTCCCGGCGAAAGCCCATAGGCGCTAAGATAGTTTGATCATGGCCTGATAGCGGCGTTTACGTCTGGGAGGCTCGCGCAGATGTCGTTGGAGAGCGAGGCTGGCTCTGCGCAGACGCGCGATTGTGGGCTGGGGAATGATGGCTTGGAGCAGGGAGGCGATGAGCTGACGGAGCAGGCGCCATGCTGCAGGTCTGGTTAGGCGGCTTCGGCCAAGCGGGGAGAGTCCTCGAGTTCGTCGACAAGCGGCTCGAGCAGAAGAATGATCAGCAGGTGAGCGAGGATATGGGGTCTGGCAGACCGCTCGTCAGTTCCTGGAGGTCCTTTCAAGCCAATCAGGCTCTTCAGCCGCTTGAAGCCGAGTTCGATCCGCCATCGCAGCCGGTAAAGGGCAAGCAGATCAGCGGTTGTGAAGTCCTCGGGCTTGAGCGAGGTCACCAGGATCACCCAATCCGCAGCATCAAGCGTTTGCCTGGAGAGACGATGGCCTCCCTTCTGAGCCGTCCTGCGTGCCTTGCGCCGTGCAGCCTGAGCCGCATCTGCAGGTTTCTTGACGGCAACCAAACGCACAGCAAGCGGTGCTCCACCAGACTTGCGTTTTACCCAGATCGGCCGGTCGATGATGCCGCGTGCCGCGGCCTTGCGCAGTTCGGCGACGAGATCGATCAGATTGCCTTTGCGATCCAGCCAACAAGCGCTCTTCCAGCCCGAGCGGATCACGAAGTCCGCACCGGCCTCGACCAGATACGCCATGCGCTCCGGCTGCAGATAGGCGCGGTCGGCAAGACGGATCTCGCCGGCAATCAGCGGGATCCGGTCCAGCGTCTCGCCCGCGCGTTCGTCGGTCAGCTCGAAGTGACCAAAACGTTCTTGCGGAAGATCGAACGCACTGTGGATGCGCCACACCGCATTCTTCTGCCTGCCGCCGGTTCCAGCTTTTGGGACCGTCGTGGCGTCAACGATGCGGATCAGTCGACCGCGGCTTGCCTTCGGCGCACCGCTCGCAAGTGCCCGGCCTATCAGCTGTGCAAGCCAATCCCCGGACTGACGCAGCCGGTATAACAGAGCCACGTTGGAGATATCGACAAGGCCCACCGAAGTCGCCCATGCCGCCGTCAACCGCAGACCTCTCGTGCCCAGGCAATACGCAAGGATCAGCCGCAGCAGATCGACTGCATTGCTGATCTCGCGCGGGCGAACAAACGCCTTCGTCTCCCGCGCGCCAGCCTCCAGAGCCTCAGCTCCGCCCAGCCGCGAAACAACACGCGCCCAGTCTTCGTTCACAAGCGATTCGTTTCTCATCTCTTCTTGGAATCACACG
>NZ_JYMT01000038.1:0-239909 GCF_000938305.1 Bradyrhizobium sp. LTSP885
CGAGAGCCTCGACACGGTCGACAACCAGTTGGTTCGGTTCGAGCAGGACCCCAACAACGCGAAGATTCTCGATAATATCTTCCGCCTGGTCCACACCATCAAGGGGACCTGCGGCTTCCTCGGCCTGCCGCGGCTGGAAGCGCTGGCGCATGCCGGCGAGACCCTGATGGGCAAATTCCGCGACGGCATGCCGGTCAAGGCTGAGGCCGTGACGCTGATCCTGTCCTCGATCGACCGCATCAAGGAGATTTTGGCAGGGCTCGAGGCCACCGAGGCCGAGCCTGAAGGCGACGACCGCGATCTGATCGATCAATTGGAAGCCATGGTTGAGCGCGGCATGGCCGCTATGGCTGCTGCTGCAGCTGCTGAAGAAACTCCTGTTGTCGCCGCACCTCCGGTGCAACCGGCGATGCCCGAAGGCACGCTGGTGGTGCAGACCCTGGAGCGCCCGTTGCGCCCCGGCGAGGTCTCGCTCGACGAACTCGAACGCGCCTTCCGCGAGACCGCGCCCGAAGTGGTCGCGCCCGCGCCTGTTGCCAAACCCGCAGCGCCCGTGGTTGCTGCGGTTGCCGCAGCGGAGCCCGCCGAGGTCGCGAAGAAGCCGGCCCGCAAGGCGGCTGCCGCCGAGGGCGACGTCCCGGAAGGCGACAAGATCGCCAACCAGTCGATCCGGGTCAACGTCGACACCCTCGAGCACCTCATGACCATGGTCTCCGAGCTGGTCCTGACCCGCAACCAGCTGCTGGAGATATCAAGGCGCAACGAGGACACCGAGTTCAAGGTGCCGCTGCAGCGGCTGTCGAACGTCACCGCCGAGCTGCAGGAGGGCGTCATGAAGACGCGGATGCAGCCGATTGGTAACGCCTGGCAGAAGCTGCCCCGCATCGTCCGCGATCTCTCCGGCGAACTCGGCAAGCAGATCGAGCTGGAGATGCACGGCGCCGACACCGAGCTCGACCGCCAGGTGCTCGACCTGATCAAGGATCCGTTGACGCACATGGTGCGCAACTCCGCCGACCATGGCCTGGAGACCACGGCCGAGCGGGTCGCCGCCGGCAAGGGCGAGCAGGGCACCATCAGGCTCTCTGCCTATCACGAGGGCGGCCACATCATCATCTGCATCGCCGACAATGGCCGCGGGCTCAACACCGAGCGGATCAAGGCCAAGGCAGTCCAGAACGGTCTCGTCACCGAGGCTGAACTGGACAAGATGACCGAAGCGCAGATCCACAAGTTCATCTTCGCGCCGGGCTTCTCGACCGCAGCCGCCATCACCTCGGTCTCCGGCCGCGGCGTCGGCATGGACGTGGTGCGCACCAATATCGACCAGATCGGCGGCACCATCGACATCAAGAGCGTGGCCGGCGAGGGCGCCTCCGTCACCATCAAGATCCCGCTGACGCTGGCGATCGTCTCGGCCCTGATCGTGGAAGCCGGCGGTGATCGCTTTGCGATCCCCCAATTGGCCGTGGTCGAGCTGGTGCGGGCGCGGGCCAACTCCGAGCACCGCATCGAGCGGATCAAGGACACGGCGGTCCTGCGGCTGCGCAACAAGCTGTTGCCGCTGATCCACCTCAAGAAGCTCTTGAAGATCGACGACGGCGCGACCTCCGATCCCGAGAACGGCTTCATCGTGGTGACGCAGGTCGGCAGCCAGACCTTTGGCATCGTGGTCGACGGCGTGTTCCACACCGAGGAGATCGTGGTCAAGCCGATGTCCACGAAGCTGCGCCACATCGACATGTTCTCCGGCAACACCATCCTGGGCGATGGCGCCGTGATCATGATCATCGACCCCAACGGCATCGCCAAGGCGCTCGGCGCCTCCGGCTCCTCGGCCCATGACATGGCCGACGACAGTGCTTCGGCCCATGCCTCGTCCGGCGAGCAACTGACCTCGCTGCTGGTGTTCCGTGCCGGCTCCAGCCAGCCCAAGGCGGTGCCGCTCGGCCTCGTCACCCGGCTGGAGGAGATCGCAACCGACAAGATCGAGCTCTCGAACGGCCGCTACATGGTGCAGTACCGCGAGCAGCTGATGCCGCTGGTGCAGATGGCCGGCGTCAATGTGCAGACGCAAGGCGCCCAGCCGATCCTGGTGTTCGCCGACGACGGCCGCTCGATGGGGCTGGTGGTCGACGAGATCATCGACATCGTCGAGGAGCGGCTCAACATCGAGGTCGCCGGCTCGCAGGAGGGCATCCTCGGCTCGGCCGTGATCAAGGGCCAGGCCACCGAGGTGATCGACGTCGGCCACTTCCTGCCGATGGCGTTTGCCGACTGGTTCTCGCGCAAGGAGATGCGCCCCTCGGCAAGCTCGCAATCCGTGCTGCTGGTCGATGACAGTGCCTTCTTCCGCAACATGCTGGCGCCGGTGCTGAAGGCTGCCGGTTACAAGGTGCGGACCGCGCCGAACGCGCAGGAGGGGCTTGCCGTGTTGCGTTCGGGGCAGGCCTTCGACGTCGTGCTGACCGACATCGAGATGCCCGAGATGAACGGCTTCGAGTTCGCCGAGAGCATTCGTTCCGACAACAATCTGACCGGGCTGCCGATCATCGCACTGTCGGCGATGGTGTCGCCGGCGGCGATCGAGCGCGGCCGGCAGGCCGGCTTCCACGATTATGTCGCCAAGTTCGACCGTCCCGGCCTGATCGCGGCGCTGAAGGAACAGACCGCCGAACTGCGCCGGGCGGCTTAAGGAACTGTCATGATGACCAGCAAGACCGAGACAAGCGAAGGCGCCATGGTCGAATACGTCACCGCCGTGATCGGCGGGCAGCTGTTCGGGCTGCCGATCTCGCGGGTGCAGGACGTGTTCATGCCGGAGCGGCTGACGCGGGTGCCGCTGTCGTCAGCGGAGATCGCCGGTGTGCTCAATCTGCGCGGCCGCATCGTCACCGTGGTCGACATGCGCGCTCGCCTGGGGCTGCCGAAGGCCGATGACGGCAAGCCGCCGATGGCGGTCGGTGTCGACCTGCGCGGGGAATCCTATGGCCTCCTGATCGACCAGATCGGCGAGGTGCTGCGGCTGCCCGACGACGGCTGCGAGGAAAACCCCGTCAACCTCGATCCCCGCATGGCCAAGCTCGCCGGCGGGGTCCACCGCCTCGATGGCCAGCTCATGGTCGTCCTCGACGTCGATCGCGTACTCGAATTGATGCCCAAAACAGCTGCTGCAGCATAGACGGCAGCTTCAACAAGGAGGCTAACATATGAAGACATGTCTTGTTGTCGATGATTCCAGTGTGGTGCGGAAGATCGCCCGCCGCATCCTTGAGGGACTGGCTTTCACAGTCATCGAGGCCGAGGACGGCGCAAAGGCAGTCGAGGCCTGCAAGGTCGCGATGCCCGATGCGGTGCTGCTCGACTGGAACATGCCCGTGATGGACGGCTTCGAATTCCTCATCGAACTGCGCCGCATGCCCGGCGGCGATGTACCGAAAGTGGTGTTCTGCACCACCGAGAACGGCATCGACCACATCTCTCGCGCGCTGAATGCCGGCGCGAACGAATATATCATGAAGCCGTTCGACAAGGACATCGTGGCCGCGAAGTTCCAGGAAGTCGGTTTGCTTGCACTCGACGTGCCGACTGAAGCTTGAAGCGAACCCTTTCTTTTGCCCTTCTCTTGCCCTTGCGAGGCTCCCGTGACGCCCCCAGACTACGAGTATCTGCGTAAGCTCCTGAAGGACCATTCCGGTCTCGATCTGTCTGCGGACAAGCAGTATCTGATCGAGAGCCGCCTGCTTCCGCTGGCGCGCAAATGCGGCCTTTCCGGCATTCCCGACCTGGTGACGAAGGTGAGGGGCGGTTCGTCCTCGCACATCGCCCAGGTGGTCGAAGCCATGACCACCAACGAGACCTTCTTCTTCCGCGACAAGGTGCCGTTCGATCACTTCCGCGACACGATGATGCCGGAAATCCTGAAGGCTCGCGCCGCGCGCAGGAGCGTCCGGATCTGGTGCGCCGCCGGTTCGACCGGCCAGGAGCCCTATTCGCTCGCGATGTGCCTGAAGGAGATGAGTACGGCGCTTGCGGGCTGGCGGGTCGAGATCGTCGCCACCGACCTGTCGCAGGAGGTGCTGGAGAAATCCAAGGCCGGCATCTACAGCCAGTTCGAGGTGCAGCGCGGATTGCCGATCCAGATGCTGGTCAAGTATTTCAAGCAGTCGGGTGAATTCTGGCAGGTCAATCCCGAGTTGCGGGCCATGGTGCAGCACCGCCAGCTCAACCTGCTGCACGATTTCTCGCAGCTTGGCGCCTTTGACATCATCTTCTGTCGTAACGTGCTGATCTATTTCGACCAGGACACCAAGATCAACATCTTCAACCGCCTTGCCAGATTGGTCGAAGCCGACGGCTTCCTGGTGTTGGGCGCTGCTGAAACGGTGGTCGGTCTGACTGACACCTTCAAGCCGGTCCCCGAGCGGCGCGGCCTGTACCGGCCGAACGCTGCACGGGCTGCTGCGGCCGGAGCCGTCATGCCCAGGGTTGCCGCCGCGGCTGCGGGACGTTGAGCGATGACGGAAGACGGCAAAGTCGTCGAACGCGTGACGTTCAGCCGGGGCTACGATGTCTGCATGATGGCCATCGACGGCACCTGGCGGCGGGATTGCGTGCTCAAAGCGATCTCTGACAACGACGCGACCCTCACGGTGGAAGGTTCCATTCAGGGGCTCAATCTGAAGGAGTTCTTCCTCCTGCTGTCGTCGACCGGCCTCGCCTATCGCCGTTGCGAACTGGTTCGCGTCAACGGCACCGAAATGGACATCAGCTTTCTCAAGGGCAAGCCGGGCAGGAAGCGATCGGCCTCCGCCGAAGCGGAGCGGATCGGGGCCTGACCGGGCGGCTTGCTCCGATCGGCCGTGTCTTGGCGTTTTCCCTGGCGCTGTCACGCCGGGATCGGTCCGCTGTCATCCGGAATATAGCAGGAACGGATCGCCGCCCCGCGTGTTGGGCGTCATCGGGGCGCCATCAGCGTGAAGCCGATCGGCGTCGGACGGGGTGGTCCCCAGTCTTTGTGGATCAGTTCAGGATGCGTGCCGGGGCCGTGGAATCGAGCAGCCGAAGCGCGATGCTGAGGCCGCTGTCACAGGCCTTCAAGGCGGTTGACGCCCCGATGTAGCGCGGCGTGATGTCGTCCAGCACGAAGATGTTGCTGGCGGGGTCATGCTCGGCGAGCAGCGCTTCGCGCTCGATCGCGGACTCGATCAGCCGCAGGCTCGCCTGGATATGCCCGATCAATGCGACCAGGTCGGTCACGATCAGGTTGTAGGGATCATTGCCTTCATCTGGGCGCGCCACGAAATTGTCGGCTGCTGCACTTGCCATGCATGTTTCTCCACTGCCCTCCACTTTTAGGGAATGCGGTGCTACTTGTGCGTTAAGCTGACGTCCCGTACAAATACGGGTCCATTGATCAATTTGGTCGAGAAGTTTTTTGTTGTGCAATGAGGCGTCACGCTTCACCACTGATGGACGATGCACATGGCTGAGAATGATTCTCCCCGCGGGGAGATTTTCGTGGTGGACGACGATCCCGCCGTTCGCGATACGCTGTCCATGGTGCTGTCGACGGCCGGCTACAAGGTGATTTGTTTCGCGGACGGCGCCGCGCTGCTTTCGGTCGCGCGAAGCAGAACACCGGCCTGCATCCTGCTCGACGTGCACATCCCCGGTAAATCCGGTCTCGATATCCTGAAGGAACTGCACGGCGAAGACTATCCAGCGCCGATCTTCATGATCTCCGGTCAGGGCGATATCGCGATGGCGGTCAGCGCGATCAAGAACGGTGCGCTGGACTTCATCGAAAAGCCCTTCCGCGGCAGCGAGATCGTCAGCCGGCTGAACGAAGCGATCGACGCCTACACCAGACGCCAGGCCGAGGCCTCGGCGTCGCGCATCGCCTCGCTGCACTTTCCGGGACGCGAGCCGCTGACGCGTCGCGAGCGCGAGGTGCTCGAGCAATTCACCGCCGGCGCCTCCAACAAGGAGGCGGGGCGTCAGCTCGGCATCAGCCCGCGCACCATCGAGGATCACCGCGCCAACATCATGAAGAAGCTCGGGGCGCGCAACGCCGCCGATCTCGTCCGCATCGTGATGACCGCACAGCGCCACACCTGATCCTCTTCACCGCGCGAACGCTTCGCCTTTATCGCGAGGGATAGCCGGTCCACACTTTTCCGGATCATTCTCTAATCCGCGAGCGCCTTGCGGATCATCGCCGCCAGCTCCGATTTGCGATAGGGCTTGGGCAGCAGCAGCACGCCCTCGTCCAGCCGGCCGTGATGAATGATCGCATCCTCGGTATAGCCCGAGGTGAACAGCACCTTCAGGTCGGGCTTCATCCTGAAAACCCGCTCGGCGAGCTGGCGGCCATTGAGCCCGGGCATGATCACGTCGGTGAACAGAAGATCGAACGGCGTGCCAGCCTCGATGATCGCGAGCGCCTCTGTTGCATTCGCGGCCTCCAGCGTGACGTAGCCGAGCCCGTGCAATTGCGCGAGCACGTAGTCGCGGACCAGCTTGTCGTCCTCGACCACCAGGATCGTCTCGTGGCCGCCTTCGAGGTCCGGCGCCGCCGCGGCGTCCGCCACCAGCGCCGCGCCGGAGGCCGGCGGAAGATACATCCTGATCGTGGTGCCGTGGCCCTGCTCGCTGTAGATCTTGATGTGCCCGGCGGACTGCTTGACGAAGCCGTAGACCATGCTCAGGCCGAGCCCGGTTCCCTTGCCGGGTCCCTTCGAGGTGAAGAACGGATCGAATACCTTGTCGAGCAGCTCGGCCGCAATTCCGACCCCAGTGTCGCTCACCGCGATCATGGCATAGGGACCGGGCGGCACGTCGTCGTGCGGTCCGCCATAGCTCTCGTCGAGAACGACCGACGCCGTCTCGATTGTGAGCCTGCCGCCTTGCGGCATGGCGTCGCGAGCATTGAGAGCGAGATTGAGCAGGGCATTGGCGAGCCGGTTGGGGTCGACCACCGCCAGGCAGGTTTCGTCCTCGAATGCGGAGCGGATGTCGACCTGCTCGCCGAGCGTTCGCCGCAGCAGATTCGTGGTGTCGACGATCAGCGCGTTGACGTCGATCTCGCGCGGTTCGAGCGGCTGCTTGCGGGCGAACGCCAGCAGTTGCTGGGTGAGGTCGGCGCCGCGTGTTGCGGCCTCGTCGATCATCCGCGCGATCGCCGCGAGCTGCGGCTCCTGCTTCACGGCGTCGGTCAGGATCTCGATCGTCCCGGTGATGACGGTGAGGATATTGTTGAAGTCATGGGCGATGCCGCCGGTGAGCTGGCCGACGGCTTCCATTTTTTCCGACTGCCGGATCCGGTCCTCGGTGGCTATTCTGTCGGTGAGGTCGCGGATGAAGCCGTTGAACACGAAGCCGTCGCTGGTCTTCAGCGCCGCGACGCTGAGTTCGGCGGTGAATTCGGTGCCGTCGCGCCGCCGGATCTGCACCTCGCGTCGGGGCTGGCGAACCAGCTCGCCGCCGGAGCCCAGGAACCCGGCGAGCGCCGTCCTCAGCGGTCCGCCCGGCCGGCCCATCAAATCAAACACGTTGCGGCCGAGCGCCTCCTCGCGCGTCCAGCCGAAAATCGTCTCGGCCTGCGTGTTCCAGTCGCGGATGACGCCGTTCTGACCGATCTGCACGAAGGCATCGAGTGCGCCGTCGATGATGCCGCGCGCCAGTTGCGCGCTTTCGCGCAAGGTTTCCTGCGCCTTGCGGCTCTCGGTCATGTCGCGGCCGACGAAGGAGATGCCGATGATGGCGCCCGACAATCCCTTGATCGGCGCGACGCTGAGCGTGGCGTCGACCGGCGAGCCGTCCTTGCGCATCAGCACGGTTTCGTTCCGCTCGATCCGCTCGCCTGAGCCGATGCGGCGCATGATGTCGTCGATCTCGGCGCGCCGGTTCGGCGGCACGAGCAGGGCGATGTGCTGACCGACGGCCTCCGCCTCGCTGTAGCCGAACAGCCGCTCGGCGGCCGGATTCCAGCCGGTGATGGTGCCGTCCAGCGATTCCGTGATGATGGCGTCGTTGGAGGATTCCACGGCTGCCGCGAACAGGCGCTCGCGCTCGGCATGGTGGTCGCGCGCCGCCTCGGTGCGGCGATGCTCGGCTGCCTCGCATTCAAGCGCCACCGTCTTGGCGTTGGCCTCGTCGATCACACGGACGAAAGCGCGCGCCAGCACGCCGGTCTCGCCGCCGGCATTGACCGGAATGGCGGCCGTTCCCTGCTCGGTCACGCGCTCCACGGCGGCGGTCAATCGCGTGATCGGCCGGGTCAGCGATCGCGCCACCAGCCAGGCCAGGGCTCCCGCGCCGAGTACCGCAAACAGGCCGACCAGGATCGAGCTGTTGCGGATCGCGGTCGCGGGCGCCATGAACACGCTGTTCGGGGCGGCCTCGATCACCGCGACCCATTGACGTCCGGCCAGCAACGCCGGCGCGAGCGCAACCCCGGACTGTCGTCCGTCCGGATCGCTGGTCATGGTCGCGATGCTTTGCGTGGTGCCGAGCGCCGCTGACAGATCTGGCAGGTCGCGCTGCCAGTTCGTCGGCCGTCCCTGCTGCGCGCCGAATTCGCGCGAGCGGTCGGGGTGGACGAGATAATTGCCCTTGGCGTCGACCACATAGACGAACTCGCCAGGCCGCACCGAGGCACGGATGCTTTCGAGCGTCGGCCGCATGTCGGCATCGATGATGACGATCCCGAACGGCTTGCCGTCGGGTGTCCTGACCGGCTTGGCGATCGCCATGGTCGCGACATGCGGGGTCTCGACGACGCCGTTCTCCTCGTTCAGGCCGATCGGCGAGACGTAGATGCCGCCGGCGGGAAGATCGATCGTGTCGCGGAAATAGGCGGCGTCGCCGACCTGCTTCAGCTCCGCCTCGGTTCCGATCCGCACCGCGCCGCCGGGGCCGGAGCGGTCGACCCGCACGAGTTCGCGATGATTGTCGGCAATGCCGATAAAGCGCAGCGAATGAGCGGGCTTGAGCGTCATCTGCGCGACGAGCTGGCTCTCCAGCCGCTGGCGCCAGATCGCCTCCGTGGTGCCGTCGACCGGGTCGATCCCGCCATTGAGCCGTGCACGCATCAACCCGTCGACCGCGGGAAGCACCTGGAAGGTCGTGACGTCGCCGGGAGTGTTGCGGGCGCGAGCCTCGAGGGCCGAGACGGCGAACCGCGATTGCGCCTCGATCCGGTCGAGCATGCGCGGGGCCAAGGCTTGTTCGAGACTGCGATAGCTCAGCCATCCGACCGCGGAAACCGCGATCGCGACCAGCGCAATCATCGCGATGGCAAGCCTGGTCGTCAGCGTCATCGGTGCGGTCTACCGTGCATGACTGCCATGTTCAGAAACATCCGGGCCGGAATCCCTTGTCAGGTCGACCAACCGGGACGACGCGTGCAATTTCGAGTATATGCGCGGCGACGAGCATGAGCTCCTTCCGAAGACGGAAACCGGAGCGTATGCAAGCAAATTCGGCAGACAAGTTCGATAGACAAATTCCGCAGACAATTTGATAGACATGGGGCCCCCATGACGACCCAGATGACCAAGACCCCGGATCAATTGCGCAGCGCACGCTGGTTCGCGCCCGACGATTTGCGCGCCTTCGGCCACCGCTCGCGCGCGATGCAGATGGGCTATGCGCCGGAGGAGTGGCGGGACCGCCCGGTGATCGCGATCATCAACACCTGGTCGGACGCGCAGCCCTGTCACATGCACTTCAAAAGCCGTGTCGATGACGTCAAGCGTGGCGTGCTGATGGCCGGCGGGTTCCCGATGGAGCTTCCGGCACTGTCGCTGTCGGAATCGCTGCTGAAGCCGACCACCATGCTCTATCGCAACATGCTGGCGATGGACGCCGAGGAGCTGCTGCGCGGCCATCCGGTCGACGGTGTGGTGCTGATGGGCGGCTGCGACAAGACCACGCCGGGGCTGCTGCTGGGCGCCACCAGCATGAACCTGCCCGCGATCTATCTGCCGGCGGGCCCGATGCTGCGCGGCAACTGGAAGGGACGCACGCTTGGGTCGGGCTCGGACGCCTGGAAATACTGGGACGAGCGGCGAGCGGGGAAGATCTCCGACAAGGACTGGGTCGACATGGAGGCCGGTATCGCCCGCAGCTATGGCACCTGCATGACGATGGGCACGGCCTCGACCATGACCGCGATCGCGGAAGCGATCGGCATGACGCTGCCGGGCGCTTCGTCGATCCCTGCGGCCGACGCCAACCACATCCGCATGAGCTCGGAAGCCGGCCGTCGCATTGTCGAAATGGTCTGGGAGGATTTGACCCCGCAGAAGATCCAGAGCCGGAAAGCGTTCGAGAACGCGATCACGGTCGCGATGGCGATGGGCTGCTCGACCAACGCCATCATCCATCTGATCGCGCAGGCACGCCGCGCCGGGCAGGACATCTCGCTCGACGATTTCGAGACTGCGAGCCGCAAGGTGCCCGTGATCGCCAATGTGCGGCCGAGCGGCGACCTCTATCTGATGGAGGACTTCTTCTACGCCGGCGGGCTGCCGGGCCTGATGACCCGCATCAAGCAGCATCTGCATCTGGATTGCATGACGGTCACGGGCAAGACGCTCGGCGAGAACATCGAAGGCGCCGAGGTTCACAATGACGACGTCATTCGCACCGTCGCCAATCCGATCTATCAGGAGGGCGCGCTCGCGGTGCTGAAGGGCAACCTCGCGCCCGACGGCTGCGTGATCAAGCCGTCCGCATGCGATCCGCGCTTCCTCAGGCATAGCGGGCCGGCGCTGGTGTTCGACGATTATCCGTCGATGAAGAAGGCGGTCGACGATCCCGATCTCGATGTCACGGCCGATCACGTCCTGATCCTGCGCAATGCCGGCCCGCAAGGCGGGCCGGGCATGCCGGAATGGGGCATGCTGCCGATCCCGACCAAGCTGGTGAAGCAGGGCGTGCGCGACATGGTGCGGCTGTCGGACGCGCGGATGAGCGGCACTTCTTACGGCGCCTGTATCCTGCATGTCTCGCCGGAATCCTATATCGGCGGCCCGCTGGCGCTGGTGAAGAACGGCGACATGATCACGCTCGATGTCAACGCGCGCACCATCAATCTCGATGTATCCGAGGCGGAGCTGGCAAAACGCCGCGCCGAATGGCAACCGCCCGAACGCCGCTTCGAACGCGGCTATGGCTGGATGTTCTCAAAGCACATCAAGCAGGCCAATGAGGGCTGCGATTTCGATTTCCTCGAGACCGGTTTCGGCAAGCCGGTCGGCGAGCCGGTGATTTACTAATCATCTGTCGTTCCGGGGCGCGAAGCGAACCCGGAACCTCGAGATTCCGGGTCTGGTCCTTCGGACCATCCCGGAATGACGAACAATCGGGACGAACCACCATGTCAAAACTCAGCGACACCACCCGCAACAGACTGAAATCCGTCTCCACGGCGACGGTCGCCACCGCGCTGTTCAAGCGCGGCTTGCGTATCCAGACCATCCAGGATGTCCACCCGCTCAGTCCGGATCAGCCGACGCTGGTCGGCGAGGCCTTCACGCTGCGCTACATGCCGGCGCGCGAGGACCTCAACACGATCGAGGTGTTCCGCGACCGCGCGCATCCGCAGCGCAAGGCGATCGAGGAGTGCCCGCCGGGTGCGGTGCTTGTCATGGACAGCCGCAAGGACGCGCGCGCCGCGTCCGCCGGTGCGATCCTGGTGACGCGGCTGATGAAGCGCGGCTGTGCCGGCGTCGTCACCGATGGTGGTTTCCGCGACGCGGCCGAGATCGCAAAGCTCGGCTTCCCCGCGTTCCATCACCGGCCGAGCGCGCCGACCAATCTGACCTTGCACCAGGCGATCGAGATCAACGTCCCGATCGGCTGCGGCGATGCGCCGGTGTTTCCCGGCGACGTCATCCTCGGCGATAGCGACGGCGTCATCGTGATCCCCGCCCATCTCGCCGACGAGATCGCCAATGAGACCTTCGAGATGACCGCATTCGAGGATTTCGTAACCGAGCAGGTCCATGCGGGCCGCAGCATTCTGGGCCTCTATCCGGCGACGGACGAACAGACGTCGAAGGATTTTGCGACCTGGCGGAAGGCGAAGGGGCGGTGACCTCTTAACCTCGCCCCGCTTGCGGGGAGAGGTCGGATCGCATCGTGAGATGCGATCCGGGTGAGGGGGTACAGGTCTCACCACGTTCACAGCCCGCGGAAGCAGCCCCTCACCCCAACCCTCTATGAGCGAGCTACGCTCGTCTCGACCCCGCAAGAGCGGGGCGAGGGAGAACCTACACCTCGGCCCTCTCAGCCATCCCCACCGCCCACAGCGCGAACGCGTAGACGATCGCGACCTCGTCGAGCCGGTTGAAGCGGCCGGAGGCGCCGCCGTGGCCGGCGCCCATGTTGGTGCGCAGCAGCACCGGGCCGCCGCCCGACATGGTGGCGCGCAGCCGGGCGATCCATTTCGCCGGCTCCCAGTAAGTCACCCGGGGATCAGTGAGCCCGCCCATCGCCAGGATCGGCGGATAGTCCTTGGCCGCGACATTGTCGTAGGGCGAATAGGACAGGATGGTGCGGAAATCCTTTTCGCTCTCGATCGGGTTGCCCCATTCCGGCCATTCCGGCGGCGTCAGCGGCAGCGTGTCGTCGAGCATGGTGTTGAGCACGTCGACGAACGGCACTTCGGCGACGATGCCGCCGAACAACTCGCCGGCGCGATTGGCGACCGCGCCCATCAGCATGCCGCCGGCCGAGCCGCCATGGCCGACGATGCGCTTTTCACCGGTGTAATTCGCCTCGATCAGCGCGCGTCCGGCGGCGGCGAAATCGTCGAACGTGTTGGTCTTCTTCTCGCGCTTGCCGTCGAGATACCAGCCCCAGCCCTTGTCGGCGCCGCCGCGGATATGCGCGATCGCATAGACGAAGCCGCGGTCCACCAGCGACAACCGGTTGGTGTTGAACGAGGCCGGCATCGCCATGCCATAGGAGCCGTAGCCATAGAGCAGCAGCGGCGCCTTGCCGTCGCGGGCAAAGTCCTTGCGATGCAGGATCGAGACCGGCACCTGCGCGCCGTCATGCGAGGTTGCCATGATACGCGTGGTGACATAGTCCACCGGGTTGTGGCCGGACGGAATCTCCTGCTGCTTACACAAGGTTCGCGCCCGCGTCGCCATGTCGTAGTCGTAGACTTCCGACGGCGTCGTCATCGACGAATAGGAGAAGCGCAGATTGGTGGTCTCGAACTCGTAGCTGCCCATCGTGTCGAGCGAATAGGCCGCTTCGTCGAAGGCGATCGGATGCTCTTCACCCGAAGTAAGGTCGCGAATGATGATCGCGGGCAGCGCATTTGATCGTTCCAGCCGCACCATGTGGTTGGCATAGAGCTCGACATCGAGCACATAGATGCCTTCGCGATACGGGATCAGGTGGCGCCAGTTGGCGCGCTCGGGAGAGCCGAGCGGCGCGGTCATCACCTTGAAGTCGATCGCATCATCGGCATTGGTGAGGATGAACAGCGCGTCGCCGCGATCGGCGATCGAGTACTGCACGCCCTCCTCGCGCGCCGCGACCAGGCGCGGCGGCGCGTCGGGATCGGCGAGATCGATCAGGCGTTGCTCCGAGGTCTCGTGATCGCCACCCGCGATCACGCAGAAGCGGCCGCTCGAGCTTTCGTGCAAATGGGTGAACCAGCCGGGATCCTGCTCCTCATAGATCAGGATGTCGTCGGCCTGCGCGGTGCCGAGCCGGTGCCGCCAGACCTGCATCGGGCGGTGATTGTCGTCGAGCTTGACGTAGAAGAAGCTGTTGGAATCCGCGGCCCAGACCACGCCGCCATCGGTCTCCTCGACGACGTCATCGAGATCGGCACCGGAAGCCCAGTCGCGCACGCGGATCGAAAAATACTCCGAACCCTTGGTGTCGGCGCTCCAGGCGTGCAGCCGGTGATCGTTGGAATGTCGGCTGCCGCCGAACTTGAAATAGTCGTGATGCTCCGCCAGCGCGTCGCCATCGAGCACCACATGCGCATCGCCGCCGTCGCGCGGCATGCGACCGAACTGTTCGTGCTGGCCGCCCTCGCGGAATTTCCGGAAATAAGCGTACGGGCCGTCCGGGGACGGTACGCTGGAATCGTCCTCCTTGATCCGCCCGCGCATTTCCCTGACAAGCTGCTTCTGCAGCTTTCCGGTGTGGCCGAGCAGGCTCTCGGTGTAGCCGTTCTCGGCTTCCAGATAGGTGCGGATATCAGGTTCGAGGATCGCGGGATCGCGCAGCACCTCCTGCCACTTCGGATCCTTGATCCACGCATAATCATCCGTCACCGTGATGCCATGGGTGGTGAAGGCATGCGGCCGGCGCGGTGCGACGGGCGCGGCATGGACGGGGGTCTTGCTGGCGAATTTGGTCACACGGGCCTCATTGTGCAGGGATACCGCCTTATATCGGGACGAATGTGGCGATTGCCAGACGGGACGGTGCTTGTTGGGAACTCCATACCATCCCCGTCATTGCGAGCGGAGCGAAGCAATCCATCTTTCCCAAGGAGGATAGATGGATTGCTTCGTCGCTTCAGCGCAAAATTGCTTTGCAATTTTGTCGCGAGCTCCTCGCAATGACGGGGATGGAGCGTCGCCTACCCATTCCGCAACTTCGCGCTCGCACTGCCGGACATCGGAATCTGGTTCACCGCCATGACGACGGCGAAGGTGATCACCAGCATTGCGATGCCGAGCACCGCGATCGCGGCGAGGTCGCCGCCTTCGTTGAGGTCGTAGATCAGGACCGACAGCACCTTGGTTTGCGAGGTGAACAGCACGATCGCCGCCGAGAGCTCGCGCATCACGCCGATGAAGATGAAGCACCAGGTCGCGATCACGCCGGTCCGCAACAGGGGCGCGGTGATCTGGCGCAGCGCCTGCAGCCGCGTTGCGCCGAGGATGCGGCTTGCTTCCTCGAGCTCGGGATGGATGGTCGTGAATGCGGCCTGCAATTGCTGATAGGCCGACGGCAGATTGATGGTGAGGAAGGCGAGCAGCAGGATCCACAGCGTGCCGTAGAGCACAAAGGGCGGCCGCGTGTAGCTCAGGAACAGCCCGACGCCGAGCACGATGCCGGGAACCGCGACCGGCGCAGTGGCGAGGAAGCCAAGAATGCGATGGCCCGCGATCACCTTCCGCGTCGTGACATAGGCGATCACGAGCGCGAGAAGTGTGCCGATCGTCGCGGTTGATGCGCCGAGAATCACGGTGTTCTTCAGCGCGAGCTGGGTCGACGACAGCTCGGTGAACACGAAGACGATGTTGTGCAGCGTCAGGGTCGATGGCGTCACCAGTGTGGTCGCGTTCGGCGAAAACGCCGCGTTGAGCAGCGCGAAATAGGGCAGGAACACGGGATTGAGCAGCACCAGCAGGCAGAAGCCGAGCGCCGCCCAACGCCATCGCTTCAACTCCACGCGGCGCGGCGCGCCGTATTTGCCGCCGATCACGGAATAGCCGCGCCGGCCGAGCAGGAATTTTTGTCCTTGCAGCAGCAGGATGGTGAGCAGGAGCAGCGGCACGGCCGCGGCGGCCGCCAATTCCAGTTTCGGCGGATACTGGAACAGGCTCCAGATCTTGGTCGTCATGGTGTGGAAGCCGGCCGGCAGTGCCAGGATTGCCGGCGAGCCGAACAGCGTCATCGCCTGCAGGAACGCAATCAGCGCGCCCGCGACCAGCGCTGGCAGCGCCAGCGGAATCGTGATCCGCCGCGCCGTGGTCCAGGCGTTGCCGCCGAGGATCGCCGACGCATCCTCGAGTTCGCCCGGCATGGTGTCGAGCGCATTGGCCACCAGCACGAACACGAACGGAAAGGTGTAGCAGGAGATTACGAAGATGATCCCGGTCAGCGAATAGATGTTGAACAGCGCGTCCGCATCCTCGCCTGCGAACAGCCGGTAGAGCTGGTTCAACAGTCCCGAGTTCGGCGCCGCCAGCAGTTCCCACGCGACCGCGCCGAGGAATGGCGGCGTCACGAACGACGCCGTCACCAGCGCGCGGATGGTCTGCCGCCCCGGCATGTCTGTGCGCGACACCAGCCAGCTGAGTGGGGCGGCGACGACACAGCAGATCACGGCTGAGGTGATGGCGATGATGGCCGTTGTCAGCAGCGGATCGAGGAAATCGGGGTTGCTGAACAGGGTGACGAAGTTTTGCAGCGTCGGATGCCGGTTCTTGTCGGTGAAGGCGTACACCGCGAGCCATGACAGCGGCAGCAGGATCAGCAGCACGAGAATGGCGGCGAACAGCCACAGCACGGGACGCGTCCAGTCGATGCGGGGTTTGCGGGCGGGGGAGGTGGAAGGATTGAGGGTTGTCATGCAAAAACTCTTTCCCCGTCATTCCGGGGCGCGCGCAGCGCGAGCCCGGAATCCATTTCACCGCCAACCCAAGCGGACTGATGGATTCCGGGCTCGCCGCTTCGCGGCGCCCCGGAATGACGATGGTGAATGCAGTTGCCCATCACTAAACCCGAAACAGCCGCGCATAGCGCGTCTTGATTTCTTCCGTCATCGCTTCCACACCGGCCGGATCCTCCTTCATCAGCTTGATGTCGGAAAGCTTGCGCCGCCCGGCTTTCGGCTGCACCTGGGCGTGCAACGAATACTGCCCCGTGAAGTCGACGAAGAATTGCTGGGTCTCGCGGGTGTGCAGCCAGGCCTGGAACAGTTTTGCCGCGTTAGGATGCGGCGCACCGGCAAATATCCCTGTCGGCCCCGAGATCGTCGGCGTGCCCTCGGTCGGATAGACCGGCTCGACCGGCTGTCCGGCTTCCTTCAGCAGCACGATGCCGTATTCATTGCCGTCGGCCATCACCGCGCGCTCGCCGAGCGACAGCTTCTTCGGTGGATCGGTCGATGACTGCACCTGCATCACGCGCTGTTTTGACAGTTTCTCCAGATAGGGCCAGCCGAGCTCGCGGACGAGCTGGAAGGTCGTGGTCATGATCGTGCCGCTATGGGCCGGATGGCCCTTCACCATTTTGCCGGCCCATTTCGGGTCGAGCAGGTCGGCAAAGCTCTTCGGCGCGTCGTCCGCCTTCACCAGATTGGTGTTGTAGGCGATCGACGACAGCCACAACCGCGTGGTGACGGCCATGCCGTCGGGCTCGCGGTAATTGTCCGGAAAATATTTCGCGACGTCCTCGGGCACGAACGGCATCAGCCAGCCGCTCTTTTTCCATGGAATAAAGTGCGAAGCGTCGGCGCTGTTGACGACGTCAGCGGCGTGGATGTTGGACTCGTATTCCTGGGCGACACGCTGGAACAGCCGCTCCGAGCCGGCGCGCTCGATCTGGACCGAGATCCCGGGGTAGGCCTCTTCAAACGCCTTGCCGAGCTTCTCTCCGACCGGCAGGTCCATCGACGAATAGAAGACGACGGTGTCTTCCTTTTTTGCGGCGGCGACAAGGTCGGCCGTGATCGCGGTCGGTTCGGGCGCTGCGGCGCGCAGCGGAGATGCGAACACGGTGCCGAGCGCAAGCGTAGCAGAGCCTTTGAGGACGTCGCGTCTGGAAAACCGTCTCCGCATCGCGTCCCTCTTATCTTCTGTTATCGGCCGAGCGCCCGGCAGCACTCGGGCGGCAAGGTCAGCCAGACCTCGCTGCCCTTGTCGACCGCGGTCTCCGTCGGCGTGGTCAGGCGCAATGAGGTGCCGTCCTGCGTCTCCACCATGTAATCTCTGAACATGCCGAGATAGACTTGCCGCGTCACAATGGCCTTCAGCGTGTTCTGCTGCGAAGAGGGCTCTCGCGTCGAGAGCTGGATCTCATGCTGGCGGATCGCGACCGGTGCGGTCGCGCCGGCCGTGAGCTTGGCGCCGACCACCTGCAGCGTCGCACCGGCAAACGTGACGTGGTTTTCGTCGCGCGCGGTGCCCTTGATGACATTGGCCGCGCCGATGAAGCGCGCGACAAACTCGGATTCCGGCCGCGCGTAGATGTCCTCTGGCGTGCCGAGCTGGTCGATTTTGCCGGCATTCATGACAGCGATGAGGTCGGCGGTGGTCATCGCCTCCGACTGGTCGTGGGTGACATAAACCGTGGTGTAGCGATATTCGTCGTGCAGCCGTCGGATCTCGAAGCGCATCTCCTCGCGCAAATTCGCGTCGAGATTGGACAGCGGCTCGTCGAGCAGCAACGTCTCGGGCCCAATGATCAGCGCCCGCGCCAGCGCCACGCGCTGCTGCTGGCCGCCGGAGAGCTCGCCGGGATAGCGCTGTGCGAGAGCTTCAAGTTTTGTTGTCGCCAGGATCGCAGCGAGCTTCTTCGCGATGGTGTCACGATCCATTTTGCGCAAGCGCAGGCCGTAGACGATGTTCTCGGCCACCGTCATATGCGGCCACAGCGCGTAGCTCTGGAAGATCATCGACATGTTGCGCTGTTCGGGCGGCAGCGTGCGCGCTTTCGAGGAGACCAGCCGCTCGCCGACGCGGATCTCGCCGCCGGTGGGCTCGAGGAAGCCCGCGATCAGCCGCAGCGTCGTGGTCTTGCCGCAGCCGGACGGCCCGAGCAGGCAGACCAGCTGCCCATGATCGATGGTGAGAGAGACATCATCGACCGCAACAAACGATCCAAATCGTTTGACCAGGCCGCGCAATTCCACCGACGCCAAGCGATCCCCTCCATGACGTAATGTTGCAGGGATCAGTGCCCGGCCGTTGCCGGCAGTAAAGCTGAAATTGGCTGCGGCGGAAAGTGTTCGCGCTCTGTCAATAAGTAGTGGTCGACTTACCGTTCCGTCATCCTGAATGTGGCGCCGTCATTGCGAGGAGCGAAGCGACGAAGCAATCCATCGCTCCGCATATGCGGTGGCATGGATTGCTTCGCGGGGCCTGTCATCGGGCGCGCATTCGCGCGACCCGTTGGCTCGCAATGACGGGTCTACGACTTTAACTACGCCTTCACGCTCTCGCCCAGCCACTGCACCGCGGCGTCGGTGCCGCCCTTGCCGTGCGGAATCTTCAGCGCGTTGAGCGCGACTTCGATGACGCCGAGCGTGCCGAGCACCATCGGCGCGTTGACGTGGCCCATATGCGCGATGCGGAAGGCCTGGCCCTGCAGATCGCCGATGCCGGTGCCGAGCACGACGCCGCATTTCTCCTTGGCATAGTGCTGGATCGCGGCGGGGTCGGCGCCCTTCACGGTGACGGTCGTCACCGTGTTGGAGCGCTCGGTCGGTTCAGCGATGTTGAAGCCGAGCACCTGGCCCTCGGCCCAGACCGCGACGGCGCGGCGCACCGCTTCACCGAGCAGCCGGTGACGCTCGAATGCATTCTCCAGACCTTCGGCCTGGATCATGTTGATGGCCTCGCGCAGCGCGAACAGCAGATGCACCGGCGCGGTGCCGGCGTATTTGCGATAGTGCTCTGAGCCCTCGCGTTCGGTCCAGTCCCAATAGGGCGTGCGCAGATTGGCCTTCTTGTGGGCGTCCCAGGCGCGGTCATTGGCGGCGACGAAGCCGAGGCCGGGCGGCGTCATCAGGCCCTTCTGCGAGCCCGACATCGCGACGTCGATGTACCATTTGTCCATCTCGAATTGCGTGCAGCCGAGCGAGGCCACAGTGTCGACCATGAACAGCGCGGGATGGCCCGCGGCCTTGATCGCCTTGCCGATCGCCTCGACGTCGTTATAGACGCCCGAGGCGGTGTCGACCTGCACCGCGAGGATCGCCTTGATCGTATGTTCCTTGTCGCGCCGCAGCCGCTCCTCGACTTCGGCCGGTCGGATGGCGCGGCGCCAGTCGCCCTTCAAGATCTCGACCTCGGCGCCCATCGCGGCGGCGGCCTGGCCCCAGCCCATCGCAAAGCGACCGCTTTCCAGCACCAGCACCTTGTCGCCGCGCGACAGCACGTTGGACAGCGTCGCCTCCCAGGCGCCGTGGCCGTTGGCGATGTAGATGTAGGATTTGCCCTGGGTGGCGAACAGTTTTGACAGATCGCGCAGCAGGCTGTCGGTCAATTCGAACATCTCGCTGGAATAGATGTCGAGCGCCGGGCGATGCATCGCCTGCAACACCTGATCAGGCATCGTGGTGGGTCCGGGGATGGCCAGAAATTCCCGGCCCGCGCGAACGGTCATCTTCTTGTTCCTTATGGGTAAAACGTGGAATCAAGCGTGTGAGGGGTCAAGGCCGGAAGATAGGCGAAAAGGGCTGCGATTGCGAGCGGTGTGAAGCAATCCAGAGCCTCAAAAACGCAGGGCGCGGCCCCTTATTTGCCGATCGCCTCGACGACCGAGCGCCACACCTGGTCCTTGAATTCGGTCGCCGCCGGGCTTGCGATCTGCTCGACCGCGCCGTCATGCTTGTTGCAGGCCTCGACCAGCCGCAGCACCCAGATTTCACCGTCGGTGAAGTAGGGATCGCCGCCGCCATTGCGCCCGGCCAGCGTCGGGCCGACGCCGGTCACCTGATATTTCGCGGTGACCATGCCGGCCGATTCCAGATCGCCGGCGAGCAGCGCGCGCTCGGTGTCGAGATCGGCGGCGATGTGATGGGTCACGGCGCCGGTGTAGTGGCTGATGCCGACGCTGCGGTCGAGCGTTGCGGCGCCGAGCCACACCGGCCGCTTCTCCTCGCCGGAATCGAGCACCTTCCAATAGCGCACATGGTTGCGGCGATCGGCGCTCGATCCGACGGGCTTCTCGAAGGCGAGATCCTCATGGCGGCCGAGATAGAACAGGTTGCTGACCGGCGCGTCCCTGTAGGGACGATCCAGCAGCACGCTGCCGACGATCGCGATCGAGGATCTCAGCGTGATCGGATCGGCCGGATACCAGCCGGCCTCGTGCATCGCGCAGATCACATCCTTGGCGTCGCCGATCAGGCCGATATTCATGGGATCGCCGGGAATGCCTGCCGCGGTGCGCGTCACCATCGGTAGCTCAGCGAGGCCCTTCTGGTGCTCGTAATGCTTCCAGACCGCCGGCAGCACCAGATAGGCGGCGAGCAGATACGACATCAGCACCAGCAGCAGCAACAACTCGGCGCGCCTGATGCGGTCGCGCCGGCGCGCTATCCGCGGATTGATCGGGACGTCGGTCACGAGAGTACGCCCGCAAGTGCTGCATTCACCCTCCCCTGGAGGGGGAGGGTCGCCTCGCATGAAGCGCAGCGAAATGAGAGGCGGGGTGGGGTGACGGTCTCTCCAGTCGAACAGTGTCTGCGCGGAGAGATCACCCCACCTCGGTTTGCATTGCGCTGCGCTTCATGCAAACCGATCCTCCCCCTCCAGGGGAGGATAAGAAAGCGGGAGAGCGGGCGCATCCGTGATGCGGAAGCAATCTCGCGCACACCCCTACCGCCGCGTCTCGCGGCAGCCGGCGGCTTCGGCCTCCTCGACCGAGCAGAACCAGCGCGTGCCCTTGGAGATCTTCATCTCGATCTTGGCGTACCAGCGGCTGGTCGGCTGGTGATAGATGCATTCGCCGGAGCGGTTGACGTTGCCCTTGATGGTGCAGTCGGGCGACGGCGCGACCGGGCCGGACGCCGAGGCCTGCAGGATCGCGTGGGCGTTCTCGCCCGGCTGCACCGCGCCCAGCACCGTCGTCTTCTTGTTGCGCACGCGCCAGTCCCACGGCGCGATGAACGCGCCCTGCCACATCCCGGCCTTTGCCTCGCGCGCCACTTTCTCGTCGGCGTCGTAGTCGTGCGAGACGCGGGTGTAAGCCAGCGCCCAGCCGTTGGTCACCATCCATTTCTGGATGTCCTCGCCGTCGACCTCGCAGCGCGCAATGGTGCGGCCGCGGCGATCGACCGAGCGGGCGTGGCAGGTCCAGCTCTTGTTGCCGGCGTGCTTGACCAGTTCGTCGCGCGCGACAACGCCGCAAGTCCAGCGCTCGCCCTTGGTGTTGAGGCAGAGCTGGTCGGTCGACGGCGCGTCGATGCCGCCGAGCCGGATGCGGGTCGAGCCGATCACGACCTGGTCGCCGTCGCGGATCTTCGGCACGCCGGTAATGTCGGCGGCCAGCGCCAGCGCGGGCTGCGACAACAGGAGACCAGCGGTGAGCAGCGTCTTGAGCATCGGCGATCCCGGCGCGGGTTGAAGCGGTCAGATATCAGTGCCCAATATCAATGCCCACGGATTGTGCGGGCAATTGGGCAGCGGTTCCAGTGGCGGCTGGCGGAAGATGGCCTCAACTTCGCGTCATCCCCCGGCTTGTAGCCCGGATGGAGCGCAGCGTAATCCGGGACGAGCGTGCCCACGAGCGAGAATCCCGGATTTCGCTGCGCTCCATCCGGGCTACGAAGTCGCCATTCGCTTCCTCGCCAACGCCAAACCCATCAGCACGAACGCCGACGTGACCTCCGGCCCGCCGACCAGAATGCGCGTCGGGGTCTTCATCTTGTTCCACTCATAGGCCTTGTAGGGACCGTGGCGGCCGCCCTCACTGAGGCTCTGGACGATGCAGTGCAGCGCCGGCGTGAAGGTCGAGACCTCCGCGCCGAGATGCGCCAGCGCCATCAGCGCCAACGCGGCGTCGAAGGCGTTCATCTCGTGGGCGATCAGCTCGCCTGTGACATAGCCGAGCACGCGCGCTCTGATCAGCGCGAAGACGTTCTCGGGATCGATGACGCGCTGCGCCGCCAGCGGCAACGCGACAAACGCCGCATAGCAGCGGCCGAAATAGGCCGAATAGAGCTCGGGCAGATAATAGATATGCGAGCGCGGATTCTTGAATGCGCCGCTTTCGACCAGATTCTTCTGGAAGGCGATGATGCGATGCACGGTCTCCAGCCGCTGCGGCGTCTCGATCACCTTCCAGCGGGCGAGGTTGCGGAACGAGACCTCGAGGATGTCGAGGTTCAGCGTCGGATCGAGGTCGTTGCCATAGGGCCGGTCGCCGTTGAGATTGTCGATCCAGGTGACGACGCCGCCCTCATAGTCGATGTGATCGTTGAGCGGCACGGTGACAACCGGCTCGTTGGCGCCCGAGCGCACCTGATAGCCGCGGTAGAAGTCCAGCAACGGCTGCTCGAGGATCGGATCGTCGGATCCGGCCTGTGTCGCGGCGGAGAACGCGCACGCCGTGGTGTCGCAGTCGGGCACGTAGATGCCGAAGCCGAGGTCCTGCTTGATCTGGGCGAAGAACCGCGAGAAGCGCGGATGGCGCCCCGGCGCCAGCGCGGTGATCACCTTCACCGTCGAGCCGTCATGCGACGGCACCTCTTCGGCGCTGGTCTTGAGGCAGAACGCCACCATTTCTGAGATCGCCCGCCGCGCCACGGTTGCCTGATCGGAGGACGCAAGTCCGGTCTCGACGAAGCCGAGCAGGGCCTCGGTGAAGAACGCGTCGTAATAGGCCGAGCGATGGCGGATCTGCACCGGCTCCCACATCGGCTCGGCGATCCCGCGCCACGGCGGGTTGATCAGCGCGCGCGCCGGCGAATGCGCGATGAAGACGCGGGCCAGGCTGAACAACAGCGTCGAGTTCTTGTAGCCGCGCGCGTTCAGGCCGGTGAGCGCCATCAGCATCTCGCGGCCGCCCATGTCGGCATCGCCGAGCAGATTGAAGGCGGCATAGGTCGGGATGAAGCCGTTTTTGCCGAACGAGCGCAGCAGATGTGCGCCGGTGGTGCGGATCACCTTGTCGATCTCGGCCATCGCGGGGGCACGCGCCGGTGCTGCTACCGCCGGCGGGGCCGGGTGGCTGATGTCGAGATCGTCCATCAGTTCGGCGACGGGGGCACCGATCGCGGCCCAGTCCGGCGTCGCCTCGTCGCGGGCGGCGACCAGCGCCGCGCGCAGCGCGGCGAGCCGTGCGGGATCCTTTAGCGCTGGCAGGCCGGTGCGGCGGAGCAGCGGCCGCAGCGCCGGATTGCCGAGCGCGGTCCGGTAGAATTTTCCGAGATGGGCGTCGCCGCCGTGAGTGCCGAGCAGCACGGGATCGCAGACGTCGTACAGCGACGGGCCGTCCTTTTTGGCGGTCAGCGACCGGCACAGCGCGCCTGCGATCTCGTGAAAGCCCATAAATCCCTTCCTGAAGGAGAATCTCTTTCTAACGGAACCGGTTAACGCCGCCGCCCCGACGGTGTTTCCCGGCGCCCACCCCAAATCCCGCAAGCCTTTGGAAAGCTACATAAATCGGTAGGAAATACAAATGTGACCGAAGTCACATAACAGGATGTTAACCCAGTCAAGTGTCTCTGCCGGGCGGCAGCATGCGCCAAACCGGGTTGCCCCAGCCGTCCGGCCGGGTTAATGGTTCTTTGTTGCAGCGCCGCAAATTGAGATCAATTCACCGGCACACACCAACTCAACCCCATAAACCCCGAGCTAGTCTGACGCGACTAACTGGCGCGACGTGATTGATCGCTCCGGGGATAAAAATTGGGACCAGGATAATTATGGACCTTAGGCAGCTTCGCATATCCCGCCGCACGATTGCCGTAGCGGTCGCATTGACCGGCACGGTGTCGCTGGCGATCGGCGCCCATGCCGCGCTCAACAAGCGCTCGCTCGATGCCGCCAAGGCTGTCGCCACCGAACAGACCGGCTCGATTGGTGCGGGCGCGCCCCGCCTCGCGCTGATCATCGGCAACGGCCATTACCCGGACGCCTCAGCGCCGCTGGCGCAGCCGATCAACGACGCCCGCAACCTGTCGGCCACGCTGCGCCACAACGGCTTTGACGTCGACGTCGTCGAGGACGCGACGCGGGACGACATGGTCCGCGCGGTCGAGCGGATGAAGGCCAAGATCCGCCCTGATACGGTCGTGATGCTGTTCTTCGGCGGCTACGGCGTGCAGGTCGGCCGTGAGAGCTACATGATCCCGGTCGACGCCGCGATCTGGAAGGAAGCCGACGTCAAGCGCTCCGGCGTCAGCGTCGATGCTGTGCTCGATGCGATGAAGGAGCAGGGCGCGAAGGCCAAACTCGTCGTGCTCGACGCCTCCAGGCGCAACCCCTATGAGCGCCGCTTCCGCTCGTTCTCCCATGGGCTGGCCCCGATCAGCCCGCCGGAAAACACCCTGGTGCTGACCTCGGCGACGCCGGGCAAGGTTGTCGACGACTCTTCGTCGCCGAACAGCGTGCTGGTGTCGGAGCTGCTCAACAACCTCAGCGCCCAGGCCGGCGCCGAAACCGCCTTCAACAAGACCCGCGTCGCGATCTCCCGCGCCTCAGAAGGCGAGCAGGTGCCCGCAGTGTCGTCGTCGCTGCTGGAAGACGTCAAGCTCGGCGGTTAAGGCTTTCTCGGCTTGCGCCACTGCGCTCCCTCGCCCCGCTCTTGCGGGGAGAGGGTTGGGGTGAGGGGCCTCCCTCCGCGATAGCGATCTACCGATGGAGCCGTACCCCCTCACCCGGATTGCATCTTGCGATGCAATCCGACCTCTCCCCGCAAGCGGGGCGAGGTAAGGGTAGAACTACTTCCCCTCCGCGCTTCCCCCCACCGGCCGCACCGGATCGCCTTCGCGCAGCAGCGCGCCGGCGCGGGCGACCACGATCTCGCCCTCCTGGATGCCCTCGCGGATCTCGACCTGGCCGGCCGCCATCAGCCCGGTCTCGACCCGCCGCGTCTCGACGCGGTCGCGGCGCACCACCTGCACCACGGTGCCGGCGGTGGAATAGAGGATCGCGGTCAGCGGCACCGCGACGCCGCAGCTCTGCCCGGTCTTGATCAGCGCGCGGCCCGACGAATTCACCAGCAGGCGCCGGTTGCTCGCGATCGCCAGGAACACCTGGCCGAGCTGGCTGTTCGGCTCCACCGTCGGCGCGATCCGCCGCACCCGCCCGTCGACATCGCCCGCGCCCGAGATCTTGATCTGCGCGGTCTGGTTGGCCTGCAGTTTTCCGATGTCGCGCATCGGCACCATGCCGACCAGATCATATTCGCTCTTGGTGATGATCGAGAACAGCGCCTCGCCCTTGGCCGAGGCCGGCGAGCCGACGATCGCCGTCGAGGCCGAGATCGTGCCCGCCACCGGCGCCGTCACATTGATCGAATTGTTGCCGTCGTTCAGCCGCGCCAGCATCTGCCCCGCGGTGACGCTATCGCCGGGATCGGCCAGCACCTCCGCCACCTTCAGCCCGAACTTTTCCGGCCGAACCTGCTGCTCGTCGCGCGGCAGCACCAGGCCGGACACCTCGACGATATTGCTGAAGCAGAATTTCGAGGCTTTGAGGACGGTGACGGCGGCGCCTTTGGGGGTGGCTTCGGGCTCGCCGGCAGCAAGCGCGGCGAGCGAAATCATCATCGAAGCAACCAGGGCGGACGCGCACGCAAGACGTGACATCATCGGCGTTTCATTCCTAAAAACGTAGCGCTTTCGAGCGAAGTGAATGCCGGTTCGCGTGAAGAAGCCCATCAAATATTCTTCCTTACTGAATACCAGATGTCCGCCTTCGGAGCTAGGCGCCAAGCCTCTGCGCCATCAAGGATGAACGCCCGCCGCGCAACCGTGCGCTGGGTCACAATGGGCAAGAATGCGCCCTCTGAGTATTTTCAAAGGTGGATCGGTTCGCGCAACTCGGACGCATCGCGTCGCGAGATTGCGAATGCACATCTCCACTCGGCTGTTTGAACGGTGAATCCGGACGAAGCCCCGTCATTGCGAGGAGCGTGAGCGACGAAGCAATCCATGCTTCCGCTGCGGCGCAATGGATTGCTTCGCGGAGCCTGTCATCGGGCGCGCATTCGCGCGACCCGTTGGCTCGCAATGACGGTGAGAAAGTACAGCGCTACTCCGCGGCCGTCTTCTTCACGCGCTTGGCGGCCTTCGGCTTGGGGGGCGGGGGCGGGTTTTCCGCGAGTTCGCGGGCGTCGTCGGCCTCTTTGGCCTGGCGGAGCGCGCGCAGCCGGTCCATGTTCTTGCGCACGGCGGTGGCCTGGCGCTCGACGTCGGCGATCGCGCGTACGCCTTCCTCGGCTGCAAGCCGCTGGCGGTGCGATCGGGCGAGGCTCTCGGGCGAGGGGTCGGCTTGCTTCCTGGTGGCCATGGTCATCCTGTTGTTGGGCAGTCTGCGATCAAGGCTACAAACCGACGCGCCAAAGCCCGCCCAATCCTTCGATCGAGCGGGCCGCGTGGTCATTCCAGTACATCCGTGGAATGACGCTCGGGCTCGAGCATGTTCTGCCGCGACGAGCGCGTCAGACATGCTCAGGCTAGGACTTAGGCCAGCGAGAGATTCTCGGCGCTGGTCTTGCCACGCATCTTGTCGGTCTTCAGTTCGAACGAGACCTTCTGGCCTTCGGCCAGGCCGGAAAGACCGGCACGCTCGACAGCGCTGATATGAACGAACACATCGCTACCGCCGTCGTTGGGCTGGATGAAACCAAAGCCCTTCTGGCCGTTGAACCACTTCACAGTACCTGTAGGCATCTTCTCTTCTCCAAAAGCGCATACGCGCATCATCGCGCAAATCTGCGCATCACCAATTCAACTGACGATGTTCTTTGGAAAAGGGCCGCTTGGACCATTCAACAAGGCGCAACGGCTAATCGAATGACCGCAATATACACACTTTCCCCGAGAAGACAAGGTACGGGCCGGGGCGGGAACCCGCCGCCGGCCCGTCGCCTGTACGTCTCGTCAGTCAGCCTGGACGCAGGCGCAGCCGAAGAAACCCTCATCAGGAAAGCTCGTCTTCCAGCATTGGACCTCCGGGGCCCCCTCGCAGCTGCCGATGCACTCCATGCCGTCGTCGTTACCCTCGCACCTGCGGCCGGACGACGGATTGTCGGGAAAATCCGGGAATGCCATGCGCAGGATCCTGAGCTTGTCCGCCCAGGTTGCCGGCTCGACGTATTTCTTGCCCTTGTCGTCGCGGACGAAGAAGCCGTAGGGAAACCGAACGTCGCCGAGATTGACCCCGCTCAACGCCTTGGCGGCAGCGTTGTTGGGGTCGCGGGCTTCAGCTGCGGTCATGAACGTGATGCCGTTGCGCACAAATGCCATTGGTCGCCTCCGTTGAAGATGCGGAGATACTATCAGGCACTCTCGGGTTGTTTTGTTAAACGGCTCACAATTGGAGATGGATTGGAAACGAAACGGCACCCGGACGGCGGCTCACTCCGCAGCAGTCGCTTCCGCAGCGGGCTCGTCCTTCCAGCGCAGGATCTCGGCGGCGAGGATCGGATGATTGAATCCCTTCAGCACCAGATCGTCGATCGCGCAGCCCTCGACGTAAGGCTCGACCATGCCGAAGACGCGGCGGCTGACCACGATCTGGTTGGCCTTGGCCTCGCCGCATAGCCGGGAGGCGAGGTTGGTGACGCTGCCGATCGCGGCATATTCCAGCCGCTGCTCGAAGCCGACCTGGCCGAGCGTGGCATAGCCGACCGCGATGCCGATGCCGAAGCCGAGTGTGTGGCCGCGGTTGCGCCAGCGTTCGGTCAAGGGGCCGATGGTGTCGCGCATCTCGACCGCCATCTTCACCGCGCGCGCAGTGTGGTCGTCGAGCTGGATCGGCGCGTTGAACAGGATCATCACGCCGTCGCCGGCATATTTGTCGAGCGTGCCCTCATATTTGAAGATCAGCTTGCCGAGCGCGGCATGATATTCGCGCAGCACGTTCATCGCCTCTTCCGGCTCGGTCGCTTCGGTGAACGCGGTGAAGCCGCGCAGATCGCAGAACACGACCGTCACTTCGCGGCGGTGGCTGGCGAGCAGGCCCTCGGGGCTGTCGGAGGAGGCGATCAGTTGCGCCACCTGCGGCGCCAGGAAGCGTTCGAGCCTGCGGATGCGCTCGATCTCGCCGAGCTGGGTCTCGACCCGCTCCTCCAGCGACTTGTTCCAGTCCTTCAGCTCTTCAGTCTGCTGCTGGAGCTTGTCGGCCTGCTCGCGCACCGTGCCATGCGCTTGCTCCAGCGCGTGACTCTTGTGGTCCACTTCGGTGAAGAGCCGCGCATTGCGCATCGCCAGCACCGATTGGTGCGCAAACGTCTTCATCAAGCCGATCAGATTGGTCGGGAAGTCGCCGGTCGCCTTGCGCAGCACCACCAGCGAGCCGAGCACGCCCTGCTGGTCGACCAGCGGCACCACCAGCACCGAGTGGAAGCCGGCGCCGACCACGACGTCGCGCAGCGGATTGTCGGGGATCTCAGTCAGATCGGGGAATGTCAGCGGCTCGCCCTTCGCGGCGGCCTCGGCCAGCGGGCTGCCGACTTCCGCGATCGCGCGATGGCTGCCTTCGGCCTGCTTGTCGATGCCGATCGATTCCGTCAGGTTGAAGCTGCGGCTTGCTGCATCGTAGCCATAGATCAGCACGGCGTCGGCATGGGTGATCTCGAGCGCGCGGGCGGCCACCGTCGGCAGCACGGCGTTGAGATCGAGCGAGGACGACACCGCGCGGCCGACCTCCTCCAGCACCTTCAGCTCGTTGATCGATTGCGCCAGATCGCGCGTGCGCTCCTTCACCTTCCATTCGAGGTCGGAATAGGTCTCGGCAAGCTGCCCGGCCATGCTGTTGAACTGGCCGGCGAGTTCCTCCAATTCGTCCGCGGTCTTGACCTCGATGCGGTGGCCGAAATCGCCCGCCCCCAATCGTCGCGCGCCGGTGCGCAGCGCCGTGATCGGCACCAGCATGCGCCGCGCCAGGATCGTGCCGGCGATGATCGCGACCACAAGGCCGAGCGCGATCAGAAGCGCGATGCGCACCAGCTGGTCGCGGATCGGCGCCAGCGCCTGCGCGGTCGGCTGCTCGAAGAACACGAACCAGCCGAGCTTGGGCATCGCGCGCGCGGTGGTCAGCACGGCGTTGCCGTCGCTGTCGGTGCCGGAGGCGACAGTTGCGCTTTCGGATCCAAGCATAGCCGCGACCTGCGGCAGGGCGGAGAGATCCCTGCCGAGGTCCGGCCCCTTCGACGAGCTCGCCAGCACGTGGCCCTTGGGATCGACGACATAGGCGAAGGCGAAACGGCCGACCTGGGAATCGCCGAGGAAATCATTCAGGAAGCGCAGGTCGATCTCGGCCATTGTGACGCCGGCATTGAAGCCGGAATGCTGCTCGCCGATCGACATATACGGCCGCTCGTCGCGGAAATAGGCCGGCGCGTAGGCGGTGCCGAGGCTGAGCGTGTCGGTGAAGCGCAGGTCGCGGGAGAAGTCGGCGTTGGAGTTCAACGTGACGGTCTGGCGCGACAGCCGCAGCTCCTCGCGGCCCTGGCCGTTGATGTAGGTGAGCTGGCTCACGGCCGGCACCTGGGCGAGCAGCTGGGTGTAATCGGCGCGGCGCAGCGCCAGCGTGTTCGAATAGGCCCGCGTCGCCCAGGAGATCTGGCGATCGAGATCGGAGATCGATTGCTCGATGCGCTTGGCGGTGGCGTCCGCCTTCTCGCCCATCGCGTCCGTCAGTGTGCTCTTGATGCCGCGATAGCTGATCCAGGTTTCGAGCGCGCCGTTGACGGCCAGCACGAACACGACAAGGCCGACGAGGGCGAGCACATATTTGGCAAACAAGCCCCCGCGCAGGAACCAGACCTTGTCCTTGACCTCGTTCATCCAGCCTCGTCCGCCCCTTCAAATCAACCGGGTGCGCCGCAGTATGGAGGCTTGTTTAGCACGGATCGGGGGGCCGGGGCGGTGGCCTGGCTCACATGGTTAGCCCCGAATTTTGGCGGGGGAAGCCGGGATTATCAGCGGTTGAAGAGCTGCCGCAGCACTTCGTTCATCGCCGGATTGTCGTGCTGCTCGGCGGTATCGGCCGGAGCCGGGTTGGCGGGGGCCGGTGGCGCGGCCTGGGTGAGGCTACGTCCTTGGCTCGACCCTTGACCCGACCCTTGGCTCCCGCGCGCCGCGTTGCCCTGGTTCAGGGTGGAGAGGCCCTGCTGCAGCAAGCCGCCGATGGTGTCGCCAAGCTGCCCGGCAGGCAAATTGGGCTGGCCGGTGGCGCCGCCCGTGGCCTGGCCGCTGCTGCCGGGCTGCGCGGGCGTCCCGCCGCCCTGCGCGCCATTGAGAAGATTGGTCAGGCCGCCGAGGCTCTGGCCGAGACCCTGGCCAAGTCCCTGGCCGTTCGGCCCGAACAGGCCCTTGCCCATCTCCTTGAGCTTGGCATAGGCAGCATCAGGGTTGTCGAGAATGCCTTGGATTTCAGGATAGATCCGCGGGCCGACCCACGGCCCCTCGATCATCACGGGAATGCCGAAGCCGACCGGGTTGCCGGCGCGGCCCTGGCCTTCGGTCGTCATCACGAGCTGCGGCTCGACGCGGAACCCGATCTGCCGCGTGTTGAGATCGATGGTGCCGACCCCGGTCATCTTCACCAGCGGGCCGACCAGATTGAGATCGGTGGTGACGGCCTGGCCCTTGTCGATCTTGAAGGAGGCCGAGAGCTGGCTGAGATCGGTCGACTGCGCCTCGCTCTCCTGCCAGCCCGACAGAGTGCCGGCGGTGAGGTTGCGGATCATCTGCGCGACGTTGAGGCCGAGAATCTTGCCGTCCCGGAACACCGCAAACGCGGTGCCGCCGAGATTGGCGACGATGGCGCGTTCGCTGTTGCCCTGCGAACGGAGGCTGATCCTCGCCTGCATCCGGCCGTCGAGCCTGTCGAACTCGGCGAGACTCTTGAGCACCGGCAGCGCGCGCACGCCGTTAAGATCGAGCTGCAGCGTGTACGCCGGATTGGTGGTCGAGGCATCGATCGTGAGGTCGCCATTGGCGTTGCCCTCATAGGCGCCGAGATTGGCGAGCCGGCCCTTCAGCACGCCGCTGTTGACCGTTGCATCGATCGCCGCCGGCGCGAAGCGGCCGTCGCCGATCATGAGTTCCGCCGCCGAGATGCGCGCCTGCGCGTCGACATAGTTCAGCGCGTTGAGGTCGATCGAGGCGTTGCTCCAGGAAGGCTGCGCCGCCGCATCGGGCTGGCTCGCCGTCGTAGCAAGGGTAATCCGCTGGAAGTCGAGATCGAGCTTCACCAGCGGCTTGTTGCTGGCGAAGTCGACCGAGGCCCAGCCGGTGAAGCCGCCGTCGCCAAGCGTGCCGGAGACGCCGTTGAACATCACGACGGTGCCGTTCAGCCGCACCTCGGCATTGGCCTTGATTGCGCCTGGCAACAGGCCCGGCGCATCGATGCTGATTTCGGTTGGCACGTTCTGCCGCTCCAGCGGCGGCGCAGGCGCGGTGGCCCGGATCTCGAATTTCAGCGGTCTGTCATTGGCGCGCGCATTGCCCGCGACGACGATCTTGCGGTCGGCGCCGACCGTCACGTCGGCATTGAGCGTCTCGATCCGGTTCTCGACCCGATCGCGGACATTGGAGAACACGATGGTGCCGCCGGTGACGCTGACATGGCGGATCGTGACGGCGCTTGCGTCTCTGGAAGCTGAGGATTTCGCCGGCGGATTGTTCTCGCGGATGCGCTCGCGCTGCAGCGGCAAATTGACCACGGGCCGGACGATGACGAGGTCGCTGATATCAGGCTTGCCCGACCACAGGCTCGACAGCGTCATGTCGGCCTGGATGCTGCTCGCGGTGAAGCGGTTGTTGATCTCCTGTTCCCGGGGATCGTGCAGCGCGACGTCGCTCAGCGTGAGGGTGATGGTCGGCCAAAGCCCGATCCTGGCGCCGCCATTGATCGCGAGCTTGTAGCCGGTCTCGCGCTCGACCCGCTCTGTGATCGCCGAGGTCAGGAAACCGGACGGGATCCCGATCGCCGCGAGCAGCGCGACGATCACGAGCACGACGGCGACGGCGGCCCCGGCAAATTTCAATGCTCTCATGTCGTCATTCCAGACCGGGCAAGCGGCGTCAGATTGGCTCAGTGGTGGGCCGGCCGATCGCGCGAGATTATCCCGCAAAACCGGACCCCGCTCCAACGCTTGGCTCCAAGGAATGAAAAAATATCCGCGGCTTCGGTGAACTTATGTGACGTGTGACACACTTCCATGAGGGTGAACTTTGCTAACCGGCGTTGGCGGGACCGCCGGACTCGATTGGAAGGCAATAAAATGAGCAAACAGGTCGAATTTGCGGTTATTTTGAAGATGAACCCGATGTTCGCGGATCTCGGCGCGGACGAACTGCAGCGGCTGTCAGGCCTTTGCCATACCCAGCAGCTCGCGAACGGCGAGGTGCTGTTCCAGAAGGGCGATGCCGGTGACGCGCTGTTCGGGGTCCGCCGCGGCCAGGTCCGCATCGAGACCGGCGCCTCCGACGGCAGCCGGCTGACGCTGAACTTCATGGGGCCCGGCGATCTGTTTGGCGAGGTCGCGGTGCTCGATGGCCAGGACCGCACCGCGGACGCGACCGCGGGCGAGGCCAGCGAATTGTTCGTGCTGCGGCGTCAGGATTTCCTCACCTTCCTCGAGCAAGAGCCGAAGGTCGCGGTGAGGTTGATCGAATTGTTGTGCCAGCGCATCCGCTGGCAGAGCGAGCGCATGGAAGAATCTGTGCTGCAGCCGCTGCCGGTGCGGCTGGCGCGGCGGCTGTGCGCGCTGGCCGAGGATTACGGTTCCGAGGTGCACATCTCGCAGGAACAGCTCGGCGTCTTCGTCGGCGCCGCGCGCGAGAGCGTCAACCGTCAGCTCCAGACCTGGCGCAAGGACGGCATCCTCGACCTGCAGCGCGGGCGCATCCTGCTGCACAACATCACCAAGCTGACGACGGTCGCGCGCAACGACTAGAAACGTTGCGTGCAACGTGCGCGGGAAGATCGAATCGTCTCGCGCAGTTCGCACGCGTATGCACGCGCGTCCGATTGCTTAAAAGACTTGCTTGCGGGAACCGGCCGCGATCGCTTTGATCTTGGCGGGTCCTTGGGGTGACACCCAGCCTTGCTGGCCTCACGCCATCCACCTGCAAACCTCTGCGGTCCTCCCGTTGACCGCAGGGGTTTTTGCTTTCTGCAGATGCGCGTGATGAGCCGTCAGGCGAATACGTCTATCGCTGCACGATCTCCGGGTCGGACCAGCGCAGATATTGTCGCGGTGCGGTGCCGAGCTCGCGCTTGAACATCGCGGCGAAAGCGCTCGGGCTGTCATAGCCGACGTCAAGTGCGACGCAGGTGACGGCCTCACCAGCCCCGAGCCGCGCCAACGCTTCCAGAAGGCGCACGCGCTGACGCCATGCCGAAAAGCTTTGTCCGGTTTCGCGCCGGAACAAACGTGTCAATGTGCGCCGGCTGAAGTGACAGCGATCCGCCCATTCGTCGAGCGTGAGAGCCGAACTCGGATCGGCCAGCACCGCCTCGCAGATCGCGGCGAGCCGTGGATCAGGTGGGACCCGCACGTGCAGGGAAACCTCCGGCATTCTGCCGATTTCGTCGAGCAGGAATTCGACAAGCCGACCGTCGCGCCCGTCGGGGTCGTAACGCGTCGGCATCTGCACCGCCTCCTGCATCAACGCTTCAACCAGGGAGGACACCCTGATCAGGCGGCATGTTGCCGGAGCATTCTTCACTTGGTCTCGCGTGACATAGATGGTCTGGATCTCGGCCTCGCCCCATGCCCGCGACTGGTGCACGATTCCGGCCGGAATCCAGAGGCCGTGGCCGGGCGGCACGACGAAATGGCCACGTTCGGTCTTCATCGAGGTGACGCCTGCCGTCTGCAGGATGAACTGGTCGCGTCGATGCGCGTGTCGCGCACTCATGCTCTCGTTCGGATAGCTTGCCGCCATCGCCGCGACCGGCCGCTCGACCTGTTGCAGTTGTCCGGCATAATGCGCCGCGGCCACGGGACCGGATTGCTTGCGGCTGACGCGCAAGTCGACGGTGTCATTTGGTCGCGCTGCGACTTTCAAATGTCGTGAACTCCTGATCAATCGCCTTTTCGCAGGGTGCTTGTTTTCGCAGGGAGCTATGCATCTTCCGGGCCAAATGGCCCGATCGCGATGATGATTGACCCCTTTCAGGTAGCGCGGGCCACGGCGTTTGGCAACAATGCACACCCGCGACATTCGCCGCAATCGAATGCATGACGCGCGGCGACGGAGAGGTCCGATGAACAGACGCGAATTCACCATGGCCATGCTGGCCTCGGGTGCAGCCATCCCGTTCGGTATCACGCGGGCAGCGGGCCAGACCCGCGGCGGGACGCTCAACACCATCATCCAGCCCGAGCCGCCGGTTTTGGTGACTGCGCTGAACCAGCAGCAGCCGACACTCACGCTCGGCGGCAAGATCTACGAGAGCCTCTTGAAATATGGCGCCGATCTCAAGCCGATGCCCGGCATGGCGCAATCCTGGGAGGTTTCGCCTGACGGCCTGACCTACACATTCAAGCTGTTTCCCGGCATCACCTTCCACGACGGCAAGCCGATGACGTCGGAAGACGTGGTGTTCAGCTGCATGACGCTGTTGAAGGAAACCCATCCGCGCGCGCGGCAGAACTTTTCCCGCGTGGCGTCGGCCGAAGCGCCCGATCCGCTCACCGTCGTGTTCAAGCTGAAGCAGCCGTTTGCGCCGTTCATCGGTTGCTTTGATTGCACGTCCGCCCCGATCGTGCCCAAGCACATCTACGAAGGCACCGACTACCGCAAGAACCCGCTGAACGACCAGGCGATCGGCACCGGTCCGTTCAAGCTCAAGGAGTGGGTGCGCGGCTCGCATGTTCACCTTGTCAGGCACGAGGGCTACTATCTCAAGGACCAGCCCTATCTCGATGAAATTCTGTACCGCGTGATTCCGGACGCCGCCTCCCGGGCGCTGGCGCTCGAAAACGGCACGGTCCAGCTCGCGCAATGGGCCGACGTCGAGTTCTACGACGTGCAGCGGTTCAAGACGCAGAAGAACCTCGAGGTGACCACCAAGGGCTACGAATACTTCGCCCCGCATCAGTGGATCGAGATGAACAACCGCATTGCGCCGATGAACGACAAGCGGTTCCGGCAAGCGGTGATGCACCTGATCGATCGCGACGCGTACAACAAGCGCGTCTATTTCGGCAACGCCAAGGTTGCGACCGGCCCGATTTCGTCGAAGACACGGTTCTACGATGCGAATGTGAAGCGCTACGAATTCTCGACGGACAAGGCCAAGGCGCTGCTTGACGAGATGGGGCTCAAGCCCGACGCCAACGGCAAGCGCGCCGAGATCAATTACGTCGTGCCGCCCTACGGCGAGTCCTACCAGCGCGCCGGCGAGTTCTTCCGCCAGAGTTTTGCGCGCGTCGGCATCGACCTCGTCCTTGTCGGCACCGACATGGCCGGCTGGGCGGACAAAGTCGGCAACTGGGACTACGAGATGACCCAGAACCTGCTCTATCAGCTTGGCGATCCCGCGCTCGGCGTCGCGCGCACCTATATTTCGTCGAACATCAAGAAGGGCATCCTGTTCTCGAACACGCAAGGCTATTCGAATCCTGAGGTCGACAAACTGTTCGACGAGGCCGCTGTGGCGCTCGATGAAGCCAAGCGCCAGGAGCTTTACACCAAGGTGCAGCAGATCCTGGTCGAGGAGGTGCCCGTGGCCTGGACGCTCGAGATCGAATACCCCGTCATCTACGACAAGGCGTTCAAGAACATCGTGACGACTGGTATCGGCTCGCACGAAACCTTCGGGTCGGTCTACAAATCGTGACCCGGCTCGGGAGCGTCGCGGCGTTCGGGCTTATGGCGATCAGCCGTATCGCCCAGCTTGTCGCCGTCATCCTCGTCATAGCGACGTTCAACTTCGTGCTGGTGCGGGCCGCACCCGGCGACCCGGCCCAGGTGATGGCCGGGCAATCCGGCGCATCCGATCCGAAGCTGCTGGACGATCTGCGCAAGGAGTATGGGCTCGACAAGCCGTATCTCGTGCAGCTCGCGAGCCAGCTCGGCCGCGTCCTCCGGCTCGATCTCGGCTACTCCTATCGACAGCGCCGCCCCGTCGTCGATCTCATCCTCGAGCGGCTTCCGGCGACGCTGTTGTTGACGGTGACGGCGTTCTGTCTTGCCCTGCTGATCGGCATCGTGCTCGGCGCGCTGGCCGGCCTCGCGGCCGGCAGCGTGCTTGATACGGTCTTTACCGTGCTCTCGCTGGTGCTCTACGCCACGCCGGTATTTTGGCTCGGCCTCATGCTTGTCCTCGTCTTCTCGGTGACGCTGGGCTGGCTGCCGCCGTTCGGCTATGAGACAATCAACGTCCAGCTCTCGCCGTTGCAGCATGTGCTCGACATCTTGATGCACATGATCATGCCGGTCACCTCGCTGACGGCGATCTATCTGGCGATCTATGCGCGGCTGATGCGATCCTCGATCATCGAAGTCGCCCAGCAGGATTTCATCAAGACGGCGCGCGCCAAGGGCTTGTCCGGGTCGCGCATTGTGGTCGGTCACATGCTGCGCAATGCGCTGGTGCCGGTCGTGACCGTTGCCGGCATGCAAGCCGGCGCGCTGGTCGGGGGCGCCGTGGTGATCGAGACGGTATTTGCCTGGCCCGGCCTCGGCCGCCTCACCTTTGAGGCCCTGCTGCAGCGCGACTATCCGGTCCTGCTCGGCATCTTCCTGGTGCTGTCGATCGTCGTGATCGTGCTCAACCTGCTTACCGACCTGGTTTACCGGCTGATCGATCCACGCATGACGACGGGAGCGGCGTGATGGATACGATCCGCGCCTTCCTGCGTCATCCGAGCGGAATGATCGGGCTTGTCCTGCTGCTGATCGTCCTGATCGTGGCGATTCTCGCGCCGACCATGTTTCCGGTCTCTCCGTGGGAGATGGTCGGTGCTCCCTTCACGCCGCCCGGCGAGGACGGCATGTGGCTCGGCGGCGATACGCTCGGCCGCGATGTCGCCGCCGGCGTGGCCTATGGGGCGCGGGTCTCGCTCCTGATCGGCATTGCGTCGGCGCTTGCGGCGATGGCGATCGGCGTCGTCGTCGGCGCAATCTCGGGCTATTTCGGCGGCAAGATCGATCTCGTGCTGATGCGAATGACGGAATTGTTCCAGACCATTCCGGCCTTCATTCTGGCGATACTCCTGGTCGCGACCTTCAATCCGTCGCTGCTCACCATCATCCTGACGATCGGCGCGGTGAGCTGGCCGCCACTGGCGCGGCTGACGCGCGCGGAGTTCCTGCGGCTGCGGCACCGCGAATTCGTCGAGGCCGCGCTGTGCCAGGGCGAGCGCACCTGGCGTATCGTGATCGGCCATATCCTGCCGAATGCGATCTCGCCGATCCTGGTCGTGACGTCGCTGACGGTCGCCACCGCGATCCTGTTGGAAAGCGCGCTGTCCTTCATGGGGCTCGGCGATCCCAATCTGATGTCATGGGGCTTCATGATCGGCGCGGGGCGTACTGTGATCCGGAACGCCTGGTGGATGAGCGTGTTTCCGGGACTGGCCATCCTGATCACCGTGCTGGCGATCAATTTGTTCGGAGAAGGATTGTCCGACGTGCTCAATCCGCGGGTCTCGAGGCGCCGGACATGAGCGAAGCTGTGCAAGCCAATGCGCCGGTGCTGTCGGTCGAGGCGCTGTCGATCGCGCTGCCTGAGGGCGGTGACCGCGCGCTGGCGGTGGAGAACGTCTCGTTCGAGATCAGGCCCAATGAGGTGGTCTGTCTGGTCGGCGAATCCGGCTCCGGCAAGTCGATGATTGCCCACGCGGTGCTGTCGCTGCTGCCGAGGGGCGTCGGCATCGCGTCCGGCGTGGTGACGGTCGCGGGGCAGGATCCATCAAAGCTCGACCGGCGCGCGCTGCGGAGCCTGCGCGGCGGGGACGCCGCGATGATCTTCCAGGAGCCGTTGTCCTCGCTCAATCCACTCAAGCGCGTCGGCAAGCAGATCGAGGAGATGATCGCGGCCCACCAGCGCCCTGTGCCGTCAGGGCCCGAAGTGAAGCAGCGGGTACAGACGCTGCTGACGCAGGTCGGTCTGCCCAACCCGCAGCTGCTGGAGAAGAGCTATCCGTTCGAACTGTCAGGCGGCCAACGCCAGCGCGTGATGATTGCGATGGCGATGGCCAACCGGCCCGCGCTGCTGATCGCCGACGAGCCGACAACGGCACTCGATGTCACAACGCAGCGTCAGATTCTCCGCCTGATCGATGATCTCCGGCGCGAGCGCGGCATGGGCGTGCTGCTGATCACCCATGATTTTGGCGTCGTCGCCGACGTCGCCGATCGCGTCGTGGTGCTGCGCCACGGCAAGGTGGTCGAGCAGGGGACGGTCGACGAGGTGCTGCGCAATCCCAAAGCGGCCTACACGCGCGAACTGATCGATGCGGTGCCGAAGGCGCGCTTTGCGGATATCCATGGCAGGGTCGTGCGTCCCGAACCGCTGCTGGAGGTGGTCGGCCTGCAGAAGACATTCCGGGTCAAGCGCGGCTGGTTGCAGCCGCCACGCGAAGTCCTCGCTGCTGACGGTATCTCGCTGACCTTGCACGAGGGCGAGACGCTCGCAGTCGTCGGTGAGTCCGGCTCCGGCAAATCGACGCTCGGGCGCATGATCCTGCGGCTTACCGAGCCTGATAGCGGTGCCATCCGGTTCGGTGATCAGGACCTCAGGCAGTTGCGCGGCGAAGCGCTGCGCCAGGCGCGGCGGCAGCTCCAGATCGTGTTCCAGGACCCGTTTGCGAGCCTCGATCCCCGCCAGAAGGTCGGCGATGCCGTCGCGCGCGGTCCGATGGCTTACGGCACGTCGCGCGCTGATGCGATGGAACTGGCGAAGAAGCTGCTGGTGCGGGTCGGATTGTCTGATGCCGCCGCGGGTCGTTATCCGCACGAATTTTCGGGCGGCCAGCGCCAGCGCATCTGCATCGCGCGGGCGCTGGCGCTCAAGCCGCGGGTGCTGATCGCCGACGAGGCGGTGTCGGCGCTCGATGTCTCGGTGCAGGCCCAGGTGCTGGCGCTGCTCGCCGAGCTGCGCCAGGAGATGCAGCTCGCCATGATCTTCATCACCCACGATCTGCGCATCGCCGCCGAGATCGCCGACCGCGTCATCGTGCTGCAGAAGGGACGTATCGTCGAGGAAGGCTTGACGGCCGATGTCTTCACCGCGCCGCGCCAGGCCTATACCCGCGACCTGCTCGACGCGATTCCGGGCCGCAGCTTCTTCGATCAGCCGGGTTTCGCGGTTACGCCCGAGGCCCAGGCCGCGGTCGGGGTCATCTCATGACGGATGCCGATTTTAACGGTTTGGGTATAGACTGACAGAATGGGAGGTTCGCTATGAACAGACATGTCGCCAGCGACAAACCGCCGGTCAAGTCACCGGAGGATCTTCGCGCGCATTTCGGGCAAGTAAGCCCGCTCGCCGAAAAGAAGGTCCTCAATCATATCGACAAGTTCTGCCGCGACTTCATCGCGCTGTCGCCATTCCTGGTCATCGCCACCAGCGATGGCAAGGGCCACGCCGATGCCAGTCCGCGCGGCGATGCGCCAGGCTTCGTCGCCGTGATCGACGACAAGACGCTGCTGATCCCGGACCGGCGCGGCAACAACCGCGTCGACACCTTCAGCAACATCCTGGCCTCGCCCGGAATCGGCCTGATCTTCCTGGTGCCCGGCATCAACGAAACGCTGCGCATCAACGGCCGCGCGGAGATCTCGCAGGAGCCGGACCTGCTGACGCCGCTGACGGTGCAGAACGTCACGCCGGTCATCGGGCTGAAGGTGCATGTCGATGAAACCTATTTCCATTGCGGCAAGGCGCTGATGCGCTCGAAGCTTTGGAATCCCGCCACCCAGGTCGAGCGTCACAGCTTTCCGACGCTCGGCCGGATCATTGCCGAGCAGACCGCCGCGGTTGAGGTCGAGGTCGCCGAGAAGACGATGGAAGAGGCCTACCGGACGAGACTCTACTAGAGCCTTTTCGGTTCTGATTGAATCAGAACCGAAGCCACAATCTCGTCATGCCCGGCCTTGTGCCGGGCATCTACGTCTTGATTTCCAGGAAAGAAAGACGTGGATGGCCGGGACAAGCCCGGCCATGACGGTGTGGAAACGTCTGCGTCAAAGCCGAGGGACGCTTGTGCGACTTCGGAATAGTGGAATTATGCCGCTGAGTTGCCCGACATGTCAAGTTGTCGTGTCGAGCGCCGGCAGCCGCCGGCTACTTTGCATGGGGTTGTTTTCGATATTTTGGTAGTGAACCCCCGCGGAGGCACCACACTCGCGCCCTGAGCTCACTCCGCCGCGGGCGAGATCATGGTCGGCGGCGGGCCGGGTGGTCCCTTGGCCGATGGTTCGGCGCGATGCTCGTTCGGGGGCAGCTCGTCGTCGGCGTGAGACACCACGAGCCGCTTGCCGAAGCGCCAGATCAGGGCGCCGAGGTCGTCCATCACCATGAACATCGCCGGTACGAACACCAGCGACAGCACGGTCGAGAAGATCAGGCCGCCGATCACGGCGAGCGCCATCGGCGAGCGGAATTCACCACCGGCGCCGAAGGCGAGCGCCGACGGCATCATGCCGGCGGCCATCGCGATCGTGGTCATCACGATCGGGCGGGCACGTTTCATGCCGGCGTCGATCATCGCCTCCTCGCGCGGCTTGCCGTCGCGGATCGCCTCCACCGCGAACTCCACCAGCATGATGGCGTTCTTGGTGACGATGCCCATCAGCATCAGGATGCCGATCCAAACCGGCGTGGTGAGCTGCTTGCCGGTCAACAGCAGTGCTGCGATCGCGCCGCCGATCGACAGCGGCAGCGAGAACAGGATGGTGATCGGCTGCAGGAAGGTGCCGAACAGCAGCACCAGCACCGCATAGACCATCATCAGGCCGGCGGTGATCGCGGTGGCAAAGCCGTCGGACAGTTCGGCGAGGCTTTCGGCGTCGCCGGACGGGCTGACCTTGACGCCCTTGGGCAAGCTCTTCATGACAGGCAGGTCGTAGATCAGCTTGGTGGCGTCGCCGAGCGCGGCATTGCCGACGAGATCGGCGGCGACGGTCGCTTGCCGCTCGCGGTCGTAGCGGTTGATGCTGGTCGGGCCCTGGTCGAGCTGGATGTCGGCGACCACAGACAGCGGCACGCCGCCGCGCTCACCACGCTGGCCGAGCGGCACGCGCAACTGCTGCAGCATCTGCAAATCGCTGCGCGCATTGTCCTCGAGCTGGACGCGGATCGGCACCTGGCGGTCGCCGGCGTCGAATTTGGCCAGCGCGGGGCCGACGTCGCCGATGGTGGCGACGCGGATGGTCTGCGACAGGCTCTCGGTCGAGACGCCGAGCCTTGCTGCAAGCTCGGCGCGCGGACGGATGCGCAGCTCGGGCCGGTCGAGCGAGGTCTCCGAGATCACGTTGGCGATGATCGGGATCCGCTTCATCTGCGTCGCCAGCTCGCTGGCAACGTTGTTGACGATGTTGCTGTCGATGCCGGTGACAACGAGCGAAATCGCGCGCAAGCCGTTCTCGTCGAGGAACCAGAACCTGATGTCAGGCACGTTCTCGAGCTCGTTGCCGATCGCAAGCTCGAGCTGGCGCTGAGTGATCTTGCGGTCGGTCTTCGGCGTGTAGTTGATGATCAGCGCCGCGCGGCGCACCTCCAGCGTGCCCGGCGGCACGCGGCCGCCGTCGACGAAGATGCTGCGCACCTCGGGCCGCTTGCGCAGGCGCGCCACGATCTCCTCGGTGACCTTCTCGGTATAGGCCAGCTGCGAGCCCGGCGGCAGCTCCATCGCCAGCAGCGAGCGGGCGGTGTCCTGCGCCGGCAGGAAGCCCTGCGGCAGCAGCGTGATGCTCCAGATCGACGCGGCGAACACGCCGAATCCAACCAGCACCGTGATGAAGTGGTGTTTCACCGACCATGTGACGAGGCTGTGATAGGCGCGCAGGATGCGGCCGGGCGCCGGGTCGTCATGCTCATGGTGCTTGAGGAAATAGGCGGCCAGCATCGGCGTGACGAAGCGCGCGGCGAGCAGCGAGAAGAACACCTGCACCGAGACGGTGATGCCGAACTGCTTGAAGAACTGCCCGGCGATCCCGGACATGAAGCTCGCCGGCGCGAAGATCGCGATGATCGTCAGCGAGATCGCGATCACGGCAAGGCCGATCTCGTCGGCGGCTTCGAGCGCCGCGCGGTACGGCGTCTTGCCCATCCGCATGTGGCGGACGATGTTCTCGATCTCGACGATGGCGTCGTCGACCAGGATGCCGGTCGACAACGTGATGGCGAGGAAGGAGACCAGATTGAGCGAGAAGCCGAGCAGGTCCATCGCCCAGAACGCCGGGAAGATCGACAGCGGCAGCGAGACCGCGGCGATCAGCGTGGCTCTGATGTCGCGCAGGAACAGCAGCACGATGATGACGGCGAGGATCGCGCCCTCGAACAGGGTCGAGATCGCGGCCTCGTAATTGCCCTTGGTGAATTCGACCGAGGTGTCGATCAGCTTGAGATCGACGTCGGGATAGGCGGCCTTCAGCGCCTCGATGCGCTTCTGCACCGCGGCCGCGACCACCACGTCGCTGGCGCCCTTGGAGCGCTTGATGCCGAGCGCCACCACCGGCTCGCCGTTGAAGCGGGCGAAGGTGCGGCGGTCGGCGATGGTGTCGGTGACGGTGCCGAGATCGTCGAGCCGCACCTCGCCGCCGCCGAACAATGGAATCATGGTGCCGGCAAGCTCGTTCAGCGTCTTGGCGCCGGCCAGCGTCCGGATCGCCTGGTCGTTCTTGCCGATCTCGGCGCGGCCGCCGGCGAGGTCGACATTGCTGCCGCGCAGGATCTGGCTGACATTGACCGCGGTGAGCCCCACCGCCTGCAGCTTGTCGGGATCGAGCGAGACCAGAATCTCGCGCTCGACACCGCCGATACGCTCGACTTGCGCCACGCCGCGTACGCCCTGCAGCGCGCGCTTGACCACGTCGTCGACAAAATAAGACAGCTGCTCCGGTGTCTTGCCGGGCGAGATCGCCGCATAGGTGACGATCGGCAGGCCGATCACGTCGACGCGCTGGATCAACGGTTCGGTGACGTTCTGCGGCAGGTTGGCGCGCACCCGCGTCACCGCGTCCTTGACGTCGTTCAGCGCGCGGTCGGTGTTGGTCTCCAGCGCGAACTGGATCGTGGTGACCGACAGGCCGTCGGTGATCGAGGACGAGATGTGGCGGACGCCCTCGACGCCGGAGACGCCGTCTTCGATGGTCTTGGTGACCTGCGATTCAAGTTCCGAGGGTGCTGCGCCGAATTGCGAGACCGCGACCGAGATCACCGGAATGTCGGCGCTCGGCAGCCGCGTCACCGCGAGCTTGGTGAAGGAGACCCAGCCCAGCACCAGCAGGATGATCGAGAACACGATCGAGGGAAGCGGGTTCCGGATCGACCATGCCGAAATGTTCAAAGCCATGAGCGTGCCCGGATTATCGTGAACGAGTGCGATCGAGTTCGTCGGCGAACACGGTCTTGATCTGGTCGCCGTCATGCAGCGAGGTGCCAGCATCGGCCACGACGGTTTCGCCGACGTCGAGGCCTTCAAGGATTTCGGTCGAGGTGTCGGACGTCAGCCCGACGCGAACCCTGCGCGTCTCGACCGTGTTGCCCTTCACCACCTGCAGCGTGAGGCGGTCGATCGCAGTGCGCGGCACGGCAACGCCGCAGGAGCGCTTGGCGTCGATATTGGCGCGCGCGAACATGCCGACTTTGAGCGTCGGATTGTTGTTCAGGGAGATGCGGACGTGCCCGAGCTGGGTGGTGCGATCGATCTGCGGGGTGATCTGGCGTACCTTGCCGACCATGTCGGGCGCGTCGTCGCGGCTGATCCGCACATTGGCGCCCGGATTGAGCTTCAGGAGCTGGAAACCCGGCACTTCGGCGTCGAGCTCGATCTCGTTGTTGATGGAGATGCGGAACATCGGGCCGGCCTGCGGCGAAGCCGGCGCGCCGGCCGCGGTGCGCACCTCGGTGACGAGGCCGGGGGCCGGGGCGCGCAGCGAGATCGGCCGGGCATTGGCTTGAGCAGCCTGCTGCGGCGGCGCGGTCAGCCGCGCCAGTTCCTGGTTCTCGGTGACGGTGTCGCCTTCGCGGACGAGGACGTCGGTGACCTTGGAGCCTTCCTGGTCGACATTCACCTGCGCCTCGCGGCGCGGCACGATGAAGCCGGTGACGCGGACCATGTCGGAGAAGCAGGCATTGGTCGATTTCGTCACCACGACCAGCGCCTGGCCCGGCGTCTCCTTCTCCTCCGGATGCGAGCGATGCTCGAACGCGTAATAGGCGACGCCGAGCCCGACGAAGACGACTGTTCCGAGCGCAGGTTTGAGGTACTGGGAGACATTCATCGCCGGATCAATCCAGAACTTGGCGCGCCATGCGCGCTCCTCGAAACATCATTCTGCTCGCCGCATTGTGCTTGAGCATGTGGACACCGGCTGCCCATTGTCGGGGATCATGCTCTGACATCATGTGAAGCAGGTCACGTAAGGGCTGCCTTGGGATTCCTTGGGGGCTCACCCCAAAAGCAAATGCGTCCCGCCGGGGTGCGGGACGCATTCTAACCTTAAAAACACAGCACGCTACGCCCATCACCTGGAGATCACTCGGGTATCACTCTGGTACTATTTGGACGCGGTGGCCTTGTTTTCCATGTTCACGACCTGCACGCGGCGGTTCACGTCCGCCATCGGCTGGTTCGGATCCTTCAGCTTGCTCTTGCCATAGCCGACGGTGACGAGGTCGGAACCGGTGATGCCGAATTTGTCGACGAGGTAGCGCTTGATCGCATCGGCGCGGCGCTCGGAGAGGCCCTGATTGTATTCCTCGCCGCCGGCGGCGTCGGTATGGCCGGCGACCACGAAGGTCGAGCCCTTAAGGTTGGGATTGGTCAAGGCGCGGCCGAGCGCCTGCACCGAGGGCAGCGATTTCGCGCTGACGTCGGCGGAGTTGTAGTCGAAATTGATCTCGAGATCGATCTTCGGCTTGTCCTGGACGATGGTCGCGATCTCCTCGCGTTCGGCCGATGATAGCGAGCGCGTGGCGCGGCCGCGGACGGTCTGCACAAACTTGGCCTGGTCGGCGTTCAGCGCGGGCGAGGCCTGCGGGCCGGCCGACAGGCCGCGGGTCAGCGGCTTCTTGTCGGGCGTCAGCGCCTTGACGATCTGGTCTTCGGTGATGTCGTCGCCGGCGCGGGCGGCCACAATCCCAAACGACAGCGCGGCGCCGATGGCGGTGATCGTAAGAATGGCGGTCAGATTTCTGGACGGCTTGAACATATCGGTCCCTCCTGCGCACGTCCCGCGCGGTTCCAAATGACTACTGAAATCGAGTGCCGGCGCCGGGCACCGGCACGCACCCTCTAGTTTGGTCTCAAAATTCCGTCCGCGGTTCGAGGAATGCCGCGGGCGGGCGTCAAATACACGTCATTGTACCCCGTATTCGCTGAATTCCTTCACGATATTCGGGTCCATCGCCTTGGCATTGGCGATGTCGAGATCGCCTTCCGCGATCGAGCCGTTACGCTTCTTGGCGAGGCCCCGTCCGTACAGCGAGGAGGTCAATCGCGGGTTGATCTTCAGCGCGGCGTCGAAATCGGCGATGGCGTTCTTGTTCTGCCCGCTCTTCAGGTTCATCAGCCCGCGGCTGTCGAGCGCGTCGACGAAATTCGGGCGCAGCCGCAGCGCCTCGTTGCAATCCCTGAGTGCCGCTTGCAGGTCGCCGGTCACGGTGCGAACCCAGCAGCGGTTGTTGTAGGCCTCGACGTCCTTAGGGTTCACCCGCAGCGAATTGGTAAAATCCTTGACCGCGAGGTCATAGGCGCCCTTGCTGGCATAGACTTGGCCGCGACGGTACAATGCTGCTCCATCGTCCGGATCTTTGTCCAGCTTCTCGTTCAAACCCTTGATGGTCGGATCGTCGGCGAGCGCGAGCGCGGACGGGCTGGGCGGGGTCGTTGGTGCAGGCTGGACGATGGTCGGCGCCGGAGGCGGCGGTGGCGGCAGGGTGATCTCGGCCGGCTTGGGTGGAGCAGGCGGTGGTGGCGTTGGGGCGGTCGCGGTCTTGACGGGTGGTGCCGGCGGTGGCGGTGGTGGTGCGGGTGGCGTCACGGCCACTTCGGCCGGGGGCGGTGCAGGCAGCGCGTTCGATGGCCGCGGTGCGCCGCCGGGGCTGAAGGAGAAATCCTCGGCCAGCGACGACGAAATCCACGGCACCTGCTCCTGGCGTGAGGCGCGGGTGACGCCGACCCGGGTGCGGTTCAGGATCTCCTCGGCCATCAAATCGGGGGTGCGGATCTCCTTCAGGAGCTCCCGCACGAACAGGCTGTGGTCGCTGCCATTGTCCGAGATCACCGACGACAGCGCGGCCGAGTACATCACCAGCGTGCCGTTCGGCGCGATCACAGGCGCCAGGCCCGCCGAGAAGCTGCGGAACCGGCGCTCGAACGGATTGCGCCTGGAGGCGTCGACCAGCGCGATCTTCACCCCGGCGCCGCGGCTGTTGATGTCGCCGAGCACGGTCTCGAGGCTGAAGCCGTCACGGCGCACGTCGGGCTCGGCCCAGATCTGCGCATCGACCGGGATCATGTAGCTCTGGCGGTTCGACTGGATGCCATAACCCGAGAAGAAGATCAGCGCGACCGAGCCCGGCTTGATCTTGCCATAGAGCTTGTCGAAGGCACGGCGCATGCCGTCACCGGTCAGGTTCTCGCCGACATCGACGATGAAGCCATCGCGCTTGAGTTCGTCGGCGACGTCGCGCGCATCGTTGATCGGCTCCTTCAGCGGCGCGTCGGCGTCGGGATATTTGGCGTTGCCGATGACCAGCGCGAACCGCTCACCGGCTGCAAGCGACGGAGCGGACGACGCGATCGAAAAAATCAGGGTAGCAAGCAACGCAAGGCGAATTTTCATGATCGCGGCAATCCAGATCGCGGCATTCCAAAGGAAATGGCGCCGATTCCAGCCTGCGCCTCGGCGACCTTACTCTAGCGAAATTCCATTATCAAACCACGGCCAGACCTCGTCAATCGCTTGCGGCGCCGGCGTTAATTGTGGTCATCGATCGTGAGCCTCCAGGGAAAGCTTTGGGAGAGCCTTCGAGGGGGCGTACGCGGTCATGACTGGATCGCCATCCGGGCATGGTGCAAGTTCCGGCAAGCCGCTAATGTGACCCCACTCACAGAGGCTGCGGCCGCGCCGTCATGCGCCCGTCATTGTCGCGCGTGGTTTGACCTTTGCGCGCGGCGATGGCTTGGTGGGCGGGGCGGGCCACGCCATCCACAACAAGCGATGCAAACAAGAGCGAAACCGATGGGAAACGCCTACGAAATCTATGCCCTGCGCTATGCGACGATGTCGCCGCGCACGCCTCATTTGAACTTCCTGGTGCCCGATCCGCACGACACCGCCGCGCAGGATCTCGATTACTTCGTCTGGCTGATCCGCGGCCACGGCCGCGACATCCTGGTCGACACCGGCTTCAACGCCGAGGAGGCCAAGGCGCGCGCCCGCAAGCTGACGCTCAATCCGGTGGACGCGCTGGCCGCCTTCGGCGTCAGCGCCGATGCGATCCGCGACGTCATCGTCACCCATCTGCACTATGACCACGCCGGCAATCTCGACCGCTTCCCGAACGCCCGATTCCATCTGCAGGAACGCGAGATGAGCTACGCGACCGGCCGCTGCATGTGCAACGGCATGCTGCGCCATCCGTTCTCGGTCGAGCACGTCACGCAGATGGTGCGTCACGTCTATGGCGAGCGCGTCACCTTCCACTCCGGTGACGGCGAGATCGCACCCGGCGTCACCGTGCATCGCGTCGGCGGCCATTCCGACGGCCTGCAGGTGGTGCGGGCCGGGACCGCGCGCGGCCCCGTCGTGCTGGCATCCGACGCCGCGCATTACTATGCGAACCTGCACAGACGCAGCCCGTTCCCGATCGTCTACAATGTCGGCGACATGGCGAGCGGTTGGGAAACCGTCGAGCGGCTCGCCGGCCATCCGGACCGCTTCATCCCCGGCCACGATCCAATCGTGAGCGAGATCTACCCGCGCGCCAGCGACAAGGTCGACGCGTTTGCGCTGCATCTGGCGCCATCGCGGTCGTTCGCGAAGTAGCGTCGCGGGGAGGTGAGCGCGCGGCGCGGGCTCCCTCTCCCCCTTGCGGGAGCCCTACTCAAGAGGGCGGAACGAGAAGCAAGACTCGGACAAATCATGTCGCGAGAACGCAAAATTGCGCCCCACATCACGCTGTCATCGCACACTTGTCCGGGCGACCCAGTACGCCGCGGCCCATCGGCTCAAGCACAACTGTCTCTGGAATACTGGATCACCCGCATGCGCATACGCGGTTGACGACACCGTGAATGGGCTTTCGCTTCGCTCGCAATGACGGGGACTTAATACGCATCCTTCGCGTCGGCCTCTTCGCTGGTCTGCACCAGCTCAAGGCTCTTCTCGACCTTGCCGAGCAGGCGGCCGAGATCGCGGCGCTCCTGGGCGGACAGGCAGGAGAGGATCTCCTGCTCCTTGCGCAACAGGCGCGGGATCAACTCCTCATAGAGCATCTCGCCCTTCTTCGTCAGCTGCAGGCGGAATTCGCGGCGGTCATCCTCGTTCTCGACGCGCTCGACCACCTCGCGTTCCATCAGCGCGGAGACGGCGCGGCTGATGGTCGATTTATGCGTGCGGGTGCAGTGCGCGATGTATTGCGCGCTGCAGGCGCCGTTGCGGAAGCCCAATGTCGCGAGCACGCGCCACTCCGGAATGTCGAGGCCGTAGCGCGCTTCATATTCGCTCGACAGCGCCGAACTGACCTCGGCGGCGAGCCGGTTCAGCCGGAACGGCACGAAGTGGAAGAGATCGAGCCGCTTTTTTCTCGACCCGACCTCGTCGCGCAGATCGGCCTCGTCGGCAGGGCGCGACCGGGGCGGAGGTTGGCTTGCAGAGGTCCTGGCCAATAATTCCTCCAATTTGAGTTGACGGCGAGCCCGGCTGGGAGTTTAAGATAGTTGCAAGTGAGACTAATTTAGCAAGATCGCGCTCCGGTCGCAAGCTTGTCATACAAGATCAAAGCCTAATGCCGGCGGCTAAAAGGAAACATCCAGGGTCGCGCAATGGCACAAGCCAAATCGCCACAGGCCAAAACCCAGTTCGGCTATCGCCGTCATCCGGATCAGGATCGGACGGGCGTCAATCTGGCGGAACACCCGATCGTCGTGGTCGGCGCTGGTCCGGTGGGCCTGTCACTGGCGATCGATCTGGCGCAGCGCGGCCAGCGTGTGGTGCTGCTCGACGATGCCGACCGGATCGGCGAAGGCTCGCGCGCGATCTGCTTCTCGAAGCGCTCGCTGGAGTTCTGGGATCGCCTCGGCGTCGGCGATCGTATGGTCGACAAGGGCGTGGTGTGGAGCGTCGGCAGGATTTTCCACGGCGACCAGCAGCTCTATCAGTTCAACCTGCTGCCGGAGGAAGGCCACAAGCGGCCGGCCTTCATCAATCTTCAGCAGTTTTACGCCGAGGCCTATCTGGTCGATCGCGTCGAGCAACTGCCTGAGATCAACCTGCGCTGGCGCAACAAGGTGATCGCGGCTGAAACCCGCAACGATTGCGTGGCGCTGACGATCGCGACGCCTGACGGCGCCTACCAGGTGCATGCGAGCTTCGTCATCGCCTGCGACGGCGCCCGCTCGTCGCTGCGGCAGATGGTCGGTGCGGATTTCGCCGGCCAGGTATTCGAGGACCAGTTCCTGATCGCCGACGTCAAGATGACCGCGGCGTTTCCGACCGAGCGTTGGTTCTGGTTCGATCCGCCGTTCCACGCCGGCCGATCGGCGCTGCTGCACCGGCAGCCGGACGACATCTGGCGGATCGATTTGCAGCTCAATCCGGATGCCGATCCCTCGGTGGAGAAGCAGCCCGAGAATGTGCGGCCGCGGATCGAACGCATGCTCGGGCATGACAAGTTCGAGTTCGAGTGGATCTCGCTCTACAAGTTCCAGTGCCGGCGGATGGCAAAGTTCATCCATGGAAGGGTGATCTTCGCCGGCGATTCCGCGCATCAGGTGTCGCCATTCGGCGCGCGCGGCGCCAATTCGGGGCTCGAGGATGCCGAGAACCTGGCTTGGAAGCTCGACCGCATCCTGCGCGGGCTGTCGCCGGCAGGATTGCTGGAAAGCTATCATGTCGAGCGCAGCGCGGCGGCGGACGAGAACATCCGCGAATCGACGCGCTCGACCGATTTCATGGCGCCGGTGACGCGTCAGGAGGCGCGGCTGCGCCAGGCGGTGCTGTCGCTCGCGAAGGATACCGAGTTCGGCAAGCGCATGGTCAATGGCGGCCGGCTGTCGGTGCCTTCGGTCTATGACACGCCGCTCTCGACGGACGATCGCGACATTTGGCGTGGCGGCCCGCGGCCGGGTGCCTCGATGCTGGATGCGCCGGTGGCGGAGCGCGATGGCAGTTCCATTTATCTGACCGAGGCCTTCATCAAGCAGGGAGCGCGCTTCACGCTGCTGGAGTTTGGCAATGGCGCCGCGGCGGACGTGCCCGAGGGCGTGGGGGCGATCCGTATCGGCGGCGTGGATGGTCTGGTCGATGCACAGGGCCTTGCCGGCAAGCGTTACGACGCCGAGCCGGGCACGGCCTATCTGCTGCGGCCGGACGGCTACGTCGCGGCGCGCTTCCGCAAGGCGCAACGGCCGGCGCTGGATGCGGCGCTGTCGCGCGCATCCGGGCTGAATTGAGGTGTTGCCGATGGCGCTATCGACCAGTTCGAATTTCGCAAAGCCTGATGACGCCTTCCGCGCCATCGTCGAGGCGCATCGCGGCCTCACCGAGGCGCAGAGCGCCGATCTCGACGCCGCGCTGGTTCTGGTGTTCGCCAATCATATCGGCGACATCGACGTGCTCGGGGAAGCAATCGTGCTGGCAAAGCGGCGGATGCTCGACGCGAGCCAGCAGCAACAACAACAGCAACAATAACGAACAGGATTGAACTGATGGCCAAAGGTTTTGCTTCGACCACCGATATGGCGGAAAAGAAGATCACCTTCTCCGAAATCGGAACCGACCTCTATGCCTTCACCGCAGAGGGCGATCCGAACACCGCCGTGATCGTCGGCGAGGACGGCTGCCTGGTGTTTGATGCGCAGGCGACGCCTGCGATGGCCAACAAGGTGATCGAGCGGGTGCGCAAGGTCACCGACAAGCCGATCAAATATGTCGTGCTGTCGCATTATCATGCGGTGCGCGTGCTCGGCGCCTCAGCCTATCACGCGCAGGGCATCGTCGCCTCGCAGGAAACCTATCGCCTGATCGAGGAGCGCGGCCAGCAGGACTGGGATTCCGAATATGGCCGCTTCCCGCGCCTGTTCCAGGACGCCCAAAGCATTCCCGGCCTGACCTGGCCGACGCTGGCCTTCGAAGGCGAGATGTCGATCTATCTCGGCAAGCGCGAGGTGCGGCTGATGCAGCTTGGCGCCGGCCACACCTCGGGCGACATCGTCGCCTGGGTGCCGGATGCCGAAGTGATGTTCTCGGGTGACCTCATCGAATACCACTCGGCCTGCTATTGCGGCGACGCGCATTTGCGCGAATGGCCGATGACGCTGAACGAGATCCGTGACTTCAATCCGAAGGCGATCGCGCCGGGCCGCGGCGATGCGCTGACCGGCCTCGCCACCACGCGCGATGCGATCGCGATGACCCGCGATTTCGTCACCTCGCTTTATGGCGCAGCCGAGACGTCGGTCGCCAAGGGCCGCAGCTTAAAGGAATCAATGGCCGCGACGCGCGAGGTGATGGATCCGAAATTTTCCAGCTTCGCGATCTACGAGCACTGCCTGCCGTTCAACGTCTCGCGCGCCTATGACGAGGCGTCCGGGATCGACGACCCCGTGATCTGGACCGACAAGCGCGACCAGGAGATGTGGGCCGCATTGCAAGGAGGAGGATGACCATGAATATCAACACCTCGCCTGATCAACTCGTTCGCAGCACCGGGCAGCTGACGCCGGGCTACATGTCCGGCTTCGGCAACAGCTTTGAGACCGAGGCGCTATCAGGCGCGCTGCCGATGGGCCGCAACTCGCCGCAGCGCTGCGCCTACGGGCTCTATGCCGAGCAGCTTTCAGGCTCGCCGTTCACCGCGCCGCGCGGCACCAATGAGCGGTCCTGGCTGTATCGTATCCGCCCGTCGGTGCGGCACTCCGGCCGCTTCGCCAAGGCCGATGCCGGGCTGTGGCGCACCGCACCGTGCCATGAATACGATATGCCGATCGCGCAACTGCGCTGGGACCCCGCGCCGATCCCGAAGGAGGATATGACCTTCCTGCAGGGCGTGCAGACCATGACCACGGCAGGTGATGCAAACACGCAAGCGGGCATGGCGGCGCATATCTATCTCATCACCAAGTCGATGGTCGACCAGCATTTCTACAATGCTGACGGCGAGATGATGTTCGTGCTGCAGCAGGGCAATCTGCGCTTCGTCACCGAGTTCGGCCGGATCGATGCCGAGCCCGGCGAGATCGTGGTGATCCCGCGCGGCGTCAAATTCCGCGTCGAGATTCCGGCCGGACCGGCACGCGGCTATCTCTGCGAAAATTATGGCGGCGCGTTCACGCTGCCGGAGCGCGGCCCGATCGGCGCCAATTGCCTGGCCAATTCGCGCGACTTCCTGACGCCGGTAGCTGCTTACGAGGACAAGGACACGCCGACCGAGCTCTACGTCAAATGGGGCGGCTCGCTGTTCAAGACCACGCTGCCGCATTCGCCGATCGACGTGGTGGCCTGGCACGGCAATTACGCGCCGTACAAATACGATCTACGCACCTTCTCGCCGGTCGGCGCGATCGCCTTCGACCATCCGGATCCGTCGATCTTCACGGTGCTGACCTCGCCGTCGGAGACCGCTGGTACCGCGAATATCGATTTCGTGATCTTCCCGGAGCGCTGGTTGGTCGCCGACAACACCTTCCGTCCGCCGTGGTATCACATGAACATCATGTCGGAGTTCATGGGCCTGATCTACGGCGTCTACGACGCCAAGCCGAAGGGTTTTGTGCCGGGCGGCATCAGCTTGCACAATTGCATGCTGCCGCATGGCCCCGACCGCGATGCCTTCGAGCATGCCAGCAATAGCGAACTGAAGCCGGTGAAGCTGACCGGCACGATGGCCTTCATGTTCGAGACCCGCTACCCGCAGCGGGTGACCGAGCATGCCGCGACATCATCGACGCTGCAGGATGATTATTCGGATTGCTGGAAGGGATTGGAAAAGAAGTTCGATCCGAGCAAGCCGTAGGGCTTACCCTCCCCTGGAGGGGGAGGGTCGACGCGAATGAAATGAGCGGCGGGGCGGGGTGACGGTCTCTCCTTTGAGGCGGTGCTCGAGCGGAGAGATCACCCCACCCCGGTTCGCATTTCGCTTCGCTCAATGCGAACCGACCCTCCCCCTCCAGGGGAGGGTGAAAAACATCAGCCGTTGCACCTGATTGCAGACCGGGAAATCCTATGCCCCACCCCAACGATCCGAAACTCCGCTCCTTCATCGACGTCGCGCCGACCTCCGACTTCCCGATCCAGAACCTCCCCTACGGCGTGTTCTCGTCCAAGGACGGTCTGCCTCCGCGCGTCGGGGTCGCGATCGGCGACTATGTGCTCGACCTCTGGGAGCTTGAGCAGGACTCGCGGCTCGATGTCGGGCCGCTCGGCGTGTTCTCACAGCCGTCGCTCAATCCGTTCATGGCGCTTGGGCCGAAGGTATGGTCGGCGACGCGGGCGCGGATCAGCGAGCTGCTGCGCTCCGATCATCCGGAGCTGCGCGACAACAGCGAATTGCGGGCGCAGGCACTGGTGCCGATGGCTGACGTGAAGCTGCACATGCCGTTCGCGGTCGCCGGCTACACCGATTTCTATTCGTCGAAGGAGCACGCCACCAATGTCGGTGTCATGTTCCGCGGCAAGGACAATGCGCTGCAGCCGAACTGGCTGCACATGCCGATCGGCTATAACGGCCGTGCTTCGACTGTCGTGGTAAGTGGCACGAAGGTACGACGGCCGCGCGGACAGTTGAAGCCACCGACCGCTGATGTGCCGAGCTTCGGCCCGTGCAAGCGGCTCGATTTCGAGTTGGAGATGGGTGTGGTGGTCGGACAGGCATCAGCGATGGGCGAGATGCTGACCGAGGCGCAAGCCGAGCAGATGATCTTCGGCTTCGTCATCCTCAATGACTGGAGCGCGCGCGATATCCAGCAATGGGAATATGTGCCGCTCGGGCCGTTCCAGGCCAAGGCGTTCGGAACCTCGATCAGTCCGTGGGTGGTGACGCGCGAGGCGCTGGAGCCGTTCCGAATGCACGGCCCAGCGCAAGAGCCGGAGCCGTTGGCCTATCTGACGCAGATAGGTGCGAACAATTACGATCTCGCGCTCGACGTTGCCTTGCGTGGCGGTGCGATGAACGAGGCGAAGACGATCTCCAGCACCAGTTTCAAATACATGTACTGGTCGTCGGTGCAGCAGCTCGTGCACCATGCGTCCAGCGGGTGCGCTATGAATGTCGGGGATCTCCTGGGCAGCGGCACGATCTCAGGCCCTGAGAAGCAGCAGCGCGGCAGCCTGCTGGAAATCAGCTGGAACGGCACCGAGCCGGTCGAGCTCGCTGATGGCGTCAAGCGCACCTTCCTCGAAGACGGCGATTCCCTGGTGATGCGCGGCTGGTGCCAGGGCGACGGCTATCGCGTCGGGTTCGGTGAAGTCGAGGGGACGATTGTCGCGGCGGAGTGATTTTTCTCAGCCGTCATTGCGAGGAGCGAAGCGACGAAGCAATCCACTTTATCCCAACGCCGAAAGATGGATTGCTTCGCTGCGCTCGCAATGACGAAGTCGAGGCCTCACCGCTCTTCCGGCCGCACATCCCTCAGCCGCGCCGAGTGCGCCGCGCAGTCCTCAATACTGTACTTCAGATGCACCCGCTTGTCCGACGGCGGCTGCTTCACGGCGCACACGCCGGGCCGCCACTCCTTGGCGGGCCGGATCGGCCGTGGCGCAAAACCGCCGCCGCAGTTCGGGCAGACATTGCCGAGCTTGGTCTCGGCGCAATCCGCGCAGAACGTGCACTCATACGAGCAGATTCGCGCCTCCACAGCGCTTGGCGGCAGATCCTTGTCGCAATATTCGCAGTTCGGTCGCAGCTGCAATGCCATGGTCGTCGCTCGTGCCGGATGTTGGAGGAATGATCGCAAATCACCTTGCGGAAGCGAAGGGCGTATTTCCCTCGATTTGCGCCACCCTAACCCTGCAAGACCTTCAGCGGCAGCTTCGAACTTTCCTTCAGCCGGTCGAGCACGATCGACGAGCGCACATGCGCGACGCTCTGGTGCGGCATCAACACGTTGTTGATGATGTCGGACAGGCTCTTCAGGTCGCGCAGCATCACCTTGAGGAGGTAATCGGCATCGCCGGTCAGCGCATAGGCCTCCTGGATGTCGTCGACGCGGTTGACCAGCTCGCGGAACCGTTTCGCATTGTCGGGCGAATGGGTCGCCAGCGTGATGTGGATGAAGGCGATCAGGCCGAAGCCGAGCGCCTCGCCGGCGAGATCGGCGTGGTAGCCGGAGATCACCTTGTCCTCTTCGAGCCGCATCCGGCGGCGCGAGCATTGCGAGGCCGACAGGCCGACGAGGTCGGCCAGTTGCTGATTGGTCAGCCGGCCGTCGTCCTGCAGCGCGGCCAGCATCTTGAGGTCGAAGGTGTCGACGTCGATCATGCGTTAAATGCCAGTTCTATGCACAAATCGTGCGCTATTGTAGCGAATGTCGAGCCATTTTGCACGCACGTTGCGCAGCAAACGGCGGAAACTCGTCTCCAGCCAAATCAGGGAGAGTTCGCCATGGGTCCGTTTCCGCACGATGCGCCGCCGGCCGAGATCACGACCGACAACCCGATGGGCACCGACGGGTTCGAGTTCGTCGAATATGCCCACCCCAATCCGGGCGAGCTGCACGCTTTGTTCAAGCTGATGGGCTTTGTCCCGGTCGCCCGCCACAAGACCAAGGCGATCACGGTCTACCGCCAGGGCGACATCAATTATCTCGTCAACGAGGCGCCCGGCACCCACGGCTTCGACTTCGTTGCCGCGCATGGCCCGTGCGCGCCGTCGATGGCGTTCCGCGTGGTCGACGCCAGGCAGGCCTACGAGCGCGCGATCTCGCTCGGTGCCGAGCCGGCCGATGTTTCTTCGGAGCGGAAGACGCTCGATGTCCCCGCGATCAAGGGTATCGGCGGCAGCCTGCTGTATTTCGTCGATCGCTACGGCGCCAAGGGCTCGGCCTACGACGCCGAGTACGAATGGCTCGGTGCCGCGAACCCACGGCCCGCGGGCTCCGGCCTCTATTACGTCGATCACCTCACCCACAACGTCCATCGCGGCCGCATGGACGTCTGGACCGGCTTCTATTCAAAACTGTTCAACTTCCGCCAGATCCGCTTCTTCGACATCGAGGGCCGCGCGTCGGGCCTGTTCTCCCGCGCGCTGACCAGCCCGGACGGCAAGATCCGGATTCCGATCAACGAGGATGCCGGCGATGCCGGGCAGATCGAGGAATATCTCAACATCTATCGCGGCGAGGGTATCCAGCACATCGCCTGCGGCGCACGCGACGTCTATTCGACGGTCGAGACGCTGCGCGCGGCCGGCTTGCCGTTCATGCCGGCGCCGCCCATTACCTATTTCGAGAAAATCGATGCGCGGTTGCCCAAGCACGGCGAGGACGTCGCGCGGCTGCAGCGGGACGGCATCCTGATCGACGGCGAGGGTGTGGTCGAGGGCGGCCAGACCAAGGTTCTGCTGCAGATCTTTTCGGCCAATGCGATCGGGCCGATCTTCTTCGAGTTCATACAGCGCAAGGGCGACGACGGGTTCGGCGAAGGCAACTTCAAGGCGCTGTTCGAATCGATCGAGGAAGACCAGATCCGCCGCGGTGTGCTGAAGGTCGATGATGCGGCGTAGAGCATGATCCGGAAAAGTGTGTAGCGGTTTTCCGAAAAGATCATGCTCAAATAAAAAATAGAGCGGGTGGAGTTACGCCCCCACCGCCAGTTCGGTGTGGACCAGCTTGACCCAATAGGCCGCGCCGAGCGCGAGGATGTCGTCGTTGAAATCGTAGCCGGGCGTATGGACGTTGTGGAATGAGCCGTCGGCGGCCACACCGTTGCCGATGATGATGAAGCCGCCCGGCTTTGCTTCCAGCATGAAGGAGAAATCCTCCGAGCCGGTCACTGCCGGAACATTGCCGTCCACCTGCGCGGCGCCGACCAGCTCGGACGCGGCGGCGACTGAGATGTCGGTCTGCTCGGCATGAGTGATGAGGGGCGGATAGCGGCGATTGTAGATCGCCTCGGCGGTGCAGCCGAACGCCGCGGCTTGGGCATGCGCCAGCGCCGTCAGGCGTGTTTCCATGAGGTCCCGGATGCGCGGCTTGTAGGAGCGCGCGGTGCCGGTGATCGTGACCTTCGAGGGAATAATGTTGGGCGAGCCGGGATCGCCGCCCATGATCGAGCCGACGCTGACGACGGCGGTCTCGATCGCCGGCACGTTGCGGCTGACGATGGTCTGAACGGCCATGATGAACTGCGCGGTCGGCAGCGTCGCGTCGGTTGCCAGATGCGCGCCGGCGCCGCCATGGCCGCCGGTGCCGAGGAAGCTCACTTCCCAGCTGTCGCTCGCTGCAAGGAATGGCCCGGTGCGGGTGCCGAAATGACCGACCGGGACGCCGGGGAAATTGTGCATGCCGTAGACGGCATCGACCGGGAATTTCTCGAACAGACCTTCCTCGACCATCTTCTTGCCGCCACCGAGACCTTCCTCCGCCGGCTGGAAGATGAAGTTCACCGTGCCGCCGAAATCGGGATTCTCGGACAGATAGCGGGCGGCGCCGAGCAGCATGGCGGTGTGGCCGTCATGGCCGCAGGCGTGCATCTTGCCCGGCACGGTCGAGCCATAGTCGCGCCCCGGCACCTCCTGGATGTGCAGCGCGTCGAGGTCGGCACGCAGGCCAACGGCGCGCTGACCGGGCAGCCGGCCCTTCAAGGTGCCGACCACGCCGGTCTTGGCGATCCCCTCGGTCACATCGATGCCGAATGCTCGCAGCTTGTCTGCGACGAGGGCGGCGGTCCGGGTTTCCTCGAACCCGACTTCAGGGTTGCGATGGATCTGATGGCGGATGTCGATCATCTCCGCCTCATGCGCCCGAAGCGCGGTTACCAGGGAATGCTCGGTCATTGCGGGTTCTCCTGCTGCGGCCGTTAGCTGGACGCGCCGGCCAGCGCTGCCGCCGGCTTGGCTTCCTGAGGTTCGCTTCTTCGCATCTCCGGGACGCGGATCGCCAACGTCGCCAGCGCGCTGAGGACGCTCATGATGATCACGTACCACACCCATGACAGCTTATCGCCGGTGGCCGCGATGATCCAGGTGAACACGATTTGTGCGGTGCCACCGAAAATCGTCACGCCCAGCGCGTAAGCGATCGAAAGCCCGCTGGTCCGCACCGCGGATGGGAAGATCATCGGAATGAGGATGATGCCGGCCCCGGACGACATGGCATGGATCGCCATCAACGAGGCAGCCACAATCAGGAGAACCAGCGGCGAGCCGGATGAAATCACGAGATGCAATGCCGGGTAAAGCAGCAGCGTGACGATCAGGCGCGGGACTACGGCGATCACCTTCACACCATATTTGTCCGCAAGCGCGCCGCCGACCAGCGAGAAGACCATTCCGCTCACCGCGATCGCGAGACTCGCAGCCATCGACCAGCTCTGGTCGTAGTGCAGCGTGTTGATGGCGTAGGTGGCCGTATAGAGGAAGAAGTATTGCGTGATGGTCGCGCCTGATATCAGCAGGATGCAGAGCAGGATCTTCTGCCAATGGTTCGCCAGCACGTCGGACAGCACGCCGCCGATGCTGCCATGGGCTTCCTCGGCGTCCATTGTCTCGTCGAGGTTGCGGCGGATGTAGTAGCCGACTGGCGCGATCAGGATGCCGAGCAGGAACGGCACCCGCCAGCCCCAGCTGTCGGTGGCGCCGGGCGTGATCAGCAGCGCCAGCAACAGCCCGACCAAAGCCGAGATCACGCTTCCCATGTTCTGGCTGGCCAGCTGCCAGCTGCCGAAGAAGGCTTTGCGATGCGGCGGCGCGCTTTCCAGCAGATAGGTGGTCGCCGGCCCCATCTCGCCGCCGGCTGAAAATCCCTGCAGCAGTCGCGCGAACACCAGCAGAATGGGCGCCAGGACGCCGATCTGTTCATAGGTCGGCAACAATCCAATCATGCCGCTGCCAAGCGCCATCAGCCAGATGGTCAGGGTCATCGCGGGCCGCCGGCCGAAACGGTCGGCATAGGCGCCGATCAGAATGCCGCCGAGCGGCCGGACGACGAATCCGACGCCGAAGGTTGCCACCGCAAGCAGCAGGCTGGTGCTCGGATTGGCAGCAGGAAAGAACGCCTTGGCGAGCCAGGTGGCAAACGCCGCATAGACCGTGAAGTCGTAGAACTCGAGCGCATTGCCCAGGATCGCCGCGCCGACGCGCATGGTCTGCGAAGGTGGCGGCCGATCGTTTGGCATACGGTTCATTGGTATACTATTCACAAGGCGCCCCCGCGTCATTTGATCGACGACAACAAGCAAGAGATGCGCCGCAATGCAATGGCTTTCGCGCGCCGGCTTGGGGTGACCTGTGCTGCCGGGAGCCCGCCGATCTAGCCGGCAGGCGCTGTGGAATTCATCGTGCCTTCCATGCGCTCGTCACGTCGCCAATATCAGCCAGCTCCGGTTCGCGGATTGCGGATGGCGTGCGCGAGAACCGCGGCGCGGGCGCAGGCTGGGTCACGCCGTGGCGCTCGACGAACACCTTGCGCGCGGCCATGTGCGGATGCTTCGGCGCTTCCGCCATGGTCAGGATCGGCGCGAAGCAGATGTCGCTGCCTTCCATGATCTTGCACCAGTCCTCGCGGGTCTTGCTCTTGAAGACCTTGGTCAGCTTCTCCTTCAGCGCCGGCCACGCCTTGCGATCCAACTGCGCGTCGAAATCGGCATCGGCGAGATCAGCGTGCTTGCGGAGCAGCGCGTAGAATTGCGGCTCGATCGAGCCGATCGAGATGAAGTGACCGCAGGAGCATTCATAGACGCCGTAGAAATGCGCGCCGCCGTCGAGGAAATTCTGGTCGCGGCCTTCGCTCCAGCGGCCCTGCGCGCTCATGTCGAAGAACATCGACATCAGCGACGCCGCGCCGTCGCACATCGCGGTGTCGACCACCTGGCCCTTGCCGGACTTTTGGGCTTCCAGCAGTGCGGCGAGCACGCCAACCACGAGATAGAGCGCGCCGCCACCGAAATCGCCGACCAGATTGAGCGGCGGCACCGGCTTTTCCTTGGTGCCGATTGCGGCCAGCGCTCCTGTTATCGAGATGTAGTTGATGTCATGGCCGGCGGCGTTCGCCAGCGGACCTTCCTGACCCCAGCCGGTCATGCGGCCATAAACCAGCTTCGGATTGCGCGCGGAAACGACTTCCGGGCCGAGCCCGAGGCGTTCCATGACGCCGGGACGAAAGCCTTCGATCAGCGCGTCGGCATTGGCCAGCAGCTCAATCACCTCTGCGATCGCGGCCTTGTTCTTCAGATCAAGCTCGATGACCTTGCGGCCACGCGTCGCCACCGCTTTCAAATTCTTGCCGGCGCCGACGCGGTCGAGGGTCACGACCTCGGCGCCCATGTCGGCGAGCAGCATGCAGGCGAACGGACCGGGGCCGATGCCAGCGAATTCGACGATGCGGAAGCCGACGAGCGGACCGGAGGCGCGGACGGCGGCTTGGGGGGCTGGTTTATCGAGCACGTTGTTGGTCCATTCCTGGTGGGAGTAAAGCTGCTAAGGTCTTGCGGCTGTTGCGGTCCATGCGTTCTCCCGGGCCGTCCGCCTGACGGTATTTTTAATTAGCTGATTAGCTAAATTGTCTCGCCGAAAACACGATGTGGCAAGCGGCTTTTTGTCCGAATCCGTCCCCAAAAACGAACGGCGCGCATCGCTGCGCGCCGTTCCGAACTTGTGTTTAGGCGCTGTCAGCCGGCGGCGGTCACCGCCCGCTGTCCCATCACCTTGACGAGGTTCGCGCGGTAATCCGACGAGCCGTGGATGTCGGCGAGCAGGCCACTTGCCGAGATCGTGACACTGTCGAGTGCGCTGGCCGACCAGTTCGCCTTCAACGCCTGCTCGATTGCAGGCACCCGTATGACGCCGCTTTGCGATGCACCGGTTGCTGCGACACGAATGTCGCCCGCCTTCGTTTTGACGACGAACACGCCGGTCAGCGCGAAGCGCGAGGCCGGATGCCGCATCTTGGCATAGCCGGCCTTGACCGGAATCGGGAACGTAACCGCGGTGATAATCTCGCCATCCTCAAGCGCCGTCGTGAACAGGCCCTTGAAGAAGTCTTCTGCGGCGAGCGAGCGCTTGTTGGTCTTGATCGTTGCGCCGAGCGCCAGCACCGCCGCCGGATAGTCCGCCGCCGGATCGTTGTTGGCGAGCGAACCGCCGATCGTGCCGCGATAACGCACGGCGGGATCACCGATCATCGATGCCAGGTGAGCGAGCGCGGGGATCGCCTTCTGCACGGCGTCGCTTTGCGCGACGTCGTAATGCGTGGTCGCGCCCTTGATCGTCACGGTGTCGCCGGACACGTCAATGCCGACCATGTCCTTGATCTTGGCCACGTCGATCACGTCGGAAGGCGCGGCCAGACGCTGCTTCATCACTGGGAGCAGCGTCTGTCCGCCGGCAAGGAACTTGGCTTCCTTGCCCTTGCCGAACTGGGCCACGGCATCGTCGACCGAGGATGCGCGGTGATAATTTGTCTCGTACATCGTATCCTCCTCAACCGTGAATGGCGTGCCAGACGCGATCGGGCGTCGCCGGCATTTCGAGCTTGTTGTTGCCGATCGCGTCCGTGATCGCGTTGATCACGGCAGCAGAAGCGCCGATCGCGCCGGCCTCGCCGCAGCCTTTGACGCCGAGCGGGTTGCCCGGACACAGCGTCGTGGTGTGGGAGAGCTTGAACGACGGCAGGTCGTCGGCGCGCGGCATGGTGTAATCCATGAACGACGCGGTCACGAGCTGAGCGTTTTCGTCATAGACCGCGCCCTCCAGCAGCGCCTGGCCGATACCTTGCGCCAAGCCGCCATGCACCTGGCCTTCGACGATCATCGGGTTGATCAGCCGGCCAAAATCGTCGGCGGCCACGAAGTTGACGAAGGTGGTCTTGCCGGTGCCGGGATCGACCTCGAGCTCGCAGATATAGGCGCCGGCCGGGAACGTGAAGTTGGTCGGGTCGTAGAACGCGGTCTCCTTCAGGCCGGGCTCCATGCCGTCAGGCAGGTTGTGCGCGGTGTAGGCCGCGAGTGCGACCATCGGCAGTGCGATCGACTTGTCGGTGCCGGTGACCTTGAACTCGCCGTTCTCGATCACGATGTCGCTCTCGGAGGCTTCGAGCGCATGCGCCGCAATCTTCTTGGCTTTGGCTTCGACCTTCTCCATCGCCTTCACGATCGCGGTACCGCCGACCGCGAGCGAGCGCGAGCCGTAGGTGCCCATGCCGAACTGCACCTTGTCGGTGTCGCCATGGACGATCGAGACCTGGCTGATCGGCACGCCGAGACGCTCGGCGATGATCTGGCAGAACGTCGTCTCGTGGCCCTGGCCGTGGCTGTGCGAGCCGGTGAGCACCTCGATGGTACCGACCGGATTGACGCGGATCTCCGCTGACTCCCACAAACCGACGCCGGCCCCTAAGCTGCCGACCGCCTTCGACGGCGCGATGCCGCAGGCTTCGATGTAGCAGGAGAGACCGATGCCGCGCAGCTTGCCGTCGGCTTTCGCCTTGGCCTTGCGGGCGGGGAAGCCGGCATAGTCGATCGCCTTCATCGCTGAATCGATCGAGGCGTTAAAGTCGCCGACGTCATACGCCATGATCACGGGCGTCTGATACGGGAACTGGGTGATGAAGTTTCTCCTGCGCAGCTCGGCCGGATCGACCTTCAACTGCCGCGCCGCGGTCTCCATCATGCGTTCGATCAGATAGCTCGCCTCGGGACGGCCGGCGCCGCGATAGGCATCGACCGGCGTGGTGTTGGTGTAGACGCCCATTACCTCGGCGTAGATCGCCGGGATGATGTACTGGCCCGACAGCAGCGTCGCGTAGAGATAGGTCGGTACCGCCGAGGAGAACAGCGACATATAGGCGCCGAAATTGGCGTGGGTCTTCACCCGCAGGCCAAGGATCTTGTTGTCCTTGTCGAACGCCATCTCCGCCTTCGAGACGTGGTCGCGGCCATGCGCGTCGGTGAGGAAGGCCTCGGAGCGGTCGCCGGTCCATTTCACCGGGCGGTCGACCTTCTTCGACGCCCACAGCGCCACCATCTCTTCCGGGTAAACGTAGATCTTGGAGCCGAAGCCGCCGCCGACGTCGGGCGCGATGACCCGAAGCTTGTTCTCCGGCGCGATGTTGTAGAACGCGGACAACACCAGGCGGGCGACGTGCGGGTTCTGCGACGTCGTGTAGAGCGTGTAGTGCTCTTCGGCCGCCTCGTAATGTGCGATCGCCGCGCGCGGCTCCATCGCATTCGGCACCAGGCGGTTATTGGTGAGCTCGAGCGTCACCACATTGGCGGCCTTGCTGAACGCATCCTTGACCGCGGCTTCGTCGCCGATGTGCCAGTCATACACGACGTTGCCGGGGGCTTCGGGATGCAGTTGCGCCGCGCCGGGCTTGATCGCCGCCTTGATGTCCGGCACCGCGGGAAGCTCTTCGTAAGTGACGACGACGGCCTCGGCGGCGTCCTTGGCCAAATTCTTGGTCTCGGCAATCACGACCGCGACCGCCTGTCCGACGAAGCGCACGGTCTCCGGCGCCATCGCCGGCCATGCGCCCATTTTCATCGGCGAACCATCCTTCGAGCTGATGGCCCAGCCGCAGATCAGATTTCCGACCTTGTCGTCGACGATCTGCTGTCCGGTCAGCACCGCGATCACACCGGGCATCTTCATCGCCTCGGTTGAATCGATACCCTTGACCTTGGCATGCGCATGCGGGCTGCGGACGAAATGAGCATAGGTCATGCCCAGCATTTTGATGTCGTCGACGTATCGCCCTTTGCCCGTAATGAAGCGGCGATCTTCCTTGCGCACGACGCTTGCGCCAATGCCTTCAACGCCCATGTCTATTCCTCCCAACGGAGATTTTGGTTTACCGCTGTTTCCATCGAAACCGGCGGTGATGAATCTGATGACGTCTCGCTTGTACGCGTCCGCTATTCGGCGGCTTGCGCAACCTTCATGCGGCCGGCCGCATCGAGCACCGACTTGACGATGTTGTGGTAGCCCGTGCAGCGGCAGATGTTGCCTTCGAGCTCGTGGCGGACGGTTTCCTCGTCGAGGTTGCCACCATGGCGATGCACGATATCGACCGCGGACATGATCATGCCGGGGGTGCAGTAACCGCACTGGAGGCCGTGATTGTCGCGGAACGCCGCCTGCATCGGATGCAGCTCGTCGCCCTTGGCGAGGCCCTCGATCGTGGTGACGTTGGAGCCTGCGGCCTGTCCGGCCAGCATGGTGCAGGATTTGACCGCCCGTCCATCGACATGGACGACGCAGGCGCCGCATTGGCTGGTATCGCAGCCGACATGGGTGCCGGTCAGGTTCAGGTTTTCGCGCAAGAGATGCACGAGGAGGGTCCGGTCCTCAACGTCGACCGAGACCGCCCTGCCGTTTACCGTCAGTTTGACTGTAGACACGCGTTCCTCCCAAAGGTCTCATTATCGGCCCAGTAGAGCACGCTTCATTTGGGACGTAACCGCGATCAAAGTCGTAGTTGCGGCCTTATCATGAAGGTGCCGGGCCTATGTTCCGATCCTAGCAGGCAGTTGCCGGATCGGCAATTTGCAAGCGCGAACGGATCGCCCAAAGCGAACCTGATGGGAGTGCGTTCGCGACATCGGCGATCGTCAAATCGGCGACCGCGATGCAACGCAATCCGTCGCCGCAGCCGCTACTACCTTCCGCCTATAACGAGCGACAGACGTTGCTGTCATCTTCGCCGCCGATACAGCGACGAAAGATCGCGCGTTCATAAAATTGGGTAGCGAACCACGCCCGCGATGCATCCATCGCGGCAACGAAACCTTATTGGAGGAAGCAGATGAAGCTAAGAAGCGGGACTTTCTTTGCCGGCGTGTCGCTGGCTGCCATGTTGATGGCAGGCGTTGGCGCGTCGCAAGCCAATGACTCAGTCGTCAAGGCCGCATCGGATCCCAATGGATGGGCGATCGCGGGCCACGACTACGGCAATACGCGCTTCAGCCCCTTGAAGCAAATCAATTCCGAAAATGCCGGCAAGCTGCAACTGGTTTATTCGATGTCGCTGGCCTCGTTGCGTTCCAACGAGTCCTCGCCGCTCGTGATCGGCAAGACGCTCTACGTCTCGACCTCCTGGGGTCCGAAATACGTCTACGCGATCGATGCCGCCACCGGCGCGCGCAAATGGACCTATCAACCCGATATTCCCGATGATGTGCTTCAATACGCCTGCTGCGACGTCAACAGCCGGGGCGTGTCCTATGCCGACGGCAAGATCTTCGTCGGCCGGCTCGACGGCAAACTGACGGCGCTCGACGCCGAGACCGGCAAGGAACTCTGGACCTCGACGGTCGTCGACTACAAGCAGGGCTCGGTCATCACCTCGCCGCCGCTCATCGTCCGCAACAAGGTGATCACCGGCTTCGGCGGCGGCGAGTACGGCGTCCGCGGCTCGCTGCAGGCGTTCGATCTCAACGACGGGAAGCTGCTCTGGCAGACCTACACGGTACCGGCACCCGGCGACCCCGGCAGCGACACCTGGAAGGGCGACACCGGCCTGCATGGCGGCGGCGCTCCCTGGCTGGTCGGCTCCTACGATGCCAAGACCGACACGGTCTATTGGGGCACCAGCAATCCCGGACCATGGAATACCGGGGTGCGCTCCACCGGCGACGGCAATTTCGGCAAGCTGACCAACCTCTATACGGCTTCGACGCTCGCGATCGATCCCAACACCGGCAATATCAAGTGGCACATCCAGGGCACGCCGGCCGATGCCTGGGACTATGACGGCGTCAACGAACTTCTGCTCACCGACCTCAAGATCAAGGGTGCGGAGACGCCGGTCCTGATGAAGGCCGATCGCAACGGCTTCTTCTTCGTCGCCAACCGCGAAACCGGCAAGGTGATCTCTGCCGAGAAGTACGTCTTCGCGAACTGGGCGAAGAAGTGGGACATCGACACGATGCGGGCCGAAGAGGATCCCGACAAGCGTCCGGGTCCCGGCCATCCCGCCAAGGACATCTGTCCGAACCTGATCGGTGGCAAGAACTGGCAGCCGATGTCGTTCAATCCGCAGACCGGCCTCGTCTACATCCCGACCAACAATGTCTGCATGGACTGGGGGGTCAGCGAGGTGAACTACAAGCGCGGCGTGTTCTATCTCGGTGCCGAGTTCCCGACCAAGGAAGGCCCGGGTGGATTCCTCGGCGAGCTGGTGGCGTGGGATCCCATTGCCAACAAGAAGGTGTGGAGCATCAAGGAAGACCTGCCCTTCAACGGCGGCACGCTGACGACGGGCGGCAACCTGGTGTTCTCGGGCAATCTGCACGGTGACTTCCGTGCCATCGATGCCAAGGACGGCAAGGTGCTGTGGAGCAAGAACCTCGGCAGCGGCATCGGCGCGGGTCCGGTGACCTACTCGGTCGACGGCAAGCAGTATGTCGCGATCGTGGTCGGACGCACCGCAGCGCTGCCGGCGTTCCTCGGCGACATCGGCAAGAAGATGGTGGCCGCAGCACCCGAAGGCGGCTCGCTGTTCGTGTTCGCCCTGCAATAATGATCGTGACGATGGAGGTAGCAATGTCCGTGCTTTGCATGACCCGGAATAGACTGCGCGGCTGTTCGCGTCATGCGCGGTTGGGAAGGGCAATCCGGATTGCGCTGCTCTCCACGTTCCTGACGGTGCCGGCCCTGTCGGCCGGCGCCGAAGAGGCCAAACCGCTGCGGCTCTGCGCCGATCCGACCAATCTGCCGTTCGCGAGCGACGATCCCGCCAAGCCCGGCCTTTATCTGGAGATCGGCCAGGCCGTCGCGCAGAGGCTCGGTCGCACCGTGAGCTATAACTGGTACAAATCCTATTTCGGCAAGCGAACCGTCCGGGAAACGCTGCTCAGCAGGCAATGCGATGCCATGGTCGGCCTGCCTCTGGTCGACGATTTCATGGGCCCGACCGTGATCTTCTCGAAGCCGATCGCCCATGAAGGCTACGCGCTGGTCGGTGCCAGGGATCGCAAGCTCGCCGGCATCGACGACCTCAAGGGATTGCGGGTCGCGGTGCAGTATCAGTCGACGCCACAGAACCTGCTCGCGATGCGCGACGAGATCCAGAAATTCACCGTGCTCAGCCCGGACGAGGGCATGGCGGCACTGGAGCAAGGCAAGGTTGACGCCGCCTTCATCTGGGCGCCGGTGGCGGGCTGGCTCAACAGGAGCGTCTATGCCGACAAATATCAGGTCGTGTCGACCGAGGGCGACGGCCTGCTCTGGGAGACCGCGATTGGCTTCGCCAAGGGATCAAGCACGCTGCGCGATGAGGTCGACTCCGTGCTGCCGTCACTGCAACCGGAGATCGCCGCGCTGTTTGCCAAATATGGCGTGCCGAACGGTGCGTCGGTGAAGTTCGGTCAGGTTGATCGCGCCAAGCCGTTCGCCGAGGCGCGCGGGCCAGTCACAGTGGGGCAGGCTGCCGCGACCGACAAGCCGGTTCAGACCGCGGCCGTGACCGGAGACATCAAGGTCGGGCAGGAAACGTTCAACGGCACCTGCGCGCATTGCCATGGTCCGGATGCGGTGCAGGCGGAGCGGAAGATCGACCTCAGGCTCCTGAAAAAGCGCTATGCCGACGACATGGAATCGACCTTCTGGAAAACTGTCCATGACGGACGGCCATCCAAGGGCATGCCGGCGTGGAAGGACGTTTTCAGAGACGATGAGCTCAAAAACGTATATGACTATCTGCAGACTGTGCAGGACACCGCAAATTAGAGGCGGGGCGGGTGCAACATCCATGCGAGAGTCCTCATGATGGGGTTCCTGATCATCGACGATCACCCCTTGTTCGGCGAGGCGCTTGGCAACGCCATCCGAATCTCGCATCCCGATGCCCGCATCCACGAGGCCACCTCGATCAAGGGAGCACTCGGCATCCTGGCTGCCGAGCCGAATATCGACCTGGCGCTGCTCGATCTGCTGCTACCCGATGTCGTCGGCTTCTCGGGGTTCCAGAAGATCAGGGATCGCTATCCAAGGCTGCCGATCGCGATTGTCTCGAGTGAAGAGGACAAGCACACGATCCGCGAGGCGCTGGAAATGGGCGCGGTCGGCTATTTGCCGAAATCGACCTCGATCGGCGAGCTCTCGCAGGCGATTGCACGCGTGCTGAGCGGCTCGGTCTCGGCGCCGCGGGATTTTGTCGCCGCCGGCGCATTGGAACAATCCGAGACTGTGCGGACGCTGCGCGAGCGGATCCAGAAACTCACGCCGCAACAAGTACGTGTCCTTCACCTGATCACGCGTGGGCTGCAGAACCGCGAGATCGCGACGGAACTGAAACTCGCCGAGTCCACCGTCAAGGCGCACGTGACGGAGATCCTGCGCAAGCTGAAGCTGTTCAGCCGCAACAAGGCGATCATTGAGCTCGGCAAGATTCCGCTTTCGGTGCCGGACGCCTATCCCGGCGTGAAGTCGGAGAAGACGTCCTAGTTTGTTGCATTGCAAGGCGGCGGCATCGAATGTCCACCTATAGGCTGCACCTCGGCTTTGAGATAACGTCGTAACCACGATGGCTGCCTCAAATGATTTGGGAGAGGACCGCGCAGCGGTGACCACGACAGCGCCCTTGGCGGACAAGCCGCCGGTGAGCAAGGCGAGTGCGCCTCGGCTGCTGATCGTCGAGGATCACCCATTATTCCGTGCAGCCCTGATCGGCGTGATCGGCGCCGAATTTCCCGATGCCGAGGTGTTGCAGGCGACGTCAATCGACGATGCGCTGGAGGTCATTGCCGCACGCGACGGCCTCGATCTGATCCTGCTCGATCTGTCGATGCCGGGAACGACGGGGTTGTTGGGTGCATATCGGGTGCGCGCTGCCGCACCGCGCAGCGCTCTCGTGATTGTATCTGCGCATGACGATTCCCGGATCATCGGCGGCGCGATCTCGCTCGGGATTTCCGGCTATATCCCGAAATCCACGCCGAAGGCCGAGCTGGCGCGGCTGTTGCGCGGGATCCTCGAAGGCGACGTTTGCCTGCCCACGCGCTTTCGCGACACTGCCGCCGCCCGGAAAGGCCAGGCCGAGATCCGGGAACTGATCCAACGTCTCGGCCAGCTCACCTCGCAGCAATTGCGGGTGCTCGACATGATCTGTCACGGCCTGCAGAACAAGCATATCGCCTATCAGCTCGATATCTCGGTCACGACCGTGAAGGTGCACGTCTCGGAAATCCTGCGCAAGCTCGACGTGCGAAGCCGCACCGAAGCCATCATCACGCTGTCGAAGCTGGACTTCGGCAAGCACGATCATGCGCCGACAATGGCGGCTCCGCCATCGCGCGGCGGCCATTCATAGCCGTGCGGCCGGCTGCTCCGCGGCCAGCAGGAACGACAGCAGCGAGCGCATCTCGGCGGGCTTGATCGGCTTCTTCAGCAACTCGTGGCCGAACGCCGAAACGTCGGAGGCGGCCTTGGCCGAGTAGTCGGCGGTGACGATGATCGCCGGAACATCGGTCTTGATCTCGTTGCAAATCAGGTCGACGGCCTCGATCCCGGTCTCGCCATTGTCGAGGTGAAGGTCGGCGATGATGGCGTCCGGAATGCCGTCCAGCGCGCGGATGCGTTCGAGCGCTTCAGCCTTCGAGATCGTCACGGCGACGTCGCAGCCCCATTTTTCCAGCAGGCTGGCAAGTCCCTCGGCGCTCGAGAGGTCATTCTCGATCAGGAGGATCTTGGCACCCTCCATCCCGCCATAGCGATAGTCGACGCTGGCCTGCTCGCGAACCTGCATCGCGACGGGGTCGGCACTGCGGGGAACGGTGACGGAGAAGACCGAGCCCTTGCCCGGACGCGAGGTCAGCCGGATGTCGTGGCCGAGAACGCCGGCAAACCGGCGCACGATCGAAAGGCCAAGCCCGATACCGACCTTGTCGCCGGCGCTGCTCTCGCCGCGCTGGAACTCGACGAAGATGGCCTCGCGCTGGGCCTCCGGAATTCCAGGACCGGTGTCGTGCACCTCGATGCAGATATTGTCGCCGCTGATGCGGCATCCCATCAGCACGCTGCCGCGCTGCGTGTAGCGTAGCGCGTTGGCGAGCAGGTTCTGCAGGATTCGGCGCAGCATCAGCGTATCGGACCGGACCACGCCGGACGACGGCATGATGCGAAGCGTGAGATTGCGCTTCGCCGCGGTCGGGCTGAATTCCTGCTCCATCGGCTCAAACAGCGAAGCGATTGCGACCGGGCCGAAATCGGGCCTGAGTACGCCCGCATCGAGCTTGGAGATATCGAGCAGCGTCCGCAGCATGTCCTCGAGGGTTGCCAGCGAGCGGTCGATCTGTTCGGTCAGGGCGACACCCTTGGGCTCGGACGCCATCTCCGTCAGCGCCGACAGCGTCAGCCGGGCCGCATTCAGCGGCTGCAGCAGATCGTGCGTCACCGAGACCAGTACCGACGATTTCAGCGAGCTTGCCGCCTCGGCCTGTTGCTTGGCCTGCAGCAGGCGCCCGTTGGTCTTTTCCAGCGATTGCAGCACCTGCTTGAGTTGCTGGGTGCGGTCGCGAACCTGCTGGTCGAGCGCGATCGCCGTCTCGAACAGCGAGAATGCGTTGAGCTGCTGGTCGGTCGAACGCTCGACGCGCGACATCAGCGCCGCGTTGATCTTGCGCAGCTTCTCGGCCTCGCGCTCGAGCGCAGCGATACGGCTGGTCCGTGTATCCGTCATTGTGGAACGACGGCTCGCTTGCCGATGGCGACGCCGGTCAGCGTCTGATTGACGTGCATCGAACGATACTGCTCGCCATAGGTCTGAAAGCCAATCACATTGTTGCGGCGATAGAGTTCCGACATTTCCCGCGACAATTGGTGCTGTTCGACGTCGAGCCGGCGCAACACGCATTCGAAGCCGATGAAGATCGAGACCTCGCCGAGGTCGTCGGTGATCTCCTTGAGCAGGTCGCTGGTGGCATCGACCGGATCGCGCTCGCGCGCCACCGTCAGCACCATGCCTTCGTCGACCGCACAGAAGAAGCGGAGCGAGCCGTCCGGATCCATGCGCTGGATCGACCGCGCATAATAGGCACCGCCGACCCGCACCAGCACGGGATGCGCGGCAAACGAGAACGCGTCGAGCTTGCTGTCGCTGATGCCGACCGCGCGCGAATATTCCAGCGCCGCGGGCTCGGCGTTGATCTCCTTGACGATCCGATGCTCGACATCGGCCTCGGTCACCACCATCTTGGTCGAGGTCGGCTCGAAATGATCGCATTTGAACAGGCGGAACGGCAGCCGGGTCTTGATCAGGATCAGGACGGCGGCGTCGGTGAGCGCCTTGCCGCCATGGAAGACCCACGATTTTTCGAACCGCATGCCGTCGCCGGCCGAGCCGCCGACGATCGGGATATCCTCCAGCGACGCGTAGATCGCCGACATGATGGTTTCTTCACGCTGGCACATCCCATCGATGAGCAGCAAACCGAAGGACTCCTGGCCAGGTTCGCAATGCTCGGTGCGTTGCGCGAATTCCTGCTGCAGTTCGGTGCAGATCGAGCGACCGCGGTCGACCCGGAATGTCGCGAGGTCGAGCAGCGGGCGGGCCGCGATCACGAAGTCGGCCGCATTGAACCCCATCGCGACCACGCTGTCCTCGTCCCAGCCGCCCGGCGAGAGTTCGCCGGCCGTGGTGCAGCCGAAGATCGGGATATCGGGCATGCGGCGGGACAGCTCGGTGATGAAAATTTCGGGATCGTAGAACGGCGAGACGAACACCACGGCCATGGCGAGCTTGGCGTGCGCCAATTGGCGCGCGATTTCGCCGGCAGCGTCTCGCGGCCCGTCGGTCTTTGCCTTCGCCACGACGATGCTGTCGCCGGCGCTGCCGTGCTGCTCCGCCAATCGCGCTCTCCCTGAACCAGATCTATTGTTCTTCTCGAGGCATCTTTTGGCCTCTTGATAACAGTGTCGTGCAGGGAGACATCATTGGCCGGCCAATTTGCCGGCAGGTGTGTTCGACGCGAGCGCCGATAGCGCCATCCGACGCAATGACATGGGACGCCTCCCGATGTGTTGTCCGGCCGCGGGCAGCGGCTGGGGACTTCTTGTAACAGATCTAAGTTATCGGCGCCGGCTTTCCCGTCAATCGCGAATGCGGGCAAATCAGGCCGCACGTTCGGCCGCGTCGAGTTCCGCGACCTCGTCGTCACTGAATACTCGGCTGCGGGTCAGGAATCGCACGCCTTCCGGGGCTTCCAGTGAGAAACCGGCTCCCCGGCCCGGCACGACGTCGATCAGGAGCTGGGTATGGCGCCAGTATTCGAACTGGGCGGCGCCAATATAGAAGTCGCAGCCGGCGATCTGGCCGAGGTGAACGTCCTGGGCGCCGGTCCGGAATTCGTTGGCCGGGTAGCACATCGGCGCGCTGCCGTCGCAGCAGCCGCCGGATTGATGGAACATCAGCGGACCGTGCAGCGCCTTCAGCCGCGCGATCATCTCTTCGGCCTTCGGAGTGACTTCGACCCGGGCAACCATGGTCCTGCTCCCGTTCCTGTTGATCACGTGGCGAAGCCGTTGCGGGAGGCTGAATCCCACAACGGCCGATGGCGTGGGCGGGCACGCCCGGAGGGGCGGGCCACAAAGTCTATGCCCTTAGAAGAATCCGAGGGCGTTCGGCGAATAGCTGACCAGCATGTTCTTGGTCTGCTGGTAGTGCGACAGCATCTTCAGATGGTTCTCGCGGCCGATGCCGGACTGCTTGTAACCACCGAATGCCGCATGCGCGGGATAGAGATGGTAGCAATTGGTCCAGACCCGGCCGGCCTGGATGGCGCGGCCAAAGCGGTAGGCACGGGTGCCGTTGCGGGTCCATAGGCCGGCGCCGAGCCCGTAGAGCGAGTCGTTGGCGAGCGCCAGCGCTTCCTCTTCACCGTTGAACTTGGTCACCGACACCACCGGGCCGAAGATCTCCTCCTGGAAGATTCGCATCTTGTTGTGGCCTTCGAACACTGTCGGCTCGATGTAATAGCCCTCGGCGAGCTCGCCACCGAGGTTGGCCCGCTTGCCGCCGGCGAGGACCTTGGCGCCTTCCTTCTTGCCGATGTCGAAGTAGGACAGGATCTTCTCGACCTGGTCGTTGGAAGCCTGAGCACCGAGCATGGTCGAGGGATCGAGCGGATGGCCCTGCTTGATCTTCTCGACGCGCTTCAGCGCACGCTCCATGAAGCGGTCATAGATCTTGGCGTCGACCAGCGCGCGGCTCGGGCAGGTGCAGACCTCGCCCTGGTTGAGCGCGAACATCGCGAAACCTTCCATGCACTTGTCGAAGTAGGCGTCGTCCTCGTCCATCACGTCGGCGAAGAAGATGTTGGGCGACTTGCCGCCGAGTTCGAGCGTCACCGGGATGATGTTCTCGGAGGCGTACTGCATGATCAGCCGACCCGTCGTGGTCTCGCCGGTGAACGCGATCTTGGCGATGCGCTTGCTCGACGCGAGCGGCTTGCCGGCCTCGACGCCGAAGCCGTTGACGACGTTGACAGTGCCGGGCGGGAGGACGTCCGCCAGCAACTCCATCAGCACGAGGATGCTGACCGGGGTCTGCTCGGCGGGCTTGATGACGACGCAATTGCCGGCGGCGAGCGCAGGCGCCAGCTTCCAGACCGCCATCAACAGCGGGAAGTTCCAGGGAATGATCTGGCCGACCACGCCGAGCGGCTCGTGGAAATGATAGGCGACAGTGTCGTGGTCGATTTCCGACAGCGAGCCTTCCTGCGCGCGGATGACGCCGGCGAAATAGCGGAAATGATCGACCGCAAGCGGCATGTCGGCGTGGGTCGTCTCGCGGATCGGCTTGCCGTTGTCGAGAGTCTCGACCATCGCCAGCAGGTCGAGATTGGTCTCGAGCACATCGGCGATCTTGTTGAGAACCTTCGACCGTTCGGCGACCGAGGTCTTGCCCCAGGCGTCCTTGGCCTTGTGCGCGGCGTCGAGCGCGAGCTCGATGTCTTCCGCTGTCGACCGTGCCACGTGGCACAGCCGCTTGCCCGTCACCGGGCTTGGATTCTCGAAATATTGACCCTTGACCGGGGCAACCCATTTGCCGCCGATGAAGTTGTCGAACTTGTCGCGGATCAGCTTGGTGCCTGTCACTTTCGCAAGTGCTTCCTGATACATCGCTTCCTCCGTTATGCCGGTGCCTGAATCTGTACGTTCGGGCGTTGGTCCGGGCGGTGCCGGACACTGCGATATATACTCCCGAATACAACGGGGACCAAGGTAGTAGGCGGATCGTCGGTCGGCGTCGGCGTGGCCTGAGCCGTTTTCCGAGGGCACGGAATTGAGGTCGGCAGCGGTCCGGTTCCCCCGCGTCCGCCGTCAGGACGCCTTCTGTTGACGCGCGGAGATGCCACCGGTGACTGATATCCCCGTTGTTCCGTGTATTTACGTAGCTTTATCGATTCTACCTTAGTGTCCCGTTCCGGGTCCGGGGCGGCGTCGCTGCCGGATACCGCGTGGTTTTCAGAATGAAGACGAGGGGTTGCATGCCGGAGATTAAGCGATCGCGTTCGATCAAACTCCCAACCCTTCGGTTCCGCGCCAAGATCATGCTGGGCTTCGCCGTGACGCTGGCCATTTCGGCGGCGAGCATGGGCTTCGCTTACTGGGGTTTCGAGCGGGTCTCCGGCGGGGTCGAGTCCTATCGCCAGAGTGTCGCTGAGGCTGACCTTGCCCGCAACATCGACCGCGAGCTGATCTCTTACGGTGCGTTGGCGCGCTATTATGTGATGACCGGCAAGGAGGACGATGCCAAGGCAGCGCTCGCGGCCGAGGCCAGCCTCAAGGACGCCATCCTGGCCTCGACGAAGGGCACCACCAGCCCGGCGCGGCTCGAGCAGGTCACCAAGCTGGAGCGCGAGTTCCGCACCTTCACCAAGATATTCGCCGACATCGTCAGGGCCAAGGACGAGAGCGCGCTGGTCGCGCAAAACAAGCTGACCCGCAGTGCGACCGCGATGCGCTACAAGCTCGACGATCTCCCGAGCAATGCCGATGATTCCGAGCTGCAAACGATCCAGTTCGGCGCCAAGAAGGTCACCGACCAGATCCAGTCGATCACCTCGGCCGTCAGCACTTTCATCGTCAACGGCGACAAGACCGTCGCCGCCAGCGCGCTCGCCCGGCTGAAATTTGCGGATAATCTGGTGAAGGCGATCACCTCGAAGGACGAGCGCGTCACCCAGGGGGTGAAGGATATCACGGCGCTGCTGGAAGAGTACCGGGAGGCGCTCGCCAAGCTGATCGAGAATTCGAAGTCGATCGACCGCCTGACCGTCGAGATGACGGCGTCTGTGGCTGCCATCAGCGAGGGCTCGGCTGCGATGAAGGCCGGCCTGCTCGCCGACCAGAAGCGGCTCGAGAACGAATCGCATGCCACGATCGGCGAGACCGAGCGGCTGATCCTGATGCTGGCCATCGGCGGCCTCGTGCTGGGACTTGTTTGGGCGTTCCTGCTCGGCAAGGGCATCGCCCGGCCGATCGCGGCGATGTGCGCCGCGATGCGCGAGCTCGCGGCGGGCAATTTCGATGTCGTGCTGCCCGGTCTCGGCCGTCGCGACGAACTCGGCGAGATGGCGGCTGCGGTGGAAGAGTTCAAGGTCCAGGCGGTTGCCAAGGCCGAGCGCGATGCGGCGACCCAGGAGGTACAGAACAAGGCCAGCGCCACGGCGCGGCGCGGTGAGTTGATCCGTTTCGCCGACGAGTTCGAATCCGCCGTCGGCGCGATCGTCTCCAACGTCTCGGCCTCCGCCGTGCAACTCGAATCGGCCGCGGGCACGCTGACCCGGACCGCCGAGACCACGCAGAATCTCTCCAGCCAGGTCGCTGGCGCTTCCGAGGAAGCCTCCAGCAACATGCAGTCGGTCGCCTCCGCCACCGAAGAGCTGTCCGCCTCCGTCGACGAGATCGGTCGCCGCGCCAAGGAATCGAGCCAGATCGCCGATTCTGCCGTGCGCCAGGCCGAGCAGACCGATGCGCGGATCGGCAAGCTGTCGCGCGCCGCACAGGAGATCGGCGACGTGGTCAAGCTGATCACGGCGATTGCCGAGCAGACCAATCTCCTGGCGCTGAACGCCACCATCGAGGCGGCGCGCGCCGGCGACGCCGGTCGCGGCTTCGCAGTGGTCGCCGCCGAGGTGAAGTCGCTGGCGAGCCAGACCGCGAAGGCCACTGACGAGATATCCAACCATATCTCGGGCATGCAATCTGCGACGCAGGAATCGGTCGCTGCGATCAAGGCGATCGGCGGCACCATCGGGCAGATTTCCAGCATTGCGACGACGATTGCGAGTTCGGTCGAGCAGCAGAGCTCGGCGACGCAGGAGATCGCCCGCAGCGTGCAGAACGTCGCACAGGGCACGCAGGAAACCGCCACCAGCGTCACCGAGGTTAACCGCGGCGCGACCGAGACCGGCGCGGCATCGGAAGAGGTGCTGAATTCGGCCCGTTCGCTGTCGGTCGAGAGCACGCGGCTTCGCGAAGAGCTCGACCGCTTCATGGCGAACATCCGCGCGGCGTAAGCTCACTGCTCCCAAACTCACTGCTGTCGTCCCGGCGAAGGGCGGGACCCATAACCACCACTGCTTTTTTGACAGACGCAATAACCCGCGTGCCTCTTGCCACGGCCGCGGCGTACGGGTCCCGGCTCCGCCGGGACGACGGAATCGATCGCCGTGTTCCCACGCCCATCCCGCATCGCGGGAACCCCAGCGCAGCGCCGGCGTTAACTTGCCGTGGCGGGCATCCCGTTTGCCGCAATGTTGGGAGTGAGAACCTTGGAACGCTCCGTTCCGGGGCTTTTCCCATTGGCCCTTTCTGATGACACTGCAGCGGACACAGCCGAGCTCTTTGACGACGGACGAGGTGGGATTGCCGGCCGCGCAGGATGACGGCCGCATCATCGAGACCTCGATCCCGCTCCGGCTCGACAATCTGCGCTGGAGCGGTTTTCACACCCGCGTCGTGCTGGCGCTCGGCATCACCTGGATCCTCGACGGGCTTGAAGTGACGCTCGCCGGCGCATTGTCGGGTGCGCTGAAGGACAGCCCGGCGATGAAGTTCACCAATGCCGATGTCGGCCTTGCCAGCAGCGCCTACCTCGCCGGCGCGGTGTTCGGCGCACTCGGCTTCGGCTGGCTCACCGACCGGATCGGGCGCAAGAAGCTGTTCTTCATCACGCTGGCGCTGTACCTCACAGCCACCGCTGCGACCGCGCTGTCGTGGAGTGTCGCAAGCTACGCGCTGTTTCGTTTCCTAACCGGTGCCGGCATCGGCGGCGAGTACACCGCGATCAATTCGACCATCCAGGAACTGGTGCCGGCACGCTATCGCGGCTGGACCGATCTCGTCATCAACGGCAGCTTCTGGATCGGTGCCGCGATTGGCGCGGTGAGCGCCATCGTCCTGCTCGATCCCGCGGTGCTGGCGCCGGATCACGGCTGGCGGATCGCTTATTTCACGGGTGCGGCGCTCGGCCTTATCGTGCTGTTCATGCGGATGTGGATTCCGGAGAGCCCGCGCTGGCTGATGATCCACGGCTATCCCGACCAGGCCAACAGGATCGTCGCCGAGATCGAGACGTCTGTCCTCGGTCATGAACAACCGAGCGACGGTTTCGAGACAATCAAGATTCGGATGCGCGATCACACGCCGCTGAGCGAGGTCGCAACGACGCTGTTCTCGACCTATCGGCAGCGTTCGCTGGTCGGGCTGACGCTGATGGCCGCGCAGGCATTCTTCTACAACGCGATCTTCTTCACCTTCGCGCTGGTGCTGACCGATTTCTTCGGTATCCCCGCCAACGATGTCGGCTGGTACATCCTGCCCTTTGCCGCCGGCAACTTCCTCGGGCCGCTGCTGCTTGGCCGCCTGTTCGATACGCTCGGCCGCCGCACCATGATCGCGCTGACTTATGGAGTCTCTGGCGTGCTGCTCGCGCTGTCCGGCTACCTGTTCTCGATCGGCGCGCTCAGTGCGCAAGGCCAGACCATTGCCTGGATGGTGATCTTCTTCTTTGCCTCGCCGGCCGCGAGCGCGGCCTATCTCACCGTCAGCGAGACGTTTCCGCTGGAGGTCCGTGCGCTTGCGATCGCCATCTTCTATGCTGTCGGCACCGGCATCGGCGGCGTGGCGGGGCCAGCGCTGTTCGGCGTGCTGATCGACACCGGATCGCGCAACTCTGTTTTCGCCGGCTACCTGTTGGGGTCGGTTCTCATGATCGCAGCGGCGATCGTGGCGTGGCGCTACGCCGTCGCGGCGGAGCGGAAATCGCTCGAAACTGTCGCGCGACCGCTGGCATTTGTGGAGTAGAATGACATGAAGCATGATTTGGCTGGAATGCACATGGACGAAGACATCGCCCCTGACGACGACGTGACGCCGGATAGTGTGCCGGTGCCGGCAGCGCTGATCCCGCATCTCAGCCGAACTGCGGTGCTGCTCGATATCGACGGCACGTTGCTCGATTTCGCGCCGACGCCGCGCGAGGTCTGGGTGCCGCCGGAACTGTCGAAGACGCTGAAGCGGTTGCACGAGCGCACCAACGGCGCGCTGGCGCTGGTCAGCGGGCGTTCTCTGAATGACATCGACCTGATCTTCGCGCCGGATCAGTTTCCCGCGATCGGCGGTCACGGCGCCGAGATGCGGCTTCAGCCCGACGGCGAATCGGTCGCCGCGCACGCTCCGCCGCTGGACCGGGAATTGAAGCGCCGCCTCGCTGCGATCGCAAAGCTCAGTCCCGGCATCCTGCTCGAGGACAAGGGCTACTCGCTGGCGCTGCATTATCGGCTCGCACCGCATGCCGAGAAGGCGATCTATGAAGCGGTGTCGCTGATCCGCGCCGATCTGCCGAATGCGCCGATCGAGGTGCTGCCGGGCAAGAGCGTCTGCGAGATCAAGAATTCCGGCTTCACCAAGGCAACCGGCGTGCTCGAACTGATGACGCATGAGCCGTTCAAGGGACGGCGTCCGTTCTTCATCGGCGACGACGTCACCGACGAGACCGTGTTCGCGATCATGCCCGACCTCAACGGTCTTTCTTTCTCCGTCGGACGTCGCGCGACTGGCGTTACCGGACATTTCGATGCACCGAGCGATGTGCGCGCGTTCCTCGCGCATCTGCTCGATGACGAAAGGCCCGTAGCGTTGTCCTAACCGAGTCAGGTGCATCTCTTCCGAATCGTTCGAATGCGGTTGTTTTGCGTCCTGGCGCATGCCTCGCGCGGGATTTTCTTTTTGCGAGTTCCCGCGAGTTCCCTCCTCGATCAGGAACCATCTCGATGAACGGCTGTTAATACGCGAGTTGATCAACAGGAGGGGATCGGGTGAACCTCGTCGTCGTATCGAACCGCGTGTCGCGCGGAAAACCCAATGAACCCATGACGGGGGGGCTGGCTGCGGCATTGCTGCCGGTTGTTGAGAAGACAGGGGCGATATGGGTTGGTTCCAGCGGCCGTGTCCGTGACGGGAGCCAGAAGGAGCCTTTTGCAGAGGTCGAAGCCCTCGGTGCCGGTGCACTGGCGATGCTCGACCTGCCGGCGGCGCATTACGGCGGCTATTACGAAGGCTTTGCCAATTCGGCGCTGTGGCCCGCGCTGCATTCGCGGCCCGACCTGATTCGCACGTCGCAAGACGACTATGGCAGCTATCGCGAGGTGAACGCCTTCATGGCGCGCGCGCTGCTGCGATTCCGCAAGCCCGATTCCATCTTCTGGATCCAGGACTACCATTTCCTCGCACTCGGCGCCGAACTGCGCGATCTCGACGTCACGCAGCCGATTGGCCTCTTCCTGCACACGCCGTGGCCGACGCGCGCGGTGATCTCGGGCGTGCCGCATCATCGAGAGCTGATCGAGGCGATGCTCGCCTATGATTTGATCGGCTTCCAGACCGATGAGGATTGCGAGAACTTCCTGAGCTATGTGCAGGACGATCTCGATCTTGTGGTTCGCGACGGCGTCATCACATCGTCGTTCGGCCGCACCCGCGCCGCGGTGTTTCCGATCGGCATCGATCCGCAAAAATTTGCCCAGCTGGCGACCAAGGCGATGACGCATCCCGACGTGTCGCGGCTGCGGCGCAGCCTCAATGGCGAGAAGCTCGCGATCGGCGTCGACCGGCTCGACTACTCCAAGGGCATCGGCAATCGCATCAAGGCGTTCGACCGGATGTGGACGCTGTATCCGAACCTGAAGCGCTCGGTGTCGCTGCTGCAGATCGCAACGCCCTCGCGCGGCGCGATCGAGGCCTATGGCAATCTGCAGAACGAGATCGCGAAGCTCGTCACCGACATCAACGGCGCGCATGGCGAGGTGGATTGGACGCCGATCCGCTATCTCAACAAGGGTTATAGCCAGGCGGTGCTCGCGGGCCTCTACCGGACCGCGCAGGTCGGCGTGGTGACGCCGTTGCAGGACGGCATGAATCTGGTCGCCAAGGAATATGTCGCCGCCCAGAACCCGGCCGATCCCGGCGTGCTGGTGCTGTCGAAATTCGCCGGCGCCGCCAACGAGCTCGACGCGGCGCTACTGGTCAACCCGCATGACATCGACGGCATGGCGCGCACCATCGCGGCTGCGCTTGCGATGCCGGTGACCGAGCGGCGGATGCGCTGGGAAGCGATGATGGCGAAGCTCAATGCCGGTACCATCCAGCAGTGGTTCGCCGATTTCACCGAGGCCTTGCAGGATACACAGGGCACCGGCAGCGCGATCGTAGCCCAGCCGCGAACCCTGTGGCCACGCCGCGTGACCGACATCGCGTCGCGGCATCATTGAGGGCGCCAACGCCAATACTTCACTAGCTCACCTAGTTGCCGACTCGCAGTGAGCTCCGTCATCTTGAGGTGGCCGCTTCTTGAGCGGCCCTCGAAGGATCGACGGCCACCTGCCGGGCCGCACATCCTTCGAGGCTTGCTCCGCTCGCACCTCAGGATGACGTGCTGGTCTGATTCATGTGTCAAACAGCGAGAGGATGCACGTCTAGATTCTCGCGGCCTGATCTGCCCGAGCTTTGCATTTCGTTTGCCATCTCTGGAAGTAGACGGCGCAGGGAAAGCCGGGGCGCGCTGCACCCGCGGTCTCGTGTGCAATGGTAAAAAGAGAAGCGCACACGAGCATACAGGTTCAGCGGAGGCATTCCGGCTTTCCCTGCGCGATGGGTTACGGCTTATACGTGCTCTCCCCGGCGAGACTAGGCTTTGTTGTCACCGTCCTCGCAGGACGTTTTCGCGTCCTGCGACGAGACACCTGCCACTGGGGCGTCAGGTCCACTCGATTTCACCGTCCGCCTCACGCGCTCTCGTCAGTCGCACGCTCGGCGTCCACCGCATCCCACCGTGCGTTCGTGACGTGCGCACGCCCCTCGATCGGGTGAGACGGGCAGACCATACGCTGAGTTATACTTCTGATAAAGCGAAATATGCTTCGCGTAGAGACTGGACAGCCTAAATCGCATTGATCCGGCACGTGAATTTAGATTTTGCGCGCACGCCGTGGGCGGGGCTCCGGCGCCCTGCCGTGCCCGGGAGTGATTTGCGCCTGCCTGCGCCAAAGCCACCCGCTGACCCGGTTCAGGCCGTCCCGCCGGTCCCACCGCAGGCCAGAATTATCCAATATTTTCAGTCAAATGGGGAAATTTCGCGCCCGAGGCCCGCGCTCCCTTGCAAAATCTGCCTCAGCCCTTCAAGAGAGGCCTCCCGGAGAGATGGCCGAGTGGCTTAAGGCGCACGCTTGGAAAGCGTGTGTGCGGGAAACCGTACCGTGGGTTCGAATCCCACTCTCTCCGCCATTTCTCAGCCACAGCCCTCCCCAGTATCCGATTGTTCGAATCTACCGCAAGGCCACCGAAGAATTCCGCGATGTTGCGCTATTTCTTGCGCAGGCTGTAGTTTTTCGACGTGGGTTCGGGGGATGGTTCTTCCGCCACTACACTGTTCTCCTCTGTATCCCATTGTTCGAGGCGACAGCAAAAACAACAAGTAGCGCGATAGACGCGGTTGCGGCCAGTTCTGCGATGTTACCCTTAGTTTAGTCACCGCGCTAACCGTAGCTTCTGGCCGTGGGTTCGGAGGATGCATTTCGCGAGGGAGAACACATGGCCGGCAAGCTCAAGCCGCTTGACGTCGAACGCAAAATTCGGCCCGGCAAATGCTGCGCTTCATGGTAGCCGGGACATGAAGGTAGACTGACCAACCCCTCAAGTAGCAGTTAAGGCTGCCTTTCCGACGACGCAAAATCAGTCCAATTTTTCTGACAAAGCGCTCCGTTGCGCCTTCGCCATCCGCTCGCGCGCGAGCTTGTAGAGCATATCGTGCCCCGACATCGCGTCCGCGAGGAAGCGGTCGAATGCGTGCCGAAGGGAAGGCTTGAGCTCGACCAGGCGTCCGCCGCGCCCCGAAAGGCCGACATCGCCGTGTTCCGCCGCGTCTTCGAGCAGCGCCCGCACATGGGTGCGCGATACGCCGAACCGCGCGCCGATATCCGAATAGGAGACATCCTTGGCGCTGCCGGCGGCAGAGATTTGAATGAGCTTGATCAGGACCAGCACGCCGGAATCGCGCCCCATGAACCGCATCACGGCGGGATTGTTCGCCATGATCTCAGCACCCTTGCCGGAGAAATCCAGAGCGACCAGCCGCTGGGCGCGCTGGAACGCGGCATCCTGCGTCATCGGCTCGCCGTAGCCGGGGTCCGGAAACATCACGTGCAAAGGCGTATAGTGATAGACCAGCCAGTCGCGATCGAGTGACATCATCTTGGCGGTCGGGATGAGAATGCGCACCCTTCCGTCGTGCTCCGAGGGGCGGATGTCGACATAGCCAAGCTGAACAAGCCGGGCCACCAGCGCGTCGACCCGGCGCGGGCTCGCCAACCCGAACGGCTTGATTTCATCCTTGAGCCGCTGCGGGGTCGCCCATGTCGAACGATCGGCCAAGTCATGGCGCAGATGCAGGGACACGATCAGGTTGAAAGTCACCTGTCGCATCGCCTCGACCAGCAACCGGCTGCGGAATTGATCGCCCTCATGCAGGGCCAGAACCGCGTCGACGAAAGCCCCGCGGGCCGCTGGAAAGCGCGGGTGGGCGAGAATCTCTTCGGAGGTATGAATGGAGCCGGTGACGGACGGGGAAGGGGAGGACATAAACGACCAGGACCGGCGTTGAGGTTTTGCTGCCACGGCAGCTACGGATAAACGCAAATTGTTTCAAGCCGGACTCGGCAATATTTTACCGTTCCGTCCGCGGAACTCCTGCCAGACGAGCGTTCCCTTGGAAGAATGTGGATTTCGCGCCACACTCTTCACATTTCCCTGCCACAATTTGGAACATTTTGCGCGGACCTCACCGGTATGGCCCGGCCATTGCTAGCTTGGCCATCGGTCGCCTCGCCTCCGCCAATGGATGCGCGCATGGCCGGCCACGGGGTGCGTGAAGTATGCGGAATGATGGGGTTGTGGCCGGGCTCAGCTCGGTTTTGGGCGCAGGCGCGGTCGATTTGGTTCGGGGCAAGGCTGAGAGGCGCGCGCTGCGGGCGCTGCTGATTGGCGTCGTGCTGATCTGGGCTGCGCCGGTGGCGGCCGCACCGGTGGCGGACGCGACCTGGAGCACCACGCCCGGCTCCGGCGATTTCAACACGGCGACGAACTGGACTTCGGGTTTCGTGCCGAACGGCACTGCCTTTTTCGGTCCGTCGACGATCACCAGCCTGTTGTTCACGGCCAACACCACCCTCGGCGGCTTCACCTTCAATCCGGGCGCGTTCGCCTACAGCTTCAGCAACAGCCAGGTCCTGGACTTCACCAGCGCCGGCATTGTCATCAACGGCGGCAGCGCCACCATCACGAACAGCAACACCATCAACTTCCTCAACGCCAGCACGGCCGGCGGCGGCACCATCACGAACAACTTCGCCGGCTCCACCAGCTTCGGTGTATCCCGAGGGGCCGACACCGCCAGCGCCGGCACCGCCAATATCACGAACAACAGCGGCGGTAGCACATATTTCCTCGCCCACACCACCGCCGGCAGCGCCACCCTAACCAACAACGATAACGGCAGCACCTACGTGTTCGACGCCAGCAGCGCCGGCAGCGCCGCAATCACGAACAATAGCGGCGGCGGCATCCAGTTCGGTGCAGTGGCAGGGACCGACACCGCGACCGCCGGTTCCGCCCAAATCACGAATAATGGCGGCGGCTCGACCTTCTTCTACGCCCATGCCACGGCCGGCAACGCCACCATCACCAACAGCGGCAATACTTCCTTCTTCGACAGCAGCACCGCCGGCAGCGCCACGATCACGAACAACAGCGGCGGCGTCACCGAGTTCTTCCAGACCAGCACCGCGGGCAGCGCCGCGATCACGAACAACAACAACGGCAGCACCCAGTTCAACGCCGCCAGCACCGCGGGCAGCGCCACCATCACGAATAACAGCGGCTCCACCCTGTTCAACAACACCAGCACGGCCGGCAGCGCGGCGATCACGAACAGCAACTACAGCAGCACCCAGTTCAACGACACCAGCACGGCCGGCAGCGCCGTCATCACGAATAACAGCGGCTCCACCCTGTTCAACAACACCAGCACGGCCGGCAGCGCGGCGATCACGAACAACAACAACGGCAGCACTCAGTTCAACGCCACCAGCAGCGCCGGCAGCGCCGCGATCACGAACAACAGCGGCGGCAACATCTATTTCTACGCCACCAGTACCGCCGGCAACGCCACCATCGCGAACAACAGCGGCGGCCTCACCCAGTTCCTCAATGCCAGCACAGCCGGCAACGCCGCGATCACGAATGACAACGGCTCCATCCTTTTCAACGGCACCAGCACGGCCGGCAGCGCCACCATCACGAACAACAGCGGCATTGTTGCATTTTTTGGTCGAAGCGACGGCGGAGCTGCGCATCTGATCAACGGCGCGGGCGGGACGATCGATTTTTCGGGCAGCTCGGGGCCGAGCGGCGATGACCGGCTCGGCGTCGGCTCGCTCGTTGGGGCTGGAACCTTTATCGTCGGCCAGCAGCAGCTTGTGACCGTCAGCGGCAGCCTCGCCTTCACCTCCGGCGCGCTTTATATGGTGCAGGTGTCGGGGTCGAACGCGGGCCAGATCGCCGTCAACGGCACCGCCACATTGAACGGCAATGTCGAGGTCGACGTGCTGAACCGGCTGACGCAGAAGACCACCTACACCATCTTTTCCTCGGCCAACCCGCTGAGCGGGACCTTCAACTCGGTCAGTCTTGACAACAATTTTGCCCGCGATCCGGTGCTGACTTATGTGGGCGACACTGTGCTGCTCACGCTCCTGCCCGGGCTGTTGTCGCCGCTCCTGCCTGCCAATGCGCCTGCCAATCAGGTCAAGGTCGCGGGCGCGATCGATAATGCCTTGCTTGCCGGAAACAATCCTACCAATGCGTTCAACGCGATCTTCAATGCATCAGGCAATGCCCTGCTCAACGGCCTGACGCAAGCCTCCGGCGAGACCGCAACCGGCTCGCAGCAGACCACGTTCAATGCGATGGGCCAGTTCATGGGGCTTTTGACCGATCCGTTCACGGGCCACGGAGGTGGCATCAACGGCGCGACGTCGGCGCCGGGCTATGCGGATGAGGAGGGCGCCAGCGCCTATGCTGCGCAGAAGCGGCTTGGGGCCGAGCGCACCGCCTATGCGATGTTCGCCAAGGCGCCGCTGGCAATGGTCTATGAGCCGCGCTGGAGCGTGTGGGCATCGGGCTTTGGCGGCTCGCAGACCACCGACGGCAATGCGACGCTGGGATCCAACAACACGAGCAGCAGCCTCGCCGGCACGGCGGTCGGCGCCGACTATCACTTCTCGCCGTTTACGATCGCCGGATTTGCACTGGCCGGCGGCGGCACCAGCTTCAGCGTCGCCAATGGCGGCAGTGGCCATTCCGACCTGTTCCAGGCCGGCGCGTTCATCCGGCACACCGTTGGTCAAGCCTACATCACCGGCGCCCTCGCCTATGGCTGGCAGGACATCACCACCAACCGTACCGTCACGATTGCCGGGATCGATCAATTGCGGGCCGAGTTCAACGCCAATGCGTATTCCGGGCGCGTCGAAGGCGGATATCGCTATGTCGCGCCATGGGTCGGCGGCGTCGGCATCACGCCCTATGCGGCGGGGCAGTTCACCACTTTCGATCTGCCGGCTTACGCCGAGAGCGTGGTCACCGGCACGCCGGCCTTCGCGCTGAACTACGCAGCCAAGAGCGTCACCGATGTGCGCAGCGAATTGGGCATCCGCACCGATAAATCCTTCGCGGTGACCAATGGCGTGCTGACGCTACGCGGCCGCTTCGCCTGGGCCCATGATTTCGATCCGGACCGAAACATCGCGGCGACCTTCCAGGCGTTGCCGGGTGCAAGCTTTGTCGTTGGCGGCGCGGGCCAAGCTTCCGACTCCGCGCTGACGACCGTCTCAGCCGAAATGAAATGGATGAATGGCTGGTCCGCGGCCGCAACGTTCGAGGGCGAGTTTTCCAACGTCACCCGCTCCTACGCCGGCAAGGGCGTCGTGCGATATACTTGGTGAGCTGACGACTTCCGGATTTGATTTCGCTGTGTTTTCGTTTGCCTTTGATCGCGCTTGTTGCGCTTTGTTGAGGTCGTTTCTGGTGCGAAACTGGTGCGGAGCCTATCTCGTCGTTGGGCTCAACGAACTCCAACCATATCCGAACGCAGGGCGTTAGCTGAAAGGCGTGCATGCCGAAGACGCAGCTTGCGCCAAGCGGAGCTTCCCAAATCTACTGGCGTGGCCGGCCAACAACGGCCGTTCCCCCAATACTGCTCCTCATCGTGATTCGAGAAGCGCCGGTCCGGCTATTTCCAGCCTGAGCTTTCCGCGACCCGTTCTCAGCAGTCGGATTGGAGCAGCCTTCTCCTCCAGCCGCCGTCGGAGCAGGAGCAGCCGGGTCTCCAGATTGTCCTTGAAATCGGGCAATCGCAATTCGTTGGAGAGCCGCATCTCGCGATTGGTAAAGTCCGCCCGACCCTCTTGCAGATGCAACCCCAGCAGATGAACCAGGAGCCGACCCGAAACGCCTTTGATCAAGTATTCGCCGTCAATGAACACGCTGTCGTCAAAAAGGTGGTGAACAACGCTAAATGGTCGTCCCGCCAAGGCGCCGTTGCCTTGGGACGTGACCAGCGATTGTTCATTGCCACTGGTGTTGTCGGCAAGCGCAAGGGCTGCCGCCGCGTTGCTTGCCAACATCGAGAGAGCCGTTTCCACGTCTTTCGGGAAAGCGAGACGCTTCTTGCTTTCGAGAAAGAGTACGCCGCGCAAGGCGCCTCCCGCGATCATAGGGAGCGCCATCTGGCTCATGGCATCGGCTATACCCGGCAAGGCGATCGTGCGCGTCTGATTTTCGTCAACCGCCGCCGCACGGATGGCGTCACCGAACCGGCGAATGCGGCTCATGTCGTTGATGCGAATGGTGCGGCGCTCGGCGGCTACCGTTCCGATAATCGCTTCGCCGATCGTCAACTCCGAGCCGATGCCGCTCCACAAATAGCCGCGACTACCGACGGTCACCAGACGTTCGCCGGCGGGATCTTTCACGAGCAGCATGGAGTTGGCGCAACCGAAGCTGTCGCGTAGTCCATCCAGCACCGCGTCCACGATCGCGTCGACCTCGCGTGCTTCGGAAATACGGCCGCAGAGCGTCGCCGCCGCGATGAGATAAACGCTCGTCGCCGGCGACGAGATTGCGATTGCCGCGCCCGGCGACGGAATAGCCGCCACTGACGCAACGCGATAAATGTCTACGCCGCGCAGGCGCATCACGTCGGCCATCCCGAGTTGTGCGCTGCTGGCGCGGAGCTCAGCCGCCATGGTCTCGAACAGCGCGCCGCTGTCGAGCGAGCGCTCAAAGACCACGGACAGCCGGTATTGGCTGCCATCACGCGGATCAACCAGCATGACGGCGGCATTGTTGTTGGCGCGGATGTTGGCGGCGGTCTTCGAGAAGAATTGGTCCGAGAGCGCTACGTGCTCGTCATCGACGAGCGCGACATGCGAGAGGTAGGAGATGTTAGGAATGCCATCTGACGACGCCGTCGCGATAATCGAAGGAATGACACCCTCGAAGCAGGTGTGGAGGTCACGCAGGCGGATCGTCATTGAGACGGCTCAAGCATACTGCCGGCCGTCTTGCCCGGCGTCTGCACGAAAATCGCCTCGACCGCGAGGCGCAAGACCTGCGGCTCCAGATCGACGAGCCAGGACGCCGCGACCGCCTGATCGAGGCCGAGCTCCGCGAACGTCTCGGTCATCGCCTCGATATAGTGCTGCGCACGCTGCCGATGGGCGGCGGATGCTGGAACGATCGCGGCGCGACCTTTCAGTTGGTATGAGACATAGTCGGCGGGCCGCGCGAAGGTGACGGCGAGACGCCCATTGCGCCCGATGTTGGCGATGGTCTGCGGCCATTGCCAGCCCGAGACGATGAGGTCGACGCGACCTTTTGCACGATCGACGACAGCGCCGGCCGCCCGGGCAACTTGCGGCAGCAGGCCATCGTCGCAGCTTCCAACGATGATCATCACCGGGCTTTCCAGGAAGGTAGCCAGCACGGCGTCGATTGGGTTGCAGTCTGTTCCCGGCATAAGGGAGCGGGCGCTTAGTAATCATTTAGGAAGGCCGCGATCCAGAGAAGCGTAGAGTTTCGGCCAACCATGCAGAGGACTGGCACCATGAATGCTTCGCTCGATCCGATCCACATGCCTGAACGAACCGTCGCCGTTATCGGCGGCGGCCCGGCCGGCCTTGTCGCAGCGCGCTTCCTCAAAAAGCATGGCTTCGATCCGGTCGTCTTCGAGGCTGCAGCGGTGGTAGGCGGGCAATGGAATGCGGACTCGCCTTCGAGCGCTGTCTGGCCGGGCATGTGCACCAATACGAGCCGGGTACTGACCGCCTTCAGCGATCTCGATCATCCTGCAGGCACCAGTGTCTATCCGAGCCAGGTCGATATGCTGGCCTACCTGCAGCAATATGCCGAGAACGCCGGCCTCAAGCCCCATCTCCGTCTGTCGACCCGCGTCGAAAGGTTGGATCAGGATGCCGGGACGGGCTGGATCGTCCGCTCGCGACGCGGCGAGAGCACTGTATCGGAACTCTTTTCGCGCGTCGTGGTCGCGACGGGCTGCTGCACGGCCCCCGACGTACCCGCAATTGCCGGGTTGAGTGGTTTTGCTGGCCGCGGCGGCGCCATCCATAGCTCCCAATATAAAGGGGCTGAGCTCTATCGCGGGCAATCTGTGCTCGTTGCCGGCTGTTCAATCAGCGCGCTCGAAATCGCAAGCGAATTGGCGGCATCAGGCGCGAAGGTCTGCGTCGCCATGCGTCGCCAGCGCTATGTCCTGCAAAAGCTCCTTGCCGGGGTGCCGACGGATCACGTTGCTTTCACGCGTTTTGCCGCGCAGGCCGGACGGGTGCTGCCGCCGGAGGCGATCGCCGCGGGGATGAAACAAATGGTGCTGGAGAACTGCGGCAGCCCCGAGCAATTTGGTGCTCCGAAGCCAGACGACAACATCTTCGCCGCCGGCTTGACCCAGTCGCAGAACTATCTGGCATTGGTGGCGGAAGGACGAATCCGATCGCGGCCGTGGCTCGAAGCGGTCGACGGCCAAACCGTGCACTTTGCCGACCGATCCAGCGAGGCCTTCGATGCGGTCATTCTTGGCACCGGCTTCAAGCTCACGCTGCCGTTCGTCAGCGAGACGATCGCGGCGACCCTTGGTCTCGACGGCCACCACGTCGACCTGCACGACCACACGCTGCATCCCGATCTGGATGGTCTCGGTTTCATTGGCCTTTATTCACTGATCGGCCCCTATTTCCCGGTGCTCGAATTGCAGGCGCGTTGGCTTGCGTACTTGTGGGCGGGGCTGCGGCCGATGCCGTCCATCGAAACGATGCAAGAGGGCGTTTCGACGGCAAGAGCACGTCGAAGTGGTCCGCGCGATGTTCCCATGCACGCCTTGGCAACGCTCTTTGCCACCCATGCGGGTGTCGAGCCGCGTCCCGCGGCATGGCCGACGCTCGAACGCGCATTGTGGTTCGGCCCTTTGTCGCCGGCTTCGTTCCGCCTGACCGGCCCTGATGCCGAACCGGACGCGCCGACCCGCGCCATGGCGGCGGCGCGTTCGTTCAAAGCGATCACCGAGGACGCGCTCACGCCCGAGGAGATGGCGCGTATAAAGCCTGTGATTGCAACGACCGAGGTGCAAGCCGCATGATCCAACCAACCTTGAACCACCCTCCAGGGTTACGGTGACAGTGCACAAATTATTGTGAGTAACGACCCCGACGTCGAGCTGTCGTCCACACGGAACATGATCGCGTCAATGCATTGAAACTGTCACGATGCAGCTTCCGATCATAGGTGAAGAAGTTTCGCCTGACGTATACTGGATAGCACCCTTTGCGCGTGCGCGCGCCTAGTTATCGAACCCGACGAACACCGTCGCTTCCTCGACAGACTTCCGCTCCGACACGACAGCATTGGCCGGAAAGGTTTCATCCGGCCAACCCAGCGCGATGCTTTTCATGATGACTTGATCGTCGGCTATTCCAGCGTGCTCGCGCACCACGGGGGATTGCATGATACCCTGGCTGTTGATCACGGCGCCCAGCCCGCGAGACCAGGCGGCATTGACCAGCGCGGTCGCCACGGCGCCGCAATCGAAGGGCGTATCGTCGCTCCCGTCCAGCACCCTGTCGTAGGTAATGATCACGCATACCGGCGCGTCGAATTGACGGAAGCCGCGCAGCACCCAGTCCTGGCGCTTGTCCTTGTTGTCGCGCTCGATCCCCATCGCGGAGAATAATTGCTTGGCGACGCCGACCTGCCGGTCGCGGTGCTTGCCTGCAAAGGCCTGACCCGGGCGGAATTCGCGCGACTGCGGTATGCCCGCCGCCATCCGCTCGGTGTTGCCGGCGCGGATCCGATCCAGCGGTTCGCCGGTGATGACGTAGAAATTCCAGGGCTGGGTGTTCATCGACGACGGAGCGCGCATCGCCAAACCAATGATTTCTGCAATCAGCGACTTGGGTACTGGATCAGGTTTGTAACCGCGGATACTCCGGCGACCGAGGATGACGTCATCAAACTTCATCTCTGTGGGATTCCCCGGATAAGTCCTGAACCAGCTTTCGCTTGACGCTACAGCGGACAGCATCCGTTGCGTGCCCGTGGTCGTTTAGCGGATTTGGTGATGATGAAATTGTGCCGCTGAGTTGCCCGACGTGTCAAGTTTTCGGTCCCAACGGTCGGTTGCGACGGTCGCCGGCTACTGTGCATGGGGTTGTTTTCGATATTTTTGGCGGGAGCCACAGCGAACCGGCGCGACGGCACCATCCGGACGGGTTGTAGGCTCTTCAAACTGTTGCTCAAATCGTGGGTTTTGGTCTGGAAAGGTCGAAAATTCTTGATCTTTCAATGAGGATTGACTGACACTCTCTCCGCCAGTCGACCGCCAGGGCGTCAGTTTGGTCGGCCCTTTCCTGGGGTAACGTATCAGTGGACCAAAACTCCGATCTTGCTGCGCTCGACAAGCTCAAGATGCGTATCCAGGCGCTGCGCGCAAAGACCATCGACAATGGCTGCACCGAGGACGAGGCGCTGTCCGCAGCTGCCAAAGTCGCCGAGTTGCTCGATCGCTACGACCTGTCGCTGACCGACATCGACATACGCAAGGCGCCTTGCGAGCGCCGCGCGTATGAGACCTACCGCAAGAAGCGAATCCCGCTCGATGACTGCATCGGCGCCGTCGCGAACTTCTGCGACTGTCGGGTTTGGCGCGAGAAGAATCAAGTCGGCGAGAGCCGGTATGTCTTCTTCGGTCTTCGCTCGGATATCGAAGTCGCGCACTACCTGACCGAACTGCTCGACACCGCCGTCCGCTTCGAGCTCGGCCGCTACAAGAGCACACCCGACTATGGACGCTTCAGGCACAATGAGCGGCATCTGGCGAACGCCTCCTTTGCGCTGGGGATGGTTGCGTCCATAGCGGACAAGCTGACAGCAATGAAGGCCGGTCGCGACAAGGTGAACCACAGCACCGGCCGCGGCCTCGTTGTCATCAAGGCCTCGATCGTCGATGCCGAGTTCGGCAAGCTCGACTTGAATTTGCGGACGCGGCGCGGCACCGGCCGCACGGTGTCGCTGACGGCCTATGAAGCCGGGGGTGTCGCCGGAGCGTCGTTGGCCATCAATCCCGCGGTTGCAGAGCCGGTGAATTCAAGGCCGCCGAAAGGCAACCGCCAGCGCGCGTAAGGAGCAATGGCCAAGGGGTAAGCCCCAAGCCTGCTGCACATCTCTGGCAAACCGAGGATGTTGCGAGGCGAAACAGTGGCGGCCCGACGAGTCCTCGATCAAAGGGTTGAGCGATCATGGCCTTCAATCTCACCATTTTCGCGTCTCACTATCTTCGATGGCACTTTCCGCATACGGTTTGGTGGCCTGCGCTACGATCATCCAGATATGGTGCCGGTCGATTGCCTGATGACGAGTCCAGTCGGCTGAATGGTTACACTGATGGTCGCTGGTGCTTCACCGGCGATCAGGCGAACCAGCATTCGCACCGCTTCGTAGCCGAGCTGGTCGAGGGGATAGGCGACCGCCGTCATGGCCGGAGTCAGCAGATCTGCAACGGGCCCGTCGTAGAAGCTTGCGACAGATAAGGCGTCCGGGACACTCAATCCGAGTTCTTGCGCCGCGCGCAACGCACCGGCGGCAACCAGATGATTGGTGGCAAAGACCGCGGTAGGACGGTCGGCGAGGGCGAGCACGGTACGCGCACCTGCTTCGCCGCCCTCACGGTCATAGCCGCAATTGACCACAAACCGCTTGTCGAAGCGCAGGCCGCATTGCGCGATCGCGTGTTTGAACCCCGCGAGGCGCCGTGTCCCGAGGAAGCGGCGCGTGCTTCCGAGGAATCCGATCCGCTCGTGGCCGAGTTCTGCCAGATGACGTATGGCGAGCGCCACGCCCGCTTCGTCATCCAGCACGACATGCGGAAACCGTTCGTTCAGGTAGCGGTTGACGAGCACGGCAGGCGCCCGCAGTTGCTGTACGGCGGCCAATTGTCTCGCTTCCTGCTTACCCGTGGAGATCAGAAGTCCGTCGACCCTGTTGCTGGAGAGAATGCGCGCAGCCAGGTTCGGGTCCTCACCTTCGGGGCCGATGCCGCCAATCAGCATCGAATATCCGAGTTCATATGCCGCGCGCTGCGCTCCCTGAATGATCGCGACGAATGCTGGACTGTTGATCTCAGGCACGATCATCGCAAGGCTGCCCGAACGTGCAAGGCGAAGGCCTCGCGCCTGTGGATTGGGGATGTAGCCCAGCTCCGCAATTGCGCGGCGGACGGTCTCCTTGGTCCCTTCTCGGACGTTGAGCGTCGGGTCGTTATTCAGGATGCGCGATATCGCGCCGGGCGAAACGCCCGTCACCCTCGCGACGTCAGCCATCGTCACTCTCTTGTCAGCCATTGGGCTCGCTTCCGGGATATTTCGAGTCGGACGACAGGGCCAGGCCGGGTTGCCGAATCCATACTATCGAAAAGATTGGAGCGTCGCTGCGGGCGTAGCACAACTCTTCTCTGGCGTGGAAAGACTAGTTGCCGCCGGTCAGGTAGTCCCATGCCGACAGCGCGTGGGTTTTGATGACCGTTATGAACTCTTCGACTGCCACGCATTCGTCGGCCGCAGCCATGCGCGTCGGCGCCGGCCCGTAAATATACGCGGGCACTTTGCGATAGCGCCAGAACTTGCAATCGGTGGCGCCGAGCGAGGGAATCGCGACCGGGCGCACACCTGAGACGGCCTCGGCGTTGCGTGCGAGAATGCTGACCATCGGATGGTCGTGCGCGCACGAATTCGAAGGGTTGCTTGCGGCTTCCTGAACAGCCACTTCTGCCTGCGGATAGTCGGCGAGAATGGCATGAATTGTCTGCATGACCCGGTCGGCGTCCAGACCGATGGGCAATCGAACGTCTGCCTCGAAGACGCACGAAGCGGGAATCATGTTGACCTTCAAGCCGCCCTGGACGGTGCCGATATTCAGCGTCGGGCAGGTCATGATGTCGGCGGCGCCGGCGCCCATCGCGCGATCCGCTGCTGCGCGCACTTCGGGCAACGCGAGATAGGCTCGCAACGAGGGCGCCAGGTCGGGGACAATCGTCTCGATCTGTCCAAGCCGGTTGATCAGGCTCGCGGCGATGCGCGTCGCGCTCTCCGATTTGTGCAGATATGCGCCGTGCGCGCCAGCGGTCCGTACCGTGAAGGTCAGCCGCAACGTGCCCTTTTCGGCAAAACGGACGGTCTGCAGACCGCCGGGTTCCGCGTTGATCATGCAGTCGCCATGCCAGCGCGTATCGTTTTCCAGCAGCCAGTGGCTACCCCAGCGTCCGCCAGTCTCTTCGTCCGACACCGCGGTCAGACAGAGGCTGCCCGCCAGCGCGGCGCGTTGGGCGTGAAGGTAGCTGAACGCGATCACCGACGCGGCCGTTCCTGCTTTCATGTCGCAGGCTCCGCGGCCATGCACGTGGCCATCTTCCAGCGCGCCCGACCAGGGATCGCGCGACCAGCCCTTGCCGTCACCCACCGGAAACACGTCGATATGGCCGTTCATCACGAGTCGCCGTCCGCTACGTCCTCCCTCGAATTCGGAAACGACGTTGGGCAGGTCCTCGCGGGGCGCCACGATCGACGCCCCGACGTTGCGGTGCGCGAGGTAACGCGCCACGACCGCCGCAGCCTGCCGCGTATCGCCCGGCGGATTGGGGGAGGGCTCCCGGATAAACGCCTGGAGAAAAGCGATGTGGGAGGCGCGGTCGCGCTCGATCTCGGCGAGCAGGTCGTCTTTCGTCATATGGCGCATTGACATTTTCCCCGGTTATCGTAGTGTCACGATAGTAAATCGATTTACTAAGTGCAAGTAACAACATTTTTGCGTCGTTGCGAGTGATCGCGCGATCGCCTGTGAAGCGAGCATCGTGGGAAGACGAAGACACCTGCATGGCAAGCGTATCGAGCGAAAGTTCCGTCATGAGCGGGCGAGATGACCTCGCGGAGGACATTTCTCAATTTGAGCATGTGCGACGGAAGCACGTCGGCCGCTATGTCAGCGGCGCGGTGATCGCGGCGCTCGCTGCCTGGGTCGTGATGGCGTTCGCCCACGGCGGGATCGAATGGGCGTTCGTCGGACGATATCTCACCGTGCACAGCATCGTCGCCGGCCTCGGCAACACCGTGCTGATGACCGCGTTGGCGATGCTGCTCGGCGTTTCGATCGGGGTGACCGTTGCCATCATGCGGCTCTCGGCCAATCCGGTGATCAATTGGGCGGCGGCGGCCTATGTGTGGTTCTTCCGTGGTACGCCTGTGCTGCTGCAACTGTTGCTGTGGTTCAACCTCGCACTGGTGTTCCCCACTCTCGGTATTCCGGGACTTGTCGAACTGCCAACCGTAGAGGTGATGACGCCTTTCCTTGCTGCACTGCTGGGGCTGGGCATCAATCAGGGGGCCTACACGTCGGAGGTCGTGCGCGCTGGCCTGTTGTCCGTCGACAAAGGGCAATACGAGGCCGCCAAGGCGATCGGGATGCCCCGCCTGCAGGCGCTGCGTCGGATCATCCTGCCCCAGGCCATGCGCGTAATCGTCCCCCCGATCGGCAACGAACTCATCGGCATGGTCAAGCTGACGTCGCTCGCGAGCGTGATCCAGTTTCCGGAAATCGTATATAGCGCGGAAAACATCTACTACGCGAACAACCGGGTCATTGAGCTGCTGATTGTCGCGGGTATCTGGTACGTGGTCGTTGTCACCGTGCTCTCCGCCCTTCAGGCACGGATCGAGCGATATTTCGCACGCGGCGCGGGAGTATCCGACGCAATTACGCGAACTGGAAACTAGACGTGAATCCGATCGTGAAATCCGTCGGCCTGCGCAAGTCCTACGGCGCATTCGAAGCCCTCAAGGGCATTGATCTGGAGATCGAGCGCGGCGAGGTGCTGTGCATCGTTGGCCCGTCGGGATCGGGAAAGAGCACCTTCCTGCGCTGTATCAATCAGCTGGAAGCTGTCGATGGCGGAGCCTTGTGGGTCAACGGCGAACTGGTCGGCTACCGTCGCACGGGCCACAAATTGTTTGAACTCTCCGAACGCGAGATAGCCCGACAGCGGCTCGCGACCGGCATGGTATTTCAGCGCTTCAACCTGTTTCCGCACAAGACAGCCCTGGACAATGTCATCGAAGGCCCGGTTCAAGTCCTCAAGTTGGAGCGCAAGAAGGCCGAGTTGGAGGCCCATGAACTACTCGCGCGTGTCGGACTTTCAGACAAATGCGGGGCTTACCCGATTGCGCTGTCGGGCGGCCAGCAGCAGCGCGTTGCGATCGCACGCGCTCTGGCGATGAAACCGGCGCTGATGCTGTTCGACGAGCCGACCTCCGCGCTCGATCCGGAACTGGTCGGCGAAGTGCTCTCCGTGATGCGCGATCTCGCCCGAACCGGAATGACCATGATCGTCGTGACGCACGAGCTCGGCTTTGCACGTGAAGTTGCGAACCGGGTGCTGTTCATGGACCAGGGACTGGTGGTCGAAAGCGGATCGCCCGAACAGGTCCTCGGCAGGCCAACCCAGGCCCGTACGCGCGACTTCATTTCTGCAGTGCTGAGCTAGCCGGTCGACGCCATCGGGGCGCATAGGGGAACATCATGGTTTCACGATCCCGCCTTTATCTTGCCGCCGGCGCATTCGCGGTCGCGTTCAGCCAAGCTGCGAGCGTCACCTGCGCGCAGGGCACGAAGACTGTTATCAATGCGGCGACTGTGCCGAAGTATCCTCCTTTCGAGTTCAAGGACCCTGCGTCCGGCAAGCTGATTGGATTCGATGTCGACATCGTCGACGCGATTGCTGCCAAGATGGGCATCAAAGTCAAATGGATCGACTCGAGTTTCGACCAGCTGATCAGCTCGATCGAGACGAAGCGCGCCGACATCATGGTCGCCGGCATGGCCGACACGCCGGAGCGCCGCGCAAGTGTAAGCTTTCTCGATTATCTGCATGCCAACTCGGTATTTTTCACGCTACGGGTCAACGCCGCACGCTTTCAGGATATGAACGCGCTGTGCGGCAAACGGGTCGCCACAGCGCGTCGTACGGTCTGGCCCGCCGCGATCGAGAAATGGAGCGACGACCATTGCACCGCTGCCGGCAAGCCTGCGGTGATCCTGGTGGGCACAGACGGATCACCGGATACGCGGTTGCAGTTGAACCAGGGTCGCGCGGATGCGGCGGTCCAAGGCGCGGAAACTATCCCGTACCAGAACACGATCGAGGGTAACCGCTACGTGATTCTCGGAAAACCTTTCCTTGTCCAGCAAATGGGGCTTGGCTTCGCCAAGGACGACTCGCAATTTGGACAGAAGCTCAAACAAGCGCTTGCCGCGCTCATTGCCGACGGCAGCTATCAGGACCTGCTGCGTAAATGGGACCTCACGGACAGTGCAATCGAGCAAGCCATGATCAACGGTCAGCCCTGAAAACGCGCCCGGGAGCCGTCGACTGTGCACCTCGCCGAAAAGATTGGAGGCGAAACCCCATTTTTCGGCCGTAGCTCAAATGGTGGATTTTGGCCCCGGAGGGTCGAAAATGCATTATCTTTCAATAGGATTCGACTGACGCTCTCTCTGCCATATCGTATTGATCTCATAGGGGCTGGCCGAAACCCCCAGATGAGCGCCCGGCGTCGTTGCACACGGGGCAGGCTTATCATGCGGTCACAAATCGATCACGACGTCGCCCTGGGGTTGCGCGCAGCAGATCAGGAGATTGCCGTCGGCCGGTGTGTCGACCGGGTCCGGGGCGTAGCTGATCTTGCCAGCCACAAGCCCGGTCTCGCAGGTGTAGCAGACCCCGGTTCGACAGGCCCACCGCACCGGCACGTCGCACGCCTCGGCCAATTCGAGCAGGCTGTGGAATGTTGGCTGCCATCGCACATTCAGTCCTGTCCGGGCGAACGTCACCAGCGGTCCCGAGCCGGCAGGCCCGGCCGGGACATGAGGCGATGGAAGCGGCGAAGCCGCGATACCCGGGGTGTTGGAGGGACCGGCACCGAACATCTCGGTATGGATCTGATTTCGCGCAACGCCGAGGGCGGCAAGGCCGGCCGTCAGATCGCTCATGAAGGTCGAAGGTCCGCAGATGTAGAAGTCGCCATAGCTTGGCAGATTGAGCTCCTGAAGCGCTTGCGTATTGAGGCGTCCGGCAGCGTCGAAATCGACATTGGGCCGATCCTCGGGGTTGGGCGAACTGTAGTAGATGTGGCGGTGATGGTGGGGCAGCGCCTTGAGCAGTCCGCGCGCCTCCTCGGCAAACGGATGTTCGCGGCCGTTACGGGCTCCATATAGCCACCAGATGTCCCTCGTCGATGCTTCGGCGGCCAACGCATGCAGCATCGCCAGCACCGGCGTCACGCCGATCCCGGCACTCAACAAGACAACCGGCGTATCGCCCGGCCGCAGCGTGAAGCTGCCGCGTGCCGCGCTTGCTTGCACGACGTCGCCAACCCTGAGGTTGTCGTCGACATAGCCGCTGACCGCACCATGGGCTTCCCGCTTGACGCTGACGCGATAGGTCGAGGCGCGGGGCTCTCCCGACAGCGAATAGCTGCGCATCAGCGGGGGCGCAGATGCCGGCTCCAGCCGCAGCACAATGAACTGTCCGGGGAGAGCCGTGGCGATAGGTTGTCCGTCTACGGGTTCGAGCAGCAGCGAGGTCACGTTGCCGCTCTCGCGCACCTTGCGCGATACGCGAAGCGGCCGGAATCCGCGCCATGCCGGAGCCGTCCCGGAAGACGCCGCATTGAATCCAGCGCTTCCCGTCGTCACCGCGCCCTTGTGATCTCCCTTGCGCTCGTCCTCTGCGAGCAGCGTCTCGAAGGATTTGCGCCAGCCGACGCTCAGTGCCGGGATGCGCAGCGCGCGCTCCAGTTGGTCGCGGGAGCGGCCCGGCATGTAAAGCAGCGCATCGATCTCGGACACGCTTATGCGCTCGGGCCCGGACGCCACTTGCGTGATCTCGTCGCCGGCTTCCACCTCTCCTTCCTCCAGCACACGAAAGTAGAAGCCGGGTCTGCCGTGCTTGACCAGCAGCGCGGCCATTTCGGGCTTGTTCATGCGAATGCCCAACCGGTAGCAGGTGACGCGCGGCTGCGTCACCTCGAACAAGGCGCTCCCGATCCGGTAGCGATCACCGACACACACCTGAGCATCCGGCAGGCCATCGACGGTGAAGTTCTCTCCGAACTGCCCATAGACGAAATCGTTTCGTCCCAATTGGTTCTGCCAATACCGGTAGGAATCCGTCTGATAGACAAGCACGGCGCGGCGTTCGCCGCCGTGTCCGTTGAGGTCCCCTTGTCCATCGCCTTCGATGTTGAGCCGGCGCACCATGCGAGGGCCTTCAACCGGCGCCTTCCAGATGCCGGTATGGACCGTCCTGCCTTGCCAACTCACGTCGTGCGGCAGACCGACATTGACTGAAAGCAAGCGTCCCATGACTCTGCCCAACGATTTTGTGCTGCCTCAAATGCCTCAGATAGCCGTTGCACTTCCTATTCGTGCCTTCGGAACAATTCGATCATATCAATGTATGGGTGGTGGTGGAAATCTGCCGTGGAACAGCTTGGCAGGGTATGGCGATAGTGGCCGCCAATCGCTTTTTGCAGGTGCAACGCGATCTGCGTCGTTGACCCAAGCGCAGCGCGCTGCAACAAGCTGGCGCACGAGGCACAAGCAATTATATGTTGGCCTGCTATTATGCTCGTCAAATAACGCCCGCCACGCGCCAGAAGCGGTCATTCCTTCCAGGCTTGGTCACTACGGAGCAGAAGCTATGCCTAAACCGGAAAGCTTCCCGATCGACAAGATCTACGTTCCGGTGAAGCGAAAGAAAGCTCTCAAGCCTGAGCTGGTTCAGGAAATCGCCGAAAGCATGCTGGAAATCGGACAACAGGCCCCGATTCTCGTTCGGCCCGACGAAGGCCGCTTTGTTCTCGTCGAGGGGCTGCATCGGCTCGAAGCCTGCAAGTCTCTTGGCGAAGCAACAATCATCGGGCTCCTTGTGTCAGCCGATACTGCTCAGCCAAAGACGCAATCGTTTCACAGCGCCGAAGCACAAGCAGAGAGCGACAAGATGGCGCGCTTGAAAAAACTGCGCCTCGAAAAACAGGCTGCCGATGAACTTACCGCTGCGTCAGGAGCGGGTACGGCAACGCGATCAGCTGAACGTTCGGAGAAGGGTTCCCGTAGCAATCTCAAGGCACCGAGCCAATCAAATCGCGGGCTGTCCGAATCAAGGCCCAAAACGTTGTCGGATTGGATCACCCAACAAAAGCGCGATGGTGAGCGATATTGATTGCTGGCTCGGCCTTACGTTGCCGAACTGATCAGGCACTTCATCTTAGCTCACGACGTCCCGAGCGCCGCAGTCGCCAACGCCGCACCGAATCCGGCGCCGAGCGCGGCCCATTCCCTCGCGGTGAACGCCATGGTCACCAGCGCGACCAGCGTCCCGATGAGGCCGGGCAGCCCGCCGGACAGGCAGCCGGCGACGATGAATGCGATGAACAGATTGCCGGGCGCGAGGCGGAGAAACCGGGCAACGAAGCCGTCGTCGCGCAACGATGTCGCCAGCACGTATCCGCCGACGCGCATGGCATAGCAGGTGAGGCCGAGCACGGCGATGGCGCCGAGAAGGTGCAAATCATCCATCGGTCTTCGCCATCATGCTCACCAGCGTGCCGCATCCGCCTCCGATCAGCATCGACCAGCTCGGATCGACAAACCGCGCGACCACAAGCGCGACGACGCCTGACGTGAGCCACGGCCAAAGCGATTTCGCGCCCTTCCATTGGCTCGGAATGAGCGTCGCGATGAACATCGTCGGCAGCAAGGCCGCCGCGAGCCTGAGCGATCCGTTCGCGGTCAGCGGCGCGACATAGGCCAGCGCGGTGCCGCCGATCCATCCGACCGCCATTGGGATGCTCGCGCCGAGGAAATAGCCGGCGTCTGGCCCGTTGCGTTCCGCGTCCGAGCTCGTCATCAGCCACGACGCATCCGCCAGCAGGAACAGGCTGGGCAGGATCTTGCGGTTGGCCAATCCGTCAAACAGCTGGCGCAAATGGGCGCCCATCAATAAATATCGCGAATTGGTGGCAATGCATGCGATGACCATCGCGACGATCGGCAGCGGGCTCGCCCACATGCTCAGGATGATCGCCTGGGCCGTGGCGGAATAGAGCAGGAGGCTGAACAGGATTGCTTGCAGCGCTCCGAGCCCGAGACCCTTATAGGTCAGTCCCATCACGAGGCCCGCGAGCCCATTGCTGAGAATGAAGGGCAGTGCCGCCACCAGGCCTCGCCTGAGGCCGGCTGCGGTCATCACGGGGGTGCGCGGGTCCGGTCGAGCGCTTGTAATGGTCATGACCATTAGATTAGATGTCGTGAGAGGCTGTGATGTCAAGGGATACCGCGCGGGCGGCGACGCAATTCTTCGGTGGGCGGGTCTGCCTCGATTTTGCGAACACGCTCGACTGGCGAACGTCTGATGATCCGCAAGAACTCGTCCCGGATTACGCGGCGTTGTTGTCGTGGAGCGAGCGCCGCGGCACGTTGCCCGATGCCGCGAGCCGGAAGCTGAGACCGCGAGCGGCAAGCAACGAAGCCGCTGCCGTAATGCAGACGGCGTACGCGTTACGTCGCGACATCTGGACCATCGCAGACAGGCTACGCGCCGGACATGCCGCGGAGCTTCGGCTGGTCAATCGGATGCTCTCAGTGGCGCCTCGTCAGCCTGAGCTGGTGCGGCAGGATCGGGGATATCGCCATGCCCTCGCGGGGACCGACATCAACGAGCCGCTGTGGCCGGTGCTCTGGTCGCTCACCGCGCTGCTGGCGTCCGATGACGCGAAGCGCGTCGGATGCTGCGAGGCGCAGGGCTGCGGCTGGTTCTTTGTCGACGAGAGCCCGAACCGGACGCGTCTGTGGTGCTCGAGCGAGGTCTGCGGCAATCGCGAGCGCGCGCGGCGTGCCTATGCCAAGCGCAAGGGCGTGTCGTGAGGAGGAGCAACGGCTATCTCACCGCCTTTTCGCCTGCGGATAGCTGACCGCGGCATTGACGATCTCGGCGGACACGCTCGCAATCTAGCGACGTGACAGCGTGCTGTCTGGTCAAAACAGCTCAACTGTCGCGCTCATTTCGCTGTTCGCCGCGGACACGTAGGCGACCCATAAATGCCGAGTCATGATCGAGATAAATTGCGCGTCGCGGAACTGTTTGGCGCGCGCCTACTTGGTACGCATACGAACGTTTGAGACGGCTGATTCAAAAGTGGCGAGTCGCTGCCGCCCTGACCAACATCACGGCCAAAAGACAATCGTGAAGATAGAGAGATTGCTCGTCATGAGGTCGCACATCGAAGTGTGTTGCGAAAGCATTTGATACGATCATTGATTTCTTCACCGACCGCTACCGAAGAGGAAGCAGCTGTGGATATACTGACTACGGCGCGCTTCGAGATCGAAAGCTTCGATGTCGTCGACAAGGGATGCCATCCTGGCGAAGGGGTTTTTGGCGTTCCGACCGTCGCGGAGCAGGTCGCACCCGGAGAGTCATGCGCCGACCGTAGCGAAACCCAGTCATGCGAAGGCATCGTGCCCGGCCTCGACGGTGTCTCGGAAACGATGCTCTGGTCGCTGCACAATCGCGCAAGCGAGACCATGCGACCTGATGGCGTGCTCGTTGATCCCGAGAGTGTGCGCATCCGATCGGCGATCGATTATGACTTCGCCCGCCGTTTCGGCGATCCCGTAGGCTCTCTTGCGGCCCGCGCGGCCGAAATCGACCGGGCATTGCGGGCATGGCTCAAGCACCATCCGGACGGGTGCGTCGTGTCGCTCGGAGAGGGCCTGGAAACGCAGGGTCATCGCGTCGACAATGGTCGGTTACGCTGGCTATCCGTGGATCTACCGGACGCGATCCGACTGCGGGAGCGCTTCCTGGCGCCGAGTCACCGCTTTTGCCACTGCGCCGCAAGCGTGCTCGACCCTGTGTGGATGGACGCAGTCGACCCTCAGTTCGACATTTTCATCGTCGCCCAGGGACTGCTGATGTACCTTGAGCCTGAAACGGTACGTCGACTTTTCACCAACATCGCCGATCGGTTTCCCACCACGGAGATCGTGTTCGATGCCGTCCCGCGTTGGTTCTCGCGTCTGACTCTATGGGGGCTGAACCAGACCCCAGATTACCGCCTTCCGGCTATGCCCTGGGGTATCAACCGCGACGAACTTGAATCGACCTTGCGGAGCTGGCACCCGCGTGTCGCCACCGTCGCGCTTCTCGACTACCGGGCTCCGCGAGGGCTGCCGCGCATGCTGGCAGACATGACAAATCACATTCCGGTCGCCCGGCATGCCGTTCCCAGCCTGGTGCATGTCACGATGGCGAACGCGCCTTCCCTGCCCACCATGAATGCAAACACTCTTGCCGGAGGGACATCTCCGACATCGCACCACGAAGAATATGGATTCGAAAACCTCACGACAATCAAGGAACCACAGATGACAGCCACGAACGGCAATGTATCCCGTGCGGATACGACGGAGGGCATGTTGGCCATGGCAAGGCAAAATGCCAGCCGCGGCAACGACCTCGCCAAAGCTACGACGAAGATCATCGCCAAGCGCGTGGCGCTCGGGTTGGCAGCTGTCCTGGATCCCATGCACGCCGATCACGTTGAGTTCGCGCGCATGGTCCCGGAGAAGGTTCGGGCATTCTCGGCCGCGGGCATGGTCATGCTCGACCAGTCGGGCGAAGCGAGCCGGAAGATGATGCGCTTGGCATCCGAGGAAGTCATGACGACCGCTAGCGCCACGATAGAGATGAGCTGCTGTTCCAGCCCGGCCGCCTGGGCGGAGGCACAAAGCAGGTTCGCGCGCGCGTGGTTCGGTCGGGCGAGCTCGAGCCTCAACATGATGGGAATGCTGATGCTAACCGCCCAGGCCGCTGTAATGGTGCCAATTCGCCAGACGGTCGCCGCCAATGCCGAACGACTAGGTGGGTAATACGCCAGGTCGGAGTCCGGGTCGCAAGCTTGCGAAGCCGGGTCACAGAGGGTTCTGATTGAGTCAGAACCCGAAGCTCCAGTCCAGGCTTGTGTTTTCACGCGCTTTCTTCGTGCGAGCCGGTATCGCATCGCTCGAAAGCCCTCTGATCGCATCGGTCCTCGTTACCGTCTTTTCGCCTGCAGATAGCTGACCACGGCGTTCACGATCTCGTCCCTGAAGCGGCGCGCTAGCCGGGCGTCGAGGCGAATCGCCTCGTGAACCATACCTTCGACGGCGGCGGCGATCACCGAAGCCGCCAACGCAAGATGGGACGCCCTTAGGCCTGTCGCCGCCGCGACGAACGCGCGAAAGCGCCGCCGATAGGCCTGGTCGAAGTGTTGATCGTCGGCGGATGCAGCGTCGGGCCTCGGAACCTCGTCGAGCAGAACGCGATGCAGGCCGGGATGGAGATGATGGGACGCAATCATCCCGTCGATCAGGTGGCCGACCCGGTCTTCCAGAGCCTCGTCGTCGCGCGACGGCAGATCGAACACCTTCAGGACCGCGTCGAGGTGTCTGAGCCTGATCGCGTCGATCAGGACGAGCTTGTCCGGGAAGTACTGATAGACCGAGCCGATGCTCACTCCCGCCGCTGCCGCGACGTCGTTGGTGTTGAAACCGGACCAGCCCTTGCGCGCCAGAACCTGAGCACCGGCCTCCACGATCACGTCGACAGTGTCGCGAGAACGCGCCTGTCGCGGCTGTTTGCGCATGCTGCGCGAGCGTTTGGAAATGCGAGTAGCCATTTTTCCGATCCCGGCGAATAATGTGAGTAATTAGCTCACATCTATCCGGTTCGGCAACCGGACTGCGTCCGGATGGAGATCGCCATGTTCGTGTTGCCCTCGACCGGCCTCGAAGCCCGGCTCGCCAGGAAGCCTAGCGGTCTTCCCACGGCTGATGTCATCGCGATCGTCGAGACGCCGTTGCCGCGGCCGGCGGCGAACGAGGTGCTGGTGCGCAACATCGCGTTCCGTCTCTCACCGACGATCCGCATGATGATCAGCGAAGGTGCCGAGAATGTCGAAGGCGTGCCGTTTCCGGCGCTTCGGGTCGGGGAGGTGCTGCGGGAGGAAGCCCTTGGCGAGGTGATCGCAGCGCCCGACGGACACGCCCTTGGCCGTGGCGATCTCGTGCTGCATCACTATGGCTGGCGGGACTACGCCGCGGTGCCGGTCGCCAACTGCCTCAAGGTCAGCCGTGATGTCACTGACATAAATCTGCATCTCAGCCATGGCTGGACGGCGTATGCGGCGCTGACGCGTGGCCTGAATATCAGCCACGGCGACACCGTCTTCATCTCCAGCGCGGCCGGCGCCATCGGATCGATGGCGGGGCAGATCGCGCGGTTGCTTGGCGCGGATAAGGTGATCGGATCGACCAGCACGAGGGCGAAGGCAGACCGGCTGATCCGCGAGCTCGGCTACGACGCGGCCGTGATCCGGGGCGCGGGGGCGATGGCCGGGCAACTGGCGAAAGCCGCACCGCAGGGGATCGACGCCGTCCTCGATTCTGCCGGCGGCGAAGCGCTGCAAGCCGCGGTCGAGGTGGCGCGCGAGAGGGCGCGGATTCTCGTGATCGGGGCGCTCTCCGGTCAACTCGACGCCAAGGGGACTGGACGCCGGGCGCCGGTCGAGCTCGACTCGTTCAAGCTGCTGCTCAAGAAGCTGACCATCCGCGGCTACAGCGCAGACGACGACCCCGACGCGCGCCGGGAATGGGACAGCCATCTCGGCCGCTGTTCGGCGGCGGGACAAATCCGCTTTCCGCACGAGATCGTCCGCGGCTTGCGGCATGCGCCGGAGGCGTTGGCGAAGGCCAGCCGGGGCGAGTTCTTCGGCGCCGTCCTGGTCGTGCCGTGAGAGGTCGGACTGCCGAACGCGCGGGCGCGTCCGGCCTGCTTTCGGGAGCCGTGCGCGATCAGTTGGTGATATGCGCCGTTACCAGCGCGTGGTTGAACATCGCGTTCAGCGCGGTGGTAATATCGGCCGGCGTGTTCGCCGTGTAGAAATAGCCGGATGATGCACAGCTTTGCAGGCTGGGCGGAATGCTCGGGATGTTGTTGTTGGCGGCGTCGTCTTCGTCATTGGCAAAGGACGGATTCGGATTCTGGATCGGTGCGTAGGGAATATAGAGCACCGAGACGATGATGCCGCGGTTCTTGAGCGACGCGCATATGCTGGTGGGATCGATCACGGTCGCATGGTTGCTGCCCGACCACGGGCCGGAATTGACGCCCTTGATCTGCGGATCCTGTGCGCCGTCGGTGATCAGGAAGACGTAGGGCAGGGTGTTCACCGCGGAGCTGCCGTTGCCGACGGATACAATCGTGGAGTTCATGGTCGAGAACGCGGTGTCGATATGCGTGCCACCCGAACCGAGATTCCCGTTGGTGTTGGTGTCGAGCTGGGAGGCGAGGTTAGCCGCAGCATAGTTGATCGTCGACGGGTTGGTGGCCGATCCGTCGATGGCGCTGGTCAGCGGAAAATACGCGTAGAGATTCTGAATGAACGGATAGAGGCCGATCCTGAACTGGCTGGCGACCTTCTCGGTCGCATTGGCGGTGGAGAACAACTGGTTCACCGCGTAGCCGACGGCGTCGGCGCGCAACTGAATGCAGGAATCGGTGCCGGGAGTGGGACAGGACGACACCGCCGACATCCCCCATGTGGGATCAGTGTTGAGCGAAGCCGGCAGGCCGGAGACCATCGAGGTCGGCAGACCGGGAACCTGCTTGGGGGCGCTCTTGGTCGACTTCATGCTGACAAGGCTCGTGAGCGCGCTCTGGCTCACGCGTGTATACGCATAGCCCATGCAATAATTATTGGTCGGATATTGCTGGGTGCCGGAATCGGTGCAAGCGCTGTTCTGCGGTGTGAAGTGGCAAGCGAGCGTGCAGCCGGTCGGATACTGGACGAAGTTGTCCGGGTTGATAGCGGCCAGCCGCGTCTGCTCGCTGTTGGTCGAGGGCAGCCCCATTGATCCCGACACATCCAGCATCAGGTAGAAGTCGAGATAGAGCGGCAGCGAGGAGTTTGCGCTCGAGGTGCCCGTGACCGTGAGGGTCTGCCATCCCATCACCTTGAGGAACATGACAGGGACCTGCGCGGTGAACGTTACGCTGGATGCCAGCGTCGGACCAGTCTTCGTCACGGTGCTGGTCTCGGACAGACCGTTATAGCCGGTGATCGTGCTCGCATTGCCGTTGAAGATCTTGTTGGCTTCGGCCACGCCGGCCGGCACCGGGCCGTTGGTCAGCATGGCTGATGCGGCGAGGTAGCCGGCGGATTTCGAGGACACCGACGCGACGCTGGCGGCATCCGCCGCCGACTGCAGCTTCGTCTTGATCCGGTTGGCCTGGGCATAGTCGAGCGCGCAACCGACGACGGCGACGATCGGCAGCATCACCATCGCAAAGGAGACGGCGATGTTGCCCCCGGTGTTACGGCAAAATCGACGCAGGAGACCACCGGCATGCCGAGAGGAAGGCGACGGCTTGTTGTTTGCAACGGGGGCCTGCTTGTGCATTCCGAGACACTCCTCAGCGCGGCCGACGACGGCGGCTCAATCTGTTTGATTTGAAATTGGATGTTCGAGGCACTTCAGCGCCTCTCACTGGCGGGGACGATGCGGATGGCTACGCGATGGCTGAAAATCTGAGCGCGGATGGTACAAACGCTTCCTTACGCAAAGCTGACGTTCCTGCCGCCTGCTTCGATTGCCGGCGCTTTCCGTTCAGTGATGCTTATCATTCGGTAAATCGCTGAAGCGGCTAAAGGTCGCTATCCGGCCTGTGTCTCGGTTGCCGGCGGCGGTGCAACGCTGGTGCGGATCGTGGCGTGAACATATGCGCGGTACGCTCAGCTACCTGCCTCGTTGACTTCGCTTGCAGCGCGATGGCCCGAGCGTACCGCCCCCTCGATCCATGCAGGGTATTCCGAGGTGTGCTCGCCGGCGAAATGAATGCGTCCTTCGTGTCTCGCGAGCCGTCCCTTCCATTTGAAAAGATCTCCAGGGTAGGGAATGCCGTAGGCGCCGCGCGCCCAGGGGTCGAGCTGCCAGGAATAGCTGACGGATTCCTCAACGTGCCGCTCGGCTCCCGGGAAGACCTCCTCGATCTTTTCGATCGCCCACCGCATCCGATCCGGCTCGCTCAAGGCATCCATCTCAGTGACGCGATCGCCCTGCTGATAGAGCTGAAGCACGCCCCGATGACCGTTGCTCGGCCACTGTGGACTCCAGATCTCGGCCCCGGTGTCGAGCTGGGCAAAGCCGCTGAGGTGATCGGCCTCCCAGAAGCGGGAGCGCATTCGGAAGGCAACTTTGGCCACCTTGACGTATCGCATCTCCGCGAGGATTTGCCGCCTCGCCGGGCTGAGCAGCGGCTCGAATGTGACGGTCGGCAGAACCGAATACGGAATCGTGCAGATCAATGCATCCGCTGTCATCGTCGTCGTACGACCCTCTCTGACGACGGTGACTTCGACACGATCCGAAAATTGGCTGACCGCCAGAACAGGCGTACCGAGCAGGATGTCGCCCCGAAGGCGTGCTGCGATGGCTTTCGGAAGGCTGTCGTTGCCATCTTCGATGATCGACAAACCGTCTCGGTCGTAATGTGCCAGGACCCGGGACAGCATCAGCGGCGAAATCGCGGTGGGGAACGCGCCGAGGGTGAGGAGCTTGATGGCCGCCTGCGACAGGCCGCGTTCGGCCAGATAGTCCGGAAGGCTCAGCCGATCGAGGTCGGCCAGTTGCTCCGGAGGCCACGCCGGCGTGTCGATGACGCCGGCCGCAAGCAGCCTGTCCAAATTGTCGAGAAGGTATGTCTTGACGATCCCCGGGTAGCCGAGCGCGCGCTCGTTCTCCGGCAGTGCCACGGCCTGTGCAAGCTCGGTACCGGAATCAAGCGAGCATCGCTGTCCGTTGACGAATGCCAGATTCGTCAGCTTCGGCGGATAGAGCGGATGAAGCGTCAGGCCCATGCGGCTGATATAGTCCAGCGTCCAATGATGCGAACGCGGGATGCGGCCGGCTCCCGCCTCGGCGATTGGCGTGCCGTCACTTCCCCGCTGGGTGTGGACCCGCCCGCCGACACGATCGCGGGCTTCGATGATGGTGACGTCGTGGCCGACATGCTCCAGTTCGAGCGCCGCGACCAGGCCGCTCATTCCGGCGCCCGCCACCAGGATCTTTTGCCGCTTGCCGGTCTGTCGAAGTCTCTGTGGTTTTGCAGACATCGCGCGTCGCTCTCTGTCTCTGGTCGCGTTGGGACGCACCCCTGTGAGGGCATTTTAGCTCACAGGTTGATGACAAGGGTGCTAAAGATGGTCGTCAGACACGCGAGTATTGGCACAATTGGTACATTTGCGAGCTAAACATGAGCAATTCTGCCAATCAATCGCTGGATGCAATCGACCTGAAGATTCTTCGGGAGATCCAGAACGACGCCCGTATCCCGAACCTCACGCTTGCCGATCGGGTCGGGCTTTCACCGTCCCCGTGTTCGCGACGGGTCAGGTTGCTCGAGGAGGCCGGCGTCATCGAGGGATATCGGGCGGTTCTCAACCGTGCCGCGGTCGGGCTTGGGTTGACGGTCTTTGCCGGCGTACGGGTCGAACGTCACGCGCAAGACCAGGCCGACGCGTTCGTCAACGCCGTGCTTGCGTTGCCGGAAGTCGTGGCGTGCCATCTGGTTTCGGGCGATGTCGACTTCCTTGTCGAAGTCGTTGTCCCCGATATGGCAACCTACGAAGCCACCGTGCTCCGGCAACTTCTCTCTTTGACCGCCATCAGAGACATCCGGTCCAGTTTTGCGATGCGCAGCTATCTGGCCGGAGGAGCGTTACCCTTGGGCGGGTCGGGCGCCTCCTAGTTCACCTCATCCCCCGAACACATGCTTCGCCCAAATCCGTGAAAACACTGACGGCGTTAACCAATGATTAACCATGGATGCCGAATGTTAACCATTCGACAAGACAACCGAGTCAGGGGCGATGGACGCTATTCAGCAGGCATCACGTCAACAGGTCCGCATGCGCGGCCGGTCCTATGTCGCGTTCGTCTTCTCCCCGGTCGTGCCGATCGTTGACTGGCTTGCGGACATCGATGCAACGCTGGCGCGCTCGCCCGGCTTCTTTGCCGGCAAGCCTGTCGTGCTCGATCTGGCGTCCGTCGACCTCAGCCAGGCCGCGATCGCGCATCTCGTCGGAAGTCTCGATCAACGCAACATCCGCGTGCTCGGCATCGAAGGCGTCGACGAATCGAGGCTCACCGCCAACATGCCGCCGCTCTTGACCGGCGGGCGGTCGTGCGTCGTCACCCAGGTCGAGCCGCATGTCCCGCAGGCGAAGGCCCAGTCCAACACCCCGGCCAAGTTGCCGTCGCTGCTGCTCGAGAGCCCGGTGCGCTCCGGCCAATCGATCGTGTTTGCCGAGGGCGACATTACCGTGCTCGGTTCGGTCGGCTCCGGCGCCGAGATCGTGGCCGGTGGCTCGATCCATGTCTACGGCACGCTGCGTGGCCGCGCGATGGCCGGCATCAACGGCAACGCGGCGGCCCGGATCTTCTGCCAGAAGATCGAGGCCGAGCTCTTGGCCATCGACGGCTACTACCAGACCGCCGAAGAGATTTCCGACAGCTTGCGCAACCGGCCCGCCCAGGCGTGGCTCGACGGCGAAATGCTGAAAATCACACCATTGAACTGATCGACCACAAGGAGAAGAGAATGGCCAAAGTGCTGGTCGTGACCTCAGGAAAAGGCGGGGTCGGAAAGACGACGTCGACCGCCGCGCTCGGCGCTGCCCTCGCGCAACTGGGGCAGAGCGTCGCCGTCATCGATTTCGACGTCGGCCTGCGCAACCTCGATCTCGTGATGGGCGCGGAGCGCAGGGTCGTGTTCGATCTCATCAACGTTGTGCAGGGCGTGGCAAAGCTTTCGCAGGCGCTGATCCGCGACAAGCGTCTGGAAAACCTCTGGCTGCTGCCGGCATCGCAGACCCGCGACAAGGATGCGCTGACCGACGAGGGCGTCAAGCGGGTGATCGACGACCTCAGGACCAAGTTCGACTGGATCCTGTGTGACAGTCCGGCCGGCATCGAGCGCGGCGCGACGCTTGCGATGCGCTACGCGGATGAAGCCATCATCGTCACCAATCCCGAAGTCTCGTCGGTCCGCGACTCCGACCGCATCATCGGCATGCTGGATTCCAAGACGGCCCGCGCCGAGCGTGGCGAGCGGGTCGAGAAGCATCTGTTGATCACCCGCTACGACAGCGCCCGCGCGGCACGCGGCGAAATGCTCTCGATCGACGACATCCTCGAGATCCTCGCCACGCCGCTGCTCGGCATCGTGCCGGAAAGCCAGGACGTGCTGCGCGCCTCCAACGTCGGATGCCCGGTCACGCTGAACAACGCCGAAAGCTTGCCGGCGCGGGCCTATATGGACGCGGTGCGCCGGCTGATGGGCGAGACGGTGGCGATGACGGTGCCGGTCGAGCGCAGGGGCCTGATGGATCGGCTGCTGCGACGGAGGGCGGCATGATGAACCTGATGCGGCTGTTCGGCGGCCGAGACGCGTCCGCGCCGGTGGCGCGGGAGCGGCTGCAGATCCTGCTCGCGCATGAGCGCGGCCGGAGTGGTACGCCTGACCTTCTGGAACTTCTTCGCGCGGAAATCCTCGGCGTGGTGTCCAAGCATATCGACCTCGATCCCGACAAGGTCGTGGTCCGGATGGACCGCGGCAAGTTCGTCTCGATGCTCGAGGTCGACATCGAGGTGCCCAACGGCGTGCAACGATCAATGATGGTGGCGGCCACATGACTGCAGACAGCAATAGTCACATCGCCTGGCAACGCGCGCAGCTCAAAAAGCTTCGCGCGGCCTTGAAGGAGCTCGAGGTCAATCAGCAAGGCGTCGCAAATTGCGGCCGCAGCGCGCAGATGACGATCGCCGAATTGCAGCGCAAGATCGGCGAGTCCGGCCGCTGCATCGCCGAATATGAGCGCCGGACCCGGCGGCCGCTGGCAACGGATCGCGGCAGCCTCGCCAGCGTGAGCTGGACCCACTGGAGCGCCAGCCCGGTGAACGCGAGGCCGCAGCGCCACCGCGCGTAAGGGCATCTACAGCAAGAACGAAAGTGCCGCCTCGCACTGCTCCTCGACCTTGAGCGTGAGCAGATCGTCGGCCCGGGTGCGGCCGAGATTGACCGCGGCGATCGGCAGCCCTCGCTGTGCCGCCGTCTGCACGAAGCGGAAGCCGGAATAGACCATCAGCGAGGATCCGACGACCAGCATGGCGTCGGCCCGCTCCAGATGGGCCTGTGCTGACCCGACGACGTCCCGCGGGACATTTTCGCCGAAGAACACCACGTCGGGTTTGAGAACACCGCCGCAGGCCTCGCAAGCCGGGACCACGAAGGACGAAAAGTCCGCGTGATCGAGATCGGCGTCGCCGTCAGGCGCGTCCGCGGCATCGAGCGCCAGCCAGGCGGGATTGAGTCGCGACAGCTCGCCCTGAAATTGCTCGCGCGGCATCGTCGCGGCGCAGCCGAGGCAGCGCACCACATCGAGCCGCCCGTGCAGGTCGATGACCTGCCGGCTGCCCGCGGCCTGATGCAGCCGGTCGACGTTCTGGGTCACGAGCTGCTCGCAGCGGCCCTGCGCTTCGAGGCTGGCGAGCGCGCGATGGGCGTCGTTCGGCGCGGCGCGGCCGAACCGCCGCCATCCGATCAGGCTGCGCGCCCAATAGCGCTGACGGGTGCCGGCCTCGCCGAGGAATGCCTGGATGGTGACCGGCCGCGTCCGCTTCCAGTTGCCGTCGCTGTCGCGATAATCGGGAATGCCGGAATTGGTGCTGCAGCCGGCCCCGGTCAGGACAAACAGGCGGGTGTGCCTGTCGACGAAATCCTTGAGCGAGCGATGTTGCATGGAGCACATCTAGTGCGGCCGGGGCGGCTTCGCCAGCGGCCGGAGCTGTCGGTCTCGACGAGATGGATTGCGGTGTCGCGATCCATGCTCAGCATGGTTTCGCACGATCCGTGCCTGAATGCATTTCCGCAAGTTGTGTAGCGAAACGGCCGCCGCTTGTGGTATTTGCGTGCGCGGGCTGATCCCAACCAGGAGCGGAATATGCAGCTGGATGCTCTCGTTGTCGGGCTTTTGTCACGGATCAGAGCCGCACTGGGTGGGCTCATCCTGCTCGCATCAGTATGTTGCGGTGCGGCCAATGGGCAAGGCACAGCGACGATCTGGCCGACCGTTCAATGGCAGACCTCCACGCCCGAGGAGCAGGGCATGGATTCGGCTGATCTCGCCAGACTGGTCGCGTTCGGAACGACGCGCAGCTTCGACAGCCTGCTCGTCGCGCGCCACGGCAGGATCGTGCTCGATGCCTACTACGCGCCCTATTCCGCCGATATCCCGCACGCCGTCAATTCCACCACCAAAGCGGTCGTCAGCACGCTGACGGCGATGATCTACAAGGACGGACTGTTGGATCGCCTGGACCACCCGGTGCTGGATTTGTTGTCCGATCGCAGCGTTGCTGACGTCGACGAGCGGAAGAAGGCCATGACGGTCCAGAACCTGCTCAACATGACATCCGGCCTCGACTGGGACGAGGGGTTTGAGGGCGGTCGGGAACAGTCGATGCGAGACCTCGGCGTGAGCCCCGATTGGGTCCAGTTCATCCTGGACCGCCCGATGGCGCATGCGCCGGGCGAGGTCTTCTATTACAACAGCGGAAATTCGCATCTGCTGTCCGCGATCGTCAGCAAGCTCACCGGCAGGAGCACCGCGGATTATGCCAATGAGCGGCTGTTCGGTCCGCTCGGGATCGCTCGTCCGTTCTGGCGCTGGGATCCGCAACAGCTCTCGATCGGAGGATTCGGGCTCGCGCTCCGTCCGCGGGACATGGCGAAGATCGGCTATCTCTATTTGCGCAACGGCGAATGGGAGGGCAAGCGGCTGCTGCCATCAGACTTCCTCGATGCCGTCGGCCATGCCACCATCAGCATGAACGCGAGATTTGATCCTGCGCTGCGCTATGCCAACCAGTTCTGGGCCATCCCCGACAAGCACCTCTATATGGCTGTCGGGTACCACTGCCAGGTGATCATGGTGTTGCCCGAACGGGACATCGTCGCGGTGATGACAGCCAGGGATTTTTGTCCGTTCGGCAAACTGGCCGATGATATCTCAGGTGCCGTCCGGTCCGATCAGGCGTTGCCGGTCAATTCGGCGGCGACCGATCAACTGGTAAAGGCGATCGACGAAGTCTCCATCGAGAAGGCAACGAAGGTCGGCGCCACGCCCGCGACCGCGTCCGTGATCTCGGGCAAGACCTACAGATTTTCCGACAATGCGCTGGGCATCAAATCGCTGGCGCTTTTTCTGACCGATGAGAATCCGCACTACAAGGTGGAGACCTCAGCGGGTGATCCGGCGCGGCGTCGCCTCGACGGGCCGATCGGTCTCGACGGCCTCTACAGGAAGGGCACACCCGGCTTCCTCGGTGTTCGCGCCGCCAAAGGTACGTGGCAGAACGAGCAGACCTTCGTCGTCGACTTCCAGTATATCGGGCTCGGCGAGGCGTCGACATGGACGTTCACCTTCGACGGCGACAAGGCCACGCTGCGTGGCAAGGCGAGGAATGGGCGCGAGGCTTCGGCGGAAGGGGTGGCGGGCGGCTAACCGATCTTCCACAGCCCCTTATGGATATCGAACTTCACCAGACCCTCGTCGCGCATTTTCAGCAGCAGGGTTTGGCAGGCTTCCTCGTTCGGAATATTGGCGCGTTTCATGAGCTGGTAGACCTTTTGCGGCTTCTCGCGCAGCGCGCTCAGGATGTTCTCTCGATCGTTCAGCACGACTTAATCTCCGGCCACCACGGCGCGCACACTCACTGCGAGTACGAAAGCTGCTCTTCGGTCACCACGCGCTCGACATTGTCCGACTTGCTCTTGATGCGATAGCGCAGCCGGCCGTCCGCCTCGATCGGCATGCGTTGAATGATGGTGTAGACCATCGGCTGCTCGGCCTCTGCACGACCTTGCGGCCCCTGCGGCCGGTGGCGAACGTCCTGGTTCAGCTTGTAGGCGTATGACATCTGTCCACCTCTGCGATTTAGGGGTTGCTCTAACGTAGACCGTGCTGCGACGCAATGGAGCGATGGCCTTCCGGCGTGAAGGCGAATGGCTGCTGTGATCGATGCGCCAAGCCTTTCCGGAGCACGCGGGAGAACGTAAGCGACATTGACTGAAAACGCTGCAAATAGCCATCGAATACTTGGGTTTGACGCAGACTACGTCAGCCCATTTGGCGGGTTCCCCGCCAGCCTTTGCGGCTTCGATTGCCATTTGATCTCCGGAGGCGGATGCTGCCAGCCAACAAACACAGGGGAGCGCAGCATGAGCAAGCCAGGTCTCGACAACCGGCACCGTAACCACGACGGCGAAATCAGCAGCAAGCACGGCGAGACGCCGCTGCGCACCTTGCGCAAGATTTACGGGCCTGGTTTCGCGGCGGGTTATCCCGAGACGGAGAAGCTGAGCGACATCCTGGTTCATCTGAACGAGACGTCGTTGAGCCAGCTGCGCCGCGATCATGAGACCGGCCATCTCGGTCACAAGATCACCAAGGCCTCGAAGTAGGGCATTATCGGTTCTGATTGCATCAGAACCGAAACTCTAGATTCTTTGTCTTGACGCGTTTTCCCGGCGCGAACCGGTATCCATCCCGGATCAAGTCCGGGACAGGCTTTCGCTTGAAAACGCTCTAGAGCATGATCCGGAAAAGTGTGTAGCGGTTTTCCGAAAAGATCATGCTCAAAACAAAGAGATAGAGCGGGATGACGATTCGAAGAAACGTCATCTCGCTCGAGGCTCAAAACTCCAGCGCGGCATTGTCGACCACTTCCTTCATCACGAAGAAGGTGCGCGTCTGCCGGACGCCGGGCAGCGCGATCAGCTGCTCGCCGTGGATGCGTTTGAAGTCATCGACATCGCCGGCGCGGATCTTCAGGAAGTAGTCGAAGTCGCCCGCGACGAGGTGGCAGTCGAGCACGCATTTCAGCTTTGCCACCGCCTGCTCGAAGCTCGCGAAGCTCTCGGGCGTCGAGCGGTCGAGCACGACGCCGACCATCACCAGCGTGCCCTTGCCGACCTTGCGCGGTGCGACCATGGCGCGGACGCTGCCGACGAAGCCCTCGTCGAACAAGGCTTGCGTGCGACGATGGCAAGTTGCGGGGCTGACACCGACCTGATCGGCAAGCTCGGCGTTGCTGAGCCGGCCGTTCTTCTGCAGCAATCTCAACATCTTGAGGTCGGTTCGATCGAGCCGGGCCGACATGGAAGAATCTCTCACATTTGGCGACGTTTGTGAAAGAAAGCATAGCAAAATAAGAAATAGGTGCAACAGATGAAGAAGGCTTAGCCCGAGTTAGAGAGCACCTTTCGCGCCGTCGGTGATAGGTATTTGCCAACACCAGATCATCAATGGGGATGCCAGCATGCTGGAAAAATTCGCGCGCTACCCGCTCACCTTCGGGCCGACGCATATCGAGAAGCTCGATCGTCTTTCAAAACATCTCGGCGGCAAGGTCGAGCTGTACGCCAAACGTGAGGACTGCAATTCCGGGCTCGCCTTCGGCGGCAACAAGCTGCGCAAGCTCGAATACATCATTCCCGATGCGATCGCCTCCAATGCCGATACGCTGGTCTCGATCGGCGGCGTGCAGTCGAACCACACGCGGATGGTGGCGGCGGTTGCGGCCAAGATCGGCATGAAGTGCCGTCTGGTGCAGGAAAGCTGGGTGCCGCACGAGGACGCCGTTTATGACCGCGTCGGCAACATCCTGTTGAGCCGCGTGATGGGCGCGGACGTGCGCCTGGTCGACGAAGGTTTCGACATCGGCATCCGCCAGAGCTGGGAGCAGGCGATCGAGGAGGTCAAGGCTTCCGGCGGCAAGCCCTATGCTATTCCGGCCGGCGCCTCCGTGCACAAATTCGGCGGGCTCGGCTATGTCGGCTTCGCCGAGGAAGTGCGCGCGCAGGAGAAGGAGCTCGGCTTCAGGTTCGACTATATCGTGGTGTGCACCGTCACCGGCTCGACCCATGCCGGCATGCTGGTCGGCTTTGCCGCCGACGGCCGTGCGCGCAACGTGATCGGCATCGACGGTTCGTTCACGCCTGCGCAGACCAAGGCGCAGGTGCTGTCGATCGCGCAGAACACCGCAAAGCTGGTCGAACTCGGCAAGGACATCGTCGCTGACGACGTCGTGCTGGTCGAGGATTATGCCTATCCCGCTTATGGCGTGCCGTCGGATGAGACCAAGGAGGCGATCCGCCTCTGTGCCCGGCTCGAGGGCATGATCACCGATCCCGTCTACGAGGGAAAATCGATGCAGGGCATGATGGACCTCGTGCAGAAGGGCTACTTCCCCGCCGGCTCGAAGGTGCTCTACGCCCATCTCGGCGGCGCGCCGGCGCTCAACGGCTACGCCTACGCCTTCCGCAACGGCTAAAGCCCGGCCGGGCGGGGGCCTGCCCCCGCCCATTGTGGCGTCTCATGTCAGGCTTGTGTCAGCTTGTTTCGGTATCCTTGTGGGCCGGGCGAGCCAGGAGGCCTGCATTGAGGATGATGAATGCGCTCAGTCGCGCCATTGCCGCTATCGGCATTGGCATCGCCGCCGTCGGACACTGGTTCTGGATCCATCAGCACCATCCAACCCTGCCGCGCTCCAGTCTCTGGGCGATGAACGGAGCGTTCGATCTGTACGCCGGCATTTTCCTGCTCGGCGTCGGCGTCCATGCCCTCGCATCCGGGTACTGGCTCGGCGATCTCGGGCAGCCAAATCGGCCGGCGCCAAGCTCGGTCCGAGAGCCGAATTAGTCGCGTGTCGGGGCGTCGGAGTGACCTTGGCAAGGGCCGCGAGGGCGAGTCAATGCGGCCTGCACCAGTGACGTGAACTTGCGGCAGCGCCATCACCGCGCCGAGCAGTTAGATGGAGGGGGTGCGGTCCAGGACTGTCACCAAAACCGAGGTATCGATTCACCCGGCCTTAAGGCAAATCCCGCTAAAAACTGCACTGCCGGCTTGGCTTCGCAATGGGTCTGCGCCGGCTTTGCGTCCGGACTGATGCGGGTCACGTGGACAACATAGTCAATACCAGCACGTTCGTGTTCGAGGCTTGGCGTGGCGCGGTTTCCGATCCCGGCAAGCAATTGATCTTCGCTGCCCTGCTTCTGCTGCTGGCTGCTTACATGGGCTGGCGATCGTCCTGGCCGCGCCGTGCGGTCGATGCGGTCGAAAGCGTGACGGCGACGCTCGCCATCTTCCTCATCAACATCCTGCTGACGCCCGCTGTGTGGCTGTTGTCGGAGCATTTCAAGGCGCTTTATGCATTGCTCGGAATACCGAGCGTGCCAGGCTCGGTCTGGGAGGGATTGCCGCTCTGGCTGCTCAGCGCCATCGCCATCGTGACTCAGGATTTCGCCAATTACTGGAATCATCGCGCCATGCATCTGAAATGGCTGTGGCCGGTGCACGCGATCCATCATTCCGACCCTGTCGTCAACGGCTTGACGACATACCGCATCCACATCCTGGAGGCGTTGGTGATGTGGGGCTCCTATACCATTTTGCTGACGTGGCTCGGCATGCCCGCCGACGCAATCGGTATCGGTGCACTCTTCGTGACGTTCCACAACGTCTACGTCCATATCAATGTCGACTGGGGCCATGGTCCGCTGCGCTTGTTGATCGCCTCCCCGCGCTTTCACCGCTGGCACCATGCCGATGTGCCGGAGGCTCACGGCAAGAACCTCGCCAACATCTTTCCGTTCTTCGACTGGATGTTTGGCACCTATCGCGTCCCAGGACCATGCGATGCACCTGTTGGCGCCGCGGGTATACCGCGCAACGACGTTGTGAAGCTGACATTGTGGCCGCTGCTGGAATGGGCACGGCTGGCGACCCTGTGGGTCGAAGCAAGACGAGCACGGATCGTCGGCTGGCTGGCGCGCGGCGCCGGTCTGGGCAAGAGCATGCCTTTCGACATCAAGGCCGACTAGAATTGCTCCGGCGTCCTATTCGAACCGCCGCAGCGTGTGCAGCGTGATCTCGGCCGGGCAGTTGAGCCGCACCGGCGCGAGGCTGGTGCCGGCGCCGGTTGCGGTATAGCCGGCGAGACGCTCAAAACGCCAGGGGCCGGCGCCCATCCGGCGCGGCAGCCGCGCCTCCAGCTTGATCGCGATGCCGCCGGGCAGGCAGAGCTGGCCGCCATGGGTGTGGCCGCTCAGCATGAGATCGAAGCCGGCCTGCGCCGCCGCACGATACGACTCCGGCGTATGTGCCAGCAGCACCGAGAACGCATCGCGTGGAATTCCTGCAGCTGCCTTCGCAATGTCGTCGGCGCGATAGAAATGCGCGTCGTCGATGCCGGCGAGATGGATGGTGTCACTGCCGCGTGCAATCGTCTCGGATTCGTTGAACAGCATCCGGATCCCGATCGCCTCCAGCGCCGGCGTCATGCGGATGCTGTCGTGATTGCCGAGGATGCCGTAGAGCGGCGGCCTCAGCCGGGCGCAAAGCTCCGTCATCAACGCGAGGCTTGTGTCGAACGGACCGAAGGTTTTGCCGCGATAGTCGCCGGTCAGCACGCAGATGTCGCACGCAATGTCGCCGACAAAACTCGTCAGGTGCCGCATGGCGCCTGTGCTGATGTCGGCGTGAAGATCGCTGAGCTGCAGGATTGTGAAGCCGTCGAAGCTCGCCGGCAGGTTGGCTGACGTCACGATGTTCCGCCTCAGCTCGACACGGTCCGCATTGCGCCGCGCGCGGCCATAGAGGCCCGCGGCCTTGAGTGCGCCTTCGACGATCCATGGTGCGAGCTGCCAGTTCTCGACATTGAACAGCAGCGTACCCTGGCCGAACAGTTGCGCCTCGTGCTCGGTCTCGACCGCGAGCCGGCGCGCGACATGGTCGGCGCCGATCCGCTCGATCAATCCCTGCAAGTCTCCCTCGGTCATCGTCGTCCGTCCGCACCGCGGGTGCGGCTCGCGTGACACTATCACGCGTGATGAGGGCGCGGAAAACCTCTGGGCTTGTCGCCTCAGACCATGGGGACGCGCCTGGCGGCAATCGCGGCCGGCGAGATCACCTCGATGTCGAGCGGCACTTGCCAGCGTTCGGTGAAGCGCACAAGCGGCGGCGCGTTGCTGCCCCGCGCGCCCTCCAGCACGAAGCCGTCATAGCCCGAATTCATCACCTCGTTGCACTTCTGCACATAGACCGGGAAGCCGCCGATATAGGGCATGAACACCCGGGGCCGGCCGGGGATGTTGGTGCCGACATACCAGGAGCTGCAGGTCGAGCGCAGCGACACCGTCGAGACATCGGTGACATGGGCGACCCAGGCGTCCTCATCCTCACGTGTCGGCTCGATGGTGCCGGCGCCGATGTGGCGCATGTGGCCAAGGCAATCCGCCAGCCAGTCGACATGCTGCTCGATCGCCTGGATCATGCTCGCCAGCACCGACGGGCTGCCGGGCCCGGTGATCATGAACAGGTTTGGAAAGCCTTCGGAGGCGAGGCCGAGATAGGCGCGCGGGCCGGCCCGCCATTTCTCGGCGAGCGTGCGACCGCCGCGGCCGGTGATCGCAATCTTGTCGAACGAGCCGGTCATCGCGGCGAAGCCAGTGGCAGACACGATGGCGTCGAGCTTGTACTCGGCGCCGTCGACCACAATGCCGTCGGTGGTGAAGCGCTCGATCGGCGCTTTGGACACGTCGACCAGCTTCACATGCGGCAGATTGTAGGTCTCGAAATAGTTGGTATCGACGCAGAGCCGCTTGCAGCCGAACACGTTCTGCGGGGACAGCAGCTCGGCGGTCGCGGGATCCTTGACGATGCCGCGGATCTTCTCGCGCGCGAAGCCGGCGATGGTGTCGTTGGCGTCCTTCTCGAACAGCAGGTCGCCAAACGCACCGAGGAACGGCAGACCGCCGCGCTGCCAGGCCTCCTCATATTGCCGCTCGCGCTCCTCGGCGCTCGCCTCCAATGCGGGCTGGGCGTTGAACGGGAAATAGAAGCCGGTCGGACGCGCCCGCGCCTTTGCGCGCAGTTCCGGATAATGCGCCTTGGCCTCTCTCAGATAGTCAGCGGACAGCGCCTCGTTCCATGCCGGCACCGACCAGGTCGCGGTGCGCTGGAACACGGTGAGCTGCGAGGCCTGCCGCGCGATGATCGGGATCGACTGAATCGCCGACGAGCCGGTGCCGATGACGCCGACGCGTAGGCCGGTGAAGTCGACACCCTCATGCGGCCATTCGCCGGTGTGATAGATCGGTCCGTGGAAATCCTCCATGCCGGCGAAGACCGGACGGTTCGGCGCCGACAGGCAGCCGACCGCCATGATGCAGAATTTTGCGGTGACCCTGTCGCCGCGGTCGGTCTCGACCGTCCAGGTGCCGACCGTCTCGTCGAAGGTCGCCGCGGTGACACGGGTGTCGAACACGATCTGGCTGCGCAGGTCGAAGCGGTCGGCGACATGGTTGGCGTACTCGAGAATTTCCGGTTGCGGCGAATATTTCTCTGACCAGCTCCAGTCCTGGTCGAGCTCTTCGGAGAACGAGAACGAATATTGCAGGCTCTCGACGTCGCAGCGCGCGCCGGGATAGCGGTTCCAGTACCAGGTGCCGCCGACACCGCCGCCGGCCTCATAGACCCGCGCGGTGAAGCCGAGCCTGCGCAGCCGATGCAGCATGTACATCCCGGCAAAGCCCGCGCCGATCACGACGGCGTCGAACGTTCCGGTCTCCGCGGAGCGCGCAGTCTCGCGCGCGGCGCTCTCCTGGGCCATGGCCAGTCCCTTCCCTGTTTGTTTTGGCCGCGCCTCATGGGACGCGGCAAGGAAGATTAGGGCGAGCGCGGTATGGCCTGCAAGCAAGCGCGTTGCCGCGCAGCGAATGGCTCGTATGTCGGGGCAATCGCTGCGGTATCCGGACGCCCTTTTGCGAGGATGGGCGCGGGATGGACCTAAGCGCCTGAACCCCCACTTTATGAAGCCGTTAACGTCGACCAGCGCTCGCTGAGACGAATGGGGTTTTGCAACCTGTCTCTATCGGGAATCACGATGAAACTCGGCTGGCGGCCACAAAAGTGGCTGGAGAAGAAGAGCAAATCAGGTTTTCGCGGCTACCCTGTCGGAACCGTGGCGTTCTACGGTCCCGACGATAAACGCGCCAGCAAGGTCGCCGTTGCGGTAATTACAGCGCCGGAGGCGCCGCCGTTCGCATTGCGCAGATGGCTCGTTGAGAGCGGCGATATCCGCGACAATTCGACGGTCATGGAGGAGGTTGCCGCCTTTCTCCGTGCGGAAGAGGTCCGCTCTGTCGCGCTAACGCCGGAGTTGTTGGGATGTCCACATGAAGAGGGAGTCGATTATCCCGAACGTGAGGGTCTGTCCTCACTGTCCATACTGGGCAAACCGCAAGCGTCCCGTATCCCGGGATGGATGAACAAGGCGGTTGGCGTCCGATCAGCCTTCCGTCCTGTTCACCAACCTGATCAGCTCGGTGCCGTAATGCTCGAGCTTTTTGTCACCGATTCCGGCGATGCCGCGCAGATCGTCCAGCGTGTCCGGCCGCATCGCGGCAATACCGTCGATCGTGGAATCATGCAGCACCACATAGGCCGGCACGCCGCGCTGCCGCGCCACCTCCGAACGCCAGGCGCGTAGCGCCGCATGCAGCGTGGGGTTGGCGGCGGCGCCCTTGCTATCGGCCGCCTGTGCGAGTTCGCCGCGGCGCGACTTGCCGCGGATCGCGCGGTTGCGCGCGCCTTCCGGCTGCTCGCGTAGCATCACCGCAGTCTCACCCTTCAGCACGCCGCGGGCACTCTCGGTCAGCTTCAGCGCGCCGAAGGCGTCGCTGTCCGCGCGCAGATGACCCATCGCCACGAGCTGGCGCAGCACCGCGCGCCACTGCTTCTCGTTGAGTTCGCGGCCGATGCCGAACACCGACAATTGCTCATGGTTGAACTGCTTGACGCGCTCGGTGAGGCGCCCGACCAGCACATCGATCAGGTGCATGGCGCCAAAACGTTGCCCGGTGCGATAGACGCAGGACAATAGTTTCTGCGCCAATACCTTGCCATCGCGAATGCGCGGCGGCGTCAGGCAATTGTCGCAATTGCCGCAGCTCTCGCTGCCTTGCGTCTCGCCGAAATAGCCGAGCAGGCGCTGCCGGCGGCAGTGCACCGTCTCGGCCAGCGCGACCAGCGCGTCGAGCTTGCCGATCGAGACGCGTTTGAAGGCGTCGGAGCCGGTCGATTCGTCGATCATGCGGCGCTGCTGCACGATGTCGGAGAGGCCGTAGGCCATCCAGGCGGTCGACGGCTTGCCGTCACGCCCGGCGCGGCCGGTCTCCTGGTAATAGGCCTCGACGCTCTTGGGCAAATCGAGATGCGCGACGAAGCGCACATCCGGCTTGTCGATGCCCATGCCGAACGCGATGGTGGCAACGATCACGACGCCGTCCTCGTTGATGAAGCGATCTTGATTCCTGGCACGCACGCTGGCATCGAGCCCGGCATGGTAGGGTAGCGCGAGAATGCCGGCGTCGCTCAGTGACGCCGCGACATCCTCGACCTTGGCGCGGGACAGGCAGTAGACGACGCCGGCGTCGCCCGGATGCCGTTCGGCGATCAGATTCTTGAGTTGCGTCGTCGCGTTCTGCTTGTCGACGATCTCGTAGCGGATGTTGGGCCGGTCGAAGCTCGCAACGAATTCCGGCGCGTCGACGAGTTGCAGCCGCTCCGCAATCTCTTTCCGCGTCATCGCATCGGCGGTCGCGGTCAGCGCAATGCGCGGCACGTTGGGAAAACGTTCGGCGAGCGCCGAGAGGCCGATATATTCGGGACGGAAGTCATGGCCCCATTGCGAGACGCAATGCGCCTCGTCGATCGCAAATAGCGCGATCTTCGCCTGGCCGAGCAGATTGAGGCAGCGCGGCGTCAGCAGCCGTTCCGGCGCGACGTAGAGCAGATCGAGGTCGCCCGCGAGCAGCCGCCGCTCGACCTCGGAGGCCTCCTGATAGGACAGCGTCGAGTTCAGCACGGCGGCATTGACGCCGGCCTCGGTCAGGCCCGCGACCTGGTCGCGCATCAGCGCGATCAGCGGCGAGACCACGATGCCGCAGCCGTCGCGCAGCAATGACGGCAGCTGGTAGCACATCGACTTGCCGCCACCGGTCGGCATCAGCACCAGGCAATTGCCGCCGTCCGCGACATGGCGGATGATCTCTTCCTGCGCGCCGCGGAAGCCCGGCAAGCCGAACACGTGGTTGAGCACGGACAGCGCATCGCGAGGCGGGGCAGATGCACGATCGAGGGCGGGCTGGGCGGTCATGAGTCCTGGGGTCAACAGGCGGTGATCGAGGTCCTGGGACCGAACGATACCGGAACGAGATGTGTTAATACGCTGGTCCCATCGCAAACTCAATTCAGGCATGGCCGGTCAATTGCGGATCATCACAGGCATTGCCGCTGTCGTGCTGGTCGCCGGCGCGGCCGCGGGCTTTGCCGTCGCCTGGCGGCCGTCGATTGCGGCGATCGCGCCGCCGCGGCCGGACGCTTTCGGTCCTGACATCGTCAAGCGCGGCCGCGATCTCGCTGCGATCGGCAATTGCAACACCTGCCATACCGTGCGTGGCGGTGGGAATTACGCCGGCGGCCTTTCGGTTCCAACGCCGTTCGGTACCATTTTCTCGTCCAATATCACACCCGATGCCGAGACCGGCATCGGGCACTGGCCGGAAGCGGCGTTCGTCCGCGCGATGCGCTCGGGCGTCAGCCGCGACGGCCATCATCTCTATCCGACCTTCCCCTATGACCATTTCACCAAAGTCTCTGATACGGACGACCGGGCGCTCTATGCGTTCCTGATGACGCGGCAGCCGGTTCATGCGTCGCCGCCGGCGAACCGGCTGTCGTTTCCGCTCAATTATCGGCCGATGATCGCCGGATGGAAACTGCTGTACTTTCGCGGCGGCGATGTTGATTCGGATGCGACCAGGAGCGCGGAATGGAACCGCGGCGCCTACCTGGTCGATGGGCTCGCGCATTGCGGCGCCTGCCATACACCGCGCAACGCGCTCGGCGCGGAACGCGTCAACGCGCAGTTTTCCGGCGGCGATGTCGACAGCTGGCACGCCTATGCGCTGAACGACACCTCTCACGCGCCGGTGCGATGGAACGCGGACGCGCTCCACGCCTATCTGCGCCGCGGCTGGCATCCCGATCACGGCACCGCGCGCGGGCCGATGGCTGACGTCGTCGGCAATCTGTCTGATGTCGCCGACAGCGACGTGCGTGCCATCGCCGTGTACATGGCCGATATCTCGGGTGCGCCGGCGCCGGACGGCAAGCGCCCCGCGCCACCGCCTGCGACGGATACGCCTCAGGCCAATGCCGCCGACGCGGCGATCTATGCTGCGGCCTGCGCCACCTGTCACGAAAGCCACCGGCCGTTGCCTTATGGCGGCGTCAATCTCGCGCTCTCTACGGCCATCGCAAGCCCCGATCCGCGCAACCTCGTCAACATCGTATTGTCAGGTATAGGTGCCGTCGAAGGCGAACGCAGCCCGATCATGCCGGGCTTTGCTGCCAGCATCGACGACACACAAATGGTGGCACTGCTGAACTACCTGCGCGTCCGGTTCGGCAAGCAGCCGGTGTGGGGCGATCTCGACAAAACCGTACGCGATGCGCGCGCCGCGCAAACCGTTTTGCTCACGGCTTCGCACGATCAGCGCGATGCGCCTGCGGATTCTCTTCAGCGAGGCAAGCCATGATGACATTGAAAGTCAATGGCCGGGACCATCAGGTCGCCGCCGACCCGGATGCGCCGCTGCTCTACGTGCTGCGCGACGACCTCGCGCTCAACGCGGCCAAGTTTGGCTGCGGGCTCGGGCAGTGCGGTGCCTGCACCGTGATCGTCGACGGCAAGGCGGTGCTGTCCTGCGTCACGCCGCTGGTCCTGCTCGAGGGCAAGCAGGTGACGACGCTCGAGGGACTCGGGACCTTGGATGCGCCGGCACCGATCCAGCGCGCCTTCATGGAGGAGCAGGCGGCACAGTGCGGCTACTGCATCGCCGGAATGATGATGCGGGCGCAGGCGCTGCTGATGCGCAATCCAAAGCCGACCGATGCGCAGATCCGGGCCGAGCTGCAGCCGCATCTGTGCCGCTGCGGCACCCATATGCGTATCCTGCGCGCAGTGCATCGAGCCGCCAGGCTGATGGATACGGCGGACGCCACGATCGAGGGGGGCGGCCGATGAACGCTCCCGTGATTCTCGACCGCCGCAGCGTGCTGGCCGGCGCCGGCGCGCTGATCGTCAGCTTCTCGCTGCGCGATGCGGAGGCGCAGGAACAGAAGCCCGGTAACGGGCCGAAGTTGCCAGGCAGCCTGGCAACCTCGTCCAATCTGGATTCTTGGATTCGCATCGATGCCGACGGCCGCATCACGGCCTTTACGGGCAAGGCCGAGCTCGGCCAGGGGTTCAAGACCGCGTTCCAGCAGATCGCCGCCGAACAGCTCGATGTGCCGTTCGACGCGCTAAATGTCGTCACTGCCGACACCCGGCTCACGGCAAATGAAGGCTACACCTCCGGCAGCCATTCAATGCAGGACAGCGGCACCGCGATCCTGCATGCCGCGGCGCAGGCGCGGGCGCTGCTCGTTGCGGAAGCGGCGAGGCGGTTCGATCTACCGGCAGACGGATTGCGAACGGAGAATGCAACCGTCGTCGCGCCCGATGGCCGGCGCCTGACCTATGGCGAGCTCGTCGCCACCGATATGCTGCATGTCCAGGCGCAGCCGACGTCGAGCTTGAAGGATCCGGCGACGTTTCAGGTGATGGGACAGCCGGTGCCGCGCGTCGATATCCCGGCCAAGGTCACCGGCGGCGCGGCCTATGTGCAGGACATGCGGCTTCCCGGCATGCTGCATGCGCGCGTGGTGCGGCCGCCAAGCTACGGTGCGCAACTGACCGAATGCGAGACGTCCGCGATCGAGAAAATGCCCGGCGTGATCCAGATCGTGCGCGACGGCAATTTCCTCGCCGTGGTGGCGGAGAAGGAATTTCTTGCAGTCAAGGCGATGAATGGGCTGGCCGCGGCGGCGAAGTGGCGAGAGATCGCAAAGCTCCCGAACCAGAATGATCTCGCCAACGTGCTGACGATGCTGCCGTCGCAGGATTTTGCGATCTTTACACGCAGCGATCCCTCCGCGACCGGAACGAAAACGCTGGAGGCGACCTACACGCGGCCCTACCAGTCGCACGGTTCGATCGGGCCATCCTGCGCGGTTGCGCAGTTCCTCGATGGCGCGATGACGGTGTGGACGCACACGCAAGGCGTCTATCCCGACCGGCAAGCTATTGCCGAGATGCTGGGGATGCCGCAGGCCAGCGTTCGCCTGATCCATGTCGAAGGCTCCGGCTGCTACGGCCATAACGGCGCCGACGATGCCGCGGCCGATGCGGCGCTGATTGCCCGCGCGCTTCCGGGCCGTCCCGTGCGGGTGCAGTGGACGCGTGAGCAGGAACATGGCTGGGAACCGTATGGTCCGGCGATGGTGACCAAGCTGAGCGCCTCGCTCGATGCTAACGGCAAGATCGCTGACTGGAATTTCGCGGTATGGAGCAACACGCATTCGATGCGGCCGGGCGGCGCCGGCTCGCTGCTTGCGGCCCAGCACATGGCGCGCTCCTTTGCGGTGCCCGCGCCGAAGCCGTTGCCGCTGCCGGAGGGCGGCGGCGATCGCAACGCGATTCCGATCTACAATTTCCCGAACGCGCATGTGGTGCATCATTTCATCCCGGCGATGCCGCTGCGGATTTCCGCGATGCGCGCGCTCGGCGCCTATCACAACGTGTTCTCGATCGAGAGTTTCATGGACGAATTGGCCGGTCTCGCCGGGACCGATCCCGTCGAATTCCGCCTGAAACATCTCGACGACCAGCGTGGCCGCGAGGTGATCGAGAAGGCTGCCCAAGGTTTCGGCTGGACGCGGGGGCAGAAGGCGCCGCCGAACCGTGGCTACGGCTTTGCGTTCGCGCGCTACAAGAATCTCGCGGCCTATTGCGCTGTTGCCTCCGAGGTGGAGGTCAATCGCGAGACCGGCCGTGCACGCTTGGTGCGCGCGGTCGCCGCCGTTGACGCCGGTCAGGTCGTCAATCCCGATGGAATCACCAACCAGATCGAAGGCGCGATCGTGCAGTCGACCAGCTGGACGCTGTATGAGAGCGTCAGCTTCGACGACACCAGGATCACCAGCATCGACTGGCAGACCTATCCGATCCTGCGGTTCAATTCGGTGCCTGATAACATCGACGTTCACATCATCAATCGCCCCGGACTGCCGTTCCTCGGCAGCGGCGAGACCGGACAGGGCCCGGCCGCCGCCTCGCTCGCCAATGCCATTGCCGATGCGACCGGAAAACGGCTGCGTGACCTGCCGCTCACCCGCAGGCGCATCAAGGATGCGATCGACGCGTAAGGGCGCGGGTTCAGACGACGGAGGGAGCGATCGGCGGTGGCATTGGCGTCAACTCCTCGATCTTGTAGTTTTTCGGCATGTTGATCGGACGGTAGGTTGGAATTTCCTCCATCCGTTCCAGCACCGAGCGATGGATCGTCGAACCGTCCGGAATCAGCCGCGGCTCGCCAAGTGGCAGATAGAAGCCGAGGAAGGATTTACGCTCGGGCCATTCCTTCCACTTGTCGCGCTTCGGAATCCACTCCAGGATTTCCCAGGCGCCGGTCAGCGAATTGTGCAACGGTCCCGTCGCGCTCGGCGGCACATAGACGTGCGCCGGCGGCGGCAGCGGCATTCCCCAGGCGAAATGATCGATCAGCATCCGGTCCATGTGCAGCCCGGCGGCCTGGGCCTGCGCGAGCATCCATATCAGCGGAAATTTCGATAGCCCGCTCTCGGCCTCCGGATAGCCGCCGCCGATGTCGGAGTGCACGCCGGCAAACCAGACCTGACGGATGTCCTGGTCCACGGCCGTCTTCGGATCGAACGGATTCGACCGGTACTTCTGCGGGTCGATCCAGCGGTTGAGGCGGAACATGCGCCGCCGCTCGTCCATCGAGATCGCCTGGCGGAATCGCTTGACGCTTGAATTGGTGCGGGTGAAGAGCAGCGTCTGCATATCGAACCAGAAATTGTCCTGCCGCGGCACGATGATGCAGGCCACGGTGTCCCAGACCCCGATGAATTCGATGTCGATGTTGCGGCCGCCGGCGATCTGGCTGAAATGCCAGACCTCCTTCAGCGGCGCTTCGTCGAAGGTCCCATCGGACCTCTGGGCGTCCGAACTGGCTTTCTTGAAGGTGCCGAACGCATAACTGGCGAGGTCGATCTGGTCGACCGGCAGCAGTCCCATTGCATGGATGAAGCCGGCCAGCACGCGCACCGTGTAGGCGCCGCGGCTGAAGCCGAACACCCAGACCCGGTCGCCGGGCTCCCAAGCCTTGCACAGGAAGACGTAGGCATCGAGCGTGTCCTTGTCGAGGCCTGCACCGAAGGCCAGCCCCCACAGGCCGCGCATCTGCTGCTTGAAGCGCCCCCAGGAATTCTGCATGCCGATCGTGCCGAGCCCGGGCTGGTAATAAATCCGTTGCCGATCACTCTTCTCGGTGACACGAAACAGCTTCAGCACGTTGGAAATATTGTCGCTGATCTCGCTGCCGGTGCCGTCGCAGCAAATGATGATATCCTTCGGCATCCGTTGCCCCCTGCGGTCGCCGTGAACTCCTGCGTCTATCTAGGGCAGAATGCGGTCCGGATTCAATCTTCAATTGAGCACGGTTGTGTTTACGCGGGATGACTCGCCACCCGGCGGCCTGGCGGAGCGTGTCTTGCTGCACCAGGCCGCAGCGCTGTGCACGCGCGTCCGGTTGCGGCAATCCGTAGAATTCAATTGCAACAGTGCGGAAAAGATGGGAATCTGGTCAACAACCATTGCGATATTGTATCCATACTTTCTATTTTCTGGAGATTTGCCCGGTGCGCGCGCATATTCTGCCCGCGGGTGTCCACCACACGTCTGACCACCACACGCCTGACCTGCACAGGGGCGGACCGATATGAGTCATGAAGCCCGCGTGACAGTCATCCTCGCTGGTTTGGTCGTGATTGCGTTTGGCTTGTTCTGGAGCGTCGGCAAGTACGCCGAGGCAGTCTTCGCAGGGAGATTTTCTTCGCGCTTTCCCGAGAAGACATTGAGCTACACAGCCGACCAGCTCAGCGCACTGGTTACGTCGGACCTTCGGTTCAAATATGTCTGCCCGATCCTGTTCCCGCTCGATCTGATCGTCATGCTGGCGCTTGCGGGCGCGATGGGCGCGGCATCGTCGCACTGGATCAAGCAACTCTATCCATCTGAGGCGTGGCTCGGGCTGCTGGTGCCGGGGGTATATCTGCTCAGCGACCTGATCGAGGATTGTCTGCTGGCGTGGTTGTTGCTGCGCGGCGAGCCGAACGAGGCGGCACGGACCGTTCCGATGTTGAAGGCGATCACGACCATCAAGTTCGTCAGCTTCTCCGCGGCGATCGCGCTAACGCTGATCTCATTGGCTGGATGGCTGCTCAGTGCCCGGCTTAACTCGTAGGCACCACCGGTCATTTGAAACCGCGGGGCCTATTGATACGTCGCCACAATGTCCGATACCGCGCGCTCGAGCTGCTGCGCGGTGCCGCATTGGCGCACCACGCTGCAGAAGGTCGCGTAACGCGGCATTTCCGAATCGCCAAAGCCCCAGACCATGCGGCCCTCGGGGTTGAGCCACACCAGCCGCTTGGAGCGTTCGCCGATGCGGCGCAGGATGTCGGCGCGCGGGTCGAGATTGTTGCTGCGGGCGTCGCCGAGCACAATCACGGTGGTCTGCGGTGTGATCGCGCCCATCCACTCGTTCTCGAAATCGGCGAATGAGTTGCCGTAGTCGGACGAGCCGAAGCCGACCTTGGACATGATCTCCTTCATCGCCTCTTCGGGCGATTTGGAGTCCAGGATGTCACTGACTTCGATCAGGTGTCCGGAGAAGGCAAACGAGCGGACGTCGTCGACCACCTCGTGCAGGCTGTGAATCAACAGCAGGAAGAAATCCGAGACCCGCGCGACCGAACCCGAGACGTCGCACAGCGCCACGATCTTCGGCCGGTCGCGGTGCTTGCGTTTCCATGCCGTGAGGAAGGGGACGCCGCCCCAGGCTGCGTTACGCCGCAGCGTGCGGCGCACGTCGAGATGGCCGCGGCGCTGGCGTTTGCGCGGCTTGGAAAAGCGCTCGCGCAGGCGGCGGGCGATCCGGCGGATCAACGCGCGCATCTGCTCGACCTGGCGCGGTTCGATCCGCGCCAGCGGCGCGTTGCGCAGGATTTCGTTGCGCAGGTTTTCCGTCTCCTCGCGGCCGTAGAGCAGCAGGGCCTGCGAGACCGTATCGCGGACGGTGCCGCGCAAACCGTTGAGCGCATCCTGCAGCCGCTCGGCGAGCGCGGGGTTGCGTGTGGTCAGGTCGTCGATGTCGTCGCGCAGCCGCTCGATGCCCATCGCATTGAGGATGCGGGTCTGGAAGATGCCGCGCTGGGTGAAGTAGCGAATGTCGGACAGCGAGGCCGCGCCCGAAGCGTTGGCGATTGCGGCCGAGAGCGCGTTGCGGTCTTGCGACAGCAGCATCTCGGCGAGCGATCCGATGTTCTCGCTCTCCGCGCCACCTTCCGCGTCGCCATGCGCATCGGCCGACGGGTTGGCGCCGGACTCACTGTCGTCGTCCTGCTTGTCCTGCTCGGAGGCGTCCTGTTGCGGCTCGGGCTGGCTGAAGAAAAGATCAAAACAGTCGCCGAGCGCGCGCTTCTCGTCCTGCGTCTTGGCGAGCGTCAGCAGGATGGTGTCGCGCAGGATCGTGCGATCGGCGAAGCCGACCTGAGACACCGCGCGCATCGCGTCGATGCTTTCGGCGGGTGAGACCCGGACCCCGGCTCCCCGCGCCGCACGAAAGAAGCGATGCAGGTTCTCGCGCATTGGAACCCTAGCTAAAGACGCCGTGCCGCGACGCCTTGGCGATGAACGCCGAGACCTGCGGCGTTGCGGCCTCGATATCGGCTTCGTATTTGAGGAGCACGTTGAGCGTGTCCTTGACGATCTCGTGGTCGAGTTCGGTGGCCTGCAGCAACACCAGCACGCGCGCCCAGTCGATTGCCTCGCTGACCGAGGGCAGCTTCTTCAGGTCCAGCGTGCGGATCTCATGGATGAAGCCGACCATCTGCTTGCGCAGGGCCTGCGAGATGCCCGGCACACGGGTCTCGACGATACGCTCTTCCAGCTTCTGCTCGGGGAAGCCGATATGCAGATGCAGGCAGCGCCGCTTCAAGGCGTCGCCGAGGTCGCGCTCGCTGTTCGAGGTCAGGATCACGGTCGGCGCCGCCACCGCCGTCACCGTGCCGAGTTCGGGAATGGTGACCTGGAAGTCCGAGAGGATTTCCAGCAGCAGCGATTCGAACTCGGCGTCGGATTTGTCGATCTCGTCGATCAGCAGCACGCAGCCGGCCGGTTGCTCCAGCGCCTGCAGCAGCGGGCGCGGCTCGACGAATTCCTTGGAGAAGAACACGTCGCCGAAGGCGTGGAGCTGGCCGAGCGCCTCATGCAGCGTCTGCGCGTCGCCCAGCACCTCGCCGAGCTTGTCCTTCAGGATCTGGGTGTAGAGCAACTGCTTGGCGTACTTCCACTCGTACAGCGCCTTGGCCTCGTCGAGGCCCTCGTAGCACTGCAGGCGGATCAATTTCAGGCCGCGCCAGGCGGCGATCGCCTTCGCCAGCTCGGTCTTGCCGACACCGGCGGGGCCTTCGACCAGGATCGGCTTCTCGATCTGCTGCGACAGATACACCGCGGTCGCGATCTGCCGGCTGGCGATATAGCCGTGCGCGGCGAGGCCGCTTTCCACGGCCTCGATCGCGGCGGTGGGCCTGGTATCAGCCACGAGGATCAGCTCCGAATTTGCCTTGAACTCGGACCTGTTCTGCCCCCGTTGCGGGCAAAGCACAAGGCTCGTTTGACCCGCAAAGGCCGGGGGTTAAAGGCCTGGGGTTAGCGCCTGCTTCCGGCGTATTTCCGCGGAGCGCAATACACACACACTACACGTAGCCCGGATGAAGCGAAGCGTAATCCGGGATCAGTGCTCACTACGGAGCTCGAGGTCCCGGATTTCGCTGCGCTCCATCCGGGCTACGAACGTCTGGTGAATGTGCGGGGAACCGGCTTCACCTCAGCGTGAGCCCGGTCGCGGTCTCGAGTTCGCCGATCGCCTGCGCGGCGTTGAGCACCTTGATCGTGGTCATGCCCATCTCGCGGGCGGGCTTCAGGTTGACGCCGAGATCGTCGAGATAGACGCAGTTCTTGGGATTCACTTGCAGCGTCTCCACCATCATCTGGTAGATTCGCGGATCGGGCTTGCGCAGCCCGATCTTTGCTGATTCGATCACATGATCGAACAGCACCATCACCTCGGCGATGTAGAGCGTGCGCCCGCTGTGGCTGCCGATCGCGTTGGCCGGCAGATTGTTGGTGATGCAGCCGGTCTTGAACTTTGCGTTGATGCGCTTCAGCGCTTCGACCATCTCGGGACGCAGGTCGCCGGAGAGCAGCGGCAGCACGTCCTTGCCGCGCACCTCGGCGCCGAGCGCTTTCGATTCCGTCGCGAAAAGTTCGTCAAAGGCGTCGATGTCGATTTCGGCGCGCTCGAATTTGGCCCAGGCGTTTTCGAGATGGTTGGCAGCGTTGGTGCGGCGGATGATGTCGGCGGGCAGGCCGCGCTCGGTCTCATAGCGCGCGAACGCCTCGAACGGCGAGGTGGTCAGGACGCCGCCGAAATCCCAGATCACTGCTTCGATCATTCTTCCCTGCCAGGTCATCTATTGCTTGAGGGAGCGGCTAACACGGATTGACGGCCGGAACCAGCCTGATCCGACGCTTGGCGATCCGCGCGCCGCGGGCTATTGCTGCGCCGATGAAGAAGCCTCAGCTCATCCTCGCGACTGTGATGTCGCTGATATCCGCTCCCGCCTCGGCCATCGTCGGCGGCGGTGCGCCGTCGGCTGACGGTGTCGCGCGCTCGGTCGTCACCATTGTCGGCTCGCGCGGCAATTTCTGCACCGGCGCGCTGATCGCACCAAAAGTCGTGCTGACCGCGGCGCATTGCGTGCAGCCCGGCGCCGACTACAAGATCGTCGATTATGGCGCGGACCGGCAGCCCAAGCTGCAGTACGTCAAGACGGTTGCGATTCATCCGGGCTTCAAGATGCAAGCGATGCTTAATCATGTCGCGACCGCCGATGTCGCGCTGCTGCAGCTCGCCGCGCCAATGGTTGGGAAAGCGCCATCGACGCTTGGTACGCCCAACATTCCGATCCAGGTCGGCGGCCGCTTCACCATCGCGGGCGTCGGCGTCACCGTGCGCGGCGACGGCAAGAGCGGCGGCACGATCCGCGTCGCGGGCCTGGTCGCGACCAGCAAACCGGGTACGCTGCAGATCCGTCTCGTCGATCCGGTTGGCCAGGGCACCCGCGACGGGATGGGCGCCTGCACCGGGGATTCCGGTGCGCCCGTGTTCGAGGACAAGCAGAGCGGGCCTGCGATCATTGGCGTGGTGAGCTGGTCCACGGGGCCGAATGGTACCGCTGGCTGCGGCGGCATCACCGGCGTTACGCCGCTGACGCTGTACCGCGACTGGCTGATGCAGACCGCGCGGCAGTGGGGGGCGAGTTTTTGAGTCACCTCGCCCCGCTCGCGGGGAGAGTCGGATTGCGAAGCAATCCGGGTGAGGGGGACTCTCCGCGAGTCGCGTTCGTGGATGCAGTCCCTCACCCCAGCCCTCTCCCCGTAAGAACGGGGAGAGGGAGTAGCGCCTAATGCCCCGCAGCCTTCTTCGCCGCTGCATTGTTCAGCACGACCAGGCCATCCACGGCGACGCCGAGCTTGCTGTTGATCAGGAACGGGTTGACGTCGATCGAGGCGATGCGGTTGCCGGCGTCGGCCATCAGATTGGAGAGGCCGACCAGCGCCTTCACCGCGGATGCTTCGTGCAGCGCGGGCTTTCCGCGATAACCCTTCATCTTGATGCCAGCCTTGGTCTTCGCGATCAGCTCTCGCGCCTCGGCGGCATCGAGCGGCGCGCCGGCAAGGGCGACGTCCTTCAGCAGCTCGATATCGACGCCGCCGGTGCCGAACAGCACCACGGGTCCCATCTCGGCGTCGAGCGAGGCGCCGACCACAAGCTCGAGGTCGGCCTTGACCTGCTGCGCGATCAGGATGCCTTCGAGCTTCGGCTTGCCCTTCAGCTTTTTCACCCGCGCGGTGATGTCGTTGAACGCCTTCTTCACCTCGGCGGCACTGTTGAGGTTCAGCACCACGCCGCCGATGTCGGATTTATGCAGGATGTCGGCGCTGACCACTTTCGCAACCACCGGGAAGCCGATTGTCTTGGCGATCGTCACGGCCTCGGCCGCGGTCTGTGCGACCTCTTCCCTGGAGATCGGAATGCCATAGGCCTTGAGCAGCTTCTTCGAGGCGACCTCGTCGAGCGCGGCGGCGCCGTTGGCGGCTTTTAGGGTCTTCTCCAGCACGACGCGCGCAGAGGCCTTCGAGCTGGAGACGATGTCAGGCACTTCCTTGCGCAGGCCGGCATATTCGATCAGCGCCTTGATCGCGCCGACGGCGCGGTCGAGGCCCTGCATCACAGCGATATCAGGGAGGCTCTTGCGCAGTCCCTTGGTGAATTCGGTGAAGCCGATCGACATGGTGCTGATATAGATCACCGGCTTGTTGGCCTTGGCCGCCATCTCGTTGACGATGCGCAGATTGCGCTCGCGCAATTCGTGCGGCGCCTTCGGCAGCTCGGCGTCGATGATGACGATATCGGTGTCGGGATCGTCGATCATGATCTCGATCGACTTCATGTAGACGGAGGGATCGACCACCGCGGCAAAGCCGGCATCGAGCGGATTGCCGACGATGCTGCCGGGTCCCAGCATCTTCGCCAGTTGTTCTGACGCGTTCGGGCTCAGCGGCGCAAAGTTCAGGCCGGCGGAATAGAAGGCGTCGATCAGCAGGCCGCGCTTGCCACCGGACAGCGACACCGCGGCGAGGTGATTGCCCTTTGGCGGATCAGCATGAACGAAGCATTCCGTGGTTTCGATCAGTTCATCGAGCCCGCGCACCCGGATCACGCCTTCGCGGGTCGAGATCGCGTCAAAGGTCTCGATCGAGCCAGCAAGCGCGCCGGTATGCGCCATCGCAGCGGCCCGGCCGCCTTCGGAGGCACCAAGCTTGAGCGCGATCACCGGTTTGCCGGCGGCCCGCGCGGCCTTGCAGGCTTCGCGGAACACTTTCGTGTTCCGGACGCCTTCGAGATAGACCACGATGACGCGAATGCTGGGATCGGCGGCAAAATAAGCCATCAAGTCCGGCGTCTCCAGCCCGGATTCGTTGCCGGTCGTGACCATGTAGCCGACGCCGACGCCGCGATCTTCCAGCGCCTGACGGATCGCCATCACGATCGCGCCGGATTGACCGGCGATCGCCACCGCACCTTGCTCCATGGTGACGATGCGGTCGTCGATATTGGTGAACAGGTTTTCACCGGCGCTTAAGTTGCCGAGGCAGTTCGGGCCGGTGACGGCGAGCCCGGTCTCCTTGATAGCCTGCTTCAGCTCGACGGCGAGCCGCTGGCTCTCCTCGTCCTGCAACTCGCTGAAGCCTGACGTGACGATCGTCGCCGAACGCGCGCCGGCGGCGGCCGCATCGCGGATCACCTGCACGGCAAACCGGGCCGGCACCAGCACCAGCACGTGATCGGGCTTCTCCGGCAGGCTGGCAAAATCCTTGTAGCAAGTGACACCCCAGATCGCTTCGCGCTTGGCGTTGATCGGGAATATCCTGCCCGCATATTTGTATCTGATCAGATTGTTCCAGATCCGCTCGGCATAGTTGCCCGGTTTGTCGGTGGCGCCGACCAGCACGATGTTGCGCGGGTGCAGCATCGCATGAATGCTCTTGACTATGTCGCTGGCGTCGGCAGGTGGCGTCCATTTACGGGACGGATGAAACGCGGTGCTTGCGAGAGCTTCCATGGAGCCTGCCCTTACCCTTGTTGTCTTTGGTTTCCTCAGGCCGACGGACGATCGCCGAACGCCGTGATTTTCATTCCTTTTATGGCTGACGGAAGAGGGTGGCAACTCACGCCAGCGCGGGGCAGGGCACCGCACAAAATATCCCGGCGCGCGCAAAATTCGCCGGGCTCAGGAACCCGGTTCGATCAAGGTCGCGTGCAGCAGATAGCGCTCCGGCCCCGAGGTCAGCGCGTCGAACGGCCAGCAGGTCGATAACACCAGCTCGTATCGGTCGGTCAGCGGATCAATCCCGGACTGGTCGAAACGGACCACGGAGCTGCGATCGGCCCGGTAGCGGAAGGTCTTGCCGTCACTCGTGGTGACGTCGATCTCGTCGCCAACAGCGACCTCCTTCAGGAAACGAAAATGCGTGTCACGATGCGCAGAATAGACCGCGACGCCGCGCTCGCCGGCGTCGACGGTCTGCTCGACATGACCCGGACCGAAGGCCAGCGCCTGGCCGCTGCTGCCGGCGAGCACGATTGTCGAGGCGCGGAGTCGTTTCACCTCGATACGCGCCACCGGCCAGGTATCGGCCCAGGACCACGGCTTCACAGGGTGGCCGGTCGCAATGGTCTCTGTGAAAGCACGCTCCAGCAGCACCTGCGCGAGCAGCGCCTTGGCGTGGATGTAGGTGCCCTGGCCGAACAGGATCAGGCCGATGAGGACGAAGACAGCGGGAGAGATGATGCGGGGCATTGTCTATCTCCCGTCATTGCGAGCGAAGCGAAGCAATCCATCGTGCAACATATGTGGGACCATGGATTGCTTCGTCGCTTCGCTCCTCGCAATGACGGCCGGTTGGGGGAAAAGAGCGGCGCGCGCGGCCCTGGGGGGACGGTGAGAGGCCGCGCGCGCTCTTGAAGGAGGAGGTCGGGGGAAACCTCCTCCTTTCATCCGACGTCAGTGGGGCGACGTCTGACGTCGGTTGAACATCATGAGGAGCAGGCTGACCGTGAGCAGGATCACGCCCGCGATCATCTTCAGCTCGGCATCGGTTGCCGTCTTCGGCAATTGGACCGTGACGGGAGCCGTCGTGACGACCGGCCGCTTCAGTGCCGCGAGCCGGACCTTGACGTCACCAGCTTCGGCACGACGCTCGGTCGGTGCCACCGGAAGCCGCGGACGCTCGCCGAACACCTTTGCGAAATCCCAGCCTGCGGGCAGGTTGATCGGCAGCTCGCTCAGCTTCAACGGCTCACCGTCGGGACGGCTCGGCGTCTCGTCGACCGCAACCAGGCTGGTCAGTCGCGTGACGAGCTGGTGCTCCAGTGCGAGCGCAAGGATCGTCTTGTCGGCATCTTCAGGACTTGCCTGCCGCGTGGTGCGCGCGACTTCGGCATCTGCGATCTTGCGGCGCGCCCACAGCTTTGACAGGCCCTTGCCTTCGGCGGCGTTGGCGAGCGGCAGCGTCACGCTCCAGGGACGGTCACCGATCCGGCCCTTGATCTCGACCGAGCCGGCGAGCTTGTCGAGTTTGGCGGCGAGCACCAGCGGCTCGTCACGATAGACGTCGGGGATCGCCGCCGGCGTCAGGTCGGCCGTGGCGTCGGAGAATTTTGCGGAGAGGCCGGTCACCGCCGGATTCTCCAGCTTGCCGAACAGGTCGCGCATCCGTTCGTCGACCTGCTCGACCGAGCCGATATGGGTGAAGGTACCGCGGCCAAGCTCGGCGGCGCGGGTCATTAGATAGGTGTTCGGTGCCGAGCCGATGCCGACCATGAAGATTCGCGAGCGGCCGCGCAGCGCGCTGATGGTCTCGAACAATTGCTGTTCGTTGCCGATCGCGCCGTCGGTCAGGAATACGACCTGGCGGATGGTACTGGCGTCATCGTGGTTGGTGTCGGACAGCGCGGCGCGCATCGCCGGCACCATCTCGGTGCCGCCGCGTGCTTGCAGCGCGCTGACGAACGACGTCGCGTTGCCGATATTGGTGCTGTTCGCGGCGACTGGCGTCGGGAACAGAACATCCATGGTGTCGTCGAAGCGGATCACATTGAAGCGGTCGGTCGGCTGTAGGCGGCCGAGCGCATACAAGAGACTCGCCTTGGCCTGGATGATCGAGGTGCCGCCCATCGAGCCGGAATTGTCGATCACGAAGATCACCTCGCGCGGCAGCTGCTTCTCGTTCGCCTGCTCGACCGAGGGCGGGGTGACGAAGGTAAGCAAATAGTCGGAATTGCCGACATGCTCGCGGAACAGCCCGACCGATGGCGCTTTTTCGGCGGCGGGTTTCCAGGTGAGTTCGAAATCGCGATCAGCGGGCACCGCGCCTTCGGCCAGCTTGATGATGCGCGTGGCGTTGTCGGGGCTCTCGATCTTGACCTGGTGAAAATGGCTCTTCACCTCGCCGAGCGGGAAGCCGGCCTGCAGGTGCACCGTGATGTTGGTCGGATTGATCGGTGCGTTTTCGGCGGGGTCGAGCACCGGCGGCGAGATGCGGTCGCGATCCGGCACCGGATCAGTCGTGGTTGCGCCCCAGCCGCCGCCATCGGCGCGAAGGTCGACGCTTTGCACCACCGGTTGCGGATTGTAGCGCGGGCCGACCACCATCGGCACCCGCAGCGAGAACGCGTTGCCGTTCTGCTGCACCGGCTCCTGATATTCGATCTGCACCAGCACGGTTTCGCCGGGGCCGATATTGGCGACCGAGTTGGTGAAGATGTTCGGCCGCTCCTGTTCGGTGAGCGCGGCCTTCTGGCCGTTCTGTTTGGCCTGCTCGTAGATGGCGCGGGCCTGCTGCCGCTCCTTGATGTCGCCGACCACGACGCGGTCGCCGACCACCATCTTCAGGGTGTCGACCGCGCTGCCCGCCGGCAGCGGATAGACATAGGTCGCCTCCATCCACTCCTTGGTCGGGTTACGGAAGATCTGCGTGACGCGGGCGCGGACGGTCGGCCCCGATACGGTGAGGTCGACGTCGACGCCGAGCCTGAGAGCATCGGCATAGCCGTCCTCGGTCTTGAGCAGCAGCGAGCCGGAGCGCGCATCGGCCGGCCGCAACACCGCTTGCTTCGGCTGCTCTGCCGACCACACCGGATCAAAACTCAGGAAGAGGGCAGCAAAGCCGATTGCCAGCGCGGCCACGCCTTCCACCAGGAAGAACAGCAGGATGCGCATCTTGCGCGACAGGCGGATCCGCCGGCTGGTCTCACTTGCATCGCAAATCGTCATTTTCGTCGCTCCGAGCGAGGGTTTCGCTGCCTCGCGATCATGGAGAACGGCCGTTTTGGCGCGAGCAGAACGATCGGCAATGATTGGCCGCTGTCCGTCGCGATCCGCCTGCGGGTTAGGCGGTTTTGTGCGGTTTTGTGCTGGATTGTCCGGTCTGCTAGACTGCGGAAATCGATGAGGAATCGCGCTGGGGATCACGATGCCGACGCCGGACAAGCAGCTTTCCGCCGAGCAGAGCCAGCAAGTGGCGGAGACCATCCGCGAGGAGATCGCGCGCCGCCGGATCTCGCGGCAGACGCTGGCGGAGCAGGCGAAACTCAGCCTGTCGACCTTGGAAAAGGTGCTCGGCGGCCGTCGCCCGTTCACGCTGGCAACCACGGTGCGGCTGGAGCAGGCGCTCGGTGTCTCCTTGCGCAAACTGCCAGACGTGGCGCCAGCCGCCGCGCCCGTCAATGGCGTGATCGCGCCCGACAACCTCGGATCCTATTCCCGCCGCGCGGTGGCGCGGATCGAAGGGACCTACATCACGGTACGGCCGTCGTTCGGTGACAAGGATGCGATCTATGCCTATCGCACCGAGATCGCATGGGACGAGGCCACCGCGTCGCTCGGTTTTCGTGAGGGCGAGCGGCAGGATGCCGACTACACCCAGTACGGCGAGGTCGCGGTGCCCAACGAGTCGGGCTTTGTCTATCTCGTGACCAACCGCCACGGCCAGCATCGCCTGATCACGGTGTGCCGGCCGCGCAATAGCGGCGAGATGTACGGCATCATCACGACCTTGCTCGCCGGCCGCGCCTCACTGTTGACGCCGATCGCGGCGCCGATTGCGCTGTTGCCGGTGAAGAACGTGCCGAACCCGAGTCTCGGGCGGGTATCGCCGGACGATGCGAACCATAAGCTCTACCGGGAGCATTTGCGCCGCACGGTGGATGAGTCTTTTGCGATTCTGCTGCCGGGCTAGCCGTCGCCTGTCACTTCACCTCTCCCGCTTTGCGGGCAGGGCAATCGCATGTGACTACGGCCACGTCCCATAGGCGCTTGCGCGATTTCGGAATAATGGAATAATGCCGCTGAGTTGCCCGACATGTCAAGTCGTCGTGTCGAACGCCGGCAGCCGCCGGCTACTTTGCATGGGGTTGTTTTCGATATTTGACGCGCTCGGCAGCGCTCTTGCGCGCCGGAGCGCGGCGGGTGGGGCTTTCTCCACAGTACGATTCGTGGAGAGAGCCCCCACCCCGGCCCTCCCCCGCAAGCGGGAGAGGGAGTCTGCTCTCGATTGGCGGTCGACTTTGGATCAGCCCCCCGTCTCGGCGCTGAGAATGTCGCCGAACAACTCCCACTGCCCGCTCTTGAACCGCCACATCTGGAGCTGCTCGATCGGAGCGAAGTCGGTGGCGCTGGTGTTGATCTTGATGCCGGGGATCAGCGTGTCGGGCACGAAATCCTTCAGGCTGGCGGCCTGCTTCATCACATTCTCACGCGTCAGCTCGTCGCCGCACTGCTTCAGCGTCTGCACCATGGTCTGTGCCGCGGCGTAGCCATAGACCAGGTTGGCGTCCGAGATGTTGGCGCCCGGCATGTACTTTTCGACAAAGGTCATGAACTTTTTCATGCCGGCGTCGTCCTTCCACTGCGGATCGGAGGCATCCTTGAGATAGCCGGCCGACAGCACGCCTTCGCTGGCCTCGAGCCCGGCGGGTTTCATGACAGCGCCGATCGAGAGCGAGACGTCGGTCATCACCTGCATCGGCTTCCAGCCGAGCTCGGCGATCTTCTTGATCGCCTGGGCTGCGAATTTAGGCGTCGCGATGTTGACGAACACGTCGGCGTTGGTGTCCTTCAGCTTGACGATGTGGGAATCGATCGACGGCTCGGTGGTCTCGTAGCTTTCTTCGGCGACGATCGTGGCGCTCGATTTGTCGAGGACCTCCTTGAGGCCGATCAGGTAATCCTTGCCGAAATCGTCATTGGCATAGAAGATCGCGACCTTGGCGTTCGGCTTGGCCTTGAGGATGTACTTTCCGAAGATCCGGGCCTCGACGCGGTAGCTCGGCTGGAAGCCCATGGTCCACGGGAAGTCCTTCGGATCGTTCCACTTGCTGGCGCCGGTGGCGAGGAACAGCTGCGGCACCTTCTTGGCGTTGTGATATTTCTGGACCGCGGTCTGGGTTGGGGTGCCCAGCGCGTTGAACACCAAAAACACCTCGTCGCTCTCGATCAGCTTGCGGATCTGCTCTACCGTCTTGGGCGGCGAGTAGCCGTCGTCATAGGAGATCCAGTTGATCTTGCGGCCGTTGATGCCGCCGGCATCATTGATCATCTTGAAATAGGCTTCCTCGGTCTTGCCGATGACGCCGTAGGCGGAGGCGGGGCCGCTATAGGCCTCGACGTTGCCGATCTTGATCTCGGTATCGGAGGCGCCGGTGTCGTATTTCTTTTGTGCAAAGGCGGCCTGGGTGGAGAGCAGGCAGAGCGCCGTGGCGGCCGCGAGCAGCGACAGTTTCGTCGTTTTCATAAAGGCATTTTCCTCGATTGATTTTGGTTGGGGACTTCTGCGACAAACCCGTAGCCGGTCCCGGCAGACAGTTACGGGGCAGTTCTTTGTCTCGGCGTGGTCCGGAAAAGCGACACGCGCTTTCCGGAATCACGCCGCAGTATCGGTCGGCTTCGGCTGGCTGAACGTCTGCCGAAGCGTCGGCTTATGAATTTTTCCTGTCGCATTCCGCGGCAGGGCATCGACAAATTCGATCAGGCGCGGGCACTTGAAGCGTGCCAGATTGGCCTGACAATGGGCGTGAATGTCGACCGGCGCAAGCGTATGGCCCGGCTTGACCGCGATAACGGCCATCCCGACCTCGCCCCATTGCTCGTTCGGGATGCGGATGACCGCGGCTTCGGCAACCGCCGCCAATTGATGCAGCACGCTCTCAACCTCGGCGGGATAAACGTTCTCGCCACCGGAGATGTACATGTCCTTCCAGCGGTCGACGATGTAGTAGAAGCCTTCCTCGTCCATCCGCGTGGCATCGCCGGTATGCAGCCAGCCGTCGGTGAACGAAGAGGCGTTGGCGTCCGGCCTGTTCCAGTAGCCCGGCGTGATGTTCGGCCCCTTGACCCAGAGTTCGCCGAGTTCGCCGATATCGGCATCGGCGCCGTCGGGGCGTACGATTCGCACCTCAGTGTGCAGCACCGGCTTGCCGGACGAGCCGGCCTTGCGCGCGGCATCCTCGCGGTCGAGCACCATCACCGCCGGCGAGGTCTCGGTCATACCGTAGCCTTGCTGCAGCGCCACGCCGCGGGTTTCCCAGGTCCTCAGTAGCGGCACCGGCATCGGTGCGCCCCCGACCCCGCCGATCACCAGGCGGCTGAAATCGGCGGTCGCGAAGGTCGGATGCTGCGCCATGAACTGGTAGATCGCGGGCACGCCGAAGAACACGTTGATGCCTTGCGCGCCATCGCTGATCAGCCGCAGCGCCTCGCCCGGATCGAAGGTCTTCATGATCAGCGCGGTGCCGCCGGAATGCAGCACCGGATTGGTGTAGCAATTCAGTCCGCCGGTGTGGAACAGCGGCAGCACCGTAAGCAGCACCGAGGACGGTGAGATGCAGGCAGAGCCGCCGAGATTGACGCAATTCCAGAATGTCATGCCGTGCGTGATGATCGCGCCCTTCGGCTGGCCGGTTGTGCCCGAGGTGTACATGATGGTCGAGATGTCATCGAGCATGACGATCTCGATGTGATCGAGCGGTTTTGCTGCCGCGACCCCGGCCTCGTAGGAGCCGCCGGGACCGAGCCTCATGACGGAAGCAACATTGCAGAGTTTTGCGACCGCAAGCGCCGTCTCGGCAAGATCGTCGTCGTGGATCATCACCTTGGGCGACGCGTCGCCGACGATGTAGTGCAGCTCGGGAACGGTGAGGCGGGTGTTGAGCGGCACGAAGACCGCGCCGAGCCGGAAGCAGGCGAACTGCACCTCCAGCGTATCGGTCGTGTTCAGCGCCAGCACCGCGACGCGGTCGCCGCTGGCAATCTTGAGCTGGTCGCGCAGGTGGCCGGCCAGGCGCGACACCCGCGCGTCCATCTGCGCATAGGTGAAGCGCCGCGCACTTGCGAGATCGACGAGCGCCACCTTGTCCGGCGTCCGCCGCCGATGATGCGCGATCCAGTCGTAATAACGAACCGGCAAATTGTCCTCCTCCGGATCGGCGGTCTTGCGTCGCCTGTCCCCGGTTCCATTGATGCCACGGATCGGGAGTGGAGGGGGCGTATCGGGAGTGTGTCTTGCGTTTAGTGGCTGGTCGGTGGCCAGATCGGGTGTCTGCCTGATGAGGCAGCCACTCGACGCAAGTGAGGCGGCAGGAATCCGGACATCGTCGGCCGCAGGAATCAACGGAGCAGTGCGAATGGCGAACCCGTTCTACACCGGCGAGCACGAGGCCTTTCGCGAGGTGATGCGCCGCTTTGTTGCGAAGGAAATCGAGCCCCATGCCCACCAGTGGGACGAGGCGGGTGAGTTTCCGCGCGAGCTCTACGCCAAGGCGTCCGGGATCGGGCTGCTCGGCCTCGGCTTTCCCGAGGAATATGGCGGGATCGCTGCCGACCAGTTCATGAAGATCGTGGCGTCGCAGGAATTGGCGCGCGCCGGCGCCGGCGGCGTCAGTGCCAGCCTGATGAGCCACACCATCGGTTCGCCGCCGATCGCGCGCGCCGCGCGGCCCGAGGTCAAGGCACGGGTGCTGCCGGAGGTGCTGGCGGGCAAAAAGATCTCCGCACTCGCGATCACCGAGCCGAGCGGCGGCTCCGATGTCGCCAATTTGCGCACCAAGGCGCGGCGCGACGGCGACCATTACGTTGTCAGCGGCGAGAAGACCTTCATCACCTCAGGCATGCGCGCCGACTATCTGACGGTCGCGGTGCGTACCGGCGGCGAGGGCCCCGGCGGCGTCAAGCTGCTGCTGATCGAGGGCGATACGCCCGGCCTCTCGCGCACCCAGCTGAAGAAGATGGGCTGGTGGGCGTCCGACACCGCGACCTTGCATTTCGACGAATGCCGGGTGCCGGTCGAGAACTTGATCGGCGAGGAGGGGCAGGGCTTCAAGATCATCATGCAGAACTTCAACAGCGAGCGCATGGGCATGGCGGCAAGCTGCACGGCCTATGCGCGCGTCTGCCTCGATGAGGCGATCGCCTACGCTAAGGAGCGCAAGACGTTCGGCAAGCCGATCGCGCAGCATCAGGTGATCAGGCACAAGATCGTCGACATGGCGCAGAAGGTAGCAGTTTCGCAGGCGATGCTGGAGATGCTGGCGTGGCGGCTCGGCGAGGGCGAGAGCCCGGTCGCCGAGATCTGCATGATGAAGAACCAGGCGACCCAGACCATGGCGCATTGCGCCTCTGAGGCGGTGCAGATCTTCGGCGGCGCCGGCTTCATGCGCGGCATCAAGGTCGAGCGCATCTACCGCGAGGTCAAGGTCAACGCCATCGGCGGCGGCACCGAGGAGATCATGAAGGATCTCGCGTCACGGCAGATGGGACTCTAACCGTCATTCCGGGGCGCGCGTAGCGCGAACCCGGAATCCAGAGATAATGGATCGAGATTCCGGGTTCGCCCGCTACGCGGCCGCCCCGGAATGACAGGAAACAAAATGCTCTTCACCGCCGACCACGACGAACCGCGCCGCGCCTTGCAGAAATTCATCGCGGCCGAGATCAACCCGCATGTCGACGAATGGGAGAAGGCCGACATCTTCCCGGCGCATGAGCTGTTCAAGAAGCTCGGCAGTCTCGGCTTCCTTGGCCTCAACAAGCCGGTCGAATTCGGCGGCCAGGGGCTGGATTATTCCTATGCACTGATGATGGCCGAAGAGCTCGGGGCGATTACCTGCGGCGGCGTGCCGATGGCGATCGGCGTGCAGACCGACATGGCGACGCCCGCGCTGGCGCGGTTCGGCTCCGACGAGGTTCGGCGTGAGTTCCTGGTGCCGGCGATCGCGGGCGACCAGGTCGCTTGCATCGGCGTCTCCGAGCCGGGCGCAGGCTCCGACGTCGCCTCGATCAAGACGAGTGCACGCGCCGACGGCGACGACTACGTCATCAATGGCGGCAAGATGTGGATCACCAACGGCACCCAAGCCGACTGGATCTGCCTGCTCGCCAACACCAGCGATGGCCCGGTTCATCGCAACAAGTCGCTGATCTGCGTGCCGATGAAGACCAAAGGCGTGCAGGTCGCTCGAAAACTCGACAAGCTCGGCATGCGCTCCTCCGACACCGCGCAGATCTTCTTCGACAATGTCCGGGTGCCCAAGCGCAACCGGATTGGCGAGGAGGGCCAGGGCTTCACCTACCAGATGATCCAGTTCCAGGAGGAACGGCTGTGGGGCGCGGCGGCCTGCCTGAAGGCGCATGAATTCATCATCAACGCGACCATCGATTACACCCGCAACCGCAAGGCGTTCGGCGGCGCGATCCTCGACAATCAGGTGGTGCATTTCAAGCTTGCGGAGATGCAGACCGAGGTCGAATTGCTGCGCTCGCTGATCTATCGTGCCGGCGAGGCGCTGGTGGCGGGCGAGGACGTGACACGGCTTGCGACCATGGCGAAACTGAAGGCCGGCCGGCTCGGCCGCGAGCTCACCGATGCCTGCCTGCAATATTGGGGCGGCATGGGGTTTACCAACGAGACGCCGGTCAGCCGCGCCTATCGCGACAGCCGCCTGACCTCGATCGGCGGCGGCGCCGATGAGGTGATGCTCATGGTACTCTGCAAGATGATGGGGACGCTGCCGGGCCCCAAGCCAAAGGGAAACGCCTGATGATCACGCTGTATCACTGCGACGCCGCGCGCTCGTTCCGTCCGCTGTGGATGCTGGAGGAGCTTGGGCTTCCCTACGAGCTGAAAATGCTGCCGTTCCCGCCGCGCGTCTTCGCCAAGGAATATCTCGGCATCAACCCGCTCGGCACCATCCCGTTCATGGTCGACGGCGAGACCAGGATGACGGAATCCTCCGGCATCTGCCATTATCTCGGCACAAGACACGGCCCAACGCCGCTCGTCGTCGGCGTCGACGAGCCGGCCTACGGCGCCTTCCTGAACTGGATGTATTTCTCCGACGCCACGCTGACCTTCCCGCAGACGCTGGTGCTCCGCTACAGCCAGCTTGAGCCGGAAGAGCGGCGCAATCCGCAGGTTTCGACCGATTACGCCAAATGGTTCCTCGGCCGCTTGCGTGCGGTGGAGGCCGCAGCAGCCAAGTCAGAATTCCTCTGCGCGGAACGCTTCACCGCTGCCGACATTGCCAACGGTTATGCGCTGAGGCTCGCCGACAATATCGGCCTCGCCAAGGACTTCGGGCCGAATGTCGCGGCCTATTGGGCCCGGCTGCAACAGCGCGAGGGCTATCAGCGCGCGGTGGCGGCGGAGCAAAAAGCCGGGACGGAACAGAACGTTGCGCCGCGTGCTCGGCCTTGATTGCTGCAGCGGCGATCTGTCCCGGAATTGATCCAACCCGTCGGTGACAGGTTGCGAATATGCGCTATGGTAGCCCCGGTCGCAGCGGCCTAAGAGCCGCGCGAGGAGGAGCTGCCATGGACGCCATCGTGGACGTAGAGAGCCATGACTCCGGCCACCGGATGCTGATCACGCCGGAGCGGGTGTTCTACGCCGGGCTGCTCGGCCGCCCGCGCGAACGCTGCCCGGGCGCGTTTCACGTCTATGTCGCGATTCGCGACGGCCTGCATCTCTCCACCAGCGACGGCCAGCAGGGCCATGGCGAACTCGCTGTGACCATGCCGAACCTGCGCCACACCATCACCAGCGAATATCGCTCGGCGATCTGCGTCGCGATCGAGCCGGAGAGCGTGCCTGACGGCACGCTGGACGCCGTCGCCCGCCGCCTGCAAGGCCCCGACTGCGCCCTGTTCGCGAATCGCATCCGCGCTGCCTATGCGCGGCTTGCCGAGATGCAATATCGCGACGCGATCTCGAATGTCGAGTTCGATACGATGTGCTTCGGCGATGCGCTGCCGCAGCGCCTGCTCGATCCCCGCGTGGTGCGCGCGATCAGCCGCATTGGGCAGTTCTCGGGCGAGCCGGTGACGGCAGCGGGTTGCGCCGCGGACGCCTCCCTGTCGCCGTCGCGCTTCCTGCATCTGTTCAAGGACGAGACCGGGATCTCGTTCCGCTCCTTCCGCGCCTGGAAGCGCGCGCGGCATTTGCTGCACTTCGCCAACCAGGACATCAACCTCGCGCATCTTGCGCAGGACATCGGCTATCCTGACTCGACCCATTTCAGCCATTCGATCCGCCGGTTTTATGGGCTCAAGCCGCGCGCGATTTTTTCTGGATCGCGGGATCTGGCGATCTACAGCGCCGGACAGGCGGTGAGCGCGCCGGTGTTGACCTGATCCGTCCCGACTACAAATTCGCGCCCTCGATCACCTCGCCGAACCGCAGCCAGCCCGGACCCTCGATCCGTTGCAACTGGAGTTGTCGCAGCGGGTGGTGATTGGTTGGGCTGGTGTTGACGCGGATGCCCGGCAGCATCGTGGGGATCTGGACATCCCTAAGATTGTTCGCCTGCGCCATGATGTTGTCGCGGGTGAAGTTGCCCTTGCATTGCTCAAGCACGATCTTGAGCACCTGCGCCACCGTGTAGGCGTAGAGGCTATAACCTTCCTTCGGATTGCCGTCGGGAAAGTACTTCGCCATGAAGGTGAGGAAATCCTTGACGCCGGGATCATTGGCCCAGGCCGGATCAGCGACGTCCTTCACATAAGCCGACGAGATCGTGCCTTGCGCCTTGTCGAGCCCAACGGGCAAGATGGTCGAGGAAAGCGAGGCGGCGCCGCTGGCGATGAAATGCATCGGCTTCCAGCCGAGTTCGTAGATTTTGCGGATCGACTGCGCGGCGAACTTCGCCGTGGTGCCTGAGATCAGCACGTCCGGGCTGGCGCCGCGCAGGGTGACGAGCTGGGAATCGATCGTGGGATCGGTGACCTCGTGGGAGGCCACCACCGCGGCGCTCTGGAACTTCTCGCCCAGCACATCCTTGGCGCCTGCGACGAAATCCTTACCCAAATCGTCGTTCTGGTAGAGCACCGCGAACTTCGCATTCGGATTCCGGCTTAGCGCGTATCTAACGAACACCTGCGCCTCGGTCCGCGCGCTCGGCGCAAAGCCCATGGTCCAGGGATAGGTCTGGTAGTCGCCCCATTTGTCGCCATTCACCGACAGGAACAGATGCGGCACCTTCGCGGCGTTGATGTATTTGACCACGGCCGAGTTCGGCGCAGTGCCGAGCATGTTGAACAGGAAGGCGACATTGTCGCTCTCGATCAGCCGGCGCACCTGCTCCACCGTCTTCGCCGGATTGAACGCGTCGTCGTAATAGATGTACTTGATCTGGCGGCCGGCAATGCCGCCCTGCTCGTTCAGCATCTTGAAGTAGGCTTCCTGGCAGCGCGCCTGCACGCCGAGCGCCGACACCGGGCCACTCAGTGACGTCGTGCTGCCGATCTTGATTTCGGCTGCAGTGACACCCGGCGTGTCTTCCGCGAGTGAAGGACGGCTGCCTGCGAGTGCCGCGAGGCCGGCGCCTGCAGCGCCCGTGAGCCATGTGCGCCGGTTGATCGAGACCATGACGTTCTCCCCGCGGGGCCTGCCTGTTGCGCCAGACTTTTGCTTGCCGAGAGGATAGCGCACCACGTCGTTCTGCGTCTTGTGTTAACCGGCTGGCGGCATATCGCTGCGTGAGAGCATCGGGGTAGCCAGTCAACGCAAGATGGCGCGGAGACAAATCTCTCATCATGGAAAATCAGTAGCGCCAGTGCGCTGCAACCGGGACAAGCGACATTATGAGCAACAAGGCCGTCATCACCTGCGCGCTGAACGGCGTGCTCACCGATCCGAAGCAGCACAACGTTCCGGTGACGCCGGAGCAGATGGCGCGCGAGGCGAGGGCCGCGTTCGATGCCGGCGCCAGCATCATGCACATCCATCTGCGCCAGCAGGAGCCGAACAAGGGCCATTTGCCGTCATGGGAGGTCGATGTCAGCAAGGAGATCCAGCAGGCGATCCGCGAGGCCTGCCCCGGCGTGATCATCAATCACACCACCGGCACCTCGGGCCCGAACTACCAGGGCGCGCTGAACTGCGTGCGCGAGACCAGGCCGGAGATCGCGGCCTGCAACGCCGGCTCGCTGAACTATCTCAAGGTCAAGTCCGATAACACCTGGGCCTGGCCGCCGATGATGTTCGATAACGCGGTCGAGAAGATCCAGGACTATCTCGACGTCATGAAAGCGGCCGGCACGATTCCCGAGTTCGAATGTTTCGATGTCGGCATCGTGCGCTGCGTCGGCATGTACCGGCAGACCGGGATGTATTCCGGTCCACTCGAGTACAATTTCGTGATGGGCGTCGCTTCCGGCATGCCGGCGGATCCGGAGCTGTTGCCGATCCTGCTCAAGCTGAAGGCGACCGACGCGCATTGGCAGGTCACCGCGATCGGCCGCGCCGAGATCTGGCCGCTGCACCAGCGCTGCGCCGATCTCGGTGGCCATCTGCGCAGCGGGCTGGAGGACACGTTCTATCTCGGCGACGGCACCAAGGTGACGTCCAATGGGCAACTCGTCGAAGCGTTGGCCGCATGCGCGCGAAGAGCAGGTCGCGAGATCGCGAGCCCGGCGGAAGCGCGGCAGATTTTTGGGGTCAGGCACTGACTTTGGCCCAGCCGTCATTGCGAGCGAAGCGAAGCAATCCATCCCTCCGCACAATGGAAGAATGGATTGCTTCGTCGCTTCGCTCCTCGCAATGACGACTGAGAGGGAGAGCGGGCAATGGACAATCTCACAGTAACCGGCGGCGTCACCGGGCCGGGCCGCATCGGGAGGGTCGCGATTGGCGATCTCCTGAAGCGCGCAGCGAGGCGATTTCCGGATCGCGTCGCGCTGACTGACGGGAACCGCCGCGTCACCTTCAGCGAGATCGAACACGACGCCAACCGCTTTGCCAACTACCTCGTGCAGCGCGGCCTGAAGCCGGGTGAGAAAATTGCGACCATCTGCAACAACTCGGTCGAGTTCGTCAAAGCGCTGTTCGGCATTCATCGCGCAGGCCTGGTCTGGGTGCCGATCAACACCATGCTCGGACCAGCGGATATGGACTACATTCTCGGTCATGCCGAGGTGCGCTTCGCGGTCATCGACGACAATCTCCATGTGCAGGCCGATCGCCGCGCGGCGTTGGACGCGCGCGGCATGCAGATGATCGCGATCGATCTGACCGGCAATGCTGGGAAGGCCGGTCTCCCGGGCTTCAACGACCTGTTGCAGGGCCAGTCCGACATTGAGCCGGAGATCGAGATCAACGACCGCGACCTTGCGATGATCATTTACACTTCTGGCACCACGTCGCGGCCGAAGGGCGCGATGCACTGCCATCTCGCCGTGGTCATGGCTGTGATGAGCAATTGCATCGAGATGCAGCTCTCCCGCGACGACGGCATCACCGGGCAATTCCCGCTGTTCCACTGCGCCGGCCATGTGCTGCTGCTCAGCTATCTCTCGGTCGGCGGCCGCATGGCGCTGATGCGGGGCTTCGATCCCGTCGTCTGCATGGAGGCGATCGTTCGCGACAGGCTCACCGTGTTCGTTGGCTTGTCCCTGATGTACCAGGCCATCCTCGATCATCCGCGCCGCGGGGAGTACGACCTGTCGGGCCTGCGCTGCTGCATCTACACCATGGCGCCGATGGGCAAGCCGCTGCTGGAGCGCGCCATCGCCGATCTCTGCCCGAACTTCGTGCTCTCCAGCGGCCAAACCGAGATGTATCCGGCGACCACGATGTCACGGCCGGAGGTGCAACTGGATCGCTTCGGCAATTACTGGGGCGAATCTCTGATCGTTAACGAGACCGCGATCATGGACGACAATGGCAATTTGCTGCCACGCGGAGAGATCGGCGAGCTCGTGCATAGGGGGCCGAACGTGATGCTGGGCTACTACAAGGACGCGAGGGCGACCGAAGAGGCGCGCAAGTTCGGCTGGCATCATACCGGCGACCTTGCGCTGATCGACTTGAACGGCGAGGTGCTGTTCCTCGACCGCAAGAAGGACATGATCAAGTCCGGCGGCGAGAACGTCGCCTCGGTCAAGATCGAGGAGATGCTGCTTGCCCATCCAGCGGTACAGAATGCCGCCGTTGTCGGTCTGCCCCATCCGCAATGGGGCGAGGCGGTCTCCGCCTTCGTCAAGCTGAAGCCCGGCGCGGTGGCCGACGAGGCCGGGATCGAGGCGCATTGCAGACAGCATCTCGGCGGTTTCCAGGTGCCGAAGCTGGTACGAATCCTCGACGAGATGCCAATGACCGCGACCGGCAAGCTGCGCAAGGTCGAGCTGCGGCAACAGTACAGTGGATATTTCGCGGAGCGTGCCTAGTGGCCATTATCGAGAACACCATCTCCACCGGCAGCGCGGCCTTCCAGGCCAATCGCGACGGCATGCTGGGACTGATCGCGCGGATGCGGGCGCTGGAGGAACGCACCCGCACGGCTTCGGCCGCAGCAAAGGATCGCTTCCACAAGCGTGGGCAGTTGCTGCCGCGCGAGCGCGTCGCGCTAGTGCTTGATCCCGGCTCGCCGTTCCTCGAACTCTCGACGCTCGCCGGCTACATGTTCGACGTATCCGATGCAGACAAGAGTGTGCCCGGCGGCGGATTGATCGCCGGTATCGGCATCGTCTCCGGCATCCGCTGCATGGTGAGTGCCAACGATGCCGGCATCGACGCCGGCGCGCTGCAGCCTTATGGCATCGACAAGACGTTGCGGGTACAGGAGCTGGCGCTGGAGAATAAGCTTCCTTATGTGCAGCTCGTCGAGAGCGCCGGCGCCAATCTGCTGCGCTACCGCGTCGAGGATTTTGTCCGTGGCGGTAACATCTTTCGCAATCTGGCGCGGCTGTCGGCGGCGGGATTGCCCGTCGTCACCGTCACCCACGGCTCGTCGACTGCGGGCGGCGCCTACCAGACGGGCCTGTCCGACTACATCGTGATGGTGCGCGGCCGCACCCGCGCGTTCCTGGCAGGGCCGCCATTGCTGAAGGCCGCGACCGGCGAGATCGCGACCGAGGAGGAGCTTGGCGGGGCCGAAATGCACACCTCGATCTCGGGCCTTGGCGATTATCTCGCCGAAGACGACCGCGACGCGCTCCGCATCGCGCGCGAGATCATGGTCAAGCTGCCATGGGACCGGCCTAAGCGCGACGAAGGCGTGTTCAAGCCGCCACGCTATGACGTGGAGGAACTGCTTGGCGTCATGCCTGTCGATCACAAGCGGCCCGTCGATATGCGCCAGGCGATCGCGCGCTTCATCGACGATTCCGATTTCACCGAGTTCGGCGCCAATTACGGTCCGGCGACGATCTGCGGCCACGCCCATATCGAAGGTCAGGCAATCGGCATCATCACCAACAACGGCCCGCTCGATGTGCCCGGCGCCAACAAGGCGACGCATTTCATCCAGGCCTGCTGCCAGTCGCGCACGCCGATCCTCTATATGAACAACACGACGGGCTACATGGTTGGCAAGGCCTATGAAGAAGCCGGCATGATCAAGCACGGCTCGAAGATGATCCAGGCGGTGACCTCAGCAACGGTGCCGCAGATTACAATCTATTGCGGCGCGTCGTTCGGCGCCGGCAATTACGGTATGTGCGGCCGCGGCTTTCATCCGCGCTTCTGCTTCTCCTGGCCGAATGCCAAGACCGCCGTGATGGGCGGCGAACAGGCCGCCGAAACCATGGCGATCGTCACCGAGGCCGCGGCCATCAGGCGCGGCAAGCCGATCGAGAAGGAGAAACTGGAGGCGATGAAGGCGCAGATCGTTGGCGTGTTCGATGGCCAGATGGATGTGTTCTCGACCAGTGCCCGCGTGCTCGACGACGGCGTGATCGATCCGCGCGATACGCGCAGCGTGCTCGCCGAAGTGCTTTCGATCTGCCGTGAGGCCGAGGCACGCAACCCGCAACGCATGCAGTTTTCGGTGGCGCGGCCATGAGTGGGACAGCAGTGAAGCGGACGCCATTCTTCAAGATCCTGATCGCCAACCGCGGCGAGATCGCGCTGCGCGTCATGCGCACCGCGCGGCGGCTCGGCTACGGCGTGGTCGCGGTCTATTCCGATGCCGACCGCGATGCACTTCATGTCCGCGAGGCCGATCAGGCGGTGCGAATCGGCGAGGCGCTGCCGGCGCAATCCTATCTCAAGATCGACGCGATCATAGCCGCGGCGAAGGCGAGCGGCGCCAGCGCGGTGCACCCCGGCTACGGCTTCCTGGCCGAGAACGAGGCGTTCGCACAGGCCTGCCGCGATGCCGGACTCGTGTTCATCGGCCCATCGCCGGAAGCGATCCGGGCGATGGGCAACAAGGCGGGCGCCAAGGACATCATGCAAAAGGCCGGCGTGCCCTGCGTGCCCGGCTATCAGGGCGCCGACCAGAGCGATGCCGCGATGCTAGCGGAAGCCAAGTCGATCGGCTTCCCGGTGATGATCAAGGCAGTGGCCGGCGGCGGCGGGCGCGGCATGCGGCTGGTTACGGACGCAACAGCGTTTCCGGATGCGCTGCGCAGCGCGCGCTCGGAGGCGCAGGGTGCGTTCGGCGATCCGACCGTCATCCTCGAGCGCGCGATCGTCGATCCTCGCCACATCGAGATTCAGGTGTTCGGCGATCGCCATGGCAACGCGATCCATCTCGGCGAGCGCGATTGCTCGGTGCAGCGGCGGCACCAGAAGCTGATCGAGGAGGCGCCGTCGCCTGCTGTTACGCCCGAGTTGCGTGCACGGATGGGCGCCGTCGCCGTGCAGGCGGTCAAGGCAATCGGCTATGAAGGCGCCGGCACGCTGGAATTCCTGCTCGACCGCGACGGCCATTTCTATTTCATGGAGATGAACACGCGGCTGCAGGTCGAGCATCCCGTCACCGAGGCGATCACCGGGCTCGATCTGGTCGAGTTGCAGCTCCGCGTCGCCAGCGGTGAGCCGCTTCCGCTCAAGCAGGAGGAGGTCACATTCTCCGGCCACGCCATCGAGGTGCGGGTTTGCTCGGAAGACGCCGCGCATGACTTCATGCCGCAATCGGGCACGATGGCTTTGTGGCAGATGCCGGACAACATCCGCGTCGAGCACGCGCTGCAATCGGGCGCGGAGATCCCGCCGTTCTATGATTCGATGATCGCCAAGATCATCAGCCACGGCGCGACCCGCGACGAGGCGCGGGGCAAGCTGATTTGCGCCCTCGAACACGTCGCGGCCTTCGGCGTCACCACCAACCAGGGTTTCTTGATCGATTGCTTGCGGCATCCCGTCTTTGCCAAGGGTGAGGCGACCACGGCCTTCATCGGTCAGTACCGCGATGCGCTGCTGGCCCCGCGTGCGGATCAGGGTCGCGACATCGCGCTGGCGGCGCTGTTGCTGTACGTCACCAACGCCTGCGCGCCGCCGTGGCAGCGCGGACGATCGCTCGCCGCGACATTTCCGCTGGGCTTGCGGATCGATCTCGGCCACGGCGTGCAGGAGATCGAGATCGTCCGCGAACGTGACGGCAGCTACCTCGCCGCCCGCAATGGCGACCAATACCGTTTCAAGATCGACGAGCTCGGCCGCGATAGCATCCGCTTCCACCACGACGGGCTGATGGAATCGGCGAGATTCCTGCGTGATGGCGATCGACTCTCTGTCCTGCATCGCGGCGTTACGCTGTCGGCCCGCGATCTCACGCTCGCGCCGCCGGAATCGGCGAGTGCGGCCGGTGGCGATGGCAAGGTCCGCGCCGCGATGAACGGCCGCGTCGTCGCGCTGCTGGTGAAAGCCGGCGACAAGGTCGCGGCGGGTCAGCCGGTGATGACGCTGGAGGCGATGAAGATGGAGCACGTGCATACGGCCGGCGTGGCTGGCACGGTGTCGTCGATCGATGTCGCCGAGGGTGAGCAGGTGACAACGGGGAAGATCGTGGTCGAGATCGAGGCGGCCGCGTAAACTGTCGTCCCGGGCAAGCGTAGCGCGACCCGGGACCCATAACCACAGGGCATGATGAAGGGGAAGGCTGGAGCCACAGCTGCGCGCCGCAATGAACAGTTGTGGTTATGGGTCCCTGCTTTCGCAGGGACAACGCTGAGTTATTGATCAAGCCGCCCAGTCCCATCATTCAGCCAGCACGCCACCTGATGCCCTGTCCCGGCTTCCTTGAGTGCCGGCCGCTCCGTCCTGCAGCGATCGATGGCGTAGCGGCAGCGGGTGTGGAAGGCGCAGCCGGGGGGCGGGTTGATCGGGCTCGGCACGTCGCCATCGATCATCGGCGCCAACCGCTTGGCTTTGGGGTCGGCGATCGGCACCGAGGCGAGCAGCGCTTGCGTATAGGGATGCCGCGGGTTGGCGAACAGCGCGTGCTTGTCTGATATCTCGACGATGCGGCCGAGATACATCACCGCAACGCGATGGCTGATATGGGCGACGACGGCGAGGTCGTGCGCAATGAAGAGGTAGGAGAAATTCTGCTGGCGTTGCAGGTCGATCAACAAATTGATCACCTGGGCCTGGATCGAGACATCGAGCGCCGAGACCGGCTCGTCGCAAACGATCAGGCGTGGTCCGAGCGACAGCGCCCGCGCGATGCAAATGCGTTGGCGCTGGCCGCCGGAGAACTGGTGCGGATAGTTCTTCATCTGGTCGGCGCGCAGGCCGACCTGCTGGAATAATTCCGCGACGCGATCCCGTTTCTTCTGACCGGTCGCGAGGCCGTGTACGATCAGGGGCTCGCCGACAATGTCGCCGGCCGTCATGCGCGGGTTGAGCGAGGCGAACGGGTCCTGGAACACGATCTGCATCGAGCGGCGATACGGCCGCAGCGCGGTCTTGCTGAGCGGCGCGATATCCTCGCCGTCAAGCCTGATCGCGCCGCTGGTCGGCTCGACCAGCCGCAGCACAGTGCGTGCCACCGTCGACTTGCCGCAGCCGGACTCGCCGACGAGGCCGAGCGTTTCGCCGGCGCCAAGTGAGAAGCTGACGCCGTCGACCGCATGCACGGTGCCGACTTGTCGGCGCAAAATGCCGCCGCGCACCGCGTAATGCTTGACGAGATCGGTGACTTCCAGGAGCGGGCGCTGCTCGGTCATGAGGCCGCCACCGTCTCGCCGGCGCGCCAGCACGCGGCCCAATGGTTGGCGGCAAACTCTTGCAGCGGGGGATACTCCTGACGGCAGCGGTCGATCGCGAGCTTGCAGCGCGGTGCGAAGGCGCAACCGGGCGGCAGATTGGTCAGCGAGGGCACCATGCCGGGAATTTCGGTCAGCCGCGCATCGGTCTTGGCGCCGAGTCCGATCACCGCAGGTATAGAAGCCATTAGCCCACGCGTGTAGGGATGCAACGGGGTCTCAAACAGCGCCTCGACGGTCGCCTCCTCGACCTTCTTGCCGGCATACATCACGATCACGCGCTGCGCGGTCTGTGCGACGACGCCGAGATCGTGGGTGATCAGGATCAGCCCGGTGCCGAGTCGCTGCTGCAGATCGACGATCAGCGCCAGGATTTGCGCCTGGATGGTGACGTCGAGCGCGGTGGTCGGCTCGTCCGCGATCAACAGCGCCGGACGGCAGGCCAGCGCCATCGCGATCATGGCGCGCTGGCGCATGCCGCCGGAGAGCTGGTGTGGATACTCCCGCGCCCGCCGCTCGGGCTCCGGGATGCGCACCAGCCGCAGCATGTCGACCGCCTGCTTCCATGCCTCCTTGCGGCTGACCTTCCGGTGCAGGCGCACGGCTTCGATGATCTGATCGCCGATCCGCATCACCGGATTGAGCGAGGTCATCGGCTCCTGGAAGATCATGGAGATGCGATTGCCCCTGACGTCGCGCATCGCAGCGTCGTCGAGCATCAGGAGATCGGTGCCCTCGAGCAGCACCGAGCCGCCGACGATGCGGCCGGGCGGATCGGGCACCAGGCGCATGATCGACAGCGCGCTGACGCTCTTGCCGCAGCCGGATTCGCCGACGATCGCCAGCGTCTCGCCGCGGCGGACCGAGAACGAGACGTCATCGACCGCGCGGAACAGGCCGGAATTGGTGAAGAACACCGTCTGCAGGTTCTTCACGTCGAGAACCGTATCGAGCGCTAATGCCTCGCTCATCAGCCGCGCTGCCTCGGATCGAGGATGTCGCGCAGCGCATCGCCGAACAGATTGGTGCCGAACACCGCCAGGCTGATCGCGATGCCCGGAAAGATCACCAGCCACGGTGCGACGCGGACATATTCGGCGGCGGATTCCGACAGCATCCGGCCCCATGACGGGTAAGGCTCGGGAATCCCGAGACCAAGGAATGACAGTGACGCCTCGGTCAGAATGGTCGAGCCGAGCTGCGCGGTGGCGAGCACGATCAGTGGCGCGATGGTGTTCGGTAGGATGTGGCGCAGCGCGATCCGTGTCTCGCTCATGCCGATCGATTTGGCGGCCTCGACGAACGGCTGCTCGCGCAGCGCCAGCGTGTTGGCGCGGATCACGCGGGAGACCGTCGGGATCAGGGGAATCGCGATCGCCAGGATCACGTTCGGCAGCGACGGCCCGAGCGCGGCGGTCATGACAAGCGCGAGCACCAGCAGCGGCAAGGATTGCAGGATGTCGGTGACGCGCTGGAACAGGAGGTCGACCCAGCCGGAGAGATAGCCGGAGGTGAGTCCGACCATCACGCCGATCGACGCGCCCAGCGTCGTGGAGCCGATCCCGACCGCGAGCGAGATTCGTGCGCCATGCACGATGCGGCTCCAGACGTCGCGGCCGAACGAATCGGTCCCGAACCAGTGAACCGCGGAGGGCGCGGCAAGGCGGTGCGCGGCATCGACGCTGAGCGGATCGTAGCGGCAGATCAGGTCGGCGGAGATCGCGATCCAGACGAACAGCAGCATGATGACGAGGCCGATCGTGCCGAGTATGTGGCGCTGCGCGAGGAAAGCGAGCCGGCGCCAGCCCTCGCCGGCATTGGCGCCGGCGCGTCGCAATTCGCTGTCGAAGTCGAGTGTCGCCATCGGGTTAATCCCCAAACCGGATGCGCGGATCGATCGCGGCGTAGAGCATGTCGACGACGAAATTCACGGTCACCACCACGACCGCGATCAGCATCACGATATTCTGCACGATCGGATAGTCGCGCCAGCGCAGCGCCTCGACCAGGAAGCGGGCGATGCCGGGGATGTTGAACACGGTCTCGGTGACGATCAGGCCGCCGATCAGGAATGCCGCCTCGATGCCGATCACGGTGATCACGGGCAGCACCGCGTTCTTCAGCGCATGGCGATAATTGACCGAGGCTTCCGAGGCGCCTTTGGCGCGCGCGGTGCGGATATAGTCCTGGCGCAGGATTTCCAGCATCGAGGACCGCGTGATACGCATGGTCAGCGCCGCGCTGCGGAAACCGACCGCCATCGCTGGTACCGCATAGATCGTGATTGCTTCAAGCCAGGTCTTCGGGTTCGGATTGAAGATCGGCATGGTTCCGAACAACGACACCGAGGCCATCAGGATCAACAGGCCGAGCCAGAACGACGGCAGCGACAGGCCACTGAGGCTGACCACGCGCAGCGCATAGTCGAGCTTTGAGCCTTGATGGACGGCGCTGATGACGCCGAGCGGAATGCCGATCGAGGCGGAGAACAGCAGCGCCAGCCCGGCGAGCCGCGCTGTGATCGGAATCCGCGGCAGGATCTCCTGCAGTGCCGGCTTCTCCGAGACATAGGAATAGCCGAGGTCGCCGCGCAGCAGGCCTCCGATCCAGTGCAGGTACTGGATCACGATCGGCTGGTTGAGGCCGAGTTCGCGCTCAAGATTGGCCTTGTCGGCGGGATCGACGAAGCCGGCCGCGTCGAACAGGATGTCGACGATGTTGCCAGGCACGATCCGCAGCAGCACGAAGATGATGACCGAGATCCCGAACAGGGTCACGAGCATCAGGAACAGGCGCCGGACGATATAGGCAAACACCCTGGCTCTCTCCCTGTCCCGCCTGGTTCTTCTTTTGACGCGTTTTCTTCACGCGAACCGGTTCCCACTTCGCTCGAAAACGCTATGCCTTACTTATCCAGCCAGACGTCTTCGTAGCGATAGCCGTTGTAGGAGCTGTTGGACATGATCGTGACATTCTTCACATAGGGCTGCCAGCAGGTGCCGGTCCGGGCATGGAAGATGATCGGACGCGCGACGTCCTCCTGCAGCTTCTTGTCGATCTCCCAGACCATCTTCTTGCGCTTGCTGACGTCGGTTTCCTCCGACTGCTGGTCGAACAGCTTCTCGATGTCCTTGTTGCAATAGTTGGTGTAGTTGCGCTCCGAGCCGCAGGCATAATTCTCGTAAAAGGACTGGTCGGGCTCGTCGACCGCATTGCCTGTCAGATTGAGCCCGAGCGAATAGTCCTTGCGCGCGATCTTGGGGAACCATTGCGCGGTGTCGACGACGTCGAGCTCGGCGTCGATATAGATGCTCTTGATCTGGTCGATCAGGATGATGGCGGGGTCGCGGTAAACCGCGATGTTGCGCGTCGACACCTTGATCTGCAGATGCTTGTCCGGCCCGTAGCCGGCTTTCTGCATCAGCTTGCGGGCCTCCTCGCGATTTTTCTCGATGTCTGGGCCGTAGCCGGGGATGGATTCCATCATGTCCTTCGGCATCGCCCACAGACCCGACGGCGCCGGCTCCATGGTGCCGCCGATGTCGCCCTGTCCCTCGAACATGATCTGGATGAAGGCCTTGCGATCCAGCGCCAGCGCCAGGGCGCGGCGGATGTCGATGTTGTCGAACGGAGGTCCGCTCGAATTGATGATGATGTTGGTCGAGACGTTGTTCGGTTCCACCACGCACACTGCGTTGGGCGCCTGCGACTTGACGTCCTTGAGCAGCGGGATCGAGACTTCGGTCGGGAACGTCATGTCGAACTTGCCGGAGACGAAGCCCAGGATCGCGGTTGAGCGGTTGGTGATGATGGTGAACTCGATGCCGTCGAGATAGGGCAGGCCCTTCTTGAAGTAATCCGGGTTCTTGACGAGCTTGATCGACTCGTTGGCCTTGAACTCGACGAACTTGAACGGGCCGGTACCGACCGGTTTGGTGCGCATCTCCGCCGGCGACAAATGGCAGGGATAGATCGGCGTATAGCCTGAGGCGAGCAGCGACAGCAGCGCGGGTTGCGGCCGCTTCAGGTTGAATGAGGCCTCATAATCGCCGTTGGCCGTGACGTCGTCGACCTCGTCGTACCAGGACTTGCGCGGGTTCTGCCGGAATTTTTGTGGCGACTTGCCCATCAGCATGTCGAAGGTGCATTTGACGTCGGCCGAGGTGAACGGCTTGCCGTCGTGCCATTTCACGTCCCTGCGCAGCTTGAAGGTGAGCGTCTTGTTGTCGCCGTTCCAGGCCCAGCTCTCCGCGAGCTCGGGCCTGATCGTCTCAGTGCTGTTCTGGGCGATGTGCTGGTCGAAGATGACGAGGTTGTTGAAAACCGGCATGAACGGGATGTTGATCGAGTAGGTCGAGCCTTCGTGGATCGAGGCGCTGCCGGGACTGTCGCGGTGATAGATCCTGAAGATGCCGCCTGATTTCGGCTCGCCGGCCAGTGAAACGTCGCTGATTGCCAGCACAGACAATACCGCGATGGCCAGCGCTTGCACGCTCCGCATGGTCCCCTCCACGAATTTCGGTCTCATCGGCCGATTGGCATCGACGATACCACGGTGAGGGGTTGGGGGGATTGGCAATTCGGATGACACAGCAAGATGAAAGTTTCGACACACCGGAAATAATGACGCTTGTGCGCGGAACCGGTGGCTTGTTTTGCTATTCAGTGGTGGATTTCCTTCTCATCTCGGCGATATGCGGTGAGTTGTCAGCGGCAGTTTGTCGCTGAGGCAACCTGTTCAACGAACTTTCAATTCTCCCCGTCATCCTGAGGCGCTCGCGCAGCGAGCCTCGAAGGATCGACGGCCCCGCCGGTGGCCGTCGATCCTTCGAGACGCCGCTTCGCGGCTCCTCAGGATGACGGTGCGATGAGAACAAGACGCTCACTCCGCCGCCTGCGAGGAGGGCGGGCTCATGCCGGGGACGCCGTCCGCATCGGTCGCCGAGATCGTGGTGCGGATCATCAGGCGGCCTTCATGCGCCGGCCACGGGCGACCCCGGTGCATGGTGGCACGGTTGTCCCACATCACGACGTCGCCCTGTTTCCATTGGTGCAGATAGCTGACGCCGGGCGCGGTCGCGGCAGCGGTCAACTCCTCGATCAGAGCCTTGCCGGCCTCACCGTCCATACCCTCGACACCATACGCGTGCGAGGCGAGATAGAGTGCGCCGCGGCCGTTGACCGGATTGCGCCACACCATGCGCCAGCACACCGGCGGCAGCGCATCGACCTCCGCAACTGTTGCGAGCCCGTCGGCGACCTTGCTGCGCGAATGCGCATAGGAGTGCCAGGCGAAGGAATTTTCCAGCCGCTTTGCGACGTCCTCGTCGAGCCGCTCGAAAGCAAGCCGCATCGAGACGAATTCGGTCTCGCCGCCATGCTCGGGGATGATCCGCGCCGACAGGATCGAGGTCAGCGCCGGCACGCGCTTAAAGGAGGAGTCGGTGTGCCAGAGCTGGTTGGCCTTGGCTCGCAATTGCTGCAGGTGATCCGATGGCACCACCTTGCCGTCGGGACCGAAGGTCGAGAGAATCACGAAATGTGAGCCGGTGCCCATCGAGCCGACTTTTGTCACCTCGGGCGACCCGAAGCGGCGCGAGAACGCGAGTTGGAGGTCGTCATTGACCTCCTGGCCGCGGAACACCAGCACCGAGTGCTCCTCGAACGCCGCGCGCACCGCCGCGTAGGCGGCATCACTGGCTGCAACATCGGCGAGCGTGACGCCGCGCAGTTCGGCGCCAAAGCCGGGATCCAGTGGGATCACTTCCATCGGAATATCCTTCCTTTTTTCTTGTTGTGATGAGCTTAGGCCAAGGTGGTGTCTCGGGCAAACGGGCCTCACACGATCCGCGAGGTCTTGTTGCCCCAATAGCGGTCGCGCAGCAGGCGCTTGTAGAGTTTTCCGGTCGGCAATCGCGGCAGTTCGGCCTCGAAATCGACCGTGCGCGGCACCTTCTGGCGTGACAGCGACGTTGCGCAGAATGCGATCAGTTCCTCGGCGAGGTCCGGTCCTGGCGCGACGCCGTCGATCGGCTGCACCACTGCCTTCACCTCTTCGCCGAGATCGGCATTGGGTACGCCGAACACCGCGGCATCGGCGACCTTGGGATGGGTGATCAGCAGGTTCTCGCATTCCTGCGGATAGATGTTCACGCCGCCGGAGATGATCATGAAGGTGGCGCGGTCGGTGAGATAGAGGAAGTTATCGTCGTCGACATAGCCAACGTCGCCGACCGTGCTCATGCTGCCGTCCGGCGAGCGGGACTCGGTGGTTTTGGCGGGTTCGTTGAAATATTCAAAGGCCGTCGCGGTCTTGAACCACACCGTGCCGGGTGTTCCCTTGGGACAAGGCTGCATGTTCTCGTCGAGGATATGCAAATCACCGAGCAGCACCCGGCCTACGGTGCCGCGATGCGCCAGCCACTCCTTGCTGTCGCAGGCGGTAAAGCCGAGGCCTTCGGTCGCGCCATAATACTCGTGGATGATCGGGCCCCACCATTTGATCATGTCGTCCTTCACCAGCGCCGGGCAGGGCGCGGCGGCATGGATTGCGATCTCGAGCGATGACAAGTCGTAGCGGCGGCGCACCTTCTCGGGCAGCTTCAGCATCCGCGAGAACATGGTCGGCACCAGCTGGCTGTGGGTGATGCCCCATCTCTCGATCAGCTCGAGGTAACGCTCGGGATCAAAGCTCTCCATGATGACGACGGTGCCGCCGATGCGGATGGTGAGATTGACCGCGGCCTGCGGCGCGGAGTGGTAGAGCGGCGCCGGCGACAGATAGACCATGCCTTCGCGGTAGTGCCAGAGCTTGGTCAGGAAATCGAACAGCGGCAGGTTCTCTGACGGCGGCTGCTCCGGCAGCGGCCGCAAAATGCCCTTGGGGCGGCCGGTGGTGCCGGAGGAATAGAGCATCGCGGTGCCCGCGAACTCGTCCGCGATCGGTGTGCTCGGCAGGCCGGCGGTCGCCTGTTCCAGCCCGACGATACGATCGCTCTCGCTTTGGCCGTCGACGACAATGCAGAGTTCTACGTCGGAGCATTGCTTCAGCGCCTCGCGCGCAATGTCGAGCTTCAGCTTCGAGGTGATCAGGATCCGCGACTGGCTGTTGGTGAGGATATAGGCGAGTTCGCTCGCGGTGAGGAAGGAGTTGACGCAGGTAAAATACAGGCCGGAGCGCTCGCCGGCGCCGCAGGCCTCGAGGTAGCGGTTGTTGTTCTCCATGAAGATCGAATAGTGGTCGAGCCGCTCCATCCCGCGCTTGCGGAACAGGTGTGCGAGGCGGTTGTTGCGCGCCTCCAGCTCGCGATAGGTGACGATCTCGCCGGTCGCAGCCATGATGAAGGCGGGCTGCAGCGGGCGCAGGTAAGCATGCTTGCCGGTGTACATCGAACCTCATTTTCCCCTAGGCAGCCATCATCAGAATTTCACGCACCTGGGCCGGGCCGTCGATCTGGCGCGGATTGCGCGGCACCCAGGGTGTTCGCATCGCCTGCACCGCGATTCGGTCGAAATGCTCGGGGCCGACGTGCACGTCCTGCAGGCTGCGCGGCATGCCGAGATCGCGGATGAAGCGGTCGAGCACGTCGCCGGCGTCTTCGCCCGGATGGCCCATCGCGGCCGCGACCAGCGCCTGGCGGTCGGCATTGTCGCGTTTGTTCCAACGCATCACCGAAGGCAGCATCACGCAGGACGTGTAGCCGTGCGGCACGTCGAACTCGGCGCCGAGCACGTAGCCGATGCCGTGGCTGGCGCCCATCGGCACGCCCGAGGCGAGCGGGCCGGTCGAAAGCCAGGTGCCGATCTGGCAGTCCATCCGCGCGGAAAGATCCTTCGGATTCGCCTTCACTCGCGGCAGGCCTTGGGCCAGCATTTCGAGGCCCTTGAGCGCCTGCGCGTCGCCGTAAGGGTGCGCCTCGCGCGAACAGATGCCCTCGACGCAATGGTCGACGGCGCGGATGCCGGTCGACAGGAACAGCCAGTCCGGCGTGTGCACCGACAGTTCCGGATCGAGAATGGTCGCGCGCGGCATCACCAGCGGATGGCGCAGCATCTCCTTTTGCCGCTTGGCCTCGTTGGTGACGCCGGCGATCGCGGAGAACTCGCCGCCGGCGATCGTGGTCGGCACGCTGATCTGGCGCACGACAGGCGCCTTCATCTCGGGCGAAACGCCGCCATGGGTCCTGATACCGTCGATGCCGTCCGATGTGGTGACGTTGTTGGCGAGGCAAAGCTGCACCGCCTTGGCGCCGTCGGTGATCGAGCCGCCGCCGATGGTGACGATCAGGTCGGCTTTGGCGGCGCGGGCCTGTTCGGTCGCCGATATGACCGCGGCGCGCGGCGTGTGTGCCGGCATCCGGTCGAAGGTGCCGACACAGCGGGTTCCGAGCGCCTGGCGGACCTTGTCGATCTCGTCGGTCTCGCGGTTCAGCGTCCCTGATACCATCAGGAAGGCGCGTTGCGCGCCGAGCCGGTCGAGCTGCTCGACGACGGCCTCGCGAGCGGGCCGTCCGAACACGACCTCGTCCATGGCGCCGAATACGACACGGCCTCGATGCACGCGGCTGTCCTCCCTTGTCTTGCCTGCCTTTGCCGGCAGCGGTTCGGGGCAGGTTAGCGGAGGAAATCCGGGCCGTCATCAGGGGCGGGGGGTGGTATGGTGCGGTTGACCCGGTCATTCCGCTGCTGTCGTCCCTGCGAAAGCAGGGACCCATAACCACAGGGTTGCGTTGTTGAAGTAAGCTGTGGCCCCAGCGTCGCGCAACAATTGCCATTTGTGGCTATGGGTCCCGGGTCAAGCCCGGGACGACAGCGAATTTGTTACACGGCTGGTGAGTCATACGTTCGCATACAGGTTTCGACTGAGTTGCCCGTCGGGTCATTTTGTCGCGCGCCACGGCATGCTACAGCTCGGCGACAATGGAAGGAAGCATGGGCATGACTGTATCGGTGGATCTATCGAAACTGCACATCGACGACTTCACGCCGCACAAGGACGCCGTCTTCGAACTGCAGGCAACCGAGCGTGTCGTGCTGCTCAAGCTGACCAAGGTCGATCCGGCCGGCAATAGCGGGCGGCAGGGTGGTGCGTTCTCGCTGCTGTTCGTCGGCCCAAAGGCTGACGCGTTGCCGCAGGCGATCTATCCGGTCAAGCATCCGGCGCTCGGCACGATGGAGATCTTCCTGGTGCCGATCGGGCCAGTCGCGGACGGCAACGGCTATCAGGCGATCTTTACCTGAGCGTCGGCTGTGGCGCGCCAGCGCATCAGGTCGTAGACGCCCTTGTCTTCCTCGGTGACGAAGCCGAGCCGGCGGTAGAGCCTCATGGCGGGATTGAACTTCTCGACATGGATCGACATCGCTTTGCCGGCTGCCGCGGCCTCGTCGAGCAGGTCGCGGATCAGCGCGCCGCCGAGACCCGTTCCGCGATGGTCCGGCAGGAAGGCGATATCGATGATGCAATGTTCGCTCGGCCAGCGGTCGAGATAGAGACGGCCGATGTTCTCCCCGGCCCGCATCGTCACCAGCCAGTAGGCCGTCGGATAATACTGCTGGTAATGCGCATGCTGGGCGCGGAACTGCATGTCGAGGAACGCGGCCTTCTGATCCTCGCTCCACGGCGCCGCAGCGAGCTCCTCGGTGCGGGTCGACGCATAGAGCCGCGCGAGGAACGGCAAATCGGCATCGGTGATACGACGGAAGGTCAGGCCTGTATCCGCGGCGCGTTTCCATCCGACCGCCGCGCCGTCCGTATCCGCACTCACAACATCATCCGCCATGGCGGCTTTAGGTGCGCGGCGGGAAGATGCCTTGCATCGCGATGCAGAAATTCAACGTGAGGTAGGGCATCAGGTTGTTGTGAGGCTGACTGCCACCCACCGGCAAAATCGAACCGGTTTGGGAAAATTGCACGAGCGGGGTCAGTGTCGTGCTGTAGGCTTGGCCCGGATTTGCTCTTGCTAGCGCGCGCGCCGGACTGGGTGTGGCCAGGTCTGATGTCCCGATATTGCCCTGGATCGGATGATTGTGGTTCGGGATTTCCGATTGCAGTACGGTCACCGTATCGGAACCGTCGGTTTGTCCCAGAAAGAATTGGGTGCCGCTGGTGCTTTGCCCCTGCTGCATCGGCGCATTGCCTTGCATGTTGGGCAACGCGAAGTTGCTCTTGCCGTCGCCGCCGTAGGTGGTTCCGAGCAGGGAGAAGAGCGCCGTGTTCTGCGAGAGCGGCAGGAGCTGCCCATCGCAGAAGGCCCAGCCCTTCGGCGGAAAGTTGAACGGGAAGATGCGTATCTCGGCCACGAATGGATCAGACATGGTCCCGTCCTAGGTTTGGCTTGGAAAGATGCCGAACAGCGAAATAATGAAGTTGACGCACAAATAAGGCTGCATGTTATCGTGAGGCTGGCTGCCGCCGGTGAACGAGCATGCCGAATTTGCCATCGGCGAGGCCGCCGCCGCCTCGCGGTAGATTTGCGTCGCTCCCACCGATCCGACGACATTGCCCGCGACGGTGCTGACCAAGGCGTTGTTGAGCGACGCTCCCATGGGATGGGAGTGAGAGGGAATTGTCTGGACGGTCAGTGTGACCGTTTCCGCGCCCGCGTTCTGTCCAACGACGAAACTGTTGCCCTGGTGCATCGGCAGGCGGCCTTGCAGGTTGGGCAGCTGGAATGTCTGCTGGCCGTCGCCGCCATAGGTGGTGCCGATCAGGTTGAAGAGAACGTCGTTGTCGGAAATGGCCAGGGTCTGCCCCTGGCAAAGCGCCCAGCCGGCGGGCGCAAAATTGCCGCCGAACATCCGAATTTCGCCAACAAAGGGCTGGCTCATGGTGCTTCCTTTTAGTTCTGCGAGGGGAAAATGCCCTGCAAGGCGATGCAAAAGCTGATCGTGAGATAGGGCTGCATGTTTTCATGGGCCTGCGAGCCGCCGACATTGCCGACGGTGCTCGGCACCAGCGAGGTCATATTGCTGGCGGCAGTGTAAAGATTGGCTGACGTCGCCATCAAAGTACCGGTGACTACCGGGGCATTGGCGTTGTTGGACGTGCCCTGAAAGATGTGCGGGTGCAGCGGCAGCTCCGATATCGTCAGGGTGTGAGATTGTTCACCCCCGAGTTCGCCCAGCGTGTGGCCGGAGCCCATATGCATCGGCACCCTGCCTTGCAGGTTGGGCAGTCCGAAATTGACCCGTCCGTCGCCGCCATAGGTGGTGCCGAGCAGCGAGAACAGCGCCTGGTTCTGATTGATCGGCAACAACTGCCCGTTGCAGAGCGCCCAACCCTTCGGCGGGAAGTTGAACGACATCATCCGGACTTCCGAGAGAAACGGTACGGACATCGATCCTCCGCTAAACTATCTGTTTTGCGAGTGTCTTGATGAAACTGTCTTGATGAAACTGTCTTGATGAATAAGAAATGTCTAGTAATGCGCATCATGCGACGACGAAGCGCACGATAGCGTGTTTTCAGGTAAGCGCAACCTCAACGATAGCTCGGCTTCCGTAATTTTTTGTTCGATCGCCTGTCGCGTGATCTGCCCGCGAAAACAGCGTCACGCATCGATCATCCGCGATGCGGCGCCACATCAGAAACGCCTGCCGAATCGATCCGGCAGGCGTTGTGTTTGTATCATCCCGGGTCAAACGATCAGGTCGTGATGATAGCCGCCCAGGGCTACGGTGTGAGTGTCGGTCGGCAAGGCTCCGACGCCGCCTGAAGCATCACCCAGTCCAATAGTGCTGTGGGCGTCATGCCAGCTCAGGAGGTCGGCCCAATTCCCCTGCGTGACGCCGGGGCTCATCGCCGGGCTTGCGACAGTGACGTGTTGCGCCGGTGCCGAGGTGAACGCGGAGAAGTCGAAACTGTCGCCTCCGATCAGGCCGACGGGCGTGACGGTGCTCGGTGGCGGCGGCGACGCATCGGTGTGGGCGAACACGAAAGCCCCACCCGCGCTGCCGCCAATCGAATGGCCGCTGTCGCTCGGGGCCACCGGCGGCGCTGCTGGCGACGGCGTTGAGGCCGCTGGCGCAGCGCCAACACTGACCGGGGGCGCCGCCGTATTGCTGGCGATAGCCTGGAAGGCGGAGTTCGGCGCCACACTGGCATGTGCGACGTCGGTGGCGGTCGGCAGCCGGCGTTCGCCGTCGGCGAGGCCGATATACATCAGGTCGTTGGTATCGGAGGGCGACGTGGAATCGGGCAGGCCGAGCACGTGCCCCAATTCATGGACGACGGTGGTCAAGAGATCGATGTGACCCGCTGCGGCGCTCGATGCATCCGTCAGCAGATTGGTTCCGGAGGCATTGAGGGCGTGGGTGAATTCAGAATTAACAGACGGTGTCGGATCGACAAACCAGCCTTGGCCGGCGGCATCGGTGTCAACAGTGATATGGCCGGACCCTTCCTGGCCGAGGATCTGGCCGGACAGGTCGGCGACGCTGAAGGTGACGGCCTGTAGTGCGGCGATCTGGGCCGCGCTGGCGCCGGCTGCCGCCCATTCGGCGATGGCTGCCGCCACGACCGAGTCGAGCTCGTTCTGCGTCAGGTGCATCTCGCCTGTGGTCGGCGTCGAAGCCTGCACGCCGCCTGCCGCGGTGAGCAGCGGCGCGACCACCGCGGGAAGTGCCGGCAGCGTGGTGACCAGCGTCGTCGAGCCGCTTCCGCCCGTGGTGTCGACGTTGGGCGACCCATTATTGTCGTCGGTAATGACGCCCTGTGGAGTGCCTGAACCCGAGCCGTTCTTCGACAGGTTCAGATGGGTGGAACTGTTGAAGTTGCTCAGCTCGACGTCGGTGGCGTAGAGCGAGTTATCGGTCAGGGTGTTTTTGGTGCCGGTCACGCCGTTCCCCGAACCAACGACGATATTCGTCGTGCTGGTGTCGGTCGCCGTCGCGCCATTCTCGACGTCGAGTGCGGCAAACGGAAAAGCCGAGGTCGGAGACGACACCGAGTTGCCATACAGCGTGGCGTTCAATGTCGAGCTGCCGTCATTGTTCTGCAACGCGATACCGGAGTCGCCGACCCCGGTGATGGTGTTGTTCTGGATCAGCGTCGTCAGGGAGCCGTGGCCGGCGTCGCGGACGAAGATGCCGTCGGAGTTCGAGCCCGACAGCGCCGGGCCGACCTGGTTGCTGGCGATGGTGCCGGACATGGTCCCGTTGTCCTGGCCCTTCGCGACGAAGATGCCGACGGTATCGAACGCGTTGGCGCCGCCGTCGGTCAGAATGTTGTGCGAGATGTCGAACGTGGTGGTCGCGGCGGAGACATTGCCGCCGGATCCGCTTCTGATATCGACCGCGGTGCCGCCGCCGGGAACGATGGCCTGGCCGTTGTGGAACGTATTGCTCCGGACCACGGCGTCCATCGACGTGTTGTTGTTGGCCGCGAACGCGATGAAGTCGGCCTTGGTGCCGGCAAAGGTGCTGTTGGTGACGGTATAATTGGCAGTCGCGGTGTTGTAGACCTGCCCGCGGACGTTGTCGTTGCCACCGGTCGTGTTGATCAGGCCGAACGTGTCGCTGTCCATCGTCAGCCGGTTCAGCGTGCCGCTGGTATTGTAGAGGTCGATATTCCCCTGGTATCCGCCGGAGATGCTCGATCCCGTGATCGAGGAGGTGCCGAGCAGATTGTCGAACCGGATGCTGCTCTCCTCCTGGTCCCCGGCATTGTTGGTGCCGTTGGTGCCGCTGATCGTGCTGTTGGCGAGCGTGAAGCCGGTGACGTTGTTGCCGTAAATCGCAAAGTTGCTGAAGTCGTGCAGCGCCACGTCGGTCAGCGAGACGTTGGACGTACTGTGCAGGTAAATACCGGTGCCGCCGTTGCCCGATGTCGTTTGCCCGCCGGCGTCGGTGCCGGAGAGGATGTCGCTGCCCGTCTTGCCATTGATCGTGCCGCCGGAGCCGGCGGCCCCGGTGCCGGTGATCGTCAGCCCGCCGGACGTTCCCGTGGTGTCGAGAATGATGCCGGCATGAGTCGATGAACCCGTGGACGAGATGCTCTGGAAGGTCAGGCCACTGGCGCTGATCGTCGTGTTCTCGATGTCAAGCGCGGTGCCCGTGAGGGACAATATCGTGTTGCCCGTGCCGGTCACGGCCACGGTGCCGCCATGGGTGAAGCCCAGGCCGTTGCCCGACGCCGTGCTGACCACGATACCGGACATCGTGACGGTGCCGACACTGTTGCCGTCGTCGCTGATGCCCATTCCGGTGCCCAGCGTGGTATCGACGGCGACGTGCGAGATGGTGTGGCCCGAAGTGCCGAGCAGATCGATACCGTTGTCGGCGGAACCGGCGGTCAGCTTGATGACCGGATCGGTGCCCGAACCGACATTGGCGGTCACCACCGCGCTGGTCACCGGATTGGTGAATTGCAGGGTCTGGCTGCCGCCGATCAGGTTGACGCCATTGGCGAGGTTGATGCCGTTGGCTTCGCTATAGGTGCCGGTGCCGTGCTCCAGCACGACGTAATCGCCCGAACCCGCCGGGTTCGCCGCGTTAAAGGCCGCGATCGACGTGTAGGGGTTCGCCTCGGTACCGGCGTTTGTGCTGCCGGCCGCCGAATTGTCGATATAGAACACCTGCGGGACGACACCGACATGGAAGGTGTGAGCGCCCGAGGTCTGCGGGCCGCCGGTGCCGGTGTTGCTGTTGTCATTGACGTTCAGCGTCACCGTGTCTGAGCCGGTGAAGCCATCGTCGCTGTTGTAGGTCAGCGTCGCCAGCGCGGTGTTGACCTGCGCGACCGTGCCGGTGAGCGTCACGGTGTGGGTGTCGTTGTTGGTGAAACTGGCGAGCCCTGTCGTGGTGAAGTTCAGCGCCGCGTGACCCGAGGAGATCGTCGCGGTGACGTTGCCGCTGCCGGCATCGACGTCGGCGACGGACAGCCCCGAGATCGCGAGATCGGTGTGCGAAAACGCGGTGCCGATCGATGAATCCGCGGGGACGGCCGCGGTCGGCGCATCGTCGACCGCAGTGACGGTCCCGGTCGTGCTGGCCGAGCCGGTGTTGTTGTTGGGCGCGCCCGTGGCGCCGTCATCGACCGCGGTCACGGTATAGGAGCGCGCGGTCTGGTCGGGATTCTCGCTGGTGTTGTTGAACTGGATGGAGTCGAGCACGGAATTGTAATTCGAGATCGTGTCGGTGCCCGTTAACGTCACGGTTTCGGTGGTGGCCGTGCTGCTGATGTCGAAGTGGATGCTGCCGATATCGCCGCTCGCCCCGGCATGGCCCGAGATCGACAGCGCATCCGACGGCTTGAGGTCGTTCAGCACGAAGGTCGCGCTGGTCAGATTGCTGCTGTCGACGTCTGATATCGTGAGGCTGGGCGCAATCGTGATCGGGACCGAATTCGCGGCCGGCGTGCCGTTCGGCGGCTCGGTGAAGCCGGTGATCGCGCCGAAGGTCACCACCGGCGGATCGTTGACCGGCGTGACGTGGATGGTCGCGGTTGAGAGGTTGCTCGGGAGCGTGCCGTCATCGACGCCGTAGCTGACGGTGCGATCGAGCCCGGACGGGTTGTCGCTCGAGTTGAAATAGGTGACCGAGTCGAGCGCGGCCGCGTAGTTCGCAACGCTGGACGAGCCGGTCAGGCTCAGCGCGCCGGTCAGGGCGTTGTACGAGCCATGGATGCCGTTCTGGTCGGTGAAGCCGAGCACATCCTCGCCAGAGACGAAGTTGCTGGAGATCGTCACCGTCGCGCTGACCATGTTGGCGTTGTCGACGTCTGATACCGTGACGGTCGGATCGATCGCGGTCGCGACCTGGTTCTCGAGATAGTTCAGCGGGCTGCTGGCGCCGGCTGACGTGACCGGCGCGTCGTCGACCGGCGTGACATGGATGGTGTCGGTGACCGCGGTGGAGTTGGCGGTGCCGTCATTGGCAATGATCGTGACGGTGCGGTCGAGCCCGGACGGATTGTCGCTGTTGTTGAAATAGGTCACTGAGGCGAGCGCGGCCTGGTAGTCCGCGACCGTGTCGCTGCCGGTCAGCGTCAGCATGCCGGTCGCGGCGTTGAACGAGCCGGTGATGTGGGCGGTGTTGACGAAGCCGAGGATGTCCTGGCCGTTGGCGTAGTTGCCCGATATCTGCACCGTCGCCGATGCGAGCGTGGTGTTGTCGACGTCGGACACGGTGATCGCCGGGTCGAACTCGGTGGCGGGCTGGTTCTCGATGTAGTTAAGCGCGTGGCTGGCGGTGACGACGGGCGGATCGTTGACCGGCGTGACGTTGATGGTGTCGGTGACGTGTGAGCTGTCGAGCGTGCCGTCATTGGCTACGATGGTGACGGTGCGTGGCGCGCCGGACGGGTTGTCGCTGGTGTTGAAGTAGGTCACGGAGTCCAGCGCGGCCTGATAATCGGCGACGGTGTCGCTGCCGGTCAGGGTCAGCGTGCCGGTCGCGGCGTCGAACGAGTGGGTGATATGGGCGGTGTCGGTGAAGCCGAGGATGTCCTCGCCGTTGACGTAGCCGCCAGTGATCTGCACCGTCGCATGCGCGAGGTTGGCATTGTCGGAATCGGTGACCGTCATCGCCGGATCGATCGCGGTCGCGGCCTGGTTTTCGGTATAGGCCAGGGTGTGGCCCGCGGTGACGACCGGGGCCGCATCGATAACGACGGCGATGGTGAAGCTGTGCTGGCTATGCAGCGTGCCGTCGCTGGAGTCGACCGTGATGTCGTAGGACGGATCGGCTATGTGGATCTTGCTGGGATCGGCGACCGTGACCTTGCCTGTTGTGGGATCGATGGTGAAGGCGCCGCCGGAGGTGTCGCCGACCAGCGAATAGGTCACGGCCGGTCCATTGACGTCGGTCGAGGACGCGGTGATGCCGACATAGGTACCGGCCGGCGCGCTGATCGCGACCTGGTCGACGGAGGCATCGCTGTCGACCGGGGTCGACGGCGCGACGTCGGTGACTGCGATGACGAAGGCCTGCGAGTTGGTCAGCGTGCCGTCGCTGGCCTGCGCGGTGACGGTGTAGGCATGGCCGGCTGCGGTTTCGTAATCGATCTTGGTGGCATCGGCGACGGTGATGATACCGGTCGCTGCATTGATGGTGAAGCCGCCACCGGAGGTGTCGCCGACCAGTGAATAGGTCACGGCCGGGCCGTTGACGTCGGTCGAATGCGCGGTGACACCGACGGTCGAGCCATTGGCGGCACCCTCGACCACGGTGTTGGCGGCGGCGTCGCTGTCGGTAGGTGTCGACGGCGCGGCGTCGGCGACGGCGATGGTGAAGGTCTGCGAGTTCGTCAGCGTGCCGTCGCTGGCCTGCGCGGTGACGGTGTAGGCGTGGCCGGGCGCGGTTTCGTAATCGATCTTGGTGCTGTCGGCGACGGTGACGACGCCGGTCGCGGCATTGATGGTGAAGCCGCCGCCGGATGTGTCGCCGGTCAGGGAGTAGGTCACGGCGGGGCCGTTGACGTCGGTCGAATGCGCGGTGACGCCGACGGTGGAGCCGTTGGCGGCGCCCTCGGTGACCGCGTTGGCGGTCGCGTCGGTGTCAACCGGCGTCGATGGCGCAACGTCGCTGACGGCAATGGTGAAGGTCTGCGAGTTGGTCAGTGTGCCGTCGCTGGCCTGCGCGGTGACGGTATAGGCATGGCCGGGCGCGCTTTCGTAGTCGATCTTCGTGCTGTCGGCGACGGTGATGACGCCGGTCGCGGCATTGATGGTGAAGCCGCCACCGGAGGTGTCGCCGGTCAGCGAATAGGTCACGGCCGGACCGTTGATGTCGGTCGAGGACGCAGTGACACCGACGGTCGAGCCGTTGACCGCACCCTCGGCAATCGTGTTGGCGGCGGCGTCGCTGTCGACCGGGGTCGAAGGCGCGGCGTCGGTGACGGCGATCGTGAAGGCCTGCGAGTTCGTCAGCGTACCGTCGCTGGCCTGCGCGGTGACGGTGTAGGCATGGCCGGGCGAGCTTTCGTAGTCGATCTTGGTGCTGTCGGCGACGGTGACGACGCCGGTGGCCGCATTGATGGTGAAGCCGCCGCCGGAGGTGTCGCCGACCAGCGAATAGGTTACCGCCGGGCCGTTGACGTCGGTCGAATGCGCGGTGATGCCGACGGTCGAGCCATTGGCGGCACCTTCGACCACCGTGTTGGCGGCGGCGTCGCTGTCGGTGGGTGTCGACGGCGCGGCGTCGGTGACGGCGATGGTGAAGGTCTGCGAGTTTGTCAGCGTGCCGTCGCTGGCCTGCGCGGTGACGGTGTAGGCATGGCCAGGCGCGGATTCGTAGTCGATCTTGGTGGCATCGGCGACGGTGATCACGCCGGTGTTGTGGTCGATGGTGAAGCCGCCACCGGAGGTGTCGCCGGTCAGCGAGTAGGTTACGGCCGGGCCGTTGATATCGGTCGAATGCGCGGTGATGCCGACGGTTGAACCGTTGGCGGCGCCTTCCGTAATCGTGTCGGCCGACGCGTCGCTGTCGACCGGCGCCGACGGCGCGACATCGGTGACGGCGATGGTGAAGGTCTGCGAGTTCGTCAACGTGCCGTCGCTGGCCTGCGCGGTGACGGTGTAGGCATGGCCGGGCGCGGTCTCGTAATCGATCTTGGTGGCATCGGCGACGGTGACGACGCCGGTCGCGGCGTTGATGGTGAAGCCGCCACCGGAGGTGTCGCCGGTCAGTGAATAGGTCACGGCCGGGCCGTTGACGTCGGTCGAGGACGCGGTGACACCTACGGTGGAGCCGTTGGCTGCGCCTTCCGCGATCGTGTTGGCGGCGGCGTCGCTGTCAGTCGGCGCCGATGGCGCGACATCGGTGACGGCGATGGTGAAGTTCTGCGATGTCACCGTCGCGCCGTTGGTGGCCTGCACATCGACGGTGTAGGCGTGGCCGGCCGCGGTCTCGTAGTCGACCTTGGTGGCATCGGCGACGGTGACGACGCCGGTCGCGGCATTGATCGTGAAGCCGCCGCCGGAGGTATCGCCGATCAGAGCATAGGTCGTCGGGGGGCCGTTCGGATCGATCGCGGACGCGGTGATGCCGACCGTGGAGCCGTTGGCGGCGCCTTCCACGACGCTGTTGGGCGCCGCGTTGGTGTCGGTCGGCGCGCCGATCGTGACATCGTTGACGCCGATGGTGAAGGTCTGCGAGTTCGTCAGCGTGCCGTCGCTGGCCTGCGCGGTGACGGTGTAGGCGTGGCCGGGCGCGCTTTCGTAGTCGATCTTGGTGCCGTCGGCGACGGTGACGACGCCGGTCGCGGCATTGATGGTGAAGCCGCCGCCCGAGGTGTCGCCGACCAGCGAATAGGTCACGGGCGGGCCATTGACGTCGGTCGAATGCGCGGTGACGCCGACCGTGGTGCCATTGGCGGCCCCCTCGGTGACCGCGTTGGCGGTGGCGTCGCTGTCGACCGGTGTCGACGGCGCGACGTCGCTGACGGCGATGGTGAAGGTCTGCGAGTTCGTCAGCGTGCCATCGCTGGCCTGCGCGGTGACGGTGTAGGCGTGACCGGGCGCGGTTTCGTAATCGATCTTGGTGGGATCGGCGACGGTGACGACGCCGGTCGCCGCATTGATGGTGAAGCCACCGCCGGAGGTATCGCCGACCAGCGAATAGGTCACGGGGGGGCCGTTGACGTCGGTCGAGTGCGCGGTGACGCCGACGGTCGAGCCAGCAGCAGCGCCTTCGGCAACCGTGTTGGCGGAGGCGTCGGTGTCAGAAGGCGCCGAGGGGGCGACGTCGGAGACGGCGATGGTGAAGGTCTGCGAGTTCGTCAGTGTGCCGTCGCTGGCCTGCGCGGTGACGGTGTAGGCATGGCCGGGCGCGGTCTCGTAGTCGATCTTGGTGGGATCGGCGACGGTGATGACGCCGGTGTTGTGATCGATCGTGAAGCCGCCGCCGGAGGTATCGCCGGTCAGCGAATAGGTCACGGCGGGGCCGTTGATGTCGGTCGCATGCGCGGTGATGCCGACGGCGGTGCCGGCGGCCGCGCCTTCGGCGACCGTGTTGGCTGCGGCGTTGCTGTCGACGGGTGCCGACGGCGCGACGTCGGTGACGCCGATGGTGAAGGTCTGTGAACTCGCCAGCGTGCCGTCGCTGGCCGAGACCGTGATCGTATAGGCGTGACCGGGTGCGCTCTCGTAGTCGATCTTCGTGGGATCGGCGACGGTGACGACGCCGGTGTGCGGATCGACCTTGAAGCCGCCGCCGGAGCTGTCGGTGGCGAGCGAATAGGTCACGGTGCCGCCGTTGACGTCGGTCGAATGCGCGGTAATGCCGACCAGCGTGCCGGCGGCCGCACCTTCGGCGATCGTGTTGGCGGCGGCATTGCTGTCAGTCGGCGCTACCGGGGCGACGTCGTTGACCGCGATCGTGAAATTCTGCGACGAGGTGAGAATGCCGTCATTGGCCAGCACCGTGACCGTGTAGGCGTGGCCCGCGCTGCTCTCGAAATCGATCTTGGTCGGATCTGCGACCGTGACCACACCGGTGTGCGGATCGATCTTGAAGCCGCCGCCGGAGGAATCCCCCGTCAGCGAATAGGTGACGGGATTGCCGGCCGAACTGGTTGCCGACACCGTGAGGTTGACGGCTGTGTTGGCAGCCGCGCCCTCGAGCACGCTGTTGGCGGCGGAATTGGTATCCAGCGGCGTCGACAGTGAGGCGCTGACCGGCGGCCAGGGGGTGCCGGGAGGACAGCCGAGATAGAGATATTGCAGGCCGTATTGTGCGGCAAACGCCGTCGCGGCGCCGTCGAGGACGATATTTCCTGCCGAATCGAGATGAAGTTCCGGTCGGGTTAAACCACCGATTGTATAGGCAGGTATGGTCGTCATGGTCACTCCTGCAACCGGTCAGAAACCGGTCAATAACTACGCTTGTCGGAAATGATGACGTGTGAACCCGTTCACACGTCGGGGTTGATCGTCTGTGCTGTGTGCAGGGGGCTGTTTGGGTTGGCCGGAAACACGAGAAGGCCGCGCCGTCGGCGCAAATACGCCAGCCAGTTGAAATGCACTTGCCATAACGCAGTCGCCTCACTCACGCCGCGACTGAAACCCATTGAATGTTCAAGAAAAATGCGGCGGCCAACAAAATTCACTCTTTGGCAACCATGACCGTATGGGCGATGCTTCGATGTGTCAATGTATGTCCGGATGAAGGCCTGCCGGTAACCTTGATGGGTACTCCGCACCGGGAGGTAGAGTGCTTCAATTGGCCGCATGCTGGCGCCCGTCGCTCAATATCTTTGCAGCGCACGCGAGGATCGATGCGATGTGACAAGCCTGTGTCACTTACTCGCCTTGTGATTGCTCCATGATGGAACAAGGGGCTAGCTTGCGATCCCGATATGTCAGCGATCCTGCCCCTTCCGCTCGGCCTTAGCGCCCGATCGCGCCGTAAGGCTTTCAGACTGCGTAACTATTTTGCTTGATCCGGCGGCCGTCTTGAACAGACTGGGGGGCGGTCACATCTGTGACGTCCGCCGCGGCGATGTTACGGCGGCCACCTGCGCTGAATTACTGCAGTTTCAATTGGGACGTTCGGCTCTTTGGGGAGACGGAATTGAATTTGACTGACAGAACGGGGCACCCGGCTCCGGCGGCCCGCCTGGAGCGCCATTCGCTGCACCGCTTTGCCTGGCGCAGTCTTGCGCCGGTCGGTCTTGTCTTCGCGCTGGCGCTCGGCGGCTGCGATGACAAGGCGCAATCGCAGGCAGCCGCGCCTCCACCGCCGCCCGTGACGGTCGCGCAGCCGGTCAAGCGCACGGTCACCGACTGGGATGAGTTCACCGGCCGCTTCGATGCGATCGAGGAGGTCCAGATCCGCGCGCGCGTCGGCGGCTTCGTCAACAGCGTCGAGTTCAAGGACGGTGCGATCGTCCATGCCGGCGATCTGCTTTACACCATCGATCCGCGCCCGTTCGAGGCCGTCGCGCAGCAGGCCGAAGGCCAGCTCGCCGACGCACGCGCCAAGGGGGAACTCGCCAAGCGCGATCTCGATCGCGGCCTGAGCCTGGTGCAGACCAGCGCGGTCTCGGAACAAGTCGTCGACCAGCGCCGTCAGGCGTTGCAGGCAGCGCGCGCCGCCGAGACCCAGGCCGAGGGCGTGCTGAAGGCCGCCCAGCTCAACATCGAGTTCGCGCATGTGATCGCGCCGATCACCGGCCGCGTCAGCCGCCATCTGGTGACCCCCGGCAACCTCGTGCAAGGGAGCGAGAGCGGCGCGACGCTGCTGACCTCGATCGTGTCGCTCGATCCGATCTACATCTATTTCGACGTCGACGAGGCGACCTATCAGCGCAACAGCAAGCTCTGGTTCGAAGGCAGGCGTCCGAGCTCACGGGACACCGCCAATCCGGTGCAGGTGACGCTGACCGGCGAAACCAAGCCCTCGCATGAGGGCAAGATGGACTTCCTCGACAACCGCCTGGATGTCTCGACCGCGACGCTGCGCAGCCGCGCGATCATCCCCAACAGCGATCTCTCGATCCTGCCCGGCCAGTTCGGCCGCGTCAGGATCATCGGCTCCGCGCCCTACGAGGCGCTGCTGATCCCGGACACTGCTGTTGCCACCGACCAGTCGCGCAAGATCGTGTTCGTGGTCAAGGACGACAATACCGTGGAGGCCAGGCCGGTCGTGCTCGGGCCGCTCGACGATGGCCTGCGGGTGATCCGCGAAGGCCTCAAGGCGGAAGATCACGTGATCGTCGATGGCCTGCAGCGCGCCCGCGTCGGCGCCAAGGTGACCCCGCAACTGGCCAAGGGATCTGACAAGGCGCCGGCAGGTGCCAAGCCATGAATCTCGGCAGGCTTTCCATCAACCAGCCCATCCTCGCGATGGTGCTGTCGATCGTGCTGCTGATCGTCGGCGCGATCGCCTACACCACGTTGCCGGTCTCGGAATACCCGCAAGTAGTGCCGCCGACCGTCACCGTCACCACGCAATATCCCGGCGCGTCCGCGCAAACCGTGTCCGACACCGTCGCCGCCCCGATCGAGCAGCAGATCAACGGCGTCGAGGACATGCTGTATCTCTACAGCCAGGCGACCTCGAACGGCCAGTTGACCATCACCGTCACCTTCAAGCTCGGCACCGATCTCGACAAGGCCCAGGTGCTGGTGCAGAACCGCGTTGCGATCGCGCAGCCGCAGTTGCCGGAGGAAGTGCAGCGCAACGGCGTCGTCACGCAGAAGAACTCGCCTGACATCCTGCTCGTCGTGTTCATGCTGTCGCCCGACGACACCTTCGACCAGCTCTACATCTCGAACTATTCCCTGCTGCAGGTGCGCGACCAGCTGCTGCGGCTCGATGGTATCGGCGACATCACGATCTTCGGCGCCCGCGACTATTCGATGCGGCTGTGGCTCGACCCCGACAAGATCGCCAATCTCGGCATGACCTCGGGCGATGTGATCGCGGCGGTCCGGGCCCAGAACCTGCAGATCGCCGGCGGCCAGATCGCGGAGCCGCCGATCTCGGATCGCGCCTTTTCGCCGAACCTCGCCTTTACCGGCCGGCTCAAGGATGTCTCGCAATTCGAGAATATCGTGGTCAAGGCCGGCAGCGACGGCCGCACCGTGCGGCTGCGCGACGTCGCCCGGATCGAACTCGGCGCACTGGCCTATAGCACCAACAGCTTCCTGCTGAAGAAGTCGGCGGTGGCGATGCTGGTGACGCAGCGGCCGGGCTCGAACGCGCTGGCGACCTCCAAGGGCATCTACGACACCATGGCGAAGCTCAAGACGAGCTTCCCCAAGGGGCTCGACTACAACATCGGCTACAACCCGACCGAGTTCATTGCCCAGTCGATCCACGAGCTGATCAAGACCATCTATGAGGCGATGATCCTGGTGGTCGTGGTGGTGCTGGTGTTCCTGCAGGGCTGGCGGCCCGCGATCATCCCGATCATCGCGATCCCGGTGTCGCTGGTCGGCACCTTCGCGGTGATGGCCGCGCTCGGCTTCGGAATCAACAACCTCACGCTGTTCGGCCTCGTGCTCGCGGTCGGCATCGTGGTCGACGACGCCATCGTGGTGGTCGAGAATGTCGAGCGGCATCTCGAACATGGCCTGAACCGGCGCGATGCCGCGCTCAAGACGATGGAGGAGGTCGGCGGCGCACTGGTCTCGATCGCACTGGTGCTGTGCGCGGTGTTCGTGCCGACGGCCTTCCTCGGCGGCATCTCCGGACAGTTCTTCCAGCAATTCGCGGTCACGATCGCGGTCGCGACCGCGATCTCCTGCTTCTGCTCGCTGACGCTGTCGCCGGCGCTGGCCTCGATGATCCTGGTTCCGCATGAGGACAAGCGACCGCCGGCGCGCTGGAATGTGCTCGCGCGCGGCTGGTCTGCCTTTACCGGCGTGTTCAATCGCGTGTTCGATCGATTGGCGCACGGTTATGGCGCAACCGCGTCATTTGTGATCCGCCACTCGGTGGTGATGCTGCTGCTTTATGTTGTCCTGATCGGCAGCGCCGGATGGCTGCTCGCCACCACGCCGCAAGGTTTCATTCCCGCGCAGGACCGCGGCTACGTCATCGTGTCGGTCCAACTGCCTGGCGCGGCGTCGCTAACCCGCACCACCGAGGTTGTCCGCGAGATCGAGCGGATCGCGCTCGAGGTGCCCGGCGTGGTCCGCGTGCCGTCGTTTGCCGGCTTCTCCGGCGCGACGCGGACGCAGGCGAGCAACGCTGCGGCGCTGTTCCCGGTGTTCGACGAGCCGGAACTGCGGGCCAAGAAGGGGCAGAGCGCGACCTTGATCACCAACGAGCTGCGCAAGCGGCTGTCGGCAATCCAAGGCGCCTTCATCATCGTGATCCCGCCGCCCGCGGTGCCCGGCATCGGCACCGGCGGCGGCTTCGCGATGCGCATCCAAGACCGTCAGGGCCGCGGGTCGCAACTGCTTGCCTCCGCCACCGACGAACTCGTCGGCGCTGCGCGCAAGGCGCCGGGGCTGACGTCGGTGTTCTCGCCCTACACCGCCAACACCCCGCAGGTGTTCGTCGATATCGACCGTGTCAAGGCGCAGAAGCTCGGCGTTCCCATCGCCAATGTCACCGACACGATCGAGACTTATTTCGGCTCGACCTATGTCAACGACTTCAACCTGTTCGGGCGCACCTATCACGTCACCGCGCAGGCCGATCTGCCGTTCCGCAAGGAGACCACCGACCTGGCGCGGCTGCGCACCCGCAACGCCAATGGCGACATGGTGATGCTCGGCAGCGTCGTGGACTTCAAGGACATCTCGGGCCCCGACCGCGTCGCGCGCTACAATCTTTATCCAGCCTCCGAGCTGCAGGGCGACACGCTGCCCGGCACCAGTTCGGCGACCGCGATCGACATCATGAAGCGGTTGGCGGACGAAACGCTGCCGAGCGGTTTCGCCTATGACTGGACCGACCTGTCCTATCAGCAGGTCAACGGCGCCAGTGCCGGCCTGTACGTGTTCCCGATCTGCGTGCTGTTCGTCTTTCTCGTGCTGGCCGCGCAATATGGCAGCTGGACGCTGCCTTTCGCCGTGATCCTGATCGTGCCGATGTGCCTGTTCGCAGCCACCATCGGCGTTCGCATCATGGGGCAGGACGTCAACATCCTGACCCAGATCGGCTTCGTGGTGCTGGTGGGGCTGGCCGCCAAGAATGCCATCCTGATCGTCGAGTTCGCGCGCGACATCGAGCTGGAGGGCAAGCCGCGGCTGGAGGCGGTGATCGAGGCCTGTCGCTTGCGCCTGCGGCCGATCCTGATGACGTCGTTCGCCTTCATCCTCGGCGTGCTGCCGCTGGTGGTGTCGACCGGCTCGGGATCGGAAATGCGCCAGGCCGTCGGCGTCGCCGTGTTCTTCGGCATGCTCGGCGTCACGCTGTTCGGCCTGGTCTTCACCCCGATCTTCTACATGGTGGTGCGCAACCTGGCCGAGGGGAAGAACGAGGCGAAGCCGGTTGAGACGACGGCGTCCGCGGCGGGGTGAGGTTGCCCGCTGACCTCTCCACCGTCATTCCGGGGCGCGCGAAGCGCGAGCCCGGAATCGATCAGGCCACGCGCTCTGCGGAGAAATGGATTCCGGGCTCGCGCCAAGAGGCGCGCCCCGGAATGACGAGGCAAGCCCATACCTTTGACTGATCGGAAATAGATGGGCAGCGGCAGGGTTATAAAATAACGTCACGCCGAATTTTCCTGATAGAAACTGCTGGGAGAACATAAATGAAATCGGGATTGTTGTCGGGATTTCTGGCCGCCGCCGCAGCGTGCAGCCTGTTGCTTGCGGTGCCGGCGCAGGCTGAAGGCGTCAAGATCGGTGTCCTCAACGATCAGTCCGGCGTTTACGCCGATTACGGTGGCAAATATTCCGTCGAAGCCGCCAGGATGGCGATCGAGGATTTCGGCGGCGAGGTGCTTGGCCAGAAGGTCGAGTTGGTCACCGCCGATCACCAGAACAAACCCGATCTCGCCTCTGCGATCGCGCGCCGCTGGTATGACGCCGATGGCGTCGACATGATCACCGAGCTGACGGCGTCGTCGGTGGCGCTGGCGGTCCAGGATCTGTCGAAGGAAAAGAAGAAGATCGACATCGTGGTCGCCGCGGCGACGTCGGCCATCACGGGCAGCGCCTGCTCGCCCTATGGCTTCCACTGGGCATTCGACACCCATGCGCTTGCAGTCGGCACCGGCGGCGCGCTGGTGAAGGCGGGCGGCGATACGTGGTTCTTCCTCACCGCCGACTATGCGTTCGGCTACGCGCTGGAAAAGGACACCAGCGAAATCGTCACAGCCGCCGGCGGCAAGGTGCTCGGATCGGTCCGTGTGCCGCTGAACTCGTCGGACTTCTCCTCCTTCCTGCTGCAGGCGCAGAGCTCGAAGGCGAAGATCGTCGGCCTCGCCAATGCCGGCCAGGACACCACCAACTCGATCAAGCAGGCCGCCGAATTCGGCATCGTCAAGCAGGGCCAGAAGCTCGCCGGCCTGCTGATGACGCTCGCCGAGGTTCACGGACTCGGGCTCGAGGCGGCGCAGGGTCTGGTGCTGACCGAGGGGTTCTATTGGGACCATGACGACAAGAGCCGCGCCTTCTCCGAGCGCTTCTTCAAGCGCACCGGGCGGATGCCGAGCATGATCCATGCCGGCACCTATTCGGCGACGCTGAGCTATCTGAAGGCGGTGAAGGCCGCCGGTACCAAGGACACCGAAGCGGTGACCAGGAAGCTGAAGGAACTGCCGGTCGACGACGCCTTCGCGCAGGGCAAGGTGCTGGAGAACGGCCGTATGGTGCACGACATGTATCTGTTCGAGGTCAAGAAGCCCTCGGAGTCGAAGAAGCCGTTTGATTACTACAAGCAGCTCGCCGTGATACCCGGCGATCAGGCTTTTCCCAGCGCCAAGGACAGCGGCTGTCCGCTGACGAAGTGAGGCGTGGCTAACGTCACGCGAAGCTCGTGACCCAACACAGCTGTCGTCCCTGCGAAAGCAGGGACCCATAACCACCGAACTTAGTTGCTGCGTCGGGCTGGGGATCCAGCCTTCGCAAAACTGAATCCTGTGGCTATGGGTCCCGGGTCAAGCCCGGGACGACAGCGAGTGTGCGGCGGCTACCGAGCGCTCAATGCACCAACCGCCATACCGCGCCGCCGATCGCCCCGATCCACAGCACCACGACCGCCAGTCCCTGGATGGCGAATCCCCTGCCACGCTTTGCCACCGCCTCGCGATAGCCGATGAAGTAGACGATGCGGCCGATGATCCAGATCGCGCCGAGTGCCGCCGCGGCAGCATCGCCAACGTAGATCGCGAACAGCCAGAGTGACGGCAGGAAGGCCGGCATCCATTCGAGCGTGTTCATCTGGATGCGGTAGATGCGCTCGAAATCCGGATTGCCCGTGGTCGCCGGCAGCTTGACGCCGTAACGCACGCGGGCGCGCGACACCTCGGTCGAGGTGTACAGATAAAATGCGATGGCAAGGCAGGTGATGATGGCCGTGTAGTGATACATCTCAGGCGTCCCTCATTGTTCTTAGTATCCCGTCATCTCAAGATAGCCAATTCCGGCATGGCTGCCTGAAAAGCGGATCGGGCCCTCCCAATAGGGAAGGCTGGTGCCCATCCAGCTCTTCGGATTGAGCGGGGTAGTCTCGATGGCAAGGCCGCGCGCAGGCAGGTTCACGCGCCAAGAGGTCGGCAGGTCGCGGCCATCGATCTCGGTGGTGGCCGTTGGGGTGATGCTGTTGCCGGCGGCGGCGATCTCGGTCGAGCGGCCGTCCGGCGTGATCCAGTTGCCGAACAGGTTTTCCCGGCCGTCTGTCTGGCGCAGCCGGTACAGCATCAGCTTTTCGTCGTTGGGCAGATGCAGCGAGAACCAGTCCCAGCCGGTCTGGTCGGGCGCCAGCGGTTGGCTGCTCCATTCGCGGTCCATCCAGGCGCGGCCCGTGACCTCGACCGGCTTGTCGTCGATGGTGATGCGGCCGGACGCCGCGAAGAACGGCTGGCTGTAATAATAGGACGCCTGTCCGCGATCGGATTTGCGGCTGTAGCCATGGTCGCCCTGCAGCACTAGCGAGCGATCGGCCGTCAAGCGCAGCGCGTAGCTGAAATCGGCGGCCGAGGCCTTTAGCTCAAGGGGCGCGACGGTTGCTGCGTTGAATGGGTCGGCGGCGGCACGCATCTCCCAGGCGTCGATCCAGGCGTGCAACGGCGCGGCTTCGACGCCGGCCTGACCGACGCCGCCACGCGACAGCGTCTCACCAACGCGATGCGTGGCGGCGCTGGTGACGGCGGCGTGCCCCATCCACACTTGCTGATTGGCCCAACCTTCGACGGCTGCGCCCGGCTTCATCGCCTGGCGGAACAGCGTCCACTGCGCGCCATAGGCTGTGCCATTGGTGTCGGCAAGATTCGCGGTCACGTACCACCACTCGATCCGGAAGTCCGGATGTGGACCGTGATCGGGCGGAAACACGAGTTGCCTGCCCGGCGTGACCGTCGCAAATCCCTCGGCGCTCTCGCCGAGGCCGGCAAAGCCCTGCGCGAAGCTTCTCCCGCCAAGAGCAAGCGCCAACGCGCCGCCGGCAAAGCCGCGGCGCGTCATGAGGGCGCTAGCGCTCATTCGCAAAAATCCTGATCAAATTGGCCGGCTGCATGCGCGCCAGTCTGGCGACCGGCAGAGCCGCCGCACAGAGCGCGGCGACAAGCGCCACCGCCAGCAGCTCGATCAGCTGCAGCGGGAACACGTGGAACGGCAGCCGCCAGCCGAACGCCTTGACGTTGACGATCGCAAGCAGGCACCAGGCAACCAGCAGGCCGAGCGGCAGCGCGAACAGTGCGGTGATCAGTGCGACCGACATGGTCTTCAACAGCTCGAGCGCCGCGAGCCGCCGCCGCGTCAGGCCGATCGCCCACAGCGGAGCAAGCTGCGGCAGCCGTGAATTGGCGAGCGTGAGCAGGCTGGTCAGCAACGCGATGCCGGCGACGCCGAGCGTGAAGGCGTTGAGCGCGGCGGTCACCGAGAAGGTGCGGTTGAAGATCCGCTTCGACTCCGCCTTCATCGTCGCCTGGTCGGCGACGTTGCGGTCGTCGAGGCCGAATTTGTCCTGCAGCGCTGTGATCAGCGCCGGGATATTGTTCCGCGAAACGCGCAGGCCCATTCGCGTCAGCGGCGTTTGCGGGAATCGCCGCGTCAGCGCGGCGAAGTTGACCGCGATCTGGCCCTTGGGATTGCCGTAATCGGCATAGATGCCGACGATCTCGAGCGGCCAGTTTCCGCCGGGGGCCGGCACTTCGATCCGGTCGCCGAGGCTAAGCTTCATCCGCCGCGACAGCTGCTCGCTGACCAGACAAGTATCACCAGGGCGCAGCCTGACCCATGCGTTCGGAGCCTGCTCGAGCAACGGCCAACTGTCGCGATAGGTCGCGTGATCAGGCAGGCCGAGCACCTCGATCGGTGTATCAGCGAATTGCGTGTCGGCGCGGCCGCCGGGCAGGATTGCCTCGACCTCGGGACGGTCGCGCAGCCACGCCTTGATTTGCGTGGCCTGCGTGTCGCTTGCGGCACTGACATAGACGTCGGCCGCAAGCCTGCCGTCGAGCCAGACCAGGAAGGTGCGGCTAAAGCTGTCCACCATGGTGCCAACGCCGACATTGACCGCGAGCGCGAGCAACAGCGCCATCAGCGCCAGCGACAGTCCCGAGAGTTGCTGCCGGCTGTCGGCCCAGAACCAGATGCCGACCGGTTGTCGCGCGCTGCGTTCGCCGAGCGCCAGCGCAATATTCAGGATCATCGGCAAGATCAGCGCGGCGCCCAGCATGATCGCGGCGAGCACGGCAAAGCCTGCGATCAGGGAATCGCCGAACCAGATCAGGCCTGCGGCCACCGCGAAGACCGCGATTGCTGCCGCGCTCTGGAACTTGAGCCAGCGCCGCTGCGCCTGCTGCCAGGCCTGCGGCTGCGCCGTCGTCAATACCGGCATCCGGATCGCCTTGGTCAGGCTCACGGCGGCCGCGGCGAGCGCGCCCGCAATGCTGATGACGATTCCGGCGAGCCACCATGCGGGCTTGAGCGAAAGCTGGCCGGGGATTTGCGCCCCATAGAGCCCGCGCAGCGAGGCGGCGACGTCGGGCAGCAAGGCTGCCGCAATGACATAGCCGCAGACCAGGCCGACCAAGCCGGCGACCAGCGCCAGCGACACCAGCTCGATGACCAGCACGGTGTTGAGCATCCGCGCCGAGACGCCGCAGGCGCGCAACGTGCGCAGCATCGGCAGCCGCTGCTCGAAGGCAAGGCCAATCGCCGAGTTGACGATGAACAGGCCGACAAAGAACGACAGCAGGCCGAACGCGGTGAGGTTGAGATGGAAACTGTCGGTGAGACGTTCGAGATCGCTCTCCGCGCTCGGCTCGACCAGGCGGAGCTTGTTGCCGGCGACAGCGTCCAGTGATGTCCGCGGTGCTTTCGATTTGCCGACCAACAGCCGCGACACCTGGTCCGGCAGCTTCAGGATGGTTTGCGCAATTCCGATATCGACGACGAGCACGCCGGGTGCAAGCTCCGGCTGCACGCGCAGTGGCGGCAACGCGACGCCGTTGGCCTGCGGCCTTGCGCCTTCGCCGAGCGCGAGATCGCGCAGCGTCTCCGGCGCCACCAGCATCTCGCCGGGCGGCGTGACGAAGGATTGCAGGCTGCCGCGCGCGACCGCCGGCGCGCTGCCGACCTCGGCGGGCAAGGTCACCGGCTCGACGCCGAGCAGGCGGTAGCTGCGCCCGTCGATCTGGATGCGGCCCTCGAGCATCGGCGACACCGGCCAGCCGGCGCGCCGCAAATCGACGAACAGTTTTTGCGGGAACGTCGCGCTGTCATTGCTCACCAGCATCGCGGTGCGCGAACCGCCGAAGGTGGCGGCGGCGCGGTCATAGGCGGTGCGGGCCTGCTGGTTCAGCGCCTGCACGCCGCTCCACAGCGCGGTGGCCGAGATCAGCCCGATCAAGAGTGTGGCGAGCTGCATCGGATGCCGCCGCCAGTGGCTGAGCAGCACGGCGAGGACCCAAACGGCGCGTCTCACGCGATCACCCCGGCATGCAAATTGACCCGGCGGTCGAGCGTCGCGGCCAGCCGCGCGCTGTGGGTGACCATCAGAAAGCCGCAGCCGGTGCGAACAACCAGATCGCGCGCGAGCCGCAGCACCTCGTCGGCGGTGTCCTCGTCGAGATTGCCGGTCGGCTCATCCGCCAGCAACAACAGCGGCTTCGGCGCCAGTGCGCGGCCGATCGCGACGCGCTGCTGCTGGCCGCCGGACAATTGCTCGGGATAGCGCTTCAGCAGCGGGGCGAGGCCGAGCCGGTCGACCAATTCGTCATGCCATGCCGGATCGTGCCGGCCGGCGATGCGCGACTGGAAGATGAGATTGTCTGATACCGTCAGGCTCGGGATCAGGTTGAATTGCTGAAACACAAGGCCGAGCCGGTCACGGCGCAATTCGGCGCGGCCGGCGTCGCTCAGCTTGGAGACCAGCGTGTCGGCGAGCCTGATTTCGCCACTGTCGGCGGCGTCGAGGCCTGCAATCAGATGCAGCAGCGTGCTCTTGCCGCTGCCGGATTCGCCTGTCAGCGCCACGCTCTCGCTCGCTCCGAGGGCAAGATCGACGCCGCGCAGCACGGCGACATTTTCGCTCGCCGTTCGGTAGCTTTTGGTCAGGCCGGTGACGCGGAGCACGGCGGTGGTCTGGTCAGGCGAAGCGATGGCCGGGCCTCACTGTGGCTTCTGGTACTTCAGGACGAATTCGTCGATCGGTACCGGCGCCTTGAAGACGGGAATGTCCCTGGGGTCTTCCGCATGATGCAGGAAATCGCCCTCGGCGACCAGCTTGAAGCCGGCGGCCTCGACCTCTTGGCGGAGCGTGCTCTCCTCGATCCGGTGCAGCGTTTTGGCGACGCTGGTGCCTTCGCCTGATTTGGCGGAGTGGTCCGCGATGACGAGGAAGCCGCCGGGCTTCAGCGCGGCGAACATCTTCTTGTTCATCGCGGCGCGATCGACCTCCATGTAAGTGATGTCGTGATAGGCGAAGAAGAAGGTGATCATGTCGAGGTTCGTCGCCTCTGGCGGGATCGGGTCGTCGAAGTTGCGCACCACATGCACAACGTTCTTCATGGCCGGCTTCTGCGCGCGGGTATCGAACTTGTCCTTGACAAAGCGCTCGATCACGGCGGCCGAGTCCTGCGCGTAGACCTTGCCCGAGGGGCCGACGGTGCGTGCCAGCAATTCGGTGCTGTAGCCGGCGTTGGCTTCCATGTCGAGGATCGTCATGCCCGGCTTGACGCCGGCAAAGGCCAGCATCTTGGCGGGCTGGCGTCGCTGATCGGCCTGGCGGTCGGCATCGCTGCGGTCGGGCGCGGCGACGATCGCAGCATAGTCCGGAGCAGCGGCGTCTTGCGCGCGGGCACTCTGTACGACGAGCAGTGCGACGGCCGCGAGCGCGGTCCCCATAGCCATGCGACGACTGGATCTGTTCATGAAAATACCCCGGACTTTGACTGTTCCGAGCATAGCAGCCGGGCCATGCCAGATCACCGTTTCAATGACGGCGCGACGCGATCGTGATCGGTCGCCGCGGGCGCAAAACCGTGGCCCGGAATTCCGTGGCGAAAGCCGCCGGCCCCCGCGGAAATGCGGTGTTGCCTTGCGCAGCGAGGCGTGGCTAGCATCTCCGGCAGGGGCCGATCTTACAGAGCCGAAAGACGAAACGACGGGGAGCCAGACATGACGACGCAACCGACGTCCGGGGACACGCCCAAAGGCGCCTGGACCATCACCTTCCTGCTGTTCCTGTACATGGTGGTGAACTTCGCGGACAAGATCGTGGTCGGGCTCGCGGGCGTGCCGATCAAGACCGAACTCGGCCTCACCCAGGAGCAGTTCGGCACCCTCGGAGCCTCCTTCTTCCTGCTGTTTGCGATCTCCGGGGTCGTGGTGGGGTTCATCGTCAACAGCGTGCAGACGCGCTGGGTGCTGCTGGTCCTCGCGGTGATCTGGGCGCTGGCGCAGTTTCCGATGATCGGCAGCGTGAGCTTCGCGACGCTGCTGATCTGCCGCATCGCCCTCGGTGCCGGCGAGGGGCCAGCATTCTCGGTCGCCGCACACGCGATCTACAAATGGTTCCCAGACGAGAAGCGCACGCTACCGACAGCGATCCTGTCGCAGGGCTCGGCGTTCGGCGTGATCCTCGCGGTGCCCGCGCTGAACTGGATCATCGTCAATCACAGCTGGCATCACGCCTTCGGCGCGCTCGGCATCGTCGGCTTGCTGTGGGCCGTCGCCTGGTTCGCGCTCGGCAAGGAAGGTCCGCTGGTGCCGACTGCTGCGGTCGCTGCCAGCGAGACGAAGATTCCCTATTGGAAGCTTTTGACCTCGCGCACCTTCGTCGGCTGCGTGATTTCGACCTTCGGCGCCTATTGGGCGCTGTCGCTCGGCCTCACCTGGTTCACGTCCTTCATCATCGAGGGTCTGGGTTTCTCACAGCAGCAGGCTGGATTCGTCTCGATCCTGCCCTGGATCTTCGGCGCGACCATCGTGCTCCTCACGGGATGGATCTCGCAGCTAATGTTGGCGCGCGGCTTCACCACCCGCGGCGCGCGCGGCGTGCTCGGTTCGGTGCCACTGATTATCGGCGGCTGCATTCTTGCAACGCTGCCCTATGTCGCGCCCGGTGGATTGATGATCGCGCTGCTGGTGATCGGCTCCGGCCTGTGCGGTTCGATCTATGTGGTCTGCCCGCCGATGCTCGGCGAGTTCACGCCGGTGTCGCAGCGCGGCGCGGTCATCGCGATTTACGGAGCGCTCTACACGATCTCAGGCCTGCTCGCGCCGATGGTGATGGGAAACGTGATCCAGCATGCCGGAACACCGATGGCCGGCTACATGACCGGCTTCTCCATCAACGCCGCCATCATGGCCTGCTCGGGTGTGATCGGCCTGCTGCTGCTGTGGCCCAACACCGAGCGGGCGCGGCTGACCGGCGAACCTGCCGTGCAGCCGAAATTCGCGTAGGACAGGCCTCGACCGGGAGCCGGTCGGGGTCGACTTTGCCGGCGGCGAGACCCGAGATAGCTTGCGCTGACCTCGACCAGTCGATCTCCTTGGGGAACGATCAACGTGGTACGTTCGCCGGCAAATCTGAATTCCGATCTCGCGCGCACCGTCCAGTGCGGCACCACCACCGTCTGGGTATTGCTTGCCGCGATGACGATGTTCGCGTGTCGCGCGAACGCGCAGAGTTGTTCGGTCTCTGCCGCCGCCGGCAATTACGGTTCGGTCAACATTCTATCCGGTGGTACCACCGATACGACGTCGTCGTTCACCGTCAATTGTACGGGGTGCCTTTCGCCATTGGGCTGCACCTACAACGTATGCGTCCAGTTTGACCAAGGGTCGCCCAACAGCAATTCCTCGATCCGGTACATGGGGAGCGGGGCCAGCACAATTCAGCATGAGCTCTATTCCGATGCCGCACGGACCCAGGTCTGGGGCTCCTGGGGCTATGGAGCCTCCCAATACGGCGCGGCGGGAATCAGTCTCAATTTGACCATTCCTTTTCTCTCCAACGCTTCTCAGAATTTTACCGTCTATGGTCGAATCAAAGCCGGGCAACAAACAACCGTTCCGGGAACCTACACCTGGAACACGACCTCGCCCGCGCTTGCCGGGGCTGCATACCTTCTTGCTAGTCCAAACTGTTCGGCCAATCCGGGAAATTTCGTCAATGCCGGTTCGTCGCCCTGGGTGGCCACCATCCTGGCGAACTGCAATCTGTCGGCCACTCCCCTCAACTTCGGAAGCGCATCGCTGCTGACATCGAACGTGGATGCGGTCGCGACGCTCACGGTTCAATGCACCAACACAACCCCTTATTCGATTGGCCTGGACAGCGGAGCCAACGCAAGCGGCAGTCAGCGCCGAATGCTCAACGGTGCGTCGAACCACATCAACTACAATCTCTATACCGATGCCGCGCGTTCCGCCGCCTGGAGCACGACAACGTCGGCGTCCAGTTGCACAAATGGAACGGGGACCTGCGTGCTTGGTACCGGCACCGGCTCCAATCAGAATGTAACCGTCTATGGGCGCGTGCCCCCTCAGGTCGCGCCCGCGGTTGGAACCTATTCCGACACGGTCATAGCAACGATCACGTTCTAGACGTGATCCGGAAGAATCACGCGGAACGGGCCGTCAGCGGCACGCAACCGATGCAATCTGAACCTGCTCGCCTGGTCTCGCAGCGAACGGGAACTCCGCACGACACGGGCCGTCGGATGTTTCAATCGACGCGCGATTGGTGTCTCCGAGGTCCCTGATGAAGGCCTGGCCATCATATCCCACGATGAATTCATTGCCGCCGTCGATTCGGCCTCTGGCTCCGGCCGGCACAAAGCGCCCGTCAGGCCGTACGAAGGTTACAAGGGCAGACGAGCGGTCACTGCGGACCTGAAATTTAACCAGTGTTCCGGCGCGATCGGCCGGAGTGACAACCTCGTGCGTGCTCTCGATCTCGGCATCGACGGGAAGATCGACCGGATCGACCTCGATCTTGTTTTTCTGATAGGCGCGAAGTGCAGGGACCAGCAGCATGCCCTGGGAATCGGTCACGCCGGCGGGACGGTTTTCGTGGAGAACCGTCACCCCGGGAACTCCGACGTTGACGACAGCAAATCCATCGTCGACCCAGTTTGAAAGAAAGATGTCACCGCCCATCGAGGTAATCGACCCGCGCAATTCCAGCGCGGCGCTGGTGGCGGAATTGGTCTGACTGACACCCGCCTGGATCATTCCGTAGTTCGATCGGTAAGACACGGATGCCAGACGATCGGTCACCGCCCCGTCGGCTTCACGCACCCGCCAGCCGTAGCTGCCAGGTTCGGGCCCGAGCGATTGAACCGCATCGACACTGCCGGTGATGCCGCCTGGTCCCCTGGAAACCCCGGTCGAGACCGAAGCGGACGGACCGATCGGAATTGTCAATCCGGCAAAGACTCCTGTGTTTTTTGTGGTTCCAAAATCACGGAATATGGTCGCGAAAGCGGATGCGTTGAACGGTAATGAGCGTGTGACGGTCGCCGTCGCAATATTCGAAAGCGTTCCGGAACAGTCCAGCAAATGAATGAAGCTTGCGCTCACATTGGTTTTTTCGTCGAGAGGAAGCGGTGCGCTGAACGTAATTCGGTCGAGCGCAAGCGGCGGCCGGGCGCTGGTGTAAATCGCAGCGTTCGCCGCCGCGGTACTGCTGGCCGGCAGCGCCGCGAAGTAGCTGGGCGATAGATAATTGAAAAACCCGGAATAGTTCTGCAGCGGATTCACGGTGTAAATCGAGAGCCGGGCGGTTGTCGAAGCGAGATCTTCGTACGACCCGAACGTGTGCTGAGAGCTCGCCGAGATGCTCAATCCAAACAAGCGGGTCTCGTAAAAGAAATAGGTCTGGAGTCCTGAATTTCCGTTGCCGGTGCTCGCCGACAGGGCCGCGCCGGCTACTCCGAAGGCTCCCGTTCTGATAACCGCCCCACCTCCGCCATTCGCAAGACCGGACGCGGCCTCGACGTGGCCTTCCAGTGTCATCCAGTCGAAGATCCCACGGCGCAGAGTTGCCGAGCCAATCGGCGAATTCACATAGACATCCGCATCCGAGCCATAGGAGAGTCGAGGCAATCCGGCTTCCACCGACCATGCCGTTAGTCCGGGGGCCAGCAGACTCGAGGACGCATAAAACGGTGACGTCGACCTTGTTTCATGACCCGCAGCATCGCGTATCACCAACTCGGCGCTGCCTGAGCCGGAAATGAGCGGAACGTTATTCACGCTGAAGGGACCCGCGGCCACCTCCTGGGTAAAGGTCTTCATGTTGTTGACGTACACATCAACTGTCGACGGCACCGCCGCGCTGCCGCCCAACGAAGGAAGCGGCATGGTGACGAGGTCGGGTCGCAGCAGGAAGTTGCTTTGTGCCTGAAACCCGCCGATCCGAACCGGACGCGACCATGCGAGGCCGCCATTGATGGTGTCACCTGCGACATAGGTGATCATCCTCTGTTGATCGGAATATCGAAACGAGGTGTCGAGCCTGACGATATCGGTCGGTCGACCGGGACCGGAGCGAACGATCGCCGATTGTTGAAAGGTCCCGTAGGGCGAAAACACCCGGCCGTCGAGAGTCAGGGAATTGCCGTTGGAAGCGTAAAAGCTGCGCACGTCGCTGGAAGAGCTCAGCAGATCGTAGTTCAGGACGCCTCCCCAGGCTGCTTGCGTTCGAACCAATGATGCGGCGGGTGCTCCGCTCATGTCGAAGGTCTGACCGATGCGATATCGGTTATCCACCGTGATTCGAATGGTCTGGGTGGGTACCAGATAATCGTAGGATACGGTCGGAATATCGTCGAGTGGGACGATTTCATCCGGATTGTGAGACCCGCTGAGACGCAGGCCGATTTCCTTCAGCTCCTGCGGCGTAGCTCCGATTCGGTTTCTATCGAGAACGACAAAGCTTGCGATCATCTTGATGGAAGCGCCGTTGATGACGACGTCAAGCTGCAGGTTTTTCCGCTCCTCGTCGGCACACGATGGACCCGAACCAACCTCGGCTCCGACCACGGCCACCATAAGAGCGGCAATTATCCTATTGCGGACCATCTGACGACTGGGCGATCGCACTCACTGGACCCTTGTTGCTCTCCGCCACAATCGACATGGATCCCCTGACGTCGAAGCCCGTCGGATGGCTCGGCAATATCCAGCTCTTGACGGACTGCCCGAGGACGTAACCCGCCAGACCGTTTCCATATGAAATCGTCGCTCCCGCCGAGTTACGGAGTCGCAGCGATGCGATACGCAGGTGCTCGCTTCCGGCGTTGCTTGCGGTCAGAACCAGCTTGCTAGCCTCACGCCGCAGCGTCCAGGAGACACTGGCGGGTCGAACATCGCGTGCCCGAAAGAAAACCGGGATCGATTGCCGTATCAGGACATTGACCGACCGGCTTTGTTGCCTGACGGCGCTTGGCAATTGATCCACGATGACACGATAGTTTTCCTCAGCCGCTACGGGCTGCTTCGATACCCGGACAATCCGCACCACGTAATCGGTGCGCGGCGCCAGGGTGACCGATGGTGGCGAGGCGACAACGTCAGTTGCGGGTTCGAATACATCGTTGCCGTTCGACTGCGACCATCGAACGACCCGCGTTTGTACGACAGCCTCGACGTCGTCGTCATTGCGAAGGGTCAGAACGCCGGCCGCGACTGGCGCGCCAAGTTCAAGCAGCACCGGCTCGACATGGAGCTGGGCGGCCAGCGAAGGCCGAAGAACGAGGCATATCCCCGCGGCTACCCACAAGAGCCTGCTTCTGATTGTCATCCGATGCTCTCTCTATGCACGCGGCCAAGTTGCCCGGTCGCCGAATGATGGCCTTCTGATCCGGATTGCCTCCGGTCAGAATGTGATCGTCATCGTGACCGTGTCGGTGTAGGTGCCTGGTGGAGGAGCGATCGCTGTGGTTGGGACGACGCCGTAGATATTGATGGTTTGGGCGGCGCCGTTGCCGGTTCCGAGAAAGCAATCGCCGGCTGTCGTACAGGTGGTCGAGTTGGTCGCGGTGGACCAGGGCAACGTATGTGCCGCGTCGACGTACAGATTGTAGCTGAGAAAGTTGGCTCCGCTGCTCATGCGACGCTGGCTGCCGGATGCGTTCGAACCATTGTCCATCGCAATCGAGTAGGGACTTCCACTGGTGCAGGTGACCGATGCCGTTGAGCTTCCATTGACGGCTGTCGTGAGCAGGCTGGTTCCGGCCGTCGACGCAAAGATGAGCGTCGCCGGATTGATCGTGCAGGCCGCGGTGATGACGATCGAAACGCTCAGGGTCGCCGTTGAGGTGCCGGCCTGGGCCACAACCGGCCCTGTGGCGAAAAGACAGGCGGCGATGCCCATCGAGACGATCGACGGCGATGAGCGACGATACCGTCTCGCTCCCAGGAGAAATTTGAACGGCTGCTTCATGGTCGAGCTGCCTGACAACAATAGCGAAGTTTCAACTGTGACGACCGTTATGGTTAACAATCGCAGTGAAGATTCGGTATACGCTTTGTTCTCTCCAGCCGGCGGTCCTTACAACATTCTATGATGCCATCAGAATCGATGAAGCCATAGAAATCTGCCCGGAGAGCCAAGGCGGGATTGAAACTCCACGGAATGGAAAACCGGGCGAGAGGCGGAAGTTTGCGGCGGTCGTCCTGCGCGATCTCGATTCCCGGATGTCGCTGCGCTCATCCAGACGGTGTCTGACATTGGCGTCATCGCCACCTCGCCCAACCCGCCGCCGCGCGTGATCCCGAGAGCGTCCCGCCCCGCCGCGCTTATTCCCACGGCATCGTTGCCTCAAATCTGGCGTTGACGCTCCGAATTCACTGATGTCATGATTATGACATGAGTGCAGTCAAACGACATAGCTCCGGTCTGCGGGATGAATACGCGGCGTTGACGCGCCAGCGCATCGTGGCGGCCTTTGTCGCCTCGCTCGAGGGGAGTGCCGCCGACGATGTTCCGATGTCTGATGTCGCCAGGCGCGCCAAGGTCGCGGAACGCACCATCTACCGGCACTTCAAGACCCGCGCGGACCTGCTCGCCGCCGCGGGCGAGTGGATCGAGGACAACGTCTTTGGCTACGTCCCGTTCAGCTCGCCGGACGAACTGCCCGACATCTTTCGCAAGCTTTGCAAGCGGTTCGATCGTCACCCCCATCTTGCGCGCGCCATCGCGCTCACCCGGGTCGGCCGCGCCATGCGCGTCGACTTCCGGCGCCGCCTGATTGCACGCCATCACGAGGCGATGGCGCCGCTGACCCGGCACCTGACGCCGAAGGAGGTCCGCCAGGCAGAGGCGCTGGCGGTTTATCTGAACAATGCGCTGGCCTGGAACGCGCTGCGCGAGGATTTCGGCATGTCCAGCGCCGAGATATCGGATGCGATCGAATGGGCGCTGACCACGCTGCTCAAAGACGTTCGCCGCCGCGACGCGCTCGCCGCGCAAGAGGCGGCTGAAGGCAGCGGCCAATCGTCCCGCAAGCGCACGGCGGCACGAAGGAAAACCAGCGTAAGCGCAGGATGACGACCATGGCATCTGCAAGCTCGATCCCGGACGACCTGCTGATCAACGCAGCCGATGAGATCCGCATCCGGCAGGATCTGGTGCTGACCGCGCTTGGCCGCCGTCCGGCCGATCGCGCTCTGCGGGTCGGGCGGCTGCTCGATGTCCATAGCCGCAGCTGGAGCGAGGATCAGGAGATCGTCTTCAAGGGCCGCCGCATCGCCTGGGTCGGGCCGGCCGGCAGCTATCCCGGCGAGGTCCGCGAGCGGGTGCACCGGCCGAAACTTTCGGCCGTTCCGGGCTTCGGCGAGGTGCACAAGCACATCGAAAGCTCGCATCTGACGCCGGAATGGGAGGCGGCGCTGGTGCTGCCGCGCGGCAATACCTGGACCTGCGAGGCCAGCCACGAATTCTCCAACGTCAACGGCGCGCGCAATCTCGAATTCTGGTTCGAGGCCCGCCGGCGCGGCTCGCCGTTGAAGATCTTTCCGCAGCCCGGCTCCGCCGTGCCGCCCACCGCTTATGAGTGGGGCGGCGGCTGGTATGGCGGCAAGGAGCAGGCCGGCTTCATGGCCGAGAGCCTGATGGTGACCGGGCTCGACGAAGTGATGGACTGGCCGGCGGTGTGGAATCCGGACAACCCGTCTTACAAACGGATCTGGGCCATGATCGAGGCGACCTTTGCGGCGCGCGGCGTTGTCGAAGGGCATGCGTCGGGCCTGCGCGACCTGCCGTCGATCAACGCCTTCGCAGCGGCGGGGCTCGCCTCCGACCACGAGGTGCAGACGCCGGAGGAAACCTGGGACAAGCTGACGCGCGGTCTGTTCATCGAATTGCGCGTCTACGCCATGGCTGAGATCGTCGCCTGGTTGCTCGCGAAGGGGCTGCAGGACTGGTCGCAGATCGCGTTCACGACCGACGACCGCAGCGCCAGTCACACGCTGGAGCAGGGCGCGAGCGACCACAATGCGCGGGTCGCGATCGAGGCCGGCCTTGCGCCCGAGATCGCGATCCAGTGCCTCACCATCAATCCAGCGCGGCACATGCGTCTCACCCCCTATGTCGGCAGCCTGTCGCCCGGACGGTTCGGCGACGTCGTGCTGCTGTCTGACGTCGGCAAGCTCGGCATTGCCGAGGTCTGGGCTGACGGTACCCCTGTGTCGGACGGCACGCGTTACATCGGCCCTGTGCCGGAGATTCGATGGCCCGACTGGGCGACGAAGACGGTCAACGTCAATCGCAAGATCGAGCCGCAGGATTTTGCGATTGCCGCGGAGCCCGGGCGCGAGACCATGAAGGCGGCGGTGATCCGGCCGTTCCACTGGCATCCCGATTTCTACACGCTCGATCTGCCGGTGCGCGACGGCGCCGTGCAGCGGGATGAGAGCGAGGCCATCACCAAATTTGCCATCGTCGATCGCTTTTCCGGCGACGGCCGCGTCTCGAAGATGTTTTGGCGCGGTTGCGGACCGCGTACGCCGGATTCTGCCGTCGCCTGTTCGGTCGCGCACGACAAGCACAACATCTGGGTCGTCGGCTCCTCCGATGCCGCGATGGCCAAGGCGGTCAATGCGCTCATCGAATTGCAGGGCGGCTGGGCGCTGGTGCGCGAGGGAGAGCTCTCCGCCACCGTGCGCTTCGAGGTTGGCGGCCTGATGAGTTGCCGTTCCGCCGAGGCGCTGGATGCCGACATGCAGGCTCTCTACGCCGAGGGACGCAAGGTCGACTGGATGTACGAGCCGACCTTCCGGCCGCGCTGGTATCCGGGATTTCCCGAGCGACTGATGTTCGCGACCCTGACCTGCGCGCCGTGGAGCTGGGTGTTGGTCGCGCCATGCGAAGCGGCGCCGCTCGGCTTTATCAACGTGCAGACCGGCCAGGCGCATCCGGTGGTGTGGTGACGGCGTCAATCGGAGCAGCGGGATGAACGAGATCACATCGCAGCCGCTGGCCTCCGATCAGGTGGCCTCCGATCAGGCCGCGCCAAAACCCGTCGCCGCAGGCACGCTCGACGGCTTCTTCCGCCTGACCGAACGCGGCACCAGTGTCGGGCGCGAGGTGATGGCGGGTGCGACCACCTTCGCGGCGATGGCCTATATCATCGCGGTGAACCCGGCGATCATGTCCAACGCTGGAATGGATCGCGCCGATCTGGTCAGCGCCACGGCGCTCGCGGCGATCTTTGGCTGCGTGCTGATGGGGCTGTCGGCCAATCTGCCACTCGCGGTGGCGCCGGCGATGGGCTCGAACGTCATCTTCACCTATGTGATCGTGAAGCAGATGGGTATGCCCTGGCAGGGTGCGCTGGCCATGGTCGCCTTCACTGGCGTGCTGTTCCTGGTCCTGAGCCTCTCCAGGCTGCGCGAACGTGTCGCCAGGGACGTTCCGGAGGCGCTGAAGATCGGCATTCAGGCCGCGGTCGGCACGCTGATCGTCTTCATCGCGCTGCGCGGCGCAGGTTTCGTGGTGCAGAGCCAATCGACCTATATTGCGATGGGATCGTTGCGTAACCCGGCAGTCCTGTTGACGCTGGCCGGTTTGCTGTTCACGCCGGTTCTGGTGGCGCTGCGCGTTCCCGGCGCCCTCATTCTGTCGATCGCCGCCCTCACCCTGATCGGTCTGTTCGTTCCTGGCGCCAACGGCAAGATGGTGACGTCGGTGCCATCAGCCATCATGTCCTGGCCACGATGGCCGACCTCGACCTTCATGGCGCTCGATGTCGGTTACCTCTTCTCCCACTTTGTGGTGACCTTGCCGCTGCTGTTCTATTTCCTCTGCGCCGAGTTCTTCTCGACGCTCGGTACGCTGATCGGCGTGACCGGCGCGGCCAATCTGCGCCGGCCCGATGGTTCTATACCCAACGCCACGGCGGCGTTTGCAACCGATGCGACCGCGACGATCGTTGGTCCGATGCTCGGCACATCCGTCGTCACGGCCTATATCGAATCCATCACCGGCGTGCAGGCGGGTGGACGCACCGGCCTGACCTCGCTCACGGTCGCGGGCTTCTTTTGCCTCGCATTGTTGTTCTGGCCGGTCTTCGTCATCATTCCCCCTCAGGCGACCGCGCCGGCGCTGGTGCTGGTCGGCGTTCTGATGATGCAGGGCCTCGCCCGCATCGACATGAACGAGCTCGGCAATGCGGTGCCGATCGTGCTGACGCTGCTGGTGACCGTTCTGACCAACAATCTGATCAACGGTATGGCGCTGGGGACGCTGAGCTACATCCTGCTCGAAGTCGCCATGGGGCGCTCGGCGCAGATTCCCGCAATGGTCTGGGGCCTGGGCGTCGTGTTCATCCTCTACGCCGTCGTAACGGCGCAGATCATGTAGCGCGAGACGTCGTCCCGCTCACTGCAAGCCCTGCGCGCCGCGCACGAGCTTGCCCGGCCGCGCGCCGGTGGACTTGCCCTCGCGCTGCGTCACAACGCCGGATACGATGGTGGCGTCGTAGCCGTCGACCTGCTGCAGCAGGCGGCGGCCGCCGACCGGGAGGTCGTAATGCACCTTCGGCGGATGCAGATGCAGCCGGTCGTAATCGATTACGTTGACATCGGCCTTGAAGCCCGGCGCGATCACACCGCGGTCATAGAGCCCGACCGACAGCGCGGTCTTGCGCGATTGTGCGGCGACCACGAACGGGATCGAGAGTTTCTCGCCGCGAGAGCGGTCGCGGGTCCAGTGCGTCAAAAGATAGGTTGGGAAGCTGGCGTCGCAGATGATGCCGCAATGCGCGCCGCCGTCGGAGAGGCCGGGCACCGAATTCGGATCGCGCAGCATCTCGCGCGTGGCGTCGAGATTGCCGTCGGCATAGTTGAGGAACGGCACGTAGAGCATGCCGCGGCCTTCGTCGGTCAGCATCGCGTCATAGGCGAGGCCCTCCGGCTGAACGCCCCGGCGGCGGGCCTGCGCGCCCAGCGTGTTCTCCGGCGGCTGTTCATAGTCCGGCGGATTGCCGAGCAGATACATCTTGTCGTAGTTCGGCCGGAAGAACAGCGGATCGTCGGTCGCGGTCGCATGCTCGCCGAGGATCGCGGCGCGCAGCTCAGGCTGACGCAGCCGCGCGAGGCGTTCCATAAGCGGAAGATGCGCGATTGCCTTGTAGCTCGGATGGGTCTGGAACGGATTGCGGGACAATTCCAGCCCGAGCATCAGCCCCACAGGGCGCGCGGCGATTTGCGCCGTGATCGACAGGCCGCGTTTTGAGGCTTCGGCGATGGTGTCGAGGGTCTGGCGCCAGCGCTGCGGTGCCTTGTCGTTCTGCGTGATCGAGAACGACACCGGGATCTTTGTGTTCTCGGCGACCCGCAGCATCATCGGCAGGTCTTCGTCGAGCGTGGAGAGATCGAGCACGAACTGGAATACGCTGCGGCCGGCGCCATGCATCGCGCCGGCAATTGCGGTCAGTTCGTCCTCGCCAGCTTTCAAGGTCGGCGTGTAGTCGCCGGTGGAGGTGCGGTGGTTCAGGGTGCGCGAGGTCGAAAATCCCAGCGCGCCTGATCGCACCGCATCGCTCGCCAATGCCGCCATCGCCCTGTTGTCATCTGACGTGGAGGGATCGCGGCGCGCGCCGCGTTCGCCCATCACATAGACGCGCAGCGCTGCATGCGGCAGTTGCGCGCCGACATCCATGTCGAAATTGCGCTTCGATAGCCACTCCATGTAGTCCGGAAAACTCTCCCAGGCCCATGGAATGCCGGCGCTCAGCACCGGTTCCGGGATATCCTCGACGCCTTCCATCAGCTGGATCAGCCTGACGTGATCGCTCGGCCGGCACGGCGCAAAGCCGACGCCGCAATTGCCCATGATCGCCGTGGTGACGCCGTTCTGCGACGACGGCGTGATGTCGTGGCTCCAGGTCACTTGGCCGTCGTAATGGGTGTGGACGTCGACGAAACCGGGCGTCACCAGTTTCCCCTTTGCGTCGATTTCTTCCTTGCCCTTGGCCGTCACCTTGCCGACTTCGCTGATGCGTCCGCCAGTGACGGCGACATCGGCTTCATAGAGATCGCCGCCCTTGCCGTCGGCAATGTTGCCGCCGCGAATCACGAGGTCAGGGGTCGAGGTCATGGCGCGTCATCCCGTGGCTGTTCTTGGTTAGCACGCATCATGGGTGACGCCCTGATGCTGTCAACCGCCGGGGATGAGGCTCTGGAATGCGCCTGTTTCTTGTTTCGCGTGAAGAAACGCGGTTACGCGGTGGCGGGAACGCCAGCGGGCTTGCGGTCGGTCACCATGGCGAGCAGCACGGTCAGCACCATGAACACCACGGAGGCGCCAAACACCCAGTGCGGCATGTGCTGGTCCATGATCCAGCCGAACAGCAGCGGGGCAAAGATGCCGCTGAAATTGAAGCCGGTGGAGACGATTCCGAAGGCGCGCCCCGCCGCGCCGGGAGGCGCCGCGTTGCGCACCAGCATGTCGCGCGACGGTGTGATCACGCCGCCGAGGAATCCCGCCACCGTCAGCAACGCCGTCAGCACCATCGACGGCAGAGAGACGACCGCGATCACCAGCATGATCACCGCGTTGATCCCGAACGCGGCGGCTGCGACCTGGCCGTGACGGTGGGTGCGGTCGGCGAGAAAGCCGCCGGCCAGCACGCCGATGGCGCTGGCGGCAAGAAAGGCCGTCAGCGCGACATTGGCGGTCGCGAGATCGACGCCATAACCGCTCATCAGCGCCACGATGCCGAAATTGCTGATGCCGGCATTCGACAGGCCGAGCAGCATGAAGAATATCGTCAGCATCATGATGGCTGGCGTCAGGATGTTCTGCTTCGGCGCTTCTGCGCCGGCCGCCTTGCGCTCGGCAGCGCTGGTATCGGGCAGGCCCATCGCGATCAGCAATAACGCCACCAGCGGCCCGATCGCACCCGCCACGATCAGCGCGCCGAGGCCACCGACCGTCGCGACAAGCGCCAGCATGATCGCGGGCGCGACGGCGCCGCCGAGGAAGCCGGCAAAGGTGTGGATCGAAAACGCCCGGCCCATCCGTGCGTTGTCCATATGCGCGGAGAGAATCGCATAATCGGCCGGATGATAGACGCTGTTGGCGAGCCCCAGCACCACGGCGCTGACGATCAGCGCGGGATAGCTCAGATGCAGGCCGAGCCCGATCAGCGCACAGCCACCGACGGCAAGGCCGATCAGCAGCACTTTCCGCGCGCCAAAATGGTCGGTGAGATAGCCGATCGGCGCCTGGGTCAGGCCGGAGACCAGGCCGAACACGGTCAGCGCGAAGCCGAGCTCGATGTAGCCGACGCCGAGCTGCTCCTTCAGGAACGGAAACAGCATCGGGAACACGAAAATGTAGAAATGGCTGACCCAATGCGCGATCGAAATCCCCGTCAGCGTGCGCAGCGCGCTGTCGGATTTCGCTTGTTGCGGTGCAACCAGAACGTCGACCATATCTGAGAAAAGCCCTGTTTCGTAACGGCCCGGCAGGGCGGGGCGAAAATAGAGGCTGGCGGCTAATTGTCCATAAACGCCGCTGCATGGCTGCCCCCGATGCGGGTGCCGGATCGACACATGCGGCACCAAAGGCGGCGACAAAATCCGGCGCCGAGGCGATGATCGGCCATGATCGACGCCAGCAAACCGCTCCGGGTGCTCGTGCCAGAGGGGTCCAGCACCTCCGCCCGCGAGGCGATCACGATCGTCGGGCTGGCCGGCCATCATGTCGAGGTCTGCGATCCCTCGCGCTGGTGCCTGGCGCGCTACTCCCGCTTTGTCCGCAAATTCCACCATTGTCCCGGGCTGCGCAGCGATCCGGCGGGCTTCCTGCGCTTCGTCGAGCAATTGCTGGCGTCGCAGCATTTCGACGTGCTGCTGCCGACCCACGAACAGGGCTTTCTGTTCGCCCGAGCCGGGGTGCAGCTCGCATCGCGCGTGGCGCTGGCGCTGCCGGATTTCGCCGCCTACCGCACCGTGCACGGCAAGGCCGGCTTCAGCCGGCTGCTCGATCAACTCGGCCTGCCCCAGCCGCCGACCCGGATCGTGAGGTCGGCCAATGAACTGCGAGAGGCGGTCCGGTTCCCATCCGTGGTCAAGACGTCGGTCGGCACCGCCAGCCGCGGCGTCTGGTTCGTGCGCGACGCCGGCGATCTCAATCGCGCGCTTGACGATCTCGAAGCGGCCGAGGATTTTGCCGGCGAGGTGCTGGTGCAGGATCTCATCGCCGGCATCACCGAGAAGGCGCAGTCGGTGTTTTGCCGCGGCAAGTTGCTTGGCTTCCACGCCTACCAGCAAGTCGCGGCCGGCATCGGCGGCGGCGAGGCGATCAAGCAGAGCGTAAGCCGACCCGTCATCCGCACCTCACTCGAGCGAATCGGCGCGCATCTCGGCTGGCATGGTGCACTGTCGGTCGATGTCGTCATGCCGCGCGACAGCGGCACGCCGCTTCTGATCGACTGCAATCCACGGCTGGTCGAGCCTTTCAACGCGTATCGCGCCGGCACCGATCTCGTCGATGTCTTGCTGCGCGTCTCGCGCGGCGAGGTTCCCGTGCCGCTTGCCGAGAGCCGCACGGGCGTGCGGACGCATCTTGCGATGCAGGCGCTGCTCGGCAGTGCGTCGCGTGACGGCACGCGGCGCGGCATCGTCAGGGAATGCGGGCGAATGATGATGGGCCGTGGTGCCTATCAGGGCAGCACCGAGGAACTGACGCCTGTGCGGCTCGATTGGCTCAGCGCCGTGCCGCTGGCAATGACAGCGATGCTGCTGCTGGCATCGCCCCGGATCGCAACCCGCCTCGCGCGTGGTGGCTTCGGTGCGCATCTGCTCGATCGTGCGAGTATCCAGATGATCGAGAGCGAGGATTTTCCTCCCGTCGTCCCGGACAAGCGAAGCGCGATCCGGGACCCATAACCACAGATGGTGATTGTGGAATCTGGCTGGGGCCACAACCTGTATCGACAATCGGCAGCGGTGGTTATGGATCCCGCTTTCGCCGGGACGACGCTGTGGTGAGCACCGTGGCCTACAACGGCTCGTCATCGTCGTCATAGCGGTCGCGCTTCGGCGTCGCTATGTCGCCATCCTCGTAATCTTCGTCGGCCTGCGGTGACGGCGGAGGAGGCTTTTTCGATTTGTCGTCGGCCTTGTCACGGCCCTCGTTCTTCTTGCCGGCCTTGCCCATGCGTTTCCCCTGCGCGAGCGATCGATTGCCGACGATCCTACGCCTGTTCGCGCGCTTTGTAATGCGAGGAGACGGCGCGGCGGGATGTGCTCCCGCCGCGCAGCGCAGCTTAGAACGTCGCGCCGGCCCGCACCATGTAGGTCCGGCCGGGGAGCGGGTAGGCGGAGAAGCGGCCCGCCGTGAAGCTGCTCGCGATCGCGTAGTCGTAGTACAGCGCGTTGAACAGGTTGTTCACGCTGAGCGACCAGAAAAAGCGGTCATATTGACCGCTGAGCTTGATATCGGCGGTCGCATTGCCGGGGATGCGGCTCTGGGTGTTGGCCTGGTCGTTGTCCATGATACGCGAGCTCCAGGCGCGCAGCGTGCCGTCGAACACCAGATAGTTCTGCCAGATATTCCAGGTTATGCCGACATTGCCGGTGTAGCGGGACACCAGCGGGACGTCGTTGCCGGCGTACATGCCTTCGCGGAAGACGGCGCGGGTGTAGGCCATGCCGCCGCGGAAGGTCACGGTGTCGCTGACCTTGAGCGAGGCGCTGGTCTCTGAGCCGTAGCGGCGGGTCGGATCAAGGTTGACATTGTAGAACAGCACTGGATTGAATTGAATCTCGTTCTCGAGATCCATCACATAGACGCTGGTCTGCACCTGGAAGCGGTTGGTCTTGACCCGGAAGCCGCCCTCGACGTCTTCCGAGGTCTGGGTTTTGAGCTGGAAGTTCTGCGGCAGCGGATTGAAGAACGCATCGAACGAGGGACCCGATGCAACGCGTTCGTCGGCGCCGGGTGTGCGGAACGCGCGCGCGGCGCGACCGAATACCGAGAACGTGTCGTCGAATCGATGCTCGACACCGATATGCGCCGCATATTGCGTCTCGCTGCTGTTGAGCGGGGTTGCTTGCGCGTCGAAGGCGAAGGGGGCGTTCGGGTCGTAGCGATCCCGCGCCGAGACGTTGGTGTTCTCCACCCGCGCACCATACGAGAAATCGGTGGTCGGCAGCAGCCCGATGGTCTGCTGCCAGTAACCTGCCAGTTGCTGCTGGTCGATGTTGTAGATGTGGTAGGGGTCCACGCCCTGGAAGGCGCCGCGCGACTCACGGAACGTCGTGTCGTAATAGTCGATACCGGTCAGGATCGAGGACGGCAGCCCGAAGGCCGTATTTTTTATGCTGAGGCGCGGCGTGATCGACCAGGTCTGCAGCGCGGCATCGTTGTAGGTCGACGAAAAGCTGATCGTCGGCGTCGAGCCGAAGAAGCCGCTCTGGGTGTCGCGCTGCCGCCAGCCGCCGTCGACGATCAGGTCGACGCCGTTTATCAAGGTCTTGGTGAAGCCGGTGGTGACGCCGGCGGTCTGCTGATTGCCATAGTCGTACGGCGTGCTGGTACCCCTGCGGTCGGTCGCCAGTTCGTTGAGGCCGATCGATGGATCAACCAACCTGCCCCCGGGGAGGCCGAGCTTCTGATCGCCTCCCGTGACGGTGAGGAACGCGGAGAGGTCGGAGGTCGTGTAATTGATGTTGCCAACGGCGTTACGCTGGTCGAGCGCATTGTTGGCGCGGTAGCCGTCGGACTTGACGCCGTTGCCATAGAACGAGGTCGACCATGGCCCGGAATTGACCGCGGCCGAGACTTCGGCCATGCGCTGGTTGAACGAGCCGACGCCGCCTTCAGCCTTGATCGACACTGGTGGTCCGCCGACGCCGGTCTTGGTGACGATGTTGACCACGCCGCCGACCGCGTTGTCGCCGTAGAGCACGGCGCCGCTGTTGCCGCGGGTGATTTCGATGCGCTCGATCGAATTGAGCGGGATCGTCGAAAGATCGAAACCCGCCAGGTCGATGTCAGTTTGCCGGCGCCCGTTGATGAGAATGAGTACGTTCGGGGCGGCGAAAGCGCCGAATCCGCGGATGTCGACCGACGTCTTGGCGCCGTTCACGCCGCCGTAGAACGACTGCAACTGCACGCCAGGCACCTGCGCGATGATCTCGGACAGTGTGTGCACCGGTGAGTGCGCGATGTCGTCGGCCGTGATCACGGTCGAGGACGCGCCGACAATGGCGGAGAACTGACGTCCGCCGCCGGCTGTGCCACCGGTTCCGGTGCCCGCGCCCGTCGACGGCGTGCTCGTTCCCGTCCCGGTGCCCGTGTTGCTGGTTTGCGTGTCGCCCGGGGCCGGGCGACGCTGAGCCGGTGTCTCGTCAGCGGTCGGTTTGGCACGGGTGAGATTCTGGTCGCCCGGCTTGGTGACCTCGATGGGGGGGAGCTGATCGGAAGGCGCGGCCTGCGACGCCTGCTGCGCCAGCGCGGATGTCGCGCCGAGGGCCGGCACGATCATCGTCGACGCAAGAAGCAGCGCGCGATGCCGCGGGGCGGAAAGGATGGAAAACATAGTCTGGACCTCGGTCGACGTCAGTGGCACGTCACCGCGAACCAGTTTCACCGCCGCGCCTCGGCGCATCAGGTGAAGCTAATGTCTGTACTCCCCGACCGACATCATCGCGTGTGACCACGGCTGACGGCAGGTCTCCTGGCTCGCGGGTCGATACCCTTTGTCGCCTTCCCAGGACCGAGTTTCCCAGTGGCATATGACAAAGGATTCACCGCATACAGTTGCGGGGGCAGCCGCGGCCTAGGGGAGTTTCCCCGCACCGCATTCCCTTTTGATCCCAATTCAGGAACCGTCTTGTTCATCTAGGGGGCGGCTGGAAACCGAGTCAATCCCGGCGGAAGTGGGGCAACGGTGGAGGGGGTACGGTTTTTGTCGAGTGTCGCTTGTCTGCCACTGTAATCGCTGTATGAGCATGGCGCGATGAGCGTGCAGGATTTTGCCTTGGCGGCCGAGGTCGCGGCGCGGCGGCGTTTTGGCGCGACTGCGGCGCTCGCCGCGCTCGTGGTTGTGCTGGTGCTGATCTCGCTCGGCATCGGGCCGGTGCGGCTGTCGCCGCTCGCGGTGATCGAGGCGCTGTTCGGCGGGGCTACCGATGTGGCGCAGGTGATCGTGCGCGAGATCCGGCTGCCGCGCACCATCCTGGCGTTCGCAATCGGCGGCATTCTGGGATTGTCGGGCGCGGCGCTGCAGGGCCTGTTGCGCAATCCGCTGGCCTCGCCGTCGCTGTTCGGCGCGCCGCAATCTGCGGCGTTCGGCGCCGTGCTGGTGATCGCACTGGGGCTGGCCGACGTGCGCTCCTACGCGCTGCCGGTGGCCGCGATCATTGCGGCCTTCGTCTCGGTGTTCGCGCTGCTGGCGATCGCCGGCCGCAATGCGGGGCTGCTGATCCTGATCCTGTCGGGGTTGGCGATCTCGAGCTTCGCGGGTGCTGCGACCGCGCTGGTGATGAACCTCTCCAGCAATCCGTTCGTGGTGCTGGAGATCGCGTTCTGGCTGCTCGGCTCGCTGGAGGACCGCAGCTTCCAGCATGTCGCGCTGGCATTGCCCTTCATTATTGCCGGTGCGGTCATCCTGCTGAGCCAGGCCAGTGCCTTCCGCGCGCTGACGCTCGGCGAAGAGGCCGCGCAGAGCCTCGGCGTCGATGTCGGGCGGCTGCGGCTCCTGGTGATCTCAGGCGTAGCGCTCGGTGTCGGCGGCGCGGTCGCCGTCACAGGCACGATCGGCTTCATTGGCCTGGTCGCGCCGCATCTGATGCGCCCGGTGATCGGCCACGATCCGGCGCGCCTGCTGGTGCCGAGCGCGCTCGCCGGTTCGGCGCTGCTGCTCGCGGCCGACATCGCGGTTCGGATCATCCCCTCGACCTCGGACATCAAGGTCGGCGTGCTGACCTCGATCATCGGCGTGCCGTTCTTCCTTTATCTGATCATGCGCGAACGCCGCGCGCTCGGCGGAGGCGTGGCATGACGCTGCTCTCCGCAACCGGTCTCAATGCGTCGCTCGGCAAAAGAAAGGTGCTGCACGACATCTCGCTGTCGCTGTCGTCCGGTCATCTGGTTGCATTGGTTGGACCGAACGGCGCGGGCAAGACCACGTTGCTGCGTGCGCTGGCCGGGCTGATCCCGTCCGATGGCGAGATCAGGATTAGCGGCGACGCGCTGTCCTCGCTGTCGCTGCGCGAGCGCGCCAAGCGCTTTGCCTATCTGCCGCAAGGCCACATGGTGCATTGGCCGCTGCCGGCGCGAGACATCGTAGCCCTCGGCCGCTATCCGCATGGCGCGACCGATCCGGCGCGGCTGTCGCCCAGAGATATGGAGGCGGTGCTGCGGGCGATGCAGGCGGTCGATGTGATGGCGTTCGGCGATCGCCGCGTCACCGAGCTGTCCGGCGGCGAACGCAGCCGCGTCGCGCTGGCTCGTGTTCTGGCGGTGGAAGCGCCGGTGATTCTCGCCGACGAGCCGACCGCGTCGCTCGATCCGCGTCACCAGATCGACGTGATGCAGAATTTACGCAGCGTCGCCGACAAGGGCGTTCTGGTGATCGTGGTCACCCACGATCTCGGGCTCGCCGCGCGCTTCGCCGATCATGTGCTGGTGCTCTCGGAAGGGCGGCTGGCCGCGCAGGGCGCGCCGACCGAGGCGCTGTCGGAAGCCGTGATGGCCGACGTGTTCCGGATCAGCGCCTATCGCGCCGAGTATCAGAGCGAAGCCGTCATCGTGCCATGGGCGGATGTTTGATGGGTGCGCGGCTCGCAACGCTCGCAGTTGCCGCCTGGGCGCTGTCATGCGGCGCGTCCCAGGCCACAGGCCCGCGCATCGTCTCCATGAATGTCTGCAGCGACCAGTTGCTGTTGTCGCTGGCCGACCAGGACCAGATCCTCGGCCTCAGCAAATTCTCGCGCGACACCTGGCAATCCTGGGCAGCGGGCGAGGCTCGGCGCTATCCGGTTCTGTCCGGCGGCGCCGAGGACGTGCTGGTCGCGAAGCCCGATATTGTCGTGGTCAGCCTGTTCGACAAGCGCACGACACGCGATCTGCTCAAGGCCAAGGGGCTGCATCTCGTCGAATTCACGGTGCCGCGCACGCTGGACGAGGTGAAGGACCAGATCCGCGAGATGGGCGACGTAGTCCAGCATCCGGATCGCGCGTCGGCCGAGATTGCGCGCCTCGATGCTGCGATGGCCCGCGCGCGGGCGGCGGTAACCGATCATCATTATCGTGTACTGCCGCTGGCGCGGCGCGGCTGGGTGTCCGGCGCGGACAGCCTGGTCAGCTCGCTGCTGACGCAAACCGGCCTGGTCAACGCCGCCGGCGAACTCGGTCTGGATACGGGCGGATTTGCCTCGCTGGAGGCGATCGTGAAGCTGCGGCCGGATTTCATCCTGGTGTCGGAGGCGGGCGATCGTGCCGAGGATGACGGCCGCGCCTTCCTGCTGCATCCCGCGCTGGAGCGCTTCTATCCACCCGACAAGCGCATCGTGCTGCCGGAGCGGCTCACCGTATGCGGCGGCGTGATGCTGGCGGATGCGCTTGATAAGCTGACGGCGGAGTTGCAGCGGGTGGCGCGGTAGCTCTTTCTGCCGTCATTGCGAGGAGCGATAGCGACGAAGCAATCCATACCTCCGCTTGCGGAGCGATGGATTGCTTCGCTTCGCTCGCAATGACGGCGATTGAGGCTACACCATCACCCCCGCACCACCGGTCCACCAGCCTTCTTCCAGGCGTCGACGCCGCCTTCGATATGCGCGGTATTCGCAAGGCCCGCCTTCTTCGCGGCGGCCACGGCCATCGCCGAGCGTTCGCCGAAGGCGCAGAAGAACACGACGCGGCGGCCGGTTGCGGCGGCGACCTCGCGCAGCATGCCGCCGGGCCGCAGGTTGTCGCAGATCGCAGGATAGGGTGCGTGCAGCGCGCCGGGGAGCATGCCGTGTTTTGTTCGCTCGCCGCTCTCGCGCAGATCCACCAGCAGGATGTCGGGTCGGCCGAGGCTTGCGATGGCGTCGCATGCTGACAGCGCGAGGCCTTCCCTGGCGAGCTCGTCCTGGTGCAGGCCGACATGCATGTTGGCCGGTAACACGACATCCATCAGCTTCGGGTTCGGCAGATTGAGGTTGTCCATCAGCTCGACATAGTCGTCGATCGATTTGACCTGCAGTCGCGGATTGTAGCGCTTCTCCTCGCCGATGGTGGAGACGGTATCGCCCTTGTAGTCGTGTGCGGGGAATACCATGGTCTCTTCCGGCAGCTTGAGCAGGCGATTGAATATCGAATCATATTGCGCCCGCGCGCTGCCGTTCTGGAAATCGGTGCGGCCGGTGCCGCGGATCAACAGCGTGTCGCCGGTGAACACGCGATCGCCCATCAAATAGCTATAGGAATCGTCGGTGTGGCCGGGCGTGTACATCGCCTCCAGGCACAGGCCTTCGATCGTCACCCTGTCGCCGTCGGCGACGCGCATCGACACCACGTCGGCCTTGCTCTGCTCGCCCATGATGGTGATGCATTGGGTGCGGTCGCGCAGCTCGGCCAATCCAGTGACGTGATCGGCGTGCAGATGGGTATCGACCGCCTTGACCAGCCGCAGGTCGAGCTCCTGCAGCAGCTTGCAATAGCGGTCGGCTTTCTCCAGCACGGGATCGAGGATCAGCGCCTCGCCGCCGGCCCGGCTTGCGAGCAGATAGCTGTAGGTGCCGGAAACGCTGTCGAAGAGCTGACGAAAGATCATGGCGGCTCGCTCGTTCTCCAAATCGAGTCTTGGAGAGGATATTATTCCATATATAGGGTCGATTCAAAGCAAATCCATCCCCGGAGCAAGCCCTATCCCCGTCACCCTGAGGAGGCTGCGAAGCAACCGTCTCGAAGGGCCGACGGCCAGTGTGTCTCTGCGGGGAGGTCTGGACGCAGCTCGGCCGTGCATCCTTCGAGACGCCGCTGCGCGGCTCCTCAGGATGACGGATTTTGCTCTGTGATTTCCGGACTCAGGGCCGGACGTAGCTCCAGCCCTGCTCCTGCAGTTCCATCAGATGGACCACCCCTGACGGAACGATGGTGGCGTCCGGCACCACCGAAATCGCGTGGCCCTCGGCCTTTTCCATGCCTTGCTTGGTGTTGTTGCAGGCCGAGAACTGGATCTTGCCGGGGAAGACCATGTCCTTGAGCCGCCTGATACGGTCCTGCACCGGTGACGTGTCGCTGCGCAGCATGTGCAGCCCGGGGCCATAGGCAACGATGTCGATGTCCACGTCTTCGTTCTTCGCGCGGTAGTATTCGATCACGTTGGTGGCGTTGTTGAGCGCGAGATTCATCACCTGCGGGTCGTTCTGGTCGACCTGGATCGCGATGTGATGCGGCTTGTCGGCGGCAAGTGCGCTGGTGGCAAGCGCGAGCGACAGCGCGGCAGCGGTGGCAATGCGGCAAAACATCGAAAAACTCCTTACGGACGAACCAGCGTGTAGCCGTTCTCGGTCAACAGCAGGATTTGCGCGACACCGACTTGCACCGGGGTGGCGGCCGGAATGTAATCCGGCCGCTTGCCGGTCTCGCGCTCGATGGTGTCGACGGTGTTGAGGCAGATGTCGACCCGTGCGCCCTGCGCGACCAGGCTTTCGACCAGCTTGCGGTTCGGATTGTCAGGCTTGAGCAGCTCGATACCCGGACCGAAGGCGACGATCTCGATCGCGACCTTGTCCGGATCGTAGTGCTTCATCAGATTGTTGGCGACGCTGATGACGAGGCCCTGCTTCTTCGGATCGCTGTCGGAGAGCTGCAGTACGATCTTGTGCTCGGCGAACGGTTTGTCCTGGAGCAACGGTGTTTGCTGGGCGCGGACGACGGGCGCAGCGAGCGCAATCAGCGCGAAGCAAAGCGCGGTGGTGGTTAAGCGCCGCATCATCCGTGCCTCGCTATGCCTGGATTGTCCTCGACGCCCTTCAGTGTCACGGCCGGCTCGTCACGGTTCGGCGGCCGGCCAGCGCGCAGATGCTTGGCGACGACATCCCACACGGGCGCGCCGCTTTGTTCGTTGACGGAGGCCCAACCCGCCACCTTGTAGCTCTTGCCGGCTTCGAGCGGCTTGCCGTTCGCGAGCCTGAGTTCGGAGATGCGTTTTCCGACGGCTTCCGCTGGCGTGCAGGTGTAGGCGAGGCCGCCGACGCGGACCATGTCGCCGCCCTGCTGGTAATAGGGATCGGCGTTGAACAGATTGTCGCAGACGTCTTCCAGTACGTCCTTGATCTGGGCGCCGGTCATCGCGGAAACGTAAGTCTCGGGATAGGTGATCGCGGTTTCCGACAGCACATCTTCCATGGTCAGTGGCTGGCCGGCCAGCGTGGTGAGGCCCCAGCGGAAACCGGGCGACAGCGCGATCTCGGCATTGAGCTCGTTGAGCAGCGCGTCGCAGATCAACTGATCGACGGTGCCGGAGAAATTGCCGCGGCGGTAGAGCAGGCGGTCGGCGGAGGCGAGCTTGTCGCTCCAGTCGTCGGCATGCGGTTCGCGCATTTTGTCGATCAGCGCCTGCATCGCCGGATCGGGCTTCAGCAGTTCCGAGAACACCGGCAACAGCTTGTAGCGGACGTTGGCGACCTTGCCCTTGGCGAGGTCGAGATCGAGCACGCCGAGGAATTTGCCGTTCGAGCCGGCATTGGTGACCAGCGTGATGCCGCCGGCATTGGTCACCGTGATCGGCAACGGAATCGCATCATGGGTGTGACCGCCGAGGATCACGTCGATGCCGGTGACGCGGCTCGCAAGCTTGAGGTCGACATCCATGCCGTTGTGCGACAGCAGGATCACCGCCTCGACGTGATCGTTGTTGCGGTGGCCGTCGACGAGCTTCTGCAACTCCTCGTCACGGATGCCGAAGGTCCAGTCCGGCGTGAAGCGCTTGGGATGCGCGATCGGCACGTAGGGAAAGGCCTGGCCGATGACCGCGATGCGGTGGCCGCCGATCTCCTTGATCGTGGACGGCTGGAAGACGCGGCGTGTGGCCGGATCGAATGCCTTGGCGTCGTTGAAGGCGGCTTCCTCAGTCAGGAACACGTTCTGCGCCAGGAACTCGCCCTTGAAGCGAGCGAGATTGTCGCGCAGCGCCTGTTCGCCATAGGTGAATTCCCAATGGCCGGTCATCGCTTCGATGCCGAGCAGATTGGCGGCCTCGACCATGTCGGCGCCCTTCATGACATTGGACAGGCCAGTGCCCTGCCAGAGGTCGCCGCCATCGAGCAGCAGCGCACGTCGCTCGCCGACATCGGCGCGCAGTTTGTCGATCAGAGTCTTCAGATGCGCAAAGCCGCCGAGCTTGCCGAAGCGGCCGGCGGCCTTCTCGAACCCGGCGCAGGTGAAGGCATAGGCGTCCGCACTGTCGGGCCGGATGCCGAAGCGGTCGAGGAACGCCTTGCCGACCAGATGCGGCGGCTGGCCGGTCATCGCACCGACTCCGAGATTGACGCTCGGCTCGCGGAACAACACCGGCCGGAGCTGCGCATGGGTATCCGTCATGTGCAGGATGCGCGCATTGCCGAAGCGCTCGAGATCGTAGACGCCGTTCGTCTCGGCACTACGCGCAAGGCGCGGCAGGCCGGCCGTCAGCGTTGCGGCTGCCGTTGCTCTCAGGAAATCCCGGCGGCGGATTCTCATCACTCTCCCAGCATTTGGTTCAAGGCCACGCGGGCGGTGGTAGGGCTCTCTCCCCCTTGCGGGGTCCGAGGCGAGCGGAGCTCGCTCTCGAAGTTGGAGAGAGGGGTAAGCCACGAACACCGCCCGTGCGGCTTACCCCTCTCCCTAACCCTCCCCCACAAGGGGGGAGGGAACCCTTCCGCCAGTGCTAACTCCTATGCGTCAGCGAATTTCCATGTCTTTCCAGCGTTCCTTTTCGCTGGTGGCCTGGAAGATCGATGCCTTTGCCAATGCTTCGGCTTCCTTGGCCTGCGCGATCGCGCCATCAAAGTCGCCGGCGTCGCCGGCCTTTTTCGCCGCTGACAGCGTCGAGGCCGTCGTGGTCCACTGATTGCGCAAGGCGCCGGCTTCCTTGTTGGCGGCATCAGCCGCGGCATAGGCCGCCTTGTAGTCGGCCTCGGAAGCGGCGAAGGCGGTGGTCGCCGCCGCGATCAGCAGGGCGGATGCCGCAAAGATTGCTCTCATGGCCGCGCTCCCGGGCCGGAGATCGGCAGACCATTGCTGACATAGGACAGATAATATTCGAGGTTGCGGTACTCGTCGTCCTGCGGATTGAGCGGTACGCCGCGGATCTGGCTGTTGCAGGTGGTGAAGCGGCGGCTGGTGGTGCCCATGCCTGACCATTCCGAACGATAGATCGGCATCGCGTTCAGAATCCCGAGCGCCGGCGCCAGCACCTCGGCGCGGATCCGCTCGCCCGGGCTCTGCACGTGGCAGGTCGCACAGGAGAAGTTGAGCTGGCCGCGGCGGGTGTAGAAATATTCCTTGCCCTTCTGATAGGCGTCCAGCGCGCGCGGATCGTTCGGGATCTTGATGTCCATCGGCTTGCCGCGCGAAGTATAGGCCATGTAGGCGGTGAGCGCTGCCATGTCGTCCTTCACATAAGAGAACGGCGCCTCGCCATTCGCCTCGCGGCAGCGATTGAGCGCCAGCTCGAGCGTGACGACCTTGCCCTCCTTCTCGTCGAAGTAAGGATAGTTCTGGCGGATGGCGATGCCCTGGTTCGGGAAGCAGTCGGCGTAGGTTTTGCCGTTCTTGAACGGTTTTGAAAACATCTCCTTGCCCGCCTCGAGCGAGAACTCGTAGGGCGGGAAGTCCTCTTTCTCCACCCACTGTTTATGCAGGTCCTCATTCATCGAATACGGACCGTTGACGAAATCCTCGAGCTTCAGCTTGGGGAATTTGTCGGTGTAGAATTTCTGGAACGCCGCCTTGTCGGCGAGGGGATCGATGCTATCTGCCGCGCGTGCGGCCGGCACGAGTGCCAGCACGCCCAGTGCAAGCGTCGCAGCGGCGCGGATCGTCAGGCGCAGCATCATTGAATCTTCGCCGTGGTGGTGTCGGTCGCGCCCTTGCTGTCGACCCAGCTGATCTTGAGATCGTCGCCCTTCTTGCCACCCTTGAATGCGAACTTCACATAGGGGTCCTTGGAGACCGCCGGCCCCCAGTCGGCGACGAACACCGGCTTGCCGTCATATTCGAAGGTCAGCTCCTGGATGAAATGCGGCGGGATCAAATTGCCCTGCGCGTCCTTGACGAAGCCGGAATCCATCGGATGCTGGATCAGCGCCTGCACCTCGGTGGTGTCGCCGTTTGCGGTCGCGCGCACACGAATGCTTGAAGCCATCGGACACTTCCCTGTTTGAGTTCAGCCGCCGCAGCCGCCGACGGTGACCTTGACTTCCTTGGTGGTGCTGTAGAGCTTGCCGCCGGCCTCGACGATCGCGGTGACGTTGGTGGTCTTGGCCATCTTCAGGCGATTGGCGACGCTCGGCAGCGTGCCCGCCGGAATCTTGTAGCTGGCCGCCAGCGCATTCGGATTCTCCGCGACCAGGAACGAGATCGATGTCACGTCTGACAGCGTCGTCGTGACCGAGATCGGCACGACCGCACCGTTCTCGGCGATTTCAGGCGCATCCATCTTCACCTTGTCGGATGGTTCGGCGGTCCTGCCATAGAGCGCCTTGATCGCGTCGGCCTCGCTCTTCTGCTTGAATGCGTCCTCAGGATATTTGTCGTTCGCGGCCGCCAGCGCCCGCGGGACGTCGAAGGGCATGACGCCGAGGCCGATCAGCGCGGTGACGCCGATGCCCTTCAGCACCAGGCGGCGCGTTTCGGAAAACTCTCTGGTCGTGGTGCTCATTCCAAAAATCTCCTCAAGCGACCGTCGCGGCGTCACAGTGTTTGCAGGAAATCCACCACCGCGCTGATCTCCTGCTCGGACAAGATCCGGTTTCGTCCGAACGGCGGCATCACGGTCAGCGGGTTGCGTTTGGTTTCGTCGGTGACGATCGCGATCAGATCGTCGCGGCTGTATTTGGCCTTGAGGCCGGTCAGCTCCGGGCCGATCGTCCCGGGCAGGTCGCCGCCCTTGATCACATGGCAGGTCAGGCAATTGCCCTTGCCGCGGTCGAAGGCGAGCTTTTGGCCCTCGGCGGCCGATTGGGCCTGCGCTGGGCCGGCCACTGCTGCGCCTGCCAGCAGCGCCAGGGTGAGGGCTGGCTTGGAGAAGTTGGCGATCAAAGGCGTTTCCCGGGCTTATATCTCGATGATCTCTTCGCAATATAGAAGGTGGAAAGCACAAAGGCCACCGGCTGGCAATGTGCAGAATGGCAGTGGGGACGCGGCGGTTCATGGTTGTCCGCGTACGCAAAATCATACCCGTCACCCTGAGGAGGCCGCGAAGCGGCCGTCTCGAAGGGTCGACGGCCACCAGCGGGGCCGTGCATCCTTCGAGACGCGCGAAGATGCGCTCCTCAGGATGACGGGTTAGGTAGTATTCGCACCATGCCGGTTCCGCTTTTGCCCAATGTCGCTGCGCGGTCTACAACCGGCTGACCCAAGGAGATTGCGGTGGCGGAATTTGTGGTGGAGTTCGGCAAGGATGGCAGCCCGGTCGAGGCGGACGGGCGGCTCGATGCCGCCGCGTTCCACCGCAACCATCAGCCGATCTGGGCCGTGCTGAACGGTTTCCTCGCCAGTCAATCCGGCGATGTGCTGGAGGCCGGCAGTGGCACCGGCCAGCATGTCGTGTATTTCGCACGCCATACGCCCGACATCATTTGGTGGCCGAGCGACCTCCACTCAGCACATCTCAGAAGCATCGAAGCCTGGCGCGCGCATTCAGGCTTCGCCAACATCCGGCCGCCGCAACGGATCGATCTGTCCGATCCGGCGTGGTCTCCCGCGCCATCAGATGGCAGCGGCCCGGACCGGCTGCTCGCGATCTTCTGCGCCAACGTGATCCACATCGCGCCGTGGCCCGTCGCCGAGGGGCTGTTCGCCGGCACCGCGCGCCATTTGCGCGCTGACGGGCGGCTGTTCCTCTATGGTCCGTTCAAGCGGAACGGCAAGCACACCGCGCTCAGCAACGCGGTGTTCGACACCTCGTTGCGCGACCGCGATCCGAAATGGGGCGTCCGCGACATCGCCGATCTCGAACAGCTTGCCGGGAGTGTCGGCCTGAAACTGGCCGGCACCTTCGATCTGCCCGCCAACAACATGATCCTGATGTTTGAGCGGAAATAACACGTTCAAATCTCGCCGTCGGCCCAGCCGATCTTGTCCTTCAGGAACGTATAGCCGAGCGCGATGAAGGCAGCGCGTTCCTTGTTGTCCTTGCCGTAGCCGTGGCCTCCGGCGGCGGGCTCGTAGAGATAGGCCTCATAGCCCATCGCCTGTAGCTTGGCCGTCATCTTGCGCGCGTGGCCGGGATGAACGCGGTCGTCGCGCTTTGTGGTGGCAATCAGGATCGGCGGATAGGGCTGCCCGGCCTTCGCGGTGTGATAGGCGGAGTAGGTTTGCAGCCAGGCCCATTCCTCCGGCTTGTCGGGATCGCCGTATTCGGCAATCCAGCTCGCGCCAGCCAGAAGTTTTGTGTAGCGGCGCATGTCGATCAGCGGAATCGTGCAGAGCAGAGCGCCGAAACTTTCAGGGTAGCGCGTCAGCATGTTGGTGATCAGGATGCCGCCATTCGATCCGCCTTCCGCGGCAATCCGGCTCGCGCGCGTGACGCCGCGCCTGACCAGATCGGCAGCGACCGCAGCGAAGTCGTCATGCGCCAGCCGTTTGCCGGCGTAGCGTCCGGCGTCGTGCCAGCGCGTTCCAAACTCGCCGCCGCCGCGGATGTTGGCCTGGACCGTGGTGCCGCCGCGTTCCAGCCACAGCTTGCCGAGCGCTGAGCCATAGTTGGGCTTCACCGAGAGCCCGAAGCCGCCATAGGCGGTCATGTGCACCGGCGCATCGCCGGTTTCGGTCGCTGGTCCGGTCTGCACATAGGGGATCCGTTCGCCATCGACCGAGATCGCCTCGTGCTGCGTGACCACGAGCCCGTCGGCGTTGAACGTTCGCGGCGCCTGCTTGAGCAGCGCAGGACTTGCAACGCCCTCGATCAGCATCAGCGAAGGTGGGGTCAGCGGGTCCTGCACGTTGGCGAGCAGGTCGCCGTTGCTTTCGGACTCGTGCCGGTCAAGGCGCCAGACATCGACGACCCCGATCCCGGGAAGCCCTTGCAGCCTTCGTCGTGTCCAGTCATTTGCCGTGGGCGTGCAGACCTCGAAAACCGGTCGCAACTCATCCAGAATCGACAGCACCAGTTCGCCGGCGGTCCAGAAAAATCCTTGCAGCGCAAGCCGCGCGCCCGGTTCGAACACGACCGTGAAACGGCGATCGCCTGCGAGAAAGGCTGACAGCGATATGCCGAGCACGGAGTCCACCGCGTAGGTCGTCCCCGCCACCGTCCATGCCGAGCGGAGCTTGATCGCCAACCAGTCCTGCTGCGCTTCGAACAAGACATCGGTTGGCAGATCGAGCTTCGTCTTTGCGCCGGTCTCGTCACCCAGCCAGCCCTGGAAATTGAAGAAGTCGATTTGATCGATGAACCAGACGCGGGGGATGGCCCCCGTTCGATCGCCGCTGCAATATGCCGCCATATGATCGGCGGGCACTTCGAAAATCACCGGAGCCTGCTCGACAGCCTCACCGCGGCGCCAACGTCTCACGGTGCGGGCGTAGCCGGAGGTCGTGACCATGCCTTCGCCACCCGCGCGCGATAGCAACAGGGTGTCGGCATCGACCCATTCGGCGCCGCCTTTTGCTTCCGGAAGCACAAATCCGTCGGCGACGAAGCTCTTTGTTTCCAGGTCGAACTCGCGCAGCGTGGTGGCGTCGCTGCCGCCGCGCGACAGTCCCACGATCGCGCGCGAAGCAGCTTCAGGAGGCGCGTGCGTCCAGCCCAGCAGCCAGTCCTTGTTTTCCGCGGCGGCAAGCTTGTCGACGTCCAGCAGGATGTCCCATTCCGGATCCGGCTTGCGAAACTCTTCGAGCGTCGTCCGTCGCCAGAGGCCGCGCGGATTCGTCGCGTCCTTCCAGACATTGTAGAGCAACCCGCCGCGGCGTGTGACGTAGGGAATATTGTCCGGCCGGTCGTAGATCGCCGCCAGCGCGTCGCGATCCCGCTCGAAACGCGGTCCGCCGAATTTATCCAGCGTGCGCTGATTCTGCCGCTCGACGAAATCGAGTGCGCGTTCGCCTTCGATGTCTTCCAGCCACAGATGGGGATCGTCATCGGGGGCAGCGAGGGTGGGCCTTTCGTCGAGGGACACGGTATCGGCTCCGGGGACGATGAGAAGGAAGGCTCAACAGGCGGACTGATTTACGCGGGAGCAGGCGTCCTGTCCATTGCGGCCGCGTGGATGATGCGGAGTTCGACTTGCCGGTCCATGCGTTCTCTCCGCATCGATCAATGTGTGATTTGACACAATATTGTGTGTCAAATAGCATACCTCCTCGAGGGAGGCCAAAAATGAAGAGACGGATTTATCCGGCGGTGCTGGAACGCGGGGCCCGCGGCGCGTTCGGCGCGTGGTTTCCTGATTTTCCGGGCTGTGTCGCGGGCGGCAAATCGCAGGAAGAGGCAATTGAACGCGCCGAGCAGGCACTTGCGCAGGCTGTGGATGGCTGGGTGGAGCAGGGCAAGCCGCTGCCAGAGCCGACGCCGATCGAGCTTATCGTGCCGCCCAAGGGCTCCGATGTCGCCGCGTTCTTCATGGTCGGCGTCGATCCGCCCGATCCATCCGAGCGGGTGAATGTCTATCTGCCGAAAAGCCTGATCGCGCGGATCGATAGGCACGCCGCCGGGATTGGTATGAGCCGCTCCAGCTTCTTCGGCTTCGCGGCTTCGCTTGCGCTCGAGTGGCGGCTTCCGACACCTCACCTCGTCGAGCCGCGCTCGAAGGTCCACAAGACCGGCGCACTGCGCGCCGAAAAACGGCCGGCGAAGAAGTCGACGCGATAAGGTGGCTAGCTTGCGTTGGTCGCATGGCGCGCGCCCGTTTGCGTCGGTTGATCGCCTCACACCCGCTCTCCATAGTGCCCGCAACAAAGGGCTCCTGCCGGGGCCTTCCGGGCGGAAATGCTGATGATCGATGTGACAGCTTTGGACGAGACGGCCAACGACGCGCGGGCGCGTGGCAATGTGCTGCGGCTCGCCGCGGCGCAGGCGTTGACCGGCGCCAATTCGGCCGTGATCTTTGCCACCGGCTCGATCGTCGGCGCGACGCTGGCGCCTGACATCTCGCTCGCGACGGTGCCGCTCTCGATGTATGTGCTGGGCTTGGCCGCCGGCACGCTGCCGACCGGCGCGATCTCGCGCGCCTACGGCCGGCGCGTCGCCTTCATCATCGGCACCTTCTGCGGCACGCTAACCGGCATGCTCGGCGCCTGGGCGATCCTGCATGCATCGTTCTGGCTGTTCTGTGGCGCAACCTTCCTCGGCGGTCTTTATGGCGCGGTGTCGCAATCCTATCGCTTTGCGGCGGCCGATGGCGCCAGCACCGCGTTTCGCCCCAAGGCGGTGTCATGGGTGATGGCGGGCGGCGTGTTCGCCGGCGTGCTCGGGCCGCAGCTCGTGCAGTGGACCATGGACATCTGGTCGCCCTATCTGTTCGCCTTCTCCTTCGTGGTGCAGGCGCTGGTCGCGCTGGTTGCGATGGCGGTGTTGTCGGGTGTCGATGCGCCGAAGCCCGCGGCCGCGGACCTGCATGGCGGCCGTCCGCTGTTCGAGATCGCAAAGCAGCCGCGTTTCATCGCGGCTGCGCTGTGCGGCGTGATCGCCTATCCCATGATGAACCTGGTGATGACCTCGGCGCCGCTTGCCATGCAGATGTGCGGGCTGACTGTGAGCGATTCCAATTTCGGCATTCAGTGGCATATCGTGGCGATGTATGGCCCGAGCTTCTTCACCGGCTCGCTGATCGCGCGGTTCGGCGCGCCCGCGATCGTAGCCTTCGGGCTTGCGCTGGAGGCCGTGGCCGCGACGATCGGGCTGTCCGGCATCACTGCGCTGCACTTTTGGGCAACGTTGATCGTGCTCGGGGTGGGCTGGAATTTCGCTTTCGTCGGCGCCTCTGCGCTGGTGCTGGAAACGCACCGGCCACAGGAGCGCAACAAGGTGCAGGCCTTCAACGATTTTCTCGTCTTCGGCATGATGGCGATCGGCTCGTTCTCCTCCGGCCAGTTGCTCGCACATTACGGCTGGAACGCCGTCAACATGGTGGTGTTCCCGCCCGTGCTGCTCGGTCTTGCCGTGCTCTCGCTCGCCTCGTTCGCGAGGCGGCGGGCGAAATTGCGCGCGGTGGATGAAATTCCCGACCCGAGCATCTGATCAGCTGCTGCCAATTGCTGACAGTTCGATCTGCATCGAAATGATCGGCTTGCGTCGCTAATTACATCGTCAGACCAGACAATTCCTGTCATGACGATGTGAGAAGCAAGAGCAAGAACAAATGGACGCATCCTCATACGCCACGCCCGATGAATCCGCGCTTCGTTACGACGGCTGGCGCATCGTCGCGGTCTGCTTTCTGCTCGCGACGTTCGGCTGGGGGCTCGGCTTCTACGGACAGAGCGTTTACGTCGCCGAGCTGCAACGGCTGCACGGCTGGCCGGCGTCGCTGATCTCGTCGGGCACGACATTCTTCTATCTGTTTGGCGCAGCACTGGTTGCCTTCGTCAGCGAGGCGATCCGGGCGTTCGGTCCGCGCAACTGCCTGGTCGCCGGCACCTTCGCGCTGGCGGCGGCTGCGGTCGCGATCGGCGAGGTGCGCGAGCCCTGGCAGCTTTATCTTGCCAATGCGGTGCTGGCGTTCGGTTGGGCCGGCACCAGCCTCGGTATCATCACCAACACGCTCGGCCTGTGGTTCGACAAGAAGCGCGGCATGGCGATCAGCCTGGCGCTGAACGGCGCAAGCTTTGGCGGCATCGTCGGCGTGCCCTTGCTGGTCGCGGGTATCGGCGCTTTCGGTTTCTCAGGTGCGATGACGGCCGCCGCCGTGCTGCTGATCGTGCTGATGGTCCCGGTGATCCTGATTGTCGTCGGGCGGCCGCCGGTTCATCTCCACGCCGTCACGGCAGCCGCGGCGGACGCGCCATCGGCAACGCAGGTCCGTGCCCGGGCGCTGCGCGATATCAACTTCCTCTCGGTCTCGGTTGCGTTCGCGCTGGTGCTGTTTGCTCAGGTCGGCTTCATCGTTCACCTGATCTCGTTCCTCGACCAGGTGATCGGGCGCGAGCGTACGACGGTGGCGATGGCGCTGTTGACGGCAATGGCCGTGGTCGGCCGGGTCTCGTTCTCGTTCGTGATCGACCGGCTCTACCAGCGGCTCGCCGCGGCGCTGTCCTTTGTCAGCCAGGCAGTTGCGCTGTTGGTTATCATCAACGTGCACAATGATGTCGCGCTGATCGCGGCCTGCGGGCTGTTCGGCTTCTCCGTCGGCAATCTGATCACGCTGCCGTCGTTGATCGTGCAGCGAGAGTTCGATCCGCGTTCGTTCGGCGTGCTGGTCAGCCTGATCACGGCGATCAACCAGATCACCTATGCCTTCGGTCCCGGCGTGATCGGGCTGCTCCACGATGTCTCGGGCGGCTATACACTGCCGTTCTATGGCTGCATTGGCCTCGAGCTGATCGCGGCTGTGGTGATCATGATGAGGGCGCGTAGCCCGGATGGAGCGCAGCGTAATCCGGGGCCGGTGTCGAGGTGATCTGCGAGAGGACCCGGATTTCGCTTCGCTGCATCCGGGCTACAAGCTCACGTCGCTCGCTGCTTCAGCAGATCCTCAAGATCCAGCCTGCTGGTGAACATCGCGAGTTTGCCGTCGGCCGTGCGCGGCCATTCCGCCTCGGGCCGGTCCCAATAGAGTTCGACGCCGTTCTCGTCGGGGTCGCGCAGGTACAGCGCCTGGCTGACGCCGTGGTCGCTGGCGCCGTCGAGTGGGATGCCGGCGGAGCGCACGCGATGCAGCGCGTCGGCGAGGGCCGGGCGGGTCGGGTAGAGAATCGCGGTGTGGAACAGGCCGGTGGTGCCTGATGGCGGCGGATGGCCGCCTTTGCTCTCCCAGGTGTTGAGGCCGATGTGGTGGTGATAGCCGCCGGCCGAGATGAAGGCTGCAGCAGGGCCCATGCGCTGCTGCAGCTCGAAGCCGAGCACACCGCAATAGAAGCCGAGCGCGCGCTCGAGATCAGCGACCTTGAGGTGGACATGTCCGATCCGCGTGCCCGCGACGATGGGAGGATTTTGCGACATGTCGTGGCTCCGTTCGTGTCGATGCCTCGCCGCTCAGCGGCAAGGTATTCAGCCTGATATAGTCCGAATCCGGGAGCGGACGAGCGGCCGATCCTGAAACCCAAAGTTTCCGCAGGCGAGCTTACGACAATTCCGACAATTCGCCGCCCGGCAACTCGAATTCAAAGGTGTTCAACGTCATCGACACCATGGTGTAGTAGCCGCACAGCCCGATGATCTCGACGACGCCGCGCAGGGTCAGCAGCTCGACTGCCTCGTCGTACAGCGGCTTCGCCACGCCGTGGCCCTCATGCAGCGACTTGGCGACCTCGTAGATCATCCTGGCCTTGGGATCGTCGAAGGTCGGGATCCGGCGCACGCGGATGTCCTCGATGATCTTCGGGTCCAGGCCGCCCTTCAGCGCCAGCCGCTTGTGGGCATACCATTCGTAATGTGCGGTCCAGTGCCGGGCGGTAACGAGGATCGCGATCTCGGAGAGTTTCGGCGGAAAAATCGTGTCGAAACGCAGCACCTCGCCGAGGCGCGTGGCATGCCGGGCCACCTCGGGGCTGTTGAGCCAGGCCATCATCGGCGCCGGCGGGGCGCCGCGCTTGCCGGAGATCGACTCGTCGTAGGTTTCTTTTTGGGCGGCGTTCATTTCGCCAGGCGAAAGCAGTTTCAGCCGCATGTCCGTTTCCTCTGGTTTTTCAATTGCTACTGGTCTCGCGGATACACCCGATCGCGCGAGGAGACCACCGACGCCAGAGCATGGCGCGGCCGCAAGACATATTGAATTCCACGATGCGCTGGCTAAGGTCGATTCCAATTCATCGAATTCGACCGGAAACGCACCATGGCAGACCTCGAGACATTCCGCAGTGAGACCCGCGCCTGGCTGGAGCAGAATTGCCCGCCGGAAATGCGCAAGCCGATGACCTCGGATGGCGATACGTTCTGGGGCGGCCGCAACACGAAATTCTCCTCCGACGCGCAGCGCGTCTGGTTCGAGCGCATGCGCGACAAGGGCTGGACCGTGCCGCACTGGCCGAAGGAATATGGCGGTGGGGGCCTCGACGGCGAGGAGGCCAAGATTGTCCGCCAGGAAATGGCTGTTATCGGCGCGCGGACGCCGCTGACCTCGTTCGGCATCTCCATGCTCGGGCCGGCGCTGTTGAAATACGGCACCGAGGAGCAGAAGAAGGAGCATCTGCCAAAGATCACCGCGGGCTTGATCCGCTGGTGCCAGGGCTATTCCGAGCCGAACGCCGGTTCCGACCTCGCCTCGTTGCAGACCCGCGCCGAGAGCGACGGCGACGACTACATCATCAACGGCCAGAAGATCTGGACGTCGTATGCGAACTATGCCGACTGGATCTTCTGCCTGGTGCGCACCGATTCCTCGGCAAAGAAGCATGACGGCATCAGCTTCATCCTGTTCGACATGGCGTCGAAGGGCGTGTCGACCAAGCCGATCCTTTTGATCTCAGGCTATTCGCCGTTTTGCGAAACCTTCTTCGACAATGTGCGGGTGCCGAAGTCGCATGTCCTGGGTACCGTCAATCGCGGCTGGGACGTCGCGAAATACCTGCTGCAGCATGAACGCGCGATGATCTCGGGCATGGGCGAGCGCGGCGTCGGCCGGCCGCTCGGCCAGATCGCGGCCGACTCGGTTGGCGCCGACGCACAAGGGAAGCTCGACGATGCGCAGTTGCGCAGCCAGATCGCGAGCTTCGAGGTCGATGAGGCCGCGCTTGCCGCCGCCGCCGAGCGCGCGGTCGATCTCGCCAAGGCCGGGCAATCGCATCCGGCATTCTCGTCGGCGATGAAATATTACGGCACCGAGCTCAACAAGCGCCGCTACGAGATCCTGATGTCGGCCGGCGGCATCGACGCGCTGGAATGGGACAGCGAGCGCTCCAGAGGCGGCGCCCGTCCGCGCGCCTGGTTGCGCACCAAGGCCAACTCGATCGAGGGCGGCACCTCGGAGGTGATGCTCGGCATCGTCGCCAAGCGGATTCTCGATTTGCCGGGGGCGTAGGTACTCATCGTCGTTCCGGGGCGGCGCGAAGCGCAGAACCCGGAACCTCGAGATTCCGGGTTCGATGCTGCGCATCGCCCCGGAATGACGAACTCAGGAACACAAGTTTCGAACGTTAGATCGGATTCTTAATGGCCCTCGTCCTCACCGAAGAACAATCCATGCTGCGCGACAGCGCGCGCGGCCTCATCAGCGACAAGGCGCCGGTGTCGCATCTGCGCGGGCTGCGAGACGGCAAGGATGCCACCGGCTTCTCGCGCGAGCTCTGGAAGACCTTTGCCGAGATGGGCTTCTCCGGCCTCCTGGTGCCCGAACAATTCGGCGGCAGCGGGCTTGGCTGCGTCGAGGCTGGTATCGTCATGGAGGAGATCGGCCGCACCTTGATGCCGTCGCCGTTCCTCGCGACCTCGGTGCTCGCCGCCTCGGCGCTGTCGCGCGGCGGCAGTGAGGCACAGAAGGCGCAGCATCTGCCGAAGATTTCCGACGGCTCGCTGCTGGCGGCGCTTGCGATCGACGAGGGTGCAAAGCATCGTCCGCTGCAAACGGCGCTGCAGGCCACGCGCTCCGGCAACGGGTTCAAGCTCTCCGGCGACAAGGCGTTCGTGGTCGATGGGCACACCGCCGATCTCTTGATCGTCGCCGCGCGCAGCGCGGGCAGCGCCGGCGACAAGAACGGGCTCACGCTGTTCCTGGTTGATCCGAAGGCGAAGGGGTTGGCGTTGGAACGCACCGCGATGGTCGATTCGCACAATTCGGCGCGCATTGTGTTCGACAATGTCGAGGTCAACGCCGACAGCGTGCTTGGCGAAGTCGACCAGGGTCTTGCGTTGCTCGACGGCGTGCTCAATATCGGTCGCGGCGCTATCGCCTCCGAAATGGTTGGCCTCTCCGAAGAGGTGTTCGGCCGCACCGTGACCTATCTGAAGGAGCGCAAGCAGTTCGGCAAGCCGATCGGCGAGTTCCAGGCACTGCAGCACCGCGCAGCGGAACTCTATATCGACATCGAGATCACGCGCGCCGCAGTGTTGAAGGCGTTGCTGGCGCTCGATGCTAACATCGACAAGGCTGCTGCCGCAGTCGCCGTTGCCAAAGCGCGCGCCGGCACCACCGCGACGCAGGCCGTGCAGGAAGGCGTGCAGATGCACGGCGGCATGGGCATGACCGACCAGTTCGACATCGGCTTCTTCATGAAGCGCGCCCGGGTCTGCCAGGAGCTGTTCGGCGACAGCAACTTTCACGCCGACCAACTGGCGCAGGGGAAGGGGTATTGAGGTCCTGAAATGTCATTCCGGGATGGTCCGAAGGACCAGACCCGGAATCTCGAGATTCCGGGTTCGCTTCGCGCCCCGGAATGACGGCCTGACGGTCGTCACCTGATCGGCGGCGCGTACTGGACGCCGCCAGCGTTCCAGAGCTGGTTCATGCCGCGCGGAATCTTCAGCTGCGATCCGCTGCCGACGTTGCGCTCATAGACCTCGCCGTAATTGCCGACGTGCTTGATGATGCGCACCGCCCAGTCCTTGGTCAGGCCGAGATCCTCGCCATAGCTGCCTTCGGTGCCGACCAGCCGCATCACTTCCGGCTTCTTCGACTTCAGCGCTTCGTCGATGTTCTTCGAGGTGACGCCGAGCTCTTCGGCGTTGATCATGGCGTAGAGCGTCCACTTCACGATCATCATCCAGTCGTCGTCACGCAAGCGCACCACGGGCGCCAGCGGCTCCTTCGAGATGATGTCGGCCAGGATGACGTGGTCGTTCGGCTTGGAGAGGTTGAGCCGCAGCGCATAGAGCTGCGAGGCATCCGACGTCAGCGTGTCGCACTGGCCGGAATCATAGGCCTTCACGACATCCTCGAGCTTGTCGAACTTCATCTCCGTGTACTTCATGTTGTTGGCACGGAAATAGTCGGCAAGGTTGAGCTGCGTCGTGGTGTTGCCCTGCACGCAGACCTTACTGCCGTCGAGGTTGAGCGCGGAATCGACGTTGCGCGCGCGCGGCAGCATGAAGCCCTGGCCGTCATAATAGGCGACCGCCGGGAAATACAGGTCGTAATTGGTCTCGCGCGACATGCTCCAGGTGGAGTTGCGCGACAGGATGTCGACCTTGCGGTTCTGCAGCTCCTTGAAGCGCTCGCTGGCATCGAGCGGGACGAACTTCGCCTTCGACGGATCGTCGAAGATCGCGGAGGCCACCGCGCGGCAGAAGTCGACGTCGAAGCCGGTCCAGTTGCCCTTGTCGTCGGGATTCGAGAAGCCCGGCAGGCCCTTGTTGACGCCGCACAGCACCTCGCCGCGGCGGACGGTGCGCTTCAGCGTGCGTGTGTCGTAACGCTCATAGGTGATGGCGGCGGCCGCAACCAGCACGGCGACCGCGAGCCCGATCGTCAGGCCGCCTCGAAATGTACGCATGAATTCTCTCTCGCGAATGATCGGGAAAAATGGATCAGGTATCGAAGGCGGGCTGGCGGACTAAAGTTCGGGCTTCTGCCGGATGATCACCTTGGTGCCGACGGGAACGCGGCTGTAGAGATCGGCGACGTCATTGTTGACCAGGCGGAAGCAGCCGGAGGAGATGGCGGTGCCGATCGTATCAGGCTGGTTGGTGCCGTGAATGCGGTAGACCGTGCTGCCCAGATACATCGCGCGCGCGCCGAGCGGATTGCCGGGGCCGCCTGCCATGAAGCGCGGCAGATAAGGTTGGCGGGCGATCATTTCCGGCGGCGGCGTCCAGTCCGGCCACTCCGCCTTCTTGGTGATGTTCACCAAACCTTGCCACGTAAACCCATCGCGGCCGACGCCGATGCCGTAGCGGAGCGCGCGGCCGTTGCCCTGCACGAGGTAGAGATGGCGTTCGGCCGTGGCGACGATGATGGTACCCGGCGCTTCGTTGGTCCGGTAGTACACCACCTGCTTCTGCCATTCCGGATCGAGCTGGTAGCTGTCGTCGGCGACCAGGCCGGGCTCGTCGGCATCCGGGCGGTTCTGGGCAAAGCCCTGCGATGTCGACAGCGCCAGGGCGGCCGTGGCGATCAACATCCAGACCAGGTGACGAAGTTTCGCCATGCAAAGCTCTCCTTGTGGTCGCGGCCAAGTGGTTGCTCCACCCAAATCGCGATAGCATCAAATCTCAGCGACAGCTTGATGGCAAGTTTAGGGCGGTGTGCCGATATCTAGCTGTAATACCTCTGTTTTTCGTCGCTGGTGAAGGGGGTTGCTGCGCCGACCGGCTCATTTCGGCGCAATCCAGAGTCGCAAGGCGAAGGAAATCAGGGCAACCGTGCCGACGCCGCCGAGCCAGAGCGCCGCGAACCACAGCAGGCGTTGGCCGAGCGGGCGCGGGCTAGGATCTGACCGCATCAGTGATAGCCGTGCCCGGGCTGCACCTTGCCGCGGAACACCCAATAGGCCCAGGCGGTGTAGCCGAGGATCAGCGGGATCAGCACCGAGACCCCGAACAGCATGAAGACCTGGCTGTTCTCGGGTGCTGCCGCCTGCCAGATCGTGATGCTCTGCGGCACGATGAACGGATACATGCTGATGCCGAGCCCGGCATAGGACAGCGCGAACAATGCCAGCGTCAGGAAGAACGGCTGGTAGTCGTATCTGTTGGAGAGCGCGCGCAGCAGCAGCGCGGCGACGGCGGCGACCGCAATCGGCACCGGCGCGGTCAGGATGATGTTCGGCCAGGTGAACCAGCGATGTGTGTACTGCACATGCAGGAACGGTGTTGCGATGCTGACAAGGCCGATCGCGGCCAGCATCGCGATCAGCAGCACCCAGCTCAAATGATAGGCGCGGTCGCGCAATTCGCCTTCGGTCTTCATCACGAGCCAGGTCGCCCCCAACAGCGCATAGCCGGTCACGAGCGCGAGGCCGGTCAGGATGCTGAACGGCGTCAGCCAGTCCCACCAGCCGCCGGCGTAATGGCGGCCCTCGACATGGATGCCCTGCAAGACGGCGCCGAGCGCAATGCCCTGAGCCAACGCCGCGAGCAGCGAGCCGCCGGCAAAGGCGATATCCCACTTGTTGCGTTCCTTCTGCGTCCGCCAGCGGAATTCGAAGGCGACACCCCGGAACACCAGTCCCAGCAGCATCGCGATCACAGGCGTGTAGAGCGCCGGCATCAGCACCGCATAGGCCAGCGGAAACGCCGCCATCATGCCGCCGCCGCCGAGCACCAGCCAGGTCTCGTTGCCGTCCCAGACCGGCGCGACGCTGTTCATGATGACGTCGCGATCGGCCTTCTGCGGGAACAGCGGGAACAGGATGCCAAGGCCGAGATCGAAGCCGTCCATCACGACATAGACGAACACGGCAAAGGCGATGATGAAGGCCCAGAGCGTGGCGAGGTCGAAGCTCATCGCGCGCCCTCCACGGCAGCGCCCGCCGCCGGCGTGATGCCGGCAGCCCGCGCGGGCACGTCGCGTGACGGGCCCTGCTCACCCTGATGCGGCGGTTGCGCCATCAGCCGCAGGATGTAGATCACGCCCGCGGTGAACACCGCGAAATAGACGATGATGAAGGCGATCAGCGAAGAGCCGACCGCGGGCGCGGCCAGCGGCGAGGCGGAGTCAGCCGTTCGCAGCAAGCCGTAGACGGTGAACGGCTGCCGCCCGGTCTCGGTGGTGATCCAGCCCGCCAGCACCGCGATGAAGCCGGCCGGCCCCATCGTCACCGCGAACAGATGCAGCAGCCGCGAATGATACAGGCGTCCGCGCCAGCGCATCAGCAGGCTGAACAGGCCGAGCCCCAGGATCAGGAAGCCGAGGCCGACCATGATGCGGAACGACCAGAAGGTGATCGGCACCGGCGGCCAGTTTTCGCGCGGCACGGTGTCGAGGCCGGCCATCGGCGCGTCCGGCGAATGTTTGAGGATCAGCGAGCCCAGTTTGGGGATTTCGACCGCGTATTTGACTTTTGCCTCGGCCATGCTGGGCAGACCGAACAAGATCAGCGGCGCACCGTCCTTGTGGCTCTCGAAATGGCCTTCCATCGCCATGATCTTGGCGGGCTGATGCTCCAGCGTGTTGAGGCCGTGCTGATCGCCGGCGAGAATCTGGATCGGCGCCACGAGAGTGGCCATCCACATCGCCATCGAGAACATCACGCGGGGGCCGGCGAGATGCTGGTCGCGCAGCAGATGCCAGGCGCCGACCGCGCCGACCACGAGCGAGGTGGTGAGGTAGGCCGCCAGCACCATGTGCACGAGACGATAGGGAAACGACGGATTGAAGATCACCTTCAGCCAACTGGCCGCGATGAACTGGCCGTCGGCGTTGACGGCGTAGCCGGTCGGGGTCTGCATCCAGGAATTGGCTGACAGGATCCAGAACGCCGAGATCAGCGTGCCGATTGCGACCATCAGGGTTGCGAGGAAATGCAGCCTGGGGCCGACGCGCTGCATCCCGAACAGCATCACGCCGAGGAACCCCGCCTCGAGGAAGAATGCGGTCAGCACCTCATAGGCCATCAACGGGCCGATGATGGGGCCGGTCTTGTCGGCGTAAGCCGACCAGTTGGTGCCGAACTGGTAGGACATCACGATACCCGACACGACGCCCATGCCGAACGCGACCGCGAAAATCTTCAGCCAGTAATTGAACAGGTTGATGAAGACCTCGCGCCCGGTCGCGAGCCACAGCGCCTCCAGCACCGCGAGATAGCTCGCAAGCCCGATCGAGAACGCGGGAAACACGATGTGAAACGACATCGTGAAAGCAAATTGCGCGCGGGCGAGCGCGACCGCATCCCAACCTTCGAGCATGACGCACCGTCCGTCGTCAATTATCGGCGCGATCTTACACGGGATCGCGCATTCCCGGCGTGGAGCCTACCATGCTGAGAATGACGACAATACTGGTCCGATTGTCCAATTAGCTGCTGGCGTTGAGCAGCCGGCCGATAGTGCGGTCGATCTGGTCGTACTGTCCTTCGCCGTCATGCTGGAACACGATCTTGCCGTTCTGATCGATGATGTACTGTGCCGGCCAATACTGGTTGCGATAGGCGTTCCAGGTCTGCGAATTGTTGTCCTGCGCCACCGGATAGAGGATGCCGTGCCGTTTCAGAGCCGCCTGGACGTTGGAGGCGGAGTGCTCGAATGGGAATTCCGGGGTGTGGATCCCGACCACGACAAGGCCGCGATCCCGGTATTTTGAGTAAAGTTCGGTTACATGTGGCAGCGTGTTGACGCAATTGACGCAGCCATAGGTCCAGAAGTCCACCAGCACGACCTTGCCGCGCAGGTCGGCCAGCTTCAGCGGCTGCGAGTTGAACCAGTTGCTGAGGCCGACGAAGTCGGGTGCCGCCTGGGCCTGCTCGGTTGTCGCAGCCACGGCGACCGGCCGCGCCGGGGCATCAGCTTCGGTGCAGAGGCCGGGGATGACGGCGCCGCCCAGGCCAAGGCCCGCCACGAGAGCGGATATAGCGATCAAGCGCAGGGTCATCGATATCTCCTTTTGGGGTTCACAGGCCGATCTGGCCGTCGGGATAAAAGCGTGTCAGCCACGCCACGATCAGCGTGTCGTATTGCAGGTAGGACAGTGCGGCGAAGCCGAGGATGAGGACGCCAAAGCCCTGTTGCAGGCGCGGCGCTAGGCGAGCAAAGCTGCGGACGCGCGCCGTGATGGTCTGGCCGCCATAGGCGATCGCGAGCATCGGGATCGCCGCGCCGATCGCATAGGTGACCAGTTGCAGGCTGGCCCATGCCGTGTCTTTCGATGTCGCGACGATGGTCAGGATCGAGCCGAGCACGGGGCCGGCGCAGGGTGTCCAGACCAATCCGAGCGTGCTGCCAAGGATGAAGCCGCCGAGCAGGCCCTGCGACGGGATGGCGGTGCCCATGCTGCCGGTGGCGCCGGAGATCCGGATCGAAAGCCATTCGAATGGCGTCGGCCAGATCATCAACAACGCGAAGCCGGCAAGCAACATGGCAGCGCCGGTCCGCAGCACGTTCGGATCGAAATCGAACGCACGCGTGATCGCGCTCAGCAGCAACGCCACAATAGAGAATGCCATCACGAAGCCGAGCGCGATCATGGCGGGCCGCGCCTTGCCGGTCTGACCTATCGATACCCCGAGCAGGATTGGCAGCATCGGCAGGGTGCAAGGCGCGGCGACGGTGGCGACGCCGGCAAGCAGGGCTAGCGCAAGACTAAGCATCGTGGTCCGTCCATCAGAGGGCCGGTTCGCCATATGGCCGCACCGGGACGCCTGATGTTCTTCGCGCTGGGGCTTGTGCCGTTACGGCCGCCGGATCACGGGACCCACACGTCTGTGTGAGATGGGACCCGCTTCATGAAGCTGTGCCAAATATGAAGCGACCCGGCTGGGGGGCATCCCGGCCGGGTCGTTGGAGGTAACTTGGGAGGTTTAGAACTTGAGAGGTTAGAAACTGGTTAGCCGGCGCCTGTTCGGCGGTTGGCGTTGCGTTGTTGACTGAAGGTATAGAGATCGAGTTTTTCAGGCCGATGTCGTCGATTGTTTCAATTGTTTCGTCGCCTGACTTTTTTGGCTTCGTGGACAATTGTCCTGATGTCTCGATCTCTCATTAAGATGCTGAATTTGTTACGATTTATGCTGCGACGCTGTCCACGCCGGCGCCCCTGAGGAGGTCGGCGAGCTGCTTGCGGGCATAGAACATCCGGGTCTTCACCGTGCTTTGCGGGATACCGATGATCAGCCCGGCCTCTTCGACCGACTTCTCATGGTAGTAGACGAGATTGATGATCTCGCGATGGGCCGGCGACAGCTTGGCGACGCAGGCGCGCAGGATCTCGCTGGTGGTGGCGCGATCGAGCGAGGCTTCCGGGGTGTCGGAACCGTCGGCGATCTCCAGCACATCCTCCTGGTCGATGTCCTCGTGCTTGCGCTGACGCAGCGCGGTCAGCGCCTTGAAACGGGCGATCGACAGCAGCCAGGTCGAAACCTGCGAACGCCCCTCGAACTGGGAGGCGGTCCGCCAGACGTCCAGGAACACCTGGCTCACCAAATCCTCCGCCATGGTGGTGTCGCGCACCATGCGCAGCACGAAGCGGTAAACCCGGACATTGTGACGGGCATAGAGCGTGTGCATCGCGGTGCGGTCGTGCGTGGAGATACTTTCGAGCAGCATCTCATCCGAGGTCGCACGGGCAGCGGCAATGTGCTTGTCGGCTGCGGCGTTGATGGCGATGACGTTCGGCATGACAGGCTCCCAATTCGCCGTTTGGCGGCGGTTCGTTGGGAGAATTGTTAGTTACCGCCCGTTTCCGGATGTCTGCGCGAAAAGTGGAAAATGGTTTCGTGAGCAGGAGAATTGTTTCATCGGAAGACTCGCGACGAAACATTCGGGACAAAAAATCCAATCATTTCAATATGCGGAAAATTCGATGGGCCGGATTCTCTCGTGCCGGAAGGAATCCGGTCGTGACTTCCGGCACTATCGGGGCTTACTCGGCCGCCTGCAGCTTGGGCGCTGCCTTTTTCGGGGCAATCCAGAACGCCTCGGGCCGCTCGAACAGGAAGTTGGCATGGATCGCCAGCGCCAGCCGCCAGATCAGCAGCGAGCCGGCGACACCGACCACGGTCACAACCAGCGAGATCAGGCCGATGTCGTGGATCGGGCCGGAGCGCAGCAGAATCGTCCGTGTCGCGGCCATCGGGAGGAAGAAGGCGAGATAGATGACGATCGAGTGCTCGCCGCAGAAGCGCAGAAAGTTGAGCCAGTGCGCGCGTGCCAGCAGCGTACCGATCACAATGATCGCGCAGGCCCCGGCAAGGCCCAGCGCCAGCGAGACGATCGGCCATTCGCTGACGTCGAGCGCAACAAGGCCGCCATTGACGACTGCCCAGAGCCCAAGCCCGAGCAGCGCCAGCACAGGCCGCGCCCGCGCGCGGTCCGACAGCGCGAAGACATAGTCGGCCACGATGTAGCCGGTGAAGAAATAGACGAAGCGCGCGCAGAACTCGTCGATGGCGGTCCAGCCGGTCGCAACATGCGTCATCTCGAGCGCCGCTGCGATCAGCCAGATGACGAGCGGGTGAATGTTGCGTGTCAGCTTCGTGACGACGAAGAAGATCGGCAGCAGGTAGATGAACCACAACGTGCCGAACGGCTCGATGAAGGATTCCAGATAGAGCAGCCCGACCTGGCTCCAGCTCGATTCAGCGGCGAGCGACGGCGCCTTGAAGCCGAACTGGATCGTCACCCACAGCACGTAGAAATAGGCGAAGTGCATCACCTTACGGTCGAGATAGGTTCGCCAGTCGCGATCGATCACAACCGACAGGAAAAGCCCTGAAATCAGGAAGAAATCCGGCATCCGGAACGGTTTGGCGAACATCACGACGTAGTGCATGAAGCCGGTCTGCTCGGCCGCTTTCTCGACGCCCAGCACCGAATGCATCATCACGACCATGACGATGCAGATGCCCTTGGCATAGTCGACCCAATCGACACGCCCGGCCGTCGTCCCGGTGGAACGATCTGTCACGGCGGATGTGCCGTTTGCGGTCATCTTCGTCCTGTTTCGGCTGTCGCGGGCGCATCATCGGCCCGATCGGTTTCTTTCTCCTTTATTCATACAAATGACATGCCGCCGAATCGGCGCTTTTCCACGTTCCCCTTGGCCGACAAATGTTCTAAGAGGCGCACGAATCCAAAGGCTAAATCCACTGGTTGTTAACCATAGGAAGCGGGTTGTTTCATGCGCATTGCCATGATTGGCACGGGTTATGTCGGGCTGGTGTCGGGCGCCTGCTTTGCAGATTTCGGTCACCACGTGACCTGCGTGGACAAGGATGCGAGCAAGATCGCAGCGCTGCATCGCGGTGAGATCCCGATCTTCGAGCCCGGCCTCGACGCACTCGTCGCGGCCAATGTGAAGGCCAAGCGGCTCGAATTCACCACCGATCTGGCGGTGCCGGTAGCCGAAGCCGACGCAGTCTTCATCGCGGTCGGCACCCCGTCGCGGCGCGGCGACGGTCACGCCGACCTGACCTATGTCTACGGCGCCGCGCGCGAGATCGCCGCAGCCCTGAAGGGCTTCACCGTCGTCGTCACCAAATCGACCGTGCCGGTCGGCACCGGCGACGAGGTCGAGCACCTGATCCGCGAGACCAATCCCGCGGCCGAATTCGTCGTCGCCTCCAATCCGGAATTCCTGCGCGAGGGCGCTGCGATCCGCGACTTCAAATTCCCCGATCGCATCGTGGTTGGCACATCGGACGAGCGCGGACGCAAGGTGCTCGGGGACGTCTACCGGCCGCTGTCGCTCAACCAGGCGCCGGTGATGTACACCGAGCGGCGCACCGCCGAGCTGATCAAATACGCCGCCAATGCGTTCCTCGCGACCAAGATCACCTTCATCAACGAGATCGCCGATCTCGCCGAGAAGGTCGGCGCAGACGTGCAGGAGGTCGCGCGCGGCATCGGCCTCGACAACCGCATCGGCTCGAAATTCCTGCATGCGGGCCCGGGTTTCGGCGGCTCCTGCTTCCCGAAGGACACCCGCGCGCTGATCAAGATTGCGCAGGATAACGACGTGCACCTGCGCATCGTCGAGGCGGTGCTCAGTGTCAACGACATCCGCAAGCGCGCGATGGCGCGCAAGGTTGCGAACCTCTCCGGCGGCAGCCTGCGTGGCAAGACCATCGCAGTGCTCGGCCTGACCTTCAAGCCCGACACCGATGACATGCGCGAGGCGCCGTCGATCCCGCTGGTCACCGGCCTGCTCGACCTCGGCGCCAAGGTGCGCGCGCATGATCCGGTCGGCATGGAGCAGGCCCGCAAGGAACTGCCCGACATCGAGTATTGCGACGACCCCTATGATTGCGTGAGGGGTGCCGACGCCATGGTCGTGGTCACCGAGTGGGTGCAGTACCGCACGCTCGACCTTGCGCGGCTGAAGGCGGAAATGAAGCAGCCGGTCGTGATCGACCTGCGCAACATCTACCGCCCCGAGGACATGGCCGCGCTCGGCTTTGCCTATGACAGCATCGGCCGCGCGCCGGTGCCGCGGGCGTGATATCTGTTTCACCTCGCCCCGCTTGCGGGGAGAGGTCGGCGCGAAGCGCCGGGTGAGGG
>NZ_JYMT01000038.1:239930-254076 GCF_000938305.1 Bradyrhizobium sp. LTSP885
CCTCACCCTGACCCTCTCCCCGCAAGCGGGGAGAGGGAAAATACAGGCCACACCGGATCAATATTGCCCCGCCAATTCGATAGCCCGCTGCCGATCGATGCCGTGCTCGATGAACTCGATCGCACGCTCGCCAAACATAACGCTGCGGTGCTGGTCGCGCCGCCGGGCGCTGGCAAGACCACGCGGGTGCCGCTGGCGCTGCTCGATGCGCCCTGGGCCAGGGGCAAGAAGATCATCGTGCTGGAGCCGCGCCGCATCGCCGCGCGCGCCAGCGCCGAGCGGATGGCGAAGACGCTTGGCGAGCGTGCCGGCGAGACCGTCGGCTATCGCGTCCGCTTCGGGTCCAAGATATCGCGCGCGACGCGGATCGAGGTCGTCACCGAGGGTATCTTCTCGCGGCAGATCCTCGATGATCCCGAACTCAACGGCGTGGCTGCGGTGCTGTTCGACGAATTCCACGAGCGTTCGCTCGACGCTGATTTGGGGCTGGCGCTGGCACGTGACGCGCAGACCGGATTGCGCGAGGATCTGCGCATCCTGGTGATGTCGGCAACGCTCGACGGCGCGCGGGTAGGCAAGCTGCTCGGTGATGCGCCGGTCGTGGCGAGCGAAGGCCGCGCCTTTCCGGTCGAGACCCGCTATCTCGGCCGCAAGATGGATGCGCCGCTGGAGCGGCAGATGGCGGATGTGATCGCGACCGCGCTGCGCGCCGATGCCGGCTCGGTGCTGGCGTTCCTGCCGGGTGCCGCCGAAATCCGCCGCACCCAGAATTTCCTCGCCGAGCGTGTGCAGGACGCCTCGGTCGAGATCGTGCCGTTGTTCGGCGCGCTCGATGCCAGCGTGCAGGATCGTGCGATCGCGCCGGCGCCGAAGGGGATTCGCAAAGTGGTGCTGGCGACATCGATCGCCGAGACCTCACTGACCATCGAGGGCGTCCGCATCGTGGTGGATTGCGGCCTGGCGCGGGTGCCGCGCTACGAGCCTGATATTGCGCTGACCCGGCTCGAGACCGTGCGGGCCTCGCGCGCGGCAGTCGACCAGCGGCGCGGCCGCGCCGGCCGCACCGAGCCCGGGGTGTGCTACCGGCTCTGGGACGAGCCGCAGACGGCGTCGCTCCCGGCCTACACGAGCCCTGAAATCCTCTCCGCCGATCTGTCGTCGCTGGTGCTCGACCTCGCGCAATGGGGCGTCAGCGATCCCGCGAGCCTTGCCTTCCTCGATCCGCCGCCGGCGCCGGCGCTGAAGGAGGCCAGGTCGCTGCTGAGTGAACTCGGCGCGCTCGATGGTGACGGCCGCATCACCGCGGAAGGCAAAAGCCTGCGCGCGCTGGCGCTGCCGCCGCGGCTGGCGCGGATGATCGTGGATTCGGCACGCTTCGGCGCAGCCGAGGATGCGGCCGAAATCGCGGCTATCCTCAGCGAGCGCGGGCTCGGCGGCGACAGCGCCGATCTGGATTACCGGCTTGATCAATTTCGTCGCGACCGCTCGCAGCGTGCGTCGAGCGCGCGCAGCATGGCGCAGCGCTGGGTCTCACAGGTCAACGCGCGCGGGGCTGAGCAGACGGATCTCTCCACCGGCGTGATGCTGGCTTTCGCCTTTCCGGACCGCGTCGCGAAGAACCGCGGCAATGGCAGCTTTGTGCTCGCCAATGGCCGCGGCGCAGCCGTCGAGCAGACTTCGGCGCTGGCGCGTGCGCCCTATATCGCGGTCGCCGAACTGACCGGTACGGCCGCGAACGGCCGTATTCTGCTGGCCGCGCCGATCACGCAGGACGAGATCGAGCAGCGTTTCGCCGACCAGATCGAGAATGCCGAAGAGGTGTCGTTCGACCGCGGCGCGATGGCGCTACGCGCCCGCCGCAAGCGCTCGCTGCACGCGATCACGCTCTCGGAGGCGCCGATGTCGCTATCGCCATCGGCCGAAACGGCACGTGTCTTCGCCAACGGCTTGATTGCCGTGGGCCTCGACCGGCTGCCGTGGTCGAAGCATTCCAAGCAATGGCGCGACCGCGCCATGTTCCTGCGTAAGGCCGAGGGCGAAAGCTGGCCCGATCTGTCCGACGCCGCGCTTGCGGCGCGGGCCGACGACTGGCTGGTGCCTGCCCTCTACGACAAGACCGCGCTGAAGGACCTCTCCGCCGGGGAGCTATCAGATGCGCTGACGTCGCTGTTGCCGTGGGAGCTGCGGGCGCGGCTCGATCGCGAGGCGCCGACGCATTTCGAGGCGCCGACCGGCACCCAGCTTGCGATCGACTACGAGGCCGAGCAGGGGCCGACCATCGCGGTGCGTTTGCAGGAGCTGTTCGGGCTCAACACCCATCCGGCAATTGCCAAGGGCGCGGTGCCGCTGGTGCTGGAACTGCTGTCGCCGGCGCAGCGGCCGGTGCAGGTGACGCGCGATTTGCCGGGTTTTTGGCGCGGCAGTTATGCTGCGGTGCGCTCCGACCTGCGCGGTCGTTATCCGCGCCACCCCTGGCCCGAGGATCCCGCCACCGCGACGCCGACCAGGCGGGTCAAACCACGCGGGACCTGACCGGTTGCGCTGGCAAGCGCCTGCAAATGGGCTGATGCTGTTCGGCCCTTCGGGCGGCCGGCATTAACTCTTCGCTCATCCTTTTCGTCAAAATGGCAGGCTCGTGCCCGCGGCATCGCTCGCCGCGGGGCGTGCGGCGTGGTCAAATTGCGTCTTCGGTCTCCGAGTGTGGCGTCATGCGTAACCTGATGATTTTCGCGGCCATCATGATCGGGCTGGGCACGTTCATGGCTCAGGTCGCCAGCAAAATGACGCCCGCCTCCGCGACCACGGCGCAGAAGCCTGTGGTCCCTGCCGTGACGGTGGCGCAGGCCAGCGCCCGTACCGTGAGCATTCCGCAAGACCCCCGCGGTCATTTCGCGACCGACGGCCGCATCGACGGCCAGCGCATCGAGTTCATGGTCGACACCGGCGCCTCGCTGGTTGCGCTGAACGAGACGGCCGCCGCGCGTTTCGGCGTGCGCCCGACGCCGGGCGATTACACCTCGCGCGTCACCACAGCCAACGGCACCGTCAAGGCCGCGCGCACCCACATCGCCATGATCGAACTCGGCGGCCTGATCGTGCGCGACGTCGACGCCCTGGTGCTGCCGGATGAAGCGCTCTCCGAAAACCTGCTCGGCCTGTCTTTCCTGTCGAAGCTGAAGCGTTTCGAATACGCCAACGGCAAACTGGTGCTGGAGCAGTAAGGCCCGATTCGCGCTGCGGCAGCCCCTCCCGGTTGCGGCCGCTACGTGTTATATTGAGTCCATGAACAGCTCCGATGCGATCGACACACTCCGGCGTTCCGAGCAGGCCCTGCGCGATCGTGGGGTCGCGCATGCTGCCCTGTTCGGCTCGGTCGCGCGGGGCGATAGCCGCTCGGACAGCGATATCGACATCATGATCGAAATCGATCCGGACGCGCACCTGACGGTTTTCGACTACGTCGGTCTCAAGGAGTACATCGCGGGCCTCTTCGATAGGCCCGTCGATGTGGTCAATCGTGACACCCTTGAAATCGCACGTTCGGCCCGCAGCAACGGCCGATGCCGTCTATGCCTTCTGATCGCGCTGACGGTGCGCTTCGCGATATCCTGCATCACATCGACTTGGCGACGAAGTTTGTAGAAGGCTTCGATCGTCAGACGTTCAAGGCTGACATTCGCTCCGTCTATGCGGTGACGCGCTGTCTGGAAATCATCTCGGAAGCATCGCGGCGTTCGCCGGCCGACCTCAAGGCGCGATATCCTGCAATTGCGTGGAAGCAGATGGCCGGCGCCGGGAATGTCTATCGGCATGACTGTGAGGATGTTGCCGCGCAGTTCGTATGGGACACGGTTGAGCGCGCCTTGCCGCCCTTGAGAACCGTCGTCGAACAGGAGATCGCGCGTCTGATCAGATAGATGCGGCCGCATCTCGCGTGGTCACCGCCAATTCTGCCGCAATTATCGGCCACCCAGCCACTAGTCTCGTCTTTCGCTCGGCCTGCGCATTCGCTAAGGCTGCAGCGATGCCCTTCCGCACCCGACCATAAGGCTGATCTATGTTTCCCAAGCCGAAATCCGCGCTGGTTCCGAATACCTATGCCTTCGAATCCGAACCGATGGTGAAGCCGACCGGGTTTCGCGAATATGACGCGCGCTGGCTGTTCAACAAGGAAATCAACCTGATGGGCGTGCAGGCGCTGGGCATGGGGCTCGGCGCGCTGATCGCAGAACTCGGCGTCAAGCAGGAGATCGTCACCGGCCATGATTTCCGCGGCTATTCGGCCTCGATCAAATATGCGCTGATCTCGGGCCTGATGGCGGCGGGCTGCAAGGTGCATGACATCGGGCTCGCCGTCACGCCGATGTCGTACTTCGCGCAATTCGATCTCGATGTGCCCTGCGTTGCGATGGTCACGGCGTCGCATAACGACAATGGCTGGACCGGCGTGAAGATGGGCGCCAACCGTCCGCTCACCTTCGGTCCCGACGAGATGACGCGGCTGAAGCAGATCGTGCTCAACGCCGAGTTCAACAACAAGGCCGGCGGCTCCTACCAATTCCACGAGAATTATCCGGCGCGCTACATCGCCGACCTCACCAACCGGCCGAAGCTGAAGCGCAAGCTGAAGGTCGTGGTCGCCTGCGGTAACGGCACCGCGGGCGCCTTCGCGCCGCAGGTGATGGAGGCGATCGGCTGCGAGGTGATCCCGCTCGACACCAACCTCGATTACACCTTCCCGAAATACAATCCGAATCCCGAAGACATGGAAATGCTGCACGCGATCCGCGATGCGGTGCTGGAACACAAGGCCGATGTCGGCCTCGGCTTCGACGGCGACGGCGACCGCTGCGGCGTGGTCGACAACACCGGCGAGGAGATCTTCGCCGACAAGGTCGGCGTGATGCTGGCGCGCGACATGTCGGCGATCCACAAGGACGCGCAGTTCGTCGTCGACGTGAAGTCGACGGGGCTGTTCGTGACGGACCCGGTGCTGCAGAAGCAGGGCGCCAAGACCGTCTACTGGAAGACCGGCCATTCCTACATGAAGCGCCGCACCAACGAACTCGGCGCGCTCGCTGGCTTCGAGAAATCCGGCCACTTCTTCTTCAACAAGCCGTTCGGCCGCGGCTATGACGACGGGCTGGTCTCGGCGATCGCGATCTGCGAGATGCTCGACCGCGCGTCGGGCAAGTCGATGGCCGATTTGAAGAACGCGTTGCCGAAGACCTGGTCGTCGCCGACGATGTCGCCGCATTGCGCCGACGAGACGAAATATGGCGTCGTCGATTCCGTGGTGAAGCATTTCGAGACGCTGCAGCAGCAGGGCGGCAAGGTCGCGGGCCAACCGATCCGCGATCTCGTCACCGTCAACGGCGTGCGGGTCACGGCCGAGGACGGCAGCTGGGGCCTGGTGCGCGCGTCGTCGAACAAGCCCGAACTGGTGGTGGTGGTCGAAAGCCCGGTCAGCGAGCAGCGCATGCACGACATGTTCGAGGCGATGGATTCGGTGCTGCGCACCCATCCCGAGGTCGGCGAGTACAATCAGAAGATCTGAGCGGCGTCGCCACGCCGGTTGCTGTCATACCCCGCGTATGCGGGGTATCCAGTACGCCGCGGCCTCTCGATCGATAACGACTGTCTCTGGAATACTGGGTCGCCCGGTCGAGCCGGGCGATGACAGCTGAGTGGATTGGCGGTTGCGCCGTCCTTATTACGCCGCCGGTACCGGCAGCGCGGTGACCGACTTGATCTTCTCCATCGCGAAGCGCGAGGTGACGTTCTTCAGCGGCACCGCCGAGATCAGCTTCTTGTAGAAGATGTCATAGCTTGCCATGTCGGCGCAGACGACGCGCAGCATGTAGTCGACATCGCCGGCCATCCGGTAGAACTCCATCACCTCGGGCATGGCGCTGACGGCGTCGGCGAATTTGCGCAGCCAGGCTTCGGAATGGTCGGCGCTCTCGACCGAGACGAACACGGAAATCCCGAGCCCGATCTTGTTCTGGTCGACCAGCGCCACCCGGCGCAGGATCACACCGTCGGCTTCCAGCCGCTGGATCCGCTTCCAGCACGGCGTCGACGACAGCCCGACCCGGTCGCCGATCTCGGCGACGGACAGCGAGGCGTCCTCCTGCAGCACGGTCAGGATCTTGCGATCGATGGCGTCGAGGCGGCGGTTATTGTCGTGAAGCTGGATGGCGACGTCGGACATAGAAGAAAGTTCCATATGAGAGGTTGATATCTCTCATATATAGAAAAATCTTCTCGCGCAAGCGGTTCCTGATCGCCTAGGCCGGCCGCACGTCCGCGTGCTGGCCCAAAAACGCTTCAACTTCAGTACGTTGCGGCGCAGCATAGGCGCCCCCGAAGCGGGTGCATTTCAGCGCTGCGGCGGCCGAGGCGAATCGCAGCGCCTGCCGCAGCTCCTGTCCCTCGGTGACAGCAAGCGCGAATGCCCCGTGGAAGACGTCGCCGGCCCCGAGTGTGTCGACGGTATGGACCGGGAAGGCGGGGGTCTCCTCGAACCCGCCCTGCTCGTTGAGCCAGATCGTGCCCTTGGGCCCGCGCGTGCCCGCCAGGAAGGACGGGGTGAGCTTGGCGAGCTTGTGCAGCGCCTGGCCGTCGTCGGTGACGTCGGCGGTCTCCTGCAGCGGCTCGCTGGAGAACACCAGGTGCGAGGAGGCGGTGAGCAGCCCTTCCCGCATCGACATCGCGCGGTCGACGTCGACGACCACGGGAATGCCGCGCTTGACGGCCTCGGCGCACAGCTCAGTACAGAACGGCGCGCAGCGGCTCTCGGTCAGGATCGCCGCGCAGTCCTCCAGCAGCAGCTCGGTCGGCGGCAGCTTGACCTTCCAGAGCTCCGGATCGCGGAAGGTGACGATGGTGCGCTCACCGGTGTCGTCGATCATGATGGCCGAGATCGGCGTGACCAGGTCCGGCATGTGGATGAGATGGTGGGTCTCGATGCCCTCTTCCGCCATCTTGTCGAAGATGAAGCGGCTCGAGGTTTCCCGGGAATCGCCCATTGGCCCACAGATCGAGGCGCGGCCGCCCAGTCGGGCGATGCCGATCGCCGCGTTCAGCGCGTTGCCGCCGCAGATCTCGTCGAAATGGGTCGCGTTCTCCTTGGAGCCGCGCGCCGGGACGTTGACGCGGAAGGTCAAGTCGCGCACCGGCAGCCCGATGCAGAGGATGCGGGGCGGGATCTTCGGGGCGCCGGTCTGAAAATTCATTCGCGAGTCCGTCATGACGGTTCCGCCGACATGCGGAACGGATAGCCCGGGTTAATCGACAGCGCCATGTCCGGTTCCCATTATTTGCCCGAGGCGTCTCCGCCATGCACCCATTGCCCAAGCAAATGATGGGCGATCGCAAACGGATGCGGGCCGGCGAGGCCGTCCGGATGCTGCCGCTTGAGCATCAATGTCGCCTCCGCGCGGTCGAACCAGCGGGCGTCCTCCAGTTCGGTGCGGTCGACCACGATGTCCTCATTGGTCGCGCGCGCGGTGCAGCCGATCATCAGCGAAGACGGATAGGGCCAAGGCTGCGTCATGTAGTACTTGACGTCGGTGCAGCGGATTCCCGATTCCTCGAGAATCTCGCGGCGTACCGCGTCCTCGATGGTCTCGGCGGCTTCGACGAAGCCGGCAAGACAAGAGTACATGCCGGGCAGGAACTGCTTCTGGCGGCCCATCAGCACCTTGTCGCCATGGGTGACCAGCATGATCACGACCGGATCGGTGCGCGGAAAATGCTCGGCCTTGCAGCTCGGGCATTCGCGCTTCCAGCCGCCGTCCTTCATCGCGGTACGCGTGCCGCAATTGGCGCAGAAGCCGTGACGCTGATGCCAGCTCACCATCGACTTCGCCATCGCGATCGCCGAAAGCTGCTCGGGCGGCACCGCGCCCTGCATCGCCATGCCGCGCAGTTCGTTGACGGCGACGTCGCTGCGGCCGACCAGCTTTTCCGCCGCCTGCGGGGCGATGCCCATGCCGAACACCGGCGCGCTATCGCGCAGACCTAAGAAGATCGTGCCGGGATTGGCGCCGAAGCCACGGGCCTCGTCGAGCGAAAGCAGCGCGCGGGCGCCGCCATCCTCCTGCTTCACCACCAGCGAGTCGCGGTAGACCACATAGGCGCGGGCCTCGCGGTGGCCTTCGAGCGCGAACAGTTTCTCGTCATTGCTGCGCAGATGCGCCGCACGATCCAGCACATGTGTCACGAAGGCCGGTTGCCCGAGCGGAAAGGAATCGAATGCGGACATGAATTTCAACCCAACCAGAGAATTTCAACCCAACCAGATCTTGCGGCGAAGCGCGCTGATGAAATTTTGCACTTCCTCGGCGTCATGCGCCAGCGGCGGCATCACGCCCCAGACGGGACGCGGCCATGCAGCATCGCTGGTTCGGCGGGCTATGACGTGGACGTGAAGCTGCGGGACCAGATTGCCGAGGGCTGCGATATTCAGCTTGTCGCATTTGGTGATCTCTTTGAGGGCTCGCGCAACGCGGGACACCTCCGTCATCAGCTGCGCCTGCTCGACCTCGTCGAGGTCGATAATCTCGACCGCGTTGTCGCGCCGTGGCACCAGCAGGAGCCACGGATAATGCGCGTCCTTGATGACCAGCACCTTGCTCAGCGGCAAATCGCCGATGTCGATGGTGTCTTTCTTGAGCTGCGAATGCAGCGTCCAATTGGAGGCGGGCATGACGGGCAAGTAATGCCTTTCCGTGTTCCCTTACAAGTCCCACAAACCCAACCCGCTAACCTGAGTCAGGCCGCTTGCTTTCCGGCTCTTTTGGCCCCAAATAGGGATCGGGAGATTGGCGGTGGACGAGCCACTCGCCAACCGGGTCAGGTCCGGAAGGAAGCAGCCCTAACGAGGTCCGGATCGGGTCGTTCGTCAGTCTCCTACCTGTTTTTCCGAGCGAATCGCGCTGGAATGGCGGTGTCCGCGCCCGGCGTTTGATTTCGGCTCTTATCCGCAAGCCGGCTGCCAAGAGACCATCCAAGTGCGGATCGACGCATGAACGACGCTGGCGACCCCTCCCATCAGCCCGACGGCGCAGGCCAGAGCGGTTTCGACCTCGGCGGGGCACCTGATGCCACCAAGCCCTACCGCGTCCTCGCCCGCAAATACCGCCCCTCCAGCTTCGAGCACCTGATCGGCCAGGAGGCCATGGTGCGCACGGTCTCGAACGCGTTCGAGACCGGCCGTATTCCGCAGGCCTGGATCCTGACCGGCGTCCGCGGGGTCGGCAAGACCACCACCGCGCGCATCCTCGCCCGGGCGCTCAACTACGAGAAGCCGGACGGCTCGGTGAAGGGGCCGACCATCCATATGCCCGACCTCGGCGTGCACTGCCAGGCGATCATGGAAAGCCGGCACATGGACGTGCTGGAGATGGACGCCGCCTCCCACACCGGTGTCGACGACGTCCGCCAGATCAACGACAGCGTCCGCTACGCGCCGTCCAGCGCGCGCTACAAGGTCTACATCATCGACGAAGTCCACATGCTGTCGACGGCGGCCTTCAACGCCTTCCTGAAGACGCTGGAGGAGCCGCCGGAGCACGCCAAGTTCGTCTTCGCCACCACCGAAATCCGTAAAGTGCCCGTCACGGTGCTGTCGCGCTGCCAGCGTTTTGACCTGCGCCGCGTGGAAGCCGACGTGCTGATGAAGCATCTCGGCAACATCGCGACCAACGAAGGCGTCAAGGTCGAACCCGAGGCGCTCGGCATCATCGCGCGCGCCGCCGAAGGATCAGTGCGTGATTCGCTGTCGCTGTTCGACCAGGCGATCGCCCATGCTGCCGGCGATGTGAAGGCCGATGCGGTCAGGCAGATGCTCGGTCTGGCCGATCGAACTCGTGTGATCGATCTTTTCGATTCGCTGGCGCGCGGCGATCTCGCCAGCGCCTTCGCCGAATTCCGGGCGCAGTACGATGTCGGCGCCGATCCGATCGTGGTGCTGTCCGATTTGGCCGAGTTCGTCAATTTCGTCACCCGCGTGAAGGTCGTGCCGGCGACGGCTGACAACGTCGCGTTCGGCGAGACCGAGCGGGTGCGCGCCCGCGAATTCGCGGCGAAATTGTCGATGCGGGTGCTGTCGCGGATGTGGCAGATGCTGCTCAAGGGCATCACCGAGGTGCAGACCGCGACGCGCCCGGCGGCCGCCGCCGAAATGGTGCTGGTGCGGATCGCCTATGTCGCCGACCTGCCGACGCCGGACGAAGCGATCCGGATGATCGAGCAGAATGGCGGTGGTGCCGCGCCCGCGACCTCGGGCGCTTCAGCACCGTCCCGCGGCGCGCCGACCTCGGCGATATCTGCGATGCCGTCCGCGCCGTTGCGCGCACCGCAGGGGGCGCCGCGCGCCGATCTCGCGCCGCGACCGCAAATGGTGGCGCCGGCCGCCGATTCGGCGCCGGCGCTGCGGATCACGAGCTTTCCGCAACTGATCGCGCTCGCCGGCGAGAAGCGCGACGTGCTGACCAAGAGCGCGCTGGAGGCCGATGTGCGGCTGGTCCGCATCGAGGACGGCCAGCTCGAGATCGCGCTCGAGCCGAAGGCCGCGCGCAGCATCGTCACGGATTTGTCGCGCAAGCTCGAACTATGGACCGGGCGGCGCTGGACCGTGATCATCTCCAACGCCGCCGGCCAGCCGACGGTGCGCTCGCAGAACGAACTGGCGCGCAGCGAGCACCAGCGCACGGCCGAAGCCGATCCTCGCGTGCAGGAGGTGCTGGCGCGTTTTCCCGGCACGCGGGTGGTCGAAGTGCGCCGGCTTGCGGCCGAGCCGCCGGACTCCGATCTGACCGGCGAAGACTCCGTTGAACCTTCCGACAGCGACGACGATTGATCCGCTCACATAGACGCACGCAAGAACGCACCCAAGGACGAACCTATGGCTGATTTCCTCGGCATGATGAAACAAGCAGCGCAACTGCAATCCAAGATGCAGGCGATGCAGGAAGAGCTCGGCAATGTCGAAGTCGAGGGCAGTTCCGGCGGCGGGCTCGTCGCGGTGCGGATGACCGCGAAGATGGAAGTGAAGGGCGTCAAGATCGATCCGTCGCTGATGAAGCCGGAGGAGCGCGAGGTGCTCGAGGATCTGCTCGTCACTGCGCTTGGCGATGCCCGCCGCAAGGCCGAGGCCGCGATGCAGGAGAAGATGTCGGCGCTGACCGGCGGCCTCGGCCTGCCGCCGGGACTCGGTCTCACCTAAATGGCTGCAAGCGTTGCCGGCCCCGAGATTGAACGCCTGATCCAGCTGCTGGCGCGGTTGCCGGGGCTCGGTCCGCGCTCGGCGCGGCGTGCGGCGCTGCATCTGATCAAGAAGCGCGAAGCGCTGATGACGCCGCTGACGTCGGCGCTGCAGGTGGCGATCGACAAGATCCAGGTCTGCAAGACCTGCGGCAACATCGATACGCAGAATCCCTGCACGGTGTGCATCGATCCGCGCCGCGATCCCTCGATCATCGTCGTGGTCGCCGATGTCGCCGATCTCTGGGCGCTGGAACGCGCCAACGCGACCAATGGCCGCTATCACGTGCTGGGCGCGACGCTGTCGCCGCTCGACGGCATCGGTCCGCAGGATCTGACCATTGATGCGCTGGTGGCGCGCGCACATGCGCCCGAGGTCAACGAGATCATCCTGGCGCTCAACGCCACCGTCGATGGCCAGACCACGGCGCATTACATCACCGACTTGCTGTCGGAAGCCAACGTCCGGGTGACGCGGCTGGCGCATGGCGTCCCCGTCGGCGGTGAGCTTGATTACCTCGACGAAGGTACGCTATCCGCTGCCATGCGACAGCGCACGCTGTTCTAGAGCGTTTTCAAGCGAAGTGGATACCGGTTCGCGCTGGGAAAACGCGTCAAAACAAGAATCTAGAGCCCCGTTCCGATTCAATCGGAACGGAAAAGGCTCTAGAAGCACATTCGAAAGACCGGAGGGCCGCGGAACCATTGGATGACCGCGGCACTCTGAAAAGGCCTTGCTTAAACAATGTGATAGGGTGGAATCGCGATTCGGGGACGGGTCAATCGCGCGCTAACGATATCAGATACGGAATCACTCGACATGACGACACACCGATTCGGCGTACGCCAGAACTTTGCGATTCTGGGCTTTGCGATTCTGGCGTTGGCGTTGGCCGCGCCTGGCGTACGCGCGCAGCAGGACGTAGCGCCGCAGAAGGCCGGCAAGCTGATCAAGATCGGTGACGTGCTGTCGGGGGAACTCAACACCATGCGCGTGCGTGATCCCAAAAAGGCGGGCAAGCGCGTCCCGACCTATCAGATCACCAGCGAGCCGCGCCGCCTGCCGCCGCCGAACGGCCTCTGCAACCTCGAGACCGGTCCGGAAACCTTCCAGCTCGTCCCGACCAGCGAGAGCCAGGCCACGCAGCTCAGGAGCCTTGCCGGCAAGGAGATCGCGGTGAAGGTCGACGAGGTCGCCTGCGCACAGGACGCCGGCCAGATGAGCGAAGCCGTCGTCACCAAGTGGACCGTGGTAACGAAGTAAGTGCCTACATCGCGGTGTCATCGCCCGGCCTGTGCGCAATTGCGCACATGGACCGGGCGACCCAGTACGCCGCGGCCTTTCGATTGAACTCAGCCTGTAGCCCGGATGGAGCGCAGCGAAATCCGGGGCCGCTCCCACCGCGGATGGTGCTGTCCCGGATTGCGCTGCGCTCCATCCGGGCTACGGGAGCCTGGCTAAACCCTCACCGGTCCCAACTCATCAAAATGTCCGCGGCGTTGCAGCCAGACGAGCAGGATCAGGCTCGGGATCGCGACCAGCACGCAGATCACGAAGAAGGCCGGCCAGCCCACGGCTTTCGCCACATAGCCCGCGCCCGATGACAGATAGGTGCGGCCGACCGCCGCCAGCGCGGTCAGCAGCGCATATTGAGTCGCGGTGTGCAGCGGATTGCGGCATAGCGCCGAGAGGTAGGCGACGAAGATCACGGTGCCAATCGCACTGGTGAAGTTTTCCGCCGTGATCGCGAGCGCCAGTGCCCATTGGTTGACGCCGACATGCGCGAGCCAGGAGAACGACAGATTGGCGAGCGCCTGCAGCACGCCGCCGATCCACAGGCTGGATGCGAGCGAATAGCGCCGCGCCACGAAGCCGCCGGCAAAGCCGCCGATCAGGGTCGCGGCAAGCCCAACGCCCTTCACGATCGCGGCGTAGTCGACCTTGGAAAAGCCGATATCGATCACGAACGGCGCGGTCATGGTGCCGGAAAACGCGTCGGTGAATTTGAACAGCACCACGAAGGCCAGTGCGGCGAACGCGTTCTTGCGGGTCAGAAATTCCGAGAACGCGCCGGCCGCCGCCAGCAGCACGCGTTCGGCCGCGGTCTGCGCATGCGTGGCCGCCTCGGCGCTTTTGGATTGCGCAGGCTCGGTCGCGGCGAGCGCGGTGACCGTGCCGATCAGGATCAGTGCGGCCATCACCACATAGCCCCACATCCAGGCCGACGAGCGTGCCAGGCCCGTCGACTCGAAGCCGGCGACAATGAACAGCGTGCCGGCGGTCGAGACCAGCATCCCGATGCGGTAGGCCGCGACGTAGGACGCCATGCCTGCGGCCTGCTCGCTTTCGGGCAGGCTCTCGACACGGAAGGCGTCGACCACGATGTCCTGCGTCGACGAGGCGGTCGCAACCAGCAGCGCGGCGAAGGCCGCGAACCACGGCGATTCTGCGGGGTTGGACACGGCAAGTACGAGGATCGCTGCGATCAGCAGCAGCTGCGAGAATACCAGCCAGCCGCGGCGGCGCCCAAACCGCTGCGTGAACAGCGGCACATGCATGGCATCGACCAGCGGCGCCCACAGGAATTTCAGCGTATAGGGCGTGCCGATCAGCGCCAGCAGTCCGATGGTGCCGAGGTCGACACCGGCCTCCTTCATCCACACCTGCAGCGTCGAGCCCGACAGCGCCAGCGGCAGGCCCGAGGAGAAGCCGAGCAGCAGCACGATCAGCACGCGCGGCTGAAGGTATACCGCGAAGCTGTCGCGCCAGGAGGTGGGCGGTGGGGCGGGCTTGGCGGACGCGTCTGAGGTGGCTTCAGGTGCGGTCATGGAGAAGTTGGTAACAGATTCGAGCCAAAAAGACGGTGTCATCGCC
>NZ_JYMT01000038.1:254158-256128 GCF_000938305.1 Bradyrhizobium sp. LTSP885
ATCGTTTGGCGCGAGCGTGGTTAGTAACATCTACTCCCCCGCCTGCAGCTTGCGCGGGGCGGGGAACAGCTCGGGTGTGGCGCTCTTGACGAAGCGGGGGACTTCGACCGGCGTCTCGGATTTGCTGAAGTCGAGCTCTTCGATGCGGCCAGCGCGCTTTTCGATCTTGTCGGCGGAGATCAGGATCTGCCTGACGTCCTCGTTCACCTGGCCGAAGTGATTTTGCAGCTTGAGCACGCGCTCGCGCAGGCGGCTGAGATCGTCGCCCAGATGCATCACCTCGTTGCGGATCTGGTCAGCGGCGTCGCGGATGCGGGCGTCCTTCAGGATCTGCTGCATCACCTGGATCGCGAGCATCAACAGTGAGGGCGACACCAGCACGACGCGGGCGCGATAGGCCTTCTGCACCACATCGTCGAAACCGTCATGGATCTCGGCGTAGACCGATTCCGACGGCACGAACATCAGCGCGGTGTCCTGGGTTTCACCCGGGATCAGATACTTTTCCGCGATGTCGCTGACATGCTTGAGCACGTCGGTGCGCAGCCGCTGGCTGGCGTATTTGCGCTCCTCGTCGCTGCGCGCATCGTGCAGCGCCGTCATCGCCTCCAGCGGAAATTTCGCGTCGATGCAGAGCGGCCGCTGGTCGGGCAAAAACACCACGCAGTCGGGCCGCTTGCCCGTGGTCAGCGTGTGCTGGAACTCGTACGAGCCCTTCGGCATGCCGTCCTGGACGATCGCCTCCATCCGCGCCTGGCCGAACGCGCCGCGCGACTGCTTGTTGGCGAGCACGTCGCGCAGGGTCGTCACCTGGGTGGTGAGTTCGCTGAGGTTCTTGTGCGCATGATCGATGATGCCGAGCCGCTCGTGCAGCACGCGCAAACTGTCCATCGTATTGCGCGTCGATGTTTCCATCGATTGCCCGACCCGGTGGGTGACCGAATCCAGCCGCTCGTTAACGGCGCGCGCCATCTCGGCCTGGCGGCCGGCCAGCGACTGCGCAATCGCATCGGCCCGGCCCGAGGCCTCGGTCTGGGCGCGCAGCACGTCGGCGAGCCGCTCCTCCAGCTCGTCGGCGCGGATGGTCTGAGCGACAGCGATTTCCGCACCGCGCCGGCTCGATCGCGCGATCACGATGGCGATCACCAGCAGCAGGACCAGTGCGAGCGCGCCAAAGGCGACCAGCACGTCAGAGGCGCGGACCGGCAGCTCGCCGATCATGAAAAGAATCTCGTTCATGCAGGCCGTTGTAGCCGATTCGCAGCTGGCGCCGAACGAAAAGGGAACATTTATGGTTAATGCTTCCTTTATTTTCCTGGCTAATTTGTCCTGAAGAAACGTGGTTAAGGCGGGCTTAACCGGCCTTGGTTCGGATTGACCCTCGCAGATCAGCGGCTTAAATCGCCCGCATGGCACTTAGAGAAATCATCATCCTGCCGGACAAGCAGTTGCGGCTGGTGTCGAAACCTGTCGAGACGGTGACGCCGGAGATCCGCAGGCTCGCCGACGACATGTTCGAGACCATGTATGACGCGCCCGGCATCGGGCTCGCGGCGATCCAGGTCGCGCAGCCGCTGCGGCTGATCACCATGGACCTCGCCAAGCGCGACGAGAGCGGCGAAACGACGCCGCAGCCGCGCGTCTTCATCAACCCCGAGATCATCGCGCATTCGGAAGACCTCTCCGTCTACGAGGAGGGCTGCCTCTCGATCCCCGAATATTACGAGGAGGTCGAGCGGCCGGCGCGGGTACGCGTGCGCTATCTCGATCTCGACGGCAAGCTGCACGAGGAGGATGCGGAGGGCCTGTTCGCCACCTGCGTCCAGCACGAGATCGACCACCTCAATGGCGTGCTGTTCGTGGACTATCTGTCGAAGCTGAAGCGCGACCGCGTGCTGAAGAAGTTTGCAAAAGCTGCCAAGCGCGCGGTGGAGTGACGCCCCTCCGAGGCGTCATGGCCGGGCTTGACC
>NZ_JYMT01000038.1:256135-556378 GCF_000938305.1 Bradyrhizobium sp. LTSP885
CCATCCACGTCTTGCTTCGCTGTCGAAGAACGTGGATGCCCGGGTCAAGCCCGGGCATGACGGAAACTCTTCTTTCTTCCGAGTAAGCCTCATGCCTCTCCGCCTGATCTTCATGGGCACGCCCGATTTCGCGGTGCCGACGCTGCTGGAGCTGGTGGCGTACGGCCATGAGGTCGCGGCCGTCTACACCCGCGCGCCGAAGCCGGGCGGACGGCGCGGCCTGCAATTGCAGCCGACGCCCGTCGAGCAGGAGGCGCGGCGGCTCGGCATTCCCGTGCTGACGCCGAAGACGCTGAAGACGCCGGAAGCGCTTGAGGAGTTTCGCGCCCACGATGCGGATGCGGCGGTCGTCGTCGCCTATGGCATGATCTTGCCACAGGCCATTCTCGATGCGCCAAAGCTCGGCTGCTTCAATCTGCATGCCTCGCTGTTGCCGCGCTGGCGCGGCGCCGCGCCGATCAACCGCGCCATCATGGCCGGCGATGCCGAAAGCGGCGTGATGGTGATGAAGATGGATGTCGGCCTCGACACCGGCGACGTTGCGATGGCCGAGCGGTTGGCGATATCGGACAGCATGACGGCGTCAGATCTGCACGACGCGCTGGCGCCGCTCGGTGCGGATTTGATGGTCCGCGCCATCGGCGCGCTGGAGCGCGGGCGATTGCAGCTCACCAAGCAGAGCGAGGACGGTGTCACCTACGCCGCCAAGATTGACAAGGCCGAGGCGCGGATCGACTGGAGCAAGCCGGCACACGCGGTGCTGCGGCATATTCATGGGCTGTCGCCGTTTCCCGGCGCCTGGTGCGAACTGGCCGATGACGGCGGGCCGGTGCGTCTGAAGATCTTGCGCTGCGAATTGACTAAAGGCTCGGGTGCGCCCGGCGACGTGCTCGACGACAATCTTGCGATCGCCTGCGGCGAGGGCGCGATCCGCCTGCTCGAACTGCAGCGCGAAGGCAAGGCGCGGATGAAGGCATCAGACTTCCTGCGCGGCGCGCCGCTGAAGCCGCCCGCGCGGCTCGCCTGATGCCCCGCTACAAGCTCATCATTGAATATGACGGCACGCCGTTCTCCGGCTGGCAGATCCAGGACAACGCGCCGACCGTGCAGGGCGCGCTGGAGAAGGCGGTCAAGGCGATCTGCGGCGAGGACGTGCGCGTCCACGGCGCCGGCCGCACCGATGCCGGCGTGCACGCGCGCGGCCAGGTCGCGCATTGCGACATCGCAAAACCGTTTCCGCCGGGCCGCTTACGTGACGGGCTGAACGCCCATCTGCGCCCGCACCCGATCGGCGTGCTCGCGGCCGATATCGTGCCAGACGATTTTCAGGCACGCTTCTCGGCCATCAAGCGGCACTATCTTTATCGCATCGCCAACACCCGCGCCAACCTTGCGCTCGACATCGCCCGCACCTGGCGCGTGCCACGCCCGCTCGACGCGGATGCAATGCACGCGGCCGCACAGCGTCTGCTCGGCAAGCATGATTTCACCACCTTCCGCGACACCGAGTGCCAGGCCAAGTCGCCGGAGAAGACGCTCGATCAGCTCGACGTCATCAGAGACGGCGACGCGGTCAACATCGTCACCTCGGCGCGCTCGTTCCTGCACAGCCAGGTGCGCTCGATGGTGGGATCGCTGGTCTGGGTCGGCGAAGGCCGCTGGAGCGCGGACGATCTCGCCACAGCACTCGCCGCCCGCAACCGCGCCGCCTGCGGCCCCGTCGCGCCGCCGGACGGGCTGTATCTGATGCGGGTGGATTATTAGTGGCGCGCTCACTTAGCCTCGCCCCGCTTGCGGGGAGAGGCCGGATTGCATGCAGCGAAGCGGAATGCGATCCGGGTGAGGGGGAGTCTCCGTGAGTCCGTCTCACACCATCTTCGTGGATGGAGCCCCTCACCCCAACCCTCTCCCCGCAAGAGCGGGGCGAGGGAGAAGCTTAGCCGAAATACCTATCCAGCACGCCGCGATAGACCTTCGTCAGCTTCTCCAGATCGGACACCGGGGTGCGCTCGTCGATCTGGTGCATGGTCTGGCCGACCAGGCCGAACTCGATCACCGGGCAATAGCTGGAGATGAAGCGCGCGTCCGAGGTGCCGCCAGAGGTGGAGAGCTCCGGCTTGCGGCCGGTGACCTCCTCGATCGCCGAGACAGCGAGGTCGGTGAACGGCCCCGGCTTGGTGACGAACACATTGGAGTTCGACGGCAACCATTCGATGTGGGCGCGGATGCGATTGCCGCAGGCCGTTTCGAGGCGCGCGTCGACCAGCCGGCGCAGGGTCTCCTGGGTGTGGTTGTCGTTGAAACGGATGTTGAATTTCGCGCGCGCCTGGCCGGGGATCACGTTGCCCGCGGTGTTGCCGACGTCCACAGTGGTGAATTCGAGATTGCTCGCCTGGAATTGCGCGCTGCCGTGATCGAGCGGCTGGTCGCTCAGGGCTACGATCAGCCGCGAGATGTCGGGCACCGGGTTCGAGGCGCGGTGCGGATAGGCGACATGGCCCTGCACGCCATCGACAACAAGCGTGCCGGACTGCGAGCCGCGGCGGCCAACCTTGATCATGTCGCCAAGCACCTCGACATTCGAGGGCTCGCCGAGCACGCAATGGTCGAACTTCTCGCCGCGTTCGGCGCACCATTTCAGCAGCTTGACGGTGCCATTGACCGAGACGTCTTCCTCATCGCCGGTGATCAGGAACGAGATCGAGCCTTTTGGCTTACCGCCATTGTCCTTCAGATATTGCAGCACCGCGGCGACGCTGCAGGCGATGCCGCCCTTCATGTCGACGGCACCGCGACCGTAGAGAAAACCGTCCTTCACCTCGCCGGAGAAGGCACCGAGCGTCCACGCGGATTCATCGCCCGGTGGCACCACATCGGTGTGGCCGGCGAAGGTGATATGCGGCGCCTCGCTGCCGATGCGGGCATAGAGATTGTCGATATCGGCGGTGCCTGCTTCCGAGAATGTCATGCGATGGACGTCGAAACCGGCGGCCTTCAGCAGATTTTCGAGAACGCCGAGAGCTCCGGCATCGGCCGGGGTGACGGACGGGCAGCGAACGAGATCGCGCGTGATCGAGATGGCATCAGTCATGCGTCCCGCTTAACACGCCATACCGGAGGTGGGCCAGCTTTGTGCGGCACCAATTCGATCTCGCTCTGCTGATCCCAGCCTTGCGTGGGACGCGGCCTGATGTCGCGGTCGCTGCGCGGGCGGGTTTGAATCTTGCCAAGCGGGTCGGAGCCGAACTGGTTGGCGCGCGGAGTGCCGCGCAGGCAGCCAAGTTCGATGAAACCCCAGAGATAGAGTGCGGACGACGCAAGCACCAGCGGCATGATCCATGTGCTGTCGGGAAGGCGATCCTCGAACTGGCTACAGAGCCCGGGCAGGATAAAGAATGGTACGATCCACCATCCGCTCTTGTCGCGATCGTGCAGGCGCTTGATCGCGGCCGCGAAGTAGACCCACAGGAACAGCGCCGTGCCTGCGATCTTGATCAGCAAGACCGGAAGCCTGCTCAACGGGATTGCGTGGTAGGTCGCGGGATCGATGGCCTTGAAGAGGTCGTCGATGCTGAATCCGAACGACATCTTGCCACCGAACAAGCCGATGGCGCCAGCCGTCAGCGCGGCCAGGAACAGCATCCAGAACAAGATGATCAGTCCCGCGAGCCAGTATTTGGCACGGTTGATGCGGCCCTTGAAGCTGAAAAGGTACGACGTCCAATCCATAAAAAACTCCGGGCGGCGGCAATGCTCGCGGCCCGGAGTTTTGTCGACTTGAGACGATGGTTGGTTCGATCCCGTTGGACCCGTCATCCTGAGGTGCGAGCTCTTGCGAGCCTCGAAGGATGCGCGGCCCGGTCCGGGGCCGTTGACCCTTCGAGGCTCGCTTTCGCGAGCACCTCAGGGTGACGGTGAGGGATGAGGAATTGCCGCAGCGCTTCTTAGTCCCGCAGCAGCTCGTTGATGCTGGTCTTGGAGCGGGTGCGCTCGTCGACACGCTTGACGATCACGGCGCAGGCGACGGCCGGGCCCGGCTGGCCGTTCTTCATGAGCTTTGGCGGCATTGTGCCGGGCACCACGACGGAATATTCCGGGACCTCGCCGATGAAGATCTCGCCGGTCTCGCGATCGACGATCTTGGTGGAGGCGCCGAGGAACACGCCCATCGCCAGCACCGCGCCCTTGCGCACGATCACGCCTTCGGCCACTTCCGAGCGAGCGCCGATGAAGCAATCGTCCTCGACGATGACGGGCTCGGCCTGCAACGGTTCGAGCACGCCGCCGATGCCGACGCCGCCGGAGATGTGCACGCGCTTGCCGATCTGGGCGCAGGAGCCGACCGTCGACCAGGTGTCGATCATGGTCGCTTCATCGACATAAGCACCGAGATTGACGAAGGACGGCATCAGCACGACGTTGCGGGCGATGAAGGCGGAACGGCGCACGATCGCGCCCGGCACGGCGCGGAAGCCGGCATCGCGAAAACGGTTCTCGCCCCAGCCCTCGAACTTCATCGGCACCTTGTCCCACGACGAGGCATTGCCGGGGCTGCCGGGAATGGCGCTCATGTCGTTGAGGCGGAACGAGAGCAGCACGGCCTTCTTCAGCCACTGATTGACCTTCCACTTGCCGCTGGCTTCGCGCTCGGCGACGCGGGCCTCGCCCTTGTCGAGCAGCTCCAGCGCGTGATCGACCGCCTCGCGGACCTCGCCTTTGGTCGAGGTCGAAACGCCGTCGCGGGCATCGAATGCGGTGTTGACGGTGGATTCGAGGGCGGACAGCGACATCGGGACAATCCTTGGGCGTATCGGGATTATGACGGGAGGTTGGAAGGCTTTTTCAGGATTTGGGGCCGCGGAGTCAAGGCAAACTCCGCCGTCGTCAGGGCGTTAACTGCTGCAAAAACCCGGTTAGATCATCGGTGACGTGGTCGACGTGTTCGGCGTCGCGGCCTTCGAGCTCCCAGGTCTCGCGCACCACCTCCCGGCTGCCGTCGGGCACCACAAGCACGGTGGCCATGCCGAGCTGGTGCGGAACGACCAGGTTTCGCGCGAGGTCCTCGAACATCGCCGACCGCGTGGGATCGACGTCATGGAGCTTCAGGAATTTCTGGTAGGTCTGCGGCGCCGGCTTCGGCTCGAGATCGGCGGCGATGATGTCGAACACGCCGTCGAAATGATCGCTGATGCCGAGCCGGCCGAGCACCGCATCGACATGGTCGGTCGAGCCGTTGGTCAGGATCAGCTTGCGCCCCGGCAGCTTCGCGATCGCAGCCCCCATCGCCGGATTAGGCTCGAGCGGCGAGTGGTCGATCTTGTGCACATAGGCGAGATAGTCGTCGGCGCGCACGCCGTGCTCGGTCATCATGCCGCGCATCGTGGTGCCGTAGCGCAGGTAATAGTCCTTCTGTATCAGCCGTGCTTCCTCCGGCGAAATCTTCAGCCAGTTGCTGACGAACTCGCCGATCCGCGCGTCGACCTGCTGCCACAGATTGACGTGATGCGGGTACAGGGTGTTGTCGAGGTCGAACACCCAGGTGTCGACATGGCCGAAGCTGCGGGGAGTTTTCATCATGCTCTCACGGCAAAGAGGGGGCCATCACGGCATCGCAAAGCGCAGCGTCTTGCCGCCGCTGGTCATGTCGACGGGCACAAAGCCTGTTACGGCGAGGCCGCGGTTGGCGCAGTCGCCCTGGTCATTGATCTCGAACGTGCTTTCCCGGGTGCATAGCTGGGTGAGGCCGCCCCAGTTCAGCGGCTTGTCCTTGACCCTGATGGTGCGGTTGTCGCCGTCGACGGCTTCGGCGAAGGAGTAGATCTGTTTCGGCGCGCCCGTCACGTCGGGATGCAGGCACTTGCCGGGATCGACGCGATACCAGCCGCGGCTGGTCACCACCTTGCCGTCGTCGGTCGCGACTGCGGCCATCACCTTGTGCGGGGTGTCGTTGCACCACGTCAGCCCCGATGATGATGGCTTCTGCACGGCGTCAACCATCGCGGTGAAGAAGGTCGGCGATTGCACGATGTCGCTGGCGAGCCCGCGGCTCCTCAGGAATGCGGACAGCGCGCCTTGCGTCTTCGGCCCGTCGACGCCGTCGATCGGTGCCGCATCATAGCCCGCGATCACCAGCAGGCGCTGGATGGCGGCGAGCCGCGCCTGTTCGTCGTCATATTCGCTGTCCTCGGCGAGATAGGCGGTGAGGTTGCCGTCATCGCCCTGCGTCGGCGTGATCTGGGTGAACTGTGCGGGCGTCTGGCCCGCGCGGCACTGGCGCGCAGCGGCGATCACGAAATTATCCTGCGCGACGCAGAGCGTGTCGGTGCCGTTCTGCGGGATCGGCGAGGCGCCGTAGACGCCGAGCGCGCGCGCATTCAAGAGCACGCGGTCGGCGGTGAGCTGGCCCTGCACCACGACGCGGCAGGTCGCAGGATCGATCCGGAACCAGCCCCGCGTCGCGGTCGCCGCCTTGTCGTCGATGCCGATCGCGGCCTCGACCACATAGCTCATGCGGTTGCAGAGCTTCAGGTCGGCCAGCGCCGGCGCCCCGGAGAACAGAACCGACACGATCGCGGCCGGTAGCGACATCAAGAGCCGCGTGAGTGGAGACCGGAGAGAGCGCCTCACGCTCTGTTCGTCATGCCCGGGCAAAAGCGCGAAGCGCGTATGGACAGAAATGCCCCGGGCATCCACGTCTTTCGCCCGGCGAGCAAACAAGACGTGGATGGCCGGGATAAACCCGGCCATGACGCTTCGTATGCGCGTGCCCGCATCTCGCATCACTTGTGGATCAGCGTGCCCGTGCCCTGGTTGGTGAAGAGTTCGAGCAGCACCGCGTGCTGCGTCTTGCCGTCGATGATCACGACGCCCTGCACACCCTGTTCGAGCGCGTAGATGCAGGTCTCGACCTTCGGGATCATGCCGCCCGAAATCGTACCGTCGGCGATCAGCTTGCGGGCATCCTTGATCGACAGGTCCGGAATCAGCTTCTTGGACTTGTCGAGCACGCCGGGCACGTCGGTCAGCAGCAACAGCCGCTTGGCCTTCAGCGCGCCCGCGATCGCGCCGGCAAAGGTGTCGGCGTTGATGTTCAGCGTCTGGCCGTCCTTCGACGTTGCCAGCGGCGCCAGCACCGGGATCAGGTCATAGCCGATCAGCTGGTTGAGCAGCGTGAGATCGACCTTTTCGGGATCGCCGACGAAGCCGAGATCGATCGCCTTCTCGATGTTGGAATCCGGGTCGACCATGGTGCGCGTCGTCTTCGACGCCTTCACCATGTTGCCGTCCTTGCCGGAGAGGCCCACGGCCTTGCCGCCGGCCGCGTTGATGTAGCCGACGATCTGCTTGTTGACCGAGCCCGCCAGCACCATCTCGACGATCTCGATGGTCGCGGCGTCAGTGATGCGCAGTCCGGCTGCGAATTCCGACTGGATGCCGAGGCGCTTTAGCATGGTCGCGATCTGCGGGCCGCCGCCGTGCACCACCACCGGATTGATCGCGGTCTGCTCGAGCAGCACGATGTCGCGCGCGAAGGCCTTTGCGGTGTCCTCGGAGCCCATGGCATGGCCGCCATACTTGATGACGATGGTTTCCTCGTCATATTCCTGCATGTGCGGCAGCGCCTCGGACAGGATACGGGCCTGATCGAGCGGGCTGATCTGCTGGTCGGTCATGGGGCGGGTCTCGTCGTCAGCGGAGGGGCGCGCAGGGTTCTATCCGATTGGCGGGCAGGGCGCAAAGTGGGGGCTGGTATTCGTAGCCCGGATGGAGCGAAGCGCAATCCGGGGCCTGGTATCCGCGAGAGGATTCCCGGATTTCGCTTCGCTCCATCCGGGCTACGAATCAACGCTTCGGCCACATCGCCGCGATCGCCAGCACCACCCAGCTCAGAATCAGCAATGTTCCGCCGGTCGGGGCGGCCATCGGAAACAATCCGTGGCTGGCATATTGGCGAACCGTCAGGTCGCCCGCGAACAATGACGCCGCGATGACGAAACCGATCGCCGCAACGGTTCCGATCCTCGCATGAACGATGGCGCGGTCCGCGACCGCCACGGTCGCAAGCACGGCGGTGGCGTGAAACAGCAGCATCGAGGAGGCGGCCCCCAGCCGCGACGCGTCGGCGAGGTGGGCTGCGGCGGCCGCCAGCACCACGCCACAGGCGCCCATCAGCCCGGCAAGGCCGATCAGGATGCGATGCAGGCCGGCCATCAGCGCCGCTCTTCGATCAGGCGCAGCATCGCGGCGCGCAGCTCCGGCATCCCGGCGCCGGTGCGCGACGAGGTCACCAGCACCTCGGGGAATGCCGCGGGGTGTTTGGCCAGCGCTGCAATTGTGTCGGCGAGCGTCGTGCTCAATTCGCCGGCCTTGACCTGGTCGGCCTTGGTCAGCACTACCTGATAGCTGACGGCGGATTTATTCAGTGTCTTGAGCACGTCGAGATCGACGTCCTTGATGCCGTGACGGGCGTCGATCAGCACATAGACCCGCGCCAGCGTGGCGCGTCCGAGCAGGAATTTGTGGATCAGCGCCGTCCACGACGCCACCTTGACCTTGGGCGCCGAGGCGTAGCCGTAGCCGGGCATGTCGACCAGGCGGACGTCCGCACTCTCCGGGCCCTCGAAGAAGATCAGCTCCTGGGTGCGGCCCGGCGTGTGCGAGGTGCGTGCCAGGCTGCCGCGGCCGGTCAGCGCGTTGATCAGGCTCGACTTGCCGACATTGGAGCGGCCGGCAAAGGCGACCTCTAGCCCTGCCATCGGCGGCAGCGTTTCGATCGAGGGCGAGGCCCAGATGAAGTGCCAGTCGCCGGCGAACAGCTTTCGCCCTGCCTCGATCAGCTTCGCATCGGGTTCGGTGCTCATGCGAAGGTTTCCATCCATCGTCGTAGCCGGGCTAAAGCGCGAAGACGCGCTTTAGCCCGGCTACGACGAGTTGCGGCTTTGCGCGTCCAAGCAACGGCGCTTGCTAGGTCTTCGATACCGCTTTTTTTGACGCAAACGTGGACTTCAGATTGTCGAACAGTTCCACCTTCACGCCGTTGCGGCGCATGATGAAGCTCTGCTGCAGAACCGAGAGCGTGTTGTTCCAGGCCCAGTAGATCACGAGGCCCGCCGGGAAGCCCGCCAGCATGAAGGTGAAGATCAGCGGCATCCAGGTGAAGATCATCTGCTGCGTCGGATCCGGCGGCGTCGGATTGAGCTTCATCTGGAACCACATCGTGATGCCCATGATGATCGGCCAGATGCCGAGCGCCAGATAGTGGCCGAAGATCGGAAGCTGCGTCGGATCGTAGTGGAAAAGGCCGAACAGCGTGAACAGATTGGTCGGATCCGGCGCCGACAGGTCCTTGACCCAGCCGAAGAACGGCGCGTGCCGCATTTCAATGGTGATAAACAGCACCTTGTAGAGCGAGAAGAATACCGGAATCTGGAGCGCAACGGGAAGACAACCGGCGATCGGGTTGATCTTCTCCTTCTTGTAGATCTCCATCATCTCTTGCTGCTGCTTCACCCGGTCGTCGGGATAGCGCTCCTTCAGCGCGGCAAGCTGCGGCTGCACCGACTTCATCTTCGCCATCGAGGCGTAGGACTTGTTGGCGAGCGGGAAGAACAGCAGCTTCACGATCACGGTCACGAGCAGGATCGAGACGCCGAAATTGCCGAACAGGTGGTAAAACCAGTCGAGCGCCAGGAACATCGGCTTGGTGATGAAGTAGAACCAGCCCCAATCGATCAACAGATCGAAATGGTTCAGCCCGAGCTGCTTGGTGTAGCCGCCGAAGCCGACCAGCGGGAAGTTGATGCCGACCACGCTGGCTTCCTTGGCGCCGGCGAACAGCCGCGCATTGGCGCTGATGGTGCCGCCGATCGGCAGCGTCTGCGCGTCCTGCAAATAGTCGGTCTGGTAATTGTGGTTGGTGCCGACCGCGTTCGACCTGTAGGTCACATGCAGCTTGGCCGTGGTGTCGGGCAAGAGCGCCGACGCCCAGTACTTGTCGGTCATGCCGAGCCAGCCATCGGTGACGTCGAAGGTCATCTGCTTGGCGTCGTCGATCTTCTTGTAGGCGTATTCCTGCAGGCCCTGCTCGCCGAGATAGCCGGTCAGGCCCTCATGCAGGATGTAGTAGCCGGAGACCTGCGGCGTGCCGTGGCGCGAGATCAGCGCGAACGGATAGAGCGTAACCGGCGCGCTCCCGACATTGCTGACCTCGTCCTTGATGGTGAAAAGGTAGCGGTCGTCGATCGAAATGATGCGGCGGAAGGTGAGGCCCGCGCCATTATCGTATTTCAGAGTCACCGGGGTGGTCGGGGTCAGGCTGCCGGAGCCGTCCTGCTGCCACTCGGTGTTCTGGTCGGGGATGCGCGCCGTCGTGCCGCTCGCAGGCACCCAGCCGAATTCGGCGTAATAGGGGGCAGCGGTCTGCGACGGCGAGAACAGCACGATCGGCGGCGAGGCCGGGTCGACCGTCTCGCGGAACTGAACCAGTGCGATGTCGTCGATGCGCGCGCCCTTCAGCGAGATCGAGCCTGTGATCCGCGGGGTGTCGATCTTGACGCGCGGGGCGCCTGCGATGGCAGCTTCACGGCTGACGACCGGTTCGGCGACGGCCGAGGGTTGCGTGGCGGTTGGCGTGCCGCTGGCTGACGGCGATGGCGTCGTCGCGGGGCTCTGGCCAGGCGTCGGCTGCGCCGTCGGCTTCAGCAGCTCGGTCTGCCTTTGGGTCTCGGCGCGCTGCTTTTCCATCTGCGGCACGTTGTAGAAATATTGCCAGGCGATCAGGACGATCCCGGACAGAATGACGGCAAGGATGGTGTTGCGGTTGTCGGACATCATCTTAGGGGTCTCGTCATTCCGTTCGGATTACGCGCCTTGTCAGGCACCTTGGGCGCAGGCCGGTCGAGGCGGCGTAGCGCCGACCGCAGATCGTCGAGCATGGTCGCAAAGTCACGGGTCAGCGCGTCACGGCGGCCGACTAGCACATAATCATGGTGCGGCCGCATCGATATGACGTCGACCCGCTTCACCACTTCGCGAAGCCGCCGGCGAATGCGGTTTCGCTCGGTCGCGGTCCCGTTCTTCTTGGTGACGGTGAATCCGACTCGGATCGGGCCATCATCGTCGCGGCGCAGTCCCTGCAGCACAAAGGCCGTACTGTTCGCCCGCGCGCCATTGGCAACGGCGAGGAAGTCCGCCCGCTGCCTTAGCCGATCCATAAGGTATCTCCGGGGAGGAGACGTCCGGGCTTAGGCGCTCAGGCGCTTGCGGCCACGCGCGCGGCGCGCGGCGAGGACCTTGCGGCCGCCAGTCGTGGCGAGGCGAGCGCGGAAGCCGTGACGGCGCTTGCGCACCAGTTTGCTGGGTTGATAAGTCCGCTTCACGGGTAAGTCTCCGCTGACCGGGCAGTTCGCCCGGATTAAGATAAGTCCGTTGAGATGAAGTCCGGTGATGCTGGCGGGCCCACGGCGAGCCGTTCACGGCCCCAATGAGCCGCCTCCGGTCAAGAACCGGACCATCGCGGACAATTGCGCGGCTTATAAGGGAGCGTCCCCTTTTCGTCAACGTCGCAGGGTGTCGCAAAAGGACTTCTTCGAAAGGTCGCAATTGGGACGAATATATCTGTTTTCGCGGGGTTTTTGGCGGTAAGGGGCAGCGCTTTGAGGCGCCTGAGGGAACCCGCCCGACATTAGCGATCCGTAATTTGACCGGCTTGGGGGCCGAGCCGCATCTTCGACCCCCTAAGCCAAACAAGGCCTTAGTTGTGGCTGTAACCGACGATCAGGCGACCGCGCTGAAGCTGCGGCCCAAGCCATCCCTCCGGCTCGGGCTGTCCGGCAAGCTGTTGCTGCTGACGATTCCCCTGGTGATGATCGCCGGGCTGCTGATCTATGTGCCGGCGATCGCCAACTTCCGCATGAACCGGCTGAATGACCGCCTGGCCGCCGCCAACACCGCGGCGCTGGTGCTCGATGCCGCGCCCTCCGGCATGGTGCCGGATTCGCTGTCGCGGCAGATCCTGACCAGCATCGGCGCGCGCGCGGTCGCCATCAAGCTGGGGCAGCAGCGCCGCCTGCTCGCCAGCGCCGACCTGCCGGCCGCGATTGATCATGACGTCGACATGCGAAACTTGACGGTGTGGTCGGCGATCGTCGACGCCTTCGAGATCATGCTGGAGCGGGGCGACCAGACCATCCGCGTGGTCGGCGCGGCGCCGGGCCAGGCCCAGTTCATCGAGGTGGTGATCGACGAAAAGCCGCTGCGGCAAGCGATGTACCGCTTCTCGCGCAACGTCCTGGTCGTTGCGCTGCTGATCGCGGGGCTGACCGCCGGCCTGGTCTATCTCGCGCTCCACTATCTGTTCGTCCGCCCGATGCGGCGGCTGACCGCAAACCTGATCGGCTTCCACGAAAATCCGGAAAGCCCGGCGCGAATCATCGTGCCGAGCCAGCGCGGCGACGAGATCGGCGTCGCCGAGCGCGAACTGTCGGACATGCAGCGCGACCTCGTCTCGATGCTGCATCAGAAGAGCCGGCTCGCCGCCCTGGGCCTTGCCGTCTCCAAGATCAATCATGATTTGCGCAATCTGCTGGCCTCCTCGCAACTGCTGTCGGACCAGCTGGCCAGCGTGCCCGATCCGCGGGTGCAGCGCTTTGCGCCAAAGCTGTTGCGCTCGCTGGAGCGCGCCATCGCCTTCTGCCAGTCGACGCTGTCCTACGGCCGTGCGCAGGAGGCGGCGCCCGACCGCCGCGTCATCGCGGTCGAGCCGGCGGTCGCCGAGGTACGGGAATCCGCTGGCCTCGCCACCGATGCCACGATCACCTGGATCAGCGCGATCGAGCGCGGGCTGACCATCGACGCCGATCCGGACCAGCTGTTCCGTGTGCTGCTCAACCTCGTGCGCAACGCGGCGCAGGCGCTCGAGAACCGGCCGGCCAGCGACGGCGGTGCCCTGCAGATCCGCATCACCGGCCGCCGCGAGGGGACGGTTGCGATCATCGAGGTCTCCGACACCGGCCCCGGCGTGCCGGCCAAGGCGCGCGAGCATCTGTTCGAGGCCTTCCAGACCTCGGGCCGCCCCGGCGGCAGCGGGCTGGGACTGGCCATCTCCGCCGAACTGATCCGCGCCCATGGCGGCAATATCCATCTGGTCGAGGGTACCATCGGCGCCACCTTCCAGATCTCGATCCCGGACCGCCCGGTGGAACTGCTCTCGATCCGGAACGAGCGGGCACGGGCGTGAGCCGAGCCGTCATTCCGGGGCGGCGCAACGCGCCGAACCCGGAATCCCGTTGTTGTCGTACGACATTTCGGGTTCACGCCCGAAACGGAGGAAAATGGGCTCCATTTTCGCCCTTTCCGGTCAAAATCGCGGGACAGAACCTGCCTCCAAGACCTTGCCAACCGAACCCGGAGCCTGTAGCTAGAGCGCTCTTTCGCGCTGTTTCCGGGCCTTCCCGGATGCATGCGGGCTTATAGTCTGCCGCGAGAATGCGCCCGTAGCTCAGCTGGATAGAGCATCAGACTACGAATCTGAGGGTCGGACGTTCGAATCGTTCCGGGCGCGCCAGTTTCCCACCATTCTGAACAAAGTCGCGAACCCAACAGGGTGCACGGAAGTCGACTATCGGTGCCTTATCCAGACCGATAGTTCGATTGCGACCGTGGCTGTCATGTTCTTGCATTTTCGCTTTCAAGACATTTTAAGCGCGCCTTCAGAGAATGATGCATCGTCCCGATTGTAAGCAGCACCGGTGCGATGTCAGGCCGGGCTCACTCGGCGTAGGACTGGGTGGCCCAGGCCGCCCTTAGTTTCGGCGAGACATGAGCACCGAACTGCCCGAACCACTTGTTGAACAGGGCTTCGGCCTCGCCCGATTTGAACATCTTCCCCATGGAGTGGTTGACGATCCAGATGATCGTCGGGTTTAGCTTGGGCACCATGAAGCCTTGGGGCGCATAGCCATATTCATCGCCAACGATTTCCAGCGCGTCGGGCTTCTTCGACTGCCGTATCAGCCCGTAGAAGGCGCCGTTGTCGCTGAAATAGGCGTCGGCGCGCCTGGTCTCCACGGTGATCAGCCCGGCCGCGTGGTCGTCGACGTTCAGGATCCGGATGTTCAGCTTCTTTTCGGCGACGAGGTTTTTGAGGTCAGGCTCGCTACTGCCGCCGGTTGCCACGGCGACGATCTTGCCGTTCAAATCGTCATAGCTCTTGATGCCGGTGCTCTTGAGAGCGAGCATCTGGCTCGACGAAACATAGGAGACCGACGAGAAGTCAACCTGCTTGTTGCGGCCGAAGGTGTTGACCGTACCTTCGCATTCGAGGTCTATCGTGCCATTGGCAACGAGCGCCTGACGGTTCTGGATCGTGACCGGGACGTATTTGATCTTGATCTCCGGCAGGTTCAACTCGCTCTTGATGTCCTCGATGATGCGTGTGCAGAACTCGATCGAATAGCCCGTGGGGTTCTTTTTGTCGTCGAGGTAACTGTAGGGAAACAAAGCGTCCCTGACGCCCATGGTGATGGTCTGGGTGTCGCGCAACTTCTTGACGATGGAGTCCACCTCCTGCGCCCCGGCGGACGAAGATGCGAGGCCGATGGCTAGGAACGCGCCTGTGGCGGCAGCAAGATTGGGTGTCATAGGTCTCTCTCGGTTGTCGCGATCGCTCGCATGGTGATCCGCCCCCGGCTGAGGGAGGGTGTCTAGAATCCTCCGCGTGCTCGCGTCTGGAGTTCCTCCCGTGTCATCCGCATGAGGCCGAGCGCGGGCAGAAGGTCATTGTCTTGTGTGAAGTCGCGGCCGTAGGCCGCCGAGAGCATGGTCACCCCGGCCTCGTGAAGTGTCGCCGGACGCCCGACGAGCCGCCCGAGCAGCACCGTCGGCAGCAATCCGAAGGGGGCGTCCTCGAGGACGTAGCGGCTGTCCAGCGTGGCTGGGCCGAAGCCGCCGCGCCCGCGGTTGTGTAGTTCGGCATTCATCTCGGCGATGCTGGCGACCGGAAGTTGATAGGAGTAAGCGTAGTGTTCGCGGATGGTCCGCACCGAAACGCCGAAGGCTTCGGCGATCGCCAGCCGCTCGGCGTCGAGCGCTTCCATCACACGCCCGACGGCCGGCGTGACGTTCTCCGCCTGCCCCCAGCGCTCGCCGCGCTCCATGCGCGTCAGGTTGAACAGGGCGATGCCGAGATGGTTCTGCGGGTTGAGGTTGCTGAGCGCGATGGCGAGAAGCCCGTCGCGTTCGACGAAGCGGTCGCCGAACAGCGCGGTGCAGAGCGCGAGACCTTCGGCGCTGCCGCTTTGCGGCACCGTCGCGAGATCGACCTTCGAGCGCACCGAGTTGACGGCGACCTCGGTGGGCGAAGTCTTGCGGCCGGTGGTCAGCGTCGTGTTCCAGGTGATGATCGGTGCACGGACTCCCCGCGCCGCGAGCTGCTGCGAGAGATAGAGCGCGCCAAAGGAGGCGTGCGAGCTGATGATGATCGGCTGGCCATCCCGCAGGTGCTGCGCCGCGGCATCGAAGGCCATCTTGTGGGCGTAGCCCGGCATCGCGAGCATCAAGACGTCCGCGTCGGCGATGGCTTCGGCGGCACCGCCGGCAATGCGCGGATGGAAACTCGTCTCGATCGCCATCGTCGCCCGCAGCGGATCTCCTGCCGCGAAGGCTGCCGTGCTCCGGCCGGAAGGCGACCACAGCATCGGGTCATGCCCGGCCGTCGAGAGATAAGCGGCGGCGGCGCAGGCGGCGGAGCCGGCTCCAAGAATACTTACGCGCATGTTGCGAGCGCCTTTTCTGGGTCTGGTTGAGGAAGGGCGGTCATCTCAGGCGCTCAATGCGTCAGGACCTTGGTGAGGAACTGCTTGGCCCGCTCCGAGGCGGGGGCGGTGAAGAACTGGGCCGTGGGCGTGTCCTCCACGATCTGGCCACGGTCCATGAACAGCACGCGATCGGCGACGCGCTGGGCGAAACCCATCTCATGGGTCACGACCATCATGGTCATGCCTTCGAGCGCGAGCTCCTGCATCACTTCCAGCACCTCGTTGATCATTTCGGGGTCGAGCGCCGAGGTCGGCTCGTCGAAGAGCATGGCCTGTGGATCCATGGCCAGAGCGCGGGCGATTGAGACGCGCTGCTGCTGCCCGCCTGAGAGCTGGCTGGGCCGGCTGTCCCGCTTGTCGCCGAGCCCGACCCGCGCCAGAATTTTCTCCGAGCGCGCATCGGCCTCCGCCCGTGAGCGCTTCAGCACATGGATCTGGGCCAGGCTGACATTCTGCAACGCGGTCATATGTGGATAGAGTTCGAAGCTCTGGAAGACCATGCCGATGCGCGAGCGCAGGGCCGGCAGGTCGGTCTTGGGCGAGGAGACGGAGACGCCGTCCACGGTGATTGCGCCGCGCTCGAACGGCACGAGCCCGTTGATGCATTTGATCAGCGTGCTCTTGCCGGAGCCGGACGGCCCGCAAACCACCACGACCTCGCCGAGGTTGACCGTAGCGGAGCAGCCGCACAGGATTTGCTGGTTGCCGTAGGATTTATGCAAGTCCTCGATGACGATCATGACGGCAGGCCCTTCCTGTAGAACTCGGCGGCTTTCGTCGTGCTCAGGCAAATCACCAGATAAACCACAGCGACCAGCGTATACATTTCAGTGGCGCGCCCATCGCGGGATGCAACGACGCTCGCCGCGGTCAGGAAATCATGCAGCGAGACGACATAGACCAGCGAGGTGTCCTGGAAGACGATGACGATCTGGTTCAGGACCAGCGGCATCATCGCCCGCAGCGCCTGCGGCAGGATGATGAGGCGCAGCACCTGAGTGCGCCGCAGCCCGGTCGCCAGCCCCGCATCACTCTGTCCGTTGCGAACGTTCGAGATGCCGGCGCGGACGATCTCGCAATAGAACGCCGCCTCAAACAGCACGAAGGCTAATAGTGCCGAGGCCAGCGAGCCGACTGGCCTGCCGATGGCGAGCGGCACGAGGAAGTAGAACCAGAACAGCACCAGCACCAGCGGTAGCGTGCGCATCACGGTGACGTAGGCCGAGGCGGGGACGGAGAGCAGCCGGTGCGAGGACAGCCGCATCAGCGCAAGTCCGAAGCCGAGGATCAGCCCGCCGACGGTCGCGACCAGTACGAGCAGCGCGCTGAGCGCCATGCCATCTGCCAGAAACCCCGAGGAGCGGGCAATGACGCCCCAGTCGAAATCGCTCATGCCGGCGCTTTTCGCAGGGCCGCGCCGCCGATCTTGAGATCGATGAAGCGCATCAGCCCCGTCACGCACAGGCCGATGACAAGGTAGCCGATCGTCGCGAAGGTGAAAACCTCGAAGCCCTGGAAGGTGTAGTTCTCGACATGGCGGCTCTGCGCGGTAAGTTCGAGCACGCCTATCGTCAGGCTGAGAGAGGAGAGCTTGACGGTGATCAGGAATTCGGAAGTCAGCGGCCCGACAATGGCGCGCAGGCCCAGCGGCAGCGCGATCAGTCGGAAAGCCTGCACCGGGCGCAGTCCCGTCGCCAGCGCTGCCGGCATCAGCGGAGCGCCCACCGCCTCGATTCCGGCGCGGACCTGCTCGGCGACGCGCGCGCCGGCGAAGAGGCCGATGGCCACGACAGCGGTGACGGCCTCTGGATAGGGCAGATCCCTCTTCAGCCAGAGCCCAAAGGCATCGGGGACCACCTCGGGCAGAACGAAGTACCAGAGAAAGAGCTGCACCAGCGGCGGAATGTTGCGGAAGACATCGATGTAGAGCCCGGCCAGCAGCCGGGCACTACGCGAAGGGGCGCTCCGGGCGATTCCGATCAGGACGCCGACCGTGAGCGCGACGGCCCAACTGGCAAGGCTGATGATCACGGTCCAGAGCAGACCGTTCCACAGCCAACCCATATAGGTATCTTTGAAGAGGACCGACCAGTCCCAACGGTAATTCATGTCGCGGAAGCCCTGTCTCGCGATATCTCAGCGTTGCAGCGCGAGTCTCGGCCGTCCATTGGCGCCCCTTGAATTCCACTATTCGTGGAATGATTCCGCCATTGATTGAATATTGTCAAACGTACCGGTTGCAGGCGCCGGGCCAATTCGCCAGGGCTGCGCGCCTGAAGCTGGCAACGAAGCAGCGGATGTCGTGCCCGTCGATGTGTCAAAGGGAGACCTCGCGTCCGTTAGGCCGCCTTTGAAGCCATGAAGGACGGAAATTGCGGAAAGATCATTCTCGACCAGGACCGAATTGAGGTTCGAAACTGGGTAACTCGATTTTCAGTCGACGCGACCGTCAAAGGGAGAGACACGCCTAATCAGGCGCCGAAGGCGCAACCGTCCCGGAAACTTTCGGGCAAATGAACCTTGGCGGACTAACTTCTGGAAAGAGGCGTCCACGATCGGCAAGCCCAAGATCGTTTAGCGTGCGCGCCATCAGCGTCGCGCGTTCCTGCCCAGGTGGGTCGCGATCGGCGTAGATCGAGCGGACGAAGACGATATCGTCTTGCATTCGTGCGAACGTTACTTCGCCAATCTCACAGATGTGCCGTCTGGTCAGTTTCCAGTCTTTGCAGGTACCGCAGGACAACTTCACCCGAAGTCATGATGTGTTGCTCGATAAACGCCATCCCGCCTAGCTCGTGTCGTCGTCCCCGACTGGCCGAACCCCGTGGCCAAGCGCGGCAACGCCGCGCACGGACATTCCGGGAATGGAAATTATTGCGCGGCGGACCGGCGTTTTCAGGATTTCGGAATAGTGGAAAAATTACACTGAGTTGCCCGCCGCGTCAAGTGGCTTTTCCGAGTGCCGGCGGCCGCCCGCTACTTTGCATGGGGTTGTTTTTGACATTTTGGGGGCGCACACCTTCGATAGGAGTTCTCCAATGGCGGCAAAGGCACGGGGCGACACGCATGGTGCGCCTGCCGCCCCGTGCCAGCGTCGAAAAGTGGTCGTGACGAAGTCGCCTGACCTTCGGCGGCCGCCGGCCAAACATCGGAGGTAACATGGCCTTGTCCGACCCTCGCGAGTTTCACACGCCGCAATCGTCCTACACCAAGGACGATCTGCTCAAATCGGGCCAGGGCGGCTACTTCGGCCCGGGCAATGCGCAGCTGCCGGCACCGCCGATGCTGATGATGGACCGCATCATCGCGATCAGCGTGGACGGCGGCGAATTCGGCAAGGGCCATGTCATTGCCGAGCTCGATATCACCCCGGATCTCTGGTTTTTCGACTGCCACTTTCCGGGCGACCCGGTGATGCCGGGTTGTCTCGGGCTGGATGCGATGTGGCAGATCATCGGCTATTGGCTTGGCTGGTCGGGCTCACCGGGCAAAGGCCGCGCCGTCGGTGTCGGCGAGGTCAAGTTCCGCGGAGACATCAAGCCGGACATCAAGCGCGTGCGTTACGAAGTCAGCATGCGCCAGGTCAGGCGCGGCAAACTGGCGGTTGGAATTGCCAACGGCCGTGTCTTTGCCGATGACACATGCGTCTATCTCGCCAAGGATATGAGGGTCGGCCTGATCGTGTCCGCGGGCTGATATGCGGCCCTGTCGCGCCGCCGATCAGGTACGTAGGAAAGTCTTGATCGTGCTGGCATCGCCATTTCGTCCAGAACCTGTCGGCGCGGTTCAGCGACAAACGATGCGTTGATCGCCGCCGTGGCGATTCAGGGAGATCGAACAATGCCGGACAAAACCGTACTCGCCTCCATCGTTTGCAGCGCCTTGATCCTGGGCTTGCTGGGGGCGTCGGTGCGCGCGCAGACGCCGTCAAGCTGCAAGGAGCCGCAGGAGGGGACGACGCGTGCGCCGATGTTTTCACCGCCACTCGCCCATGTGGTGACGGGCACTGGACGGCTGCAGTTCTATTCGGCACCAAATCTGCACTGCCCGATCAGCGGGGTCTTCGTTATTCCGAAGGATCAACTCGTCGCCTACGCGCTGACCGATGATGGCTGGTCGTCCGTCATGTATTTAAATCCCAAAACGGGCAATGACGTCTCGGGCTGGGTGAGGTCGGCAAGGCTCAAGGTAACCGGAACCGTCGGCCCCCGGCAGTAAGCTTGCGGCGGTCGCCGGACCAGCGGCCCGGTCTGAGGATCGATGCATGTCGTAGCCGGTTTGACCTCGTCATTCCCTGATGTATCCTGCATAGGCCAAGCCATGAAATTTGCAGCCGTGAATTCTGGGTGGTCCTATGGAGTGGTCGACAAAAGCGATTGAGACGGACCGGCCCTTCGGAAGTTGGGCCGAGGACCTGGCCGACGCTTTCGTTCAGCTCGAACCGCGGAAAATCGCCGAACAACCTTTCCAAGGGACGATTTCGCGAACCGACGTCGCCTCGATCCAGATTTCCCGCGTCGAAGCGACAAAGCACGTGGTTCTCCGTCTGCGCTCGCACATCGCGCGAAGCATCGGCGATGTGTATTTTGTCAATCTCCAGCTCGATGGCGTTGGGCGTTACACCCAGCGCGGCCACGAGCAGATCTGCGGCCCCGGAGATCTCGCCATTGTCGACACGACGGAGCCGTTCGAAATCGCGAATGGTCGGAATTTCAGCCTGTTTTGTTTTGCGGTACCACGACAGCTGTTGCCAGGTACCCTCGCAGAGCGGCCACGGTTGAGGCTCTCCGGGACCGAGGCCGGCCGCGCGCTATCCCGGACACTCGCGGGACACGCAGAACTGTGTCTTCGTTCGGAGCCGGGCTCGGGAATCTCTGCCTTCGGTGCGCAACATGTCGTTGACCTGATATCTCATGCGCCCGGCATTTTGGACGACAGGCCGCCGGAACAGGCCGGTCAGTCTGTTTTGCTGTCGATGATGCTGGACTACGTCGATCGTCACGTGGCGGACGCCGAGCTGGGTGCGGCCACACTCGCGCTGAAATTCAGTTGCTCGCAGCGCTATGTGCACAAGCTGTTTTCTGCCACGGGTCGCTCGGTCGGAGAGCACATCAACGGGCAGCGGATCCTGGTTTGTACCCGCAATTTGCTGGATCAAGCACATCGACGCGCGACCATTGCGGAAATCGCATTCAATGCCGGTTTTCGCGATATTTCGCATTTCAACAAGCTGTTCAAGCGCAGCAACGGCTTGGCGCCCCGAGAATTTCGACGCGTCATGGGAAAGCCGGCCGACGGTACGCAGTAGACCAAGAAATCGGTTCACTCCCGCCCAAGACTTTGCCGGATCGGCAAGCTAGTCCTCTCTTGAATGCGGCGACACGCCGCTGAAGACGAGGACGCTTCACCAGTGATTGATTTCACGCTCACGGCGCAGCAGCGCGATCACCAGCTCGCATCCCGCAAATTTGCGAGAGAGGTGCTGAGCGAGGCCAAGGCGGCCGAGTTGTTGCCGACGCCGGAGGCACGCTTTCTCGCGACCAAGCCGACCTACGAGGCGATGGTGGCGGCCGGCTATTTGCGCAAATGTATCCCGGCGCCGGCCGGTGGCGACAATGCCGGCCTGATCGATATGGCGCTGCTCGCTGAAGAATTCTACAGCGTGAACCCCAGCGTGACGCTCACGATGCTCGGGACGGTGCTCGGCCTGTTGCCGATTTTGCTCGGCGGCACGCCGGACCAGTGCCAGCGGCTGCTGGCGCCGTTTCTGAAGACAAGCGGTGCGCCGCTGGCCGGCTTCTGCTCCAGCGAACCAGGCGGGAGCGCCAATGCCGCCTCGCCCCCGCCCGGCGAGGGCGTCCGCACCACGGCGAGGCGAGAGGGCGACAATTGGGTGATCAACGGCCGCAAGAAATGGGTGTCGTCGGCCACCGGCTGGAACCGCGAAGGCGCCGATGTTCTCTGCGTTGTGTGCCGAACCGATCCGGCGGCGGCGCCTGATGCTGCGATTTCCATCATTGCGGTAGAACGACCGGCAACGGGCCTGGTCTTCGAACGCGCGATCGACACGATCGGTCATCGGGCGCATCTCGTGCCGCAATTCGGCTTGCAGAACGTCGCGACGCCCCACCACAATCTGCTGGGACAGGAAGGTGCAGGACTAGCGTTGGCGGCTGCGGCATTCACCGGCACCGCCGCACTCGTCGGTATCTTCGGCGTCGCATTGATGCGTGCCGCGTTCGACTTTGCGCTTCATTTCGCGCGTACGGAAAAGCGGGGCGGCGTTCACGCGATCATCGAGCACCAGGCGGTCGGCTACGCCTTGGCCGATGCCAAGACCACGATCGAAGCGGCGCGCAATCTCAGCTGGCGCGCCTGCCATGCGCTCGACACCCAGTCGCCGGCGGCCGAGGAGCTTGCGGTCCAGGCGAAGATTTTCGGTTCAGAGGCCGCGGTCCGCGTGATCACCGATCTGATGCGCGTCGTCGGCATCGACAGCTACGATCATGAAATTCCGTTCGGCGGTCTGCTGCAGGATGCGCTCGCGCTGCCGGTCTTCGACGGCGGCAATATGGGCGTCAGGCGTCGTCAACTGCACATGATGTTCAAGCGAAGCGGTTATGATCCGCTCACTGCGAGCGGGGCGGCGTAGTGCACCTGGCTGATTGTGACCCGGTGAGAGGGAAGATCGGTGGCCATTGATTTTCGATTGACCGCGCGCCAGCGCGAACTCCAGCTGCAATCCCGGAAGTTCGCAAAGGAAGTGCTTTCGCCGGCTTTGGAGGCAGAGACGCTGCCCACCGCGGAGGAACGGTTCGCCGCAACGAAGCCCGCTTACGAGGCAATGATTGCGGCCGGGTTTCTGCGGAAATGCATTCCGCTTTCCGCCGGCGGCGAGAGTGCCGGCCTGATCGACACTGCGATTGTGGTCGAGGAACTCTACGCAGTGAACGCCAGCGTGACATTGACGCTGATTGGAACTGTGCTTGGACTGTTGCCGCTGTTGATCGGCGGCACGGAGCAGCAGCGGAACAGGCTGCTGCCTCGATTCCTCGAACAATCAGCAGCACCGTTGGCCGGGTTTTGCGCCACCGAACCGGGCGGCAGCGCCAATGCTGGATCACCCCCGCCGGGCGAGGGCGTTCGCACCACGGCCACGCTTCGGGGTGAGCGATGGATCATCGAGGGACGAAAGAGCTGGGTGTCCTCAGCCACCGGTTGGGATCGCAAGGGCGCGGACCTTCTATCGATCCTTTGCCGAACCGATCCTGATGCGCCTCCCGAACGGGGGATTTCAATCCTGGTCGTGGAGCGCCCGGCATCGGGCCTGATCTTCGAGCGCGCGATCGACTCGGTGGGGCACCGGGCACACCTCTTGCCCGAGTTCGATCTCAGGGCTGTCAGCGTCTCCAGAGATAATGTGCTGGGTCACCCCGGCGGTGGTTTGGCCCTGACGGGGGCCTGCTTCACCGGCGCGGCCGCGCTGGTCGGAATTTTCGCCGTGGCGCTGATGCGTGCCGCGTTTGAGTTCACACTGGGCTTCGCGCGTACCGAACGGCGGGGCGGCGTTCATCCCATCATCGAGCATCAGGCCGTCGGATACGCGTTGGCGGACGCAAAGATCGCCATCGAAACCACCCGTTGCTTCTGCTGGCGGGCGTGCCAGGCGGTCGATGTGCAATCACCCGCTGCGCAGGAGCTGGCGATCGAAGCAAAGATCCATGGTTCGGAAACGGCCGTGCGGGTGCTGACGGACCTCATGCGCGTCGTCGGGATCGAGAGCTACGATCATGCCCTCCCGTTGGGACGCTTGCTGCAGGACGCGCTCGCGCTGCCTCTGTTTGGCGGAGGCAATATCGGCGTCCGGCGCCGACAACTCCACGCGATGCTGAAACATCCGGACTACGATCCGCTGACGGCCAGTTGCGAGGCGGAGGTGTGACGAAAGCGAAGCTTCCTCGAACAATGGGGTGAATCATGAGCGCAGAGCAGAAAGTAGCCATCGTAACCGGTGCATCTCAGGGGATCGGTGCGGGTATTCTTGGAGCCTTCAGGGATCGCAATTACCGGGTTGTCGCCACCTCGCGGTCGATCAAGCCGTCTGCCGATACCGGCGTCTTGACCGTACAAGGCGACATCCGTGCCGCTGATACGGCCGAGCGCGTGTTCAAGACGGCCCTCGATCATTTCGGTCGCGTCGATACGCTGGTTAACAACGCCGGCATGTTCATGGCAAAGCCATTCACGCTCTATTCGCCTGATGACTATGCGCTCTACATGTCGACGAATGTGACGAGCTTCTTTCATATGACCCAGCGCGCACTGGACGTCATGAGCAAGCAAGGGAGCGGTCACGTCGTCACGATCACGACGAGTCTCGTCGACCAGCCGATGAGCAGTGTCCCGGCCGCACTTGCCTCTCTCACAAAAGGAGCGCTGAGCGCAGCAACGAAAGCGCTTGCGATCGAGTGTGCGAGGACCGGGATTCGCGTCAACGCCGTGTCGCCGGGAATCATCAAGACGCCGATGCATCCGCAAGAGGCCCATCAAGCGTTGGCGGCGCTCCATCCCATGGGGCGGATGGGAGAGGTGTCCGACATTGTGGACGCGGTACTCTATCTCGATGGCGCGGAGTTTGTGACAGGTGAGATTCTCCACGTCGATGGCGGGCAGGCTGCCGGCCACCACCAGATGTAGGAGATGGAGCGCTTTCGAGCGAAGAGTGACCTGCCCTATTCGCCTCGGATATCGCTCGGTGCCTTGTTGGTCCAGCGGTGGAACGCACGCCTGAAGTTTGCGGCATCGCTGAAGCCGAGGGCCAGTGCGATGTCTTCGTTGGCGAGCGTCGTGTGGCGGAGATATTTCAGGGCAATCTGGGTCCGCAGCTCGTCGCGCAGGCCGCGGAAGGAAAAGCCCTGCTGACGAAGCTGGCGCCGCAGCGACCGGTCATTCACGTCGAGCAGCTTGGCGATGGCCTCAAAGCTCGGCGGGTTTGCGATGTCGCGAAGCAGGACCGCGCGAATCTTGCCGGCAATCCCGATTCGCAGTTTCAGGTCTCCAAGCAAATCATCGCACAAGGCAACGATGGTCGGATATGTCGTCTTGTTGCCGAGATCTGCACTCCGATCCAGCCATTGCGACCTGAAGACGATCTGATTGGCCGGTTGTTCGAACCGGACGGGACATCCGATCTGGTCCTGGGGAAGACCGAAGTCGGACGCTTGCGGATAGGCAAGCCCGATTTCGGAGGGCGTAAAGGTCGGCCCCATGATGTCGCGCATCAGCGATATGTGGATGCCGATCTGCATCTCGGTGACGAACCGGTAGAGTGCGGATTCGGCTACCGCGTGCAGATTTGGTTCGATGGTCCATCTCGCGTCAGCCTTGTCTTCGCTGAATTCGATCGTCGCCAGCGGTGCGGCGAGCGCGTGGTAGCGCATCGCAAAATCCATCGCCTTGCGGAAATCCGGACAGCACAGGATCGCATAGCCGAACATCCCGTAGGTCGAGACGTGGACCGATGCGCCGATCCGATAGGCCAGGTGACGGTCGGTCGACAGCCGGAGCGCGTTCTGACAGATGGTCATCAGTTGCGTCAGTGAAATCCGCGTCTGCGGCGAATGCACCTCCTGGTGCGGGATGTTCACGTCGCGTAGAACGACATCGGCCGGGACGCCGTGATTGATCAGCATGTCGAAGACGGCACCAAGCTTGGTCGACTCATAGACCCTGTCGCCGGCGCCGACGGTCAGGATCTCATTGCGGGAGCCTGCAGGCTTCTTGAGACGCGTGGTTGGTTGCAACGTGAATCAGCCTTTCCTTCGGCGCCTGACAATAGAGGCGGCAATGTTGGAGGCGAACCAGCTTCTCTACAGCGCCAGATTTCAGTTCGCCAGCGCCGCGCAACATAGCCGGTTCGCGGCACAACCCAAGGCAGATCGGCTGGGTTCGCCCTTGCTGCAGAGCAGCAGAGGGCGCCGCGGCAAAGAGCGCAGTTTTATTCAAGACATCGCCGTCAGCGAGACCAGTCTGGCCGGTTCAGACCCGGCCGATGTCCGTTTCGGACCTTCACAAATCTCGGGCATCACGCGACGCTTCGGCCTAATGTCACGAGGTCGGGACCGTCGTGACAGGACGGCAGGCCAGACGATCCGCTCCTTAGAATTGCGGACGCTGCCACGCCGAGGAAACAAGTCGAGGGAGGCCGCGATGGTCGGAAGGCTGATTCAAACCACCAAATCCGCCTATCAATATCCGCTGATCTTCAAGCAACTCTGGCACACGCCGCGCGTGCAGGCGCCAGACCAGGAGGTGGTTTACCGCGACCTGAAACGTTTCACCTATCGTCAGATCAGGGAGCGGATCGGACGCCTCGCCTCGGCGCTGAGCAAGGCGGGGGTCGAGCCCGGTGACACGGTCGGCGTGCTTGAGTGGGACAGCAACCGGTTTCTCGAGGCCTTCTTCGCGATCCCGATGATGGGCGCCGTGCTGCAGACGGTGAATGTCCGCCTGTCGCCCGAACAGGTCGCTTACACGATCAACCACGCCGGCGCCTCGACGCTGCTTGTCAACGAGGAGTTCGTCGGATTGCTGGAGGGGCTGAAGGCGCAACTGCCGAACGTCAAGCGGATGATTGTGATGGCGGACCGACCGGCGCCGCAGATCGGCAGCCTGTCCTTCATCGGTGAATATGAGAGCCTGCTGGCCGCAGCCTCGCCCGATTACGATTTTCCCGATTTCGACGAGAACACCCAGGCCACCACCTTCTACACGACCGGCACCACCGGACTGCCCAAGGGCGTCTATTACAGCCACCGGCAACTCGTGCTGCACACAATCGCGGGGCTCGCCCTGTTCGGCATGGCGGGCTCGCAGGGCCGGTTCTCGCGCGATGACGTCTATATGCCGATCACGCCGATGTTCCACGTCCACGCCTGGGGCTTCCCCTGGTCGGCGACGCTCGCCGGCGCCAAGCAGGTCTATCCCGGCCGCTACGAGCCGGCGTTGCTGGTCAAGCTGATCAAGAGCGAAGGCGTCACCTTCACCCATGGTGTGCCGACCATCCTGCAGATGCTGCTCAACGCCGCTGCCGCGGCGGATGTCGATCTGAAGGGTCTCAAGATGGTGATCGGTGGCTCGGCGTTGCCGAAGGCGCTGGCCAAGCAGGCGCTCGCGGCCGGCATCGACATCTTCGCGGGCTACGGCATGTCGGAGACCGGCCCGCTTGCTGCGGTGTCCCATGTCCTGTCAAAGGATCTCAGCGGCGACCCCGACGGCGAGGTCGAATTCCGTACCAGGGCCGGCATGGCGGGGCCGCTGGTCGACCTGCGCATCGTCGACCCCGACATGAACGACGTGCCGCATGACGGCAAGTCGGCCGGCGAGATCGTGTTGCGCGCGCCCTGGCTCACCCAGGGCTACTTCGACAATCCGGAAGGCTCGGAGCAACTCTGGGCCGGCGGCTATCTGCACACCAGCGATATCGCGGTGGTGAGCCCGGGCGGCTTTGTCCACATCACCGACCGGATCAAGGACGTGATCAAAACCGGCGGCGAATGGGTCTCGTCGCTGCAGATCGAGGACCTGATTACGCAATGCGCCGGCGTCGCCGAGGCCGCGGTGATCGGCGTCAAGGACGACAAATGGGGCGAGCGGCCGCTGGCGCTCGTGGTCAAGAAGCCGGCCGGCGCCGACGGCCTCAGCGACGATGCCATCAAGGACCATCTCAAACTGTTCGCGGACAAGGGCATCATCTCGAAATACGGAATCCCCGGGAAGATCCTGTTCATCGACAGCATCCCCAAGACCAGCGTCGGCAAGATCAACAAGAAGGAGCTGCGCGAGCGGTACGGCGACATGTGACGGTCCCAGCGCGGCCGAGAAAAAGATCGAGGAGGAAAACATGAGCAGCCTCACAATAGCCGGCCTGGGCGAACGCGTTGGACAGGAACTCGGATTGTCGGATTGGGTCACGATCGACCAAGAGCGCATCGACACGTTTGCGGCTTGCACCGGCGATCACCAATGGATTCATGTCGACGTTGAACGGGCCAAGCGGGAGAGCCCGTTCCGCGGTCCGGTCGCGCACGGCTACCTGACGCTTGCGATGGTGGCGCCGCTCGCGATGCAGGTCGGGATCATCCCGAGCGATGCCGCCGCCGGGCTGAATTACGGGATCGACAAGGTCCGCTTCCTGGCGCCGGTGCCATCAGGCGCGCGGGTGAGACTGCGCGTCGTGCTCGCCGGGATCGAACCGAGGGATACCGGGCAGGTGGTCATGAAGACCCAGAACACGCTGGAAGTGGAGGGATCCGAAAAGCCCGCGCTGATCGCCGAAACGCTGGCGCTTCTGATTCCCGCCAAGGGGCCAACCAAGGGAGCATGACGGTCATGAGCACAGACAATCGCACTCCCGAACCCGCGACCGCTGATATCTCCGAGGCCGCATCCCGAAATACGCTGGCGCTCAATCCGCTGGTCGGCATCCGCGGCCAGGATCTGGTCGACAGCGCCGGCATCCTGTTCAAGGCGGTCATGAACGAGCCGAAGGTCGCGACCGAACAATGGTTGTCCTTCGTCGGCGAACTGGGCTCCATCGTCGCTGGCAAATCCGAGCGCACGCCGAAGGCGGGCGACAAGCGGTTCGCGGACCCGACCTGGAAGGATAGCTCGCTGCACTCTGGCCTGCTCAAGTCCTATCTCGCGTGGGGCGAGGCGGTCAGCGGCCTGGTCGACAAGACCAGCCTCAGCGACATCGACAAGGCGCGTGCGCACCTGGTCACGGACATCCTGATCGACGCCGTGGCGCCGACCAACACGATGCTTACCAACCCGGCGGCGGTCCGCAAGTTCATCGACAGCGGTGGACAGAGCATGTGGAATGGATTGAAGAACTATCTCGACGATCTCACGCACAATCGCGGCATGCCGTCGATGGTGGATAGCTCCGCCTTCAAGGTCGGCGAGAATATCGCGATCACCCCGGGCGCGGTCGTGTTCCGCAACGAGCTGCTTGAGCTGATCCAGTACACGCCGACGACGGCGACCGTGCGAAAGCGCCCGCTGCTCATCACGCCGCCGCAGATCAACAAGTACTACTCGCTCGATTTGTCGCCGGACAAGAGCATGATCCGCTTCCTGCTCGGGAGCGGAATCCAGACCTTCGCCATCAGCTGGCGCAACCCGACGGCGGCCCATCGCGACTGGGGACTGGACACCTACGTCGCCGCGGTCGACGAGGCCGTCGACGCGGCGCGCGAGATCTCCGGCAGCGAGGACATCTCGATGATGGGGGCCTGCTCCGGCGGCATCACCTCGACCGCCTATTTTGCGACACTCGGCAGCGCCGCCGAGAAGAAGATCAAGAATCTCGTGCTGGCGGTCTGCCTGCTCGATCCCAACTCGGCGGAGGAAAGCACGCTCGGCTGCCTGATGACGCCCGAGACGATGCGCCTCGCCAAGGAGTCCTCGCGGCTGCGCGGCATCGTCGACGGCCACGATCTGGCGCGGATGTTCGCCTGGATGCGGCCCAATGACCTGATCTGGAACTACTGGGTCAACAATTACCTGCTCGGCAACCAGCCGCCGGCCTTCGACATCCTGTTCTGGAACGCAGATACGACCCGCCTCCCGGCGGCGCTGCATCGCGACTATCTCGATCTCTACTTCAGCAATCCGTTCGTGAACGCCGGCAAGCTGACGCTCAACGACAAGACCATCGACATGGGCAAGGTTAAGGCCGACAGCTACATCGTCGCAGGGGTCACCGACCACATCACGCCGTGGAAGGGTGTCTACAAGACGGCTCAGATCATGGGTGAGGGCACCACCTTCGTGCTGACGAACAGCGGACATTTGCAGAGCCTGGTCAATCCGCCGACCAACACCAAGGCGTCGTTCATGATCGGGCCGATCACCACGGACACGCCGGACGCATTCATGGCTTCGGCCGAGAAGCGCAAGGGAAGCTGGTGGCTCGATTGGCGCGACTGGATGCATACCCGCTCCGGCGATGAGGTGACTGCGCCGGCCTCGCTGGGCAGCGAACGCCATCCAACCCTTGGTGCGGCTCCCGGGACCTACGTCTTTGAGTGAAGATCTCGCCAGCGGCGATAAGGCCGAGACGGTCGCGAAGCCAGGTGCGCTCGAAACCCGGCAGGTTACGATCGGCGGCCAGCTGCTTGAGGTCGCGATCAGGCATGGCGGCGGCAGCGGGCCGCCGTTGCTGCTGTTCAACGGGATTGGCGCCAATTGGGAGCTGGCGAAGCCGTTCCTCGACGCACTCACCAGCACGACCGCCATCATCTTCGACGTGCCCGGCGTCGGCGGGTCGCCAAGGCCGCTATTGCCATATCGTCCGTCGACGCTGGCGCGGCTTGCCGCTGAACTCGTTGCGAAGCTCGGCTACGCGCAAGTCGACGTCGCCGGTGTGTCCTGGGGCGGCGGAATCGCGCAGCAATTTGCCCATCAATTCCCAAAGCGGTGCCGGCGGCTGGTGCTCGCCGCGACCGCGGCCGGCTTCACGATGGTGCCGGCAAGCCCGTCGGTTCTGTGGAAGATGGCGACGCCACGCCGCTACACCGACAAGGACTATATGAACAGGGTCGCGGCTGACATCTATGGCGGGGCGTTTCGCGACGATCCGTCATTGATCGGTCGGCATGCGGCCGGGATGCACGGCACGCGCAGCCTCGGTTATTTGTACCAGCTGCTCGCGATGGCCGGCTGGACCAGCCTGCCATGGCTGTGGTCGCTGCCGCAGCCGACGCTGGTGCTGATGGGCAGCGACGATCCGCTAGTGCCGCCGATCAACGGCCATATCCTGGCGGGTCTGATCCCGAACGCCGAGCTTCGCATGATCGACGACGGACACCTGTTTCTGGTGACGCGGCCGAAGGAAACCGCAGCCCTGATCGAGGCGTTTCTGGCCGACGAGAGCCGGGAGGTCGCGCCATCATCGCTGCTGTCGCGAACGACCAATAGCCTCAGAGATCTCGTTCCAATGTCCGGCGGCGGACGCAACAAATCCTAAGCACAGCAACCAGGGAGGAACTCATGACTGATAACGCCTCATACGTCGATATGCTGCGGAAGTTCGGCACTGATCTCGGCCTGCCGAAGCTGAACGTGGACGAATTGCTGCAGACCCAGAGGAAGAATCTCGACGCGCTCGGCCAGAGTGCGAAGGTCGCCGCGCAAGGCGCGCAGTCGGTGGCGCAGAAGCAGCGCGAAGTGCTGGAAGCCGGATTGCGCGAGGCCGCGACGCTGGCGCGCGAATACATGCCGCTCAAGATTCAGGAGAACCTCGCGCTGCAGACCGAGTTCACGCGGAAGGTATTCGATATCGCGGTGAAGGGCGCCCAGGACAGCGCGTCGACCGCAAGGCAGTCGACCACCGACGCGGTGAAGATCATCCAGGACCGCGTCAAGGAGAGCTTTGAGGAGTTCCGCGCCAGCGTTCGTCCGAACAAATCGGTCTGACGTCGCTCCCGAGGGACATCGCGACGAAATTAAGTCTCGGCAGGATAGTCCGCCCTGCCGAGACCGCGACACATAACAGCAAAACCTCGCCACGCTGAGGGAGGAAATCCATGACGAATCCGCAGGCGACACGGGCTGCAAAGCCGGACTATGCGCCGCCGCCGATCGACGGTGATTTCTACAGCATTGCAAATGTGCTGAACGAGCAGGAGCGCGCGCTGGTGCGGCGCGTGCGGGAGTTCACGGAAGGCGTGGTCGCGCCCGTGATCGAGGACTATTGGGCGCGCGATGAATTTCCGTTCGCGATCATTCCTGACATGGCCGAGACCGGCATCGGCGGCGTTGGCTACCAGGGCTATGGCGCGGCGGGTGGCAGCTGGCTGCTGAACGGTTTCGTCGCGATGGAGCTGGCGCGGGTCGATTCCTCGATCGCGACCTTCTGGGGCGTGCACACCGGGCTGTCGGCGGGCTCGATCTATCTGTGCGGCGACGAGGCGCAGAAGCAGCGCTGGCTGCCGGCCATGATGCGGTTCGAGAAGATCGGCTCGTTCGGCCTGACCGAGCCGCTGGTCGGCTCCGCCACATCGGGCGGGATGCTGACGAGTTGCCGGCGCGAGGGCGATGTCTGGATCCTCAACGGCCAGAAGAAATGGATCGGCAACGCGACCTTCGCCGACATCAACGTGATCTGGGCACGCGATGAAGGCTCGAACCAGGTCAAGGGCTTCGTCGTGGCTAAGGACAATCCGGGCTTCTCGGTCGAGAAGATCAAGACCAAGATGGCATTGCGCGTGGTGCAGAACGGGCTGATCACCCTGAAGGACTGCCGCGTGCCGGAAGCGGACCGCCTGCAGAACGCCAACACCTTCAAGGACACCGCCAAGGTGCTGCGGATGACCCGCACCGGCGTGGCGTGGTTCGCCGTCGGCTGCCAGATGGGCGCCTATGAGCACGCGCTGCGTTACGCGACCGAGCGCAAGCAGTTCGGCAAGCCGATCGGCGGCTTCCAGCTCGTTCAGGATCTCTTGGTGCGGATGCTCGGCAACGTTACCTCGACACAGGCGATGATGCTGCGGCTCGCGCAGCTGCAGGACGAGGGCGTGATGCTGGACGAGCACGCCTCACTCGCGAAAGCGTTCTGCACCGTCAAGTGCCGCGAGACGGTCGGCTATGCGCGCGAGCTGCTCGGCGGCAACGGCATCCTGCTCGAGAACCATATCGGCCGGTTCGTCGCCGACGCCGAGGCGATCTATTCCTACGAGGGCACCCGGGAGATGAACACCCTGATCGTCGGCAAGTCGATCACGGGACTGAGTGCCTTCGTCTGAGACAACTGCTCTATCGCTTCACCGCGGGGGGCAGGCCGCTTGCTTCGACATCCCGTTGCGACAGGAAAGCAATTGCCACCAGCGCTGCTGCAAAGCCCGAGGACGCGCCGACGCCCAGCGCCCAGCGCGGGCCGAGATGGTCGGCGACCCAGCCGACGATCGGTGCGCCGATCGGCGTGCCGCCCAGCGCAACCCCGAGCCGCAGCGCCATCACGCGTCCGCGCATTGCAGGCTCGGTCGAGAGCTGCATCAGCGCGTTCGAGGTGTTGGTGACGGTGAGCGCAGCGACGCCGATCACGACGAGCGCGGCGGCGAACAGCCAGTAGTTCGGCGCCAGCGCGGCCAGCGTGCAGCCCAGTCCGAAGATCGCAGCGCCCAGCATCAGCGAGCTGAACCGGGGCCGCTCGCGGCTTGCGGCCAGCAGCGCGCCCGACACCGTCCCGATCGCCATCATCGAGGACAGCAGGCCGAAGCCGCGCGCATCGGTGTGGAAGACGCCGACCGCCATGGTCGAAATGAAGATCGGAAAGTTCAAGCCGAAGGTCCCGATCAGGAACAGCATCACCAGGGTGGCCCTGAGGTCGGGGCGCGACCAGACATAGTGGAAACCCTGCGTCACGCTTCCCTTGGTGCGATGGGCGCGGGCATTCGGGCGAAGCTCCGAGGTGCGCAGCAGCGACATCGAGGTCAGGACGGCCATGAACGACGCGCCGTTGAGCAGAAACGCCCAGCCGGTGCCGACGGAGGCGATGATGAGGCCGGCGACCGCGGGCCCGATCATGCGGGCGGCGTTGAACGTGGTCGAGTTCAGCGCGATCGCGTTCGACAGATCCGCCTCATCAACCAGTTCGGCGACGAATGTCTGGCGCACGGGAGCATCGAGCGCCGCGCTGCAGCCGAACAGGAAGGCGAATACATAGACGTGCCAGAGCTGCACCAGCCCGGTGACGGTGAGGATGCCGAGGATGAGGGCGAGCGCGCCCATGGTCGCTTGCGTCGCCATCAGCAGTTTGCGCTGGTTGAAATGATCGGCGGCATAGCCGGACCATGGCATCAGCAGCAGCTGAGGCCCGAACTGCAGCGCCATCACGATGCCGACGGCGGACGCACTGTGATTGGTGAGCTGGGTCAGAACGAGCCAGTCCTGGGCGGCGCGCTGCATCCAGGTCCCGATGTTGGATACCAGCGCGCCTGCCGCCCAGACCCGGTAGTTGAAGCTTCGCAGCGATCGAAACACCCGCCTCATGATCGCGTTGGCTCATTGCCGCCGTGAAACCGCCCGAAGTGCCGCGCCAGCAGGACGCCGAGCACGAGGCCGCCAAGGCCGAGTGCGGCGACGTGGCTTGTCGTCCGCAGGCCGAAATCACCGACGCGGCAGACCAAGAGATATCCGACGAACAGATTGAAGAAGCCCCACAGGATGTTGACGGTCGACGAGGACAGTCCTTCGCCTCGCGGCTTTGCGAACGGGCTCTGGAATGGTTCGCCCATCATGCCGGCGACGACATGGGGAATGGCGTTGGTGAGAAAGGCGCCTCCGAAGAAATAGGCGACGAGATCAAGCATGGGCGTGCGTCCTTTCAAGGAGATCGATGATTGATTGCGTCGCGCCGGTTTCGCCGAGCCGCGGAAACACATTGGCGATGCTGTAGTCGTGCGCCTCCGGCCGCGCGTCGGTCATGGCATCGATGGCGAGCGTGACGTTGAATCCCGCTTCATAGGCCTGGCGAGCCGTCGATTCGACGCCGGTGCCTGTGGCCACGCCAGTGACCACCACTTGCGTGACCCCGCGCGCTTTCAGCTGTTTCTCAAGATCGGTGTTCGCAAAGGCGCCCCACGTCCGCTTGGTCACGACGATGTCGCCGGGTTGCCGATCGAGCTCCGGGATCAGGTCGGTCCAGCCGTCGGGAAACGGTCCGCCAGGGCGCGGCCGCTCGGTTCGTCCCGGCGCGGTGCCATCGACATTGACCAGCACGACCGGCAGGCGGTGTCGTCGAAACGCCGCCGCGAGGGCGCAGGAGCGCGTCACGACATCGGTGACCGGATGAATGAGGGGCATGCCGACGATGCCGCTTTGTAGATCCACAATAATGAGGGCGGTGATCGGATCTAGCGTCGTGAGGGGCATGATTGTTTCCTTCTGCCTGCGAGATGGTTCGCGCGAGGCCGCATTAATCGTCGATCAGCCGCTTCAAGAGCCCGACGGCGGCGGCGAGCTCATCCTGCTCTCGGGGCGACAGCCGCGCGGTGATGGTGCGCGTCAGCCAATCCTGCCGCGCGGCGCGGCCGACCCGGATCCAGTCGCGGCAAGTGTCCGTCAGCGACATGATGGTTTGCCGGCCGTCTTCGGGATCGGGTTTACCGCTGACGAGCCCTGCGGCTTCGAGCGCTGATATTGCCGAACTCATCGACTGCGGGCGCATCCCTTCGGATCGGGCCAGGCTGGACACTGTCGCGGGGCCGGCCTTCTCGAGACGCAGCAGGACCGAGACCTGGGATGGTGTCAGGTCGCCATGATCGCCCTGCTCGCGAAGCCTGCGCTTCAGCTTTCCGATCAGCAAACGCAAATCTTCGGCCAACGCGGATGCGCGCGCCGGCCGGGGACGATCAGGTGAATTGCTCATGCCGGAGTGGATAGCATATCTGAAGGTAAACTGTAAAGATTATCTTTGCAGATTAGCTGCCGAACGAGTCGGCCAGCCGCGCGTTGCTGCCGCCCCGGCGACGGATCGCTTTCAGGCCGGACCAAAGTTGCGTGACTGAACGTGATGGAGGCGACCGCCGGCCGCCAGGAGCGCGAAGCCTGCGCGCTACCAGATGACCACAGCGCAGATCACCGCGAGCGGTACCACGGCAAGGCCGATCGGAACCCAGTTGCGCATGTCGGCGGGATTCCGCGAATATCGGAAGATCTGGAAGGCCACGAAGATGCAGACGGTGGCGCCGAGGATGATACGGAACAGATCGGCAGGCGTGTCGTATGCCGTCCACAGGCTTTCATTCTGCGGCGTGGCCACCCGGGCCGTTACCGCCACGACGACGATCAGAAACAGCGTCCGTAGAACGAGACCGAGGAAACGCATGGGCGTGTCATCCATCACTCTCTTCGAGTCAAGATATAGCACGGCTCTGACGATAAAGTAAGCATCTGCACAGCTTTGTGCAGTGCGATGCACGATGACGCGCGGCATCGCCAGTCTCGCTGGACGCGACGACCCGACCGCCCGGCGACGATCACGACCAATCTGATCGCCGGGCTCGCCTATGTCCCGTGCGGAAGTGGCGTCTCTATTTTAGGGCATGAGTTGGGAAAGCGTGCGGCCGTCCTGCCCGCTCGCCCCAGCGTCCGTTGGATCGGCATGGACTTCGCGCGCCCGCTGCGTTGCCGTCGCATAGCGCGCCGTCGCGCTGATGTTGATCAGGCCTGCGCGCGCGAGCCCGAGGACGGCCCGCCGTGAATGAAACGGTCCCGACTTGCTCGCGGCATATCCACGCGGATAGAGCTGCAGACGGCCGGTGAGCGCGGCGTAGAGTGCCGCTTTCTGCGTCCCGCTCAGGCGAAAGCGCTTCACAGGCTTTGCCGCGTCGGCCAAAATGGGCGGCGCCGTGCGCGACAATTTTCGTGGCGCGACCCTCATCCGTCAGCTCACTCCGGTCGATTGGCGCGGCCTCATCGGCGCGGCCCGGCTGGCATCGGCACGTGGCACTTTCACAGCCCGCACGATTTTGCTCGCCAATGAAATCAGAACCGCATTTCCAGCGGCGGCGGCACCTGACGAAAGTCAGGATCGATCATGACGAAAGTCATATTCGTTTGCGGCCGCCATGGGCTTACGCCAGAGTGGGGCGCTCGCTTCGAGCTTATTTGGGCAACGAATGATCGACCTGAGCGCGGATTTGATTCCGGCCGCAGAGGCAGATGTCATCGGTCTCGCCGTCATCGGCGCCGACAGAGCGATGGTGCGGAAAATCGGGCGCCTGGTCGAATGGCTGCCCGCGATCGGCGCCGATTGCTGCGAGTGTGTATTGCTGGTCGGAATGGAGGCCGAATTTAAAGCCCTCACTGATGGACAGCGGGACATGATCGCGCTCGCGGGCGTGCGCGGCGCATCGCCGGGGCTGACGCAACCGGTGACCGCCGTCGTGCTCTGGAATAGCGAGCGGTCGCACTACTTCGTCATCGCAATGCCCGATTTCGCGGCGCGTCAGGTCGAAACGCTGCTCGGAAGCGAACGCCGAGCCCGGCGCCTGATGGAGCAGCAGCTCGAGGCGGCGAGCGCCGAGGTGCGCTTTGCCTCGCTGGCGCGCACCCGGCTTCGCCTGGCGCGCGACCTGCACGATACGCTGGTTCATTCGATCGTGGCGCTGCTGACCCAGATCCGGCTGATCCGGCACTATCTGTCGACCGATCCGACGCGTCTCGCGGACAGCCTTGCGACTGCGGAAGACGCGGCTGCGAGCGGCCTCGTGCGGGCGCGCGATGCCATTGCCCGCCTGCGTATGCCCGACGACCTCAAGATCGACCCGGACGTCGAAGGATTGCTGACCGACTTTACCGAACGCAGCGGCATTGACGTCTCGACCGAGATCGACGAGCGGGCGCGCGACGGGTTGCGCGATTGCGCACTGACGGTTCAACGCGTGCTCAGCGAGGCGCTGCGCAACGTTCAGACCCACGCCAGGGCGCGGCGTGTCTGGTTTCGTGCCTTCGAGGCGCCGGCGGCGGTCGGCCGCAAACTCGTCGTCGAAATCCGCGATGATGGCTGCGGCTTCGATCCGGCCGTGCCTGCGCCCGGACATTTCGGATTGCTTGGAATGGCTGAATTTGCTGAACTTGTCGGCGGAGACTGTTCGGTCGAGAGCGCGCCGGGGCAGGGGACGCTGGTCCGGATCTCGCTACCGGTGGCGGTGCCGCCAGCGGCACCGTCGGGCGTGTTGGCCGATTGAGCCCGCCGGCCGCCCGGGGACGACTGGTGTTCGAGAGGATGATGGAGCCCGTGAGCAATATCGAGAAGGTGCGGGTGCTGATCGCCGAGGATCAGGCGCTGATCAGGGAAGGTATCGCCACACTCCTCGCTCAACAGAACGACGACTTCGAGATGCTCCCCGGTGCCGCCGATGGCGAGCAGGCGATCGAATTCGCACGGCGATACCGGCCGGACGTCATCCTGATGGACCTGCAGATGCCGCGCGTCGACGGCATTGCCGCAACCCAGCGGATCCTGCGCGAGCTGCCGCGGACCCATGTCGTCGTGCTGACGACGTTCGAGACCAACGATCTGATCTTCGAAGCCGTCAGCGCGGGCGCCAAGGCGTATCTCCTGAAGGACGCCAGGATCGACGAAATCGCGACGACAATCCGTGCGGTGATGAAGGGACAGTCGGGACTTTCGCCCGGGGTGGCGGCGCGTATCCTCGACGAGTTCAAGCGGCTGCGCGGCCCGCGCGCATCGGCCAAGCTGCCGGTGCGCGACGGCTTGACGGCGCGGGAGAATGAAATTCTCACGCTGATCGTCGAGGGCAAGAGCAACACCGAGATCGGCGAGCGGCTGCATTTGGCTGAGGGGACCGTGAAGAACTATGTCAGCGCGATCCTGGAGAAGTGTCAGGTCAAGAACCGCACGGAACTCGCAATAAAGGCAATCACTTACTGAAATAATCTGGTGAGCCCTGCACCGCGCCGGCACAACCTGCCGCTGATTGCTCGCCTTTTGTTGTGCCGCGCTGCCGAAATTCGCTATAAGATTGTTCCAGATTTGTTTTTTGGCACGCAACGGGTTTGCGTAGCTTCGGATATTAGCAGGGAACGACCATGAAGGGCACCGAGCGCCAGGCCAAGGGCACGGATGGACTGGCAAATACCGTAGCTGCAAATACCGTAGCTGCAGGTAACGGAGCGGATGGAGCGGTGCATGGCGCTGCGACAATCGATCAGGTCCGCGACCTCTTGTTCGGCGGCGCGCAACGGTCGATCGAAGGCAATCTGGCGGGCCTGCGTGAGGAGATGCTTGCGTCCCTCAAGCAGATGCAGGCGGACTTTGCCAACGAGCTCGCAGCCGTTCAGGCGAGGGTCTCGGACCTCGAGCGCGACACCGAGCAGAAGCGGCTCGAGTCGCTGAAGGATATCGGTGCGGCCATCTCGCAGCTCGGCGCGGCCGTCAGCGGATTGGGATCCAGCCGCTCGGGCAAATAGCATGGCAGCCGCTGCCGGCCAGAATCGCGAGATCGAGCAGCTCAGGACATTGCTGTTTCAGCCGGAGGCGGTGCGGCTGGAGTCGCTGGAAACCGACCTCGCGTCGCTTCAACAGTATGTCGGCAACGCCGATCGCCTGGAGACGGCAACCGCTGATATCCTGGTCGCGGCGTTGGAGCGGGCCGAGGTCAATCGTCCGCGCGAACTCGCCAACGCCATCGCGCCCACCGTGGTCTCCGCGATCAGGAGCGAGATCAGGAATTCGCGCGAGCTGATGGTCGAGGCGCTCTACCCGATCGTCGGCCGGCTGGTCAGCGCCGCGGTGGCGAATTCTTTCAGGGAAACGCTGGCGTCGCTCGAGCAGCGCATCAACGCGCTGACATCAGCCCAATTGTGGGTGGGGCGCATCAAGTCGCTGGTCACGGGCCGCCCGATCAGCGAGTTCGTGCTGACGGACAATCCGCCGCGGGTGAACCGGCTCCTGATCATCGAGCGCGGCAACGGCCGGCTGGTGGCGGACTGGAAGCGCGACGAAACCCCCGATGAGCGCGCCGACCTGCTCAGCGCGATGGTCGCGGCGATCCTGGAATTTTCCGTTCAGGCGCTCGCCGGCGAAGGCAATCTGCAAACGCTCGATTTCGGCGGACGCGAGATCGCGCTCCGCGCCTCGCCCCGCTTCATCCTCGCGGCGCAATGCCTCGGCCCGCTGCGTCCCGCCGACAATGCCAGGATCAATTCGCTGTTCTTCGATGCGATCGAGAGCATCGACCGCGGCGCGACCTGCGATCGCGCGATGCTTGCAAATTTGGCGACGTCGATCGAAGCCGATGATGCTCCTCGCAAGGCAACGAGCCGGCGCGGCAAGGTCATCCTGTTCGGCCTGCTGACGCTCGCCGTGGCGGCGCTGGTCTGGTTCGCCTGGATCTCGGTGACGAGGGGCCTGCTGGAGCGGCGGACGCAAGCTGCGCTGGAGCAGTTCGCGGCGAAGCAGCCGCTGCTGGCTTCGTTTCCACTTCGGCTCGATTTCGATCACGGCAACCGAAGCGTGGCGGTCTCCGGCATCGAGCCGAGCCAGCTGGAGACCGCACCGCTGATCGATGCGCTTGGCTCAGCGGCGTCGCCGTACCGGATCGTCGACCGGATCGGCGTCGTGTCCGGACCCGAGCAGTTGGCTGCATCGCAAGCTTCGGTCGCAGCCGTGCAGCAGTCGCTCGCGCGCCTGCAGGCGAGCCTCGACCAGATGCGCGACGCGATGTCAGAGCAATCGAAGTCGGGCGACCGGCAATATGCCGGGCTGAACGGGCAATATGACAAGCTCGGCGAACAGTACGCCAAACTGGGCGAGCAATATGCCGCGCTGCAGTCCGTCGTCGACGGTCCGGCCGCGCAGCTCGATCGTTTCATCGCCTCGACGGCGGTCTTCTTCACCAACAACTCCGACGAATTCCTCGACAACGATCAGGCCGAGCAGCAGATTCGTGAGCTTGCCGGATTGCTGGCGAAGAACGATCTCAGGGTTCGAATCGTCGGATATGCCGACCAGAGCGGCACCGAGGGCACCAACAGGACGCTCGGGCGCAAGCGGGCGGAGCAAGTGACGCGGAGATTGACGGCGCTCGGGGTCGAGCCGGCACGGCTGATCCTGGTGTCGCGCGCGGCGACACTGCCGATCACCGACAAGCTCGACACCACGATCGGCGGCAACCGCCGGGTGTCGTTCGAAAACGTCTATCGATCCGAAATGTCCCGCTGATGCTTACCGCAAAGGTCATGCTGCTCGGCGATATGGGGGTCGGCAAGACGTCGATCCTGTATCGCCTCGTCTACGACCGCTTCGAGGGACAGTACAAATCGACGCTCGGCGTCGAAATCCTGAGCCATGACGTTGCACCCGCCGACGGCAGCGATCCGATGCGGCTTGTGCTGTGGGACACCGACGGCGATTTCGGCACCCAGATCTTCGACACCGTCTATGTCACCGGTGCGTCGGCCGCCATCATCGTATCAGACGTCACGCGGCCGCAGACGGTGACGCGCATGGTCGAGCTGGTCCACGGCTTCGAGGCCCGGTTCCCGGGCAGGCCGTACCGGGCGCTTCTCAACAAGATCGATCTTCCGCAAGCCGCGGGAAGTGCCGGCCAGATCGGCGAGCTCGCCAAGTCGAACGTCAGATCGGTGAGCGCAAAGACCGGCGTCGGCATCGCGGAAAGCTTTGCCGAACTCGCCCAAATCATCCGCCGTCGGCAGCTTTGAATCAGGATATCTCCCCGTCATTGCGAGCCAACGGGTCGCGCGAATGCGCGCCCCGTTGGCTCGCAATGACGGATGGTGAGGGGCTCGCTCGATATGCACTGATATCGATTGGTGTCAGCCGCCCCGACCTCTCGGGGCTGGCGAATCGCGTCGGAGCGGCTGACTTCACCACGCGTGGGGCGCGCGATGAACAGTTCTCGCCAGTCGGATAGCGTGACCTGTCCGGCCTCGGTGCCGGAGTTCGAGGCCGCGCTGGCGAGTTCATGCAAGCATGCATTCCGAGACGCATCGTCGACTCGCGACCACGCGCTTGCGACCAAATTGCACCACGCCGCCGAACCTTCCGGAAGTGACGAAGGTCATCTTCCGCCCGCATTGCGCCCTGCCTATCGTCCGTTCCATCGCCGGACCAGGAGCAGGTACCGGGCGAGAACAGGAGCGAAGATCATGAGCGTGTTTGGAAGCATCATGGGTGCAATCTTTGGCCACGGCTCGGCCCAGGCCAAGACGCCGCCGACGGCAACGACCACTGCGGGGACCGCTGGCGTGTCGCCGACTGCCTCCACACCTGCCGCAGCGCCCGGCGCGGCTCCGGCGCAAGCCGTCGATGTCGCAGCGATCGTCGACAAGGCCGCTGCTGCCACGGGCGAACGGCTCGACTGGCGGACCTCGATCGTCGACCTGATGAAGGCGCTCGGGCTCGACAGCAGCCTTGCGGCGCGTAAGCAGCTTGCGCAGGAGCTGAACTACACCGGCGATACCAGCAACTCGGCCGCCATGAATGTCTGGCTGCATCAGCAGGTCATGGCCAAGCTCGCCGCCAACGGCGGAAAGCTGCCGAGCGATATCAAGGTCTAGGCGTCTCGACGAAATCGAAACGGGAGAGCAGGGCATGGCAAAGGCACGCAAGGGTCTCGACGGCCGTCATCGCGACAAGACCGGCAGGATCGAACGCAAGCACGGCAACACCGAGGTCGCCGCGCTGCGCAAGAAGTATGGTGAGAGTTTTGCCGAAGGACGCCGCAAGGACATGATGCTCAAGACCTTGCTCAAGGAGACAGGGTCGAGCTCGCTGCACGATTACCTGCGGCATCACCACAAATAAGCCCGGCGAAGGCGCCGCGCAGACACGACCGCCGACGCGGGTCATGCTGCCTGCACTGGAGCGATAGCCATGACAGACAAGGTCAAGCTGCCCCGAAAACTCTCCCAGGAGCCCGGCGGGCCGGCACCGCTTCGGCCGAGCCACAAGCGGATCATCGAGGAGTTGGACCGTTGGGCCAACAGTCCAGGTCTTCAGCCTCCAAGCCTTCAACCTCCGAGCCTTCAACCTCCAAGCCTTCAACCGCCGACGACGGGCGGCGTGAAAAAAGGTGAGGGCAGAGCACGCTCGCACATGTGACGAAGAGCAGGCGGCGACGGTCGTTCCTTAGGCGACTTGCAGCGCCTGCGCGTAGGTCCGCCCTGAATTGGCGATGTGTGTCGTCATCAGGCTCCCGAAACCTGCGAAATCACCGCGTTCGAACAGATCCAGTAGCCGGCGATGCTCCTCGAACGAGGCAGGCGTCTGCACATCGATCGGCGACGTCAGATTGGTGCGCAGCGCGGCCACGCGGCCCGAGACGAGCTGGTAGGATTCGACGAGATAGTGATTGCTGCAGTATGCGAACAGGGCGTCGTGCATCGCGGTGTCCGCGCGCCCATAGGCGACGTTGTCCTTGGCGGCAAGCGTGCGCTTCATTCCGGCAATCGCCTGCTCCATCGCAGCGACGGCGCCGGCACGGTCATGACGATAGGCAAACTCGGCGGCTTTGGGCTCGATGATGATCCTGAAGGCGCAGAGCTCCGCGATATCGGCTGCGCTCGGCGTAAAGACGAAGCTGCCGACCTGCGGCCGGATCACCACGAGGCCCTGCGCCTGCAACTGTCCCATCGCTTCGCGGACCGGCGTGCGGCTTACGCCGAAGGATTGCGCGACCATCTCCTCGGAAATCGCAGCGCCCAGCGCAAACTCGCCGTCGATGATGCCCTGGCGCAGCCGCAGCATCACCCGCTGCGCCAGCGATTTCGGCGTATCGAACTTCAGCGATTTCATCCGCCCCTCCGGCAGCTCGTCAGATCACCTTGCCGGGGTTGAGCAGGCCCGCCGGATCGAGCGCAGCCTTCAGCGTGCGCATCAGCGCAATCTCGGCCTCGCTGCGCGCGTGGCCCAGCCATTTCTTCTTGAGCGTGCCGATACCATGCTCGGCGGACACGCTGCCGCCCATCTCGCGCACCAAGCCGTAGATGATCTCATCCATCGCCTCCTTCGGCTGGCGTTCGACGGCCAGGCCCGTCACCCAGGCGACGAGATGCAGATTGCCGTCGCCGATATGGCCGTAATAGACGCTTTCGCATCCCGCAATGCCTGTGGCGAGCGCAGCCTTGCAGCGCGTGGCGAACTCGTCCATCCGCGCGACCGCCAGGCCAATGTCATAGGAGATATGGGGCCCGAGCACTTGGCCGAACTCCGAACAGATGTCGCGTACCGCCCAGAATTTCTGGGCCTGCGCGAGCGACTGCGCAACGGCCGCGTCCGCAAGCAGGCCGCGCTCCATCAATCCTTCGAGCCAGGCCTCGAAGCGCGGTGCGTCGAGGCTTTCGTCGGTGCCCTGCGCTTCCACCAGCACGTAGAGACCGTGACCGGGGGCGACCGGCGGCCGTACGCCGGCACGCGCGGTGATCACCTCCCAGTAGTCCGGCCACATCACCTCGAACGCCGACAACAGCGGGCCAAGGCCGCTGCGCGCGGCGTCGAGCAGGGTGACCACCGCGGCATAGTCGTTCAGCGCGCATAGTGCGGCCATGGTCGAACGCGGTTTCGGAAACAGCCGCAGCACCACGCGCGTAATGATGCCGAGCGTGCCTTCCGAGCCGATGAAAAGATGCTTCAGATCGTAGCCGGCATTGTTCTTCATCAGCTTGTTGAGGCTGGTCATCACGGTGCCGTCAGGCAGCACGACTTCGAGGCCGAGCACCAACTCGCGCGTCATGCCGTAGCGGATCACGCGATTGCCGCCGGCGTTGGTCGACAGATTGCCGCCGATCGCGCAGGAGCCGCGCGATCCCAGGTCGAGCGGGAAGAAAAAGCCGGCTTCGTCGGCCGCCTTTTGAATCGTCTCCAATGGCGTACCGGCCTTCACCGTCATGGTGGCGGAGGCACGATCGATTTCCTCGATGCCGACCATGCGTTCCAATGAAATCGCGACCCAGCCCGCCTCGGGCGCAGCGCCGCGGCAGAGCCCGGTCAAACCGCCCTGTGGCACGAAGGGCAGCCGAGCCTTGCGGCAGGCCGCGATCGCTTCCGATACGCCGGCGGCATCGGTCGGACGGATCACCGCGAGCGGCGTTTGCGGCAGGCTCGCGCTCCAGTCGTTGCAATTGCGCGCGGGCACCTCAGCGCCAACGAGCACGGCTTGCGGGCCAAGGCTGTGGCGCAAGCCGGCGAGCAGGTCTTCGGGGCGTTCGGACGGAGTGATGGCGTTCATGGCAAACCTGTTGTGCGAGATGCGGTCATGCATTCCGGGATTGCACCGCCGCTCTCGTGTGAATTGCAGCATTCTTGTATGTAAGGTACAAGATCAGCCGACAGATGAAAAGCGGCGAAGGTCTTTCTGAGAAAACGTTATTCTGGACAATGCCTTAGTCAACCAACCGAGGAGCTGTCATGACGGAAGCAATTCGCGGGTTCTGGGCGGCGGTTCCCACCCCGCTGACATCGGACGGGACCGTCAATTGTGCCAGCCTCGCAGGCCACGCGTCCCATCTTTTCACGCAAGGCATCGACGGGGTCGTGTTGTTCGGCACGACAGGCGAGGGCACCTCATTCAATGTCGCCGAGCGGATCGCCACCATCGAGGCGCTGCTCAAGGCTGGCGTGCCGGCGTCGCGCCTCGGGCTTGGAGCCGGCTTTCCTGCGATCACGGACGCCGTCGCGCTGACGCGATCGGCGCTGGCGCTTGGCTTGAATCACGTGCTGGTGCTGCCGCCCTATTTCGACCGCAGCGTCACGCCTGACGGAATCGAGGATGCCTTCTCCGGCGTCATCGATGGCGTGGCGGATGATCGCCTGCGGCTCACGCTCTATCATATCCCGCAGATGTCCGGCGTCGGCATCCCGGCTGCGGTCGCCGCCAGCTTGCGCAAGCGTTACGGCAAGCTCGTCGCCGGCCTGAAGGATTCGAGCGGCGACTTCCGGCAGTTCCAGGCATTCCGCGCCGCCGCGCCCGAGCTTGCGATCACGGTCGGCAACGAAGCCGACATCGCCCGCGCGCTTGCCGCCGGTGGTGCCGGCACGATCTGCGGCATGGCCAATATCGCGCCCGGCCTGGTCAAGGCCATGCTCAACGGTTCAGGCGCGGAAGCGCGCATGCAGGCCGCGATCGATATCATGCTCAACACGCCGTCGCTGGTTGCGGCGCTGAAGGCCATCCTCGCTGCACAGACCGGCGACGCCGGTTGGCTGCGGGTGCGTCCGCCGTTGCGCCCGTCTTCCGACGGGGCGGCACTCAAGGCGAAGCTGGAGCAATTGACCAGCCCGGCGCTCGCGTGAGCATCTAATTCCCGTGCCGGAATCTGCATCGCCGCCCGTTTAACTCCCAATGGGGTCTTTGGCGGAGGCGGTATCGTGGCAGGTGTGGCGGTTGATCGGATGTTGATGGACGCGGTCGCGCATTATGGCGCGGGCCGCTCAGAAGAGGCCGACGCGCTGTGCGGCGACATCCTGACCGCCGATCCCGACCATCTTTCCGCGCTGCACCTGTCCGCCGTCATCGCCTTCGTCACCGATCGCGCCGCTGAAGGTGCGGTGCTGCTGAACCGGGTGTTCAGCCTCGATCCGCTTCATGGACCGGCCTTTGCGACGCTCGGCGATGCGCTCGCGGTGAAAGGTGAGCGCGACGGCGCGGTGGCGGCGTTCGAGCGCGGCGTGACGCTGCGGCCGCAGGATGCCGGGCTTCACGTCAAGCTCGGCGTCGCGCTGTGCGACCTGTCGCGCTTCGAGGAAGCCGAGGCGGCGTTTCGCCGTGCGATCGCCCTCGATCCCGGCCTGACCCGGGCGCGGTTCAACCTCGCCGTTGCACTGGCCGGGCAGAAACGGCTGGTGGAGGCGGAGGCGGCCTATCGCGAGGTGATCGCGCGCGATCCGGCCTATCGCGGCGTCTGGCTCAATCTCGGCAATGTGCTGGTCGATCAAAAAAAGCTCGATGCCGCCGTCACGGCGTATCTTCGCGGACTGAGCACGGACGCCGACAATGCGGCGCTGCATTGCAGCCTCGGCGCGGCGCTCTATCGCCAGCGCCACCTGAAGGACGCGATACTCAACTACCGCCGTGCGACGGTGCTCGATCCGGACGACGTCACGCCGTTGCGTATGCTTGCGCTCGTGCTGCACGAAGCCGGCGAGCGTGAGGAGGCGGTTCGCATCTACCGGCAGGTCAGCGCGCGCGATCCCGGCGATTATCTGATCCTCAGCAATCTCGGCGCCTGCCTGTTCGAGCTCGGACAGGTCGATGACGCGATCGGCTGCTGTGAGCTGGCGCTGGCGATCAAGCCGGACTATGCCTCCGCGCATACCAATCTCGGCATCATCTTCGAGGCGCAGAATCTCGTCGAGGCGGCGGTCGCGGCGCATCGGCGCGCCATCGCCGCCGACCCCGATTACGCCAAGGGGCATGCCAATCTCGCGGTCGCGCTGCGCAATGCCGGCGAGATCGACGAGGCGCTGGTCGCCTCGCACCGGGCCATCGAGCTCGATCCGGATATTCCGCTGGCGCATTATAATCACGCGCACTTCCTGCTGATGAATGGCGAGTTCGAGCAGGGTTTTGAGGAATATCAATGGCGCCGTAAGTCCAAGGCGCTGATCGACGGCGATCCCATCTTCGGCGAGAAGGAATGGCAGGGGGAGCCGCTCGCCGGCCGTACACTGTTGCTGTTTGCCGAATTCGGGCTCGGTGACGCCCTGAATTTCGTCCGTTATGTGCCGATGGTCGCCGCAAGGGGCGGCGGCCGTATCATCGTCCAGGTGCAGCCTGCGATCGCGTCGCTGCTGCGGGCGATGCTGCCTGATGTCGCGGTGTTCGCTCGCGGCGAGCCGTTGCCGCTGTTCGATCTGCAATTGCCGCTGATGAGCCTGCCGCGGATCTTCCGCACCACGGTCGACACCATTCCAGCTGACATTCCCTATCTTCATGCGGATGAGGGCAAGCTTGCGCGCTGGCGCCAGGCGCTCGCCGGCGACACGGCGCTGAAGGTCGGCGTGGTCTGGGCCGGCAATCCCAGGCACAAGGGCGACCGTCAGCGCTCGCTGGCGGCGGAGGCGGTGCTGCCGCGCTTGATCGTACCGGGCGCGCAGCTCTACAGTCTGCAGAAGGAACCGCGGCCAGACGATGCTCCGGTGCTGGCGCGCCTCGGCAGCGGCGTCGTCGATCTGGCGCCGACGCTCGGCGATTTCGCCGATACGGCGGCAGCCGTCTGCGCGCTCGATCTCGTCATCGCCGTCGATACGTCGGTCGCGCATCTGGCCGGTGCGCTCGGCCGTCCAGTCTGGCTCTTGTGCCCCTACGCGCTGGATTGGCGCTGGCTGCGCGACCGCGAGGATACGCCCTGGTATCCGACCATGCGGCTGTTCCGCCAGGACAAGCCGCAGGCCTGGGAGCGCGTGCTGGCGCGAGCGTCCGCCGATCTCGCGCGCGTCGCGGCAGGCGAGCGGGCGTTGCTGCTGCCTCCGGTGTTGCAGGATTGAGCTGCCGAACACCGGCGCGCCGTCACGCAGCACTCATCCCCTGCGCGCCGCCGAGCAATTTCACGTTGAGCCGTCCGCCATCGAACAGCATGTCGTTCAATGCCTCGTCGATGTCGGCTGGAATGACGGTCTGACCGCCGTCGCGAACGATGCTGGCTTGGGCGACACGCCGCATCAACTCCTTGATGAAAGCGGCGCTGACGCCGGTCGTGCGCCGCACCGCTTCGTCGATGACCTCCTGCTCCAAAGGCAGGCCCTTGCCATAGAGCCGGATCAGCTTGTCGCGCCCGATGTCGTCGGGCAACGGCACCTCGATCGCCTGGTCGATGCGACCGGGCCGGCCGGCGAGCGCGCTTTCCAGCTCTTCCGGCCGGTTGGTGGTGAGCAGGAACAGGATGTCGGCGTCTTCCTTCAAACCGTCCATCTCGTTGAGCAGCTTGTTGAGCAGCGATTCCTCGCACGGACCGCCCATGTCCTCGCGGCTGCGCGCGATCAGGTCGACGTCCTCGATCACGACCATGGCTGGCTGCAGCAGGCGCGCAAGGTTCATATAGGCGCCGAGCAGGCCGACTTGCTCGGCGGTGATGATCAGCGTGGTGTGGCCGGGCAGATTGGTGGCGAGATAGCGGATGGTGTGGGTCTTGCCGGTGCCGGGCGGGCCGTAGAGCAGGATGCCCTTGCGGGTCGATTGGCCGAGCCGACGCAGCAGGTCACGGCTCTCGACGAAGTCGAGCACGTTGCGGTCGAGCAGCCGCAGGGTCTTTTCCGGCAGGATCACATCGTCGCGAGCGACCGTCGGCAGCCGATGCACGGTCACGCCGCGCGTGCGGCCGCGGTAGTCGGCGTCACCATCGAGCGAGAGGATCTTGCCGCGATAGGACCGTGCCGTGTCCACGGTGGATTCCAATTCAGCCAAGATGCGCTGCACGAAGGTGTTGCCGGTAGCGCCGGCAGGCACCGCCAGCTCGATCCGCAACGACGGCTCGCGGCCATAGTCGCGATGGAAGGCGAGCAGGACGGCGTAGCGCAGCTCGTCGCTGCGGCACAGCCATAATCCGTTGACGAGGCATTTCACCGGCTCAGCCTCGCCGATATCGACATCCTGGTATTGCGGCGGCGCGATTGCCGGCGCGTTGCGTCCGAATTTCATCAGCGCCGCGATATCAAGCGTCTCGTAGCGATGTTCTTCATGGATGCCGAAGAAATGGATCGGGTCGGCGAGCAGCCTGTCGATCGCAATCTGGACATCGGCGCGCATGTGGCCGGGAAACTGCCGCGACCGCGTCACGATCTGGTTGCGCGGCATTCCGGCAAAATGCCAATCGAGCGCGGTGACGGCAAATTTGAATTCGTCGCCCGGTAGCTCTTCCGAACTCCTCCTGACGGCAAGCAGGCAGTTTGTGCATAGGCATGCCTTTCCGTCGCTGAGAAAGATATTGGCGACCGATCTTTGTGTTTCACAGAGATCGCACAGGCGGACGGCATCGGCGGCCTCGGTCGTGATCCGCAGCGGCTGCTCGTCGTCGCGGATCAATTGCTCCGCGGCCTCCAGCAGTGCCTTGGCCACTTGAGTGGGAAATGGGCCGCAAACGATTCCATACTTGTCCTCGAGTTGCGCGGCGACCGTGATCGCTTCCCGCTCGGTCTTGCCGAACACCACGCGCAGAAGATGCCGGACGAAGTCCAGTGGCGTATCGCCGTCATCATGGATCAAGAGCTTGAGCGGGCCGTTCTCGGCGAACACGTCGTGCATGAGAACCTCGATACGCATCTGGAAACAAAAAGAACAAAACTAGAACATAACAGGGATTGAAACCCGTCAAGCGAAGATTTTTCGGTCGCACCCTGGACGTGTGACGGCATTGGTGAAGGCCCGTCGATTGGTGCGACTTCACGCCTTTGCACCGGTAAACGCGGCTCAACTCCTGTGACGATTTTGTGCCGGAGGAAATGCCAGGAAAATTGCCAAGAGATCGCCGCCCGGGCAGCAAACTTCCGACACACCGGCGGGGCGAAAAGGGCGCTTCCGACATGACGCGAGCGCGAGGGCAGATTCTCCCGAGGATGTGCCGTCGCGCAATCATTTAAAGAAGAGGCTCTCGTGTCGCACAAACTTCCTTTTGCGTTTCTGTTCGCGCTCACGCTGCTCGTCACTCCCGCCGCGGCTCAGGTGGCGATACCTGCAGCCCCGCAAACCAAATCCGCCCAAGCCCAATCTGTTGATGCGTTGACGCCGGAGCAGGCCAAGCGCGCGCTCGAGACGTTGCAGGACGACAAGAAGCGCGGCGAGATGATTGATACGCTGCGCGCGATCGCCAATGCATCGCCGCAAGCCGCGCAGCCAGCGGCGGAGCAGTCTCCTATCCCACTCACCGCCGACAGCCTCGGCGCGCAGCTCTTGCTGATGGTGTCGGAACAGGTCGGCGAGACGTCGCGCGACGTCGCTGACCTTGCGCGCACGCTGACGCATGTCCCGGCGTTCTATTACTGGATCGTGCGCACCGCCAACGATCCCGAGGCCTATGGCCTCCTGATCGATATCGCCTGGAAGCTCGCGCTGGTGTTCGGCTGCGCGCTCGCTGCCGAATGGGTGGTGTTCCGCCTGGTCAAGCGGCCGGTGGCGTTCCTGGAGCAGCGGCTGCCGCAGACCGCGCGGGTCCCGGTGCAGGCGCTCGCGAGCGCCGATCCGCCGTCGTCGGTCGCCGACGTCACGCCGGAACCGGAACTGCATCGCCGCCGGCTCAGCCTGGCGCGGCTCTGGCAGTCGCTGATCCGGCTGCCCTTCGTCGTTGGACGTCTTGTGCTCGAATTGCTCCCGGTGGTCGTCTTCATCGGCGTCGCCACGGCGCTGCTCGGTACTGAGTTGGGCGATCAGTCGACCACGCGGCTGGTGATCCTTGCGGTGGTCAACGCCTATGCATTCTCGCGCGCGCTGATCTGTGCCGTGCGGGCGCTGGCCGGGCCGTTCGGCCTGTTTCGTGTGCGCGCCGAGACCGCCGCCTATATCGAGATCTGGGCGCGGCGCATCGTCGCGGTCGGCGTCTCCGGCATCTGCTTTGCCAACGTCGCGCTGCTGCTGGGGCTGCATCGCGCCGGTTACGCCGCGGTGCTGCGGCTGGTGATGCTTATCGTGCATCTCTTCATCGTCGTCATCATCCTGCAGTGCCGCCGCCAGGTCGCGGCCGCGATTCGCGCCCCGGCCGATCGGGTCAGCATCGCGGCGCGGATCCGCAACCGCGTCGCTGCGGTCTGGCATGTGCCGGCGATCGTGCTCGATCTCTCGCTGTGGGCGGTGTGGGCGCTCAACATCCGCAACGGCTATTCGCTGCTGCTGCAATATTTCGTCGGCACCGTCGCGGTGCTGCTGGTGACGCGCCTCGCCATCATGGTGGTGCTGAGCCTGATCGATCGCGGCTTCCGCATCTCGCCGGATATCCTGCAGCGCTTCCCCGGGCTGGAGGCGCGCGCCAACCGCTATCTGCCGCTGCTCCGCAAGGTGGTCGCTTCGGTCATCGCCGTGATCGGCTTCGTCGCGCTGCTGGAGGTCTGGGGCGTCGATGCCATCGTCTGGTTCTATGGCGGCCAGATCGGCAGCCGTCTGATCTCGGCGGTGGTGACGATCGGCATCGCCGCGCTCGCTGCAGCCGTGATCTGGGAGGGCGCCAACGCGCTGATGGACCGCCAGCTCAATGTGCTGTCGCGCGACGGGCACTTCGCCCGCGCGGCGCGGCTGCGCACCTTCCAGCCGATGCTGCGCACCGCGCTGCTTTGCCTGATCGTCGCGGTGGTCGGCCTCACTGCGCTGAGCGAAATCGGCGTCAATGTCGCGCCATTGCTTGCCGGCGCCGGCATCGTCGGCATCGCGATCGGCTTCGGTTCGCAGAAGCTGGTGCAGGACCTCATCACCGGGCTGTTCCTGCTGCTGGAGAACACCGTGCAGGTCGGCGACACCGTCACGGTCTCGGGCCTCACGGGCTCGGTCGAGAACGTCTCGATCCGTACCATGCGGCTGCGCGCCGGCGACGGCTCGGTGCATATCGTGCCGTTCAGCGCGGTGACGACGATCACCAATGCCAGCCGTGGCGCCGGCAATGCCGCTGTCAGCGTCAACGTCGCGTTCAAAGAGGATACCGATCGCGCCGGCCAGATCCTGAAGGACATCGTCGCCGAGATGCGCCGCGAGGCGGAGTACCGCGCGGTGATCCGCGGCGATCTCGAATTGTGGGGCGTCGACAAGGTCGATGGCTCGGTCGTGACCATCGTCGGCCAGATCCGCTGCACCGACGGCGGCCGCTGGCCGGTGCAGCGCGAGTTCAACCGCCGCATGAAGCGGCGCTTCCAGGACAACGGCATCGAGATCGCTTCCGCCGGCCAGACCATTTTGATGCAGCTTCCGGCGCCGTCCGAGCCCGACACCAACGCGCTGCCGCGCCGCGCCGCGGGCTAGAGCGACGGGCTCAGCTTCACCTCGCCCCGCCTGCGGGGAGAGGTCGTATCGCATCGAAAATGCGATACGGGTGAGGGGGAGTCTCCGCGAGCACTTCTCCCAGAGAGTATGCTGAGGCAGCCCCTCACCCCAACCCTCTCCCCGTAAGAACGGGGCGAGGGGGCGCAGCATCTTCGCGATGCCGCGCGAAGTCCGTCTCACCGCCGCGATACCGTCTCGCGACGGTGAGACGTTGCAGCGTTTCTTTCGCGGATCGATCGGTTGCTACCGGCTGAAAACCCGGCGCTTTCTTCACGTTTCCCGCGATTTCCTCGCTGGCATGGGGCTTGCTCACCGCTGCTGTTAATGCGCGGCAAGACGCATTGCACGACTGAACCCGCGAGCATGATCCGGAAAAGTGGAGACCGGTTTTCCGAGAAGATCATGCTCAAAACAAACAGATCGAAGGAAACACACCATGGAGCTTGGATATTTCACCATGCCCTCGCATCCGCCGGAGTGCGGATTGAAGGAGGGCCACGACTGGGACCTGCAGACCCTGCGCTGGCTCGATGAGCTCGGCTACAAGGAAGCCTGGATCGGCGAGCATCACACCGCGCCCTGGGAGCCGCATCCCGCGCCCGATCTGTTGGTCGCGCAGGCCCTGCTGCAAACAAAAAATATCCGCATCGGACCCGGCGGCTTCCTGCTGCCCTATCACCATCCTGCTGAGCTCGCCAACCGCGTCGCGATGCTCGATCATCTCTCTGACGGCCGCCTGAACTTCGGCGTCGCCGCCTCGGGCCTTCCGAGCGACTGGGCGATGTTCAATGTCGACGGTATGTCGGGCCAGAACCGCGACATGACCCGCGAGGCGCTCGAGATCATCCTGAAGATGTGGAGCGACCCGGCTCCCTGGACCTACAAGGGCAAGTTCTGGACGGTGACCAAGCCGGACACGATGTTCGATTTCCTCAAACCGCACATCAAGCCGAAGCAGACGCCGCATCCGCCGATCGGCGTTGCGGGGCTCTCCAAGAATTCCGACACGCTGAAGCTCGCCGGCGAGCGCGGGTTCATTCCGATGAGCCTCAACCTCAATCCGGCCTATGTCGGCAGCCATTGGGACTCGGTCGAGGCCGGTGCGGCTAAGACCGGCCGCAAACCGAACCGCAAGGATTGGCGGCTGGTCCGCGAGGTCTTCGTCGCCGATACCGACGAGGAGGCCTGGAGGCTCTCGACCGGCGACATGATGGGCCGGATGATGGGCGAATACTTCCTGCCGCTGCTCGGCCATTTCGGCTTCAAGGACTATCTGAAGCACAATCCCGATGTGCCCGACAGCGACGTTACCGTCGAATATTGCGCGCGCCGGAATTGGGTGGTCGGCTCGCCCAAAACCGTCACCGAGAAGATCGAGAAGATCTACCAGGAAGTCGGCGGCTTCGGCGTGCTGCTGGTGTTCGGCTTCGACTACAAGCACAAGCCGGAAGCCTGGCGGCACTCGCTAGAACTGCTCAAGAACGAGGTGATGCCGCGGCTGAAGCATCTCGGGGCCGAATTCGAGAAGGCGGCATGACAGGTAGGCGGGGTGCGGGGGCTTGCCTCGCACCCTGCATCGCATATTTTAGGGGGAGTTTTCGCTATCGGGGCTAGAGGCATGACGGTCGACGCACAGAGTTTCAAGCAGGCGATGCGCCATTGCGCCGGCGCCGTGGCGCTGGTGACGGTGGGCTCCGAACCCGGGAAGCGCACCGGCCTGACCGTGACCTCGGCCTGCTCGCTGTCGGACAATCCGCCGTCGGTTTTGGTCTGCGTCAACCGCAACGCCAGCGCGCATACGCGGATCCTCGAGGAGCGCCATTTCGTCATCAACTTCCTGAACGAGGAGCACGCGATGCTGGCCCTCACCTTCTCGGGCCAGAAGGGCGTCAATGGCGACGACCGTTTTGCCTTTGGCCGCTGGACCACGGGCGTCACCGGCTCCCCGGTGCTGGAAGATGCGGTGGCCGCATTCGACTGCGTGCTGGCGCAGGCGCTCGAGACCAAGACTCATTCCGTGTTCATCGGCGAAGTCCAGCACGTCCGGGCCGCGACCGCGGTCGACCCGCTGATCTATTTGCGCAGCGGTTTCCAGAGCGTGCGCAATATCCATGATCCGGTCGTACTCGGCGATCTCGACGCGCGGCGCGTGAGCTGGAACGAGTTTTCGTAATCTGGACGGATCGTGGACCTTCTTCCTTACCTCGCCCCGCGTGCGGGGAGAGGTCGTATCGCATCGAAGATGCGATGCGGGTGAGGGGGACTCACCGCGAATCCAGCTCTTACCGTCTTTGTGGAGGCAGCCCCTCACCCCAACCCTCTCCCCGCAAGAGCGGGGCGAGGGAGCGGAGCCAGTGTGCCTCGACGATCTCTAGGACGGCGCGCCGATCTTCAACGCCTTGATCTTCCGGTACAACGTCGCGCGGCTGAGCTTGAGTGCTTTGGCCGCCTCTGTCACCCGCCCTTCGCTTTCACGCAGCGCTTCCACGATCGTTGCGCGCTCAGCCGCCGCGTGATCCGCCTCCACGGCTCGCCCGCCAAACGGTGGCAAATCGAGATCGGCCTCGGCGATGATGCCGCCCTCCGCGGTGCAGCCGGCGAGCCGCAGCACGTGGCGGAGCTGGCGCATGTTGCCGGGGAAGGGATAGGCCACGAGCTGCGCCCAGGCCTCAGGCGCGATGCGGTGTTGCGGGGCTTCCTCGTCGGCGATCTGCGCGATCACCTCGCGCTTGTCGGCGCGCTCGCGCAACGCAGGCAGCCGGACCTCCATGCCGCGCAGCCGGTAATACAGGTCGGAGCGGAAGCTGCCGTCCTCCGCCATCGCTGCGAGATCGCGATGGGTGGCGCTGATCAGGCGGATGTCGACCGGAACGGGCTTTAGCGCGCCGAGCGGCCAGACTTCGCGATTCTCCAGCACGCGTAAGAGCCGTGTCTGCAGCGTCAGCGGCATGTCGCCGATCTCGTCGAGGAACAGAGTGCCGCCGCTCGCCTGCACGATCAGCCCCTTCGATCCCTCGCGCCGCGCGCCGGTGAAGGCGCCGGCCTCATAGCCGAACAGCTCGGCATCGATCAGGCTTTCCGGCATCGCCGCGCAGTTCAGCGCGACGTAGTTATTGCGCGCGCGATTGCTCGCCGCGTGGATGGCGCGGGCGAATACGTCCTTGCCGGCGCCGGTCTCGCCGCGCAGCAGGATCGGCAGATCGAGATTGCCGACCGTCATCAGCCGCTTCACGCCCTTGAGTAGCACCGGATCGTGCCCTGCGAGCTTGTGCAGGCCAGCAAAATGTCCCGAGCGATTGTCGCGCGGCGGCGCCGGCAGCGAGCGCGGCGATCTTGCGCGCAGCGGCGGCGCGACGCGGCCCTGGCCCCACGGCGTGCCGTCGGCGCGGCGCAGCGCGACGCTGCCCTCCGGCGCCCGCGCGGCGCGATCGTCGAGCTGGATCAGATGCGCTAGCTCGATGCCGTCTGCGATCATCGCGTCGCTCAAGCCGAACACCGCACGCGCGGTGCGGCAGGCGCCGACGACGCGACGGTCGTCATCATAGGCGATCAGCCCGCTGCTCTCGCTGCCGGGCAGGGTCGCGACCCAGGAGGCGCGGTAATGGCGGCGGAACATCGAGCGTTCGATCCGCCGCGTCGCGTCTGACGTGACAGCCAACGCCAGTTCATGGGCGCCACGGCCGAGATCGCTGCGGCACGAGGTGATGTTGACGGCGCCGGCGAGGCGGCCGGTGTGGTCGAACAATGGCGACACCGCGCAGGTGAACATGCTCCATTGCTCGCGGAAATGCTCGTCGCCATGCACGATGATCGGACGTTGTTCGGCCAACGCAGTCCCGAGCCCGTTGGTGCCCTCGAAGGTCTCGGCGAAGTTCGAGCCGGTGTAGATCTTCCATTCCAGGAACATCCGCGCATAGTCGCCCTCGGGCAGGCGGCTCAGCAGCATGGTGGCATTGGGGTCGGCGAGATTGACGCAATAGCCGGAGTCGCGCAGCACCCGCGCGAGGTCTTCCAGCTCGGGGAGGGCGGCCTGGATCAACTCTTCCATCGGCTCGGCGATGTGCCGGACCTCGGTCTCGGTCAGCGTCTGCGGCGGCCCGCGCCGGGCCGGATCGAGCTTGTGGTTGACCAGGCAGCGCCGCCAGGATGCGGCAATCCGCGACTCCGTCTCGACGCCGGCCAAATGATTGGCCACCGACAACACACGGGCGACGTGATGAGAGGCCGCGAGATTGGCCATCCAGAGGTCTCCACCCTGTATTTTTGCCGAAGTCTGGCACCGTGCGCCCGAATGTCAATTGGCCGGCGGGGTCGCAGGAGGGGGACCTTTGGGTTGGGGAGTGGCTCTCCCCGTCATTCCGGGGCTCGCGAAGCGAGAACCCGGAATCCATTGATCCGCAGAGCCTGCGGTCCGATGGATTCCGGGCTCGTGCTTTGCACGCCCCGGAATGACGAGGGTAAGTGGCGGCGCTACTTCGCCTCGCCGGCCGTGAACAGCAGTAACGAGCGGCCAGTCACCTTGTAGGCACTACCGAAGTCGAACTGCCCGCCGGCCGGTTCCTCCGGCGCATTGGTATCCAGCAGCAGCGACCAGCGCGGGCCGGCCGTCGTCTGCGGCAGCTTAAAATCGACCTCGCCCTCATAGGAGTTGAGGACGACCAGGACGGTGTCGTCCTCGCCTTGGCGTGCAATGGCGGTCTTGCGGGCGCGGCCGTCCAGCAGCACGCCAAAACATTTGATCCAGCCGGTGGTCCAGTCGGACTGCGTCATCTCCACGCCTGAGGCGTTGATCCAGACCACATCGCGGATATCGAGCTGCGGGTCGCTGTTACCGCTGAGGAAGCGGCTGCGGCGCAGGATCGGATAGTCGCGCCGCAGCTTGATCATGCGCTTGGTGAAGGCGAGCTGCCTCTCGGCGTCTGCACGAAAATTCCAGTCGAACCAGGAGATGGCGTTGTCCTGGCAATAGGCGTTGTTGTTGCCAAGCTGGGTGCGGCCGAACTCGTCGCCGCCGAGCAGCATCGGCGTGCCTTGCGAGGCCAGCAATGTCGCCAGCATGTTGCGCTTCTGGCGTTCGCGCAACGCGACGATGTCGGGATTGTCGGTCGGGCCCTCGGCGCCGCAATTCCAGGAATGGTTGTCCGACGAGCCGTCGTTGTTGTTCTCGCCGTTGGCCTCGTTGTGCTTGGCGTTGTAGCTCGCCCAGTCGTTCAGCGTGAACCCGTCATGCGCGGTGATGAAGTTGACGCTGGCCCAGGTGCGGCGGCCTTCGCGGTTGAACACGTCGTGCGACCCGAGCAGCCGCGGCGCAATCGCCGCCGGCGCGGCCTCGCCGCGCCAGAAATTGCGCATCGTGTCGCGAAACTTGTCGTTCCACTCCGCCCAGCCCGGTGGAAAGCCGCCGACCTGGTAGCCGCCGGGCCCGCAATCCCAGGGCTCGGCGATCAGCTTGACGGTCGCGAGCAGCGGGTCCTGGTCCATCGCCTTCAGGAAGCCCGACTGCTCGTCGAAGCCATAGACCTCGCGCGCCAGGATGGTGCCGAGGTCGAACCGGAAGCCGTCGACATGCATGTGGCCAGTCCAGTAGCGCAGGCTGTCCATCACCATCTGGATGACGCGAGGATGCGACAGATTGACGGTGTTGCCGGTGCCGGTGTCGTTGATGTAGTAGCGCCGTTTGTCGGGCAGCAGCCGGTAGTAGCTCGCATTGTCGATGCCCTTGAACGATAGCGTCGGGCCGCGTTCATTGCCTTCGGCGGTGTGATTGTAGACCACGTCGAGGATCACTTCGAGGCCGGCGCCATGCAGCCGCGACACCATCTCCTTGAATTCGCGCAGGCTGTTGGCGACATCGGCGGCGTAGCGCGGATCCGGTGCGAAGAAGCCGATCGTGTTGTAGCCCCAGTAATTGACGAGGTGCTTGTCCAGCAAATTGCTGTCGTTGATGAAGGAATGCACCGGCAGCAGCTCGACCGAGGTGATGCCGAGCGCCTTCAGATAGTCGGTCGCCGCGTTCGACCCGAAGCCGGCATAGGTGCCGCGCAAATTCTCTGCGATGCCGGGGTGTTGTTTGGTAAAGCCCTTGACGTGGGTTTCGTAGACCACGGTCTCGTCCCAATGGACGTTCTGCCGCTGCGCCTCCTCCGCCCAGTCGAAGCCGGGATCGACCACCACGCATTTCGGCATGAATGGCGCGCTGTCGCGCTCGTCGAAGGTCAGATCGTCGCCGGTCTCCATCTTGTAGCCGAACACCGCCGGATTCCAGGTCAGGCTACCTGCATGGGCGCGGGCATAGGGATCGAGCAGTAGCTTGTTCGGGTTGAAGCGGTGGCCGCCGTCCGGCTGGTACGGCCCGTAGACGCGGTAGCCATAAAATGCGCCGGGCTGCACGCCTTTGATGAAGCCGTGAAACACCTGGTCGGTGTATTCCGGCAGCTCGATGCGATTGACCTCGCGATCGCCGTCGAACAGGCAGACCTCGACCTTGGTGGCGTTGGCGGAAAACACCGCGAAATTGGTGCCGTTGCCGCTCCAATGGGCACCCAGCGGGTAGGGCAGGCCCTCTTCAATGACGAAATCGGACATCACAACCCCCAAGCCATAAAGCAACCTGCAACAAACGCCGCAGCGCGGCAAACGTTGCATTGGTCAATTTAAGGGCATTGACGCGTGGCTCGTATGACGCGGAAGGCAGCGTGCTGCGCCACCTCCGTCGTCATTCCGGGGCGTGCGAAGCACGAGCCCGGAATCCATTAGGCCGCATAACTCGTGGTGAAATGGATTCTCAGATGCGCAATTGTGCATCATAGCCCTTGCTCCGCGAGCCCCGGAATGACGAGGGAGAGGGGGGGCGCCCACCCTGCGCCCTCTATTCAGAAAGAGGGCAAACGAAATGCAAAGCTCGGACAAATCATGTTGGGAGGATGCGGAAGTATGACTCACAAGCCGCGCCACAAACTCAGCGTCGTCCCCGGGCTTGACCCGGGACCCATAACCACAAATGGCAATTGTTGCGCGACGCTGGGACCACAGCTTACTTCAACGACACAATCCTGTGGTTATGGGTCCCTGCTTTCGCAGGGACGACAGCGGAGTCTCACATCAGCCGCATCCCCTTCAGACTGGCGTGTCCGTTCTTGCCGACGATGATGTGGTCATGCACGGCGATCCCGAGCGGCTTGGCGATCTCGACGATGGCCTTCGTCATCTGGATGTCGGCTTGCGACGGCGTCGGGTCGCCGGAGGGGTGATTGTGCACCAGGATCAGCGCGGTCGCCGACAGTTCCAGCGCACGCTTGATCACCTCGCGCGGGTAAACCGGGGTGTGATCGATGGTGCCGGTCTGCTGCACCTCGTCGGCGATCAGCTGGTTGCGCTTGTCGAGGAAGAGCAGGCGAAACTGCTCCTTGTCGGCGAAGGCCATGCTGGAGCGGCAATAGTCGATCACCTCGTTCCAGGACGACAGCGCGACGCTGCGTTTGATCTCGCCCTTGGCGATCCGGCCTGCGGCTGCGGCCAGCAGCTTGAGCTGGTTGATCGAGGCGTCCTTGATGCCGTCGACCTCGCGCAGCCGCGCCACCGGCGCATGCACGACCTCGGCGAACGAACCGAACTTCTTCAGCAGCGCCTTTGCCAACGGCTTGGTGTCGCGGCGCGGGATCGCGGCGAACAGCGCCATCTCCAGCAGCTCATAGTCGCTCAGCGCCTCGGGGCCGGCGGCGTAAAAGCGCTCGCGCAGCCGCTCGCGATGGCCGTGGTAATGCGGCGTCTCGTCGGGCTCGTCCTCGCTGTGACCGGGCTTGGCAGGCATCGGCCACAACCATGCCGTGCCCGCCGGGTTTTGCAAGGGCCGATGCTGCAGCGACGAGCCGGATCGGTTTACCGGGCAGCGCTTCGGCCATTCCACCGCACGCCGGAACGGTCCCCGTCCACCTCCATAACGCACCCCGTTCCTGTCTCAGCTCTCCTTGGCGCGATGAAGCGCAACACCGACAATCACGAGACCGATGCCGAAGAGTTCGGCGATCGTCGGGATCTGCCGCAGAACGAGGAAGCCGATGGCGGTGGCGGTCGCGGGCAAGATGCAAAGCAGGATGGCGAAGGTGGCGCGCGGAAGTCGCGCCATTGCAAGTTGGTCAGCGACATAGGGAATGACCGACGAGGAAACCCCGACGCCGATGCCGGCCGCGAGCAGGCGAATGTCGAAGAAGGCCGGCGCGGCTTCTCTGATCCCGATCGGGAACGCGGCAACCATGGCGATCAGCATGGAAAGGCCGAGCCGGTCGATGCCACCGCGGCCGGAGATGCGATGGCCAAGGACGATGTAAAGGGCGAACAGCGCGCAATTGGCGAAGGCGTAGACGTAGCCAAGGGGCGCGCCTTCAATGCGCACGTCGGTCAATACGGCGACGCCGCCGATGGCGACGGCGAGGGCGGCGAAATTTCGGATCGACCTGACGCCGGCGGCGGCAAGACCAATAGGCCCTAGGAATTCGATGGCGCCCACCGTGCCGAGGGGGAGTTGATGGATGGCGAGATAGAACAGCGAGTTCATGGCGGCCAGCACCACGCCAAGACCGACCACCGTCCATCGCTCCGCCAGGCTCAGCGTTCGAAAATAGCGCCATGGCCGTCGCCAGATCGCGAACACGATTGCGGCGCTCGCGATACGGAGCCACGCGACGCCGAGCGGCTCGATTTTTACGAACAGCATGACCGCAAAGGCCGGGCCCAAATAGTGGAAGACGGCGCTGACGAGGAAATAGGCGTGCGGCGGCACTCGATCCGCCAAGCCAGGCTTCGGGGTGGGAGGTGTCGTGCGGGCGCCGTGATCCATAAATTACTATCGGCGGGAATTGTTAGGTGGTCTATGTTGCTTTGAAGGGTAGGGGGCGTCCGTTCCTTCAAATGTAAGGAGATCTGTGTGACCAACCTTCAGCGGTCGCCTCTGCTTTCAGACCCGACCAATGTGCAGATTCTGAAAGCGCTGGCCGCTAACCCGCGTATGCCGAACGCGGAACTCGCGCGCGCGGTGGGTATGTCAGGCCCTGCCGTCCGCGAGCGTGTGCAACGCCTTGAGGATGTCGGGCTGATTCGCGGAATCAGGCTCGATCTCGATCCGGCGCTTCTCGGCTATCCAGTCGCGGTGCAGGTCCGGATCAGGCCCATGCCGGGTCAGATTCAAAAGATCATCGAACTGGCGCGGAACACGCCTCGTGTGGTCGAGTGCCATCGGGTTACGGGCGAGGATTGCTTTGTCATGCGCCTTCATCTGGAAAGCATTGATGTGCTCGATAGCGTGTTGGACACCTTCCTGTTCTACGGGCAGACCACCACCTCGATCATTCAGTCTTCGCCGGTTCCGCCAAGAGCGCTACCGCTTTCGGATGACGGATCGTGATCACTTCACCGGCGGCGAAAGGTGTCCGCGTGACCTCGTTCAAAGTAATCCGGGCCCGCGCCGAGAAGCGCAAGGGCGGGGCGAAGGCGCTGGAAAAAGTGTTGCGGCCGGTCGCGAGCGCAAAGGTTCTCGCAAAACTCGGCGACGACCGCGTGCTGGCCGAGATGACCAGGCGCGTGTTCTCCGCGGGCTTCGCATGGAGCGTGATCGAGGCGAAATGGGAGGGCTTCGAGGCGGCGTTCCTGGGATTTGCGCCGGCCAAGCTCGCATTCAAGCCCGACGAATATTGGGAGACGTTGACCAGCGACACCAGGATCGTGCGCAACGGCGCCAAGATCATGTCGGTGCGCGATAACGGCCGTTTCGTGCAGGAGATCGCGCGCGAGCACGGCGGCTTCGGCAAATTCCTCGCGACGTGGCCGTCGTCGGATCAGATCGGGTTGCTGGACTTGCTGGCCAGACGCGGCAGCCGGCTCGGCGGCCAGACCGGGCAGATGCTGCTGCGCTTTCTCGGCTGGGATGGCTTCGTCACCTCGCGCGACGTCGTCGCCTGCCTGCGCGACGCCGGCCTCGATATCGCCGAGGAGGTCAAATCCAAGCGCGATCTCGCCAGGGTTCAGGCGCAGTTCAATGCCTGGGCCGAGGAGACCGGTTTACCCTACGGGCACATCTCGCACATCTGCGCGATGTCGATCGGAGAGAACCGCACCGCGGAGGAGATCGTCGCACGCACCCGGAGCGACCACTGATTGCGCCGCACAAATTCGTGACTTGATTTCGGGATCGATTGTTTCCTAAATGAGCAAATGAAAGCGATGGCAAAGTCGACACAAGAGGCCGGACGCCCGCGCGGGCGGCCGCGCGAGTTCGACGTCGACGAGGCGCTCGACAAGGCCATCAGGGTATTTTGCGAACAGGGTTACAACGCCACCTCGATCGGTGACCTAGCCGAGGCCATGGGGCTGGCGTCGGGCAGCATCTACAAGGCCTTCAGGGACAAGCGGGCGGTATTCCTGGCGGCGCTCGATCGTTACAAGCTCCTGCGCAACGAGCAGCTTGCATCGGTTGCCCGCACAGGGTCGGCGCGCGATCGGCTGCGTGCGGTGCTCGGCTTCTATATCGATTCATCGAAGGGCGTCGAAGGTCGGCGCGGCTGTATGTTCGTCGGTAGCGCGGTGGAGCTTGCGATCGTCGATCGGGAGGTCGCGGCGCGCGTCGGCGCCAGCCTCTCGCGGAATGAGGCGTTTCTCGCGGATTTGATTCGGCAGGGACAGGTCGACGGATCGGTTTCCGGGAAAATCAACCCCGAGGACACGGCGCGCATCATGGTCTGCCTCACGCAAGGCCTGCGGGTGGTCGGAAAATCCGGGCGCGCCCCGTCTGACACGTCAGCCGCAGTCGATATCGCAATGAAACTGCTGGCCTGATCTTTTGGTTATTTAGGAAACAATCGTTCCCAAAATATGGAGACTCCATGACGACGATCGCATCCGACACCCGGCCGGAGCCGGACTCGGTGTCCACCTGGCTCACCTTCCTGCTGGCGCTGTCCTGCGGCCTGATTGCCGCCAACATCTACTATGCCCAGCCGCTCGCGGGGCCGATCGCGGCCGAGCTCGGCCTGCGGCCGCAATCCGCCGGCCTGATCGTGACCATGACCCAGATCGGTTACGGCGTAGGCCTGCTGCTGATCGTTCCGCTCGGCGATCTCATCGAGAACCGCCGGTTGATCACGTCCGTGATCGCGCTCGCCGCAGTCGCGCTGGTCGCTGCGGCGCTATCGACACATCCGCTGCCGTTCCTCGCCGCCGCGCTATCGGTTGGCTTCGGATCCGTCGCAGTGCAGATCCTGCTGCCCTATGCGGGTCATTTGGCACCCGAGCGTATCAGGGGCCAGGTCGTCGGCAACGTCGCGAGCGGCTTGCTACTCGGGATCATGCTGGCCCGCCCGGTGTCGAGCTTCGTCGCGTCGGTGTCGTCCTGGCATGCGGTCTACTGGATGTCGTCCGCGATCATGGCGGCACTGGCCATCCTGCTGCGCTGGACGTTGCCGCCACGGATTCCGCAGGGTCGTCTTGGCTATGGCGAGCTGATGCGCTCCATGGTGCATCTTGCCCGCACCACGCCAATCCTGTGGCGGCGCGCGCTCTATCAGGCCAGTCTGTTCGCGGGCTTCAGCCTGTTCTGGACCACCGTGCCGCTGGTGCTGGCCGGGCCCGCCTTCCGGCTGTCGCAGTCCGGAATCGCGGTGTTCGCGCTGCTCGGTGTTGCAGGTGCCATCTCTGCACCGATCGCGGGACGCCTCGCGGATCGGGGTTGGACGCGCCCCGCGACCGCCGCATCGATGGTGCTGACCAGTGCCGGATTTGCGCTCACACTTGTCGTCGCGCCGGGCTCGATGCTTTCACTGGTGCTGTTTGTCGTGGCCGCAATAGCGATCGATTTCGGCGTGCAGGCCAATGTCGTGCTCGGCTTCCGCACGCTGTTCGTGCTCGGCGCGGACTCGCGAAGCCGGCTCAACGGGCTCTACATGGCGACGTTCTTCCTGGCCGGCGCGCTCGGTTCGGCGGTCGGCGGCTGGGCCTACGTCTCAGGAGGCTGGCTGCTTGCGGCCGTCATCGGCGGCGTGCTGCCGCTGCTTGCGCTCGTCTATCTCGCGACGGAGAAAAAGTAGATGCGGGCCGACGCAGTCTTAGACTGTAACCCACGGCTTCTCGCCGTGGAGCTCCGACAGCGTGAAGATCTCGACGCCGTTGGCGGTGACGCCGACGGAGTGTTCGAACTGCGCCGAAAGCGAGCGATCGCGGGTCACCGCGGTCCAGCCGTCGGACAGGATCTTCACATGCGGCTTGCCGAGATTGATCATCGGCTCGATGGTGAAGAACATGCCGGGCCGCAGCGGCACGCCTTCGCCGGGCCGGCCGATATGGATGATGTTCGGCTCGTCGTGGAACAGGCGGCCGAGGCCGTGGCCGCAGAAATCGCGCACCACGCTCATGCCCTGCGGCTCGACGTAGCTCTGGATGGCGTGGCCGATATCGCCGGTGGTGGCGCCGGGCTTCACCGCGGCGATGCCGCGCATCATCGCTTCATAGGTCACTTCGATCAGCCGCTCGGCCTTGCGCGCGATCGGACCGATCGCATACATCCGGCTGGAATCGCCGTACCAGCCGTCGACGATGAAGGTGACGTCGACATTGACGATGTCGCCTTCCTTCAGCGGGCGGTCGCCGGGCATGCCGTGGCAGACCACGTGATTGATCGAGGTGCAGGTCGAGTAGCGATAGCCGCGATACATTAGCGTCGCCGGATAGGCGCCGTGGCTGAAAGCGAAGTCGCGGACGAACTCGTCGATGACCGAGGTCGCGACGCCCGGCTTGACGATGTCGGTGAGTGCGTCGAGGCATTTCGAGACCAGCGCGCCCGCCTTGCGCATGCCGGCGAAGCCGCTCTCGCCGTGCAGCTTGATCTGACCGGTCTTGCGGAGGGAGGTGGTGTCGGTGGTTTCGATATAGCTCATGGGCGGATCGCTTCAGGGGCAAAAGGGCTGATTTGAGGGTCTAATTTAATGATCGGGGCGGCAGGTGCAAGCCAAGGTTGGGCATGGGGACAATGCGCAAACGGCCCAATTCTAGAGCATGATCCGGACCCGAAGGGCCGCGTTAGCGCAAAGTGGAGGCCGGTTTTCCGAAATGATCATGCTCAAAAGCTAAGTGGAAACCTCCACCACGCTCTCCACCGGGAGCGCGCCACCGCGGACCCGGAGTTCCCGCACCGGATAGGGCACCTTGATGCCATTGCCCTTGAAGCCGTCCCACAGCGCCAGCATCACGTCGCTTTTCACCCTGTCCATGCCGTCGGGGTCGGCGATCCAGAAGGTCAGCGAGAACTTCATGCCGAACTCGGCGAATTCGGTCAGGACGCAGGATGGCGGCTTGCCCTTTGTTGCGCGCTCATGGGCGGCGGCGGTGTCGGTCGCGAGCTTGCAGACCAGCCGGGGATCGGCGTCGTAATTGGCGGCGAAGGCGATCTTCACCAGCGTGTTCTTGTCGGTATAGGTCCAATTGGTGACCTTCTGCGTCACCAGATCCTCGTTCGGGATCAGGAATTCGCGGCCGTCGCCGGCGGCGACCGAGATGTAGCGGGTCTTCATCGCGCTGATCTTGCCCTGGCTCTCGCCGATGGTGACGAGATCGCCGGGCTTCACCGATTTGTCGACCAGGAGGATCAGCCCGCTGATGAAATTGGCGACGATCTTCTGCAGACCAAGACCGATACCGACGCCGGCTGCACCTGTGAACACCGCCAGCGCGGAGAGGTTGATGCCGACCGCGTCGAGCGCGATCGCGATCGCCACCACCATCAAGCCGATCCGGATGATCTTGACCAGCAGCACCTGGATCGACGGCGTCAGGTCGGTGGCGCTGTTGATGCGGCTCTCGGCGAAATTGCTGGCGATGTTGGTCAGCCACAGCGCCACGATCAACAGCGCGCCGGCCTTGATCAGCAACAGCGGCGTCAGCCGCAGGCCCCCGACCAAGATCCCGAACGAATCCAGCGTGTCGGCGGCCCAGTCGAGCTGGCCGATGATGCTCAGCGCCGCGACCAGCCACGCCGCGATCGATACCAGCTTGACGATAAAGGCGTTGTCGATCACCGACGTCACGAGGCGGATCACCAGCCAGGCCAGCGCCAGCTTGGCGGAGACCGCAATCAGATAGCTGCGGCTCGGCCAGGTCATGTGCCACATGACGATGCGCGAGACGACCATCAGGACCGCGAACACGGCGGTTGAGGCGCTCTTCACCATCACGCGCGCGAAGTGCCGCAGCGGCAGCGGCCAGCGGATCGCCAGCGACGACATCTCGACCCGCGCGTGGATCGCGGTGTCGGCCGCGTACGCAAACCCCGCGGCCGCGAGGATGATGCCGAATTGCAGGTAGAACCACGGCGAGGTGATCTCGGCGCCGACCGAACTCGCCGCCATTTTGATCGATTCCAGGAGGTCGTCCAGGCCCATGTCCATCGGCTAAATCTCAATCTGCGCGCGGGTCAGGCGAATGTGATTCGAATGCCCGGTAGAATCCCACAAAGGCGCCTGTGCGACCATCGATACAACACGGTGCCGAGGCGACGTCGGGCTGCAAATGCGGGCACATTGCCGCTGATGTCATAAAATGGGTTGGCGTCCAAGTGTGGCGACGATAAGGATGCAATTGCAAGTATTTCACACATCTGAAGGCGCAAGCTCTAAAGGTTCATGGCTTCCCTCGACTCGGTCAGCATAGCGATCCTGCTCGGCGCGGCTCTGGTGATGGCCGGCATCCTGTCGAGCCTGCTGGCATTGCGGTTCGGCGCCCCCCTGCTGCTGGTGTTCTTGCTGGTCGGCATGCTGGCCGGCGATTCCGGGCCGGGCCGGCTGCAGTTCGACGACGTCCGCACCACCTATCTGGTCGGCTCGGTGGCGCTGGCGCTGATTCTGTTCGACGGCGGATTGAAGACGCGATTTACCAGCATTCGCACCGTGCTGGCGCCCTCGATGATGCTGGCAACCGTCGGCGTGCTCTTGACCGCGCTGATCACGGCGCCGGTCGCCCGTTATGTGCTCGATCTCAACTGGACCGAGTCGTTCCTGGTCGGCGCCGTCGTCGCCTCGACCGACGCCGCGGCGGTGTTCCTGCTGGTGCACACGCAGGGCCTGCGGCTGCGCCCGCGCGTCGGCGCGACGCTGGAGGCGGAATCCGGCACCAACGATCCGTTTGCGGTCTTCCTCACCCTGATGCTGGTCGAGTTCATCTCGGTCGGCCAAAGCTCGGCGTTGCACATCGCGATGGAGTTCATCCAGGAAGCGGTGCTCGGCGCCATCATCGGTGTGATCGGCGGGCGGCTGGTGGTGGTGGCGCTGAACCGTGTGGCACTGCCGCAGGGCCTGCACGCGCCGTTCGTCACGACCGCCGCGCTGGTGATCTTCGGCGGCTCGCAGATGGTGCATGCCTCGGGCTTTCTTGCCGTCTACCTCGCCGGCATCGTCATCGCCAACCGGCCGACCCGCGCGCACAATTCCGTGGTGACGTTCCTCGACGCCGCGACCTGGCTGGCGCAGATCGTGATGTTCGTGCTGCTCGGCCTCCTGGTGTCGCCGCATCGCCTGCTCTCGAGCGCCGGCGGCGCGGTGGCGGTGGCATTTGCGCTGATGCTGGTGGCGCGGCCGCTGGCGGTGCTGATTTGTCTCGCGCCGTTCAAGTTCAACTGGCGGGAGAAGATCTTCATCGCCTGGACCGGCCTGCGCGGCGCGGTCGCGATCTTCCTGGCGTCGATCCCGATGCTGGTCGGCCTGTCGAAGGCCTATCTGTATTTCGACGTCGCGTTCGTCGTCGTCATCATCTCGCTGTTGCTGCAGGGCTGGACGCTGGCGCCGGCGGCGCGGCGGCTGCATGTTGCGCTGCCGCGCGCCGAACGCGGCCCGCGCCGTGTCGAACTGGACCTGCCGGGCCAGCTCGAGCAGCAGCTGGTCGGCTATCCGGTGCGGCCGAAGAGCCTGTATTTCCGGCGCGGGCTGATCCCGTCCTGGTCGAAGCCGACCTTGGTGATCCGCAATCAGCAGATCCTGACCCCCGTAGAGGCCGACCCGGTCGCACCCGGCGACTATATCTATCTGCTGGCGCCGCCGGAGCGGGCCGACGCGCTCGACCGCTTCTTTGTCGACATGGCGCCATCGAGCACGCCCGATCCGCATCTGCTTGGCGACTTCATGGTGTCGGGCGAGCACACGCTGGGCGAGCTTGCCGAGATCTATGGCGTCAAGGTCGACGAACAGCAGGCCAAGCTGACGCTCGCGGACTATTTCGACGTCAACCTCGACCGCGCGCCGAAGCAAGGCGCCGAACTCGCGCTCGATTCGATCGTGCTGGTGGCGCGCAATATCGGTGGCGGTCGCGTCAATGTGGTCGGCCTCCGCCTGCCGGAGGAAGAGGAGGAGGCCGTGCCGCAGACGCGCATGCAGGCGGTCCGGCGCAAGCTCGCCGACATCTGGGCATCGGTGGCGGGCGTCTGAACCTTCAGGCCGCGGCTCACTGCTTGCGCAGGAAGCTCGAATCCGGCGCGAATTTCTTGATCATCTCCGACAGGTCATCGTCGACCGGCGCGCTCGGCAGATCCTTGGCCGGATCTTTGGCGGCAGAGGCGGGTGTGGCCGGATCGGCGGGGCCGGAGGCCTTCTCGCCGGAGATCTCGGCAAGCGCCGCGAGCAATGATTCATCCAGATCGTCGGCCGGCGTGCTTGCCGGCGGGACCGGCGGCGGAACGGGCTTCTGCTCCTTCGGCGCAGTGCGGACATCCGGCTCGGGCTTCGTCGGCAGAGGAGGGGGCTCCGGCGATGGAGCAGGCTTCGGCGGATCGATCCGCCTGGCGGAGGCTTCCGCGACGGCGGCGATCAGTGACGCTTCGAGGTCGGCAGGTGCGCTTGCCGGCAACGGCACCGGCGGCGGCGATTGGCCGAGCTTCGGATCGCTGGGCGCGCTGCGGAAAGCCGGCTCCCGCCGCGTCACCGGCGATGGCCGGACCTCTGCCGCCCTGGCTGGCGGTGGCGGATCTGGCCGCTCGGCGGGGGACTTGGCGGATGCCTCTTCGAAGGCCGCGATCAGGGACGCCTCGAGGTCTGCGGCCGGGTCGGCCGGTACGGGTGGCGGCCGCGGTCCCGGTGGCGGAGCTGCCGGCGGGGGCGGCCGGCTGCCGCGGGCGCGTGCGATGATCCCGTCAACGATCGCGCCGAGCCGGCTCTTGTCGGGCGCGGCGAGATAGCTGATCGCCAGCTCGTCGACATATTGCGGGCCGTAATCGGCGAGAACATTGGCCAGCTGCGCGATATCGGGATCGCGCTCGACCAGCTGGCGCCACGCCTCCTTGTCGTAGGGCGCGCCGTTGCTCTTGGACGGCCACGCGACCCGGCGGGGCTGACGTGGCGGCGCGGTGTCACGAGAGACGACAGGCTCGAATTTCGGTGGCTGCAGCCCGGGTCCCGTCAGGGCAAGGTTGAGGCCCGCCGGAACCGCCATCGCGACATCGGTCCGGCGCCGGCTCCGCTCGGCGACCTGGAGCGAGATCAGCCCGACGCCCATCAGCAGGAATCCAAGCGCAGCCCATGCGACCGTGGCGCACATGAGCATTCCGATCAGCAACGTTATCCAGCCAGCAAATCGCAAAACGTATCTTCTCCATGTGTCCGACCCGACGTTCCAACGTGGGCCTAACGGATAAGCTTGGCTATCTTATGCCGACTTTCGTGGAAACAGAATGCTACTGCGGGCCTGTCAGCACCTTGACACCGCCGAAGGCGGTCACCTGGCCGCGGCGCAGCATCACGATCTGGGTGGCCAGCTGGCGAAGCTCGGCTGCGTCGTGGCTGACATAGACCATGGGAATACCGGCCTCGTCGCGCAGCCGCGCCAGATAGGGCAGGATCTCCAGCTTGCGGCCCTCGTCGAGCGCGCCCAGGGGCTCGTCCAGCAGCAACAGCCGCGGTTTGGACAACAGCGCCCGGCCCAGCGCGACGCGCTGGCGCTCGCCGCCCGAAAGCTTCCCGGGGCGCCGGTCAAGCAGGGCGCCGATGTCGAGCAGCTCGACCACGCGCTTGCGCTGCACCGGATCGTCGGCGAGACCGTTCATGCGGCGGCCATAGTCGAGATTTTGCCTGATATCGAGATGCGGAAACAGCCGCGCATCCTGGAACACGTAGCCGATGCGGCGGCGATAGGCCGGGACGTGGATACCGGCGGCGGTATCGTCGACGGTTTCGCCGTCGATCACGATGGTGCCGCGGTCGGGGCGCAACAGCCCCGCAATGGTATTGATCAGCGAGGTCTTGCCGGAGCCGGAGGCTCCGAACAGGCCGATGACGCGGCCCTCGCTGGTGAACGAGGCCGCGAGCGTGAATTCTCCAAGCTGCTTGGTGATGTCGACGCGCAGCATCGTCATTGTCCGTGCAAGCGTGCGGTGGCGCGGCGTGCGAACCATTCCGCGGCAATCAGCGCACCCATCGCGATCGCGACCGAAATGATCACGAGCCGTCCTGCGGCGGCGTCGCCGTCCGGCGTCTGGATCAGCGAATAGATTGCCGACGAAATGGTCTGGGTTTCGCCGGGGATGTTGGAGACGAAGGTGATGGTCGCACCGAACTCGCCGATCGCCTTGGCGAAGCCGAGCACCATGCCGGCCAGCACCCCCGGCAAAGCGAGCGGCAGCGTCACCGTCGCGAACACCCACCATGGCGCCGCGCCGAGCGTTTCGGCCGCCTGCTCGAGCCGCCGGTCGACCGCCTCGATCGAGAGGCGGATCGGCCGCACCAGCAGCGGAAACGACATCACCCCGCAAGCCAGCGCCGCGCCGGTCCAGCGGAATGCGAAGACGATGCCGAGATGGTCGGCAAGCCACGCGCCGACCAGACCGCGCTTGCCGAATGTCAGCAGCAACAGATAGCCCGTGACGACGGGCGGCAGCACCAGCGGCAGATGCACGGCGGCGTCGAGGATGGATTTGCCCCAGAAATCGCGCCGCGCCAGCAGCCACGCGAGCGCGATCCCGAACGGGGTCGCGACCAGCGTTGCGATGACGGCGACCCGCAATGAAAGCAGGATCGCCGTCCATTCGGTCGGCGAGATCTCGAACACGTCGGTTACGTCGTCGGGCTGATCAGGAACTTGAAGCCGTATTTCTCGAGGATCGTCTTCGCCGCCGAGGAGCGCAGGAAGGCGAGATAGTCAGCGGTGTCCGGCTTCGCGGTCGTGGTCGCCGCGACCGGATAGATGATGGCGGGATGGGTGTCGGCCGGGAAGGTGCCGACGATCTTGACGCCTGGCTCGACCTTGGCGTCGGTCGAATAGACGATGCCGAGCACGGCTTCGCCGCGCGCCACCAGCGTCAACGCCGCGCGCACGCTTTCGGCCATCGCGAATTTAGGCTCCGCCGCCTGCCACGCGCCGAGCTTCTCCAGCGCCGCCTTGGCGTATTTGCCGACCGGCACCGCCTTGACGTCGCCGGTCGCGATCTTGCCGTCGCCGGCGAGCTTGGCGAGGTCGAAGCCAGGTCCGATATCGACAGTGTCGATCTTGGAGTCCTTCGGCGCGATCAGCACGATCGAGTTGCCGAGCAAATCGACTCGGGTCGGCTCGTTGATGGTCTTCTGCTTGATCGCGTAGTCCATCCAGTCGGTGTCGGCGGAAACGAACACGTCGGCCGGCGCGCCCTGCTCGATCTGCTTTGCCAATGCCGAACTCGCGGCATAGCTGGCATTGATCTTGACGCCGGTCTTGGCGGTATAGGCTGCGTCGATGTCGTCGAGCGCATTCTTCATCGAGGCCGCGGCAAAGACGGTGAGCGTCTTGTCGTCGGCGCTGGCGGGCGAATGCATCGCGCCGAGCAGGATGACGAAGGCAGTGAGAAGTCCGGCAATACGTGACATGGAAGGCGCTCCGTGCGAGCTCGCGCGCGAACGGGCACGCGCAATCAGGCGTTGGCTTGAGGTCTGGGCCGCGACGGGCGGAAGCGCTGTTCCGCTGATCCCGCAAGGACTTACGGTCCGAAAGGATGTCGCACTGCAACCATAGCAGGCTGCGGCTTAGGGTAAAGGCGACCCTTTGTCTAACCCCTACTCGGAGGGCAGGATCGTGATCGAGATCGCGTTCTCCCTGGCGCCGCTGACCTGCAGGACGAGGGGGCTCGCGGCGAGCTCAACCTTGATGGTCTTGCGGATCCCGTCGCAATCGGTCGCGCCGCTGAATGCCTTCGGCTTGAGCAAATGGCCGTCCTGCACCACGTCAACCCAGGCACCGGCCGACAGGCTGATGGTGTAGAGCCCGGCCTTCGGTGCCGTCTTGATGCTGGTGAAGCCGGCGAAGGTGCCGTCCTTCGGCGCGCGCTCCGGCGGGGAGGGAAGTTTGGCATCCGCCGGGGTGACCAGCGCCAGCGTGATGCCGGTCGACGGCAACGCCGCCTGCTCGCTCCCGGACGCAAGCTTGACGCGATCGGGTGCGGTGAGCGCAGCGCGCTCGCGGTCGATCGGCCATTTGAACTTGTCGCAGCCGCTCGGCTCCTCCGCTGCGAAAGCGGGGGTTGAGACGAGCAACAGCAATACGGCGAAGAGCGATTTGCGCATGTCCAGTCCACTGCAATGATGACGGATGGAATAGATCAGCGGCCCCGATCCATCGCTCGAACGCGCTTACGGCGCGACGACACAAGATCATAACGCATTTCGAGGCGGCCGGGATAGCGGCCTGACGAAGATGTTATTGCTTTGCATCCGGCGCGTTCAGCACAGTTTTACAGGCCGCCGGCAGCTGTGCCAGCGTCATGGGCGGGCGCGGTTTCGCCGGCTCCGGCGACGGCTTAGGATGCAGCACGGAATCCTTGAACCAGTAGGCGAGGTCGGATGGCTTGCAGCCCTCGTCCTCGGATTGCGACTTCTGTCCCTCGCATTCGGGACTGCCGGGCGGACATTTGATGCGGATGTGGAAGTGATAGTCGTGGCCCCACCACGGCCTGATCTTGGACAGCCAGCTGCGGTCGCCCTTGGCCTCGCGGCACAGCGCTTTCTTGATCGCGGGGTTGACGAAGATGCGTTGCACGGCCGGCTCCTGCGCCGCGTCGCGGATGACGAGCAGATGACCCGGCGTGAAGACGCGCGTGTCGACGTCGAGCCGGTCGTCGCGCACCATCATCACCGCGGACATGTCCTCGCGATCTTCGCGCGACAATTTACGATCCGGCATCGGCGTCAGCCAAATGTCGGCGTCGAGCCCGATCTGATGGCTGGCGTGCCCGCTCAGCGCGGGGCCGCCGCGCGGCTGGCCGATGTCTCCCACCAGGATCCCCGGCCAGCCGGCGTCCTTGTGGGCCTTGGCCGACAGCCGCTTCAACAGTGCGATCATGTCGGGATGACCCCAGTAGCGGTTGCGCGACAGCCGCATCACCTGCCAGGTGTCACCGTTGAGCGGCATCTGCTCGGCGCCGGCGAGACAGCCCTTCACGTAGGAGCCGATCGCCTGCGTCGGCATCGCAGCCGGCAGCACCTTGCGCGCGAACAATTCCCTGGCCCCGATCTTCGGATCGTTCGGGTTGGCGAGCGGCGGCAGCGGTTTTAGATTGACGGAGCCCTTGTCCTGCGCCCATGCGGAGATGGTGCAGGCAACGAGGGCGGATAGCAGGAGCGGGATCAGAAGCAGGCGGGGTGTCATCGGATCACTCTAGTCTGCGCGAAGCTAACATGGATTTGACGCTCGCGGATCGCGCTTTCATCCCAATTGCTTGATCGCCCACAGCCTCGATTAAGATTACCCGCGGCTTCTTCCGCCTGCGTGTGATGGTCGGACTTTACAACAGGCGGCAGCCGGCGACATCATGCGGTCAATTCATAAGCGGTCAAATTAATTCAGGGCGGGCGTTATTATGACAAGCGTATTTGGCGTACGGCTGGTCTTTGCAGCCGCGATTGCTGTTTTGACATCGGCGCTCTCTCCGGCGCATGCCGACGTCGTCGTCCACATCGACAAATCGTCGCAGCGCATGGCCGTCAGTGTTGATGGCGCGATGCGCTACGACTGGCCGGTGTCGACCGGGCGTAGCGGCTATGGCACGCCGAATGGCGTTTTCCATCCGCAATTGATGGCGCGCCGCTGGTATTCCCGGAAGTACTACAATTCGCCGATGCCGCATTCGATCTTCTTCCATGGCGGCTTTGCGATCCACGGCACCAACGATCTTGCCCGTCTCGGCGGGCCGGCCTCGCATGGTTGCATCCGGCTGCATCCGTCACATGCCGCGGTTCTCTATGGGCTCGTCGAGCGTACCGGCCGCGGCAGCACGCGCATCGAGATCGCGAACTAGTCGCGATCGAGATCACGAACTAGTCGCGATCGAGATCACGAACTAACCGTCCGCAGTGCGAAGGATGAGCTGAACCGCATGGCGTCTTAACCCCGCGATAACCCTGCTATTCGCTGACAAATATTGATGCGATCGGCAGGACTTCAGCGCGTTCATTGTGCAATCGCGTTTCCGTTTACGCATTCCTCACCATGGACAGGTGCTTCCGCCTGCGAATTTGATGTGCTTGCCGCTTTCACGGCGTCGCGCACTCGTGCTGCATGCAACCCGCCTCTAAAGCAGGCAGGCCGCGGGATTCCGTCCGGCACGGCTACCCGCCAATAGATACCAATTTTTCAGATACTTATCGCAGAAATACCGCCGAGCTGGACGACGCGTGGGGCGTGCGATACCGATGATGCGGCCGAAGAAAATCAAGAAACCGAAACAAGCCAGAGTGTCCCGTCTCCGGGGCCATCAGGCCAAAGCCTTGCCGAAACTGTCGGGCGGTTCGCGTCGCGCGGCCGCCGAAATCGGCGAGCTGGTGCGCCAGCGCGCGCAGGCCGAGGCGGCGATTGCGGATGCGCGCAAGTCGAACGAGCTGCTGCGCGAGGCGATCGATATCCTGCCGCAGGGCATCGTGTTTCTCGACCCCGAGGGCCGCTACACCCTCTGGAACAAAAAATATTCGGAAATCTACAAGCGCAGCTCGGATCTCTTCGAGTACGGCGCGCGGCTGGAAGATACCATTCGCATCGGCGTCGAACGCGGCGACTATCCCGAGTCCAAGGGCCGCGAGGAGGAGTGGATCGCCGAGCGGGTCAGCAGGATGTATCAGCCGGGCGAGCGGCACGAGCAGGTGCTGGCCGATGGCCGTGTCGTCCTGATCGAAGAGCGGCTGACCTCGGATGGCGGCATCGTCGGCCTGCGCGTCGACATCACCGAGTTGAAGCAGCGCGAGGCGTCATTCCGCCTGCTGTTCGATGGCAATCCGGTGCCGATGATCGTGTGCGCGCTCGATGGCGAGCGTATCCTCAGCGTCAACGACGCGGCGATCGCCCATTACGGCTACGCGCGCACCGAGTTCGAGAAGCTGACGATCAAGAGCCTGCAGGCGTTCGATACCGAATTGCCCTGGGCCGCCGGGCGCAGCAGCGACGAGCAGGCGGCGCGAACCTGGAAGCACGTGCGCGCCGACGGCACGCTGATCGATCTTGCGATCTATTCGCGCCAGCTGATGCACGGCGACCAGCCGGCGATGCTGCTCGCGCTGATGGACATCACCGAGCGCAAGCGCGCCGAGGCGCGGCTTGCCTTCATGGCGCAGCATGACGGCCTGACCGGCCTGCCGAACCGCAATTTGCTGCGCCAGAAGATGGACGAGATGCTGCTGCACACCCGCCGCAGCTCGGACAAGGTCGCGGTGCTGATGCTCGGGCTCGACAATTTCAAGGCGGTCAACGACACGCTCGGCCATGGCATCGGCGACAAGCTGCTGCGCGGTGTGGCCAAGCGGCTGCGCTCGACCTTGCGCGACGAGGACGCGCTGGCCCGTCTCAACTCCGATGAGTTCACCATCGTGCAGAACGGCGTGGTGCGGCCCGAGGACGCAGTGCTGCTCGCCAAGCGTATCCTGGATGCGATCGGCGAGCCCTATCTGCTCGAGGGACATTCGGTGGTGATCGGCGCCAGCATCGGCATCGCGATGTCACCCGGCGACGGCGAAGATTCGGAAAAGCTTTTGAAGAGCGCCGACATGGCGCTGTCGCGCGCCAAGAGCGAATTCCGCGGCACCTTCTCCTTCTTCGAGGCGGAGATGGATGCCCGCGCCCGGAGCCGTCGCAAGATCGAGACCGATCTGCGTGATGCGATCCAGAACGAAGGCCTGCGACCCTACTACCAGCCGCTGATCGATCTCGCGAGCGGGCGCATCACCGGCTTCGAGGCGCTGGTGCGCTGGCCGCATCCGGAGCGCGGCATGATCTCGCCCGGCGAGTTCATTCCGGTGGCCGAGGAGACCGGCCTGATCAATGCGCTGGGCGGGCTGATGCTGCATCGCGCCTGCATGGACGCGGCGCAGTGGCCGGATGACGTCCGCGTCGCGGTCAATTTGTCGCCGCTGCAATTCCGCACCGGCAACCTGTTGCCGCTGGTCACCGACGCGCTGAAGCGATCCGGTCTGCCGGCGCGGCGACTCGAGCTCGAGATCACCGAGACGCTGCTGCTCGAGAAGAGCAGCCAGGTGCTGGCCACGCTGCACGCGCTCCGCTCCCTCGGGGTGCGCATCTCGATGGATGATTTCGGCACCGGCTATTCGAGCCTGAGTTATTTGCGCAGCTTCCCGTTCGACAAGATCAAGATCGACCAGTCCTTCGTGCGTGATCTCGGCTCCAACCGCGACGCACAGGCGATCGTGCGTTCGATCATCAGCCTCGGCATGGGGCTCGGCGTTACCATCACGGCGGAGGGCGTCGAGACCGAATCGGAGCTGAGCTGCCTGCGCGCCGAAGGCTGCCACGAGGGCCAGGGCTTCCTGTTCAGCCGCGCCCGGCCGAATGCCGAGATCGTCAGCCTGCTGACGGCCCAGCGCGGCGCGGAGATGGAATCAGCGCTGGTGGCGTAGGGGAGGGACGCCTACGTCGCCTTCTTGTTCAGATGATAGGTCAGCGCGAGCGCCACGCAGTGGCGCAGCGCAGCCTCCGGCAGCTTGTCGGCGACGTCGAGCAGGATCGCGCGATTGCCGCTGTAGCTGAGTTCGGGATAGAGCTCGCGGAACGTCTCGACCAGATTGGTCTGGCAATGGAAGTAGATCGCGACCTGGTCCGCGGCCGGCTTCACCTGATCGATCCGGACGGTGCTGCCGCTTCCGGTTTCCGCCGTCAGGTAGCTCGGCTGTCCCCATTTCAGCGTCTCTTCGAGCGCGCCGACGCCCTTGGTCGCCTTGGCGGTATCGAAGATCAGGCGCCTGAGCGCCAGCAATCGGGTCTTGACCGGTGCGGGATACGCGCCGAACAGCGCGTCTGCGGAATCCGGGTTGCCCCGGCGCGGCTTCGTTGTCACATTGGCGGTCGATTTTTTCACCGGTCTGGTCATGGCGGCTCCGCAGGCATTCCGTCCCCGGAAACTAGGCCACCCAGCGATCCGGCGGAAGCCCATGGTTGAACCTCTGTCGTCGCCGTCTCGTCTTAAGCGTAAGCGGGACGCAAGAGCGGGATGAGCCCGATGAGTGTTGGTACCACCGTTCCACCGGTCGCGGCGTCGTCGCCGCTCTACGCGCGGTTCTCGCGCCGCTTTCGCGGCATCTTCATCGACTGGGCCATCACGCTCATTGTGATCTTCGGCGCGTTGCTGGTGGCCTCCACAGTGGCGACCGACACGCTGTCGCGTGCGCTCGGGATCGTGGTGATTGCGGTGCTGTTGCTTTACGAACCGATCCTGGTGTCGTTTACCGGAGGCACCGTTGGACATCATCTCACCAACCTCCGCGTCGTCGATGACGCGACCGGAGGCAATGTCGGGTTCCCAAAGGCGTGTGCCCGGCTTCTGCTCAAGAGCCTGCTCGGCTGGTATTCGTTCGTCATTCTCGCGGCGACGCGCCGCAATCAGGCCATCCACGATCTGGTGACGCGATCGACGGTGCAGATCCGCGATCCCGCCAAGGCGCGACCGGGCCAATTTGTTACCGAGCGAGCCGAGCCCGCGGCAGCGCGGATGCCGGCGCGCTGGGAGCGCGTATTGACGATCTGCGTCTATCTCGTGCTGCTGTTCCTCGCCTCTGCCGGCGCCGCCGTGATCCTGGAGTCGGGGCCGTGCCTCGACGGCAGCCATTGCTCCGGCGCGGACAGGATCTTCGAACTTGCCCTCGACACTGCAGTTCTGCTGCTGATGGCGGTGATCATCGCAGCGGGTTGGCGAGGCAAGTTGTTTGGCGCGCGGGCACGCCGGGCGTCACGATGAGAGCGCCTTGGCTGTCATATAGACCGCATCTAAGTCGCGATGACGGGGCAACTTGATCTCATCGCGCATTAGGCCGCGTTGCGCAGCCCGGCGAGGAACGTGTCGACACTGTGCGACAGCGCGGAGGCGTGATCGCCGAGCTGGCTCGAGGCGTCAAGCACGTTGCCCGTGAGGGCGCGGGACTGGCCGGCGGCCTTACTCGCGCCCGCGACGTTGGTGGAGACCTCACCGGTGCCGGCGGACGCCTGCTGCACGCTGCGGGCGATCTCCCGTGTGGCTGAGTCCTGTTGCTCGACGGCGGCCGCAATCGCGGTGGCGATGCCCGAGATCTCGCGGATGGTGCCGCTGATGTCGCCGATGGCGCTGACGCAGTTGCCGGTCGCCGATTGGATCGCGCTGACCTGGCCGGCGATCTCCTCGGTGGCCTTGGCGGTCTGGCTCGCCAGTCCCTTCACCTCGGCGGCGACCACGGCAAAGCCGCGGCCGGCCTCGCCGGCGCGCGCCGCCTCGATGGTGGCGTTGAGCGCCAGCAAATTGGTCTGGCTGGCAATCGCGCTGATCAGGCGCAGCACGTCGCCGATCTTCTCGGCGGATACAGCAAGGCTCGTCACCATGTCGGTGGTCTCCCTGGCCTTGACCACGGCATGTTCAGCGACGCGGCTGGAGTGGGTGACTTGACGGCCGATCTCGGTGATCGAGGACGCCAGCTCTTCGGTCGCCGCTGCGACCGCATTGACACTGGCCGAAGCCTCTTCCGAGGCGGCGGCTGCGGCCGAGGTCCGCTCGGAGGTGCCGCTGACGCTGGTCGTGATCTCGCGGGCGACACGCTGCATGTCGTCGGTCGCCCGGGCGACGGCGGCGACCACGCCCTTGACGTCGGATTCGAAGCGGTCGGCCATCTGACGCTGCAACGCCCGCTTCTCCAGTTCTCCCTTGGCCTTGTCGGCCTCCTGCGCCTCGCGCAGCGACGAGGTTTCGATCATGCCGCGGCGGAACACGTCGACCGCCTTCGCCATCGTGCCGAGCTCGTCGCGCCGGTCGCTGCCGGGAATCGTGACGCCGGTATCGCCGCTGGACAAGCGATTCATCACCGCCGTGATCGCAGTCAGCGGTCGTGACAGGCCGCGGCCGAGCAGGAAGGCGAGCAGCACGGCCGCGACCAGGATCGCGACGGTGCCAAGGATCAGACTGCGCTGTGCGCTCGCTGCAGCGGCTTCGTAGTCCGTGGTGTCCTTGACGATCTCGAGCACGGCGACCGGCTGACCGGCATAGTTCCTGATCTGCCCGAGGTACAGCTCGACCGCATGGCCGTCGAGCGTCGCGTCACGCAGCAACGCTGTCCCGTTCATCACGCCCCTGAGCTCGTCCTGGGTCGCGACCACGGTTTCGCCGAAGGTCGAGGACAGCCGCTTGAAGCTCCCTCCGTCGAAGGAATGCACGGCGAGGTCGATGCCAAAGCGCTTCTTGGCGCGGTCGACGAACTCCTTGCCGAAGGCAACGCCGACGTCGACATTGGCCAGCGTCTTGCCATCGCGCATGATCGGGGTCATGCCGAAGATCGAAAGCGCCTCGCGGCTGGGCTCGACGCCGACGATCGGATTGCCGGTCTTGATTGACTCCACCACCGTCGCGCGCCGCGCGGAGGCGTCGTCGCCGAAAAGCTTTGGCGTATGGACGCGGTAGAAGCTGACCGCCGGGGCCTGCCAGAACGAGATCAGCGGGATGCCTTGCGCCTTCAGCGCCACCCAGGGGTCGCCGAGCAGCTTTCCGAGGCCGTCGCGGTCGCCCTTGGCGATGGCGTCGCCGACCGGCGGCAATGCGGCGATGACTGCTGAGACCGCCAGCGCCGCGCGCCCCTCATAGTCGATCGCTGCAATCACGCTGTCATATTGCAGCTTGAGCTGCTGATCGAGCGCCAGCCGGGTCAGCGCGCGCTGCTGGCTGATCGAGAAGCCGCCGAGGATGGCGCAGGCGATCGCGACGGTCAGTGAGATCGCCAGGATCAGGCGGGCGGCAATCGATCGAAGCTTGAACATGGGACCGGCGGAACTCCAGGCATTAGCGCCGTCCGCAAACTCTCAGAAAAAGCTTAACAACTGCGCGTCGTCGCGGCCCGTATTTCGACCACGGCAACAGCAGCTAATGCTACTTTCGTACCGGCTAGCGGGTGGTCGGCGCCGCGGTCAAATTGCCGGAAAGAATCGCCTTGCCGGCGTCCTCATACTGGGTGTCGCGGGCCTGGATCTGCTGCGCGATCGCGTGCATGTCGCGGAAGCGCCGCTCGAACGGATTTTTCGCAAACACCGCCGTCGCGCCCGACATGTGATAGGCGGTGTCGACCACCGCGGCCGATTGGTGGATGGTCCAGGTCGAGGCGATGCGGATCGCGATGCGATGCGCTTCGCTGATCGGACCGCCCTGCGACAGGTCCTGCCAGACGTCGTTCGCCGTCGCATAGAGATAGGCGCGGGCCGCGCGCAGGCTCGCCTCGGTGCGGCCGATCAGGCCCTGCACGGCATTGTTGTCGCGCATCGCCTTCAATCCTTGCGGCGTCTTGCCGCGCGCCAGCTCGGTCGCCGCGTCCAGCATGGCGCGGGCGACGCCGAGCGAGGTGGCGGCAAAGCCCATGCTGAACACCATGTTGGTCGACAGCTTGTAGAGCGGTCCCTGCTCGCGCAGCGCGGTTGGATCGTCGCGCAGTGCTGCAAACTTTTCGGGGATGAAGAGATTGTCGACCGAATAGGAATCGGTGCCGGTGCCCTTCAGCCCGATCACGTCCCAGACGTCGTACATCGTGGCCGACGCCATCGGAAACAGGAGGGTGCGGATTTCGGGCGAGCCGTCCGGCTTCTTGCGCTGCGAGCCGTCGGCCTCGATGACGCGGACGTGGGCGCCGAGCCAGCTCGCCTGCCGCGAGCCGGAGGCGAAGTCCCAGCGCGCGCTGGCGCGGTAACCGCCCGGCTCGGCGCGAACCTCGTGGCCGATCGCGCCCCAGGCCAGGATGCCGGGCGCGGTGTTGAAGATCTCGTTGGCAGCGTCGGGCGCGAGATAGGCCGCGGTCATCGCGCAGACGCTGCACTGGCCGAGGCACCAGGCGGTCGACGCGTCGGCCTTGGCGATCTCCTCCTGCATCTGCATGAACACGTCGAGCGGCGCCTCGGCGCCACCAAGGCTACGCGGCAGCAGCGCGCGGTAGAGTCCATTCTCGACGAGAGCGGTGGTGACGGAAGGCGTCAGCCGCCGGGTCCGTTCGATCTCATCGGCTTCGCTTGAGATCAGCGGCGCCAGTGCGCGCGCCCGCTCGACGAGGTCGAATCCCTGCGGCCTGTTCATGCGTTCCTCTGCCTCTTTTCGCATTCTTGTTGGGCGGGTTACGCAATGGTGGCGCATTCGGCGGGAGACGGCAAGGTGGGATGACACCGTTGCAGATCAGCCATCTTGCGTCGACGTGGTCGCGCTTGTGCGTCTACCCGCAATTCCAGGCGCGGCCAATCGGCGTCCAGGTCCAGCACGGACCGTAGCTGCCGCCATTGTAGCGGCCTCCGCCGTGGAATCCGGGCCGGCCGAAATAATATTGATCGCCGCCATACCAGTAGCGCGGCGAATAGTCCGGGTAGCCACGGGCGGCGCCCCGCGGCCCGAGCACCGGAATGGTTTCGTTGGGCGGCTGGCGGTAGCCGGGCAGGAAGCCATAGCCATGCCAGCGGGCGGACTGGGGCTTCTGCGCGGGCGCGCCCCACGTTACGGCGGGCTGCAGTGACAGGAGAATGACGATTGAGAGGGACAAGATGCGCGACATGGATCGCAGCATAATCGGCTCGCCGTTCAATGGCGATTCAAATCAAAGTGCGTTTCACGTTGAGACACGAATAGACATCGAAGAGCGGCAGCAGCGTTCGCCTCAGCTATCCACCTTCAGCGCGGCAATGAAAGCTTCCTGCGGGATGTCGACCTTGCCGAACTGCCGCATCTTCTTCTTGCCTTCCTTCTGCTTCTCCAGAAGTTTGCGTTTGCGCGTGATGTCGCCGCCGTAGCATTTCGCGGTGACGTCCTTGCGCAGCGCGCGGACGGTTTCGCGCGCGATCACCTTGCCGCCGATCGCCGCCTGGATCGGGATCTGGAACATGTGCGGCGGGATCAGTTCCTTCATCTTCTCGACCATGGCGCGGCCGCGGCCTTCGGCGCGGGTCCGATGCACCAGCATCGACAGCGCATCGACCGGCTCGTTGTTGACCAGGATCTGCATCTTGACGAGATCGGCCACCTTGTAGTCAGTCAGATGATAGTCGAACGAGGCGTAGCCCTTGGAGACCGATTTCAGGCGGTCGTAGAAGTCGAACACGACTTCGTTGAGCGGCAGGTCGTATTTCACCATCGCGCGGGAGCCGACGTAAGTCAGCTCCTTCTGCGATCCGCGACGGTCCTGGCACAGCTTCAGCACGCTGCCGAGATATTCGTCGGGGGTCAGGATCGTGGCCTCGATCCACGGCTCCTCGATATCGGCGATCTTGACCACGTCGGGCATGTCGACCGGATTGTGGATCGAGATCTCCTGGCCGTCGGTCAGGTGCATCTTGTAGATCACGCTCGGCGCGGTCGCGATCAAATTGAGATCGAACTCGCGCGACAGCCGCTCCTGGATGATCTCCAGGTGCAACAGCCCGAGGAAGCCGCAGCGGAAGCCGAAGCCGAGCGCGGCCGAGGTTTCCATCTCGTAGGAGAAGCTCGCGTCGTTCAGCCGCAGCTTGCCCATCGCGGCGCGCAGCGTTTCGAAATCGTCGGCATCGGCCGGGAACAGGCCGCAGAACACCACGGGAATCGCCGGCTTGAAGCCCGGCAGCATTTCGGTCACGGGCTTGCGGTCGTCGGTGATGGTGTCACCGACGCGGGTGTCGGCGACTTCCTTGATCGCCGCGGTGATGAAACCGATTTCGCCGGGGCCGAGTTCGTCGACCTGCGTCATCTTCGGAGTGAAGAAGCCGACGCGCTCGACGTCATAGGCCGCATTGGTGCCCATCATGCGGATGCGGCCGCCCTTCTTCATCACGCCGTCGACCACCCGGATCAGCACGACGACGCCGAGATAGACGTCGTACCAGCTGTCGACCAGCAGCGCCTTCAGGGTCGCATCGCGGTCGCCTTTCGGCGGCGGCAGCCGGGTGACGATCGCCTCCAGCACGTCGGCGACGCCAAGGCCGGTCTTGGCCGAGATCATCACGGCGTTGGAGGCGTCGATGCCGATCACGTCCTCGATCTGTTGCTTGATCTGGTCGGGTTCGGCTGCCGGCAGATCGATCTTGTTGAGCACCGGCACGATCTCGTGACCGGCGTCGAGCGCGTGGTAGACATTGGCCAAGGTCTGCGCCTCGACGCCCTGGCTGGCGTCGACCACCAGCAGGGAACCCTCGCAAGCCGCCAGCGACCGCGAGACTTCGTAGGCGAAGTCGACATGGCCGGGCGTGTCCATCAGGTTGAAGATGTAATCCTTGCCGTCCTTGGCGTGGTAGTTGAGCCGGACGGTCTGTGCCTTGATGGTGATGCCGCGCTCGCGCTCGATGTCCATCGAATCGAGCACCTGCTCCTTGCCCGCCATTTCGCGATCCGTCAGCCCGCCCGTCATCTGGATCAGGCGGTCGGCCAGGGTCGATTTGCCATGGTCGATATGGGCGACGATGGAGAAGTTGCGGATGTTCGAAATCGGGGCAGTTGTCATGGGGCGCGGGATAGCATCCGCACCCCCGAGCGGCAACCATATTGCGGTATTTTGCAGCGATGTGACGGCGAATCACCGGGGTTTTGCCGCGAGCCTGCCGTGATCGATTTTCGGGCATGGTTCGGCATGGTCTGACGTTCACGCCAAGCTGATTCCACGGATGCGAAAAACGCGCTACGCACTGGCCATGTCGACTGCCTCATATCTCCCCACCGCATCACGCGCGAAGCGCAAATTGTCGCTCCGGCGGGCCGCCGCATGGCTCGTCTCGCGCGCGACCGATCCCAAGGCCGGCCTCTGGCTCGTGATCGGCTTCGCGCTGGTCCATGCGATGCTCTGGACGTTGATCCTGGTCAGGCTCAAGGCCGCGCAGGACGTCCATATGGACGTCGCGGAGGCCTATGCCTGGGGCCAGCGCTTCCTGCTCGGCTATGGCAAGCATCCGCCGCTGTCGGGCTGGATCGCGGGCGTCTGGTTCAGGATCTTTCCAGTCACCAACTGGTCGACTTACGCGCTCGCGATGGCGACCGTCAGCTTCGCGCTGGTGGTCTGCTGGCTGATCGCGCTACGCGTCGTCGACCGCCGCCGCGCGTTCTTCATGGTTGTGGTGCTCGCGCTCTACCCGATCTTCAATTTCAAGGGCTTCAAGTACAATGCCGACCTGGCGCAGCTGGTGCCGCTGCCATTGCTGGTGCTGGCCTATCTGAACGCGTTCGAGAAGCGCAGTGTGAAATCCGGCCTGTGGCTCGGCTTCGCCGCGGCGCTGGCACTGATGGCCAAATACTGGGTGCTGACGATGATCGGCGCCATCGGGCTTGCCGCGCTGATCCATCCGCAGCGAATGCAATTCCTGCGCTCGCCGGCGCCATGGGTCGCGATCGGCACGATGGTCGTGGCGATGATTCCGCATCTGGTGTGGCTGGAGGAGGTGGACTTCGCGCCGCTCACCTATGCCGGCGACGTCTATGCGCTGTCGAGCCGCGCGCTCAACGTCCAGCTCGTGATCGGCTATCTCGGGCACAATCTCGGGCTGCTTGCCGCGCCAGTTTTGCTCGGCCTGCTGGGGCTGTCACTGAGTTCGCTGTCGTGGCGGCCGGCGCGGATCTGGTGGCGTGGGCCAAATCCAGGCATCAATCTGCCGCAGGCGCTCAACATCTGGATCGTGCAGTCCATCGTCGCGATCGGGCCGCTACTCGGCGCGCTGGCGTTCACGGTCTATATCAAGACCGATTGGGGCATCCCGCTGTTCTTCCTGGTGCCGCTGGCGCTGATCGCGATTCCCTCGCTGCGGGTGCCGCGCATGGCGCTGTTCACGATCACGGCGATCTGGTTCGTGGTCACCATCGCCACGCTGGTCGGCGCGCCCTGGATCGCCAGACAGGAGATGGCGTCCAGCCACGCCGGTGCCTCGACCTATGCCGCGCGCTCCGAGCTGGCGCGCGAGCTGACCGAAACCTGGCAGGCCAGATTCCATTCGCGCTGGGCGGTCGTCGCCGCGCGCTCCGACATCAGCGAGCCGATCACGTTCTACAGCACGGATCATCCGGCAGCGATCACGCCGGGCGAAGTGTCGTCCGGACTGACCTCGCTCGATGAAGCCAGGCGTTACGGCTTCATCGGCATCTGCGACACGACAGATCCGGACTATTTGAAGCCGTGCGAGGCCTGGATGGCGGAGCACGCCAAGGATGCCGAGCCGCTGGTGATGACCACGCAGCGCTTCTTCCAGGGCCATCCCGGCCCCTCGACGATCTGGAAAGTCTATCTGGTGCCGCCGGCGAATTAATTTCTCTCTCCCCCCAAGTGCGGGGCGAGGGAGTGCACTGACGTCGCGAATAGATCGCGCGCGCTTACGTGCCTTCTTCGTTGAACTTGCCAGCGACGAGCTCGGCAATCGCGTCCAGCGCGGCCTGCGCTTCGGGGCCGGTCGCGGAGACCGTGACCGTGGTGCCGGGGCCGGCAGCGAGCATCATCAGGCCCATGATCGAGGTGCCGCCGACGGTCTCGCCGCCGCGGGTGACCCAGATCTCGGCGTTGAAGCGCTCGACCATCTGGACGAATTTGGCCGACGCCCGCGCGTGCAGGCCACGCTTGTTGACGATCAGGAGTTCGCGGGAGATGGCGCCGGAAGGCACGCTCGGGCCGACGTCGTTCGCGCCCGAGGCCTCGTCGCTCATTTGCCTGCGAGAACGCGGCTGGCGATGGTGACGTATTTGCGGCCGGCTTCCTGGGCCATCGAGATCGCGTCCGGTAGTGAGCGCTCCTCGCGAACCTTGGCGAGCTTGACCAGCATCGGAAGATTGATGCCTGCGAGCACTTCCACCTTCGGGCGGCTCATACAGGAGATCGCAAGGTTGGACGGCGTCCCACCGAACATGTCGGTGAGGATCGCAACCCCGTCGCCACTATCGACGCGATTCACCGCTTCGATGATGTCGCTTCGACAGAGATCGGAGTCGTCCTCGGCTCCGATCGTAATTGCTTCAATTTGTTTCTGCGGACCCATTACGTGTTCAAGCGCTGCCCTGAACTCGTCGGCAAGGCGCCCATGGGTCACCAGCACTAGACCAATCATCGGAAACTCCTCGCGGGCGCTTTTGGTGCACCGCACGAACGCGCCACTTTGACCATCCAGAGGCCCCGCGCAAGGGGGCATCTTGGCTAGTCTCCCTGTTCCTGGCGATAGAGAGGGGAGGCTGCGCCGACCAAATCGGACGCGATAGTGGAACTGATATGGTTACCAATTCCCTTCCCACAATCGGCGGCAAGGTTACGGGAACATGAACTTTCAGTTGTCGTCAGCGCGGCGACAACCAGCGGCAGGGGTTGGAAACTGGTTGCCACGGCAATTCTCGGTAATATAACACCATTAAGGCTGGTTTTGAGCGCTTCTGGCGGCGGCAGCCGTTCCGCGTCATCGGCGGCAAGGTCGACGACCAATCCCACCACAGCCTCCGCGACGAAGGCGCAATGGCGGATTCCGAGGCCGCGAATCTCGATCAAGCCGGCCAATTCGCGCGCCGGGCGAACCCACAATTGTTCGCCGGCTGTGTCGAGATGGACACGGTCGTCGCCGACCAAAATGGCCGGAGGGAGCTGTCCGGCGCGGCCGGCGAGAATCAGATCGAACGCCAGGCGCGACTTGCCGGCACCCGACGGCCCCCGGATCAGCACGGCATGGCTGCCGACCAGAACGGCTGACGCGTGCACGCTTGCCTTGCCGCTCATAGCGCCGGCAACCGGACCACGAAGCGCGCGCCGGCGACCGTGGGATTGCCGTCCTCGTCCGCCGGGCCCGGACGGTTTTCCGCCCATATCCGCCCGCCATGCGCCTCGATGATCTGCTTGGAGATCGACAGCCCGAGACCCGAATTCTGGCCAAAGCCCTGGTGCGGCCGGTCGGTGTAGAAGCGCTCGAAGATCCGTTCCAGCGCATCGACGCCGATGCCGGGTCCATCATCGTCGACGATGATCTCGATCTCGCCGCGGACGCGGCGGCAGATGATGCGGACCTTGTCGCCGGGCTTGGAAAACGACTGCGCGTTCGACAGCAAATTCGAGATCACCTGGCCGAGCCGTGAATCATGGCCGGGCAGCGAGAACGCGTCGTTCGGTCCGCGGCCCTCGAGGCGGATTTCAGCGGCGACGTCGTGACCGAGCCGCGTCTCGTTGGCAACGGTGGTCAGCGTCGTCAGCAGCCGCCGCAGATCGACCGGCGCCATGTCCTGCCGCTGCAACTCGGCGTCGAGGCGGCTGGCGTCCGAGATGTCGGAGATCAGCCGGTCGAGCCGCTTGACGTCGTGCTCGATCACGGCGAGCAGCCGCGCACGGCTGTTCTCGTTGCGCGCCAGCGGCAGGGTCTCGACCGCCGAGCGCAGCGAGGTCAGTGGATTCTTGAGCTCGTGCGCGACGTCGGCGGCGAACATCTCGATCGCCTCGATGCGGCTGTAAAGCGCGTTCGTCATGTCGCGCAGCGTTCCCGAGAGATGGCCGATCTCGTCGCGGCGTCCGGTGAAATCGGGGATTTCGACGCGGGTCTGGATGCGGCGGCGAACGCGCTCGGCGCCGTCGGCGAGCCGCCGCACCGGGCCTGCGATGGTGCTCGCAAGCAGCAGCGACAGCACGATCATGACGACGGAGGCGACGCCGCCGATCTTGAGGATGGCGAGGCGTTCGGACGTCACCATGTGGTCGATGTCGTCGCCCTGGGTGGTCAGCATCAGCGCGCCGCGTACGGCGCGGAAATGCTGCACCGGAACCGCGACCGAAACCACCACCGCACCGCGTTCGGTGACCCGCACCTTGCTGCCGTTCGTACCCTCGAGCGACTCCGCGACTTCGGGATAGCCCTTGCCGCCTTCCGGCCCGAGCTCGCGGTAGATCGGCAGGTCGCCGCGGTTGAACCAGGTCTTGATCGCGGTCTTGGTCTTCTCGAACAAAGACGGCTTTTCCGATGGCGGCGGCAGCTCGAAGCGCAGCACGTCGCCGCGCGCGAACAGATTGCGGCTGTCGAGGATCAGCCCGCCGTCGCGGTCGAAGATGCGGGCCCGCGTCTTGGTCGGTGCGATCAGGCGGCGCAGGATCGGCGCGACGCGCTCGGGATTGATCGGGAAGTCCGCCGATTCATCCGGCTGGCCAAAACTCTCGCCGGGCTTGAGGTCGAGCAGCCGGTCAGGATCGATGGTGACGGTATTGCCTTCGACGGTCGCCGAGGCCGCGATCGCCTCCGAGATGATCTCGGCATAGACCATCAGGCTCTGGGTCCGCGCCTCGATCAGTCCGGCGCGGAACTGCGAGAGATAGAGGATGCTCGCGACCAGCGCGACGAGGCCGGCGAGGTTGAGCGAGACGATGCGGCGCGTCAGGCTCGAGAACGACAGCGCGAAAAAAAACTGCCCGGCGCGGCGCAGCCAGCCGAGCGGACGGCGCCAGCCTCGGTCCCCCGGCTCATGTGCCACGACGTCCTGATCGATGGACTGCGACGTGTCCTCGCTGTTCAGGCCCTGGTGAGGCTGCGTTCGATCAAGCACAGGCAAAACTGCCGGTTGGTTTGGATGTCGTCCCGCGAAGCATATAATTGCCCGCGCGAGCTTACTGCAATCGCGCGGGCCGTGTCAGTCAGCAAACTGTCCGAAAAGCGCAGATCAGGCTTCCTTGAAACGATAGCCGACGCCGTACAGCGTCTCGATCATCTCGAAATCGTCGTCGACCACCTTGAACTTCTTGCGCAGCCGCTTGATGTGGCTGTCGATGGTGCGGTCGTCGACATAGACCTGGTCGTCATAGGCCGCGTCCATCAGCGCGTTGCGGCTCTTCACCACGCCGGGGCGGGTGGCCAGCGCCTGCAGGATCAGGAACTCGGTCACCGTCAGCGTCACCGGCTCGTTCTTCCAGGTGCAGGTATGGCGCTCCGGGTCCATCCGCAGCAGGCCGCGATCGAGCGCGCGGGCATCCGGCTCCTTCGCCGGCGCGGCCGGGTCCTTGGGCTGGCCGCGGCGGAGCACCGCCTTGACGCGTTCGACCAGGAGGCGCTGGGAGAACGGCTTGCGGATGAAATCGTCGGCGCCCATTTTCAGGCCGAACAATTCGTCGATCTCTTCATCCTTGGAGGTGAGGAAAATCACCGGCAGGTCGGACTTCTGGCGCAGCCGCCGCAACGTCTCCATGCCGTCCATGCGCGGCATCTTGATGTCGAGGATCGCGAGATCGGGCGGCGAGGTGCGAAACCCATCCAGCGCCGACGCTCCGTCCGTATAGGTCATGATCCGATAGCCTTCGGCTTCGAGCGCGATCGAGACGGAAGTGAGGATGTTGCGGTCGTCGTCGACCAAGGCGATTGTGGGCATGGGCTGCTTTCACAATGAGAGTGGTTTAAACGGCGGGCATTCCAGCAACGCGCCGTGTAAATGGGCTTCGAAGGCGGTCAACGAGCAATGCAAGCTGGGCTGAAGTGTGACCGAGTTCCGCAAAAACTCTTCTGCGGTCGAGGCGTTCCATTCCCATATAGCACCCTGCCGCCGGGAGAAAAGGTCCTTTTTGCAGCAAAAAAGAGCCCTTTCTGCAACAGGATAGCGTGACAGAGCCATGCAACCGACCGCCGATTTCGACCCCGCCCGCCTTGCCCGCTCGCTGCTGCGCCGCAGCCGCCAGGGGGCGCTTGCCACGCTGATGCCTGATAGCGGCGACCCCTATTGTTCCCTGGTCAATCTGGCCAGCCACCCCGACGGCTCGCCGATCCTGCTGATTTCGCGGCTGGCGCTGCATACCAAGAACATCCTGGCCGACAGCAGGGTGTCGCTGATGCTCGACGAGCGCGCCGAAGGCGATCCGCTGGAGGGCGCGCGGATCATGCTGGCGGGGCGGGCGGAAGAGGCTGCGGAGGGCGAGCTGGAACTCGTCCGCCGGCGCTATCTGGCTGCCCATCCCTCGGCGGAAGTCTTTGTAGAATTTACGGATTTCGCGTTCTTCCGGATTCGGCCGGCCGGCGCCCATCTGGTCGCCGGGTTCGGCCGCATCGTCGACCTCAGGCCCGAGCAGTTTTTGACCGATCTGGGCGATGCCGCGGCCCTGCTGGAGGCCGAGGCGGGCGCGGTGGCACATATGAATGAGGACCACCGCGAGGCGATGAACCTCTACGCCACGCGCCTGCTCGGCGCGGAGAGCGCAGATTGGATCTGCACCGGCTGCGACCCTGGTGGCATCGACACGCAGGCCGATCGCAGGACGTTGCGGCTCGATTTCCCTGACAGGGTCACCAACGGCACGGAGCTGCGCAAGATGCTGGTCCGGCTCGCCGGCGAGGCCCGCGCCAAAGGTTAATTTGACGGGATAATCCCGCGGCCTTGAACGGGCGTCGCAGCTGGCGCGACCCATGGCAGCGCTGCGAGGCATGATGTCGCACGGCCCTGGCCTCTCGCGCGATCATTGAAGCGGCAGAGCGAGACGTCCATGAGGTTACGCAATGATCTGGTCGTCGCGCTGTGGCTGGCGCTTGCCGCGAGCACCAGCCTGGCAGCGCCGTCATTCGCGCAGGCCGGCGACACCGCTGCGCTCAGCGCGAAGATCAACGCGCTCAGCCGCGCCGGCAAATATGCCGAAGCGATCCCGCTCGCGCAGGGCCAGCTCGACAGCCTCGAAAAGAAGTATGGGCCCGATAACCGCGACGTTGCGGCAGCGCTGAACAATCTCGCGCAGCTCTATGGCAGCCAGGGCCGCGACGCCGAAGCGGAGCCGCTGCTGAAGCGTGCCATCGCGGTTCTCGACAAGGTGTCGGGCCTGAACTCCGCCGACGCCGCACCCGAGTTGAACAATCTCGCCGCGCTCTATCAGCGGCAGGAGCGTTTTGCCGATGCCGAACCGCTGTTCAAGCGCGCGCTGGCGATCCGCGAAAAGTCGCTGGGCCCCAATCATCCCGATCTCGGGCAATCGCTCAACAATCTCGCGACGCTGTACGAGAAGCTCGGTCGTCACGACGACTCCGAGCCGCTGTTCAAGCGTGCGCTCGCGATCTACGAGAAGGCCGCCGGCCCCGAGCATCCCGCGGTCGCGACCTTGCTCAACAATATCGGCCAGGTCGACAAGGTGCAGGGGCGCTATGCGGACGCCGAACCGCTGATCAAGCGCTCGCTTGCGATCCGCGAGAAAGTGCTCGGGCGCGAGCATCCCGACGTTGCGCGCTCGCTCAACAATCTCGCCGACCTCTACGAGCGGCAGGGCCGTTACGCCGATGCCGAGCCGCTCTATCGGCGCGCGGTCGCGATCCGGCAAAGCGCGCTCGGACCCGACCATCCCGATCTTGCGATCTCGCTCAACAATCTCGCTTCGCTCTACCAGGCGGAAGGCCGCACCGCCGACGCACTGCCGATCGTGGAGACAACGATCGCAAACGGTCGCACGCAGTTGCGTGTGGCGCTGCCGGTGCTGCTCGCGGCACAGGCGCAGCAGATATTGCCTCGTGACAAGGCGCTCGACGCTGCGCTCAACGTGGTCCAGCGCGGCACCCAATCGTCGGCGGCATCGGCGGTGAACAAGCTCGCGGTGCGGCTCGCCGCCGGCACCGATCGTCTCGCCGAACTGGTGCGCCGCGATCAGGATCTTGCGGCTGAGTCCGATGTGCTGGACAAATCGCAGCTCGCGGCGGTGTCGAGGGATCGTGCGAAGCGCGATGCCGCGGCCGAGCAGCGCAGCCGCGCGCGGCTCGCCGCGATCGCAGCCGAGCGCGCCGGCCTGCAAAAGACCTTTGCCATCGAATTCCCCGATTATGCCGCGCTGTCGAATCCGTTGCCGATGACGGCCAGCGAAATCCAGTCGCTGCTCTCCGCCGACGAGGCGATGGTGCTGTTCGCGGTCGCCGAAAAGGAAAGCTTTGTGTTTGCGATCACCCGTGATCGCATCGACTGGAAACCCGTTCCGTTCGGCGCCGATGCGCTGTCCGCCAAGGTCGCGGCGTTCCGTCGCGGCCTCGATGTCGGCAAGGCGCGCGATGCGACCGGCAAGACCGGCCTGTTCGATCTCGCGCGGGCCAATGAACTCTACGTGACGTTGCTTGGTCCGGTCGACGCGCTGATCAGGGACAAGCGCAGCCTCCTGGTTGCGCCGACCGGCGCGTTGACAGCGCTACCATTCCATCTGCTGGTGACAGAGCCGCCCGCGGCCGCGATCCCCGAGACATTTGCCGGTTATCGCGATGCGGCATGGCTGTTGAAGCGGCAGGCGGTGTCGGTGTTACCGGCCGCGTCGAGCCTGAAGGCGTCGCGTGTGTTCGCGCGCAAGGAGGAGGCAACCAGGCCGATGATCGGCTTTGGCGACCCCTTGTTCAATCCGTCGCAGGATGAGGCTGGCGGTCGCCCGGCGACGAGGCAGGCGTCGCGCGCGCTCGTCACGTCGGCGTACACCGATTTCTGGCAGGGTGCCGGCGTCGACCGCGCGCGGCTCGCGACAGCGCTGCCGCAACTGCCGGATACCGCCGACGAGTTGAATGCGGTCGCGAAAGATCTCGGCGTTGCCGCATCCGACATTCATTTGGGCCGCGACGCCAGCGAAACCGCGGTAAAACGTGCAATGTTGGCCGATTACGGCATCGTTTATTTCGCGACCCACGGCCTTGTCGCAGGCGACGTGAAGGGTGTTGCGGAACCTTCGCTGGTGTTGAGTATTCCAAGACAGCCAACCGAGTTCGACGACGGTCTCTTGACCTCGAGCGAAGTCGCGCAGTTGAAGCTCAATGCCGATTGGGTGGTGCTATCCGCGTGCAACACGATAGCCGGCGACAAGCCGGGCGCCGAAGCGCTCTCCGGTCTCGCGCGATCCTTCTTCTATGCCGGCGCAAGGGCGCTCCTGGTGTCGCATTGGTCGGTGGATTCGGAAGCGGCCACGCGGCTGACGACATCGACATTCGATCGCCTGAAGGCCGATCCGAAGCTCGGCCGCGCCGAGGCGCTGCGCCAGGCCATGCTGGCCTATCTCAACGATGCCTCGTCGCCACGAAATGCATACCCGGCATTCTGGGCGCCGTTCGCCCTGATCGGCGAGGGGGCGGTGCGTTAGCTGGCACTATTTGTGCATCGCAATCTCCTGTTCTCGGGGAGAACAGCGACCGAAAGTCGCGCGACTCCTTTGAAAACAACAGGAAAGCGAAAGCAAAACGAAACAGTGCCGCATTGCGGTATTCGCATCAGACGATGTGCCTGCCTTGGAATAAACCAAAACCCGGTCGAGTAGCTTGGCAAGCCCGGCGATCCCCACTATTAGGTCGCCGGACCGAGGCCGGAAGGCTATATTTCACAGGCGGTCACCGCGTCGGGGCGCGTTTAGCGACATTCGCGCGAACAAGGATACGCGGGTTCGAGGAGGTTCTTCGTGCAAGAGACGGGCGTGCATAACGGTGCCTTCGGTGCCGATAAATTCGGCTTAAAAAATCTCAAGGGCGTGCACTGGAACTACGGTGCGCCGCAGCTCTACGAGCATTCGCTGCGATCAGGCGAAGCGGTGCTGTCGGCCGATGGCGCGCTTTGCGCCGATACCGGTGAATTCACCGGCCGCAGCCCGAAAGACAAGTTCACGGTTCGCGACGGCCTCACCGACAAGTCGATGTGGTGGGCCGGCAACCAGTCGATCACCTCGGAGCAGTTCGCCACGCTCTATGCCGACTTCATCAACCATGCCGAAGGCATGACGCTGTTCGCGCAGGATCTCTACGGCGGCGCCGATCCGACCCACCGCATCAAGACCCGCGTCTTCACCGAGTTGGCCTGGCATTCGCTGTTCATCCGCACGCTGCTGATTCGTCCCGAAGCGTCGGAACTCGCGAGCTTCGTGCCGGAACTCACCATCATCGACCTGCCGAGCTTCCGCGCCGATCCGAAACGCCATGGCTGCAAGTCGGAGAACGTCGTCGCCATCGATTTCGCCCGCAAGATCGTCCTGATCGGTGGTTCCTATTATGCCGGCGAGATGAAGAAGAGCGTGTTCACCACGCTGAACTTCTATTTGCCCGAGAAGGGCGTGATGCCGATGCACTGCTCGGCCAATGTCGGCCCCGACGGTGACACCGCGATCTTCTTCGGCCTCTCCGGCACCGGCAAGACCACGCTCTCGGCCGATCCCAAGCGCACGCTGATCGGCGATGACGAGCATGGCTGGAGCGAGGACGGCGTCTTCAATTTCGAAGGCGGCTGCTACGCCAAATGCATCAAGCTGTCAGGCGAAGCCGAACCGGAAATCTATGCCGCCAGCAAGCGCTTCGGCGCCGTGCTGGAAAACGTCGTGCTCGACGCCAACACCCGCGCGCCCGATTTCGACGACGGCTCCAAGACCGAGAACACCCGCTCGGCCTATCCGCTGGATTTCATTCCGAACGCCTCGCGCACCGGCTGCGCGCCGCATCCGAAGAACGTGGTGATGCTGGCCGCCGACGCGTTTGGCGTGATGCCGCCGATCGCCAAGCTGACGCCGGCGCAGGCGATGTATCACTTCCTGTCCGGCTACACCGCGAAGGTCGCAGGCACCGAGCGCGGCTTGGGCAACGAGCCGCAGCCGGAATTCTCGACCTGCTTCGGCTCGCCATTCCTGCCGCGCGATCCGTCGGTCTATGGCAATCTGCTGCGCGAGCTGATCGCCAAGCACAATGTCGATTGCTGGCTGGTCAACACCGGCTGGACCGGCGGCAAATACGGCACCGGCCGCCGCATGCCGATCAAGGTGACACGCGCGCTGCTCACCGCCGCGCTGAACGGTAGCTTGCGCAACGCCGATTTCCGCACCGACAAGTATTTCGGCTTCGCGGTGCCGACCTCGCTGCCGGGCGTCGAGCCGCATATCCTCGACCCGATCAAGACCTGGGCCGACAAGGCCGAGTTCGACAAGACCGCGCGTGCGCTGGTCGGCATGTTCCAGAAGAACTTTGCCAAGTTCGAAGCCCAAGTCGACGCCGACGTCCGCGCCGCCGCACCGGAAGTGAAGCTCGCGGCGGAGTAGGCCTGATCGTCATTCCGGGGCTCGCGTAAGCGAGAGCCCGGAATCCATCGGGCCGCAGCCTTTGAGGTTGAATGGATTCCGGGCTCGACGCGGAGCCTGTCATCGGGCCGCGCTTTGCGCGGACCCGTTGGCGTCGCCCCGGAATGACAGCTGAACTACTCCCCCATCTCCGGCAGCACCGCGTTGCTCGGCGTCTGGCGGTCGGTGATCTGCAGGCCGAACAGGCTGCCGATCAGTTCGACCGCAACCCGCGCGGTGCGGCCGCGTTCATCGAGGAAGGGATTGAGCTCGACGATATCGAGCGAGCGCACCAGCCCGGAATCGTGCAGCAGCTCCATAATGAGATGGGCTTCCCGATAAGTCGCACCGCCAGGCACCGTGGTGCCGACACCGGGCGCCACCGAAGGATCGAGGAAGTCGACGTCGAACGAGACATGCAGCACACCGTTCTTCGCCTTGACGCGGTCGATCACGCGGCGGATCAGCACGGCGACACCGAACTCGTCGATCTGGCGCATGTCCGATATCGAGACGTTGCGCTGCCGCAGCAATTTGCGCTCCAGCGGATCGATCGAGCGCGCGCCGATCACATCGAGCTGGTCGGGCGGGATGGAGGTGCGCGGCAGCCCGCCGAGCAGGTCGTCGAACCCGTCTTCGCCGCACAGGAAAGCCGCCGACATGCCGTGCATGTTGCCGGTGAGGGTGGTGGCCGGCGTGTTGTAGTCGGCATGCGCGTCAACCCACAGCGCGAACAGCGGCCGGCCCTTCTCCTGCCAGTAGCGTGCGACGCCATTGATCGACCCCATCGACAATGAGTGATCACCACCCATGAAAATTGGAATCGCGCCGGTATGCGCCAGCCAGTAGGCGCGTTCGGAGAGCGCGCGGATCCAGGTTTTCACCTCATCGTAGAATCTCGTGTTTGCCGGCACTGGGCCATCGGCGACGACGGCCGGGATCGCAAGGTTGCCGTGGTCGTCAACGTGAAAACCCAGCTGCTCAAGGAGCCGCGCGATCCCCGCGGTGCGCAACGCGTCCGGTCCCATCAGCGGGCCGGCCTGCGATGCGCCAATCTCGATGGGAACGCCAAGCAGCGCGATGCGCTGGGAGTTTGGTAGGGCTTCGGACATATGTCACGGCCTCGTAGGGAGTGAAGACGGCGCGACTGCGCCGTTGCCTACCCTACGCTTTCCCGCTCAGGCCTTGAAATAGGCGATTTGCGTCGTGGTGGCGAGCAGGCGGCCGGCCGGCGACCACAATTCGCCATGCTGGTCGCCGTAACTCTTGTGGAAAATCCGGGCGTCGGCGACGGCAAGCAAGCGCGTGGTGTCCTCCGCCTCCAGGTCGGCCGCGTCGACGTGGAAATAGGTCGTCAGCGAGACCGTGCCGAACGGCACCAGTTCGCGACGCGCATGGAACACGCGGCCGAAGAAGGCGTCGGACATCGACATCAGCGACAGCGCGTCGACCTTGCGCGGCACGCGGTCGGCAATCCACATCTTCGAATAGGCGCTCAACGGGGCCTTCGCCGCGCCGCTGCCAAGCTTCGGGTCACCCTCGATGAAACGGAAGTCGTATTGGTTGGCCCAGGTCATCGCGAGTTTTGGATAGGGCAGGGTCTGCTCGAACGGCGTCGCGCCGGGAAAGCTGGCCGGCTGGTGCGACCATGACGGGCGACGTTCCGCGAACACGGCCGTCGCCAGTGTCGCGACCTCGCCGCGGCCCTGCGTCATCTCGACCGACCAGTGCTGGCTCGACCGGTTGGCCTTCACCAAACGGAGATCGAGATCGAAGGTGCCCTCGGCGATCGGCGCGCAATAATTGACGGTCAGCGCCAGCGGATCGCCGGCGCGTTGCGGATGCTGCATCAAGGCGCGCAGGATCGTCGCGGCGGTGCAGCCGCCGAACGGGCCGACAAAGGCCCAGTAATCCGGGCTGGTCCGCCCCTGCCAGCGGCTGTCGCCGGCCGTGATCGCGGTGGCTTCGTCGAACAAATGCGGGGTCTTGGTGAGCATCAAATCCTCAAATGCAATTCGTGCCGCCGTCATTGCGAGGAGCGAAGCGACGAAGCAATCCATCGGTCCGCATATGTGAGGCGATGGATTGCTTCGCTGCGCTCGCAATGACGCTCAACAAGCAATATCGCGGGCAACCACGCCGAATTCAATGACGTCAGACGTAATCGATTTCCGTGCCCCGGGATGACCGCTTGTTACCCCTTCGCCTCGCGCTGGGTGCTGAGCACCGGCGGCGCGCTCGGATGCACCGGCACGTGCCAGACATCCTCGGCATATTCGCGGATGGTACGGTCGGAGGAGAACCACGGCATCCGCGCCACGTTGAGGATCGAGGCGCGGGTCCAGGCCGGGATCACCTGCCAGCGCGCGTCGATGCCACGCTGCGCCCCGTAGTAGGACTCGAAGTCGGCCGAGACCATGTAGTGGTCGAGATAACGCAGCGCATGCCCGATCGTGGCGAAGCGGGCGGGATCGCCGGGCGAGAACTCACCGCTCTCGATGGCGCGGATCGCGCGCTCCAGCCGCGGCGAGTTGCGGATCGCGTCGCTGGCATCCAGTCCCTGCTTGCGGCGGACCATGACGTCGCCGGCCTCCAGGCCAAAGATCGCGATGTTTTCCTCGCCGACATTGTCGCGGATCTCGATGTTGGCGCCGTCGAGCGTGCCGATCGTCAGCGCACCGTTGAGCGCGAGCTTCATGTTGCCGGTGCCGGAGGCCTCCATGCCGGCGGTGGAGATCTGCTCGGAAAGGTCGGCGGCCGGGATGATCACCTCGGCGAGGCTGACATTGTAGTCGGCGAGGAAGACGACTTTCAGCTTGCCGGCGAGCGCCGGGTCGTTGTTCACGACCTCGCCGACGTCGTTGATCAGCTTGATGATCAGTTTTGCATAACGGTAGCTTGCCGCCGCTTTGCCCGCGAAAATCTTCACCCGCGGCACCCAGTTGGCCTGCGGATCATCCTTCATCGCGTGGTAGAGCGCGATCGTCTCGAGGATGTTGAGCAGCTGCCGCTTGTATTCATGGATGCGCTTGATCTGTACGTCGAACAGCGCCGACGGATCGACCTTGATGTTGTTGCGTTCGCCGATCAGCCGCGCCAGCGCCAGCTTGTTGTGGTGCTTGACGTCGCGGAAGCGCTGCTGAAATCCAATATCGCTGCTGTGGGTCTCGAGCCGTTCCAGCAGCGAAAAGTCGTCGAGCACGGCCTCGCTGCAGGTCTCGCGCAACAGCGCGGTCAGCCTCGGATTGGCCAGCATTAGCCAGCGGCGGAAGGTGATGCCGTTGGTCTTGTTGGTGATGCGCTGGGGATAGAGATGATGGAGGTCGTGGAACACGGTCTCCTTCATCAGGTCGGAATGCATCGCCGAGACGCCGTTGATGCGGTGCGAGCCGACGAAGGCGAGCTGGCCCATCCGCACGCGGCGACCACTCCGTTCGTCGATCAGCGACACCGAGGCGCGATACTCGATGTCGCCGGGGCAGCGTTCCTCGGCGAGCGCGAGATGCTGCACGTTGATCCGGTAGATGATCTCGAGATGCCGCGGCAGCAGCCGCTCGAACAATTCGACCGGCCAGGTCTCCAGCGCCTCCGGCAGCAGCGTATGGTTGGTGTAGGACAGCGTCGCGACCGTGATCTTCCAGGCCTCGTCCCAGCGGAAATTGTGCAGGTCGACCAGGATGCGCATCAGCTCGGTGACCGCGAGGCTCGGATGGGTATCGTTGAGCTGCACGGCCGCCTTCTGCGCCAGGCTGCGCAACTGGCCGTCGGCGGACAGATGCCGGTTGATCAGGTCCTGCAGCGAGGCCGAGACGAAGAAATATTCCTGGCGCAGCCGCAGCTCGCGGCCCGCCGCACTCTCGTCGTTCGGATAGAGGAATTTGCAGATCGCTTCGGCGCGCGCCTGCTCGGCGCTGGCCGAGACGTAGTCGCCAGAGTTGAAGACGTCGAGCCGGAGCGGATCCGGCGCATGCGCCGACCACAAACGTAGCGCGTTGACGTGCTGGCCGCGCCAGCCGACGATCGGTGTGTCGTAGGCCATCGCTTCGACGGTTTCCGTCGGCTGCCAGGTGGCGCGATCGCGGCCGCGGTCGTCGACATGGTCGACATGACCGCCGAAATGGATGTTGTAGACCACCTCGGGCCGCTGGAATTCCCAGGGGTTGCCGAATGCGAGCCATTCGTCGGGATATTCCTGCTGCCAGCCCTGGTTCATGATCTGGCGGAACAGGCCGAAATCGTAGCGGATGCCGTAGCCGATCGCGGGGATCGCAAGCGTTGCCATGCTTTCCATGAAGCAGGCGGCGAGGCGCCCGAGGCCGCCATTGCCGAGCGCCGCGTCGGGCTCGCATTTGCGCAAATCGGCGAGGTCGACGCCGAGATCGCCGAGGGCGGCCTCGAACACCGGCAGCAATCCCATATTGTTCAGCGCGTCGGTGAACAGGCGGCCGATCAGGAATTCGAGCGAGAGATAATAGACGCGCTTGGAGCCGGCGTCGTAGCTCCGCTTCTCGGCGGTCAGCCAGCGATGCACGATACGGTCGCGCAGCGCCAGCGCAGCCGCCTTGTACCAGTCGCGCCGGGTCGCCATGCCGGCGTCCTTGCCGATCGCAAGCCGGAGTTTGGCCAGGATCGCGCTCTTGATTTCGCCCAGCGCCAGCTCGTCGACCGGCTGGTTCAGTGCCGGGTAGTTTACTTTTTCCTGCAACGCGCCAATCCCCGCCATTCAAACTCTACACAACCATACCCGCGTTGCACTGCAATCGAAACCGTCTGAAACGTTGCCGTGCACAGCGCTGGCGTATTTTTATGCAAGGACCGGGCCGGTTTAGGGCATTCGGCCTTGCCATCGCCGGTGCTACACTCGGCTCCGAAAGCCGAGATTTTGCGACAATTTAGCGGAGGATGCGTGATGAGACTGTTGATCGAGATCGCAGCAGCGATCGAGATCGCAGCCGCAGCATTGCTCGTGATCTGCATCACCGCCAGCAGCGCGGCGTACGCAGCAGATAAATTGGGCCGCAGCGCCGACGGCCTGAGCTGCAGCTTCAGCGCTGCGCCGAACGCCACCCCTGCCGCCCGCTGCGCCGCCATCAAGCGGCAATGCGGCGGCAAGTTCTACGCGAACGCGTGCGGCGACAAATTGCTGTCGGCGAACTGACCTGCGCCGAAGCACGGTTGTGCGGCCTCAGCGCGCCGAACCCTTGTTGCAGCCGGCGTATTTTTGCTCGCAATCCGCCTTGCATTGCGCGAGCGCCGGGCCGGCAAGCTGGCCCGACTTGGCGAACTGGTCGCAGTGCGTCTTGCAGGTGCAGTTTCCGCTGGAGATCTTTCCCGAGCCCTGCGCGTCGTAGGCGAACGCCGCGCTCGCATTCAGGACAAGCGCGGCAGACAAGATCCAAGCGACAATCCTCATTGTGTTTCCCCCAAAGCCTTGTCGGCATTCGATTGCCAAAGCGCAAACATGCGAGGTAATCGCCCGGTCGGGAACACCGGGGTGATACGGATTTCCAGCTCTTGACCACTGCGCTACGACAGCGCTGCCGAGCGTGGGGCAGGGCAATTTCATTCCGAATTTATTAGCATGGCGGGGCCGCTGACATCGTCAGCGGCCCGTATTGCTTTTGCGGGGCCTGGTTTTAGTTGGCCAGGGCGATATCCACATCGTCGTCCTGGCGAAAGCCAGGACCCATTACCCCGACTGTCAAAGAAGGTCCGAGCGGTCATTCCAATCCGGATTCTCTGCTTCAATCAGCTTGATCTTCAAGTCGCGCTTCCAGAACTTCAACTGCTTCTCGCGCGCGATGGCTTCCTGCGCGGTGGAGAATTCCTCCACGTGAACGAGGCGGAAGACTTTGTACTTCTGCACGAACCTGGAGCCGCGCCCGGAACGGTGCAGTTCAAGCCGGGCGCCAATATTGTTTGTGATGCCGATGTAGAGCGTTCCGTGATGGCGGCTCGCCAGGATGTAGACGTAGTAGGTGCCTGTACTGCTCATGGAGCGGCCCGAACTCGCTAAACAATGATCCGTCGGGGTAATGGGTCCTGGCTTTCGCCAGGACGACGCCATTGGATTAACGCTGTTATCCACATCGGAACAAATTAAGAACACTTTAGCAAGTCTTTGATATATCATTGTGATTCGGCGCAGTCGTCACACAACATCTATGGTCTATCAGTCTCCGCGAGGCCTATATGTCCACCATCGCCTTTGATCAGTTCGCTCTCACCCGGATCGCCGATTTCGCGCGCTCGCTGTCGCGGCTGCATCAGGCCTCGCGGCGGCAGCCGATCGATGACGACCAGATCGACCGCGAGTTCAATGCGGTCTGCATGTCGATCTGGGGCTACACAACGGACGATTTCAGCGATGAGCTGTTGTCCGGCGAGGATCACGCCTGGCTCGATTCGCTCGACGAAGCCCATGCGCGGATCTTTGCAGGCGAGCATGGCTACGACCTCGTCGACGATCACGGCATGCTGACCGACTGGTGGGGCTATTGCTGGATGATCCTCGCCGAGAAGCGCGGCCTGCTCAACCCGGAGAACCGCGCCGCGGCACGCGCGGATATCGAGGACAAGTATCTGGCGGCGCCGAACGTGATCGGCGTGATCGTCGGGCGCTAATTAATTCGCGTCCGCCCGCTTGGCGGGCTTGGGCGCGGTGGTCTTCGGCACCACCGAGACCGGGGTCGCGGGTGCAACGTCACGGCTGGTTTCTGGCAGCGGTGCGTCGCCCGCCAGTTCGGCGCTGACCGGCGCCACCTTCATCTCGCCAAGCCGCGCGCGGATCTCGGCCGTCAAGCCTGGATAGGAGGCGACCGGCGCGAAGTCGAACGACTGGTCGTTGCCGACGCGGATGCCGGTATAGGCGACGAGACCGTCGGTGGTGGCGACCACGTCGCCGGCCCGCAGCGAGGTGTCGAGCGTGAGGTCGATCGGCGCGAGGCCTGCCGGATCGCGGCCGTTGCAGGTGCAGTCGGCGCGCAGCGCCTTGCGATAGGCGAAGGCGTTTTCGCTGTCGGCGTAGCGCTCGCCGGTGTTCGAGGCGGCGCCGTCGATATTGCTGCCGTAGAAGATCTTGGTCGGGCTCGCCGGACAGAACGCCTGGCAGATCTGGACCGGCGTGGCGTTGCCGCGCATGGTCAGCGGAAAATATTTGCCGTCGCAGCTGCGCACGCAGAATGCCGGACCGGATCCAGCCACGCGCGCGGGCGCCGGGGCCGACGGTCGTTCAGGCTGCTGGTTGAGGCCGAACGGATCGGCGAAGAAATTGGCTTGCGGCGGGGCCTGGCGTGCCTGCTGTTTCTGCGCGCCGCCGAAGAAGAGGTCGAACAGCCCTTCGGCCGAGACCGGGGCGGGGACGCAGATCATCGAGCCCGCAAGCGTTGCGGCGACAAGCATCACGCGACGCCGCACGCGCCGATCATTGAACTCTGTACGCAACGCGAACTCCACCCGACGCAACACACCGCGGCGACGATTGCCCCGGCGCGATTCACCATAGTGCGGGATGGTAAACGAGCGATTGATTAGAGGTGGGAACCGACGGAAAGAAGCCGCGCGTCCAGACTTCTTTTCACCTCGCCCCGCTTGCGGGGAGAGGTCGGATCGCATGTAGCGAAGCGGAATGCGATCCGGGTGAGGGGGTACAGGTCCCACCACAGACATCGTTCGCGGAGAGAGCCCCTCACCCCAACCCTTTCCCGCATCCGCCTTCGCCCGAAGGCGGGCTTCGGCGGACAAGAGAGCGGGGCGAGGGGGAGGAAAGAGCCTCAGCTCTTCAAGAACTCGCTGGCCTTGTACAGCGAACGGAACGCCAGTCCGGCTTCCGCGAACGTTTCGGTTGCACCTTCCTCGCGGTCGACCATGGTGAAGACCAGCGCGATCTCGCCGCCGGCCTCGCGCACGGCTTCGGCCGCCTTCAGCGCCGAGCCGCCGGTCGTGGTGACGTCCTCGACGATCACGATGCGCTTGCCCACGAGCGTCTCGCCCTTGGCGAGCCCTTCGACCGCGAGCCGCGCGCCGTGCTCCTTCGGTTTCTTGCGCACGAAGAAGGCTGCGATCGGGTGGCCCTTCAGCCAGGACAATTGCGCGATCGCGCCGGCCAGCGGCACCGCGCCCATCTCCAGGCCGCCGACGAAATCGAGATTGTCGTCCTTCAGCGCGTCATAGGTGAGCTCGGCGAGCAGGGCCGCGCCCTCGGGGTCGAGCATCGTCGGCTTCAGGTTAAAATAGAAGTCGCTCTTGCGGCCCGATGCCAGCGTGATCTCGCCGCGCCCGAACGAACGCTTGCGGATGATCTCGGCGAGGCGGGCGCGGGAGGCTGATCTGGACAAGGCGTCTTCTCTTCGGGTTCGAGGCGGCGGCAATCTATCGGCGCCGGCCGGCACATTCCAGCGTGGATATGACGCCGTCAACAGCGCCCGCGCCGCGATTTCCGGCTGACACGCCTGCGGAAAGCGCGGGTTGTCGCTTCGCCGGGTTCCCCGTAAGCAAGGGCCAAATATCTGGAAGGGAAGCGGAAATGACCATCGAGCTGCACACCTGGAACACGCCGAACGGCCGCAAGATCTCGGTGGCGCTGGAGGAAATGGGGCTGCCCTACACGGTGATCCCGGTGAATATCAGCAAGGGCGAGCAGATGGCGGCCGCCTTCCTCGAGATCAGCCCGAACAACAAGATCCCGGCGATCGTCGATCCGGACGGACCTGACGGCAAGCGTGTCAGCATCTTCGAGTCAGGCGCGATCCTGCTCTATCTCGGCGAGAAAACCGGCAAATTCCTGCCGAAATCGCTGACTGAGCGGATTCCCGTCTATGAGTGGCTGATGTGGCAGATGGGCGGTTTCGGCCCGATGCCGGGCCAGGTGCATCATTTCATCGCGCTGGAGAACGAGCAGGACCGGGCCTATGGCCTGAAGCGCTACATGGCCGAGACGCGCCGCCTTTATGGTGTGCTGGACCGCCGGCTCGCCGGTCGCGACTATGTCGCCAATGATCTCTCGGTCGCCGATTTCGCCATTCTCGGCTGGGCCTGGCGTCATCCGCGCCACAAGGTCGATCTGGCTGATTTCACTAACGTCAAGCGCTGGTACGACGCGCTGATGGCCCGCCCCGCCACCAAGCGGGGCATGGACGCGAAGCTGGATTGATTCCGACTGAGAAGGCTCCGTCTTCCCTTCTCCCCTTGTGGGAGAAGGTGGCGCGAAGCGCCGGATGAGGGGTATGCCTCAGCAGAGGAATTCGCGGAGAGATACCCCTCACCCGGCTTCGCTTTGCGAAGCCACCCTCTCCCACAAGGGGAGAGGGTACTAACTAGGCCCGTCTCGCCTCGAGCGCCATCTTCACCGCGAGGCCCGTGAGCACGGTGCCCATCAGCCAGCGCTGCACCAAGAGCCAGGTCGGGCGCGTTCCCAAAAACACCGCGATCGAGCCGGCGGCGAGTGCGATCATCGCATTCACGCTGATGCTGATCGCGATCTGGATCGAGCCGAGCGCCAGCGACTGCGTCAGCACGCTGCCACCTGCGGGATCGATGAACTGCGGCAGCAGCGCGAGATAGAGCATCGCGATCTTCGGATTGAGCAGGTTGGTCACAAAACCCATCGCGAACAGTTTGTGCGGGCCGTCGACCTTGAGCGTCCTGACCTGGAACGGCGAGCGCCCGCCGGGCTTCAGCGCCTGCCATGCGAGCCACAGCAGATAGGCGGCGCCGGCAAAGCGCAGCGCGTCATAGGCGTAGGGAATCGCGAACAGCAGCGCGGTGATGCCGAACGCGGCGCACAGCATGTAGAACACGAAGCCGAGCGCCACGCCGCCGAGCGAGACGATGCCGGCCGCCGGCCCTTGCGTGATCGAGCGCGAGATCAGATACATCATGTTCGGTCCCGGCGTCAGCACCATGCCGAAGCAGACCAGCGCAAAGCCAAGCAAAGCGGAGATGTGGGGCATGAAAAGGACTCGCGGAGGGATACGCATGTCTAGCGTGTCATCCGCCGAGGAGCGATGCTTGTATTGCTCTCGGAGCAATATGACCGCAGCGGCGGTGCGCTCCCTCGCCCCGCTCTTGCGGGGAGAGGGGTGGGGTGAGGGGCTCTCTCCGCAATGACGGTGAGACTTGGATTCGCGGAGGCTCCCCCTCACCCGGAAAGCATCTGGCGATGCGTTCCGACCTCTCCCCGCAAGCGGGGCGAGGTGACTTTCAATGCGCCTCGTCCCAGTTATTCGCGGCGCGCGCATCGACCTGCAGCGGCAGCGACAGCGCGACGGCCGGGAACGGCGCGTCCTGCATCACCTTCTGCACCACCGGCAGGGTCGCTGCGACCTCGCTGTCGGGCACCTCGAAGATCAGCTCGTCATGCACCTGCAGCAGCATCTGCGCCGAGAGCTTCTTCTCGGCGAGCGCGTCTTCCATCCGGATCATGGCGCGGCGGATGATGTCGGCGGCCGAGCCTTGCAGCCGTGCGTTGATCGCGGCGCGCTCGTTGAAGGCGCGGTGCGAGGCGTTCGACGCCTTGATCTCGGGGTAGTACATCTTCCGGCCGAACAGCGTGGTGACGTAGCCGTTGCTGCGGCAGAACTCCTTGGTGTCGTCCATGTAGGCGCGGATACCCGGGAAGCGCTCGAAATATTTCTTGATGTAGGCCGAGGCTTCCTCGCGCGCGATGCCGAGCTGGTTGGCGAGGCCGAATGCCGAGATGCCGTAGATGATGCCGAAATTGATCGCCTTGGCGCGGCGGCGCACCTCGCTCGGCATGTCCTTGATCGGCACGCCGAACATTTCCGACGCAGTCATCGCGTGAATGTCGAGCCCGTCGCGGAACGCGTCGCGCAGCACCGGCACGTCGGCGATCTCCGCGAGCAGCCGCAATTCGATCTGGGAATAGTCGGCGGACACCAGCTTGTGACCCGGGGTCGCAATGAACGCGCGGCGGATTTTTCTGCCGTCCTCGGTGCGCACCGGAATGTTCTGCAGGTTCGGCTCGTTCGACGACAGCCGGCCCGTCGTGGTCGCAGCCAGCGCGTAGGTGGTGTGGACGCGATGGCTCTGCGGATTGACGTAGGTCGGCAGCGCGTCGGTATAGGTCGATTTCAGCTTCGAGACCTGCCGCCACTCCAGGATCTTGCTGGGCAGCGTGTGGCCCTGTTCGGCGAGGTCGTCGAGCACCTGCGCGGTGGTCGACCACGCCCCGGTCTTGGTCTTGGTGCCGCCCGAGAGCCCCATCCTGCCGAACAGGATGTCGCCAATTTGCTTGGGACTGCCGACATTGACCGGCTCGCCGGCGATCTCCTGGATCTCGGCCTCGACCCGTGCCGCGGTCTGGGCGAAATCGCCCGACAGCCGCGACAGCACCTGGCGGTCGATCGAAATGCCGCGCCGCTCCATCCGCGCCAGCACCGAGACCAGCGGCCGCTCCAGCGTCTCATAGACGGTCGCCATGCGGTCGGCGACCAGGCGCGGCTTGAGGATGCGCCACAACCGCAGGGTCGCGTCCGCGCTCTCCGCCGAATATTCGGTCGCCTTGTCGATCGGGACCTGATCGAAGGTGAGCTTGCCCTTGCCGCTGCCGATCAAACTGCCATAGGCGACCATGGCATGACCGAACGAACGCTCGGCAAGCTGTTCCAGCGCATGCGAGCCGCGGCCGGCGTCGAGCGCATAGGACATCAGCTGGGCGTCGTCGGTGTTGCGGAGCGTGATGCCGTGCTGTGCCAGCAGCACCGCTGAAAACTTGACGTTGAAGCCGACCTTGAGGATGCCGGCGGATTCCAGCAGCGGCTTCAGCGCGGCGAGCGCGTCTTGAGCCTTGATCTGATCGGGTGCGAGCCCGGCATCGAACAGGCCCGCGCCGCCGCCGGATTGCTTGTGGCCGAGCGGGATGTAGCAGGCATCGCCGGGCGCCAGCGCCAGCGCAATGCCTGAGATCTCCGCCTGCATCGGGTCGATTGAGTCGCTCAGCACCTCGATCGCGAAGTGGCCAACATCGCCGATGCGGGCGAGCCACGCCGTCAGCGCGTCGAGACTGCCGATCGCAGGGTATTTGCTGCGGTCGAACGGCAGTTTTCGCATCGCCTCCGTGCGCGCCTCGGTCAGCGCGACCGGTGTGCCCTTTGGGCTGAAGGATTTGTCTTCCCTGTTGCCGCTCTTCGCCGGCGCCGCGGGGCTTGCGAAGAGGTCGCCGGAGCGGATGGGGTTGTCGGCTGCCGGTTTCGCGACGGCTGCGCTCTTGTTGCCGGTATCGGCGTCGACATTGGCGGGATCGATCTGCGAATACTCGGCGACGCGGCGGGTGAGGGTGGAGAACTCCATCGCCTTGAGGAACGCGACCAGCTTGCGCGCGTCGGGCTCGTGCACCGCAAGGTCGTCGAGCGGGACATCGAGCGCAACCTTGTCGTCGAGCAAAACCAATTGCCGTGAGATGCGCGCCTTCTCGGCATTCTCGAGCAGCGACTCGCGCCGCTTCGGCTGCTTGATCTCGCCGGCGCGGAACAGCAGCTGTTCGAGGTCGCCATATTCGATGATCAGTTGCGCCGCGGTCTTGATGCCGATGCCGGGCACGCCGGGCACATTGTCGGTGGAGTCGCCGGCCAGCGCCTGCACCTCGACCACCTTCTCCGGCGGCACGCCGAACTTCTCGATCACCTCGGGGATGCCGATGCGGCGGTCCTTCATGGTGTCGTACATCACGACCTTGTCGGTGACGAGCTGCATCAGGTCCTTGTCGGATGACACGATCGTCGTGGTGGCGCCGCGTTCGCCGGCCTGCCTTGCATAGGTCGCGATCAAATCGTCGGCTTCGAAGCCGCCCTGCTCCAGACATGGCAAATCGAATGCGCGCACCGCCTCGCGGATCAGCCCGAATTGCGGGATCAGGTCGTCCGGCGCCGGCGGCCGGTGCGCCTTGTAGTCGGGATAAAGCTTGTTGCGGAAGGTGATTTCCGACTTGTCGAAGATGATCGCCAGGTGCGTCGGCCGGTTGTCCGCGGGCATGTCGCGCAACAGCTTCCACAGCATGTTGCAGAAGCCGAGCACGGCATTGACCTGCAGCCCGTCGGACTTGCGGTTCATCGGCGGCAGCGCGTGATAGGCGCGGAAGATGTAGCCCGAACCATCGACCAGGAAGACATGGTCGCCCTTTGCCAGAGCCTTGGCGGCAACGGGCGTGGCGGTGTTCGGAACTGATTTGGCGGGGGCATCGGAGGCTGTTTTCGGCATGGCCGAAACTTAGGGATTTTTGCGCGGATTGACAGCCTTTGCAGGGTGGATTCTGGGCTTGCCACACAGCGATTTTGTCGTCCCGGCGAAGGCCGGGACGACACTCAGGCCTTATCGCCGGTCGGCGAGAACAGATAGCCGCCGCCCCTGATGGTGCGGATCACGGCCGGCTTGGTCGGGTCGATCTCGATCTTGCGGCGGATGCGCATGATGCGCAGGTCGACGGCACGGTCGAAGGCTTCGGCGTCGCGCGCATTGGCGAGTTCCAGCAGCCGCTCGCGCGACAGCACCCGCTTCGGGTTGGCCGCGAACACCTTCAGCAGGCCGAATTCGGAGGCGGTCAGCGGATGCTCATTGCCCTCGTCGTCGCGCAGCGCCTGGGCCTCGAGATCGAGCCATTTGGTGCCGAACCGCACCAATTGCTCCTTTTCGGCCTTTGCACCCGCCGGTTCCGGCGTCGCGGTCCGGGCAGGCGCGCTACGCCGCAGCACCGAGCGGATGCGGGCCATCAGTTCGCGCAACTCGCAGGGCTTTGCGACATAATCGTCGGCGCCGAGCTCGAGCCCGACCACGCGGTCGATCGGGCTGGCAGTAGCTGTCAGCATGATGACGGGAACGTTGATCTTGCTTTTGAGGTCGCGGATGATCGACAGCCCGTCTTCCTCGGGCATGTTCAGGTCGAGCACCACGAGATCGGGCACGCTGGTCTCGATCTCCTTGCGCAGGCTCTTGCCGCCATCGCACAGCGTCACGCCAAAGCCGTGCATCTTGAGGTAATCGCCGACCATTTCGCGGGCCGGCGCCTCGTCGTCGACAATGAAGATATGCGGGGTCTGGCTCATGATGTCTCTGTTGCGGGCAATGTAACCGTAAAGGTCGACCCCTGTCCGGGGCCGGGGCTCTGCGCGGTCACATGGCCGCCATGCATGTCGATGATGCGCTTGACGATCGAAAGCCCGAGGCCCGTTGAGCTCTCGCCCGCGGTCGGCTTGGCCGACAGCCGCTGGAACCGGCCGAACAGCCGCCCGAGATCCTCCGGGCTGAGGCCAGGGCCCTGGTCGGCGATGCGGATCACGGTGTTCTCGCCCTCGTGGCTGACCGCAACATTGATCTTGCCGCCGATCGGCGAATATTTGATGGCGTTGCTGATGAGGTTGTCGATCGCCTCGCGGATCCGGTCGGTGTCGCACATCGTGACGAAATGCTGCGGCCCCGAGACCGAGATGCTCTGCTGCTTGTTGATGGCCGAGGGCAGGTTCGAGTCGGTGACCTCCTTGACGAGGCCTGCGATGTCGACCGGCTCGCGGCGGATGGTGATGTCGAACGCGTCGGCCATCGCGTCCGAGATCAAATGGTCAACCATCGAGGTCAGCCGCTTGGTCGCGTCCCTGATGTGCTCGACCTGCGCGGTGACGTTCTCCTTGGGCGAGCCGGCGCCGATCAGCTCGGTCAGCATTTCGGTGCGGCCGAGGATCACCCCCAGCGGATTCTTCAGGTCATGGGCGACGGTGCCGAGGATCTCGTTCTTGAAGCCGTTGGCGCGCTGCAGCCGCAGCCACTGCGCCGACAGCCGCCGGTTGGCCTGCATCAGCGCGCGGGTGCGCTGCGCGACGCGGTCTTCGAGCTGGGTGTTGGCCTCGTGGAGCTGCTGGTAGAGGATCACGTTGTCGAACGCGATCGACAATCGGCTGGAGAAAATCTCGACCAGCGCACGGTCGGTGTCGGACAATTGGCGTTCGGCCTGCAGCAGCACCACGACCTCGCGGCCGCTGCCAGTGCGCAAATAGAGCACGCTGCGGTGGTCGGCGAACTCGTTCTTGCGGCGGTGGAAGGCGGCTTCCACCATCGATCGCAAATCGGCATCGAGCGCCTTCGAGGACGTCGTGCCGATGAAGCGGCTGTAGCAGCCGGAGCAGGCCAGCACCGAAAAGTCGGGGGCGGCGTTGGCGTCGTCGCGCAGCACCAGGATGCCGGCGCAGTCGACATTGAGCAGCGAGGCGAGCTGGGTCAGCACGCCCTCGGCCAGCCGCTGCATCGACTTGAAATCGTACAGTGTCGAGGCCGCGTCGATGATGATCTCGAGCCCGCGCCTGGTCTGCACCATGCGCTCGAGCTGCTGGTAGCTGCGCAGGGCTGCGGTCAGCGACGTGAACAGCTTGTCGGCGGTGAGCTCGGTCTTCGCCTTGTAGTCGTTGATGTCGTACTGGACGATGACCCGCCGTTCCGGCGCCTGGCCGGGCTGCCCGGTGCGCAGGATGATGCGGACGGTCTCGTTCTTGATCTCGTTGCGGATATATTCAACGAGCTCGAGGCCGGCGACATCGGTCTCCATGATGACGTCGAGCAGGACGGCCGCGATATCGGGGTTATCCCGCATCAGCGTGCGGCCTTCGGCCGCGGAATAGGCCGATACGATCTCCAGCGTCGCGCCGTTCAGATTGTAGTCGCTCAACGCGAAGCGGGTGCCCTCATGGACCGCGTGATCGTCGTCGATGACGGCGATCTTCCACTTGCGTACCGGCGAATCCTCCAGAGGAGCCTCGGTATCGTCGATCAGTTGGAGGACATCGTCCTGTTCGGCCATTGACTGGTTCCGTCGGCTGCTGCGTCAGTGATCGTGGGCTGCCCTTTGGCGATCCTGGGCATGATAATGCGAAAAGTGGTGCCTTGTCCTACCCTTGACTCCAGCATCATGCGTCCGCCGAGCTGCTGGGTGACCAGGTTATAGACGATATGCAGGCCGAGACCCGTACCACCTTCGTTGCGGCGCGTCGTGAAGAACGGGTCGAACGCCTGCCGCTGCACGTCCGGCGTCATGCCGGCGCCGTCATCGGCGAAGATGATCTCGACATCGTCGGCACCGCGCGCCCGGGCCGTGATCGTGATCGTGCCTGAGCGGCCGTCGGCGAAGGCATGATTGACGGCGTTGAGGAAAAGATTGGTTAAGATTTGCCCATAGGCGCCGGGGTAGCCGTCGATCAGCAGGCCCTCGGGCACGTCGACCGATAGCGCGGTGGCGGCTTTCTTCAGCACCGGACGCAGGCTCGACACGATCTGGTCGGTCGCTTCACCCAGATTGAACTGGCGCCGTTCGGCATGCGAGCGGTCGACGGCGACCTGCTTGAAGGACTGGATCAGCTCGCCGGCGCGCTGCAGATTGGCGACGAGCTGCTGCGACGCGTCGCGCGAGGTGCGAACGAACTCGTCGAGCTTCGAGCGGCGCAACGGCTCGGTCTTCAGGTCGTTCTCGAACATTTCCGCGCGCCGGGCGAAGCTCGAGGCGACCGTCAGGCTGATGCCGATCGGATTGTTGACCTCATGGGCGACGCCGGCGACGAGGCCGCCCAGCGCCGCGAGGCGCTCGGCATCGATCAGGTTCTGCTGCGTGGTGTTGAGCTCGATCAGCGCGGTCTCGGCCTTCTCCTTGGCGGTTCGCAGCTCATCCTCGGTCTTGCTCTTGGCGATCGCGTTCTCCCGGAACACCTCGACGGCGCGTGCCATGGCACCGACCTCGTCCTTGGCCGATGTGCCCTGCACCGGGCGGTCGTAGTCACCCGACGTGATGGCGCGCATCGAGGCCATGATCTGGGCCAGCGGCAGCCGGATCGACAGCGCGATCAGGACGCCGGCGGACATGATGATGCCGAGAAAAAGCACCGCGATCGACAGCACCCGGCGCGAGATCGCGGCCAGCGTCCGGTCGAATGTCTCCTGCGCCTTCTGCTCGCGCTGGCGCATCTTGGCCGAGAGGTCGTCGATCGCGCCGATCGCGTCGGCCTGGCTGGCGTCGATGGTGTTGCGCAACAATTCGGTGCGGTTGGTGAGCTGTTCGCTGAGCTTAGTGAGGCCGTCGCGCAGTTCCTCGGTCTTGACCTTGAGCCGTGCCAGCGCCATGCGCTGCAGGTCGTTCTCGGCAAGATCGGTCATGACCGGGATCGTGTTCTCGATCGTATCGGTGTTGCGGCGGGCCTCGTCGGCCGACGCGGAGTCGAGCGACAAATAGTAGGCGTTGGCGGCGACCAGGAGCGAGGTGAATGCCTCGCGAGACTTGCCAAGCGAGGGCCAGATCAGCGCGTCGCGATGACCTGTCGCGCCCTCGATGATCGAATAGAGCCCGGCCATGTCCCTGGTCGGCGCAAGCACCTGCTCGTTGTAGGTTTTGCCGATGGCCGACTGGACGGTGCGCAATTCGCCGAAGCCGTCGAGGAAGCGGCTGGTGACGCGTTCGAGCTGCTCCACCGAGCCTGACAGCATCGGGTCGGTCGAGGCGCGGTTCGTCAGCGTGCCGAGCACGGCCTCGCGCAGCAGCAGGATTTCGGCGAACAGGTCCGGGCTCGGCTGGTTGATGTAACGGTGGATCAGGTTCTGCAGCCTGGAGGTCTCGCTTTCGAGCCGGGCCAGGATCTTGTCGGATTCGCGCACCTGGCGGACGTCGTCCCAGGCCGAGCCGAGCACCTTGGAGCCATTCCAGATCAGCACGGCGAGCACGATCACGACGGCGGAATTGAGCAGCGCGATCGACAGGATGCGCCAGCGGATCGGAACCGCGCGCAGCAGCTGGACGATGCGGAAGCGGCTCTGCACCGTGAAGCCCGGCGGCCGTCGCACAGTCCTGTCCTGCTGGGGTGCGGCCAAGATCAGCTCACTCCACCTTGCGGATGCGTTCGATCAGCGCGGACATCGCGGGATCGCGCTCGGCCTTGGCATAGATGCCGGCCATCGCGGCCTCGAACGGCTTGCGGTCGATATCGGTCACGATCTTGACGCCGGCCTGTTCTGCCTGTTTGCGCGAGCGTTCCTCAAGCTCGTTCCATTTCTCCCGCATGTAGGTACTGGAGCGCTGGGCCGCCTCGCGAAAGATTTTCTGGTCGTCCGGCGACAGGCTGGCCCAGGCCTTTTGCGACATCACCAGCACTTCCGGACTGACGGTATGCCGGGTCAGCGAGTAGTAGCCGGCATACTTGTAGTGACCGGTGGTGACAAAGGATGGCCAGTTGTTCTCGGCGCCGTCGATCAGTCCGTTGGCGAGCCCGGTCAGCACCTGGCCGTAGGCCATTTCGACCGGCTCGGCGCCAAGTGCGCGGATCATGTCGGACATCTGTTCCGATTGCTGGACACGCAACCGCAATCCCCTGAGATCGTCGAGCGACCGCACCGGGCGGACGCGGTTATAGATCGAGCGGGCGCCGGAATCGTAGAACGCTAGCCCGACGAAACCATGGGCTTCGAAACTGTTCAGGATGTCGGTGCCAATCGGCCCGTCCAGCACCTTCTGCAGGTGGTCGAGCGATCGAAACAGGAACGGCATCGCCAGCACCCTCACGGCGGGCACCATGGTTCCGATCAGAGCGACGTTGGTCCGGTTGAGGTCGATCGCACCGACCCGGGTCTGCTCCAGCGTCTCCTTTTCCTCGCCGAGCTGGCGCGAATGGAACACCGTCACCTGATGCCGGCCGCTGGTCCGCTCGGCGATCAGGCGGCCCATATAGCGCAATGCAAGGACGGTCGGATAATCCTCGTTCTGGGTATCGGCAGCGCGGAATTCGCGCGCGAACGCACTCGCCGAAACCGCCGCACACAACAGCGCGACGACAAGCGTCATGGTCCGCGAAAGGCCGGCGCGGCGATACACAGCCAACAATTCCCCTTGTGGATTGAGTCCAGGGCGGGAGGAAAAGGTTCAACGCATTTTTAGCAGAAGGCAGATGGTTCGCCCATCGGCCAATTCGTTAATTCCGCGCTGCAACCAGAGGGATAGATTGAAACTACGGTTCTAGCACCTTATGACGGCATGACCTGACATGGGAATGGCTCATTGTGAAGTTGGTCTGGAAATTCCTGCTGCTCGCCGTCGCCGCGGCCATTCTGCTTGTATCGCCCGCGCGGGCTGCGACCGACATCATGTGGTGGCATGCGATGTCGGGCGAACTCGGCAAGCAGGTCGACAAGCTCGCCGCCGATTTCAATGCCTCGCAATCCGATTACCGGATCGTGCCCGCCTACAAGGGCAACTACACCGAGACCGTCACCGCGGCGATCTTCGCTTTCCGCTCGCGCAGCCAGCCGGCGATCGTGCAGGTCAACGAGATCGCCACCGCGACCATGATGGCGGCGCGTGGCGCGATTTATCCGGTGTTCGAGTTGATGCGCGATCAGTCGGAGGGGTTCACGCCGTCGGCCTATCTGCCGGCGGTGGCCGGCTATTACGCCGATGTCGACGGCAACATGCTGTCGTTTCCGTTCAATGCGTCGACGCCGATCCTCTACTACAACAAGGACATGTTCCGCTCGGCCGGGCTCGATCCGGACGTGGCGCCGAAGACCTGGCCCGAGGTCGGCGCAGCGGCGAAGCGGCTGCGCGCGGCAGGTGCGATGTGCGGCGTGACCACGTCGTGGCCGTCCTGGATCAATGTCGAGAATTTTTCCGCGTTTCACAATCTGCCGATCGCAACCCGGGCCAATGGTTTCGGAGGATTGGATGCGCAACTGATCTTCAACAATCCGATCGTGGTGCGTCACATCGCAATGCTGGCGCAGTGGCAGGCCGACAAGACCTTCGACTATAGCGGCCGCGGGCAGACCGCCGAGCCGCGCTTCCAGAAGGGCGAATGCGGCATCTTCATCGGTTCGTCCGGCACGCGCGCCGACATCAAGGCCAACTCGAATTTCGAGATCGGCTACGGCATGATGCCGTATTATCCGGATGTCCAGGGCGCGCCGCAGAACTCGATCATCGGCGGCGCCACGCTGTGGGTGCTGCGCGACCGGCCGCGCGCCGAATATGCCGGGGTGGCGAAGCTCTTCGCCTTTCTGTCGCGGCCCGAGGTGCAGGCGGCCTGGCACCAGAACACCGGCTACCTGCCGATCACCCGCGCCGCGTTCGATCTCACCCGCGCGCAGGGCTTCTACGACCGCAATCCGGGCGCCTCCATGTCGATCGAAGAAGTCACGCTGAAGCCGCCGACCGACAATTCGAAGGGCATCCGCCTCGGCTCGTTCGTGTTGATCCGCGACGCGATCGAGGACGAGCTCGAGCAGGTGTTCGCCGGCAAGCGCACCGCGCAGGCCGCGATGGACAACGCGGTGGAACGCGGCAACCGCCTGCTGCGCCAGTTCGAGCGTGCCAATCCGGATAGGTGAGGGGAGGCTCGCAAGCCTCTCCACGCCGTCGTCCCTGCTTTCGCAGGGACGACAGTTGAACAAGCTGTTTGATAGGTGCATCAGATCACTCGCAATGACGCTTCTCCCACCCATCACCGACTACGACACCTATCGCGCCTGGCGCAGCGACACGTCGCGCTGGTTGCCGGTCGCGCTTGATATCGCTGATGGCCACGGGCTCTCGTGCGCCGCGCCGCATGTGTTTGCGACCGGCACCAACCTCGTCGTCGGGCTCGGGGACGATTTGATCCTGAAACTCTTCCCGCCGTTTCTGGCTCGGCAATTCGTCTCCGAACGCGGTGCGCTGGCGGAGCTGCGCGGGCGGCTCGGCATTCCGATTCCGGACGTCGTCGCGGCCGGCGAGCGTGACGGCTGGCCCTATCTCGTCATCACCCGCCTTTCCGGTGTCGTCGGATCGGAGGTGTGGCCGTCGCTGGAGGAGGCTGAAAAGGAGCGCGTGCTCGCCGAGATCGGCGCCGTGATCGCGGAGGTGCAGCGCGTGCCGCCGGGCGCCCTGCTCGCGATCGAGCCGCGCTGGGACGCTTACATGCGCCAGCAAATTGCGCAGTGCCGGGCGCGCCACGAACGGCTCGGACTGCCGCAGAAATTCCTCGCCGGGCTCGACGATCTCCTGCGTGACGCCGCCGCGCTGATCCCGATGGATGCGCCGCCGGTGATCCTGGTCGGCGAATACATCCCCGAAAATTTCCTGCTGGCGCGCAGCAGTGACGGATGGCATGTCGCCGGACTGTTCGACTTCGGCGATGTGCAGACCGGATGGAGCGAGTACGATCTGCTCGGTCCCAGCGCCTTCATGGCCGCCGGCCATCCGCGCCGAGTGCGCAGCCTGTTCGAAGGCTTCGGCATTTCGCGCGCCGACGTGACGTTTGCGTTGAAGCGGCGGCTGATGGCGCTGATGCTGCTGCATCGAGCCAGCGATCCGCTCAGGCATATCTGCATCGAGGGCTGGCCGGACAAAGTCGACGACCTTGTGCAGCTGCAGGAGCTGATCTGGCCGGATGGGTGATCGGCGTGAATTTCGTCGCGCACCAAAAGCGAGCATCGCTTAATTCGTGCATATTGATTGAGCAAATAGCCGCTCTTTGTATGCAATGGGTCGGCTCACGGCTAGGCCGGATCAAAATACCGGACAGTTTTTCTCTCGCTATTCCATGCATTTAGCGTGAGTTAGCGGTCCATTAAGGATTGGCACAAACCTTGCGATCCCTGTTCCAAAGCCATTTTCCAAAAGGCATTTGGAGCATCCCATGAAGCGTCGCGATTTCCTCAAATCGGTGTCCGGGCTGGCAGCGGGGACGCTGGCGCCGACCGCCCCCGCGATCTGGTCGCCGGCCAAGGCCGATGCCCGCTCCGAGACGCTGCTGATCGTGTCCGAGGGCGGCCCCAACAATCTCGACATCCAGGGCATCGGCACCAACGTGCCCGGCTACGAGGTGTCGTGGAATTGCTACGACCGGCTGATCAGCCACGAGATGAAGAGCGGTCCGGGCGGCGTGCCCTATTACGACCGCGACAAGATCAAGCCCGAGCTTGCCGAGGACATGATCGTCGGTGACATGTCGGTCACCTTCAAGCTGCGGAAGAACGCCAAATTCCATGACGGCGCGCCGGTCACGGCGAAGGACGTCAAATGGTCGCTCGATCGCGCGGTGACGGTCGGCGGCTTCCCGACCTTCCAGATGAGCGCGGGCTCGCTGACCAAGCCGGAGCAGTTCGTCGTCGTCGACGACAATACCGTGCGCGTCGACTTCCTGAAAAAGGATCGGCTGACGATCCCCGATCTCGCCGTGATCGTGCCCTGCGTCATTAACTCTGAACTCGTGAAGAAGAACGCGAACGAAAAGGACCCTTGGGGTCTCGAGTTCACAAAACAGCAGACCGCGGGCTCCGGCGCCTACAAGGTGACGAAGTGGACGGCCGGCACCGAGGTCGTCATGGAGCGCAACGACGATTGGGCCTGCGGTCCGATGCCGAAGATCAGGCGCGTGATCTGGCGGATGGTGCCGCAGGCCGGCAACCGCCGCGCACTGCTCGAGCGTGGCGATGCCGACATCTCCTATGAGCTGCCATTCAAGGATTTCCAGGAAATGAAGGCGAGCGGCAAGCTCAACGTGGTCTCGCTGCCGTTCTCCAACGGCATCCAGTATATCGGCATGAATGTGACCAAGCCGCCGTTCGACAATCCCAAGGTACGTCAGGCGATCGCCTATGCGATACCGTATCAGAAGATCATGGATGCGGTGATGTTCGGGCTCGCCAATCCGATGTTCGGCGCGCCCAAGGACAAGCCGACCGAAGTCGCCTGGCCGCAGCCGACCAAATACAACACCGACATGGAGAAGGCGAAGGCGCTGCTCGCAGAGGCCGGTTACGCCAACGGCTTCGAGACCACGATCTCGTTCGATCTCAATTTTGCCGGCGTCAACGAGCCGCTCTGCGTGCTGGTGCAGGAGAGCCTCGCCCAGCTCGGCATCAAGACCACGATCAACAAGGTGCCCGGCGCCAACTGGCGCACCGAGTTGAACAAGAAGGAAATGCCGCTGTTCACCAACGTGTTCTCGGGCTGGCTCGATTACCCCGAATACTTCTTCTACTGGTGCTATCACGGCAACAATTCCGTCTTCAACACCATGAGCTACAAGTCGGGCGAGATGGACAAGCTCATCGACGGCGCGCGCAACGCCGCGGCCAACGGCGACACCGCGGCCTATGACGCCGACGTGAAAGGCTTCGTCGATCTCGCCTTCAGCGACATTCCGCGCATCCCGCTCTACCAGCCGTTCGTCAACGTCGCGATGCAGAAGAACATCTCGGGCTACGAATACTGGTTCCACCGCCGCCTCGACTACCGCGCGATGGCGAAGGGGTGATGCATGGTGCGCGACATGGCCATGACGCTGGCTGAGTTTCCGAGTGAGGTGGGCACTGCTCTCTCATTCCCTCTCCCCTTGTGGGAGAGGGGCAGGGTGAGGGGTAGCCACGAACTCCGATCTCGCTTGGGGCTACCCCTCACCTTGCCCCTCTCCCATCGCAAGTCGGGCCTGCCCGACTTGCGCAAATTTACGATGCGCAACCGGGGTGGACCCCGGTTGCGTGGGAGAGGGAGCCCTTCCAATCCCGTCGCGGCGCAACGAAGGAGCGGGCCATGCTGACCCTGATCGGCAAGCGGCTGCTGTTCGCGATCCCCAGCCTGATCGGCGTCGTGATCGTCACCTTCCTGCTGACGCGCGCGTTGCCGGGCGATCCGGCCGCATATTTCGCCGGTCCCGCCGCCGGCAAGGAAGCTGTCGAGCAGATCAGGAAGAAGCTCGGGCTCGACAAGCCGCTGATCGAGCAGTTCTTCCACTACACCAACGATCTCGCCCATGGCGATTTCGGCACCTCGCTGACCACAGGCCAGCCGGTCGCGGCCGAATTGCGCAATCGTCTGCCGGCCTCTGCCGAGCTCACGCTGCTCGGTCTCGTCGTCTCGATCGTGATCGCGATCCCGCTCGGCGTGCTGGCGGCGACGCGGCCGGGATCATGGATCGACCATCTCTGTCGGGTCACGACCACGGCCGGCGTGTCGCTGCCGGTGTTCTTCACCGGCCTCGTGCTGGTCTATGTGTTCTACTTCCGGCTCGGCTGGTCGCCGGCGCCGCTCGGGCGCCTCGACGTCTTCGCCAGCGCGCCGCCGACCATCACCGGCTTCTATCTGATCGACACCTTGATCGCACGTGACTTCGAGGCATTCCGGTCCGCGTTCAGCCAGTTGATCCTGCCGGCAGTGACGCTCGCGATCTTCTCGCTCGCGCCGATCGCGCGCATGACCCGGGCCTCGATGCTGGCGGTGCTGTCGTCGGATTTCGTCCGCACCGCGCGCGCCAGCGGGTTGTCGCCCGGCAAGGTGATCGTCACCTACGCCTTTCGCAACGCCATGCTGCCGGTCATCACCACGCTCAGCATGGTGTTTTCCTTCCTGCTCGGCGCCAATGTGCTGGTCGAGAAGGTTTTCGCCTGGCCCGGCATCGGCTCCTACGCCGTTGAAGCTTTGATCGCATCCGACTTCGCGCCGGTGCAGGGCTTCGTGTTGACCATGGCGGTGATGTACGTGCTGCTCAATCTCATCATCGACATTCTCTATGGCGTGATCGATCCACGCGTCAGGCTGGAGGGCTAGAGCATGATCCGGAAAAGTGGGAACCGGTTTTCCGAAAGAGATCATGCTCCAAGGAGAAAGCAATGAGCACCGTTGCGCCGACAGTCGAACCCGCCGGTCCCGCGCGCACCTCGGGCTTGGCCGCGATCATCGAGCAAACGCGCTATGTGCTTGGCGAGAACAAGGTCACCGGCTTCGCCTTCGGGCTGTTAGTCCTGATTGTGTTCACAGCGCTGTTCGGTCCCTACATTGTGCCCTACGATCCGCTCGCCTCCGACACCGCAGCCGCGCTGAAGGCGCCGTCGGTGGCGCACTGGTTCGGCACCGATCAGCTCGGCCGCGACATCTTCAGCCGCGTCATGGTCGCGACCCGGCTCGACACCTTCATCGCGGTCGCCTCCGTCGTGCTGGTGTTTTTGATGGGCGGGCTTGCCGGCATCGCCGCCGGTTATTTCGGCGGCTGGACCGATCGCATCGTCGGCCGCATCGCCGACACCATCATGGCGTTCCCGCTGTTCGTGCTGGCGATGGGTATCGTCGCTGCGCTCGGCAACACCGTGCAGAACATCATCATCGCGACTGCGATCGTGAACTTCCCGCTCTATGCCCGCGTCGCCCGCGCCGAGGCCAATGTCCGCCGCAACGCCGGCTTCGTGCAGGCGGCGCGGCTGTCCGGCAACGGGGAATTCCGTATCCTGCTGGTGCATATCCTGCCCAACATCATGCCGATCATGATCGTGCAGATGTCGTTGACCATGGGCTACGCGATCCTCAACGCGGCAGGCCTCTCCTTCATCGGCCTTGGCGTGCGGCCGCCGACCGCGGAATGGGGCATCATGGTCGCCGAGGGCGCCGGCTTCATGGTGTCGGGCGAGTGGTGGATCGCGCTGTTTCCCGGCCTTGCGCTGATGATTGCGGTGTTCTGCTTCAATTTGCTCGGCGACGGCCTGCGCGACATCGTCGACCCGCAGCGGAGGACGTGATGACTGTCTCGGCACGGTGTCTTGTTACCTCTGCGCTACTTTGCATGGGGTTGTTTTGCGGATTTTTCGATGACGCCTCGCATCAGGGGAGGCGCGCATGACCGCCCAGCCGCTGCTCGACGTCTCAGACCTGACCGTCGAATTCAACACCCGCCGCGGCATCGTGAAGGCCGTGCAGCATGTCAATATCTCCGTCGCCAAGGGCGAGACCGTCGGCATCGTCGGCGAATCCGGTTCGGGCAAATCGGTGACGTCATATGCCGTGATGCGCATCCTCGACCGCGCCGGGCGGATCGCCGAGGGTTCGGTGATGTTCTCCGGCATCGACGTCAAGGCGGCGACCGAGAGCCAGATGCGCGACCTGCGCGGCCGCGAAATCTCGATGGTGTTCCAGAATCCGCGCGCCGCGCTCAATCCGATCCGCAAGGTCGGCGACCAGATCGAGGACGTGCTGCGCCAGCATGTCCAGCAGGCCACCGTTGCCGATCGCGGCGAGAAGGCGATCGAGGCGCTGGAGGCGGTCAAGATCGCCCGTCCGCGCGAGCGCTACCACGCCTATCCGTTCGAGCTCTCGGGGGGCATGTGCCAGCGTGTCGTGATCGCGCTCGCGCTGGCCTGCAATCCGCAGCTCCTGATCGCCGACGAGCCGACCACTGGACTGGATGTCACCACGCAGAAGGCGGTGATGGATCTGATCGTCGAACTCACAAAACGCCGATCGATGTCGACCATCCTGATCACGCACGATCTCGGCCTCGCCGCCGCTTATTGCGACCGCGTCGTCGTGATGGAAAAGGGCCGCGTGGTCGAGACCGCGAAATCAGCCGATATCTTCGCCGCGCCCCAGCACGCCTACACCAAGAAGCTGATGCGCGCGACGCCGCGGATCGGCGTGTCGCTGCGCGATCTGTTGCCGGAGGAGGAGGCTCTTGCCTCTCCTCGCCCTGCGCCCGCGGAAGCGGCCCCTCTCCCCGCGAAGAGCGGGGAGAGGGGGCAGACGCAACCCCTTCTCCTCGTCGAAAAGCTGGTCAAGGAATACGCCCGCCAGGGCGCCGGCGCCGTGCTGTCAAAGCTGTTCGGCCGCAAGCCGCCGGTGGAGGAGGAGATATTCCGCGCCGTCGACGGCATCAGCTTCCATGTCGGTTATGGCGAGAGCGTCGGCCTGGTCGGCGAATCCGGCTGCGGCAAGTCAACAACGTCGATGATGGTGATGCGGCTGCTGGACCAGACCTCCGGCCGCATCATGTTCGACGGCGGAGACATCGGCGCCATCCTGCCGCAGTCGTTCGCGCGGCTGCCGCAGCGCAGCCAGATCCAGATGGTGTTCCAGGATCCGACCGACAGCCTCAATCCGCGCTTCACCGCGGCGCGCGCGATCGCGGACCCGATCATGCAGCTCAGCGACATCAAGGGCCGCGACGCGCTGCGCGATCGTTGCGAGGAGCTGGCGCGCCTGGTCGGCCTGCCGCTCAATCTGCTCGATCGCTTCCCGCACCAGCTCTCCGGCGGCCAGAAGGCGCGCGTCGGCATCGCGCGGGCGATCGCGCTGCATCCGAAACTCGTCATCCTCGACGAGCCGACCGCGGCGCTCGACGTCTCGGTGCAGGCGGTCGTGCTCAATCTGCTGCAGGACCTCAAGCAGTCGATGGGCATGAGCTATCTGTTCGTCTCCCACGATCTCAATGTGGTGCGGCTGCTATGCGACCGCGTCATCGTGATGCGCTCAGGCCGCATCGTGGAGCAGGGCTCGTCCGAACAGGTCTTGGGCAATCCGCAGGATGCCTATACAAGGGAGCTGCTGACGGCGATCCCGCATCCGCCGTTGCCGGTTTCTTGAGAACCTAACGGGAGCGAAATGGCCGATCATCTCGACGACTATATCAATGCCGTCGCCGGCGCGATGGCGTTGCCGGTGGAGGACGCCTGGCGTCCCGCGGTGCGTGCGAACCTCGAGGTCTCGCTGAGGCTGGCGCGGCTGGTCGACGAATTCCCGCTGCCGGACGAGACCGAGTCCGCCGCGATCTATTCGGCCTGAGATCGCGATGCCGGAAAAATCTGCCCTTATGTCAGCCGCCGACATTGCGCAGGCCGTGTCAGGCCGGAAGATCACTGCGCTCGACGCGACCGAGGCCGCGCTGTCGCGGATCGCTGTTCATGATAAGGTCCTCAATTCCTTCACCGACGTCACCGCCGACCGCGCCCGCGCCAAGGCAAAAGCGATCGATGCTGCGATCGCGGCCGGCCAACCGGTCGGCCCACTTGCAGGCGTACCGTTTGCGGTGAAGAACCTGTTCGACGTGCAGGGGCTCTCCACCCGCGCCGGCTCGAAGATCAACCGCGACCTGCCGCCGTCACCGCGCGACGCCACGCTGATCGAGCGGATGGAAGCGGCCGGCGCCGTGTTGGTCGGCGCGCTCAACATGGGCGAATACGCCTACGACTTCACCGGCGAAAACGTCCATGACGGCCCGTCGCGCAATCCGCACGATCCGACGCGGATGGCCGGCGGCTCCTCGGGCGGCTCCGGCAGCGCCGTCGGCGGCGCGCTGGTGCCGATCGCGCTCGGCTCCGACACCAACGGCTCGATCCGGGTGCCGTCGTCGTTCTGCGGCATTTTTGGCCTGAAGCCGACCTACGGCCGCCTCTCGCGGGCGCGGTCCTTTCCGTTCGTCGCGAGCCTAGATCATCTCGGCCCGTTCGCGCGCAACGTGAAAGACCTCGCGCTCGCCTATGATGCGATGCAGGGGCCGGATGCCGATGACGCCGGTTGTGCCGGCCGATCGCTCGAGCCGACATTGCCTTTGCTGACCCATGATATCGGCGGTTTGCGCATCGCGATCGCCGGCGGCTATTTTCAAAAGAACGTGTTTCCCGAAGCGGTCGAGGCTGTCGCGCGTGTGGCGAAGGCACTCGGCGCCACGAAGACAATCGAATTGCCTGAAGTCGCGCGCGCCCGCGCCGCCGCCTACATCATCACGACGACCGAGGGCGCCTCGCTGCATCTCGATCGCCTGCGCAAGCGTGCCAATGATTTCGATCCCGCGGTGCGCGACCGCTTGATCGCGGGCGCAATGGTTCCGGCGCCCTATGTCGACAAAGCGCAGAAATTCCGCCGCTGGTATCGTGCAAAAGTGCTGGAGCTGTTCAAGTCGGTCGATGTGATCCTGGCGCCCGCGACGCCCTGCACCGCGCCAAAACTCGGACAGGTCAACTTCGTGCTTGATGGCGCCGAACTGCCGGTACGCGCCAATATCGGCATTCACACCCAGCCGATCTCGTTCATCGGTCTTCCCGTCGTCGCCGTGCCGGTGCCGCTGGAGCCGATGCCGATCGGCGTGCAGCTCATCGCCGCGCCCTGGCGCGAGGACATCGCGCTGCGGGTCGCTTACGCGCTGGAACAGATGGGCGTCGCGGCAGCGCCGCCGCCGAGGGGACTCTAAACCATGGATATCGATCTACCCGACGTGCTCGCCGAGGTTACGGCGCAGTTCGAACGCTATGAAAGGGCGCTGATCTCCAACGACGTGGCGGTGCTCGACGAGCTGTTCCGCAACGACAAGCGCACGCTCCGCTATGGCATCGGTGAAAACCTCTATGGCTATGACGAGATCATGGCGTTCCGCGCCGGGCGCTCGCCGGTCGGGCTGATGCGCAGCATCGACCGCACCGTGATCACGGCCTATGGCCGCGACACCGCGATCGCCTCGACGCTGTTCCATCGCGAGTCCGTGCCGGGCAGAGTGGGACGCCAGATGCAGACCTGGATTCGCTTCCCCGAGGGCTGGAGAATCGTCGCGGCCCATGTCAGCATCATCGACCAACCAAAGAGTGCTTGAGGCATGAGCCTGGACGATCTTCCAACACGCGCACCGCAACCGCAGGGCACCGAGCCCGAGGTAACGGTGCGCCGCGTCGATCGCCCGGCCTCGTCGCTGGACAAGGTGACCCGCGCCGAGGAACTCCGGCTGCAACTCGCCGACGAGATCGTGCGCGGTACGCTGGCGCCGGGCGCCGCCCTCGACGAGACCGAGATCGCGCGCCGCTTCAACGTCTCGCGCACCCCGGTGCGCGAAGCGCTGCGGCAGCTTGCGGCCTCTGGCCTGATCGATGCCCGCGCGCATCGTGGCGCGGTGGTGGCGCGGCCTTCGCTTGAACGGCTGACCGGCATGTTCGAGGCGATGGCCGAACTGGAGGCGATGTGCGCCGGCCTTGCCGCCGAGCGCATGACGCCGGCGGAGCGCAACACGCTGGAGACGATCCACGAGGAATTGCGGGTGCTGAGCTACACCGGCAATCCCGACCGTTTCCACGAGGTCAATGAGCGCTTCCACAACGCGATCTATGCCGGATCGCAGAACGCCTATATCGCCGAGATGACGCTGGCCACCCGCGTGCGCGTGCAGCCGTTCCGCCGCGCCCAGTTCCGCAATCTCGGGCGATTGGCAAAGTCCCACGCCGAGCACGACCGCGTCGTCGTCGCCATCATGCGCGGCGACAAGGCCGGCGCGGCGGCCGCGATGCGCGCCCATATCGAACTGGTGCGCGGGGAGTATGAGATTTACGCGGTGTCGGTGTAGGTTCGCGCAACGCATCAAGCGCGTCATTCCGGGGCGCCGCAAAGCGGCGAGCCCGGAATCCATTCATCCGCATAAGATGTCGCTGGTTGGTCGGCGGGCTTTCCCTGAGACCGTCGCCTTGGTGGGATGGATTCCGGGCTCGCGCTTCGCGCGCCCCGGAATGACGACTAGGAGGCCTTCTCCGCCATGAACGCGCGCCAGCCGCCATGCGCGGAGATATCCCTGGCGCCGTTGATTGCGGCGGGCTCAACGAGAAAGCCCTTCACCTCGCGCCCATCCGCAAGCCGGACCGTGCCGATCGACATCGGCGGCGGGATTGCGGCGACGAATGTTCCAAATGCGGCCGGTGACATCGCCCAGAGTTCGAGCTTGATCGCGGTGCCCGTGCCGGCCTCGACGCGCAGCATGCCGGGCTTCGGCGGCGTGGTGTCGAGCGCATAGAGCTTGTAATCCGGCGCAGTGACGGCCTCTTCGACTAGCTGCGCGTCGAGCGCGGTCAATTCGCCGTTCAGCGCCATGCCGGAGAGATGAGCGCCGACCACCGCGATCGGAATCTCATCAGGCATCGCCACCGGTATCGCGGCGAGTGGCGGCTGCGGCAGCGACTTGGCTCCGATCGGCAGCTTCGTGTCGGCGTGGAAGGCGCGGCCGATGCTGGCAAGATCGGCGTCGCGGCCGGCCGGCGCCAGCAGCGTAATGCCGAACGGCGCGCCGTCGGGCCGCATCGCTGACGGCAGCGCCAGCCCGCAGAGATCGAGCAGATTGACGAAATTGGTGTAGGTGCCGAGCCGCGAATTGAGCTCGACCGGATTGGCCAGCACCTGCGCGGTCGAATAGATCGTCGGCGCCGTCGGCAGCACGACCGCGTCGAGCTGCGCGAAGGCGCGTGCGGTGCTGGCGCGGAGCGCCTGCAGGCGGTACAGCGCGGAAAACGTGTCCGCCGCTGACAGCCGCGCGCCGGCCGCGGTGATCTCGCGGGTCACGGGATGAATGGCGTCGGGCGATGACGCCAGCAGGTTACGGATCACCAGATAACGTTCGGCGACCCACGGGCCTTCGTAGAGCAGCCGCGCGGTCTCGTAGAACGGCTCGAGGTCGAATTCGACCAGCGTTGCGCCGAGCGCTTCCCATCGCTTCAGCGCCTCGCCATAGGCCTTCTCCGACGCGCGGTCGCCGAAGAAGATCAGCTGGCCGTTACGGGGAATGCCGAGCTTCGGTTGCGTTGGAAACGCCGCGAGGTCGCCCAGCGGCCGGTTGCGCGAGAACGGATCGGCACCGTCGGGGCCCGCCATCACGGCAAGCGCGGCCATCGCATCATCGACCGTGAGCGAGAACACCGAGATGCAGTCGAGCGTGCGGCACGCCGGCACCAGGCCCGCGGTCGAGATCAGCCCGAGGCTCGGCTTCAGGCCGACGATGTTGTTGAGCATCGCCGGCACGCGGCCGCTGCCGGCGGTATCGGTGCCGAGCGCGAGCGGCACCAGGCCGGCGGAGACCGCGACCGCCGAGCCCGAACTCGAGCCGCCCGGAATGAGATCGCCGCGCAGCGGATTTTTGGGAATGCCGTAGGGCGAGCGCACGCCGACCAGCCCGGTGGCGAACTGGTCGAGATTGGTCTTGCCGATGATGATGGCGCCGGCCTCGCGCAGTTTCGCAACCGCCGTGGAATCGTGCACCGGCAGATAGGAGAAGGCCGGGCAGGCGGCGGTGGTCGGCAGGCCCTTGACGTCGATATTGTCCTTCACCGCGACCGGCACGCCATGGAGCGGCAGTTGCACCGGGTCTTTCGTCGCGAGCCGCTCGGCCTCGGCGATGGCGTCGTTTTCGTCGCGCAGGCTGATGAAGATGGCGGGATCGTTGTGCTCGCGGATGCGCTGGTAGCTGCGCGCCACGGTTTGTGCCGGCGTCATGGTGCCGGCGCGGTGCGCAGCGACGATTGCAGCGACGGTTTCAGTCACGTGAGTTGGTCCCGTCCATTGAGCGGCAAGGCGGGCGGCGCCCTGCGCGAAGGAATTGCAGCCTGATCGAAGCAAGCGATGTGCCATTGTGTACATTTGGCCACCGGGTGCCACCAAGCAGATTGTCGCACGATGTCAGTTGTTTAAGACAACCATACGCAAGCCGCACGGGTCGGTCGGGCAGATCCGTCGTGGCTTGTTTGCCTATTTCATGAGCAGTGTCATCCGAGCCCGGCGAACCGGCGCATCGCCTTGCCGCTAATCCGCTCCCGCGCTGCGCGCACGGACCAGTCGGCTCAGCATCTGCAGGAACTGCCGGCCATCCTTGTTGCCGAGCGGCGCCAGGGTCAATCGGTTGAACTCCTGAGCGAGCGCCCAGGCGCGCGCGGCCGCCTGCGTGCCGCGGGCCGTCAGCACCAGTTCGACGGCGCGCTTGTCGCGATCCGACCGCTTTCGCTTGATGAGGTCCTTGCCTTCCAGCTTCGCCAGTATCTTCACGAGATTGGGCAACTGGATGCGCAGCGCGTTCGCGACCTCGCTCTGGGTGACGGAGGGATTGTCGCGGACCGTGATCATGACCGAATGTTCGGCGGGCGAGAAGCCGGTCTCTGCGAAGTGCGGAAAGAACTCCTCGAAGATCTGGATCTGCAGCATGCGGATCATGAAGCCCGGCGTCTGCTGCAGCGCCGTCATATCGAGCGGCCGTTTCGAGTGTCCGTTCGCGACGTCGTCAGCAAGCGACTTGTTCGCGGGAGGGCTCGTTCGCTTGTGCATGGGCGCGTGATTCCCGAACCGAATTGACATCGCCAAAAATGCTTATATTATATAAGTAATTTCGGCAGCATGAAGATTGCCGATCGGGTTGTAACGCTAGGAGGTCCGGATGGGCCATGTTTTTTCGCGATGCGCGATACGGCCACTGCTCGCCGTGGCCGGCTTGTTGCTCGCATCCGGCGCAGAGGCGCAGGACAAGGTCCGCATCGGTGTCCTGAACGATCAGTCCGGCGTGTTCTCGACCTATCAGGGCATCGGCTCGGTGATCGCCGCGCAGATGGCGGTCGAGGATTTTGGCGGCAAGGCCGCCGGCAAGCCGGTCGAGGTTGTTGCCGCCGATCACCAGAACAAGCCCGATATCGGTGTCGGTATCGCGCGGCGCTGGTACGAAAACGAAAATGTCGATGCGATCTTCGACCTGCCGAACTCGGCGATCGCGCTCGCGGTTGCCGCCATGAGCGAGCAGAAGAACAAGGTGTTCGTCGGTTCGGGCGCCGGCACGGCGCTGCTGACCGGCGAAAAATGCACACCGAACACCGTGCACTGGACCTACGACACCTATGCTTATGGCCGCGGCCTCGGCCGCGCCGTGGTCGCGCAAGGCGGCAAGAAATGGTTCTTCCTCACGGCCGATTATGCGTTCGGCCACGACCTCGAAAAGCAGGCGATGGAAGCGGTCAAGGCCGCCGGCGGCGAGGTGGTCGGCGCGGTCCGCCATCCGCTCGGAACCGCCGACTACGCATCCTTCCTGCTGCAGGCCCAGGCGTCCGGCGCCGACGTCATCGGCATCGCCAATGCCGGCGACGACACCATCACCTCGATGAAGCAGGCGGCCGAATTCGGCCTGACCGCGAAGCAGAAGCTGGTCGGCCTGATCCTCGGCATGAATGGGCTGCCGGCCCTGACGCTGAAGGCGGCGCAGGGCGCGCAGATCATGAACCCGTTCTACTGGGATCTGAACGAAGGTACGCGCAGCTTCGCCAAGCGCTTTGCCGCGCGCCACCCGCAGAACAATTATCCGAACGACATGCAGGCCGGCGTCTATGCGTCGGTCATTCACTACCTCAAGGCCGTCGACAAGGTCGGCGGCGCCGGTGACGGTCGTGCCGTGGTCGCGGCGATGAAGGCGCTCCCGACCGACGACCCGCTGTTCGGAAAAGGTTACATCCGCGCCGACGGCCGCAAGATCCATCCGCTCTATTTGCTCGAGGTCAAGAAGCCCGAGGAATCGCAGTCGAAATGGGACCTGCTGAAAGTCGTGGCCACGGTGTCCGGCGAGGACGCGTTCCGGCCCGAAAAGGATGGCGGCTGTCCGTTGCTGAAATAGGCAGCGTGTGCTGCAGTCCGATCGGAGGCTCCGTCATGCCAGACCCCGCGGTGGTACAGCCGGCCCTCGAGCTCAGCTTTCTCGATGCCGATGTCAGTGTCGAGCGGCGTCCCGACGGCGCCCTTGTGCTTCGCACCGAGGTGCCGTTCGCGCCGACGGATGCGCTGCTGCACAATTATCTCCGCGAATGGGCGGAGGCGCGCCCGGACCAGACCTTTCTCGCGGAACGAACCGCAGATGGCAGCGCCTGGCGGACCATCAGCTATGGCGAAGCCCATCAGGCGGCAACGCGGCTCGCGACAGCCTTTGCGGCGCGAGAGCTGGGGCCGTCCCGTCCGATCCTGATCCTCTCCGGCAACAGCATTGCGCACCAGCTGGTCGCGCTCGGCGCAATGATGGCCGGCATTCCCTATGCGCCGCTGTCGGTCGCCTATTCCACCATGAGCGGCGATTTCGGCAAGCTCCGTGCGATCCTGCGGAGTCTCGATCCCGGAATGGTCTTTGCAGCCGAGGCGGCGCCGTTCGCGCGCGCATTGGCAATCGACGAGATGAAGGGCCGCGCGATCGTGCTGGGCGAGGGACACGCGGAGGTCGCCGGCGCGCTGGCGCTGCAGTCGCTGCTGGTCGATCCGGCCGATGTGGCGGTGTCGCATCGCGCCCGCGAGCTGCCATCGCAAACGGTTGCAAAAATTCTCTTCACCTCGGGCTCGACCGGCATGCCCAAGGGCGTACCGACCACGCACCGGATGATGTGCACGTCGCAATCGCAGATCGCCGTGATGTGGCCGTTCCTGCGCGATCACACGCCTGTCATCCTCGATTGGCTGCCCTGGAGCCATGTGTTCGGCGGCTCGTTCAGCTTCAACACCGTGCTCCGCTATGGCGGCACGCTCTACATCGACGACGGCAAGCCGATACCCGGCGAGTTTGCGCGGACGATCCGCAATCTCCGCGAGGTCAGGCCGACACTGTACTGGAATGTTCCGAGAGGCTACGAGCTGCTGCTTGCGGTGCTCGAGAGCGATGCCGAGGTTCGGCAAAGCTTCTTCGGCGATCTCGCGCTGATGTTCTACGCCGGCGCCAGCCTGCCGGCGCCGCTGTGGCGGGATCTGGTGACGATCGGACAGCGCGCCAGCGGCCGCGTCATTCCGATGACCACGAGCTGGGGGCTCACCGAAACCGCGCCGTCGATCACCATGATCAACCGCGCCGTGCTGGCGCCGGGCAATATCGGGATTCCGATGCCGGGACTCGCGCTGAAACTGGTGCCGCACCAGGGCAAGCTCGAGGCGCGCGTGCGCGGACCGAACGTGATGAACGGTTACTGGAACGCGCCCGAGGCCACCGCGGCGGCGTTCGACGAGGAGGGATATTTCCGCACCGGCGACGCCGTCATCCTCGCCGATCCCGACGATGCCACGCAGGGTGTGATGTTCGATGGGCGGACGACGGAAGATTTCAAGCTTTTGACCGGAACCTGGGTCGATGCCGCCGCGATCCGGCTGCGCGCGCACGCCGCGATGGCGGGCCTGATCAATGACGTCGTGGTGACCGGCGCCGATCGCGACGACGTCGGGTTGTTGCTGTTATGCGCCGCCGGCCACGATCCCGACGACCCCGCCTATCGCGGCAGACTAGCCGCGGCGCTGCTTCGTCTTAACCAGGGCGTGACCGGCGCGTCGCAATGCGTCGCGCGCGCCATCATCATGCGACAGCCGCCGAGTTTCGATTCCGGGGAAATCACCGAGAAGGGGTCGTTGAATGCGCGGCTGATCCGCGAGCGCCGCGCCGAGCTCGTCGAGGCGCTGCATCGCGGCAGCCATCCTGACATGATCGGCGGCTGAGCGCGACCGTCGCCGCAGCCGTCAGCCGTTTTATTTGTTGCTAAGGCAACTAATTTATGCGAGCGTTTTTGGAAAGTGAAGGGATGAGCCGGCCAACGGCTCGCCTGTCGGGAGGAACAATGGATTGCTGCGCAATGCGAGCAACGCGGATGGGCGCCGGCGCCGGGGCGCTGCCGTCAGCTCGTGCTTTGCCCGGTCACGGCGCCGAGATTCTCGTGCAGCCGGCGCAGCAGGTCGATCAGCACCTCGCGCTCGTCCTTTTTCAGGCAGGACAGCAGCCGCCGCTCGCGCTCCAGCGCGGCGACAATGACCCTGTCGTGGACGGCGCGGCCGCGCGCGGTCAGCGTGATCGAATGGGTGCGGCCGTCGTCGGGTGCAGTGCGGATCGCCAGCAGGCCGCGCTTTTGCAGCGCCGCGAGGTTGCGGCTGACCGGCCCCTTGTCGAAGCCGATGACGTGGCAGATCCGCGAGGCCGGAATGCCGGGCTCGATCGCGAGCTGCGATATGATCCGCCATTCGGTGACGTTGACGCCGAAATTCTTCTGGTAAAAGGCGGTGGCGCTGTTCGACAGCTTGTTGCCGATGAAGGTGATGAACGCCGGCACATAGCGATCGAGGTCGAGCAGCAGGCCGCTGGCGGCATCTGCGGGATCGGCCGGTCTGGGCCGGCGTGGCTTTCGGGGGAGGGGCGTACTCATCTCTCAAATCATCGCTGTGAAATGGCTCGGGAGCAATAGATATGCGGCCCGTCTTGACAAGATCAAACCTCGGGAGGTCTCGATGACAGTATCCGGCACGTCCGTCCCGCATCTCGACGTCGACCCCTTTGCGATGGATTTCTTTGCCGACCCGTTCCCGACCCATGAGCGGCTACGCGAAGCCGGTCCCGTGGTCTATCTCGACAAATGGAACGTCTACGGTGTGGCCCGCTACGCCGAGGTCCATGCGGTGCTGAACGATCCCGCGACCTTCTGCTCCAGCCGCGGCGTCGGATTGAGCGACTTCGCCAAGGAGACGCCGTGGCGGCCGCCGAGCCTGATCCTGGAGGCCGACCCGCCCGCCCATGGCCGCACCCGCGCGGTGCTGAGTACCGTCCTGTCGGCGACCGTGCTGAAGCAGCTGCGCGGGCGCTTTGCCGTCGCCGCCGAGGCGCGCGTCGATGCTCTGCTCGAGAAGCGCAGTTTCGACGCGATCGAGGAGCTCGCCGAGGCCTATCCGCTGTCGATCTTTCCGGATGCGCTGGGCCTGAGGCCGGAGGGCCGCGAGCATCTGCTGCCTTACGCGAGCCTGGTGTTCAACGCCTTCGGCCCGCCGAACCAGCTCCGCAAGGAGGCGATCGAGCGTTCGGCGCCGCACCAAGCCTATATTGCAGAGCAGTGTCAGCGCGACAATCTCACCCCTGATGGCATCGGCGCCTGCATCCACGCCCACGTCGATACCGGCGCCATCACCGCGACCGAGGCGCCGCTGCTGGTGCGCTCGCTGCTGTCGGCGGGTCTCGATACCACCGTCAACGGGATCGGCGCCGCCGTCTATTGCCTGGCGCGCTTCCCCGACCAATTCCAGAAGCTGCGCGGTGACCCGACGCTGGCGCGCAACGCCTTCGAGGAAGCCGTGCGGTTCGAAAGCCCGGTCCAGACCTTCTTCCGCACCACCACAAGCGACGTCGAACTCGGCGGCGTCACGATCCCCGAAGGCGAGAAAGTCTTGATGTTCCTCGCCGCCGCCAACCGCGATCCGCGCCGTTGGGACCAGCCCGATACTTACGACATCACCCGCCGCACCTCCGGCCATGTCGGCTACGGCTCGGGCATCCACATGTGTGTCGGCCAACTCGTTGCACGCCTCGAAGGCGAGGTGATGATGGCGGCGCTGGCGCGGCGCGTCGCCAAGATCGAAATCACCGGCGAGCCAAGGCGCCTCTTCAACAATACGCTGCGCGGGCTCAGCAGCCTGCCAATCGAGATCACGCCGGCCTGACCAACAAACCTGATGCCGGCAACAGGCTGGCCGAGAGACAACACAAGAGAGGGGATACGATGAGGGGCTTTGGGGTTGGTCTTGTATTGGCACTGTCCTGCGCGGCCGGCGTGGCGCATGCGCAGATATCCGGCGAGGTGGTGCGGGTCGGCGTGCTCAACGACATCTCCGGCATCTTCCAGGACACCAACGGCCTGGGCTCGGTCGAGGCCGCACGGATGGCCGCGGAGGATTTCAACGGCGGCGGCAAAGGCATCAAGGTCGAGATCGTTTATGCCGATCACCAGAACAAGGCCGACGTCGGCTCCGCGATCGCGCGCAAATGGCTCGATGTCGACGGCGTCGATGCCATCGTCGACGTGCCGAACTCGGCCGTCGGGCTCGCCATCAACTCCCTCCTGCGCGATTCCAGGATGACGTTCCTGGCGTCCTCGACCGCAAGCTCCGATCTCACCGGCAAGGCCTGCTCGCCGAACACCATCCAGTGGGTCAACGACGCCTGGGCGACCGGCAACACCACGGCGGCGGCGATGATGCAGCGCGGCGGCAAGGACTGGTATTTGGTTACGGTGGACTACGCGCTCGGCAAGGGCATCGAGGCTGAAGCGACCAACTACATCGAGAAGCACGGCGGCAAGGTGCTTGGCTCCAGCAAGCATCCGCTCGGCACCTCCGACTTCGCTTCTTTCCTGCTGCAGGCGCAGAACTCGAAAGCAAAAGTGATCGGGCTCGCCAACGCCGGCGGCGACACCATCAACACGGTGAAGCAGGCCACCGAGTTCGGCATCCAGCAGGGCGGCCAGACCCTGGTGGCGTTCCTGCTGTTCGTCAACGACGTCCACGGCATGGGCCTGAAGGTCGCGCAGGGCCTGCAACTGCTCGAGGCGTTCTACTGGGACATGAACGACGACACGCGTGCGTTTGCCAAGCGCTTCGCCGCGCGACCCGGCATGAACGGCAAGATGCCGAGCGGCAACCAGGCCGGCGTCTATGCTTCCACGCTAGCCTATCTCAACGCTGTCGCCGCCACCGGCAGCGACGATGCCAAGGTCGTGGTGCCGCAGCTGAAGACCTTCAAGGGGGCCGACAAACTGTTCGGCGACGTCACCATCCGCCAGGACGGCCGCGTCATCCATCCGATGTATCTGTTCGAGGTGAAAAAGCCGGAGGAGTCGAAGTACCCGTACGACTATTACAAACTGATCGCGACCATCCCGGCGGATCAGGCGTTCCGCCCGCTCGCGGATGGCGGATGCTCGCTGGTGAAGTGAGTCTATAGCTGCGCATGTCGCTGCGCCCCCTCTCCCCTTGTGGGAGAGGGCTGGGGTGAGGGGTATCTCTCCATACGGCGTCGTGCTTGGATAGACCGCAATCCCTCACCCGGATCGCATTCCGCTTCGCGTCATGCCATCCGGCCTCTCCCACAAGGGGAGAGGCGGAACACCGTGTGTCGGTTGCACTGAGGTTAGAGCAATCCAGTCCGCGCTCGGCGAGGAACGGGAGTCAGTTGCCAATACCTCGGCGGTCATTCAGCGCTTTCGTACGACCTTGAGTCGGGCTGATACTAGGAGTTTACAACCTTATCCCTGTCCCGCTTGTATTGGAGCAACTGCGACACCGCATCGTAGGAATGATACCTTGCATAGACGCTCTTTGCATTCCTCTCGCGCAAATCAGCTAAAGCGTCGGCCCAGTAGGCTACCATGGCGCGGCGAACTCCGTCGCGCGAAAAGAAGCGTTCCGCTCTTGCAAAGTCCTCATCGAAGCTAACGCTCACTGCTCTTTCGGCGGCTTTGTAGTCGGCATCGCGAACGTCTCCGCCATGTTGGCCGAGCCACATGATTGTTTTTGGGTACTCCAGAATTAGACGGTCGAGCACGAGGTAATGCGAGAACTTCCCGTCGATTGGTGCTCGAGTACTAAACGCAACTTCATGAGATCCAATGTTCAGCGTGAACCAGCGTCCTCCGTTTGTCTGTGGGAGAACGCTTAAGGTCCATGCTCCCTGGATATCGAGGTTGCCGTACAGTCCCGAGAGCTGAAAGAGACGGAAGAGAAATAATCTGACGTCGGGATTGTTAAAGAGCTGATCCGTTCTCTCTGGGTCGACGCGGAGTGGCTGACTGATCGAACGCAGTCGCTCTCTGGCTTCGTGCGGAGCCACACTAGACAGCTCCCGTGTTCCTTCAACTTCCACGTTGCGGGTGCGAAAATGCCGATGAAGCGCGCTCTCCACGGCTGTGCAGTCTGTCACATGGACGAAGTCGGACAATTCCCAAGGGCCGTGAGGGGCGTATGCCTCACCTCCATTTATCCCTCGGAGGCGTTCACTGATAGGCCGCTCGGTGCGGCCAATCTTTATGTAATCGCTATTTGGTGAAACTAGTACATAGACAAACCCTTGCGGCATGCTCTCCCCAATCCGATCCAGACACCGTCGGTGTCATGTCGCTACAGACGTCACCGAAATCTTACTCCTCACGGCCAGAATTTGTATCTGTAGAATTTGAAGGACGACGCATTGGATGAATGGTGGGCACGGCGCTATCGAGCTCTTGCCCGCCCTCTGATCTGCTCGGAGAGACCGCAACCCCTCACCCGGATCGCATTCCGCTTCGCTTCATGCGATCCGGCCTCTCCCACAAGGGGAGAGGCGGACCGAGGTCGTGGCGACTACTCGCGCTCAAGGCGCGCAAGTGAAACTCGCCGCGCCTGTCACCGGTCCCGCCTTGTAATGCGGCCAGGCCGGCCAGCGGCACAGCGGCAGTGCGCGCAGCGGGGCGAAGTCCGGCGCCGCGACTTTCTGCTCGACGACTTCGAGATCGCCGGGCGCCTTGCCGTTCTCGACCCAGTCGACCAGCACCGCGAGCATGTCGACATTGGCCGGCGCGCCGGAGCCGACATGGTCGACGCCGGGCGCGGTGTAGAGCCGCGCGAACTCTGCCGTCTTGTCCTTGCCGAGCGTCTTCTCGACGTTTTCGAAATAGCGGATGCCGGCATAGGGGCTTTGCGCGTAGTCGGCCATGTGTTCGAGGATCACCAGCTTGCCGCCGTGGGCACGGAAGCGGCTGAGGTCCGGATCGGTCGAATCCATCAGCTGCGACACCTGCAGCACGCGTTCCTTGTGGTCCTCCGGCTTGTAGGTCGTGACATCGAGCTTTGGATCACGCGCGAACACATACTGAATCCCGCCGGCGCCATAGATCCAGGCGATGCCATTGGTCGGAGCCGGCGGCTGCGCCGGTGCCGAGGTGCCGAGCCACCACGCGAGCCAGCCGCCGGTCGGGCCGAAGGCCGGCGTGTTCTCCCCGGAGACGCCCCAGCCCGGATAGTCGTCGAGCCCGTTGGCCATCGTGAAGGAGAACTTGTAGGGCGAATGCAGCGTATTGATCGCCGCGATTTGCTTGTCGGTCAGGCAGTCATCGCCGCTCTGGCCCGCGGCGCAGCGCAGCGTCTCCGGTTTGAACTGCGCTTTGCAGCCGACCGGATTCTGCACCAGGGCGTCGTCGGAGCCGTCATCCTTGTCGCAGGCCTTCAGCACCGCATCGGCGACAAGCTTCACCTGCGCGGGGCGGATCCAGCCGTCGCCGATCGTTGCGACGCCCGACCGGGTGCCGGCATGCTGCAGGCCGACCCAATTGATCACGGGCACGCGCGCCAAAATGCCGTCGAAATCCTGGGGGTAACGTTGCGCCATGGTCAGCGCCTCGCGGCCGCCTTCCGACGATCCCATGAAATACATCTTGGCCGGCGGATTGCCGTAGGCGCGCACCATCAGCGCGCGCGCCGCATCGCGGACCTTCTTGTAGGCCTTGTGCGAAAAATTCTCGAACGCCTCGTCGTTGAGCGCGAACAGTTGCGGCGGCTCGCCGGGCTTGGACTCATGGCCGGAGTCCGTCCCGTAGGTCGTAAAGCCGAGCGCCAGCGGCGCGGCCTTGCCGAACGGATAGGCCGGCGGCAGCGAGAGGCCGGTGATCAGCACGCCGTTGAATCCGCCGCCGCCATATTGCAGCGAGCGGCCGTTCCACTCGACCGGCAAATTGACCTCGAACTTGATCGGCGGCGCTGCGGAATCGGTCGCGGCGATATGCCCGAGCACCTTGCAGAAGGCGGGATTGGCCGGGACGATGCGTCCCGCCGGCGTCGCCGACTTCTCCGTCACAGTGAGCGGCGTTGGCGCCTGTGATGTAGCGCTATCGATTGTGACGGCGCCGTCGGCCGGGCCGGCCAGGCCGCTGCAGGTCGCCGCGGGATCGCCGACCATTTCCGATGCCACGGCATCGCCAGAGAATGACATCAGCGTGACAAGCGAAGCCGCCAGCGCGATGGCGCGCGTGTCGATCTGCATTGTTCCCTCCCAGGGAAGATTGTTGCTAGGGCAAGTATTTCACGCGAAGCGGCGGTACACAATGGTGGGTGGTCGAGATTGAGTTACAACCTATCCCGTCATTGCGAGCGAAGCGAAGCAATCCATCGTGCCGCATACGCGGAGGATGGATTGCTTCGTCGCTATCGCTCCTCGCAATGACGCAGACTGAATTCCCGTATCGCCGTCGGCGCCTCTACTTGTCCACCTTGCTGCTGCCTTGCGTGATCAGCCGGGCGGCGCGCTGGTTGCGGGCGTGGATCCACATCCAGCTCAGCGCGACGCTGAGGCGGTTGCGCAGGCCGATCAGGAAGTAGATGTGGGCGATGCCCCAGATCCACCAGGCGATGGTGCCGCGCAGCTTGAACTTGCCGAAGTCGATCACCGCGAGCCGCTTGCCGATCTGCGCGAGGCTGCCGGCATGCTTGTAGCGGAATGGCGGCAGGGTTTCGCCCTTGAGCCGCGCCTTGATCTGGGCTGCCACATAACGTCCCTCCTGCTTCGCCGCCGGCGCGATGCCAGGCACCGGATTGCCGTCGGAATCCTTGATCGTGACGGTGTCGCCGACTGCGAAGATATCGGGATGGCCGGGCACGGTGAGATCGGGCTCGACCTGCAGCCGCTGGGCGCGATCGGCCGGCGCGTTCAGCCATTCGGCCGCGCGCGAGGCCTGGACGCCGGCGGCCCAGACGATGGTGCGAGCCTCCAACCGCTTGCCGCCATAGACCACGCCGTCGGCCGAGCATTCGGTGACGGGCTCGCCCAGCATCACCTCGATACCGAGGCTTTGCAGCGAGCGCTGCGCATAGGCGGAGAGATCGTCGGGAAAGCCGGCGAGCACGCGCGGGCCGGCCTCGATCAGCACGACGCGCGCCTTGCGGGTGTCGATGTGGCGGAAGTCGCGCGGCAGCGTGTCATTGGCGAGGTCGGCGATGGTGCCGGCCATCTCGACGCCGGTTGGGCCGGCGCCGATTACGACGAAGGTCAACAGTGCCGCGCGGATCTCCGGATCGGTCTCGCGCTCGGCGCGCTCGAAGGCGACGAGGATGCGCCGGCGCAATGTGGTGGCGTCCTCCAGCGTCTTCAGCCCGGGTGCGAACGGCTCCCATTCGTCATGACCGAAATAGGCATGGCGTGCGCCGGTGGCGAGGATCAGCGTGTCATAGGGAATGCTGTCGCCGTCATCGACCAGCACGTGCTTGCCGGCTGCATCGACGCCGCAGGCATTGGCAAACAAGGTGGTCACATCGGGGCGGTCGCGCAGGAGGTAGCGGATCGGCCAGGCGATCTCGCTGGTCGCGAGCGACGCGGTCGCGACCTGGTAGAGCAGAGGCTGAAACAGATGGTGGTTGCGACGGTCGATCAGGGTGATCTCGACCGGCGCGCCTGACAGCCCGAATGCGGCCTCGAGCCCGCCGAAGCCGGCGCCGACGATCACCACGCGATGGGGTTTGGCCGGTGCTTGCGTCATGCGATGTCGCCCTCGGTTTCGAATGGCTTCGTCGCCTGATTATGTAGTCATTCGCGCGTCCATTCCAAGACGAATATTCCAAGACGAATTACCCGATCGGACGATAGCAAAGCGCTATCGTCACGCATCCTGCGGCACGGTTGCAACGGCCGCGCGGCGTCGCGTCGGCAAGAACAATCCCGCGATCGCGCCTGCGAACGATAGTATCGCCGCAAGGCTCATCGCCGCGGCAAATCCGCTGGTGAAATGAATGGCGGAGTCGGCCGCGCCATTGGCCGAGAAGCTCGCCACCAGCGCCGCGACACCGAACATCCCGCCAAGGAAGCGGCCCATGTTGAAGATGCCCGACGCCTTGCCCATTTCGGTGACCGGCACTGAACCGAGGACGGCATTCTGCGCCGCCGGCATCGCCATCGACACGCCGACCCCGGCGAGCACCAGCGGCACGACCAACGCGGAGTAGGGCACCGAGGGACTCACGATCTCGGCGATCCAGCCGAGCCCGATCGCCTGCATCAGCAGGCCGGTCACGACCAGCGTCCGTTCGCCGAACCGGTTGACGACGGCGCCGGCGATCGGTGCGGTGACGAACAGTGTCGCGGTCCAGGGCAACAGCCGAAGTCCGGCACCGAGCGCGTCGAAGCCGAGCGTGATCTGCAGGAACTGCGGCAGCAGGAACAGCACACCATACATCGCGGCATAGAACAGCACGCTCGCGGCCATGCCGGACGCAAATGGCCTCGACGCGAACAGCCGCAGCGGCACCATTGGTGCTGCGGCGCGCAGCTCCCACGGCACGAAGCCGGCCGCGAAGGCGACGCCGGCGATCAGCGTGCCGATCACTTCTGCGCTCGCCCATCCGACGGCGTTGCCGCGCAACAGGCTCCAGACCAGCGCCAGCGCGGCGAGGGCGACGAGCAACAACCCGGTGATATCGAGCGGTGCGGCCGGGCCGAAGCTTTCGCGCAAGCGCGCCCGCACCAGCGCGATCGCGACCAGGCCGATCGGCAGGTTGATCCAGAAGATCCAGCGCCAGCCGAGATGCTCGGTGATGAAGCCGCCGATCGCGGGGCCGATGATCAGCGCGCATCCGGTGATGCCGCTGAAAATGCCGAGTGCGCGGGCGCGCTCCTCGCGGCCGAAGGCGCTGCTCAGGATCGCCATCGCCAGCGGCATCACCAGCGCCGCGCCGGCGCCCTGCAACGCGCGGGCGGCGATCAGCGCTGCGGCGTTGCCGGCCAGTGCGCAGGCCGCGGAAGCCATCACGAACAGGGCGATCCCGGCCGCGAACATGCTGCGGCGCCCGAAGCGGTCGCCGAGCGCCGCGCCGGTCAGCAGCAGCACGGCAAAAGTCAGGTTGAAGGCGTTGACGGTCCATTGCAGCGTTTGCAGCGAGCTACTGAGCTCGGCGCGGATGGTCGCGAATGCCGTCGTGATGATCATGGTGTCCAGCGCCATCATGAAGGATGCAAGTGCGGTGATGCCGAGCACCCAGCGCTGTTCGGCGCGATTGTCGGGGGTCTGCATGGTTGGTCTCCCTTGTCGCGCCACCCTGTTGCGGCGCGCTTTGCCGGCAAGACGAGGCGGGAGAGCCAGAGGATGCGGCCGCGAAAATATCTTTGTCGGGCCGCATCCTTTGGCGGCCGGCAAACGTCCTTGGGGGGACGACAACCTTTTGTTCCCAAGGAGAGACCCATGCGACGGACCCTGATCAGGTATAAAACCCGGCCGGAGATCGCGGACCGGAATGCCGAGCTTGTGGCGGCGGTGTTTGCCGAGCTGAACGCGGCAAAGCCGGACGGCGTGCGTTACCTGACGCTGCGCCTGGAAGATGATACGTTCCTGCACTTCGTCGAGGCTGCGACCGAGGACGGCTCGAGCCCGATCCCGAAGCTCAAGGCGTTTCAGGTGTTCCAGGACGGCATTCGCGACCGTTGCGTCGAGCCGCCGCTGGTCCGGGCGGTCGGTATCGTCGGCAATTATCGGATGCTGGATGAGGCCTGAACAGACCGGGCGAGGAACGATGACATCACCTCCTGATCCGCCGGCGGCGACCGATATCGACGCATTGCTGGCAGCGACGCGGCCAAGACTGCATCGCTACTGTGCGCGCATGGTCGGCTCGGTCATCGACGGCGAGGACGTGCTGCAGGATGCGCTGATCAAGGCAGTGGAAGCATTCGCTTCCGCTGTGCCGATCCAGAACCCGCAAGCCTGGCTGTTCCGCATCGCGCACAATACCGCGCTTGATTTCCTGCGTCGCCGCAACCGGCTGGAGGCGCTGCGTTCGGCTGAGGAGGTGGAGATGATTGCCGACCGGCTCGACGACGTGGAAAGCCGCCAGATCGCCGCGACCAGCCTGCGCACCTTCATGCGCCTGCCGGTGGCGCAGCGCTCCAGCGTGATCCTGATGGACGTGTTGGGCTGCTCGCTTGCGGAAGTCTGCGGCATCATGGATTTCAGCCTGCCCGCGGTGAAGGCCGCGTTGCATCGCGGGCGTACGCAGCTGCGCGAATTCGCACGCGAGCCTGACGATGCGCCGCGGCCCGGGCTGTCGGACGCGGATCGTCTCAGGTTGAATGCCTATGTCAGCCATTTCAACGCCCGCGACTTCGACGCGATCAGGGCGATGATCGCCGACGACATCAGGCTCGAACTCGTCAACCGCACCAGGCTGAACGGCAAGGCTGAAGTGTCGACCTATTTCGGCAATTATTCGAAGATCGATGACTGGCGCCTGGTGGCCGGGCAGGTCGACGGACGTCCCGCGATCCTGGTGTTCGATCCGAATGAGCCGGACCGGCCGAAATATTTCATGCTGCTGAACTGGTCCGCCGACAAGGTCGCAACGATCAGGGACTTTCGCCACGCGGCTTATGTCATCGATGGCGCGGAGTGCGTGGTGGATGGAGGGTCTGTTTGAAGTTGGAACGCGAAACCAACCCCACGTCGTCCCGGGCTTGACCCGGGACCCATAACCACAAATGCGAATTGTTGTGCGACGCTGTGGCTCCAGCCTTCGCGAAATCAGCAACGGTGGTTATGGGTCCCGGCCTTCGCCGGGACGACAGTTGTGAGTGGAACGCTACCGCGTCCGGCCGCCGAATTCGCCGTTGCTGACGCGCGCGATGCGATTGGCGGCTGGAGCCGGCGCGTCGCTCTTGCGCCAGGCGCCATCGGTTGTCCCGCTACGGCCGCGCGGCTGCGCCGGCGCGTCTTCGGAATACCCGCCCGGCCAGAAGAACAAAGCGAGCGTCAGCCCGGTATTGACGAGCGCGCCGACCACCGTGCCGGTGTGCTGATAGGTCAGCGCATATTCCGGGAATTTGCCGGCGACGACGTAGTCGATCACGACCAGGGCGACCCATCCCACCATCACGCAGACCGGATCCCAGCCGATGTCGCGGATGCGCATCGACTGCAGCATGAAGTTGATGGCGAGCAGGGCAAAGAAGGCAATGACGACTTGCGGACTGTTCGCGGCCTGGGCCAGCAGCACATCATGGTTTCGTGGCAAGCTGCCGATGATCGCCGCGAGGATCAGCGCGAAGCCGATGCCGAGCCCGAAGGTGCCGACTACGAAGGTCAGCCGGCCAATCCGGGCGTTGAAGCCGAACAGGTAACTCAACATGTCACGCTTCCCTTTCGGCAAAGCTTCGCCCGTCAGTGCTTTCGAGACCATGAAGCGTTGGCCGGCGTGTGGGCGCGTGGTTTCCGGTTGCTTTACCGAATGCGTAAATCCTGCTGCGGTGCGCCGAGGGGGTTTGGGTTGGGGTTTTGGGATTTGGGTTTTTCGGGGAGACGCCTGCGACAATAGTTGCCCTCGCAACCGGCATTATATTTCTTGCCACGGCCGGTTTCGACGAATTATGGTGCAAGGTGCTGGGGTATGCGCCGAAGGTTCTAAAGCCGGGGCGTCGGTTCATGCTTGCTGCAGACTTGCGATATCGCGCACAAAACACGTCACTGAGAACGGCGCGCGCAAAGCGCGGAGCCAGGCCGGGTTCGCGGGCTGGCGGGACTTTGCTGAGGAGGGGAGTGACTATGAAAAAGGCATTTTGGCTGGCAAGCGCCATGGCCGTGGTTTCGGCTCTGGCGCTGGCGCAGCCCGCGACGGCGGCTGACAGCATCAAGATCGGGTTTGTCTCGACCTTCAGCGGCCCGACTGCCGTGATCGGCAACGACATGCGCAATTCCTTCGAGCTCGCCCTCGACCATCTGGGCCGCAAGATCGACGGCAAGCCGGTCGAGGTGATCTACGAGGACGACCAGCAGAAGCCCGACGTTGGCAAGCAGAAGACCGAGAAGCTGGTGCAGTCCGACAAGGTCGACTTCATCGTCGGCTATATCTGGTCGAACGTGCTGCTGGCGTCGCTGAAGACCGCGGCCGACTCGAAGACCTTCCTGATCTCGGCCAACGCCGGTCCGTCGCAGCTCGCCGGCGAGCTGTGCTCGCCCTACACCTTCTCGACTTCCTGGCAGAACGACCAGACGCCCGCCGCGATGGGCCTTTACATGAACCAGAAGGGCGTCAAGTCGGTGTTCCTGATCGGCCCGAACTACGCGGCCGGTAAGGACATGCTCGCCGGGTTGAAGAGCACCTTCAAGGGTGAGGTGGTCGGCGAGGAATACACGGTGTGGCCGAGCCAGCTCGACTTCTCCGCCGAGCTGTCGAAAGCGCGCAACTCCAAGGCCGAGTCGATCTTCGTGTTCTATCCGGGCGCGGCGGGCGTCCAGTTCCTGAACCAGTATGCCCAGGCTGGCATCAAGGCGCAGATCCCGCTCTACACGGCGTTCACCGTCGACGAATTGTCGCTGCCGCTGCAGAAGGACAACGCGATCGGCATCCCCGGCGCGCAGGAATGGGTCAACGATTTGCCGAACGCCGAGAACAAGAAGTTCGTCGAGGACTACCGCAAGAAGTACACTGGCCTGCGCCCGACCTATTACGGCGCCCAGGCTTATGACGCCGCCCAGCTCATCAACAGCGCCGTCGTCGCGGTGAAGGGCGATCTCACCAAGAAGGACGAGATGAAGGCCGAGATGGAGAAGGCCAACTTCAAGTCGCTGCGTGGTCCCTTCAAGTACGGCAGCAACCACATCCCGATCCAGAACTTCTATTTGCAGGACGTGGTCAAGGACGCCGACGGTGCGCTCTCGCTGAAGACGGTCGCGACCATCGTCAAGGACGACCAGGACCGCTTCCACGACAAGTGTTCGATGAAGTGATTTTTGGGCGCCCTTTGGCGTGCGGCTTGCTTTGTTCACCTCGCCCCGCTCTTGCGGGGAGAGGTCAATCGCGAAGCGATTGGGTGAGGGGCTCTATCCGCGAGCTGAACTCGTGGAGACAGCCCGTCACCCCAACCCTCTCAGGGCGAGCTATGCTCGTCCCGGCCCCGCAAGAGCGGGGCGAGGGAGAATAATCAACAAGCCGTAAATGCGGCGGCGCAGATGCCGCTGTTTTGTTTCAGCCTGATATGAAGGGTCCATGTATCTCGTCGTCGAACAACTCCTGAACGGCCTGCAGTTCGGCCTGCTGCTGTTCCTGCTCGCAGCCGGCCTGACGCTGGTGTTCGGCATCATGGATTTCGTCAATCTGGCGCATGGCTCGCTCTACATGATGGGCGCCTATTTCGCGGCAACCTTCGTGGCGTGGACCGGCAGCTTCGTGCTCGGCGCGCTGTTGGCGCTCGGCGCCACGCTGCTGCTCGGCATCGCGCTGGAATATGTCGCGCTCCGGCATCTCTATGGCCGCGATCATCTCGACCAGGTGCTGGCGACCTTCGGCCTGATCCTGTTCTTCAACGATGCTGTCAGGCTGATCTGGGGCCCGGCCGGCCTCGCGCTGCCGCTGCCGGTCTGGCTGACCGTGCCGGTCGAGATCATCCCCGGCGTGTTCTACCCGGCCTATCGGCTCATGATCATCGCGGTCGCGCTGGCGGTCGCCGCGCTGCTCTATCTGGTCGTGATGCGCACCCGCGTCGGCATGCTGATCCGCGCCGGCGCCTCCAACCGCGAGATGATCGGTGCGCTCGGCATCAACATCAAGCTGCTGTTCACCCTGGTGTTCGGTCTCGGCGCCGCGCTCGCCGGCCTTGCCGGACTAATGCAGGCGCCGATCCTCACCGTGCAGATCGGCATGGGCGAGAACATCCTGATCCTCGCCTTTGTCATCATCGTGATCGGCGGCATCGGCTCGATCCGCGGCGCGTTCATGGCCGCGATCTTCGTCGGCGTCATCGATACGATGGGCCGTGCCTTCCTGCCGGATCTGCTGCGCAAGGTGCTGAGTGGGGCTGCGGCCTCGACCGCCGCACCCGCGCTGTCCTCGATGCTGATCTACCTTTTGATGGCGATCATCCTCGTGGTCCGGCCGGAGGGGCTGTTTCCGGCCGCCAAGCGATGATGCCCAAGCTCAACGTCTCCAATTCAGTCGCGGCGCTACTCTGCGCCGCCCTGGTCCTGCTGCCGGTCTATTCGGCTGTCACAGGCAATATCTTCATTCTCACGCTGTTCACCCGCATCGTGATCTACGCACTGGCCGCCGCGAGCCTGAACCTGATCATGGGCTATGGCGGCATGATGAGTTTTGGTCACGCCGCCTATCTCGGCGTTGGCGGCTATGCGGTCGGCATCCTCGCCGCCGAGGGCATCGGCTCCGGCTTCATCCAGTGGCCGGTGGCGCTCGCGGTTTCCGCGCTGTTCGCCCTGGTCATTGGCGCGCTCAGTCTGCGCACCCGCGGCGTCTACTTCATCATGATCACGCTGGCCTTTGCGCAGATGGCCTATTACGTCACCTCCGGCCTGTCGCGTTACGGCGGTGACGACGGCCTCACCGTCTACAAGCGCAGCGATTTTGCCGGGCTGATCAACCTCTCGAACCGCTCGCAATTCTATTACCTCTGCCTCGCCTGCCTGTTCGGCGGGCTCTATCTGATCTGGCGCATCGTCAATTCGCGCTTCGGCCTGGTGGTGCAGGGCGTCCGCTCCAACGAGCAGCGCATGCAGGCGATCGGCTTCCACGCCAACCGCTACCGGCTGGTCTGCTTCGTCATTGCCGGCACCATCTGCGGCCTCGCCGGCGCACTGCTCGCCAACAACACCGATTTCGTCAGCCCTGCCGTGATGTACTGGACCCGCTCCGGCGATCTGATGGTGATGGTGATCCTCGGCGGCATGGGTTCGCTGTTTGGCCCTGTGATCGGCGCGATCGTCTATCTCCTGCTCGAGGAACTGCTGTCGCAGGTCACCGAATATTCGGGGCTGATCCTGGGTCCGGTGCTGCTGCTGATCGTGGTGTTCGCGCGCGGCGGCATCATGGGCCTGCTCGGGAGGATGAGTCGTGCCTGATTCCTTGGCTGATCCCTTGCTGCGTGTCGACAATCTGGTCCGCCGCTTCGGCGGCATCACCGCGACCGACAACCTCTCGCTGGAGGTCGTGCCGGGCGAGCTGCACGCCATCATCGGCCCCAATGGCGCCGGCAAGACCACGCTGATCAGCCAGCTCACCGGACAGTTGATGCCAAATTCCGGCACCATCCATTTCGGCGGCCGCGACGTCACCGGGTTGCCGGCCTACAGGCGCAGCCGGCTCGGGCTGGCGCGCTCGTTCCAGATCACGTCCCTGCTGAAGGACTTTTCGGCGATCGACAATGTCGCGCTGGCCGCCCAGGCGCATGACGGCCACTCCTTCCGCTTCTGGGGCAGCGCGCGCAAGGAGAAACACCTGCGCGATACCGCGCGTGCGGCGCTGGCGCGCGTCGGCCTCGGCCAGCGCGCCGATATCGTGGTGTCGCAACTGAGCCATGGCGAACAGCGCGAACTCGAGCTTGCGGTCGCGCTTGCCACCAAGCCGCGGCTGCTGCTGCTCGACGAGCCGATGGCGGGCCTTGGTGTCACGGAATCCGCGCGGATGGTCGGGCTTCTCAAGGAGCTGCGCAAGGAAGTGACGATCGTGCTGGTCGAGCACGACATGGAGGCGGTGTTCGCGCTCGCCGACCGCATCACGGTGTTGGTCTATGGCCGCGTCATCGCCTGCGATGTGCCCGACGCGATCCGCAAGCACGACGAGGTCAAGCGCGCCTATCTTGGCGATCAGCATGTGGTGGTCGCCCATGTCTGAAACAAAAGTGGCTGATGGCGAGAACCTGCTTGAAGTCGATGCGATCGAGACCTGCTATGGCCTCAGCCAGGTGCTGTTCGGCCTGTCGTTGCAGATCAAGGCAGGCGAGATGGTCGCGCTGATGGGCCGCAACGGCATGGGCAAGACCACGACGGTCCGCTCGATCATGGGCCTGACGCCCGCCCGCGCCGGCGCCATCCGCTTCGCCGGGGAGCAGGTGCGTGGGCTGCCGTCCTACAGAATCGCAAAACTCGGTATCGGGCTTGTCCCAGAGGGACGCCAAATCTTTCCGAACCTGACGGTGCGGGAAAATCTTGTCGCCGCGTCAGGCAATCGCCTCGGCAGCCGTGATCCCTGGACGCTGGAAAAAATCCACGCGCTGTTTCCGCGGCTCGCCGAGCGCGGCAGCAACATGGGCGTCACGCTGTCCGGTGGCGAGCAGCAGATGCTCGCGATCGGCCGCGCGCTGATGACCAATCCGAAATTGCTGATCCTCGACGAGGCCACCGAAGGCCTCGCGCCGCTGATCCGCGACGAGATCTGGAGCTGTCTGTCGATGCTCAAGGCACAGGGGCAGTCGGTGCTCGTGATCGACAAGAACGTCGGAAACCTCTCCCGCATCGCCGACCGCCACTACATCATCGAGCGCGGCCGGACGGTGTGGAGCGGCACCAGCGAGCAGCTGATCGCAGAGCCGGATTTGCAGCATCGCTATTTGGGAATTTGAACGAGGCTCGTTGTTCTATTCTGCAGGGCTTTCAATCACCTCTGTTCGGCCGACTTTATCCCGGGCGAGGATCATCAGCAGCGCGACGATGATGGCCTCGATGATCGCAAAGGCGGCGAAGGCGCCGGTGAACGAACCGCCGGAGGCGTTGATGATGGCTCCCATCAACCACGGCGCCACAAACGCCGAGAATATCCCGAACACTTCGGCATAGCCGATCGCGGCCGGGGCGAGCGCGTCGGAATATTTCTCGCTCAGCAGCGCGAAAATCGCTCCGCCACCCAGCAGGGCGATCCCGCTGATTGCGGCCAGCAGCACCAGTGCTGCGAACGGCAGCGGCGTGACGACGCTCCAGAGAAACATCAGCGCGGTCAGGAACGCCAGCAAGGCGGTAAGCTTGATCATGAAGAGCTTCCCGAGCCGATCGGACATGTAGCCGCCGATCACGAGGAAGACCACTTGGGACAGGCCCATCACGGTGCCGATCACGGCTCCGGCTTCCGGAGGCATATGCTGGACGGTGATGAAGGCGGGGACTACCCAGGTGGCGGTGCCCGCGATCGCGAAGGTGCAGGCGACGATGCCGAAGCCGCCGACGGCGATCCATTTCGAGCGGAAGATTTCGCCGAGCGGCAGCGTCTCGCGCGCCGTTTCGTTGCCCCAGCTGAAATTGGCGATGCCGAGTTCGCGCGGACCGTTGCGCACCACAAGGGCGTCGATGACAGCGACGATCAGCGTGCCGATCGCGAGCACGGCGAAGAAGGTGCGCCAGCTGGTGGCGAGTGTCAGCGGAATGCCGAGTGCGAAATCCATGGTGATGGCAAGGCTGTAGGCTGCCAGGATCAGGCCGACGACGGAGCCGCGCCGGCTCTGCGGGAACCAGCCGAAGATCAGCTTCATGTTGCCGATGAAGATGCCGGCATCGAAGAAGCCGATCACGAGCCGCAGCACGACGAGCTGGAGGTAGCTCTGCACGAACACCTGCAACACCATGCCGAGCCCGGTGCCTGCGAGCCCGATCAGCAGCATGTTGCGTGCGGACATCGAGCGGCTGACCGGAGACCAGACCACCATGCCGACGCCATAGGTGAGCGCGAAGATGCCCTGGGCGAGGCCGGCCTCGGCAGGATTGAGCTTGAGCGTCTCGGATACGAAGGGAAGCACGGCGGCGAACGCGTACCAGTCCGCGGCGAGAAAGATCTCGCACAGGATCGCGAGCATCAGCATCCCTTTTTGCCAGCGTGCAATGCTCTGGCGATCGGTCTCGGCAATGGTGGTCCAGCTCATGATTGCTCCTCTTGGGGATCGAGATCAGGTGAAGGTGAACGCGACATCAGGCGGGAGGCGGCAGGAAATTGACCTCGTGCTCGGCGGCGATGCGCACCACCTGCTGCGGGTCCGGAACATTGTGGATGCGCTCGAACAACGTCTTCAGCGAGCGCGTCGGCGCCACCCAGAACAGGCTGGTCGCGGTCTCGCCCGATCGGTTGAAGATTCCGTGCGGCAATCCCTTGGGCATGCGGACCAGGTCGCCGGCCCTGGCGACGAAATCCTTGCCGTCGAGCCACAAATCGTAGCGGCCGCTCAGGACGTAGACGAGTTCGTCCTGGGTCGGATGCACGTGCGGGGGCACGAAGGTGCCATCCGGAAATACGGCGTGCCAGGCCATCGAGGCTTCGGATTGCTGCTTGAGGGTGTAGGTCTGACCCAGGATGTTCCAGACGATGTCGTCAAAGCCTTCGCTGCTTGCCGTGACGCCGGGAGGCATGTCGGTCATGGTGGTGTCCTCTGTTGTTGCGGGATTGCGATCGGCCGGTTCAGCCGGCGAGAAAATCGGTGACGTGACGCGCGGCTGCCGGCGTTTCCTCGAAGACGAGGTGCCCGGTCGCCGGCACGAGAACGAGACGTCCGTCCGCAAGGCCGGCCATCCAGGCGTGCGCCTGGGCGGTCGGACGCAGGCGATCCTCGGCGCCCCACAGAACCAGGGTCGGTGCGCCGATCCGATGCAGCCAATGCGCGAGCTTCGGGTTGCCCTGCGGGTCGTTGCGGATCAGCTTGGCGAAACCTGTGACCTCGCGCCCAAGCCGCGCGTCGAATGCAGGATCGGGGGCTTGCGGGAAATAGCGCAGTGCCACCGCTGGATCGTGCGCGAGGTAGGACGGCAGCTCGTGCGGCGCGATCTCGAACAGCCCTGGTGCCGGCGCGTTGGCGACGACCAGCCCGGCGGGTGCGACCAGCACGAGCCGGCGCACCCGCTGCGGTTGGCGGATTGCGAATTCAGCGGCAAGCCAGCCGCCGAGGGAAAACCCGGCGAGGTCGAACCCGTCGAGACCGATCCGGTCGAACAGGTCCATATAGTGCAGGACATGGTCTTCGGCGGTGTCGATCGCATCTGCATCGCCGGAATCGCCAAAGCCGATATGATAGGGGATGATCACGGTGTGCCGCGTGGCCCATTCGCGCGCCATGTCGAAACCGGTGAAGGTGCCGGTGCCGTGCAGGAACACCAATGCCGGTCCGCTTCCGATGGTGTGGACGACCGTCCGCGCGCCGTTGATATCGTATTCCGAACGGGTGAAGCCGGTCAGGTCAGGCAAAGCCTTGGCGGCAGCATCAGGCATGGTCGAAGTCTCCGGTTGAAGGCGGCAAGGCCGGGCATTGGGTGTCGAGATTATTCATGCGGCGTCGGCGCGACGGCCCCTCAAGAGAGCGGCTAACTGTTCGGCTGCGTTGGCGATTCGTGCGGTGATCATCGGGGCCAGCGCTTCGCCGGGCGCGAGCTCGCCGCGGCTGGCGTAGATTGCGGTCGACACCGTGCAGGCTTCGAAGAAGCCGAACAGCGGGCGCAGCTGATGCTCCACCACCAGGGAGTGGCGCAGCCCGCCGCCGACGGCCGTCAGCACCACGGGACGATTGCGCAGGGTGCTGGGCTCGATCAGGTCGAATACGTGCTTGAACAAGCCTGGATAGGAGCCCTGGAAGACGGGACAGCCGATCACAAGGCCATCGGCGCGCTCGATCGCTTCGATCACAGTGCGAGCGTTGTCATCGAGCGTAGTGCGGCTGAATGCGGCGATGCCGGGACCGGCATCGACCAGATCAAGAACGTCGAAGGTGAGGGGATGCCGTGCGCTCAACTCCGCGCCGACAGCTTCCACCAGCGCGCGCGCCTTGGACGGCCGCGAGGTGTTGCCGCAGAAGCCGACGATGCGGGGCTTCGTCACGTGGTCATCCTCATGTCTCGATGACCGGCTCAGCCCGTGACCCCGAACACGGTCCATTGCGATCCCGGCGCGGGAAGGCCGAGCAAAGCGCGCCCGCATTCCTCGACGATCTGGTCGGCCATCAGGATGTGCTGCGTCCCCGAGTGGATGTCGCGATAGAAGCGCTGCATCGGCGTGTTGTGCAGCGAGGCGCCACGCGCGGCGCGGTGTGCGAAGGTGCCGACGTCGGAAATCACGTCATGAACGTGGCGCAGCGACAGCTTGATCATCGTCATCTGGTCGAGCGTCGGGGCTTCGCCGCGCGCGCAGCTCTCCGACACCTCGCGCCAGGTCTCGTGCACCAGCGCCCGCGCGGCGCGAAAGCGCGCCTCGACCTGGGCGAACTGGAACTTGAAGCTCGCGCTCTCGCTCGACTTGCCGAAAGCATCCTGGCGCTGCACGATGACCTTCACGAGTTCGTCGAGCATGCGACGCCCGACGCCGACCGCCCAGCCGGAATGAGCCCAGGCACTGTAGCCGGCAAGGCCGAGCGCGCCCTGCACGCCGCCGCGGCGGGGTGCGCCGATGTCGAAGTCGTAGGTCATGTGGGTCGGCACAAACAGCTCGGTGCCTTCGCTGATCGTGTAGTCGAAGCTGCCGGTGGCGCGCAGGCCGAGCACATCCCAATTGCCCATCAGCCTGATGGTCGCGCGCGGATGGTGGGTGACGACGATCTTGGGCTGGCCGTTGGGGCCGATCACCATGTCCTTGCCAGTCGGATCGGTGACGAAGCAGCCGGAATGCACCCATTCAGCGTGCTGGATGCCGCTGCCATAGGCCCAATTGCCGCGGATCATGTAGCCACCCTCGACCGGTCGGGCAAAGCCGCGCGGCACGCCGTTTCCGGCGATGGTGATGTCGGGGCCGTTAGCGAAGACCGTCTTGATACCTTCGTCCTCGACATAGATGGCGAGGGTGGTGCCTTCCATGTTGTTGCCGATTACGCACCAGCCGGCCGAAGCGTGGGCATAGGACAGACGTTCGATCACCGTCATCGCATCGAATGGCAGCAATTCCGCGCCGCCGACCTGTTTCGGAAACAGTATGGTATAGATGCCGGCCTTGCGCAGCGCGGCGACCACGTCGTCGGTGAGATAGCCCTGGGCCTCGGCGTCGCCTGCCCTGGATTCCACCAGGGGCAACAGCGCGTCGAGACGGGCGTGAAACTCGGCGGCTGTCGTGGTGCCGAAGGGTTTGGTGGCGCGCTGAGCAGACACGTTCATGGTCGATATCTCCACGTCAGGATCGATCCCGTCGCGTTCACCGATCGGTGGCGCGGAGCGGGTGGTTGAAACCGGATGGCAGGAGCCCACCGATCCCGGGCACGACTCTGCCTTCGCCCGCCAGGCATTGGGCGGGCGGGCGAGAAAGTGCACCTGCGATCGATGTCGGCGTGTCCCGCCGGATCGCGCGATCACGAGACGGCGGTCGGAGCCGGCACTCGGGCGTCGCGCGATTGCGATGTCAGGATCGTAGGAGACGGCTCGGCAACCCGGCAATCCCCCGGCATGGGGGGTATTCGCGGCCGTGGCCTGCGGCAGGGCCGAGAAGAAGCGCTGCTGCCGCTTCTTTTCGCTTGACCAATCGTAAGGCAGCGCAGAAATTTTAAGCCTATAAGATCCGTCAACGGCGCACATGTCCTGGGGCAGATTCCTGGAGGCCGGTGCAGCGCGAGCGCGCAAGGAGTGGCGGTGCCAGCGGGACGAATGCAGTTGGATCATCTGCGCGAGCGCCGGCTCGCCGATGGACTCATGTCCATCGCGGAGAGCCGGTCGGTGCGCGGTTTAGGCGTCGCCTGCTGCTCGGCGATCAGCAGCCTGACTGGATCTCCGACTGTCGGCCTCTATCTGCTCGACGGCGCCGAGCCGGAACTGGTCTACAGCCGCCATGTCGCGGAAGGCCTGCTCGACAATTACAAAGCGGGTTTCTGGAAGCGTGATCCCGTGCTCGACTGCATTCTGACCCGAAGCCGCGTCGTCGATGGCGCATCGCTGCTTGGTTCGGAGCATTGGCCGCGCAGCGCGTCGTTCGAGATGTTGAGAGAATGGGGCTTCAGCTACAACATGGGCGGGCCCCTGCGGTGCGGCCACAAGATCATTGGCGTGCTGTTCACCGCGACGATGGATGCCGAAGCTCCGTATACCCCGCTGCTGCGGCAGCGGATGGACATGCTGTGCCGGGCAGGCTCGCTGGCCGTGACGAATATGATGAATTCAGGTGAGCTCGAGCAGAGCCGCGACGCCATCATGCTGCCCGAGCGCGCGGTGTCGCCGTCGCCGGCCATGCTCTCGCTGCGGCTCCCGCCACGTTCCGCGGATGTCGCGGTCCGGATTTGCCGCGGCCAGACCAACAAGGAAATAGCGCGCGAGATGGGCATCTCGGATCAAACCGTCAAGGAACACGTCGCCAATCTCTGTCGGCGGTTTGGCGCGCATAACCGCACGGAATTGGCCGCGTGCCTGTTGCGCGATAGCTCGCGCCACTGAGCATTTCGAGCAAAGGCCCGGCCCGGACTTGATCCGCGGGACCAATCGGATGTTGCACTCATTCTGAGCAGTGGCGGCAAAGACGATGCTGTGATGCCTTTGTCAACACCGCTTTGCCTAATCATTCTCCACACGCCCATTTGCCTGCGCGCTACTCGCCCGTCGCGAAAATTGAAATACGTGCTTTGCCGACGGGGGATGGGGTAAACGCCGAATAACACATTCCCCGCGAGCGCCCGACACTGTCTTGAACTTCCAGCGGGGGCTAAGCAAAATGGCGGTCAAGGACAAAAGTGACGCGGGCAAATCCACCAAGGGCGTCAGCCGGCGGTCATTGCTGAAGGCAGGTGCCGCGGTCGCCGGCGCGGCGATCGGAACCGATGCCGTGACCGGATTTCCCACGATCTGGGCGCAGGAGATCAAGGACATCGAGTTGCGCCATGTCGGCGTGTCGTACTCCGTCGTGAAGGCGATCGGCGATCAGGCAGCCAAGGATCTCGGTTTCAAGGTCACGATGCAGAACCTTGACACATCGGCGGCCATCAATCGCTTCATCACTCAGCCCAACAGCGTCGACATCGCGGATCTCGAGGGCTGGCAGGCCAAGCTTGCCGCCAAGCGCGGCGTGATCCAGGGCATCTCGGCCAAGAAGATCAAGGAGTTCGATAACTTCCTTCCAATCTTCACAAAGGGCGAACTCGATGGTCACAAGATTCCGCGCCAGGGAATTTCGCCCTATGAGGCGCTCTATATCGAGAAGCCCGACTCCACCGACCTGCATGACGGCGTCACCGAATGGTTGACCAACGTCCCGCAGGTTTATAACGCGGATTCGATCGGCTATCGGCCGGATCTCGTCGGCCACACCGTGACTCAATGGAAGGATCTGATCGATCCGAAATTCAAGGGCAAGGCCGCCATTCTTGACGTCCCCGCGATCGGCATCATGGATGCCGCGCTGTGCTTTGAAAGCGCCGGGCTGATCAAGTACGGCAACAAGGGAAACATGACGAAGAAGGAGATCGACTTCACTTGCGACAAGCTGATCGAACTGAAGAAGGCCGGCCAGTTTCGCGCAACCTGGACCACGTTCGACCAATCGGTTCAGTTGATGGCGGCCGGAGAAGTCGTGATCCAGTCGATGTGGTCGCCGGCCGTCGCGGCCGTTCGGGTCAAGCAGGTTCCCTGCGTTTATGCGCCTGTCAATTTCAAGGACGGCAAGGAAGGCTACCGTGGCTGGTGCAACGGCATGGGGCTAATGAAGCATCTCACCGGCAAAAAGCTCGATGCCGCCTACGAATACATGAATTGGTACATGTCGGGCTGGCAGGGCGCATTCGTCAGCCGCTACGGCTACTACAGCCCGGTGCCTTCGACCGCGAAGAAATTCATGACGCCGGCGGAATACACATTCTGGTACGAGGGAAAACCGGCTCCCGAGCCCGTGACCGACCCGTATGGTGTCCCGATGGAGGCGGCCGGTACGGTTCGCGACGGCGGTTCGTTCGTTGAACGCGTCACCAACATCTCGTGCTGGAACACGCTGATGGACGAGTCGGCGTACATGAACAAGCGCTGGAACGATTTCAAGGTCGCCTGACCAGGACCGTCATCGTCGGGGCAGTCGGCCGCAAGTCGGCTGGCGAGGTGAGTCGATTTTCCAGAGAAGTTTCATGAGAGTATCTCGATCGACCATTAGCTGGCTGTATGTGTCGCCACTGATGTTCGTGCTGATCCCGTTCTTTGTCCTGCCCATTCTGGTGGTGCTGGTCGCCAGCGTGTTCGAGACCGACGGCTTCGGCGGCTTGATCCCGACCTTCACCTTGGCCAACTACGCCACGGTGCTGACCTCGGGTCTCACCTTCAATCTCTATCTCGCGACGGTGAAATTCACCGTCCTCACCTGGTTCTTCACGCTGCTGCTCGGCTTCTTCGTCGCCTACTTCCTGGTCTTCCATGTCCGCAATCCGCTGCTCGCGATCGGCCTCTTCCTGATCTGCACGGTGCCGTTCTGGACGTCGAACATCATCAGAATGATTTCCTGGATTCCGCTGCTGGGCAAGGAAGGCCTGATCAATTCCGCGCTGCTGCGGATCGGCCTGATCCGTGAGCCGCTCGAATTCCTGCTTTACTCCGGATTTGCGGTCGTCGTCGCCTATGTGCATCAGCTCACGATCTTCATGATCGTGCCGATCTTCAATTCGATGGCCCGCATCGACAAGCGCGTCGTCGAGGCCGCGATCGACGCGGGGGCCAGCCGCTTCGATATCATGCGCTTGATCATCGTGCCTCTGTCCAAGAGCGGGATCGCCTTGGGTTCCATCTTCGTGGCATCGATTGTCATGGGTGATTTCTTCGTCACCAAGGTGATGTCCGGCGGCGGCTCCGCATCGGTGGTGAGCGCGTTCTACGAGGACATTTCGGTGCTGCAATATCCGGGAGCGGCGGCGAGCGCGATCGTCTTGACGGTCGTGTTGCTGGCGATGGTTGCCCTGATCCTGCGCACCGTCGATATAAGAAAAGAAATCACCCGATGAGTACGGCGCCGCAGGCGGTCACGATGGCTGACGAGCGTATGACGAAGCGGGCGATCGCACCCAGCCGTGGCGGACGGCCGTGGACCTTCTACCTGCTGGCGACGCTGTTCACGTGCTACGTCGTCGCGCTCTACGGTCCGATGATCTGCATTTACATCCTGTCGTTCCAGGACGTGCGCGGCGGCCTGGTATTCCCGATGAAGGGGCTGTCACTGCACTGGTTCGTCGATCTGTTCACGCAGGTGAGAACCGGCGACGTCAAGGGCGCGTTCGATCGCTCCATCAAGCTCGCGATCGTGGTGACTGTTATCACGGTGGTAGTTTCATTCATGGCGGCGATGGCTTTCCGCCGGCGCTTCCCGGGCGACAATATCGTGTTCGCGTTGATGATCGGCAGCCTGGTGGCGCCGGGCCTGGTGTTGGGCATCGGTGTCGGACTGCTGTTCAACGCGATCGGCATCGAAACGTCCCCCTATGCGTCGGCTCTCGGTGCGCAACTCTCCTGGACGCTGCCGTTCGGCGTGCTGGTGATGTTCGCCGTGATGTCGCGTTTCAATCCGGCCTGGGAGGAGGCGGCGCGCGATCTCGGTGCTACGGCGTGGCAAACGATTCGCCTTGTGATCATTCCCGTTCTGGCGCCTGGTCTGGTGGCCGTCGCATTGTTCGGCTTCACGCTGTCCTACGACGAGTTTGCGCGAACGCTTCAGACCGCCGGTCCCCAAAACACCCTGCCACTTGAGATATGGAGCATGACGCTCAACGTCACGTCACCGTCTCTCTATGCGCTCGGCACCGTGACCACGATCATCTCGTTCTTGATCATTGGTGCGGCACTGGGAACTATCGTATTCATTCAAAGACGTCGGGGCGCTCGCGCGTCCTGATCGGAGACCAAGCCATGGCGGTTCTGCGCGGTGACATCGAACTCGCCGGCCTGACAAAGAGTTATGACGGCGTACACACGGTTGTGCAGGGCATCAACCTGAAGATTCCCGATGGTGCCTATTGCTGCTTTCTCGGCCCATCCGGCTGCGGCAAGACCACGATTCTGCGCATGATCGCCGGACACGAAGATCCGACCGACGGCGAGATTCTGATCGGCGGCGAAAACGTGGTGGGATTGCCGCCGGTCACGCGCGGTACGGCGATGATGTTTCAATCCTACGCGCTGTTCCCGCATCTGAGCGTGCGGGACAACGTCGCGTTTGCGCTGCGCATCCGCGGCCTGTCGAAGGCGGATCGTTACCGGAAAACCGATGCGATGCTCGAGAAGGTTCGGCTTTCGGAGCTGGCCGACCGGCTGCCGGCCCAACTCTCCGGCGGCCAGCAACAGCGTGTCGCGCTGGCGCGTGCCGCCATCACCGAGCCCCGGGTGCTGCTGCTGGACGAGCCGCTTTCCGCGCTCGACGAGCAGTTGCGGGTGCGGATGCGGCTTGAGCTGCAGCGAATGCAGCGCGACCTCGGCATCACCTTCGTGCACGTCACCCATTCGCAGCTCGAGGCTATCGCACTGGCCGATATGGTCGTCGTGATGGACCGCGGAGAGATCAAGCAGGCCGGCCCGGCGCGAGACGTCTATGCGGCGCCGCGAGATCGCTATGTGGCCGAGTTCCTGGGTGGGCAGAACGTGTTCTCCGGCCGTGTCGATGCCATCAAGGACAATCTCGTCAGCTTCGCAGCGCCGCAGATGAAGCATGTCGCCGTCCCAGCGGGTTCGTCGCGTGTCGGCAAGGGCGACATCATCGACGTCGCGGTCCGTCGGGATGATGTCGATCTGATCCGGCCGGGCATTGATCTGGCGCCTGACACCTCGTCGTTGGCGAGCCGGGTGCTGGCGGTCGAATATCAGGGCAACTTCGTCAAGGTCATGCTGGACGCGACCGGTGAAGACGAGTTCGTCGCCTATGTTCCCGAACGGGTGTTCTTCCGCGATCCCTATACGATCGGCGATGTCGTTCAGGCGACGTGGCCGTGTCACCTCGCGCGGCTGCTTGCCAAAACGACTTCACCAACTGCGTAAACTCAAAACCAGAGAGGGACTTCCATGGCTGACTATGAGGTGTTCGAGCTTGGCGACGTGACGCTGCAATGCGGGCAGATCCTGCGCGGCGCCAAGATGGCGTACAAGACCTATGGCAAGCTCAACGCGGCCAAGGACAACGTCATCGTTTATCCCTGCTGGTATTCCGGAACTCATCTGGAAAACGAGTGGCTGATCGGGCCAACGATGGCGCTGGATCCGGAAAAATACTTCATCATCGTGCCGAACATGTTCGGTAACGGCCTTTCGACCTCGGCAAGCAACACGCCGGCGCCGTTCAATGGGTCCCGTTTCCCGAAGATCACCGCTTACGACAATGTCGTGCAACAGCATCGGCTGGTCACGGAGAAGTTCGGAATCAGCAAGGTCAAGCTGGTGACCGGCTGGTCGATGGGCGCGCTGCAGACGTTCCATTGGGGCGCGATCTTCCCTGATATGGTCGAGCGCATCCTGCCATTTCAGGGCTCGGCCAAATGCTCGCGCCATAACTTCGTCTTCCTCGAAGGCGTCAAGGCGGCACTTCAGGCCGACGCCGCCTTCATGAACGGCTTCTACAAGGAGCAGCCGCAGAAGGGCCTCCGCGCCGCGTCGCGCGTCTATGCGGGCTGGGGTTTTTCGCAGACGTTCTACCGCGTCGAAGCCGATCTGAAGAAGATGGGCTACGCCTCGCTGGAGGATTTCCTGGTGGGCTTCTGGGAAGGCTGGTTGCTTTCCAAGGATGCCAACAATCTCTTGACCATGCTGTGGACCTGGCAGAACGGCGATATCTCCAACAACCCGATCTACAACGGCGACTACAAGAAGGCGCTGGCCGGGATCAAGGCGAAGGCCATTGTCATGCCGGCCTCGACCGACCTGTATTTCCCTCCGGAAGACAGCGCCATCGAGGTCGAGCACATGCCGAACGCCGAGCTGCGCGTCGTCGAAACCTATTGGGGGCATTTCGCCGGCGGACCGGGCACCAGCCCCGACGACATCAAGGTCATCGACGCAGCCCTGAAGGAACTGCTTGCGCGCTGACGTCGCGTTCAGGGAGGACGGCGGTCTGCTCCGGCAGACTGCGGTCGCCTAAAACATCTCGAAATATTCGCGATGTTCCCAGTCGGAGACTTCGGCCTGAAACCGCTCGATCTCCGCATTCTTGATGTGGACGTAATAGTCCACGAACTCCGCACCCAACGCCTGGCGGAAGAACGGGTCCTCGTTCAGCGCGAACACTGCCTCGCGCAACGACTTCGGCAGCAGCGCGGCCTTGGTCTCGTAGGGCGTATCCGCCGACGGGCCGGGATCGAGCTTGCGGTCGACGCCGTCGAGGCCAGAGAGGATTTGCGAGGCCATGTAGAGGTAGGGGTTGGCCGCCGGCTCGCCGATCCGGTTCTCCAGCCTTGTTGCCGGATCACCGGCGCCGCCGAGCACGCGGATCATGACGCCGCGGTTGTCGCGGCCCCAGATCGCGCGGTCCGGCGCCAGCGAATAGGTGCGATAGCGCTTGTAGCCATTGATGGTCGGCGTCGTGAACACGGTGGACGCCCGCGCGTGCTCGATCAGGCCGGCGAGCCAGCCGCGGCCGAACTGGCTTAGGGGTTCGCTGCCCTCCTTCGCCATGAAGGCGTTCTCGCCGCTTGCGCGCGACACCACCGACTGATGCAGGTGCCAGCCGCTCGCGAACACGTTCGGCAGTTTCGGCCGGCACATGAAGGTGGCGTGATAGCCGTGGCGGCGCGCGATCTGCTTCACTGCGGACCGGAACAACACCATGGTATCGGCCGGCGCGAGGCCTGTCGTCGGCGCGAAAGTGAATTCGCACTGGCTCGGGCCGTACTCGACCTCGACCGAGCGCAAGGGCAGGCCGAGCGCGAGGATGTCGCGACGGAAGATTTCGAGCGCCGGCTCCATCTGGTCGTAGCGCTGCTCGGTCAGGTACTGGTAGCCGTGCGACAGCAGGCTGACCGACGGCGGCCTTCCCGGCTGGCCCGAGTCTTCGGGCGCCATGTGAGCGTCATCGAGCTTGAACAAATGGAATTCGACCTCGAGTCCGGCGACGAAATCGTAGCCGCGGCTGCCGAGTTGATCGAGCACCTTGCGATAGAGATGGCGGGTCGCGAACGGCACCGGCCGTCCGTCGCTGAAATAGAGGTCGCAGAGCAGCCAACCGGTGTTGGGCACCCAGGGCAGCACCCGGAACGTGGTGGGATCGGCGACCATCAACGCGTCGGCGGCGCCCTCCATCTCCTTCATGCCAAAACCGCCGCCGGCGGCGAATACCGGGAACACGGTCTTGTGCGCGGTGTCCTTGGCGAGCATTGACGTCGCGATCGAGCAGCCGCCCTCCAGCGAGCGCGCCGCTTCGCCGGCGATCAGCGTCTTGCCGCGCAGGATGCCGTGCTGGTCGGGAAAAGCCAGCCGGATGACTTCGAGGTTCTTCTCCTCGACGATGCGGCGAAGGCGGTGTGCCGCCTCCTTCTGCTCGTCCGACCACAGGCCGTGACGCTCGACAAAACTCACGGCGTTACTCCCACGTTGTTCGTCGTTCCGGGATGGTCCGAAGGACCAGACCCGGAACCTCGAGATTCCGGGTTCGGTGCTGCGCACCGCCCCGGAATGACGATGCCACAACCATCACTCCGCCGCCGTCAGATGATGCACCTTGCCGGCGATCTCGCGCGGCACTGGTGCGGCCCAGGGCGCCCCGTGGCGGCGCTTGACGTCGACTTCCATCCAGTAGAGTTCCCAGCCTTGGGTCGGCCCTATGCCGTCCATCGTCGCCGGCCCCTGGATGCTGCGCGCGGTGGCGTCGTCGAGGAACAGCATCGGCTTTTCGCCGCCGGCGACCTTCTCGATCTCCTGCCGCAGCAGCCGGCGATATTGCACGATCGCCTTGTCGCTCTGGCCGAGATGCTCATTGGTGCGGTCCTGGATCGGGCCCATCGATTCCACCGCCCATTGGTCGTGGACGTTGATGTCGGCGCCCATGCCGGTGTAGGTCTCGGTCGCCTGCTCGTGCGGATCGAAGCCGTAATCGTTGCTCTTGTTCTTGCGCGACTTGTAGTCCGGCAGCTCATAGAGCTCGAGCCGCTGCTCGCGCATCTTCTTTTTGTCCACCGGCGCGGCGAAGCTGGTGAAGATCGCGTACCAGTAGCAGTTCTCGTCATCGACGGGCACGTGCCACTGCGTGATCGTCATCTCGGTCGACATCGGCAGGACGAAGCCGTGCGGGAATAGCTGGTTGGTGACCCGCACATGGGTGCGCTCCTCGTCGATCTGGCGCAACGTGATCAGGCGGAGGCCATATTCGGTGTGCTCCACATTGATGATGGGCCGATCGAACTCGCGCATGATCCTGGTCATCGGCATGTCGGTGCCGGCAGAGGCGCCGCGGAACTGTTTGCCGTAGGCGGTCGACGTGTCCTCGTCTTCGAAGAAGCGATGCAGAAAGGAGGCGTGCGACGGGTCGATGCCGACCTCGAGCGCCTGCAGCCAGTTGCAGCCCCAATGCCCCTTGAACGCAAAGGTGTGGCTGTCGGGTGCCACAAAACAGTCGAGCTCCGGAAAGGCCGGCGGCTCGCCTTCGCCGAGGTAAGCCCAGAGGATGCCGCTCTTCTCGATCACCGGATAGGAGCGCTGCCGGATGCCCTTGCAGAGCTGCGAGCCGGCGGGCTCGGCCGGCGTCTCGATGCATTGGCCGCTCGCGTCGAACAGCCAGCCATGGAAGGCGCAGCGCAGGCCGCCATTCTCGAGCCGGCCGAAGGCGAGGTCGGCGCCGCGATGGGCGCAGTGGCGATCGATCAGCCCGTAGCGGCCGTCCTCGCCGCGAAATAGCACCAGGTTCTCGCCGAGCAGTTTCACCGGCCGCACCGGGCGTGCGCCTTGCAACTCATCGACCAGCGCCGCCGGCTGCCAGTACATCCGCATCAGCTTCCCGCAACTGTCCTTAGCCCCGGTGCGGGTGATCAGGTCATTCGCTTCCTGGCTCATCATGGCGGCGTCTCCATTTGGATTTGTTCGCCTATTGAACGTATGTGCGAATTATGCCATGTCTTGATAGGACAGCAAGTCCAAATTTTGAACCGTTCAAAGCCGCACCCCAATGCCCAAGCTGAAGCGGACCGATCAGGACGAGCGCGCGACCGATTTCGTCGAGAGCCTCGATCGCGGCCTGCGCCTGTTGCAGGTGTTCGGCACGATCAGCGGCCCGGCGACGTTGAGCGACCTCGCTCGCGCCGCCGACCTGCCGCGCGCCACCGCGAGGCGCATCCTGTTCACGCTCGCGCATGGTGGCTTCGTCGCGACCGACGGCAAGCTGTTCACCCTGACGCCGCATGTGCTGACACTATCGGGCTCCTATCTGCGATCGAACCAGGTGGTGACGGTGCTGCAGCCAGTGCTCGACCGTATCGCCACTGCAGCACAGGAGATCAGTTCGCTGGCGCTGCTCGACGGTGACGACGTCGTGTTCGTGGCGCGCTCGAGCCCGACGCGAATGTTCTCAGCCGGCCTCGACATCGGCTATCGGCTTCCTTCCTTCTGCACCTCGGTTGGCCGCGCCATGCTCGGCCGGCTCGATGACGCTGAACTTGCGGCACGGCTGAAGGCGATGCCGCGCGAGGCCGTGACGCCGCAGACCGTGACCGATCCGAAAAAACTGCTGGCCGCCATCATTGCCGATCGCGCGCAAGGCTTTTCGCTGGTCGACCGCGAGGCCGAGCCGCATTTCCGTTCGATCTCGGTTCCGGTGCGCCGCTACGACGGCACCATCGTCGCCGCCATCAACATGGGCGCGCATGTCGATCGCGTGCCGAAGCAGGAGCTGATCGAGCGCTTCCTGCCGCTGCTGCGCGATGGCGCTGACAATGTGAAGAACAGGCTTCTGTGATCTCAGCACAGTTCGTCCTGCATGGCCGACCGTGAACGCAATGGTTCGTCGCCGCGACAGACGGGTGTCCAAAATACCCTGAGTGTCCACGTGACAGAGCCGAGCTTCACCATCCGCATCGTCGACGTCCCGCCCGGCGAAGCGCCGCATTGGGTGCGCGAGAAATGGGTCGGGCTGGAGCTACCGGTCGACCGCTATGCGCACCGTCGCCGGTTCTTCGGCTTCGGCGTGCTGTCATTGCCGCGGTCGTGGTGGAAGCAATGGCTGTTCGTGTTGCTCGGTCGCGCCGAAGTCGTCGATGGCTATGCGGTGGACGCTGCAATTGCGATCGAGAAGTTGGCCGGAGCCAGCCCGGAGGCCGCCGCATGGTGGCGTGCCAATGCGTCAGAGGTGGTCGGCCCGGGACGCTATCTGCTCTTTCATGGACACGTCTGCCAGGTCGTGTGACATCAATTACAGCGCCACGCTGCGCAGGCCAAAACTGCGCGCCTCGTTCTGCAGCACCGGCCGCACGGAGTCGATCAGTCGCGCAGCAGCGGCGTCGACCGATAGCCCGGCGGTGTCGACCACGGCGGACGCCCGCGCGTAGAGCGGCTCGCGGCTGACCAGGATGTTGCGCAGCTCCGCCATCGCGGAACGGTCGTCGGCCATCGGGCGCAGATCGCCCTGGCGGCGGACGCGGGCCATGTGCTCTTCGGGCTCGGCCTTCAGCCAGATCGTGTAGAACGACGACAGGATCAAATCGAAAGTGAGCGGTTCGGAAACGATGCCGCCGCCGGTCGCGAGCACCATCAATTCCTTGCGCGCCAGAAGCTGCGTCAGCGCAGCCTGCTCCATGCGGCGGAAACCCTCCTGGCCGTAGAGCGCGATGATCTCGGCGACCGACAAGCCGTTCTGCGCCTCGATCTCCTTGTTGAGCTCGACAAAGCTCCAGCCGATCTTCTTCGCCAGCATCCTGCCGAGCGTCGTTTTCCCGGCGCCGCGCAGGCCGATCAGCGCGATGCCGGAGAACGAGGCGCGGCGCGGCGCCGATGCGCTGCCGCCGGCCAGGATGTCCTTGGCCTGCGCGATCTGGCTCTGTGACGCTTTGCGCAGGAGATCGCGGATCACGGCCCAGTCGGGGATCGGCTCGCTCGAGGGGATCAGGTCTTCGAGATGCGCTCCCATCGCGCCTGCAACGCGGCGCAGCAGCACGATCGAGACATTGCCTTTGCCGCTCTCGAGCTGGGCGATGTAGCGTTCGGAAATGCCAGAGACCTTGGCGAGCACCTTGCGCGACATGCCGCGCAGGGCGCGCATCGTGCGCACGCGCTGGCCAAGCTGCTCGAGGAAGCCGGTTTCGGGATCGTTATCCTGGGTCATTATCCCTGTGCGACTCGCGGGTTCCGAAGCGTTTTCGAGCGAAGTGGCCGCCGGTTCGCGTGAAGAAAACGCGTCAAACAAGAATCTAGCGATTCGGTTCTGATTCGATCAGGCCCGAACCGCTAGGAAACATAATGCCGATGAGGATTGACAGCAAGCCAATGTAGTGGCTTTGTATGAATTATAATTCTTAAAAGGGCAGGAGAGGCCGCGTGACGCGTTCGGGTCCGAGGAGCGGGGCATGATTTACAATGCGGTGACCTGGCTGCTCGACCGCAATGTCGACGAAGGCCGCGGCGGCAAGATCGCCTTCGACGATACGGTGTCCAAACTCACCTATGGCGAGTTGCAGCAGCAGACGCGCCGGCTCGGCAATATGCTGCGCCGGCTCGGCGTCCGCCGCGAAGAGCGGGTCGCGATGATCATGCTGGATACGGTCGATTTCCCGGTCGTGTTTTTGGGTGCGATCCGCGCCGGCGTGGTGCCGGTGCCGCTGAATACGCTGCTGACGTCGGAGCAATACGCCTATGTGCTGGCGGATTGCCGCGCGCGCGTGCTGTTCGTCTCCGAGGCGCTGCTGCCTGTCGTGAAGGACATCATCGGACGCCTGCCGGATCTCGAGCATGTCGTGGTCTCCGGCAAGGACGCGCATGGCCACTCCAGGCTCGCCGACGAGATCGCGCGTGAGGACGATGTTTTCGCCACCGCCGCGACGCATCCCGACGAGCCGGCGTTCTGGCTCTATTCGTCGGGCTCGACCGGCATGCCGAAGGGCGTGCGCCATCTGCATTCCAATCTGGCCGCCACAGCGGAGACCTATGCCAGCCAGGTGCTCGGCATTCGCGAGGACGATGTCGGCCTGTCTGCGGCAAAGCTATTCTTTGCCTATGGCCTCGGCAACGCGCTGACCTTCCCGATGTCGGTCGGCGCCACCACGGTGCTGAATTCGGAGCGTCCGACGCCGGCCGTGATGTTCGCGCTGATGAACAAATATCGTCCCAGCATCTTCTTCGGCGTGCCGACCTTGTTCGCGGCGATGCTGAACGATGAGGCGATGAAGGCGCAGGGTGGCGGCGATCGGTTGCGGATCTGCACCTCGGCCGGCGAGGCGCTGCCGGAATCGGTCGGCAATGCGTGGCGCGCGCGTTTCGGCGTCGACATCCTCGACGGCGTCGGCTCGACCGAACTGCTGCACATCTTCCTGTCGAACGTACCTGGCGACATCAAGTACGGCACTTCGGGCCGTCCGGTGCCCGGCTACAAGGTGCGGCTGGTCAACGAGACGGGTGTCGAGGTGGCCGACGGCGAAGTCGGCGAATTGCTGGTCGATGCGCCCTCGGCCGGCGAGTGCTACTGGAACCAGCGCGGCAAGAGCCGCGCGACCTTCGAGGGCGCGTGGACCCGCACCGGCGACAAATATGTCCGCGACGCCGAGGGCCGCTATACCTTCTGCGGCCGCTCGGACGACATGTTCAAGGTCTCCGGCATCTGGGTGTCGCCGTTCGAGGTCGAGAGCGCGCTGATCACCCATCCGGCAGTGCTGGAAGCGGCTGTGGTGCCGGAAGCCGATCCGGAAGGGCTGTTGAAGCCGAAGGCGTTCGTGGTGCTGCGGCCTGGGGGAAAGACCGATGGGCTGCACGAGGCGTTGAAAGAGCACGTCAAGCAGAAGATCGGCCCATGGAAATATCCGCGCTGGATCGATGTCGTGGATTCACTGCCGAAGACGGCAACGGGAAAAATCCAGCGGTTCAAGTTGCGCGATGGCGCGCAATAGCCCCTCCACGCGTCGTCCCGGCGAAGGCCGGGACCCATAACCACAGGCTTTAGTTGTTGCGCAAAAGCCGTTGAACAGCATCTCTCAAAACAAAAGCCGCGGCGTATGGGTCCCGGCCTTCGCCGGGACGACGAGTGAGGAAGGCCCAAGCGTGCAAACCTTAAATCCATCAGGCTTCCTCACCATCGACGGCGCCGATCTCGAATACCGCATGATCGGTCCGTCACCCGATGCCGCACCGACCATCGTGATGCTGCATGAAGGCCTCGGCTCAGTCGGGCTATGGGGCGACTTCCCCGAGAAGCTGCAGGCTGCGACCGGCGCCGGCGTATTCGTCTATTCGCGCGCAGGCTATGGCGCCTCGACGCCAGCACAGTTGCCGCGCCTGGTCGACTACATGCATATCGAGGCACTCGATGTGCTGCCGAAACTGCTTGATAGCATCGGCTTCCGCCGCGGCTTGCTGGTCGGCCATTCCGACGGCGCGTCGATCGCGGCGATCTATGCCGGCGCGCATCAGGATCATCGCCTGCAGGGCATCGCGCTGATCGCGCCGCATTTCATCGTCGAGGACATCTCGGTGACATCGATCGCCGAGATCAGGACGGCGTATGAGACCACCGACCTCCGCGACAAGCTCGCGCGCTGGCACAAGGATGTCGACAACGCCTTCCGCGGCTGGAACGGCGCCTGGCTCGATCCAAAATTCCGCGACTGGGATATCTCCGAATATCTCGCCTATGTCCGCGTGCCCGTGCTGATCGTGCAGGGCGTCGACGATCAATACGGCACGATGCGCCAGGTCGAGATCGCCCGGGACGAGTGCTACTGCCCGGTCGACGTCGCCGTCATCGCCGGTGCCGGCCATTCGCCGCACCGTGAGGCGCCCGCGGTGACGCTGGAGGCGGTCACCGAATTCGCTCTCGTGGCGCTCCGCGACGACCAGACGTTGGCCGCCTGACATTTATCTCCGGCCGTAGGCCATTGGCCGAACGGGCAATTTGGCCAACATGAAACAAAATGCATGTTTTTGCGTTTCGACCTAGACTAGATCGAAAACATGCACTATTGTGCATGAAGTAAATCCAACGAAGCGCAACCAATAAACTTGAAGGGTGGCCCAATGGCTGGCGACGATCGTGTCCTTGCAGGCGGGGCGAAATACATCGATTTCCAGACCGAGCCGTCGCGCTACCGGCACTGGAAGCTGGACGTGCAGGGCGATGTCGCGACGCTGACCATGGACGTCGACGAGAATGCCGGCCTGTTCGAGGGCTATCAGCTCAAGCTCAATTCCTACGACCTCGGCGTCGACATCGAACTTGCCGACGCCGTGCAGCGGCTGCGCTTCGAGCATCCCGAGGTGAAGGTCGTGGTGATGCGCTCGGGCAAGAACCGGGTGTTCTGCGCCGGTGCCAACATCCGCATGCTCGCGGGCTCGACCCATGCGCACAAGGTCAATTTCTGCAAATTCACCAACGAGACCCGCAACGGCCTGGAAGATTCCTCGGAGAATTCCGGCCAGAGCTTCATCACCGTGATCAACGGCACCGCGGCCGGCGGCGGCTATGAACTCGCGCTCGCAACCGACCACATCATGATGGCCGATGACGGCGCCGCCGCCGTTGCGCTGCCGGAAGTGCCGCTGCTGGCGGTGCTGCCGGGCACCGGCGGGCTGACGCGTGTCGTCGATAAGCGCAAGGTGCGCCGCGACCATGCTGATTTCTTCTGCACCATCGAGGAAGGCATCAAGGGCAAGCGCGCCGTGCAGTGGCGGCTGGTCGACGAGATCGCGCCGAACTCCAAGCTCGAAGGCAAGCTCGCCGAGCGGGTCAAGGAATTTTCCGCGAAGTCGAGCCGCAACGGCTCCGGCAAGGGTCTTGCGCTGACGCCGCTGAAGCGGACCATCGACGACAGCGCGATCCGCTACGGTTTTGTCAGCGTCGATATCAACCGCGCCGCGCGGATAGCGACGATCTCGATCAAGGCGCCGGAAACGACCGCGCCGGCGAGCATCGACGGCATGATCGCGCAAGGCGCGGCGTTCTGGCCGCTGCAGGTCGCGCGCGAGCTCGATGACGCAATCCTGCATCTGCGCATCAATGAACTCGGAACTGCCATGCTGGTGTTCAAGAGCCACGGCGACCGCGCCAATGTCGTCGCCTATGATGCGTTCCTCGAGGCCAACAAGGCGCACTGGCTGGTCAACGAGATCAGGCATTACTGGAAGCGCGTGCTCAAACGCATCGACGTCACCTCGCGCACGCTGGTGACGCTGGTCGAGCCCGGCTCCTGCTTCGTCGGCACGCTGGCCGAACTCGTGTTCGCCGCCGACCGCTCCTACATGCTGATCGGCCAGAAGCAGGGCGACAACCGCGCCCCGCCGACCATCGAACTGACCGCGATGAATTTCGAGCCCTATCCGATGAGCCACGGCCTGACCCGGCTGCAGTCGCGCTTCCAGGCCGATCCGTCGGATGTCGAGCGCGCGCAGGCGTCGATCGGCAAGGCGCTCGATGCCGAGGAGGCCGAAGAGCTCGGTCTCGTCACTTTCGCGCTCGACGATATCGATTGGGATGACGAGGTGCGGGTGTTCCTCGAGGAACGCACCTCGTTCTCGCCCGACAGCCTAACCGGCATGGAAGCCAATCTGCGCTTCGCCGGCCCGGAGACCATGGAATCGAAGATCTTCTCGCGCCTCACCGCGTGGCAGAACTGGATCTTCCAGCGGCCCAACGCGGTCGGTGAAGAGGGCGCCCTGCGCCGCTACGGCACCGGCCAGAAGGCGCAGTTCGATATGACGAGAGTGTGAGGGGCGAATGGTGAGTAGCGAATAGCGAATAGGGATTTTCCATTCGCTACTCGCCATTCGCTATTCGCCAAGGCAGCGTTCCAAAGTCAGCTTTTCGCGCAAGTAAGTCCCCAACGGGAGTGTCCCAATGAACATCATGAACGTCGACTACTCGACCAAGATTCCCAACAACGTGAATCTGGCCGAGGACCGCCAGGTGCTCAAGGCTCTGGAGGGCTGGCATCCCGGCTATATGGACTGGTGGAGCGACATGGGGCCGGAGGGTTTCCAGGAATCGCTGGTCTATCTGCGCACCGCCTATTCCGTCGACCCGCGCGGCTGGGCCAAGTTCGACTACGTGCGGATGCCCGACTATCGTTGGGGCATCCTGCTTGCGCCGCAGGAAGAGAACCGCGTCATCCCGTTCGGCGAGGATTTTGGCAAGCCGGCCTGGCAGGAAGTGCCCGGCGAGCATCGCGCGATGCTGCGCCGTCTGATCGTGATCCAGGGCGATACTGAGCCTGCGTCGGTCGAACAGCAGCGCCATCTCGGCAAGACCGCGCCGTCGCTCTACGACATGCGCAATCTGTTCCAGGTCAATGTCGAGGAAGGCCGCCATCTCTGGGCAATGGTCTATCTGCTGCAGAAATATTTCGGCCGCGACGGCCGCGAGGAAGCCGATGATTTGTTGCGCCGCCGCTCGGGTGACGCGGATTCGCCGCGCATGCTCGGCGCCTTCAACGAGGCGACGCCGGACTGGCTGTCGTTCTTTATGTTCACCTACTTCACCGACCGCGACGGCAAGATGCAGCTGCATTCGCTGGCGCAGTCGGGCTTCGATCCGCTGTCGCGCACCTGCCGCTTCATGCTGACCGAGGAAGCCCATCACATGTTCGTCGGCGAGACCGGCATCACCCGGGTCGTGCAGCGCACCTGCGATGCGATGCGGGAAGCCGGCATCACCGATCCGACCGATATTGCAAAAGTCCGCGCGCTCGGCGTCATCGACCTGCCGACCATCCAGAAGAAGCTGAACCTGCATTATTCGCTGTCGCTCGATCTGTTCGGCTCCGAGGTTTCGACCAATGCGGCGAACGCCTTCAACACCGGCGTCAAGGGCCGCTACAAGGAAACCACGATCGAGGACGACCACCAGCTCAAGAACTCGACCTATCCGGTGCTCAAGCTCGTCAATGGCGAGATCAAGCGGGTCGACGAGCCGGCGCTGACCGCGCTCAACATGCGGCTGCGCGACGACTACTCGCAGGATTGCATCAAGGGCATGCTGCGCTGGAATAAGGTGATCTCGTCGTCGGGCTACGGCTTCAAGCTGGAACTGCCGAACGTCGCCTTCCATCGCCAGATCGGCGAGTTCAGGGATGTCCACGCGACGCCCGACGGTCTGCTGATCGACGATGGTATTTGGGGCAAGCGCAAGAACGAGTGGCTGCCGTCGACCGCGGACGGCGACTTCATCGCGTCGCTGATGAAGCCGGTGACCGAGGCCGGCGAATTCGCCTCCTGGATCTCGCCGCCGAAGGTCGGCATCGACAACAAGCCGGGCGACTTCGAGTATGTGAGGATCGAGACCTGAGATAGAGGCAAATAGCGACTGGTGAATGGCGAATGAGGGAACTGCCATTCGCCATTCGCTACTCACCATTCGCGTTGAGCCAGTTGGGAATTCGGTGGTGCCGTCATGAGTGAAGAGACTTTTCCAGGCCCGGGCCTGCGTCCGCTGCGGCTTCAGATTGGCGGGCAGACGATCTCAGGCTTCGAAAGCCCAGGCAGCGGCCGCCCGATCCTGCTGATCCACGGCAATTCATCGTCATCCCGGATCTGGCAGAAGCAACTCGAGGGGCCGCTCGGCGCCAAATATCGGCTGATTGCGATCGATCTTCCCGGCCATGGCGAATCGTCGCCGGCGTCCAATCCGGAGCAGGACTATTCAGGTCCGGGTTATGCGGGGTGCATCGCTGCCGTCGCGCGCGAACTCGATCTGAAGGACGCTGTGGTGGTCGGCTGGAGCCTTGGCGGACACGCCGTGCTCAATGCGGCGCCTTCACTGCCGCCGGCGGCTGGGCTGATGATTTTCGGCACGCCGCCGCTCGGCAAGACGCCTGACGGATTTTCCGGCTTCAAGGGGCTGTCGGCGACCGCCTTCACGCCGGCGCCTGGTGATGCTGACATCGCGGAGTGGCTGACATCGGCCTTCGCGCCGGGCTATTCGTCGATACCATCGTTCGTCGAAGCTGATTTTCGCCGCACCGACGGCAACGCGCGCGGCTATCTCGGCGCCAGCGCGCAGGCCGGCCGCTTCGCCGATGAGGTCGAGATCGTGCGCGATCTCAAGATCCCGCTCGCGATCGTGCAAGGAAGCGAAGAGCAGATCGTCGATCTCGGCTATCTGCAGCGGCTGTCCGCACCGACGCTGTGGCGCGGACAGGTTCAGGTGATCGACGGCGCCGGCCACGCCACCCAATGGGAGAAGGCCGAAGCCTTCGACCGGATCGTCGACGATTTCGCGTCGAGCGTTTGAAGATCGAGTCATGACCTTCTTCACTTCTCCCCGCTTGCGGGGAGAGGTCGGATCGCATCGCCAGATGTGATCCGGGTGAGGGGGTACAGGTCAACGACTGGCACCACCTCGCGGAGAGAGCCCCTCACCCCCAACCCTCTCCCCGCAAAAGCGGGGCGAGGGAGCGCACTCCCAATGCCGCGCGTTCGCGCGCCTACCCCGCGATCTCAAGTCCCGCGTTCGCGTAAACCACGCCGCCATCGACCGCGATCGTGTTGCCGACCACGTAGTCGCCGGCGCGTGAGGCGAGATAGATCGCAACCCCCGCCATGTCCTCATCGGATCCGATCCGCCGCGCCGGAATGCGTTGTGCGACCTCGTCCGAATGGTCGCGGGCGGCACGGTTCATGTCCGACTTGAACGCTCCCGGCGCAATCGCGGTGACGTTGATATTTTCCTTGATCAGCCGGGTTGCCATGCGCCGCGTCAGATGGATCACCGCGGCCTTGCTCGCGGCGTAGGAATAGGTCTCGCCCGGATTGACGAAGATGCCGTCCACCGATGCGATGTTGATGACCTTGGCGGGGCGCTCAGGTGACGCCGCGGCGCGCAGCGGCTTCGCCAGCGCCTTGGTCAGGAAGAACACCGACTTGACGTTGAGGTCCATGACCTTGTCCCAGCCGCTTTCCGGGAATTCGTCGAAATCCGCGCCCCAGGCGGCGCCTGCATTGTTGACGAGAATGTCGAGCTTCGGCTCCAGCTTGATGATCTCAGCCGCGAGCTTGTCGCAACCGGCAACCGTCGAAATGTCGATCGGCAGCGCGATGCATTCGCCGTCATAGGCGCCCGTGAGTTCCTGCGCGGTCGCCTCGCAGGGCCCGGCCTTGCGCGCGGTGATGTAGACCTTCGCGGCTCCCTGCGCGAGGAAGCCGGCCGCGATCATCTTGCCGATGCCGCGCGATCCGCCGGTCACCAGTGCGACGCGGCCTTTGAGTGAGAACAGATCCTTGAACATGTAGCCTCCCTGATTCAGGCCAAGCGTTCTGGGCGCGTTGGCCGGGCTAGTCAAGGAACCGCCCGGGCACGCGGGGACGTTCAATCATCCTGCACCATGCGGTGCTGCTGCACGGGTACGATCAAGTATTCTTGAGATGTGATGCAGTGCACAAATTCGCGGGGCGGTTTGCGGCATCATGCCCGTGGGTGGAATTCCAAGGCAAGTTTCGAGGCAAGTTTCGAGGCTAATTTCGAGGCAGGAGTTCCTGATATGAAGCACGTTTCATTGCCGGCGACGGGCGTGACGCCCGTTACCCTCATTGCTTTTGGCAGACGACGCAAAGGTTTGTTCGCGTCGATTCTTGGCGCGCTTCACCACGCGCGCAAGGTCCAGGCCAGCCGCGTCATCAAGCGGTATCAGCATCTGATCGATCGGGCCGAGCAGCGCCGCGCCGAACTGGAGGGGCACGGCAATGTCGGTCACTGAACGATCGTCCGCGCGCAAATCGGCGGTCCGGATTCCTGAGCCCAGCGAGACCACGTGGCTTGCCGCGATCGCGGTCGGATTTCTCGTCCTTCACCTTCTCACGGCGATCTTGCTGATGCCGGCTGCCAAGAGCGATCCGGCAAGTCAGCGGGAAGAGACGAGAGCCGTTCTCACCGACTAGCATTCCTCGCAGTCATTCCATCATTGCCGCTACCAGCCGGAGGTCAGTTCATGGCCGACGTCACGTCATTCCTTGTGCTCAGCGCCGCCGTGTTCTGCGGCGCCTTCGTGTCAGGTCTCGCCGGCTTCGCCTTCTCCGCGGTCGCCGGCGCCATTCTGTTGCATGCGATGCCGCCGACCGAGGCGGTGCCGCTGATGATGGCCTGCAGCGTCGGCGTGCAGGGGGCCAATCTCTGGGCGCTTCGACAGAACATTCAGTGGAAGCAAAGCCTGCCGCTGATTCTCGGCGGCCTGCTCGGTGTGCCGATCGCGCTCTGGCTGCTGCACAACACAGACAGCCGCATTTTCCGCGAAGGTTTTGGCGTGTTGGTCGCCGTCTACGCCGGGTACATGCTGTTCAGGCCGGCGATCGCCTACGTTCAAGCAATGCACCAGGGGCGCAACGCGCTCGTCGGATTCGGCGGCGGCCTGATCGGAGGGCTGACGGCGATGCCCGGTGCCTTGCCGACCATCTGGTGCGACATGCACGGCGTGCCGAAGCAGCAGCAGCGCGGCCTGGTGCAACCCTTCATTGCCGCGATGCAGCTCTCCGCACTGGCGATGCTGCTGTTGCATCACGACCTGCCGTTATCAGTCGTTCGCGACGTCGTTCTCGGTGCGCCGGCGCTGCTCGCCGGATCGTGGCTTGGAATTTTCGCGTTTCGCAATATCAACGAGGCCAATTTCAGGCGCGTGATTCTCGGCCTGCTGCTGGTTTCAGGCTTGCTGCTGGTGGTTTGACGATTACGCCGCGTCGATGCGGCGGAAGCCGTTCCACATCGCGGTGGCGGCGCCGGAGGTCAGGACCGGCAGGATGCGCGCATCCTGGTAGTTGCCGTTTAGTGAGACGCGCTGCAGGGCGGTGAGATGGTTGGCGCTTTCCGGGAACAGCATGCCGGGCCGGGTCGTCACCGCGGTCTTGAAGCCGATTGTCCTGGCGAGCGCAAATTCGCGTTGGCCTGCGGCGATCCTGTCGCCATAGGGATAGGCGAGATGCAATGCCGGCCGTTGCAGCGCGTCCTCGATCCGCGCGCGGCTGGTTGCCAGCTCCAGCGATACGGTCGCCTCGGTCTGCTTGGCGAGATTGCAATGGGTAATGGTATGCGCGCCGATCGTGACCAGCGGATCGCCGGCAAAGCTCCGCAACTCGGCCCAGGACAGGCAGAGTTCGCGTGCGATCGCGGTTTCGTCGACGCCGTGGCGGGTGCACAGCGCCGAGATCTCGCGTTGCATATCCGCTTCGCCCGGCAACGAGCGCAGCCAATCGTGCATGCGGTCGAACGCCGTGTGCTTGGCCTGCGCCGTGGAGGCGTCGAGCCGCGTCTTGGTCTCGCCGATCGGCACCTCGATTGCGGACACCGAGGCGATCACTCGCTCCAGCGCGATCCACCACAACCGGCCACGTCCCTCGGCGAAATCGCTGGCGACATAGACGGTCAGCGGTGCGTCGAACTCGCGCATGACAGGCAGCGCAAAATCCCTGTTGTCGCGATAGCCATCGTCGAAGGTGAAGCAGGCGAAGCGCCGCGCGAAATTCCGTTCGACAAGGCGATGATGCGCCTCGTCCATGCTGACGATGTCGATGTCGAGCGTGCGCAGATGTGCCAGCGTCGCGCGCAGGAACTCCGGTTCGACCGCGAGATGGCGGTTCGGCTGGAATGCGTCGTCGCGCCGCGGCCCGACGTGATGCAGCATGAAGATGATGCCGACGCCGGCCAGGACCGGTCGCAGCAGCATATGCGCACCTGAATAGTACAGCGCCTCCAGCCCGGCGCGGATGACGGTGTTGCGAAGCTGTTTCATGAGGGCGCGGGCCGGCCGATTTGCATTCCGGGCTGAACTTAGCGAAAGACCATTGAAGAAACCATTAGCCGAACCTCACACGGCGGCTCTGCCATCCAGCGTGAATTGGGGTTTGACAGTCGGCCAAGGGTTTGTTTTCTCTCTGGTTCCGGAGCCGCAGGACCCTGAATGCACGGACTTTTCAAGTGGAGCAGCAAATGGTGGCCCGGCGTGATTCCGCTGGTCATCTTTTGGGGTATCGCAGCCTGGACGAGCACCGCAACGGTCGAGGGCGATCTTGCCGCGCGCGCTAATGCCGCACTCAAGGATACCGTTCTCGACAAGCGTCGCATCAGCGTCGACGGCCGCGATGTGACCTTCGCGGCCAACGCGTTCTCCGAAGACGGCCGCGTCAGCGCGGTGGCTTCGGTGGAAGCGGCGCCGGGTGTGCGATTGGTTAACGATGAAACCCGGCTCGTTCCCGAGGCCAAACCGTATGTCTGGTCCGCCGAACGCGACGTCCTCCGGGTGACGCTCGGGGGCAATTCTCCGCTGCCGTCGAGCAAAAGCAAGCTGATGGAGGCCGCGAAGGCCAATCTCAGCGGCGTCGAGGTGGTCGATCAGATGGGGCTCGCCCGTGGCGCGCCACAGCGGTTCGACGCTGCGGCGCTGCTGCTGCTCGACCAGATCGGCAAGCTGAAGGACGGCAAGATCACGCTGACCGACAGCAAGGTTGCTCTCGCCGGCATGGCACGCGACCTCGGCGGCCGCGAGGCGATCGCGGCGGCGCTGAAGAACCTGCCGGAGGGCTACTCGGTCGCCGCCAACGACATCCAGGCGCCGCCTTACATATTCCAGGCCTACAAGGATCCGGTCGCGGTGACGCTGACGCTGACGGGTTACGTCCCCGACAACAACGTGCACGCCGCGCTGGTCGCCGCCGCCGGCCGCAAATTCTTCAGCGAAAAGGTCGTCGACAATCTCAAGGCCAGCGTCGGCGCGCCATCGGGCTTTGCCGCTGCCGTGGTGCCGGCGCTCGGCGCGCTGTCGCGGCTGTCGACCGGGACGCTCGTGGTGTCGGACCGCGTGGTGAAACTGTCGGGCGATGCGCTCTATGACGCCGCCGCGGGCCAGATCCGCAACGGGCTCGGCAAGGACTTTCCGCAGGGCTGGCAGTACAAGGCCGAGGTCTCGGTCAAGCCCGCCGCCGCGCCGGTCGATCCCACGGTGTGCCAGCAGCTGTTTTCCGAAATCCTGTCGAAGGGCAAGATCCGCTTCGAATCCGGCAAGGCCGATATCGTCGCGGATTCAGGAGGCCTGCTCGATCGCCTGATCGAGACCGCGATGCGCTGCCCGAACGCGACGATCGAGATCGCCGGACACACCGACAGCGACGGCGAGGAAGCCGCCAACCAGACGCTGTCGGAAAAGCGCGCGCAGGCCGTGACGGATTATCTGGTTCGCGCCGGCTTGCCGGCCGAGCGCTTCATGCCGATCGGCTATGGCAGCGCGCAGCCGATTGCCGGCAACGACAGTGAAGACGGCAAGGCGCAGAACCGCCGTATCGAATTCGTGGTGAAATAGCGATGACCGCGCTCGCGACATTCTTCTGGGGTTGGCTGCTGGCGGCCGCACTGCTCGGCTTCTGCATGGGCTGGATCGCCGTGGTGCATCGGGCGCCGGGCGTCTCGAAGCTCTGGATACGCTTGCTGGCGCTGCTCGCCGCAGCCCTGGTCGCCGCGTCGTTCACACGGATCGTCCCCGGCCGCTTCGGCTACTGGCTCGATCTCTTCCTGGTGATGTTCGCGCTCTATCTCTGCGGCTGCGCCGTCGGCTCCTGGCTGCGCGACTGGGTGGTCTCGCGCAGCAGGCCGGCGAGCTGACGCTTAGCCGCCGCGACGCGGTGCTGCGTTGCTATCCGTAGTTTCCCGGTGTCACTTGTGGCAGCTTGAAGGGCGATCTGCCGCGTCAGCACCACAAAGCTCGTCGATGCGGCGGGAAATGCTCAAATTTGTGCATCTGCTGTCATGAATCGTCCCTAATATCTTGATGAAGCGCGATTTATTCTCGCCTGACGAATTCCACTCCAGCCCAAAACGCGCTAATGGGGGCAGGGAGCGAAGCGTTGGCGGGGTTCGCCCGAGAGCCGTCGTCGCGGAATCGCAATTCGAGGTCTAGATGCTGGAAGCAATACGCAGGGCGATCGCGTTTCTGCGGCAGAAGCAGGTCCTGCACAGGCTTGGTGTTGTCATCAGCGTCGCTGTTATCGCGATCGCTTGCTACGTTCTCTATCACATGCTGCGCGGCATCGACACCAACGAGGTGATCGAGGCGATCAAGAGCACCGAGCCGCGCCAGATTGCGCTGGCCGCTTTGTTCGTCGCGGCGGGCTACTTCACCCTGACCTTCTATGACCTGTTTGCGGTGCGCGCGATCGGCCACGCCCATGTGCCCTATCGCATCAACGCGCTTGCGGCGTTTACCTCCTACTCGATCGGCCACAATGTCGGCGCCAGCGTCTTCACCGGCGGCGCGGTGCGCTATCGGATCTATTCGGCCTGGGGGCTGAACGCGATCGACGTCGCCAAGATCTGCTTCCTCGCCGGGCTGACCTTCTGGCTCGGCAATGCCGCGGTGCTCGGTCTCGGCATCGCCTACCACCCGGAGGCCGCCGCCAACATCGACCAGCTGCCGCCCTGGCTCAACCGCGCTTTGGCCTTCGCGATCATCACCGCGCTGGTTGCCTATGTGGTCTGGGTCTGGGCCCAGCCGCGGGTGGTCGGCCGCGGCCCATGGACGGTCACCCTGCCGGGCGGCCCGCTGACGCTGCTGCAGATCGTGATCGGCATCGTCGACCTCGGCTTCTGCGCGCTCGCGATGTACGTGCTGGTGCCGGATGAGCCGAATCTCGGCTTCGTCGTGGTCGCCGTGATCTTCGTGTCGGCGACCCTGCTCGGGTTCGCCAGCCATTCCCCCGGCGGCCTCGGCGTGTTCGACGCCGCCATGCTGGTCGGCCTCTGGCAGATGGACCGCGAGGACCTGCTTGGGGGCATGCTGCTGTTTCGGCTCCTCTACTATATTGCGCCGTTCGTCATATCTGTAATCTTGCTGACGTTTCGAGAAGTTATTCTCAGCGCCCGACTGAAGCGGCTGCCGCAGGCTGATTCGGGTCCCCATGCCGGGCCGCAGCACGAGGCGGTCTATGTCCGCAAGCGTGGTGATTCCGGTATCTGACGAAGCGGCCAGTTGCCTCCTTGCGCGAAGCCGGTTTGGGCTCGCCTGAGGACGACATGAACCGACGGGAAGAAAGCCGCCGCGATGGCCATTGACGATTCGCCTTCATCGATTTTCTCGCCGTGGCCGGACCGGCTGCGCCACGCGGCCATCATCCTTTTGGCCGCGGCACTTGCACTCAGCGTGGTGGTTGCGCTCGGCGAATTGTCGCCAGTGCGCGCCTGCGCGGTGTTCGCCTGCATCGCGGCTGCGGCCCTGGTGCCATGGCGGCTGCACGATAACGCGACGTCGCGCGAGGATGTCCGCGGCGTCAATCCGGTCGAGACCGCTGCCGTCAATGCCGTTGTCGCCGGCATGCCGGATCCGGCCGTCTTGCTGGATCGCGCCGGCCGCGTCATCCACCTCAACAGCGCGGCGGCCGAGCTCGCGCCGGCGCTGCGCAAGAACGAGCTGGCGCAATTTGCCCTGCGTTCGCCCGAGATCATCACGGCGCTGCGCGAGGCGATCGCGACCACCGAACCGCGCCGCGCCACCTACACCGACCACGTGCCAGTTGATCGTTGGATGGAATTGGTCATCACGCCGGTTCCGGTGCCGACGCAGTTCGGCGGCACCGACAAGTGCATGCTGATGACCTTTCACGACCTGACGCCGCTGCGGCGGGTCGAGGAGATGCGCGCCGACTTCGTTGCCAATGCGAGCCACGAGCTGCGCACGCCGCTCGCCGCGCTGTCCGGCTTCATCGACACGCTGCAGGGGCCGGCCCGGGACGACGTGCGGGCGCGCGAGCGCTTCCTCGGCATCATGCATGGCCAGGCCACCCGGATGGCGCGGCTGATCGACGATCTGCTGTCGCTGTCCCGGGTCGAGCTCTCGGCCCACGTCCGGCCCGAAACCTCGATCGATATCGTACCGATCATCCGCCAGGTCGCCGACGGGCTCGAGGCGCTGGCCAGCGAGCGCCAGGTCGAGATCGAGATCGACCTGCCCGAGAGGCCGGTCACGATCGCCGGCGACCGCGAGGAACTGCTGCGGTTGTTCGAGAACCTGATCGAGAACGCGCTCAAATACGGCGCCTCCGGCGGCCGCGTCATAGTGTCGCTGAGCCAGGCGGCGCAGGACGCAGCAAGCCCGGAAGTCCGTGTCATGGTTCGGGATTTCGGCCCCGGCATCGCGCCGGAACACCTGCCGCGGCTGACCGAGCGGTTCTATCGGGTCGATGTCGGCGACAGCCGGAACCAGGGTGGCACGGGCCTCGGATTATCCTTGGTGAAACATATTCTTAACCGTCATCGCGGCCGGCTTTTGATCGAAAGCGTGCCGAAAAACGGCGCCACTTTTACCGCCTGTTTTCCCCGCCTGAAGACCACGGTACCGGCACAAAGCTGAGTATTTTCAGCTGCTTGGGCGTGTCATCCAACTGTCATCTAACCTTCGTAAAAGCAGCACCGACCGCTCCTAGATGGACCGGCGTGGGCGCGATCGGGCGCACTGGCGCTTCGCCCACAAGATGGAGACCACCCCATGAATTTCATCAAGACAATCGTCGCTGCCGGCCTGGTCGCCGCTTCGACGTCGGCCTTCGCTGCCGATATTACCGGCGCGGGCGCGACGTTCCCGTTCCCGATCTACTCGAAATGGGCCGACGCCTACAAGAAAGACACCGGCAATGGCCTGAACTACCAGTCGATCGGCTCGGGCGCCGGCATCAAGCAGATCCAGGCCAAGACCGTGACCTTCGGCGCCAGCGACGCGCCGCTCAAGGCCGAGCAGCTCGAGAAGGATGGCCTGGTTCAGTGGCCGATGGTAATGGGCGCGATCGTGCCGGTCGTGAACCTCGAAGGCATCAAGCCGGGCGACCTGATCCTGTCGGGCGAAGTGCTCGGCGACATCTATCTCGGCAAGATCACCAAGTGGAATGACGCGGCGATCGCCAAGCTCAATCCGAAGCTGACCCTGCCGACCGACGCCATCACCGTCGTGCGCCGTTCGGATGGTTCGGGCACCACCTTCAACTTCACCGACTACCTCTCCAAGTCGAACGCTGACTGGAAGTCCAAGGTCGGTTCGGGCACCGCGGTCGAATGGCCGGTCGGCGTCGGCGCCAAGGGCAACGAAGGCGTTGCCGGCAACATCAGCCAGACCAAGAACGCGATCGGCTATGTCGAATATGCCTACGCCAAGCAGAACAAGCTGACCTACACCGGCTTGATCAACAAGGCCGGCAAGACCGTGCAGCCGACCGTTGCGTCCTTCCAGGCCGCTGCGTCGAACGCCGACTGGGCCAAGGCTCCCGGCTACTACGTGATCCTGACCGACCAGCCGGGCGAAGCCTCCTGGCCGATCACCGCCGCGACCTTCATCCTGATGCACAAGGATGCGACCGACAAGGCGGCCTCGCAGGAAGCCATCAAGTTCTTTAAATACGCCTTCGAGAAGGGCGGCAAGATGGCTGAAGAGCTCGACTACATCCCGATGCCGGAGCCGGTCGTCAAGTTGATCGAAAAGACCTGGACTGCCGAGATCAAGAGCTAAGTTCAACGCTTCGAACCAGACCTGTGCCGCCCCAAGGGCGGCACAGGTCGAGCGACCAGACCCACGGCTCCATCATCACCACAAGAGCCAAGGGTCCCGCGCCTGACCAGGCGCAGCCGGAACGGCGCCGGCCAAAACGCCAGTGAAGATCGCTTCGGGGGCGTAGCGGTTTGCGTAGCTTTCACATAGTAGAGAGGGAATTGGCGTGGCAGACATGGCTGTTCAGAGCGATGTGATGGAAGCTGCCGGACCTTACGATCGCGCCAAGGCCCTCAGTGCCTTCAGGCTCGGCGACGCCACGTTCTACTGGATCACCCGCATCTCCGCGATTTCAGTCCTGCTGATCCTCGGCGGCATCATCCTGTCGCTGATCGTTGGCGCCTGGCCGGCGATGAAGGAATACGGCTTCGCGTTCCTGTGGACGCAACGCTGGGCGCCCTCGGCCGATCCGCCGGTGCTCGGCGCGCTCGGCCCGATGTACGGCACCCTGGTCACATCGATCATCGCGATGATGATCGCGATTCCGGTCGGCATCGGCATCGCCATCTTCCTGACCGAGCTCTGCCCGCAAATGCTGCGCCGCCCGATCGGCATCGCGATCGAGCTGCTGGCCGGCATCCCCTCGATCATCTACGGCATGTGGGGCTTCTTCGTGCTGGGCCCGTTCCTCGCCAACTACTTCCAGCCGTTCATGATCAGGATCTTCGAAGGCGTGCCGGTGCTAGGCAGCGTGTTCGGGGGGCCGCCGTCCTATCTCAGCCTGTTCAACGCCGCGCTGATCCTCGCGATCATGGTGCTGCCGTTCATCACCGCGATCTCGGTCGACGTGTTCAAGACCGTGCCGCCGGTGCTGAAGGAGGCCGCCTACGGCATGGGCTGCACCACCTGGGAAGTGGTCCGCAGCGTCGTGATCCCCTACACACGGGTTGGCGTGATCGGCGGCGTCATGCTGGCGCTCGGCCGCGCACTCGGCGAGACCATGGCGGTGACCTTCATCATCGGCAACTCGTTCCGCATCTCGTCGTCGATCTTTGCACCTGGCACCACGATCTCGGCGGCGATCGCCTCCGAATTCGCCGAGAGCGACGGGCTCCATCAGTCCGGCCTGATCCTGCTCGGCCTGCTGTTGTTCGTGCTGACCTTCTTCGTGCTCGCCGGCGCGCGGCTGATGCTGATGCGGCTCGAAACCAAGGCGGGGAAATGACGCCATGAACCCGATCTACAAATCCCGCCGCCGCACCGACGTCATCGTCCGCCTGCTATGCGTCGGCGCCGCGCTGTTCGGCGTCACCTGGCTGGCGCTGATCCTGGCGACGCTGCTCTACAACGGCCTTGCCGGCCTGAGCGTGCAACTCTTCACCCAGAACACGCCGCCACCCGGCTCGACCGACGGCGGCCTACTCAACGCCATCGTCGGCTCGATCATCATGACCGTGATCGGTGTCGGCATCGGCGCGCCGCTCGGCCTGTTCGCCGGTACCTATCTCGCCGAATACGGCAAGAATGACCGGCTCACCTCGGTGATCCGCTTCATCAACGACATCCTGCTCAGCGCGCCCTCGATCATCATCGGCCTGTTCGTCTATGGCGCCGTCGTGGTGCCGATGCGCGGCTTCTCGGCGCTCGCGGGCTGCCTTGCGCTCGCGGTCATCGTGATCCCGGTCGTGCTGCGCACCACCGAGGACATGCTGCTGCTGGTGCCCAATCCGTTGCGCGAGGCGGCCTCCGCGCTCGGCCTGCCGCGCTCGCTGGTGATCAAGCGGATCGCCTATCGTGCCGCCCGATCGGGTCTGATCACCGGTGTGCTGCTGGCGACCGCCCGCGTCGCCGGCGAAACCGCGCCGCTGCTGTTCACCGCGCTGTCGAACCAGTTCTTCAGCCTCGACCTGACCAAGACGATGGCCAACCTGCCGGTGACCATCAACAACTTCGTGCAGAGCCCCTATGCCTACTGGAAAGAGTTGGCCTGGAGCGGCGCTTTGCTCATCACGTTCACCGTGCTCGCCCTCAATATCGGCGCGCGCATTCTCGGTGCCGAAAGGGCCACAAAATGACCGAGCTCTCCGTTTCGACGAGTCCCCCGAGCCATGTTGCTCCGCATTCGCCGCTGCCGGATGCGCCGCCGAAGGTCACGGTGCGCAACCTCAACTTCTATTACGGCGAGCACCATGCGCTGAAGAACATCAATCTGACGCTCGGCACCAACCGCGTCACGGCGTTCATCGGCCCGTCCGGCTGCGGCAAGTCGACTTTGCTGCGCATCTTCAACCGGATGTATGATCTCTATCCGGGGCAACGCGCCGTCGGCCAGCTGATGCTGGACCAGACCAACATCCTGGACTCAAAGCTCGACCTCAATCTTCTGCGCGCGCGGGTCGGCATGGTGTTCCAGAAGCCGACGCCGTTCCCGATGACGATCTACGAGAACATCGCCTTCGGCATTCGCCTTTACGAGAAGATCTCGAAGTCCGAGATGGACGACCGCGTCGAGAAGGCGCTGCGCGGCGGCGCGCTGTGGAACGAGGTCAAGGACAAGCTGAACGCCTCGGGTCTCTCGCTCTCCGGCGGCCAGCAGCAGCGCCTGTGCATCGCGCGCACGGTCGCGGTGCGGCCCGAAGTGATCCTGTTCGACGAGCCGTGCTCGGCGCTCGATCCGATCTCGACCGCCAAGGTCGAGGAACTGATCCAGGAGCTGTCCGAGGACTACACGATCGCGATCGTCACCCACAACATGCAGCAGGCGGCGCGCGTCTCCGACAAGACCGCCTTCATGTATCTCGGCGAACTGATTGAGTTCGACGACACCAACAAGATCTTCACCTCGCCGAGCGATCGACGCACCCAGGACTACATCACCGGCCGGTTCGGTTGAGGAGATAACACATGGCTTCTGAACATACCGCCAAGGCGTTCGACAGCGACCTGCAGGAACTCACCCGCCTGGTCGCCGAGATGGGCGGCCTCGTCGAACGGATGATTACCGAGTCCGTCGATGCGCTGATCCGTCGCGACGTCGCGCTCGGCAAACGTGTCGTCGCCGCCGACATCGAAATCGACAGCTTGCAGCGCGTCATCGAGGAGCGCGCGGTTCTGACCATCGCGCGCCGCCAGCCGATGGCGATCGACCTGCGCGAGATCGTCGGCGCGATGCGGGTGGCCACCGATCTCGAGCGGATCGGCGACCTCGCTAAGAACATGGGCAAGCGCGTCGCGGCGCTGGAGAGCGATTTCCAGCCGCTCAAGCTGATCCGCGGCCTGGAGCACATGACCGATCTCGTGCTGTCGCAGGTCAAGTCGGTGCTCGACGCCTATGCGGCGCACGATCTGCCCGCAGCGATGGCGGTCTGGAAGGGCGACGAAGAGGTCGACGCGATCTGCACCTCGTTGTTCCGCGAACTGCTCACCTACATGATGGAAGATCCGCGCAACATCTCGTTCTGCATCCACCTGATGTTTTGCGCCAAGAACATCGAGCGGATCGGTGACCACGCCACCAACATCGCGGAAACCGTCTTCTACATGATCGAGGGCCAGCAGATCATGGACAAGCGTCCGAAGGGCGACATGACCAATTTCGCCACCACGGTTCCGGGCAGCTAATTTCGGTTCGCGTCAGGACAACGGATCAAGACAGAGAGAGAACACAAACCGATGAGCGCACGCATTCTGGTGGTCGAAGACGAAGAAGCGCTGACGACGTTGTTGCGCTACAACCTCGACGCGGAAGGCTATGACGTCGAGACGGTCGGGCGCGGCGACGACGCCGACACGCGGCTGAAGGAGCGCATTCCCGATCTCGTGGTGCTGGACTGGATGCTGCCAGGCCTCTCCGGCATCGAGCTGTGCCGCCGCCTGCGGGCGCGGCCCGAGACCAAGCAACTGCCGATCATCATGCTGACCGCGCGCGGCGAGGAGAGCGAGCGGGTACGGGGCCTTGCCACCGGCGCCGACGATTACATCGTCAAGCCGTTCTCGGTGCCGGAGCTGTTGGCGCGGGTGAAGGGCCTGTTGCGTCGGGCGAGCCCGGAGCGGCTTGCCACCGTGCTGACCTATGGCGACATCGAGCTCGACCGCGAGAAGCGCCGCGTGGCGCGCTCGGGCCGGCCGATCGATCTCGGCCCGACCGAGTATCGCCTGCTCGAGTTCTTCCTGGAGCATCCCGGCCGCGTGTTCAGCCGCGAGCAATTGCTCGACAGCGTCTGGGGCCGCGACATCTATATCGACGAGCGCACCGTCGACGTGCATATCGGCCGGCTGCGCAAGCTGCTCAATCCGGGCCGCGAGCAGGATCCGATCCGCACCGTGCGCGGCGCCGGCTACGCGCTCGACGATCGTTTTGCGAAGGCCGAGCCGCAGCAATGATTGTCGTCCCGGCGAAAAGCCGGGACCCATAACCACAAATCTTGATTGTTGAACGTAGCCCGGATGAAGCGAAGCGAAATCCGGGACCGCTCTCAAACCTTGGCAAGACCTTCCCGGGTTCCGCTGCGCTTCACCCGGGCTACAGGTCCCAATGCTTAGCTTACCGCGTCGGCTTGGGCGCCGGCCGCCGGCGATCATTCGCCGGCTGGTAGGCGATGCGCGAGTGATGTGCGCAATAGGGCAGGCCGCCGAGCGCCTTGCCGCCGCAGAAGAAGAAATCCGGGCTCGACGGATCGCCGACCGGCCAATGGCAGGTTGCCTCGTTCAGCTCGAGCAGCGACAGCCGCTGGCTCATCGGCACGACGTTGTCGTAGGTGACCGGATCGGTCTCCATCTCGACCTCGAAGGCGTGGGCCAGTGCGGTGTTGCCGCGCGACACCGGGCGCGCCACCCGCATCATATGCTGCGCCGGACGTGCCTTGCGTTGCCGCGGCGCGGCCGTGGAGGGGGCCTTGGCGCGGCCGGACAGGCCGAGCCGGTGCACTTTGCCGATCACGGCATTTCGCGTCACATTGCCAAGTTCCGCCGCGATCTGGCTGGCGGACAGGCCGGATTCCCAGAGCTTCTTCAGCTGCTCGACGCGATCGTCGGACCAGGTCAATACAGTCATCGCATTCATCCCTTCGCTGAGCACCGGCCAATCCTTGGAGCGGTGCTGCGAGCCAAATCTCGAAAAACTCCTGCGGTCAGAATCCCTTAGCCCTCGCCGAGCGCGCCTATGCGCCCGAACGTCTACGCAGAACGAAAGGCTACTTAAGGGGTCCAGTACTACCGCACGAGATGTCGTACCCGACAGCCCAAACGCTACAATATGGCGTGACTCTGGCGCAAGAGTCCGCGGTCGCGCGTCCACATGTTCCCACACTTATGCATTGCAATTCCACTTTTCCACCGCACCGGAATGCTCCGGATTGCGCTCGATTCGGACCGCAGGAAGCCCGCTTCCGGCGATTGACAGTTACTGCCCGCAGCATAGAATGCCCTTACGTGCCGCCCGAAAAGGCGGCACGTTTTGTTTTCCAAAGCTGGCTGTTGTCGCGTCGGCGTCAAGGCGCGCGGCAATCGTCGGCCTCACACCCGTCAGTGCAACCTTGTAGTGATAGCCATGACCAACAGCGCCGCGTCGCATCTGCTCCCCGTCTTTGCCAGGGTCGATCTCGGCTTCGAGCGCGGTGAGGGCGCCTGGTTGATCGCAACCAATGGCGACCGCTATCTCGACTTCACCTCAGGCGTCGCGGTGAACGCCCTCGGCCACGCCCATCCGCATCTGGTCAAGGCGCTGCAGGAGCAAGCGACCAAGCTCTGGCACATGTCGAACCTGTTCAAGAGCCCGGACGGCGAGAAGCTCGCGGCGCGGCTCTGCGAGCAGAGCTTTGCCGACTTCGTATTCTTCTGCAATTCCGGCGCGGAGGCGATGGAGGGCGTGATCAAGCTGGTCCGCCATTATCACTTCTCCAAAGGGCATCCCGAGCGCTACCGCATCATCACCTTCGAAGGCGCTTTCCATGGCCGCACGCTGGGGACGCTCGCCGCCACCGGCTCGGCCAAATACCTTGAGGGCTTTGGTCCGCCGATGGACGGCTTCGACCAGGTGCCGCATGGCGACATCGAGGCCGTGAAGAAGGCGATCGGACCGCACACCGCCGGCATCCTGATCGAACCGGTGCAGGGCGAGGGCGGCGTGCGCTCCGCGCCGCATGCCTTCTTCAAGGCGCTGCGCCAGCTCTGCGACGAGCACGGCTTGCTGCTTGCATTCGACGAGGTGCAGACCGGCATGGGCCGCACCGGCGATCTGTTCGCCTACAAGCGCACCGGCGTCACGCCCGACGTGATGTCGCTGGCCAAGGCGCTCGGCGGCGGCTTTCCGATCGGCGCGGTGCTGGCGAGTGCGGAAGCCGCAGCCGGCATGGCGCCGGGCTCGCACGGCTCGACCTTCGGCGGTAATCCGCTTGCGGTGGCGGCGGCCAATGCCGTGCTCGACGTCATGCTCAAGCCCGGCTTCTTCGATCACGTGCAGCGGATGTCGCTGCTGCTCAAGCAGAAGCTCGCCTCCGTCGTCGACCGCTATCCCAGCGTGCTCTCCGACGTACGCGGCGAGGGCCTTCTGATCGGCGTCAAGGCCGTGGTGCCCTCGGGCGATCTCGTCGCCGCACTGCGCAACGAGAAGCTGCTGACCGTCGGGGCCGGCGACAATGTCGTGCGGTTCCTGGCGCCGCTGATCGTCACCGAGGCCGAACTCGACCAGGCGGTCGCAAGCCTCGAGCGCGCCAGCGCCGCGCTGTCGTCGGCGCTGCCGAAGAAGGCGGCCGGGTGATGAGCAAGCCGGTACGACACTTCCTCGACATCGACGAACTGCCGCTTGCCGAGCTGCGTAACATGCTCTCGGCCGGCGCCGCCATGAAGGCGGCGCGGAAGGCGCATGAGAAGCCCAGGAAGCCGCTCGAAGGCAAGACACTGGCGATGATCTTCGAACGCCCGTCGACCCGCACCCGGGTGTCGTTCGACGTCGGCATGCGCCAGCTCGGCGGTGAATCGATCATGCTGACCGGCACCGAGATGCAGCTCGGCCGCGGCGAGACCATCGCCGACACCGCGCGCGTGCTGTCGCGCTATGTCGACGCGATCATGATCCGCATCCTCAATCACGATGCGCTGCTCGAGCTCGCCGCCCACGCCACCGTTCCCGTCATCAACGGGCTGACGCGCCGTTCGCATCCCTGCCAGGTGATGGCCGACCTGATGACCTTCGAGGAAAATCGCGGCTCGATCGAAGGCAAGACGGTGGCCTGGACCGGAGACGACAACAACGTGCTGGCCTCCTGGGCCCACGCCGCCGAGCGCTTCAAGTTCAACCTCAACATCGCCACGCCGCCGGAGCTCGCGCCGAAGAAGCCGATGCGCGACTGGATCAAGGCGACCGGCGCGCCGATCGTGCTCGGCACCGATCCGGAGGCCGCGGTGCACGGAGCCGACTGCGTCGTCACCGACACCTGGGTGTCGATGGGCGACAAGGAGGGCGAGCACCGCCACAACGTGCTGAAGCCCTATCAGGTCAATGCCAAGCTGATGTCGCTTGCCAAGCCCGACGCGCTGTTCATGCACTGCCTGCCGGCACATCGCGGCGAGGAGGTCACCGACGAGGTGATCGACGGCCCGCAATCCGTCGTGTTCGATGAGGCCGAAAACCGCCTGCATGCGCAGAAGGGCATTCTGGCCTGGTGTTTCGACGCAGTGGCCTGAACGTCGCGAATAACGCCGTCGTCCCTGCGAAAGCAGGGACCCATACGCCGCGGCCCGTGAAGAAGGCACAAGGGGAGACGCCTTGTGTCACAACAAAATCCTGTGGTTATGGGTCCCTGCTCCCGTGCGCAATTGCGCACTAGGCAGGGACGACAGATGCTCTCGTTGAGTAAACCCCTTTATTTCATCGTTCGAGACCCCAGATAAAGCGCCATGGTTTCACAGTCCTCTGACATCAAAATCCCGGCTGAGGCGCCGATCCGCGCGCCGTCGGCCATTCCCGTTGATGACGCGGTGCTGGCCTTTGAGGTCGGCGCGCTCGACCTGCGCGGACGGCTGACCCGGCTCGGCCCCGCGCTCGACGAGATCCTGCACAAGCACGATTACCCGCCGCCGGTCGGCAAGCTGCTCGGCGAAGCCATCGTGCTGACGACGCTGCTCGGCTCGACCGTGAAGTTCGAAGGGCGCTTCATCCTGCAGACCCGGACCGACGGTCCGGTCTCGCTGCTGATCGTCGATTTCCAGGCCCCCGACCGGCTGCGCGCCTATGCGCGCTACGATGCGGGCCAGCTCAAGGCCGGCCAGAGTTCGGGCGAACTGCTCGGCAAGGGCCATCTGGCCATGACCATCGACCAGGGCGCGGAGATGAGCCGCTACCAGGGACTGGTCGCGCTCGACGGCGGCAGCCTGGAAGAGGCCGCCCATGAGTATTTCCTGCGCTCGGAACAGATTCCGACGCGGGTGCGCCTGGCGGTCGGCGAGGAGATGCGCGGCGGCGAGGGCGGCAAGCACCACTGGCGTGCCGGCGGCATTCTGCTGCAATTCCTGCCCAAGGCACCCGAGCGCGCCAAGCAGGCGGATATGCATCCAGGCGACGCGCCGGAGGGCACGGTCACGCATTCTGTGCCCGACGACGACGCCTGGGTCGAAGGACAGTCGCTGATCTCGACCGTCGAGGATGTCGAGCTGATCGACCCTGGTCTCTCCGGCGAGCGGCTGCTGTACCGGCTGTTTCACGAACGCGGCGTCCGCGTCTTCACCCCGCAACCGCTGCGCGCACAGTGCTCCTGCTCGCGCGACGCTGTCTCCGCGATGCTGAACAGTTTTGCGCCGAACGACCGCGCCGACATGGTCAAGGACGGTAAGGTCGTCGTGACCTGCGAGTTCTGCTCGTCGGTCTACGATTTTACGCCGCAGGAAGCGGGTGTGGAGGAGGCGGGGAATTGATCCTCAACGCAGCATCCCTGCGTTCGTCGAACAGTTCTCTCAGCAAGCGCCGCAGCTCGCGACGTCCGGCGTTTGCCCATTTTGGGTGAAGTGCTCGGCAATTCCCATCGTCGCGGTCTGATGGTCGACAGTGCCGTCGGTGCATGCCTGTCAACTCAGCAAGGTACGGGCCTTGTTGGCGGCGTCATAGATTTCGATCTGAAGCATCGGATATGCCGTCTTCAGTTTTCGGCCGGCTGTTTCAGCAGCCTCGACAGTGTCGAACTCCGACTTGAAATGGCCGTCGACAACGGTCACGAAACCTTCGGTGGGCGGCCGGTCGGCGCGCATCACTTTCCTCGGCTCCGGTTCGTCAATAGTGAGCAGGGTCTTCTTCATCATGGGATCCTTCCAAATCAATCTCGAATCAACCTGTGAAACGCTGTCGGCAAGGGTTCTTGCACGAACAGGCTATGCCGTCGACGACGTCAGAGAAGTCATTGGCACATCGAATGCGTACACGAAACCGGTGGGCTCATAGCTCAGCTGCACGTCGCCGCGGAGCTGCTTACCGAGCGTTTCGATCAGCCGTGTCCCGAAGCTGCGCCTTTCGGGAGGGCGGACCGCCGCACCGTTCTTCTCGGTCCAGGTCAGGCGCAGGCGCTGCGCCGCCTGGTCCAGCGTCCAGCTGATGTCGACGCGCCCGTCCGGGACCGACAGCGCGCCAAACTTCGTGGCATTCGTGCAAAGCTCGTTGAGCGTCATTGAGATGGCGATGACGGCGCCCGACGTCATCCGGACATCGGGTCCCGAAATCGAGAATTTCGGCTCATCCGGATCGATGAAGGCTTCAGCAGCGCCGCGGACGACGGTGCCAAGATCCGCGCTGCTCCATCTTGCCTGCAGCAGCAGGTCGTGCGCCCGCCCGAGCGCCAATAGCCGGCCCTCGATGGCGTGCTGGGCTGGCTTGGCCTCCGGCAGTTCACGCAGGCTTTGGGAGACGATGGCGCCAACGGTCGCGAGCGTGTTCTTGATGCGGTGGTGCAGCTCTTCGAGAATCAGCTTCTGCAGCTCATCGGACGCCTCGCGCTCCCTGGCGTCGATGCCGGCCTTGGCGAGCAAGCTCGTTGCGTTGATCTCGGCCTGCGCCAGCAGAAGCCGCAGGCTGACATTCTCTGCCGCCAGAACGTCCTCATTCGAGGCTGTGACGCTCGAGGGACGCGGGATTATGCGGAATTCGGCTTCGATCATCATTCACTGTATCATCATGAGTCGGATACCGCACCTAGTGTTCGGCACACGCGCTCTACCGCAATAAGGCGGTTCAGGCTGCAATCGGCTTGAAACCGCGCGTATCAGGCCCGGCCGATCATGCCATGCATGCCGGCTATCAATTCCCCGGCATTGAGCGGCTTGCCGAAAAACCTGCAGTGCGGAGGCAGATCAAGCTTCGGCAGGTTCGCTTGCCCGGATACAACGATGATCTTGATCGACGGCCACCGCGCATGCACGGCATGCGCAAGCCCAATGCCGTCCATTTTGCCGGGCATCTGGATGTCGGTGCAGATCAGCGCGATATCGGATCTGGATTCCAGGATGGCGACGGCTTCGGCAGCATCCAGGGCCTCAAGCGGCGTGTAGCCGGCGTATTCCACCATGTCGACCGCGCTCATCCGCAGCATCATCTCGTCCTCGACAATCAGAACGACGGCTGGGATGGATGAATGATCAAGTACCATCAGACCGGCGCTCACGGTGCTCGAGTGTCGAAACTGCCATCGACCGGAATTTAGGCGGCCGAACTGGGGATAAGCATTTCAGCGCCCATTTGATCCAAGGCAGCTTAACATTGACACAATAAGCCCGCCGCGAGGGCAGCGTATTGCATGCTTCTGCGTGTCACTCGCGTGTAGATATTCCGGCCGGAACGCCGTCTGGTTCGAGCGGGCTTGTGATTCGATGCCGGAGTAGCCACTTGCTTCACAGCGCAACTGTATTGTTACAGCATCCCCTTTGCGGAAGCGCGAAGCTTTAAGCCGCCAAATGTTGTGACCGATATCGACCAACGTCACGTCGCTTCGACGCGCGAGACGCGGGTCACGACAAGCCACGGCAACAACCTGACGGTCTCAACCATGATCGAATTTCCAAATCACAGTCGTTCATACGACCAAACGCGGCGGGCCGTGCGGTTTTGGGGACACGACAGCGCGATCGAGGCTTCATTCTTCATAGACGAGGGTGCGTTGAAGAGAATTCAACCGGATGCACGCCCCGATGAGTCTGGATTTCTGAACGCCTTCGATTCCAACCGTGATGCGATTTGTGCCGCCGCTGCCAGGATTTATGTCCGCGGCAGCAGGGGTTCGTACAATCTGGTCGCGGCCAATTTCTGAAACCCGCGCCTTCGATCTGATCACGCGAGACGATCGGGCAAATCGAGTGCCCGCGTTGCGCCAGCCGCAAACCGAGCTTGCGTGGCGACGTCACGCCCGGTCAGTTCAACACCCTTTTGCCGTCCGGGCTCGGGCTATCCAGCGAAAACGTCGGCACGTCGATCTCGAAGCGTTCGCCGCTCTCGCTGACCATCTGGTAGGTGCCGGTCATGAAGCCGGAGGCGGTCGGCAGCGGCACGCCCGAGGTGTATTCGAAGCGCTCGCCGGGGGCGAGCACCGGCTGCTTGCCGATCACGCCTTCCCCGCGCACCTCCTGCCTGCGGCCGGTGGCGTCGGTGATGATCCAGTGCCGGGTCCGCAACTGGACGGTTTCCGAGCCGGAATTGGTGATCACGATGGTGTAGGACCAGAAATACTCGCGCTTCTCGATCGACGACTCCTCCGGCATGAAGTTCGGCTCGACGGTGACTTCGATCTGGCGGGTAACAGCGCGGTACATGCGGCTCATTCCGATGGTCTTCATAGCTGCATCATATCGAATTGATCTGCCGGAACCAATCGGTTGGCGAGGCAGTGAAAACCCGGTCCGGGCCGATTTCATCGCGGTTTCAACATAGTTCCGTTCTAAGGCGCGACCGCGTGCCGCCGTTTTCAGTGCTTTGTCCGCAACTCGCGGACCGATATTATCCATTCCGGGCGGCGCGCACCTTCCGCGGCCACACGGTGCTTGATGAGCTCGATTGCCGATCCCATAGCCGGTTCGCCGGTGGCTGACGCCAAGGCGAAGGCCGAGGCAGCGAAGATCCGGGCGGCCGCGCCGGCGATCACGCTGCCGGCGGCCGGCGAGCGCGAATTGCGGCTCGACCTGTTCCGCGGGCTCGCGCTGTGGCTGATCTTCATCGATCATTTGCCGGCAAACCTGCTGACCTGGCTGACGCTCCGCAACTACGGCTTCTCCGACGCCACCGAGATCTTCATCTTCATCTCCGGCTATACCGCGGCCTTCGTCTACGGCCGGGCGATGCTGGAGGCCGGCTTCGTGATCGCGACCGCGCGCATCCTGCGCCGGGTCTGGCAGATCTATGTCGCGCACGTCTTCCTGTTCACGATCTTCCTCGCCGAGATCTCCTATGTCGCGACCTCGTTCGAGAACCCGCTCTACACCGAAGAGATGGGGATCATGGATTTCCTCAAGCAGCCCGACGTGACCATCGTCCAGGCGTTGCTGCTGCGCTTCCGCCCGGTCAACATGGACGTGCTGCCGCTCTACATCGTGCTGATGCTGTTCCTGCCGCTGATCCTTTGGCTGATGAAATGGAAACCCGACGTCACGCTCGGGCTGTCGGTCTTGCTCTATGCGCTGACCTGGCAGTTCGACCTCTATCTCTCGGCCTATCCGAACGGCTTCTGGGCGTTCAACCCGTTCGCCTGGCAATTGCTGTTCGTGTTCGGCGCCTGGTGTGCACTCGGCGGCGCGCGGCGGATGTCGCGCATCCTGTCATCGCCGGTCACGATGTGGATCTGCATCGTCTATCTGGTCGCGGCGTTCTTCGTGACGCTGACCTGGTACGTGCCGCAGCTCGGCCACATCATGCCCAAGGTGATCGAGCAGTGGATGTATCCGATCAATAAGACTGACCTTGACGTGTTGCGTTTCGCGCACTTCCTGGCGCTCGCAGCCCTCACCGTGCGCTTCCTACCCCGGGATTGGCCGGGGTTGAAATCGCCCTGGTTGCGACCTTTGATCCTGTGCGGCCAGCATTCGCTTGAGATATTCTGCCTCGGTGTCTTCCTCGCCTTTGCCGGACATTTCGTGCTCGCTGAAGTCTCCGGTGGTGCCGCACTGCACGCATTGATCAGCGTCTCCGGCATCCTGATCATGTGGGGCATGGCGTGGATCATTTCGTGGTACAAGCACTCCGCCGACAAAGGTGCCTCGCGAACAAAAAGCACCGTCGGCAACGCCGATCTGGCGGGAGGGGGAGCATGAAGTCCGCACGGACGATGCTTGGCCTGAAGAAGGTTGGCCTAAAGAAGGTTGGCCTGCAGATGTTTGGCCTGACGCTGCTTGCCGCCTTGCTGGCGGCGGCGCCTGCGCGTGCCGAGGACACGGCCGAGCCGCCCCCCTGCGACGTGCCCGCCTATCTGTTGTCCAGCGAGAGTTCGCTCCCGAAGGTCACCGAGGCCGTCAAGGCCGCACAGCCTTTGAACGTGCTGGTGGTGGGCAGCCGCTCCTCCAGCATCCCTTCGAATGAGACGAGCGCCTACCCGGCCAGACTGCAGGCCGCCCTGCAGGCGGCGCTGCCGTCCGCGACGATCAATTTATCCGTAGAATTACAGGCAAAGAGCACCGCCGACGAGACCGGCGGAACCCTGGTTAAGCTTGTCGAAGCAAAAAAGCCTACTTTGGTTATCTGGCAGACCGGCACAGTCGATGCTATGCGATCGATTGATCCTGACGATTTCCGCGGTGCCATCAACGACGGAGTTGTTGCGTTGCGGAACGCTGGGGTCGACGTGGTTTTGGTTAATCTGCAGTACAGCCCACGTACCGAGACGATGATCTCTGCGCCGCCCTATCTCGACAATATGCGGGTGGTGGCGCAGCAGCACGATGTCCCGCTGTTCGATCGGTTCGCGATCATGAAGCAATGGAGCGATGCGGGATATTTCGACCTGTTCAGCACCTCGCATGGTGTCGATCTGGCGAAGCAAGTGCATGCCTGTCTCGGCCGCGCGCTGTCGAAATTTGTGATCGATGCGGCCCATCTGGGCCCCGCGCAGCAGAATTAAAGGAAGCAGAGTTGATGAGTTTTGCCGTCCCTTTTCGCCGAACCTGCTGGCGAGGCGTGTCCGCCGTTGCGGCGCTCGTGCTGCTGACCTCCGCGTCGATCGCGCCGCTCTGTGCGCAGACCGCGCAGCCGGACCAGCATGCGGCGCTCTCGCCCGGCGCACGGGCCGAGGCCGCGAAGCCCGATCCGGCCACGCCTGCGGCCGCAACGTCAGCCACATCTACGGCCGCGACCGATCCGGCCATGCCCGTCGACCAGCGCAGCGCGACGGCGCGGGCCGTCGATAAGGTGAAGCAGGTCGCGAAAGCCGCCGGCGACATCTTCCACCGCGTGCCTTGCCTGCAGCCCAAGGGCGTGCCGGACACGATGGGTTCGCTGCCGCATGTCGCGGCCAAACTCGCCGCGGGCAAGCCGGTCGTGATCGTGGCGTTCGGATCGTCCTCGACGCAAGGTTACGGTTCGACGTCGCCGGAATTCACCTATCCCAACCGGCTCGACACGCAATTGCGCCGCCAGTATCCGTCCGCCGACATCACCGTGCTCAATCGCGGCAAGGGCGGCGACGACGCGCCCGAGATGATGAAGCGGCTGCAGTCGGAGGTGATCGACGTGCATCCTGATCTGGTGATCTGGCAGGTTGGCACCAATGCGGTGCTGCGCAACCTCGATCCCGGCGAAACCGGCAAGCAGGTCGAGGACGGCGTGGCGCGCATCCAGGCCGCGGGCTCCGACATCGTGCTGGTCGATCCGCAATATTCGCCGCGCGTCACCGAACGTCCCGAGAGCGCGCGGGGCATGGTCAAGCTGCTCGGCCGCATCGCAGCACTTCGTCACGTCGGCATCTTCCCGCGCTTCGAGGTGATGCGCGACTGGCACGAGCGGCAGGCGATCCCAATCAACGATTTCGTCATCGCCGACGGCCTCCACATGAACGACTGGGGCTACGCCTGCTTCGCTCAGTTGCTCGGCGACGACATCATCCGCTCGGTCGGCCAGGTCCGAGCCGGCGTCAACGTGCCGGCCGATGTGCGGACCTATCGGCCGATGTGATTGGCTCTGGCCACCCGGTCCAGCCGTCATTGCGAGCGAAGCGAAGCAATCCATCGGCCCGCAAGCGCGGATACATGGATTGCTTCGTCGCTGTCGCTCCTCGCAATGACGGGGCTGCATAGGTTCACGACCTCTCAGGATGACGGGTCTAACGCTGTACCCTCGCCCCAGCTTGACGTTGCCGCGGTAATCCGCTCCTTTGGCCCCGAAACAACCACCTTCGGGACGAAGCTTCAGGGAACGCTCATGTCTTTCGTGCTGGCCATCGATCAGGGCACCACATCGTCGCGCGCCATGGTATTCCGCAGCGACATCTCCATCGCCGCGGTCGCGCAGCAGGAATTTCCACAGCATTTCCCGGCCTCCGGCTGGGTCGAGCACGAGCCGGAGGACATCTGGACCTCGACCATCATGGTGTGCCGCGAGGCGCTGGAGAAGGCCGGCCTGAAGGCCAGGGACATCGCCGCGATCGGCATCACCAACCAGCGCGAGACCACCGTGGTGTGGGACCGCGCCACCGGCCAGGCCGTGCACCGCGCCATCGTCTGGCAGGACCGCCGCACCGCCGACATCTGCGCCAGGCTCAAGGCCGAAGGCCATGAGCCCGCGATCTCGGCCAAAACAGGATTGATCGTCGATCCCTATTTCTCCGGCACGAAAGTGGCATGGATCCTCGATCACGTGCCGGGTGCCCGCGAGCGCGCCGAGCGCGGCGAATTGCTGTTCGGCACCGTCGATTGCTATCTGCTGTGGCGGCTCACCGGCGGCAAGGTGCACGCGACAGATGCCACCAACGCCTCGCGCACGCTGCTGTTCAACATCCACAGCGGCGAATGGGACGACGATCTGGCAAACCTGCTGCGCGTGCCGCGCTCGATGCTGCCCGAGGTGAAGGATTCCTCGGCCCGCTTCGGCGAGAGCACGGCCGATCTGTTCGGCGGCCCGATCGCGATCTCGGGCATCGCCGGCGACCAGCAGGCCGCAATCATCGGCCAGGCCTGCTTCGAGCCCGGCATGATGAAGTCGACCTACGGCACCGGCTGCTTCGCGCTGCTCAACACCGGCACCACGCCGGTCGCCTCGAAGCACAAGCTGCTCACCACGATTGCCTATCAGCTCAACGGACAGCGCACCTACGCGCTCGAAGGCTCGATCTTCGTCGCCGGAAGCGCCGTGCAGTGGCTGCGCGACGGGCTCGGCATCATCAAGAAAGCCGCCGAGACCGGACCTCTTGCTGACAAGTCCGACAGCATGCAGAGCGTCTATCTGGTGCCGGCCTTCGTCGGCCTCGGCGCGCCCTACTGGAATCCGCGGGTGCGCGGCGCTTTGTTCGGCCTCACCCGCAACACCGGTCCCGCCGAGCTCGCACATGCCGTGCTGGAGAGCGTCTGCTACCAGACCTTCGATCTCTGGGCCGCGATGCGCACCGACTGGCCGGAGGCCAATGCCGCCAACACCGTGCTGCGCGTCGACGGCGGCATGACCGCGTCGGACTGGACCATGCAGCGTCTGGCCGATTTGCTCAACGCCCCCGTCGATCGCCCGATGATCCAGGAGACCACGGCGCTGGGCGCGGCCTATCTCGCCGGCCTCGAGGCCGGGGTCTATCCGGAGCCGGCGAAATTCGCCGACAATTGGCGGCTCGAACATCGCTTCAAGCCGGCGATGAGTCAGGCGACGCGTGACCGCAAGCTCGCGGGATGGGGGCGTGCCGTGAAGGGCGTGCTGGCAAGCGACGAGGGGGAATAGCGCGCTGGTCTGGCCGCAACCTCGGTGCACCTCCCCCGCAAGCGCCGTCGCAGGGGCGCGTTGCCAAAATATCGAAAACAACCCCATGCAAAGTAGGCAGCTCGCGGACGGCGTTCGACCAGGCAACTTGACACGTCAGGCAACTCAGCAATATTCTTCGACTATTCCGAAATTATACGAGCGCCCCCCGCTCCGCAAACGGGAGAGGGGCGCACTACCGCTGCGGTGACTGACGTCTCATAATCAACAACAACAACGGGAGAACAAGATGAACACGGATCTCAACCGGGTCATGAATCTGCTCAGCGCCGTGCTCTGCGCCGCATTGCTCGTCACGCCCGCGCTCGCGCGCGACAAGGACAACGCGCTCTCCGCCGCGCGCCAGGTCAAGTCCGATGTCGCCGGGCTGAAGGCGCCAGGCCAGATCCTGGTCGATGTCTGGGGCATCCCGCACATCTATGCCGGCAACGAGCACGACCTGTTTGTCCTGCAGGGCTTCAACGCCGCGCGCGACCGGCTCTGGCAGATCGATCTCTGGCGCAAACGGGGCCTCGGCCTGCTCGCGAAGGATTTCGGCCCCGCCTATGCCGAGCAGGACAAGGCGCTGCGGCTGTTTCTCTATCGCGGCGACATGAACGCCGAATGGGCCGCCTACGGCCCGAAGGCGAAAACCTATGCCGACGCCTTCGCCGCCGGCGTCAACGCCTATGTCGCCGACGTCAGGGCCGGCAAGCGCCCGCTGCCGATCGAGTTCAGGATCGCAGGGACCATGCCCGATCTGTGGTCGGCGGAGGATGTCGTGCGCGTCCGCAGCCACGGCCTGACCCGCAACGTTGCGTCCGAGGTGAAGCGCGCGTTGGTCGCCTGCGCCGCAGGCCTCGATGCCGATCGCTTCCGCGTCAAGCTGGAGCCGGCCTGGACCACGAAAATCCCCGATGGGCTCGATCCCTGCAGCGTGCCGAAGGAAGTGCTCGCGGCCTATGATCTCGCCACGCGCCCGGTCGCCTTCGCCGCTCAGAAGGACCAGAAGGCCGCGCTGGCGCATGATCCCGATAAATTCCTGGCCGAGGCCGACCAGCAGCGCGACACCATCGGCTCCAACAACTGGGTGATCGCGGCGTCACGCACCGCGACGGGGCGGCCGATCCTCGCCAACGATCCGCATCGTGAACACAGTGTGCCGTCGCTGCGTTACATCGTCGGCCTCAACGCTCCCGGCATCTCCGTGATCGGCGCCGGCGAGCCCGCGCTGCCCGGCATCTCGATCGGCCATAACGACACCATCGCGTTCGGCCTGACCATCTTCAACGTCGACCAGGAAGACCTCTACGTCTACGAGCTCAATCCCGCCAATCCGAACCAGTACCGCTATGGCTCCGGCTGGGAGGACATGCGGATCGTCCACGAGAAGGAGCAGGTGAAGGGCGAGGCCGATCGCGACCTCGAACTGAAATTCACCCGCCATGGCCCGGTGATCTATGTCGACGAAGCCAACAAGCGCGCCTTTGCGGTGCGTTCGATCTGGTTCGAGCCCGGCACCTCGGCCTATTTCGGCTCGTCCGACTACATGACTGCGAAGAGCTGGAACGGCTTCCTCGCCGCGATGCGCCGCTGGGGTGCGCCGTCGGAGAACCAGGTCTATGCCGACACGTCAGGCAATATCGGCTGGATCGCCGCCGGCAAGACGCCGCGCCGGGTCAATTTCGACGGCCTGATGCCGGTGCCCGGCGACGGCCGCTATGAGTGGCAGGGCTTTCTGTCGCTCGACGAATTGCCGAAGGCCTATCAGCCGAAGCAGGGCTTTATCGCCACCGCCAACCAGATGAACCTGCCATCAGACTATCCGGTCAACGAGCGCCGGGTCGGCTTCGAATGGTCGGACAGCGCGCGCTGGCAGCGCATCACCGAGGTGCTGCGGGCCAACAGCAAGGTGACGCTGGCGGACGCGATGGATTTGCAGAACGACGACACCGGCATGATCGGACGCCGGCTGGTCGCACTGCTCAATCCGCTCGCATCAGATGATGCCAACGTCAAGAAGGGCCTTGATCTGTTGAAGGCGTGGGACGCGCGCGACACCGCCGATAGCGCCGCGGCTGCGGTCTACGAGGTCTGGATATCAAATCACCTTGGCCCGGTGCTGCTGAAGACCGCGGCACCGAAGGCTGCCGACCTGATCGCGCCGGAAGCCTCCAGCATTTCCGCCATCGTTGGCTACCTCGAAAAGCCCGACGCAGCGCTCGGCAGTGATCCGGCGGCGGAGCGCGACCGCGTGCTGCGCGAAAGCCTCGGCGAGGCCGTTGCCGAGGTGACGTCAAAACTCGGGCCCGATGCCTCAACCTGGCGCTGGGGCCGTTTGCATGTGGCACAATTCGATCACGCGCTGATACCACTGGCCGACAAGGCGACCGCGGCGCAGATGTTGGTCGGCCCGCTCGCGTATGGCGGCGCCGCCAACGTGCCGCGCGCGGCCAATTACCGCCGCTCCGACTATCATCTTATCGGCGGCGCCTCGTTCCGCATGGTGCTCGATGTCGGGCAGTGGGATGCAAGCCGCACCATCAACACGCCAGGCCAATCCGGCGATCCCTTCAGCGGCCACTACCGCGACCTCGCGCCGCTGTGGGCGACCGGCCAATACGTCCCGTTGCTCTACAGCCGCAGCGCCGTCGAAGCCGCCACCGCAGAGGCGATCACGCTGACGCCGCGGTGAGGTGGTTGCAGCCGCCTGCCAAAAACTCCGCTGTCGTCCCGGGCTTGACCCGGGACCCATAACCACGAATGGCAATCGTTGCGCGACGCTGGGGCCACAGCTTATCTCAACAACGCAAGCCTGTGGTTATGGATCCCGGCCTTCGCCGGGACGACAGCGAATGTGCGGCGTGCGATGCGCCCGCTACTTCGTCTGCTGTTCCTGCAAATCCAGCATCGCCCGCAGCGTGTCGGCGCTGAGCTTGCCGTTCGGCGAGCCTGTTCGCCGCTCCGTTGCCTCGATCGGGCGCGAATGTCGCGGAAGCACCGGCGCGCTGCGCACCGGTGCGCCGTCCCCGACGTCACCAGCCTCCTCGGTCTCATCAGTCTCGCGCGCACCAGAGGCGGTGCCGACGCCACGCCGCCGCCGCGTTTTCTTCGGCTCGGGGGGCGGCGGCGTATAGACGATCGGCGGCAGTGTATGATGGCGCGACACGGTGCTGGCTCCGGTGGGCCGTCCACATATGAAGCTGCTGATTCGCGGATTTTCGCCACTGACAAATTGGTAACGTTGCTGTACCCGACAGCATTGCATCGTCAGCACGGTCAGCAGATATTTCCCGTCGGCAATATGGAAACAGAGATCGCGCAATGACGCTGCCCGACGGCTACTCCGATGTTCCCGCCGGCAAGATCGCCGCGGTCGTCACCCATCTGGAGATGACCGCGCGGCCACAGCAGCGCGACGATCCGCCCGGCGCCTGGAGCCTGCGCAAGGCCGAGCGGCCGGCGCTCGACTGGTTTCGCGACCTCTTCCGCCGCGTCGGCGAGGAGTGGCTGTGGTTCGCCCGCGCGCGTATGAGCGACGCCGAACTCGCCGCGATCATCCACGCACCGCAAGTGGAGATCTACGCGCTGGTCCACGACGTCTGCGACGAAGGCCTGCTCGAACTCGATTTCCGCGAAGCCGGAAACTGCGAGATCGTTTACTTCGGCGTCACTTCAAAGCTAATCGGTACCGGTGCCGCCCGCTTCCTGATGAACCGCGCGTTGGAGCTCGCCTGGTCGCGCGATATCAGCCGCGTCTGGCTGCACACCTGCACCTTCGATCATCCTGCAGCACTGGCGTTCTACCAGCGGTCCGGGTTTCGCCCGTTCCGAAGGCAGATCGAGGTGGCTGATGATCCGCGGCTCGATGGCACGGCGCCGCGCGATGCGGCGCGGCATGTGCCGATGATTGAGTGACGATGCGCGCGACGCCTCCGCGACCACCACTGTCGTCACCCGCGCATGCGAAAGCGGGTGGTTGCAATGCTGCCCGGCGCATCTAGGATGGTGCAAAGTGCAACCCTTGACCCGGCGTCGCCGTCGCTCTTCGAAAGCCCCGCTTCGAAGCACGGTCCGCCGCGGTACGACCGACGAGATGACAGATGTTCCTGATCGGCCAGTACGACTCGCCCTTCGTCCGCCGCACCGCGATCGCGCTGCGGCTTTATGGTCTGCCGTTCGAGCACCGGCCGTGGTCGACCTTCGGCGATGGCGACAAGGTCGCAGCCTACAATCCGCTGCGACGGGTGCCGGCGCTGGTGCTCGATGACGGCGAGGCGTTGATCGAGAGCGGGGCGATCCTGGATTATCTCGACGAGCTGGTCGGGCCGGAGAGGGCGATGATCGCGCGATCGGGTGCGGAGCGGCGCAAGCATCTGCGCATCGTGTCGCTGGCGACCGGGCTCGGCGACAAGGCGGTCAGCCTGATCTATGAACGCGTGCTGCGCAAGGAGCAGCTCAAGCTCTGGGTCGAGCGCTGCCAGGCGCAGATCACGGGCGTGCTCGACGTGTTGGAGCAGGAGCGCGCCGCGGTCACGACACCGTACTGGTTCGGTCAAAATATCGGCCATGCCGACATCGCGGTCGCCTGCGTGCTGCGCTTCACCGGCGAGGCGCATCCCGCGTTGTTCGACGCGCGCTATGTTGCGCTGAAAGCCCACGCCGCGCGTTGCGAGGCGCTGCCGCCGTTCCAGGAGATCGTCCAACCGCTGGCGCCGCCGAGCGGTTAGGCCGTTAGCGCTGATCTGCCCGACATGGTAAGCCCCTCACGCATGCCGCGAGATCGCCGACGTATGATTCACAAGCCGCGCCGCAAACTCAGTGTCGTCCCGGGCTTGACCCGGGACCATAACCACAATTGTTCGTTGTTGCGCGACGCTGGGGCCACAGCCTTCTTCGACAATCCAACCCTGTGGTTATGGATCCCGGCTTTCGCCGGGACGACGAGAGCTACTTCGCCCGCATCGCGTCCGGCGTATCCGGCTGCACCAGCGGATGCGCCTTGGCAAACGCCGGCAGCGCCATCGCGGTCTCGTGGATGCGATTGACCGTCGGCCAGGGCGACAGGCTGATCTTCTGGTTGATGGCGGCCGTGACGTGGCCGACCAGGCAGATGTCGGCGAGCGTGGGCGCATCGCCGTGGCAGAATGTTCCGGTGTCCTTGTGGCCGGCGAGGTGGCCTTCGAGCGCGGCCAGTGTCTCGACCGTCCAGTGCCGGAACCAGGCGCTTTGCTGGGTGTCGCGCAGATCGAGTTCGCGGGTGAGGTAGCGCCGCACCCGGGGCGTCAGCAGCGGATGGCCCTCGCAGGCGACGATCAGCGCCAGCCCGCGCACCCGGGCGCGGCCGATTGCATCGGCCGGCAGCAGCGGCGGGTTGGGATAGGTCTCGTCGAGATAGTCGATGATCGCGAGCGACTGGAACAGCACCGTGCCGTCGTCTGTCACCAGCGCCGGCAGCGCCATCTGCGGATTGACCTTGCGATAGGCATCCGCGCGATGCGCATCGGCATCGATGTCGACGAACACGACTTCAGCCGGCACGTCTTTCAGGTTGAGCGCGATCCGCACCCGAAAGCTCGCCAGCGACCGCCAGAAGGAGAAGAATTGCATGGGGAGTTCACTCCGCATTTCTTCCCCTCTCCCCTTGTGGGAGAGGGTGGATCAATCGCGCAAAGCGCGATTGAGACGGGTGAGGGGTCTGTCTCCGCGGATGGAGACCCCTCATCCGTCGCGGACTTTGTCCGCGCCACCTTCTCCCACAAGGGGAGAAGGGAAGGAAGAGCTACCCCGCGCCCACGGCCTTCTTGCGCCAGGCGAGGTGCACGGCGCAGGCGCAGCCTGGCGGATGCCCGGCCAATTCCCTGGACGCCTCGTCGTTGGCCGGGGTCGCGGCGGGCGCAATCACAGGTTCCTTGGCCCCGTCCTGCGCCGGGATGTAGTTCAGGACCGGCGCCAGCCAGCGCTCGACCTCGGCGACCGTCATGGCCTTGCGGGCGGCATAGTCCTCGACCTGGTCGCGCTCGATCTTGCCGACGCCGAAATAGAAGCTGGCGGGATGCGAGAGATAGAGCCCCGAGACCGAAGAGCCCGGCCACATCGCATAGCTTTCGGTCAGCGTCACGCCGGAGTTTTTTTCAGCATCGAGCAGGGCGAACAGCGTCCGCTTCTCGGTGTGATCGGGCTGCGCCGGATAGCCCGGCGCCGGGCGGATGCCGTCGTATTTTTCGAGGATCAGTTCGTCCGGCGCCGACGCCTCGTCCGGCGCATAGCCCCAGAACTCCTTGCGCACGCGCTGATGCATGCGCTCGGCAAAGGCTTCGGCAAGGCGATCGGCGAGTGCCTTGCACAGGATCGAGGAGTAGTCGTCATTGGCGTTCTTGAAACGGTCGGCGACCACGTCCTCGCCGATCCCGGCGGTGACCACGAAGCCGCCGATATAATCAGGCACGCCGGAGCTCGCCGGTGCGACGAAATCGGACAGCGCGGCGTTGAAGCGGCCCTCGCGCTTCTCGAGCTGCTGGCGCAGCGTGTGGAAGGTCGCGATCTTCTCCTTGCGGGTCTCGTCGGCATAGACCTCGATGTCGTCGCCGACCGCGTTGGCCGGCCAGAAGCCGATGGTGGCGCGGGCGGTGAACCACTTCTCCTTGACGATCGTGTCCAGCATCTTGCGCGCATCGTCGTACAGCGAACGCGCGACCTCGCCGACCTTGGGATCGTCGAGGATCGCCGGGTAGCGGCCGGTCAGTTCCCAGGTCTGGAAGAATGGCGTCCAGTCGATGTATTCGGCGAGCTCGGCAAGGTCATAGGCGTCAAAACTCTTGCGGCCGAAGAACGTCGGCGCCTTCGGCGGCGCCGCCGCGAAATCGATCGCGACCTTGTTGGCGCGGGCGACGGCAAGCTTCAGCCGCTTCTTGTCGGCCTGGGCGCGGAAATGCGCCGCGGAGATCTTGACGTATTCGGCGCGCACCTCGGCGGCATAGGCCTTCTTCTTCTCGGGCGACAGCAGCGAGGAGGCGACGCCGACGGCGCGGCTGGCGTCGTTGACGTGCACGACCGGGCCGCCCGGATAGTTCGGGTCGATCTTCACGGCAGTATGCACGCGACTGGTGGTGGCGCCACCGATCAACAGCGGCAGGTTCATACCCTGCCGCTGCAGCTCGCCGGCAAGGAAGCTCATCTCGTCGAGCGAGGGCGTGATCAGGCCTGATAGCCCGATGATGTCGGCGCCTTCGGCCTTGGCGGTCTCGATGATCTTGCTGGCGGGCACCATGACGCCGAGGTCGATGACCTCGAAATTGTTGCACTGGAGCACGATGCCGACGATGTTCTTGCCGATGTCGTGGACATCGCCCTTCACGGTGGCGAGCACGATCTTGCCGGCGGCGTTGCGGCCGTCGCTGGCGACGCCATTGGCGCGGTTGCGCGCCTTCTCCTCCTCCATGAACGGCATCAGATAGGCGACCGCCTGCTTCATGACACGGGCCGACTTGACGACCTGCGGCAGGAACATCTTGCCGTCGCCGAAGAGGTCGCCGACCACGTTCATGCCGTCCATCAGCGGGCCTTCGATGACGTTGAGCGGACGCTCAACGTTCTGCCGGGCAGCTTCGGTGTCCTGCTCGATGAACTCGGTGATGCCATGCACCAGCGCGTGGGACAGCCGCTTCTCGACCGGCCATTCGCGCCAGGCGAGATCCTGCTCCCTGGTCTGTTTCTCCTTGCCGCGGAATTTCTCGGCGAGCGCGAGCAACCGCTCGGAGGCGCCGGGATCGCGGTTGAGGATGACGTCTTCGCAAGTTTGGCGCAGCTCGGGATCAATGTCGTCATAGACGATCATCTGCCCGGCATTGACGATGCCCATGTCCATGCCGGCCTTGATGGCATAGTACAGGAACACCGAGTGCATGGCTTCGCGCACCGGCTCGTTGCCGCGGAACGAGAACGACAGATTGGAGACGCCGCCCGAAATATGCGCGTGCGGCAGGTTCTTGCGGATCCAGCGCGTCGCCTCAATGAAGTCGACGCCGTAATTGTTGTGCTCCTCGAGGCCGGTCGCGATCGCAAAGATGTTCGGATCGAAGATGATGTCCTCGGGCGGGAAGTCGAGCCGCTCGATCAGCAGGTCGTAGGCGCGCTTGCAGATCTCGGTCTTGCGCGCGAACGTGTCGGCCTGGCCGGTCTCGTCGAACGCCATCACCACCACGGCAGCGCCGTGGCGTTTTGCGATCGTCGCCTCGTGCAAGAATTTCTCCTCGCCTTCCTTCATCGAGATCGAGTTGACGATCGGCTTGCCCTGGATGCATTTCAGGCCGGCCTCGATGACGTGGAACTTCGACGAGTCGACCATCACGGGCACGCGGGCGATATCCGGCTCGGCGGCGACGAGGTTGAGGAACTCGACCATCGCCTTCTCGGAGTCGAGCAGGCCCTCGTCCATGTTGATGTCGATGACCTGCGCGCCGTTCTCGACCTGGTCGCGCGCGACCTGAAGTGCTGCGGTGTAGTCGCCGGCGGTGATCAGCTTGCGGAAGCGGGCGGAGCCGGTGACGTTGGTGCGCTCGCCGACATTCACGAAGGGAATCGCATCGGTCAGCGTGAACGGCTCGAGGCCCGACAGCCGCAGCCGTGGCTCGATTTCGGGAATGATACGCGGCTTGTGCGGCGCGACGGCCTTGGCAATCGCCGCGATATGGTCGGGCGTGGTGCCGCAGCAGCCACCGACGATGTTGACAAGGCCGGCGCTGGCGAATTCGCCGATCAGCCCCGCCATGAATTCCGGCGACTCGTCGTACTGGCCGAATTCGTTGGGCAGGCCGGCATTCGGATAAGCACAAACCAGCGCGTCGGCGACGCGGCCGATATCGGCGATATGCGCGCGCAGATCTTCCGCGCCGAGCGCGCAGTTGAACCCGATAGTGATGGGCCTGGCGTGCTGCACCGAATGCCAGAACGCCTCCGGCAACTGCCCGGAAAGCAGGCGGCCGGATTTGTCGGTGATGGTGCCGGAGATCATCACGGGCACATCGATGCCGCGCGCTTCGGTGATCTCCGCAATCGCGTACAGCGCTGCCTTGGCGTTCAATGTATCGAAGATGGTCTCGACCAGCAGCAAATCGGCGCCGCCGTCGAGCAGGCCGTTGATCTGCTCGCCATAGGACTTGCGCAGATCGTCAAAGGTCACGGCGCGGTAGCCGGGGTTGGAAACGTCAGGCGAGATCGAGGCGGTGCGGTTGGTCGGGCCCAATGCGCCGGCGACGAAGCGCTCTTTGCCGTCTTCGGCGCTCACCCGCTCCGCGGCGGCGCGGGCCAGCCGGGCACCCTGCAAGTTCAGTTCATAGGCGAGGTCCGACATGTCGTAGTCGGCCTGCGCGATCGAAGTCGAGGAGAAGGTGTTGGTCGCAACGATGTCGGCGCCGGCGCGCAGGTACGCAGCGTGGATGTCCGTAATCGCGTCAGCCTGAGTCAGAATCAGGAGATCGTTGTTGCCCTTGATGTCGCGGTGGAAGTCCTTGAACCGCTCGCCGCGGAACGCGGCCTCGTCGAATTGCAGCCCCTGGATCATGGTGCCCATGGCGCCGTCGAGCACCAGAATACGTTCGCGGGCCGCCGCGAGCAGGGCGGTGCGCTTGGGAGAAACTGTCACTGTCATGATTCAGGCGGCCTTCTGGGCGCCATTCGGACGGATGCCGAGCAAATGGCTGATCGCGAACACCAGGTCCGCGCGGTTCATTGTGTAGAAGTGAAAAGTGTCGACGCCGCGCTTGAACAGTTTCTGCACCTGACCGGCGGCAACCGTCGCTGCAACCAGCTTGCGGGTCTCGGCATCGTTATCGAGGCCGTCGAATTTCTCGGCGAGCCAATCCGGCACGCTGGTGCCGGCGCGGGTGACGAAATTGCGGGCCTGTTTGAAATTGTGCATCGGCATGATGCCCGGCACGATCGGGATCTCGATGCCGCGCGCCCGCACCCGATCGAGGTAGCGGTAGTAGAGGTCGTTGTCGAAGAACACCTGGGTGATCGCGCGCGTCGCGCCGGCGTCGACCTTGGCCTTGAGCAAGTCGATGTCGATGTCGAAGTCGGCGGCTTCCGGATGCTTCTCGGGATAGGCGGAGACCGAGACCTCGATATCGGAATGACGCTTCCTGATTCCGGCGACGAGCTCGGCCGAGTTCTGATAGCCGTCGGGATGCGTCGCATAGGCCGTGCCGATGCCGCCGGGCGGATCGCCGCGCAACGCCACGATGTGGCGGACGCCGACCTCATGGTAGCGGTCGACGATCTCGTCGATCTCGCCGCGCGCGGCGCCGACGCAGGTCAGGTGTGCGGCCGGCAGCAGGTCGGTCTCGCGCAGGATACGGGTGATGGTCGAATGGGTGCGCTCGCGGGTCGAGCCCCCGGCGCCATAGGTCACGGATACGAAATTCGGGGTCAGCGGCGCCAGGCGGTTGATGGTCTCCCAGAGATTGCGCTCCATCTCCTCGGTCTTCGGCGGGAAGAATTCGAAGGAGATCTTTGGGGTCCTCGGCGCGCGGTGCCCGTTCGATACGGGAGAAACGGTCTCGGTCATGATACGCAATGGCTCCGCAACAGGTGGGCAGACGTCAGGCCGGGTATGGAGGGGCTAAGATAGGCGAAACGGGTCGGATCAAACAGCCCATCGAATATGGGAAATTGCCCACTATGGCTATTTATCTGGTGCATTTTGGCTATGTATAATGATTTGTGGGCAAGAGTTTCGGGTTGGGAAGTTAAGCTACAATGTATTGAAAAATATAGAATAAATGTGTTTACTGAGTTATTGTTTCGATGAAAATCGCATGTGGGCAGAGATGGCATGTCAGAGAGTTGTCGTAAATCATCCCATGGCATGTCGATGATCGGTACTCATGGTCGGCGCGGACCTGATCTGCGCGTCCCGGGCCTTTGTCGGCTCAAAGGGCCACACTAGGTTGAGCGCCATGATTCCATTGTCCGTTCTCGACCTATCGGTCGTCACCACAGGCACCAAGCCTGCCGCTGCGCTGCGCAACAGCATCGACCTGGCGCGCCATGTCGACGGCCTCCGCTATGTCAGGTACTGGCTTGCCGAGCATCACAACCTCGCGTCCGTCGCGAGCCCCGCGCCCGACCTGATGATCGGGCAGATCGCGGCGGTGACGCAGAACATCCGGGTCGGCTCGGGTGGTGTAATGCTGCCCAACCATGCCCCCTTGGTGGTCGCCGAGCGCTTCAAGATGCTGGAGGCGCTGTTTCCCGGCCGCATCGATCTCGGCCTCGGCCGCGCGCCCGGCACCGACGGCGCCACGGCTTACGCGCTGCGCAGCCGGCTCGACCGCCGCGAGGGCGACGATTTCCTCGAGCGGTTGCATGAGTTGATCCTGTGGGAGACGCGCGATTTCCCGGCTGGCCACCCCTACAACAAGGTGGTGGCGATGCCGGACGACTCGCCGCTGCCGCCGATCTGGCTGCTCGGCTCGAGCGATTACTCCGCCGAGCTCGCAGCGCAGGTCGGGATGGGCTTTGCGTTCGCGCACCATTTCGCCACCCATGACGCGATCGCGGCGATGACGAATTATCGCACGCATTTCAAGCCGTCGGGCTGGCGCGCCGAGCCGCAGGCGATCCTCGGGGTCGCCGTTGTCGCAGCCGAGACCGACGCCGAGGCCGACAAGCTCGCGCTCTCGATGGACCTCAACCGCCTGCGCCGCGATCGCGGCGAATACCTGCCGCTGCCCAGCGTCGAGGAGGCGCAGGCCTATCCCTACACCGATGCCGAGCGCGCCTCGATCGCACGCAACCGCGCGCGGCTCTTCGTCGGCAGCCCTTCGACCGTGATGGCAAAACTGCAGCCGCTGATCGCGGCGGCCCAGGCGGATGAGTTGATGGTGGTCACCGCGGTCTACGACCATGACGCGCGGAAGAAGTCGTATAGCCTGCTCGCTGAGGCGTTCGGGCTCGGCAAGAAGGTGGCGGCGTAGGTCCCGTCACTCCCGCGTTTCGCTGAAGGTGGCGCGGAAAGGGTGGCCGGGATAGACGCCGACGATGCGGAATTCGCGCGAGAAGAATTTCAATTCCTCCAGCGCAAAGGCGAGCCCGCGGTCATCAGGGTGGCCGTCGACGTCGGCATAGAATTGCGTGGCGGAGAATTCACCATCGACCATGTAGCTTTCCAGCTTGGTCATGTTGACGCCGTTGGTGGCGAAACCACCCAGTGCCTTGTAGAGCGCGGCGGGCAAATTGCGCACCCGGAAGACAAAAGTGGTGACCAGCGGCCCCGAGCCGGGCTTGGCCCAGTTGGCCTCGCGCGCCAGCACCACGAAGCGGGTGGTGTTGTGGGCCTCGTCCTCGATATCTTCGGCCAGGATCTCGAGCCCGTAGATCTCGGCGGCGAGGCGCGAGGCGATCGCGGCGACGCTCTTGTCCTTGCGTTCGGAGATGTCGCGGGCGCTGCCGGCCGTGTCGGCGGCGACGATCGGCCTGACGCCGAGCTTGCGGATCACGCGGCGGCATTGGCCGAGCGCGTGGACGTGGCTCTCGACGCTCTTGATCTCCGCGAGCTTGGTGCCCCTGATCGCCATCAGCTGATGTCGGATCGGCAGGAAATATTCGCCGACGATGAACAGGCCGGATCCCGGCAGCAGATGATGGATGTCGGCGACGCGGCCGGCGACCGAGTTCTCGATCGGGATCATGCCGAGGTCGGCCTCGCCCGAGGAGATCGCGGCCAGCGCGTCCTCGAAGGTCGGGCAAGGCATCGGCTCGGCCTCGGGATAGGCCTCGGCGATGGCGATATGGGAATTGGCGCCAGGCTCGCCTTGGAACGCGATTTTCAGCTTCTTGGTCATGATTTCTTTCCTGCGGCGCCTTTTAGCACCGGATCAGGCTTTGGAAAGGATCCGCCGGGCGGTTTCGAGATCGGCCGGGGTATCGACGCCGCGCGGCACGGTGTCGACGATGGTGATGTCGATCCGCATCCCGGCCTCCAGCGCGCGGAGCTGTTCGAGCTTCTCCTGAAGCTCCAGCGGCGAAGGCGGGAGTGTCACGAACCGCTCCAGCGCGGCGCGGCGGTAGGCGTAAAGGCCGATGTGATGGTAACGCGGTCCGTCGCCATGGGGCGCGGTGGCGCGGGTGAAATAGAGCGCGCGCAGCCGGTTCGGCCCGATTGGCGAGCCGACCGCCTTCACAACGCTCGGCGCGTGGTCCTCCTCCTCGGTATGGATTTGCGAGGCCAGCGTCGAAATATCGACGGCGGGGTCGGCCAGCGGCGGCATCACGCTGCGGATGGTCTCGGGGGTGATCGTCGGGAAATCGCCCTGCAGATTGACCACGATCTCGGCCTTGCCGTCCGGATCCAGGATCGTCATCGCCTCATGGATCCGGTCCGAGCCGGAGGGATGGTCGGCGCGGGTCATCACCGCCTCGCCGCCGTGCGCCGTGACAGCCGAAGCGATCTCCGCCGTGTCGGTGGCCACCGCGACCCGGCCGATCCCGGCTGCCTCGGCCCGCCGCAGCACATGGACGATCATCGGCAGGCCGGCGATATCAAGCAGCGGCTTGCCGGGCAGCCGCGTGGCCGCCATGCGGGCGGGAATCAGCACCAATGTACGGGGGTCGGTCATCGTGTCGGGGGCCCGTCCGGCCGGCGGAAATTGATGGGGAGGGGGTGGAATTCGGCGCGTTTATACGGGTTGCCAGAGCGCGGGCAAACCGATATCTCAAACCTGCTTGGGGGGCGGTGCGATAAGGCTGATTCCTGAGTCTTTCCCACGGCCGTTTCCCGGCCTGAAGTCGACATTCAAGGCCCGGAGCCTGACCGAAAATGGACTCCTTCGAACTCAACAAGATTCTCGGTGCGATCCTTGGCACTTGCATTGTCGTCCTGGTGACGAGCTTTACCGCGGGTGCGGTGTTCTCGGCGAAGATGCCGGAGAAGCCGGGGTTCGAGATCGCGGTGAAGGAAGCGGTTCCCGCCGGCGGCGGCGAGGCCGCGGCGGCACCGTCCGAGCCGATTGAGAAGCTGCTGCAGACCGCCACCGCCGAAAAGGGCGCTGGCGCGGCCAAGAAGTGCCAGGCCTGCCACACGTTCGAGAAGGGCGGCCCCAACCGCGTCGGTCCGAATCTCTACGGCATTGTCGGCGAGAAGAAGGGCGAGGGCCGTGGCGGTTTCAATTTCTCGGCTGCCATGAAGGCCAAGGGCGGTGAATGGACGTTTGACGACCTGAGCAAGTTCCTGACCAACCCGAAGGCGTTCGTCCCGGGCACCGCGATGGGCTTCGCCGGCGTTCCGAAGGACAGCGAGCGCGCCGACATCATCGCCTTCCTGAATTCGAATTCGGAGCATCCCGAACCGATACCGACGGCTTCGAAGTAATAATTTGCTCTTTCGAGCACACGCGGACGAGACGGCCAGGCAATGCCTGGCCGTTTTCACATGGGGACCTGATATCGCGCGGTTGTTATCGGGACGTTTCGCCGCACCGGGATCGGTCCCGGGCTAATATCATGAGGAAAAAGCAACGTAACTTGTCGAACCGTTGCCTTATATTGGGTCCCATGTAACCGGGGGCCGCGAGCAGGAAACCGAATTTGGCGATCACCCGACGACATCTTCTTCAAGGCAGCGCTCTCGCCGCAATGGCGCCAGTGCTTGGATTGAACCCCGGCATGTCGGCGATCACGCCGGCATTCGCAGATGAGGCCCCAAACGGGCTGAAATGGCGACACGGCGTCTCCACCTTCGGCGAGATCAAATACCCTGCCGACTTCAAGCGTTACGACTACGTCAATCCGGACGCCCCGAAGGGCGGCGTCGCGCGGCTGTTCGAACTCGGCACCTACGACAGCTTCAACATGGTGGTCGCGGGGTTCAAGGGAACGGTCGCGTCGGGCGTCGGCCGAATCTACGACTCGCTGATGGATGCGTCGTCCGACGAGCCCGATACATATTACGGCACCCTTGCCGAGGCCGCGGCGTTTCCCGACGATTTCTCCTATGTGATCTACCGCCTGCGCGCGGGCGCGCGCTGGCATGACGGCAAGCCCATCACGCCTGAAGATGTGGTGTTCTCGTTCGGCGCGCTGAAGACCAACAGCCCGATGTTCAGCAGCTACTATCGGCACATCGAGAAGGCCGAGCAGATTAGCGAGCGCGACATCAAGTTCACCTTCGATAGTCCGGGCAATCGCGAATTGCCGATGATCACCGGCCAGCTGGTGGTGCTGCCCAAGCACTGGTGGGAAGGGACCGATGCGCAGGGCAACAAGCGCGACATCACGGCGACCACGCTCGAGCCGCCGCTCGGGTCGGGACCCTACCGGATCAAGGAGTTCGCCGCCGGACGCTCGCTGGTGCTGGAGCGGGTGAAGGATTACTGGGGCAAGGATAACCCCAATGCGGTCGGCCAGAACAATTTCGACGAGCTGCGCTACGAGTTTTTCCGCGACGACACCGTCGGACGCGAAGCGCTGAAGGCCGACCAGTTCGACTGGTATAGCGAGCGCAGCGCCAAGGAATGGTCCGTGGCCTACGACGTTCCGGCGGTGCGTGACGGGCGGCTGATCAAGGAGCTGTTCCCGGTCCGCAATCAGGGACGGATGCAGGGCTGGGTGTTCAACCTGAGGCGTCCGAAGTTCGCGGATGCAAGGCTGCGCCGCGCCTTCAACTACGCGTTCGATTTCGAAGAGATGAACCGTGTGCTTTCTTCCGGCGTGTATCATCGCGACTCCAGCTATTTCGACGGCATCCCCGATCTGATGGCGTCCGGTCTGCCCGAAGGACTGGAGCTGCAGATTCTCGAGACGGTGCGCGACAAGGTGCCGCCCGATGTCTTCACCGCGCCGTACAAGGATCCGGTCGGCGGCGATCCGGAAGCCGTGCGCAGCAATCTGCGCGAGGCAACGCGGCTTCTGAAGGAGGCCGGCTTTGAAATTCGAGACCGCAAGTTGGTCGACTCGTCCGGGCAGCCTTTCACCGTCGAGATCCTCGGCGCCAGCGCCGATCCAGGCATGGAGCGAATTGCCTTGTTCTACAAGCCGAGTCTCGAGCGCCTCGGCATCACCGTCAATTTGCGGCCGGTCGACATTGTGCAACTTCAAAACCGTTTGCGCGATTTTGATTTCGAACTGACGACAACGGTGTGGCCACAGTCGATCTCGCCCGGCAATGAAGAGCGCGATTTTTTCGGCTCGCAGGCCGCCGATCGGCCTGGCTCCCGCAATCTCGGAGGCATCAAGAATCCCGCCGTCGATGCCATCATCGAGCACATCGTCTTCGCCAAGAGCCGCGCCGAGCAGGTGGCTGCCAGCAAGGCGCTGGACCGTGTGCTGCTCTGGAACTTCTACTGTGTTCCCCACTTCAACTACGATCAGCAGCGTTACGTGCGCTGGGATCGCTTCAGCCATCCCGACCCGTTGCCGAAATACGGCGTTTCGGGGTTCCCAAATCTCTGGTGGTACGACGCCGACAAGGCAGCCAAGCTCAAGGGCTCGTAGAAGGAATTGCGCATGGCGCTACTCACCCGTCGGCACGCACTCGGTCTTGGCGTCGGTGCGTTGAGCGCTGCAGGATTTCGTGCCACGCCGGCAGCGGCCGACAACGGGACCGAGATGCATGGCATGTCGGTGTTCGGCGACCTGAAATATCCGGCGGATTTCCGCCAATTCGACTACGTCAATCCGAAAGCGCCGAAGGGCGGGTTCTTCTCGCTGATCCCCTCGGTGCGCGCCTACAACCAGTCCTACTTCACCTTCAATTCGCTCAATGCCTACATCCTGAAGGGCGAAGGCGCGCAGGGCATGGACATGACCTTCGCGACGCTGATGTCGCGCGCCAATGACGAGCCCGACGCGATGTACGGCTTTGCCGCAAAGTCGGTGCAGATCTCGCCGGACAAGCTCACCTACCGCTTCACCACGCGCCCCGAGGCGCGCTTTCACGACGGGGCGAAACTGACCGCGCAGGATGTCGCCTTTTCGCTCAATACGCTGAAGGAAAAGGGCCATCCGCTCATCATGGTGCAGTTGCGCGACTTCGTGAAGGCCGAGGCGCCCGATGACGCGACCGTCGTCGTGACCTTCGCGCCCGGCCGCGCGCGCGACGTGCCGCTCTATGTCGTGAGCTTGCCGATCTTCTCGAAGGCCTATTACGCGAACCGGACTTTTGAGGAGTCGACGCTCGATACGCCGCTCGGCTCGGGGCCGTACAAGGTCGGCAAGTACGAGGTCAATCGCTACATCGAATACGACCGCGTCAAGGACTGGTGGGCAGCCGACCTGCCGGTCAATCGCGGCAGCTACAATCTCGACACCGTGCGCTACGAATTCTATCGTGATCGCGACGTCGCCTTCGAAGGCTTCACCGGCAAGAACTATCTGTTCCGCGAGGAACTGACCGCACGCATCTGGGCGACGCGATACGACTTTGCGGCGGCGAAGGACGGCCGCGTCAAGCGCGAGACGCTGCCCGACGACACGCCATCGGGTGCGCAGGGTTGGTTCATCAACATGCGCCGGGACAAGTTCAGCGATCCGCGCGTGCGCGAGGCACTGATCTATGCTTTCGATTTCGAGTGGACCAACAAGACCATCATGTACGGCGCCTATGCGCGCACCGTTTCGCCGTTCCAGAATTCGAACCTGATGGCGAACGGACCGCCTACTCCGGAAGAACTTGCGCTGCTCGAGCCGTTCCGCGGCCAGGTGCCGGACGAGGTATTCGGTGCGCCCTTCGTACCGCCGGTGTCGGACGGCTCAGGCCAGGATCGCGCGATGCTGCGCAAGGCGATCCAGCTTCTCGGCGATGCCGGCTGCGTCATCAAGGACGGCAAGCGGGTGCTGCCGAACGGCGATGTCTTCACCATCGAGCTCCTCAACGACGAGCCCTCGCTGCAGCCGCACCATGCGCCCTTTATCAAGAATCTCGGCACCCTCGGCATCGACGCGACGTTCCGCCTGGTCGACGCGGTGCAGTACCGCGCCCGCCTGGAGGATTTCGACTTCGACATGACCATGGAGCGCTTCAGTTCGTCGGCGACGCCGGGTGACAGCATGCGGCCGTTCTTCTCCTCCCAGGCAGCCAAAACCAAGGGGTCCTATAACCTCGCGGGCATCTCCAGTCCCGTGATCGATGCCCTGATCGAGAAGATCATCGGTGCGAATAACCGCGAGGATTTGACGACCGCATGCCGTGCATTTGACCGCGTGTTTCGCGCCGGCCGCTATTGGGTGCCGCAATGGTATTCCGACAAGCATCGGGTCGCTTATTGGGACCAGTTCGCGCATCCGGAGAAACCGGCGAAATATGCGCAGGGCGTCGGAGCGCCGGAGAACTGGTGGTATGACACGACCAAGGCCGCCAAGCTCGAGCAGGCGAAGTAGCCGATGAGCGCCTATCTCGCCCGGCGTATCTTGCTGATGGTGCCCACACTGCTCGGCATCCTGTTCGTTTCCTTCGTGGTCGTGCAGTTCGCGCCCGGCGGTCCGATCGAGCGCGTCATTGCCCAGATCAACGGTGCCGACACCGGCGGCACCTCGCGTGTCTCGGGCGGCGGCGGCGATTTCGCCGCGCAACGCGGCCAGAGCGGAGCGGCGGCCGGTGCGGTCAACTCGAAATACCGCGGCGCGCAGGGCCTCGACCCTGATTTCATCAAGAAGCTCGAGGTGCAGTTCGGCTTCGACAAGCCGGCACCGGAGCGTTTCGCGCTGATGGTGTGGAATTTCGCCCGCTTCGATTTCGGCAACAGCTATTTCCGCAGCGTCAGCGTGCTCCAGCTCATCAAGGAAAAGCTGCCGGTCTCGATCTCGCTCGGCATCTGGATGACGCTTCTGACCTATCTGATCTCGATCCCGCTCGGCATCCGCAAGGCGGTTCAGGACGGGTCGCGGTTCGACACCTGGACCTCGGCGGTGGTTATCGTCGGCTTCGCGATTCCCGGCTTCCTGTTCGCGATCCTGCTGATCATCCTGTTCGCCGGCGGCTCGTTCTTCAACATCTTCCCGCTGCGCGGCCTGACGTCGGATGGCTGGGCGCAATTCCCCTGGTACTGGAAGATCATCGATTATTTCTGGCATATCACGCTGCCGCTGATCTCGATGGCGCTCGGCGCCTTTGCCACCATGACGCTCTTGACCAAGAACTCGTTCCTCGACGAGATCCGCAAGCAATACGTGATGACGGCACGTGCGAAGGGCTGCAGCGAGCGGCAGGTGCTGTACAATCACATCTTCCGCAATGCCATGCTGATCGTGATCGCGGGCTTCCCGGGCGCGTTCATCCACGCCTTCTTCTCCGGATCGCTCCTGATCGAGACCATCTTCTCGCTCGACGGCCTCGGCCTGCTCGGTTTCGAGAGCGTGTTGAACCGCGACTATCCGGTGGTGTTTGGAACGCTGTTCATCTTTTCGCTGGTCGGTCTGGTGGTCAATCTGATCTCCGATCTCGCCTATATGTGGATCGATCCGCGGATCGATTTCGAGGCGCGGGAGGTCTGATGACGTTGCTCGCGCCCCAGCCGATCGAGACCTCGACGCAATCGCCGCTCGGCGAGGTGGTGCCCGCCACGCGCCACAGCTTCGCGCCGTCGCCGCTCAACAAGCGGCGCTGGGAGAACTTCAAGGCGAACCGCCGCGGCTACTGGTCGTTCTGGATCTTCCTTGTGCTGTTCGTGGTGTCGCTGTTCGCCAATGTGATCGCCAACGACAAGCCGCTGGTCGTCAAATATGACGGCCATCTCTATTGGCCGGTGCTGTTCAGCTATGCCGAGACCACCTTCGGCGGCGACTTCGAAACCGCGGCCGACTATCGCGATCCCTATCTGCAGAAGCAGATCGCCGCCAAGGGCGGCAGCATGATCTGGCCGCCGATCCGGTATTATTATGACAGCCGCAATCTCGATCCGCCGACGCCGGTGCCGTCGAAGCCGACCTGGCTGCTCACCGAGGCGCAGTGCAAGGATGTGGTGCAGAGAAAAGGCCTGAAGAGCTGCCGCGATCTCGAATACAACTGGCTCGGCACCGACGACCAGGGCCGCGACGTCGTCGCGCGACTGATCTACGGCTTCCGTATCTCGGTGCTGTTCGGCCTGACGCTGACCATCCTGTCTTCGATCATCGGCATTGCCGCCGGCGGCGTGCAGGGCTATTTCGGCGGCTGGATCGATCTCGGCTTCCAGCGTTTCATCGAGATCTGGACCGCGATCCCTTCGCTCTATCTGCTGCTGATCATCTCCGCGGTGCTGCCGCCCGGCTTCTTCATCCTGCTCGGCATCCTGCTGCTGTTCTCATGGGTGTCGCTGGTCGGCCTGGTGCGCGCCGAGTTCCTGCGCGGACGCAATTTCGAATACATCCAGGCGGCGCGTGCGCTCGGCGTCTCCAATGCCGTGATCATGTTCCGCCATCTGCTGCCGAATGCCATGGTCGCGACCATGACGTTCCTGCCGTTCATCGTGTCGTCCTCGGTGATGACGCTGACCGCGCTGGACTTCCTCGGCTTCGGCCTGCCGCCAGGCTCGCCGTCGCTCGGCGAATTGCTGTCGCAAGGCAAGGCCAATGTGCAGGCGCCGTGGCTCGGCTTCACCGGCTTCTTCTCGGTCGCGATCATGCTGTCGCTGCTGATCTTCATCGGTGAAGCCGCGCGCGACGCCTTCGATCCGCGCAAGACGTTCCGGTGAGCGCCGATATGGATGCCATCAACCAGCCCCTGCTCGATGTCCGCGACCTCTCGGTTGCGTTCGGCCGCTCGATCGCGGTCGACGGCATCTCGTTTTCCGTCAGGCGCGGCGAGTGCACGGCGCTGGTCGGCGAATCCGGGTCGGGTAAATCGGTCAGCGCGCTGTCGGTCCTGCGGCTATTGCCGTATCCGACGGCGTCACATCCTTCCGGGGCGATCCGCTTCAAGGGTCGCGATCTCCTGGGATCGTCGGAACGCGAAATGCGCGGGATTCGCGGCAACGACATCTCGATCATCTTCCAGGAGCCGATGACCTCGCTCAATCCGCTCCACACCATCGAGTCGCAGATCAGGGAGATCCTCAATCTCCACAATGGCATCAGCGGGTCGATGGCGCGGGCGCGGACGCTGGAGCTGTTGACCCAGGTCGGCATCCCCGAGCCGGAAACCCGGCTGCAGAGCTATCCGCACCAATTGTCCGGCGGCCAGCGTCAGCGCGTGATGATCGCGATGGCGCTGGCCAACGAGCCCGACCTTTTAATTGCAGACGAGCCGACCACCGCGCTCGATGTTACCGTGCAGGCGCAGATCCTGACGCTGCTCGCCGAGATCCGCACCCGGCTCGGCATGAGCATGCTGTTCATCACCCATGACCTCGGCATCGTCCGCCGTATCGCCGACACCGTCTGCGTGATGAACTCCGGCAAGATCGTCGAGCAGGGACCGGTCGAGCAGGTCTTCACCGCGCCGAAACATGCCTATACGAAGGCGCTGCTCGCGGCCGAGCCGAAGCCGGATCCGGCGCCGCCGCAGCCGGATGCGCCGATCGTGATGTCGGCAAATGATCTCAAGGTCTGGTTCCCGATCAAACGGGGCCTGCTGCGCTCGACCGTCGGCCACATCAAGGCGGTCGACGGCGTCAGCCTTGCGGTACGCAAGGGCGAGACGCTCGGCGTCGTCGGCGAATCCGGTTCCGGCAAGACCACGCTCGGGCTGGCGCTGCTGCGCCTGATCTCGTCCAATGGCCCGATCGTGTTCCTCGGCAAGGACATCCAGGGCCTGCGCTTCAAGGAGATGCGGCCGATCCGCCGCGACATGCAGATCGTGTTCCAGGATCCGTTCGGCTCGCTCAGCCCGCGCATGTCGGTGGACGACATCATCGCCGAGGGGCTCTTGGTGCATCAGCCGCAGCTGTCGCGCGAGGAACGCGAGGCGCGGGTGATCAAGGCGCTGAACGACGTTGGCCTCGATCCCGATTGGCGTTTCCGCTATCCGCATGAATTCTCCGGCGGCCAGCGCCAGCGCATCTCGATCGCGCGCGCGGTCGTGCTCGAGCCGAACTTCGTCGTGCTGGACGAGCCGACCTCGGCGCTCGACATGCTGCTGCAGGCGCAGATGGTCGACCTCTTGCGCAACCTGCAGCGCAAGCGCGATCTGACCTACATGTTCATCTCGCACGATTTGCGGGTGGTGGCCTCGCTCGCCAGCCATCTGATTGTGATGAAATCCGGCAAGGTCGAGGAGGAGGGGCCGGCCTCCGAGCTGTTCAAGAACCCGAAGAGCGACTACACCCGCGCGCTGTTCGCCGCGGCGTTCCGGCTGGAGACGGACGGCGAAGGCGCGGTCGCGACGTAATCACACCTCGTCATTCCGGGGCGACGCGAAAGCGTCGAGCCCGGAATCCATTCATCCGCGGAATGTGAGGCTTGATGGATTCCGGGCTCTCGCTTCGCGAGCCCCGGAATGGCGGGAGTGCTCAAAGCCGCTTGATCGCCGCGACTTCACTTCCGGCCGCCTTGATCCGCGCGATCGCGGCTTGGGTGTTCTCGACCGCGGTCGCCATGTGATGCGCATTGGCGTGCACGATGGTGGTGGCATCGCGCGCGATCGCGACGTGGCCTTTCCAGAAGATCAGGTCGCCGCGTTGCAGGTGCCTTGCTTCCGCGGCGGTCAGTTCCCGGCCGAGCCCGTCCTGCTGCATGTCGCTGTCGCGCGGGCAGCCGGTGCCGGCTGAGGTCAGCGCGATCTGGACCAGGCCGGAGCAATCGATTCCGAACGCGCTCTTGCCGCCCCACAGATAGGGCGTGCCGACGAACCGCTCGGCGAGGGCCACGAAGTCTGGCGCGATCAAATCGAGGGCGCCGAGATGTTGGCGCGGCAGATAGTGGCCGTCGCGTGTGACTGCGAACGATCCCTCTTCGCGCACCAACGTCACTGTCGCGGACATCGGGATGGCCTCGCTCGGCGGTAGCTTGATCGAGGGGCCGGCAAAGGCAAACGTCCAGAGCGCGGTCACCTTGTGCGTCGGGGCTGCCGCGGGCCGCATCAGCGCGCTGTCCGGCAGCCAGCCGACATAGCCGTCACTCACGAGCTGGCCCCAGGCCCAGCCTTCGCCGTTGCGGTCATAGATCGTCACGCGCTCGCCCTTCAGCGCCTGCGTCATCTGCTCGGCATCGGCGGCCGGAGCGGCGCGAAGCGGGGCGATTGCGTCGTTGACCTCGAACACCTGGCCTTCGACAAATCGATCGGCCTTGACCTTGCCCTCCAGGTATTTCGCGGCGACGTCGTCGCGGGCCGGTGTCAGGCGGGGGTCATGCATAGCGCTGGCTCAGCAATTTGTAGATGGCACGCGCAGCCTGGCATTCGCCGCCTTCGGGGCGGCCGGGCTTCGCCGAGGGCGTCCAGCCATAGATATCGACATGCAGCCAGCTTGTCGCGTGCTCGACGAAGCGTTGCAAGAACAGCGCGCAAATGATCGAGCCGGCAAAACCTCCTGACGGTGCGTTGTTGATGTCGGCAGTCTTGGAGTCGAGCCAGGCGTCGTAGGCCGGCCATAGCGGCATGCGCCACAACGGATCGTTCTCCCCCTTGGCGTGGGCGGTCACTTCACCGGCGAGGGTCTCATCATTGGTGTAAAAGGGCGGTAAATCCGGCCCCAGCGCCACGCGTGCCGCGCCGGTCAGGGTGCCCAGATCGACCAGCAGATCGGGCTTCTCCTCGTCGGCCAGCGCCAGCGCATCGGCGAGCACCAGCCGTCCCTCGGCGTCGGTGTTGCCGATCTCGACCGTGATGCCCTTGCGTGACCGGAAGACGTCGAGCGGACGGAATGCGTTGCCTGCAACGGCATTCTCGACCGCCGGAATCAGCACGCGCAGCCGCACCTTCAGCTTTGCGTCCATCACCATCTGCGCCAGCGCCAGCACGTTGGCGGCGCCGCCCATGTCCTTCTTCATGATCAGCATGCCGCTTGACGGCTTGAGGTCGAGCCCGCCGGTGTCGAAGCAGACGCCCTTGCCGACCAGCGTCACCTTCGGATGCGCCGGATCGCCCCAACTGATGTCGATCAGCCGCGGCGCCCGCGGCGAGGCCATCCCGACGGCGTGGATCAGGGGAAATCCCTGTTCGAGCGCGTCACCGGTGATGCAGTTGAAGTCGGCGCCGAACCGCGTTGCGAGCTCGCGCGCAGCTTCTGCCAATTCCGCCGGGCCCATGTCGTTGGACGGCATGTTGATGAGGTCGCGTGCGAGCGCCGCCGCATCAGCCATCCGCGCGATGTCGGCGGCGTCGACGGCGTCTGGCGGCACCAGGCGGACGTCGGGCGCCTCGTTCTTGCGATAGCGGCCGAAGCGGTAGCAGCCGAGCGCGAAGGCGAGCGTGGCGAGCCTGACGTCATGCGGTGCATTGGCAAAGCGGTAGACGCCCGGCGGCAACAGGCCGGGCAGTGCTCCCGGCCGGAACGGATCGGGCGCCTTGTGCGTCTCGTCTTCGAGACCGAACAGCACCTGCGCGATGCTGCCGTCCGACGCCGGCAAGGTCAGGCATTTGCCGGGCTTGGCCGCAAAGCCGTTGGCATCGGCGAACTGGCGTGCCGGCGACGGCAGCGTGTCCCGGATCGCATGCCAAGTCGCCTTGCTGGCGAAGGTGATGGGAATGGCGTTGGCTGAGCTCTCGAAGACGGACGGCATCGGAATCTCGGTGGTTATAGGATCGGCTGTTGGGATCGACTCTTGGGATCGGCTCGTCGCCTACTACACGCCTTTCGGCCTTTGTGGTAGGCTTGATGGATTGCTGCATCCGGGGAGGGGCTGACATGGCCAAGAAAATGGCCAAGAAAATCGCCAAGAAAGATCTCGACGGCAGGCATCGCGACAAGACCGGCCGTATCGACAAGAAGCACGGCAATACGCTGGTCGGATCGTTGCGCAAGACCTATGGCGAGCATTTCGCGGCCGGCCGCCGCAAGGACATGATGCTGAAGACGCTGCTCGCCGAGACGGACACCGACTCGCTGCACGCCTACTTGCGCAAGCATCACAAATAGCGGATCGCAGGATCGCATCCCGCGCCGTTCGAACGGCAAGCGATCGTTTCTCCGAGCGCCGGATGCGATTGCTGATGGGCGCTGTCACGCGTCCTGCATGCGCGCGTCGATGCGCCTTGCGGGCGGGATCGACAAGGGCCGGCGTCGGCTCGCCATGGCCCGTTGAAGCGACGCCTGCCTGTTGCCCACGCTCTGCTGCCAGCGCCTTGGGGCGCGGCGAGAGCGGCGATTAACCAGGCGTTAGGGTTAACGGTCTATTGCTGGCACGTTCGGCTCGGTCCATTCGCCCGATTTCGTGAGTCAAAGTGCCATGCGTCGACAGTCCAACCTGGCCCGGCATGCTGCCCGGCATCTCGCTTCCGCGGCCCTTGTGGCGATCCTGGCGGCAGGCCTCGGCGGTTGCCAGACCATGTCCGACGTCACCGGGTCGGTGGCCTCCCCGGAGTCGGTCGCCTCCCGGACGGATTCCACGCCCGATGATCCGCGCCGCGCTGCCGAACTCTATGGCGATCGTTATCGCAAGAATCCCAAGGATGTCGACTCCGCGATCGCCTATGGCCAGGCCTTGCGCGCCACCGGCCAGCGATCGCAGGCCTGCGCGGTGCTGGAGCAGGCCACCATCGCCAATCCCGGTAACAAGCCGCTGCTCGCCGCCTACGGCCGTGCGCTTGCCGACAACGGCAATTCGCAGGCCGCGTTCGATGTGCTGAGCCGGGCCCACACCCCGGAAAATCCGGACTGGCGCATCCTGTCGGTGCAGGGAACCACCCTCGACAAGATGGGCAAGCACGAAGAAGCGCGCCGCTACTATGCCAGCGCGCTGCGCTTCGTCCCGGACGAACCGTCGGTGCTGTCCAATCTCGGCCTCTCCTACATGCTGACCAAGGAACTGCCGAAGGCCGAGGAGACGCTGCGCCGGGCCTATGCCAGCGCCAGGGCCGACGCGCGGATAAGGCAGAACCTCGCGCTCGTCGTCGGCCTGCAGGGCCGCTTCGCCGAAGCTGAAAGCATCGTCAAGGCCGATCTGCCGGCGGATGAGGCCGCCGCCAATGTCGCCTATCTGCGGGAGATGCTGAACCGCAAGGACGGTCGTCCGATGGCGTCAAGGTCGGCGCCGGTGGTCGCGCAGGACGACTAAATAAGCCCCGTCATCGATGGTCACGCGCCGCCGCTTGCGGCGACGAACCGCCCGGTCAAGCCGGGCGTTTCCACGCGCGGGCGCGCCTGGAGCACTTTCGGTTCTGATTGAATCAGAACCGAAGCTCTAGATTCTTGTTTTGGCGCGTTTTCTTCACGCGAACCGGTATCCACTTCGTTCGAAAACGCTCTAATGCATCGCGCTGAATTTGATGTAGGACGGTCCGAGGATCACGATGAACAGACAGGGCAGGAAGAACAGGATCATCGGCACGGTCAGCTTGGGCGGCAGCGCCGCCGCCTTCTTCTCGGCCTCGTTCATGCGCATGTCGCGGTTTTCCTGCGCCATCACGCGCAAGCTCTGACCGAGCGGCGTGCCGTAGCGTTCGGATTGTTGCAGGGCCAGACACACCGACTTCACGCCCTCGAGGCCGGTGCGGCGCGCCAGGTTCTCATAGGCCGTCTTGCGATCCTGCAGGTAGGACAGCTCCGCCGTCGTCAGCGCGAACTCCTCCGACAGCGCCACCGACTGCCCGGCGATCTCGTTGGCCACCTTGCGGAAGGCGACCTCGACCGACATGCCGGACTCGATACAGATCAGCAGCAGGTCGAGCGAGTCGGGGAAGGCGCGCTTGATCGAGAGCTGGCGCTTGGTGATGGCGTTCTTCAGGAACAGCATCGGCGCCTGCAGGCCGCCATAGGCGGCTGCGACGCAGATGCCGATCTTGAGCATGATCGACCAGTCCTGTCCCGCAATGAAGAAAGTATAGACGATGGCGCCGATCAGCATCACGATCGGTGCAACGCCGCGCGCGAACAGGAAGGTGACATAAGGCGCGTGGCCGCGATAGCCCGCCATCACGAGCTTCTCGAGCGCTGATTCCTGGGCGAGCCATTTGGTGAGGTTGAGGTCGTCCACCACCTTGGAGACGACCTGCTTCGGCGTCTGGCGCAGCGAGACCTTCTCCGTCTTGGCGAGACGGTCGCGTTCGCGCTGCCGGATGCGCTCGCGTTCGCTGGCGACGGCCTTCATACGCTTGTTGAGATCGCCGCCGGCCAGCAGCGGCATCACCAGCGTATAGACCGTCGCGCTTGCCGCAAAGAAGGCAAGCAGCATCGTCATGAACCTGACGTCATGGAGCTTAGTGACGAGGAAATCGAGCATGCTGCACCGTCAGAAATCGAAGTTGATCATTTTCTTCATCACGAGAACGCCCATGCTCATCCAGACTGCGCAGGCGACCAGCATCAGCTGGCCGGTCGGATTGGTCCACAGCACTCCGATGTAGTCCGGGGTCGTGACGAACACGAGGAGCATGACGACGGGCGGCAGCGAGCCGATGATGCCCGCGGAGGCTTTCGCTTCCATCGACATGGCCTGGATCTTCTCAGCCATCTTCTTGCGGTCGCGCAGCACCTTGGACAGGTTGCCGAGCGCTTCCGACAGATTGCCGCCGGATTTCTGCTGGATCGCGATCACGATGCCGAAAAAGTTCGCTTCCGGCAGCGGCATGCGTTCGTAAAGCCGGGCGCAGGCCTCGCCGAGCGGCATGCCGATGGTCTGGGTTTCGATAATCTGGAGGAACTCGCTGCGCAGCGGCTCCGGCGAGTCGCTGGCGACCACCTTGATGGATTCGAACAGCGGCAGGCCGGCCTTGATGCCGCGCACGATGACGTCCACGGCATCGGGCAGCGCCTTCAGGAAAGCCTTTTCCCGTCGCTTCTTCAGGAAACTGAGCATCCAGCGCGGCAAGCCAAGGCCCATGGCAAAGCCGATGCCGGCCGCACCGAGCAGGCCGCCGCCGGCGATGAACGCGCCGCCGGACCCGACCAGGCAGAGCACGCCGGAGATGATCCAGAATTTCTGTTCGGACCATCCCAGTCCGGCCTGCGCGATGCGCATGCCGAGCGGGACCTTCTTGTCCTTCTTGGCCCGCGCCTCGAGTTCCTTCAGCGATCCCTCGACCTGCTCGCGGCGGGACCGTGTGCGGTCGGGGCTTCGCGCGGCCGTGGGCTCGGTGCGTGCCACCGACGCGCGACGCGACTCGGCCTTCTTCTCCCCGGAGAGGTAGGGATACAGGAAGACCCAGGCGAGGCCGCCGACGGTGGTGGCGGCGAGGAAGGCCAGGGCAAGGGTTTGCATTTGCATCGGGCGTGTCCCTTAGTCCGGCGGCGGGGCGTCAGCGGCATCGAGTGCGGCCGCGAGCCGGTTCTCTTCGTTATAGTAGCGCGCACGGTCCCAGAATTTCGGCCGGCCGATGCCGGTCGAGCGGTGCTTGCCGATGATCTTGCCGTTGGCGTCTTCCCCGATCAGGTCGTACAGGAAGATGTCCTGGGTGATGATGGTATCGCCTTCCATTCCCATCACCTCGGTGATGTGGGTGATGCGGCGCGAGCCGTCGCGCAGGCGGGCCGCCTGGACGATCACGTCGATCGAGGCGCAGATCATCTCGCGGATCGTTCGCGAAGGAAGCGAAAAGCCGCCCATGGTGATCATGGATTCGCAGCGCGACAGCGCTTCGCGCGGGTTGTTGGCATGCAACGTGCCCATCGAGCCGTCATGGCCGGTGTTCATCGCCTGCAACAGGTCGAAAGCCTCGGGTCCGCGGACTTCGCCGACGATGATGCGCTCGGGGCGCATACGGAGGCAGTTGCGGACCAGTTCGCGCATCGTGACCTGGCCTTCGCCCTCGATGTTCGGGGGCCGGGTTTCCAGTCGCACCACATGCGGCTGCTGCAGCTGCAGTTCGGCGGCGTCTTCGCAGGTGATGACACGCTCGTCGTGCTCGATATAATTGGTAAGGCAGTTCAGCAGCGTGGTTTTTCCCGAGCCGGTACCGCCAGAGATCAGCACATTGCAGCGGACGCGGCCGATGATCTGCAGGATGGTCGCGCCTTCCGGGCTGATCGCGCCGAACTTGACGAGCTGGTCCAGCGTCAGCTTGTCCTTCTTGAACTTGCGGATGGTGAGTGCGGGGCCGTCGATCGCCAGCGGCGGCACGATGGCGTTGACGCGCGAGCCGTCAGCGAGGCGGGCGTCGCAGATCGGCGAGGATTCGTCGACGCGCCGGCCGACCTGGCTGACGATGCGCTGGCAGATGTTCAGGAGCTGCTGGTTGTCGCGGAAGCGGATGCCGGTCTTCTGGATCTTGCCGGCGACTTCGATGAACACGGTGCCGGCACCGTTGACCATGATGTCGGCGATGTCGTCGCGCGACAGCAGTGGCTCCAGCGGACCATAACCAAGGACGTCGTTGCAGATGTCGTCGAGCAGTTCCTCCTGCTCGGCGATCGACATCACGATGTTCTTGATCGCGATGATCTCGTTGACGATGTCGCGGATTTCCTCGCGCGCCGACTCGCTGTCCAGCTTGGCGAGCTGGGCGAGGTCGATCGCCTCGATCAGGGCTCCGAAGATCGTCGCCTTGACCTGATAGTAGTTGTCGGAGCGCCGGGCTTCGACGGTGGGAGCAGGCGGCGGCTTCGCCGGTGCAAGCGGCGGCGACGATATCGTCGGCGCGTTGGGCTCGCGCGAAATAGCCGGCTGACCGGCGGGTTCCGGCGCCTGAAATGCGGGCTTGGAGGCCCGCACGTCCACATCGTTTCCGCTACGCTTACCAAACACGACGTCTTGACTCCAGGCGGGCCGTTACTTGGACCGCAGCTTTTCGAGCAGGGGCGACAGGAATGACCCCCTCGGCTTCTTGGTCTCGCCGCGGCCTGTCAGCCGCTGCGCCATTTGCAGGAACATCTCAACCGCACGATGATTGGCGGCGATCTCCGCGATCATCTGGCCGTTATTGGCGGCCGAACCGAAGATCTGCGGATCGAACGGGATGGTAGCGATCGGCGGGCTTTCGATCGCCTTGGCGAATTCGCTGGCCGCGATCTCCGGACGTTTCGGCACCCCGACCTGGTTCAGGCAGTACAGGGGTGCGCGGTCGTTCGGCCGGGCCGCCTTCAGCAGGTCGAACATGTTCTTGGCATTGCGCAGATTGGCGAGGTCGGGCGCCGCCACGATCAGGATATCGTCGGCAGCGATCAGCGCCCGCTTGGTCCAGCCCGACCATTGGTGGGGAATGTCGAGCACGATACAGGGCATCGTGGTGCGCAGCGTATCGAAGATCGAGTCGAACGCCTCGGCTCCGAAATCGTAGACCTTGTCGAGCGTCGCCGGCGCCGCCAGCAGGCTCAGATGGTCGGTGCATTTCGACAGCAGGCGGTCGACGAAGGCCGTGTCGACGCGGTCGGGCGAGAACACCGCGTCGGCGATGCCTTGCGCCGGGTCCTGGTTGTAGTTGAGGCCCGCGGTGCCGAATGCGAGATCGAGATCGGCGACCACCGAATCCAGCGCCAGGTCGCGGGCGATCGCCCAGGCGACGTTGTGGGCGATCGTCGAGGAACCGACGCCACCCTTGGCGCCGACGACCGCGACGACGCGCCCGACGGCCTTGGCCTCCGGTGCCGAGAACAGGTTGCAGACCGCGCGCACCACGTCGATCGTGTGGGCCGGCGCGATCACATAGTCGCTGACGCCGCGGCGGACCAGTTCGCGATACAGCGTGACGTCGTTGATCTTGCCGATCACGATCACGCGGGTACCCGCGTCGCAGACCGTGGCGAGGTGATCGAGGCCGGTCAGCACGTCGTTGCGGCCTTCGGTCTCGAGGATGATGACGTTGGGCGTCGGCGCCGAGCGGTAGGCCTCGACGGCGGCCGCCATGCCGCCCATCTGGATCTTGAGATGGGCCTTGGCCAGCCGGCGGTCTTCGCCCGCCGACTGTACGGCGGCAGCGGTCTCGACCGTTTCGCAGAACGCCTGGACCGAAACCCGCGGCGCCGGCGCAATATGATCGTCCGCGGCCGGCGGCGTGACGTCCGTCTGCTGGTCGGAGTTTTGCTGCGCGTAGGTGATCATTTGCCTGTGTCGCTGAGTTTGGCCTTGTCGGACTCGGGATAGGCCGTCGCGGTGGCGGTACCCTTGCGATATTTTTCAAAGGCGATGCCACGTCGCGGCGTATAGGCCGGGGTCTCCGCGCGCGGCTGGACGAGGTCCGCTGGATTCTCGACCATGGATGCGAGGTTGCGCTGGTTGGCGCAGCCGAAATTGTAATACTGTTTGTTCTCGAGATAGGACGGGTTATGGACCGACGTGCCGAGGTCTTCCGGCCAGATGCCGCACGGCCCGGCGACCGCCGTGATCCTCGGATAGTTCACCCGGATCGCCGGCATCTGGCGCGGATCCTCGGGATGATATTTGCGAACCAGAATCCCGCGCGGCGGCACACCGACGGCGGCGAAGGTGGCCTGGATCTCGCGCAGCGAATCCTGGGCGGCGCGTGCGTTCGCGGTGTCGACGGGAACGTCGACGCTGACGGCACCGGTACCCTCGCGCATCCAGTCCTGCGCCATCCCCGTCACCTCGGCGCGCTGCTCGGCGGTCAGGCCGCCGCGGCCGCGGCCGACAAAGACCACGATCGAGCGATCGGCCTCGGTAACCGCGATCGGATGACGCTGCCGATAGTCGGCCGGCGCGTTCACCATCGCGAGGCTGTCATCAGAGGTGTGCTGGCAGGCGCCCAGCGTCACGGCCAAGCCGACGAGTGCGCCGGCGAGACCAAGGGCGCGCTTGCGTTCGGCGGGTATTGTGGATGTCGTCTGTGTCATCGTCCCGCCTCAGTCAGTGATGAAGCCGTAAGTGCCGCGGTAATTCCGCGCCGGCTCGGTGCGGCCAGGTACGCCGTAGATCCGATTGATGCTGCCCAACAGGTCAGCCTGCGGATCGGCGGCGTTGGCGAAGCCATCATCCGGACGCGAGAGATCCTTCTGGGCTACCGCGCGGACGATGTAAGGCGTCACCAGCACCATCAGCTCGGTCTGGTTGTTGACGAAGTCACGACTGCGAAACAGCGTCCCGAGCACGGGCAGCTCCGCCAGTCCGGGCAGACCGTTAATGGCCTGCTTGGTCTGGTCCTGGATCAGGCCGGCCATCGCCATCGAGCCGCCGGAGGGGATTTCCAGCGTGGTTTCGGCGCGGCGGGTCTTGATCGAGGGAATCGTCGTTCCGCCCTGGCCGCCGGTCAGCGCGTTGTCGCTCGACACTTCGGACACTTCCGTCATCACCCGCAGGCTGATCCGTCCCTCGGTCAGCACCACCGGCGTGAAGTTGAGCGAGATGCCGAACTTCTTGAAGCTGACCGTTTGAACGCACTGTCCGATCGCGCCCGACGTCGTCGTCTGGCAGGTCACGCCGGTCGGAATTGGAAACTCGCCGCCCGAGATGAAGGTCGCCGCTTCGCCGGAAATCGCGGTCAGGTTTGGCTCGGCGAGTGTCCGTATGACACCGGCGCTTTCCATGGCGCGTATCGTCGCCGACACCGATGGCGTGCTGCCGAACGCGGTGGTGATGGCATTGCCGGATGCGAGCGGACCGTTGTTGGCGGTAAACGCGTTACTGTTGGCGAACTTCACCACTGCCGTGCCGTAGTTGAGGTTGGCGGTGAGGTCGATGCCGAGCTGCTTGATCAGGCTGCGCGAGACTTCGGCGACGGTGACCTTTAGCATCACCTGGTCGCGGCCCCGAACCGAGATGGAGTTCACGACCTTGTCGGCGCTGCCGGCGAGCCGCGCGACGATGTCGGCGGCCTGCTGCGCCTCGATCGGGGTCGCCGCGCTTCCGGTCAGCATGACGCCGTCGCCGACGCCCTCGATCTGAATATCGGCATTGGGCATCGCCTGCTTGAGCGCGGCGCGTACGCCGTTGAGGTCGCGCTTGACGGCGATGTCGTAGGCGGCGATCTGCTGGCCGGCGGCGTCGAAGAACACGATGTTGGTCTGGCCGACGGTGGCGCCGATGATGTAGGCGCGCTGCGCCGAGCGGACCACGGCATTGGCGATCTTGGGATCGGCGACCAGTACGTCCTTGATGTCCCGCGGCAGGTCGATCACTACAGATTTGCCGATGCCGAGCGCCAGGAAGCGCGCATTCATCTGGCCGTCGGAAGCTGCGGGCGCGGGCGCGGGCGCGGCGACGCGGTAGTCGCTCGCCACCACCGGGCTCAATGCCGGGTTGAGCGTAAGCGCCGCGACCGCCGCAAACGACAGCGCGCGGATCGTGAATGCCCGCATCGTCCGTTGCGTTACCCTGCACGTCATCTCGTGTGCCCTCATCGTCACTTCTGCATCGTCGCTTGGCTTGCAACGCCGTAGCGGATGACGTTCACCGTCTCACCGCGCTTGGTGCGGTTGTCATCGCCCTTGACGTCGACCTGGTTGACGTCGGCGATGCTGCGCAGCGCGAGCGACAGCGTTCCGCTCTGGCGCGCGCGCGCCAATGTCTCGGTCTGTTCGGGCTTCAGCTCCAGCGTCACGGTCTTGCCGACCAGCGCGTTGGTACCGTCCTTCTCCTTGGGGGCCTGATCGATCGCGAGCACGCGGACATTGGTCAGGATGACCTCGGAATTGACAATGTCGGCGCCGCTGCGGTCCGGGTTCTTGTCCCGCTTGGATAGCAGGACGTCGACCCGGTCGTTCGGCAGGATGAAGCCGCCGGCACCGGTCTCGGGGGAAATTTCGGTCGATACCGCGCGCATGCCGGTCGGCAGGATTGCGGCCATGAAGCCGCTTCCGTCGGCCTTGACGAGCTTTTGCTCGCGGATCGGCTCGCCCTGAATGAACGGAGCGCGCGCGATCGAGCCGGTGATGTCCTTGATAGCGTCGGCGTTGGCGTCCTTGCGCATGAAGCTGCTGCTGGCGGTGGCGGCGGGCCAGGTCTGCCACTGCAGATCGTCAGGCTTCACGGTCTGGCCGAGGCCGATGTCGGACCGTGCGACCAGGATGTCGACCGTCGGCAGCTGCGCGACCGCAGGGGCGGGGGCCGGCTTGTTGTCGCTTCCGCTCGCCAGATAGAGGGCCGCGAGGCCGGCGCAGCCTGCGATAGCCAGGACCAGAATGCGGGCGGTATTCATTACGCTTCACTTTCCACATGACGCCGCGACGCTGCCGCCGCTGTGATGGGAGTTGACCAGCTATTCGTCAAAGCATGGTTAATGAGGCGTATCTAAATCGCCTTAACGGGTGGTTACCCGCGGGCCGTCAGCGCATGGCGAAGTGCGCGAGGTCGATCGTCTTGATCCAGTCGGTGTCCGGATAGATCATCAACGCGCCGAGGGCGAGCGCGATGCCGTAGGGAATCCCGGTCTGCTTGTCGTGCAGGCGGGTAAGCCAGGGCTGGGACGTGAAGGCGTAGGGCAGCGGCCACTGCCTGAGCTGCAGCAGCAGCACGGTCAGCGCGCCGCCGAACAGCGACGCCAGGACCAGATAGTCGAGCAGATGGTCGAACCCGAACCAGAGGCCGATGGCTGCCGCGACCTTGGCGTCTCCGCCCCCGACCCATCCCATGGCGAACATGCTGAACGCCACCACGAGCACCAGCGCACCGGCGCCGGCATGGTTGAGGACGTCGTGGACGTTCATCCCGGTCAGCGGCGCCATGACGACGAAGCCCGCCAGCAGCGCCAGCGAGACCCGGTTCGGAATCGTCATGGTGAGGAGATCGCTCGCCGCCGCGAATGCCATCAGGGCCGGAAACAGCATCAAGCGCGCGATGTCGAGGATCATGGATGAAACGCCGTCGAGCTGGAGCTGAGGTCGAGACCCGACGCTAGCGGCCAATGGTGAACAATCGGGAAAGGATCGTCCGCAAATAGCAAAGGTCCCGGGGATACCGGGACCTTTGAGGCGAATTCGTAGAAACCCGCTTACCTGAGCGAGGTCGAGATCGAGGTGAAGGTGGTGGACAGCGCCTTGCCGACGCCGTTGACGGCGGCAATGATCGCGATCGCGATGCCGGTCGCAATCAGACCGTACTCGATGGCGGTCGCGCCGGATTCGTCCTTCACGAAACGCGAAACGAGATTCTTCATAAATGACTCCTGTGTACACGTGGCTGGTCGAACTAGATCTGGTCTGGCCGGCGTTCTCAGCACCGTGACCATGCGGGCACCCTAAGGTTCGACAATTGCGGCGCAGTTAATTTGATCGCGCAAAGTCGGGGGGAACCCGCAGTTGTTGCGCACAGTAAATTTGGCATTAAGCCGCATGAACAAATTGCCGAATACTGTCTTGAGCGGATGTCCGGCCGGTCCGGATTCACAGCTCCTTAAGCGGAAGCCGATAGGCAAGAGACTTGCTATTAAAAGAAACTTGTCATTGAACGAGGCTACCATGTCCACGCTGCCCCTTGAAGTCATCGAGATGATGGGTCAGACGATGATGAAGGTGGCGCCGATCACGATCGGGCTGGCGCTCGTCTTCACGGTGTTGGCCCACTTCTGGGCCTGCAACCCCGGCAAGCCCTGGTGGCAGAAGCGCGAGCTCGTCACCGACATCTGCTACTGGTTCTTCGTGCCGGTGTTCGCCCGCGTGCTCCGCATCGGCCTGCTGGTGGTGGGCGCGGCTGCCGTCTTCAACGTGCATGGCGCCGACGAGCTGATCGCGTTCTACGACAATGGACATGGCCCGCTGTCGCAGCTGCCGCTCGCGCTGCAGGCGATCATCTTCCTGGTTGCCTCCGACTTCATGCTGTACTGGCTGCACCGGATGTTCCACGGCGGCGGCTTCTGGAAGTACCATGCCATCCATCATTCCTCCGAAGATCTCGAATGGATCTCGGCGGCGCGCTTCCATCCCGTCAACCTCTTGATCGGCACAATCACGGTCGATGTGATCCTGCTGATGGCCGGCATCTCGCCGAACATCATGCTGTGGGTTGGTCCCTTCACCACATTCCACTCCGCGTTCGTCCACGCCAACCTGAACTGGACGCTCGGCCCGTTCAAATATGTGATCGCGACACCGGTGTTCCATCGCTGGCATCACACCTCCCTCGAGGAGGGCGGCGACACCAACTTTGCGGGCACGTTCCCGATCTGGGATATCCTGTTCGGAACGTTCCGGATGCCCAACAATGTGCTGCCGGAGACCTACGGTGCCGACGACAAGGCGATCCCGACCGAGATCGCCGGACAGTTGGCCTATCCGTTCCGTCAATGATCTGATTGGCCGGGCTGCGCCGCCATGAGCTCGGAGACCGCAACCATCCCACGCGAGAGAGCCTCCGTCTTCGAGGTGCCCGCCTGGTTGTGGATGGGGTGCGGCGTCTATGGGCTGCTGCTGGTGACCGGCAGCCAGCTCCTCGTCGATTCCGATACCTATTGGCAAATCGCCATAGGCCGCTGGATCCTCGATCACGGCGCCGTGCCGTCGGTCGATATCTATTCGTTCACCCGGGCCGGCGAACAGTGGATGTCGTCGTCCTGGCTTGCGCAGGTCCTGTACGCCAAGGCCTATGATCTCGCCGGCTGGACCGGGCCCGTGGCGCTGGCCGCGATCTGTATAGCCACTGTGTGTGCGCAGCTCACCGCCATTCTGGGCCGCAAGATGCCGGCGACCTATGCGAGCGTCGTCGCGCTGGCGGCGCTGGAGCTGTCGACCGGCCATCTGCTGGCCCGTCCGCATGTGCTCGTGCTGCCGGTGATGATCGCCTGGACCAACGGCCTGATGACTGCCAGCGAACGCCGCGAGCCGCCGTCGTTCTGGCTGCTGCCGCTGATTGCGCTCTGGACCAATCTGCACGGCGGATTTCTGTTCGGCCTCGTGCTGGTCGGCGCATTCGCGCTCGACGCAATGTGGAACGCCACGTCGGCACAAAGACCGTCGCTTGCGCTGCGCTGGATAGCCTTCGGGATCGGCGCGCTCGCTGCCTGCTGCGTGACGCCCTATGGCTGGGGCTCGATCCTTGCCGCGTTGAAAATCCTTGGCCTCGGTGAGCTTCTGCGTCTCATCGGGGAATGGATGCCGGTGGATTTCGGCCGCTTCGGCGCGTTCCAGCTGGCCGTTCTCGCCTTGATCGGTGCCGCGCTCTCCAGCGGCGTGCGGCTGCCGCCGCCGCGGGTCGCCCTGGTGCTCGGCCTGTTGTACATGGCGCTGTCCCACGTCCGGAACGTCGAGATTTTCGCGCTGCTGCTGCCGCTGGTCGTGCTCGCGCCGGTGGCGACCCAGTTCGGCCTGCAGGCTGCGGGCGTTGCCCGGCTGAGGGCGGTGCCGGCGGTGGCGCTGCTCGCGGCGCTGTGCGCCTTGACCTCGGCCGTTGCGATGAGCGCGCGCATCGCGCCCCCGGCCGTCCAGTCGCCTGCGGCCGCAGTCGACGTCCTGAAGGCCTACAACGTCAAGCGGGTGCTCAACGACCTTCCGTTCGGCGGCTATCTGATCTGGCGCCAGGTGCCGGTGTTCGTCGACGGGCGCGCCGAGCTTTACGGCGAGACATTCGACGTCGCCTATTATCGCGCGCTCCAGCTCAAGGATGTCGACGGCTTCATCGGTCTGCTCCGGACCTACGACATCGACGCGGTGTTGCTGCAGCCGTCGACGCCTGCGGTCCAGCTGCTGGACCGCACAGCCGGCTGGCAGCGCGTCTACACGGATGACAACGCGGTGGTGCATGTGCGCGTTGCCAACTGACAGGACGGGATATGAGTTCAGCAGACGCGGCAATTGACGACAGGCAAGGCCTGCTGCGGCCGCCCGCGGCCGTGCTCATCGTTGGCCTGGTGATGTCCGTCTATGTGTGGGTGATCCTCGCCACGACAGTTCCATATCCCGGCAGGATCGGACTCGACTACAATACGCTCGGTACCGATTGGATGGTTTTCTACGGGGCGATCCGCTCGGTCCTGGATGGTCACGCGTCCCTGGTCTTCGACGGCGATCGCTTCACGGCGTTCCTCAACGCTACATTTGCGGACTGGCTCTCCAAGCCGCTCGAATTCCGGCCATGGGCCTATCCGCCGAGTTTTCTCGTGCTGCTGCTGCCGTTCGCGCCGCTGGGGTTCTTTGGTTCCTATGTGGCGTTTCAGGTGGTCAGTGCGGCCCTGATGGCGGCCGCATTGCGGTTGAATGCGGCGGGCCCGGGATCCTCCGGAGTCCTTCTGGTGATGGCCCTGCTGTGTCCGGCGTCCGCCATCAACGTGATGGATGGCCAGGCCGTGTTTCTGGTCGTCGCGCTGATCGTTGCCGGACTGGGCCTTCTCGAGCAGCGTCCGGTTCTCTGCGGGCTGGCGATGGGACTGCTGACGTTCAAGCCGCAGTTCTGCATTCTGGTCCCGCTGGCCCTGATCGCGGCCGGGCAGTGGCGTGCGCTATGGGCGGCCGGCCTGTCTGCCCTGGCCCTGGCGGTTGCGAGCGGCTTGATCTTCGGCTGGGACCTGTGGCTTCGCTGGCTTCCCCTCATGACCGAGAATCTGGTCAACCCCGATGCGAAGTGGATCGAGTATGGCCGCCTGTGGGGCAACAGCGTCTACGCCTGCGCCAGCCTGCTTGGCGCCCCACAGCAGCTGGCATCGGCGATCCAGCTCCTCGCAACGATCTTTGCGGCTGGCTCCGTTGTTCTCGCGTTCCGCTCGCGGTTGAGCACGATGGAGAAGACGGCCGTGTTTCTCGCGGCCACCGTCCTCGCCGCACCGCATTCCGGGCCTTACGATCAGGTGCTGCTAGTGGTCGCGGCGGCTTACTGGTTGATGGCGCAAGGCCGCTCGCAGCCGCTGTGGTGCTGGACCCTGATGTTCATGATCTGGCTTGTGCCGATCATCAGCCCGCCGCTTCTGTTTGCCCCGAGCCGGCTGGCCCCGTTGTTGACGGTGACGCTCATCGCGCTCGTGCTTCGCCGCGCGCTGCCGATGGTGAAGCTGCCGACGCGATAGACGTCCAATCGATCAGGCGCCGGCTCGCTCCGCATCCCGTTCGCGCGCCGGCGTCGACCTGTTCTGGAGCCGGACCAGGAGGATTGCGCCAGTGGTCAGGGCGGCACCGGCCAGGACATCGGCGAGGTGATGGCCCCCCACGGGCATCGTTGCCAGGAACATCGTTCCGTTCACGACTGCTACTGGGATCATGAGCCAGCGCGTATCGCGCGCGGCGTAGATCGTCATGAGACCCAGCATGGTGTGAAACGACGGAAAGCTGACGATACCGTCGGGTGCCGTGAGGTCGATGACGGAGAGTGTTCCATCGCGCAGTATGAGGAAGGTGTGCACAAAGGGCCACATCGGGCCCACGACTGCCGAGTAGTTTGCGAATTCCTGCGGAGCGGGCTCGAAATACGCGAAGGCGCCTGCGGCCGGAACCAGTGCCATGCCGATACACACCGCGATGGTGCTCAGGCTCAGAACGGCCATGAATTCCGTGATCCTGTCTCCACGGCGCCGCAAAACGAGCCACATCACGACCACGTCGGAGGCGGGACCTGTGGCGTCGTAGGCCTTGGCCAACACCTTCACGATGAACGGGCTGGCGTTCGTTGCCTGCAGAAAGCTCGGCCAGTCGAAGCCAAGCAGGTGATCGACATCCGCCAGGACGTTGTCCCTCAAGGGCAGGTCCGCGGCGGTGATCAGATAGCTCAGGGTAACCCCTCCGACCAGCAGCGCGCCAATAGGCAGGAACGTGCGCCACAGCAATTCGGTCAGATGCAGAACGTATCGCAGCAGAACTGCCGGACGTCTTTCGTCTCCGGCAAGACGGCTGGATGCGACAGCGAGGAAGATACCGGCGAACGCACTGAAACCGACGCATTTCAGGATGATCGCCCAGTTCGCCTGTGCAAATGAAATCCGCGAGCCTTGCAGCCAGATCACGTCGACAATGGCGTAGCCCAGGACGCACGACCAGACGACCGCCATGTGCCGCTGCGCGACGGCGCCATAGTCGCTGAACATGAGCCAGCGTCCCAGGGCGTCTCGAATCCCCGCCAGATTGACGGTCCGACCGCGGATGCCGGAAGTGGCGTTGCGTTTCTCGATCCCGGATATCGACGACACGTGATGTCCCTCGTCTTTTTGGCTGCGCAGAAGCTGGAGCGGGAATCTTAAGATTGCTATAATCGTGGAGCGCGCTCGCAGATGGCGACGCGGTCGGTCGCCTGATCTATGGTCAGGGGCATGGGCGAGCGCATTTTCGGCTCGTTGCGATCGCCGCCGATGGGACGATGATAGTGAGCCTGCCAGTCCAGATCGCCGAGATGCTCGGCCAGACGCTGATCCAGATGGTGCCCGCCACCATCGCACTCGCGCTGGTGTTCACGGTGCTGGCGCATGTCTGGGCCTGCAATCCCGGCCGGCCCTGGTGGCGCAAGCGCGAGATCGTCACCGACCTCTGTTACTGGTTCCTGGTGCCGCTGTTTGCCCGCGTGTTTCGCATCGGGCTTCTGGTTGTCATCGCCGGCCTCGTGTTCGGCATCCGCGACTCCGCCGAACTGGTTGCCTTCTATGACAACGGCCACGGGCCGCTGTCGACGCTGCCGATTTGGCTGCAGGCCATGCTGTTCCTCGTGATCTCCGACTTCGTGATGTACTGGCTGCATCGCATGTTTCATCGCGGCGGCTTCTGGCGATATCACGCGGTCCACCACTCGTCGGAAGATGTCGACTGGATTTCGGCCGCGCGCTTCCATCCGGTCAATCTTCTGCTCGGCACGGTTGGCGTCGACGTCCTGATGCTGACGGCCGGCATTTCGCCAAGCGCGATGCTCTGGGTCGGTCCGTTCAATCTGTTCCTGTCCGCTTTCGTACACGCCAACCTGAACTGGGATCTCGGCCCGTTCAGATATTTGCTGGCGTCGCCGGTCTTTCACCGCTGGCACCACACCTCGCTCGATGAGGGGGGCAACAGCAATTTCGCCGGCACTTTTCCGGTCTGGGATATCCTGTTCGGCACCTTCCGGATGCCGGCGGGCCGGCTGCCGGACGATTACGGCATCGACGACAAGGCCTTCCCGAGCGAGATCGCCGGACAATTGGCCTATCCGTTCCGGAAGTCGTGACATCCGCGCAATTCAAGCCTCGATTTTTGCTCTTCTTAAATGAATTGCCGTCAGATTTGCCCCGTCGGGCGCCGGTCCGCCGCGTATCGCTTTTGCCGGCTAGTCAACGTCCCGGGGTAGAGTATGTCGTTTCAGTCTCAGCGTATTCGCGCCATCGCGCGTTTTGGATTCGTCTTCCTGGCCGCAGCTGTGTTGCTGTGGCCTGCGGTCTCCAAGGCCGCGCCAGATCCTGACCGGATCGCGGTCAGCGTCGACCAGGCCAAGCTCGTCAGGCTGCCCTCGGGCATCGCGACGATCGTCGTCGGCAACCCCTTGATCGCCGACGTCACCCTGCAGAATGGCGGCGTCGTCGTCGTCACCGGCAAGGGCTACGGCGCCACCAACTTCATCGCACTCGACCGCACCGGCCAGGTGCTGGTGGATCGCCAGATCCAGGTTGAAGGCCCGCCAAGCGACCAGCTCGTCACCGTCTATCGCGGCATCGACCGCGAGACCTACAGCTGCATGCCGGTCTGCCAGCGCCGCATCACCCTTGGCGACGGCGAGACTTACTTCAAGTCAACAATGGACCAGGCCGGCACGCTGAACAGCCAGGCCAGCGGTTCGGCCGCAGCCGCCAAGCCAACGAATTGAGCCATTCCTGCTCCGGTGCATCCATGCGCCGGGGCCGCGGTCGATTGCAGGCCGCCATCTCGACACGGTTAAGATTGGCTTAATGGAACAGGGCATTCTGTCCCGATCCGACGAAACACTTCAACAATGGGTTTCCGGTAGCTGTTACCGGCCACATTCATCCGGGGTCGTTGATGCCGCTGCCCGCTCGTTTCTCCCAAAACCTCCTGCGTCGTTTCCGCCGCAACTCCCGCGGCTCGGCTGCGGTGGAGTTCGCGCTGATCGCGCCGCTGTTTTTCGGGCTGGTGTTTGCGATCGTCGAGACGGCCATGATCTTCTTTGCCGGCCAGGTGCTGGAGACCGTGACGCAGGATTCCGCGCGCGCGATCATGACCGGTCAGGCGCAGAGCGGCCTGGTGACGGGCTGTTCGACGCCCTGCACTCAGGCGCAGTTCAAGACCTACGTCTGCAACCAGATCAGTGCCTTGTTCGATTGCACCAACGGCATCTATATCGACGTGCGCAGCTACACCGCGTCCCAGTTCGGTTCAGTCAACCTCACCCCGCCGATCGATTCGGGCGGAAACTTCCTTCCGGCCATGCAGTACAGTACCGGTGGCGCCGGCAGCATCGTCGTGGTCCGCCTGTTCTATCAGTGGCCACTGTTTGTCACTTCGCTTGGTTTCAACGTCGCCAACCTGAACACCGGCAAACGTCTCCTGACCGCGACTGCGGCCTTCAAGAATGAGCCCTTCTGATGCGGAACATGCGACAGAGAGTGCGGATTTGGCTTGGTCTGCGGCGGTTCGCGCGCGACAGGCGTGGGCTCGCGGCCGTCGAGTTCGCCCTTATCCTCCCGCTGATGCTGCTGTTGTTCTTCGGCACCGTCGAGTTCTCGTCCGGCGTCGCCGTCGACCGCAAGGTGACGTTGATGGCGCGCACATTGTCCGACTTGACCTCGCAGTCGATCTCGGTCGCGGACAGTGATCTCACCAACTTCTTTAGCGCCGCCGTCGGGATCATGACGCCCTATGACCCGAGCCCGACCCAAGCCACGCTGTCGGAGATCTACATCGATACCACGCTGACCGCGAAGATCATCTGGACCAAGGCTGCGACCATTTCCAGCGGTGCCACGCAGGCGACGTTGACGACCTCGTCCCGCAGTGTGGGTGACAACGTCACCAGCATCATCCCACCGGCACTATTGATTTCGCAAACCTCTCTGATCTTCAGCGAAGTCAAATACAAATACGTTCCAACGGTCGGCTATGTAATGGCGAAAGCCGGCATCACGCTCAGCGACGTCGCCTATACCCGCCCGCGACAAGCGAATTGCGTGATCTATCCGACGCCCGCCTCGGGGTCTCCTCTGCCGCCTTGTCCGTCGACGTAGGCCGCTGTCGCTGCCGATCCCGACAAATAGCACCCGCAAAAAAGGCCGCACCTGAGGTGCGGCCTTTGATGTCTTGACGGCAATTTCCTCGAGCGTCGCGCTCGCGGGAAATCGGCTTATCCAGCGGCGCGGAGATTGTCGGCCGAGGATTTGCCGGAACGGCGGTCAGCTACGATCTCGTAAGAGATCTTCTGGCCTTCACGCAGAGTGCCAAGACCGGCACGCTCGACAGCACTGATGTGCACGAACACGTCGTTGCCACCTTCATCCGGCTGGATGAAGCCGTAGCCCTTGGTCGCGTTAAACCACTTCACGGTTCCCATGCTCACGGGGGTAGTCCCTTCTCAGATATACAAGTTCAAGACCCGCTGGTCGGCGGGGTGGTGAGATCGAATTTTTGGAAGGGTCGTCAGCGTCTGAACCGGCTGTACCGGTGGATAGCTAATGTCGTCCGGCCGAAAATCGATGGCCGATATATTATTCGATAGAGCGGTTCAAAACAATCCTGACGTGCGCGATTTTTTGGCCGGCGCGGGCGCCGGCCAATTGTTGCGCATGGCATCGGAATGTCATGCGCGCAACAGTTGCAAAGCCTCGGTTACCGACGGCGGAACTGACCGCCGCGCGGCGGTGCACCCCGCGGCGGGCCGCCGGGTGAACTCGGACGCTCGTCCTTGTGGCGGAATATCAGTCGGCCCTTTTCGAGATCGTAGGGCGACATTTCGATCGTGACGCGGTCGCCGGCCAACGTCTTGATCCGGTTCTTCTTCATCTTGCCGGCGGTGTAGGCGACGATCTCGTGTCCGGCGTCAAGTTGAACCCGGTAACGAGCGTCGGGGAGGATTTCGGTCACCAGTCCTTCGAACTGGATCAGCTCTTCCTTAGCCATGTGTTTCCTCAGATCGAGCGACGGCTAGTGCTGCGGTCGTTTGTTGCGGTTGGGCTGCGTGTTTGGCCGGCTCTCGCGATGCAAAAAGGCGACGCCCTGGATGCTTTCGCTGTTGCCAGCCTGCGACGAACGCGGCGACTCGCCCCGGTTCGTCTGCGGCGCGCCATTGTTACCACCTCCACGGCGGTGGCGGCGAGGGCCTTTTGCACCTGGAGCGGCCTCATTCCCACGGACATTGTGGGCGCGGGGCGCAGAACGGCCGCCCCGGTGCGGCTGCGGGCTCTGTGCCGGTGCGGCGTCGCGGCTACCTGGTGTGCGGCGGTCTTCCCGTGGCACCGTGATCTTGATCAGCCGTTCGATGTCGCGCAGATAGCCCATCTCCTCGGCGCCCGCGACCAGCGAGATCGCGACGCCCTCGGCGCCGGCGCGCGCGGTGCGGCCGATCCGGTGGACATAGCTTTCCGGGATGTTGGGCAGGTCGAAATTAATCACATGGCTGATGCCGTCGACGTCGATGCCGCGCGCGGCAATGTCGGTCGCGACCAGCGTGCGGATCTCACCGGTGCGGAACGCCGCCAGCGTGCGCTCGCGGTGGTTCTGCGACTTGTTGCCGTGGATCGCATTGGCACTGATTCCGGCGCGCTCGAGGCCCTTCACGACCTTGTCCGCGCCATGCTTGGTGCGGGTGAAGATCAGGGCGCGATTGACCGGTTCTTGCTTCAGAAGCTGGGCGAGAATCGCCGGTTTGGCCGCGAAATCGACCTGGATGATGCGCTGGACGATACGTTCGACCGTTGAGGCGACCGGCGTCACCGCGACGCGGGCGGGATCGCGCAGCATCGCCTCGGCGAGCTCGGCGATATCCTTGGGCATGGTCGCCGAGAAGAACAGTGTCTGCCGCTTGATCGGCATCTTGGCGACGATTTTGCGGATGTCGTTGATGAAGCCCATGTCGAGCATGCGGTCGGCTTCGTCCAGCACCAGGAATTCGACCTGGTTGAGTTTCAGCCCGTTGCTCTGCACGAGGTCGAGCAGGCGGCCGGGCGTGGCCACCAGCACTTCGACGCCTTGCATGAGGGAGCGGACCTGACGGCCCATCGGCACGCCGCCGATCGCCAGCGTCGAGGAGAGGCGGATGTGGCGGCCATAGGCATTAAAACTGTCGAGGATCTGGCCCGACAATTCGCGGGTGGGCGAGAGCACCAGCACGCGGCAGGTCTTGGGCTGCGGCTTGATGCGATTCTCCAGAATGCGGTGCAGGATCGGAAGCGCAAAGGCTGCGGTCTTGCCGGTGCCGGTCTGAGCGATGCCGACAACATCGCGGCCGGTGAGGGCGAGCGGGATGGTCTGGGCCTGGATGGGGGTGGGCGTGAGATAGTTTTCTTCTCGCAGCGCACGGGCGATGGGATCGGCGAGGCCGAAGTCCTGAAAGGAGGTCAAAAGGTCGTTCTTTCCATAAAACAGTCGTCGTCCCGGCGGATATCGCCAGAATCGCACGAGGGCGTCAGGACACCCGCGTGTCTGGGGCATCAGGCTAGGTTGGATGCAAAGGCGAGCCAGAAGCCGTTGAGACGACTTGAACACGCAGCTCGCGTGGGCGCGCCGCGATTCGCGCGGGCACCGCCACCATATGGACCAGGAACACGGCGTTTTCAAGATGTTGCAACCAGGTGGCAGCCGAAGTTCCCCGATCAACCGTCGCGCAGAATGTCAAAAACCCATGCCGGAAAATTAGCCAAACTGCCAATATTGCTCACGAAATAATCAGGATGCCCTCTGGGCATACATTTTTGTGGCCTAATTATTAGGCGATGGAGCTCCGTATTCTAACGGAACTCGCGAAGTTACCAAGTCTATTCAATACCTTAGAAGGTGTGAGGGGCGTGGCACAGTTCTTGCGATTCCCTTAACCGCAGGCGGCCAGGTGGCCGTTTCGCAAGCGTTCCACGCCTGCGTCAGGGAGATGACATTTCATGCTTACACAACTTACTCACGATATAGCGACGGTGACCCGTCGCCGCGCTCTCGCGGCGACTGCCGGCCTGGTTATGGGCCTGGCTGCGTCCTCGTCGTTCTCGCCCGCGCAAGCGGCCGACGACACCATCAAGGTGGGTATTCTCCATTCGCTTTCCGGTACCATGGCCATCAGCGAAAGCACGCTGAAGGACACCGTCCTGTTCATGATTGATGAGCAGAACAAGAAGGGCGGCGTGATGGGCAAGAAGCTCGAGGCCGTCGTCGTCGATCCCGCCTCGAACTGGCCGCTGTTTGCGGAAAAGGCGCGCGAGCTGATCACCAAGGACAAGGTCGCGGTCGTGTTCGGCTGCTGGACCTCGGTGTCGCGCAAGTCCGTGCTCCCCGTGTTCAAGGAGCTGAACAACATCCTGTTCTATCCCGTGCAGTATGAAGGCGAAGAGTCCGAGCGCAACGTGTTCTACACCGGCGCTGCGCCGAACCAGCAGGCGATCCCCGCCGTCGACTATCTGATGAAGGACGAGAAGGTGAAGCGCTGGGTGCTGGCCGGCACCGACTACGTCTATCCGCGCACCACCAACAAGATCCTCGAGGCGTACCTGAAGTCGAAGGGCGTCGCGCAGGAAGACATCATGATCAACTACACGCCGTTCGGTCATTCCGACTGGCAGACGATCGTGGCCGACATCAAGAAGTTCGGCTCGGCCGGCAAGAAGACCGCCGTGGTCTCCACCATCAACGGCGACGCCAACGTTCCCTTCTACAAGGAACTCGGCAACCAGGGCATCAAGGCAAAAGACATTCCGGTGGTCGCGTTCTCGGTCGGCGAAGAAGAACTCGCCGGCATCGACGCCAAGCCGCTGGTCGGCCATCTCGCCGCCTGGAACTACTTCGAATCGATCAAGACCCCGGCGAACGAAAAGTTCATCAAGGAGTGGCAGGCCTATACCAAGAATCCGAAGCGCACCACCAACGATCCGATGGAAGCCACCTATATCGGCTTCAATCTGTGGGTGAAGGCGGTCGAGAAAGTGAAGTCGACCGATCCGGACAAGGTGATCGATGCACTTCCCGGCATCGAGACGGCGAACCTCACGGGCGGTACCGCCAAAGTGCTTCCGAACCATCACATCACCAAGCCGGTCTACATTGGCGAAATCAAAGCCAATGGCCAGTTCGACGTGGTGTGGAAGACACCGGCGGAAGTCGCCGGCGACGCATGGTCGAAGGAATTGCCCGACTCCAAGGACCTGGTTGGCGATTGGGTCGGCAAGAAGTGCGGCAACTACAACACCAAGACCAGCAAGTGCCTCGGTTCGGGTTCCTGATCCGGGACTGCTGATCTGATCAACGACACAACAAAAACCTTCCAAGACACTGGAGAAGGCGGCGCGGTTCGCCGCCTTCTCCTCACACTCCGGCCGGGGTATTCACGTGTTCGCCAATTGTATTGACCGCTTTCGCGCGCTGTTTCTTTCGATCCTGCTGCTCAGCTGCTTTGTCCTGCCGGCGATGGCCGGTCCGTTCGAGGACTCGGTCGCCAAATTCGCCAATGATGAGTTCTCCGACACCGAGGACGCGGTCGGCGAGATCGCATCATCGGGCAATCCGCTCGCGTCCCCGATCATCAGCGCGCTGCAGGACGGCCGTTTGTCGGCTGATCCCGACAGCAAGAAGGTCTTCATCACCCAGCCCGACGGCAAGATCATCGACGCTGCGACCGGCGCCGCCGTCGACAAGCTGCCGGACAATGCCGCTGCCGTCCGCCTCAACAACCGGCTGCGCCGCACCGTGGATGCCGCGGTCGGCGGCCTGACACTGATGTCGTCGGACCCGGCGAAGCGCCTGTCTGCCGCGCAATCGGTGCTCAAGAGCCACGAGGAGAGTATGCTGCCGACCGTCGACAGCGCACTCGCCAAGGAGACCAATAAATCCACCAGGCAGGCGCTTGCCGAGGGGCGCGCCGCCATCATCCTGTTCAAGTCGGACGCGTCAGATAGCGACAAGCTCGACGCCGTGGCCGTGATCAAGGCGCGCGGCGACCAGGAGGCGCTGGCGCTGCTCACCAGTCTCGACGCCGGCCAGCCGCCGCTGGTTGCCAAGGCCGCGGCCTCCGCGATCTCCTCGATCCAGAGCAATCTGGCGCTGTGGTCGACGGTGCAGAACGCCTGGTATGGCCTGTCGCTCGGCTCGGTGCTGCTGCTCGCCGCGATCGGGCTAGCGATCACCTTCGGTGTGATGGGCGTCATCAACATGGCCCATGGCGAGATGGTGATGCTCGGCGCCTACACCACCTTCGCGGTGCAGGAGGTGATCCGCACTAGCTATCCCGGCCTGTTCGATTATTCGCTTCTGATCGCCCTTCCGCTTGCTTTCCTGGTCGCCGGTGGCATCGGCGTGCTGATCGAACGCAGCATCATCCGCTTCCTCTACGGCCGCCCGCTGGAAACCCTGCTGGCGACCTGGGGTCTGTCGCTGGTGCTGCAGCAGGCGGTGCGCACCCTGTTCGGTCCGACCAACCGCGAGGTCGGCAACCCTTCCTGGATGAGCGGTGCGTTCGAAGTCGGCCAGATCACCATCACCTACAACCGGCTCTGGATCTTCTGCTTCACGCTGGCGGTGTTCGCGATCCTGCTCGCGATGCTGCGCTATACCGCGCTCGGCCTTGAGATGCGTGCGGTGACACAGAACCGCCGCATGGCGGCGTCGATGGGTATCGCCACCTCGCGGGTCGACGCGCTGACCTTCGGCCTCGGCTCCGGCATCGCAGGGATCGCCGGCGTGGCGCTGTCGCAGATCGACAATGTCAGCCCGAATTTGGGCCAGAGCTACATCATCGACAGTTTCATGGTGGTGGTGTTCGGCGGCGTCGGCAATCTCTGGGGCACGCTGGTCGGCGCCTTCACGCTCGGCATCGCCAACAAGTTCCTCGAGCCGGTGGCCGGCGCGGTGCTCGGCAAGATCGCGATCCTGGTGCTGATCATCCTGTTCATCCAGAAGCGGCCGCGCGGCCTGTTCGCCCTCAAGGGACGGGCGGTGGAAGCATGACCCCGCACATCCTGACCCGCTCGCTCGATCGCGCCGCTGCTACCTTCATCCTGATCGTCGCGGCGCTTGGCATCCTGATCCCGCTGTCGAATCTCCTGCTGCCGCAGGGCTCGATGTTCCAGGTGCCGACCTACCTGGTGGCGCTGTGGGGCAAATATGTCTGCTACGCCATCCTTGCGCTCTCGATCGACCTGATCTGGGGTTATTGCGGCATCCTCTCGCTCGGCCACGGCGCGTTCTTCGCACTCGGCGGCTACGCCATGGGCATGTACCTGATGCGCCAGATCGGCAGCCGCGGCGTCTACGGCAACCCGCTCCTGCCTGATTTCATGGTGTTCCTGAACTATCCGAAGCTGCCATGGTACTGGCACGGCTTCGACATGTTCTGGTTCGCGGCGCTGATGGTCCTGCTGGCGCCCGGCCTGCTGGCCTTCTGCTTCGGCTGGCTCGCCTTCCGCTCCCGCGTCACCGGCGTCTACCTCTCGATCATCACGCAAGCGATGACCTACGCGCTGCTGCTGGCGTTCTTCCGCAACGATTTCGGCTTCGGCGGCAACAACGGCCTGACCGACTTCAAGGACATCCTCGGCTTCAACGTGCAGGCCGAAGGCACCCGCTGCGCGCTGTTCCTGCTGAGCTGTTTGGCGCTGATCATCGCCTTTGTGATCTGCCGCGCCGTCGTGAGCTCGAAGCTCGGCAAGGTGCTGATCGCGGTGCGCGATGCCGAAAGCCGCACCCGCTTCCTCGGCTACCGCGTCGAAACCTACAAGCTGTTCGTGTTCACGCTGTCGGCCTGCATGGCCGGCGTCGCTGGCGCGCTCTATGTGCCGCAGGTAGGCATCATCAATCCCAGCGAATTCGCGCCCGGCAATTCGATCGAAGCGGTCATCTGGGTCGCAGTCGGCGGCCGCGGCACGCTGATCGGCGCCGCGCTCGGCGCCGTCGTCGTCAACTATGCCAAGACCTACTTCACCTCGGGGCCGCTCGCGCCGTACTGGCTGTTCATGCTGGGCGCGATGTTCATCCTGGTGACGCTGCTGCTGCCGAAGGGCATCATCGGCACCTTCAACAGCTGGCGCGACAAGCAACGTAGCGCGGCGATCGAGGCCGACAAGGAAAGCGCCGCGCGCGAAGACGGCATCGGCGAACCGAACCCGGCGGAGTAGGCACATGAACGTGATGGATACCCGCGCCACCTCGGCCATGCTCTATCTCGACGGCGTGCACGTCTCGTTCGACGGCTTTCACGCCATCAACAACCTGTCGCTGACGCTGGCGCCGGGCGAGATGCGCGCCATCATCGGCCCGAACGGCGCCGGCAAGACCACAATGATGGACATCATCACCGGCAAGACGAAGCCGGACGAGGGCACCGTGCTATTTGACGGCACCGTCGACCTGACCCGGCTCGACGAGACCCGCATCGCCGAGCTCGGCATCGGCCGCAAATTCCAGAAGCCGACGGTGTTCGAGAGCCAGACCGTGCAGGACAATCTGCTGCTCGCGCTCAATGTCGATCACTCCGTCCGCGGCACGCTGTTCTGGCGCGGCAGCAAGGCCGAATCAGAGCGCATCGACAAGGTGCTCGAGACCATCCGCCTGACCGACGCGCGCAACCGCCTCGCGGGCTCCCTGTCGCACGGCCAGAAGCAGTGGCTCGAGATCGGCATGCTGCTGGCGCAGGATCCGAAGGTGCTGCTGGTCGACGAGCCGGTCGCTGGCATGACCGACGTCGAGACTCACCTGACCGCCGAGCTGCTGAAGCAGATCAACAAGAACCACACCATCATGGTGGTCGAGCACGACATGACTTTCGTCCGCGAACTCGGCGTCAAGGTGACCTGCCTGCATGAAGGTTCGGTGCTGGCCGAAGGCACCATCGACCAGGTGTCGGCGAACGAGCGGGTCGTTGAAGTGTATCTGGGGCGCTGAGCAATGCTGAAGGTCGACAACATCAATTTGTTCTACGGTGCGGCGCAGGCGCTGCGCGGCGTTTCGATCACGGCCGAGCCCGGCAAGGTGACCTGCGTGCTCGGGCGCAACGGCGTCGGCAAGACCTCGCTGCTGCGCGCGATGGTCGGGCAGTATCCGATTGCCTCCGGCTCGATCAATTTCGACGGCAAGGATATCACCGCGCTAAAACCCTATGAGCGGGCGCGGCACGGCATCGGCTTCGTGCCGCAGGGCCGCGAGATCTTTCCACTGCTCACGGTGGAAGAGAATCTCAAGACCGGCTTCGGGCCGCTGAAGCGCGAGGACCGCAACATCCCCGACGACGTGTTCTCGTTGTTTCCGGTGCTGCAGACCATGCTCGGCCGCCGCGGCGGCGACCTCTCCGGCGGCCAGCAGCAGCAGCTCGCGATCGGCCGCGCGCTGGTGATGCGGCCAAAGCTGTTGCTGCTCGACGAGCCGACCGAAGGTATCCAGCCCTCGATCATCAAGGACATCGGCCGTGCGATCTCTTATCTGCGCAACCTCGGCAACATCGCGATCGTGCTGGTCGAACAATATCTCGACTTCGCCTGCGAACTCGGCGACAGTTTCGCCGTGATGGACCGAGGCGCGGTGAAATATGCCTGCGACCGTGCGACCCTCGATCCCGCCGAGATCAGCCGCCAGATGGCGCTGTAATGAAACTGTGACGCCGCTCCTCGCGGCGCGGTAGGGGGAGCGTTGGGGCGGATGCGGAGCGAGATCGCAGGCGCATCTTCAGCGACATTTGCAGCGAACCGTGCCCAGGGCGCGGTGAGGTTCGACGTGCATCGAAGGGATGGCGCCACCCGCCGCGGTGATCTGCATGAATCAGGCTCTTTGCGCGTCCGCTTTCCATCGCCGGAAGACGACGGCCTGTCGGCGATGTTCGTCAACACCGCCGGCGGCATTGCCGGCGGCGACCGCTTCGACATCGCAATCGCGGCCGGCGAGGGCGCCCGGTTGACGCTGACCACAGCTGCGGCCGAGAAGGTCTATCGCGCCACTGGCGCGCCTGCGCGGCTCGGCATTGCCCTGAAGGCGGAGGCGGGGGCGCACCTCGCCTGGCTGCCGCAGGAGACCATCTTGTTTGATCGCGCCCGGATCCACCGCAGCTTCGACATCGATCTCGCCGAAGGCGCCTCGCTTTTGCTTTGCGAAATCGTGGTGTTCGGCCGCGCCGCGATGGGCGAGACGATGCGCCACGGCGAGTTTGTCGACCGCTGGCGGATGCGCCGCGGCGGCAAACTGGTGTTTGCGGAGACGATCCGCCTCGACGGCGAGATCGGCGACAAGCTCGCAAAACCCGCGATCGCCAACGGCGGCGCGGCGATCGGGACCGCACTGATTGTGCCGGGCGACGAGGCGCTGGTCGAGCGCCTCCGCGAGGCGTCGGAAAGCTTCGGCGGCGAGGTCGGCATCTCCGCCTGGAATGGATTTGCAATGGCGCGTTTCTGTGCCCAAGATGCGGCGAGGCTGCGCGCCGACATGATGACGGTGCTCGGCCGCGCCTCCGCTGTCCCGCTGCCGAGGCTTTGGCTCAATTAAGAAGCTGGCTCAACTCATCCTTTCAATCTGATCAGAGTGCTCGCATGAATTTGTCTCCCCGCGAAAAGGACAAGCTCCTGGTTTCGATGGCGGCCATGGTGGCGCGGCGCCGGCTCGAGCGCGGCGTCAAGCTGAACCACCCGGAGGCCATTGCGCTGATCTCCGACTTCATCGTCGAGGGCGCGCGCGACGGGCGCACGGTCGCCGATTTGATGCAGGCCGGCGCCAAGGTTTTGACCCGAGACCAGGTGATGGCCGGGATCCCCGAGATGATCCACGACATCCAGGTCGAGGCGACATTCCCCGATGGCACCAAGCTCGTCACCGTCCACGAGCCGATCCGATAGGAGCGCGACATGATCCCCGGCGAACTCTTCATCAAGGACGGCGAGATCGAACTCAATGCCGGCCGCAAGACCGTGACCCTGTCGGTTGCCAACACCGGCGACCGCCCGATCCAGGTCGGCTCGCACTACCATTTCTTCGAGACCAACCCGGCGCTGAAATTCGATCGCAAAAAAGCGCGCGGCATGCGCCTCGATATCGCCGCCGGCACCGCCGTCCGCTTCGAGCCCGGCCAGACCCGCGACGTCAAACTCGTCGCCCTCGCCGGCAAGCGCATCGTCCATGGCTTCCGCGGCGAGGTGAAGGGGAAGCTGTAACGCCATGCTCCCCGCGATCCGCCTTATCTCCGAAGCTGCCGAACTTGCTGCGCGCCGTCACAACGGGATGGCGCGCAAGGGGCGGGGTGGTGAGCCGCATATCAATCACCTCGCGGAGGTCGCGAACTTGCTCGCGACTGTGACTGAAGGCACCGATGCCGATCTCGTGGCTGCCGGCTGGCTGCACGACAGCATCGAGGATACCGAGACCACGCGCGAGGAACTCGCAAATAAATTCAGCGAACGTGTCGCCGGTCTCGTTGTCGAGTGCACCGATGACATGAGCCTGCCGAAACCGGTCCGTCGCCAGAGGCAGATCGAGGACGCTCCGCACAAGTCCCCCGGCGCCAAACTGATCAAGACCGCCGACAAGATCAGCAATATCGGCGCCCGGATCGTGCCGCATCCAAGCAAGGATGAGCGTGGCGATCTCGCCGATTATGCAGCTTGGGCCGACAAGGTCGTCGCCGGCTGCCGAGGAATCAATTCGCGGCTTGACCGCATCTTCGATGACACTATTGAGCGCGCAAGAACCGCGCTGGCTGAAACAGGGGGCTAACATGTCCGTGAAAATCAAACGTTCCGTCTATGCCGACATGTTCGGCCCCACCACCGGCGACAAGGTGCGGCTGGCCGACACTGACCTGATCATCGAGGTCGAGAAGGATCTCACCACCTATGGCGAGGAGGTGAAGTTCGGCGGCGGCAAGGTGATCCGCGACGGCATGGGGCAGTCGCAGGTGACCAACGCGCAAGGTGCTGTTGACACCGTCATCACCAATGCGCTGATTGTCGACCACTGGGGCATCATCAAGGCCGACGTCGCGATCAAGGAGGGCATGATTGCTGCGATCGGCAAGGCCGGCAATCCCGACATCCAGCCCAACGTCACCATCATCATCGGCCCCGGCACCGATGTGATCGCGGGCGAAGGCAAGATACTGACCGCCGGCGGTTTCGACAGCCACATCCATTTCATCTGCCCGCAGCAGATCGAGCACGCGCTGATGGCTGGCGTCACCTCTTTGCTAGGCGGCGGCACCGGACCGTCGCATGGCACTTTCGCCACCACCTGCACGCCCGGCCCGTGGCACATGGGGCGGATGATCCAGTCGTTCGACGCCTTCCCGGTCAACCTCGGCATCTCGGGCAAGGGCAACGCGTCGCGCCCGGCTGCGCTGGTCGAGATGATCAAGGCTGGCGCCTGCGCGCTGAAGCTGCACGAGGATTGGGGCACCACGCCGTCGGCGATCGACACCTGCCTGTCGGTGGCCGACGATTACGACGTCCAGGTGATGCTGCATTCGGACACGCTGAACGAATCCGGCTTCGTCGAGGATACCGTGAAGGCGTTCAAGGGCCGCACCATCCACGCCTTCCACACCGAAGGCGCCGGCGGCGGCCACGCACCTGACATCATCAAGATCGCCGGCCTGAAGAACGTGCTGCCGTCTTCCACCAGCCCGACGCGGCCGTTCACCCGCAACACCATCGACGAGCATCTCGACATGCTGATGGTGTGCCACCACCTCGATCCCTCGATCGCCGAAGACCTCGCCTTCGCCGAGAGCCGGATCCGCAAGGAGACCATCGCGGCCGAAGACATCCTGCACGATCTCGGCGCGCTCTCGATGATGTCGTCGGACTCGCAGGCGATGGGCCGGCTCGGCGAAGTCATCATCCGCACATGGCAGACCGCCGACAAGATGAAGAAGCAGCGCGGGTCGCTGCCGCAGGACAAGGGCAACGACAACGACAATTTCCGCGTCAAGCGCTACATCGCCAAATACACCATCAACCCGGCGATCGCGCATGGCGTCTCGAAGCTGATCGGCTCGGTCGAGAAGGGCAAGATGGCTGATCTCGTGCTGTGGTCGCCGGCGTTCTTCGGCGTCAAGCCGGACTGCATCATCAAGGGCGGCTCGATCGTGGCCGCTCCGATGGGCGATCCCAACGCCTCGATCCCGACGCCGCAGCCGGTGCACTACCAGCCGATGTTCGCAGCCTACGGCAAGGCGCTGACGGCGTCGTCGGTGGTATTTACCTCGAAGGCCGCCGTCGCCGGGGGGCTCGCCCGCAAGCTCGGCATCTCCAAGAAGCTCTACGCGGTGCAGAATACCCGCGGAAAAATCTCCAAGAAGAGCATGATCCACAATGACGCAACCCCGAACATCGAGGTCGACCCTGAAACCTATGAGGTGCGCGCAGACGGCGAGCTCCTGACCTGCGCGCCGGCGGAGGTGCTGCCCATGGCCCAGCGCTATTTTATGTTCTAAAACCCCTCCCGGTATCCAAAGCCAAAAGAGAAAACCGGGAGGAATTTCCGTGATTTACGTCGTAGCCACGTTGACCATCAAGCCCGAGACCCGCGCCGAATTCATCGCTGCGGCCACCGCCTGCATCAAGGAGGTCCGAAAGGAGCCCGGCAACATCGCCTACGATCTCCATGAGAGCGTCACCGACCACAGCAAGATGGTGTTCGTCGAGCAGTGGGAAAACGCCGAGGCGCTGGTGCCGCATCGCACCGTCGAACACATGAAGACGTTTGGCCGGGTCGCGGTGAAATGCATGTCTGCGCCGCCGAAGATCGAGGTGATCACGCCGGAGAAAGTCGACGTCCGCTAACGAACAAGAAGAAGGGAGACGATCCATGATCTATGTCATCGCCACCACGCCGATGAAGCCGGAAAATCGCGACGACTTCATCAAGGGACATAAGGCCTGCACGGCGGAGACCCTCAAGGAGAAGGGCTGCCTCTCCTATGACGGCCATGTCAGCGTCAACAATCCCAATCAGTATGTGGTGGTCGAGCGCTGGGAGACCCGCGAAGACCTCAACGCGCATGGCCGCGCGCCGCATATGAAGGTGTGGCGGGAGTATTCCTCGCAAATGAAGACCGCGCCGACGGTGATCGAGATCATCAGCGACGGCAAGGTCGAGAGGCTCTGAGGTCGGAATGATCCGCGCGACAAAAGTTCTGGGACAGCATCGCTGGACGGACACACCCGCCGACACCGTCGTGCTCGATTTCGACGACCGTCACCGGCGGCGGATGGCGATGACCGGCACGCGCGGGTTCGAATTCCTGCTCGATCTCGAAAACGCCGTCGCGCTGCGCGGCGGCGACGCGCTGGTGCTGGAGGACGGCCGCCTCGTCGAGGTGGTCGCCGCGCCCGAGCCGCTGCTGGAAATCCGCGGCAGCGATCCGCATCATCTGATCCGGGTCGCCTGGCATCTCGGCAACCGCCATCTGCCGACCCAGATCATGCCGAAGGGCCTGCGCATCCGCCGCGATCACGTCATCGAGGCGATGGTGAAGGGGCTCGGGGCCCGTGTCATCGAGATCGAAGCGCCGTTCGATCCCGAGGGCGGCGCCTATACCGGGCATGCCCATGCGGAAGAACCGCACGCGCATGACCATACCGGGCACGATCACGCCCAGAGCCACGCGCACGATCATGGCCATCATCACCACGGTGATGGACATCACCACAGTGATGACCATCATCACGACGAGCATTGCGGCCACGACCATCACGACCATTCCCATGCTCATGACCACAAATGAGACCGATCCAGCCGCTATCAGCGGCGGGATGACGGAGGGCGAGGCGAAGGCGCTGTACCGGCTGATGACGTGGCTGTCGCCATCGTTCCCGGTCGGCGCTTTCGCCTATTCCAGCGGCATCGAATGGGCAGTGGAAGCCGGCGACATCACCGATGCTGCATCGCTGCGTGGCTGGCTCGCGGCTGTTCTGGCCGAGGGCAGCGGGTTTTGCGACGCTGTGTTCGTCGCGCAAAGTTTTCGCGCGGCATCGGAGGGTGATCACGCCTTAAAGGAGATCGCCGAACTCGCCGCCGCCTTCGTGCCGTCGCGCGAGCGGCAGCTCGAGACCACGAGCCAGGGCCGCGCCTTCATCGACATCGCGCGCGCGGCCTGGAATTCGCCTGGCCTCGACGCGATGGTTGCCGCCTGTGGCGGCCCGATCGTCTATCCGGTCGCGGTCGGCCTGGTCAGCGCGGCGCACGGCATTCCGCTGGAGCCCACGCTGCACGCCTTCCTCCATGCCGTGGTCTCCAACTGGATTTCCGCAGGTAGCCGGCTGATCCCGCTCGGGCAGACCGACAGCCAGCGCGTGCTGGCCGATCTCGAGCCGGTAGCAGCCGCGACCGCCGCGCGCGCCGGCGCGGCGTCGCTCGACGATCTCGGCAGCGCGACTTTCCGCGCCGATCTCGCCAGCTTGCGGCACGAGACGCAATATACGAGGTTGTTTCGGTCATGATGCGCGATCGAGTGATGTCGGCGCCGCACCCTCGGCTGTCGTCCCCGCGAACGCGGGGACCCACAACCACAGGCTTCTGTGGTTGTGCAAGGCTGGAGCTCCAGCGCGTCGCGACAATGCAATTCGGTGGTTATGGGTCCCTGCTTTCGCAGGGACGACGATAGCGGAGCGACCTTCTCATGGCATCATCTCACGGCCCGTTGCGTGTCGGTGTCGGCGGCCCGGTCGGCTCCGGCAAGACCGCGCTGATGGATCTGCTCTGCAAGTCGATGCGCGAACGCTACGACATCGCGGCGATCACCAACGACATCTACACCAAATGGGATGCCGAATTTCTGGTGCGATCGGGCTCGTTGACGGCGGACCGCATCGCCGGCGTCGAGACCGGTGGCTGCCCGCACACCGCGATCCGCGAGGACGCCTCGATGAATCTGGCGGCCGTTGCCGACATGCGCGCCAAGTTTCCGAACCTCGATCTGGTCCTGATCGAATCCGGTGGCGACAATCTGGCTGCGACCTTCTCGCCGGAACTGGCTGATCTGACGATCTATGTCATTGACGTCGCCGCCGGCGACAAGATCCCGTCAAAGGGCGGCCCCGGGATCACGCGGTCCGACCTTCTCGTGATCAACAAGATCGACCTCGCCCCCTATGTCGGCGCGTCGCTGGAGAAGATGGATACCGACACCAGGCGGATGCGCGGCGAACGGCCCTTTGTGATGACCAACCTGAAGAAGAGCGACGGCCTCGAGCGCATCATCAGCTTCATCGAGACCAAGGGCGGCCTGCGGCCGCAGGGCAAGGCCGGCGCCAAGGCCTAGCCGTTAATCATTGTGGCGATGCCCGCTCTCTCCCCGTCATCCCCGCGCAAAGGCTTCGCCTTTGTCGCTGGAGGAGCGCGCTCTTGCGCGCGTCTCGAAGGATCGACGGCCACCGGCCGGGGGCCGTTCATCCTTCGAGACGGCCGCTACGCGGCCTCCTCAGGATGACGGTGAGGCCGGCGATAGCGCCTCCGCCGCAAAAAAGTTGCGCAATCGCCGGAACAAAATCCAACTTTGCCGATTAGCAACCTCTGGTGCCCAAAGATCAGCCGGGTGGTGTCAGCGTTAATGTTGTGGACCGGCTCATGTTGCGTACCGATGATTGCTATTCCATATTCCTCTGCGGCAGGTGTTCATCGCGTGTTGATTTGTCGCTGCCCCCGCACCCATCAGATGCCTTCCGTCCATTTCCGCCACCCCCTGATTGCCGAGTAAGCGAGTGGTTCGGCTGGGCTTCATCGTTGCCTTGATAGCGCTGATCGGAGCGTTGCTCTCCGGTCTCGCCGCCTATCGGGTGCACGATCAGGAGCTGGCGCTCGACGGCATCGCGCTGGCGCGGGCGATCGACGTGCATGCCAGCCTGGTGCAGGACCGCCTGACCGAGCGCGAGCTGCTGGCGCGGGTGGCGTCGGGCCTGTTCCGGGCGCCGTCGACGGTGAAGGCCAACATGCTGCAGCCGCTGCGCTCGGCGATCTATGCCTTCAAGACCGACTTCGTCGTCGCCGCCTGGATCGCGCGGCTGCGGCCGGACGAGCTGCCCGCAGCGGCGGTGGAGCTGAAAACCGCGGGGTTCACCGACCCGTCGATCCGCGATTTCGACGACCAGCCGCTCGACATCAAGGCGCTCGACCGGCCGATCAACGTGATGATGGATGTCGAGCCGCGCACCCCGGAAACCCTGAACATCCCGGGCCGTGCCTTCGACCGCCACTCCGTGGTCGGCCCGATGCTGGCGCAGGCGCTGGCCGACGCCAAGCCGGTGGCCTCGGACCCGATCCCGCTGCTGCGGCAGAATGGCCCGGTCGGCGTCGCGCTGGCGGCGCCGGTATTCCCCGAGGGGGCGTCGGAGCCGGCCGGCTTCGTCACCTTTTCCTACGAGCTGTCGTCGCTGATGCTGACCAATGACGACTCATCGCTGTTTGCGGTGGCGTTGAAGGATCCGCGCGATTCCAACGACGAGTTCACCGCCAACGAGCAGGGCGCCGTCACCTCGCGCACGGTGCGCGAGAACGGGCCGGCGCCGTCGATGGTCCGCACCGTGACGTTCGGCGGCCGCGACTGGTCGCTCGACTATTACGCCAAGAGCAACGCCACGGCGCGCGCGCAGCAGACCGCGACCATTGTCGCGGCGATCGGGCTGGCGCTGACCGGCATTGTCTGCGGTCTGTTCGGCTATGTCGCCTACAACAATCTGCGCCTCAGCCGCGAGATCGAGGTCAGGATCGGCTTCGAACGGCGGCTGACGGCCGTCATCGACGAGCTCAACCATCGCGTCAAGAACATCCTGGCGGTGATCCAGTCGATCGTGACGCGCACGCTGCGCCACGGCACCGACATCGACGCCGCACGCGACCTTCTGATCGGCCGCATCCACGCGATGTCCAACGTCGTGACGCTGCTCAGCGAGAGCCAGTGGCAGGGCGTCAAGCTGAAGGGCCTGTTCGAATCGCGCGCGATCCCGCATGCCGACCGCATCGCGGTGAACGGCCCGGACATCACCGTCAGCGCCCGCGCAGCGCAATCGCTGTCGCTGTTGTTCTTCGAACTCGCCTCGCATTCCGACGAAGGCCTGTCGCTGGTCGGCAAGCATCCGCACATCGTCGCCAACTGGGAGGTGACCGGGGAGGGCGACGACGCGATCTTCCATTTCCGCTGGGAGGAGTTCAACACCAGCGAGGCGACGCGGCGGGCGGACAGCGATTTCGGCCTGATCCTGCTCGACCGCGTCGCGCCCGAAGCGCTCGGCGGCACCGCAAAGCGCTATTTCACCGACGTCTCCTACGTCTACGAGCTCACCGCGCCGATGGACACCGTCGTCGACATGACCGAGCGCGACCGCACCGAGCAGTTCGCCGCGCCGGTGCGCGGGGGGCGGCGCTCGTAACTCGTAGATCAGCTTCCCCGTCATCCTGAGGAGCGCGAAGCGCGTCTCGAAGGATGCGGCCCGGCTGGTGCCCGTCGTGCTTCGAGACGCGCGTTCCGCGCTCCTCAGCATGACGGATCAAAGATCGCGTACCGATTCACCCAAACAAAAAAGGCGGCCCGACTGGGCCGCCTTCCTCTCCGACTTATCTCTCTCGATTAGCCGCCATTGCCGCCGATCACGGCGCGCACGGTGTTGTCGGGGCCGAAATCCTCGGCGCTGTCGACATAGAGCAGCGCGCTCAGCTTCGAGCGCGCGCGGTTGACGCGGCTCTTGATGGTGCCGACCGCGCAGCCGCAGATCGCCGACGCATCTTCGTAGGAGAAGCCGGAGGCACCGACCAGGATCAGCGCCTCGCGCTGGTCCTGTGGCAGCTTCTCGAGCGCGGCGCGGAATTCCTCGAACTCCAGATGCGCGGTCTGCGACGGCTGGCTCTTCAGCGTCTTGGCATAGTTGCCGTCGGCGTCCTCCACCTCGCGGCGCCGCTTCCGGTAGTCGGAGCGAAACAGGTTGCGCAGGATGGTGAACAGCCACGCCGGCAGGTTCGAGCCTACCTGGAACGAGTCGATATTGGCGATCGCGCGCAGCAAGGTCTCCTGCACCAGATCGTCGGCGCGGTCGCCATTGCCGGACAGCGAGATCGCGAATGCGCGCAGGCTAGGGACCGACGCCAGGATGTCGTCGCGAAGTTCATTGGTGAGAGGCATTAGTCCCCTCCATTGTTCTTGTCGGTATCGCCCCCGGCAGCGGCCGCCGCGGCAGCCTCGGGTCCGTCGAGCTTGCGGACCAGCTCCGCAAAGCGGTCGGGCACTCCCTGTCGTACCACGTCGTCGTACATGGCACGAAGCTGGTGGCCGATCCTCGACTGAATCTCGGCGTTGAGACCGCCCTGCTTCTTTACTTCCTTCATGATGTGATCCACGCTTCCCCGGGAGTTAAGTCTCTGATTTTCCAAGTCGTTTCCTCGAAAGAAAGGCTGACCTCTGGCCCGATCGGTCACGAGCTAATGCAAAGTTGCGCAGAAAGTTCCGCCACGCTGGAACTATTTCGTGGAACTTTCTGGCCTGTCGCGCGTAGACGGGCATGCAGGGGAACCGGGGTCGCCTCCCGGAATGGGATACGCCGTCCCCGGTCAACGCGTTTCAGGCCGGTTTGGCCTCACGAACAAGGATGGAGTGGGAATGTCCCGATCGCAGGTCGTTGCTGAACATCTTCCGCTGCTGCGCCGCTATGCCCGCGCGCTGACCGGAAACCAGGCGTCGGGGGACGCCTATGTCGGGGCCATGCTCGAGGCCCTGCTGCAGGACGCAGCATTGCTGGACGAGACGCACGGCCCGCGCGCCGGGCTGTTCCGGCTGTTTACCCAGATCTGGAATTCGGTGTCGGTCAATAACGACAATGCCGATGTGGCGACGCTGTCGCTGCCGCCGGAGCGCCGTCTCTCCAACATCACGCCACTGCCGCGCCAGGCCTTCCTGCTGCTTTCGCTGGAAGGATTTTCGGAGGAGGAGGTGGCCTACATCCTCGCTATCGACATCGCCGAGACGCGCAAGCTCACCGACGCCGCCGGCCGCGAAATGGCCGCCGAGATCGCGACCGACGTGCTGATCATCGAGGACGAGACCTTCATCGCGATGGACCTCGAAAGCCTGGTGAAGAATCTCGGTCACAACGTCATCGGCGTCGCCCGCACCCATTCGGATGCAGTGGCGCTCGCCAAGAACAAGAAGCCCGGCCTGATCCTCGCCGACATCCAGCTCGCCGACGGCTCGTCGGGCCTCGATGCCGTCAACGAGCTGTTGCGCATCTTCGAGGTGCCGGTGGTGTTCATCACCGCTTATCCCGAGCGCTTCCTGACCGGCGAGCGGCCGGAGCCGGCGTTCCTGATCTCAAAACCGTTCCAGCCGGCGATGGTCTCGGCGGTGGCGAGCCAGGCGCTGTTCTTCCAGCGCAACTCGCGCAACCGCGCGCCGCGGGCTGCGTCGGCATGAGCTGCTGAGTTGACTTGAAGCTGGTCAAACTGAACCGGCGTACCGCAAGGTGCGCCGGTTTTTTTATGCGCCCTGCGTGCGTCGCGCGACGGAACGGGCGTCCGCGCGGCGCGTTCTCCCGACGGAAACAGGAGCCAGACCATGCGCAAGGCAATCGCGGAGCTCGATGCGGAGCAAAGGGCGCAGCTGCTTTATGTTGCGGATATCGGGACGGCGATGCTCTCGTCGGCGCTGGTGGTCTGCATCCTGCAAGCGATCGTCGACCTGTTCGGCGCGGTCTGAACGGCTGCGCCACCGAGGCGATGCGCTGACGGTTGCGAACGTGCGGTAATCCGTGCGTCAATCCGTGTCCGGCGCGTTTGTGCCGCCGTCGGCCTGCGTGTGCCCATCCGGTCCCCGATTGAACACGCCATAATCGCTCGACTTCACGCCGGTGTCGCCGTCGACCGCCGCATTAGCCAGACCAAGCTTGAGCAGCTCGCGGACCGCCGCGGCCCGGGTCGGCATGCGGTGGCGGAAGCGGAAATCGTCGAGCGTTGCCAATTCCTCTGGAGACAACATGACCTGAAGTCGTTCACCCCGAAGCTCGTTCATCGCAAAACACCCAAAATGAGCTGATTGAGTAATTTGCTAAACCAGCAAACTCGCAGCGGGTTCCCCAAGCACAGACAAAAACGTCAAGTTAGCAAAATACTCTAGCAAAATCAATATGTTAAATCGGAACATGGAGCCGCTTGCCGCGTTTACTGCGTGGGAGAGACGCCATGACAGACGACGTCAAGCTACCCCGCAAGCTGTCAGAGGAGCCTAAGGCACCGAAGCCGCGGCGGCCTAGCCATGCGCGGGTCATCGAGCAACTGGACCGCTGGGCCAACAGCCCAGGCCTTCAACCGCCAAAGGTGAATGATGCAGACCCGAAAACGATCTGAACCCCACACCTTCGAGCAGCGCCTGGATGAGCACAGGCTGCGCCTCGAGGATGAACTCGCGCAACTGCCGCAGGGCGCGCAGCGCGAACAGGTCGCTGCGCGCATCGAGCAGCTGCGGGCCGCAGCCGAGCTGAACGCGTTGCTGTCGACGGCGGCGGGAGCTGACCGCAGCCCGTGATCTTGTCGCCGTGGCACCTTTTACATGGCGGTCGATGCCCCTTTCACGCATGGTGAAGGCATGACCGCCATCGAATCCTGTGGGGAGCAAGAATTTCGTCCCGACATCGAGATCATCGAGTCGATCGCCGCCATCCCGAGCATTCTCACCGTCGTCTCACGCGTCACCGGCATGGGCTTTTCGGCGGTGGCGCGCGTCACGCCTGATCGCTGGGTCTGTCTCGCCGCCAATGACGAGATCGGGTTCGGCCTCAAGCCCGGCGGCGAGCTCAAGGTCGAGACGACGATCTGCCACCAGATCCGCCAATCGGGTTGCGAGGTGGCGATAGACCATGTTGGCGAGGATGAGGTCTACCGCAACCATCAGACGCCGGCGATGTACGGCTTCCAGAGTTACATCTCGGTGCCGATTATCCTCAAGGACGGCAGCTTCTACGGCACGCTGTGCGCGATCGATCCGGAGCCGGCGAAGCTGAACAATCCCGGAATCATCGGCATGTTTCGGCTGTTTGCCGAATTGATCGCCGGCCATCTCGATACCGCACGGCGCCTGGTCACGGCCGAGGCGAGCCTGCTCGATGCGCGCACCACGGCCGAATTGCGCGAGCAGTTCATCGCCGTGCTCGGTCACGATTTGCGCAACCCGCTGGCCTCGATCACCGCAGGCGTGCGAGTCCTGCAGCGAACGCCGCTGGACGACAAAGCGAAGACGATCACCGAGCTGATGCAGAACAGCGTCACGCGCATGGCGGCACTGATCGACGACGTGATGGACTTCGCCCGCGCACGGCTCGGCGGCGGTATCGCGGTCACGCGCTCGAGCGAGGCGTTGGAGCCCGCGCTGCGCCAGGTCGTCGATGAGTTGCAGGCGGCCCATCCGGATCGTGTCATCCAGGCCGAGTTCGCGATTTTGCGTCCGGTGCTGGCCGACCGCGAGCGCGTTGCGCGGCTGTTGTCCAATCTGCTTGGCAATGCACTCACCTACGGCACGCCGGGAACGCCGGTCGAGGTCAGGGCCGCCACCAACGGCGCGTTCGAGCTCTCGGTCGAAAACCGGGGCCCCACGATTCCGCCCGCCACGATGGAGCGGCTGTTTGCGCCATTCACGCGCGGCGCCGTCGCCGACCAGAAGGGGCTCGGGCTTGGGCTCTACATCGTGTCGCAGATCGCGCGCGCCCATGGCGGCACCATCGACGTGACTTCGACGGACGACGTCACCTGCTTCACCTTCCGGATGCCGCTGCCGGCCGTGTAACACGCCGGCACGTGCGGCCCGCACAAAACGTCTTGCCCGCTTCCGCATCGCCCCCTAACATCGGCCCTGTTGATGGGGATGGAGTCCCCCGATAACCGCCGCAAGGCTGATGACTCCTACCGGGCGCGAGAGCGTCGGTAGGAGCACGTGCCACCCACCGACCCGATTGCGCCCCGCGAATGAGATGGGGCTGCATATGACGGGTCTTCCTGATTCACTCTCAATCGCGCTGTGGCTGGTCGGGTCGATCTGGCTCGTCGGTATCGTCGCCTGGCTCGGTGACGCTCCCGGTGAACTGGTCGTCGCGACCTTTGTGGTTGGATTGCTGACAGGCGTCGTCGAGTGGCGGGCTGGAAAGGTGAGACGTTGAATATTCATTTGCTTGCTGCGGTCGCCATTGGCGGCTCGCTGGGATCGGTCGCGCGCTATCTCGTGGCGATCGGCGCCGCCCGCCTGGTCGGCACCGGATTTCCCTGGGGAACGCTGGTCATCAACATCGTCGGCTCGTTCCTGATCGGCGTGTTCGCGGAATCCTTCGCGCTGACCTGGAACGTCAGCCAGACAATGCGGGTGTTCCTCACCGTCGGCATCTGCGGCGGCTTCACCACGTTCTCGACCTTTTCGCTGGATGCGATCGTGCTGATGCAGCGCGGCGAGCTATGGCCGGCCGCAGCCTATATCGCGGCCTCGGTCGCGCTCTCGATCCTGGCTTTGGTCGGCGGCCTGTATCTGGTGCGGGCGTTCGCGGTGTAGACCGTGTAGCTCGCCATGGTGCGCTCTTCCTCCCGTCATTCGGCGGGAATGGCTGGCGCAGGCTCCGCCAGCAGGTAATATGGAACCCGAGTGATGACAAAGGGCCTCCCGGAGATGAAGTACGTCGACGTCGCAGTGATTTCAGCCACCCTGTGGCTGCTGGCGTCGATGGTGCTGGACATCCTGACGCCGAAGTCCATTACCGTGTTCATGATCGGAGCGGCGCTCGCCCCGCCGTTCCTGATCGGGATCGGCATCCATTTCGCCCGCGAATATTTCAAGGCGAAGCGGCGCAGTTATCCTCCGCCGAGCCGGCTGGACGAACGCTTGGAGAATTGAGCAGGGCAGCTGCTTGCCATAGCGTTTTGAAGCGAAGTGGCGACCGGTTCGCGTGAAGACAACGCGTCAAGACAAAAGGCTCGCAGCATGACCAGCACGCTCCCGGATACGATCAACCGCCTCTACACCGATCCGGCCGAGTATATCGACAGTGACCACCCGGCGGTCGAGGCGTTCGCCCGCGCCGCCGTCCCGGCCGGCGCCGGTGTGCGCGACAAGGCGAGCGCACTCTACACCGCGGTCCGCGACGGCATCCGCTACAACCCCTATGTCAGCACGCGCGACGCCGAGAGCTTCCGTGCCTCGAGCGTGCTCGCGGCCGGCAATGGCTACTGCGTCGGCAAGGCCGCGCTCTATGCCGCCGCCTGCCGGGTCCACGGCATTCCCGCGCGCGTCGGCTTCGCCGATGTCCGCAACCACCTCACCACCGAAAAACTGCGCCAGAGCATGGGGACGGACATGTTCACCTGGCACGGCTTCACCGAAGTGTTCGTCGACGGCGCCTGGCGCAAGGCGACGCCGACCTTCAACGATACGCTGTGCGCCAAGCTCGGCGTCAAGCCGCTCGATTTCGATGGCCACACCGATGCGCTGCTGCATTCCTTCGACGGCGCGGGACGCACCTACATGCAGTATGTCAACGACCACGGCACCTATCACGATGTCCCCGCCAAATTCCTGATGCGCGAAATGGCGCGCGACTACGCCCACATGCAGGGCGAGGATCTCTCCGGCCGCGACATGGAGCGCGAAGCGGCGGAGCAGTGATCGACGTATCGCTCTGACCGCGACGGCCGTGCGCTCCCTCGCCCCGCTCTTGCGGGGTCGGGACGAGCGAAGGTCGCTCTTGGAGGGTGGGTGAGGGGCTGCCTCCGCGTGTCAATAAAGATGCAGGGGGATCGGGACGCCAGCCGGACCGACCACCAGGCCCCAGGTCTCGTCGGCAGCGACCTCGAACTCCCGATTCTGCGCCACGCCGCTCGCGATCTTGAGGGAGACCTTGTACTTGCCCGGCGGCAGATTGATTTCCTGGCTCTCTGGCGATTTGCGTCCGGTTGCGGTGTCGTCCGTCAACTCGGCGCCAGCCGCCAGCTCGATGGTCTGCTCGTTGATGGTGATGACGGCCTCTTCATTCGTGGAATTGCCGAGTAACAGCCTCACCTGCCCTGGCATCGGCAGGACGGCGGCATCGGTGGCGGCAGGCTTGCGCAGCGACAAATCGACGATCGTCCTGTCGTCCTGATGGGTGAGCCGGAGCAGCGCCGGCCCATCTGATGTCGTGAAGGCGATCACGGCGCCGCCCGGCTCGACGACTGCGCCGCCATTCTCCGACCAGCCGCGCTTGCTCAACTCGTGGCGATAGAAGCGGAGCACGCCTGCGAGATCGAGCGGCGTCTCGACGTGAAACGCCTTGATGAACGTTGAATTCTTCGCCGTCGTGACAAGCCAGGGCTTGGGCCGGGGCAGACCGGTGGCGGGATCGTCGTCCGAGGCCTGTGCCGGCGCCGCGTCCGAGGGCGTGGCGCAGAGCAGGCGCCTGGCGATGTAATTCCTGGGGCAATCGGCAACGGCCCACGACATAACGTCGACATAGATTGGCCGGGACGTGTCGCGCGAGCCCGACGGGATGGTATTTGTCGCGTCCGAGGGGGTGCTGAATATCGGGGTCGATTGGCTGATCGTTTTCGATGACCAGTGGTAGGTGCAATTGACTAATTTTGAAAAACCGGTCTCACAATAATGCTGGGGATCCATGACCTTTGCGAGCGCCCCCGTCAGTACGACGACCGTTGCGACGGCCGCCGCGACAGTCAGGCTGCCGACGAGCAAGACACCTTTCGTTCGCCGATTCATCGCCGGATCCGAACCTCCATGAGAGCCCTGGATCAGGTGCTCATTATGAGCTTAGTGGCGTTGGCCATGGAGCAAGTTCATCGCTCGTTTGTTTCCTCACACCAATTCTACGTGCGCGAGCGCAGGCGTAACGGCGAGGGCCCACCCTGAGCCGATGGTGCGCAATCAGGTCAGCTTCTAGCCCTTAGCCGGCATGCTTGGGCGAGGCGCCCGTGTCCGCTCCTGAGGGCAAAGCGGACATGGGCTGATCGGATTTGCCAATGCACGCCGTAATCAGCTGAGATCGAAATGCCGCACGATCGCCAAAGCATTCGCCTCAGCCGAATTCGCCTCGCTGTCCAGCACAAGGCAGTTTCGCCGCGGCACCGGTGACACCGCGTGCTGATCAAGGAACTGCTGGACGCCGGTCTCCGAAATCATCTTGCGGCGCGCCGCCCGGTCGGGGGTGCCGATACGCCGGACGATTTCCTCGGTGGAGCATTTCAGGTACACCGGCAGCAACTGCCCGCCGCGCCGTTCGACGATCTCCTCGAACTGCGCGAAGGTCGGCAGGTCGAGCGGATCAACGTAGACGAACGTCATCACCAGGAGCGGCAGGTTTTGCTCCAACGCGGCATCCAGCACCGACATGCGCACCGTCTGCACGAGCTCCCAGAACCCCGGCGCGCCGAAATCGAACACCGTGCGCGCGACGTCGATCGCGGCATGGTTGTCGAACAGCCGCCCGCTGGTCTGCGCCAGCAGTGCCTTCGCCGTCGTCAGCTTTCCCGCCGCCGGCGCGCCATGGATGAAGACGAGTTTCATGTGGGGAGTGTAGCGGCTGACGCAGGTCGCGTCATGTCGGTTCGCCAAAATCGGCCGGCCTCACCGCCGCCGCATAGTCTGGCGGCGACACAGGTGCCGGACTGTAACCCGCGATTAACCTCGCCGCGCGCCGTTCCATGAGAAGCTGCGGACCGACATAATTGGCCCGCATTGGTCGTGGAACGGTCATGCATGTTTGTTGCGTATCGGTATCAACGGCGAATGGTGCGTGCCGCGGGGGCGTTCTTGTTGTTGAGCCTTCCGCTCGGCGGCTGTGCGACGTCCACGGGGTCGTCGCTGATGGATGCGCGGGCCGAGGCACCGATGCCTCCCTCAATGCCTGCAAAGAAAGGCACCTATCTTCCGGTCGAAGATCTGCCGCCGCCGCGTGAGCAACCCGCCATGACGGATGCTGAACGGTCGAAGCTTCAGAATGAACTCATCGCCGCGCGTGACCGCCAGGCGGCGGCGGCAAAGGCGCAGGCGGAGCAATAAGGCGGGGCGATCACCGATCCCGTGAAGCCATAGCCGCGCGATAGAGCGCGGTGGTTGCGAATCGTTGTCGCGATCGCCTGCCTGCCAGTTGGTGTGAAAGCGCGACCAGTGAGCCCGGAGCCGCGCCGAAACGATTTAGGCGCGGAACGGCAATGGAACTTTCGACGCGCCATGATCCACGTCTGACGCGGATGTTTCGCGCAAATCTTGAGTGCGCGTGGTCGCCGCAATTTTCGTCGCGTTGCTGATAAATTCATCCAGCAATATTCACGCGTATACACGTCACGGCTTTGTCGCAGATTAACGGCAGAAATCGCGCGAGGAACCGTTTGAAAATCTCGGTGAAAAATAACGCCGGCTTGACGGGCATTTTCAGCGAACGCCTTTTTTGAGTTGAAATTCGATCGCATGGTTTGCCTTGCTTGTTTGATCTTCCAAGCGCCGATCGTGGAGCATCATATGACGGTTATTCCTCCCGCCAATGGCATTACCCTCCACAACGGCGACACGATGGATGTCAGCGGCGGCACTTCCGTCGATAGCACGACGATCCAGACTGGCGGTTCGCAGACGGTCGGCGGATCTTCCACAACAAGTACGGCAACCCACACTGTTATCGATGGCGGAGAACAGGACGTCGTCTTTGATGGTGTCGCCAGCTATACGACCATCAACGCCGGCGGCGTCCAGCGCGTCACCGGCGAATATATCCATGAAGGTCCAACCCCGGGCGAGGTTGATCACACCACGATCAACAGCGGCGGCGAGCAGGACATCGACACCGGCATCGCAACGACGACGACGGTCAATTCCGGCGGCGTCCAGAACGTCACGAATGGTGGCAGCGCCGGCGGCACGATCGTCAATGCCGGCGGTGTTCTCAAAGTTTCGGGTGAAACTGTGGAAACGGCGCCGGTGTATCCGGAGCCGGTGATCCAAAGCGTGGCGACCGCCGCAACCATCAACTACCAGGGCGAATTCGACGTCACCGGCGGCGGGACCGCCGTGAACGCGATCGTCAATGGCGGCGTCATGACCGTCTCGGGATCGATACCGGATCCATTCGCCAACGTCCCCGGCCAACCGGCCGTCGACGCCAGCACGGCCACCGGCACCACCATTGAAGATTTTGGAACCTTGACGGTATCGAACGGAGCATTGGTATCCGGCACAATACTCCAATTCGGCACGCTAAATGTGGCTGCAGGTGGGGCAGCGACCGGAACGACAATTAATTCTGGAACAATGGAGCTGTCCGCCGGCGCGACGGCGACCAGCACAACCGTCAATCAATATGGCGTGTTTATTGTGCTTGGTAACGCCAATGTTTCGGGGACAGTATTCAACTATGGCAGCACTTTCGAGATCGGCGACGGCACGATTGAAAACGGATTTACGGTTGCGAACGGTGTGACGCTGGACGTTCTGGACGGCGGTGTCGCCAATGGCAGCACCGTCTCCGCAGGCGGAACGCTCATCCTTGAAGCCGGCGCGACGATATCCAATACGACCTTCCAGAGTGGCGCAACGTTCATTGTCGAGTATGGCTACACGGAAAACGGCTTCACCGTGTCGGATGGCGTAACGTTTAAGGACTACGGCACGGCCACGGACACGACGATATCGGCGGGCGGCAAGCAAATCGTAGGTTACTTCGGCGACGGAGGCACTGCCACCAACACCATTATCAATGGCGGCGAGCAGGATGTCGGGCTTATCTCCACCGCGAGCTACACCACGATCAACATGGGCGGCATCCAGCGTGTCACCGGCCTTTATCTGCACGATGAGCCGGGGCCCGGACATGCCGATCACACGACCGTCAATAATGGCGGCGAGCAGGACGTCGATACCGGCATCGTGACGTCGACCACCGTCAATGCCGGCGGTGTCCAGAATCTCACCAACGGGGGCATTGCCAGCGGCACCATCGTTGAATCAGGCGGTGTCATCAATGCTTCGGGAGAGACGGTCTATCATTCTCCCGGCGGCCAATACGGCACCGTCATCAGAAGCGAAGTCGATTCAGCTGTTGTCGGCAGCGGCGGCCAATTGCACCTGACCGGGGCGGGGATCGCCATGAACGCCACCATCAATGGTGGTGTGATGACGGTTTCGGGATCAATACCAGACCCCCTGACTGGCGACCCAAGCGCACCAGCGGTCGATGCCAGCGCGGCGAGCGGAACAATCCTCAATTCAGGCAGTCTCGCCGTCTCGGACGGCGGCATCGTCACCTCCTCGACGCTGAACGGCGGCACGCTTGACGTGCTTAGTCAGGGCACTGCGAACGCTTCGACAATTCATCTTGGCGCCACAGAACTCGTCGAGGCGGGCGGCGTTGTCGGCGCGACCACGATCGCCGGCGGCGCGCTTGATCTCAAGGTGGGCGCGATGTCCGACGACGCGATCACCTTCTCCGGCCAAGGCACACTCGAGATCGAACAGAAGCTGGTATCGGGCGCATCGACCTTTGCAAGCCAGATCGAGGGCATTGCGCTCGGTGACTCGATCGATCTTTCCGGGCTGTCCTATGCAAGCGGCGCAACGGCGACGGTATCTGGCTCGACGCTCACGGTCAGCAACGGCACGGCCAGCGAGACCTTCACACTGGCGGATACGTCGGTCACGGGTTTCGGCATCGCGAAAGACAGCTCCGGCGGCATTCTGCTGACGGCCGCGGCCCTGCCGACCATCGCTGGAGCCATATCGGGACAAAAGACCAGCAACGAAGCTGCGATCAATCCATTCGCGACCGTAACGATCACAGATCCAAACGCAGTCGCAACGGATAGTCTGATCATCACGCTCGCGGGCGCGGCTGGTCTCCTGTCCGGGACAGGATTGACCTCGCTTGGAAACGAAACCTACGAACTGGCAGCGACCGGCGCTGCCAACCTGACCGCCGAGCTGCACGCCCTCAGCTTCGTGGCCTCGCCGCACGGAGACGGCAGCGCAACGACCAATTTCACCCTGAGCGACACCAGCAGCGTCGGTGTGACCGTCAGCGACGCCAGCACGTCCGTCATAGACACGCATCAGGCCGCCACCACGACGATCAACGGCCCGGCATCTGGCTATGCGACCATTGAGGGCACGACGGGCAACGACATCATCCACGCCTATGGCATGTTCAATATCATCCACGGCAACGGCGGGAACGACACGATCTACGCCGGAACATACGGCACGGTTGATGTGCCGAGCGGCGACAGCACCGTCTATCTGCAGGGGATCGTCAACCACGTAACCGGTGGCAACGGCAATATCACGGTCACGGGATCGACCGGCGCCACCACGATTGCGCTCGGCAATGGCAACGACACCATCAACGCCAGCGGGTATGGGAACATCATCACGCTGGGCAACGGCAACGATGTTGTCCATCCCGGTGACGGCGCGAGCCAGGTCACGGCTGGCAACGGCGACGACAAGGTGACGCTCTCCGGATATGGCAACACGCTCACGCTCGGGAATGGCAACGATGTCGTCACGGGCGGAGATGGCACCAACAGTGTCACGCTCGGCAACGGCAACAGCACCGTGAATCTCGGCGGGATGGGAGACCAGATCACCGTCGGCTCGGGAACAAACACGATCATAGCGGGCAGCGGATTGGACAACGTCGTTGCTGGCGCCGGCCACGATACGATCACACTCGGCGGAATTGCCAATCATTTGGTGCTCAACGGGTCCCAGGCCAATGTGACAAACCAGATTGGCCAGGACGTCATTATGGTCAATGGCGGATCAGACCAGTTTAACTTTGTCGGGTTTGGCAATCAGGCGAACATCAATGGCGCGGCCCATGTCAACATCATCGATCACGGCACGAGTCTGACCGTCTCGATCAACTCCAGCAACCAGGTCGATACGATTTCCGGATTTGGGAACGACACGCTCGGCGTCGTCGATCTTGCGAACGGCGTAGGCAATTACCATTCCGTCGCCGACATCATGAGCGCGCTAAAGACCGATGGGCACGGCGGGACCCTGCTTGCGCTGGGGAGTGGTCCTAATGCGGGGTCTATCGACTTCGTTGACGCCGCGATCAGCCAGTTGCACGCATCGAACTTTTTGATCGTGTAAAACTCAGCTTCTTGGCAACGCGCTTTACGAAAGCAACAGCCGGAGTCGTCCGTATTCGACTTCGGGAGGACAGGATCGTCCGTAGGGCGGGGCCTGTCGCTCAGCGGGCCGTGTCGCTGGGCGCTGCGTTGAGCGGCGCTCCGCCGGTCGAAATGGGCCCCGACGGCGTCGGAGCCCGAGACGGCGGCTTTCTCGGTTTCGGAGCAGCTTGCGCGATCGGCCTTGGAGCCGCCTGTGCGGTCGGGGCGCGCGGCGGCTCGGCAGCCGCTGGTGGTGAAACGGGAGCCGAAGAGGGGCTCTGCAGGGCATCGACCTTCGATGTCAGGGCCGCCAATCGATCGGCAATGGTCTTCAGCTGCTCCTGCTGGTCGGCGACGGCCCGGCCCAGGGCCGCGAGATCTTCGCCGGTCTTCTGTTGGCTGGCGAGGAGATCCGGCAGGGTCCCGCTATCGACGGCTGCCATCTTTCCGCCGGACGCCTCGTGGCCGAGAGACGGGACCAGAGGTGCGATTTCGGGCCATGCATAGACGCCGCCAGCACCCGCGAGGGTGAGGATGACGATCAGAAGGAGCCAAGGCCAGCGGCGCCGACGGGCGGGCAGGGGGCCTAAGGGCGAGTGGCCTTGCCACGCCCGGTCGGAATCGTTGCTCATGGGAGCTTCCTAGTCTGCCTCGCCAGCCGTTGCAATCGAGGCCGGGCTTGGCCACGTTGGGCCTAAAGCCCCGTTCGACTGGAGCCCCATTGGCACCCGCACCTACCTCTGAACTCCTTGAAGAACTTGTCGCGAAAGCACCGGACGGTCCCGTCGACCTGGAATGGCTCCTCAGCCATCTCGACAAGCGCTCGTTCGGACTTCTCCTGCTGCTGCTGGGATTGTTGGTGATCATCCCCGGCATCGCGACGATCGCGCTGATCGCGCTGCTGTTTCCCGCGGTCGAGATGATGCTCGGCTGGAGCGCTCCGTCGTTCCCGCGTTTCCTGTCAAAGCGGCAGTTCGACTTCAAGCGCTTCAAGCAGTTTACGGTCCGGGCCCGCCCACTGCTGCAAGCGATCGAGAGCGTCAGCCGGCCGCGGTGGAACGCGCGTCACGACGTGACGAACCGGCTCGTCGGGTTGGTCGTCTTTCTGCTGGCCTTGTCCGCCGGTTGGCCGCTGCCTCTGGTGAACGTCATACCGGGGATGGCGGTCGTCCTGATCGCGATCGCCTATCTGCAGGAAGACGGTCTGCTGCTCATCGTCGGGATGGCGGCGGCGTTGATTTGCCTGCTTGGCCTTGGTTGGACGCTCTGGGCGTCGGCCGGGGCCGTGATCGGCTGGATCAGGCACTGAAGCAAAAAAGCAGGGCGCGACCGGCATCACCACGGTCGCGCCCTACGTCACCGGTCAATGGGGCAGGGGGAATAACCGGCTGCCGGAATGACTCGGAACCCCCGGACTCGTTCCAGGCGAGCGAAAATATTTTCGTACACGGTTAAGTGATGGCGGCGGCCGCGAACCCCTTCGGTTCCGCTCGCGTTGTGTCCGTGATCGCCAAGGGAATTGTCACGGGGCGAGGGACATCCAAACATGTCACAGATCCAAAAGGGAATTCTCGGCGTGATCGCGATCGGCCTGACGCTCGGCGCTGTCCAGTTCGCATCCGGCCATGATCTGATCGGCGGTCAGCTCACCATTTCGGCGGTGCCCGACACCGTCTCGGCTGCACCCGAGACGATGGTCAATCGCGCCGCCAAGGCTGACCGCGCCGAGGTTCCGACGTTGGGCCAGAACAGCCGCACCATTGCGCTAAAGGTCGATGGGCTTCCGGACACCTCGGTGCTGGTTCGTGTTGCCGTGGCCAAGGAGGCACGCAGCCGCCCGGTCGGCCTCGGGCTATCCCTGCCCGGCGAGGGCCGCAAGGTCGCCTGTGAGCCCGTGGTCAGCGTGCTGACCGACGTCGCCAAGCTGCTGCAGCCCGGCCGCTGCATCACCTGATGCGCGCCGCCCCTTGGCACTGATTTGCCCGACGGCGCAGGCCCTCGCGGGATCATATCGCGAGAATACGAAGTTGCGTCCCCACCCACAGTTGTCATCGCCCAGCCCGTGCGCAATTTCGCACATGGACCGGGCGACCCAGTACGCCGCGGCTCATCGACTCAGGCACTGCTGCCTCTGGAATACTGGGGCACCCGGACGAGCCGGGCGATGACACCGGTTTGGTTGCCGCGATTTTAGGCCATCACGACCACGAAGCACTACGGCTCCTCCGCCGGCTCGCTGCTGGCGGCGGCGCTGCGGCTCGCCATCACGCCGAGCGCGATGCCGCCGATGGCCAGGATCGGGATCAGGCGCTTGATGCCGATGGCGCGGACGATCTGCAGGGCGGTGGCAAGCAGCATGGGGTCGGCGAGCAGGCCGGTTGTTGCGGCGGCTTTCGCGGCTTTTGCCGCTTCCGCGGCGCGCCGCAGCATCTGACGCTTGCGCATCGTGTAGCTGATGGCTGCGATCATTGCGACCACGAAGAAGATCGCGGCGCCCGCCAGGCACGCCTGCACCGGACCGTAGTTTTGCAGCACCAGCACGAAGGCGGCGGCGCACAGGAAGGCGGTGGTGATGAACAGCGCAATCGCGGCAGCGCCGGCGAGCGACGTCAGCCGCAACGCGCTTCCGGTCGATTCCTTGACGTCATCGATCAGCCGCTGAAGCATGGAGTTGCCTTGCCTTGAAAAGAGCATCGACGAAATTCGCGACAGCCCACCAGCGCTGCCATCTCGTCCAAAAGGGTAGTTTGTGTGCGCCTGCCATCACCGGGCCTCAGCTGGACAATGTCGTCTGCTTACCGCCGCCAAATGACTTACCGCCGCCAGGTGACGCCGATCAGAAAGCCGATGCCGATGGCGAGGCCGACGGTCGCAAGCGGCCGCTGCGTGATCACCTCTTCCAGCGTCTCCTCGATCGAGGACGCCGCGTCCTGCGCCGCACCCATCATCGCGCTGCCGCGCTCCGACATGTCGTCGAGGGTGGATTCGGCGTTGGCGCGGGCTTCCTTGTAATGGCGGCGGGCTTGCTTGCCCGCATTGCCGGCAAACGAGTTGAGCGCTTCGGTGATCTGTTCGGTGAGGGCGGCGATATCGTTTTTCACGGCGGTGACATCCTTCTCGAGACGATCGTAGGTCGCTTTGTCTGTCATGGTCCTGATCCCAGATGCGCTATCCGTGCTCGACATCGAAAGCTCCCGGAGACTCTGCGTTTCGATGAGCAAACGCTTGGCCACAGCCGAAGTTCCGTTGTGGAAATCCAAGGCAGACTTCGAGTTAGTCTTCCGGCGTCAGATGCTCCTTGACGATCAACGCCACGATCAGCAGCGGCGACGACAGGAAGGCGCCCATCGGGCCCCACAGCCAGGTCCAGAACGCCAGCGCGAGGAAGACTGCGAGCGCATTCAGCGACAGCCTGCGACCGACGATCGTCGGCGTCACGAAATGTCCTTCGAGGAAGGCCGCGGCCGCGAAGCAGGCCGGCGCGATCAGCCCGGCGCCGATGGTCGGAAACGCGATGACGCCGACCAGCACCAGCACCGCGAACATCGCGACCGGGCCGATGATTGGAATGAAGTTCAGCGTCGCGGCGAGCGCACCAAGTCCGGCCGGGTTCGGCGTGCCGGTGATGGCGCAGATCACGCCGGTGACGATGCCGACGCCGACATTGATCATGGTCACGGTCAGCAAATAGTTGCCGAGATGGGTTTCGATCCCGTTGAGGATGCGCAGCGCGCGCAGCCGCGCGGCGCGTTCGGTGAAGGTCATCACCATGGCGCGGCGTAGATCCGTCCAGCTCGCGATGAACAGGATCAGGGTCGCGATGAAAAGCATGAATTCGGCGAAGGTCGGCGACAGGAATTCCAGCGTCGGCTGCACCCATTCGAATTTCGGCAACTGGAACGTGGCCAGTGCTCCGGGGCTGCCGACCATGGTCTGCAGGTCCTGCCACAAAGCGAGCGGCCGGTCGAACACATGCATCTTCTCTCTCAGGATCGCGCCGAGTTCGGGCAGCCGCGAGCTCCACTCCATCATCGGCGCGGAGATCAGCCCAACCATGAAGGCGATCGTCGCGCCGACCGCGGTCACCAGCAGGACGGCGCCGAGCGGGCGGGGGATGCGGTAGCGTTCGAGCAGGCTTGCTGCCGGCGACAGCATGGTGCCGACGATGAAGGCCATGGTGATGGGCAGGAAGAACGCGCGCGCCACATAGAGCACCGCGACGACCACGATCAAGAGCAGCGCGACCAGCGCGAAGGCCACCAGCTCGGCGCGGCTGATGATCGGCGGAGTCTCGATCTTGCTGTCGGGGATCGGCGTGCCCTGATCTTGGGGCGCCTTGCTTTGAGGCGCCTTTGCCTGAGATGCCTTGCCTTGAGGTGCCGCCTTGCCTTGAGCTGCCTTGGCAAACAGACGTTCACTCGGAAAGACACGCACGAATGTTCTCCCGCTCGGGCACGAATAAATCCGCGCCGCGATCCGCGTGCCAACTCGGGAGCAAACGGGATGCACAGCGAAAGGTTCCATCGCGGGATCGTGAGGCTGTGTGGGTTGACAATCGTGGCCTTGCGACGATTCGCGGCGGAACCGGACGGCGGCGATCGACGTTGCTTCTACACAGCATCACCGCGATGCGTCACGCTTCAGGGGCAGTCCATGACACAGCAGTCTGCATCCAGCCGCCGGCTTCCGTCGCGCGCCGCGCGCAACCTTGCCTTCGCCAGCATCCTGTTGGTCGCGCCGTTCGTCGCCACCGGTTCGGCCAGCGCGCAAAGCTACGGCCAGGACACCTATGGCAACCAGGCACTCGGCTATGCGCCGACCCAGCCGGGCGGGTTTCCGACCGACCAGGTGATGACCGATCCCGCGACCGAGGACGGCGCGCTGCCGGAGCGGCTGCGCCGCACCACCGTCGCGATCAATACGTCAGAAGCGCCCGGCACCGTCATCATCGATACCGGCAACACCGCGCTCTATTACGTGCTCGGCGGTGGCCAGGCGATCCGCTACGGCGTCGGCGTCGGCCGCGAGGGTTTTACCTGGTCCGGCGTACAGACCATCAGCCACAAGGCGGAGTGGCCGGACTGGCATCCGCCGGCCGAGATGATCAAGCGCCAGCCCTATCTGCCGCGCTTCATGGCGGGTGGCCCGGGCAATCCGCTCGGCGCGCGCGCGATGTATCTCGGCTCCAGCGAATATCGTATCCACGGCACCAACGATCCCTCGACGATCGGCAAGTTCGTCTCGTCGGGCTGCATCCGCCTGACCAATGAGGATGTCGCCGACCTGTTCAGCCGCGTCGATGTCGGCACCAAGGTCGTGGTGCTGCCGAAGAACGCGCCGCATATCGCTGCCCGCGAGCTTGGCGCGTCGACGACGCAGATCTCGGTGCGTCCGGGTCCGGCGCAACCGCGTGCTGCAGTGACGACGCTGCCCTCGGGCCGTCAGGCGATGAACATCCCGGCGTCCTCCTCGCTGTACTGAGGATCGATGATGATGAGGCGGCATACCAGGCGGTTTGTGTTCGGGACGGCCGCGTTGCTCGGCCTGTCGCTTGCGCCCGCAGCCCAAGCCCAGGATTTCTTCTCGGCGTTGTTCGGCGGCTTCAACCAGGGCCGCGCGCCAGTGATCCGGATGCCGTTCGACGACGGCAATGCGCCCATACAGCAGGTCGAGCGCCCGCGCTATGGCGTTGGCCAGGCCTATTGCGTGCGGACCTGCGACGGCCGCTATTTTCCGCTTTCCGCGACCGGCGGCCAGAGCAAGGCGGAGACCTGCAACAGCTTCTGTCCGGCGAGCGCGACCGAAATCGTCTACGGCGGCAATATCAACAGCGCCGCGACCGAGAGCGGAAAACCCTATTCTGAGCTGCCGAACGCATTCCGCTATCGCGATGAGATCGTCGCGGGCTGCAGCTGCAATGGCAGGGATCCGGTCGGGCTCGCCGCGGTCAAGATCGAGGACGATCCGACCTTGCGCAATGGCGACATTGTCGCCGCCAGGGACGGGCTGATGGTCGCCCGCCGCGTCGATCGCCGCGGCGCCGAATTGAACTTCACGCCGGTGCCGGAGCGCATCCGCGCCAGATACGAGCGAGCGCCCGTGGTGGCGCGGGAGTAGCTGACGATGAGCGGTTGAGATTGCCGGACGACTTTTGGTTCCACGTCGGGGAACCGGTCGCGCAGCGGCACGTTAGCAAAGGGCTAACAGCAGTTTCAACGATGCCTGGAGGGGGCCCGCATGATCGTCAGCGTTCTCATCACGTTCCTTGTCGTTATTCTCATCCTTTATCTGATCAACATGCTGCCGCTCGACGGTCGCGCCAAGCAGATCGCGCGCGTCGTCGTGATTATCCTCGGCGTGATTTCCCTGTTGAGATACATCGCGTACTGAGCCGCGCACGGCGCCTAAAAAAGCCCCGGCTCGTGCCGGGGCTTTTGCTTGTCGTCGCGGCGTCGCGGATCAGCCCGCAGCCTTTGCCTCGCGGCGGCGCGCGGTGAGGATGTATTCGGTGTAGCCGTTCGGCTGAGTGCGGCCCTCGAAGACAAGGTCGCACGCGGCCTGGAAGGCGACACCGTCGAACGCCGGCGCCATCGGCTTGTAGAGGCTGTCGCCGGCATTCTGCTTGTCGACCACGACGGCCATCCGCTTCAGCGACTCCATCACCTGGTCCTGGGTGATGACGCCCTGATGCAGCCAGTTCGCCAGATGCTGGCTCGAGATGCGCAAGGTGGCGCGGTCTTCCATCAGGCCGACATCGTGGATGTCAGGCACCTTGGAGCAGCCGACGCCCTGGTCGATCCAGCGCACGACGTAGCCCAGAATGCCCTGGCAGTTGTTGTCGATCTCCTGCTTCACGTCATCGGGCGCCCAGTTCGACTGCGACACCGGGATGGTGAGGATGTCGGACAGCTTGGCGCGCGGCCCGCCCTTGGTGAGCTCCTGCTGCCGAGCCTGCACGTTGACCTGGTGATAGTGCAGGGCATGCAGCGTGGCGGCGGTCGGCGACGGCACCCAGGCGGTGGTGGCGCCGGCCTGCGGATGGCCGATCTTCTGCGTCAGCATGTCCGCCATCTTGTCGGGTGCGGCCCACATGCCCTTGCCGATCTGGGCGTGGCCGGGCAGGCCGTCGACGAGACCGGTGTCGACGTTCCAGTCCTCATAGGCCTTGATCCAGGGCTGCGCCTTCATGTCGTTCTTACGGATCATCGGACCCGCTTCCATCGAGGTGTGGATCTCGTCGCCGGTGCGGTCGAGGAAGCCGGTGTTGATGAACATGATGCGCTTCGAGGCGCGCTGGATGCAGGCCTTGAGGTTGACCGTGGTGCGGCGCTCCTCGTCCATGATGCCGACCTTGATGGTGTTCTCCGGCAGCGACAGCATCTTCTCGACCTCGGCGAACAGGTCGCAGGTCAGCGTCACCTCGTCCGGCCCATGCATCTTCGGCTTGACGATGTAGACCGAGCCGGTGCGGCTGTTCTTGAGCTTGGAATTGCCCTTGACGTCGTGGATCGCAAGCAGGCCAGCGACCGCGGCGTCGAGAATGCCTTCCGGGATCTCCTCGCCCTTGGCGTCGAGCACGGCGTCGGTGAACATGTGGTGGCCGACATTGCGCATCAGCAACAGGCTGCGGCCGTGCAGCTTCAGCTCGCCGCCGGCGGGTGTCTTGTAGACGCGGTCGGCGTTGAGCGCGCGGGTCAGGGTCTTGCCGCCCTTCTCGAAGTCGGCGGACAGCGTGCCAGCCATCAGACCGAGCGTGTTGCGATACACCAGCACCTTGTCCTCGGCGTCGACGGCGGCGACCGAGTCTTCCATGTCGAGGATGGTGGAGACCGCCGATTCCAGGATCATGTCGGCGACACCGGCGGCATCGTCCTTGCCGATGGTGTTGTTGCGGTCGATCTTGACCTCGACATGCATGCCGTTGTTGACCAGCAGGATGATGGAGGGCTGAGCCGCATCGCCCTGGTAGCCGGCGAACTGCGCGGCGTTCTTCAGCGCGGTGGCGTTGCCGCTCTTCAGCTTGGCCGAGAGCTGGCCTGCGATCACGCTGTAGGAGGTGACGTCGGTGTGGCTTGCGGTCGCCAGCGGCACGGCGGCATCGAGGAAGGCTTTTGCTTTCGCGATCACCTTGTCGCCGCGCGCCTTGTTGTAGCCGCGGCCGGCCTCGCTCGGATCATGCGGGATCGCGTCGGTGCCGTAGAAGGCGTCGTAGAGCGAGCCCCAGCGGGCATTGGCGGCGTTCAGCGCATAGCGGGCATTGGTGAGCGGCACCACGAGCTGCGGGCCGCAGATCTTGCCGATTTCCTCATCGACATTGGCCGTCTCGACCTTGTGGGTCGCGGGCTCAGGGAGAAGATAGCCGATCTCCTTCAGGAACGCGGTGTAGGCACTGGTGTCGAACGCCTTGCCCTTGTGGGCGCGATGCCAGTCGTCGATCTTGGCCTGCAGCGTGTCGCGGACGGCGAGCAGCTCGCGATTCTTCGGTCCGAGCTTCGCGAGGATGGCGGCCAATCCGGCCCAGAACGCGTCAGGCGCGATTCCGGTCTTGGGCGTCGCCTCCTTGGCGATGAAATCGAACAGGACAGGGGCGATCTTCAATCCGTGGGCATCGACACGAGTCATGATGGGCTTTCTCAAAGAAACGGGCGTTTAGGAGCTGTTTTCAAAAGAAAAGCAGCAAAAAACGCGCCAAAGGGCCGTGTTCACGGCTCTTTTAGCCCTAAAGCCACGGCTCTGAGAAGACCCTCTGTCGCCCACACCCAGTCGTGGGCGTCAGATATTTGCGGCGAGGTCGGCCAATTCGTCGAACAGGATATTGGTCGTTGCGAGCATGCGTTCGATTTGCTCAACGGCATCGCTGACCGAGCGGGTCGAGGTATCGATGGTGAGTTCGCAGCTGCTCGGCGGCTGGTAGTCATTAGTGATGCCGGTGAAGGACGGCAAGCCGCCGGCGCGGGCCTTGGCGTAGTGGCCCTTGGGGTCGCGGGTCTCGCAGACCTCGGCCGGGGTTGCGACATAGATCTCGCGGAACGCGCTGTCGGCGATGCGGCGTGCGGCCGCACGGTCGGCGGCCGATGGTGACACCGCGGCAACGATCGCGATATGGCCGTTGCGCGCCAGATGGGATGCCACTTCGGCGAGACGGCGGATGTTCTCGGCTCGATCTTGCGGCGAGAAGCCGAGATCGCTGTTCAGCCCGGCGCGCAAGGTGTCGCCGTCGAGCAGGATCGGCGAGCCGCCAAGGCTGAACAGCCGCCGCTCGAGCGCGCGCGCCAGCGTCGACTTGCCGGAGCCGGGCAGGCCGGTGAGCCAGACCACCGCACCATTGTGATGATAGCGCGCCGAGCGCTCGTCGGGCCGCAGCGCGGATTCCACCGGCACGATGTCGATCGGCACGGCCCGCTGGCCAGCGTCGACCGACAGCACGAGGCCACCGCCGGCGATGCGGCCGTTGACCTCGATCACGAGGCGGCCGGTGCGCGGGTTCTCGGTGTAGGGATCGGTCGCGACCGGCTGCGCCAGCGAGATGTCGATCTCGCCGACATGGTTGCGTGCGATCGCCGTGGTCTCCTCGTTCGACAGTGCGCCGGGATCGACAGCCTTTTCGATCGCGACGACGGTAGCGCGGGTCTCGCGCGTGCCGAGCCGGATCAGGATCTGGTCGCCCTTCGACAGCGGCTTGTCGTGCAGCCAGAAGATCCGCGCATGGATACGGCGGGTTTCCCGCGGGCTCTGGCCGACATGGCCGATCACGTCGCCGCGCTCGAGGAACAGCTCGCGGTCGAGCGTGATGCCGACCGAGCGCCCGGCCGTTTGCGGACCGTCGACCGGCGTGACCGGCCAGCTCTCGACCGTCTTGATCTTCGCGATCTTGCCGGCGGGCATGATGACGATCTCGTCGCCGGCCGCAAGACTGCCGGATTCGATGCGCCCCGCGACGATGCGGCGGTCGTCGAACTTGTAGATCGCCTGTACCGGCAGCCGCAGCGCAAGCAGCTCCAGCGGCCGCGCCGGCTCCAATGCATCGAGCGCGTCGACCACGGTCGGGCCGGTGTACCAGCCGATCCGTTGCGTGCGTTCGGCGACGCCATCGCCGTCACGTGCCGAGATCGGGATCACCGCGGTCGGCGTGACGCCGAGGCCGATCAGGTGTGCCGAGATCTCGTCGCTGATTTCCTTGAACCTGGCGGCGCTGAAATCGACCCGGTCCATCTTGTTGACGACGACTGCGACCTGCTTCACGCCGAGCAGATGCAGCAGATAGCCGTGCCGTCGCGTCTGGTCGCGCACGCCTTCGAGCGCGTCGATGATCAGCACGGCGCCGTCGGCCTGCGAGGCGCCGGTGATCATGTTGCGCAAAAACTCTGCGTGGCCCGGCGCGTCGATCAGCACGACGTCGCGCGAGCCGGTGCGGAAGCGGATCTGCGTGGTGTCGATGGTGATGCCCTGGTCGCGCTCGGTCTGCAGCGCATCAAGCAGGAACGACCACTCGAACGGCATGCCGCGCCGCGCGCTGACCGCCTTGAGCATTTCCAGCTTGCCATCCGGCAGGCTGCCGGTCTCGTGCAGCAGGCGGCCGACGAGGGTGGATTTGCCATGGTCGACATGGCCGACGATGACGATACGCACTTGCGGCCGCGTCGTGCCGTTGGGCGTTGCCGAAATCGAGGCGGTGGGAAGGATCATGTTCATGAGAACGCTCACGCCAATATGAAATCAGAGATAGCCGGCGACACGCAGCCGCTCGAATGCATCCTCGGTCTCGTGATCGAGCGCGCGTCCGGCGCGCTCCGGGACCTTGGTGTCCTCAAGCTCGGCGAGAATCTCGTCGATGTTCGAGGCGGTCGAAGCGACCGGGTTGGTGATGTCCTGATCGCCCAGCGAGCGATAGCGCTTGCCGTCCTTGGCGAGATAGAGCGGGATGATCGGGATGTTCTCGCGCTTGGTGTAGGCCCAGATGTCGGCCTCGGTCCAATGCAGGATCGGATGGATGCGCAAATGCGCGCCTTGCGGCGGCGAGGCGTTGAAATGGTCCCAGAACTCCGGCGGCTGGTCGCGCACGTCCCATTCGCCCTCCAGCCCGCGCGGCGAGAACACCCGCTCCTTGGCGCGGGTGGCCTCCTCGTCGCGGCGGATGCCGGCGATCAACCCGTCAAAGCCGAACTTGTTGAGCGCGAGCTTCAACCCCTCGGTCTTGCGCGCGGCGGAACGCGCGGCCGGCGGCAGAGTCGGATCGACGCTTTCGATCGGCGGGCATGGCTCGACGCGCAGGTCGAGATCCCATTCCTTGCCAAAGCGTTCGCGGAACGCATACATCTCCGGAAACTTCTTGCCGGTGTCGACATGCATCGCGGGAAACGGAACCCGACCGAAGAACGCTTTCCGCGCCAGCCAGATCATCACATTGGAGTCCTTGCCGAGCGACCACAGCAGCGCCAGCTTCTTCAGCCGGGCGAACGCTTCGCGCAAAATGTAGATGCTTTGCGCCTCCAGTTCGTCGAGGTGGTCCATCGACGGGGCGCTCCGATCGGCCGAAATCTTCGGCACGGAAGCTGCTTGGATAGAGGCTGCGGGCCGCAACCCGGTGGCGGCGGATTCCTTGTCGAGAAGATGCATCTATCGGCCTTGGCCAGAGGAGGTGAAAATTCTACAGTTGCGCCGCAATAGAGAAGAAATAATTTTCTCTTTATTGGCCTTGATCGAGAGATAAATAGAAAATAATTTCAGTCAACCCCCAAGTTGGGGAAGCGAGTGTCTGATGCGATACCTGCCCGTGTTTCTGGATCTGCAAGTCGGCAAGGTGCTGCTCGTTGGAGCGGGCGACCTCGCACGCGCCAAGCTGCGGCTGCTCGCGGCTGCGGGCGCGCAGGTCCGCTGGTACGCGACCGACAGCGACCACGAACTCACCGGAATAGCTGCGGAAGATGCCGCGCGTATCGAACGCGCCGATGGCGACCCGCTCGCGGCCGATCTCTCTGGCATCATCGCAATTCTTTGTGCCGGCGCCGGCGACATCGGTGTCGCCATGGCGGCGCGCGCAAGGGCCGTCGGTCTGCCCGTCAATGTGATGGATGACCTCGCGCATTCGACCTTCATCTTTCCCGCGATCGTCGATCGCGGCGATGTCGTGGTCGCGGTCGGGACAGGCGGTACCTCGCCGGTGGTGGCCCGTCGCGTGCGCGAGCGCATCGAGGCGGTGCTGCCGGCGCGGATCGGCGATCTCGCCGGCTTCATCGGACGCTTCCGCAAATCGATCCATGCCCGCATCGAAGAGTTTCCGCTGCGCCGCCGCTTCTGGGAGCGCATCGTCGATGGCCCGATCGGCGCGCTGGTGCTGGCCGGCCGCAAGGACGAAGCTGAGCAGGCTCTGAACGCGATCGCCGATCCCGCCGCATTCGCCGGCGCGAGCGCGCAAGGAAAAGCCATCGGGCACGTCACGCTGGTCGGCGCCGGGCCGGGCGACCCGGACCTGCTCACCGTCAAGGCGTTGCGCGCGCTGCAGGATGCCGACATCGTGTTCTATGACGAATTGGTGTCACCGGACATTCTCGACCGGATCAGGCGCGATGCCCCGCGCATCCCGGTCGGCCGCCGCGTCGGCAAGCCTGGCATTGGGCAGGATGCCACCAACAGACTGATGATCGAAGCCGCCAAGTCCGGCCAGCGTGCGGTGCGGCTGAAGGGCGGCGATCCCTTTATCTTCGGCCGCGGCGGCGAGGAGATCGAGGTGTTGCGCGCCGCCGGCGTCGCCTACTCCATCATTCCCGGCATCACCGCGGGCCTTGGCGCCGCCGCGCAGTTCGAGGCGCCGCTGACCTATCGTCACGAGGCGCTGCGCATCACCTTCCTGACCGCGCACAAGGCGCGCGACGCCTGTAACGTCGATTGGTCTGCGCTGACCGACAAGAAGATGACTGTCGTCGTCTATATGGGCATGACCGCCGCGCCGTCGATCCGCGCGGGCCTGCTGGCTGCGGGCCGCTCTCCCGAGACGCCGGTTGGTGTGTTCGCGCGGGTGACACGGCCGGACGCGCAGGCCGCGGTCGGAACGCTGGCGCGGCTGCCCGAGCTGGTCAAGACGATCGACGGCGGTCCCGCCATCCTCATCATTGGCGACGTGGTGGCGCATTCCGCGCCGTGGCGCCAATCGAATCTCACCCAAGTTGTCTCTGAACTGCTGGAAGCTGCTGAATGACCTCTCCGCTCGAACAGAAGAAAATCAAGATCACGGGTCCGTCGATGGTGACCGCCAACCGAACCTGGGATGGTGCTGTGGTGTACCGGACCGGGCAAAAGGGCTGGTCGACCGAATTGCGGGACGCGGCGATCGTGCGCACATCAGACGATGCGCGCGCCTTGCTCGCCGAGGGCGTTGCCGACGATGTCGGCGCGATCGGCGCCTATATCGCGCCGGTCGAGCTCAAGGAGGGCGGCAAGATCGGCCCCGGCAATCTCCGCGAACAAATCCGCTCCGAGGGTGTCACCATCGACATCTCGGTGCCGGCGTAAGGTTGATCCATCATGTATGCATATGACGAACTCGACCGCACGCTGATCAATGAGCGTGTTTCGGAATTCCGCGATCAGGTGAAGCGCCGCCTTTCGGGCGAGCTCACCGAGGACGAATTCAAGATACTCCGGCTGCAGAACGGCGTGTACCTGCAACTGCACGCCTACATGTTCCGCGTCGCTATTCCGTACGGCACGCTGTCGTCCAAGCAGATGCGGCGGTTTGCCCATGTCGCGCGCCGCTACGACCGCGACTATGGCCACTTTACCACGCGGCAGAACATCCAGTTCAACTGGATCAAGCTGTCCGAACTGCCGGATGCGCTGGCCGACCTCGCCGAAGTCGGCATCCATGCGATGCAGACCTCCGGCAACAACATGCGCAACGTCACCTCGGACCAGTGGGCCGGCGTTGCGCCGGGCGAGATCGAGGATCCGCGGATCTGGTCGGAGTTGATCCGCCAGCACACCACGCTGCATCCGGAATTCTCATTCCTGCCGCGCAAGTTCAAGATCGCGATCACGGCGTCCGAGCATGATCGCGCCGCGATCAAGATCCACGATATCGGGCTTCGTCTGCACAAGAATGCCGACGGCGAGACCGGCTTCGAGGTGCTGGTCGGCGGCGGTCTCGGCCGCACGCCGTTCATCGCCAAGACCATCAAGCCGTTCGTCCCCGGCCGCGATATCCTCAGCTATATCGAGGCGATCCTGCGGGTCTATAACCAGTACGGCCGCCGCGACAACATCTACAAGGCGCGCATCAAGATCCTGGTGCACGAGCTCGGCATCGAGAAGTTCTCCAAGGAGGTCGATGAGGAGTGGCGGCTGATGGGCGATGTCGGGCTGACGCTCGATCATACCGCCATCGAGGAAGTCCGCTCGCGCTTCTCCTATCCGGCCTACGAAAAGCTGCCGCATATGCCGGACGAGCTGAAGCAGGCCGCGCATGATCCGCTGTTCGAGCGCTGGCGCAAGAATTCCGTGTTCCCGCACAAGGTGCAGGGCTACTCGATCGTGGTGCTGTCGCTGAAGCCGGTCGGCGGCCCGCCCGGCGATGCCAGCGCCGATCAGATGGATGCGATCGCCGACCTCGCCGACAGATATTCGTTTGGCGAAATTCGCGTCGGCCATGAGCAGAACCTGGCGCTGCCGCATGTTGCCAAGCGCGATCTGCCGGCGCTGTTCAAGACGCTCGACCGCCTTGGCCTGGCAACGCCGAACGTCAATCTGGTCACCGATATCATCGCCTGCCCGGGGCTGGATTACTGCTCGCTGGCCAATGCGCGCTCGATCCCGATCGCGCAGGAGCTGACGCGGCGTTTCGCCAACCACGACACCGCAAGCCTGATCGGCCGTCTGCACATCAACATCTCCGGCTGCATCAATGCCTGCGGCCATCACCATGTCGGCCATATCGGCATCCTCGGCGTCGAGAAGAACGGCGAGGAATTCTACCAGATCACGATCGGCGGCCGCGCCGACGAGAACGCGCAGATGGGCACCTTGATCGGCCCGGCCGTTCCCTATGCTGAGGTCGCCGACGTGATCGAAGACATTGTCGAAGCCTATCTGGCGCTGCGCGACCGTCCCGAGGAATTGTTCGTCGATGCGGTGAAGCGTCTGGGCGTCGAGCCTTTCAAGGAGCGGGTCTATGCCACTCGTTAAGAACGCAAGAATCATCACCGACCTGTTCGTCCATGTCGCCGACGGCGTGGAGCTGGCGGGCGACGGCGCGATCCTGGTGACTGCCGAGCGCTTCCTCGCCGATCCGGAGGCGCTGCTGCGCCGCGCAGGAAAAGTCGGCGTGATCTGGCCGAACAACCGCGATCTCGACGGGCTCGTGCCCTATCTCGACCGTCTTGCGGTGGTCGCGCTGGTGTTCCCGACCTTCCGCGACGGCCGTGCCTACAGCCAGGCGCGTCTGCTGCGCGAGCGTCACGGCTATGACGGCGAGCTGCGCGCCACCGGTCAAATTTTGCGCGATCAGTTCGTGTTCATGACGCGTGCCGGCTTCGACGCCTTCGAGGTCAAGAAGGATGCCGACGCCGATGCCTTCGCCGACACCATGAAGCGCTATTCGGTGTTCTACCAGCCGACCGGCGACGGCCGCGTCACCGCGCTGCATCGCCGCCAGCAACTGCGTCACTCGGAGAGCGCCGAGCAGTGAGCACGCTTGCATCAGAGCTGACGCTGGAGCTGCCGGGCGGATTGCCGGCGGCGGACGTGCTCGATCGCGCGCTGCGCGCGGCGTCGCCCGCCGAGGTGATCGCGGCCGCGTTGAAGACGATCGGCCGAGAACGGCTCGCGCTGGTGTCGTCGTTCGGCACCGAGTCAGCGGCGCTGCTCAAGGTGATGGCGGATGTCGATCCGGCGATTCCCGTGATCTTCCTCGACACCGGCTGGTTGTTCGATGAGACGCTCGCCTATCGCGATACGCTGATTGCAACGCTCGGCCTCACTGACGTGCGTTCGATCAAGCCCGAGGACGAAACGCTGTCGCGCGAGGATCCCGACCGCGAGTTGTGGTTCGCCGATCCCGACGCCTGCTGCCGGATCCGGAAGGTCGAGCCGCTGGCGCGGGCGCTGAAGCCGTTCTCCGGCTGGATCAACGGCCGCAAGCGTTTCCAGAGCGCTACCCGGGCCGACATCCCGGTCGTCGAGGACGACGGTCAAAGGCTGAAATTCAATCCGTTCGCCAATGTTTCGCGCGAGGACATCGAGGCGATCTACGCGCTCGGCAAGCTGCCGCCGCATCCCCTTGTCGCATCGGGATATCAGTCGGTCGGGTGTATGCCTTGCAGCAGCCGGACCGCACCTGGCGAGGATGCACGCGCCGGCCGCTGGCGGGGCAGGGCGAAGACGGAATGCGGCATCCATACGACAAAGACTTCGTAGCGCAACGATTCCGTAGCACAGGAGCGCTGCACGGCCGCGAACAATGAAAAGCGGTTTCGTTGACTTAAGACCACTTCACCGCGAGTTATGTCTTGAGTATTGCCTGACATTCTCAGGTTGAATGGAGAGAGAAATGGTCCGTCGTATCTTGCCGCTCGTCGCGGCACTGTTGTGGGCAAGCTCGGCGTTCGCGGCCGACTATTCGCTGCTCAACGTGTCCTACGATCCGACGCGCGAGCTCTATGTCGACTTCAACAAGGCGTTCGCGGCGGCCTATCAGAAGGACACCGGCAAGAGCGTCGAGATCAAGCAGTCGCATGGCGGCTCGGGGTCGCAGGCGCGTTCGGTGATCGACGGCCTGCAGGCCGACATCGTTACGCTGGCGCTCGCCTATGACATCGATGCGATCGCAGCCAAGGGCTTTCTTCCGGCCGATTGGCAGAAGCGGCTGCCGCTCAACGCCTCGCCTTACACCTCGACCATCGTGTTCCTGGTGCGCAAGGGCAATCCCAAGGGCATCAAGGATTGGGACGATTTGATTAAACCTGGCGTCAGCGTCATCACGCCGAACCCGAAGACGTCGGGCGGCGCGCGCTGGAATTATCTGGCCGCCTGGGGTTACGCGCAGAAGAAGTATGGTTCGGTCGACAAGGCGAAGAAGTTCGTCGCCGACCTCTATCAGAATGTTCCTGTGCTCGATACCGGTGCGCGCGGCTCGACCGTGACCTTCGTCGAGCGCGGCGTCGGCGACGTGCTGCTGGCGTGGGAGAACGAAGCGTTCCTGGCTCAGAAGGAATTCGGCCAGGACAAATTCGAGATCGTCTCGCCGCCCTTGTCGATCCTCGCTGAGCCGCCCGTGGCCGTGGTCGACAGCGTTGCGGACAAGAAGGGCACCCGCGCCGTCGCGGAAGCGTATTTGAAATACTGGTACACCAAGGAAGGCCAGGAAATCGCCGCGCGCAATTCCTATCGGCCGCGCGATCCCGAGATCGCGAAAGAGTACGAAAAATCCTTCGCCAAGGTCGAACTTTTCACCATCGACGACGTTTTCGGTGGTTGGACCAAGGCGCAGAAGGACCACTTTGCCGAAGGCGGCATCTTCGATCAGATCTACAAGAACTGATCGAGGGGCCGGCGCATGACGGGGGATTTGTGAGCACAGCGGTCGCACGACGCAGCACCTTGCCGGGGTTCGGTCTCACCATGGGACTGACCCTGACCTGGCTCTCCGTCATCATCCTGATTCCGCTGGCCGCCCTGTTCCTCAAGACGTTCGAGCTCAGCCTCGACCAGTTTTGGGGCGTCATCACCAGCCGCCGGACGCTGAATGCGTTGAAGATTTCGTTCGGCCTGTCGTTTGCCGCGGCCTGCGTCAATCTGGTGATGGGCACCATCATCGTCTGGGCGCTGGTGCGGTACAGATTTCCGGGCCGGCGACTGTTCGACGCCATCGTCGACATTCCCTTTGCCCTGCCAACCGCGGTGGCCGGCGTCGCACTGACGCAGCTGTTCGCCCAAAAAGGCTGGCTCGGTGCGCCGCTCGCTGAGCTCGGCATCAAGGTCGCGTTCACGCCGATCGGCATCTTCGTCGCGATGGTCTTCATCGGCATTCCCTTCGTCGTGCGCACGGTGCAGCCGGTGCTGATCGATCTCGATGTCGAGATCGAGGAGGCGGCGGCGAGCCTGGGTGCCAACCGCTGGCACACCGTGTTCCGGGTCATCCTGCCGAGCCTGATCCCGGCGCTGCTGACCGGTTTTGCGCTCGCCTTTGCCCGCGCCGTCGGCGAATACGGCTCGGTGATCTTCATCGCCGGCAATCTGCCGAACGTCTCCGAGATCGCGCCGCTCTTGGTCGTGATCCGGCTGTCCGAGTTCCGCTATGCTGACGCCACCGCGATCGCGGTGGTGATGCTGGTGGCCTCGTTCCTGATCATCTTCCTGATCAATCGTCTGCAGCGCTGGGCGCAAGCCCGCATTCCCGTGCATTGAGGGGATCGGCGATGTCGATGCAAACGGGATTGGCGACCTCGACCACACAGCTGCGGACCTACGCGCCGTCGACCGACGTCAGTGTCGCGGCTCCGGCGCCGCGGCTTGAGATCGCGCGCGGCCGGTCGACCGCCGCGCGGCAGAATCCGCGCACCGAGCCGGGACCAATACGCTTTGTCATCATCGCGCTGGCGGTGACCTTCCTCAGCGTCTTCGTCGTGCTGCCGCTGGTCGTGGTGTTTGCGTCGGCCTTCTCGAAAGGCGTCGGAGCGTATTTCGCGGCGCTGGCCGAGCCTGAGGCGCTCGCCGCCATCAAGCTGACGCTGCTGGTCGCCGCGGTCTCGGTCACGCTCAATCTCGTGTTCGGCGTCGTCGCGGCCTGGGCGATCTCGAAGTTCGAATTCACCGGCAAGACCTTCCTGATCACGCTGATCGATCTGCCGTTCTCGGTCTCGCCCGTGATCTCGGGCCTCGTCTTCGTGTTGCTGTTCGGCGCGCAGGGCTATTTCGGGCCGTGGCTGCAGGCCCACAACATCCACATCCTGTTCGCGGTGCCCGGCATCGCGCTGGCGACCATCTTCGTCACCTTCCCCTTCGTGGCGCGTGCGCTGATCCCGCTGATGCAGGAACAAGGCACCCAGGAAGAGGAGGCGGCGATCTCGCTCGGCGCCTCGGGCCTGCAGACCTTCTTCCGCGTCACGCTGCCGAACATCAAATGGGGTCTGCTCTACGGCGTGCTGCTCTGCAACGCGCGCGCCATGGGCGAGTTCGGCGCGGTTTCTGTGGTCTCCGGCCACATCCGCGGCGAGACCAACACGATGCCGCTGCTGGTCGAGATTCTCTACAATGAATATCAGTTCGTCGCGTCGTTCGCGATCGCGTCGCTGCTCGCGATGCTGGCGCTGATCACGCTGGTGGTGAAGACCGTCCTCGAGCGGCGTCTCGACGAAACCGAGGTACCCGATGGCGATTGAAGTCAAGAACATCGTGAAAAAGTTCGGCAGCTTTGCCGCGCTCGACAATGTCGACCTCAAGGTCGCCGACGGCGAGCTGCTGGCGCTGCTCGGCCCGTCCGGCTCGGGCAAGACCACGCTGCTGCGGATCATCGCTGGCCTCGACTGGCCCGATTCCGGCGAGGTCGCGATCGACGGCGAGAACGCGCTGACCCGCGGCGCGAGCGAGCGCCAGGTCGGCTTCGTGTTCCAGCATTACGCGCTGTTCCGCCACATGACGGTGTTCGAGAACGTCGCCTTTGGCTTGCGCGTGCAGCCGCGCGCGATCCGCAAGGATGAGGCCACGATCCGCGCCCGCGTCAAGGAGCTGCTCGATCTGGTGCAACTCGATTGGCTGTCGAACCGCTATCCCAGCCAATTGTCCGGCGGCCAGCGTCAGCGTATCGCGTTGGCACGTGCGCTCGCGATCGAGCCGCGCATCCTCTTGCTCGACGAACCCTTCGGCGCGCTCGACGCCAAGGTGCGCAAGGAGCTCAGGCAATGGCTGCGCTCGCTGCACAACGAGATCCACGTCACCTCGATCTTCGTGACCCACGACCAGGAGGAGGCGCTCGAAGTCGCCAACCGCGTGGTCGTGATGGACAAGGGCAAGATCGAACAGATCGGCACGCCCGGCGAGGTCTATGACAATCCGGCGACCGCCTTCGTGCATGGTTTTATCGGCGAATCCATCGTGCTGCCCGTCGATGTCAGCGGTGACGCGGTCCGGCTGGACGGTCGTCCCCTGAATATCGCGGCCCATGGCGCGGCGTCCGGCGCGGCGAAGCTGTTCGTCCGCCGCCACGACATGGCGATCGGGCCGGCGGGAAGTGGCGCGCTGGATGGCGCTATCAGGCACGTCCGTTCGTTCGGCCCGATCCAGCGTGCCGAAGTCGCGCTGTCGGGCCGTGAGGGCAGCACCGTGATCGAGATCGACGCCCCCCGCGACCGCGAGCTGCAGGCCGGCGAAATCGTCTCGCTGCAGCCCCGCCGCTACCGGATTTTTGCCACCCAGGATTAGTTCGTGTAGCTCTTGTAGCCTGGATGGAGCGAAGCGAAATCCGGGGACTTGGCTCCGCGGATCGACTGGCCCCGGATTGCGCTCCGCTCCATCCGGGCTACGGGCTGCCTCGGATCGTCACGAGGGCGACGACATCGATGAACGATCGGGAGCGTGCTGCAGCTGATATCAAGACGGTGCGCGCCGCGCAGACCAAGGCGATGGCCGATCGCGACTTCGAAGCTGCGGCATCGGTCTGGACCGAAGACGTGACCATGCGCAGGGCGCTCGGCCAGGCGATCGCGGGCCGGTCCGAGTATCTCGACATGCTGTCATCCACCAGTTCCGGACAAAATCCCATCGTCTATCAGCGCACGGCCGTCACCGTGGATGTCAGCGATCGCTGGCCGCTGGCTTACGAGGAGGGCCGATGGTCCGGACACACAGGCAATGCAGACGGGCAACCGGTCATCGCCGGTCGCTATGCGGCGCAGTGGGTGAAACGGGACGGACGTTGGCTCATCCGCTCGGAAGTGTTCGTGGCCCTGACATGCGACGGCGCAGGGTGCCTGTATGAAGTGGTGCCGTAATCGGCAAGCCCGTGACTAGAGCTCCGTTCCGATTGGAATCGGAACGGAGCTCTAGATTCTTGTTTTGACGCGTTTTCTTCACGCGAACCGGTCTCCACTTCGCTGGAAAACGCTCTAACGAGCCTTGACGGGCCGGTTGCCGTGGCTGTCTTGCGGCACGCCTCGCTGCAGCGACATGTGGGAGTGAATGCCGAGCCAGTGCCCGTCGGCCTGACGCGCGAGAATGATCGTCGCCCGCCCTGGCCGATCGAAGCGGCTGCCGTCCGCATGGAAGCCCGTGCTCGTCCAGGGCGTGATCACCGTCGCCATGCCGCCGTCGGCGCTGACCAGCACCGCAGTATTGTCGAGGTCGAAGACGAAATCCGCCGTGCGGGGCCAGACATTGTCCCATTGCGTCTCGGTCCAGCGCGCGAGGCCGCGGATCAGTTCCTGATAGGTGCCGAACGCGATGATGTCAGGATGCCAGAACGGACGGGCGGCAGCATAGTCCACTGCCCTGACGCAGGCGGAGAACCGTTCGAGCCAATCGAAGACCGATTGGGTCGTCGTCGAATCGGCGATCGGTAGGGCTGCTTCCTGGCTCATCATCTTCCTCAACGCGACCGGTATGGCAGTCTGACAGAGCCAGAAACGCACAACGGCGTCAACGAGATAGCCTTAAGGCCGGCTGGCATAGGGTGGCCGCGCAGCACCCCGGAATGACGGCATTTGGCGGCTGAAAGTTAGCCCCTCTTCACCATTCAGCCACGGTTGGTATGCAACAACGGCGGGCCAACCTTGGGGGTTCTTTCAGTGAAACGGACGACGGTTGCCCTGTTCGGGCTTCTGGTGCTTGGCGGCTGCGCCGCGGACACCAAAATCCCGGAAGAACCGACCATGTATCTCAACATGGCGCAGGCCGGCGCCGTGCTGGATAGCCAGGCGGCGGCAATCATGTTCTCGCAATACCGCCAGAATAACGGCCTCGGCTCCGTCGTGGTTGACCCCGACCTGACGAGGCTCGCCGAGCAGCAGTCGCAGGCGATGGCCGCCCGCAACAAGATGGATCACGACGTGAAGGCCCCGCTCGGCAAACGGCTGGAGGCCGGGGGCTATCCTGCGACGGTGGCCGTCGAGAACATCTCGGCCGGCTATCATACGCTGGCGGAAGCGTTTTCGGGCTGGCGCGATTCACCGCCGCATCGGGCCAATATGCTGAAAAGTGGTGTCACAAAAATGGGCATTGCGGCGACCTATGCGCCGAACACCAAGTACAAGGTGTTCTGGACGCTCATTCTGGCAGCAACGTCAGATCGATAAACTCCGCGTGATCCAACCCGCCATCTGATCGATTGACGCCGCGGCGAACTGTCGCCACGGTGCCCCGAAGTTATTTCCTCACCGAACGGTTTCGAATGGATACCTCGGATTCCTCGGCGCCCGCGCAAGCGCAACCTGTGCTCGTTCTGCAAGGCGGCGGCGCGCTCGGTTCCTATCAGGCCGGCGCGTTTCAGGCACTCTGTCACGCAGGCTTCGAGCCGGAATGGATCGCCGGCATCTCGATCGGCGCCATCAATGCCGCGATCATCGCCGGCAACGACCCGGACAAGCGCGTGGCTCGCTTAAAGGAATTCTGGGAGATGGCGTCGTCGCCGGTGCCCTGGAATCCGGTCTCCACCCACGAGCGCGTCCGTTCGCTGTTCAACGAGACGAGCGCCGCCATCATCGCGACCTTCGGCGTGCCGGGCTTTTTCTCACCACGGATTCCGCCGGCGCCGCTGTGGCCGCCCGGCAGCTCGCAATCGCTGAGCTATTACGATACGTCACCGTTGAAGAAGACGCTCGAGCGTCTCGTTGACTTTGATCGCATCAACGATCTGAAGACGCGGTTGTCGGTCGGCGCGGTCGGCGTCACCTCGGGCAATTTCCGCTACTTCGACAATCACGAGTTCAAGAAGCTCGGCAAAAAGATCGGTCCGGAGCACATCATGGCGTCCGGCGCGCTGCCGCCCGGCTTTCCGTCCGTCGTCATCGAAGGCGAGCATTACTGGGACGGCGGCATCGCCTCCAACACGCCGCTTGATTTCGTGCTCGACGAGGAGACCGATCGCGATCTCCTGATCTTCCAGGTCGACCTGTTCAGCGCGCGGGGACGCTTGCCGGAGACATTGCTGGAAGCATCCGAGCGCGAAAAGGACATCCGCTTTTCCAGCCGGACGCGAATGAATACCGACAAGAACAAGCAGATCCACAATACCCGCTTGGCGGTGCGTGACCTGATCAGCAAGCTTCCGGAGCATTTGCAGAACGATCCGTCGGTCGAGCTGTTACGCAAGGCCGCGAAGGAGAACACCGTCACGGTGGTGCACCTGATCTACAAGAGCAAGAATTACGAGACCTCGTCAAAGGACTACGACTTCTCCCATGTCGGGATGGTCGAGCACTGGGGGGCAGGGGTCCGCGACGTCCATTTGTCGATGCGTCACAAAGAATGGCTAGAACGGCCACAGTCCGGGGAAACCATGGTGACTTACGACCTCACGGGGGACGAATCCAATCCTCCCGAAAGCAAATAGGAGCGAAGAAGAATGGGTACGCTGACAGGCAAGACCGCCGTTGTGACCGGCTCGACCAGCGGCATCGGATTGGCGTATGCGCGCGCTTTCGCCGGCGCCGGCGCCAATATCGTCCTCAATGGCATGGGTGTTCCGGCCGACATCGAGAAGGAACGCTCCGGCATCGAGACCGACTTCAAGGTCAAGGCCGCATATTCGCCGGCCGACATGACCAAGCCGGCCGAGATCGCCGAGATGGTCGCGCTCGGTGAAAAGACCTTCGGTTCGGTCGATATCCTGGTCAACAATGCCGGCATCCAGTTTGTTTCGCCGATCGAGGAGTTTCCGCCGGAGAAGTGGGAAGCGATCATCGCGATCAATTTGTCGTCGGCTTTCTACGGCATCCGCGCCGCAGTGCCCGGCATGAAGAAGCGCGGCTGGGGCCGCATCATCAACACCGCCTCGGCGCACTCGCTGGTCGCCTCGCCCTTCAAGTCGGCCTATGTCGCGGCCAAGCACGGCATCGCCGGCCTGACCAAGACCGCGGCGCTCGAACTCGCGCAGTTCAAGATCACCTGCAACTGCATCTCGCCGGGCTATGTCTGGACGCCACTGGTCGAGCACCAGATTCCCGAGACCATGAAGGCGCGTAACATGACTAAGGAGCAGGTCATCAAGGACGTGCTGCTTGCCGCGCAGCCGACCAAGGAGTTCGTGACCTCGGAGCAGGTCGCAGCGCTTGCGCTGTTCCTGTGCGGCGACGATGCCGCGCAGATCACCGGCGCCAACCTCTCGATCGACGGCGGCTGGACCGCGGAGTAACGCGGCGGACACGGATAACAAAGAGCGGCCCTGATCGGATCAGGGCCGGCTTTTGCTTGAATCAGGATTGTCGAACGGTTGTTGCCGTCGGCTGTGTCAGCGCTTCCCGAACGCCAGTACGTGCAGCCCAAGGCGCGAGCGCACGACGTAGAACAGCAGGATCGTCTCGAACGTCAGCGAGATCGAGGTCGAGGCCGCCGCGCCCATGCCGCCATAGCGCGGCACCAGCGCGATGCAGAGCCCGACATTCATCAGGAACGACACCGCATAGGCCGTCGCGCAGATGCGCTGGTGGCCGAGCATGTTCAACAGCCGTTCCACCGGCCCGATCGCCGAGCGCACGGCGAGCCCGATCGCGGCGACGAACATGATGTTGTAGCCGGCCACGAAATGCGGGCCGAACAGCCATAGCAGCGGCTTGCCGAACGCCAGCAGGGCGACGGTGGCAAACAGCGACGGCCAGAACGTCCAGCTGATTGCGTGAGCGACATAGGCGGACAGCCGGTCCTTGTCGCCGAGTGCGTTGTATTCGGCGAAGCGATGCGCCGTCGTCGCCGACATCGCGTAGTGGATGAAGGACACCAGCGCCAGCGTCTTCACCACGGCAAAGTAGACGCCGACCTCCTCGGAGGAGCGGAATTGCTGCAGCACCAGCACGTCGGTGTAGCTCAGCAGCAGGTAGAAACTCTCGACCAGCATGATCGGCAGCGAGATCGCGAGCCAGCCCTTGACGTCGTAGGCCTTCTCGCCCGGTCCCATATGCGCGGCGAGGCGGCGGTTCAACACGATGAGCTGGCCGATCGCCGCGATCCACACCGCCGCCGCGCTTGCGGCCATCGCAACGGTCGCGCCGAGATGGAGGCCAAGCGCCAGCGCGCCGGCGGTCAGGGCGATGATCAGCCCCTGGCGCACGATGAATTGCGGCATCAGGCCGAGCTGCATCCAGTCGTGGGCACGTGCGATGCCGTCCTGCGTGTTGGCCACGACGAAGGGCGGCAAGATCAGACAGCCGATATAGAGCGGGACGATCGCGTTGGCGTCGATCCAGGGCGACAACGATCGGATCAGGCCTGCAAGCAGCAGGGCTACGACGCTGGAGGCCGCCAGCGTCATCCAGCGGCTGCCGGACAGGAAGCCGCGCAGCCGGGCGCTATCGCCGCTGGCGCGGTATTCCGGGATGATCTTCTGTGCGGAAGCGGCAATGCCGAAATCCATGGTGCTGCCGAGCAGCAGAACCCAGGTCCAGACATAGACGTAGGTGCCGTAGTCCGAGCCGCTCATCCAGCGCGCCAGCAGGATCTGAGCGAGGTAGGCAATGGCCGCGCTGACGACGCGGATGATGAAGATGGTGCCGGCGAGCCGTTTTGTAACCGTCGCCTCGCTGGTGCCGCCGACCAGGCGCGCGAGCAGGCCGCGCAGGCGCGCGACCGGGCCTGACGGCGCCGTGGGTGCGGATCGGCTCTCGAGCACGGTCAAGGCAGGAAATTCCTGAACGCCGCGAGGCGGCGGCAATGCCCTGACCTATCAACGAAACGTTAAGATTAGGTTGGATGGCCTCGTCGTCCCGGCCTTCGCCGGGACGACGGCATCAATTCAAATTAATATTGAATTCGTAGCTCTTGCCGCCGCCGACCAGTGTCAGCTTCAGGGCGGCGCCCTCCGGGTTGGCGCCGGGGGGCAAGCCATCGAGCTCGAAGATGAAGCGCTTCACGCCTGCCGGCGACTGCTCGACCAGCTTCGGTACCGGCAGCGCCCAGTCCGGCGTCGGCCCCTCGACGTACAGGCTGAGATCCTTGGTCTCGGGCGCGGTCACGTCGACCAGCACGTTGTTCTTGCCGTCGCGCTTGACGTCGCGGATCGTCAGCGGGTTGGGATCGCCGATATTGGCGGGCTTCGGCACGGCGTTGAGGGCTTCCGACAATGCGCCGTCCTCGGTGCTCGCGACGCTCGCGAATGCAAGCTCGGCCTTCGCTTCCACGGGCACGCACAGCTTCTCGCACACCGCGTAGTTGATGTCGGCGCGCAAGGTCAGCGGCTTGTCGGGATTCTTCGCGACGATGCGCAGCGGCAGCACCACCTGATGCTTGTAGCCGAGCGACGTGCCGCCGGCGCCGTCGTCGAATTGCCGCGGCGCCGGCCACATCACGGTCACCGCTTCGACATTTTCCGACTTGGAGAAATCGAACCGCGGCGGCACGCCGGAATCGCCCGGCGTCCGCCAGTAGGTTTTCCATCCGTCCTGCAGCTGGAAGGCGATGCCGCCGAGCAGCACCGCGCCGCTGCGCGATCCCGCGAGCAGCCTGACCGCGGAATGCGTATCCTGCAGCCACGGCGAGGCGTCGTCGGCGCGAACCTCGTTTGCCATACATGCGACAGACAGAATGGCGGCAAAGCCGAAGGCGGCCCGCAGGGGAACTATGACGGTCATGAGACCGTCTTTACCTGCAACTTTCGTTGCAAACCATTGAATTGCTTGTGATGCACCGCCGCAAGGCGCGCGCAGCTTGATTGACAGAAGCGCCACCCAATATCAGGATGCCAAATCAGCAGGAAAGGCCTTTGCGGATGCGCCCTGAAGGCAAGGAAACCAAGACACGCAAGACGACGCGGGCCAAGAGCGCTGGCATCGGCCATAACGCGGCCGATGAGGGCTATCTCGACGGTCAGTTGCTGATCGCGATGCCGGTGATGAACGACCCGCGCTTCGAGCGCTCCGTGATCTACATGTGCGCCCATTCCTCCGAAGGCGCCATGGGCATCATCGTCAACCGCCCCGCCGGCAGCATCGATTTTCCCGGCCTGCTGGTCCAGCTCGACATCATCGAGAAGGCCGACCAGATCCTGCTGCCGGAAAATGCCGAGATGATGAAGGTGATGAAGGGCGGCCCGGTCGATACCGGCCGTGGCTTCGTGCTGCATTCCAGCGACTTCTACATCCAGGACGCGACGCTGAACATCGACGACGGTATCTCGCTGACTGCAACCGTCGACATCCTCAAGGCGATTGCCAAGGGCGCCGGCCCCAAGCACGCGATCCTGGCGCTGGGCTATGCCGGCTGGGCGCCGGGCCAGCTCGAGAACGAGATCCAGCACAATGGCTGGCTGCACTGCGACGCCGATCCGGAGCTGATCTTCGGCGACGATGTCGACGAGAAGTATTTGCGCGCCCTGCGCAAGATTGGCATCGACCCCGGCATGCTGTCCAACGAAGCTGGCCACGCGTAGGCTGTCGCTGACGTATCGCGCAAGCGTGCCGCATTCTCGGCGTCGTCCCTGCGAAAGCAGGGACCCATAACCACCGCTCAACATCATTGAAGGCGCTGGGGCCACAGCCTCGCGCAATCGCGTGCGGTCGTGGTTATGGGTCCCGGCGAAAGCCCATAGGCGCTAAGATAGTTTGATCATGGCCTGATAGCGGCGTTTACGTCTGGGAGGCTCGCGCAGATGTCGTTGGAGAGCGAGGCTGGCTCTGCGCAGACGCGCGATTGTGGGCTGGGGAATGATGGCTTGGAGCAGGGAGGCGATGAGCTGACGGAGCAGGCGCCATGCTGCAGGTCTGGTTAGGCGGCTTCGGCCAAGCGGGGAGAGTCCTCGAGTTCGTCGACAAGCGGCTCGAGCAGAAGAATGATCAGCAGGTGAGCGAGGATATGGGGTCTGGCAGACCGCTCGTCAGTTCCTGGAGGTCCTTTCAAGCCAATCAGGCTCTTCAGCCGCTTGAAGCCGAGTTCGATCCGCCATCGCAGCCGGTAAAGGGCAAGCAGATCAGCGGTTGTGAAGTCCTCGGGCTTGAGCGAGGTCACCAGGATCACCCAATCCGCAGCATCAAGCGTTTGCCTGGAGAGACGATGGCCTCCCTTCTGAGCCGTCCTGCGTGCCTTGCGCCGTGCAGCCTGAGCCGCATCTGCAGGTTTCTTGACGGCAACCAAACGCACAGCAAGCGGTGCTCCACCAGACTTGCGTTTTACCCAGATCGGCCGGTCGATGATGCCGCGTGCCGCGGCCTTGCGCAGTTCGGCGACGAGATCGATCAGATTGCCTTTGCGATCCAGCCAACAAGCGCTCTTCCAGCCCGAGCGGATCACGAAGTCCGCACCGGCCTCGACCAGATACGCCATGCGCTCCGGCTGCAGATAGGCGCGGTCGGCAAGACGGATCTCGCCGGCAATCAGCGGGATCCGGTCCAGCGTCTCGCCCGCGCGTTCGTCGGTCAGCTCGAAGTGACCAAAACGTTCTTGCGGAAGATCGAACGCACTGTGGATGCGCCACACCGCATTCTTCTGCCTGCCGCCGGTTCCAGCTTTTGGGACCGTCGTGGCGTCAACGATGCGGATCAGTCGACCGCGGCTTGCCTTCGGCGCACCGCTCGCAAGTGCCCGGCCTATCAGCTGTGCAAGCCAATCCCCGGACTGACGCAGCCGGTATAACAGAGCCACGTTGGAGATATCGACAAGGCCCACCGAAGTCGCCCATGCCGCCGTCAACCGCAGACCTCTCGTGCCCAGGCAATACGCAAGGATCAGCCGCAGCAGATCGACTGCATTGCTGATCTCGCGCGGGCGAACAAACGCCTTCGTCTCCCGCGCGCCAGCCTCCAGAGCCTCAGCTCCGCCCAGCCGCGAAACAACACGCGCCCAGTCTTCGTTCACAAGCGATTCGTTTCTCATCTCTTCTTGGAATCACACG
>NZ_JYMT01000039.1 GCF_000938305.1 Bradyrhizobium sp. LTSP885
CGGCAATCGCGGCATCATCCATGATCCCGCGACACGGACGCTGTTGAACAAGCGCTGGTCGACACCGGCATGGATCACCTGCGTCTGCGAGTTCAGGGGATGGCGGCGCAAGGTGATGAGCCGGCGGAGCTGGACCGAACTGTTCTTCCTCGATGAAGCCACCGCGTTCGCCGCCGGCCATCGGCCCTGCTTCTTCTGCCGCCGCGACGACGCCAAGCGTTTTCGCAGCTGCTGGGAGGAAGGCAACGGCGTCGCCGGCCTCAGCGCCAAGGCGATGGATACGGTGCTGCACGCCGAGCGCCTCGATCACGGCAAGAAGCGGCTGCATCCGCTATCGATACCACTGCACGAGCTGCCCGACGGCGCGATGGTGCAGGCGAACGGCGAGAGCTATCTCGTCGCCGGTGGCACGACGCTGCGCTGGTCATTGGCCGGCTATCTCCGCGCCAATGTTACCGGTCCGGTGATGCTGCTCACACCGCCGTCGACGATCCGCGCGTTTCAGGCGGGTTATCGGCCGATGCTGCATCCGAGCACAAGCTAGTCGCGAGCGCTGTCAGCGCAGCGGCTTGCCCTGCTCGTCGACGCTCATGCGGGAATCCCGCAGCGTCCATTCCTTGATGATCCGGCGACAGCGCGCGATGTCAGGCGTGTCCTGCGTCACGGACGCTTGCGCCGCGCGCGCGACCATGTCCCGGCACGCATTGAGCTGGTCGCGCTCGCCGCCATATGCAGGCCACGTCGCGGCGAGCAATGCTGCCACCCCGGTGATACGAAGGGCTGTCACTTAGCCCAACCGCTGCCGTGCCAGTTTTGCGCCGGCGCCGAGTGCAACCAGCTTGGCTTCCGCGATGTCCCGCCGCATCGGTGCCATGCCGCAATTGGTTGTTGCGACGATGTTGCCCTTCGGCACGAATTTCGACACCGCCTCGATCACCTTGACGACGTCCTCCGCGGTCTCGACCTCGTCGCTGGCGACATCGATCACGCCGGCCTGCACGATCTTGCCCGGCAGCAGCGCCAGCAGTTCGAGAGGTACCTTCGAATTGCGGCATTCGATCGCGACCTGCTGGATCGCGCTCTTGTCGATGACGGGGAACGTGTCTTCATATTGCCGCCACTCGCCGCCGAGCGTCTGCTTCCAGTCTGTGTTGGCCTTGATGCCGTAGCCGTAGCAAATGTGCACCGCGGTAGCGCAGGTTAGGCCCTCGGCCGCGCGCTCCAGCGCCTTGATGCCCCAGTCGCGGACCTCGTCCATGTAGACGTTGAAGGCGGGCTCGTCGAACTGGATCATGTCGACGCCGTCGGCCTGCAGCGCCTTCGCTTCCTCGTTCAACAGCTCGGCAAAGGCGAACGCCATCTTGACGCGGTCGCCGTAATATTGATCGGCGATGGTGTCGATGATGGTCATCGGGCCGGGCAGGGTGAACTTCAATTTGTTCTTCGTGTGCGCGCGGGCGACCCGGGCTTCGCCGTCGTGGACTCGGCCCTTGAGCCTGAGCGGCGCGACCACCTGCGGGACCATCGCTTTGTAGCGGTCCTTGCGGATGGCGATCTCGACCTTGTGGGCGAAATCGATGCCCTCGATCTTCTCCAGGAAGCCGTGCACGAAATGCTGCCGCGCCTGCTCGCCCTCGGTGACGATGTCGACGCCGGCATCCTCCTGGAGCTTGACCGCCAGCATGGTGGCGTCGCGCTTGGCGCGGGCGAGTTCGGCGCCTTGCAACTTCCAGGGCGCCCACAGGACGTTCGGCTCGGCCAGCCATTCGGGCTTGGGCAGGGAGCCTGCGATCGTGGTTGGAAATAGCATGGGAGCCTCCCGGTCGGTTCGGATTGAGCGCCTGTCTGCCATGTCTTATGGTGGAGGTACAGAACAACAAAAGTCTTTGTGACGGGGAACAAGGAAACCAATGATCGACCTGCACTACGCGCCGACGCCGAACGGCTGGAAAATCTCGATCATGCTGGAGGAGCTGGGGCTGCCCTATCAGGTCATCCCGGTGAACATCCGCGCCGGCGAGCAGTTCCGCCCCGAATTCCTGGCGATCAGCCCCAACAATCGCATCCCCGCGATCGTCGATCATGCGCCGGCCGATGGCGGCGGGCCCTTCTCGGTGTTCGAGACCGGCGCGATCCTGATCTATCTCGCCGACAAGACCGGCCGCTTTTTGTCGCAGCAGCTGCGTGCGCGGTCGACCGTCATCCAGTGGGTGATGTGGCAGATGGGCGGCCTCGGTCCGATGCTCGGCCAGCACGGCCATTTCGCGCTCTATGCGGCGGAGAAGATTCCCTATGCGATCGAGCGCTATCGCGATGAGGCGGCGCGGCTCTACGGCGTGCTCGACCGCCAGCTTGGCAAGACCGGCGCCTACATCGCCGGCGACGACTATTCGATTGCCGACATCGCCTGCTTCCCCTGGACCATGACGCACAAGGCGCAGGGCTTTACGCTCGACGACTACGCGAACATCACGCGCTGGTACGCAGCCGTGCGCGCCCGCCCGCAGGTGCAGGCGGGGCTGGCGATCGGAAAATTCGTCAAGGAGCCGTTCGATGAGGAGGCGCGCAAGAACATGTTCGGCGCGAAGGCGAGAGAACTCGTGGAGAAACGGTAAGACACCACCAAGTCGTCATTGCGAGGAGCGTTAGCGACGAAGCAATCCACGCTTCCCCAAGCGGCGCGATGGATTGCTTCGCTTCGCTCGCAATGACGGAAGATAGAGTAATTCAACAACAACAAAGGAAACGCCATGATCGAATTCTTCTTCGACTGTTCGAGCCCCTGGACCTATCTCGCCTGGCACAACATCCAGCCATTGGCGAAGGAGTTCGGTGCCGAGATCGCATGGCGGCCGATCCTGGTCGGCGGCATCTTCAACACCGTCAATCCGTCGGTCTATGCCCAGCGTGAAACGCCGGTACCGCTGAAGGCACGCTACATGAAGAAGGATCTCGCCGACTGGGCGCGTTCGGCGGGACTTGCGATCAAGATGCCGCCAACGGTGTTCCCGGTGAACTCTGTGAAGGCGATGCGCGGCTGCATCTGGCTCGCCAACGACAACATGGTGCCGTTCGCGCGCGCCGCGTTTGAGGCCTATTGGGGCGACGACAAGGATATCTCGCAGGATGCGGTGCTGAGCGAGATCTGCGGCAAGGTCGGCATCGATCCGGCAAAATTCCTTGCCGGCATCGGCGAGCAGGCGATCAAGGACCAGCTCAAGGCCAACACCGAGGAGGTGATGGCGCGCGGCGGCTTCGGCTCGCCGACTATCTTCATTGGCAAGACCGACATGTATTTCGGCAACGACCGTTTGCCGCTGATCCGCGAAGCGCTGGCGCGCCTCAAGGCGCGGGCCGCCTGATGCCGAAAGCCGTTGTCTGCCGCGAGCTCGGGCCGCCCGAGCGTTTGCAGCTGGAAAGCTTTGCCTCGGCGCCGCTGAAGCCGGGCGAGGCTCGTGTTGCGATCCGTGCCGCCGGGATCAACTTTCCTGACATTCTGATGGCCGCCGGAGAGTATCAGCTCAAGCCGCCGCTGCCGTTCACGCCGGGCTCGGAAGCCGCCGGCGATGTCGTCGAGGTCAACGATGCCAAGGGCGTCGCGGTCGGCGACAAGATGATCGTCAAGATGCGCTTTGGCGCCTATTGCGACGAGACGGTGGCGGTGCCGTCGCAACTCGTGCCGCTGCCGTCGACCTTCGACTATGCGGAGGGTGCCACGTTCCTTGCCGCGCACGGCACCGCGCATCATGCGCTGATCGACCGCGGGCAGATCAAACCGGGTGAGGTGCTGCTGGTCCACGGCGCCGGCGGCGGTGTTGGCCTTGCCGCAGTCGAGATCGGCAAGCTGCTTGGCGCTACCGTGATCGCGGCAGCCTCAAGCGAGGAGAAGCTCGCGATTGCCAAAAAGCGCGGCGCCGACCATCTCGTGCTGTACGAACGCGAGCCGTTCCGCGATGTCGTCAAACGCCTCACCGACGGACGCGGCGCCGATGTGGTGTTCGATCCCGTCGGCGGTGAGGTGTTCGAGAACTCGATGCGCTGCATCAATTGGGGCGCGCGCATCCTTGTGGTCGGCTTCACCGGCGGCATCGGGCTTGCCCGGACCAATCTCCTGATGATCAAGGGCGCCAGCGTGCTCGGCGTTCGCGCCGGTGAGGCGGTACGGAAGAACCCCGCGCTCGGCGAAGTCAGGATCAAGGCGCTGAGTGCGTGGGCGGAAGAGGGCCGGGTGCGGCCGAACATCTCACATCGCCTGCCGTTGGAGGATTATGCGAAGGCAATGCGGCTGTTGATCGAGCGCAGGGCGATCGGGCGCGTGGCGTTGATCACGAGATGAAGGATTGTCGGGCGGCTCTTAGCGTTGCGACCGGCGGCCGGCTTGCTCCCGGCGCAGCCACTCCTTCACGGCATCCCCCATGGTCTTCTTCTTCCCGCCTTTCAGCCACGCCATGAATGCGCGATCGAACTTGAAGTGATCGCCGCATTCGGCGGTGAAGAAACGTCTTACGTTCTGGGTGTTGCGGTAGGTTTCAGTAATGTGGGTTTGATGGGTGATTGGGTCGCTGTGCCAATCGAATGCTTTCATTTCATCCTCCCGAGGCTACGCCAAGTTCGTTCTGCCAAACCGGCCGCCCTTTAGAAACGCAATCGTCTGTTCGATTGCCAGATCGTTTCGCACGAGCCATGGATGGGTGGTGCCGATGACGATGTGGTCGGCCATGCCGTCGAGTTTCGTATTCGCAACCGACACGCGCCCATCATGCGGCCGCGGTAGCAACGCTGCACCCACCGGATAAATCGAGCGGTTGCCCGCGATGATACCGACGGGATAATCGACCGCAGGCAACGTCGCATTGGTGGCGGCGTCGCGACGGGTGACGAGCTGCTGACCGGCGGGGCCGAAGAAGGCGCGGAAGGCCGAGAGGTTCTTCAGGCGGTCGGCGATCTCACTGCCGCCGTTCGGCGTGCCCAGCATCACGACGCGGCCGAGCCGCAGTGGACGATGTCTTGCAACATAGGCGCGGGCAAGCAGCCCGCCCATGGAGTGGCAGACGAAATGGACGGAGCCGTCGAGGCCACTCGCGAACAGATCGACCGCGGGATGGATATCCTCGGCCAGCGCGTCGAGCGCCTTCCGTCGGCTCTCGTAATCGAGATTGAACGTGGCAAAACCGTTGGTCTGCAGCGCCAGCTCCATCTTGCGGAACGAGCGCGCCGTCCTGCTGATGCCGTGCAGCAGGACGACGCCGTCAGGTGTCGACGTCGCGGGACGCCGTTCGCTCACTGATAGTCGCGCTCGTGCCACCACGGGAAATAGTCGGGCATGTCTGATGACACCTTGTTCTTGAACTGCGCCGGGCGCTTTTCTAGGAACGACACCACGCCTTCCTTGACGTCGTCGGAGCGGCCGCGAGCATAGATGCCGCGGCTGTCGACCTTGTGCGCCTCCATCGGATCGTCGGCCCCCATCATGCGCCACATCATCTGGCGGATCAGCGCCACTGACACCGGCGCGGTCTTGGCGGCGATCTCCTTGGCGAGCGCGCGTGCGGTCGGCAACAAATCATCCGGCGGCACCACCTTGCTGACCAGCCGGCCGGCGAGCGCTTCCTGCGCCGGGAAGACGCGGCCGGTGTAGCACCATTCCAGCGCCTGCGAGATGCCGACGATGCGCGGCAGGAACCAGCTCGAGGCGGCTTCCGGCACGATGCCGCGCTGGGAGAACACGAAGCCGAAGCGCGCAGCTTCGGACGCGATGCGGATGTCCATCGCAAGCTGCATGGTGACGCCGATGCCGACCGCGGGGCCGTTCACGGCAGCGATCACCGGCTTCAGGCATTTGAAGATGCGGAGCGTCACCTGGCCGCCGCCGTCACGCACCTGCGGATCGCTGTAGTCGACCTTGCCGTCTGCGAGCCGCTTCACCGGGCCACGCCGCGCGTCGCGATCGAAGGTGTTGGCGCCCGACGACAGATCGGCGCCGGCGCAGAAGCCGCGGCCTGCGCCGGTGACGATGATCGCCCTGACATCGTCGTCCTTGTCGGCCACGTCGAACGCGGCGATCAGCTCCTGCTGCATCGTGGCGTTGAAGGCGTTGAGCTTGTCGGGCCGGTTCAGCGTGATGGTGAGGATCTGCTCGGCGACCTCGTACTTGATCGTCTCATACGCCATGGGGATGATTTCCTCTCGGGTTTCTTGTCTGAAGAGCGCGACGCGCATCTTCATCCAGATAACCCGGCAATGCATCCCTTGGGAAGAAGTCGGATGCGCGGAGCGGTCCCGCGCATCCGACTTGCGTTGAGGCGCTACTTCTTCGGCGGCGCCGGCCAGGGCTTCTGCGCACCGCGCAGGCCTTCGAACGCCTTGCCCATGCCGAGCACGCCGATGTCGTCGAAGCGGCGGCCGACGATCTGCACGCCGATCGGAAATCCGCGTTTGTCATAGCCACCATTGATCGAAAGCGCCGGGTTCTCCGACATATTCCACGGCACGGTAAAGCCGATGTGCTCGAACGGCTTTGCCGGGTCATTGAGGGGTGAGGCGAACTCCGCCGGGAAATTCACCACCGGCGACACCGGCGAGATCACATAGTCGAACTCGCAGAACAGTTTTGCCGCCGCCGCACGGAGCGCCATCGTCACGTTAAAGCCACGCACGACGTCGACGCCCGACAGCTTCGCACCGGATTCGCCCCATTTGAGGATATAGGGCAAGGTCTTTTCGCGGGTCGCAGCCGGCAGCTTCGAGAGATCGTCCCACATTCGGGCGCGCCAGAAATTGTCGAGACCCTCCAGCATCTCCTGGGTCAGGATGCCGTCGGTCTCGGTGATGACAGCGCCTGCGGATTCGAACGCCTTCGCCGCCTTGACCACGACGTCGCGCACGTCCTTCTCGAGTTTCTGGCCGGCGCCAGCATCGAGCATCAGGCCGATGCGCAACTTGCGCGGCGACTTCTCCAGCGCCTTCCAGTTGACCTCGATCGCGGGCAGGCTCATGCCGTCGCGGCGGTCGGGACGCGACAGCACGCTCATCATCAGCGCGGCGTCGTCGATCGTGCGGGTCATCGGGCCGGCGACACGGCCGACATAGGCCGGCTCGATCGGAACGCGGCCGAGACTCGGCTTCAACGCAACGAGGCCGCACCAGCAGGCCGGCAGCCGCACCGAGCCGCCGATATCGGTGCCGAGATGCAGCGGGCCGTAGCCGGCCGCGCCGGCAGCGCCCGCGCCGGAACTCGATCCGCCGGGGTTCTTGCTGACATCCCAGGGATTGCGCGCGAGCGCGTGGAACGACGATAGCCCCGACGACAGCATGCCGTAGTCCGGCATCGTGGTCTTGGAGAAGATCACGCTGCCGGCTTCGCGCAACCGCGCGGCGGGTGGTGCGTCCTTCGCCGCCGGCGCGAGTGTGACGCTCGCCGCGCCCAGTGGCACCGGCTGGTCCTTGGTCGCGACGTTGTCCTTGATGGTGACGGGAACGCCGTCGAGCGTCCCCACCGGCTCGCTTTGCTGCCAGCGCTCGGTCGAGGCCTTGGCGACCTTGCGCGCCCCGTCGGGGTCGTAGAGATACAGCGCCTTGATGTGCGGCTCCCACGCCGCAACATGGGCGATGACCTCTTCCAGGACTTCCGATGGCGAGAACTGCTTGGCTCGATAGCCGGCGAGCAGGTCGACGGCGGAGAGATCGTGCAGCGAGGTAATGGTGTCCCGTTTCGGTTTATGCATGGGCACCCACCGGCATACGTTTCTCGATGATGCGGGCGAACATGCTGGCGCCGATCGGCAGGATCTTGTCGTCGAGAACGTAACCGGGATTGTGCACGGGAACCGAGCCGTCATGACCGACCCAGAAATAGGCGCCGGGAATCGCCTGCATCATGTCCGCAAAATCCTCGCTGCCCATCTTCGGGGTGGTGCGGGTCATCACCTTGGCGGGATCGACGACGGTGCGCGCGACTTCCTCGACCACGCGGGACTGCTCTTCCTGGTTCACCAGCACGCTGAACGTATCGCGGATGTCGACCTCGATCTCGACGTCGAAGGTCGCGGCGATGCCGGCGCAGACTGTACGCATCCGCTTGGCGATCAGCTTGCGGATATCGTCTGAGAAGGTGCGCACGGTGCCGCACAGCCAGGCTTCGCCGGGAATGACGTTATAGGCCGAGCCGGAGTGGATCTGCGTGATTGACAGCACCGCCGCCTGCAGCGGATCGACGTTGCGGCTGACGATGGTCTGCAGTGCTTGGGCGACGGTGGTCGCGATCACAACCGCGTCCTTGGAGCGCTCCGGCATCGCGCCATGCGCGCCATAGCCGTGAATCTTGATATCGAAGAAGTCGGCGGCGGCCATCGCCGGGCCGGGCAGGATCGCGATCTCGCCGTGATTGAGGTCGGGGGCATTGTGCAGGCCATAGACCTCATCGCAGGGGAATTTCTCGAACAGGCCGTCCTTGATCATCTCGCGCGCGCCGCCGAGGCCTTCCTCGGCCGGCTGGAAGATGAAATGCACGGTGCCGTCGAAGTTGCGCGTCTCGGCGAGATAGCGCGCGGTGCCGAGCAACATTGTGGTGTGGCCGTCATGGCCACAGCCATGGAAGCGGCCCGGAATGGTCGAACGCCACTTCAGATTGGTGTTCTCCTCCATCGGCAGCGCGTCCATGTCGGCGCGCAGGCCGATCCGCTTGGTGCCGTTGCCCTGGCCCTTCAGAACGCCGACCACGCCGGTGCGGCCGAGACCGCGATGCACCTCGATGCCCCAGCTCGTCAGCTTGTCGGCGACGATGCCCGAGGTACGAACCTCCTCAAACCCGATCTCCGGATGCGCATGCAGGTCCCGTCTGATGGCGGTGAGTTCGTCAGCAAAGCCGTCGATGCGGTCAATGGTTGGCATGGTCTCTATCCGTTTGTGCGTGATGGGGAGGTGGGCGTGAATACGGGGCCGTTGGGCTTTATACGGATGCCGGGCCGCAAATGTTTCCACGGCAGCGAGGCGGTATCCGCCGGCATCGCGCCGGGTGCGGCACAGATCAGGAGCTTTGCCGCGATCGGCTCGAAATCGGCGCGGAAATGCACCGAACTCTTGTTGACGAGGATTTTCTCAGTCGTGGGCTCGATGCCGACGTAACGATACATCGCCTGATCGGCGAGCTGGGCCTTGTAGGAGCCGACGACGACGCGCACATCGCCGATGCGCAGGCAGGCTGATGGCCCCATGTCCATGTCGCGCCCGCCGTAAAACGGACCCGGCGCAAGGAACTTGCCGTCCGAAAGCTGTTCGACGACGAAGGTTTCCCGGTACGGCGCGTCGCCGGCAATGCCGGACTTGCCGCCGAGGTCGAGCGTGACGGTGGCGCCGACGCCGGCCACATGCGCCGCCTTCGCCGATTGCGGATCGAAGATCACGCCGGTGGCTGCGCTGGCCTTGTTGCGCACCAGTGCCCGCAGCATGCCCGTGGTGTCGGACGTGCCGCCGGCGCCGGGATTGTCCTGGGTGTCGGCGATGACGACCGGCTTCGTCGCCGATTTCGCCAGCTCCATCGCCAGCCGCACGCCCTCGTCGGGCGAATAAATCCGGCCATCGAAATCGTCTTCATGGCTTTCGACCAGCGCGACGACCTTGTCGGCGGCGGTATCAGCATCGGCCTGGGTGCGGCCGTAGGCGAACACGCTCGGCCCGCAATCCCGGAAATCGGCGGCCGGGAATCCGAACGCAAACGAAAGCGTCGGTACCGCGTCGCTCTCGAGCGCCGCAAGCTTCTGGTAGATCTCCTTGGCTGGCTGGTCGTTGGTGCATTGCCAGCTGATCGGGATCAGGAACGGCAGTTGCCGGAAGGCTTTTGCCAGGCGCTGCCTGGTCTTCAGCAACAACGCCAGATGCCTCGCGCAGGCGCGGCCGGTGTCGGCCATGTCGACATGCGGATAGGTCCGATAGGCAATCAGCGCATCGGCATGCGCGATCATCTCGGGCGAGACATTGGCATGCAGGTCGAGGCTTGCGACCAGCGGAACGTCGTTGCCGATCACCTTGCGCACGCGGGCGAGGATTTCGCCTTCGCCATCGTTGAAGTGCTCCGTCACCATCGCGCCGTGCAGGTCGAGATAGACCGCATCGATCGGCCCGGCGGCGGCAATGCCGTCGACGATCTCCTTCACGATCCGCTCGAAGGCGTCCTTCGTCACATGCGCCGACGGGGTCGCGCCGGCCGCAACCGTCGGAACGAGATCCCAGCCATTGGCCTCGGCGGCCTCGACGAAACCGGCGAGGCCGGCATTGATCCGGCGCATGACCTTCAGCACGTCGGCGCCATGCGTCATCGATGGCCAGCCGCCGCCATGCACGAAATCGTCATAGGTCGCCTTCGTCGGCGCGAAGGTGTTGGTCTCGTGCAGGAAGCCGCCAACGGCGATGCGGGTCATCAAGTCGGTCTCGACGTGTTTCTTAGCGCGCGACGTTAAGCGTGTCGTCGCGCCAAGCGCAAGCCATCGAGCACTTCCGGATTTGCATGCCGCATGGGCGTATCGAATGGTCTAAGGCTTCGAATGGCTAAGGCTAAAGGCTTAGGCGGTTGCCACAATGCCTTGCGAAACCGGGCGAAAATTCGCGAAGTCCCAGCCGCGTCCGGGGGCCGCTTCGAGAAGTGCGCGGGTGTAGGCCTGTTGTGGATTGGTCAGCACCTCGGCCGCCGGTCCCTGTTCCACGACACGGCCATGCTGCATCACGACGACCTCGTCGCAGATTTGCGCGGCGACGCGCAGATCGTGGGTGATGAACAAGAGCGCGATGCCGAGCCGCTTCTGGATTTCGTCGAGCAGGTCCAGCACCTGTGCCTGCACCGACACGTCGAGCGCGGACACCGCTTCGTCCGCGACCAGCACGTCCGGATCGAGCGCCAGGGCGCGGGCGATCGCGATGCGCTGGCGTTGGCCGCCGGAGAACTGGTGCGGAAAGCGCGAGATGGCGTCGGGCGGCAGGTGGACCAGCTCGAGCAGCTCGCGCGCCCTGGCAAGTGCGTCCTTGCGCGGCGTGCCGTAATTGATCGGGCCTTCCGCGATGCTCTCGCCGATCGTGACGCGGGGATTGAGGGAGCGGTAGGGGTCCTGGAAGATGATCTGGATCTTCTTGCGATGCGGCTGCAGCAGCCGCCGCGACAATTCGGAGATCTCGCGGCCGACCAGCCGCACGCCGCCGGAGGTCGGGTCGATCAGGCGGACGATGCAGCGCGCCACGGTCGATTTGCCGGAGCCGCTTTCGCCGACGATGCCGAGCGTGCGGCCCTTGCGCAGGGTGAGGGTGACGTTCTGCGCGGCGGCGACCTCGCGGGCTTTGCCGAACAGGGATCGCTCCCGGTAGACCTTGCCGAGCTCGTTGGCCTCCAGCACCACCGGCTCGCTCGTCGCTGCGCGCGGCGCGCGCGGCACGAGGCTCGGCACCGCGGACAACAGGTTGCGGGTGTAATCCATCTGGGGCGTGCGCAAGATATCGTCGAGCCGGCCGGTCTCGACCAGCCGGCCATGCCGCATCACCGCGACGCGATCGGCGATCTCGGCGACCACGCCCATGTCGTGGGTGATGAACAGCACCGCGGTGCCGTGGTCGCGCTGCAGATCGCGGATCAGAGCGAGAATCTGTTTCTGCGTGGTGACGTCGAGCGCCGTGGTCGGTTCGTCCGCGATCAGGAGCTTTGGCTCCAGCACCAGCGCCATCGCAATCATGATGCGCTGGCGCTGCCCACCCGAGAGGCGGTGCGGGAACGAGGAGAAGATGCGCTCCACGTCCGGCAGCCGGACGTGCTCCATCATTGCCAGGATCTTCTGCCGCCGTGCGCGGGCATCGAGATCGGTGTGGGTGCGCAACACCTCGTCGATCTGGCGGCCGACCGGCACCACCGGATTGAGCGCGGTCATCGGCTCCTGGAAGATCATCGCCATCCGTGTGGCACGCAACTGGCGCAGCCGCCGGTCGCTGGCCTCTAACAGTTCTTCGCCGACCAGTTTGACGCTGCCGCCTGATGGCACCAGCATGCCCTTCTGCAGCAAGCCCATCACCGTCAGCGAGGTCACGGATTTGCCCGATCCGCTTTCACCGACGAGGCACAGCGTCTCGCCTTCGTGCACCTGCACCGAGAGATCGTCGATGATGCGCGGACTGCCCGACCTCTTGCCGAGACCGACGACGAGATTGTTGATGTCGAGGACGACGTTGTTCATCGGATCGGCTGCGGTCACTTGCCCTCACGCTGTTTCATACGGGGATCGAGCGCGTCGCGAGCGGCGTCGCCGATCAGGTTGATGCTGAGGATGGCGATCGAGAGCAGTAGCCCTGGCCAGAAGATCAGCGACGGCTTGATCTGAAAATAGGAGCGGCCTTCGGCCATGATGTTGCCCCAGGTCGGCGTTTCCGGCGAAATGCCGGCGCCGAGGAACGACAGGATCGCCTCGGTGAGGATCGCCGACGCGCAAACATAGGTGCCCTGCACGATCAGGGGCGCGATCGTGTTCGGCATCAGATGCCGCCACATGATCTTGGGCAGGCTGGAGCCGACCGAGATCGCGGCCTCGACATAGGGTTCCTCGCGCGCAGTCAGCACCACCGAGCGCACCAGCCGCGCCACGCGCGGGATTTCGGGGATCGTGATCGCGATCATCACGGTCCAGATGCTGGCACCCGACAGCGACACCACGGCGATCGCAAGCAGGACAGCGGGAATCGCCATCAAGCCGTCCATCACGCGCATCATCACGGCGTCGACCCATCTGAAGAAACCGGCGACGAGGCCGATCAGGAGTCCGACGCCGACCGAGCAGACGGCGCTGCCGAGCCCGATCAGGAGCGAAATCCGCGCGCCGTAGATGATGCGCGACAGCACGTCGCGGCCATAGGCGTCGGTGCCGAGCAGGAATTGCGCGCTTGAGGGCTTCAGCCGCTGCGCCGGCGCTAGCAGCAGCGGATCGTGCGGTGCCAGCAGCGGCGCGAAGATCGCCATCAGGATGACGAGGGTGAGGCAGACCGTCGCAACCGCGATGATCGGCGTTGCCGTGAGGAAACCGAATTTCACCCGGAACGGACGGGTGACCGGAATCGAGGACTCGGGGAGGGTTTCGATCGCCATCAATCAGTACCGGATACGAGGATCGAGCAGGACGTAGGAGAGGTCGATCAAGAGATTGACCGCGACATAGATACCTGATGTCAGCAGGATCATCGCCTGGATCACGGGATAATCGCGCGCCAGCACCGCGTCGACGGTGAGGCGGCCGATGCCGGGCAAATTGAACACGCTCTCGGTGACGACGACGCCGGAGATCAGCAGCGCGAAGCCGGAGCCGATCACGGTGATGACCGGCACCGCCGCGTTGCGCAGCGCGTGGCGCAGCAGCACGCCGGACTCGCCGATGCCCTTGGCGCGGGCAGTGCGCACATAGTCTTCGCCCAGCACGTCGAGCATCGAGGCTCGCGTCATGCGCGCGATCAGCGCGACATAGATGAAGGAGAGCGTGCAGGTCGGCAGGATGATGCGCTCGAAGAACGGGCCGAAGCCGGCCGAGATGCTCTTGAAGCCCTGTACCGGCACCCAGCGCAGATCGATCGCAAAGACCTGGATCAGCACGTAGCCGATCACGAACACCGGCACGGAGAAGCCGAGCACCGACAGACCCATCACGAAGCGGTCGATCCAGGTGCCGTGCTTCCATGCCGCGATCACGCCAAGCGGCACCGCGACCAGGATCGAGAGCACCATGGTGGTCAGCGCGACCGAGATCGAGGGCTCGACGCGCTGGCTGATCATCTTCAGCACTGGCACGTTTGATATCAGCGAGACGCCGAGATCGCCATGCAGCAGTTTGGCGACCCAGGTGTAGAACTGGACATAGATCGGCTCGTTCAGCCCGAGCGAGGTCCTGATACGCTCGAGTTGCTCGGGCGTTGCATTGTCACCGGCGAGGATCGCGGCGGGATCGCCTGGCGTCAGCCGCAACAGGAGGAACACGAACAGCGCCACCACGCCCATCACGGGAATGGCAGCGAGAATACGGCGAATGAGATAGCCGAGCATCGAGCTATCTCCTGTCGACAGACGCTGCGAAGCGAAGGCTGGGCCGCATCATACTCATGGTGTCCCCGTGATGTGTGTCATGCGCTTCTGCGTCGTTGCGCTGGAGCCGAGCGCGGAAGTGATGAATTTGCAGGCAAATACTGTGCCAATGGCGGCGTTATATCAAGGTGCGGTTCAGGCCGCTTGAAACCCGGCGAGGGCGAGGTGGCGCCCGTACCCAGGCCGTCTCGACGGGTGCTAATCGTGTTCTCCCTCTGATCTGAAGCTGCGCTCTCGCATTGCACATCCTGTATTGGACCATCGACCTGAAACGATAGGTCCGTTCACATTCTCATCACGCCGCACCAGTTGGCGACGAACAGCGCGATGCTCTGCGTTGTCTTGCGAAGGCTGTCGAGCTCGACACGTTCGTTGAACGCATGCGGGCCGATCCCGTAAGGACCATAACAAAGTGCAGGGATGCCGTAGTCGACGCAATAGTAACGCGTGTCGTTGACGGCCGTGGACAGGCGCTCCTGCATCGGAGCCCGGAAGACGGATTGATGGGCGGCGGACAGAGCCGCTTCCGCCTCGCTTCCGGGCTCGCACACGGCTGGGTCTGCCTGAAAACCACTCCACACGAGCTCGGCCGGATTGTCGGACAGGAAGTCGTCGGCCTTGTGCGCCTCGACCAGGCATTCCTCGATGCCACGCATCGCCTCTCGCGGCGTCTCGCCCGGCAGGAGACCGAGCCGGCAATCGAGTTCGCACCAGGCCGCGGTCGAGCTTGCCCAGTCGCCGCCCTTGATGATGCCGACGTTGAACTTGATCGGATTTTTGACGCCACGGAACCGGCTGTTGTCGAGCGCCCGGGCATTGAGCGTTTTGGTGTAATCCTGGAACGCGCGCACCAGATGCATGGCCGACAGGATGGCGCTGGTGCCGGCCTCTGAATAGGCGACATGCACCGGCGTTCCGCGCACGCGCAGGCGAAACCAGATGGCGCCGACCTGGGCGCGCGTGATTGTGTGTCCGGTAGGTTCGGGAATCAGGCAGGCATCGGCGCGATAGCCGCGCATCAGGGTCGACAATGCGCCGTTGCCGGTACTCTCCTCCTCGGTCACGGTCTGCAGATGGACGCGCCCGTTCGGCGCATATCCGGCGCCTCTGATCGCATCGAGCGCGAAGATCATGGCCGAGACACCGGCTTTCATGTCCTGCGCGCCGCGCCCGAACATCCAGCCGTCGCGCACGTCGGCGGCGAACGGCGGCTGGTCCCAAAGGTCGGCGGGGCCTTCCGGCACCACATCGATATGACCTTGCAAGATCAGGCTGCGCCCGCTGCCTTTGCTGCCGGTCGTGGCGACAACCTGCTGCGATCCGGCAAGATCGATGCCGTCCATCGGCGCCGCCTTCGGATGGCTCATCAGGTTGACGTCGGCGAGGCTGAACGTATCGACGTCGTAACCGCGTTTTGCGAATTGCTCGGCCAGCCATCGCTGTTGCGGCGCTTCCTGTCCGCGCAAGCTGCGGAACTGCACCATGCGTGACAGGAACGCGATCTGATCGTCGAAGTTTCGGTCGACGGCCGCACACAGTTCTCCGGCAATCTGATCCGACTTGGTCAACGTCTCAGTTGTCATGTCTTGCCTTTTCTGGAGCCCTGTACGGAAGCTTGGCGATCTCTGTATGGACAGCCATGTCATGCGCGTGCGCCAGCGCAATGCGCATTGTCCGCTCCTGAGATGGCTCGCTTCTCCCCAGCATAAAGCTAATCCTTGTCACGCGGTGGTTCTCGGCAAATTCCGACTTGGCCACACCCAAGTACGCTCATATTCTTCTCCGTTGGCCGGATAATTAGAGGAAAGCAGCGTGGGTGGTCTCAGTCGTATCGACCTGCGACGGCACCATTGAGGGCGCGCTGAGGTCGCGCCAGCCATCAATGGCCTCGGCGATTATCTGCGCCGTTGCGGCCGACAGGGTCCAGCCGAGATGGCCGTGACCGGTGTTGTAGAACACGCCCCGAATCCGTCCGGCGCGCGCCACCGGCATCATGTTCGGCATCATCGGGCGCAGTCCCGCCCATGGCGTGACCTTCGACGTGTCGACCGCTGGGAAATGATGTCGCACCCAGTCCACCAGCGGCTGGATACGGTCGGCGCGAATATCGCGGTTGAAGCCGTTGAATTCGGCCGTGCCGGCGACGCGGAAGCGGTCGGCGCCGAGCCGGCTGGTGACGATCTTGGCGGCCTCATCGAGCAGGCTGACGGTCGGCGCAGCCTCCCGGCTTTGCGGCGCATCGAGCTGCACGGTGATCGAATAACCCTTCACCGGATAGACGTTCACGCGCTCATTGAGCATCGCGGCGAAGTGGCGGCTCGCGACGCCGGCGCAGATGACGATGCCGTCCACCTGCAGGTCGTGTCGTGTCGGTGCCGCGGCATCCTGCGATGCGGTGTCGTTCCAGCCGATACGGAAGCCCTCGCCGGTGCGGGAGATCGCATCGACATCGGCTTCGTGGATGAAGGTTGCGCCGCGGCGGACACAGGCGTCAGCCAGCCCGCGCGTGAACTTGTGGATATCGCCGGTGGCGTCCGACGGTGTGAAGAAGCCGCCATAGCTGGTTGATTGCAGTGCGGGTTCGATGGTGCGGATTTCGTCCGGGGTCACCGGCCGGCGGTCGAGGCCGCCTTGCTGGAGCAGCGTGTTGACGCGCAGGCCCGCGTCGAAGCCGGCCTTGTTTTGATAGATATGGAGAATGCCGCGGCGCTCGAGATCGAAGGCGATGTTCTCGCGCTCGGCAATGGAAAACAGATGCTGCCGCGCTTCGATGGCGAGCCGCGTGGTCTCGATGGTGTTGGCGCGATAGCGGCCGATATTGCCGACGAACTCGCCGATCCAGGAATATTTGTGCCAGCTCGGCTTCGGATTCATCAACAGCGGCGCGTCGCTCCTGAGCATCCAGCGCAACCCCTTGAGGATGGTTGCGGCGCTGTTCCAGACTTCGGCGTTGCTGGCGGAGAGTTGCCCGCCATTGGCGAACGAGGTCTCCATCCCGGCGTAGCGATGCCTGTCGAGGACAGTCACCTGATAGCCGCGTTCGAGCAGGGCATAGGCCGTCGTCGCGCCGGTGATACCGGCGCCGATAATGGCAATGTGAGGCATGATGGTCTCTTAGCTCCCGTGCGTTAGAGTCGCCAATCCGCCGGTGAAAACCGGTGGCGGCGCCCCATCTGTCACGGTACCTGAGAGCTTGATCCGCATCGGGCCGAGGCCCGACAACGAATTATCCCCTTCGGTGGACGTCACGGCCTACGATGTATGGCCGTGTCGCCTCTCTCCAGATCGTCCTGACGACACGGTTCTTTTGCCTGAGAGTTTCCGGGGCGGTTGCTCCGTCGGCGCCGAACTCAAAAGCACGAATGCTCTTGCTTCAGTCTCTCCCGCATCATCGCGTTGGACGGCCGGACCCTATGGTAAGCCTCAAAATTGGACAAGGCTAAATTTCGACCGGCTGTGCCAACGCGTTGTGCAGTGCAAATCGATGTCAGTTCAAGGTCGCCAGCAGTCCCGCCATCAGGCGGCCGCGCTCGGCGAGGCTGTCGACCTCGATATGTTCATTGAGCGTGTGCGCGTCAGCGCCGCGAACCCCGAGCCCATCGAGGGTGGGGATGCCCATCGCGCCGGTGAAGTTGCCGTCGGAGCCACCGCCGGCGCTGCCATGCGGCAGATCGAGGCCCATCTCGCTGGCGAGGCCTTTTGCCTTTTCATACAGCGCCATGGTGCCGGCATCAGGCTCCCAGACCGGGCGGGTGACGCCGCGCGTCACCTTGAACGTCACGTCGTTGGCCGTGCCCGACAGCGCCAGCATCCGCTCGACGCCACGGTCGAGATCGGCCTGGCGCTTGGCCATGCTGAGCGCTTCGCCGGTGCAGGTTGTGGCAACGCAATTGACCCATTGGCCGCCATGGACGATGCCGACCGAGAACGTGCAATCCTCCGTGGTCATACCGTCGATCGCGACGATTTGCCGTGCCATCTCGCGAATCGCGGAGCGGCCGGACGATAGCGTCGCGCCGGCATGGCTCGGCTTGCCGGTTGCTTCAAGATTGAAGCGCGCGATCGCGTAGCGTCCGGTGACGACGCCGTTGTTCAGCCGGCCAGGCTCCGGCACCAGGACGTATTTGTTGCGCGCGGCTTCCGCCTCGATGATGTCGCGGGTCGACGGCGTGCCGACTTCCTCGTCGGGCGTAAACAGCACGGTGATCGGCAGCGGCGTCGTGAAGGACGCGCGCGCCAGTTGCCGGATCGCTTCGAGCGAGAGATAGTTGCCGCCCTTCATGTCGAAGATGCCGGGGCCGAAACATTTGTTGCCCTCGCGCCGCCATGTGAGCTTCTCGATGGTGCCGACCGGATGCACGGTGTCCAGATGTCCGGCGATCAGGATGCCGGGCTGGCCTTGCTTCGGGTGGGGAAAGCGGGCGCGGACGCAGCCGGCGAAACCTTGGCGCCCAGCGATGCGCTCAATCGTCGCGCCCATGATCGCCATCTCGCGCGCGGCGAGGCCGAGCATCCGCTCGACGGCGACCGCGTCCCAGGTCGGGCTTTCGCATTCCACCCAGCCGCGCAGGCCCTGGAGCATCGCTTCGGAATCAAAGGGAAGATTGGCTGGGTTCATGGATTTTCTCTCTTGGTTTGTTCGCATCGCGCGCCCTACGAAAGTCGGCGGCAGCGATTTTGTAAAGTCAAATGCGTCGTGCCGGCTCATTCATTTGTATACGTCCGATCTCGACCAAATCCGGATTGACGCGCATCATGCTTGATGCAAGTCTCGATTTCACAAGCCGTAGAGCATGTTAGTCCGCCCAAATAACGAACCGCATGCATAACGAATAAGCCGGCTTTGACCAGTTTCACGTCAGGAGAGATTGAATGTTCCAGAAGTCGCGTTGGAAGCAACACACGATAGCGGCCGCGTTGTCGGCGCTCGCGCTGTCGTTTGCGCCGCAGGAATTATCTTTTGTCCCGCAGGCGCTGGCCGCAGGCAAGACCATCACCGCGGTGATGCATTCGGATCTGCGTATCATCGATCCGATCCTGACCACCGCCTACATCACGCGTGATCACGGCTACATGATCTATGACACGCTGATCGCGACCGATGCCAACTTCAAGATCCAGCCGCAGATGGCGGACTGGAAAGTCTCCGACGACAAGCTCACCTACACCTTCACGCTGCGTGACGGCCTGAAGTGGCATGACGGCACGCCGGTCACGGCGGAGGATTGCGTCGCCTCGCTCAAGCGCTGGGCCAAGGTCGACGGCATGGGCCAGAAGCTGATGGATTTCACCGCCAGCATCGAGGCCACCGACGCCAAGACCATCACGCTGAAGCTGAAGGAGCCCTACGGCCTGGTGCTTGATTCGATCGGCAAGCCGTCGTCGCGCGTGGCCTTCATGATGCCGAAGCGTCTTGCCGAGACGCCGCCGGACAAGCCGATCCCGGAGCAGATCGGGTCCGGCCCGTTCAAGTTCGTACAGGCCGAATTCCAGCCCGGCGTGAAGGCGGTCTATGAAAAGAACAAGGATTATGTGCCGCGCAAGGAGCCGGCGAGCTGGACCGCGGGCGGCAAGGTCGTGAAGGTCGATCGCGTCGAATGGGTCACGATGGCCGACGCGCAGACCGCGCTGAATGCGTTGCAGTCCGGCGATATCGATTTCCTGGAGAATCCGTCGTTCGACATGTTGCCGACCCTCGAAGGCGACAAGGACCTGAAGGTCGAGACGCTGAACAAGTTCGGCTTCCAGACGCTCGGCCGCATGAACTTCCTCTATCCGCCGTTCGACAACATCAAGGTTCGCCGCGCGGCGCTGCTGGCGATCAACCAGAAGGACGTGCTCGACGCGCTGGTCGGCAATCCCAAATATTACAAGGTCTGCGTCGCCTTCTTCATCTGCGACACGCCGTTCGCGACAGATGCCGGCGGAGAGACCTTGTTGAAGGGCGGCGACATGGCCGCGGCCAAGAAGGCGCTCGCTGAGTCCGGCTACGATGGCACGCCCGTCGTCATCATGGCGCCCGGCGACGTCACCACGCTGAAGGCGCAGCCGGTCGTCGTTGCCCAGCAGCTGCGCGATGCCGGCTTCAAGGTCGACCTGCAGGCAACCGATTGGCAGACTGTCGTGAGCCGGCGCGCCAGCCAGAAGCCGCCGAAGGACGGCGGTTGGAACATGTTCTTCACCAACTGGGTGAGCGCCGACGTCTCCAACCCGATCACCAACCTCTCGATCGGCGGCCAGGGCAAGAATGGCGGCTGGTTCGGCTGGGCGGAAGACCCCAAGATCGAAGAGCTGAAGAATACCTTCGTTCATGCGACGTCGCTCGACGAGCAGAAGAAGATCGCGACCGAAATCCAGAAGGAAGCCTACGATCAGGTGATCTATGTCCCGCTCGGCCAGTATCAGGGACCGAGCGTTTGGCGGAAGTCGCTGACCGGCGTGCTCGATGGTCCGGCCACGCCGATCTTCTGGAATATCGACAAGTCGGAGTAAGGCAGCGGCGAACCTCTGTTCTCAACGCGAAAATGGCCGGGCTCAGTCCCGGCCATTTTTATGCATGCGTGCGAGCATTCGGCAGGTCTACCTTGCCTACAGGTCTGCCTTGCCTAGAAGTGTGACTTTGCCCAATTGTCATCCGTCGATCTGGCCGCGCCGTGGGTCGACAGGCTGCTGAGTTCGACGGGACCGACGCGCGCGGTGCTGATCAGGGCTAGCGTGCCGGCCGCCAGCACCAGGACAGCGTACACGACAACCGTTCCGCGGATCCATCTCCGATAGGTCGTGCGCTCCTCCGGCGTGGCATCGCGGAATTTCTGCGCGTTCAATCCGTTGCTGCAGTGGCCTGCGTCGTCGCCGTAATCGCTCATGACGATCTCCGTGCGTTGCTTGGATGGAATGAGGCTTACGGAAATACGATCATCGACGCGATATCGCCGGATGCAGTGCCTGGCGACATCGCCGCCCAATACAGTGCAAGCATCAAGATCATCGAGACGATCAGGTAGCCAACCACGATCAGTGCATCGTGATCAGGCGCGTCGCTGCGCGCGATCTGGGTTCGGTCGGTCATTGCCATGGTCTCATCTCCAAGTGAAAACAGGGACTGGGATGTGGCAGCCGCGCAATATGCGGCCGTAGCTTCCGGCGTGCTGATATTAGGATGAGAGGCCGCCGCGGCCTGTGAACCACGCCACAACCTGACAACACGAGGCGGTGATTGAGGGCCCGCGATTGGCGCGCGGGAGGACTATGCTGTCGGCATCCCTCGCGCAAACGGCTGGCATGCAACCTCGACTGGGATCGTTTGCCGCAGGTAGAGGTCGCGGGTATATTGTAAGTTCCGGGTCAGGTTTGCGCCGTAATTTAACCGCCCGCGTCCGTGCGCACCGCGACGATTCTATGGCAGACGACGATTTCAAGCCCGTGCCGATCGGCGTGCCTCGGCCGTCAACCGACGAGCACCGGGTGGCGCCGCGCCGTCGGGTCCTCAAGGCAGGAGCGATCGAGTTCGGCAGTGAAGCGATTCCCTGCACGGTCCGCAGCCTCTCGGCCTCGGGGGCCGCCATCGAGGTCAACTCTCCCTTGTGGTTTCCCGACCGCTTCGTCCTCGCCGTCGACGGCGAGCGGCGGCCGTGCAGGATCGTGTGGAAAAAGGAGAGGCGGCTCGGACTGACGTTCGAGTGAAGAGGTCGCTATCGCAGAGAGCTCGCCTGCGCCCGTCGGGCTTCGGCGTGGCAGCCTTCGCTCGCTGCGCGACGAAGGTGTCTCCAGGCTTGCCCAGCCGTAGCTCGCGAAGCGAGCGAAGGCTGGTGCGGGCGGTGGGACTCGAACCCACACGACGTTGCCATCGAGGGATTTTAAGTCCCTTGCGTCTACCAGTTCCGCCACGTCCGCATCTCGCCAGGCGCGCCGATATCTAGCGCGTTTGGTCGTTAAGTGGAATCCTCAATATTTCGCTCGAATAATTGCGCTTTCAATGGTTTAGCGCACCGGCCCACAATATCGTTTGATTTGTCCGCGGGGCGTGGATAAGGGCAGCGTGCCGCCGCGATCAAGCCTCAATCCGGACACCGGCGGCTGCTTTAGGCAATCTCAACACTGTCCGATTAAGAAAGCCGCATGTCCGCTCGTTTTTTACGCCGCCGAAACCCGTTACGCGCGGCCCTCGGCGTTGCGCTGCTCGCATTGGCGGCGGGCGCATCAGGCTGCGCGCAGATCGGCGAGAGCGTGCCGTCGGCATTCTCCGATCCCGCCAAATACGAGCTCTACGATTGCAAGCAGATCGAGACCGAGCGCAAGAGCCTCACCAACCGCGCCGCGGAACAGGAGGGCTTGATGGCAAAGGCCCAAACCGGCGTCGGCGGCGCCGTGGTCTCCGAACTGGCCTATCGCAACGAGCTGATTTCGATCCGTTCCCAGCAGAAGCTCGCGGACGAAGCCTGGCGCCGCAACAAGTGCCATGAAACGCCGCCGGCCAGCGCCGCCCCGGTGCCGGCGGCCACACCCACACCCAGCCCGAAGGACTCGCGGCAGCCGCGATCCCTGATTCACTAAAGATCGGTTGCGCTATCTGGCGCAAAGCGCTCACACCCGCCAGTCGTAGATCCAGTCCTGTCGCGCCAGCATGCGTTGCGGTCCGATCGCGCGGATGGCAAGATCGCGCGCGATCGCGGCCGGTCCGGTCAGGTGGTAGATGCGGCCCTGCTGCCGCGCCATGCGCTGCACCTTCAGCACGCGCGCGCGACGCATCCGCGTGTAGCGCTTCAGCGCGGCGGGAATCCCGGCAGTGTTCTCGCCGGTGCTGTCACTCAGGGCCTTTGCGAGCACGGCCGCATCCTCGATCGCCATGCCGGCGCCCTGCGCGGCAAATGGCAGCATCGCATGCGCGGCATCGCCGAGCAGCGCGACTGAGCCTGCGTTCCAGTCGCCGATATCGGGCAGGGTGAACAGCGCCCATTTGCGCCAGCCGTCGACCGCGCCGATCAGCATCCGCGCCGTCGCGGGCCAACTCGGCGTCGCGAATGCGGCCTTGATCTCGTTGGCGTCGCCGGGCGCGCTCCAGCCCGGCCTGTTCCAGGTGCCGGGTACGATCGCGACCACGTTGATCTGGCGCCCGGCCGAGATCGGGTAGGCCACCAGATGCGCATTCGGGCCCATCCACAGCTGCACCCGCGGCGCGGTGTATTCGCGCGGCAACGCGTTGGCCTCGAGCGTGCCGCGCCAGGCGATCAGGCCGGAGAATTGCGGCTGCACGTCCGGGAACAGGTGCCCGCGCACCGACGACCAGATGCCGTCGGCGCCGATCAGCGCCACCGCCAGTTCCTGCTGCCGCGTGGTGCCGCGGCGCTGGACCACGGTGAGCCCCTTGGCGTGCTTGGCCACGTCCTCGAACTGGCAGCCGAGGCGCAGATCGATGTCGGGATGGTCGTTGACCTCGGCCTGCAGCGCGGCCTGCAGGTCGGCGCGGTGGATCACCCAATAGGGCGCACCGGCCCGAAACGCAGCGGCCTCGCCGAGCGGCATCCGTGCGATCTCGCCGCCGGCCCGCGCGCTGATGATGTTGACGGAGTCAGGCGTCACCGCCCGCGGCGCAAGCCGCGGCTTCAGGCCGAGTTCGACCAGGATCCGGCTGGCATTGGGGGAGAGCTGGATCCCGGCGCCGGCTTCCTCGAGCCGCTCGGCCTTCTCCAGCACCACGACGCGAAAGCCTTGCGCTGCCAGCGCCAGCGACGCGGTCAGCCCTCCGATCCCGGCGCCCGCAACGACGACGGTTCGCGTCAGCGCCACGGAGCGGTCAGGCGACCTTGTCTTTCAGGACGCATTCCGGCGGGCGCGCCTCGCCGGCGCCGAGGTCGGGCGCGAAGCGATAGAGCGTCGAGCAATACGGGCAGATGATTTCGTTGTCATTGCCAAGGTCGAGGAACACGTGCGGATGGTCGAACGGCGGGTTGGCGCCCACGCACATGAACTCCTGCGAGCCGATCTCGATCACCGAGACACCGGCATCGTTGTGGAAGTGCGGGACGACGTGGTCGGACATATTCTCACCTTGGATGGCAACGACGGGCGGACGCATTCAGCAGCGCGGCATCGCGAAATGCCGCGCACCATACTGGCGGGAACCATTGATTCCAAGTAGCCCCGACCGCGCATTTGCTCATGCAAATTCGACACAATGTTGTCGTCCCAGAGAAGCCCTCCTTTGGTCGCAGCCGTTGTGTCTCAAAAACGGCACACTATTTCCAAGGTGAAATTAAAAGGGCGAATTAGACTGGAGTTTTCGCGGAATGAACCGGGTGCGTCTCAGCCTCGCGGTGGCCAGCATGGCAGCAAGCGCTGCCGTGGCTGGGGCTGTTTGGCCGCACGCCCGTGATGCCGGCATTGTGCTGGCGGCGCGGGACGATCCGGCTGATCTCGCCGATATCAGGCTGAATTCGGTCCTGCGAAGCAACCCTGCGTTGCTACCTGACAATATCGAGGCGGCGCTTGCCTCTGGTGACGCCGATCTTGCGGAGAGTTTTGTGGCGCTCGCGCATGCGAGGGACATCGCGCTCAGTGACGACCTCGCAAAGCGCGTCAACGACGCGGTCACCGAGCAGGCGTCCACCGCACATTTTGCCAAAGGCTTCGCAACCGGCCTGGTGACCGGCAATGCCGACGACGTCGCCAGCCTGTCGGGCACGGTTGCCGGTGATCTGTTCGTGTTCGGTGACGTCAGGGACGTCGTACGCGAGGGCAAGCACCTGGCGATGGGCGAGGAGACCGACCGTCTGGTGCTCGGACTTGCGGCTGCGGGGCTCGCGATAACCGCGGCGACCTATGTCTCGGTCGGCAGCACCGGGCCGCTGCGCGCCGGACTGACGCTGGTCAAGGATACGCGCAAGGCGGGACGGCTCAGCGAAGGGCTGATCGAATGGGCCGGCCGCTCGACGCGCGATGTGGTCGACGGACCCGTCCTGCAAGAGGCTGTTGCAGCCGGCTCGGTGTTTCGGCCGGCGGAGACTGCAAGTGCGATCCGCGCCGCGTTCCGTGCCGACAAGGCCGGTGCGCTGGTTCGCGTCGCCAAGGACGTCGGACGCGTTGGCGAGGCAGCCGGTATTCGCGCCGCCCGGGATACGCTGAAGGTCGCGGAGAATCCGAAAGAGATTGCGCGCGCCGCCCGGATCGCGGAGGCGAAGGGTGGTCAGACCCGCGCGATTCTGAAGCTGCTCGGCCGCGGCGCGCTGTTGCTTGCGGCCGGGGCGTTCAACCTGTCGCTATGGCTGTTCGGCGCGTTGCTCACGTTGTTCGGCTTCCTGTCATCGATCAAGGCGACCGCCGAGCGGGCCACCACATCATGGCTCGCGCGAAGCAAGGCACGACGCCTGAAGCGGCAAATGGCGGCCGAGGTTGCGCTGGCAGGTCCTGCCGGGCAGGGCTAAGCTTGCGATCGCCTTTCGATCGCCAATCCAAATCTCCCCAGAAGCAACGGAATTGAAGATGCCGAGTTTTCATCACGGCGACGTTGAAATTGCCTATCTCGACGAGGGCGAGGGCGAGCCGATCGTGCTCGTGCATGGATTTGCCTCCAGCAAGAACGTCAACTGGGTCTATCCAACCTGGGTGTCTGACCTGGTCAAGGCCGGCCGACGCGTCATCGCGCTCGACGATCGCGGCCACGGCGATTCCACGAAGCTCTATGATCCCGCGCAATACGAGATCGCGATCATGGCGAGCGACGTGGTCGCGCTGATGGATCACCTCAGAGTCACGCGCGCGGACATCATGGGCTACTCGCTGGGCTCGCGGATGACGGCGGTCCTGGCACGTGAAGCGCCTGAGCGGCTGCGCTCGGCGATCCTGGGTGGCATCGGCATCGGATTGATCGAAGGCGGGGGGCCCGGCGAGAATGTCGCCGACGCGCTGGAGGCGGCCTCGCTCGACGACGTCACCGATCCGGTCGGCCGCACCTTCCGTGCCTTTGCCGATCAGACCCGTTCCGACCGCCGCGCGCTCGCCGCCTGCCTGCGCGGTTCGCGGCGCCTGATGACGCGCGAGGAGGCTAGCCTCATTCGTGTGCCGGTCCTGATTGCGGTCGGCAGCAAGGATGAGATCGCTGGCTCGGCATCCGCGCTTGGCGCAATCATTCCGGGCGCGGAAGTGCTCGATATCCCGAACCGGGATCATATGCGTGCGGTCGGCGACAAGGTCTACAAGACGGGCGTTGCCGACTTCCTCTCACGGCGACCCTAGCTTGGTCACGTTTGCAGCGAGCCCCCGTCTTGGGCTGGCCATGCCCAAAACCACCGTCGGGACGAAATTCGTCAATAGTTGCAGGTGCACGGCTTGATTTCGGCAAAATCCCGACCAATTGCCATAGACGCCCGCCGGGGGCGTTCGGTTGGGGTTTACCGTACCGAGCCGCTCCGGGACGCGTGCCATCCGCCGTGCTATAATGCACCACCGAACAACTGAATTACGAGACCAGCCCATGGCAGTTCATCAGGTCAACCCGCAGGGGGGGAAGCTTGCGGCGCTCGATCCGATCTGGGATCGCATCCGCGGCGAGGCCGAAGATATCGTCCGTCGCGAGCCCGAGCTTGCGTCCTTCATCTATGGGACCGTGCTGCATCATGAGCGCCTGGAAGATTCGGTGGTGCATCGCATCGCCGAACGGCTTGATCACGCGGCGCTGTCAGGCGACCTGATCCGCCAGACCTATGACGAGGCGCTGCGCGATGCGCCCGATCTCGGCAACGCGTTCCGCGCCGATCTCGTCGCCGTCTATGATCGCGATCCCGCGACCGCGCGCTTCATCGATCCCTTGCTCTACTTTAAGGGCTTTCACGCGCTGCAGACCCATCGTCTCGCGCACTGGCTCTATCAGAAGGGCCGCAAGGATTTCGCCTATTACCTGCAGAGCCGCTCCTCGGCGGTGTTCCAGACCGACATCAACCCGGCCGCGAAGATCGGCCGCGGCATCTTCCTCGATCATGCCACCGGCTTCGTCTGCGGCGAGACCGCCGTGATCGAGGACGACGTCTCGATCCTGCACGGTGTGACCCTCGGCGGTACCGGCAAGGAGAACGAGGACCGGCATCCGAAGATTCGCCATGGCGTGCTGATCGGCGCGGGTGCCAAGATTCTCGGCAATATCGAGATCGGCCATTGCGCGCGCATTGCGGCGGGCTCCGTCGTGGTCAAGGCGGTGCCGCACAACGTCACGGTCGCAGGCGTGCCCGCAAAGATCGTCGGCGAGGCCGGCTGTGCCGAGCCGTCGCGCACCATGGACCAGATGATCAACGCCATCGGGCTTTGATTTCGTTCACTTTCTGACGGCGGTACGCTAACGGAAGGATCGTGTTGCCAGAGCCTGAAAAGGCGCTGGCGATCCTTGCCGTCTCGTTCTAAAACTTCCCGGAAAATCATCGACCCGATTGGAGAGTGCCGTGGACGTTCTGGAAGTCAGGAAGCTTGACGCGTATCTTAAGCGCGTATTTGGCAATCCCAAGATCCGCGTGTCGCCGCGGCCGAAGAAGGACGACTCAGCCGAGGTCTATATCGGCGACGAATTCATCGGCGTCTTGTTTGTCGATGACGAGGACGATGATCGCTCGTTCCAGTTCCAGATGGCGATCCTCGAAGAGGATCTGGCGGATCTGAGCGAGTAGCCGCTCGGCAGATTACCGTAGGCACGATGCCGGGTGGGCAAAGCGCAAGCGTGCCCACCATCGCAGGCGGAATCAAAATGGTGGGCACGGCGCTGCGCGCCTTTGCCCACCCCACAAAATCATCTCAGCCCTTCGCGCTGTGCATTTGCGCGGACAGGCGATCCATCGCATTTGCGATGTCGCGCCATTGCGCGAGCCAGCTTCGTGGAAAACGGAACGTCAGGTCGGCACCCTCGATGCGCCGCTCGCTCAGGCACATGCCGGGCGTGGTGGCGTCGCGGGTGCAGCGCGCGGCCAGCGCCGGCTCGCCGGCGATGACCAGGTCCTCGCCGGCATAGGGCGAGCCGTCGCGAAAGGCGCGCGTCGTCAGGCCATCGTCGGTCGTCGCGGCCGCTTCGAGATAGCGCGGATAGATCGTGCGCAGCCGTATCTCGGGCGCGAGGGAATTGTGGTGAGCCGCGATCGACACGAAGATGCGGTCGATCGGCTGCACCTTGTCCTCGATCGTTTCGGCGCTGTAGTGCTTGGGCGCTGCGGGCGCCTCCAGCGACGGATAGAGGAAGTCGAGGTCGACGCGCTCCTGCGGCCCGGAATGGCGTTGGATCTTCATCCGCACCGCCAATGTCGGCACGTTGAACAGCGTGCCCCCGACGCTGACCGGCAGCCGCGACGGGTCGCTCGGCGGAGCCGTGGTGTAGGTCGGCCACAACAGATAGGCGACGAGCGTGATCGCGCCGGCCGCGATGACCGCCGACAGGATGATCGGGACCAGATGCGCGCGCGGGTTGCGGCGGGTGTCGCGTGCGAGATGCTGGGCGGTCGAGAGGAGCGTCATGGGCGAGGTGTCGGATCAGGGCAGAAGTGATCGAATCATCCGCCGAATATGCCACGCGGCGGCGGGTTTCCGTATGATTCCAAAGGAATCCGCAACCCGCGAGCCATGCGCAAACGAGGCGGCCGGCCCGGTGGGTTAACCCTTTCTTAAGGATGATGTGGCGGCGAGCCGGTAATTTTGCGATGCAGGGCAGCGGTTAGTTGCGTAGAGCGGAAGTTCCCATGTCGCCCGATACCCTCAATTCCCTGTTCTCGCTTTTCATTGGCTTTGCCTTCGCGGGCGCGTTGGCCAACGGCTATCAGGTGATGGCTGAGCGCCCGGCCGGGTTCGGGTTGCTGCAGGAGGGGGCGGTGCCGAAGACCTTCGCGGCGGTTCCGTTCCTGGTCTTCGCCGCGCCCTTCATCATCATGCGCAACACGCTGCGTGGCGCACGGATCGAGCGCCGCCGCTTCGAATTCGTGATGATGGCGACCGTGATCGCGGGCTTCTGGAGCCTGATGTCCGGCACCTTCTTCGTGATGACGCTACGCGCCGCCGGCGTGCTGGCTTGATCTGCCTCGCTTGAAACCACGTTAGCCGCCGTGCCAAGGTCGCGCCTCGACTAGAGCTTCGGTTCTGATTGAATCAGAACCGAAGCTCTGGATTCTCGTTTTGACGCGTTTTCTTCACGCGAACCGGTATCCACTTCGCTCGAAAACGCTCTAGGGAGACCTTCATGGCGATCTACGAGCTCGACGGGCAGGGGCCCGATCTTCCCGCTGACGGCAATTACTTCATCGCTGACACCGCCGTTGTGATCGGCAAGGTGCGCTTGCTACCGAAGGCGAGCGTCTGGTTCGGCGCCGTGCTGCGCGGCGACAATGAATGGATCGAGGTCGGTGAGGGCTCCAACGTCCAGGACAATTCGACGCTTCACGTCGACCCTGGTTTTCCGCTTGTGATCGGCAAGGACGTCACCATCGGCCACAATGCGATCGTGCATGGCTGCACGCTGGAAGACGGCGTGTTGATCGGGATGGGATCGATCGTAATGAACGGCGCGCGGATCAGGCGCGGCAGCGTCGTCGGTGCCGGTTCTGTCATCACCGAGGGCAAGGAATTTCCGGAATACTCGCTGATCATCGGCGCGCCCGCACGCGTAATCCGCACACTGGACGCGGCTCAGATCGAGGTGATGACGAGGCCGGCCAAGTCCTACGCCATCCGGGGCCCCCAATACAAAGCCGGGCTGAAGAAGATCGGCTGAGGCGGCCTCAGGTCTTCCGGCCGCGCTTGCTTGTGCGCTTCGGCGTTGCGGGATTTTGCTTCGGTATGTCCCGAAGTCTTGCGCTCTTGCGCAGCGCGTCCCTCAGGTCGATCGGGATACCGTGCTTCTTCAGCAGGTCGGCGAAGGCCTCGTCGGCCAGCTCCTGCAAGGTGCCCATCCGGTCGCGTCCAAGCTGCTTCAGCTTGTCGAACGTATCATCGTCAAACTCAATCAGCTTGCGCAAATTGCATTGCTCCAATGCTGCCGGAACTGCGGCCTTGTGGGATTGTTGACGCCCGCAAGGGAGAATTTCTATGCGCAAACTATCCGCCACCGCCGCACTGGCGACAATCGCAATTCTGCTGGCGTCTCCGGCCGCCTTTGCTCAAGGGGCCGGACAAGGCACCGGCAGCCCCTCGTCAGGCCGCACCACGTCTTCGCAACTCGCGCCGCCGCCTGGCACCAATGGCACCGCGCAATCCGCGGGAGGCCGATTGAACACGGGTGAGGGCGTCACGACCGGCTCGGCAACCACCCAGAGCGCCGACCAGGCGATTGCCAACGAGAACAAGTCGATCGACAGTCGGCTGAAGGGCATCTGCCGTGGCTGCTAGATGAACGCGGGTCGCGCAGAAGTGAGCGCGCCACGCCACGCGCGCGGGAAGCTGCGGTCCTACATTGGGTTAGCATGATCAGACGCGGGACGCGTCGGAGGTATTTTTGAGAAGGAGTGACGGGTGATGTTGCGTAAAACGATGATTGCCTTGATGGCGACGGCCGCGGTCGGCTTGCTCACGGTCGACGCCGCGTCGGCGCGCGGAGGTGGTGGCGGCGGAGGCGGCCACGGCGGTGGTGGCGGCGGCTTCCATGGTGGCGGCGGTTTTGGCGGCGGAGGCTTTCGCGGTGGTGGCGGCTTCGGCGGAGCGGGCTTTCGGGCCGGAGGATTTGGCGGCGGCGTCCGATCGGCCGCGATCGGCGGTGGCGCGTTCGCCGGCCGAGGATGGCACGGCGGCTATTATCGCCATCGCGGCTATCCGTTCGCCGCAGCCGCGATCGGCCTCGGATTGGGCTACGGCGCCTACGGTTATTATGACGGCTACTATGGCGACCCCTACTACGCGGGCGCTGGCTACGATGACGGGTACGGCTATGGCGACGGCGGCTGCTACATCGTCCGCCACCGCATCATGACGCCGTATGGCTGGCAGGTCCGGCCTGTGCAGGTTTGCAACTGAGACCATCCTGCAAACGTCAGGATGCTCGGCCCAAGCTCTTGGCCAAGTCCTTGGACGACCCAACAAGCAAACGCGCGCGACGATGACGTCGCGCGCGTTCGTGTCGGTGCAACTGGATGGGCCTCGTCAGCCCAGCACGCCGTATGTCTTCAGCCACGCCTGCATCTTGTTCCAGCCGTCCTCGGCCGCTTCCTTGCGGTAGCTGGCGCGGTAGTCGGCGTGGAAGCCGTGCGGCGCGCCGGGATAGATCTTGAACTCGGCGGTCTTCTTGTTCGCAGCCAGCGCCTCCTTGAACGCTTCGACGCTTGCGACCGGAATGCCGGTATCTGCCTCGCCATAGAGGCCGAGCACGGGGGCCTTCATCTCGGGCGCGAGCTGCATCGGGCTCTTCGGCCAGAGCGGGTTCGGCGGATCGACCGGCGGGCCGTAAAATGCGACGCCGGCTTTCAGCGCCGGAGAGTGCGCGGCGTATTCCCACACCGTGCGTCCGCCGCGGCAGAAACCGATGATGCCGAGGCGGGAGGTGTCGCCGCCCTGCGATTTCGCCCAGGCCACCGTGCTGTCGAGGTCGCTCAAGAGCTCGGCATCGGGCTTTGCGTTCACGATTGGCAGCAACTGCGGAATGTCCGCGATCTTGGTGAGGTCGGTGCCTTTGCGGAAATAGTAATCCGGGGCGACCGCCAAGGCGCCGAGCTTGGCGAGCCGCCGTGTTACGTCCTTGATGTATTCGTGCAGGCCGAAGATCTCCATCGCGACCAGCACGACCGGCGGATTGGTGACGCCGGCGGGCTTCGCGAAATAGCCGGGCATTTCACCGTCGGCGACCTTGATCTTGGTATCGCCGGCAGTGAGGCCGCTGGTGTCGGTCTTGATCACATCGGCCCGCACGGGGCCCGCGGCCAGTGTGTAGCCCGCGGCCACGGCGGCCGACGCCGTCATGAAGCCGCGGCGCGACACCGGGGCGGGCTTGGTCAGTCCGACGACATCCTGGGTCAGAATCGGTTCGGCGCTCATCGACGTCCTCCTGTGGGATCAAGGAGGCGCATTCAGCAAACAAAGCCGGTGGGTGGCAAATCACCTGCCTGCGAGGGGAGCGAAGGAGCCAAAAAAACAAGGCCGTCGACGTAGTATACCGTCAACGACCTTGCCAGCCCCGGATATTGAAATCGGCTCACGCCATCCGGTGCCTGGAGGATGACTCGGATTCGAAGGCCGATATGTGAACCAGTTCACATAGTCCGGGATTAATTCACGTTAGCGGGCGTTCGGGTTGGATCAAACGGCCTCTAACCCCGTGATTTCACGGGACTACGCCGCCCGAACCTGCCGGATCAGCCGTGTGATCTACCGCGCCTGCGGTGGGTGGTCCGCGTCGTGTCCGACCGCTTGCGCGGCGACGGCTCCGCGGCGGGATCGCTGGTCTGGGAGCTCGCGAACGACTGCCGCAGGCTCTCAACCGCCTCGGTGAGCGCCGCGATCTGATCGGTGAGCTTCTTGGTGTCGGCCTGTTGCGCCGCGACTTGCCGGCGCATGGTCTGGAGTTGGTCCTGTACCTCCTGCAACTGATCGATCGATTCCTGCTGGGTCGTCTCGAGCCCCTTGGTCTTCTCGACCAAGGCCTCGGAGACCTGGGCGGTCCGCGCCTGTAACTGGCGCGTGGCGACGACGCGATCCGACTCGGGCGCGTTGCCGGTATAGCTGCGCCATAATGCGATCGAGCCGACCCCGAACACGATCAGCAGCAGCGCCACCGCACCCATTGCGATCGGCTGCACGCCCAGGACGCTGCTGGGTTCGGAATTCCGGGGAGCAAGTTCGATCATGCGACCAAAACCGGACATCAATGGAAAGGTTCCGCTTAGCACAACCTTGGCGGGGGAAAAACCCGGAGATTCAAGCAGATCGGGATAGAGGCAGCGAAAATTGCCGCAAAGTCGCGATTCCTGGGTCAAAATGGGACTGTTTGCAGGGTGTGTGGCTGGCCGGGGTGGTCCGAGGCAGGCGATGGCGTTCGCTATCAAGACTGAGGTTTCCGATGCGCGGGCGAAGGCGTTCACGTTCTCAGCGCAAAAGACCATGTATGGTGGCAGGCATATCGCCGCTGGTGACGTCGTGTTCGTTTTCGCCAGCGAGAACGAGGGCGGCCTGGGCCTGATCGCGCGCGCGGTCGTCACATCAGCCGAGCCGGTCGCGCGAAAATCCAATATCGCCAGGCAAACGCCGCGCGTGAGCATCAGTGTCAGGCGCGTTGCGCTGGCGAAGCGGCCGTTGGGGCGGGATCAACTCAAGCGCTTCAAGGACTGGAATGACGGCCGGCCCGAGACCGAGCTCAACTTCAAATTCTATCGCCAGGCCACCAACAAGATCGTCGGCATCTCGGGTGAGACCACAGCATTTTTGGATGGCTTCTTCTAGCGCGCTTCGCGTGACCGTTGCCGCTGCAAGAGCAAGCAATCACACCCCAATATTTCCGCGCCGAAACATTGCCGGAAAGTGATTCAAATCACGCGTTGGATGAGAGTTTAGTGATTGGAAAATCGTCTCGGTCGATGCCAGAAGCGCGTGGCGCGGGGTTTGCATTGCACAGCCAGCATCGCGATTGATCGAGAAGCTCAGGAATGAATGGGATTGTCAGAACTGCTTTGGCGCGGCCGTACACGTTTGTGGTGCTGGCCCTGTTGATTCTGATCATCGGGCCGCTCGCCGCGATGCGGACGCCGACCGACATCTTCCCGGAAATTCGCATTCCCGTGATCGGTGTGGTCTGGCAATACACCGGTCTGCCGCCGGATCAGATGTCCGGTCGCATCACGACGCCGTTCGAGCGCGCGCTGACCACTACGGTCAACGACGTCGAGCACATCGTTGCGAACTCCTATAACGGCATCGGCATCGTCAAGATCTTCTTCCAGCCCAATGTCGATATCCGCACCGCGAACGCCCAGGTCACAGCCATCTCGCAGACGCTGCTGAAGCAGCTGCCACCCGGCGCCACCCCGCCGTTGATCCTGAACTACAACGCCTCGACCGTTCCGATCATCCAGCTCGCGCTGTCGGGCGAAGGGCTGACCGAACAAAACCTTGCCGATATCGGCATCAACCAGTTGCGTACGCCGCTGGTCACGGTGCCGGGTGCTGCGATCCCTTACCCCTATGGCGGCAAGCAGCGGCAGATCCAGATCGATCTCAATCCGACCGCGCTGCAGGCGCTCGGCCTGTCCGGCCAGGACGTCGCCAACACGCTGGCTGCGCAAAACCTGATCACGCCGGTGGGCACGGAAAAGATCGGCCAGTTCGAATATACCTTGCAGCTCAACAACTCGCCGCTGAAAATCCAGGATTTCGGCGATCTCCCGATCAAGGCCGTCAATGGCGCGATGGTCTACCTGCGCGATGTCGCCACCATTCGCGACGGCAACCCGCCGCAGACCAACATCGTTCACGTCAACGGCAACCGCTCGGTGCTGATGATGGTGCTGAAGGCGGGCTCGATCTCGACGCTCGATATCATCGCCGGCATCAAGCAGAAGGTCGAGGAGTTCAAGTCGTCGCTGCCAGCAGCGCTGAAGATCGATTTCGTCGGCGATCAATCGGTCTTCGTCCGCGGCGCCATCACCGGCGTCGCCCGCGAAGGCATCATCGCGGCGTTGTTGACCAGCGTGATGATCCTTTTGTTCCTGGGCAGCTGGCGTTCGACCATCATCATCGCCACCTCGATCCCGCTTGCCGTGCTCGGCTCGATCATCATGCTGTCGATGATCGGCGAAACGCTGAACATCATGACGCTGGGTGGTCTTGCGCTCGCGGTCGGCATTCTCGTCGACGAAGCAACCGTCACGATCGAGAACATCAACTACCATCTCGAACAGGGCAAAGAGGTCGAACCCGCCATCCTCGATGGCGCCAACCAGATCGTGGTGCCGGCTTTCGTTTCGCTGTTGTGCATCTGCATCGTGTTCGTGCCGATGTTCTTCCTGCAGGGTGTGGCGCGCTTCCTGTTCGTGCCGATGGCGGAAGCGGTGATGTTCGCGATGGTGTGGTCGTTCATCCTGTCGCGCACGCTGGTGCCGACCATGGCGAAGTACCTGCTGCATCCGCATCAGCACGGCGAGACGCCGCCTTCGCGCAATCCCTTGGTGCGGTTTCAGCGCGGTTTCGAGGCCTCCTTCGAGCGCCTTCGCGCCGGCTACCGCGACCTGCTCGCATTCGCGCTCGATCACAGGCCGACCTTCGTCACCGGCTTCATTTGCGTTGTCGCGATGTCGTTCCTGCTGGTGCCCTATCTCGGCCGCAACTTCTTCCCTTCGGTCGATGCCGGCCAGATCCTGATGCATGTGCGAACCCAGGTCGGCACAAGGGTCGAGGACTCCGCCGATCAGTTCGCCCAGATTCAGAAAGCCATTCGCACGGTGATTCCCTCCGGCGAGATCGAGACCATGACCGACAACATCGGCGTGCCGATCTCGGGCATCAACATGACCTATAACAACACCGGCGTGATCGGCTCGCAGGACGGCGACATCCAGATCAAGCTGAAGGAGGGGCATGAACCGACCGATGCTTACGTCAAGCAGCTGCGGGAAGAGCTGCCGCGGCGGTTCCCCGGCGTGACCTTCGCGTTCCTGCCGGCCGACATCGTCAACCAGATTCTCAACTTCGGTGCTCCGGCGCCGATCGACATCGAAATTCGCGGCGCCAACCTGGGCGGCAATTTCACCTATGCCAACGGCTTGCTCGAAAAGCTTCGCCACATTCCCGGTGTTGCCGATGCCCGAATCCAGCAATCCGCGCGCAACCCGACCTTCAATGTCGATGTCGACCGCACGCGTGCCCAATATGTCGGTCTGACCGAGCGCGACGTCGCCAACAGCATGGTGGTGAATTTGGCGGGCAGCTCGCAAGTTGCGCCGACATACTTCCTCGATCCGGGCAACGGCGTGTCCTATTCGATCGTGATGCAGACGCCGCAATATCAGCTCGACTCGCTCGGTTCGCTGGAAAATCTGCCGATGACCGGGCCCGGGACCGTCGGCCCAGTGCAACTCGGCGGTATCGCGAACATCACGCGGACGACGTCCAACGCCGTGGTGTCGCAGTACGACATCCAGTCGATGATCCAGATCTACGCCACGCCGCAGGGGCGCGACCTCGGCGCGCTCGCCGCTGATATTCGCGGATTATTGACGGAGACCGCCAAGGAGCTGCCGAAGGGCAGCACGGTTTCGCTGGTCGGCCAGGTGCAGACCATGGAGAGTGCGTTCTCCGGCTTGCTGTTCGGACTGCTCGGTGCGGTCGTGCTGATCTATCTGCTCATCGTGGTCAACTTCCAGTCCTGGTCGGATCCCTTCGTGATCATCACGGCTTTGCCGGCAGCATTGGCCGGCATCGTCTGGGTGCTGTTCACGACGCAGACCACGCTCTCGGTGCCGGCGCTGACCGGCGCCATCATGTGCATGGGCGTCGCCACCGCCAACAGTGTGCTTGTGATCAGCTTCGCGCGCGAGCGCTATGAGGAACTCGGCGATCCCGTCGCGGCCGCGCTCGAGGCCGGCTTTGTCCGCATCCGCCCCGTTGTGATGACGGCGCTTGCGATGATCATCGGCATGCTGCCGATGGCGCTTGGCCTCGGCGAGGGCGGCGAGCAGAACGCACCGCTCGGGCGCGCCGTGATCGGCGGCCTGATGTTCTCGACGATTGCGACCTTGATGTTCGTGCCGGTCGTCTTCAGCCTGGTGCACAAGAACCGGAATTCGTCGTCGGCTGAACTGGTGGCGCTGGACGAACACCGCGCGCAGGCCGCCGAATAGGCGGACACGCCTCCCGGCCGGCGCGTTGCGTCGGATCTACGACATCCTAGCCAGCTTTGCGCTTGACGATCCCGACAAGGGCCTTATCGATCCGGCTTTGCCATCCTGGTCCTGCCGCCTTGAAATGTTCGAGCACGGCAGGGCTAAGCCGCAGCGTCACCGAGGTCTTGGTCGGAGCCTTATTCGGGCCGCGTCCTTTGCGCATGGCGGGGAAGACCTCGTTGAACGGCTTTGCCTTCGCAAAATCGTTCTTGGTCCACTCGGGATTGTCGCTCACGGCGCGGATATCCTTTGCGGTATAGCCCTTCTTAGCGACGGTTCGCTTCATAGAGGACCCTTTCATCCTTGCTGGCGGGACGCATGCTGACGATGCTGATCGCTTCGGTGCCACGCGTGGCAAATAACGGAGATGACGCCGCGAACGTTCACGCCGATCGCGCGCCATCTGTTGCGGTAGGTTGCGAGAACCAAAGCGGTGTCGAAGAACGTCTCATTCAGGTCAGCGAAGTCCATTCCGTGCTTCGCCAGATTGGCGAGACGCTTTCGTTCGTCCCAAATGATTTTCATCGATTATTCTGTAACTACAAAATATGGAAGTTCAAGGCCTTCCCTGCCTCAAAAAAAGTTGCGGCCACCCTTTGGGGGAAGGGTGGCCGCGCGCGAACCGGTCTGGGACGGGGAGGGGTGGGGATGTGACCGGGTCGCGGGTTCGAAAAATCCTTGTCTGCTCAGCGTGAGCTTGCGGTTGCAACGGCCGGGCGGTTGTCACCGAGCGAGACCCACACATTGGGATCGCTCTGCGACTGCCGCTTGACGAAGCGGTAGCCAGTCTCGGTCCAGGCGACGACGTTCTCGTTCTGGTTATCGAGCACGAACTCGCCCTTGTCGGTCTTCACCGTCAGCACGGCGTGGCCCTCACCCTTCTTGTCGCGGACGACCGTGATCAACAGCGCCTCACGCGGCCAGCCGGAATCCATCAGCATCTTGCGCTTCAGGAGCACGTAGTCCTCGCAGTCGCCGTAGCCGTCTGTCGGCAACGACCATTTCTCGACAACGCCCCAATGATCCATGTCGGTCATCGGCTTGATCGTCTCGTTGACCCACTTGTTGACCCGCGTGAGGTCGCGCCAAGCGGTCTGCGACAACACGATGTCGCGTGGTTGCGTCGCGCCGCCGCGGCACTCGCCCGGATTGTCGGCGCAGAATTCGACCCAGCCGATCGGTGAACGCGTGGTGTCACCCAGGCTGGCGTAGAGCACGTCGCCGGCCTTCGCCGAGACGCAAGTCGCGAACAGAATGGCGGCAACCGCCAAACCTTTCCCCTGTCCCCTGAAACCAAACATTGTGGCCCCCGTTTTTCTTGTTGGGACCACTTTTGCCACAAAGGTTTTGCACCGCCGCTAAGTAGGCGAAGTAGATTTGACGCGAATACTGGTAAAAGCTGCGGAGAATTCGATCTATACTTGATTCAAATTCGCATAAAGTTTGAAACAACTGCAATTGATTCAAATTTTATGCATTAACGCGACAAGTGCTGCTCCAGCGCGGTTTGCGCGCGCAAGTGTTCCCGCCGTTAACCGCGAAATGCGTGCGCCAAATGCGTCAAAGGCGGCGTCCGGAGTACCGGAAGCCGCCTTTGAGGGCTGGAAATCAGGGGTTTTGGGCGGTCTGCCGCTTTACCTCGCGGTAACGCTCTCTTCGAGCGTTTCCGCGGACTGCTCGTGAACGAACTCGAGCGCGAAGCCTTCCTCGAGATTTCGCACCACGCGGGACTGCACCTTGCCGAGCATGACCAGCGACTTCAGCGGCGGGCGGTTCTCGGCGGCAATCGCAGCGCCCGAAAGGGAAAGGTCCATGATCCGGCAGGTCATCCGCGTGCCGTCCTCCTGCGTGAGCAGGGCGATCGGGTTGCGCGGCACGATTCGGTCGTGGCGGCGATCCTCGGGCAGATTGAGGATGTCGCGGTTGGCGAGCCAGGTGAGCTGGGCGGCGAGCTTGTCGCGCTTGCGGGCGGTGGCGCCGACCGTCATCGCGAAGCCGTTATCGATGATGCGGGTAATGCGGCCCTCGACCCGGCCGATATGGTCGAGATAGGCGATCACGCGGTCGCCGACATTGCCGATGCCCGGCGCCAGCAAGGCCAGCCCGCCCGGGGACATGTTGATAATCTGGCAGGGAAACTCGCGCCGGTCGGGCAGCATGTAGCGGCCGAGCAGGTGCACCTTCACGCGCTGGAAGCGCCGCCGTTCCTCAGCAACCGGGACGACCGTAGTTCTCTTCTGTGCAAACGACATCACTGCAACCCGACAACCGGCCCTTCGGAGCTCGAATGACCCTAAGGCTGACAGGGTTAACGAGGCGTTAGCATAGGGTGCATGAAGAGTGGGCAGGGCGCTGCGGTTGAGCGACGCGGGGGTTGCAAGCCACGCGACCCCACGACCCGTGGTGTCGCCGCATGCGGTCTGACGCGTCGCCGGATGGTCATGACATCCCTTTGGCCTTCACCTAAGTTCGCCTTCGCCGAACAGCCGAGATCAACAAGGGCTGGTGGCGGGAGGACAGGATGGTGGGTTCGAAGCTGGTTGCGCTCCTGGCCGCAACCTCTCTTTTTAGTGCCTGTGGCGCAACCGCCGCCGAGATGCGAGTGACGCTGCTCGGCACGGGAACGCCGACGCCGCGGCTGTCCGCCTTCAGCGCATCGACCCTGGTGGAAGCGGGACCTGAGAAGCTGATCTTCGATTTCGGGCGCGGCTCGACGATCCGGCTGTTCCAGAGGAAGATTCCGATCGGCGCGATCACGGCGCATTTCATCACGCATCTGCATTCCGATCACGTCGTTGGCCTGCCGGACATGTGGCTCACCGGTTGGATCGGCACGCCATACGGCTCGCGCAAGACGCCGATGCTGATCTTCGGGCCGAAAGGCACGGTGGCGATGACCGAAAACCTCACCAAGGCGTTTTCCGAGGACATCCGCATCCGCATCGCCGACGAGGACTATCCGCCTGAAGGCGTCGCGTTTGCGGCCAAGGATATCGAGCCGGGCCTCGTCTACGAGAAGAATGGCGTCAAGGTCAGCGCGATCGAGGTCAATCACGGCGACAAAATCAAGCCGGCGTTCGGCTATGTCGTCGAGTACGACGGGAAGAAGGTGGTGCTGTCGGGCGACACCAAGCCCGACGATCGCGTGGCGAAGGCCGCCGAGGGCGCCGACCTCCTGATCCATGAAGTCGCCGTGATCGATCCTGATTTGTTCAAGACCTATCCGAATTATCGTGCGATCGAAGACCACCATACCTCGCCCGAGGACGCCGGCAGGATCTTCGCCCATGCCAGGCCGAAGCTTGCGGTCTACTCGCACATCGTATTTGCAACCCAGCCGCCGACGCAGGATGTGCCTGAGGACACGCTGCTGGCGCGAACGCGCACAACCTACCAGGGCCCGCTGGTGATCGGGCGCGACCTGATGTCGTTCGTGATTTCCGATCACGTCGATATCATTGCGACGAAGCCGCTGACCGCGGACAAATGATCGGCGCAATCAGCAACAAGAAGGCAATGAATAAGAACAGGGAGGACAGACCGATGCAGCAGATCCGCGTATGCACCCATGAGGGGCCCGGCGCCAAGCCCGTGATCCGCACCGTGCCGTGGCCGAAGGTCGGCAGGAAGGCGGCGCTGATCAAGGTCGGCGCCTGCGGCGTCTGCGGCACTGACCTGCATATCCTCAAGGGTCATTGGCCGAAGCCGTTGCCATGGCCGTTCACGCTTGGCCACGAACTCGGCGGCGTGATTGTCGAATGCGGCCCTGATTTCACCGAGGATTTTATGAGCAAGCCGCTCAAGGTGGGATCGAAAGTCATGATCCCGCCGCTGATGCCGTGCGGCCGCTGCTACTACTGCATCCATTATCCGCAAAGCGCCAACAAATGCCTGACGCCGGTCTATTACGGCCGCTATCTCGGCTTCGACAAACCTCCGCACATGTGGGGCGGCTGGGCTGAATATGTCTATGTCGATCTCGAGATGCTGCCGGGCACCAAGATCTACAAGCTGCCCGACGACATGTCGCTGCGGTTAGGGGCGCTGTCGGAGCCATTGACCTCCTGCATCCGCGCCTTCAACCGCGCGACACGCGCCGGCGGGTTTACGTGGGGCGACACCGTCGTGATCCAGGGCTCGGGCCCGATCGGAATCCTCGCGGTCGCCGCCGCGCAGGAGATGGGGGCAGGGCGCGTGATCTGCGTCGGCGCGCCGGAAACGCCACGGCTGGCGCTGGCGCGCAAGTTCGGCGCCGAGGCGACCGTCGACATCGAGCAGATCAATACGCCGGAGGAGCGCATCAAGGCGGTGCGCGACATCGTCGGCGGCTTCGGCGCCGATCTGGTGATGGATTGTTCGGGCCATCCGAGCGCAGGCCCTGAGGGCATCGAGATGCTGCGTGACGGCGGCACCTATGTCGAAATGGGCCAGTTCACCGATGCCGGCTCGATCAATACGTCATGGCATCGTATCTGCACCAAGGACCTCAACGTGCTCGGCTCCTGGGGCTTTACCGGCAACGACCTGCCGCTCGGTGTCGACATGCTCTACCGCACCCGCAACAAATATCCCTGGCTCGACATGCAGACGATCTATCCGTTTACGGAAGAGGGCGTCGGTCAGGCGGTGGCGGACGCAATGGCGATGAAGACGGTGAAGTCGACCATCGTACCGTGGCCTGAATTGGTGGAGTGAATCCCATCGACTGTGGCGCGGCAAATCGTGTTGCAGTGCGTCCAAAAATGGGTCGCTGCGGCGATGCCCCTTATATTACTCGCCGGGGCGGTTGCGCGGCGCTAACATCCGGGCATGTCATCGAACCGGGTGCCGCCCGCGCAGCCGACGAGCACGACATTTGCGTGGGGAAATGTGTCGGAGGACTTCGCGCTGTTCAAGACGCTCAGCGCGGAGCAACGCCTGAGGGCCTTCGGTGCAATGACCCGCCAGGACCTCGTGCGCGGCCAGCTGCTGGTCGAGCAGGGCGGACCCTCGGACGCTTTGTTCTTGGTGCTGCACGGTGCGCTCGCAGTGCACCGGGCCGATCATCCTGAACCGATCAGCGAGCTTCGCGCCGGCGAACTGGTCGGCGAGATCGGATTCTTTGCCAACATCCCCCGCACCGCCAATGTGATTGCGATCAGAGACACCAGCGTGCTGGTGTTGACGCGTGCGGCCTACGCGACGCTTGCGCAGGAAGCGCCGGCGATTGTCGAGGCGCTGCTGGCCGCTCTTGCGCGGCGATTTGCCCGCGAAACCGCGCGCCTGCTGCCCGCTCGCGCGTCGCCAAAGGCGCGAACCGTGGCTCTGATCGACGGCGGCGGCGAGCCGGTGCCGTCAGTCTTTGAACAGCGGTTGCGCCAAGGTCTGGTTGCGGTCGGCGCCGAGATCGTCGACCTCGCGCGCCTTCAGGCGATGTTTCCCGGGCGTACGCTGGACGCGTCCGAGATCTCCGACTGGCTCAACCAGCTTGAATACAACGCGCCGCTGGTGGCTTATTTCGGCGGTCGTGACGCATCGGAATGGGCGCGCAAAGCTATCAGGCAGGCCGACCTCGTCGTGTTCGTCTGCCGTGGCGATGCGCCCGCGCCTGATCTGACTGACATCGAGAGCTTTGCCTGCAAGGTCCACCCCGTCTCGGCGCGGCGTCTCGTTCGCGTTCATGACCACAGACGCCACGAGGTCAGCGGCACCGCGGCGTGGCTCGCGCGGCTGCCCTGCTTCATGCACCATCACATTGCGCTTGAGGATCAGATCGATATCGACAGCCTGATCCGCTTTCTTTGCGGTCGCGCCGTTGGATTTGTCGCCGGCGGCGGCGGCAGCCTCGGCACCGCCCATGTCGGAATCTACAAGGCCTTTCGCGAGCGCGGCGTGATGTTCGACATCTTTGTCGGCACCAGCGTCGGCTCAGCGATGGCGGCCGGCTTTGCCAAGAACTTCGATGCCGAGCATCTCGAGCGCGGCACACATGATATCTTTGTCTCCAGCCGCAGCTTCCGCCGCCCGACCTGGCCGCGTTACGCGCTGCTGGACCACAAGGCGTTCGATTCCGCGCTTGCCGATCAATACGGACACGACTGCCGGATCGAGGATTGCTGGCGGCCGTTCGCGGCGGTTGCGACGAACCTTTCGACGCACAGTCTCGAATTGATCCGAACCGGTCTGCTCTGGCAGGCGGTGCGCGCATCGAGCGCGATCCCGGGCCTGCTGCCGCCGTTCTACACAAAGGAGGGCGCGATGCTGGTCGATGGATGCCTCGTCGACAACGTTCCGCTGGCGCCGATGCAGCTGCTGAAGAGCGGTCCCAATCTGGTGGTCCATTTCGGCGAGCCGGCAACCGAGATGTTCGACGTCGACTATGCCGCGCTGCCCGGGCGTCTTGAACTGCTTGCGTCGATGCTGCTGCCGTTCCGCAAGACATTGCTCCCGGCCGCGCCCAGCGCCATCAACGTCTTGTGGCGGAGTCTCGTCGCGCATCAGCGCTACGACACCCTGCCGACCTCGCCGCTCGATATGGTGATGCGCCCGCCAACGCCTGATGGCATCGACGTGACGGATTTCGACCGTCATCGGGAGATCTTCGAATCGTCCTACCTCTGGGCCCGGGAGTCGATCGCGGCAATGGAGGCCGCGCATCATCCGGCGGTTGCGGCCATCATCGCGTCGGCCAATGCGGCCGGGAGTGTCGCTTTCCCGCTCAGGGCTGGTGACGCCGCGTGATTGCGACCTGCGCCGCCTGGCCGTAGAGACTCGTCACCATATCCATCTGGATGCTGGTCGTGGCCAGGTTCGCGGCACCGCCGTCGAGCGCGTCGAGCATCGGCGGCAGGGTTGTGGCGCGCAGTGCGGCATAGGCCTCGGTGACCTCGTGCCCGCTCTCGGTCGCGCGGTAGCGCGTCTCCTTGCGCGACGAGGAGCCCTCGGTCTCGATCAGACCGGCGCGCACCAGCTTTCGCGTGGCGTATTGCATATTGGGGACATCGACGCGGTTGAGCAATTGTCCGATCTCGGACAGCCGCTTCGGCTCGTCACCCATCCGCACCACGTTGAGCACGGCAACATCGTCGCCGGTCAGCGGCACATCGCAGACGGCGGCAAGGCAGGCGGCCTTCCAGCGATAATAGGCCTGCGCCAGCCGCTCCAGCCTGAATTCGTAATCGGATAGCTGCCGCTCGGTCTCGGTGCGTGCGAGATGCCAGGATCCCGGTCGCTCGGCGGCCATTGGGCGCGTCTTGGGCTGCTTCTTTGGCTTGGCGGCGGCACCGCTTCGCCTCACGGCGGTCTTCCGGGTCGTCTTCAAAATGCTCTCCATATCAGGCCTGCGCCCAGGCTCTGGGCAAATTCTGCCCAATCTCTGCTATTTACAAGTTCGATTCTTACATTAAAAATACAATTAAGAACACATGATGAAAACGGCAAGCCCCCGGGCTCACAAGGGGCGTCCGATACGGAGGTCGATGCGATGACGGGCAAGTGGATCGACATTGCCGCAGCTGACGGCGGCACGTTCAAGGGATATTTCAGTGTCCCCGCGTCGGGTTCGGGCCCCGGCATCCTGCTGCTGCAGGAGATCTTCGGCGTCAACAGATCGATGCGCGAAGTGGCCGACTATTATGCCGAAGAGGGTTACGTCGTGCTCGCGCCGGACCTGTTCTGGCGAATGGAGCCCGGAATCGAGCTCGGCTACAGCGAAGCCGATTTCGGCAAGGCGATGGGCTATTACCAGCGCTTCGATGCCGACCAATCGATCAAGGATGCGGCCGATGCGCTGAAGGTCCTGCGTGCGCGCCCAGAATGCAAGGGCAAGGTCGGCACGCTCGGCTTCTGTCTCGGCGGCAAGCTCGCCTATCTCGTTGCCGCGCGTACCGACGTCGATTGCGCCGTCAGCTATTACGGCGTCGGCATCGAGGCCGATCTGGCTGAAGCCGCCAAGGTCAAGGGCCCGATGGTCTTCCACTTCGCCGAGCTCGACCGCTTCGCGCCGGCACCGGCCCGCGAGCAGATCAAGGCGGCCTTTGCCGGGCGCCCCGAGATCGAGTTCTATCTCTATCCTGGCTGCGACCACGCCTTCGCCGCGCCGGAGCGCGCGAGCTTCGACAAGCCGGCGACCCTGATGGCGCATAGCCGCTCGATCGCGCTGTTCCGTAAGGTGCTCGGTCCGCATTACGACCTCTCCACCCTGTGGGACCGGCATACCGAGCTGGAGTTCGGGACGCGCTCGGCAGAGCTGACTATGACGACGATGGTCGCCGAGCCCTATGTCAACCACATCCCGACCATGACCGGGGGCGTCGGCTATCGCGACCTGCTGCGGTTCTACAAAAACCACTTCATCCCGAAGACGCCGCAGGACACCAAACTGGTGCCGATCTCGCGCACCATCGGCGCCGACCGCATCGTCGACGAGATGCTGTTCTGCTTCACCCACGACATCGAGATCGACTGGATGCTGCCGGGCGTGGCGCCGACCGGCAAGTATGTCGAGATCCCCTTGATCGCGATCGTCCGCTTCCGCGGCGACAAGCTCTACAACGAGCACATTTACTGGGATCAGGCCTCGGTGCTGGTGCAGGTCGGGTTGCTCGACCCGACAAAATTCCCGGTGGCGGGCATCGAGACCGCGAAAAAACTCGTCGATGAAAAGCTGCCGTCCAACAGTTTGATGGCGCGCTGGTCCGAGAGCGCCGGCACATGATCTGAACTGGTTGACGGCGCCGCTCGCGGCGCCGTTCTCGCATCCGCTTTTCGCACGCTGCTTTTCGTACATGGCTCATCTGGTAGGGGTAATGAACATGTCCTCACTGTCTCGTCGTTCGATCCTGCAACTCGCCGGCGGCGCCGCGGCGCTGCCGCTCGCATCCGGTCTCCTCGGCGATGGTGCCGCGCAGGCGGCGGCGGCAGGCACGCTGACCATCGCCTATAACGTCAACCTGCCATCCTTCGATCCGACGATCGGCCTGTCGGCGGTCAATCCGACGATACAGTCGATCTACCAGGCAATCTTCGATCCCTATATCGCTCAGGCGCCCGATCTCTCCTTCAAGCCCGGCCTGCTGACCAAATGGGGCTGGAACGAGGACCGCACCAAGGTCACGCTGGAGCTGCGCAAGGGCGCTACCTGGCACGATGGTTCGCCGGTGACGCCGGAGGACGTGGTGTGGTCGTTGCAGCGAGCCGCCGATCCGCACAGCGGCAATCCGATCCAGTTCGTCTGGTCCAAGGTCGGCAACTACAAGATCGACGGCAACACCATCACCGGCGACGTGCTGGAATTCGAGCCGACCCTGTTCAAGTGGATGGCGTTCCTCACCGGCTACGTGCTGCCGAAGGCCTACTATGAGAAGGTTGGCGCGGATGGGTTTGAGAAGGCGCCGATCGGCTCCGGCCCCTACAAGATCGACGCGTTCGAGCGCAACGCTTTCCTGCGGTTGAAGGCACATGCCGGCTATTGGGGCGGCAAGCCCGCCTTTGAGACCGTCGTGTTCAAGTTCGTCACCGATCCGACCAGCCGCGTCGCCGAGATGGAATCCGGCGGATCGGACCTCACCTTCGAAATCCCCTATGAGGAGTTCGATCGCCTGAAGGCCAAGCCGGGGCTGGTCGGCCAGACCAAGCCGGTGTCCGACATCGCGATGATCTTCATCACCGACATCGATCCGATGCTCGATCGCAATGTCAGGCTGGCCGCCAGCCACGCCATCGACAAGAAGGCGATCGTCGATCGTCTGCTGAAGGGTTACGGCGTTCCGATCTCGACCCTGGAAGCGCCGGGCTATGCCGCCTTCGATCCGTCGATCAAGGTCGCCTACGATCCGGAGTTGGCCAAGAGCCTGCTCGCCAAGAGCGGCTACTCGCCGGAGAAGCCGGTCAAGTTCACCATTCAGACCACGCGCGGCTTCAAGCCGAAGGATTACGAGATGATCCAGGCGATCGTCGGGATGTGGCGAAAGGTCGGAATCGAGGCGACGATCGAGGTGTACGAGATCGCGCAGCATTTCGAGCTGCGCGCACGTCACGCACTGGCGCCGGCGGCGTTCTACAATTGGGGCAATGCGATCGGCGATCCCTCGACCTCGACCGGCTTTGCGATGTTCGGCCCATCGCCCCATTGCGCCTGGAAGGGCAAGGACCTCATCGAGCGCATCGGCCCGCTGTGGGGCGAGAAGGACGAAGCCAAGCGGATCGCCGGCTACAAGGCGGTCGACAAGTACATCGCCGAGGAGGGCGAGGTGATTCCGCTGTTCCAATATGTGCAGCCGATCATCCACAAGAAGGGGCTGAAGGTCGTGGCGCAGTCGAACGGCATGATCCTTCCGCAATTGATCACCCCGGTGTGAGGCGCATGCCTCATCACCCGGCGTGAGGCTCAAGCCGAGGCGAAACCTTCATGCGATGGGGCGAGATCATCAGGCGGGTGCTGCTGATTCCACCGACGCTGGCCGGCGTCGGCCTCATCGTGTTCGTCCTGCTGCGCGTCGTGCCCGGCGATCCCATCGCCATGATGATCCCGCCGGGTGCCTCGGCTGCCGATATCGCGCGGCTGCGCGCGCTGTACGGACTCGATCAGCCGATCCTGCAACAATTCGTCGTCTGGTCCGGCCAGGTGCTGACGGGTGATTTCGGCCGCTCGATCAGCCTGCATCAGCGCGTCTTCGAGTTGGTGCTGGCGCGGTTGCCGGCGACGCTCGAATTGGCGCTGCTTGGGACGGTCATCGCCGTGCTGCTCGGAACAGTCGTGGCGCTGATCGGCGCCTATCTGCGCGGCCGGCGTGCCGAATGGGCGATCGACGGCGGCGTCGGCCTGTTGCTCGCCATTCCGGATTTCCTCTGGGCGTTGATCTTGCTGTTGCTGCTCGGCGTGATATTGCCGGTCTTGCCGATCTCAGGCCGCATCGATCCGCAGCTCGATATCGCCTTCGGGACCAACTTCTATCTGATCGAAAGCCTGCTGACCGGACGGCTCGACGTGGCGGCCGCGCTGCTGCAGCACATGATCCTGCCTGCACTGGCGCTCGCGCTGCCGTTTGCCGCCCTGGTGGCGCGGCTGTTGAAGGCGCAACTCGCGGAAGCCGAGGATCAGGACTATGCGCAGGTCGCACGCGCCCGCGGGTTTTCGCGCCCGGCGATCCTGCTGCGCGACGTGCTGCCAAACGCGCTGATCCCGACCGTCGCGCTCGGCGGCGTCCAGATCACGCTGCTGCTTGGCGGCACCGTGCTGGTCGAGCGTATCTTCTCCTACGAGGGGATCGGCAATATGGCGATCGACGCGGTGATCAACCGTGACTTTCCGCTGATCCAGGGCCTGATCCTGACCTTTGCCGTCCTCTTCATCGCGCTCAATCTGGCGGTCGACCTGCTGGTTACCTTGCTCGACCCGAGGCTGCGTCATGGCTGATCTGGCGCTCACCGGCGTGACCGAACGCCCCTCGCGCTGGCGTCTGGCGAGCGCCCGCGGCGGCGCGCGGCTCTGGCTCGGCGCCGCGCTGGTTGCCGTTCTGCTCCTGATCGCAATATTCGCCCCGCTGCTCGCCCCGCACGACCCCGTCGAGCAGGACCTGATGTCGGCGCAATTGCCGCCGGCATGGATGACGGGCGGCGAATGGGCCCATCCGCTCGGCACTGACAGTCTCGGCCGCTGCGTGCTGTCACGCCTGATCTTCGCGGCACGGACGGCCGTCGAGGTGGCGGCGATCGCGGCCTCGCTTGCGGCGGCGATCGGGATCGCATTCGGTCTCCTCGCCGGAAGTTTCGGCGGCTGGATCGACCAAGGCGTGTCGCGCCTGATCGATGTCTGGATGGCATTTCCTCCGGTGCTGCTATCGATCGTGCTGGCGGCGGTGATCGGTGCGGGACTGACCTCCGTTGTTGCCGCCATCGTCGTCGTCGACTGGACCCGCTTTGCGCGCGTGGTGCGCGCCGAGACGCTGTCGCAATTGCAGCGTGACTACGCTGCGGCGGCGCGCGTGCTCGGCCTGACGCGCGGCCAGATCCTGCGGTTCGAGATCCTGCCCAATCTGGTGCCACTGATCGTGACGCTGATCGCGGTCGAGATGGGAATAGCCGTCCTCGTCGAGGTCATCCTGTCCTTTGTCGGCATTTCGGTGGCCGGCGACACGCCGACCTGGGGTGGCATGATCGTCGAGGGGCGGCAGATCGTCTATCAGGCGCCGTGGATCATGGCGCTGCCGATTGTCTCGGTGATAGCAACCGTGATCGGCTTCAATCTCCTCGGCGACGGCCTGCGTGCCGCGCTCGACCCCGTGCACCGCCAATGACCGCGATCCTTGCCGTCCGCGATCTGCATGTTGCAATCGGCCGGCGCGGCCACGCCGCCAATGTGTTGCGTGGCGCCAGCGTCGACGTCGAACCAGGCGAGGTGAGGGGATTGGTCGGCGAATCCGGCGCCGGAAAATCGATGCTGGGTCGCGCGATCCTCGGCCTCCTGCCGGCCAACGCGGTCATCACGGCGGGCACCATCGCGTTCGAAGGCCGCGATCTGCTGGCGATGCCGGAGCCGGAGCGGCGCAAGCTGCTCGGCCGCCGCATCGCGCTGATCCCGCAGGATCCGATGACCTCGCTCAACCCGGTCCGGCGCGTCGGCGCGCAGATCGCCGCCGTGCTGTCGCATCACCTTGGGCTGTCGAAGCGCCAGGCGCGCGCGCGGGCGGGCGAACTGCTGGCCGAGGTCGCCATTCGCGAGCCGGGGCGCGTGCTCGATCTCTACCCGCACGAGATCTCCGGCGGCATGCGGCAGCGCGTCCTGATCGCGATGGCGTTCGCCTGCAATCCGAGCCTGATCATCGCGGACGAGCCGACCACCGCGCTCGACGTCACCGTGCAGCGCCAGGTCCTGCAGCTCGTCGAGCGGCTGCGGCAAAGCCACGGCGCGGCGATCCTGTTCGTCACGCACGATCTCGGCGTGGTTGCCAAGATCTGCCGGACCATGACCGTGCTGCACGCCGGCCGCGTGCTCGAGGACGGCATGACCGCCGACGTGCTGGCCAGGCCGCGCCATCCCTACACCCGCGCGCTGCTCGCCGCGACGCCGCGCGCCGACCGCCCCGCGGAAGCGCTGCGTCCGGTGCCCCCAGCTCTGATCGAGAGCCTGTGGTCGGAGGCGCATCGGCTCGACCGGCTCGCCGACGCGGGGTTGCCGTCATGAGCGATATATTGCTGCGAACCGCCGGTCTGAGCTTCGCCTATCCGGAGCGCGGCTCGTCGCCGTTCGCCCGGCCGGCGATGCGGCAGGTGGTCAAGGACGTCGATCTCGCAGTTCCGCGCGGCTCCGTGCTCGGCCTTGTGGGTGAATCCGGTTCCGGCAAGACCACGCTCGGCCGGCTGATGGTTCGCTTGCTGCAACCGACCTCGGGCAGCATCCAGTTCGACGGCGCCGAGATCGGCCGTCTCGGTGAGGTCGAGATGCGGCCGTTGCGTGCGCGCATCCAGATGATCTTCCAGGATCCGCAATCCTCGCTGAATCCACGCCTGCGGCTCGGCGTGACGCTGACGCGCCAGCTCAAGGTGTTCGGTCGCCTGAAGGGACGGCAGGACGCCCGCGATCGCGCAGCTGATCTGCTCGAGCTGGTCGGGCTGCCGACCGGCTTCGTCGATCGCTATCCGCATGAATTGTCCGGCGGCCAGCGCCAGCGCGCCGGCATTGCGCGTGCGCTGGCGCTGCAGCCGGATTTCATCGTCGCCGACGAGATCGTGTCCGGCCTCGACGTTTCGACACAGGCGCATGTCCTGCTACTGCTCAAGGAATTGCGCGCGCGGCTCGGCCTCACCATGGTCTTCATCAGCCACGATCTCTCGGTCGTCCGCGTGCTCTGCGACGACGTCGCGATCCTAAAGGCTGGCGAGGTCGTCGAATCCGGGCCGGTCGAGCGGATCTTCAGCTCGCCACAGCACGAGTACACGCGCAGCCTGCTGGCCGCGATTCCGCTGCCTGACGTCGAGCCGGGCTGGCTGGACGACGCAGGCCCGGCGTCGATTCAGCACCTGCAGGGATCGGCCGCATGACCGGACGCATCAAGAGATTGCCGGATTTTTCAGTTGTCGCGCACCAAAGGAAATGACCATGTCAAAGTCCAGAGTCCTGCTTGCCTTCACCGCATGTGTTATCGGCGCCTCCGCACTGCCGGCGTCGGCCGATTCCATCCCGGGGCTCCGCGGGCATGACCACACCGGCATCACGGTGCCGGATGTGAAAGCGGCGACGGCTTTCTTTACCGATGTGATCGGCTGCAAGCACGCGATGTCGTTCGGGCCGTTCTCGGATGACAAGGGGACGTTCATGCAGGACGTCGTCAACGTCAATCCGCGCGCGGTCATCGACGAGATCAGCATGGTCCGTTGCGGCTATGGCTCCAACATCGAGCTGTTCCAGTATCAATCGCCCGACCAGGCCAAGACGCTGCCGAAGAACAGCGATCTCGGCGGCCACCACATCGCGCTCTACGTCGACGACATCGACACCGCGGCGGCCTATCTGAAATCGAAGAACGTCAAGACCATGCAGGGGCCGATTCCGCTCAAGGAGGGTCCCGCGGCCGGCCAGTCGATCCTTTATTTCCTGACGCCGTGGGGACTGCAGATGGAGCTGATCAGCTACCCCAAGGGCATGGCCTACGAGAAGGGCGCCGATACCGTGCTGTGGTCGACGACCGAGCCGACGAAATGAGGCGCCTGGCATCGCCGCGCCGGTCGACATGACGTCGGCGGCGCGGCTGCCCGGCCAATTTGCGTAACCGGCAAGAAACTTGCTACAGGCGACAGCGTCTTTCGCAATATTCGGAGATGACGATGCCGTTTGACTTGATCCTGCGCGGCGGACGGGTGATCGACCCGTCGCAAAAACTCGACGCCGTAACCGACGTGGCGTTTGCGAGCGGCAAGGTGGCCGCAGTCGGACAGGGCCTGAAGGCCGATCCCGCGACCGAGGTCCGCGATGTGTCCAAATACATCGTCACGCCGGGGATCATCGACCTGCACACCCATGTCTATTGGGGCGGCACCTCGCTCGGCATCGATGCCGAGGAGTTCTGCCGCGCTTCTGGCGTCACCACCTCGGTCGATACCGGCAGCGCCGGTCCCGGCAATTTTGCCGGCTTCCGCAAGCACGTGATCGAGCCGAGCCAGGTCCGCATCCTCGCCTATCTGCACGTCTCGCATGCCGGCATCTACGGCTTCTCCAACCGGGTGATGGTCGGCGAGAGCGAGGAGCTGCGGCTGATGAACCCGATCGACGCCGCGCGCGTCGCGGACGAGAACCGCGACCTCATCGTCGGCATCAAGGTGCGGGTCGGCCTCCACGCCTCCGGCAAGTCCGGGATCGTGCCGCTCGAGATCGCGCTCGAGGTCGCTGAAGAGGTCGGCATGCCCTTGATGGCGCATATCGATCATCCGCCGCCGAGCTATGAGGACGTGCTGTCGCGGTTGCGTCCGGGCGACGTGCTGACGCACGCGTTCCGGCCGTTCCCCAATACGCCCGCGACCGCGCAGGGCACGGTGAAGCAGGTCGTGCTGGAGGCGCGCGAGCGCGGCGTGCTGTTCGACATTGGTCACGGAAAGGGCTCGTTCGCCTTCAAGACCGCGCGCGCGATGCTCGCCAACGGTTTCTATCCGGACACCATCTCCTCCGACATCCATCTGCTGTGCATCGACGGCCCGGTCTTCGACCAGGTGACGACAATGTCGAAATTCCTCTGCATGGGGATGTCGCTGCCTGATGTGATCGCGGCGTCAACCGTCAATGCCGCGATGGCGTTGCGGCGCCCGGAGCTCGGCAGCCTCAAGCCGGGCTGCGTCGGCGACGCTACGCTGATCTCGATCAAGGAAGGCCAGTTCGACTATGTCGACGTCGTCGGCGAGCACCTGATGGGCGATCGTAAGATCGTGTCCGAAGGCGTCGTGATCGGCGGCCGCTGGTGGCATCCGAAGTGATCGATGCGCTGCCGCCGCAGGGCCGCACCGCCAAAATATCGAAAACAACCCCATGCAAAGTAGCCGGCGGCTGACACGGCAACTTGACACGTCGGGCAACTCAGCGGTATTCTTCCATTATTCCGAAATCATGCATTCGCTTTGCGAATGATGCGCAACTGCAGCAACGTGATCGTCGCGCGATTCGTTGTGCGGTTCATCCTGTGATCAAAAAAAGATTGGCACGATCCGCTCTGCACACCGGCTTGCACGGCCATCGCCGCGCACCACATTTCCGCTCCGCAATTCTGGGATGTCGGTTTGGCTTCCCAAACCGCCCGGTTGCGAATTGTGGAGATGGACTATGGACTTCCTTGGTTTTCTTAATGGCTCTGGCTATCTTCAACCGGCCATTTGGATCGCAGCAGCGGTCGCGTTTGTCGTCCTGCTGCGGATATCGAACGTATTTCGTTACATTCCGAACAATCAGGTCGGCATCGTCGAAAAGCTGTGGACGACCAAAGGCTCGATCGAAGGTGGCTTCATCGCGCTGAACGGCGAGGCCGGTTACGAGCCCGAAGTGCTGCGCGGCGGCCTGCACGTGCTGTTCCCCTTCATGTACCGGATCCACAAATCGGATCTCGTCACCGTCGGCCAGGGCAAGATCGCCTATGTGTTCGCGCGCGACGGTGCACCGCTCGAGCCATCGCAGGTGCTCGCTGCCAACGACAGCGAGGACAAGTCGGACTTCGGAAACGCGCGTCGCTTCCTGCTCGGCGGCGGCCAGAAGGGCCCGCAGCGCAAAGTCCTGCGTGAGGGCACCTATGCGATCAACACGACGCAGTTCGCCATCATCACCGACGATCGCGTCTTTGGCCACGCGCTGAGCCAGCAGGAGCGCGGCGTGCTCGAGGGCATGCAGCTCACGATCTCCGAACGCTGGGGCTTTGCGCCGGTCGTGCTGGCGGCCGATCATGATCTGGTCGGTGTCGTGACCGTGCATGACGGTCCGTCGCTGCCGTCAGGTGAAATCATTGCGCCCGAGGTCGGGACCGATCTCGGCGACGGGGCGAGCTTTCACAACAATTTTCAGGAGCCAGAGAAATTCCTCAGGGCTGGAGGCTATCGCGGCCGGCAGCTACAGGTCATCGTCGAAGGCACCTGGTACATCAATCGTCTGTTCGCGACCGTCGAGGCGGTGCCGAAAACCGTGATCCCGGTCGGCAATGTCGGCGTCGTCATCTTCTACACCGGCCCGCGCACCGACGATGTGTCGGGTGAGCAGTATCGCCACGGCGAGCTCGTGCTCAATGGCAGCCGCGGCGTCTGGAAGGACCCGCTGTTGCCGGGCAAATACGCCTTCAATACCTATGCCGGCAAGATCGAGATCATCCCGACCGTCAACTTCATCCTGAAATGGGTGCGCGGCGAGGTCGGGTCGATGAAGCTCGACGAGAACCTGTCGGAGATCTCGCTGATCACAAAGGACGCGTTCGAGCCGACGCTGCCGCTCTCGGTCGTCATGCATATCGACTACAAGAAGGCGCCGATGATCATCCAGCGCTTCGGCGACGTGAAGAAGCTGGTCGAGCAGACGCTCGACCCGATGGTCTCTGCGTTTTTCAAGAACATCGCGCAGAAGATGACGCTGATCGAATTGCTGCAGAACCGCGCCGCGATCCAGCAGGAATCCGCCGCCGAGATGAAGGCGAAGTTCGAGGGTTATTCGCTCGACCTCCAGGAGGTCTTGATCGGCACGCCGCGGGCGGCGGCGGGCGACCATACGATCGAGAACATCCTGATCCAGCTCCGTTCGCGCCAGATCGCGCGCGAGCAGATCGAGACCTATCAGGAGCAGGAGAAGGCCGCGGTCCAGGAGCGCACGCTCAACGAGGCCAAGGCGACGGCGGCGGCGCAGTCGGCGCTGACGCAATCGCTGATCCAGGTCCGGGTCAACGAGAACGAGGGTGCCGCTGCGCTCGCCCGCGCGCAAAAGGATGCCGAGAGCCGCAAGGTGACGGCAGCCGCGGTCGGCGAGCAGTCGCGGCTCGAAGGCCAGGGCGAGGCCGACCGGGTGCTGGCGATCGGTACTGCGAATGCGCAGGCGACCAAACTGTCGGTCGATGCCTATGGCGGCCCGGAGTTCAGGCTCGCCGAGCAGAACTTTGCAAAATTCGCCGACGCCCTGACCCGGATCAATCAGCCGCTGGTGCCGCAATTCCTGATGTCCGGCACGCAGGGGCAGGAGGGCAGCAACGCGGGCCTGATCCCGACCGCGATGCTGAGCTCGATGTTCGGGCAGATGATGCCCGGTGCGCTGGAGAAGCTGAAGGACGAGGCGCCGAAGGCCGCGCGCAGGCCCAACGGTCAGTGACGTTGCGATAGTGCGGCGAGTATCAGCCGCGAAGGAAGTGTGCTCCCTCTCCCGCTTGCGGGGGAGGGCCGGGGTGGGGGCTCTTTCCGCGAGTCACATCGTGGAGAGAGCCCCCACCCGCATCGCATCTGCGATGCGACCTCCCCCGCAAGCGGGAGAGGTGCAGGGACCCTGCGGACGAGTCCGTTTCTATTCGGTCTTGTCGACGTTCCAGAACACCGGCGGCGCCGGGCCCTCCAGCACCCCGGTCAGCGATTTGCGCCACGCGCTCGGCGAGCGGAACTGGCCGAGCGGGATAAAGATCACCTGCTCGTAGGCTTCCTTCTGGATGTCGATCGCGAGCTTCTTCTGCTCCTCAGGCGAGGTCGCGCGCGCAAAGGCGTCGCGCATCTGCTCGAGCTTGGCATCCTCCGGCCAGCCGAACCAGGCACGCTTGCCGTTGGCTGCGATTTGGCCGTTGACGATCGGGTTCATCACTTCGGTGGCGCCCGTGAAGGTGAAGAACATGTTCCAGCCGCCTTCCTTCGGCGGCTTCATGCTGGCGCGGCGGCTGACCACGGTCTGCCAGTCGGTCACCTGCGCATCGACATTGAAGCCGGCGTCGCGGAGCCGCTGCGCCACGACGATCGGCGGCGACTTCAGTATCGCGTTATCGCCGGGAATCATGATCACGACGGGCGTGCCGTCATAGCCCGATTCAGCCAGCGCCTTCTTGGCCTCGGCCAGGCCGTTGCCCTTGATCAGCGTCTCGGCGCCGATGTCGCTGGCGAGTGGCGTGTCGCAGGCGAAATACGCGCCGCAGATCTCGTAATATTTGGGGTTGCCGATGGTGGCGTCGAGCACATCCTTCTGGTTCAACGCCAGGAACGCCGCACGGCGGATTTTGACGTTGTCGAATGGCGGATGCAGGAAATTCATCCGCCCCTCGATCTGGAAGCCGAACTTGTTGAGCACGGCGACGGTCAGATCGGGATTGGGCTCGAGCACCGGCAGCAGGTCGATCGGCGGCAGCTCGAGGAAATCGATATCGCCGGATTGAAGCGCGTTGACCGCGGTCTGCGCATCGGGCATCGTGATCCATTCGATGCGATCGACCTTCGCGACCTTGCCGCCGGAGGTCCAGTCCGGCGGCTCCTTGCGCGGAACATAATCGGGATTCTTCTCGTAGACCGCCTTAACGCCCGGCTGGAATTCGCCCTGGACGAATTTGAACGGGCCCGAGCCGATCTGCTCGGCGATCTGCTTGCCCGGCGGTGTCTCCGCCAGCCGCTTCGGCATCATGAACGCGACATAGGAGGAGGGCTTTGCGATGCTCTCCAGCACGAGGCCGTAGGGCTCCTTGAGCTTGAGCACGATCGTCGTCGGTCCGGTCGCCTCGAGCGATGCCGTGAACTCGGCCAGCTTCTGCGCCATGCCGTCGACCGTGCCCCAGCGCTTCAGCGAGGCGACACAGTCCTCCGCGGTGACGGGCGGGCCATCATGCCATTTCAAGCCGTCGCGCAAGGTGAAGGTATAGGTGAGTTTGTCGTCGGAGATGGTCCAGTCCGCCATCTGCGGCCGGACCTTGAAGCTGGCATCGATGCCGAGCAGCGTGTCGTAGACCATGTAGCCATGGTCGCGGGTGATGTAGGCCGTCGTGAAGACGGGATCGAGGATGCGCAGGTCCGAGTGCATCACCGCAGTGATGGCCTTCCGGCCGGCGGCGGCGGAGGCCTGCGATGTCCATATCGCCGGGGCAGCGATCGCCGACGGCACGCCGGCAGCAAGCTTGAGCAGGGTCCGGCGCGAAACGTAGGGCATTCGCTGTCTCCTGATTGGCGCAGACGCATCCTGCAGCGCCGGGCATGTTTCACCAATCCGATGCTTCAGGCAAGCGAGGGCTGCGCCGCCGCACAGGGAACAGGGCTCACGGCTTCAGGGCATAGCCGAGCAGGCGCTCGTTCGCGCCGAGCTTTTCGCAATCGGCCGCATTCGACGCGAAGTGCGATTGCTCCCGCGCGTTGTAGCAGCGGTAGAGCGGAATCGTTCCGGGCTGCGCCTGCGCAGAGACCCAGCCGGCCGTGCGCAACCGCTGATAGGCGTGGGCTTCGCAAAATCCCTTCTCGGCGAGAAGATGATCGGGATGGCCGGGCCGCAGGCTGACGCAGTCTTCGAGCTCGACCATGGGAGCCCCGGCGGCCGCGGCCGTCATCAGGTAGCCCGATTGCGCTTCGAACCGGTAGGACGTGCCATTGCCGGGGACCGGCCCCGTCGTCGACCAGCGATCGTGCAGCGCTGAATTGTACCAGCGCGCGAGCTGCACGCCGACCTGCGGGGTCGCTTGGGTATCGCTGCGCGACACATCCACGGGCCGGACCACCAGATATTTGTCCGCGTGCCCGCCGCCCGGCGGCCAGTAGGCGTAGACCAGCAACCATGAATTCGACAGCTGGTTACCGCCGGTCGCAGCGTCGAGCAGGACCGGATAGGTGACGAGTTCGGACGGCGCCGGGCGCTGCCAGACGCCGGGGTCGAGCACCAACAGTGGCTCCGGCACTGCCTTGAGCGTGACGTGATCGCGGGTCAGGAACAATCCGAGACCGCCGGGCACCCAGCCAGTCAGCGCCAGCTCGCCGCTTGCCGTCCAGCGCGCGACGCTGCTGCCCGACCCGTTCATCAAACGTGTGGCCTGGCCGCCGAGCCCGGGCTCGTCCCACTTGCCGTCAAAATATTTCTTCCATTGGCCGGGGCCGGGATCGGCGAGTGGCGCGCGCGCCGCGATCAGCGCGCCGTCCCGCGGACGGAAGCAGTAGAGGTAGTAGAAGCTGTCGCGACCATCGACGGCGGTGCAGTCACCTTCGCCGGTGTTCTTGCCCGGCGTCGGGCGGTCGGTGCCGGTGATGATCTGCCCGAGGTCGTGCCAGGTCAGGCCGTCGTCGGATGAGGTCGCAAGCGACATCGATTTGTGGGTCTGGCCCGCCGGATAGTTGCAGGCGGTCTCGTCATGGATGAAGCCGAGGACGGTGGCGCCGGTGCGCTCCGCATGGTTCAGCCACTGGCCGCAGGAATCGACGCTGCCCGGCGGGCCCGGCCGCAGCACCACCCGGGCGGGGCCGCCCATGTCCGATGGCCTGATACCATCGATCGCCCGCGTCTCGGCATGGGCGTCGAAGCCGCGAAAGCGTCCGTTCGGAAGCGCGATCTCGCTGAACTTGTTGTCGGCAATGTCGGCGGCGGGTCCCCGCACGATGGTGGGAACGCCCACGCGAATGCGGATGCAGCTCGCGCAAACCTCGCCCTTGGCGGGCGCTGCGCCCGAGAATCCTGGCGCCGGCAACCAGAACGCCAGCGCCGCGGCAAGCGCCAGAATGCGGGATTTGTGACGATTGCGAACGAATGGCCGTCCGCCGCCGGAGGGACTACTCATCGCGCGATTATGGTTCGGAGCGGCGAGGGTTTTATGTAGCGCCGTCACACTATCGCGTGATTGCGCCGCCGCGGGGACTCTCACGATGTGGGATCGCCATGCCCCGCCAGGGGCACGCAACTGTCCGCGCTGCATGGGAGACCGCCACTTCGCAAGGGCAGCGGAGGCTGTTCGGATCGCACTCCGCCGTGTAGGCTGTTGTTTCTGCCGGCCAAACCACAAGGTCACCCACGTACCAAGGGAACGAGCAGCCGAGGGAGAGCTAAACAACGACATGACCGATATCCGATACGTAGCACCGCGCTCGCTTGATGAAGCGATTGGCGCATTCGCTGCCGCCGGAAGTGCCGCCCGCATTATGGCAGGCGGCACCGATTTGTTGGTGCAAATGCGCTCCGGCCTGGTGCGGCCGGGATTGATCGTCGACGTCAAGAAGATCGGCGAGCTGACTGACATCGAGGAGACCGCCGATGGCGGCTTCCGCATCGGCGCTGCCGTTTCAGGCATGGCGCTGCTGGAACATAAGCGGTTCGGCAAGGTCTGGCCCGGCGTGCTCGAGGCCGTCAACCTGATCGGCTCCAAGCAGGTGCAGGGCCGGGCGTCCGCCGGCGGCAATCTTTGCAACGGCTCGCCCGCCGGCGACAGCGTGCCGGCGATGATCGCAGCCGGTGCCGTCGTCACCGTGCAGGGCCCGAATGGCCGCCGCGAGACCAAGGTCGAGGACTTTCCGACCGGACCCGGCCGCACCAACCTCAAGCCGGGCGAAATCCTCGTTAGTTTTGCGCTGCCGCCGCGCCCCGCGGGCTCCAGCGATGCTTATCTGCGGATGATCCCGCGCACCGAGATGGACATCGCGGTGGTCGGCCTCGCCGTCAGCCTCACCTTGAGGGACGGCGTCTGCACCGCGGCCCGCGTCGGGCTCGGTGCGGTGGCGCCGACCGCGCTGCTGGTCGAGCCGGCTGCCAAGGCGCTGATCGGCTCGAAGCTCGATGACACCGCGCTGGAAGCTGCCGCCGCTGCGTGCCGCGCCGCTTGCCGTCCGATCGACGACAAGCGCGGCACCATTGCCTACCGCACCAAAACATCAGGCGTGCTGCTCAAGCGCACCGTTGCGATCGCAGCCCGGCGCGCCGGAGGAAATTGACACCATGGCGAAACTGCACGTCACGACATCCGTCAACGGCGAGCCCGTGGAATTCCTCTGCGAGCCCTACGAGACCATGCTCGACGCGTTGCGCGGGCAATTGGGCTTGACCGGCTCCAAGGAGGGCTGCTCATCCGGCGATTGCGGCGCCTGCTCGATCACGCTCGACGATCGGCTGGTCTGCTCCTGCCTGATGCTCGCGGCCGAAGCCGAGGGGCATGAGATCGGGACCATCGAAGGCATGGCCAGCGGCGAGACGCTGCATCCGCTGCAACAGAAGTTTTTGGAGCACGCCGCGCTCCAGTGCGGCATCTGCACCTCGGGCATGCTGGTCGCATCCGCAGCCTTGCTGAAGAAGAGCCCCGATCCCAGCGAAGAGGAAGTCCGCTTCTGGCTCGCCGGCAACCTCTGCCGGTGCACCGGCTACGACAAGATCGTCCGCGCGGTGATGGAGACCGCCGCCGAGATGCGGCAGGGGATCCAGGAGGCAGCCCAATGAATGTCGTCGACAACAAATGGATCGGCCAGCGCACCATCAGGCCCGACGGCGTCGACAAGGTGACGGGGCGGGCGGCTTTCGCCGCCGACACCACCATGCCCGGCATGATCTGGGGCAAGGTGTTGCGCAGCCCGCATCCGCATGCGCGGATCAAATCGATCGACACCGCGAAGGCCGAGGCGCTGCCCGGCGTCAAGGCGGTCGTCACCGCGCGCGACGTCGTCGATTTCACGATTCCGAAGGGCGCCGTCATGCTCGGCATCCAGGACATGCGCTGGATGTGCCGCAACGTGCTGGCGCGCGAGAAGGCGCTGTTCCCGGGCCACCCCATAGCTGCCGTGGCCGCGACCACGGAGGCGATCGCGGCCGAAGCCTGCAAGCTGATCGAGGTCGATTACGAGGTGCTGCCCTGGGCGATCGAGATCGACGACGCGTTGAAGGCCGACGCGCCGGTCCTGCATGAGTGGCACAAGTTCGACGGCAAGCCCTCGAACATCATGGCCCGGATCGAGGTCAAGAAGGGCGACATCGCGCAAGGATTCAAGGACGCCGAGGTCGTGATCGAACGCTCCTTCACCACGCGCCCGGTGCACCAGGGCTATATCGAGCCGCATGCCTGCCTGATTTCGGTTGCCGCCGACGGCAAGACCACGATCTGGTCGTCGAGCCAGGGCCAGTTCATGGTCCGCGCGATGACGTCGATGCTGACCGGCATCCCGCAGAGCGACATCCGCGCCATCCCCGCCGAGATCGGCGGCGGTTTTGGCGGCAAGACCATCGTCTACCTCGAGCCGCTGGCGACGTTGCTGGCGAAGAAGTCCGGCCGCCCGGTGAAGATGGTGATGACGCGCGAGGAGGTGATGCGCGCGACCGGGCCGACATCAGGCTCGAAGAGCACGGTGAAGATCGGCGCCAGGAAGGACGGCACCATCGTCGCCGCGCATGGCAGTTTCTATCTGCAGGCCGGCGCCTTTCCGGGCTCGCCGATCCGCGGCGCCGTCGGCTGCAGCTTTGCGCCTTACGATATCCCGCACGTTCTGTCGGAAGGCTTTGACGTCTGCTCCAACCGCTCCAAGGTCGCGGCCTATCGCGCGCCGGGCGCCCCGATCGGCGCCTATGCCGTGGAATGCGTGCTCGACGAACTCGCCGAGGCGCTGAAAATGGATCCGCTGGAGCTGCGGTTGAAGAACGCCGCGAAGCAGGGGACCAAAGCCGCGCACGGCCCGGTGTTCCCCCGCATCGGCTATATCGAGACGCTGGAGGCCGCGAAGACCCATCCGCACTATTCGGCGCCGCTCGGCAAGCTTCAGGGCAGGGGCGTCGCATCCGGCTTCTGGTTCAACGCCGGCGGCGAATCCTCCGCCCAGCTCAACATCACCGAGGACGGCAACGTCGTCGTCACCACGGGCCATCCTGATATCGGCGGCTCCCGCGCCGGCATCGCCAATATCTGCGCCGAGCTGCTCGGCATCGACTACAAGCGCATCTCCGTGATCATCGGCGACACGCAAACGATCGGCTTCTCCAACCTCACCGGCGGCAGCCGCGTGCTGTTTGCGTCCGCGATGGTGGTGACGCAGGCCGCCGACAAGGTGATATCAACCTTGCGCGAGCGCGCCGCGAAAATCTGGGACATCGACCCGGACGCGGTGAAATGGGAGAACGGCGCCGCGCATCCGGCGAGCCCCAACGCCGGCCAGTTCGAACCGTTGACCCTGGCTGATCTTGCCGAGAAGGCGCCGTCGCAGGGCGGCCCGATCGGTGCCAGCGTGCAGCTGAACACGCAAGGCGCCGAAGGCGGTTTCGGCACGCACATCTGCGACGTCGAGGTCGATGCCGATCTCGGTATCGTGCGGGTGATCCGCTACACCGCGGTGCAGGATGTCGGCCGCGCCGTGCATCCGAGCTATGTCGAAGGCCAGCTCCAGGGCGGTGTCGCCCAAGGCATCGGCTGGGCGCTGAACGAGGAGTACATCTACAACAAGGATGGCAAGGTCGATAATCCCGGCTTCCTCGATTATCGGATGCCGGTCTGTTCCGACCTGCCGATGCTCGACACCGTGCTGGTCGAGGTACCGAACCCAAAGCATCCGCAAGGCATCAAGGGCGTCGGCGAAGTGCCGCTGGTGCCTGTCATGGCCGCGGTGGCGAATGCCGTCCACAACGCGCTGGGCCGGCGCTTCTACAGCCTGCCGATGTCGCCGCCGAAGGTCTCGGCGGAGCTGGATGCACCGGTGCAGTTGGCGGCGGAGTAGCGTCGATCAACCGGTTCGGTCGTCATTGCGAGCCAACGGGTCGCGCGAACGCGCGCCCGATGACAGGCTCCGCGAAGCCATCCATCTTTCCACTTGCGCGGAGAGATGGATGGCTTCGTCGCTTCGCTCCTCGCAATGACGGTTTGGCAGCCGAGCCAAGCGCTTCACCGCAACTCCTTCCCCAACGCCCGAAAAACCGTCTCGCACGTCATCAAATCCAGGTGCCCGCCGCCGGCGTTCTTGAAGAAGGTGATGTCATCTTCTGACAGCCGGCCAGCGACCTTGCCGGTGGCGAGGTCGTAGTGATCGCCGAGCACGTCGTTTTCGCTGATCGCGCCGCTGGCGATCGGCTGCAGGATGTCGCCGACGCCGTCAAAGGCAGATTCGCGGCGATCGACGAAGACGCGCGAACGTTTCGCCGCCTCGTCGTCGGCCTCGCGGGTCTCTGGCGTAAAGCCGCCGACGAGGTCGAGATGGGTGCCGGGTCTTAAGTTTGCGCCCTTGATCAGCGGTTGGCGCGAGCGGGTGCAGGTGGTGATGATATCGGCCTCGCGCGTGGCGGCGTCGAGATCGGTGACAACATCGGCGGCGATGCCTTCACGTTCCAGCACCGCAGCGAGCTCTTGTGCGCGCGCAGTGGTCCGGTTCCAGATCTGCACGCGCCGCAGCGACGGCCGCACCGTGCGGTGCCCGCGCACCAGCCAGTGCGCCATCTCGCCGGCGCCGACCACCAGCAATGTCTCGGCGTCGGACCGCGCGAGATGCTTGGCGCCGAGCGCGGAGTCCGCGGCCGTCTTCCAATGGGTGATCTCGGAGGCATCCATCACCGCGAGCGGCTGGCCGTTGCTGCCGTCGAACAGCACGCAGACCGCCTGCACGGCCGGCAGCTTGCCGTCGGCGAGGTTGGCTGGAAAGCTGGTGTACAATTTGGTCATCATGAAGCGGCCGGCATCGACCGCGCTGCGGGTCACCAGCTGCTGGCCCTTGTCGTCGCCGAGATAGCCGTCCCGCACCGCGATCTTCGGCCGCCGGTGCGCGGCCTCGATCGCTTCGACCAGGAGCGGGAAGGTCAGGACGCGGTTGACCTCGCTATCGTCGACAATATGCACGTCGTTCTCCTCCAGGGCGCTCTTGCGCTCCTTACGGGCGCTCTCGCGCTCCGTCCAGGGCCAAAGCCTGTCCCGCGATGGATAGCGCGTGGGGAGGGGCAGTCAACGGGGCATGTACGCCGGCGGCGCGCTTGCTATGCTATCGGCTGATTCTATCGCAGGTCTTCGCAAGCCGTGGTTGCATTCGTCGTCGCACTCCTGATTTTCCTGCTGTTGGCCGGTGCGTCGCTCGCGAGCATGGCGGTCTATGGTCGGCTCCAGGAGCATCATCGCACCGACGACACCAACACGTCGGTGCGGCTGGTCGCGACCCTGTTCGTCACCATGCCCTCGCTGCTGCTCGGCCTGATGATGAACAACGCCGCCAACACCTATGTGGCGATCGACCGCAACCTGCACGTCTTCGCCACCGACATCATCATGCTCGACCGCACGCTGCGGCCGCTCGGCCCCAGCGCCGACGAGCCGCGCCACCGGCTGCTCGCCTATGTCGAGCATGCGCTGCAGGACGTCCCGATCGTGCGGGCCACCGAGAGTTCCGAGCACCTGCTCGACGAGGTCGGCACCAGCCTGAGGTCGCTGCGGTTCGACGACGAGCAGAAGATCGGGCTGTGGAACGAGGCCCGCTCGGTCTACCGCCAGCTGCAGCAGCAGCGCTGGACTTTTTCGGAGCAGGCCGACAACCCGTTTCCGTCGCCGATGATCGGCATCCTGGTCGCGTGGCTGACGCTGATGTTCGTCACGCTCGGCTTTCGCGCGCCGCGCAATGCGGTGGTGATCTCAACCTATGTGGCTGCAGCCCTGCTGATCTCGGCCGCGATCTATCTGATCCTCGACATGAGCACGCCGTTCTCCGGCCCGATCCAGCTTTCCGACCGGCCGCTGGTCCGCGCCGCGGAGGAGATCAGGCGGTAGCCGCGATGTGAGCATGTAGCCCGGATGAGCAGCGCGATTTCCGGGGTGTGCTCCCGCATATCGCGTTGCTCATGCGGGCTACGCGCCGCAATGTCGGTGTGACCTAGCGGCCGCCGCCACCACCACCACCACCACCGCCGCCTCCTCCGCCACCGCCCGCGCTCAGCATGCTACCATTATAGCGCGGATCGGACTGCTTCATGTAGGCCGGCGAGATGTCGCGGTCTCGCGTACGATTCAAATCCGTCGCCGGGGTGGGCTGCCCGCAGCCTTCGTCGAAGAACGGGCTGCAGCGCACGATGATGCGTGGCTGAAACGCGCTGGCGGCCGTCGTCGTCAGGACCGTCGTTGCGACGGAGGTGATCAGCACTGCTGATGTCGCGAACGTGGTCGTGGTGGCGAGAGCGATCAACGCTGCTGTTGATAATCTTGATCTGGTCGACATTGGAAATTCCATCCTTCGGTTGGCGAAACCGGAATGGCCCGCTCGCGAGATTGGACGGGGCCTGATGGAAAGGGGTTCGAGCGGAAGGCGAGGATTTGGCAGCGCGCACACGACAACGTGAAGGTCCGGGCGGACCGCGCCGGGCGAGAACCTGGCCCATGCCATGGGCGGACGCCTCGACAAATACAGGCGCGGAGATGGCACCGAAGGCGACGCGGCACGTTAGATCGTTCCGACGCCATCCCAGCGTCATCATCCAGGAGGTCACCATGCCCGCCAGCCACGACAAGGATCACGTCTACAAGATCCTGGAACTCGTCGGATCATCCGACAAGAGCATCGAAGCGGCGATCGACAACGCCGTCGTTCGCGCGTCAAAGACGATCCGGGACATGAAATGGTTCGAAGTCGTGCAGACGAGGGGCCACATCGAAGGTGGCAAGGTTGGCCACTATCAGGTGACGTTGCGGGTCGGGTTCACGCTGGAATAGGGCGCGCGCATCCGCCGATCACCCGCAACAAGGTGGTCGGTCGCGCCATCGGCTAGCATGCGCAACAAATTCGGTGTCGTCCCGGACTTGACCCGGGACCCATAACCACAAATGCCAGTTATTGCGTACGCTGGGGCCACAGCCCGCTTCAGCAACTCAACCCTGTGGTTATGGGTCCCTGCTTTCGCAGGGACGACAGCAGTGAGTGTTGCGCAAACCCCATCACCTTCGCGACAGCGGCGGCGGCGGCGGCGGCTCGGTACTCCCCGCGGCGAGCGAGCGCTGCATCATCACGCTGTCGGACCAGTGGCCGTGGCGATAGGCGACGCCGGGCAAATGGCCGACGCGGGCGAAGCCGAACCGCTCGTGCAGTGTCAGCGAGGCGGTGTTGTCACTGTCGATATAGCCGATCATCTGGCGGAAGCCCGCCGCGGCACAGGTGTCGATCAATTCCTGCAGCAGCTTTCCGCCGACGCGCTGGCCGACATACTGGTGATGCACGTAGATCGAGTGCTTCACCGTGTAACGATAGGCCGGGCGCTTGCGGAACAGCACGACATAGGCGTAGCCGACCACCTCGCCGTTGCAGATCGCGACCAGATGCGGCAGGCGAGTGTTGCGCAAATTCTTGCGGCGGTCGCGCAGATCGTCGGGCTCCGGCGTGCCGGAATCGTCGACACTGTCGTCAACCCCATGTCGGATGTGGCGGCGGTAGATCGAGAGCATCGCGTCGACGTCGCTGTCGCGCGAGGCGCGGACGGTGATCTCGGCGTGCGCCGCGCGCTTGTGATCATTCTCCATTGCGTGCAGTCCGTCCGCTTATTGCGCTACGACGTAAGTATAGAAGCGGACGCGGCCGGACGCATCGATTTCCTTGTAGACGCCCTGGATCTCGACCTCGAAGCCCGGGAAGGTGTTGAAGCTCGCCTCGAACATCTTGAGATAATCGATCATCGGCTTGCTGCGTTCCGACAGCAGCTCGCCGGGCACGATGGTGGCGATGCCGGGCGGGTAGACCACGAACGGGGTTGCGGCGATGCGGCCAAAGATCTCGTCGATCGGCAGATAGTCGACGTCGTTGCGGATCAGATAGCGCGCCGCCTCGCGCGGCGACATCGCGATCTCGGGCAGATGCTCCGGCAGGAATTGCTTGGCCTGCAACGTGCTGACGCCGGCGTCGCGGAAGAAGCGGTGCATGTCGCCGCAGAGATCGCGCAGCCGCACGCCGGCATAACGTCCCGGCCGCCGCCGGTAGAATTCGGGGATGGCGTCCTCGAGCAGCGCGTTCTCGTCATGCAGCTTCTTGAAGGCGACCAGCCCCGAGATCAACGTGCCGGCCTTGCTGGCCTCGACGCCCGGTGTCAGCAGGAACAGCAGCGAGTTGAGATCGTTCTTCTCGGCGACGATGCGGTTCTCGCGCAGATATTGCGCCACCACGGGGGCGGGGATGCCGTGGTCGGCATAGGCGCCGGTGGCGTGGTCGAAGCCGGGCGTCAGCAGCGTGAGCTTGTTCGGGTCGGTCATGGCGAAGCCCGCCGTCGTCTCGGCGAAGCCGTGCCAGCTCTCGCCGGGCTTGAGCTGCCAGTAGGACGGGTTGGTCGCGAGCTGGTCGGTGGAGATGCTCTCCCAGGCGACATTGTGGACGCCGCCCTCGCGCGCGACATCCGGGATCATCACCCGGTCAGGCACGAACGGCTCGAAGAACCAGCGCCGCTCAGCCCGCGTCTCCTTCTCCTCGAACTCGCGCTTGACCGCGCGGATCTTCTTGCGCAGCTCGATGCCGAGCCGGATCGTGTCGTCCCACAGCACTTCGCCGGAGCGGCCCTTCATCATCTGCGCGCCGACGTCGAGCGAGGCGAAGATCGGATAGAACGGCGAGGTCGAGGCGTGCTGCATGAAGCTTTCGTTGAAGCGGCGGTGCTCGACGCGGCGCTTCTGGCCCTTGATGTGGCGGTCGCGGATGTGGATCTGCGAGGCCTGCGAGAAGCTCGCGAGCTGCTTGTGGGTCGATTGGGTCGCGATGATGCCGGGCGCCTCGGGGCCCAGATCAGAGAGGCCCATCGCGAAGCGGCCGGCATAAATCGGGTGGAATTTCATGAAGCCGGCCCAGGCCTCGTCGAACAGGATGTAGTCGCAGAGATGGCCGATGCGCTTGAGGATCATCTCCGCGCTGTGGATGGTGCCGTCATAGGTGCACTGCTCGACCACGGCGACGCGGAACGGGCGCGGCTTCTTCCAGGCGTTCTCGTCCTTGACCAGCGGGTGCTTGCGGATGGCGTCGCGCAGGGCGCCTTCCTCGAGCAGGTCCCAGCGCATCGGGCCGATCAGGCCCCAGGCGTTGCGCACCGTCGGCACATAGACCGGGATGCCACCGCCGATCAAAAGCGCGCCGTGATGGGCGGCCTTGTGGTTGTTGCGGTCGAACAGCACGAGATCGCCGTCGGTGACCAGCGAGCCGAGCGCGACCTTGTTGGAGGTCGAGGTGCCGTTGAGCACGAAATAGGTCTTCTCGGCGCCGAAGATCTTGGCGGCCTCCTTTTGCGCCCGCAGCGCCGGCCCCTCGTGGGTGAGGAGGTCGCCGAGGTCGAGCACGGAATTGTCGAGGTCGTCGCGAAAGACCGCTTCGCCGAGATGCTCGACGAAGACGCGCCCGATCGGGCTGCGGCTGTAGAACACGCCGCCATTGTGGCCCGGGCAGGTCCAGAGCTGGTTGCCTTCCTCGGCATAGTCGACCAGCGCGCCAAAGAACGGCGTCTTCAGATTCTCGGCATATTGCTTGAGCCTGGAGATCAGGTTCTTGGCGATGAAGGGCGGAGTCTCCTCGGACAGGAACACATAGCCGTCGATGAAATCGAGCACCTCGACCGGCAAATCCTCGAACCGCTTGCGGCGGATCAGCAGGATGATCGGGAAGTCGAGGCCGCGCCGCCGCATCAGATTGATCAGCGCCGCGGTCTTGCCCTCCAGCCCCTTCTTGCCCCAGTCGACCACCATGCAGCCGATCGCAGCATCGGTCTGCACCGCGATCTCGGCATCCTCAAGCTTGCGGGCGCGCACCACTTCGAAGCCGGAGCGCTCGATTTCGGCGATGATCTGGTTGAAGCGGATGCCTTCGAGGTCGTCGGATTCGAATACCGGCGCGGCGAACAGGAAGTTGAAGCGTTTGAAATAGTCCATGCGTATCCTCGAACTGGTCCGGCAGAACCTGTCGGGATAATTCATGACAAAGAGATGACAGTGAAGGCGGGACCGATGGTCGTCTCCCCGAGCGGGATTTCGGGGCGGCGCGCGACGATTTTGGCGGCGGTCTCCACCCGAGAGTCTGAGGCGGCGCGGGAGCTGGGGTAATCCGATCCTGGCCACTTGCTAATCTTGTGCTGGGGTTGATTCGGCCCAGCAAAGGGGACAAGCGATGGCCCTGTATGTCGGACTGGATGTTTCACTAAGAATGACGTCAATCTGCGTCGTCGAAGCGGATGGCTCGTCGGTATGGGAAGGCAAAGCCGAAAGCGAGCCGGTCCCATTGGTAAAGGTGCTTTCGCCTTGGCGAGACAAAATCGCTCTCGTCGGAATCGAAGCTTGTCCGCTATCCGAATGGCTTTACGGCGCATTGGTTGAGAGTGGGTTTCAGATCGTCTGCATTGAGACCCGGCATGCACAGCGCTTCTTGTCATCTCGACCCAACAAGACCGACCGCAGCGATGCGCGCGGCATCGCTGAGATGATGCGCCTCGGACACTATCGATCGGTTCATGTGAAGAGCAAAGCGTCACAGTTGCTCCGAACGACCCTGATCGCGCGCAAGAAGTTCGTCGATCACATGCTGGCGATCGAAGACACTATCCGGGGGTTGATGAAGGTGCATGGGTTAAAGCTTGGTGCAGTGCACCGAAGTCGGTTTGCGGCGAGGGTCGAAACTCTGCTCGCGGATGCGCCTGACTTGCGTATGGCCATCGAGCCGCTGCTCGAAGCGCGCAACATGATGCGTAAGCACAAAGCCCTTATGGATCGGCAGCTTGCGCAAATGGCTCGCAAGGATGATGTTTGCAAGCGGTTGATGACCGTATCCGGCGTTGGTCCGCTTGTGAGCCTATCGTTCAAAGCCACGATTGACGATCCGAACCGGTTCAAAGATTCCAAGGCCGTTGCGGCGCACCTGGGATTGACCCCTCGCGTCTATCAGTCGGGTGAGATTGATCGATCAGGCAATATCAGCAAGTGCGGCGACAAGCTGATGCGGCACGCGCTCTATGAGGCCGCGAACTCGCACATGCGGATTTCTAAAAAGTGGTCGACACTTCGAGCCTGGGGCGTCAAGCTCGCCAAACGTATCGGGTCCAGGAAAGCGTGCGTGGCAGTTGCCCGCAAACTCGCAATTATCATGCATCGGATGTGGGTCGAGGAAACGGACTTCCGCTTCGGAAAGCCGCCTGTGACCCAACCCACATAAGGATCGTCCCGGCGTAACGATCTGCTCTGCCGAGGACGTGGGGAGGGTCAGTCCGTTTCGATCCCTGTGCGGTGCTCAAGCACGCGCTGTGAGCTTGGACGACCTAACTCGCCGGACCCCATCATGGAGCATGCCGTAGGGTTGACTCCGGACAGAAGCGCGGGCCAGGCGGTGGTGGATTGCGGAACGATAGCCGCATGATGCGGCAACGATCGTTACCCGAATGGGCGGAGACACCGGCGAGCGGTGGCTCCGGTCGCGGATCTATGCCCGAGACTAGAGCGTGACCGCCCGAAGGGCTGGCCGCCCAAAAATCATTTCTCAGTTTGCCCCAATAGCAAACATTTGGAGGATAAAAGCGGAGGTCCGAAAAGTGCCGATTTTGTTGTAAAAGTCGGCCGTGACTGATGATGTTGTTCGGCCATTTCACTTGGAGCGACGGGGTTTGATCCCCCGCCCCCGACGCTCTCTACGCAACTTTTACGCTATGCAATACAGAGAGCCTGAGCGGGTGGCGGTCGCGCAGCCAGCGATGCGAGCCGCCTTAGGTTCTGAGCGATAGCGGCCAGAACAAACTCGTCCTGGGCGCCTCGCGGACCACGCAGTCGAAGCCGACCGAGCCTCAGGATGCGCTTCAGGTGCGCGAACCGCATCTCGATCTTCTTGCGTTCTCGTCGCGACCGGTCGAACCCATCGGTGCCAGCCAGGGACCTGGCAACATCGCGCGCGGCTTCGTGCCGGTCGCGTGGAATCTTGCGAAACGGGACCTTTGGACAGCACTGCGCTCTGAGTTTGCAGCCGTCGCAGTCATGCTTCCTCGCTAGATAGATAAGTGTGGTTCCACCATTCACGAGTGTCCCCGTCGTCGTTAGGATATTACCCGCTGGGCAGTGGTAGACGTCGCTTGTCGGGTCATATCGAAAGTCGCTGCGCGAGAAGGTGCCATCATCCCGCTTCGATTTATCGAACACAGGGATGTGCGGCGCGATGCCTTTCTCCTCGACCAGCCAGTTCAGCATCGGAGCCGCCCCGTAAGCGGTATCACCGACAAGCCGCTCTGGCTTGAGACCAAAGCGCTCTTCGGTCCGTTCGATCATGGTCTTTGCTGCACCGACCTCGGCCTGGCGAATGGCGCGGGAGGCTTCGACATCAAGGATGACGCCGAACTTCACGTCGATGAGATAATTGTCGGAGTAAGCGAAGAACGCCGGTCCCTTGTGAGCTCCGGTCCACTGGGCCGCGGGATCGGACGGTGAAACGAACTTCGGAACAACGTCGCTGGCGGCGCCCCACGCTGTGTCGTCAAGGGTCGCCAGATACTCCTTCACGGCACGGCTGGACCTCTTGGGATCGCGATCCCTGCGCCAATCCTGACCAGCGATCGAGCGTTGCTTGTTGGCGTCGGCCTGGATCAGGCTCGCATCGACTGCAAAGCCTTCGCCACCAACCAGACCGGCCACGATGCACGCCTCAACGACCCGTTCGAATACGTGACGAAAAACATCTCCTTCGCGGAAGCGCTCGTTGCGGGCCCGCGAGAACGCCGAATGATCCGGGATGGCGTCCTCGATCCCGAGCCTGCAGAACCAGCGATAGGCGAGGTTCACCTGCACTTCACGGCAGATCAGCCGCTCCGAGCGGAGCGCAAAGACATACCCCACGACCAGCATCCGGATCATCAGTTCCGGGTCGATCGACGGGCGCCCCATCGACGAATAGTGCGGTGCAAGTTCGCTGCGAAGCCAGGAGAAATCGAGAGCACTATCGATCTTCCGCACCAGATGGTCTTCGGGAACCGCCTCGCTAAGGTGAAACTCGTAGAACAGTTGACCTTGGTCACTCTTCAGACGGCCCATCATGGATCGACCTCGCCGAGATTCGCGGCAGCAGAATGGAATCACGGTTCGTTGCCGGTCTCAACCGACTTTTACAACAAAATCTGCCAAACCCGGAAGTTACCAGGCTCACCACTGGTATCGGACGACACCCTCGCCCGCTTAGCTACGCGTCGCGCTGCAGAAGGCTCAAAGTGTTTTCATACCCGGCAAGAGTGCAATTTGCCGCCGCCAGAAGGGTCCGGCCAACTTGGCCAAGATCCTGCACAGCTAGACTAGTTGCCAAAGGGTGATCCAATAGGCTTGGTAATTCGTACAGACCCGCAGCACCGACCGTTATTAACGGTGTGGTCGACCGGCAGCAGCGGGCCAGAGACGAAATCGGCGACGACTTTGGCCCTAGGTGACGGCAGTTTCGACCAGCTGCGGACGTCGGGCTGCGAGAAACCGGGTCCAAATCAGAAACTGTCCCCATTGCTTCAGCCGGTTTTGTTGCGTTTAACATGGAGTTAAAGCGTATGCGCTAACATTGCTGGGCAGCAGCGGGAATTCAGACGTGATCAGGACTGAAGTCGTTCCGGACGACCGGGCTTTCGTTGTCCATGTCCAAGCGAGCAAGCCTACAGCAGCGGGAGACTGGCAGAAGATCTTCGACGAACTGGATCACGCGATGGACGAGATCGAGGCCAAGGTGACGGACGACGACACCTTCTGCTTCCAGATCCGCCTCCGCGTCGAAGGCTTTGACGCGGAGCGCTTCTTCGGTTCTGAGCAGGGCGGGGAATACAAGTTCACCTCGCACGATCCATGGGATGGCTACAGTCCAGATTTCTGGCGGTCGGCCCTTGCAGGGCCCGCGTCACGGCAGAGGGTCGAACGGTGGGTTTCACGGTATGCGAAGACACTGAAATGCGCCGAAGAGGCTATGCGCAGCACGGCAAGTCTGTGGGAAGATGACACCACTCAATTCGGCGAACCGCTACTATTGCTGTTGGCGGTGATGGACGTGACATTCGTTGCTCACTACGAAAAATTTCTCCTACTCTGGGACCTCAGTCATCAAGTTGAGATTTGGCCGGCCGTCGCTGTCCTCCTTGAGCACCACGGCGTGCGGCCTGAGACCTCAGCGCTAGCACAAATCTTCGCCTCCGTAGACACGTGACGACGCCCTGCGCCAACGTACCCGAGTGTCCGCTTCCGATGATCTGCGGAAAGTAGGAGACAATTCGGTATTGGACGCTTCGGGTCAAAAGTGAGCGTCAGGCTGACACGCCGACCCCGGTCGGTCTAGCTAGCCCCAGCTTCTGCCGAACTGGGAACAAACGGTGTCGGCACGGCATGCGGAATATCGGGGAAATCTTTCCACGGGCGGTTCTGCATCACAGCGGTGTGGCTGTAGCCTATCGAACTGGCCATCGTGCCTTCTTCCATCGGCACCAACGGCTAAACCCGGCGACCTCCGCCGCTAAGAACGCTGCCAGTCACGGTCCATTCGACGGTCAATAGGTCGCTCATTATTTTAGCCGACGTGTCAAAGCACGCCGTATTCCGGCTAGGCCCGACTTCCGAAATAGGTCAAAGTGAGACCTCCGCACTCGATCTTGGGTTGGCCGCTTCTACCCTGAAACCGGACATCCCGCCCGCCTCGAGAAAAGGGGCTTGACCTTTCAACTCGGATTACAGAAGGGACCGTTGCCTGCACCCCAGTGTTGCGTCCTGGCCGCCGCTGAGTGGCAGGTTCTGCCGGCAACGCCCGGCGGCCGACTGGGAGCCGTCCACGGCCCGGGGCCAAGCGCCGGAGGCGATAACGTGGTCGGTTTTTAACTTGAGTTTGAACGCAACCTGTTATTGTATATCGCATTCGATGCTCGCTGGCCATTTGGCGGATCGTGCCGAAACCGCAGATTTTGAATTGCTGAAAACTCCATATACGAGGAGGGAGCCATGTCCCGCGCGTTCGGAGATCCCGATCTAACTCCTGATAATTTCAGCAGCTTCAGCAAGCAGCAAATCGACGCCGACTCGGCCGCCAAAGGCCTCGAGCAACTCGAACCATTCCCGGCGGCCAGAAGCACCACCCCGATGGAGTTGTCGGCGGTGATCGGTGCCGACCTCGTGCAAAAAATCGAGAAGGCCGGCAAGATCACCTTTCATGCGGTAGGTGACACCGGCGGAATTCACAGCCCGGAATTCCAGTTTGCCGTGGCCGACGCAATGGCCGAAGACCTCTCAGGCGGAGCCGCCTTCTGGTATCATCTGGGCGACGTGGTCTATTATTTCGGTGAGGAGCAATACTACTTCTCGCAGTTCTACGATCCGTACCGCAATTACAATGCGCCGATCTTTGCCGTTCCAGGCAATCACGATGGAGCCATCTACACCGGCGAAACCACCAAGTCACTGGCTCCCTTCATCGCCAATTTCTGCACCAGCCAACCCACGCGAAGTTCGGATAGCCAAGGCGCGGTTCGAACCACCATGGATCAACCGGGGGTCTACTTCACCCTGAACGCTCCTTTCGTGAAGTTCATCGGTCTCTATTCGAATACGAGCGAGGGCGGCACCGAGGGCGTCATCGCAAATTCAAAGGTTGGCAACGCCCAGTTGACGTTCTTGAAGCAGCAGCTGGTCGCCGCGAAAGCCGAACGAGATAAAAACCAGGGGCGCGCGCTGGTCATCGTGACGCACCACCCGCCATTTACAGGCAGTCCCACGCATGTGCCGAGTCCGGCCATGCTCAAGCAAATCGACGACGCCTGCGAGGCTGCCGGAATTCAGCCGGACTTGTATCTCTCCGGCCACGCCCATCTGTATGAGCGATACACCCGAACGGTTGGCAAGAAGCAGATCCCCTATCTCGTCGCCGGAATGGGGGGCTACTACAATCTACCGGGTTTGAAGCCGCCGAACCGTCGTCCGCCTTCACAGACGACTCCGCAATCCGGCACTGATGCGAGCGGCAATCCGCTCAGGCTGGACGTCTACAACGATAACACCTTCGGATTTCTGCGATTGACTGTGTCGCCGACCTCGATCGCCGGTGTGTTTGTGACGGTGGACCCGCCGTCAGGCAAGACCGGCGTTGGCGACAGCTTTACGGTCAACTTGCAGGCCAACACCGTTTCCAGCGGCGGATCAGGCGGCGCGTCCGGCACGCAAGCAGGAAAGCCTGCCGCATCCTCCAAGGCCAAGCGCGCTCCTGCCAAGCCAGCACGGAAGGCCGGTGTCAAAGCTGCGAAAGCGAAGCCGAAGCCGCGCGCCGCGAAGAAACGGCGCCGCTGACGCCGCTATCCGGGCGATCCGGACCGTGGAGGATCCGTGATGCCTTGGATTGTCACCCTGCCACCGGCACCAGCCCGTGGCGCAGCATCGTCTCCTTCATCCTGGCCGGATCGGGGGCGCCGGCGGCCATCAGTGCCGCGATCTCCCTGAAATATTGCGGCCCCAGCACTCCGGGGCTTAGCATGCACAGGCAGGTCGACGGACCGTCCGAACGGTTGGTGAAGCCATGGACGATGCCGCGCTTGATGAACACGGTCTCGCCGGGGCTGAGATCGATGTCCTGGCCATCGACCCGCCAGGTCGAGACGCCGGATAGCCCATAGATCGTCTCGTCCCAGCTCTCGTGATAATGCGGGATCGGCATCCGCGCGTTCGGCTGCAGCGTCATCTCGAACAGATCGATGCTGCCGCCGGTCGTCTCCTTGCTCTGCAGGAATTTGAGTTGCAGCGTGGCGATTTCGATCAATTCGGACATGTTGGTCTCGCATGGTTTGCGCGCCACCGTAGCGGATGGCACGCGCCGAGGCCAACGGCTTAAGCAGCAGGGCTGCTGTCAGTAGACGAGCCCGGTGCCCGGCGGTTTTTCGAGCGCCGCCGCCAGCGTGCGATACTCGTTGCAGTCGGTGCCGCAGATCGCAGCGATCCGGCTCAGATGGTATTGCGCCTGATCGCGGTTGCCCTGTTCGATCTGCCACAGGCCGTAATAGTTCCAGGTCAGCACGTGGTTCGGATCGGCCTTCAGCGCGCGCTCGTACCAGACCTGCGACAGCTTGTAGTCGCCGAGCTTGCGATAGGAGTAGCCGATCAGATTGGCGACATTCGGATGGTCGTCGTTCCCGAGCGCGTGGAGCTGATCGATCCCTGCGGCATAGTCGTTGCGCTCATAGATTGTCGCATAGGCCGCGCGGTAGCCCTCGCGGAACGCCGGATCTGCCAGGCCCTGCTTGCTGGGCTTCTTCGTTCTTGTGGTCCTCTTGTCCTTCTGCTGGGGCGGGGAGGGCGCCGGGGTGCTGTAGTCCGCGCCGCCACCTCCGCCTCCGGCCGCTATGGCGGACGGCGGTGAGGACAGGATGAGCGGCACCGCGAGGGTCGCCGCAAGCGTCGCAAGCTTCATCAGTGACTTGATCATGCAAACCGCCGGGTTCGAACGGGGTAGTCGTGGGTCTGAAGCAATAACTCCCCGCCACCGCAGACATTCCCCTCGATTGGAAAAATTGTTTGCGGCAACGGGGTCGAAACTAACTTTGGTGTCAGAATCGCGATGTGTGCGGACCAGCCGGACGGCACGGCGGCATCGGGGCGGGCGGGAACGGATTCGATGTCCGGGATATTGTTGGCGGGGCGGGAGCTGACTGCCCGGCTTGACGAAGGTCGCGGAAGCACAGGTGCAAGACCATGAACGAGACGGATCTCGCCGACATCTACCGACACTACATTGCCTGCCTGAATCGGCAGGACTGGCCGCGGCTTGGGCAGTTTGTTGACGCTGACGTGCACCACAACGGCCGGCAGCTCGGCCTGTCAGGTTATCGCGCAATGCTGGAGCAAGACTTTCGCGACATACCGGACCTTCGTTTCAACATCGATCTGCTGGTGTGCGATACGGCTCATGTCGCAAGCCGGCTCGCGTTCGATTGCTCGCCAAGGGGCGAATTCCTCGGCCTTAATGTCGACGGGAGACGGGTCTCGTTTGCCGAGAACGTGTTCTACGAATTTCGCGGCGGCAAGATCGTGCAGGTATGGTCGGTCATCGACAAGGCGGCGATCGAGGCCCAGCTTTAGCGGGCCGTGAACCGCATCTACTTATGCTCGAGATGCCAGGCGCCATTCCAATCCGCCGCGGGAGGGATCTGTCTGAATGCCTCGATGCGTGCCTTGAATGCCACCGATGGGCCATCGCCCGGCACAACGTCCAGCGCCGCCGCGAATGCACGCTCCGCATCGTCCCAGCGCTGCTCGCGATAGGCCGCGAGGCCAACGGCATAGTGCTGCCGCAGCTCGGACTGTGCCGGCGTCAACTCGCCCGACTTGCCCATGATCTCGAACACAGTTTGCGGCTGGGTCTGGCCGACCACGACCAGCCGGTCGATTTCGCGCAGCTCGATCGTATCCGCACAGGATGCGGCGGTCGCCTCCGAGATCAGGGAGCGGCTGCCGTAGAACTTGTTGGCGCCCTCCAGCCGCGAGGCGAGGTTCACGGTGTCGCCGAGCACGGTGTAGCTCATCATGAATTCGGAGCCGATGCTGCCGACCAGCACCTCGCCGGTGGCGATCCCGATGCGGATGTCGCAGTCGGTCGGGATCGCGCGCACGCCGAGCAGCTCGGGCAGGTCCTTGCGCAACTGGGCGACGCGCCCGGTCATGTCGATCGCGGCCAGCGCCGCGAGATGCGTCTGCTCGGCCTCCTCGACAAAGGGCGCCCCCCAATACGCCATGATGGCGTCGCCGATATATTTGTCGATGATTCCGTTATGGGTATGGACCGGTGCCGACATGGTCGAGAGATAGAGGTTCATGATCTTGACCAGGCCGCGCGGCGTCACGCCTTCGCTCAGGGACGTAAAGCCCTTCATGTCGCAGAACATCACCGTCATGACGCGGCGCTGCCCTTCGGTGGCGGCGAGCGCCGGCTGCTCCAGCAGACCCTCGGCGATCCGCGGATTGATGTAGCGGCCGAAGGTTTCGCGGATGCGCTGGTTGTGGCGCAGGGTCTCGATCATGCGGTTGAAGGCGGCCGAAAGCTGGCCGATCTCGTCCTGGGTCGTGATGCTGATCGTGCCGTCGAGACGGCCGGCCTCGACCTCGCGGGTGCCTTCCAGCAGCCGCATCACCGGGCGCGTGATGCCGCTGCCGACCAGCATCGCGAACACGAAGCCGAGCACTGCCGCAATCACGGTGACGATGGCCGAGACGATGATGGCGCGCTGCTGGGCGGCCATGACGGTCTTGGCACTGGCGCCAACCTGGGCCAGCATGTCGGCGCGAATGCCTTCGATCCGGCTATTGAAGTCGTCGCGCAGGGCCTCCGCGTGGAGCATCGTCTTTCTGGCGGAAGCGAAATCCTTCGCGTCAATTTGATCAATGATGGTCTTGTTTTCGGTATTCAGCCGGACCAGCAGGTCGTTGAGGGCATTGTCGATCCGGTCGTCGATGCGGCCGAGGGCGGCGTTGTCGGAAGGCGTCGAGGCATCGTCGATGATCGCGCCGATCAACTTGCGCGCGGCATCGGCCTCCTGGTTGATCACCGGATTGATCTCATCGAAGGTCTTGTGCGCGGCTGCGTAGATTTCGTCTTCCGCCGGTCCCTGCATCTTCGCCATCATCATCCGCCGCATGGCGAGCGACCGCTCGAGCGAACGGACATTGACGCGGGCGAGGTGGGCGTAAGCGGGGATGTAGCGGTTGGTCAGCTCGTCGAGCAGATGACCGACCTGGCCCGCCATCACCATCGACAGGACAGACGTGATGACCGCAAGGACGATCAGCCCCGCGGCGATGCCGACGATCTTTTGCCTGATCGAGCTCCGAAACATGCCCTGCGCTCAGCCTGGCCGCGGATGCGATATGAGGGAATGGCGATCCGACATCGCGGCGCAACAGCTAATAGAGTTCCATGGCGCCGGGCGCAAGCCGAGCAGGGCGGTCTGCGGCCAGGGGCTTTGCTCCCAACGCAGGCCTTCTTAAACCATCAGGCCGCGGGCAAGGGGTGCAGTCCAGCACTGTCACTGTAACTCACTGCATGCGCGGGTGATGACACTGAACAAGGTGTGATGCTGAAGTGCAGGCGGCTAGACTAGCGCAGGCCTTCGTAGACCATCAGGCCGCGGGCGATCGCGAGCTTTCGCAACGCGCGCGGCACGAATCGCTCCGGCGGGTGCAGATAGCGCCACGAGGTCAGCACCAGATCGCTCAGCTTCGTGGCGTTGTCCTCGAACGGGGCGAGCAGCCCGGTGAGGCTCGCGGGCACGTGCACGCGGGCCGTGAAGGGCAGCAGCAGCAGCTCGAGATGCGCGCGCTCGCCGGTCTCGGTGGTTGCGGTGAGGCCTGCGATCGCAGGCAGCGTCTCCTCGGCGACGGCGCTGATGATCTCCTCGATGTCGCTGCGGCTTCCGCCGGTGAACAGCGCGGAAAAGCTCCGGTCCTTGAGGTCGCAGCCGAGCAGGGCCGAGGTGCGGGTGCCGGCAACGCGGAAGGGATATCCGGCCTCGTTGTCATAGGACAGCACGAAAATGTCAGCCAGCAGCTCGCGCACCGCGGAAGGCTCGAACTCGCTCCGGTCAGGTGCGCGCGCATCGCCGCGCTTCGCATTCCAATATGCGAAGAACTCGCGGCTGGACTTATGTTTCATTCGAAGAACCCTGCCCGGCGCATGTTTCAGCGGGACACATCTGTCCCGGTTTCATGCACGCGCCTTCCCTTCTCTGTTGTGCAGGGAAGGCTTTGCAGCGTCCATGCCGGGGCCGCGTTTTGGGCGGTTTATCGACGACTTTGCGTCGTTAACGTAAATTTAACTATACGCTTGGCACCCGCGGCGGGCCCGCGTAGGGTCGTGCCATTCCCGTTTGCGCCGGTTGCCTCCAAGGGCCGGCGGCTTACGTTGACAGGTGGCGTCAAACAGTTTGGTCGTCGCGCGGGGAGGGGTGGGGATGGACCCCCGGTCCTTCTGGGGCGCGAGAAGATCAACCGAATGAGGGAGGGTGTTCTCAGCACCCTCCCTCTTCTTTTGGAAATGTCTCGTGTCCCGGACGCAGTGCAGCGCGCAGCGGTGCACTGCAGAGCCGGGACCCATGCCAAACCCGTTCACGAATTCAGCTGATCGGCCAGATCCCGCCAATCTGGATTGAGCTCCTCGATCGGCTTGATCTTCCATGCCCGCCGCCATCGCTTCAGGGAATGCTCCCGTGCGCGTGCGTCCAGGATGGAGTCGAACGCCTCGAAATAGACCAGCTGGTCGACATTGTATTGTCGCGTGAAGCCTGGAACGAGCTTGGCCTTGTGCTCGGTTATCCGGCGCGCAAGGCCGGAGGTCCCGGCTCTGCGTCGCATCACTGCGTGCTGCGACGCGTCCGGGACACGGAGAGTTGCCCGATCAGCCGATTGTGCACTTGCACTGTGCCGCGTAAGCCGCCTATCTGAGGCTCAACCGCCGTATTCGAGGTCGTCGACCCCCTTGGACTCCCCACCCGAATCCCCGCTCACGCCGCCGCCGGAGGCGCCGCGCGAGCCGATCCTGACGCTGCCGCCGGCGCTCACCGCCTACATCGTGCTGATCGCGGTGATCCATCTGCGGGTGCTGCTGCCGCCGGAGCTGGAAAACTGGACGATCGATGTCTTCGGCTTCATCCCCAAGCGCTACGATTCGACGCTGCTCGATATCACCTTTCCGGGCGGGGCCGGCGCCAAGGTCTGGACCTTCGTCACCTATTCGCTGCTGCACGCCAATCTCACCCATATCGGTTTCAACGTGCTGTGGCTGTTGCCGTTCGGCAGCGCGCTGGCGCGGCGCTTCGGCGCTATCAGGTTCTTTGTTTTCATGGCGGTGACGGCGGCTGCCGGCGCACTCGCGCATCTCGTGACCCACGAGCATGCGATTGCGCCGATGATCGGTGCATCGGCGTCGGTGTCGGGGACGATGGCGGCGGCGATCCGCTTCGCTTTCGTGAAGGGCAGCTTCCTCTCGTTCAGCCGGGGCGACGCCGAGGCTGCGGCCAAGGTGCCGGCGCTGCCGCTGTTGCGCGCGCTGCGCGACCGGCGCGTGCTCGGATTCCTGGCGGTCTGGTTTGCCGTCAACATCGTGTTCGGGGTTGGCTCGCTCGCGATCGGTGTTGGCGATGGCGCGAGCGTTGCCTGGCAGGCCCATATCGGCGGCTTTCTCGCCGGCCTGCTGCTGTTCTCGCTGTTCGATCCGATACCGCGCGCGCGAGATGATGCTGCAGATGCGTCGTCGGTGGATCAGTCCGGCCGCGTCTGATCGCCGCTTGCGGGAGGGGGCGAATTCCTCCATCATCTTCACGACGAAGGCAGCCGGGCTGACAAAATACAGCCGCGCGCTATTGTCCGCGCCCTGGAACCGAAATCGGCGCGGACCTGTTGATTGAAGGCTCAACGAACAGGCTCGATCCCCGTTCAAGGGGACGCGAACGGATTCAAGGAGGCGACAATGACGGTACGTTCCATTCTCGATACCAAGGGCCACCAGATATTGAGCGTCGAGCCCGACGCGAAGCTGGCGGCCGCGGTCAAGCTGCTCGGCGAGCGCAAGATCGGCGCGGTGCTGGTAATGAGCCAGGGCCGGATGGAAGGCATCCTGTCGGAGCGCGACATCGTGCGCGTGATCGGTGAGCGCGGCGCTGCCGCGCTGGACGAGCCGGTGAGCGCGGTGATGACCAAGAAGGTCGTCAGCTGCCGCCAGTCCGACACGGTCAGCGGGATCATGGAGATGATGACGACGGGCAAGTTCCGCCACCTGCCTGTTGTCGAGGACGGCAAGGTGGTCGGGTTGATCTCGATCGGTGACATCGTCAAGCGCCGCGTGCAGGAATACGAGCACGAGCAGGAGGCGCTGCGCGACTATATCAAGACCGCCTGAGCGCTATTTGCCCGTGGTGCCATTGCCGGTCGACGGCACCAGGATATCGATCGCTTCCTCGATCGCGCCGATCGCGCGCTCGGCGGCACGGATGCCGTGCGCGATCAGGTCGTCGGCGCGGTGGAAGTCGAACCAGCCGATCTGGCCGACGCGCGGCGAAATCAGCATGTCCGGCGGATCGCCGGCGAGGCGCGCGCGGGTGATGCGGTCCTGCATGATGTTGAAAGCGTCGACCATGACGCTCGAGATACCCGGCCGGGTCGCGCTGCCGAAGAATTCGCGCTTCACGGTACGCTCTGCGGAGAAGAAGCGGCCGAAGCGGCGCTTCGGCGGCTCGGGGTCGGGCGCGGCCTCGGCGGTCACCGCCACCGTCACCTCGGGCGCGGCGGCTGCGCCATGATTGTAGATCGTGGTGGAGTGCGCGAACACGTCGCTGGAGAGGTTGGCCGCAATCACGATCTCGGCGCCGAGCGCGCGCGCCGCCGACACCGGCACCGGGTTGACCAGCGCGCCGTCGACCAGCCAGCGATCGCCGATCAGGACCGGCGCGAAGATGCCGGGCAGGGCGTAGGAGGCGCGCATGGCGTCGACCATGCTGCCATGGGTCAGCCAGATCTCATGCCCGGTGCGCACTTCGGTCGCGACGCTGGCGAATTTGACCGCGAGGTCCTCGATCATGACCTTGCCCAGCGCCGCTTCGATCTCGGCGGCCAGCTTGGTGCCACCGATCAGGCCGGAACCGTTGAGGCGGATGTCGAGGTAGCCGAGCACGCTGCGCGGCTGCAGGCCGCGGGCCCATTGCTCCAGTGTCTCGATATGCCCGGCGGCATAGGCGCCACCGACCACGGCGCCGATCGAGGTGCCGACCACGACGTTGGGGACGATGCCGTGGGCCAGCAGGGTCTTGATGATGCCGATATGGGCAAACCCGCGTGCGGCCCCGCCACCGAGGGCAAGCCCGATCACGGGACGGCGAACCGTTCCCAATCCTATTTTGTCGGGTCCATCGGAGCCCCTATGGCCTCGACCCATCCAGCTATCCAGCACGACAGCATCTCCTTCGGGGCGGGAGACTAGGCCCCGTGGCACGGCTCCGCCAGAATCGTCATTATCCATGGTTTATATGCATGGTTTATGCCCGGCGGGGTCGCCGTAGCCAGAGATTACGACTTGACCGCGACGCTTTGACTAACGTCGGCTGGAACGGCCGGGTTCCAATCGGGGACGGTGCCGTCCTGAGCAATAGGGAAGGCTTGAATTTGCCGCGGTTTCGTTGAAAAGCATGGCGATGACTTTGAGGCGCAATGGCATCGGCAGATGTGGGTGGGGCAGACGGCTTCTCCCGCTGCTGGTGCTCGCCGCCATCGCAACCGCCGTGATTCCCGGTCCCGTCTCGGCCCAGTTGTTCGGCGATCGGCCGCCGCCGGTGCCGCCGGCCTCGGTCCCGGATGTACCGTCCGGCCCGGCGCTCAATCTGGCGCCACCGTCCGGGGCTGCTTCCGGGCCGGTCCTGCCGGGGCCGCTGACCCAGCCGACCATCGTCCAACCGTCGATCGCGACTGTTCCGCCGGTGGTGCCCCCGCCGGGCGCTTCGACCGCGGGTCAGGCGGTGCTCTCGCTGACGGCGCGGTACGGCAAGGACCTTCCCGTCATCAACAGCGGGTTGGTGTGGCGGGTGTTCTCCGACAAGCCCGATGACAACGGCACGTTCAAGCTGGTCCGCGAGGAGCGCGGGCCGACCCCCAACATCGTATTGCCGCCGGGCAATTATGTCGTCCACGTCGCGCTCGGCCTCGTGAGCGCCGTGCGCGCGGTCAATTTGAAATCGGAGACCGACCGTGAATCTTTCGTCTTGCCGGCCGGTGGCCTGCGGATCGAGGGCCGCGTCGGCACCAGCAAGATCCCCGCCAACCAGATTTCGTTCGGGATCTACAAGGGCAGCCAGTTCGACGGCTCGGATCGCGGTGCGCTGGTGCCGAACGTCGCCGCCGGCGACGTCGCGCTGCTGCCGGAGGGGACCTACTACATCGTCTCCAACTATGGCGACGCCAACTCGGTGGTGCGCTCGGATATCCGCGTCCAGGCCGGCAAGCTGACCGACGTCACCGTCACCCATCGCGCCGCCGTGATCACGCTCAAGCTCGTCAGCGACAAGGGCGGCGAGGCGCTCGCCAACACCGCATGGTCGGTGATCACGCCGGGTGGCGACGTCATCAAGGAATCGATCGGCGCATTCCCGCGCGTCGTGCTCTCCGAGGGCGAATATCGTGCGATCGCCAAGAACGAGGGCAAGGTATTCGAGCGCCCCTTCAACGTCGTCAACGGCGTCGATGGCGAGGTCGAGGTCGTTGCGCGCTGACGGCTGACGCAGTCGCGTTTCATGCAACCGTCATAGTCGCTAAAGCGCACTAACCATCGCGCGACTTTAAGCCGTCACAATCACCGCGACAGCAAGCCATTTCCACATTTTTTACACGGCGTTAAGCGCCGCTGACTTGGATGCTCGCGGGGACAAGCGTTTGCGTGAGTGGGGCGTGCCGTGGTCGTGGCCAACAAAAAACCGGAAAAGACATCAGCCAAGTTCAGCAGCGAGATGTTCGCCGACGTTGCGGTCCTGCAGCGCAAGTGGCAGGCGGCCGTCAGCCTGGGTGAGAAGCTGCCGCGCTACGAAGACGTGATGCTCGGCAGCCTCGGCCGGCTCGCGGATCACATCGCACTGCTGCGCAATGACGATGGCGCGTTGCGCGTCTCCCACACCGGCCGCTACATCCAGACATGGCTGAACGATGAGCGCTGGGATATCCCGCTCAGCGCGCTGCCGCCGGATTGCGCGACCGCGCTCGGCGAAGCCGCGGCGAGCGCGCACGCGAACGGCCGTCCCTATCTCGCGTCGGCACACTGCGTGCGTGACGGCCTGGTGCGGACCTATGACGTGCTGGCGCTGCCGACACGATCGCGCTGGGGCGGCACGCTGGTCGGCGTCTACGTCAACGAACGCGATGCGCAGTACAATCTGCTGGATACGATCTTCTCCGCCACCGATGAGGGCGTGCTGTCGCTTGCCGCGATCCGCGATCCGCGCGGCGAGCCGTCCGATTTCCAGGTCGTGCATCTCAACCAGGGTGCCGCAAGGCTCTTGATGCAGCCCGCGACCGATTTGCTGTGGCGCCGGCTCGGCGCCGGCGGCAACCCGCTTGCGGCGCCGGAAGTGATCGAGCGGCTGCGCGAATTTGTCAGACGAGGCGGCGGTGGGCAGTTCGAGATCGACAGCGGCGATCGCTGCCTTCGGCTCGGCGTCACGGCATTCGGCGACATGCTGTCGCTGACGGTCTCCGATGTCACCGCGATGAAGCGGCGCGAGGATTCATTCCGCCTGCTGTTCGAAAACAACCCGATGCCGATGTGGGTGTTCGACGCCGGCACGATGGAGTTCCTCAGCGTCAACGATGCCGCAGTTCAGCACTATGGATATGCCCGCAAAAAATTCCTCGGCATGACGCTGCGCGAGATCTGGCCGCAGGATGAATGGGCTCTCCACAGCGAGGCATTGCGCGAGATCGGCGACGTCTATCAATCCAGCCGCGACTGGCGGCACATCAAGGCCGACGGCAGCGAGATCCATGTGCTGACATTCGGACGCAAGGTGGCGTTCGATGGCCGCGACGGCTATCTGGTCGCGGTGGTCGACATCACGGAGCGCCGCGCCGCCGAGGCGCGGATCGCCCATATGGCGCACCATGACGGGCTCACCAACCTGCCGAACCGCGACTTTTACCAGGAACGCCTGTGCGAGGCGCTGGAGCGCAGCCGGTCCGGCAACAAGCGCGTCGCGGTGATGTGCGTCGACCTCGATTTGTTCAAGAACGTCAACGATTCCTTCGGTCATCCGATGGGCGACCGGCTGCTCAAGCTGGTGGCGGAGCGGCTGAGAGCGGCGGTGCAGGGCGACAATCTGGCGGCCCGCCTCGGCGGCGACGAGTTCGCGATCGTGCTCGCCGCCGACGTTTCGCCGAACGAAGCGAGCGCGTTTGCCGAGCAACTCATCGCGGTGCTGAGCGCGCCGTACGCCATCGACGGGCTCGACATCGTGGTCGGTGCCAGCATCGGCATTGCGCTGTCGCCGAGCGACGGCATGACGACGGAGGAGCTGATGCGCAACGCCGACATGGCGCTGTACCGCGCCAAGTCCGAGGGCGGCGGTGTGCACCATTTCTTCGAACCCGAGATGGATCAGCAGGCCCAGAAGCGCCGCGACCTGGAGCGCGACCTGCGTGCGGCCTTCGCCAATGGCGAATTCGAACTGCACTATCAGCCGCTGGTCGATATCGCGGCGGATCGCATCAGCGGCTTCGAGTCGCTGCTGCGGTGGCCGCACCCGCAGAAGGGCATGGTCTCGCCTGCGGAGTTCATTCCGGTTGCCGAAGATATCGGCCTGATCGTAGCACTCGGCGAATGGGTGCTGCGCGAGGCCTGTTCGGAGGCAGTGAAATGGCCCTCCAATGTCAAGGTCGCCGTCAATTTGTCGCCGGTGCAGTTCCGCAGCCGCAACCTGGTTCAGGCGGTGATTTCGGCGCTGGCCCATTCCGGCCTGTCGCCGCGCCGGCTCGAACTCGAGATCACCGAGTCGGTGTTCCTGGCGGAGACCGAGGCCAACCTCGCGATCCTGCATCAGCTGCGCGAGCTTGGCGTCAGCATCTCGATGGACGATTTCGGCACCGGCTATTCCAGCCTGAGCTATCTGCGCAGTTTTCCGTTCGACAAGATCAAGATCGACCGGTCCTTCATCAAGGATCTGGCGCGGCGCTCGGATTGCCTCGCGATCGTGCGCGCGATCTCCGGGCTCGGCCGCAGCCTCAACATCACCACGACCGCGGAGGGCGTCGAAACCATCGACCAGCTCGATTGGCTGCGCGCCGAAGGCTGCAACGAGGTACAGGGCTTTCTGTTCAGCGCGGCGAGGCCCGCGGGCGAGATCGGGGCACTGCTGGCGGGATTTGCCACACGGGCATCGAAGGCGGCGTAGACGCCGCGAGCGCGATCTCAGAACCGCGTCACGATCTCCGACAGCGCAGGGCGCGGGCGGTCTTCGCTCGGCTTGGTCGGGGTGCCGATATGAATCAGGCCGACGAGCTTTTCGTCCGCCTTCAAACCCAGGCCGTCGAGCACGTCGCGGTCGGAGACGTACCAGCCGGTCAGCCAGCAGGCGCCGTAGCCGAGCGCGGTTGCCGCGGTCACGAGGTTCATCGCGCTCGCGCCTGCCGACAGCTCCTGCTCCCACGCCGGCACTTTCGGGTGTGGCCTGGTGAAGGAGACCAGGCCGATCACCAGCGGCGCATCGGTCAGGCGCTTCTTCTCAATCTCGATATCGGATGCCGGCGCGCCGGGATGCTTCATGGCAAAGACGTTCGCGATCACATCACCGGCGCGGGAACGGGCCTCACCTTCGAACACGATGAAGCGCCAAGGCGCGAGCTTGCCGTGGTCGGGCACGCGCGCGCCGATGGTCAGGATGGTCTCGAGCTCGGCCGGCGAGGGGCCGGGCCCGGTCATCTCGCGCGGTTTCATCGAGCGGCGGGTCTTCAGAAGTTCAATCGCATCGGGCACGGAAAATGTCCTTGGCAGGGATATTTGGGAGCGTGGTAGCCGTGCCCCCGAGATAGGGGCACGGCCGGGCCTGCGAAAGCCAGTTTAGACCGATTGTGAAGATCAGGCCGCCGATTGCGCGCGCTTCACGTCCGGCGGGGTCGCTTCATCCACCAGTGCTGCGATCGCCTCATCGGTCGGCATCACGGTCTGGCGCTCGCTGCCGAGGCGGCGGACGGAGACCGAATGCGTCTCCGCCTCCTTCTTGCCGACGACGAGCAGCGCCGGGATCTTGGCCAGCGAATGCTCGCGGACCTTGTAGTTGATCTTCTCGTTGCGCAGGTCGATCTCGACCCGCAGGCCGGCGCGGCGCGCCGCTGCTGCCACCACCTTGGCGTAGTCGTCGCCTTCGGAGGTGATGGTCGTCACCACCAGCTGGGTCGGCGCGAGCCAGAGCGGGAAGTTGCCGGCGTAGTGCTCGATCAGGATGCCGATGAAGCGCTCCATCGAGCCGCAAATCGCGCGATGCACCATGACGGGCACCTTCTTTCCGCCGTCGTGGTCGATATAGAACGCGCCGAACCGTTCGGGCAGGTTGAAGTCGACCTGGGTCGTGCCGCACTGCCAGTCGCGGCCGATGGCGTCGCGCAGCACATATTCGAACTTCGGCCCGTAGAACGCGCCTTCGCCCGGATTGATCTCGGTCTTGATGCGGTTGCTGCCCTTGGCCTTGATCTCCGACAGCACGGTCGCCATCACGCGCTCGGCGTGATCCCACATCTCGTCGGTGCCGACGCGTTTGTCGGGCCGGGTCGAGAGCTTCACCGTGAGCTCGCCGTCGAAGCCGAAGTCAGCATAGGTCGACAGGATCAAATCATTGATCTTCAGGCACTCGTCGGCGAGTTGTTGTTCGGTGCAGAACACATGCGCGTCGTCCTGCGTAAAGCCGCGCACGCGCATCAAGCCGTGCATCGCGCCCGATGGTTCGTAGCGGTGCACGACGCCGAATTCGGCGAGCCGCAGCGGCAGGTCGCGATAGCTCTTCAGGCCATGCTTGAAGATCTGCACGTGTCCCGGGCAGTTCATCGGCTTCAGCGCGAACCAGCGCTTGTCCTCGGCCTCGTCACCGGCCGACTGTGCCGCGAACATGTTCTCGCGATACCAGTCCCAGTGACCGGAGGTTTCCCACAGCGACTTGTCGAGGATCTGCGGCGCATTGACCTCGCTGTAGTCCTCGGCCAGCCGCCGCCGCATGTAGGCGATCAGCTGCTGGAAGATGGTCCAGCCCTTGGCGTGCCAGAACACCACGCCCGGGCCTTCCTCCTGGAAGTGGAACAGGTCGAGCTCGCGACCGAGCTTGCGGTGGTCGCGCTTCTCGGCTTCCTCGATCTGCTTCAGATAAGCGTCGAGATCGTCCTGTTTGGCGAAGGCCGTGCCGTAGATGCGGGTCAGCATCGGATTGTTGGAATCGCCGCGCCAATAGGCGCCGGCGACCTTCATCAATTTGAAGGCGTTGCCGATCTTGCCGGTCGAAGTCATGTGCGGGCCGCGGCACAGATCGAACCAGTCGCCTTGGTAATAGATATTGATCGGCTCGTTGCCGGGAATGGCGTCGACCAGCTCGACCTTGAAGGCTTCGCCCTTGTCGCGGAACACCTGCTTGGTCTTTTCGCGATCCCAAACTTCCCTGGTGAACGGCTTGTCGCGCGCGATGATCTCGCGCATCCGCTTCTCGATCGCGGCAAAGTCTTCCGGCGTGAACGGCTCGTTGCGGAAGAAGTCGTAATAGAAACCGTTCTCGATGACAGGGCCGATCGTGACCTGGGTGCCCGGCCACAGCGCCTGCACGGCTTCGGCCAGCACATGCGCGGCATCGTGCCGGATCAGCTCCAGCGCACGAGCGTCATCGCGTGCGACGAAATCGATCCGCGCATCCGCTTCGATCGGGTCGTTGAGATCGCTCAGCGCGCCGTTGAGCGCCATCGCCACCGTGCGCTTGGCCAGCGAGGGCGAGATGCCCCTGGCAATGTCGAGGCCGGTGGTGCCTTTGGGGAATTCGCGCTTTGCGCCGTCGGGGAAGGTGATCGCGATCTTGTGCAAGGGTTCGGCGGGTTTGAGGTTCGAGAGGCCGTACTGGAATCCGGATTCGGACTTGGGCGTGTCGGTCATTGATGTCTCCTGGGGCTCACTCCTGCGAACGAGCGCAGGTAAGCAGAAACAGCGGTATAGCAGGGGATTCGGGCAGAACAAGCTGGCAATATCAAGAAAAACGGAGCGCTGGGACTGGCGGAACAACCGGTGTCCGGCGTGCCACCGAACGTTGCGACCCCGTCAGTCATCGTCTAACGTCAGGAGCTATTTTCCTGCCGCGAGTGGTCCCGTCATTTCATGTTTGCCCGCATTCTGTTTCTCGTGGCCTCACTGTCGATCCCGAGCGCATTGCGTGCGGAAGAAACACCGGCCGAGAAGGTCGGATTTGCGCCCAGGCTGACGATCTATCTTGCCAAGGGAGCGCCCGACGCGTGCGGGCCCGGCTGTAACAGCTGGATCGCCATCGAAGGCGAGATCGATCGGGATGCGGCGCCGCGCATTCGCCGTTTCCTCGCCGGCGTCAAGGACACGCAGCGCCCGATCTACCTTCATTCGCCCGGCGGCAACGTCGAGCAGTCCTACGCCATCGGACGGTTGCTGCGCGGCCGCAAGGCGGTCGCCCGGATCGGCCGGACCAACGCGACCGCGTGCGCCGCCGGCACGCAGGTCGACGCCGCATGCCTGAAGGTCAAGAACGCAAGCGGTGAGGTCGAGGCCGAACTCACCACCCGCAACGCGATGTGCAATTCGGCCTGCGGCTACCTGTTCCTCGGGGCGACGTCTCGCGAGGTGGCGCCCGACGCGGCGATGGCCGTGCATAACTCCAAGCTGACATTCGTGGTCCACGGACATCCGCCTCCGCAGGCGGTCGCGGACTACAGGCAGCGCCAGATGGTGACAGCCGATCGCGATCGCGTGGCCTATGTCTCGGCAATGGGGATCAGCCGCGAGCTCAACGATCTGATCCGGACGGTGAAGTTCGAAGACCACCACGTGCTGACGCGGCCCGAGCTCTATCGCTTCGGGATCGATACGCGGCCGTTGCCCGAAACGACATGGACGCTGGAGAAAGAGGCGCGGCCCTTCATCCGCAAGATCGCGCTGGAGAGGAAGGACAACGGCGCCTCGTTCCGCACGATGGAGTGGCGCCTGTTCTGCGAGAACAAGGATCGCGCGCGGCTGATGTTCGTGCGGGAGTTCGACGAGAGGACCGCCGGCAAGAGCACGGTGGTGATGATGGCCGACGCCGACAAGTCGGTGGCGTTCGGGAGATATCCGGCGCGGGTCGGAAAATACGAGGTCTGGAGCGACGCGGTGAGGCCTGATACGCTCAAGGCGATGTTGGCGGCTCAGCATCTGCAGGTGGGCGAAAGCCCGTCGACATCAGACGGCAAAGCCGGACCCACGACGTTCGACATCGGTACGACCGGTCTTGAGCCGGCGTGGACGCAGCTTCTGGCGTCGTGCCCGGCGCCCACTTCCGTCCCGAAGCCCGCGGGCCCGTTGCCGGCGGCTGCATTGCCAAGCGTAAGCGTCGCGCCCGCGCACTGAGCGCAAGAAAACGCGGCAAAACAGGATCTAGTCGGCGATCCGCGTCAGGACCGCCTTGAAGTGCACGCCTGGCATTTGCAGCGCCTCGCCCTCGAAGTCGACCATGTCGCCATTCTCGGTGCCCTTCAGCATCAGCGTGATCCTGTCGGTCCCGAACAGCGACTTGGCGTCCGGATCGGGATTGTGACGCAGGGTCGAGATCTTGACCTGAATGCCATCGACCCGGTCATTGTAGTTACCGACGAATGCGAAAGCCGAATTGCCGCCGCGCAGCTTGCCGCCGGTAGCGTAGAGCACGCCGGTGCCGGTGCCGTGAACGGTATGATATTCAACGCGATATAGGCCTTCCCTCACACCCATCCCCAGCCACTATCCCCGGAGCAAGCCTATGGGAGGCGCAAGGCGCCAAATGTGAACTGGTTCACACTTCGTGCAGCCGTCAACATCGAAATTTGAAAGGGCAGACAGGCGCGCAGGGCGTCGCTTCAGCGGCTCGTTGGCGCGCTCGCCATGCGCGTCAACGCTGGCGTCGCCGCCATCTTGGTCAGCACGGCCTGGATCGGAAATTCGGTCCAGGCCTGTGTCACGTAGCTGCGATGGGTGATGCCGTCGCGCGTCTGCACGAAGACCACGCTACCGGGACGCAGCGGCCCGTCCATGCTCTCGCTCACGGCGATACCCTTGCCGCGAAGCATCGACATCAACTCGCGGTCGCGCGGCCTGGTGTAGTGGGTGTAGGAGCTGACGAAGAAGCCGGTGCGGTTGTTCTCGATCCAGGACGCGAACTTGTCGAGCTCGCCGTAGACCGCATCGAGCAGCAGCACGCCGCGGACGCGACTGGCAGCGCCGCCGACCTCGAGGCTCCAGGCGGTCGGCAGGAAACCGCCGCTGTAACCCACGATCACCACCGGCATGTTGGCGAACACTTGCGCGGATTTCGGGTCGCCGTAGAGACGGGCGAGATGGCTCGCGGACTCGTCGAGGAAGCGCTTGAAGCCGCCCGGTTGCCAGAACTTGCCGGCGCTGGAGTCGGCCGCATCGACGGCCATTTGCGGCGCAAGCAGCACCGCGTTGACGCCGGAATCGGTGATCTGCTGCGGCACCTGCTGGCGGTCGCGCACGTCGCGCTCAAGCGTCGCGCCGTTGCCGTGGAAGAACACCACGATCACGCCGGGCTTGTTGGCGTCGAAGCTCTCGGGCACGTGCACCAGCACGCGGTTGTCATTGTAGGTTTCGCTCTGCCAGAAGACGCGGCCGCCATAGCTGCGATGGCCGCGGCGGTCGCCGTTGCCGACATTGAGGAAGGGGGCGTCGGTGCGCGGGTTGTTGCCAAAATAGGGGAAGGCGGAAGATTTCATGCTGACCAGCGTGGTCATATCCTCGCGCTCGGTCGGTTGCGGCAGCGTCAAGGTTGGCGAGATCGAGGCGACGCGAACCGGCGAGGGCGCGGTTTTCGGCGCCGACTGAGCTGGTGCTGCGGCCGCGGTCCGCTGGTACGGAGCAAGGCTCTCCTTCTCGGTCGGGAAGCGATCCTTGAACTGCGGTGCCGGAAAGCGATCCTCGAACGTATCGCCGGTTGCCTGGGTGTTGGCCGCCAACATGCCGGCGTTCGGCGCCTTGCCGCATTGGGCGAGGGGCAGCGCCAGCGGGATCAGGATGCAGCCGGCTACGATCCAGCGGCCGCGCCGGCGAGACGATCGCGCATGCCGTGTCGCGCCCAGTGAAATCACCCGGCCCACACGATCATGACTGTCGAATTTCGGCTGTGCCCCGAACATCCACCCTTTGCCCCACACCCACCGGCAAACGACGTATTTTGGCTTGTCGGTGTTTAGGTCACGTTAAGCTTCCGGAGCGTTTCCCCACATCCGGAAGGCATCATGAGACCACTCAATCGTGTCCTGATTGTGGGAGGGGCGCTGCGTTTGCGATTTCCGGCGACGACCGGGCAAGCTGGATGCGGGAAAGAGGTATTATAAAACCTTTTTCATGTCCCAGTTTAAACCATTGTTAACGCTGCTTGAATTGCACGCCGCGAGCCTGCACCATGGCGGCACTCCGGCGCACGGCGGCTGAAGGTACGGTCGAGATGGCGGCATCACCTACGGGAAGCGCGGCGTTGCGCGGCCCGCTCCCCGGCACTGGCTCGACCGTTTCGGTCCTGACGGCGACCGCGATCGTTGTGGCCGACATGGTCGGCGTCGGCGTCTTCACCAGCCTCGGCTTCCAGGTCAAGGACATCCCGTCCGGCTTCTCCATCCTGCTGTTGTGGACCGTCGGCGGTATCGTCGCGCTGTGCGGGGTGTTCTCCTATGGCGAACTCGGCGCCATGTTTCCGCGCTCGAGCGGCGAATACAATTTCCTCGGCCGGGCCTATCACCCGGCCTTTGGCTTCCTGGCAGGTTGGGTGTCGGCGACCGTCGGCTTTGCCGCGCCGGTTGCGCTCGCGGCGATGGCGTTCGGCGAGTACGGCCGCGCGGTCCTGCCTGGCGTGCCGCCGCTCGCGCTTGCGATCGGCGTGGTGTGGCTGGTGTCGATCGTGCAGCTCACCGGAGTCAGGCATTCCTCGACGTTCCAGCTGGTCGCGACCATCCTGAAGGTGGTCTTGATCGTCGCCTTCCTGGTGGCGGGCTTCATGATCGCGACGCCGCAGCCGGTGTCGTTTGCGCCGTCGTCGTCGGACCCCACCCACGTGCTGAGCGCCCCGTTCGCCATCAGCCTGGTGTTCGTGATGTACTCGTTCTCCGGCTGGAACGCCGCGACCTACATCATCGGCGAGATGCAACTGCCGGAACGCAACCTGCCGCGCGCGATGCTGTCGGGCACGCTGATCGTGCTGGTGCTCTATGTCGCGCTCAACGCGGTGTTCCTGCACACGGCGCCGATCGACAAGCTCGCCGGCCAGCTCGACGTCGCCCGGATTTCAGGCAGCTATATCTTCGGCGAGGTCGGCGGCCGCGTCGTCGGCGCGATGATTTGCGTCGGGCTGATCTCCTCGATCAGCGCGATGATGTGGATCGGCCCGCGCGTGATGATGACGATGGGTGAGGATATTCCGGCGCTGAATCTGTTCGCGCGGCGATCGGCCAGTGGCGCGCCGGTCTATGCCATCCTGTTCCAGGTCACGGTCGCAAGCCTCATGCTGTTCACCCGCAGCTTCGAGGCCGTGCTCGATTTCATCCAGTTCGCGTTGCTGTTCTGCTCGTTCTTCGCCGTGGCTGGCGTGATCAAGCTGCGCATCACGCATCCCGAACTGCCGCGGCCCTATCGTGCCTGGGGATACCCGATCACGCCGGTGGTTTTCCTGCTCGTGACCGGCTTCATGATGTACTATCTCTTGACGCAGCGCCCGCTGCAGTCGGCGCTCGGTATTTTGATCATGATTTCAGGCCTTTTGATCTACGCGATCTTCCGCAAGCGGCCCGATCAGCCTGCGACCGAACACCCGGGTTAAGAATGAAAATGTTGTTGTCCGCGAGAACGTTGGCCCTGGCGTTGACCTTGGTGGCCGCGATGCTGGTGGCGGCTGTCATGCCGGTGCGCGCCGCCGACGTGACACCCGACGACACCGCGCGTTTCCTTGCCGGCATGCAGCCATCCGCCGATTCGCCGTTGCTCCCGTTGACCAAGGACCCCGCCTGGCAACGGCATGCGAAATTCTTCGACGGCGCCTTCGCCCAGCTCGAAGCGCGGCAATTGTCGAAGATCCGCGCCTGGTCCGACACCAATCTCGCCGCGCCCAAGCCGACCATGTTCTACATGTTCTCAGGGCCAGATTTTCTCTACGCCAACGCGTTCTACGGCAGGGCGACGACCTACGTGCTGAGCGCGCTGGAGCCGCCCGGCGCCGTGCCCGACCTCGCCAAGTTGCCGCGCGGCGCTGTTAACAACGCGCTTTACAGCGTCGAGCGCTCGCTCGGATCGATCCTGAGCTTCTCCTTCTTCATCACCAAGCAGATGAAGGTCGACCTGCACGCCGGCGAGGTCAGCGGCACCTTGCCGATCCTCTATGTGTTCCTGGCGCGTTCCGGCAAGACGGTTCGCGACGTCAAGCCGGTCACCATCGACGAGAACGGCACGCTTAACGTCGGCGCCGATGCAGCCGCGCGCAACGTGGTCCATGGGACGAAGATCACCTTTGCAGGCTCCGACGGGGTCGAGAAGACGCTGTACTACTTCTCGACCGATCTCTCCAATTCCGGCGCGAAGGCGAGCGGCTTCCTGAAATTCTGCGCGACGCTTGGACCCGGCAACAGTCTCATCAAGAGCGCGTCCTATCTACTGCATTCCGGCAACTTCTCTACGGTGCGCAGTTTCATCCTCGCCAACAGCGCGACGATCATCCAGGACGATTCCGGAGTCCCGCTTGGCTATTACAGCCCGAAGAAGTGGCGCTTCTTCCCGTTCGGCCGCTACCTTGGCCCGATCGGCGAATTCCCGGGGCGCTACCAGGAGTCTTACGCCGAGTTGTTTCGCCGCGCGCAGCCGATCGATTTCGGCATCGGCTATCGCTGGCGTACCCACGAGTCCAATCTGCTGCTGTCTGTGAGGCTGCCCGATGACGGCACGGGCACGGCAGAGGCGACCTCATCGGCCGACGAGCCGCCGTCGGCACCGCCGCCAAGGCCGCGGCCACGCAAGCCGCGTCCACCGCCGCCGCCACCACAAGGCGGCTCCTGGTTCTGGCGTTAGCCCCGAACCAAGGTTCGCCGCATCACCAGTGCACGTTCTGGCTCGGCACGATGAACGCCGTGGTACTCGGCGTCTCCGGGCGGTGCATGAAGTAGTCGTACGCGGCAACAATCAGAATGAGCAAGGCAAGCACGGCCAGCAGATCGATCTGCCGGGGATCGTGCCCGTTGTGGCTGATTTTCCAGCGCATTGTTGTTTCCTCCCAACCGGGGCAAACAAACAATGCGGCAAGTCAGCCACGGTTCCGCGTGTCAGCAATGCGCGGCGTGCCTGGAAGCGCTGCAGCGATCCGTCAATTCGGGTTGACGCCGCGCCAGCGGCCATACCGCCAGGGCAAGTACCAACGCGCGCCGGGCGGTTTCGTCGGCGTCACATTGTCGATCCCGGACGTACCCCAGGGCTGGCAGCGCAGCAACCGCGCCAATGTCATCCATCCGCCAGCCCAAAGTCCGAAGCGCTCGATCGCCTCATCGCCATAGACCGAGCAGGTCGGCAGGTGCCGGCAGTTGTAGCCGACCAGCGGCGACAATGTGTGCCGGTAGATCCAGATCAGGCCGCGGCCGAAATTGCGCGGCAACCGGCGCGTGATGCTGGCACACTCCGTGCATCTGTTTGGATGTGAGGATGAATGATCTGTCGGCGGCATATCGCAACTATGTACGTAGTCTTGCGGGGGTTCCAAGCCAAGGAACTGTGCTGTTGCAGATATTTACGCCACAGTTCGCAACTATCGCAGCGCGCGAATGGCGCTGCAACAAGGGTGCTATGGACGGTCCGGGTCAGCAAGGTTACCGTTTCGACGACGCTGCAGTGACAGAATCATGGCGCGTTGACATGGGGCCGTTGCCACCGCTCGTTTCAGGGGCTTGGGGGAAGGAACCAAATTGAGGCTTGTGAGGTCGCTTTCATTGCGCGGCTGGGCGCTTCTCGGCGCCGTCGGCCTTTGCATCGCAATTCCCGGCACCGTGTCGACGCTGGGCACTTCGGCGCAGGCAAGCTCGACCCTCGAAGAACGCAAGCTGCCGATGAAGTTCAGCTGGATCGCGTGCCAGCCGAATTGCAGGGGCTGGGTGTCCGCGGTCGGCATCATCACCGTCGATAGCCCAAAGGATTTTGACGAGTTCGCGCGCGGCCGCCAGCTCAATGGCGCCACCATCGTGCTCGACTCCAGCGGTGGGTCGGTCAATGACGCGATCACGCTTGGCCGCCGGTTCCGCGGCCTCGGCGCGCTGACCACCGTCGGCACCAGTATCGTCAGCCAGACGCCGCAGGGCGAACGCGCGAGCGTCGTGCCGGATGCCTATTGCGAGTCGATGTGCGTGTTCCTGCTGCTGTCGGGCCAAACCCGCTTTGTCCCGCAGGCCGCCCATATCCGCGTCCACCAGATCTGGATGGGCGACCGCGCCGATGATGCCAGGGCCGCGAGCTACAACGCGCAGGATCTGATGATTGTCGAGCGCGATATCGGCCGCCTCGCCAAATACACCTTCGACATGGGCGGTGCAGGCGACCTGCTGTCGCTGGCGCTCAGTGTGCCGCCGTGGGAAGAGCTGCACGAATTGTCGCCGGCCGAACTGCGGCTGACCAATCTTGTGACCACCGATGCTGTCGCCGACGTGCTGCCGCGGCAGGACAGCGGCGTCCCGGTCGCGGAAGCCAAATCGGAAGCCAAGTCCAGGGATCGCTTCGTCAGCAGTGCGATGGACGGCGAGGCGCAATCGCAAACCGCGAAGGCGACCAAGACCGCGGAGGTTCTTGCTCCGACCGGTGGCGCAGCGGCGCCGACTCAGCCCGCACAATAGGGCTCAATTGAATTCCTAAGCTGGCTGCTTCGCTTTGGCCTCGATCTGGCCGATCGCATCGACCACGGCGTCAAACGTCAGCATGGTCGAGGCGTGGCGAGCCTTGTAATCGCGAACCGGCTCGAGCAGCGCGATATCGGCCCATTTGCCGCCCTGCGGTGGCTGGCCATTTTCCTTCAGCATCTTGCGGACGGTTTCGCGCAATTCGCGCAACTCGTCAGCGGTCGAGCCCACCACCTGGCTCGCCATGATCGAGGAGGAGGCCTGGCCGAGCGCGCAGGCCTTCACATCATGGGCGAAGTCGGTCACCACAGGACCGTCCATCTTGAGGTCGACCTTCACGGTCGAACCGCACAGTTTGGAATGGGCCGTGGCGCTGGCATCGGGTTCGGCCAGTCTGCCGAGACGCGGAATATTGCCGGCCAACTCGATGATCCGCTTGTTGTAAATGTCGTTCAGCATGGGGGCAGATGCCTGGTTCCGGTGGTGCCGGGCGCTCTTGGCGGCTGGGTTTCACCGTCCTATATATGAACAGCAGTGGCGGAAGCATAGTCCGGCCATGCCAGCGTTGCGGCCTGATCAGGTCGTTGCGGTGCTTTAAGGATGGGACTCAGGCGCCCGGCGGTTTGTAAATCCGCCCCGTCTGCCCGGTGACACCTCCGGCCCAAGGGCAAATGCCTGGGCCGGTCGAACGGAGAAGACATGGACGCCTTGATCAAATCGATCCGCCCGAACAAGCCATCTGACGGCAAGAGTCCCGAGACTCGTCCGGGCGAGCTCGACCCTTCTGAATTCATGGCCGCTGCCGTCCGCGCCGACCAGCCGCGCCCGTCGCGGGCCGAGGCCGAGCAGGCGGTGCACACGTTGCTCAGCTATATCGGCGAGAATCCGGGCCGCGAAGGGTTGCTCGATACGCCGCGCCGTGTCGTCGAAGCCTATGACGAGCTCTATCAGGGCTACCACCAGTGCCCGGCCGAGGTGCTGAACCGCACCTTCGGCGAAACCGCTGGATACGACGACTTCGTCCTGATCCGCGACATCGAATTCACCTCGCAGTGCGAGCATCACATGATGCCGTTCTACGGCAAGGCGCATATCGCCTATACGCCGGTTGAGCGGGTCGTGGGCCTATCCAAGCTTGCGCGGCTGACCGACATCTTCGCCCGCCGCCTGCAGACCCAGGAGCATCTCACCGCCCAGATCGCGGCTGCGATCGATGAGGTCCTGAAACCGCGTGGCGTTGCGGTGCTGATCGAGGCGGAGCATACCTGCATGTCGGTGCGCGGCGTCGCCAAGCATGGCGCGACGACGTTCACCAGCCGCTTCACCGGCGTCTTCCGCGACAATCCGGCGGAGCAGCAGCGTTTCCTGTCCCTGGTGCGAGGACCGAACCGGTAACCTCGCATTCCCTTAAGCGAGGTTTGCCGTGTCCACATCGACCCACGATCACGATCGCGAAGAGGGGCTGGCGTTCCAGCCCAAATTCGACGCGGTAGGTCTCGTGACCTGCGTCGCGACCGATGTCGCAACCGGCGACGTGCTGATGGTCGCACACATGAACGACGAAGCGCTGCGCAAGACCATCGCGACCGGCGAAGCCTGGTACTTCAGCCGCTCGCGCAATGCGCTCTGGCGCAAGGGTGAAAGCTCCGGCCAGACCCAGCGCGTGGTCGAGATGCGGATGGATTGCGACCAGGACGCGGTGTGGCTTCGTGTCGAGCAGACCGGCGCGGCCTGCCACACCGGGCGGCGCTCGTGCTTCTACCGCAGGGTGAATGGCGCGGGGGGTGACATCAGTTTGTCATTTGTCGATGCTGAGCGGTTGTTCGATCCGGCAAAAATCTATCGCAAATAGCTTTAACTGAACGGAAGCAATTGACTTATTGAATTGAGGCGCGCCTCCTGCCTCGCGATGTGACTATAGTCTCGCATCATCGCGCTGGAGGCCTAGAACGGTGATGCATCGTTTTCTGCGGCTGATCGCGGTTCTCGCGTTCGTCGCATCGCCAATCGGTGGGGCGCAATCGCAAACGACGGAGCGCGCGCCCGATACGATGGCCGCCCGCGTTCTTGCCTGCGCGTCCTGTCACGGCGCCGAGGGCGAGGGCACCAGCGACGTCTATTTCCCGCGCCTTGCCGGCAAGCCTGCCGGTTATCTCTACAATCAGCTGATTGCCTTCAGGGACGGACGGCGGAGATATCCGCCGATGAACTTTCTCCTGGAGTTTCTGCCTGACGATTACCTGAAGAAGATTGCAGAGCATTTTGCCTCGCTTCGGCCGCCGTTTCCGGCGCCGGCTCCTCCGACAGACAGCAAGGAGGTTTTGGCCCGCGGCGAGTCGATTGTGAAGAACGGAGACGCCCAGCATGCCGTTCCGCCCTGTTCGGCTTGCCACGGCCCGACCCTCGGCGGAATGGAGCCGGGCATTCCGGGATTGCTCGGCCTGCGCGCGGCCTACATCAGCGGCCAACTCGGCGGCTGGCGCTACGGCACGCGCACCGCGATTGCGCCCGACTGCATGCAAATCGTCGCGAGCCTTTTGACCGAGGACGACGTAAAGGCGGTCGCTGCCTATCTGTCGTCGCGCCCGGCGCCACCGGATCCATCCTTCGCGCCACGTGGGAGCCTCCCAATGCCGCTCGAATGCGGCAGCGAACCGCGTTGAAGGGATCGTACCGATGCCGCGAGGCTCAAAGGGAATGTTTGCCGCACTGATGCTGACGCTGTCGCCGATCGCGGTGTACGCGCAGCAGAAGCCGGTAGATCCAGTCGTGATTGCGAAGGGCGAATATCTCGCGCGCGCCGGCGATTGCATCGCCTGCCACACCGCGCGCGAGGGCAAGACCTTCGCCGGCGGCCTTGCGATGAAGACGCCGTTCGGCACGCTGTATACGTCCAACATCACGCCCGATCCGCAGACCAGCATCGGTACGTGGACGTCGGACCAGTTCTACCGGATGATGCACAGCGGCCGCTTCCCGGATGGCGGCCTGGTCTATCCGGCAATGCCGTTTGCCTCCTACACCAAGGTGATGCGCGAGGATAGCGACGCGATCTACGCTTATCTGCGCACGGTGCCGCCGGTGAAGCAGGTCAACAAGCCGCATGACCTGACCTTCCCGTTCAACAACCGCTCGCTGATCCTCGGATGGCGCACGCTGTTCTTCAAGGAAGGGGCGTTCGAACCCGACCCGAGCAAGTCGGCGGAGTGGAACAGGGGCGCCTACCTGGTTGAAGGCCTCGGCCATTGCGGCATGTGCCACACCGCGATCAACGCGCTCGGTGGCAGTTCCCAGTCGCAAGCGTTCGAGGGCGGCCTGATCCCGATGCAGAACTGGTACGCACCGTCGCTGACCTCGAACAAGGAAGCGGGACTCGGCGATTGGACGATCGAAGAGATCGTCGACTATCTGCGCACGGGTGTCTCTGCCAAGGGCGCGGTGTACGGGCCGATGGCCGAGGTCGTTTACAACAGCCTGCAATATCTCAACGATGATGACGTCCGCGCGATGGCGGTTTATCTCAAGGGGCTTGCGCAGGGCGCGTCGCCGGAAAAGGCGGCGGCGCCGTTGCCGTCGGCCGAAAGCAGCCTGCTGCTCTCGTTCGGCAAGCAGCTCTATGACCGCGAATGCGCAAGCTGCCATGGCGTGAACGGGCAGGGCATGCCGCCGGACTATCCGCCGCTCGCCGGCAACCAGTCGATCCAGATGGTTTCCGCGGTCAACGCCATCCGCATGGTGCTCAATGGCGGCTATCCGCCGGGCACGGCCGGCAATCCGATGCCCTTTGGCATGCCGCCGTTCGCGCACAAGCTCTCGGACGATGAAGTCGCGGCCGTTGTGACCTACATCCGGGCGTCATGGGGTAACCGCGGCGAACCGGTCTCGGCGCGGCAGGCCAATGAGCTGCGCGCGGCAACGCTGAATTAGGGGCGCGATCATGATCAATTCATCTTCGCCGCAATCGTCGGTAACCGGCTCGGAAGACGAGGCGGTCGAAGTCATCGTGCGCGCTGGTCCGGGCGGCGCGGTCGCGGTGGCCGGCATTGCGACGGCCATCGTGATCGGGCTCTGGTTTGCATTCTATCTGCTGGTGTTCCTGCCGCGGAGCACGGGCTGATGGCAACCGAGACGGAGCACAGCCCCGGCGAAGCCGTCACGGCGCGGATCGAGCGCCGCTGGGCTACGCTGTCGATCATCATCGTCGGCCTGCTGGTCGGCATGGCGGCGTATATCGGCATCCATCAGGCGACGATGCCGCAGGGCCATGTCGAGACCGCCGATCCCAAGACGCTGCATCTTGCGGGCGAGTTTATCGAGAGCAATCTCGGCAGCGCGGTGGAAGCCGACGGCTCCGTCACGGTGCGTGCGATCGGGCAGCAATATTCCTTTACGCCGCAATGCGTCGTGGTGCCGTCGGAGACGCCGGTCACCTTCCGCGCCACCAGCGCCGACGTCGTGCATGGCTTCCTGATCGAGGGTACCAACATCAACACCATGCTGGTGCCCGGTTATGTCTCGGCGCTTCAGGTGCGCTTCAAGGCGCCCGGCGAGCATATGATGCCGTGTCAGGAATTCTGCGGCATCGGCCATCAGGGCATGTGGGGCAAGGTCAAGGTCGTCGACAAGGCCGCATTCCTGAACATGGCTGCGGCAAAGCGGAGGCTGACCTGTGTTGACTAACAAGCGGCTTATCCTCGCGCACTTTTGGCTCGCTTTCATCGTGTTTGCCGTGGCGCTGGTGCTCGGCGCCTGGCAGATGTTCGTGCGCAGTCCGCTGAATGCCTGGCACTTCAATCCCGAGCTCTACTATCGCTCGGTCACCGCGCATGGCTCGGCGATGGGCTATGTCTTTCCGACCTTGATCGCGATGGGGTTTGGTTACGCCATCACCGAGGCGTCGCTGGAGAAGCCGCTGGTCGGACGGCGCTGGGCCTGGGTCGGCTTCCTGCTGGTTGCCGTCGGCGCTGTTGTCGCGATGGTTCCGGTGTCGCTCGGGCTCGCCTCGGTGCTCTACACCTTCTATCCGCCGATGATCGGCAATCCCTTCTATTACATCGGCGTCGTGATGGTCGTGGTCGGCTCATGGATCTGGGTCGCGCTGACGTCGATCAATTTCACGATCTGGAAGCGCGACAACCCGGGCAAGCCGGTGCCGCTTCCGATGTTCGCCAATGTCGCGGGCTCCTATTTGTGGGGCTGGACCGCGGTCGGTGCGGCGCTGGAAATCCTGCTGCAGATCCTGCCGGTGGCGCTAGGGTTCAAGTCGACGATCGATGCCGGCCTGGCGCGCGTGTTCTTCTCGTGGACGCTGCACGCGATTGTCTATTTCTGGCTGATGCCGACCTATATCGCCTATTACACGATCTTCCCGCGCGCGATCGGCGGCAGGCTCTACAGCGATGCGATGGCGCGGATTTCCTTTATCCTGTTTGTCGTGGTGGCGATGCCGATCGGCGTTCATCACCTGTTCGCCGATCCGCAAGTGGGCGCCGGCTTCAAGTTCATGCATTCGGCGTTTACCGGCCTCGTCGCGCTGCCGACGCTGCTCACGGTGTTCACGATCTGCGCGTCGGCTGAGATTGCAAGCCGGCTGCGCGGCGGGCGGGGCGCGTTCGGCTGGATCACGGCGTTGCCGTGGTCCAATCCGATCATGCTCGCGACCGCGCTGTCGCTGGTCATGCTCGGCTTCGGCGGCGCCGGGGGCCTCATCAACATGAGCTATCAGCTCGACGCCAGCGTGCATAACACGCAATGGATCACCGGCCATTTCCACCTGATCTTCGGCGGTGCCATCGTGATCATGTATTTCGCGATCGCCTATGATCTGTGGCCGCATCTGACCGGCCGTGCGCTCGAAAGCTTCGGCCTGATGCGCGCGCAGCTCTGGCTGTGGTTCATCGGCATGATCGTCACCACGTTCCCGTGGCACTATGTCGGCATTCTCGGCATGCCGCGCCGTATGGCCTTCTACGACTACGCCAATCCCGCGATCTCGCCGCAGGCCTTTTCGGTCGTGGTGTCGGCCATCGGCGGATTCATCCTGCTGGTATCCGGCATTCTCTTCATGCTCGTGCTGATCCGCGGACAATTCGGCACGAGGGGGGAGGCGGGTGCGTACCGCTTTAGTGTGCCTCTGCACATGCCCGCGCGGATCCCGGTCGCACTCAATTCCTTCGGGCTATGGCTTGCGCTGATGATCGGCCTCACCGTCGTGAATTACGGCTTTCCGATCGCGCAACTGATGGTGCTGAACGAGACCAGCGTGCCCGCAGTCTACGTCGGAGCGAGCCGATGAGCGATCAGCCGCTGGTCTCGCTGCGCAATCCCTGGTTCGTCGCCGGCGTCGGTATCACGGTTGGAATTGCCGCGTTCTCGGCGGTCGTGGGCCTGATCTGGCTGCCGCTGGCGCAGCCGGACCTGAAACTCAGCGGCATCTGGGATGCGATCTGCAGCGCGGCCGGCGTGCCGCGCGCGACGGTGCAGGACGCCTCCATCAAGCCGGAGTTCAGGACCTCCAACGTCGTGATGACTTCGGAAATGCTGACCAAGCCCGACCAGGTCTCGATCGGGCGAGGCGCGACGCTGTCGCAGCGCTGCGCGATCTGCCACGGACCGCAGGGCGTCAGCGACGCCAACTCGCCGAACCTCGCCGGGCAGTTCGCCGCGGTGACCTACAAGGAGCTCAACGACTTTAAGGCTGGCGCGCGGGTCAGCGTGGTGATGAGCCCGTTCGCGGCGGCGATAAGCGACCAGGACATGAAGGACGTCGCGGCTTACTACGCCTATCTGCCGCGGGTGCCCTCGAACAATCTCAATGCCGGGCTTCCGGCGCCGGCGATCGTGGTGACGGGGGCGCCGATGCGCAACATACCGCCCTGCGGCTCTTGTCACGGCGACATCGACAACAAGGCGGGCAGCCCTTGGCTCGGCGGTCAGTCGGCGGTTTACATCAAGGCACAGCTGCAGAGCCTCGCGTCGGGCGCGCGGCGCAACGACATCAGCCAGCAAATGCGCAACGTCGCCCGCCAGATGACGCCCGAGGAGATCGACCAGGCTGCGCGCTACTACGCGGCCCAGCCCTGATGGGGTATACCTTAACGCGCCATTAACCATAATTGCGGCAAGCTGACAGGGCTTGGGTGCCGATTGCCGGCGCCCGCCAAGGCATCGGACAGATGGCGGTCGACACAATCAATGCCTCGGCTGCGGCAGGTGTCGATTCCTCACGCCTGCAGATCGCGAACTCGATCAAGCAGGCGGCCTCGACCACCGGCACGAGCTTCGAATATCTGCTCACGACCGCCAAGATGGAATCCAATTTCAATCCGCAGGCCGGCGCCTCGACGTCGTCGGCACACGGGCTTTATCAATTCATCGACCAGACCTGGCTCGGCACCGTCAAGGAGGCCGGCGGCCAGCTCGGTTACGGCAAATATGCCGACGCCATCACCAGGAATTCCGACGGCAGCTATTCGGTCAGTGATCCCTCCGCGCGCAACGCGATCATGAAGCTGCGCGACAATGCCGATGCGTCGTCGTCGATGGCGGCGGCGCTGACCCAATCCAACAGCTTCAAGCTCACCGGCAAGCTCGGCCGCCGCCCGACCGACTCCGAGCTCTACATGGCCCACTTCATGGGGGTCGGCGGCGCCGCCAAGCTGATTTCGAGCGCCGAGGACTCACCGAGCGCCAATGCGGCTGCGATGTTTCCGAAAGCCGCCTCCGCCAACCAGTCGATCTTCTATGACAAGTCGGGAAGTGCGCGCAGCGTCTCGCAGGTCTATTCGGTCCTGACCACGCGCTATGCCGCCGCCGCAAATTCGAAGGATACGCGGACCGCCTTCGCCGCGGCGGGCGGCGGCGAGACGACGAACCCCTATGCGGTCGCAAGTGCAACGCCGACGCCTGCGCTGACCATGGACACCGCGTCCTATCTCTCGACCTTCCCGGCGGTCACGCCGGTGAGTGCGACCTCGCAGACGACGGCGTCCGCGCAGCAGGTGCCGGCCTTCCGCTCGCTGTTCCAGGGCGGCGAACGTTCAGAGCCGATTTCGCCTGTGGTGCAGGAGTTGTGGGGCAGTTCGTCGTCAACGACCGCATCGGCGGCGACCACGGGCCGCGCGACCGGTCGGCTCGACCTGTTTAGCGATCCCTCCGGCACCTACAGCAGCGGCTAGCGACGCTGTGGCCCGCGCGCGTCCTTCACGGGCCTCGGGCGTCTTAACGAAACGTCAATAATCCCAAACGTTTATGGTGAACCCTTTGTTAAGCGTCATGGTTTATTTTTCCTTGTAGTGGCATCGCGTTGCCGATGCCGTCTCGTTGCGTAAGCCGGCAGGACCATGATCGTTCGGCAGTTCATTAGTTGGATTAGGACCGCTCCCGCAGGCGAGCGGGCAGAGGCAACCCGGGCGTTGGCGCGGGCCTGGCTCATTTCGGATCTCACCGAGGAGGATCGCATCGCAGCCGAAGGCGCGCTGCTGATGCTGCTCGACGATCCGTCCCCGCTGGTGCGGCAGGCGATGGCCGATGTGTTCGCGCGCAGCGCCGAGGCGCCCGCCGCGATCGTGCAGGCCTTGTCGGTCGACCAGCCCTCGATCGCGCTTCCGGTGCTGGAACATTCCCCACTTCTGATCGATGCCGACCTCGTCGACCTCGTCGCGACCGGCAACGATGAGATGCAATGCGCGATCGCGCGCCGCATCAATCTGCCGGCCTCGGTCTCCGCCGCGATCGCCGAAGTCGGTTCGCCGGCGGCGGCGCTCGAGCTGATCGAGAATCCATACGCCGGCCTCGCGCCGTTCTCCTGGGACCGCATCGCCGAGCGCCACGGTCATCTCGCGGCGATCAGGGAATCGCTGCTGCAGCTCGAGGACCTGCCGTCGGCGACGCGCATGGTGCTGGTCGCCAAGCTGTCCGACACGCTGGCGCAATTCGCGGTGGCGCGGAACTGGCTCGGCGCCGATCGGGCGGAACGGGTCACGGGCGAGGCGCGCGAACGCTCCACGGTGAACATCGCGGCGCAATCGTTCGGCGAGGACATGCGCGGCCTGATCACCCATCTGCGCGCCACCGGCCAGCTCACCGCCGGACTGATCCTGCGTGCATTGTTGTCCGGCAACCTCGAGCTGTTCGGGGCGGCGCTCGCCGAATTGTCGGGGCTGCCCCATGCGCGCGTGTCGGCGCTGCTGAACGATCGCGGCGGCAGCGGCCTGCAGGCGCTGCTGATCCGCGCCGGCTTGCCGGACTCTACTTTCGCGGCATTTCGTGTTGCGCTCGAGGCCACCCACGAGATGGGCTATGTCGACAGCGGCGACGGTGCGGCGCGGCTGCATCGCCGCATGGTGGAGCGGGTGCTGACGCATTGCGAGACCGACCATTCCGCCGCCGAACCCTTGCTGATCCTGTTGCGCCGCTTTGCGACGGAATCGGCGCGGGAGGATGCGCGGATGTTCTGCGATGAGCTCGCCGCCGAAGACGCGATCGCGGCGCTGCCTTACGACGATCTCATCGCGGCTTAAGCCGCATTTCAGCAACAGATGGCGATTGAAGCGGCTGCCGCAACTGCGGTGACCAATCGCGCGCCGCTATTCGTTCGGCACGATGCTCGGCGCCAGGATAGCCTCGAGATGCTCGGGCCGGTCGCGGTTGGCGTAGGTCAGGAATTCGTCGGTGATGCCGCGCAGCTGCTTGCTCAGCACGCTTGATACAACAACGGTGTCGAGCTTGGTACGCTCGCGCACGATCGCCTGCACGGCATTGATGTGGTGCGCGATCAGCGCTGGCGGTACCGCCTTGAGATCCGGCGCGTGCTCGATGATGCGGCACAGGCTTTCCGCCGCCACAGCCGCCGACGGATAACCGAACGTCGCGGCATCGCCCTTGATGTCGTGGGCGGCGCGGAACAGCTCTTCGCGCGTCTCACGGTTGAAACCTGTGCGCTGCACCTCGGCATAAGCGGCGGAGAGGCGGTCGGCCTCGACCGTCATCCAGTCCTTGAACTCGCCCGACAGCCCGGCCAGCGCCTTCTCCGCGCGCCCGACCGGATCGTCGAGATCGCTCTCTGGGACACGCAGCAGCACCTTGCGCAGCGGGTTCGGCTGGGTGATCACGTGGTGCGTGCCGAAGCTCTTGACCTCGATCGTGCCGGGTTTGTCTTTGGTCATGACGGCTCCTAGATGCTCGTGCGCGCTTTATCGAGCAGCGACGGCTGTTGCATCACCTCGACCTCGCCACTGCCGCGGCGCTCGGGGCCGATATAGGCGTTGGTGGTGTTGCGGCGGCGGTCGGGGCCGAAATAGGTCTTGGTCTTGATGAACGGCCGCGGATTGGCGACCACGTTGAGGATCCGCTGGTAGAGCCCCTTGGCCGAGATCGGCTTGGCCAGGAATTCGGTGACGCCGGCGTCGCGCGCGACGGTCACGCGGCGCTTCTCGGAGTGCCCGGTCAGCATGATGATCGGCGCGTAGGGATTGCCCTTGGATTCCGGTTGCCGGATCATCTGCGCCAGCTCAAGCCCGTCGAAGATCGGCATCGACCAGTCGGTGATGACGATGTCGGGCACGTAATGGGTGTACATTTCGAGCGCGGTGGCGCCGTCCTCGGATTCGTAGACTTCGCGCGCGCCGAACGAATGCAGCAGCGTCCGCAGGATGCGGCGCATGTGCGGATTGTCGTCGCAAATCAGAAATCGCAGCTTGTTGAAGTCGATGCGATACATGGTCCGGTCCTGAACGGGCATACCGGGCCAACGCGGTATTACCCGAAATTAACCATATCCTGCCCGAGGTTAATGATTGGTTGCCGCGAGGGGACGCCGCCATCAGTGCCCGAACTGCTCGCGCAGGATGCGCTCTTCGAGCGAGTGGCCGGGGTCGAACAGCATCCGCATCGCGATGGTCTTGTCGGACAGCACCTCGACGCGGCGGACGTCACGGACCTCGTCGTGGTCGGCGACCGCGGCCACCGGGCGCTTGTCGCCCTCGATCACCTCGATCACCACGAAGGCGGAGTTCGGCAGCAGCGCGCCGCGCCAGCGCCGCGGCCGGAACGCGCTGATCGGGGTCAGCGCCAGCAGCGCCGCATTGAGCGGCAGGATCGGCCCACCGGCGGAGAGATTGTAAGCGGTCGATCCGGCCGGCGTCGCCACCAGGATGCCGTCCGCCAGCAGCTCCGGCAATTGCTCACGCTCATCGATCAGGATGCGCAGTTTTGCCACTTGATAGGTCTGCCGGAACAGCGCGACCTCGTTGATGGCGTGATGCAGGTGCACGGCGCCGTGGATGTCGGTGGCGCGCATCAGCAGCGGATTGATCAGCGACTCCCGGGCTGCTTGAAGCCGCGTGCGCAAATCGTGCGTCGAATATTCGTTCATCAGGAAGCCGACCGTGCCGCGATGCATGCCGTAGATCGGCTTGCTGCTGCGCATCTGGGCGTGCAGCGTCTGCAGCATCAATCCGTCGCCGCCGAGTGCGACCACGACGTCGGCGCTGTCGATCGGGTGGTTGCCATGCGCGGCGGTGAGCTGCTCGAGCGCGGCTTGCGCTTCCACGCTGGCGCTGGCGACGAAGGCGATCTTGTCATAGCGCTTGGGGCTAGCCATCGCTCACGAACTCGTTTGCCACTGATTACGCCGCGCTCGTCTATACATCCCCGGCGGCCTTGTCGAGATGGGGGTCGGATGGTCTCATGTCTTGCGGATGTCGCCAAGCTATCGCAGTTTGCAGGGGAATCCGTAAATCTGGGCGCAGGGAGTGAACGACATGGCTAACAGTTTTGCGACACGGCTCGCAGCCGCACTGCTGGTGGCCTGCCTTGTGACCGCGGCGCGCGCCGACGACGAGACCCCGCAGCCGCAGCCATCGCCGAGCGCACAGACCTCGAGCACGCAGCCCCCGAGCGGCCAGAAGGGCCGGGCAGGGCGCGGCGGCGAGGCCGGCCCCAATGCCAGCGCCTCTGCCAACACGTCCACCGCCGAACCGCATCGCCTGCCGCCGGATTCCACCACCAAACAGTCGCTGGCATTGCCGGGCCGCACGCTCGCCTTCACCGCCACGGCCGGCTCGATCCGCGTGTTCGACGACAAGGGCGAGCCGCTGGCCGACATCGCCTACACCTCCTACCAGCTCGACGGCGCCGACAAGGCGAACCGTCCCGTGACGTTCCTGTTCAACGGCGGACCCGGATCGGCGTCGGCCTGGCTGCAATTCGGCAATGTCGGGCCGTGGCGGCTTTCGTTCGACGGCGAAGCCGCGGTGTCGTCGGCCTCGCCCGAGCTGTCGCCGAATGCCGACACCTGGCTCGACTTCACCGATCTCGTCTTCATCGATCCGGTCGGCACCGGTTACAGCCGCTTCGTCACCACGGCCGAAGACGTCCGCAAGCGCTTCTTCAGCGTCGATGGTGACGTCAATTCGGTCGCGCTGGTGATCCGCCGCTGGCTGGAGAAATACGACCGGCTGCCATCGCCGAAATACGTCGCCGGCGAAAGCTATGGCGGCATTCGCGGGCCCAAGGTCGTGCACAATCTGCAAATGCAGCAGGGCGTCGGCGTGCGCGGCCTGGTCCTGATCTCGCCGGTGCTCGACTTCCGCGACTATTCCGGCTCCAGCATCCTGCAATATGTCGCGAGTCTGCCGACCATGACGGCGGTGGCGCGACAGGCCAAGGGGCCGGTGACGCGCGAGAATCTCGCCGACGTCGAAGCCTACGCACGCAGCGATTTCCTGCTCGACCTCGTCAAGGGCCAGGCCGACGCTGAGGCCACCACGCGGCTCGCCGACAAGGTCGCAAGCTTCACCGGCATCGACCAGGCCGTGAGCCGCAGGCTCGTCGGGCGTTTCGACATCGGCGAATTCCGCAGGGAGTTCGATCGCAAGAACGGCAAGGTGACGGGACGTTACGACGCCTCTGTCGAAGGCTTCGATCCCTATCCCGATTCCAGCTACTTCCATTTCGGCGATCCCTCCGGCGATCCCCTGATGGCGCCCTTGACCAGCGCCGCCGTCGATCTCACCACGCGCAAGCTGAACTGGCGCCCCGATGGCTCCTATCAATTGCTCAGTGAGAGCGTGAACAAGGCCTGGGATTTCGGCCGCGGCACCGCGCCGGCGGAGTCGGTGACGCAGCTGCGCCAGGCGCTGGCGCTCGATCCGAAACTGAAGCTCCTGATCGGGCACGGCCTGTTCGATCTCGCCACGCCGTATTTCGCCTCGAAGATCATCCTCGACCAGCTGCCGGCCTTCGTAGGCCGCGACCGCACCAAGCTCGTGGTCTATCCCGGCGGCCACATGTTCTACTCCCGCGACGGCTCGCGCCAGGCGTTCCGCAAGGAGGTCGAGGCGTTGATGAAGTGAGTGGCGCCCTGACGTGGATTGCGTTGCCCGCGGCAACGCTAACTCGTCGTCCCGGCGAAAGCCGGGACCCATAACCACAGGGTTCGGTTGTGAAAGGGATCGCGACCCCAGCATCGTAACGCAACTCGCATTTGTGGTTATGGGTCCCGGGTCAAGCCCGGGACGACACCGCATTTGTTGCACCGCTTGCGATCCATACATCCGCGTTCTCGCGACATTAGCCCTCGTGCCGGAACTGGCCGAGCTCATGCAACAATGCGGCCCCCGTCCGCAAGCCGCTGTAGAAGCAGTCCAGCGTCATGTTCTCGTTCGGCGCATGGTTGGCTTCGTCCGGATTGGCATAGGGCGTGACGAAGGCAGGGATGCCCAGCAGCTTGGTGAAGACGTAGTTGGGCAGGCTGCCGAAGCCGGCTGGGACCAGTAGCGGCTCCTCGCCATGGGCGGCGACGAAGGCGCGGCGTAGCGACGCGGTGTAGGGCGAGGCGATCGGCGTCTTCGAGGGCTGCATTCCCATCTCCTGAGCGACGAACTCGACCTCGGGGGCATGTTTCGCCACATGGGCCTGGACCTTGCGCAGGATGTCCTCGGCGTCCTGCGCCTCGACGAGGCGAATGTCGCATTTCACGAAGGCCTCGTTCGGCAGCACCGTCTTGCTGCCGCGGCCGCCATAGCCGCCGTGGAAACCGTTGATGGTGAGCGTCGGCTGGAAGCAGAGACGGTCGTAGAAGGGCCGGTCGGCAGGCGCGTCGAGGCGCTTCAGGGCAAGGCTGTTCTTGATGGCCTCGATATCGAGCGGCAGACGCTCGATCGCCGCCAATTCCTCTGATGCCGGCGGCTCGATGGCATCATGCAGCCCCTCGATGGTGATCTCCCCGGCCGCGTTCTTCATCGTGCCGAGCAGGTGAACCAGCGTCCAGATCGGGTTCGGCACGACGCCGCCGAAATTGCCGGAATGGACATCGCGGTTGGCATGGCGACAGCGCAGCTCGAAGGAGACGACGCCGCGCGAGCCGAACTTGATCGTCGGCGCGCCGCTGGCATGGCGCGGGCCGTCGGCGGTGACGGCGAGATCGGCCTTCAACAGATGCGCGTTGGCACGCACGAAACCGGCGATATGCGGGCTGCCGATCTCCTCCTCGCCCTCCAGCAGCAGGATGACGTTGCAGGGCAGTTCGCCGTGCACCCTGAGATGGGATTCGATCGCCAGGATCTGGGCGAAGTGCTGGCCCTTGTTGTCGCCGACGCCGCGCGCATAGAGCCTGCCGTCCCGGATCGTCGGCTCGAACGGCGGCGAGATCCATTTCTCGATCGGATCGGCCGGCTGCACGTCGTAATGTCCGTAGAGCAATACGGTCGGCTTGCCAGGCGCCTTCTCCCAGCGCGCCACCACCATCGGATAACCCTCGGTGGGGACAAGACCGGCGTCGAGACCGATCCCTGTGAGCATCTCGACAAGCAGGGCGCCGACCTCGGCGATGCCGATGTTCTCGGCGCTGATGCTCGGATGGCGCAGATAGGCGATCAGGCGCTGCAGGAAGCTGTCGCGGTTGGATTCGATATGCGCGAATACGGCAGCCAATGGGTCGGAAGAAGCCATGATGAGCACCTGATATTGGAGCGGCCACCGGGAGACGGGGGCGCGACAAGCGTCCGATTGCATGAGCGCTCTACGTCTCTCCAAAGGGACAATCAACAGGCGAGACGTCAATCGCGATCGTTCAGGCCTGACCGGACTTGTCGCAGCAGGTTCCGTCCGCCTGGACCGGCGGGCACGCCACCGACCCGTAGGAACAGAACACGCAGCAATCGCCGGGCTTCGGCTTGAGACGGATGCCGCAGCCCTGGCAGTCGTAGAAGAACTGGCAGGCGTCGGTCGGCATGGTTTCGGTGGCGGCAAATCCGCAAGCCGGGCAAATGAGGGTCGAGACGAGTTGCATGCGTCGCTGATACGTTGGTTAACCGCTCATATCGTACGGTCATCGCACCCATCAAGTATCCGTGCCTCTGGCGAGATCGTGATCTCGGACGGATTTGCAGGTTGTACGCGAACATGCGACAAATGGGTATGCATGTGAGGCGTCTCGCCAATCTCTGGATTCTGCTGCTCGTCGCGGCCGGGCTTTTGCTCGCGCCCGTGGCGCCGGCATTTGCCAGGATGATGCCGGATGCTGCGGCGACCACGATGCGGACCATGTCCGACGAGATGCACGCCATGTCTGACGACATGCCGTGCTGTCCGGACCAGACCAAGAGCAAGACCTGCGATGGCTGTCCGTTCGCCGCGCTTTGCATGCTGAGCGTGCCGCTGCCGGTCCCAACAGGGGCTGCTACGCTCGTCGAGCGTCATCCGTTGCGGAGCCAGTTCGCCGCGCATGACGACCGGCTGCTTGACGGCCTCGGCGCCAAGCCACCGGACCATCCACCTCGAACCAACGTCTGACGGGCGCGCAAGCGCCTGATCGCTGACGCGTGCGCCCGTTGGCGCGCGTGTCGTCGCATGCCGCTGACGCGGCCAATCAGACGTATCGAGGATAACAACCATGACGACTTCCAACCTGGTGCGCGCCGCTGCCGCCGCGCTGATCGGTGCTGCCTTGAGTACTTCCCTGGCGGGTTCGCCCGCGCACGCCGAGATCAAGAACTACGAATTCCAGCTCACGCAGCCGACCGTCCAGGTCGGCGCCGATCGCATCGTCACGGTGCGGCTGGTCGACAGGACGACCGGAAAGTCCGTCCCTGATGCCGTCATCTTCGCAACGCGGCTCGACATGGCGCCTGACGCCATGCAGGAGATGGTCACCAAGGTGACGCCGATGCCGGGGACCGAGCCCGGCACCTACCGGTTCAAGGCCACCTTCGGCATGGCTGGACGCTGGCAGCTCTCGCTCGGTGCGAAGGTGCAGGGCGAGATCGGTTCGGTCGAAAACAAACTCGTCGTGACGGCCGAGAAATGAGCCGCCTCGCTTGGGCCGGCGCTGCCGCTGCGATCCTCGCAGCGGCAGGCGTCGCATGGATCGGTCACGGCCTACTGCCGCGACCGGCGATCACAGCCATTGTCCCGGCCGCGCACGCCGCGGAGGCCGGCGCGCCGATCTATTTCCGCGATCCGGACGGCAAGCCGCTGTACTCGCTGACACCGAAGGAGACGCCTGACGGGCGCGACTATCTGGCCGTATCAGGCGATGCCGATGTCGGTTCTGGAGATCCCGCGCGATCTGCGGACATGAATCCCGCCAGCGCAAAGAGTGAGCGCAAGGTCAAATATTATCGCAATCCGATGGGGCTTCCCGACACCTCGCCGGTGCCGAAGAAGGATTCCATGGGGATGAATTACATCGCCGTCTATGACGGCGATGACAGCGATGATGGTTCGGTCAAACTCTCGCCCGGCAAGATCCAGCGCACCGGCGCCAAATCCGAGCCGGTCGTGCGGCAACCCGTGCGATCGATCATCCGGGCGCCTGGGACCATCCAGGAGGACGAGCGGCGCACCTCGGTCGTCGCACTGCGCTTCGAGGGCTTTGTGGAAAGCGTCGCCAACGTCACCACGGGCGATCACGTCCACAAGGGGCAGCCGCTCCTGAACGTGTACAGCCCCGCGCTGTCCAGTGCCGCCGCCGAATATCTATCGGCGATCAATGCCGGCGCCACCGGAAAAGAGTTGAAGGGCGCGCGTCGCAGACTTGAGAATCTCGCAACGCCGGAACCGGCGATCAAGGAGCTCGAACGTAGCAGAGAGATTTCGCTCTCGATCCCATGGCTTGCGCCGCAGGATGGCGAAATTCTCGAGCGCAACGCGGTCAACGGGATGCGGGCGGGGCCGGGCGATGTGCTGTTCAGGATTTCCGACCATCGCCTGGTCTGGGTGCTTATCGACATCGCCGAACGCGACCTCGCGCAGGTCGCCGTTGGGACCAAGGTCACGATCAAGCCGCGCGCCCTGGGCGGCCAGACCTTCACCGGGGAGGTGGCGCTGATCTATCCGCATTTGATGGCGCAGACCCGCACCGCGCGTATTCGCGTCGAGGTGCCCAATCCCGACGAGCTGCTGCGGCCGGAAATGTATGTCGATGCGGAGATCGAGACCGGGACGCCGGGCGCGGTGCTCGCCGTGCCGGAAAGCGCGGTGCTCGACAGCGGCTCGCGACAGGCCGTTCTTATCGACAAAGGCGAGGGCCGCTTCGAGCCGCGTGAGGTCAAGCTTGGCCGTCGCGGCGGCGGATTCGTCGAGGTGACCGAAGGCGTCGCGGAAGGCGATGCCGTCGTGACCTCAGCCAATTTCCTGATCGATGCCGAGAGCAATCTGAAGGCGGCGTTGAAGGGATTCGCCGAGTCCGGCGGCGCGCAAGCGACAGAGATGCCGGGACATGCGGGAGCCAAGCCATGATCGCTCGCATCATCGCCTGGTCGGCGCGCAATTTGCTGCTGGTGCTGTTCGGCACCGGCTTTGCCGCGGCTGCCGGCCTCTACGCGCTGCTCCATCTTCCGCTCGATGCGATCCCCGATCTCTCCGACACCCAGGTGATCGTCTACACGGAATATGCCGGCCAGGCCCCGCAGGTGATCGAGGATCAGGTCACCTATCCCCTGACCACGGCGATGCTGACGGTGCCGAAATCGAAGGTCGTGCGCGGCTTCTCGTTCTTCGGCGTGTCTTTCGTTTACGTCATCTTCGAGGACGGCACCGACATCTACTGGGCGCGCTCGCGCGTGCTTGAATTCCTCAACAGCGCGGCGTCGCGGCTGCCTGCCGGCGTGTCACCGACCATCGGCCCCGACGCGACCGGCGTCGGCTGGGTCTACCAGTACGCGGTGATGTCAAAGCAATTGAACCTTGCTGATACCCGGACGATCCAGGATTGGAACCTGAAGTTCGCGCTTGCCAAGGCCGAGGGCGTCGCCGAGGTCGCCAGCGTCGGCGGCTTCGTCAAGCAATACAATGTCATCCTCGATCCGCAGCGGATGCGCGATCTCGGCATCACCATGCCGAAGATGCGCGACGCGATCCGCGCCGGCAATGCCGACGTCGGCGGCCGCACCGTCGAACTCTCCGAGTTCGAGTATGTGATCCGCGGCAAGGGCTATCTGAAGAACATCAACGATCTCGGCAACATCGTGCTCAAGACCAATAATGGAACGCCGGTGCTGCTCCGCGACGTCGCGCGCGTCGAAATCGGGCCGGACGAGCGGCGCGGCATCGCGGAATTGAACGGCGAGGGTGAGGTGGCCAGCGGCATCGTGCTGCAACGCTTCGGCATCAATGCCCTCGACGTGATCGACAACGTCAAGACGCGCTTCAAGGAAATCGCGAGCAGCCTGCCAAAGTCGGTCGAGATCGTTGCGGTCTACGATCGCTCGAACCTGATCCATGCGGCGATCGAAACGCTGAAGCGCACTTTGGCGGAGGAGAGCATCGTCGTAGCCCTGGTGTGCGTTGTGTTCCTGCTGCATGTCCGCAGCGCCCTGGTCGCGATCCTGATGCTGCCGGTCGGCGTGCTGATGGCGTTCGGCGCCATGAAGCTGCTCGGGATCGGCTCCAACATCATGAGCCTCGGCGGCATCGCGATCGCGATCGGCGCGATGATCGACGCGGCGATCGTGATGATCGAGAATGCGCACAAGCACCTGGAGCGCGCCGCGCCAGGCCGGCCGCGCGTTTCGATCCTGATCGAGGCCGCCGCCGAGGTCGGGCCTGCGCTGTTCTTCAGCCTGTTGATCATCACCGTGTCGTTCACGCCGATCTTCACGCTGGAGTCGCAGGAGGGGCGGCTGTTCAGCCCGCTCGCGTTTACAAAAACGTTTGCGATGGCGGCGGCGGCGCTGTTGTCGGTGACGCTGGTTCCGGCGCTGATGGTGATCTTCGTCCGCGGCAAGATCGTCCCCGAGCACAAGAACCCGATCAATCGTTTCCTGATCTGGGCCTACCGCCCCGTGATCAAGGGCGTGCTGCGCGCCAAGACGCTGGTGATCCTGCTGGCGCTCGGCGTGCTCGCGGTCTCGATCTGGCCGGCACGTCAGCTCGGCACCGAGTTCATGCCCAACCTGAACGAAGGCACGCTGCTCTACATGCCGACGACGCTGCCCGGCATTTCCGTGACCAAGGCGGCCGAATTGATGCAGACCCAGGACCGGATCATCAGGAGCTTCCCGGAGGTCGCCTCGGTGTTCGGCAAGGCCGGCCGCGCCGCGACGGCGACCGACCCGGCGCCGCCGGAGATGTTCGAGACCATCGTCAACCTCAAGCCCAAGGACGAGTGGCGGCGAGGCGTGACCATCGACAGCCTGATCGCCGAGATGGACAAGGCGCTGCAATTTCCCGGCGTGTCGAACGCCTGGACGATGCCGATCAAGGCGCGCATCGACATGCTATCGACCGGCATCCGCACCCCCGTTGGCGTCAAGGTCATCGGCCCCGATCTCGCCGGCATCGACAAGCTCGCGCGACAGATCGAGCAGGTGCTGAAGGCGGTTCCCGGTACCTCGTCGGCCTATGCCGAACGCGGCCTCGGCGGCTACTACCTCGAGATCACGCCGAACCGCGAGGCGCTGTCGCGCTACGGCATCGCGGTGCAGGACGTGCAGGACACGATCGCGACCGCGCTCGGCGGCCAGACCGTGACCACGACCGTGGAAGGACGCCAGCGTTTCACGGTCAACATGCGCTATCCGCGCGATCTCCGCGACAATCCGAAGGCGATCGCGAGCGATATCCTGGTGCCGATGCCGGCCGGTGGCGCGGTCCCGCTCGGCGAGGTAGCCGATGTCACGCCGGCTCGCGGGCCGACCTCGATCAGGACCGAGAACGGGCAACTGGCTGGCTACATCTATGTCGACATCCGCGATCGCGATCTCGGCGGCTACGTCGCGGACGCGCAGCGCGCGGTACAGGCGAGCATCGCGTTTCCGCCGGGCACGTACGTGGTCTGGAGCGGGCAATACGAATATCTCGAGCGCGCCACCGCGCGGCTCAGAATCGTCGTGCCGGTGACGCTGTCGATCATCTTCCTGCTGCTTTACCTCAACTTCCGCTCGATCGCCGAGACCATGATCGTGATGCTGTCGCTGCCGTTCGCACTGGTCGGCGGCCTCTGGCTGATTTGGGCGCTCGGCTTCAACATGTCGGTTGCGGTCGCGGTCGGCTTCATTGCGCTGGCCGGTGTCGCCGCCGAGACCGGCGTGGTGATGCTGATCTACCTCAACCAGGCGCTGGCCGAGATCAGGGCACGCCGAGTCGCCGCAGGCGAGACGTTGAGCCGGGCCGATCTTCAGGAGGCGATCATGGAAGGCGCCGTCGAGCGCGTCCGGCCGAAGATGATGACCGTGGTCGCCATCATGGCGGGGCTGCTGCCGATCATGTGGAGCACCGGCACGGGCTCGGAGATCATGCAGCGGATCGCGGTCCCGATGATCGGCGGCATGATCTCGTCGACCTTGCTGACGCTGATCGTGATTCCGGCGATCTTCGGGCTGGTCAAGGGCTTTGGCCTGCCCTCGGGCACATCGCGGCCTCCGGCAAAGCTGAAAGTGACGGCGAAATTGCGCGTCCCGGAGCCTGCCGAATGAGGTGAGCCATCATGATGCACCACGATAATTGCCGCTGATAACACAACACGGAGACACCCATGAATCATCTCACCAAGATCGCGGTCGCGCTCGCTGCTCTGTCCATCGTGGCTCCAGCCGCCAGTCACGAGAAGCACGGTCATGAATCCTTTTCGGCCGGCGAGCCGGGCGATCCCAACAAGCCGTCGCGCACCGTCGAGGTCCTGCTCAACGAAATGGACTTCACGCCGGCGCGCATCGAGGTCAAGCGCGGCGAGCAGATCCGATTCGTTCTCCGCAACGCCGGCACCAAGGATCATGAGTTCCTGCTCGCCACCACGGAAGAGAATTTGAAGCATGCCGAACTGATGAAGAAGCATCCGCACATGGAGCACGACGATCCGAACGGAGTGCGGCTTGCGCCGAAGAAGAGCGCCGAGATCCTCTGGAAATTCACCAGGGCCGGAACATTCGAATATTCCTGCCTGATCCCCAATCATCGCGACGACGGGATGATCGGGCACGTCACCGTCAAGTGAGAGCAGCAATTGCGAAGGAAGCGACAATGAACAGGATGATCCGGATGGCAGGCGCCGCCGTGCTCGCGCTGGCGCTGGGCGGAGCCGCAGCCCAAGCCGCGGATCGAGGCGCGGCCATCAATGGCGAGGTCAGGAAGATCGACGAGAGCAGTGGCAAGATCACGCTCAAGCACGGTCCGGCCAGGAGCCTCGCGATGGATGAGCCGATGACGATGGTCTACCGGGTCAAGGATCCGGCGATGCTCAAGCAGGTCAAGGTGGGCGACAAGGTTCAGTTCGACGCCGAGAGCGGCGACACGGGCTACACCGTGACCCGGATACAAACGTCGAAATGAGGTGAGGGAGAGCCTGATGGGCGCCTGCTCCGATCGTGCGGGAACACGATCGGGGCTGGCGCGTTGCAGTGCATCTCGCGCGCAGAAGGACCTCGCCATGACACTCAACGCGGCAATGCTGGTAGCAGCGCTGATGCTGTCGGGAACCGTGTTGGCGCAGAGTTCCGGCCCCTCGGCGGGCGGACGAGCGGAATCAGGCGTGACCACGACGGGGCAGGCGCCGGCCCCGAAGACCGGCGACAGCGGCCCGGCGGTCGCGCAGGCGAGCCGTCCGGCCAAGCCTGATACGGGCGCGGCGAGCAACACAGTAAGCGTGAACCGCGGGCCAAAGACTGACCGCCGCCGCGAGCATTTTCCGTAACGCGCGCGGTCCTGTCGCAGACCTGTCGATGAGGCATTCCAGCCATCCGGCAAGGCGCGATTGCCGCGCGGGCGCGCTTGGTGGATAACGGATTCGCAGTCGGCCGATGCGCTTAGCCATTCAATTGTCCTTGCAATTGTCATGTGAAATCGGCCGGCCGAGGCATTTCGGTTGGGCGCGGTGGGCGGCATGGCGATGGAGAGCGGGGCAAGGCCCGGCGGACGATTTCTTGGGATGGACCGGGCGATCGCCCGCATCCTGCCGGTCCTCGCGGTTACCCAGCTGATCAGCTGGGGCACAATCGGGCTTCCAGCCATCGTCGGCAACCAGATTGCCGCCGATCTCCGCCTTGATCTCCCGACCGTCTTCGCCGGCACCTCGATCCTGTACGTGACGATGGGCCTGTGTGCCCCGTTGCTGGCAAAACCGTTCCAGCGCTTCGGCGCCCGCTGCGTCATGATGGTGGGCGTCACGATCGCAGCCCTCGGTCTGGCCGTGCTGGCCTGCGCGCAGGGGCTCGCGCTCTATGTCGTCGCCTGGACGATCCTCGGCGTCGCCGGAAGTGCAACCCTGACCACGGCCGCCCATATCAAGCTCAACGAGGTGGCGGGCCGGAAGGCGAAGGGCGCGATCGGGATCCTGATGCTGGTCACCGGGCTCTCCAGCACGATCTTCTGGCCGATGACGGCGTTTCTCGCCGCCCATGTCGGCTGGCGGGGCGCCTGCCTGGTCTATGCAGCGATGCTGCTGCTGATCTGCCTGCCGCTGCATACGTTCGGACTGCCGCGCCGGCCGATCGTTCCGGCTGCGACCGCAGAGTCGGCCGCTGGGTCCGAAGCGCCCCCGGTGCTGGAGAGGAGCACCTTCTTCCTGCTAGTGGCGTCGATCGCGCTCAATGCCTTCGTGACCTTCGGATTCAGCGCCGTGCTGGTCGAACTACTGAAGGCCGAGGGGCTGTCGGCGCCGGAGGCGATCGCGTTCGGCTCGTCGCTCGGCATCGTGCAGGTGACGGCGCGCGGGCTGGATTTCCTGGGCGGCGGGCGCTGGGACGGCATCACAACGGGCCTCGTCGCCGGCGCGCTGCTGCCGATCGCGATGCTGATCCTGCTGGTCGGCAACGGGTCCCATTGGGCGATCGCGGCCTTCATCGCACTCTACGGCCTCGGCAGCGGTGCGCTCGCGGTGTCGCGGGCGACCATTCCGCTGGTGTTCTACGACCAGACCGAGTTTGCCAAGGCGGTGTCGCACATCGCGCTGCCGCTGAACCTGATCTCGGCGGCGGCGCCGCCAATTTTGGTGGCGCTGCTCGCGCGGGTCGGCAGCGGCGCCTTGCTGGAGCTCGCGATGCTGTGCTCGGTCGGAGCGTTCCTGCTGCTGCTCGTTCTCGGCCGCCGCCGGCGCGTGGTCGGAGTGCCCGCCGCCAGTTCGGGATAAGAAATCGCAGATTGCAGCAGGATGGGTGGACAAAACCGACGTATGAGATGTTGGGCACGCTTCTTGCCTAACTGATTGCCATGACCCAAAAAATAATCGGCTTTGTCGGCTTCGGCGAGGCAGCGCAATGCTTCGCGGCACATCTCGCAGGCAAGGGCGTTGCCGCGCCGCTGGTGTTTTGCGAGGGAAAGACCAACCGCCCACCTTACTCGGACGGGTTCCGGGGCATCGCCGCCGCGCGCCGATATCGTGTTCTCGGCGGTCGTGGTCGCGACTGCCGTTTCGGTGGGCCAATCGATTGCCGCTCTGGTTCGCCCTCGCATGCTGGTGGTCGACGTCAACGCGTCGACGCCGAGGGCCAAGTGCGAGGTCGCTGATGCCGTGGCAGCGAATGGCGGCGCCTTTGTCGATGCCAATCTGATGGGCGCGGTCAGCATCTACGGTGCAGCGGTGCCGCTGTACTGTTCCGGCGATGGCGCCGCCCGCTTCGCCGAGCTGTTTGCGCCGCTAGGCTTCACGATCGAGCTCGCTGGCCCGCAGGCCGGCGCGGCAGCGGCGGTAAAGATGCTGCGCAGCGTGGTGACCAAGGGCATGGAGGCGCTGATCGTGGAAGCGCTCACCGCGGCCTCGCTGGCGGGCGTGCGCAGCGAAGCGCTGCGCGGCATTTGCGAGCCGATGGATGCGACGCGCTACAGCAAATTCGTCGACATGTGCGTGCGCACCGACGTACTGCACGCCGAGCGCCGCGCGGTCGAAATGGACGGCGTCGCGGAGGGGCTGCGGGAAATCGGGCTGCAACCGATCATGACGGAAGCCACCGCCGCACGGCTCCGGACATCGGCAGGACTCGGCCTGCGCGATGATTTCGCGGCGCGCCAGGCCTACAGCGCCGACGACGTGCTCGATGCCTATGCCGCAAGGATGGCCGAGCTTCCGCGCCCGTAGCGCGGACAGAATCATAAAGCCGGCACGGCCATCACGACCGCGCCGGCTTGATGCGTAAAATCCTCTTCGCTCAGTAGACGAGGCCGGTGCCCGGGGGCTTCTCGAGGGCGGCGGCGAGCGAGCGGTATTCGTCGCTGCTGGTGCCGGCGAGCTGCGCGATCTTGTTCAGATGATACTGCGCCTGCTCGCGGTTGCCCTGTTCGAGCTGCCAGAGGCCGTAATACTGCCAGGTGCGCACATGATCCGGATCGGCCTTGAGCGCGCGCTCGTACCAGACCTGCGAGACCTTGTAGTCGCCGAGCTTGCGGTAGGAATAGCCGATCAGATTGGCGACGTCGGCGCGGTCGTCCTGACCGAGCGCCTTCAACTGCTCGATCGCGCCCGCATAGTCGTGGCGATCATAGATCGTGGTGTAGGCCGTGTGATAGCCGGCCAGGAACGTCTGGTCCTCGATCGAGGAGGTCTTGTCCTTCTTGGCTTTCTTGGGTGCCTTGGCCTTGCCGCTGTCTGATGCCGGCGGGGCCGGATCTTCGCCGCCCGCGGCGTAGGCCGAGATGACGGGGCCGGCGGCAAGTGCCATCGAGAGCACCGCAAGGGTCAAATACCGTGTCGTCTTGCTCATTCGTCGTCGCTCCTGATCGTTTCTGATCGTGCTCGGCAATCCTACACCGAACCCTGCTGACATGAATACCGGAAGCCCCGGAACATTCCCGGTTGATCCAGCAATTTTGCGTCACCCGGTCCGGGGACGGCCTGGAAACGGCAGGCAGCGAACATGACAAAGATGTCATTCACATGAATGAACACCGTCAGTGTCCTTCAGAACGGGTTCAGCGCGCCACCCCTAAGGTCGCGTCATTGATCGGCGAGACCGACCATCCGGCCGGACACCCCGCGATCCCCGTGGAAGAGGAGACCACCATGTTGAAGACGATTTCCGCAGCGCTGATTGCCATGTCCGTCATCGCAGCTCCCGCGCTCGCCGCCGAGCAGGGCAAGACCGTCGCCCCTGCGCCTGTCACCAAGTCTGCCCCCGTGACAAAGACCGCTCCCGTCATCAAGAGCGAGCAGATCCCGTCGAAGGTTCTGAACGCCAACGCGAAGATGGGCCGGCATCACTACAAGCACCATCGCCATCATCGTCACCACAAGCACATGGGCGTGTTGAAGGTGAAGGCGCCGAAATTCGCGACCAGCCACGTCAAGCACATCAAGGCGAAGGTCGCGGTCAAGCACGTCGCGCCGGTCAAGCGCGGCTGAACCTGATCCGCCGGGCGTGGTTCGATCCACATTGCCCCGCCGCGCCCACGGATATCAGACCCGGCCCGCCCGCCATTGCTTCCCCAATGGCGGCGGGCCGGAGCGCGTTTTGCGTGTCAGGTGAGCCCGACGCTGCGCAAATAGCTTTCGAGGGTGTGCAGCTCGCGCGATGCGACGATCGCGCCGACATAGCCGTCGGGACGGACCAGCACCCAGTCACCGGCGTCCAGCGAATAATTCTTCTGCAATTCGCCCGCGTCATCGCGAAGGTCGCCGCGCGGACCGGTGCCATGGATGTGCAAACCGCGGCGCGCCGGCACGAGGTCACGATCGACGTCATGGCCCAGCAACGTCCAGTGCGGGCCCTGGAACAGCTGGAATAGCCGCCGCGCCTGACCGGCGGCGCCGCGAAGGCGCGCATCGGGCGCGCGGTCGCCTGCCAGCAGGCCGCCGTGCCGTTCCGGCCTCTCCAGTGCCAGCGCTGAACAGGGATAGCCGAGATCGAGCTGCTGCACCTCGCGACCGCGCCGCATCTCGCCCCGCTTGCCGGCCTCGAGCAGCTTTGCCGAAAGACCAAGCATGTCGGCTGCGATCGGCCGGCGCTCGTCCTCGTAGCTGTCGAGCAGAGGGGCGGGCGCGCCGGCAATCACCGCGGCGAGCTTCCAGCCAAGATTGTAAGAATCCTGCACGCTGGTGTTGAGACCCTGGCCACCGGTCGGCGGATGGATATGGGCGGCATCGCCGACCAGGAACACGCGGCCAACCCGGTAGCGGTCCGCCAGCCGCGCGTTCATCGAGTAGGCTGACGCCCAGACGACGGAATGAATGCCGATGTCGTCGCGGCCGGTACGCTCGGCGACCATTTTGGAAAGCCCCTCCGCCGAGAGATCGACATCACCTTCGAGCGGGACCGGCGCCTGCAACTGGAACAGCTTGGTGCCCGCGAGCGGGCACAGCGCGACCTGGCGCTCCATCGAGCCGTCGTGAAATCGGTGCCATGCATCGCGTTCCAGGCCTGTCAGCTCGAGATCGGCCACGACGGCGCGGACGCCGAGCGTCTTGCCGGGAAAGCCGGTATCGAGCGCATGCCGCACCAAGCTGCGGCCGCCATCGGCGCCAACGAGATAGCGAACGCGGATCGTCGCTTCGCGGCCGTGGTGCGAAAGCCGCGCGGTGACGCCGTCGCCATCCTGAGTTATTCCAATCAGTTCGCAGCCATATTCAACCTGATGTCCGAGCTCGCGCAGGCGTTCGCGCATCACGCCTTCGGTGAGGAATTGCGGCACCATCAACGGTGTCAAATAAGGCTCGGCCGGCGTCGGCGCAGCAGCCGTGACCATGTCGGAATCAACGAAGCTGCCGTCGGGGCGGTGTTCGCGCTGTCGGGGATAGGGGCCGCCGGTCGCGGCCAGTCGGTCGAGGATGCCGAGATCCTCGAAGATTTCCTGGGTTCGCGGCTGGATGCCCTTGCCGCGCGAGCCGTGGAACGGAGCCCCCAGCTTTTCGATCAGGCGGAACGAGATTCCCCGTCGCGCGAGGTCGATGGCGAGGGTGAGACCGGCGGCGCCGGCCCCGCTGATCAGCACGTCGCTTGCAAATTCCTGTGTCATGGCCGTCTCCATATGTGTAATATGCACATAATTGGAGGCTGGGATGACGTCAAGAAAATATGTGCAAAATACACATAATCGTGAGACGTTTCGTGCCCTGCACGAGGCACTGATCGACATTGTGAGCGTGATGAACCGCCCGCAGCGGGACGAAGCGATGGTGCGGGAGGCCGGGATATCGCTCGACCGGGCGCTGTTTCCGCTGCTTGTCGTCATTGAGCGGCGCGGCCCGATCGGGATCGTCGACCTCGCCGACGGGGTCGGGCGCGATTACACCACGGTCAGCCGGCAGGTCGCGAAACTCGAAAGCCTCGGCCTGGTCGGACGTCAGGCCGGTGCCGACCGCCGGGTCCGGCAGGCCGTCGTGACGCCGAAGGGCAAGACGATGACGGATGCCCTGGACGCCGCCCGCGAGCGGATGGGCCGGATCATTTTCGAGAGCTGGGACGAGCGCGACGTCGAGGAGTTGGCGCGGCTGATGCGCAAGTTTGCCGATGCGATCAGCCTCGACCCCTTCGACGATCCGAGGAGCGGCTCCTAGAGCGTTTTCGAGCGAAGTGGATACCGGTTCGCGTGAAGAAAACGCGTCAAAACAAGAATTTAGAGCTTCGGTTCTGATTCAATCAGAACCGAAAGTGCTCTAACCGCTCAGATAACCGAGTTGCGAATTCCCTTGCCGCGCGAAGCGGTCTAGAGGCTTACCGGTCAGGAGACGCGGCGCCGGGGAATCATGGGACAGCGACGTTTGGGAATTTCAGTGAAACTGGCGGCGATGCTGCTGCTGGGAATCGGGCTGGCCGGCTGCGCCGGCGGCGACGATTCAGGGCCGATCACCTTTACCGACGATCGCGGCAACGCCGAGCAGCCGTTCCCGACCAGCTTTCGCCCCGAGATCCTGGCGTTCATGAAGACCTATTTGAACAATCCGGTCGGCGTGCACGAGGCAGGGATCGCCGAGCCGGTGCAGCGCACGGTCGGTGGCCGACTGCGCTACGTGGTCTGCCTGCGCTACAGCCCGAAGGATACGGATGGCAGTTACCGGCCGGCTCGTGAGCGCGGCGTGCTGTTTGTCGATGGCCGGCTCGACCGCATCATCGAGAACGCCACTGAGCCCTGCGCCGGCGTGTCCTATTCGCCGTTTCCAGATTTGGAAAAGATGACGCGCTGAGGGGCGGCCTGACAAAGTGTCGCAGCCATGACCGGATGATGCGCACAATCCGATCACTTTTCGCGGAGCGCTGAACCTTCCTTTAGCCTTCCGCGACATCCATTCAGCCGAAATGCGGCTGCTTAACGGGTGAAAAAACCTTCTGTGGCAAGGAACAAACGGGCGTTGTTGCGGCCCCGTCACAGTTGCGAAACATCACAGGTCTGGCATTGCCCCAAAGCAACCCAATTGAGGTCACGTTGTTTGGATTGATAGCGCAACGTTAGTAACGGGGATCCAAGATGAACAAGTTTTTGCTCGGCACCGCCGCCGCCATGGCCTCATTGGCCGCTCTTGCAAGCCCGGTGCTCGCGGCTGACATGCCGGCCCGCCCTTACACCAAGGCACCGGCCTATACCGCGCCCGCGCTGGTCTACAACTGGACTGGTTTCTATATCGGCGGCCATCTCGGCGGCGCGTTCACGGACGGCAACAATTTGATGGGCAGCGATGCGCGCTTCATGGGCGGCGTGCAGGGCGGTTTCGACTACCAGTTCGCCCCCAACTGGGTGGCGGGTATCGAGGCGCAGTACTCCTGGCTGCCCAACTCGTCGAACAATGGCGTGCTGTTCCCGGCCGGTACGCTGGTGAGCGGCAATACCGACCAGATCGGTTCGGTCACCGGCCGCCTCGGCTACACTTGGGGTCCGGCGCTACTCTACGCCAAGGGCGGTTATGCCTGGCGCGACGGCAACAACATCAACGCCTCGGTCGCCGGCGTGCCGGTCGGCATCACCACCAACGGCAACCGTCAGGATGGCTACACCGTCGGCGGCGGCCTCGAATACATGTTCGCCCCGAACTGGTCGGCCAAGGCCGAGTACCAGTACTACAATTTCGGCAAGACCACCTTCACCGGCGGTCCGGCCGACATCGTCGGCGCGAGCTTCCGCAACGACGAACACACCGTCAAACTCGGCATCAACTACCGCTTCGGCTGGGGCGGACCGGTGGCAGCCAAATACTGATCGTCAGTCTGTTTGATCGACGCGGAAAGGCCGGCTTCAAGCCGGCCTTTTTGTTGCGTTGATGCCGGGTTAGGTGCGTGTCGGCGGCACAAGTGCAATGCAAAAAATAATTTTCTGCATTGCAAGGAACTTTCATCGTGATGCGCTATTATGCGTTCGCCGGGGCTGGTGGACAAACGAACATGCGTAGTTTCGCGTTAGGGCTGATCATATCTGCGGTCTCCATGCCGTGCCTTGCCCAGACCGTCCTGAAATCCGAACCCCTGATTCTCGCCCCCTATGAGGCTGTCCTCGTGCAGGACGCGTCCTGTCCGACCGGCAAGGTGCTCAAGGTGACCGGCGCGATCCGGGGCCTGCATCGGCGGAAGGTCTGTGTCTCGCTGGCAGCCGAGCAGGCTTCGCTGGTGACGGCGACGCCGTAGGGCTGGGGATGACGCACCACACGGCCCGGCTCGCTGATGCGCGCCGGGGCCATTGACGTCACGACCCCAACACATCACGAATTCAATTTGAGCTCCAATCGGGCTTCACGATCGGCATCGGCCTTGTTTCTGGCCGGGTCTTCGTTCGGATCGAGCTGGCACGGCCGGATCTCGTAGTCATTATCGAGCACCGGGCGCGGCGAGGGCGCTTCCTCTTCCGAAACGGCATCGACCACCAGACCGGAATCCGTGGCGAGCTTCCAGACATCGGCCTCGGTCGGGTAAGCCTTGCTCAGTTTGGCATCCTGGTAGAATAGCGCGTAGGGCATTCATCGTCTCCCCCAAAAACCGACAACGCAGGCACCGGTTAAGAGGTTTCGGGATCACGGAACCGTGAGCAACTAACTGAGCAAGTACCTGAAAATATGAATCATTCCGGTCCTTTCGCGGGAGTCCCTGAGTCCCTAACGAGAGGTAAATCCCAAAAAAAAGAATCCCCGGGACTCCCCGGGTAGAATCGCCGGATGCTCCACGTCATGAGAGCGATCCAGACCCCTCATGAACGTGTCCATGCCGCGCTGACGGTTGCGCTGCTGGCGGCCTGTGCGGCCAATCTGGCGCTGGTGTGGGCCTGGCTGTAGCCGGGGCTCCGCCTGAAAACGCCGTAGCCGCCCGACGTCAGCGCCGATTGACGGCCCGCGCATTCCCTCCATCATTGTCGACATAACAAGCGCCTGCCGCAATCAGCGGACGGGCCGTTCGTGGGTGGAGCGAACATGATCGAAGCGCTGAGAGAGCGGGTCAATGGCGACACCGGGTTGGTGCGGCGTGGACGGTATCTGTCGACCACATTCCTGCTCGAGATCGGCAACACGGCCTGGCTGATCGCGATCCATGAGGGCCGCCTCATGTCGGTGACGAAGGGGCCGTTCGTGATGCCGTCATGGTCGTTTGCGCTGCGCACCTCGGACGAGGAATGGGACAAGTTTTCCGCGCGCCGGCCGCCGCCCGGCTCGAACGACCTGATGGCGCTGATCAAGCGGCGCGTGCTGAAAGCCGAGGGCGACCTGCAAATCTTCATGGCGAACCTGCGCTATTTCAAGGACGCGCTCGCCAAGCTGCGCACGCGCGACGGGGCTTCGGCATGAGTGCAAGCTTCGAGCCGATCATCGGCCGCTATATGCATCTCGATCTGTTCGGCCGGGCGCACCGCGTCTATGTCGAGGAGGCAGGCTCGGGCACGCCGTTGCTCTGCCTGCACACTGCAGGCGCCGACGGGCGGCAATATCGCGGCCTGATGAACGATCCGCGCGTTACGCGCCGTCACCGCGTCATTGCCTTCGATATGCCCTGGCACGGCAAGTCGTCGCCGCCTTCAGGCTGGCACGACGAGGAGTACCAGCTCACGTCAGTGCAATACATGACGATGATCCTGGCCGTGATCGACGCGCTCGATCTCGACCGTCCGATCCTGATCGGCTGCTCGATCGGCGGCCGGATCGCGCTGCATCTGGCGCTCGAACACCCGGAAAGCTTCCGCGCCATCATCGGCCTGCAGGCCGGCGCGCATGTCGATCCCTATTACGACCTGAATTTCCTGCACCGGCCGGACGTGCATGGCGGCGAAGTCGCTGCCGCCATCGTCTCGGGCCTTGTCGGCCCCGATGCGCCCGAGGCGGAGAAGTGGGAGACGCTGTGGTACTACGCGCAAAGCGGGCCCGGCGTGTTCAAGGGCGATCTCTATTTCTACAAGATCGACGGCGACATCCGCGCCCGCATAGCCGAGATCGACACCAAGCGATGCCCGCTGTTCCTGCTCTCAGGCGAGTACGACTATTCCTGCACGCCGGAGGAGACGCTGGCGGTCGCGCGCAGCATTCCCGGCAGCGAAGCCACCATCATGAAGGGGCTCGGGCACTTCCCGATGAGCGAGAATCCGGGCGAGTTCTTGAAGCACCTGCTGCCGGTGCTGGAGAAGATCGGCGGCCAGGGGAGCTAACGACGGGAGAGATGAAGCAGGGAGACGTAGAGTAGCGCGCCTACTTGCCGGAGCGCGGCAGTTCGCCGTTGTCGCGAATCGCTGCGCGCACCTTGTCCATGGTGGAGCTGCAATACTCCTCGCGCTCGCGCAGGAAGCGCTGCTGGTTGGCACGGAAATTCGCAACCCGCGCACGCACTTCCGAACCGAAGTCGCCACGTAGGTCGAGCTTTACGAAACCCGGCAACGCCGGCGCCGGCGGGACCTCAACAACCATCGCGGCGGCCGGAGCGGGCGCCGCGGCAGGCGGGACCTCGATCATGGTAGGCACCGGCAGTGCGACAGTGACCGGCGTCGCTCCATGCGCGACCACGGGCGGCGCAGCCATCAGCGCCTCGGCGTCAGGCCGCTTGCCCGTCACCGATTGCACGAAAGCCATGGTCTGCGCGATCAGGAGATCGCGTTCTTTCATCCACTTCATGGCGCACCCTCAGTGGGCTGGATTCCAGCAAAGCAACGCTGCAGAATCAAGCGTTTACCACGAAGATGGTTGACGAAGGCGTCTGTTTTGCCCGCGAGGTGACAAAACGGCGACACCACCTGAGCGGGTGAGGGCTGGGGGTGGAGCAGAGTACCGACGAGGCCGAGCGCGTTCTGGAGAGCCGAAGCCCGGCTTTGAGAGGTGCCGACCGGAAGCTTTAGTGAGCGACCGTCTCGACCTCCGGCTCGGTGGCGCGGGCCTCGATCAGGTCGGCATAGCGGCCGTATTCCTCGGCCATTTCGAGCAGCTTCTCGCGCACCGCAGCGTCGGTGACCTGGCGGGCCAGCCGCTTGGCCTGATCGGACTGGAAACGGTAATGCGCGGTGTCGGACATTGTGGCTCCTCACAAATATGTAAGGGCCGGTCCGCAAAGGTTCACTGCAGCGTTTGCGAGCGTTCCGTCAGCGCGGCCAGGCCGGCGCAGGGGTTGTCCTCGCGGATCTCGACGTCGAACCAGCCCATCTCCTTCAGCTCGCGTGCCTTCTTCTCGGCAGCGTCCTCGCTGTCGCGCTTCAGAACGATCTGGCTGGTGCCGTCCCGCGCAAGGATGAAATAGGTCATGGCTTTGAGTCCACCCGCCACCAGCGTACACGGCTTTTGCGGGGAAGGACAAGAAACAATGCGAAATTTGCGTGGTCTTACGGGAACGCTCCCGCGAATCCTGCCAAGGACGCGGGGCAGGGATTGGTTCACATCCTTAAGCCGCGCCCGCCACAAGGAGCGCAAACAGGCCGCCAACCGAGGCGGCGGATTCCTTCAACGGAAGACAGATTGCAACGGAAGACAGATTGACATTGCAATGCAACCGTTGCCCGCTATGACCGCTCTCAGCCGGGATGAAAACATGAGTGCAAGTGCGCGAGAGTTCGTCGATTTCTGGATCGAGAACAGCGTTCACGCTGTCGAGCAGTATCGTGTGCCGGGCGCGTCGCAAGACGTGGCCGAGCTCACGCAGCGGTGCATCGACATGGCCAAAGGCGAGGGCATTACCGAGCAGGCGCTGCGCGACGAGGTCGGTGACGTCGGCGAATATATCCGGGACAGACTAAGCGCGGCGAACAAGGCGGAGTCCGGTCGCAGCGAGTAGGTGTCTCGGGCCGCCTCAGTTGGCGGCCTTTTTAGTGTTCCTCCCCTTGATCTTCGAGGATCACCCATTGCGGGATTGACTCATTGTTCATGTTTTGTTCTTATGCTGCACGTCCAGCAAGGAGAGCATCATGGACAACCGCATCAACGAAATCCGCAGGCAAGTAAGAGCATTGAGGGTCAGCATGATGGAGGCCGAAGCCATCATGCGTGGGCAAATCAACCGGGGCGAGGATTGCGCCTTCGTGGCCGGGGACATGATCAAAATGCGCACGGTGATGAGTCGCCTTGTCGAGGAACGCGCCGTGCTCGGCGACCGTGAGCCGATCCTGGTGAGCGGCGGGTTCATCTCGCGGCGCCCGAAAGCGGAAAGGCCCATTGCCCTCCCGCCGTTCAAGCGTCGCCTCATGCCCGTTGCAGTACGTGCCCGGTGAGGAGTCGGAGATACTGAACCGCGTGAGCCTGGTTCGAGCGCGAACCGGCTCGGGCAGGCTCTGAGTAATTGATGGTGCCGGCTGAGGGGATTGAACCCCCGACCTTTGGTTTACAAAACCACTGCTCTACCGCTGAGCTAAGCCGGCGAATGGGTGAGATTTGCGGCTCGCATAGCAGACTTGCCGAGCGAGGGCCAGAACCAGAAATAAGACTGGGGAAATGGCGCGGCCGCCGGCCGGGCAAGGAAAAGGCGGCCCTCGGGCCGCCTTTTCCGTCTCCGAGATGGAGGTCTGATTATTGGCAGGGATGCTGCCGGCCGTCGTCGCCGCGGAACCAGGTGCCGGGGGTACAGACGAAGCCGTTCTGCCGGGCGTATTCGGCGCCGCCGCGGGCATAGCCGCCGCCGGGGCCATAGCCGGGGCCGCCGAAGGGGGCGGTGGCGATCGCGGCCGCGGTTCCGACCGCGCCGCCGACGACATCCGCCGCGATGTCGGCTGGACCGGAGTCATAGCGGTTGTAGCTGTCGTTATCCTGCCAATTGCGATCCTGCCGATAGGCGCGGCGGTGATAGCTGGCGTCTGCGCCATAGCCCGGTCGCATCGTCTGGCAATTCCCGTAACTATCGACGTTCGAGCAGCGGGCGGGGCTGCCCATCATCTGCTGTGCCATTGCGGGGGTCGCCAGCGCCGAGGCGAGCAGGGCGGCGGCGCCGAGAATCTTGAGCTGCGTCATGTGAAGTCTCCTCTGTCGTGATGCAGAGCTAATCTCGCTGTGCCGCGCCTGTTCCTGTTCCGCCTTGTCTTATGTTCAAACCGATGTGAAGTTCCGCCTCGTTCCCACTTGATGAGATTTGCATGCATCTTCGCGACATCGATTACCGCTGCGGCGACACCCATCTGCGCGGCTATCTCGCTTTCAAGGAGTCGAGCGGAAAGCGGCCCGGCGTGCTGGTGTTCCACGAGGGGCTCGGGCTCGGCGATTTCGCGATGGAGCGGGCACGCAGGCTTGCCGAGCATGGCTATGCCGCGTTCGCCGCCGACATGTTCGGCGAGCGGCGGCAGGCGGCCAATCTGGAGCAGGCGACAGCCCTGATCGGCGTGCTTCGCACCGAGCCGGCGACGCTGCGCGCTCGTGCCCGCGCCGCGCTTGCGACGCTGGTCGCACTGCCCGAGGTCGATGCCAACAGATGCGCCGCGATCGGATTCTGCTTCGGCGGGATGGTCGCGCTCGAACTCGCGCGTGACGGCGCCGATCTCAGGGCCGTCGCCAGCTTCCACGGCGTGCTCTCGACCAAACTGCCGGCGGCAGCGGGCGCGGTGAAGGCGAGCGTGCTGGTGTTGACCGGCGCCGAGGATCCGCTGGCGCCGCCCGACCAGGTCGCGGCCTTCGCGGACGAGATGCGCGCCGCCGAGGTCGCCGACTGGCAGGTGGTCAGCTTCGGCAACGCGCTGCACGGCTTCGCCAACCCGGCCGCTGATGGCTCGATCATGAAGGCCGCACTCTACAATGCGCAGGCCGACCGCCGCTCCTGGGCGGCGATGCATGGCCTGTTTGATGACGTGCTGGCCTGACAAGATCGGCGATCTGGTGTTTGATCCGAGTCACGTCGGGCGTGCGTGGGGGAGTGATGTTCGGAATTTTGAGTCTTGGTTTTCTGCTCGGTCTTCAGCACGCGCTCGAGCCCGATCACATCGCGGCCGTGTCGAGCATTGCGGCGCGCCGCACCAGCATCAGTGACATCGTCAAGCACGGCCTGACCTGGGGGCTCGGTCACACGCTGACGCTGTTCGTATTCGCGGGCGCCGCGGTCCTGCTCGGACACGCGATTCCGGAATCGGTGGCGCAGCCGATCGAGACCGCGGTCGGCATCATGCTGGTCGGGCTCGGCGCGCATGTGCTGTGGCGGCTGTGGCGCGACCGCGTGCATTTCCACGCCCACGACCATGCCGATGGCACCATGCATGTCCACGCCCACAGCCATGCCGGGGATACTGTGCCGCACGCGCGCGCCGCGCATATCCATGCGCACGGCTTCCGCTGGCGCACGCTGCTGGTCGGCCTGATGCACGGCATGGCGGGCTCGGCGGCGCTTTTGGTGCTGACGGTGTCGCAGGCCCCGAGCCCGGTGACCGGGCTCGGCTATGTCGCGCTGTTCGGCGTCGGGTCGATGATCGGGATGGGCGTGCTGTCCAGCGTGATCGCGGTGCCGCTCGCGGCCTCCGCGCGCTGGCTGACCTGGGCCAATCGCGCGCTCCAGGTCGCGGTCGGCCTTGTCACCATCGCGATCGGCATCCACGCGATCATCGAGAACGCCTTCGCCTGACGCGTCGACACGTCGGGCATGGGCGTTAACGATTCCCGATCTTGTTCTCGCGCAATTGACCGAACGTTGATGCTTACGCGTTAGGCTTACCGGCAGTTCGACCGGCGGCCTTAACCCTTGCGCCGACGCCTTGGACTAGGTTGTGCCTGGAACAACGGGGCATTGCGTGAGATGCGTTTTGGCGTAGCACTGGCGATATTGGCTGCCATGAGCTCGACGGCCATGACTTCTACAGCATGGGCCGGCGGCGGCTTCGACATCGTCGTGCCCAATCGCCCGGGCGTCCCCATCATCATCAACGGCGTCGATGCCTCCTATGCCGTGATCGAAGGCGCAATCGGCCTCGGCCACAACGAGCCGATGCAGCCGACCGTCTATGGCGGGCGGTACATAGATCCGGAGCCGAATGTCGGCCATTACTATCCGAGCATGGGCCACATGCCCGGCTACGGCCGCCTCGAGATCGAGCCGCCGACCAACCGCCGCCTGCCGCAGCCGGCCGAGAGCTATCACCAGACATGGTCGGCGCAGTCGGCACCGCTGCCGGCCCAATCCAACGTTCCCGTCGATCCGCCACCGGTGATCTACGCACCGCAGTTCAACGGCAGGCCACCGGGAGGCCAGCGGCCGCCGCGGCCGAGAATTCCGCAATAAACGTCGAGAAGCCCAAGAAGCCCAAGAAGCCAAAAGAAACCTAAATCAACGAAAGACACCTACAGGAGAGAGTAATGCGTCAAATGATCACTGGACTGATTGCGGCCGTGGCCGTCATGGCGGCTGCGCCCGCGATGGCGTGCGGCTTCAACCCCTGCGGCGCGCCGGTCTATGCCCCGCCGGTCGTGAATTACTGCAACCCCTGCGGCGGCGGCGGCGTGGCGGCCGAGCGGCTGCCTGACCCGGACGAGGCCTACCCGGACCAGGCGCAGCAGTACTACTATGTCAACCAGGGCCCGACCTATACCGGTCCGGGCAACTGGGCGCCGCGTCCGTACTATCGTGAGGGCTATGGCCGCCCGTCTTATGGCTATCGCCACTATGGCTACGGCTATCGCCACCATGAGTACGGGTATCGCCACTACGGCTACGGCGCGTACCATCACTATCGCCCGTCATATCACCATCCGCACTACGGCTATCATGACGGCTACGCACCGCGTCACGCCTATGCGCCGCGCTACGCGCCCTATCACTACGGCCACCCCGTGCTGCGCCGCTACTACTGATCCTGTGATCGGTTGAAGAGCGCCCGTTCGCAATCCGCGAGCGGGCGTTTTTCTTTGGTGGTTGAGGAATTGAAGGGGACGCGCTGCCAAAATATCGAAAACAACCCCATGCAAAGTAGCCGGCGGCTGCGGGCGTTCGACGCGACAAGACTTGACATGTCGGGCAACTCAGCGGCATTATTCCATTATTCCGAAATCGTGCAAGCGCCCCCTCGGAGGTGGACAGAGTCCGCGGCGCCTATCTAGCTCATCAGCCCCAGCCGGCTGGCGCCGATATAGAGCGCGAGCACCGCGGCATTCGAGACATTGAGGCTCTTGATCTCGCCGGGCATGTCGAGGCGAGCGACGACGCTGCAGGTCTCGCGGGTCAATTGCCGCAAGCCCTTGCCCTCGGCGCCGAGCACCAGCGCGAGCGGCTGTTGCAATGCCACCTTGCCGAGATCCTCGGTGCCCTCGCTGTCGAGGCCGACGGTCATGAAGCCGAGGTCGTTCAATTCGTTCAGCGCACGCGCCAAATTCTGCACCGTCACCATCGGCACCAGCTCGAGCGCGCCGGAGGCGGATTTCGCCAGCACGCCCGTGGCCTCCGGGCTGTGCCGCGCCGTGGTGACGATCGCCTTCACCGCAAAGGCCGCGGCCGACCGCAGGATGGCGCCGACATTGTGCGGGTCGGTGATCTGGTCGAGCACCAGCACGATGCCTTCTTGTGCCAGCGTATCGATATCAGGCGAGGGCAGCGGATCGGCCTCCGCCAGCAGGCCCTGGTGCACGGCATCGGGGCCGAGCCTCTGGTCGATCTCGCTGGGGCGGACGATGTCCGGCGCGACCTTGGTGTCGATATTCTCGTCCGCGAGCCGCTTGGCGGCGTTCTCGGTGAGGTAAAGCTTGCGGATCTGGCGGTCCGGATTGGCAAGTGCGGCCGCCACCGTGTGCCAGCCATACAGAATCACCGGCCCGTCGGAACCGGATTCACGCTCCCGCCGACCAGGCGGGCGGCCGAATTTCCGCCCTTTTTCGAAGGGTTTAGGCCCGCCGCGGCGGAAATTGGACTTGCGGTCGCGATCGCTCATCTGAGGCTTGTCTCATGGCTCCCGAATATTGGCAATTTAACCCGCATTTAGGAGGCCGGCTTGGTTGACTTTGGCCGGTCCCTTCGACCATAAACGGCCCCGATCGCGCACCCGTAACCGGGCCTGCGCGGTTATCAGCGTCATCTTGATGACCCGGTCCGTCGCCACTCGTGCGGCCGGGATTTAGCGCTGTTGGACGGGGGAGTGTCCCGAGTGGCAAAGGGAGCTGACTGTAAATCAGCCGTCTTATGACTTCGAAGGTTCGAGTCCTTCTTCCCCCACCAGCCTTCGCTCGCTTCGCGAGCTACGGCTGGGCAAGCCCGGTAAGTCCATCATAGCGAAGTGAGCGAAGGCTGCCGCGCCATAGCCCGAAGGGCGAAGGCGGGCTGTATCCGCGAACCCCTCTCGCTCATCACCATAGCTCGCCGAACAAGGTGTATCGGCCATTGGCCCAGCTGCGCCCAATGCAACGCGGCGCAGCATCTGTCGAGGCGTCAGCGACCGGACGCGATCAATCAGTGCGCGCTGTCGCCGCGACCGTCGTCGTCATCGTAGAAGTCGTGGTCGCCGCCTGGCTTGAACTGGGGATCGACGCAGGCAAAGTTGCCCGCGTTATTGGTCATGCCGCTGCCCTTGTAGGTCGGAATCTGCGGATAAGGACACAGCGGTCGCGTGCCTCCGGTCGGGAAGTACATCGCGACCCGTGGGTCGAACGGCGCGCCAGGCGGGTAGGGGGAGGCCGTGTTGGTGTTCGCCGCCACGATGCGCTCCGGCGCGCTGCCCTTCTCGACCCAGTTCGTGATGGCGTTGAGCTCGTTTCCGGCGAAGTTGGTGGTGGCCGCGCCGCCGCCGCAATGAGCCATGTTCGGCACCATGAACAGACGCGCAAAATCCCCGGCATGGCCGCCCATCTGCTGGTTCATCTTGCGGTACCAGCGGGCGATCGCAGCACCAGAGAAGATGCCGTCATTGACCGACGATGAGACGATCAGCTTGCCGCCGCGCTGCCTGAACGGCCGCAGGTCGGTCGACACCGCCGCCATGAAATCCATCGAGCTCTCCGGATATGCCTGGGTCCGGGTGAATATCTTCGGCGCGTCGGTATCGAAGTTGAAATGGAACACGAACGCCTCCTGACCGGTCGGCCCGTTGACCGGCGTGACGACGGGAGGTGTCTGGAACACCATCGGGAGCGCACCTGCTCCGAGCGTCAGGTTGATCGCGGTGTTGACGTTTGGCACCGGTGCGGTGACGACGTTCCAAAAACCCCAGCCGGCGCCGGGCGCTGTCGGCGGCGTCCAGATGCCTGCGTCCCAGAACCAGTTCGAATAGAGCCGCTGGCCCCTCGAATTGACCGGGCCGGTGTAGATCTTCTTCAGCGCATCGACTTGCGCGCCGGTCAGGCAGGTGCCGCTATGCGGCGTGCTGCCGTGGGTGCCGGTGCCGCAGGTGTAGCTGGCGAGCGCCGGGTACACCTTCTTGGCCGTGCAGGCGTGGTAATTGTCGATGATGCCGTCGACCAACCCGTCGAGCGCATCGCAGGCGCTCAGGATTGCGGCCGAGGCCACCTCCATGTCCTGCGCGGGAAAGGTGCTCGGAACGAACGGCTGGCCGTTGATATCGGTGCTGGTGGCGAGCTTGCCCAACTGTTGCTCGTTCCAGGCCTCAGCAAGTCCTGCCTGCGGCAGGTTGAAGCCGGGATTTTGCGAAATCACGCCGTCGAACAGAAAGGGAAATTTCTGCGAGGCGACCATCGCGTCGCGGCCGCCATTCGAGCATCCCATGATGTAGGAATATTCGGTGTCGAGACTGTAATAATAGGAGATGATCTCTTTCGAGATGACAGCCGTCTTCTCGATGCCGTTATAGCCGTAGTCGCGGCGCGCCTGGGCGTCGATGGCGAAATGGGCCGAGCCTCCGGCATTCGCATCATCGTCCTGATAGCCGCCGACCGCATTGCTCGCGCTGTCTTCATGGCCGCCGTCATCGGCGGCGACCGCCCAGCCTTGTGTGAGCTCGACGCCGGCCGAGCCCTGCGGGTCGCTTTGCAGGCTGCCGTCGGTGCCGCCGCCGCCCATCATCTCGAACCGGCCGTGCCAGGTGTTTGGCAAATTGAGCGCAAAGCCGATGGCGTAGGTGAAATGATCGGGATCCTGCGTGCTGGTGCGCTTGCCGATGACGCCGACCACATTGCAATAGCCCGACTTCTGCACAGCGCTCAGGATTTGCGTGTTCGCCAGCTTGATGCCGGTGAGGCCGGTGCAGGATGAACGCGGGGCGACGCCGCCTGGCGGCAGCCCTTCCGATGCGTGTGCGCCGAGCGCCGCCCAGCCTGCAACAATCGTCGACGCCAGCAATAGTCGTTTCATGTCAGTCCCTCCCAGGTGATGAAGAGCGATTGCCAGACCAGCGGCGCGCCGCAGAGCTTCACGTCCTGCCGAACAGATCGCTGCGCACGTGTGGCGGCGCACGATGTCATCTCGCCGCGGCGCGTCACAACGCGCTCATCGGCGTCCACCCTTGATGGAGGCACGGACGTTATCTCCCTTGGACCGGCTCGTGTTGCGGCAGGTTTCCGCGATCCTTGCGCCGCGATGTTGTCTTGTCAACATGGATTCGAAATCGGACACTGCCACGCAACCTCTCGTGGCATTTGCAATTGCGAAGGCCGGCGCCGCTCTGCTTGCCGTGCGGGGGCGCCGGGATAGACTAAAGCGCTCGAATCCCCGATCTTCGGGGCGCAGGCTTGGGAAACTGGCTTGGGAAAGATTGATATCGATGGAGCCAGGGAAGGCAGGTGTCAGGAAGCGGCCCGCCAAGGGCCTGCGCCGCGCAGCACGCGTGGTGAAGTCGTCACGACATCAGCCGCGCGCGACGCAGGCGGAAAAGCCGGCGCGGGCAAAACCGTCGGCCTTGAAACCGCTGGCCTTGAAACCGTTGGCCTTGGGCGACCTGTCGCAATTGCTCGGCTATCGCCTCCGCCGGGCCCAGCTTTGGGTCTTCAAGGAATTCGGCCGGCAATTGTCTGCCTATGACGTCAGCCCGGCCCAGTTCTCCGTTCTCTGCGTGATTGACGCCAATCCCGGCATCAACCAGCTTGCGATTGCGCAACTGCTGTCGATCGAGCGGGCCGGATTGGGCCGGCTGGCCGATCATCTGGAGGGGCGCGGCCTGGTGCGGCGCACCGCCTCCGCGATCAACCGGCGCTATTACGTGCTCTCTCTGACCGACGAAGGCACAGCACTCTTGCGCCGGATCAGGCCCGCAGTGGCCGAAAGCGACAAGCGGCTCGCCGCCAAGATCGGACCGCGTGCCTACCGCGACTTGCAGCGGGCGTTGTCGATCTTTTTGCAGGAGAACTGAGGGCCGGGACGTGGCGAGCCGCATGATGGCCGGCGTTGGCGCTGAGGGCATCGTCGGAAATTGCTCGCCAGATGATAGTGAGAGCGCGTCGGACGGGCGATGGCTCGGGCGAATCGGACAGAAAACCTACTACGAAAATTGTACTAGGATATTTACATGGATAGGGAAATTCCGCGGGTCGAAGCCGTTAAGGTGGAAGTTCCGTCGTCATTGGTCGTCCGCTGGCGAGGGAGACGAGGCCGCGACGCTGTGAACTTGACCGGGTGGATTGCCACCGGTGGCGATATTCTTGCGCCACTCAAAGATGCTTCGACGTTCAGTCAAGCGCACGTTGCATCCTACGGATCGGCGGTCGCTTGGAATGACGAGGACCTCGCAATCGATGCCATGCATCTGAAGATGCTGGCTGATGAGCAGCGTCCATTCGGCAACGTTGAGATTCGTCGCTGGCAAGATCAGATGGGAATATCCAATGCTGAGGCCGCCGATCTGGTGAACGTCAGTCTCAGCACCTGGAATTCGTATCGTGCCGCGGGTACGGTGCCGGCACCCATTGGGATGTTGCTCCGGGCGATGCAGCGGGACCCGTTGATGATGCAGGCCCATCTGCGTCCGCGCACGGCGGGACGGCCAAGAAAGGCTGCGATGGGCTGAAATTCGCTCGATCGGAATGTCCGTGAGAATGTGAATTCACTTCCTCACTCCATCCGCGCGAACAGCTCCACCAGCGTTTCGCGCAGCCAGCGCTGGGCAGGTACGGTGTCGTTGCGCTGGTGCCAGAATAGGCTGACGACGCGCGGTGGCGCCTCGAGCGGAAGCGGCATCGCGCGCAGCGACGGGGCGTGTCGCGACTGGCCGCGCAGATCCCGCGGCAGCACGCCGATCAGGTCGGATTGGCGCACGATCTCGTAAGCCGCACCGTAATGATTGACGATGGAGACGAGGTTGCGCGACAGCCCGCGCGAGGCGAGGAACTGGTCGTAGGTCGGCAACGTCCGGCCGGCCAGGCTGACATCGACATGCTTGGCGTTCAGGAAGCTGCGCGTGCTCAGCCGCTTGCCGGCGGCCAACGGATGGTCCCGCCGCATGAAGCAGGCGTAGTCGACGGTCCAGAGCGAGCGCGAGCGGATCAGCGCCGGATGCTGCGCCTCGTTGACGTAGACGCTCAACACGCAATCGACCCGGTTGTCCTCGAGCTGATCGGCGATGCCGATGATGGTGTTGGGCACGGTGCGGATGCGCGCGTTGGGCGCGGCCTTGGCGAAACGGTTGAGGAGCCGCGGCATCACCAGCGAGGCGACGTAATCCGACATCGACAGGCTGAACTCGGTCTGGGCGCGCTCCGAATCGAAGACTTTCTCGTCGAGCGCGCCGCGCACGCTTTCCAGCGCTTCGCCGATCGGATCCCACAACGCCACGGCGCGTTGGGTGGGGCGGATCCCGGTGCCTGACCGCACGAACAATGGATCTCCGAGCGCGTCGCGCAATCGTGCCAGCGCGTTGCTGACCGCAGGCTGCGTCATCATCAGCGCGTTCGCGGCCCGCGTGACGCTGCCCTCGGTCATCAGCGCCTCGAAGACCTTCAGCAGGTTCAGGTCAAGCGTCCGGAATGACATCGGTGACATTCACACTGGTGATATATGAGATCATAACTATAAATTATTGGGATAATGGCGGTTTGTCTATTATCCCTCCGCGGGAGCACAAGTGCCCCGGGGAGCACAAGTGCCCCCGGGGAATACGGGCGCCGGGCCGTGGGGCAGGGGGATTTCAGATGTCGATGATATCGGCGCGCATCGAGCGCCTTCCGTTCGCACGTTTTCATATTCATCTGCTGCTGATGGGCGGCCTGGGCTACATGTTCGACGCGATGGACGCCGCCGTGCTGGCCTTTATCCTGCCGGTGCTCCGCACCGCCTGGAATCTCACGGCGGTCCAGACCGGCGTGCTCGGCAGCAGCACCTTTGTCGGCTTCCTGTTCGGCGCCCTGCTGGCCGGCACGCTCGGCGACCTGATCGGCCGCCGCGCGGTGATGATGTCGGCGCTCGCACTCTACTGTATGGCATCGGTGGTCAGCGCGACCGTGGATAGCTGGTCGTCGTTCTTCGCCGCCCGCGTGGTGGCGGGGATGGGCACCGGCGCCGAGAGCGCGATCATCGCGCCCTACCTTGCGGAGTTCGTGGCGCGGCGTTACCGCGGCAGTTTCACGGGCGCGCTGGCGGGCTTCTTCTCGTTCGGCTTTGTGGCAGCCGCCTTGCTCGGCTATTTCATCGTGCCGGCTTACGATAACGGCTGGCGCATCGTGCTAGTGATCACCGCCGTGCCTGTCGTCATGCTGCTGTGGTGGCGCAGGGCGCTGCCGGAATCGCCGCGCTGGCTGGAAAGCCGGGGACGGCTCAAGGAGGCCGAAGCGGTGCTCGACAGGGTCGAAGCGAGCTTCGCGCGCGCCGGCCATGTCCTGCCGCCGCCGGTCGTCGAGGTGACCGCGGCTCCGGCGCCAGCGGGAACGCTTGCGACCAATTTCGCGTCTCTGTTCGCCGGGCGGCAGGCCCGCATCACCACCATGACCTGGATCATGTGGCTGTCGATCACGTTCAGCTACTACTCTTTCTTCGTCTGGATTCCCGGCCTGCTGGTGCAGAACGGCATGAGCATCACGAAGAGCTTTGGCTATTCGCTGACGATGTATTGCGCGCAGGTGCCCGGCTATTTCAGCGCCGCCTGGTTCAACGAACGCATCGGCCGGCAGGCCACGATCGCCACCTACATGCTGCTCGGCGGCATCAGCGCGTTCGGCCTCGCCCTCGCCACCAGCGACGGAGAGATCATGCTGGCCGGCATCCTCTTGTCGTTCTTCATGAACGGCACTTATGCCGGCGTCTATGCCTACACGGCCGAGGTGTTTCCGACGCCGATCCGGACCACGGGGGCAGGGCTTGCGTCGGCGATCGGCCGCATCGGGGCGATCGTCTCGCCGATCCTGGTCGGCTACCTCTATCCGAATTTCGGCTTCGCCGGCGTGTTCGGCGTCACCACGACCGTGCTCCTGATCGGTGCATTGACCGTCGTGCTGATGGGCGTGCCGACACGCGGGCGCTCGCTGGAAGAGATCGCCGCGAGCGAAGCCGCATGACGCCGCACCGCAGGGACGCCAAGCCGCATGCCGATCCGCTGTTGTGCGACGTCGCGATCGCGCATGCCAGCGTCGATCAGCCGAACACGGTGTTCGCGGCGCTCGACGCCGCGTTGAGATCGGCGATCGGGCACAAACTGTTCACCATCCTGGCCTATGACGGCGTGACCGGCGAGGCCGCGCGGCTCTATTCCAATCTTCCCGAATCCTATCCGGCGGGCGGGCGCAAGCGGCTCGCGGCGGGACCGTGGACCGAGGCCGTGCTCGACCGGGGCGAGGCCTATATCGGCCGCACGCTTGACGATCTCGCTACGGTGTTCTCCGACCACGCGCTGATCGCCTCGCTCGGTTGCGCCAGTGTGCTCAACATGCCGGTGCGCTGGCGCGGCCGCACGCTCGGCTCGCTCAATCTCCTCCATGAAGCGGGCTGGTACGACGACGATGACGTCGCCGCCTGCCGCCCCTTTGCCCAACTCGCATTGCCGGCGTTGCTGACGCCGGCGGCGTTCTAACCCGACAGGACATCGCCAAGGACATCGTCATGCCCACAACGCTCTTCAAGAACGCCGCACTGCTCGATCCGCTTCAGCCCGAATTGCTGGAAGGGCATCACGTGCTGGTCGAGAATGATTTGATCAAGGAGGTTTCGGATCGGCCGCTGCAGGCGTCGGCGGATCGCACCATCGATCTGAAGGGCAAGACGCTGATGCCAGGCCTGATCGACCTGCATGTGCATGCTGTTGCTGTCGAGCTCGATCTGGCGGCGCAGGCGCGCATGGCGAACGTGCTGGTGACGCTGCGCTCGACCATGCTGCTGCGCGGCATGTTGAAGCGGGGCTTCACCACCGTCCGCGATGCCGGCGGCGCGGGTTACGCCCTCAAGCAGGCCATCGACACCGGCCTGACCGACGGTCCGCGGCTGTTCGTCTCCGGCCGCGCGCTGAGCCAGACCGGCGGGCATGGCGACGGACGCGCACGCTCGGACTATCTGGGCGACCCGACCTGCTCCTGCTGCGTGCGGGTCGGCGCGATCGCGCGCGTCGTCGACGGCGTCGATGCCTGCCGCAAGGCGGTCCGCGAGGAGCTGCAGATGGGCGCCGATCAGATCAAGATCATGGCGTCCGGCGGCGTTGCCTCGCCGACCGATCCGATCGGAGCGTTCGGCTATTCCGAGGACGAGATCCGCGCCATCGTCGCTGAAGCGCGGGCGCGCCAGACCTATGTGCTGGCCCATGCCTACACTGCCGAGGCGATCGAGCGCGCGGTGCGCTGCGGCGTGCGCACCATCGAGCACGGCAATCTGGTCGACCTTCCGACCGCGCGCCTGATGGCCGAGCAGGGCGCCTATGCGGTCCCAACGCTTGTCACCTATGAGGCGCTGGCGAGCGAGGGCGCCCAATACGGCCTGCCTGCCGCAAGCGTCGCCAAGGTCGCCGACGTGCGCGACGCCGGGCTGCGCTCGCTTGGCATCCTTCGCGAGGCCGGCGTGAAGATCGGGTTTGGCACCGATCTGCTTGGACCATCGCAGCGTCTGCAGAGCAACGAATTCCGGATCCGTGCCGAAGTGCTCGGTCCGCAGGCGGTGATCGCGAGCGCGACCATTGTCGGCGCCGAGGTGCTGCGCATGGAAGGCAAGCTCGGCCGCATCGCGCCCGAGGCCTTTGCCGATCTGTTGGTGGTCGAAGGCAATCCGCTGCGCGACGTCGCGTGCCTGCTCGGCCAGGGCGAGCACATTCCGCTCGTCATGAAGGCGGGCAAGGTCCAGGTCGACAGGCTGGCGGCGTAGCGGCCGAGGCTCACGGCAGCACGTCCGCCGGATGCTTGTCGCGATGCTCGACATATTCGACGCGGGTCGCCCGTCAGGGCGAGACCAGTGACAGGGCGAACAACGACAATAGCAGCGCGGGCGGCATCACCACGATGCCGAGCCGCAGGAAGCGGAGCGCGCCGACATGCTCGCCTTCGCGGCGCAGGGCGATCAGCCACAGGATGGTCGCAAGCGAGCCGGTCACCGAAAGGTTCGGACCGAGGTCGACCCCGATCAGGATCGCGCCGGTGACCTGATGTGACGCCTGTGCGGCCTGCGTGGTCGTCGCTGCGATCAGTCCCATCGGCAAATTGTTGATCAGGTTCGAGGCTGTTGCCGCGATGATGCCGGCGCTCCAGGCGGTGGCATGGGGCGAGGTGGCGGCCGCTTGCTTCAGCACATCGGCAAGCGCGGGCAGCACTCCGGTATGGTTGAGGCCCTCGACCAGGATGAAGAGGCCGGCCACCAGCGGCAGCACGGACCACGACACATCGCGCAGCACTGGCAGTGGCGACTTTCGCCCGAGCAGCAGCACGATCGCGGTGACGATGGCGCCGCAAGCAAAAGTGGGTAACCCGAGATCGCGGCCGAGCGCGGACGCGGCGAGCAGAACGATCGCGGTAGCTGCGATGCCGAAAGCCACGATCGCGGCGCCGCGCGTCAGGGCAATCGGGGTCTCGTCGCTGTCGACGCGGCCCGCGAGGCTGTTGCGCTGGCTGAAACGGAGCAGGGCAAAGGTCACGATGATCGCGACCGCTGACGGCAGCGCGAAGTAATGCAGCCATTCGAGCAGTGTCGGCATCCGCTCGCCGAACACGACGAGGTTGGCCGGGTTGGAGATCGGCAGCACGAAGCTCGCCGCGTTGGCGATGAACGCGCAGACGAACAGATAGGGCAGCGGCTCGACCTTGGCGGCGCGGGTGGCGGCATAGACCGCCGGCGTCAGCACCACCGCGGTGGCGTCGTTCGACAGGAAGATCGTCACCAACGTGCCGACGGCGTAGACGATCGCGAACAGTCGCGACGCCGAGTGGTGCGACCGCCGCACGGCCTGGACGGCAAGCCAATCGAACAGCCCTTCCTTGCGGGCGACCTCGGCGAGCAGCATCATTCCGATCAGGAAGAAGTAGACATCGACGCCTTTGCCGGCGGCCGCGATCGCATCGCGCCACGGTAGCAGGTCGAGGGCGACCAGCAGCACCGCGCCGGTCACCGCCCAGATGTACTCAGGCAAATTCCAGGGCCGGGCGACGACGCCGAGCGTGGCGAGGCCGGCGATGCCCCAGGTCGCGGTTGATGCGAACATCAAGCCGCTCCCGCGCCGGCAATAGCGATATCGCGTGGCGTCCGTTCGGATACGCCGGCGCAGGCCGGCTTGAGCAACGGGGCGAACAGCGTCCACAGGGTGACCGAGACCGCGGCGAAGGCACCGAGGATGACGAACATCGGGCCGTAGCCGAACTCCTGCGCGATCCAGCCGCCGGTCGCCGGGCTAAGCGACGCGCCGATGCCCTGAACCGTCATGACGGCACCCTGGCCGGCATTGACGCGACCGGTGCCGTTGAGAATTCGCGCCACCAGACCGGGCACCGCGACGCTCTGCAGACCTGCGCCGACGCCATCGAGGATCTGCACCGGGTAGACGCCCCATTTGTTGAGGAGCCACGCAGCAATCACGCCGCGGATCGGAAGCGCGGCGAACGACACCAGCAGCACCATCCAATAGCCTTCCTTCTCGGCCATCCGCATCGCGACGAGTGCGGTCAGGATCATCGTCCCCTGCGCAATCACGATGGTCATCGCGACGAAACTCGCAGGATCGGCGTGCTTGTCGGCGACGACAGCCAGTCCGTACAGCGGCAGCATCGCGGCGTTGCCGAGATGGAAGAACAGCAGCGCGGCAGCGAGGATGAGGAGCGGCTTCGACTCCACCAGCACCTTAAGCCCGCCGGCATGGCCTTTGTCCTTGTCCTGTTGCTCCAATCCGCGCGCAGCGTCATCGTCGATGGCCTCACTTGGGATCATCAGCACGGAGATGATCGAGAGCACGCCGAAGGCGGCCGCGAGCCAGAATACGGCCGTGAAGCCGTAGAGCCAACCGAGAAGGCCGGACAGGCCGGCGCCGACCATGTTGCCGGCGTGATTGAGCGCCTGGTTCTTGCCGTTCTGGCGATTGAATCCGGCCTGGCGGACGATACCGAGCGTGATGCCGGCAACCGCCGGACCGATCGCAGCACCCGCGATCGCGGTTGCGACCTGCGAGGCCGCGACCAGCCAGAATTGCTGCGACAGCAGCACGATGCCCGATGCGATGACGGTGCAAATGCCGGGGATGATGACGAACAGCTTCTTGCTGCGCGTGGCATCGATCAGCGCCCCTGCCGGCGTCGTCATCAGCATGCCGGCGACGCCGCCCGCGGTCATCACGGTGCCGATCCAGCCGCTCTGCCAGCCATGCGCGAGCAGGAACACGCCGAGGAACGGGCCGATGCCGGCCTGCATGTCCGCCATGAAGAAGTTCAGCGCCAGTAATGGCGTGAGCGCCTTTTGCTGGCGCGAATCATCTGTGGTCACGCGGATTCTCCCTGCGCCACGATCACGAACAGGCCCCAGTGCGGGCAAACCAACCGGCGATCGCGTGCGGAGAGAGCAGGGCGGATACCTTGTGTTGACGGAGGTGTGGCTAAAACGCACACGGTTTCCTATGGTTCCCGGAATCGAACGGCCTGCGCCGTCGGATATCATGGCTCGGCGTTCATGATCGGGTCATGTACCGTCGGCCATCGTCAGCTGAGGGCACCAATGCGGAGGAGTTTTCGGATGACCAGGGCCAAACAGCTTGCGACGTCGGCGCTCGCGGCCATCGCGCTCGTTGCAGCGTTGGGCACGCAGGCGAACGCCGCGCAGTGCGGCAACGGCCCGGGTGGCTTCGAGACCTGGAAGCGGCAGTTTGCCGAGGAAGCCGGCGCCAAGGGCGTCGGTCAGACTGCGATCGGCGCATTGATGGGCGCGAACTACGCCAGCGCGACGATTGCCGCCGACCGCAGCCAGCACAGTTTCAGCCTGTCGCTCGAGGCGTTCATGGCCAAGCGCGGTGCTGCGACCATCGTGGCGCGCGGCCGTTCGCTCAAGCAGTCGCAGGCGGCGCTGTTCGCCTCGATCCAGCAGCGCACTGGCGTGCCGCCGGGGCCGCTGATCGCGATCTGGGGCATGGAGACCGGCTTCGGCAGCCAGCGCGGCAACCAGAACATGCTGTCGTCGATCGCGACGCTTGCCTATGACTGCCGCCGTCCGGAGTTCTTCACCGAGCAGCTCTATGCCGCGCTGAAACTGATCGACCGCGGTTCGCTCTCGGGAGCCACGCGCGGCTCGATGCATGGCGAGGTCGGCCAGACCCAGTTCATGCCGAAGAACATCCTGGCCTACGGCACCGGCAATCTCGACGTCGCCGCCAATGCGCTGAGCTCGACGGCGAATTTCCTGCGCGCCAATGGCTGGCGCGCCGGCGCGGGCTATCAGCCCGGGGAACCCAACTTCGCCGCGATCGAGGCGTGGAACGCCGCGCAGGTCTACCAGAAGGCGATTGCCATCATGGGACGGCAGATCGACGGCCAGTAGGTTCCTTCACCGCTTGTTAACGCAACGGTGCCCAGATCGTCAGCGATGAAACGGAGCGGCCAGAGACGGGCGCCATGCTCAAGAACGGCACCTATGCGGCGTGGTTTCGGACGTCGCTCGCGGACGGCACAGGCGTCGTGCATGTGGCCGACGGCAAGCTGTGGGGCAGCGACAGCATCATGACCTATGACGGCACCGTCGAGGCCGATGGTGATCGCTTCTCCGTTGTTCTCACCGCCAAGCGGCACACCGCGGGGCACGCAACCGTGTTCGGCACCGACGACCTCGTGGTGCGGCTCGAGGGCGCCTGGAACGGCGCGATCGCGACCTGTACGGGACGGGCCGATGCGGTGCCCGATCTCGTCTTCGAGGTGACCCTGATCCCCAGTCACGAGGTGCCGCTCGCGCCGGAGGCGAACGAGCCGGCGCCGAAGTTCGACGCCAGCAAGTTTCCAAAGCTGCCGAGACTGCCCGGCGATCGCTGAGCGGCATTCTTCACTGCGCCGGCCGACACGAAAGACGTGCCTGTTGCGCGCGTCGATCCGGTCGGTTCGTGCTTCAGATGCCGCGGGGGCGCGCAGTCTCTGGAAACGGCGAGCCCGGAACATAGAGCTTGATGGCGCGGATCTCATAGACCACCGTCGGATTGACGCTGCGCAGATCTCGCGCGACCGCGATCGCCGCGTCCATATCGGCACAATCGATCATGTGGATGCCGAGCAACTGCTCCTTCGTTTCGGCGAACGGGCCATCGATCACCGTGCCGTGGCCGGGTCCGCGCAAAGTGCGGGCGTTGCGGGTATCGCCGAGCCGTGCGGCCGGGCCGAGTTGATCCTTCAGCCGTTCACGAACCGCCTGTACGCGTGCGAAGGCGGAGGCGTCCTCTTCGGCGGTCCATGACCTGGTCTCGGCTTCGACGTGGTAGGCCAGAATGGCATAAAGCATCGGCAACGCTCCTCCGTGTTGATGCGGCTGGTCAAAGGACGGGCCAAAGGCGGCCCAGCCGACATTTCATCCCTCACGGATCGAACAGTTTTTGTGTTGCGGCAAGCCCTCGCGAAACGGTCCGGAAACCCGATATCGCCCCTTCAGGCTTGAACGCCTGGGTTGATCTGCACGACTGATGGGCAGACGCGGCCACCGCGCAGGCTCAAACAGACTCTTGGAGAGCATCATGCCACGCAAGCCAGGGACCATCATCTGCGACGCCGAGAGAATGCCTGCATTGCAGGCCGCTGACTGGAACGAGGTTTCCGGCCATCACCGCTATTACGGCAGCACCGCCTTCAATGGCGGCGAGCGCCTTGTCGTGATGCGGCGCGGCTGGCTTCCGCGCTGGCTCCGCTTCTTCTTCCGGGCGGGTCACTGACCAAGCCGCAACAACGGCTGCGAATCACCGGGCCCGCGCAGCAAAAAACGCGGCGGGATTGCTCCCGCCGCGCCCTGTTATGTTGTCTCGCTGGTCCAGGGCTGAGAGCGCCCCGATGCCAGGCTCATAGCTCAAAGCCTAGCGGGCGATCCCAGCGAGGTGACAGCGCTTGAGTGAAGACACTGGATCACCTCCTTTCGTTGGTTACGGTAATTTCAATATAGACAGCGAATCTGCCGTTGTTAAGGCCACAAGTGGCCGTGCGGACGAGGGAACAGGGGTGGAATGCGCGGAAATGAGTGCCGTTCGCCGGGAATAAGACCTCCGCCGGGGCAGTTGAGACGGCCGCCCGGCCGTGTTAGGTGATCGCGCGACGCGGGTGTAGCTCAATGGTAGAGCAGCAGCCTTCCAAGCTGAATACGAGGGTTCGATTCCCTTCACCCGCTCCAATGTTTTCAGGCACTTATTGGATTCGTTAATTTCCATTCCGACAAGCTGGGCTGTTTCATTCCGACAAACGTTCACTTTTTGGCCGCCTGCTTGCGCCGCTTGATGCGCTTTATCTGCGCGTCCTGTTTAGCCTCGTCGTCATGGTGCAGGTAATGCGCCATCGCTTTAGTCGATGACCATTGGCCCTTCTTCATCAACTGCGTTTCCGTTAGGCCGGACGTGCTCGCTTCAGTGGTCCCGCCATGCCGGCCGAACGAAGTGAACGTCAGCTCAGGCCGCAGCCCCGCCGCCATGATGATCTTCTTCGAAATGCGCTCGACCTGCGTCAGCATCTCACCCTTGCCACCCCACGGCAGGCCACTGCCGTCTCGGCGCAGCATCAGGCCGCCGGTTGGCCGCAGCGCGTTCATGGCATCCAACTCAGCCATCAGCAGGGGATAGAGCGGCTTGCCTTTCTTATCGAACAGCGGCTCCCATGAGCCTGTGCTGGTCTTGTAGTTGATGACATAGACGTGGTTTGGACGGCTGTCTGGACGGTAGTGCTCGGCCATGAACCGTATGAAGATGTGAGCCTTGCGCTGGAGCCATTCCCAGCCGATCAGAACGCCCGTTGCCAATGACGGATAGCCCATCTCGATGGCTGTGGCGCGGAACGCCGCCAGCTCGGCAAAATTCGCATGCGGCGTTTCGCGCGATGTCGATCGCAGGCCCATCTTCTCGAACGGGTTTTTCGGCGGAAACATGTGAGGGTGCGCCCGCGAGATCGCGTTCCATGCGCCGCGCGCGGTTTTCATGGCGTGGTTGACAGTGGTACGGCGTTCGACCTTCTCGCCCTCCACATCTTTGTAGAGTAGCTTCTCAAACAGATCGTCCGCGAACGCCGTATCGATGCTCGACACCCGCCGCGTCCCTAGACGCCTGCCGTCCTGTAGCAAGTATTCGCAGATCATCTTGATGCCGGTTTCATGCACGCGGCATTGTCCGGGGCTCAACGGCTGCAGGCGCTTCGCGGTCTTCTGTTTCCACGTTCGGCGATACTCGTGAAACATCCAGTCCAGCGTTCCGATCACCACGCCGATACCGATCGGATTTGCATCTTCGCCGCCGCTTAGCCAGCTATCGAACGCGGGCAGCAATACCCTTTCGGCGCGTTGCACCGCCAAGTCATAATCGGTTCCCAGCGGTTCATTCTTGACCGGGCAACCGCTCTTGCGTGCCCACGTCGGCGCATCGAAAAAATATCCGACCCCGCCCTTCTTGAGGCGTTTGCGCCTTGTGTAGCGCGGCAAGGGTAGGGCAGATCGGCCAATTTTCACAGAAGCCTCCGCGACACTTCCGGATCATCTTCCGGGTCCATCGAGCGGTGTTTGTCCTCTTTGACTGTAACCGATATCCGTCCGTCAGGCCAAATATCAACGTTCGCGACGATGCCGCCACCTTCGATGACGCCCTTCACGGCGCGCTTTACATCGGCTTCGGTGAATTTGGCTTTCGACATTATTGTAGCGCAAATGATGAGGTTTCTAAGACTCATGCTTCATTTTTTGGCTGGATGCCTGCCGCGTTTGTGCGGATCACGCCAATCGAAATTCTGAGGTTGAGGCCCGTGCGTTCAAAGAATGCCTCCCGTGTCAACGAGGTGCTGCACCATCAAATCCGCTGAGCCTGTGTTTGGAAAGAACCCTTACTTCCTTATGCGGCAATTGGCGGTGATCGGGCGCAGATACGTCGATCTGGCGCAAGCAATCGAGTCGTTCTCACGAAAATGCAACCGGTAGCCGCCAAATACCGTCCATCCGGCATTGTGTGTTTTGTCGGGGGCGGTCCGCATCGTTGAGCAGGGCATGCAGCGCTAGCATGAGCCGATATTTCGGCGCTCAGCGGCTTTCATCGCTCATACTTTCTCGAAAGGATCTTCAGGCTCATAACCTGAAGGTCATAGGTTCAAATCCTATCCCCGCAACCAGACAACAAGCCCTTGAAAACAAATCGTTTTCAAGGGCCTATTGTTGACCCGATTTTGACCGAAAAATTCGTTCGTGGAAGCGTCGTGGAAGCGGCAGGAGGAAAGTCGCGGCGTAAAATCGACGGGACCGGCGCGACGTAATGACTCAATTGTGATCGGAGGCGCACTCCGAGAAATGCCATCGACGCCGCGATTTTGCGTCGGCTAGACATACCTGGGCTGACACTACGACGCCGCACGGTCGCATGATGCTGACCGTCTTGGGCAGCCAGCCTGTCAATCGGCGTTCAAATTTGACCCCGCATCGGCGTCCAATTTTGACCCCTTTGGGCGACGGGTTTTGGCGGTAGCGCTCGCGCCGTCGGAGCTGGTCGGGGTTGCGGAGACGGTGCGAGCGCGGGTTGCGTGATCGTCGTCGCGGCTCTTGAAGCGCCAACTGTCGTTGCCGGTCTCGACGATATCGCAATGGTGAGTCAGACGATCGAGCAGCGCGGTGGTCATCTTTGCGTCGCCAAATACGCTGGGCCATTCCCCGAAGGATAGGTTGGTGGTGACGACGATCGACGTGCGCTCGTAGAGCCGGCTGACGAGATGGAACAGTAGCTGGCCGCCGGATTGAGCAAACGGAAGGTAGCCGAGTTCGTCGAGGACAATGAAGTCCATCCGGGTCAGATGCTCGGCGATGCGACCCTGCCGTCCATTGCGGGTCTCGATCTCCAGGCGATTGACGAGGTCGACTACGTTGTAGAAGCGGCCGCGGGCACCAGATCGGATGCAGCTTCTGGCGATGGCGATGGCCATATGTGTTTTGCCGGTGCCGGTACCGCCGACCAGGACGGCGTTACGTTGCTGGGCGATGAAGCCGCCGCCGGCGAGATCATTGACCAGCGTCTGGTTGATAGGAGTGCCCTCGAACTGGAAGTCCTCAAGGTCCTTGGCCAGCGGCAGTTTGGCGATGGTGAGCTGGTACTTGATCGAGCGCGCCTGCTTCTCGTTGATCTCGGCGTTGAGCAGGTCGCCGACAATGCGTTGAGGTTCGTGCTGGCGTTTGACAGCGGTCGCCATGATCTCATCGAAGGCGGCCTTCATGCCGTAGAGCTTGAGCTCGCTCATGAGGTCGAACAGTTGAGTACGTTCCATCAGATGGTTCTCCTGAGGTTGTCGTAACGGGCACAGTCGGCGATCGGGGCATGGCGCAATGTCAGCGCAGCCGGGGTGAGGATGTTGGCCGGTGGCGCAGGATCACGCTGGCGGGCCAGGATGTTGAGCACGACATCGGCGGAATGAACGCCGTGAGTGATCGCCTCGGCGCAGGCGGCTTCGACGGCCGGCAAGCCGTCGGTCAGAACTGCGTTGAGGATGTCGACCATCTGCCGATTGCCATCGTCGGCGCTGGCGAGCTTGCGCCGTACACGTTCGATCGCGGCCGGCAGTACCCAGTCCTTGAAGGGAGCGCCGTTGCGCAAGGCACCGGGTTTGCGAGCCAGCACCGGCACGTAATGCCAGGGATCGTAGACGGTATCGCCGCGGCCGAACGAGCGAGCATGCTCGGCAACGATGCGCCCGTCCTGGCGGATCACAATGCGGTCGGCGTAGGCGTGAACCTCGACAGGCCGCCCGACAGCGCTGGCCGTGACCGAGTATTTGTTGTTGTCGAAACGCACCAGACAGGTCTTCGAGACCGACGCCGGCACCGCGTGGAATCCGTCGAACCGGCCGGCATAGGGAACGAGCTTCGGTCGCTCAGCTTCGAACACCTCCCAGACCGTCTGTTCGATCAGTTCCGGATGCCGGTGCGCTTTGGCGTAGGCGATGCACTTGTCCAACAGCCACGCGTTCAACTCGTTGAGGGTTTTGAACCGCAGCCGTGGCGTGAAGAAGCGCTCCCGGACAAGTCCGACCTGGTTCTCGACCTGACCCTTCTCCCAGCCCGACGCTGGCGTGCAGGCAACCGGATCGACCAGGTAGTGGCTGCACATCTGCATGAAGCGGCGATTGTAGAGACGCCCTTTGCCGACGAAGATGGTCTCCACCGCCGTCTTCATGTTGTCGTAGATGCCGCGTCCGCAGGTGCCCTTGAACAGAGCAAATGCCCGGTCGTGGGCGTCGAACACCATCTCCTGTGTCTCGCGCGGATAGCACCGCACAAACAGCATCCGGCTGTGACAGAGCCGGACATGGGCGGCCTTCACGATCACCGTTACGCCATTGAGCAGGACGACCTCGTGGCTCCAGTCGAACTGATAGGCTTCCCCAGGCGCAAAGCTCAGCGGGACATAGGCTGCAGCCGTCGATTGCCCACGCTCTTGGCTCCACCGCCTGGCGTAACGCCGAACGGTATCGTAACCGCCATCATAGCCGCGCCCGCGCAGCTCTTCGAAGATCCGGATCAACGTCAACTGTTCGCGAGCAGCCTTAGCTGCGTTCCCCGCAAGCAATCCGTCGAGCTCCGCTGCCCATCGTCCCAGCTTCGGCCGCGGTTGGACAACACGCTCGTACTCGAATGAGGTCTCTCCCGACCTCAGCACCTTCCGGACCGTGTTCCGCGACACCTTCAGGTCCCGGGCGATCTCCTTGATCGTCTTGCCCTTGATGAAGTGTTCGCGCCGTATCCGGGCAATTGTCTCCACGACCAGCATCCCCGACCACCTGCTTCATTACAAAGCAGGCAGCGCAACAGACCAACCTGTAGGGGGTCAATTTTGGACGCCGATCCCCCGGCTTAGGGGGTCAATATTGCAGGCCGAATGACA
>NZ_JYMT01000004.1 GCF_000938305.1 Bradyrhizobium sp. LTSP885
CCGTCATTGCTGTGCAAGTTCACTAATTCGCTGATTGAATTCTCTTGCGGGAGGATTCGATGCGCGACAACAGCTACGACCGGACGATTGAGCGGAACTACCTGCAGAAGTGGCGGTTCCTGATCCCGGAATACGAGGCGGTGAAAGCCGGGCGGTCGGCAACGTTCCGCCGGGTCGGAGATTTTTATCGGCATCACGGCACCTGCTCGCAAACCTTCCGGAAGTGTTACAACCGCTATTTGCAAAGCGGCGAGGAGGCCGACCTCTTGCCGCGGCGGCGCGGACCGAAGTGGAAGGAACGGCGCGAACCGGAAGGCATCGAGGCCGAGATCGTTGCTTGCCGCCAGAGGGGGATGAACCGCTACGAGATCCATGCTGTCTTGCGCGAGCGGCGCGATACGCTACCCTCGCCGTCGACGATCTACCGGGTCCTGAAACGCTATCATCTGAACCGGCGCACGCCGGCGATGCGCGAGGAGAAACGCCGCATTATCAAGGACAAGCTCGGCGAACTTGGCCATGTCGATCTGCATCAGCTGCCACGCGACGTGTTCCTGGCGCCACCCCCGGCCACGGCCTATATCGTCAGCCTGATCGACAGCTGCTCGCGCCTGGCCTGGGCCGAGGTCATCACCTCCAAGAAAGCCTTGCCGGTCATGTTCAGGACGCTGAAGATGATCAACACCCTCAACGTCACCTATGGGCTGGTCTTCGCCGAAATCATGTCCGACAACGGCGCCGAGTTCGCATCCCGAAACAACCGTGAAGAGCATCCCTTCGAAGCCATGCTCCTCGAACTCGGCATCAAGCATCGCTACACCAGACCCTATCGGCCGCAGACCAACGGCAAGATCGAACGGTTCTGGCGTACCCTCGACGACGACGTCATCGATGGGGCAACCTTCGATAACCTCGATCACTTCGCCAATGAACTCTTCGAGTACCTGATCTACTACAACAACCACAGGCCTCATCAGGCCCTTGGCGGCCAGACACCAAAGGACTTCGCTGCGACCAAAACTGAACCCATTCAATCAGCGAATTAGTGAACTTGCACAATTGCGAGCGAAGCGAAGCAATCCATCGCTCCGCTTGTGCGGAAGCATGGATTGCTTCGTCGCTTCGCTTCTCGCAATGACGCGGAGAGAGCACAGCTTTCATCGAGCGCGTTGATGCGTGGCTGGCAGCGCCAGAGACCACGCCTCCGCTGCTTAAGTCTCAAATCGCTTCTCGGCGTGGAACGACTTGGCGGTCACCAACCAGCAGCCATTGACCAGATGGAACGAGAGGTAGTCGACATAGATGATCGTGTCGATCCGCACCCTCACCTTGACGAGCGCCTGATCCGGCGAGGCAAAATCGACCAACAATATCTCCTGCTGCCGCGGCGCATTCTTGGCCTTTGGGGATGGGTTTGACGCAAGCAGCTTGCGGTACTCGGCCGCGGGCAGGATGCGCAAACCACCATCGCGAAGGCCGTGCAAATGGGCCGATGGCGCGAATACGCTGTCAAACCGCCCGATGTCGGAATCGTACATCAGCTCGAGGTACCGATCGACCGCGGCGAGCAAGGCGGCATGGGTGGCGGCGTTCGTCATTTGCGTCGGCTCCGGGTTGAGAATTGCAGCCGAACGATCGCATCTCGGGGCAAGGCAGGTCCTTGCAAACTGCGCCGTCTAACCTAAGCTGTGCGCAATATCTCGCCCTTGGCCTCGCGAAAGCTTCGCTATCATGCCAAAATCCGATATGGACGCGATTGACCGTCGGATCATCGTCGAGTTGCAGGCGGATGCGCGGCTGACAAATGTCGAACTCGCTGACCGTATCGGGCTGTCGCCCTCGCCTTGCCTGCGCCGCGTCAAGCGCCTGGAGCGCGAAGGCTATATCGAAGGCTATCGCGCAGCCCTGCGCCGCGAGCGCGTCGGTCTCGGCTTCTCGGTCTTCGTCGGCGTCAAGATCGACGGCCACGCCAACGACGTCGCACTCGGCTTCGAGAAGACCATCGCGGCACTCCCCGAGGTGGTCGCATGCCATCTCGTCTCAGGCGAGTCTGACTACTTCCTGGAAGTAGTGGTGCCCGACCTCGAACATTACCAGCAATTCCTGGTCGGCAAGCTCTTGAACTTGTCGATCGTGAAGGAAGTGAGGAGCAACATTGCGCTCCAGACCATCAAGGCAGGAGCGCCGCTTCCGCTCGGACATTTGCGTGACCAACGCGGTAGGTAGCCTCCATCCACCACTGGTGAGCATCAACTCGCCTTATCGGAAACGATCGGCGTCGCCGCAGTCCACCCCGCTTCCAACCTCTCGATCGATTTCGTCTGCACTCCTGCACGCACGAGAAAAATGCTGCTGCAAATTTCGCGCTTCGCACCGCGGCTGTCGTTTTTGTTGTGCCGCTATTGCCTGACTTACGTTGTTCGATCAGCCTCTGGTCGCTGATCCCAGAGGAAGACGAACAATGACCTTCAAGTTCAAACAGGTTTTCTCGGACACTCAACAGGCGCTCGGCGCCGATCCCGCACAGGCGCAGGCCGTGTTTCAGGCGAGTTCGCGTCTCGGTGACGGCGTGAACAGCAGCGTCGCGGTCCGGCAGTTCAATGTCGGCGTAGACGAGCCGCCGGCGCTCGGCGGTCAGGACACCGCGCCCAATCCCGTCGAGTACATTCTTGCAGCGCTCGGCTCATGCCAGGAAATCACCTATCGCCTCTATGCGGACGCGTTGGGGATTCCCCTCAACGGCGTGTCGGTCCAGTTGTCCGGTACGATCGATCTGCGCGGCTTCTTCAACGTCGATCAAGGCGTCCGGCCCGGCTTCCAGCACATCGAAGCGCACGTCGTCATCGATAGTCCCGCATCCGCCGCCGACATCGCGCGGCTGAAGGAGACGGTCGACCGGCATTGTCCCGTGCTGGATATTCTCCGCAACCCGACGCCGGTCGATCTGAAGCTTCGCACCGGTCCGTTGAGCGTCGCGGCGTAACGCCGCCTCGTGAGCGTTAACTCACCTTCCACCATGCGCGGAGCCCGCCTGCGGTAACCATAAGACTTAACAGCGCGTCAATGCACCCCGAACAAGTCTAACGGTTTCGCAATGGGGGAGAATGACCCGTGGACGCGTTTGCATTTGAGTTTATGGGAATGGCGATGATTGCGCTGTGCCTCGTGGTGCTGGCGATGCCGGCGGCGCGCCGGCCGTCGAAGAAGATGGGCTACGAGTGAGTGCGCGATCCGATCGCCTTTGCGACGTTCAGTGGCATTAGTTTGAGCCGGTCCCGACCGCATTTGAGCCCCAATAGTCTGATCCAACCCGATAGCATTTTGATGGGTGAATTGTGCTGTCGAGGACCGCGATCACACTGATGCTTGCTGCGGTGCCTTGGTCAGCATCGGCGGTGTCAGCGCAGACTGCTCAAGATGAGCAACTGCGGCACGTCATTTCCAATCTCAAGGCCTGCGTCCGAACACATGCCCCCGCAGCTCAGGCCATCGGAATTCAGACGATTGGCGACGCGGTGAATTACTTCGTCGAAGTGTGCAATATTCCGATGCCTGATCTTGCAAGAATTGGCGCGCTTCCGCCCGGCATCATCCGGGGCACGATCGCACGGGAGTGGACGGCTCTCGCTGACATGGCGCGCCCGCGCTAAGATCAGGCTTGCCGCCGAACGCGCGGCCTCGACGCGGGTACTGTCTATCGCGACCGCAGCACAGCTGCCCGCTGGGCTCGCACACAGCCCTGCTCTCCAATGCTATGTTTGCGCATGTTCCAGCGAGTCGCGACACTGCGACTTCACCGATCCCGCCCTCTACCAGCAATTACACCATGACCTCGACCGCCACGTCGCTGATTCATCCCGGCTGGTTTGCAGCGATCGCGATCCTGCTCTGGGCCACCAGCGTGCTGCCCGAATATCTCACCGCCCTGCTGTTCTTTGCCGCGGTCGCCGTGTTCCGCGCGGCGCCGCCGGAGGTGCTGTTCTCCGGTTTTCAGTCGGATGCGTTCTGGCTGGTGCTCGGCGGCTTCGTGATCGGCGCTGCGATCCGCAAAGTCGGACTGGCCGACCGGATTGCCGGGCACCTCGCCGGCCGGCTCACCGGATCCTGGTTCGCGATGGTGGCCGGCGTCATTGCGCTGACCTACGCGCTGGCTTTCGTGATGCCGTCGAACATGGGTCGCATCGCGCTGTTGATGCCGATCATCATGGCGCTGGCCGATCGCGCCGGCTTGGCTGAGGGATCGCCCGGCCGCACGGCGTTGGCGCTCGCCGTCGGCTTCGGCACCTATCAACTGTCTGCGTCGATCCTGCCGGCCAATGTGCCGAACCTGATCATGACGGGCGCGGCCGAGCGCGCCTATGGCGTTCATTTCGACTACATGTCGTATCTCGTGCTGCATGCGCCTGTGATCGGCATCCTCAAGGGCGTCGTCCTCGTCGGCTGCCTGATGTGGATGTTTCCGGCCTCGCCGCAGCGGATCGAAGGCCGCGCGGTAACAACACCGATGAGCGCCGCCGAATGGCGGCTGTCGCTCATTCTGCTGGTCACGCTCGCGCTCTGGATGACGGACAATGTGCACGGTATCCGCCCGGCCTGGGTGGGCCTGGTGTCGGCGTGCCTCTGCCTGCTGCCGCGGATCGGATTCCTCAACGGCGAGGAGTTCGCCGCCGGCGTCAATGTCCGCACCTGCGTCTACCTCGCCGGTATCCTCGGGCTTGCCGCCGTCGTTGCCTGGTCCGGGCTCGGCAACGCGATCGGCGATGCGCTGATTCCGCATCTGCCGCTCGATCCGGCCCACCCGGCGGCCGATTTCGCCTCGATGATCGGGCTCGCCAGCCTGTTGAATTTCGTCGTCACCGCCAACGGCGTGCCCGCCGTGTTCACGCCGCTTGCCTCGGCACTTGCCGAGCACACCGGCCTGAGCCTGCCGACCGTCCTGATGTCGCAGGTCTTCGCCTATGCAACGCCGCTGCTGCCCTATCAAGCCGCGCCGATCGTCGTCGCCGCCGGCATGGCCTGGGTCCCAGCCAGCGCCGCGCTCAAGATGTGCCTGCTGGTCGGGCTGATCTCGTTCGTGCTGCTCGGGCCGCTGTATCTGCTCTGGTTTCGCCTGCTCGGCTGGATCGGTTGAAGCCAGTCGTCGTTGAAATAATCTCGCTTAACCCGTCATCGAATGGCGATATCGTGGCCCGACACATGGGCTTACGCAACTCAGGGAATCGGCAACACTTGAGCGACACCGGACACATCGATCACCCAGACGCGCGGCCTTCGGCGGCGAGCCAGACGCATTCGCCCCTTGAGGTACTACTGATTTTCCTCAAGCTCGGCGTGAGCTGCTTCGGCGGCCCGATCGCCCATATCGGTTATTTCCGCGACGAGTTCGTCGTCCGCAGGCGCTGGCTTGACGAGCAGTCCTACGCGGACCTCGTCGCGCTTTGCCAGTTCCTGCCGGGTCCGGCGAGCAGCCAGGTCGGCTTTTCGCTCGGCTTGATGCGCGCCGGGTATTTGGGCGCGCTGGCGGCCTGGACCGGCTTCACGCTACCCTCGGCGATCGCACTCGTGCTGTTCGCCTTCGGCGCGAGCGGGCTGAGCGGCCCGGTAGGCACCGGGCTGGTCCACGGCCTCAAGCTGGTTGCGGTTGCGATCGTGGCCCAGGCGGTCTGGGGCATGGCGCGCTCGCTGTGTCCCGACCGCGAGCGTGCGTCGATTGCAACGGTGGCGGCGATTGTCATCCTCATCAGTTCCTCGTCGATCGCGCAGATCGGAGCGATCGTCCTGGGCGCCGTCGCTGGACTCCGGCTCTGCCAGGCGCAGCAACAGGCCAGTGACGCCGCCCACATCGCGATGCCGGTATCGCGCCGCGTTGGCCTCGGCGCCTTCGCGGTGTTCGTCGCGCTGCTGGTCGGGCTACCATTGCTTGCCCGGATGTGGCCCGGCCTCGGCATGTTCGACGCGTTCTATCGCTCGGGGGCGCTGGTGTTCGGCGGCGGGCACGTCGTCCTGCCGCTGTTGCGCGAAGCGGCCGTAGCGCCGGGCTGGATCAGCGACGACGCCTTCCTGACCGGCTATGGCGCGGCACAGGCGGTGCCGGGTCCTCTGTTCACCTTCGCCGCCTATCTCGGCGCTGTGATCGGCGGCGTGCCGGGCGCGATCGTTGGACTGATCGGCATCTTCGTGCCCGGGATCCTCGTCCTGCTCGCCGCCCTGCCGTTCTGGAACAGTTTCCGCAAGCGGGCCAACGCGCAGGCGATGATGCGCGGCGTTAACGCCGCGGTCGTCGGCATCCTCGGCGCGGCCCTCTACGATCCGGTCTGGAGCACCACGGTTCATCGCCCGCTCGATGTCGCGATCGCACTCGCCGGCTTCGTCCTGCTCACCGCATGGCGCGCGCCGCCGCTGCTGGTGGTCGCGCTCTGCGCCGCATGCGGCGTCGCCACGGCGCTGTTCCAGTCCTGAACAGTCAGGACCGCCCTTTCAGGCGTCTGGTTAACAGCACTTTCACCGGTTTGGCCGGAGAATGTTTGCCTCTGGAGCAAGGCAGATGCCAACCGTCAATGGACAGCCGGACACAACGAGAGTCCCCGCGCTGGACCTGATGCGCGTCGCCGCCGTAGGCGCCGTGATCCTGTACCATTACGGTTTCTGGGGCCCCGCGTCGAACGACGGCGTCACGCAAGTCGCGCTGCCGTGGCTGACCCCGATCGCGCAATACGGGTTCCTCGGCGTGCCCGTGTTCTTCGCGATCAGCGGCTTTGTCATCGCCTACTCGGCGGAAGGCAGGACGCCGGTCGGGTTCGCGATCGCCCGCTTCAGCCGAATCTACCCGACCTTCGTGATTTGCATGACGCTGACGTTCCTCGCGACGCTGGTGCTGGGCCGCGGGCATTTCCAGGTGACATCAGGGCAATGGCTGGCGAACCTGTTCATTGCAGCCCCCATGTTCGGCCAGCCCTACGTCGATGCGGCCTACTGGTCACTGGTGATCGAGGTCGTGTTCTACGCCTGGGTCACGGCGTTGCTGGCGTTGGGCCTGTTCCCGCGGCGGATCGACGTCATCATCCTCGCGTGGCTCGCAATCACTTTCGTCAACGAACTCACCATTGACGCTCCGCTGTTCGAGAAGCTGTTCATGGCCGACGACAGCGGCTTCTTCGCCGTGGGTCTGCTGATCTACGAGCATTACCGCGGGCGGCGCGACGCCAAGCTCTATGGCCTGCTGGCGCTGGCGCTGGGAACGGCAGTGTTTCAGGCCGTCCACAAGCTGGAGCGGCTCGACGTCCATACCGGTGGCAGCTTCGATCCCCGCATCGTTGCGGCCATCTGCGTCGTCTCGCTGGGCATCGTGTTCCTGGCGACCCGCATCAAGTCCATTCCGTTGCCGAGGGTCCTCGTCGTCGCCGCAGGCGGCATCACCTATCCGCTCTACCTTCTGCATATGCAGCTCGGCTACGTGATCTTTCTCTCCGCGGCGTCCGATCGGAACCACGCTCTGTGGTCCGTGATCGTCGTGACCGGCATGGTCCTGCTGGCGTGGTTTGTCTGGCGCGTGCTCGAACGCCCCGTGCACCGCTTGACCAAGGACAGTTTGACGGCACTCGCATCGCGGCTCGGATGGCCGTCGCGCATCCAACGCGCCGGCAAGGAACTGATCAGTCCGGTCTAGGCCCAGCCGGTGCAAGCCCCTTGCCGGCAGATGCGTCACCCATTCGAGTTTATCACTTGGCGATCGCTGATTGAATCGCCGTGACGGACGCGACTCCGTCGGCTGGATCGGTTGAGCCATACTCAAAACTGGAACGGAATAACTGATACGGATATTTTGCCGTCCGGCGATTGTTGCACCGTGAAATCCAGCTCTTTCGAGGCCTTGATGTCGCCGACGCTCACCGAAATTGCGCCGCTACATTGCAGCGTTCGCTTATCTGGACTCGTTGACGTCGTAACTATTCTCTCGCCGAGAAGATAGAGCGGTTTTGTGTTCTCTAAATTCGGCTTCGCGGTTGAATTTTTTTCGGCGAAGTTGAGCAGCGGATTGCGGTGGTCGTCCGAGACAATTTCGAGTACGGCACCGCGGGTTTCAATGGAATCGCACTCGGGCTTGGCGTTGCATCCGCTCAAAACAATCAGGAGCGGGAAGGTCCAAAAAGCTGGCAATCGATCGCAACGAAGTGGCATCCGGCATGCTTCCGCGTGGTTCAGCGTTTCCGACAACCTGACCGAAGAAGCATTGTTCCTCTAGCCTCCTATCGTTCTCTGGCTTTCTGTTCCCAAGCAGCGGGGGGCGGCATTTTCCGCTCCCCTCTGCCAGATGACGTTCGTTATTTTTCCTGCTCCATTGTCACCGCGACATCCGCGTTCGCGGAGAGCCGGACCTTGTTGCCTTCAACTTCGGCGATGAGGCCCTTATCGATGAAATGATGATGGCCCTTATGAGACCCCTCACCGCTGTCCTTTTTCGTCAGCTTGATGCGACCACCTTCGACCTTGTCCACGGTCCCAATGTGCACGCCGTCGGCGCCGATCACTTCCATATGCTCTTTGACGTCCATTTTTTTCGTCCTCTCTGGAATGGCTAACACGCGAAGTCGACGCCTGTTCAAACAAAAAGGCCCCGGGAGAACCGAGGGCCCCAATTCACCGAGGGGTACCCGCCCTCGTGATGCGCTATCACTTCTGTTCGCGCGCGAGGCGCTCGGCCTTCAATCGTTCGAAGTTTGCACGAAAGGCGTCATCCGCCTTCTTCCGCTCGGCCAGCGCCTTTTGGGCGTCCCAAAGGCTCTTTTCCTTCTTTGCCGCGCGTTCCTCGGCAGTGGGTTGCCGCTTCTCTTGGGTTTCATAATCCATCGGGAATAACGATTTGGGGTTCCGGAAGTTCCCTGCGTCAACTTCCAACTTCGAGAGACGATTGCAGAGTCCGCGCCGGAGGACGCCAATCACTGAGTTGCCCGACATGGCAAGCCCTCGCGGCAGAAGTCATTTCGTTTTTTCGGAAGTTTTTCTTGACACCAACCCCAACTCAGCCGTTTAATGCACCCGTCCCACCCGATTGAGGGGCGAGCGCACGTCACGAACGCGCGGTGGGATGCGGTGGACGCCGAGGTCACGACTGACGAGCGTGGCAGAGACGGACGGTGAAATCGTGTGGTCCGGACGCCCCAGTGGCAGGCAAAAGTTCGCGAGGCGCTTAGGCATCTTGCGGACGACGGTGACAAACAAGCCCGGTCTTCGCCGGGGAGAGCACGTATAAGCCGTAACCCATCGCGCAGGGAAAGCCGGAGTGCCTCCGCTGAACCTGTATGCTCGTGTGCGGTTTTCTTTCTACCCTTGCACGCGAGACCGCGGGTGCAGCGTGCACCCGGCTTTCCCTGCGCCCTCTATTCGATGAGAGGGCGAAACGAAATGCAAAGCTCGGGCAAATCATGTCGCGAGAATGAGATTCTGTGAGTCGAGATTGAAGCGCGCAACAAACTCGCCGTCGTCCTGGCCTAGTGCGCGATTGCGCACGGGGGGCCAGGACCCATTACCCCAAATGGCCGTCGTTGCACGACGCTCTGGCCAGAATCCCTCCGCCAACCAAGTTCGGTGTTTATGGGTCCCTTGGCTTTCGCAAGGACGACGGATGGAGTTGCGGCACGTCCACATCGAAAACGCACCTGAATCGCTCCCCACCACGCAAAAAATCCCCTGTACTTCGCCCTATGCAGAGCCAAAATCCCAGCAAGACCCTTGACATAATAGCCCTTTCGTCCGAACGCCTTGTTAAGCGTTATGGACAGTTCATGGACCTGATTACCACCACCTCCGACCTTGCGGCCGTCTGCGACCGCCTCGCCCAACACAAGGTCATCACCGTCGACACCGAGTTCCTGCGGGAGACGACCTACTATCCGCTGCTCTGCGTCGTGCAGATGGCAAGCGCGGACGAGGCCGTCGTGGTCGACGCGCTGGCACCGGGGATCGACCTCAAGCCGCTTTTCGAACTGATGTCGAACGAAGCGGTGCTGAAGGTGTTCCACGCGGCGCGGCAGGACATCGAGATCGTCTGGCACCTCTCCGGAACCATTCCGCACCCGATCTTCGACACCCAGGTCGCTGCCATGGTGCTCGGCTATGGCGACAGCATCGCCTATGACCAGCTGGTCGAGCGCGTCACCGGCCACCGGCCGGACAAGACCCACCGCTTCACCGACTGGTCGCGGCGTCCGCTGACCGACGACCAGCTTCACTACGCGGTCTCCGACGTCACCCATCTGCGCGACGTCTTCGCAGCCCTCGACGCCGACCTGAAGAAGCGCGACCGCAGCGAGTGGGTCAGCGAGGAGATGGAGGTCCTGACGTCGCCGAAGACCTACGACTTCCACCCCGAACGCGCCTGGGAGCGGCTCAAGACCCGCGTCCGCAAGCCGCGCGAGCTCGCGGTGCTGATCGAGGTCGCGGCCTGGCGCGAACAGGAAGCCCAGAGCCGCGACGTGCCGCGCTCGCGGGTGCTGAAGGACGACGCGGTCGGCGATATCGCAACCCATGCGCCGACCTCGCTGGAGAAGCTCGCCGGTCTGCGTTCGCTGCCGAAGGGTTTTGACCGCTCCAAATGGGGCAGCGACATCATCGCCGCCGTGCAGCGCGGGCTGGCGCGCGATCAGGCCACGCTGCCGAAGCTCGAAAAGCCGCGCAACAATTCCAATGGTGCCGCGACCGTCGAGCTGTTGAAGGTGCTGTTGCGCATGACCTCCGAGCGCCACGCGGTGGCGAGCAAGGTGATCGCGACCGTCGACGATCTCGAGCAGATCGCCGCCGACGACAATGCCGATGTCGGCGCCCTGCATGGCTGGCGGCGCGAACTGTTCGGCGAGGCAGCCCTCAAGCTGAAGCGCGGCGAACTCGCACTCGCGATCGACAAGGGCCGCGTGGTGCGGGTGGATCGGGAGTAGTTCACCACTTCACTTCGAAGCCGATGGTTCCCTGATGCGACTGCATCGCGGCACGGAATTTGGCGTCGTAGTTGACATAGATGCGCGCCGTTGATGTCAGGCTGAGCGACGCTGCGGCGCCGGCGTCGGCGCCATACTGGCTCTCCCCGATGCCCTGCAGCGTGAGGCTCTGGGCGCCAAGTGTGACAGTCGTATCGCTGAAGTTCTGCACCAGATTGTCGACAAACTTGCCGTAGGCGGAGAGATCGAGAATCTTCTGGTCGACGATCCAGTAATGCCCGACCTCGGCGCCGAGCAGCAGGCGCATCCGGTCGACGCTGGCTGCGGTGGCCGACACCGGATCGAGGCCGCCGATCTCCTGATACGATCCGGTCCGCGCGTGCACGTATTCCAGCGCGCCCTTGGGCACCAGCCGGCTCTGGTCCTTGTCGATGTAATAGCTGAGCTCGCTGATCGCGCCGTCGAGCCGCGCGTTGTAGCCCGCGATCGCAAGCCCGAAGCCGGTGTCGCGGCTCGAGTTGATCTTGCCGAAGCCGTGCACGATCGCGACCGCCCAGGTCCACGGCCCCTTGTCCAGCGAGGCGCTGAAGCCGAACTGGGTGAGATCGAGCGTTGCCGATTGCAGCGCCAGCGGCACGTCGATGTCGGTGTGGCTCTGGTCGATCGAGAAGCCGATGTTGACGCCGGGCGCCACGCGCGCCCCGATCCCGGCAACGCCGCCCCAGGTCTTCCTGGTGTCGCCGACATAGCCGCCCGCCGCGCCGTTGGTCATCGAGAGGCCGTAGCCCTCGACCCAGCTGCGGTAGACCGGCCCGTCCGTGCTCTCGGATGCACCGCCGCCGCCGGGATTGTTGCGCGACATCCGGTTGAAGCCGTTGGTCGTCTGGTTGTTGAGCCGCTCCAGGAAGTTGCTGCCGAGATTGGTGACGGTCGACCCGGCCGAGACATTGGCATTGATCATCGTCGGGATCGGGCTGGTCGGGGTCGGGGTCGGGGTCGGGCTGGGTGTCGGCGAAGGTGTGGGGGTCGGCGTGGGGGTTACCGTGGGCGTAGGCGTTGGTGTCGGCGTCGGGGTCTGTGCATGGGCCGAGGTGGCCATCGCGACGCCGACCAGCACCGCGACCACGGCCGCCCGCGCGAGGCCGCCGGCAGTTCCGGCCAGTCCAGCTCGCCAACCACGCGATGAGCGGCACATACGTTCAATTCCCCAGGAGCTGCGCAAGCCGCGAGAGGTACGGAAATCCGGCCCTGCCCCGGCCGATTTGCCTCCAGTTTGCGCGAGGCGTCAACGCCTTGGGCGATCGGCCACTGGCCGAACGCAACGCGTTGTTGTCGGGCGGCCACAGGTTGCGGTTGCATCGCGAAGATTCGCCGAGGCATGCCAGAGGCTTGCTAAGCCGCGATTTTCGTGTTGCAATCCCTTCACACTCGGATTGCGGCCGTTCGACTGTGCGTTTCGCGACGTTGAAGACTTCGACCTTGAAGACTCGGGAATTGAACAGACACCGGAAAGCCCGTTTGTGGCGTGGCACGTGCAAAACGTGGCCGCGTCTTTTTTGTATCTAAACTGGGAGAGAGGCGATGCCGAAGGGTACCGTCAAGTGGTTCAACCCGACGAAGGGTTACGGGTTCATCAAGCCGGCCGTTGGAGACAAGGACGTGTTCGTCCACATCTCGGCGGTCGAGCGTGCCGGGCTCTCGACGCTCAACGAAAATCAGACCGTCGAATACGATCTGGTCGAGAACCGCGGCAAAGCTTCCGCGGAGAATCTCAAGGTCTGAACGCCGGCGCCATCAGCGCAGGACGTCGCGCCACCGCCCCCGGCCGAATCACCTCCGGGGGATTTCCTTCGCGTGCCGGCGCGCTAGCTCGCCGCCGGCGCGATCAGCGTGCTGTCGGATGCAGCGCTTCCCAGCGTCCGGCAGAGATCGCCGTCCAGCCTGAGGCGGCCGCTTGCCAGGAGCCGCAGCGCCTCGGGGTAAATACGATGCTCAATTGTGATGACGCGTGCGGCGAGCGTCTCGGGCGTGTCGTCATCGGCCACGGTGACCGCGCCCTGCATCACGATCGGCCCCGCATCGGTCTCCGGGATCACGAAATGCACCGTCGCGCCGGAGAGCTTCACGCCCGCGCGCAGCGCCTGGCCGTGCGGATCGAGGCCGGGAAAGCACGGCAGCAGCGATGGATGGATGTTGAGCATCCGCCCGTACCACGCCTGCGCGAACTCCGGGGTGAACAGCCGCATGAAGCCGCCGAGGCAGATCAACTCGACCCGCTTCTCGTCGAGCACCTGCTGCAGTACGGCCTCGAAGCCGGCGCGATCCTTGCCGAACGGCTTGCTCTCGATGACGACGGTCGGAACGCCGCTGGCGGCCGCCCGCTCCAGCCCCGCGGCGCCGGCACGGTTGGAGACCACGACCGCGATCTCGGCTGGAAAATCCGGCGCCTTGGCGGCCTCGATCAGCGCGGCCATGTTGGAGCCGCGGCCCGATATCAGGATGGCGACGCGGCGCTTCATCGCGAGAGATCGAGATGACCGTTATAGACCACGCGGTGCTCGCCGCTCGTCGCGATCACCTCGCCCAGCACCGCCACGGTCTCGCCGTTGGCGGTGAACACCTCCGCGACCTGGTCGACCGCATCAGCCTTGACGATTGCAATCATCCCGATGCCGCAGTTGAAGGTGCGCAGCAATTCGAGCTCGGCAATACCGCCCTGTGCGGCCAGCCATTTGAACACCGGCAGCACCGGCAAGCGCGCGAGATCAATGCCGACGCCGAGATGCTTGGGCAGCACGCGCGGGATGTTGTCGGTGAAGCCGCCGCCGGTGATATGCGCGAGCCCCTTGACCGCGCCGGTCTCGCGGATCGCGCGCAGGCAGGATTTCACATAGAGCCGCGTCGGCGTCAGCAGCGCCGCGCCGAGCGTCATGACAGGCGCGAACGGCGCCGCCGCGTCATAGGCAACACCGGACATCTCGACGATCTTGCGCACCAGCGAATAGCCGTTGGAGTGCACGCCCGAGGATGCCAGACCGATCACCGCATCGCCCGCGGCGATATCGCCGCTCGGCAGCAGCGTCCCGCGCTCGGCGGCGCCGACGGCGAAGCCGCCGAGGTCGTAGTCGCCATCCTTGTAGAGGCCCGGCATCTCGGCGGTCTCACCGCCGATCAGCGCGCAGCCGGATTCGCGGCAGCCTTCGGCGATTCCCATCACGATCGCCGCCGTGGCTTCGGGGTCGAGCTTGCCGCAGGCGAAATAGTCGAGGAAGAACAGCGGCTCCGCACCCTGCACGACGAGATCGTTGACCGACATCGCCACCAGGTCGATGCCGATGCCGCCATGAATGCCGGTTTCGATCGCGATCTTCAGCTTGGTGCCGACGCCGTCGGTCGCAGCCACCAGGACCGGATCCTTGAAGCCCGCGGCCTTGAGGTCGAACAGCCCGCCGAAGCCGCCGATCTCGGCATCCGCCCCGGGGCGCGCCGTGGCCCGCACCATCGGTTTGATCAGATCGACCAGACGATTGCCGGCATCGATATCGACGCCCGAATCCGCGTAAGTGAGCCCGTTTTTGCGCTCGGTCATGCCCAATTCCAGATGATCAGCGGCTGGTTACGAGGAATTCCGCCGCCGCGCAATGGCTCGCGGCCCACGCGTCGCGTAACTATGTAGATAACATCCGGCCACTGCAGCCAAGAGCCGGATATCGAGTAAAATCAGGCTTGTAGCCGGGAAGCGACCAAGTTGAGTATTCCGAACATCATTACCCTCGGCCGCATCATCCTGGTGCCGGTGATCGTCTGGGCCATCGTCTCCAGCCAGATGGAGATCGCATTCGCGATCTTCGTGATCGCCGGTGTCTCGGACGCAGTCGACGGCTTCCTGGCCAAGCGCTTCAACATGACGAGCGAGCTCGGCGCCCTGCTCGATCCCCTCGCCGACAAGGCGCTGCTGGTTTCGATCTATGTCGCACTCGGGATCTGGGGCGCGGTGCCGCGCTGGATCGTGATCCTCGTGGTGTCGCGCGATATCATGATCGTTTCCGCCGTGATTGTGTCATGGTTGTTCGACAAGCCGGTTGAGATGAAGCCGCTGATGGTGTCGAAGCTGAATACGGTGGCGCAGGTCGCGTTCGCGGCGCTGGTGTTGGCCTCGCTCGGGTTTGGCTTCCGGCCACACCCCTATGACCTGATCCTGATGGGATTCGTCACGATCTTTACTTTGGTTTCCGTGTCCCTCTATCTCGTCGAGTGGGTGCGACACATGAGCACGATCGACGCGCGATAGCTGGTCTGGAGATTTGTGTGGCAGGTAGCGTTCAACCTCGTCAATTGGCCTTGGCATTGCCGCACGAGGAGCGACTGACCCGCGACGACTTCCTCGAGGGTCCGGCCAATGAAGCGGCGCTGGCGCTGATCGATCGCTGGCCCGACTGGCCGAACCGCATCATGCTGCTGGTCGGACCGGAAGGCTCCGGCAAGAGCCATCTCGCCGCGATCTGGGCCGAGCTATCAGGTGCGCGCGCGACCTCGGCGCATGCGCTGACCCCGGATGGCGTGCCTGCGGCGCTCGCAACCGGAGCGCTCGTGGTCGAAGATCTGCGGCCGTTGGATTTCGACGAGCGCGCGATGTTCCATCTGATGAATCTCGCGCGCCAGGACGACGCCTTCGTCCTGGTCACCGCACGCATCCCGCCCGCCGCCATCGAGATTGAACTGCGTGACCTTCGCTCGCGGCTGCGCGCGGTGCCGGTGGTGACCCTGTTGCCGCCCGACGATTTGGTGTTTCGCAGCCTGATCCTGAAATTCTGCGCCGACCGCCAAATGACCGTGGACGAGTCGGTCGTGACCTACCTGACCACCCGGATCGAGCGCTCCTATGCCGCCGTCCGGCAGGCGGTCGAATTGCTCGATACCGAAGCGCTGCGGCTGGGCCGGCCGGTCACGCGGGCGCTGGCGGCCGAACTGTTGCGCGATGCCTGAAGCGGTCCCGCCAGACTTGACGACGGAAGCTGGCGGAACATCAATGTCATTGAAACGTCATCGCAATATCACATGGTTTGCGCGGCCTTCGGCTAGACTGCCCCGGCCCCACGCCCCGAATTGGATCGACACTTGATGGACTCGTCGCAAGCTATTGAAATCAAAGACAAAGAGACGGACACTCCGACCGTCCCTGCGATCGCGACCAGCCCCGAGCGATTCATCAATCGCGAGCTTTCCTGGCTGCATTTCAATCGCCGGGTGCTCGAGGAATCAGTCAATCCCGGCCATCCCGCGCTGGAGCGCGTCCGGTTTCTGTCGATTTCAGCGAATAACCTTGACGAGTTCTTCATGGTCCGCGTCGCCGGCATCAAGGCGCAGGTCCGCGAAGGGATTGCCGAGCGCAGCCCGGACGGCCTACTGCCGGCGGAACAGCTCGTAATGATCCACAAGTCGGTCTCGCAGCTCGCCTCAGACCAGCAGGCGATCTGGAGCGACCTCCGCACGATCCTGTCCGGGGCCGGCATCCAGCTGGTCGACGGGCGCGACGTCACCAAGTCCGAGCGCACCTGGATCGAGGATCACTTCCTCCACAACATCTTCCCGCTGCTGACGCCGCTGGCGATCGATCCGGCCCACCCGTTCCCTTTCATCCCGAACCTCGGCTTCACCGTGGCGCTGCATCTGGCGCGGGTCTCCGATGGCAAGCCGATGAACGCACTGATCCGCATGCCCGGCAAGATCGACCGCTTCATCCGTATCCCTGTCGCAAAGGACGGCGGCGCTGTGCGGCTGATCACGCTGGAACAGGCGACCGGCCTGTTCATCGGCCGGCTGTTCCCCGGCTACACGGTCAAAGGCCAGGGTGCGTTCCGGATCATCAGAGACTCCGAGCTCGAAATCGAGGAAGAGGCCGAAGACCTCGTCCGCCTGTTCGAGACCGCGCTCAAACGCCGCCGGCGCGGATCGGTGATCCGTCTCGAAATCGAGGCCAAGATGCCGGAAGAGCTGCGCAGCTTCGTGCAGCGTGCGCTGTCGGCGGCGGACGACGAAATATTCCTGGTCGACGGCGTGCTCGCGATGAACGAGCTGTCGCAGCTCACCCGTCTCGACCGCCCCGACCTTGAATTCCCGTCCTATGTGCCGCGCCACCCCGAGCGCGTGCGCGACCATGGCGGCGACATCTTCGCTGCCATCCGGCAGAAGGACCTCGTGGTCCATCACCCCTATGAATCGTTCGACGTCGTCGTCCAGTTCTTGCAGCAGGCGGCGCGCGACCCCGACGTCGTCGCGATCAAGCAGACGCTGTATCGTACCTCGAACAACTCGCCGATCGTGCGCGCGCTGGCGGATGCCGCCGAAGCCGGCAAGTCGGTCACCGCGCTGATCGAACTGAAGGCGCGCTTCGACGAGGAGGCCAATATCCGCTGGGCCCGCGACCTCGAACGCGCCGGCGTGCAGGTGGTTTACGGCTTCATCGAGCTGAAGACCCACGCCAAGCTGTCGATGGTGGTGCGCCGCGAGGGCGGCAGCCTCACGACCTATGTGCACACCGGCACCGGCAACTACCACCCGGTGACCGCGCGCATCTACACCGACGTCTCCTATTTCACCTCGGACCAGATCATCGGCCGCGATGCTGCGCGGGTGTTCAATTACATCACCGGCTATGCCGAGCCGAGCGACATCGAAAAGATGGCGGTGTCGCCGCTGACGTTGCGCAAGCGGATCATCGAACACATCCACGGCGAGATCGCCCATGTCCGCCATGGCCGGCCCGGCATGATCTGGATGAAGATGAACGCGCTGGTCGATCCCGATATCATCGACGCGCTGTATGAAGCCTCGCAGGCCGGCGTCTCGATCGAGCTCGTGGTGCGCGGCATCTGTTGCCTGCGGCCCGGCCTGCCCGGACTATCCGAGAACATCCGCGTCAAATCGATCATCGGCCGCTTCCTGGAACATGGCCGAATCTACTGTTTCGGCATGGGGCAAGGCCTGCCGAGCACGAAAGCTGCTGTGTATATCTCGTCCGCCGACATGATGCCGCGAAACCTCGACCGCCGCGTCGAGGTGCTCTGTCCGCTGCAAAATCCCACGGTGCATCAGCAGGTTCTCGAACAGATCATGGTCGCCAACCTGAAGGACACCGAGCAGAGCTGGCAATTGTTGCCGGATGGATCGTCAACGCGTATGAAGGCCGCGAAAGGTGAAGAGCCTTTCAACCTGCACAACTACTTCATGACAAATCCGAGTCTGTCCGGCCGTGGCAAGTCTCTCAAGGAATCCTCGCCCCGCCGGCTTACGCGTCGCAACGAACGCCAGCAGCCGTCATCGTCATAAGGGAACTACACGGTGAAGCGACCGCGGAAGCGCGCTGCGAGCGTCGCTGTCATCGATATCGGCTCGAACTCGGTCCGTCTCGTCGTGTACGAGGCGATGGCACGCAATCTCGTCACCATCTTCAACGAGAAGGCGCTGTGCGGGCTTGGCCGCGAGGTCCAGAGCACCGGCCTGCTCGCGACCGATGCCGTCAACAAGGCGCTCACCGCGCTTCGTCGCTTTCGGGCACTGTGCAAGATCCAGCAAGTCGGCCGCGTCTATGCGATCGCGACCGCGGCCTGCCGCGATGCCAAGAACGGCGCGGATTTCATCGCCCAGGCCGAACGCATCTGCGGCGCGAAAATCGAGATTCTCTCGGGGCCGCGTGAAGCAAAGCTGTCGGCGCTCGGCGTCGTCTCCGGCGTGCACAACCCGAACGGCATCGTCGGCGATCTCGGCGGCGGCTCGCTCGAACTGATCGACGTAAGAGGCAATCGCGTGCGCAGCGGCGTGACGTTGCCGCTCGGCAGCCTTGCGCTGCAGGACCTCTCGCACAAATCGCTCAAGCGGGCGGAACGTATCGTCAAGAACGAGTTGCTCGGCGTCGCCCAGCTCAAGGCCGGCCGTGGCCGCACCTTCTATGCGGTCGGCGGCACCTGGCGCGCGCTGGCGCGCATCCACATCATCCAGAGCGGCTATCCGCTCAAGGTGATGCACGGCTATTCGCTTCCGGCCGCCGAGGTGCTCGACTTCGCGCAGCGGCTGCGGCGGCTCGCGGCCACCAATATGCTGGCCAACATCGAGGCGGTCGCCGACGCCCGGCGGCCGCTGCTGACCTATGCCGCGCTGGTGCTCGAATACATCATCCGCGTCGCGCAGCCGAAGACCATCGTGTTCTCGACCTTCGGTGTGCGCGAAGGTCTGCTGTACGAAATGCTGCCGCAGACCGAGCGTGCCAAGGACGGCCTGGTCTGTGCCGCGCAGAACCTCAACGAATTGCTGTCGCGCTCGGGCCGTCACGCCCAGGAGCTGAGCGCGTGGACCGACCGGTTGGTCCGCGTCGTGAAGCTGCGCGAGACCGCGGACGATCGCCGGCTGCGCCACGTCGCTTGCCTCCTGTCCGACATCGGCTGGCGGGTGCATCCCGATCACCGCGGCGAGGAAACCCTCAGCCTGATCATGAACGGAAATTTCGGTTCGATCACGCACCAGGGCCGCGCCTTCGTCGCGCTCTCGGTGTTCTATCGCTACGCGGGACTGAGCGAGGGAAACGAGCCGCCGCTGCAGATCCGCGCGCTGGTGACGCCGGCGATGAACGAGCGCGCCCGCGTGCTCGGCGCCGCGTTCCGCGTCGCCCACCTGATCTCGGCGGCCCGTACCGGCGTGCTGCCGGCAACCCATTTCCGGACCCAGGGCCGCAAGCTGATGCTGGTGTTCGAGCACCGGATGGTCGATCTCGTCGCCGACCGCGTCGGCAGCCGCTTCAAGCAATTAGCGCGGCTGGTTGGGCGCGCCGGCTCGATCGTGCGGCGCTAACCGGCCGCGGTCACGCCGCGTTCGCAGCGTGCTTGGCCTTGCGTAGCGCGTGGCGGCGCCAGATCGACCCTGCGATCAGCACCACGATGACGCCGAGCACGCCGAACAGCATTTCGCCGCCGCTGCCGCCATGGGCGAACTGCGGTGTCACGCCTGCAGACGCCAGCCAGGAATCGAGCCTGGCACCGAGCGGGCCAGCGAACAGCGCGTCGAGCTTCGGATGCACGGCCGGATCGGTCGCGATGACGTCGCCCGCGATCCAACCGAGCAGCGCGGCACCGGCCCAGACCAGAAGCGGCAATTTGTTGAGCAGCGCCATGATCAGCGCGGCGCCGGCGACGATCAGCGGAACGCTGATCGCAAGTCCGAGCACCAGGAGCGGCACGCTGCCATTGGCGGCGGCCGCCACCGCGATCACGTTGTCGAGGCTCATCACGATGTCGGCGACGACGACGATCTGCACCGCCGCCCACAAATGCGAGGCCGCATCGACGCTGTCTTCGTCCTCCTGCTCCGGCACCAGCAGCTTGGCGGCGATCACGATCAGCGCCAGTCCGCCGACGAGCTTCAGATAAGGCAGCTCCATCAGGCTGGCGACGATGCCGGTGAAGATGACGCGCAGCAGCACCGCTGCGGCCGCGCCGAAGGTCATGCCCCACAGGCGCTGGCGCGGCGCCAGACCGCGGCAGGCAAGCGCGATCACGAGCGCGTTGTCGCCCGACAGCAGGACATTGATCCAGATGATCTTGCCGACGGCGACCCAGAAGGTCGGCGTCGCCATCTCGTCCTTGAACTGGCTAAAGAACACGCCGAGGTGCGCGGGATCGAAGATCTGCCACAACCAGTCCACAGCGAATCCTATTCGGCCTAGCGGCCGCCCCCTGGCGGCGATCGCGCGCCGCTCCCCTGGTCTATCTGGGCACGGTCCCTTCGGAAGACCAGTGCCCGCCTTCCGGATCGTGCGTTAGCCGACGATTTCGTTGCCGGAGAAGAACTGCGCGATCTCGATCGCCGCAGTCTCTGCCGCGTCCGAACCATGCGCCGAGTTCTCGCCGATCGATTTTGCATAGAGCTTGCGGATCGTGCCCTCGGCCGCCTTCGACGGATCGGTCGCACCCATCGCGTCGCGATACTTGAGGACGGCGCCCTCACCTTCGAGCACCTGGACCACGACCGGGCCCGAGGTCATGAAGTCGACCAGTTCGCCAAAGAACGGGCGCGCCTTGTGGACCGCATAGAAGGTCTCGGCCTGTTCGCGGGTCATGCGGATGCGCTTCTGCGCCACGATCCGCAGTCCCGCCTTCTCGATAACAGCGTTGACCGCACCGGTCAGGTTGCGCTCGGTGGCATCGGGCTTGATGATCGAAAAGGTGCGTTCAATCGCCATGATTTCGTCCTTGCAAAGGGTGGTTGGGAGTTGCCGGGGCTTATATCGGCGCGATGGAGTAACGGCAAGCGACCCTGTGACGCGTTAGCCATTAGTTTTGACGCGTTCTCGTGACGAATCCGGCGTGGCAGCGGCAGCGGCCGGGCTCCCGCCCCGGCCAAATTACGACGATTTCACGAAGGTGAACCCATTCTGTCAACGCCGTGCCGCTGGCGTTCAGCTGCAGCCGCTTTGGCTCTGCATCGATCGGACGCCTTGCTGCCCCTTCCGCAAGCCGCACAGGACGTCTCGGGAAACGATGTCACCGCGGGCGCCTCGATGCGCGCCCAAACCTCGAGGAGACGATCATGTTACGCAAACTCTCGCTTGCTGCGATTGCCGCCATTTCACTGGGTGCAGCAGCGCTTGCCCCGACCTCCGCCTCTGCCTGGGGTGGCTGGCATGGTGGTGGTGGCTGGCACGGTGGCTGGCACGGCGGTTGGGGCGGCCCGCGCTTCTTCGCCGGAGGTCCCGCCTATTACGGCGGCTACGGATATGGCTCTGGCGGCTGCTACGTGCGGCGCGTGGTCCCGACCCCCTGGGGCCCCCGCTGGCGGCTGATCAACCGCTGCTACTGATTTGACGACCCTCCCCTGACTTCAACAGCCCCGGCCATCGCGCCGGGGCTTTTTTTTGCTCCGGAACCTGTCGCTACACGCGGCGACCGCTGCTTCAGGGCGATGCATGATAGCTCCGCAACCGGAAACCAAACTCGGGCTCGCGACTTGATATGTCACAGATTGACTAAATGCCGCGAGGTGGAACTCGCCACGAGAAATGCTCAAAAACCTGCCCGAGAGAAATGCCATGACGATCACCCAGGCCAACAGCGATTTCGACCAGATCGATCACAAGACGAGTCGCCAGATCTGCGATGCCGTTGGTGAACGGCTGCAACAAAACATGCGCGCGGAGGCTTCGCTTTCACCACGTCTACAGCAGCTCGTGGACGAAATGCGCCGACGCGAGCAGGATCGCCGTTAGATTCCGCTGTTAGATCCCTTGGGGCCGATACCGGGCCCAAGATGCATTTCCCGAGGCGCGCCGGGACAGGCTTTCGGAGCAGATTTTACACTTAGACGGGTTGCGTTTGGCGGCGGGTCCGGTGACAACGCTGCATGCTCACCATCACCGACATCTCGGTCCGGATCGCCGGAAGGCTGCTGATCGATCACAGTTCCGTGCAGATCGTACCCGGCGCGCGCGTCGGATTTGTCGGCCGCAACGGGGTCGGCAAGTCGACGCTGTTTCATGCCATCCGTGGCGACCTCCCGACCGAAAACGGCAGCATCGCGATCCCGCCGCGCTGGCGGATCGGCAGCCTCGCACAGGAAGCGCCCGATGGTCCCGAGAGCCTGATCAACGTCGTGCTGAGGGCCGATCTCGAGCGCGACGCTTTGTTGCGCGAGGCCGAGAGCGCGCAGGATCCGCACCGGATCGCCGAAATCCAAACCCGGCTGATCGACATCGACGCCCACTCGGCTCCGGCCCGCGCCGCCGCGATCCTCTCAGGCCTCGGGTTCTCGACGACCGACCAGGCGCGTCCCTGCGCCGAATTTTCCGGCGGCTGGCGCATGCGCGTCGCGCTCGCGGCGACGCTGTTCTCGGCGCCCGATCTGCTGCTGTTGGACGAGCCCACCAACTATCTCGATCTCGAAGGCACGCTGTGGCTGGAGAATCACCTCGCCAACTATCCGCGCACGGTGATCGTCATCAGCCACGACCGCGACCTGCTGGATACCTCGGTCGATCAGATCCTGCACCTCGATCGCGGCAAACTGACGCTCTACAAGGGCACCTATTCCTCGTTCGAGGAGCAGCGCGCATCACGCGACATGCTCGATGCCAAGCATGCCAAGCGGCAGGCCGATGAGCGCAAGCGGCTGCAGGCCTTTGTCGACCGGTTCAAGGCCAAGGCCTCAAAGGCGCGGCAGGCCCAGTCACGCGTGAAAATGCTGGAGCGGATGAAGCCGGTCACTGCTCTCGTGACGCAGGACGTCCGCGAGATTTCGTTCCCGACGCCCGAGAAACTGCTGTCGCCTCCGATCATCGCGGTGGATGACGTCTCGGTCGGCTACGAGGCAAGCAAGCCCGTGCTCAATCGCGTGACGCTGCGCATCGATTCCGACGATCGCATCGCGCTGCTCGGTGCCAACGGCAACGGCAAGTCGACGCTGGTCAAGCTGCTGGCGGGCAAGCTGGCGCCGTTCTCGGGCAGGGTCACGCGCGCCGACAAATTGTCGGTCGGCTATTTCGCCCAGCATCAGGTCGATGAGCTCAATCTCGATGGCTCGCCTTATGACCATATCCGCAAGCTGATGCCGGAAGCGCCCGAGAGCAAGGTCCGCGGCCGGGTCGGTGCGATCGGCTTTTCCGGAAAAGCCGGAGACACCAAGGTGCAGAGCCTCTCAGGCGGCGAGAAGGCACGGCTGCTGCTCGGGCTTGCGACTTTCTTTGGCCCGAACATGATCATCCTGGACGAACCGACCAACCATCTCGACATCGACAGCCGCGCCGCGCTGGCGGAGGCCATCAATGATTTTCCCGGCGCCATCATCATGGTCTCGCACGACCGCTATCTGATCGAGGCCTGCGCCGATCAGCTTTGGATCGTCGCCAACCAGGCCGTGACGGCATATGACGGCGATCTTGACGACTACCGGAAGATGGTCCTGTCGGCCAGTGGCAGCCGGCCGGCCTCCCGCGAACGTATCAAGGAGGCTGCAAAGCCCGAGCGCAGCAAGAGCGAAAGGCGCGCTTCGCCCAAACAGCGGATCACGCAGGCGGAGGCCGAGATCGAGCGCATCAACGGCATCATCACCAAGATCGACACCGCGCTTGCGCTACCCGATATCTTCACGCGCGATCCCAAGCAGGCGGCACAACTCACCAAGGCACGCGCCGGCGCTGAAAGCGCGTTGCAGCGCGCCGAGCAAGAGTGGCTGGAGGCCAGCGCCGAATTTGATGAGGCACCGAATTAGGAAGCGGCGAGGAAGCGGCGAATCGTGACGTCGCCCTGTTCTCGCCTCAACCGTTTGAGGTTGCCGCAGGCTTGGCCGCTGCCGGCTTTTTCTTCCTCGGCTTTGCGACCTTTGGCTCCGGCGCAGCATCCGGACCACGCTCGACCGACGTCAGCCGACCGCCGGTGAAGGTGTAAATGCCGGCGCGCGGCCCGCGCGACCAGGTCACGACCGCGACGCGGTCGCCACGTGGGCCGCTGGACATGTTCACGCTGTCAGGTGCACCGATGCCGCGTACGACATCGCACTCGGTATGACCGAGCGCGACGGTCCCGCCCATCGGCTGGGGCGCTGGCGCACCCGCGGCGCCATCTGCAAGTGCGTTCGCATCGGTGGCACCGGGGGGTGGTGCCATGCCCGGACAGCCCCCGTCGGCACTGACGAGGTCGTCGTTGGTCACCGGCTTATCGGGTGTCAGCGGCGGGGATTCGATCGAGATGTTGCGAATGAACACCCGGCTCGGACGCGAAAACCAATCCGCATCGCGCGAGAAAATGTCGGACGCGCCCGAGCAGCCGGCCAGGCCGGGCGCAAGCACGAGCAGCGCCAGCAGCGACTTTCGACTGAATGTTCCGTCCCGCACGATCGACAAGGCTCCTACCCTTATGCGTAAGGGGTTGTCCGAACATCACTTTGCGGCATGACCGTGGCCCGCCGCAAGAAACCTCGAATTATCATTAATTGCCTGATATCGCTATTGGCGCCGCTGCCATCGCCCCCGCTCGTCGGCCTGCCAGTAGGTGACCTCGAAGCCCCGCGCTTTGCAAGCGGCCCAGTTCTCCCGCGCCGCGGCGACCGCATCCGGATCGTCGCCATTGAACACGAGAACCACCCGCTCATAGCTGTCGCAGTCGGCCGGCAACGCCGCATTTTCAATCAGGAACCGGACATTGGCCCGGTTCGGATTCCCCTCCTCGATCGACAGGATGATCGGCTGGTCCTGCGCGTCGCCGACGCGCCAGATCGCGTGCGGCAGGAACGAATCGTCGCTGTAGGTCCATAAATGCGCATCGAGCGTCTCGGCGCGCTCCTGCGATGTCGATTGCACGACCACGCGCCAGCCGCGCTCGAGCGACTTCTCGAGCAGCGGCGGCAGCACGCTTTCCAGCGTCATGTTCTGCAGATGGTAGAACAGAACCTCGGTCATGCGGGGTCAGCCGCCTCACTTCTTCGATTCATAATACTCCGAGACGAGGCGTTCGAGCAGGCGGACGCCATAACCGGAACCCCAGCTCTGGTTGATCTCGGTTTTCGGCGCCCCCATCGCGGTGCCCGCGATGTCGAGATGGGCCCACGGCGTGCCGTCAACGAAGCGCTGCAGGAACTGAGCCGCAGTGATCGAGCCGCCGTTGCGCGTGCCGGTGTTCTTCATGTCGGCGAATTGCGAGTCGATCTGCTTGTCGTATTCGGGACCGAGCGGCATGCGCCAGACTTTCTCACCGGTCTCCAGTCCCACCTTGGCGAGGCGCTCGGAGAGCTCGTCATTGTTGGAGAACAGCCCGGCGTGATCGGTGCCGAGTGCAACCATGATTGCGCCGGTCAGGGTTGCGAGATCGACCATAAATTTCGGCTTGAACTTCTTGGCGACGTACCAGAGCACGTCGGCGAGCACCAGGCGTCCTTCGGCGTCGGTGTTGATGATCTCGATGGTCTGGCCGGACATCGAGGTGACGATGTCGCCGGGACGCTGCGCGTTGCCGTCGGGCATGTTCTCGACGAGGCCGATGGCGCCGACGACGTTGACGCGCGCCTTGCGCGCCGCGAGCGCATGCATCAGCCCGACCACGCAGGCCGCGCCGCCCATGTCACCCTTCATATCCTCCATGCCGCCCGCCGACTTGATGGAGATGCCGCCGGTGTCGAAGCAGACGCCCTTGCCGACGAATGCGACCGGCGTCTCGCCCTTCTTGCCGCCGTTCCAGCGCATGATCACGGTGCGGCCGGGTCGGACCGATCCTTGCGCGACGCCGAGCAGCGCGCCCATGCCGAGCTTGGTCATCGCCTTGACGTCGAGCACCTCGACATTGACGCCGAGCTTGCGGAGCTGGCTGGCGCGACGTGCGAACTCCTCGGGATAGAGCACGTTCGGCGGCTCGTTGACGAGTTCACGCGCCAGATTGACGCCATCGACGATATGCGCATCGGGCGCAAAGGCCTTTTTCGCAGCCGCGGCATCAGCCACGGCGACCGAGACATCGGCCCGTACGACGCCGTTCTCGCCGTCCTTTTTCCTGGTCTTGTAACGGTCGAACTTGTAGGCGCGCAGCCGGACACCGGCCGCGATCGCGGCCGCCTGGTCCGCTGTCATCGGCGCATCGGGCAATTCGGCGATGATGGTCATGGCATGGCTGCCGGCGTTGAGCTTGCCTGATGTCACGCCGCCGAATTTGAGAAAATCCTTCTCCTTGAGATCGGACGGCTTGCCGGCGCCGATCACGATGAGGCGGTCGGCCTTGATTCCGTCCGGCGCCAGGATGTCCAGCGCGGCGCCGCTTTTGCCCTTGAACTGATTGGCGGCCGCGGCCCGCTTGATCGTCTCGGAGGCAGTCCCCAGTGCCTTCCGGGTCGCCGTCCCGAGCTTCAATTGCTCGTCGCAAAACACGACCAGAATGCCGCGAACGGGCGCGGACAGTGGGACAAAGCCGACCTTGACGGTGTCGGACATGGGCAAATCCTCCAGAATTCAGGGTGTTGCCCGGACCTCGGACGGTCCGGCGGCACTCGGGATGCGTGTTGCGAATGGCGGTCAGAAAGCGATCCGGACCGGGCTCGGCCGCACTATGGCCCGCCTGCCGCGCCGCTGCCAAGCGCCAGCGTGGCGGGAAGGCCACAAGGAGGAATAATTAACCATACGTAAAGGATGCCTTGGCTCGGCCATTTTGTTGACGGATCAAAGGGATGGTAGTGTGAAAGTGAAGCCGGACTGATCTGCGGCTCGACCATAGGGGAACCCGTCTGTCGGGGTTGGTCGAAATCCGTGCGTTTGGGGGCGCGAGGGGGTCGTGCGGGTGTAATGGGGTCGATCGACAAGTACATCTTCAAGACGACGCTGGCGTCGTTTGCGCTTGTTCTGGTCAGCCTCACCGGCGTGATCTGGATTACGCAGGCGTTGCGCGGCATCGACCTGATGACGAGCCAGGGTCAGACCATTCTCACCTTCCTGGGGATCACCAGCCTCGTGATTCCGGCACTGGTCCTGATCATCGCGCCGATCGCGCTGATGATCGCGATCTCGCACACGCTGAACAAGCTCGCGACCGATTCCGAAATCATCGTGATGAACGCGGCGGGGTTCTCGCCGTTCCGGCTGTTCCGGCCGTTCCTCTTCGCCACCTGCGTGGTGGCGGCGATGGTCGCCTTCATCGGCGCCTACCTCGCGCCCGACGGCATGCGGCGAATCAAGCAGTGGGACGCCGAGATCACCGCCGACGTGCTGACCAACATCCTGCAACCCGGCCGCTTCGCCCAGCTCGATCAGAATCTCACGATTCGGATCCGCGAGCGTCTGCCGGGTGGCGTGCTCGGCGGCATCTTCGTCGACGATCGCCGCGATCCGCAGGAGCGTGTCACCATCGTTGCCGACCACGGCACCGTGCTGAAGAACGAGAACGGCTCGTATCTCGTGCTCGAGGACGGCAATCTCGAGCGATTCGAGGTCGGCAAGCGCGATCCTGCGCTGGTGGTGTTCCAGCGCTACGCCTTCGACATGTCGAAATTCTCTCAGGGCCGCGACGTCACACTCGGCATCCGCGAGCGCTATATGTGGGAATTGCTGTGGCCCAGCGAAGACGATCCGATCTATCAGCAATTATCCGGTCAGTTCCGCGCCGAGCTGCATGACCGCTTCATGGCGCCGATCTATCCATTCGCGTTCGCAGCCCTCACCTTCGCGTTCCTGGGCGCACCCCGGACCACCCGCCAGAGCCGCAATTTCTCGATCGGCGGCTCGGTATTCGCCGTGTTCGGCCTGCGCATGGTGGGCTTCGCCTGCTCGGTCATCACCGTGAAGTCGCCATTGGCCGCGCTGATCCAGTATCTGATGCTGTTCAGCGGCATTGGCATCGGTATCTGGATGATTGTCGGCGGCGTGGTCGTCGAGCCGCCGGCCGCGCTGATGGAGCAGATCAACAGGAATAACGAGCGCATTGCGCGCTTCTTCCGACGACCGGTGACCGCATGAGCATGGTCACAAATACGCTCGGGCGCTACTTCGCCGGCCGCTTCGTGGTCTCGGCGGTAGGTGTGTTCGCGGGCATCTTCGTGCTGCTGGTGCTGGTCGACTACATCGAGATGGTGCGCAAAACGTCGGGACTCGTCGACGCCTCTGCGATCACTATCGCGGAGACCTCGCTGTTCCGCGTGCCGCAGCTGCTTGAGAAGCTGATGCCGTTTTGCGTGCTGATCGGCGCCATGACCTGCTATCTTGGTTTATCGCGCAAGCTGGAGCTCGTCGTGGCGCGCGCCGCCGGCGTCTCGGCCTGGCAATTCATCTCGCCCGCCCTCGTCAGTGCGATCGCGCTCGGCGTCGTCGCGACCACCGCCTACAATCCGATTTCCGCGAATCTGCGCGAGCTCTCCAAACGGATGGAAGCCGAGTTGTTCGGCTCGGCGCCGGGCGGCGGCGTCCAGGACGCGTCGGGCTTTTGGCTGAACCAGATCAACGACGAAGGTCAGGCGATCATCAACGCAGCCCGCAGCGAGCAGCAGGGCGTGCGGCTGACCGGCCTGACCATCTTCCGATTCGACACGGCGCTGCAGTTCAAGGAGCGAATCGAGGCGCGTGAGGCGACCCTCGAAGACGGGCGCTGGATGTTCACGGGAGTACGCCGATACACCCTCGACAAGCCCCCGGTTGACCAGGACACTTTCTACCTGACCACCACCCTCACCCCGGCTCAGGTTCGCAACAGTTTTTCGACCCCCGAAACTGTGTCCTTTTGGCAACTACCGAACTACATCCGTTCGTCGGAGAGTTCAGGGTTCGCGACCGCCGGCTATCGTTTGCAGTATCACAAGCTCATCGCGCAGCCATTTTTGCTGGCTGCGATGGTGATGTTGGCGGCTTCTGTGAGCCTCCGCTTCTTCCGGATGGGCGGCGTGCAGAAGATGGTTTTGAGTGGCGTGGGTGCAGGCTTTCTGCTCTACGTCCTGTCGAAAGTAACTGAAGATTTGAGCAAGGCTGAGTTGATGCACCCCATCGCTGCGGCGTGGTTGCCTGTCGTTGTGGGCGGCCTCACCGGATTCTTGGCCTTGCTGTATCAGGAGGACGGGTAGTGGCCGACGTCGCCGCCCGCCAGTTGAGGTCGCCTGTGTTCGGGTGGCGCAGTGTGCTGCGCCGTCATCGCAGCCGCGTGGCCGCGCTCGGCGCCTCGCTCCTCGTTGCGTTCATCGTCGTTGGTACACTCGGTGTTGCCGCGCCGACGCCTGCTGCCGCGCAGAGCTTCACCTACAATCCGCGTCCGCCGAAGCCGTCGCACCCACCGGCCAAGAATGACGGGCAGATGCTCGTTCAGGCCACCGAGGTCGATTACGACTACAACAATCAGCGCATCTCGGCGGTCGGCAACGTTCAGATGTTCTACAACGGCACCAGCGTCGAGGCCGACAAGGTCATCTACGACCAGAAGACCAAGCGCCTTCATGCCGAGGGCAACATCCGCATGACCGATGCGGAAGGCAAGATCACCTACGCCAACATCATGGATCTGAGCGACGACTACCGCGATGGTTTCGTCGATTCGCTGCGCGTCGACACCGAAGACCAGACGCGCATGGCGGCGACCCGCGCCGATCGCTCCAGCGGCAATTACACGGTGTTCGACAACGGCGTTTATACCGCCTGCGCGCCGTGTAAGGACGATCCGAAGAAGCCCCCGCTTTGGCAGGTCAAGGGCGCGCGCATCATCCATGACCAAGCCGAGAAGATGCTCTATTTCGAGAACGCCCAGATCGAGTTCTTCGGCGTTCCGATGGCCTATCTGCCCTACTTCTCGACGCCCGACCCGACCGTGAAGCGCAAGAGCGGCTTCCTGATGCCGGGTGTCACCTCGTACTCGGCCTATGGCTACGGCGTCGAAATCCCCTATTACTTCGCGCTCGCGCCCGACTTCGACGCGACATTCAATCCCCGCTTCACCTCAAAGCAGGGCGTCCTGCTGCAGGGTGAATTCCGCCAGCGCCTGTCTAACGGCTCCTATCAGGTCCGCCTCTACGGCATCGACCAGACCGACCCCGGCGCCTTCGCCGGCCAGCCCGGCGATCGCCAGTTCCGCGGCGGCGTCGAGACCAAGGGTCAGTTCGCGCTGAACGACAAGTGGGTCTGGGGCTGGGACGGTGTCGCGCTGTCCGATTACTACTTCATGTCCGACTACCGGCTGGCCGCGTACAAGGATCCGTTCGGATCGTTCATAACGCTGCCGACGGAAGCGATCTCGCAGCTCTATCTGACCGGCGTCGGCAACCGCAGCTTCTTCGACGCTCGTGCGATCTATTACCTCAGCTTCTCTGGCAACCAGAGCCAGGTTCCGGTCATCGCTCCGGTCATCGACTACAACAACGTGATCAACAGCCCGATCCTGGGTGGCGAGTTCAGCTACAAGATGAACTTCACCAGCCTGACCCGCGACACCGCGGTGTTCGATCCGATCACGACGGTCGCCAACACCAACAGCCTGTGCACGTCCGCGTCCGCCGATCCGATGGCGCGGCTGCCGTCGCAGTGTCTGTTGCGCGGGATGCCGGGCACCTACACCCGCCTGACGGCCGAGGCGCAGTGGCGCAAGTCGTACACCGACCCGTTCGGCGAGATCTGGACGCCGTTCGTCAGCATTCGCGGCGACGCGATCAACGCCGACATCTCGAACCAGCCGGGCGTGTCCAACTTCCTCCCGGTCGGCGACACCCAGACGGTTCGCCTGATGCCGACCGTCGGCTTCGAATATCGCTACCCCTTCATCAACGTGCAGCCTTGGGGTACGACCACCATCGAGCCGATCGCGCAGGTCATCATCCGGCCCAACGAGCCCAACGCCGGCAAGCTTCCGAACGAGGACGCGCAAAGCCTGGTGTTCGATACCAGCAACCTGTTCTCGATCGACAAGTTCTCCGGCTACGACCGCGTCGAGGGCGGCAGCCGCGCCAATGTCGGCGTGCAGGCCACCACCCAGTTCGATCGCGGCGGCAGCGTCAAGACGATGTTCGGACAGTCCTACCAGCTGTTCGGGCTGAACTCGTTCGCGGTCACCGACGTCACCAACACCGGCGTCGACTCCGGCTTGCAGAATGCGCGATCGGACTATGTCGCAAGCGTCGCCTATTCGCCCAACAGGACCTATACGTTCAGCGTGCGCTCGCGCATGGACGAGGCGACGTGGAACATCAACCGGTTCGAGGCCCAGGGGACCGCCAACTTCGACCGCTGGTCGGTCAGCCTGATGTACGGCAACTATGCGCCGCAGCCTGAACTTGGATATCTGACGCGCCGCGAAGGCATTCTTGCCAGCGGATCGGTCAAGGTGGCGACGAACTGGGTGCTCCAGGGTGCGGCGCGCTGGGACCTTGAAGCGAACAAGATCAACCAGTATGTCGTTGGCGCAGGTTACGTGGACGATTGTTTCGTGCTGGCCGCCAACTATGTCACGTCCTATACATACCAGGCGGGCACCACGCCACCCGTCCTCAGCCACGCCTTCATGTTCCAGATCGGCCTGCGGACCATCGCGCAATCCTCGACTACGAGCAGCTCGGCCGGCATCCAGTAATGTGGAACCAGCCTTGGAGCGCCGCGCGTCGCGGCTCTAGCTTGAATGGGTTTAAACGGCTGATATGACAATGACGATCGCTAGCCTGCCAACTCGCCGCTATTCGCTCCTCCTGAGATCCCTGCTGGCCCTGGCTCTCCTGTTGGGCGGTGGCGCACGACTGCACGCCCAGAGCATTGCCGTCATGGTCAACGGCGAGCCGATCACCAATCTCGACATCGAGCAGCGCATCAAGCTGAACACCCTGACGGGCGCCAAGAACCCGGATCGACAAGCCATTCTCAACGACCTGATCGACGAGAAGGTGAAGATCAAGGAAGCCAAGAAATACGGTGTCGATCCCGGGGCCAGCGACATCGAGCAGTCCTATGGCGGGATGGCGCAGCGGATGCGGCTCAACGGCGATCAGCTCACCAAGGTGCTGGAAGGCAAGGGCATCCGGCCGGACACTTTGAAGCAACGTATCAAGGCCGATATGGTCTGGACCGCGCTGGTGCGCGGGCGCTTCAAGGAGAGCCTGCAGGTCGGCGAAAAGGACGTTGCTGCCGCGGCGCAGCAGACCGGCGAGACGACCGAAACCAACGCCTTCGAATACCGGATGCAGCCGATCGTCCTGATCGTGCCGCGCGGCGCGCCGCAATCCGACTTTGAAACACGGCGCAAGGAAGCGGACACCCTGCGCGAACGCGTCACGAGCTGTGAAGAAGCCAACTCCTACTTCAAGTCGATGCGCAACGCGGCGATCCGCGAAATCGTCGTGAAGACCTCGGCCGACCTGCCCCCACCGCTCCGCGACATGCTGGACAAGACCCCGATCGGTCATCTGACCACTCCCGAAGTCACCAAGCAGGGAATCGAAATGGTCGCACTCTGCGGAAGGAAGGAAACCACCGTGGACACGCCGAAGAAGCGCGAGATCAGGGAGAAGATGTACGCGGAGAAGTACGAGGCGAAGGCGAAGTCCTACCTGCAGGAAATCCGCAGGGCCGCGATGATCGAATACCCGGGCGCAAAATAATCGACTATCATTGACGCATGGCAAAACCCCTCGCGCTGACATCCGGCGAGCCCGCGGGCATCGGACCCGACATCACTCTCGCCACATGGCTGCGGCGCCGCGAACTCGATCTCCCGCCGTTCTATCTGCTCGGCGATCGCGCATCCCTTGCCGAACGCGCCAAGGCGCTCGGGATCGCCATCGAGCTTGCCGACGTCAGCGCCGAGGAGGCGACTACAACATTTGCACGCGCCCTGCCGGTCGTTGCGACCGGCCAGCCGGCAACGGCGCGACCGGGCGTCCCCGACGAGACGAGTGCCATTGCAGCGATGGCCTCGATCCGTCAGGCGGTCGCCGATGTCAGGTCGGGCAAGGCCAGCGCCGTCGTCACCAATCCGATCGCCAAGAGCGTGCTCTATCGCGCCGGCTTCCGCCATCCCGGCCACACCGAATTCCTGGCCGAACTCGCCGCCAACGGCGCACGCGTGCCGCAGCCGGTCATGATGTTGTGGTCGCCGAAGCTCGCCGTCGTCCCGGTGACGATACACCTTTCGATCCGCGAGGCGCTGGCGCAACTGTCGACCGACCTGATCGTGTCGACGGCGCGCATCGTGGTCTCGGACATGAAAGCGCGGTTCGGCCTCGCGGCGCCGCGCCTTGCCGTATCGGGCCTCAACCCGCATGCCGGCGAAGACGGCACGCTTGGATTGGAAGACGTCGAGATCGTCGCACCGGCAGTCGAGATCCTGCGCAGTGAAGGGATTGCCGCCAGAGGCCCGCTGCCGGCCGACACCATGTTCCACGAAGCCGCGCGCAAGACCTATGACTGCGCGATCTGCATGTATCACGATCAGGCGCTGATCCCGATCAAGACCGTCGCATTCGAGGACGCGGTCAATGTCACGCTGGGACTGCCGTTCATTCGGACCTCGCCCGATCACGGCACTGCGTTCGACATCGCCGGCACCGGCAAGGCCAATCCGTCGAGCCTGATCGCCGCGCTGCGGCTCGCCGCCCGGATGGCCGCGGCACAACCATGATGCGATTAGAAGGAATCGCATCATGACTTCATCCTTTTGTTTGAGCATGATCTCCGCGCAAACGCGTTCCGCGTTTGTCGCGAACGAAAACCGGTATCCACTTTTCCGGATCATGCATTAGATGAGCGCGATCGACGACCTGCCGCCGCTGCGCGACATCATTCGCGATCATTCACTGTCGGCGCGCAAGTCGCTCGGCCAGAATTTTCTGCTCGATCTCAATCTCACCGCACGGATCGCGCGCGCCGCCGGCCCGCTCGAGGACTCCACGGTGATCGAGATCGGGCCCGGCCCGGGCGGATTGACCCGCGCGCTGCTCGCGCTCGGCGCCAAGCGTGTCATCGCAATCGAGCGCGATGAACGCGCGACTGCCGCGCTCGACTATGTCGTCAAGCGCTATCCCGGCCGCATCGAGATCGTGCATGGCGACGCGCAGCGCTTTGATCCGCGTCCCTACCTTGATGGCGGCAAGGCCAAGATCGTCGCCAACCTGCCCTACAACATCGCGACCCACCTGCTGGTCGACTGGCTGTCGATCGAACCCTGGCCACCCTGGTACGACACGATGGTGCTGATGTTTCAACGCGAGGTCGCCGAGCGCATCGTCGCCCATGAGGACGACGAGGCCTATGGCCGGCTTGCGGTGCTCGCCAACTGGCGCGCCGAGACCAAGATCCTGTTCGACATCTCGCCGGCGGCGTTCGTGCCGCAGCCGAAGGTCACGTCCTCGGTGGTACGATTGATACCGCGCGCAGCGCCCGAGCCGTGCAACCGTCGCATGCTCGAGCAGGTGGCGGCCGCCGCCTTCGGGCAGCGCCGCAAGATGCTGCGCCAGAGCCTGAAATCGCTGTCCGTCGATCCCGAGCGGCTCGCGGCCGCCGCCCATGTCGACGCCACGCGGCGCGCTGAAACCGTTCCAGTTGCAGGCTTTGTTGCCATGGCACGGGAATTGGCCGATATACGATCCATAAAATAGACCATCAGGAGAAAACGTAATGGCGCGCATGGTTCGCCAATCCCTCGTCAAGTTCGATGCGCCATTGTGCGAAACCATCATCGACACGCCGAAGCCGCAGGGACGCGAAGTCCTGGTCCGCATCGAGCGCTGCGGTCTCTGTCATTCCGATCTCCACATCCAGGACGGTTACGCCGATCTCGGCGGCGGCAAGAAACTCGACACCACCCGCGGCATGGCCCTGCCCTTCACGCTCGGCCATGAGATCGCCGGCGTCGTCGACGACGTCGGCCCCGACGTGCCGAAGGATCTGATCGGAACCAAGAAGGCCGTGTTTCCCTGGATCGGCTGCGGTCAATGCCGCGACTGTCTCAACGGCGACGAGAATCTTTGCGCCAAGCAGCGCTTCCTCGGTGTCTCCATCGACGGCGGCTTTGCGACCCACGTGCTGGTGCCCGACGCAAAATACCTGCTCGACTACGATTCCTTGCCGGTCAACCAGGCCGCGACGTTGATGTGCTCGGGCGTCACCGCCTACGGCGCGTTGAAGCGGCTGGTGGATCGTCCACGCCAGCGCAACCTGCTGCTGATCGGCCTCGGCGGCGTCGGCATGATGGGCCTGTCGTTCGCGCAGGCGATGTTCAAGCAGAATATCGCGGTGGCGGATCTCAGCCCCGCCGCGCGCGAGACCGCGCTGAAGAACGGCGCGGCAGTCGCCTACGATCCGGCGGAGCCGGACGTGATCAAGCGCATGCTGAAAGAAAGCGATGGCGGCTTTGACGGCGTCGTCGACTTCGCGGGCAACGAGAAGTCGATGGCGTTCGCGGTGTCGACGGTGGCGCGTGGCGGCAAGATCGTGGTGTCCGGCCTCATGGGCGGCAATTTCAGCCTGCCGATGGTGCAATGGGTCTACAAGCGCATGACCATCGAAGGCTTCATGGTGGGGACGCTGGCCGAGGGCCAGGAGTTGATGGCGCTCGCCCGTGCCGGCAAGATCAAGCCGACGCCGATGAAGGAAGAGCCGATGGCCTATGTCCAGACATGGATCGATGAGTTGCGGGCCGGTAAAGTCGTGGGACGTATTGTGTTGAAGAACTAAAGCACAATTGCGCTTTAGTGGACGTCCCGCCGGCCTCACCCAAACAACTGGGGAGGACGTGCATGAGGAGGAAACGTTCGACGATCACGGCATGGGCCGCGCTCGCGCTTGCCCTTGCCGCGACGCCGGCCCTTGCGCAAACGCATTACGGGCCCGGCGTCACCGACACGCAAATCAAGATCGGGACCACAACACCCTATAGCGGCTCGGCGTCGGCCTATGCAGCGGGCGCCATCTCGATCACCGCCTATTTCGCGATGATCAACGATCAGGGTGGCGTCAACGGCCGCAAGATCAACTTCTTCAGCCTCGACGACGCCTACAGCCCGCCCAAGACGGTCGAGCAGATCCGCCGCCTGATCGAGAGCGACGAGGTGCTGTTCCTTGTCAACCCGGTCGGCACATCGACCAACATGGCGGTGCTCAAATACATCAACCAGAAACAGGTGCCGCATCTGTTCGTTGGATCGGGCGCCACCATCTTCAACGATCCCGAGCACTACCCGTGGACGATGAGCTGGACGCCGCATTACGCGTCCGAAGGCGAGATCTACGCCAGGTACATCCTGTCGACGCAGCCAGACGCGAAGATCGGCATCCTCGCGCAGAACGACGATCTCGGCCGCGACTATGTGATGGGACTCAAGCGCGGGCTCGGCGACAAGGCTGCGACGATGATCGTGTCGCAGCAGGTCTACAACACCAGCGATCCCACGGTGGATTCGCAGATCGTGTCGCTGAAAGCCTCCGGCGCCAATGTGCTGTTCATCGCCTCGGTGCCGAAATTCGCCGCGCAGGCGATCCGCAAGGCCTATGACATCGACTGGCATCCACAGGAGTTCCTCTCCAGCGTCGGCTCCTCGATCGCGGGCGCGATCCGTCCGGCGGGGTTTGAGGCGGCCAAGGGCGTGATCTCGGCGGCGTACCAGAAAGACCCCGCAGATCCGCAGTGGAACGACGATCCGGCCATGAAGGCCTGGAACATCTGGATGGACAAGTACAATCCGCGCGTGGACAAGAGCGACTACTATGCGCCCTACGGCTACAATATCGGCTACGCGGTGGTGCAGATCCTCAAGCAGTGCGGCAACGACCTGACGCGCGAGAACGTCATGAAGCAGGCCTCCCATCTCGACATGGAGCTGCCGCTGCTGCTGCCGGGTATTGGGCTGCGGACCTCTCCGACCGACCTGCGGCCGATCAAGCAGATGCGGCTGGTCCGCTTCAACGGCGAGCGCTACGTGCTGTTCAGTGATGTGATCGAAAGCAATTAGAGCGTTTTCGAGCGCCGCAGCTCGGGAACCCTTGGCCGCCTTCGTGCCGCAATTGCGGCGCGCCGCGAGCCCCAATTAAGCCCTACCCGTTCCGGATTTGCGGCGCATTGCGACCCAACTCTTTACCGAGATTGGGATCGCCAGCGCTTGTGTAAAGAAATTACCGGGGACGCGTATGTCAAATGGTTCAGCAAAATTTACCGCGGCGCTCGTCGCGAGCCTCCTAGCCGGCGCCAATTTTACGGCCGTTGCGGAGAACGCCGCCAAGACGGTGGATATCAAGACGCCCGATACCAAGACGGCCGATATCAAGCCGGCGGACAGTTGCCTGTCCGGCCCGAAGGGAACCGCGCCGACAGGAAGCCACTGGTTCTACCACCTCGACCGCACGACCAAGAAGCAGTGCTGGTATCTCGGTGAAGCCAGGAACAAGGCCGCCAAAGCCGCAACCGCGCAGCAACAGACTGCGCCCGACGCAGCGGCAGTGGACGCCATCCCACCACAAGCGCAACCGCAGCCTGCGATGCGCAAGTCGGTCGCCGACGCACATGCCGAAGTCGTCTCTCCGCCCGCCACCGTCGCGCCGGCAGTAACCACCGACGTCAGCGACGCAGGCAATCCCGCCCCCGATGCCAGCGCGGCCGCCACGCCCCCCGAGGCGACCGCGCCATCGTCGCCGGTGACGGCGCGCTGGTTCGATGCGTCGAGCATGAGCGGGTCGAACGGCACAAGGCTAGCGGCCAACGCTCCGCCGCCTGCCGCCACGCAAGCCGATGCGAGGCCCCAAGCGGCGCCGGCCGCGCCCGTCGCGGTGGAGGCTCCCGCAGAGAAGCAGTCCTCCTCCACTCAGATGCTGCTGATCGTCATGGTGGGTGCGCTGGCGCTGGCGGGCCTGGTCAGCGCGCTCGTGTTCCGGCAGACGCGCAGACGCTCACCGCCCTATGAGATCCGCGACGAGTGGCGTGCGCCGTGGGATTCGCTCAGCAGCGAGCGCGCACCGCCGATCTCTCAGCGCCGGGAGCGTCCGATTCGGCTGTCCGATGTACCACCGCGCCGTGCCGAACCGCCAATCCGGCGTCGGGAACCGGTGCGTGATCCCGAGCCGTCCGAGGACAGCGATCGGCAGATCGCGGAAATGCTAAAGCGGCTCGCACGCACCGCGACGAACTGAGGCGGCTATTTCTCGAGCTGGCGCTGCAGGCCGCGCACGAATTCGGTAAGGCCGGTGCGCCGCTCGCGCTTCAGCCGCTCGGCCTGCAGGATCGACTGCACTTCCGCAAAGGCGGCGTCGACATCATGGTTGACGACGATGTAGTCATATTCGGCCCAGTGGCTCAGCTCATGGGTGGCGCGGTCCATCCGCCCGCGGATGACCTCCTCGGAATCCTGCGCACGGGTGTGCAGCCGCTTTTCGAGATCGGAAGCGGACGGCGGCAGGATGAAGACGCTGACCACGTCCGCGCGGGCCTTCTCGCGCAATTGCTGGGTGCCCTGCCAGTCGATATCGAACAGCACGTCCTGGCCGGCTGACAGCGCAGTTTCGACCGGCAGCCGCGGCGTGCCGTAGCGGTTGTCGAACACGGTGGCCCATTCCAGCAGCTCGCCCTGCTTGGCCATCGTCTCGAACTTCGCCTTGTCGACGAAGAAATAGTCGCGGCCGTCGACCTCGCCGGGCCGCTTTGGCCGCGTGGTCGCCGACACCGACATCTTCAGCCCCGGCATGCGGTCGATCAGCATGCGCGACAGCGTCGTCTTGCCGGCGCCCGAGGGCGACGACAGGACGAACATCAGTCCGCGCCGCTCAACGCCGTCAAAACCCTGCGCCGTCATCGCTCACTCCAGATTCTGGACCTGCTCGCGGAATTGCTCGACCACGTTCTTCATCTCGAGGCCGGTATTGGTCAGCTCGATATCGTTCGATTTCGAGCAGCAGGTGTTGACCTCGCGATTGAACTCCTGCGAGAGGAAGTCGAGCCGCCGCCCAACCGGGCCGCCCTTGCCGATCATGTCGCGCGCCTGGGCGATATGCGAGGCGATGCGGTCGAGTTCCTCGCGAATATCCGCCTTGGTGGCGATCAGGATTGCCTCCTGGCTGAGCCGGTCGGCATCGAAGCGATCTGAGGTTTCCAGCAGCGTTGCGATCTGTTCGGCAAGCCGCGCCTTGATCGCTTCGGGCTTGCGGCCGGGGGCGGCCTCGGCGCGCTTGGCGAGCCGTTCGATCTCGTCCATCCGCTGGATCAGGATTTGGCCGAGGGCTGTGCCCTCGCGGTTGCGCATCTCGACGAGATCGCCGAGCGCCGTTTCGAAGGCCGTCGCGGCCGCGTCGCGGGCCGCCTTGTCCTCTTCCTCGCTGCCTTCGGGTTCGACCATTTCGATGACGCCCTTGATGCCGAGCAGGCCATCGATGCTCGGCGCCACCGCGTCGATCCGTTGCGCAAGCAGGCCGGCGACGTCAACCACGGCGGCCAGCACGTCCTCGTTGATGCGGATGGTTTGCGCCGCGCCGGCGCGCTTGACGCTGAGATTGGCGTAGACCGTGCCCCGCGACAGCACCTCGCCGGCGCGCTTCTTGGCCAAGGCCTCCAGCTCGTCCCATCCTGGCGGCAGCCGTAGCCGCAGGTCAAAGCCTTTGGCGTTGACCGACTTCAGCTCCCACTCGAACGTATAGGGGCCGCTCGCGCCATGGCTCCGGGCAAAGCCTGTCATGCTCGATAGCGCCATCGCGTTAACTCTCCAACAGAAGGATATGGCCCGCCTGGAGCCTTCGGGACTCGCTCGCCGCCCCAGCGACCTTAAAACGGATTCCGTGAAAGTGGAATTACGTTCCACTCACGGGAAATCAGAGGTTAGAGCGTTTTCGAGCGAAGTGGGTACCGGTTCGCGCTGGGAAAACGCGTCAGAACAAGAATCTAGAGCTCCGTTCCGATTCTATCGGAACGGGGCTCTAGCGCTGCACCACGGGCGGCACATTGGTCTGCTGGGCAGCGCCCTGACGACCGCCACGCGGGGGCTTTTTCTGATTGGTGGGCTTCGCCGGCGTGGTCGCCGTGGGACTGGTATCGGCTGACGCGGGCGCCGTGGCGGCGGCCGGCGGCTGATCATCCGCGGGCTCGACGGTGTCGTTCTGGATCTGCTTTTCCATCGTGCGCAGCTTGGCGACGTTCTTGGCGTGCTGGTCGTAGGTTTCGGTAAAGGCGTGACCGCCGGTCCCGTCAGCAACGAAGAACAGGTCGCGCGTGCGCGCGGGGTTGGCGGTCGCCTCCAGCGAAGCGCGGCCGGGATTGGCGATCGGTCCGGGCGGCAGGCCGTCGATCACATAGGTGTTGTAGGGCGACGGCTGGGTGATCTCACTGCGCTTGATCGGGCGGCCCAGCGTTCCCTTGCCGCCGACCAGCCCATAGATGATCGTCGGGTCGGATTGCAGCTTCATCTTCTGCCGCATGCGGTTGACGAAGACCGCGGCGACGCGGCTGCGCTCGTCGGCACGGCCGGTCTCCTTCTCGACGATCGAGGCCAGCGTCACGAGCTGGTCCGGCGACTTCAGCGGCGTGTCGGCATTACGGCGATCCCAGATTTCGGCGAGCACGCGCTTTTGCGCCTGCTGCATACGCTGGATCACCTGGTCCCGCGTGGTGCCGCGCGGGAACTTGTAGGTCTCCGGCAACAGCGTTCCCTCACGCGGAATTTCGCGCACCGAGCCGGTGAAGATGTCGTTGTCGGAGAGCCGCGACAGGATCTGCTCGGAGGTCAGACCTTCCGGAACGGTGATGGCGTGCTGCACCACCTTGCCCTCGACGATGGTGGCGATGACGTCGCGCAGGCTCGCATTCTTCTGGAACGAATACTCGCCGGGCTTGAGGTCGGAGCTTGCCTTCAGCGCATACACGCTGCCGATGAATATCCAGGGATTGACGTTGATGACGCCTTCGCGCTGGAGCACATCGGCGATGTCGCGCTTGCCGGCGCGGGCGGGGATGTTGACGACCTTGTCTTCCTGCAGCGGCCCGGGCGATTCCAGGGTCTGCTTGCCGTAGTAGTACGTCGTTCCGGCGCCGATCATCAGGATGATCAGGAGGGTGAAGATGGCGTTGCCGACGATCACGAACGGATTGCGGGCGCGCTCAGAGCGCTTCGGCGGCGGCGGAACCTGCTCAGGCTCCAACGCGGCGCGCGGACTCCTCGGTGAAATGGGCGGCCTCTCACTCATCGATGCAAACCAAATCCTGCCGGTTCAATCGTGGCCGGACAAACCCCTGCCCAGCCAATAGCATACGCCCGCTATCAGGAGTCACCGCGGAATACGGCAAAACGGTGGACTAGTTCAAAACAACCATTAATTCGCTACGCGCTGCAAGATCACGGAGGCGTTGGTGCCTCCGAAACCGAACGAATTGGACAATGCCACATTGACCTCGCGCTTGCGCGACGCGTGCGGCACGAGATCGATCGCCGTTTGGACCGACGGGTTGTCGAGGTTGATGGTCGGCGGCACGACATTATCGCGAATCGCAAGAATCGCGAAGATCGCCTCGATCGCGCCGGCCGCACCGAGCAGATGTCCGGTCGCAGATTTGGTCGACGACATCGAGACCTTCGAGGCCGCATTGCCGAGCAGGCGTTCGACCGCGCCGAGTTCGATCTCGTCGCCGACCTGCGTCGAGGTGCCGTGGGCGTTGATATAGTCGAGATCGGATGCCGTAAGGCCCGCGCGCTTCAACGCCATGCTCATGCTGCGGAAGCCGCCATTGCCATCCGGAGACGGCGAGGTGATGTGGTAGGCGTCGCCCGAAAGACCGTAGCCAGTCACTTCGGCGTAGATCTTCGCGCCGCGGCTCTTCGCGTGCTCATACTCTTCCAGCACCACGACGCCGGCGCCCTCGCCCATGACAAAACCGTCGCGGTCCTTGTCGTACGGACGCGATGCCTTTTCCGGCGTCTCGTTGAAGCCGGTGGAAAGTGCGCGCGCCGCGCAGAATCCGGCAATGCCGATGCGGCTGATCGGCGACTCGGCGCCACCAGCCACCATCACGTCGGCATCGCCGAGCGCGATCAGCCGCGCGCCGTCGCCGATGGCATGCGCACCGGTCGAGCACGCGGTGACGACCGAATGATTGGGTCCCTTGAGGCCGTGCGCAATCGAGACATAACCCGATGCCAGGTTGATCAGGCGGCCGGGAATGAAGAACGGCGAGACCTTGCGCGGTCCGCGCTCCTTCAGAATGATCGCAGTCTCGGCGATGCCCGAGAGGCCGCCGATGCCGGAGCCGATCATCGTGCCGCTCGCGCATTTGTCGTCTTCGGTCTCGGGATGCCAGTTGGCATCGTCGAGCGCCTGCTTGGCCGCGCACATTGCAAAGATGATGAAGTCGTCGACCTTGCGCTGGTCCTTCGGCTCCATCCACTGATCGGGATTGAAGGTGCCGTCGGACCCATCGCCGCGCGGCACCGAACAGGCGATCTTGCTCGGCAGATCGGACACCTCGAAGGTATCGATCTTCGTCGCACCGCTTTGTCCGGCGAGAATGCGCGCCCAAGTTGCGTCAACGCCGCAGCCGAGCGGTGTAACCATGCCCAGCCCCGTGACGACAACTCGCCTCATCTCAGTCTCTCCGGCCCAAAACGGGCGGCCAACAGTAAGAAACCGGGGGACCGTTCGACAACGGTCCGTCCGGCTCCGTCAACCTCGCGAAAGGCGTCAGCTCTTCGCGTTTTTCTCAAGAAACTTCGTCGCGTCGCCGACGGTCAGAATCGTTTCCGCGGCATCGTCCGGGATTTCGCAGCCGAATTCTTCTTCGAAGGCCATCACGAGCTCGACCGTGTCGAGACTGTCGGCGCCGAGGTCATCGATGAAACTGGCGGCATCGACCACCTTTTCCGGTTCGACACCGAGATGTTCGACCACAATCTTCTTAACCCGCTCGCCAATCTCACTCATCGTTCAACCTCGTTGTTCCATTGGACCCGACCCCAAGACGATACGAGCCATCGTGGTCGTCTCGATTACTCAATCGCGCATAGTTTGATTCGGCCCGGTCGTAGCCGACTAAGCCCCGGCGAACGGCAGGCGTCGCCACGCCAATATACAGGGTTTCAAAATCCTGCAATGGCGTTCTTTGCCCATCCGTGGGGGGTTCAGCTATCATACTTCCCCAGCCTTGACTACACGCCTGAACCGGCTCCCGAAAACGGCCTTTCGCCGCATTGCGAGAGCCAGTAAGCAGCTCAAATCATAGCCATCCCACCATTGACGTGAATCGTCTGTCCGGTGACGTAGGCGGCCTCGTTCGAAGCCAGATAGACTGCCGCGGCAGCGATGTCCTCGGGCGTTCCGAGCCGCGCCGCAGGAACTTTCGCAAGGATGGTCTCGCGCTGCTTGTCATTGAGCGCGTCCGTCATCGGCGTCTTGATGAAACCCGGCGCGATGCAGTTGGCAGTCACGCCACGCTTGGCATATTCGGCACCCAGCGTCTTGATCAGGCCGATGAGCCCGGCCTTCGAGGCGGTGTAATTGCCCTGCCCCGGATTGCCGGTGACGCCGACGATCGAGGTGATGGCAATGATCCGGCCGAAGCGCTTGCGCATCATCAGTTTGGTCGCGGCGCGCGCGAGGCGGAAGGTCGCGGTCAGGTTGACCGCGATGACATCGTCCCAGTCCTCGTCGCGCAGTTGCACGAACAGGTTGTCGCGGGTGATGCCGGCGTTGGCGATCAGGATGTCGACCTGTCCCATTGCCTTTTCCGCCGCGGGTACCAGGGCCTCGACGTCGTCCTTGCTGGAGAGATTGCAGGGCAGCACGTGAACGCGCTCGCCAAGCTTGGCGGCAAAGCCATCCAGCACCTCGCGGCGCGTCCCTGAAATCGCAACCGTTGCGCCCTGCGCGTGCAGCGCCTGGGCGATCGCGCCGCCGATGCCGCCGGTTGCACCCGTGACGAGCGCGGTCTTGCCGGTCAAATCGAACATCAAAATCTCCTCTCGCGGCTGTTTACGCCGAAGCTGCCAATGCGTCCTTGGCCGCCGCAATATCGTTGGGACCGCTGACGGACACGCCGACCGCGCCGTCCGTGATGCGCTTGACCAGCCCGCTCAGCACCTTGCCGGCGCCGATCTCGAAGAACCGTGTGACGCCCTGGCCTGCCATATAGGCTACCGACTCGCGCCAGCGCACGGTGCCCGTGACCTGCTCGATCAGGCGGCGGCGAATCTCGTCGGGATCCGTGATGGCGGAGGCCAGCACGTTGGAGACGAGCGGCGCCGCGGGCGCCCTGATGGCGACGCCGGCCAGCGCCTGCGCCATCGCATCCGCCGCCGGCTGCATCAGCTTGCAGTGGAAAGGTGCCGATACCGGCAACAGCATTGCGCGTTTGGCGCCCTTGGTCTTGGCGATCTCCACAGCGCGGTCAACGGCCGCCTTGTCGCCGGACACCACGACCTGCCCGCCGCCATTGTCGTTGGCGGCCTGGCAGACCTGCCCCTGGGCGGCCTCGCTGGCGACCGCAACAGCGGTCTCGTAATCGAGGCCGAGCAATGCGGCCATCGCACCGGCACCGACCGGCACGGCCTTCTGCATGGCCAGGCCGCGGGTACGCAACAGCCGCGCGGTGTCGCTGACGGTCAGGCTGCCGGCTGCCGCCAGCGCCGAATACTCGCCAAGCGAGTGCCCGGCGACGAAGGCCGCGTCACGGCCGAGCGAGAAACCGGCTTCGCTTTCAAGCACGCGCAAGGTAGCGATCGAGACCGCCATCAGGGCTGGCTGCGCATTTTCAGTCAGTTGCAGCGTCTCGGCCGGACCATCCCAGATGGTCGCGGTCAGCTTCTCGCCGAGCGCGGAATCGACCTCGTCGAACACCGCCCTGGCCACCGGAAAGGCCTCGGCCAGGGCCTTGCCCATGCCGACTGCCTGCGAGCCCTGCCCGGGAAACGTAAATGCTGCCGTCATCGGCGCTCCCTACCTTGTTGAGCGTGATCTTCGCGCAAACGCTACGCGTTTGTCGCTACGGTGTCCGCGTGGCGAAAGGAGCCTCGGCGGGTCCGAATAACGCCCTGGACGGGGCCGTAAGACACTGATGACGGCCGCCATGTCAAGCCGCGCCGGCGGAACCCTGGGGATGCCCGACCGCGGTCGAGCTAGAACCCGCCGGCATTCTGGTCGGCGTTAACCTTGGCACCGGCCTGCGCCCGGCGCGCGCTGTTGACCAATTGCCCCGGGCGATCCTCGTGGTCGGGCCTGCCGGTCGCAAGCCGCAGCACGGCAGCGTAGCCCGGCTGCACCTCCATCCGTTCGGCATAGCGGCTCTCGCTCAGGATACGGTGGACGCGCGGCAGGTTGTAACAGGGCACGTAGAACAGCAGATGATGCTCGAGATGATAGTTCACATAGTAGGGCGCGATGAACAGGCGCTCGAGGACATTGGCGCGCGTGGTGCGGGTATTGCGCAAGGGGTCGGAGCTGTCGGGCACCACAGCATGTTCAGCGATGTTACGGATGCGCGTGATCACCATCATCCAGGTCAGTAGCGGCACCAGCCACAACAGCGGATAGGCCCACCACACGCCGGCCGCGGCGAGGCCTGCGAACAGCACCGCATTGATGACGCATTGCGGGCCGAGCTTTTCCCAGAAATGCGCGGCGCGCCGCGACAACGGCCATTCGTTCGGCCCGATCGCGTTGAGCAGTTGCGCCTTGCGCTGCTGGTAGCCGGTCTGTCCGGTGATATCGCGGAAGAACTTGCGGCGGTAGCTTGGCCGCGTGATTGGGAACGGCGCCGACAGCACGAGATCGGGATCATCCTCCTGCTGCGTCCGGGCGTGATGTTGCAGGTGATAGCGGCGATAGCCGCGGGTTTCGGCAAAGATCGGATAGGCGCAGAACCATTGGCTCAGCGTCAAATTGGTCTTCTCGTCCGCCGAGAGACAGCCATGCGCACCATCATGCATCAGGATCGCCAGGCCAAGCTGGCGCGAGCCGATGACCGCGACGGCAAGCAGATAGGTTAGCGGATTGGGCCACCATGCGACGAGCGCGATCGCAGCCAGGATCAGCGCCCATGCATGCGCGATCAGCGCTGCGCCCTTCCATGTCGTGCGCTGCCGGACCGCAATCAGCTCATCCTCGGTCAGGAAATCGCGGGCACGCATGCGAAGCGCGGTCATGATGCAGTCTCCCCGTCCGATGAGGTTGCAGCGCCGTTTTCGCCGACCAGGCGCAGGCGCGGCCCGTCATTTGCTGATATCGCCGTTGCAGATGTTGCGGCCACCTGCTCGCCGAGCACCCGCAGCAGCTCGCCGGCGAGTTGGTCCGGCGATCGGCCCATGGCGTAGCCTTCGACCATCACGCCGATCGCCACCGCCCAGAACCGGCGCGAGGTCGCGTCGGGGTCGCGCAGCGAGCGCCAGCCATGGCGCTCGATCTGGCCAGCATAGGCCCGCGACCCCTCGCCGTGCAGCCGCTCGATGGTGCGTTCGACCAGCGGCGCCAGGTCCTGCCGGCGCCGGGTCATCGTCAACGCCTCCGCGAAGAAGGCGACCGAATCGGTCGCGGTCACGGTCTCCACCAGCGCGCGGGTGTAATCGCGCGGCGTGGTGGCCTGCAGCGCAGCCTGCTCGGCTGCGCGCGCCACATAGAGCATGTCGCGGCAGGCGGCTTCGACGAACAGCGCCTCCTTGGTGCGGAAGTAATAGGTGATCTGGCTCGGAAAGGCGTCCGCGGCAGCGGCGATATCCGAGATCGACGTCCCGGAGAGCCCGCGCTCTCTGAACAGCCGGCTGGCACCATCAAGCAGCAGCGAGCGCATCTTGCGCCCCGCCGACCGCGTGGCGCGCGCGGTGTGCTTCGGATCGGGCATTTGGCCGCGCACATCAGGATCCATGATCGTATCCTCGAGTTTATTTGTATGGCATACAAACAAGGAAATCAACCTGGAACTGGCGGCTCTTCCGGCCTACGAAGCGCCTCCGGTACTGGCTGCCGGGCAAATTGAAGTCCCGAGGCAGGCCGAGAATGCTTGCCATCCCGCTCAAAATCCGTATAAACCGCGCCATCCGTGGGGTCCCGGCCGGGAGCTGAACGGACGGTCTCAGCAAATCACCTGTTGATTTTGATGTGATAGGGCCAGTCGGCCCGTCGTCCCGTGCTTCCGCCTTCTGAGCAACATCGAGTCCTTTCCGAAGGTCTCGAAGGGCTTGTCGCTGGGCTCCGCGCCAACACAGGAAAGGACACCCATGGCTCTCTACGAGCATGTTTTCCTCGCGCGTCAGGACGCGAGCACCCAGCAGGTGGAAGAACTGACGGCCCAGATGACGGGAATCGTCGAACAGGGCGGCGGCAAGGTCACCAAGACCGAGAATTGGGGCGTGCGCTCCCTCACCTACCGCATGAACAAGAACCGCAAGGCGCATTTCGTGCTGATGAACATCGACGCACCGTCGGCTGTCGTCACCGAGATCGAGCGTCAGGAGCGGATCAGCGAAGACGTCATCCGCTATCTCACCGTGCGCGTCGAAGAGCACGAGGAAGGCCCGTCGGCGATGATGCGCAAGGCCGACCGTGACCGCGAGCGCGATGATCGCGGCGGTGGTTTCCGCGGCGACCGCGAAGGTGGTTTCCGTGGTGATCGTGATCGCGATGGCGGCGGTTTCCGCGGCGATCGTGGCCCGCGCCGTCCGCGCGATGAAGAACCAGCAGCGACCGAGGAGTAAGAATCATGGCTGAAGCTGGCGCCCGTCGCCCATTTTTCCGTCGTCGCAAGTCCTGCCCGTTCACCGGCGCGAATGCGCCGAAGATCGACTACAAGGACTCCAAGCTCCTGATGCGTTACGTCTCGGAGCGCGGCAAGATCGTGCCGAGCCGCATCACGGCCGTCTCCGCCAAGAAGCAGCGTGAACTCGCCCGCGCCATCAAGCGCTCGCGTTTCCTCGGCCTCTTGCCCTACGTCATTCGCTAATCCTTGACGGCCGGCGGCACACGCCGCCGGCCGCCACTCTTCTTAAGGCTTCCGGGTCGTCCGGTCGCCGATGGTTGGGGTTCTCGAGAGAGTACCTCTAACCGCTCGAAAGGAGCGGGACAGCTGATGATCGCGATAGTCCTGATAGCCATTGCGGCCGGCGCTGCGTCGGCGCTGATGTTCGCCTCGCTCATATCGGGCGCGCTGATCTCGTTGCTGCTGTTCTATCTCGCTCCGCTGCCGCTGATGGTGGCGGCGCTCGGCTGGGGACCGCTTGCCGCCACTATCGGCGGCATCGCGGCGGCGGCCGGCCTCGGCGCGATCTTCGGACTTCCCTATTGCATCGCCTTTGCCATGATGGTCGCGCTGCCCGGCTGGTGGCTCGGCCATCTCGCGCTGCTCGGGCGCCCAGTCGCCGGCGCAACGGCTGGCGAGGCCGTCGAACCGGCTCCGCCCCACATCGAATGGTATCCGGTCGGCCGCGTCCTGCTGTGGGTCGCAGCTTTTGCCATCCTCACCACGACCGGCGCACTGCTGACACTCGGCTCGGATGCCGAGACGATCACCGCCACGCTGCGGCACGGCCTCCTCAGGGTCTTTACTGTAGCCACCGCGGCCGACGAGCAGCCCAGCGGCGACATCGAACGGCTCGTCGATTGGCTGGTGATCTTCGCGCCGCTCGCCGCGACCCTCGTCGCGATGGTGACGCTGACGCTGAATCTGTGGCTCGCGGGTAAGGTCACGCAGACCTCGGGGCGGCTGCATCGGCCGTGGCCCGAACTCCGCAGCACCGTGCTGCCACCGATGACGCTGGTCGCGCTGCTGGTGGCGCTCGGCCTCTGTTTCGCCGGCGGCACGATCGCCATCCTGGCCCAGATCGTCACGACCGCGCTGGTGATCGCCTATGCGCTCGTCGGCTTCGCCGTGCTGCACACGCTGACACTGTCGCTCACCAGCCGCAGCTTCTGGCTGGCCGGCACCTATGTCGTCGTCGTTGTGTTCGCCTGGCCCATCGTCGCGGTGGTCGCGCTGGGCATCACCGACGCCCTGTTCGGAGTGCGGCAGCGCTATTTGCGCAGCAGACCGCCGCCGCTGCCCGCATCCTGAGTTTCGATCCAACCACTCAATCCAATACTTAACATCTAAAGGAGAACGAAAATGGAAGTCATTCTGCTGGAACGCGTTGCCAAGCTTGGCCAGATGGGCGAAGTCGTGCGCGTCAAGGACGGGTTCGCCCGCAACTTCTTGCTGAAGCGCGGCAAGGCGCTGCGCGCCACCGAGGCAAACCGCGCCAAGTACGACGGCATGAAGGCCGAGCTCGAGGCCAACAACATCCAGGCCAAGGGTGAAGCCAGCAAGGTCGCCGAGAAGATCAATGGCCGCGAAATCGTCATCATCCGCCAGGCCTCCGAATCCGGCCAGCTGTTCGGCTCGGTCTCGGTCCGCGACATTGCCGACGCGCTCGCCGCTGACGGCGTCACGGTTTCGCGTGCGCAGGTCTGGCTGGACTCGCCGATCAAGGTGATCGGCAAGCAGAAGGTGACGATCGCCGTCCACCCCGAAGTCGAGACCAGCATCTCCGTGACGGTTGCCCGCTCTGCCGACGAAGCCGAGCGCATCAAGCGCGGCGAGGACATCTCGACCCGCCGGGAAGACCAGGACGCCGCCGCCGAGGCGCTCGCCGCCGCCGGCGAATTCTTCGATCCGGAAGCCCAGCACGACGACGCCGAGCCGGCCCCGGCCGCCGAAGAAGACAAGTAAGCGCGTCACCATCGTTCGACCGACTGAAGCCCGGCCTGATCAGGCCGGGCTTTGGATTCGTGCCGCCGCCTCCTCGTCCAGCATCGCGATCGATGCCAATGCGGTCGCGGTGTGCTTTTCCTTACCGTCGATCACGCAGAACACGTCGGCCGCGACGACCGCAACCTGGCGTCCCGGCTTGATCACCCGCGCGCGGCAGATCAGGCGATCGCCTGAGGCCGGCGACAACAAATTCAGCTTGAACTCGGCGGTCAGCGCCGGCTGCCCGCGCGACGTCGCGGCCGCGATCGTGGTGGCGTTGTCGACGAGAAACGCCGTCACCCCGCCGTGAAACAGCCCGTGCTGCTGCAACAGCTCGGGCCGCCGATCGACCGCGAGCGTACAGGCGCCGCGCGACAACTCCGCCAATTCCGCGCCGACATGGCCCATGAAGCCCTGCCGACCGACATTGTTGCGAATCCGTGTCGCGATCGGCGCAAAGTCCGGATCTGTTTCAGTCATGACACCTCTCCTGCTTGTCCCTGTGCACCCGGCGACACCACCGCGCGGATCGCGCAGGCAATCAGCGTCTCGACCTGGTCGCGCGGATCGCTGCGGTCGCGGCCCGACAGATAGGCGCGGCAGAATATCTGCGCCGGCCCGATGATCTGACTGAAAAACAGGATCGCGCTCATCGGCAGCAACTCGCCGCGCGCCAGCAGCGGTGCACGCCAGCGCTCGATCCCTTCGGCAAGCCGCGAATTCTCGGCGCGCTGGGCGCCGCGCACCTCATCGCTCCATTCGCTGCGCGAAATCTCGAACAGGAAGCGCGCCTCGCGCCTGAAGGTCACGACCCATTCGAGATGAGCGTGGATCAGGCGCGCAACACCCTCGCGCGCGCCGCATCTCGCGTCGACCGACGACACGATCGCGGCGTGGTAGCTCTGCAGGATTTCGAGGAACAGGGTTCCGGCGAGTTCCTTCTTCGACGCAAAGAAATGGAAGAAGCTGCCGTTGGAGGCGCGTGCCCGGGTTCGGATCGCGGCAACCGTCGCCCCTTCGAATCCATCCTGGTCGAACACCGCGAGCCCCGCCGCCAACAGATCCTCGCGCGCTGTGGTCACCCGGCTCATCACTCGGCTCGTCTCCCGCTTAGATCATTACTCTAGAGTTTTACTCTAGTCGACGTCAAGCGTTGGCCCTGATGGCTCGGCATTGGCTGATTACCTTGAGATCGGGGGTTCCGGCGGCCCGGCCGGCGTGGCGGCAGGCGATGGGGGTGGCGCGGCGGCCGTCACCGGAGGCGGCGCTGGCGCCGGCACGGGGGACGCGGCCGCAGCCGGCTGAGGCGCGGCAGCGGGAGCCGGCGACGACGACGCAGCAGGAGCCGCGGTTGCGGCCGGAGGAGCCGGCGTGACGGGAGGAACTGGATCCGACCGCAGCGGGGCCGGCTCGCTGCCGACGCCTTCCTTGGGCGCATCCACCTTGGCGCTATCGGATTTGTCAGATGAAGACTTGTCAGATGAAGATTTGGCGCCCGTCGGCTTCTCGGCTTCGCCCTTGTCCTCGCCCTTCACAGTCTGGGCCTTGGAATCGTCCTTCGGTGTTTCGCCCTTGGCCGCATCCTTGGCCGCATCGTCGGGCTTCTCTTCGACCGGCTTGCCGCGCCGGCCGAGCTTGTGGCGCGATGGCTTGCCCTCGCCTGCGGCTTCCGGCGTTTGACCATCGGCCGGCTTGGCGCCCTCCACAGGCTCGCTCGGACGCGCGAGGCGCTTGCCCTTGTGGCCAGGGTGGGCCTCGCCCTGCTGCGTCAGCCCGTCCGCGTCAGGCTTGGCCGCCTCCTGTGGCACCGCAGCCGGATGCTGCCGACGGCCCGGGCGCTCGGCCTGCTCTGGCGAAGCCGATTGCTTGGCGTCCTGCCCGGCATCCTTCCCGGCGCCCTTCGTTCCTTTGGGCTGATCCTTGGCCTGGTAGCGCTGATCGTTCGCACCATTCGAGATCAGATAGGACGACAGCACGCCGGCCATGTCGCTCGACGTCGTATAGTGCTGGCGCAGGAAGCCCGGCAGCGACGAGGCCGGCACCGTTTTCAGCAGGCCGCGCGGGCTCTTGTGACAGGCCGTGCACGTGTTCGAAAAAATCTGGGAGGGGCTCTTGCCGGCCTCGAGGTTTTGCGCGTGCGCCGATCCTGCCGACAGGCAGCCAATCAGAAGCATCACCGTGGCCAGGCTGAGGGCTCGGCTCGACATTCCTTGGTCTCCAGAATCAGGAAAAATACCGCCCCGCATCATGGACGGGCGGCGGCGGCCACCTTTTAGCCGATTATCATGCGAATGGAAGCGCATCTATGACGCATCCACGTGATTGTCACATTTCGGAATATCGGCTTTGACGACAACGCAATAGTGCAATCGAAAACGCCGACTATCTTTCTGACGGGGACACGCTGGAAGGAACAATTCCAGGGGTGTCAGGCGCAAGCAGCTTGCCGTTCCGTTGGTGCTTCGATGGACCGATTGTTGCGATATTTTCTGGGGCGATTCATCCGCCGCGGTTCGGTTACGTTCACGACCGCCAGCGGGATGAAATTCACCTGCGGCGACGGCAGCGGCACTCCGGTTGCTGCTCGTTTCCTGACCAATTCGGCCGAAAGGCGCATCCTGCTCGATCCCGAGCTCTATCTCGGCGAAGCCTTCATGGACGGCACGTTCGTGATGGAGCAAGGCACCATCGCGGATGCGCTGGCGATCCTGATGGGTCAGGCAAAAATGCTGCCGAACTTTGCCCGGCTGCAAGCCTGGCTGCGCTTCCTCGGACGGCGCGCCCAGCAGCTCAATCTGCGCGGCAAATCCAGGGACAATGTCGCCCGTCACTACGATCTCGACGGCCGCCTCTACTCGCTTTTCCTCGACGCCGACAAGCAATACAGCTGCGCCTATTTCGAGAGACCCGACGCGACGCTGGACGATGCCCAACTCGCCAAGAAGCGTCACCTCGCCGCCAAACTCCTGGTTCGGCCCGGCGACCGCATCCTCGACATCGGCTCCGGCTGGGGCGGGCTTGGAATCTATCTCGCCGAGATGACCGGGGCTGACGTCACCGGCGTCACGCTGTCGACCGAGCAATTGCAGATTTCCAACGCGCGCGCGGCCGAGCGGAATCTGGGACAGTCGGCGCGCTTCCTGCTGCAGGACTACCGCGACACCCCCGGCCCGTTCGACCGCATCGTCTCGGTCGGCATGTTCGAGCATGTCGGGGTCGCCTTCTACGAAACCTTCTTCAAGCGCTGCGCCGAACTCCTGAGCGACGACGGTGTCATGATGCTGCATTCGATCGGCCGCTCGACAGGGCCCGACGTCACCAGCCCCTGGATCCGGAAATACATCTTCCCCGGCGGCTATATTCCGGCGCTCTCGGAAGTCATGCCCGCGATCGAGCAGGCTGGCCTTCTGGTCTGCGACATGGAGATCCTGCGGCTCCACTATGCCGAGACGCTGAAGGCATGGCGCGAGCGGTTCATGGCACGGCGCGAGGAGGCCGTCCGACTCTATGATGAGCGCTTTGCCCGGATGTGGGAATTCTACCTGGCTGGGTCGGAAATGTCGTTCCGGGTGCAGAACTTGATGAACTTCCAACTCCAACTCACCAAACGCCAGGGCGTTGTGCCGATGACCCGTGACTACATCATGCACGAGGAAGCAAGGCTGCGCGTCAGGGAACAGAAGGCTGCCCAGCCGCGACTGCAACTCGCCGGCGAGTAGATCCGGCGGATTCGCTCGAAAGCAGTCTAGTTCCGGAGGCTGTAAGCTGAGCCGCAATGGGCGAAGGCCGTTGCCGGCTGCGCCAGATGCGCCGTCACGGCAGATATCACCTGGGGATCGCAGGGAACGTTCCGGAGGTCCGGACGGCCGGCCTGCTCCATGGCGCCGATCAGCGTCGACAGCCAGCGCCGGTCGAGGCTGTCCGCCCGGGCGACCTGAAACTGCGATGTCTGAAACTCTCGAGCCATTGTCACCGTATCTCACCTGAGCGGGATCAACCCAGAAGTCATCCGGGAGTTCCCGAGCGCCTGCCGCAAAGAAAATGCGGCCGGTGTGATCTGCTTCACAGAGGCCACGTCCGGTCTGTCGTAGTGGTCCGGAATGGCCCCAGAAACGCACCAGTCGATGTTGGATCCACAGCGCGATATCGCGACCGATTACGTCTTGATCGCAACCGGCGTTGCCGCCGCGTTGATCGCACTCGCATTCCTCATCCTGGTCTGAGGACGCGGCGCGAACCGCCCCCTCGCCTTTCTGTGGGCCCAGCGCGCGAAAAGGTTCAGGGCGCGTCGCACATTTTCGATCAACGTTGCTGATTGGCCGCGGTCCGGCCGGTTTTGGACCAAACCCCGTCAAGCGGAATGCATCGGGGCTTGCGCGATTCGTACAACGCGTTGTGTGAATCGTGCATAAGGCACATCCGTCCTTTCGCTTCGTGCCGGGCTGGCGCTTGATCCCCGGCCCAACTCCGAAAATCCAAATCTGAAAATCTCAGTAACGACGAAATCAGAAGAATAAGCTCGTCCATGGCCTTGATTGATTCGAACGTCCACAAGCTTGCACCCGACGCCGGAACACCGGCCTTTCGCAGTGCGCCGCACAACATCGAAGCGGAACAGAGCCTTCTGGGCGCGATACTGGTCAACAATGACGCCTTCTACCGGGTCTCCGACTTCCTGGAGGGGAAACACTTCTTCGAGCCGCTGCACCAGACGATCTACGAGACCGCAAGCTCGCTGATCAAGATGGGCAAGGTGGCAACCCCGGTGACGCTGAAGACCTTCCTGCCGGCGGATACCGACATCGGCGGCATGACGGTCAGCCAATACCTCGCCCGCCTTGCCGCCGAAGCCACCACCATCATCAACGCGCAGGACTACGGCCGTACCGTCTACGACCTCAGCCTGCGCCGCGACCTGATAAAAATCGGCGAGGACATCGTCAATGTCGCCTTCGATGCCCCGGTCGATTTTGCCCCGCGCGCGCAGATCGAGGACGCCGAACGCCAGCTCTATGGCCTTGCCGAGACCGGCCGCTATGACGGCGGCTTCCAGCGCTTCTCGCAGGCACTCACGGTTGCCGTCGACATGGCGGCGAAAGCGTTCCAGCGCGACGGCAAATTGTCGGGAATCTCGACCGGCCTGCGCGACCTCGACACCAAGATGGGCGGATTGCAGTCCTCCGACCTCATCATCCTCGCCGGCCGACCCGGCATGGGCAAGACCTCGCTCGCCACCAACATCGCCTACAACATCGCCAGGGCTTATCAGGGCGAGGTGCAGGCGGACGGCACTACCAAGGCGATCAACGGCGGCTCGGTCGGCTTCTTCTCCTGCGAAATGAGCGGCGAGCAGCTCGCCACCCGTATTCTGGCCGAACGCACCGGCATCCCCTCGAGCTCGATCCGCCGCGGCGGCATCAGCGAACTGGACTTCGAGAAGATCCGCGACTGCTCGATCGAGCTGCAGTCGCTGCCCTTTTATGTCGACGAAACCGGCGGTCTCTCGATCTCGCAGCTGACCGCGCGCGCCCGTCGCCTCAAGCGCCAGAAAGGCCTCGATCTGATCGTGATCGACTACATTCAGCTGTTGCAGGGCTCCAACAAGCGCGGCAACGAAAACCGCGTGCAGGAAATCACCGAGATCACCACCAATTTGAAGGCGCTGGCCAAGGAATTGAACGTCCCGATCATCGCGCTGTCGCAGCTCTCGCGTCAGGTCGAAAATCGCGAGGACAAGCGGCCGCAGCTCTCGGATTTGCGTGAATCCGGTTCGATCGAGCAGGACGCCGACGTCGTGATGTTCGTGTACCGCGAGGAATATTATCTCGCCAACAAGGAGCCGCGACCCGGCACCGCGGAGCACGCGACCTGGCAACTTGAAATGGAGCGAGCGCTCGGCAAGGCCGAAGTCATCATCGGCAAGCAGCGCCACGGCCCGACCGGCACGGTCGAATTGCACTTCGAGGCCAGCGTCACCCGCTTCGGCGACCTTGCATCGGATGGACTGGTTCCGGATCGCCCCTCCTACTAAAGCGTTTTCGAGCGAAGTGGATACCGGTTCGCGTGAAGAAAACGCGTCAAAACAAGAATCTAGAGCCCCATTCCGATTCCATCGGAATGGAAAAGGCTCTAGCGGAGCGACGCGGTTGAACACCGCTAGCCCGGCGCGTACAACTGCCGCATGAACATCGTGACCGACGCGAAATCGCAGCTGACCCCCGAAGCCAATTTGCTGGCGGCCCATCCGACCGCCACCGGCATCCTGACTGTCGACCTCGACGCCATCGTCGCCAATTGGCGCAAGCTCGAGAAGACCGCGGTACCGGCCGAATGCGCCGCCGTGGTCAAGGCCAACGCCTATGGCTGCGGCGCCGAGCAGGTCGCCCGCGCGCTTGCCAATGCCGGCTGCAAGACCTTCTTTGTCGCCAATGTCGAGGAGGCTGCGGTTGTTCGCGCGGCCGCCCCGGCCGCAACGCTCTATTCGCTCGGCGGATTCTTCCAGAATTCCGGCGACGCCCACGCCAAGATCGACTGCAAGCCAGTGATCGGCGATCTCAACGAGCTCGCCGAATGGGACGTGTTCTGCCGCCGCTCGGGTTGGTCCGGCGGCGCCGCCGTTCACATCGACACCGGCATGAACCGGCTCGGACTGACAGTCACCGAAGCCCAGGGCATCATCCCGCGCATCAATGCTGGCGACCACGGCATCACGCTGGTCATGAGCCACCTCGCCTCCGCCGAGGCGCTCAACAATCCCGCCAATGCAAAACAACTGTCGGCGTTCCGCGAGATCGCGAGCCTGTTCACCGGCGTGCCGGCGTCGCTGGCGAACTCCTCCGGCGTCTTCCTCGGCGGCCAGTTCCAGTTCGATCTGGTGCGGCCGGGCTGCGCGCTCTACGGCGTCAACCCGACGCCGGAGGCCGACAATCCGATGCAGCCGGTGGTCGACCTCAAGGCGCGCATCGTCCAGATCCGCAACATCGACCGCGGCGAGACCGTCGGCTATGGCGGCACCTGGACCGCGCGGCGGCCGACCCGCCTCGCCATCGTCGCGGCCGGCTATGCCGACGGCTATTTCCGCGCGGCCAGCGCCAATGACGGCACCCGCGGTGCTGAGGTCGTGGCCGCCGGCAAGCGCTGCCCGATCGCGGGGCGTATCTCGATGGATTTGATCGCGGTCGACATCACCGATCTCGACAAGAATGCCGTTCGGCGCGGCCACATGGTGACGCTGATCGGCGAAGGCATCACCGTCGACGAGGTCGCGCATCATTTCGGCACGATCGGCTATGAGGTGCTGACCAGCCTCGGCCGCCGCTTCCTGCGGATCTACAAGGGCGGCAATGCCGTCGCCGAAAAGGTCGACGCTGTCGTAAAGGACGAGACGGACGCTGCGCCGGCCGCACCGCCACCTTTGCCCGAGCAAGTGCCGGCCTCGAGCTGACCGCACGCGAGCGCGCGATCGTCCATTCCCATGAAGATCGCGACCTTCAACATCAACAATATCAACCGCCGGCTGCCGAACCTGCTGCGCTGGCTGCGCGCGGCGAAGCCCGATGTCGTCAGCCTGCAGGAGCTCAAGGCTTCCGACGCCGAGTTTCCGTTGGCCGCGATCGAGAAGGCCGGCTACGGCGCGGTGTGGTGCGGACAGAAGACCTGGAACGGCGTCGCCATCCTCGCCCGCAAGACCGAGCCGGTCTTGATCCGCACCGCCCTGCCCGGCGACCGCGACGACCATGAGGCGCGCTACATCGAAGCCGCGGTGCGCGGCATCGTCATCACCAGTCTCTATCTGCCGAACGGCAATCCGCAGCCTGGACCGAAGTTCGAGTACAAACTTGCCTGGTTCAAGCGGCTCCGCGCGCACGCGGCAAAACTGCTCAAGGCGGACGTCCCGGTCGTGCTCGCCGGCGATTACAACGTCGCGCCGACCGCGCTCGACATCTATCCGACGCGCTCCTGGGACAAGGATGCGCTGATCCAGCCGAAAAGCCGCGCCGCGTTCAAGGCGCTGGTCGATCAGGGCTGGTGCGATGCGATCCGCACACTGCATCCGACACAGCCGATGTTCAGCTTCTGGGACTACAAGCGCAATCGCTGGCCGCGCGATGCCGGCCTGCGGCTCGATCATCTCCTGCTCAGCCCGGCAGTGGCGCCACGGCTGAAGAAAGCCGGCGTCGACCGCGATGTACGCGGCGAGGAAGGTGCGAGCGACCACGCGCCAGCGTGGGTGGTGTTGAGGTGATCGGGTGCACGCAGGGCCCGCACTGCCAAAACATCGAAAACAACCCCATGCAAAGTAGCCGGCGGCTGCCGACGCTCGGCACGGCAGCTTGACACGTCGGGCAAATCAGTGGCATTATTCCATTATTCCGAAATCTTGCCATCGCCCTCGCCCCGGGCTATCGCTTGACCCGCCGGGCAACTCGGTGGCATGGGGCGATCATCATCGTCCCGGAGCGCGCGGGTGGGTTTTCTCTTCGTCCTCATCGTCGGTCTGATCGCGGGTACGATTTCCGGCATCGTCGGCACCGGCTCGTCGATCATGCTGATGCCGGTGCTGATCTATCAGTACGGGCCGAAACAGGCCGTGCCGATCATGGCGGTGGCGGCCGTGATGGCGAACCTCTCGCGCATCCTGGCCTGGTGGCGCGAGGTCGACTGGCGCGCCTGCGCCGCCTATTCCGTCACCGGAATCCCGGCGGCCGCGCTCGGCGCGCGGACGCTGCTGGCGCTGCCCTCGCACGCCGTCGACGTCGCGATCGGCGTGTTCCTGATCGCGATGGTGCCGGTGCGGCACTGGCTGGCGCGGCACGATTTGAAAGCCAAGCTCTGGCATCTGGCGATCGGCGGCGCTGTGATCGGCTATCTCACTGGCATCGTGGTCTCGACCGGCCCGCTTAGCGTGCCGCTGTTCCTGTTTTACGGCCTCACCAAAGGCGCGTTCCTCGCCACCGAAGCGGCAAGCTCGCTCGGGCTTTATCTCAGCAAGTCCGTCACCTTCGAACGCTTCGGCGCGCTGACACCGGACGTCGCGCTCAAGGGCCTGATCGCCGGCGCCTCGCTGATGTCGGGCGCCTTCATCGCCAAGCGCTTCGTGCTGCACCTCAAGCCGGAGGTGTTTCGGCTTTTGATGGACGGCATCATGCTGTTGGCCGGCGCGTCGCTGTTGTGGTCGGCGGTGATGTCCTGAAGAAGAAAAACGCTGGAGCACGCCTGCGGCAGTCATATTTCGTCGCAAGCGCGCTTCGCGATCAATCTGCTTCGGCGACGTCCATTTTCGCCGGCCAAGCATAGGCTCTCAAGCCGGCGGCGCCAACACCCGCAAGCGGTGCCCGTCCGGATCGAGCGCGACGAATGTGTGCCCGAATGGCAGCGCGGTCGGCGCCTGCGCGATGGTCGCGCCGCGTACTTTCCACGTCTCGTGGGTTGTGCGGACCGCATCAGGATCGGCGACGGTGAACGATATCTCGCTGCCGCCGGGGTCTTGACTGACGCGAGGCTCGACCTCCTCGCGCTGCCAGAGCCCCAGCATGGCTCCTCCGTCAAGCGGCAGCATCGAGAATTTGGGCGACGATTGGGCAATCGGCCGGTCCAGCAGCGTTTGGTAGAATGCGGCGCTGGCATTGGAATCTTTGACGTAGAGCACCACGAGATTGAATTTGGTCACGGCAGGTCTCCTTCGATCTGACTTCGCGGACGAGCGGTCGGGCGCGTCCATCGCCAATTACATACAGGGCCACCCTGCCAATTTCTGTCAGCATGATTCCGAAGGCTTCTTCCCGATGCGATCGCGGGTTCGCCACTCGCGAAGCATCTCGAGCCGACGGCGCGGATAGCGGCTATCCGTTATCTTGAGCGAGCGAATGCGGTCGGTGCGGAAATGCCGGTAGTCGCGCCGCGTTTCGCACCACGCGGCAACCATGCGAATACGTTCGAAAAATCCGAGCGCGATCGGCCAGATCGTGCGGCTGCTCGGATTATCCTTTTCGTCGCTGTAGGTGATGCGCAACTTGCACTCGGCCCGGATCGCCTTGCGGATCGTCGGCAACTCGGCATCGCCGGCGGCTGGAGGCCGTGGCGCGACCATCAGGCTGGACGTTTCCAGGCTTCTTTGCAGATCGTCAGGCAACACGGCGGCGATCTTGGAAAGCGCATTGCGTGCCGCCTTGCCGAGCGGCTCATCGGGTTGCGCGGCGACCCAGCGGCCGCCCAGCACCAGGGCCTCGATCTCGTCTTCCGAGAACATTAGCGGCGGCAACATGAAGCCGGGCCGCAGAATATAGCCGACACCAGGTTCGCCATCGATACGGGCGCCCTGGGCCTTCAAGGTTTCGATATCGCGATAGAGCGTGCGAAGCGAGATCGCCAATTCATCGGCCAGCGTCGCTCCCGCGACCGGAATCCGGTGACGGCGCAAGATCTGGATCAGGTCGAGAAGACGTTGAGCGCGCGACATGCCGAACCCCCTACGGCATCCTAGCATGGTCCACTGCCAATTTCTGGCAGCATGGTGGACGAAGCCGCACTCAACGCTATTTGATCGTCGTCTCGGCCACGATCAACTCCCTGCCGTCACAGGACCGGATCGTCAGTTGCACCGGTCCGCTGGTGCCAGCCGGAATCGGCGCGGCAATCCGGTTGCCGTCCCTCGCGTCTGCTATCACGGTCTCGTCGAACACGACGGCATCGCCGCGCTTCAGCGTGATCCGCAACGGCACGGCCGGCGCTATGCTGAAGAACTCGAGGTTTGCGTGGGAAGCATCAGCCGAGAGATTGACCAGGATGTTTTCGTTGGCCTGCGTCACGTTGCTCATACCGACGGTCGGGCTGTAGGTTTCCGTAACCGTCACTTCGCCGAGCGCGGCAAGCTGCGCGGGGTGGAAGAACTGGTCGGACACGCCGGCCCACAGCTCGACATAAGGCTGCGCTTCGGTCGGCGCCTTGCGGGCATCGGCTGCGTCAGTGAACGAGGAAAATCCCCACGTCCACATTTTCAGGCCCCGCGTCACCTTGTTGTCGGCGATGCGGATGATGCCCTCTTCATTGTCGTGGTTGATCACGCCCCAGAAGTTTCCGCCCTGCATGTCGGGCGCGGCATAGGCGATGCCCATCGACGGCCAGTTTTTGAAGGAGCGCAGCTTCTCGAAGCGATAGGCGTCCGGACCCGTGCGGGCGTCGCCCTCGGCAATGTTCGCCGACCATGCAGGCGTGGTGTAGGTCGTAACCGGCGCAATGATCTCGGCGGCGGCGGTGGTCCCCGGATGCTGCGGATCGGAGCCCGGCGCCAAGGTCGTGCAGGTCCAGTACTCGTAGTCGATCGGTTTGGCCTGGGTATTTTTCAGCACCACGCGCGCATCGATCGCAGCGCGATCGGCTTTCAGCGTGACGTAGGTGGTCGCCTCGATGCCGGTCTCGCCGGTGAAGCGTTTCGGTGCCGCAGGATAGGCGAAATCGTCCTTGAGCGACATCGCCACCGTCACCTCGGTTTCTGTCTGCTTCACCACCCGGAAATCCCACGGCTTCAGCCAGGTCCGGCCGTGCTCGGGATCCGGAAAGGTCGGAAAAATGCCGCCATACACCATCAGCCAGTCGTAGTAGAAATTGCCGGCCTTCATCCCGTAGGGCACGCCCACCTCGGTGCGATAGAGTTGTTCGTGACCGGTCGGCTTGTAGACGATCGACAGGATGCGCCCGCCGAATTCGGGCACCAGCGTCACCTTCAGATAGCGGTTCTCCAGCACGCGGGTGCGGAAGGTTCGGTCGACGATGACAGTCTTGTCGAGCGAGCCATCGACGAATCCGTTGTCCGCGGTGGTCGCGTATTTGACGGTGCTCCAGCTGATCGTCGCTTCCGTGAGCGACACGCTGTCGGGCTCAGGCGACGCCGCATGCACGGGGGCACCAGGCGCGCAGATCGCCGAAACGAGGGCAATTGCGAAGCCGACGCGGACGAGACGGACAGCAAGACTTGCCATTGACCTTCTTACCCAGGGATTTGCGCGGTCATCCGAATTCTTTGACGCAAGACGGAAAACAAGCTAAAGAACAAAATAAGAACATTCCAAGCCGCTACCCGTGATAGCACGGCGCGCCACTGGCGACGTCAATGACCAGCCGCCTCCTCTCAAGTTGATTCCCCATGGCCAAATCGACCCTCTCCTTTGTCTGCCAGAACTGCGGCGCGGCGTATAATCGCTGGCAGGGCAAGTGCGAGTCCTGCGGCGAGTGGAATACGCTGGCCGAGGAGGACACCACGGGCGCGACTTCGATGCCGGTCTCGATCCGCTCCAAGCGCAAGGGGCGGACGTTCGCGCTCGAAAGCCTGACCGGCAAAAGCCAGGATGCCCCGCGCACCTCCTCCGGCATGGCCGAGCTCGATCGCGTCACCGGCGGCGGCTTTGTGCGCGGCTCGGTGCTTTTGGTCGGCGGCGACCCCGGCATCGGCAAATCGACGTTGCTGACCCAGGCCACCAGCATGATGGCGCGCGCCGGCCACCGCGCGGTCTATATCTCGGGCGAAGAGGCGGTAGCGCAGGTGCGGCTCCGCGCCGAGCGGCTCGGGCTTGCGGATGCGCCGGTGCAGCTCGCGTCCGAGACCTCGGTTGAGGACATCATCTCGACGCTGTCGGAAGGCGCCGTGCCGCGCCTGATCGTGATCGATTCGATCCAGACCATGTGGACCGATACGGTGGAGTCAGCACCGGGCACGGTGACGCAGGTCCGCGCCGCGGCGCAGGCCCTCATTCGGTTTGCCAAGAAATCCGGCGCTACCATCATCCTGGTCGGGCATGTGACAAAAGACGGCCAGATCGCCGGCCCCCGCGTGGTCGAACACATGGTCGATGCGGTGCTGTCGTTCGAGGGCGAAGGCTCGCAGCAATTCCGGATCCTGCGCGCGGCGAAGAACCGCTTTGGCGCCACCGATGAGATCGGCGTGTTCGAGATGACGGGGCTCGGCCTGCGCGAAGTCACCAACCCTTCCGAATTGTTCCTGTCTGAACGCGATCTCGGCAGCCCCGGCACGGCGGTGTTTGCCGGTATCGAGGGCACCCGTCCCGTGCTGGTCGAATTGCAGGCACTGGTGGCGCCGACCTCGCTCGGCACGCCCCGCCGCGCCGTGGTCGGTTGGGATCCGAGCAGGCTGTCGATGGTGCTGGCGGTACTGGAGGCCCATTGCGGGGTCAAACTCTCAGGCCACGACGTCTATTTCAACGTCGCCGGCGGGCTGCGCATCCAGGAGCCAGCCGCGGACATGGCGGCGGCCGCGGCGCTGGTGTCGTCGCTGGTGAACGCACCGTTGCCGACGGACGCGGTCTATTTCGGCGAGATTTCGCTGTCCGGCGCGGTTCGCCCGGTGGCGCAGACTTCCGCGCGGCTGAAGGAGGCCGCCAAGCTCGGCTTCGGCCGCGCCATCCTGCCCGAATCGGCCCGTGGCGACGTCGGCGGCGACGCCGGGCTGACCCTCAACAGCGTCGGCAATCTGACCACTTTGGTCGCCGAAATCGCTGCGCTTGGGACGCCCCGGGGCCGGGCCGCCCAGCGAGACCCTGAAGCGGCTGAGAAAAATGCCACACCGGCCCGATTCCGTCGCGAGACCAGCTAAAGCGGCGTGACGTATCAGCCCTCCGCCGCTATACATCCGGCGCGCGGGAAAGGTTGCCGACCGGCCTTGCCGGATGGGCCCGATCCCCCTCAGTTAGGACGGCACCGAGTTTGCCGATTCGCGAGTGCTTTTAGACAGCGTGCTCAGAAAACAGCGTACCCAGAACGTACCAGCGGACCTGACCAGCCGATGCCGATAACGATACTTGATCTCGTCCTGCTCGGGGTGATGCTGATCTCGGGCCTGCTTGCCATGGTGCGCGGCTTCATGCGCGAGATCCTGTCGATCGCGGCCTGGGGCGCCGCGGCGCTGGTCACGCTGTATGCTTTCTCGAAGCTGCTGCCGACTGCCAAGACTTACTTCAATAACGACACGATCGCGGCGGCGGTCGTGGTGGCCGGCGTCTTCATCGGCACGCTGATCGTTGTCTCCATCATCACGGTGCGGATCTCCGACATGATCCTGGATTCCCGGATCGGCGCGCTCGACCGCACCCTGGGCTTCCTGTTCGGCCTCGCCCGCGGCCTGCTGATCGTGGTCGTGGCGTTCATGTTCTTCACCTGGCTGGTTCCGGACAAGCAGCGGCCCGACTGGGTCACGGGTGCGAAGTCCCGGGTGGTGCTGCAGGGAACCGGGGATTGGCTGATGGCGCTCTTGCCTGACGACCCCGAGAACACCATCTTAAAGAAATTCAAAAAGAATAAGCCAGATGATGATTCTGCTGATACCGATCAGGCGGCGCCTGCGTCGGGCGACGGCTATACCAAACCTGCCCGCGACAGCCTTAAAAAGCTGATCGAGAAACCCGCGGGCCAGTGACTTTGGGTCTGGACCAACTCCGGGGCCCTAACGAGAGGCGATGAACGAGATGCAAACCAGTTCAGATCACGCCGACCAACAGGACCTCGACCTCGGCCCGATCGAATTGCGGGATGATCTCCGACACCGCGACCTGAACCCTGACCTGGACCTCGATCTGGATGACGACACGCTCCGCGAGGAATGCGGCGTGTTCGGCATCTTCGACCATTCCGAAGCTGCCGCGATCACGGCGCTCGGCCTGCACGCCCTTCAGCACCGCGGCCAGGAAGCCGCCGGTATCGTCTCCTTCGATGGCAGCCGCTTCCACTCCGAGCGCCGCCTCGGCCTGGTCGGCGACACCTTCTCCCGCCGCGAGGTGATCGAGCGCCTGCCCGGCACTGCCGCGGTCGGCCATGTCCGCTACTCCACGACCGGCGCGACCATCCTGCGCAACGTGCAGCCGCTGTTCGCCGAGCTCAATGCCGGCGGTTTCGCGGTCGGCCATAACGGCAACCTCTCCAACGGCCTGACCTTGCGCCGCGAGCTCGTCAAGGGCGGCGCGATGATGCAGTCGACCTCCGACACCGAGGTGATCCTGCATCTGGTGGCGCAGTCCAAGCGCTCCCGTTTCATCGACCGCTTCATCGAGGCGCTGCGCGCGATCGAAGGCGCCTATGCGCTGGTGGCGCTGACCAACAAGAAGCTGGTCGGCGCGCGCGATCCGCTCGGCATCCGGCCCTTGGTGCTCGGCGATCTCGACGGCCGCCCGATCCTGACCTCGGAGACCTGCGCGCTCGACATGATCGGCGCCAAGTATGTCCGGGACATCGAGCCCGGCGAGATCATCGTGTTCGACGAGACCGGCGCGCACAGCCACAAGCCGTTCCCGCCAATGCCGCCGCGGCCCTGCATTTTCGAATACATCTATTTCTCGCGGCCGGATTCCATCGTCGGCGGCCGCGCGGTCTATGACGTGCGGAAAGCCTTCGGCGCGCAGCTCGCGCGCGAGAGCCATCCCGAGGTCGATGTCGTGGTGCCGGTGCCGGATTCCGGCGTGCCCGCCGCGGTCGGCTACAGCCAGTTCTCCGGCGTGCCGTTCGAGCTCGGCATCATCAGAAATCACTATGTCGGCCGGACCTTCATCCAGCCGACCCAGAGCGTGCGCGAGCTCGGCGTGCGGATGAAGCATTCGGCCAACCGCGCCGCGATCGAAGGCAAGCGGATCATCCTGATCGACGACTCACTGGTGCGCGGCACCACGTCGATGAAGATCGTGCGCATGATGCGCGACGCCGGCGCCCGCGAGGTGCACTTCCGTCTCGCCTCGCCGCCGATCCTCTATCCCGACTATTACGGCATCGACCTGCCCGACCGCGGCGGCCTCTTGGCCGCGACGCATACGGTCGAGGAGATGCGCGAGATCATCGGCGCGGATTCACTCGCCTTCCTGTCGATCGACGGCATGTACCGCGCGATGGGCTATCCCGGCCGCGATCCGGCGAATCCGAAATTCGCCGACCATTGCTTCACCGGCGCCTACCCGACCCACCTCACCGACCAGAGCGAGAGCGAACCGCAGCCGCGGCAATTGTCGCTGCTGGCGGAGGCAAGCTGAGGCGAAGCGTCATCCCGGGGCGCGCGAAGCGCGAACCTCAGATGCGCAATTGCGCATCGGGGGATCTCGAAGTTGTTTTACCCTCGAGTCCCAAATCTCGAGATTCCGGGTCTGGCCCTGCGGGCCATCCCGGAATGACGGTGCCTTTCTGTCATGGCCGGGCTTGTCCCGGCCATGTCTGTCTGTAATACCCCGCCACAAAGACGCGGACAGACAATCATGACAAAACCCCTCGCCTCCCGTATCGCCCTCGTGACCGGCGCCTCGCGCGGCATCGGCTATGCCACTGCCGTCGCGCTCGCCAGGGCCGGCGCGCATGTCGTGGCGGTGGCGCGCACGCAGGGCGGGCTGGAAGAGCTCGACGACGAGATCCGCAAGGACGGCGGCAGCGCCACGCTGGTGCCGCTTACCCTCACCGACTACGACGGCATCGCCCGGCTCGGCCTGGCGCTGCATGAGCGCCACGGCAAGCTCGACATCCTCGTCGGCAATGCCGGTGTTGCCGGCCCTTCCTCGCCGCTCGGCCATATCGAATTGAAGCCGTGGAACGACGTGTTCGCGGTCAACGTCACCGCGAACTTCCAGCTGATCCGCTGCATGGATCCTCTGCTGCGGCAGTCCGATTCCGGCCGCGCAGTGTTCGTCACCTCGGGTGCCGCCCACAAGGCCAATGCCTATCAGGGCCCCTACGCCGCCTCGAAGGCCGCGCTGGACGCGCTGGTGCGCTCCTGGGCCAACGAGACCGCCAACACCAAGCTGCGCGTCAATCTGTTCAGCCCCGGCCCGATCCGCACCAGGATGCGCGCCACGGTGTTTCCCGGCGAAGACCCGATGACGCTCGACACGCCCGATCAAGCCGCCGAATTCATCCTGCCGATGTGTTCGCCCGAATGGACCGAGACCGGCAAGCTCTACGATTACAAGGCGCGCACGCTGAAGAGTTTTCAGCCGCCGGCGTAAGGCATCACGGGCGAGCCACGCCCTCGCTTGTCATCCCCGCGAATGCGGGGATCCAGTATTCCAGAGGCGATTGCGATTGAATCGAGAAGCCGCGGCATACTGGATCGCCCGGTCGAGTGTTTAGCCCGGACAGATCACTGACGGGTGTTCGGAGACATAGCTGACACATCAACATTGGCTGGATTGGTCCGATTCGGGAGGCCGTCCATGCCGTGGAGTGAGGTGTCAGTAATGGATCAGCGCCATGAGTTCGTGCGGCTGGCTTTGCAGGAAGGCGCCAACCGGCGCGAGCTGTGCCGACGGTTCAACATCAGCCCTGACGTCGGCTACAAATGGCTGCGGCGCTGGCAGGCTGGCGATCGGGAGCTGGCCGATCGTTCCCGGCGCCCTCATGTGATGCCCAAGCGTAGTGAGGCTGTGGTCGAGACGCAGGTTCTGACCGTGCGCGACAAGCATCCGGCCTGGGGCGCGCGCAAGATCGCCCACTGCCTGAAGCGGGATGGCCAGACGGTGCCTGTGCCATCGACGGTGCACCGGATCCTGTGCCGGAACGGCCGGGTCAAACCGAGCGAGAACGCGCCGCCAAATCCAGGGCACCGCTTCGAGAAGGAAGCTCCCAATCTGCTGTGGCAGATGGACTTCAAAGGCCACATGCCGCTCGCCAACGGGACACGGTGCCATCCGCTAACGATCGTCGACGATCACTCGCGCTATGTCCTATGCCTGAAGGCCTGCGCTGACGAGCAGCGTATCACCGTGCAGGATCACCTGACGACGACGTTCCGCTGCTATGGTTTGCCGGAGGCCTTCTACACCGACAACGGCTCACCCTGGGGCGATACGTCCGGCATTCGCTGGACCGGATTGAAGGTGTGGCTGCTCAAGCTTGGTGTCAGGGTGGTGCATGCCAGGCCATGTCACCCACAGGCCCGCGGCAAGAACGAACGCTTCCATCGCACTCTGAAGGCTGAAGTCTTTGCGATGCGTCGCTTCCGCACTCTCCCGGAAGTCCAACGCGCCTTAGATGCTTGGCGGCCGGTCTATAATCTGGAGCGTCCTCACCAGGGCCTCGATATGCACGTTCCCGCCGATCGCTTCCGACCGAGTGCCCGTGCCATGCCGGCCCGCGTCCCGAACGTCGAGTACGACAGCGGCGAGATCGTACGCAGGGTCTCGTCGACAAGACCCTACATCTCCTTCAAGGGACGCTTCTGGAAAGTTCCCCAGGCCTTTGCACGCGAACGGCTTGCCATCAGGCCGCTGGATCGTGACGGCCATTACGGCATCTTCTTCGCCAGCTGGCAGGTCGCATCAATCGACTTGACCAACAACCAACCTGTCAGTGATGTGTCCGAACAGGTGTCAGCCATGTCTCCGGACTAAACATCGAGCCGGGCGATGACACCATTTTTTACGCCTCCACTTTGCGTTCCACACAATTGACTCGACCCCCGCCCCACGATTGACTGCCCCTCCCCAGCGGGACAACCGCCAAGAAAAATGACGGGAGACACCCAATGACGCCGACATTCAATCGTGCGCGCTCCACTCTGTCCGGATTGATTTTCTCCGCCTGCGTCGCATCGGCAGCCTTGCTTGGCGCGCACGCGCCGGCACAAGCCGGCGAAATTCCGACCTTCGCCGTCGACCCGTCATGGCCGAAACCGCTGCCGAACAACTGGATCCTCGGCCAGGTCGGCGGCATCACGGTGGATTGGCAGGGCCATATCTGGATGATCCATCGGCCGCGCTCGCTGACCGATGACGAGAAAGGTGCAGCGCTCAATCCGCCGCGCTCGAAATGCTGCATCTCGGCACCGCCGGTGCTCGAATTCGATGTCGACGGCAATCTGTTGCGCGCCTGGGGCGGCCCGGGCGATGGTTATGAATGGGTCGGTCGCGAGCATGGCATCGAGGTCGACGAGCGCGGCTTCGTCTGGATCGGCGGCAACGCCGACAACGACAACGCGATCCTGAAGTTCACGCTCGACGGCAAGTTCGTCTCGCAGATCGGCACCATCGCGCCGAGCAAGGGCTCCAGCGACACCACCCAGCTCGGCAAGCCCGCCGAGACCGCCGTCGACAAGGAGGCGAATGAAATCTACGTCGCCGACGGCTACGGCAATCACCGCGTCATCGTGTTCGACGCCACCACCGGCGCCTACAAACGCCACTGGGGCGCCTATGGCAACAGGCCCAGTGACGACAAGCAGCCGCCCTACGATCCCAAGGCGCCCGTGTCGCAGCAATTCGGCAATCCCGTGCACTGCGTGAAGATTGCCAATGACGGGCTGGTCTATGTCTGCGATCGCATCAACGACCGCATCCAGGTGTTCAAAAAGGACGGCAGCTTCGTGAAGGAGTTCTTCTACGAGAAGAACACGCTCGGCAACGGCGCGGTCTGGGACCTCGCGCTGTGGCCCGATCCGAAGCAGACCTATCTCTTAAGCGCCGACGGTGAGAACAACGAGATCCGCATCATCAGACGCGACGACGGCACCGTGGTCGGCAGCTTTGGCCGCAACGGGCGCAACGCCGGGCAATTCCACTGGGTGCACGCGATGGCGGTCGACGCCAAGGGCAACGTCTACACCGCCGAAGTCGACACCGGAAAGCGCATCCAGAAGTTCACGCTGACGTCGGATGCGCTGCGATAAGGCCGGTCGCACTCAGCCGGCGGCGTCTCCCATCGGCAACAGCGCCACTCAATCGATCGGCGGTGGCGCCCAGTCCAAGGCGGGTGACGCCCAGTCCAAGCCGATTTTCTGCAAAACTCTAAAACTACAGTCCAGATTCTTGCGAGGGCTGTACCATGAGACTTGTTGTTGCGGCGTTGGCTGCAGTGCTTGGCGCCACCTCGGCCCTGGCGGCCGACCTTCCTGCGCCCGTCTACACGAAAGCGCCCGCTTACGTTGATCCCGGCTACAACTGGACCGGCTTCTATGTCGGCGGCAACATCGGTTACAGCTGGGGCCGGTCGAGCGACACCTCGAGCCTGAGCAATGGCGTCGGAACGGTGCTGTTCACGAGCGGCGGCAGCTCCAACCTGGATGGCGTCGTCGGCGGCGGACAGATCGGCTACAATTGGCAGATGCAGAACTGGGTGTGGGGCCTCGAGGCCGACATCCAGGGCACCGACGAGAAGGGCAGCCGCGGATTTACCTGCGGCGTCTCGGTCTGCACGCCCCCGTTGGGCGGCTTCCTCGCGCTGGTCCTCCCAGGCCCGGCCGTTCCCGTGACATTGAATCAAAAAATCGACTGGTTCGGAACGGTTCGCGGCCGCGTCGGCGTTCTGGCGACACCGAGGCTCCTGCTCTACGTCACCGGTGGTCTCGCCTATGGCGAAGTCGCATCAAACGGCACGATCGGCGCTGCGCTGACGCCGTTCTCCGCGACCGACACCAAGGCCGGCTACACGGTCGGTGTCGGCATCGAAGGCGCGATCGGCGGCAACTGGACGGCCAAGCTCGAATATCTCTATGTCGACCTCGGCCGGGTCTCCGGCACGTTCGCGACCACGATTCCAGCGCTCGGCGGCGGCACGCTTTCCAGCAACTATAGTTCGCGCATCACCGACAATGTTCTGCGGGTCGGCTTGAACTACAAGTTCAGCGGACCGGTGGTCGCGAAGTACTGATGTGTCCGTCAGCTGCAGCGTGATCGCGCGGCGGCTTTCCTTCCGCTGACGTCATCACGACAGCGGCAGAACGCATCCTGCGCAGCGCGTTTGCAATCGCGCCGTGCAAGCGCGCTCGTCTTCATTTTCGCTTCGCATTAAATTTTGGAAAGCTCGCTGTCCGCCGTTCGCTATTCGAACCGCACTCTGCAACCATGCGACAAATCCGCGCTGGATGACCAGTGACCGGATTGGAGAGCATGTCGGACGACGAAATGAAAACACTCCGTGTCACCACCGAAGCCTTCCAGGGAGCCGACGGCATCGACGCCTTTCGCGAGATCTTCGGCCGCGAGATTCTCGGTATCGAAATCGATCCGCTCGACGGCCATCCGCTCGACATCAATCTGACGCTGCGATCGCTGCCGGGCGTGGCGATGGCGGCGGGCACGCTGTCGCCGATGCGCAACCGGCACACTTCGGCGCTGCTCGACAATGATGACGTCGTGCTCGTGGTGATGCAAAACGGCGTCGGCGAAGTGAGCCAGTACGGCCGGGTTGCGACGGTCAACGAGGGCGAAGCTGTCCTCACCGCCAACGGCGCCGAAGCCACCTTCATTGGCCGGACCGCGACGCGCGTCATCAATCTGCGTCTGAGCCGGAGCCTGCTGTCGTCCCACGTCGCCGAGATCGACGATCTGGTGGCGCGGCCGATCCCCCGCGACAATCGCGTGCTGCAGTTTCTGGCGGGCTACGCGACCATGCTCAACGATCAGGCGGCGCTGGCGACGCCTGATCTCCGCAACATGGTCGCATCGCACCTGCATGATATGGCGGCACTGCTGCTTGGCGGCAGTGGCGGCCGCGGCGCACACGAACAGGGGCTGCGGGCGGTGCGGCTGCGGGCGATCAAGGAACATATTCGCGCGCGGATCGGCCACCATGACCTCACGCTTGCCAATGTCGCGCGAAGCCAGCAGATCTCGGAGAGCTATCTCCGTCAGCTGCTTGCAGACGGCGGCACGACCTTCACCGATTTCGTGCTGGCCGGACGATTGGCCCGCGCCCACCGCATGCTGATCGATCCCGGTCATGCGGACCGCAGCATCAGCGCCGTGGCCTTCGAGGCGGGGTTCGGCGATCTCTCCTATTTCAACCGCACCTTCCGCCGCCGCTACGGCGCCACCCCGACCGACGTTCGGATGGGCGCGCCGCGCGCCGACGGCGAATAGGCCTCGGCTCCGGGCCGCCGGTGCGGCTTTTGGCGGATTGCCGCTGGATCAAAGACAGGGTAAGCGGGAACCCGATCGACCGGTACCAAGGCTTCATCCCAAGAGAGCCGTCCGGACCTTTGACAGTGGAGGGAATTTCCCATGACGACGACGCTCGCGCGGCGCTACGCCGTGCTTCTCGCTTGCGCTGGCCTTAGCCTTGCAACCCCTGCGTTTGCCCAAGACAAGCAGGACAAGAACGTCAAGATCGGTGTGCTGAACGACATGTCGGGCCTCTATGCCGACATCGGCGGCCCGAACTCGGTGGCCGCAGCCAACATGGCGGTGGAGGACTCCGGCCTGCTCGCCAAGGGCTGGAAGATCGAGGTGGTGAGCGGCGATCACCAGAACAAGCCCGACGTCGGCGTCAACATCGCCCGCCAGTGGATCGACAATGAGAAGGTCGACCTGATCACCGATACGCCGAACTCCGGCGTTGCCCTGGCGGTGAGCAACCTCGCCAAGGAGAAGAATTCGATCGTGCTCAACTCGGGCGCCGCGACCGCCGACCTCACCGGCAAGGCCTGCAACGCCAACACGATCTCCTACACTTTCGACACCTACATGCTCGCCAACGGCACCGGCAAAGCGCTGACCAAGGCCGGCGGCGACAGCTGGTTCTTCCTCACCGCCGACTACGCCTTCGGCCATGCGCTGGAGCGCGACACCTCGGCGGTCGTCACCGCAAATGGCGGCAAGGTGCTCGGCGGCGTCAAGCATCCGCTCAACACCGCGGACTTCTCCTCATTCCTGCTGCAGGCGCAGGCCTCGAAGGCCAAGATCATCGGCCTTGCCAATGCCGGCGGCGACACCACCAACTCGATCAAGCAGGCCTCCGAATTCGGCGTCACCGCGGGCGGCCAGAAGCTCGCCGCGCTCCTGCTGTTCATCAACGACGTGCATGCGCTCGGTCTGAAGATCGCGCAGGGCCTCACCTTCACGGAATCGTTCTACTGGGACATGAACGACCAGACCCGCGCCTGGTCCAAGCGATTCCAGAAAGTCTCGCCGAAGGGCAGCATGCCCTCGATGACGGTCGCCGGCGTCTATGCCGGCGTCCTGCATTATCTGAAGGCGCTGGAGGCGATGGGCGGCAATCCGCACGACGGCGCCAAGGTCGTCGTCAAGATGAAGGAGATTCCGACCGACGATCCCTTGTTCGGCAAGGGACCGTTGCGGATCGACGGCCGCCGCATCATTCCGGCCTATCTGTTCGAGGTGAAGAAGCCGGAAGAGTCCAAATATCCCTGGGACTACTACAAGCTGATTGCCACGATCGCGCCGGACGATGCAGCCAAGCCGCTGGAAGCCAGCGAATGCCCGCTGGTGAAGAAGTGACCGCGTAGCAGTCATTCCGGGGCGCGCGAAGCGCGAACCCGGAATCTCGAGATTCCCCGATGCGCAATTGCGCATCTGAGGTCTGGTGCTGCGCACCATCCTGGAATGACGCTTCAAAAGACGCGATGCCGGTGGGCAAAGGCGCGCTTGCGCTTTGCCCACCCTACGAAACCATGCCGCCGACCTTGTCGCCCTGCCCGATCGCCGTCCACTGGCTGTCGTCGAACAAGCGTTCGAACAGACGATCGCGCTCTGCATCCTCCAGCGGAGACAGGCCGAACATCGAGCTCAGCAACAGTCCCCTCGCCGCCGCCCAGCGCAACAGCGCAAGTTCGGGATCGCAGGCTTCGGCCTTGATGGCCGCAATCTTTTCGGCATCGGCTTCGCGCGGCAACGCCATCAATTCGGGATTCTCGTTCATCGCCGCGAGCAGGGCGAACGCCCCCGTCCGCGGCGTTTTGATCGCCTCCTGCATGGTGACGAGCTGCGCCGCGAGTTCGGGTTGCGCCGTGCGATCGCGCGCCTTCGCGTGAGCCCGGATCGAGAACGCCTCGAAATAGGCCATCTGCTGCTCAAGCAGCGCCTTCAGCACCGCTTCCTTGGTCCGGAATTGATGCATGAGACCGCCCTTGCTGAGGCCGCATTCGCGCGCGATCGCGTCCAGCGTCAGGCGGCCCGGACCATCGCGCGACACGATGGTGATTGCAGCCTCGAGCGCGGCATTGCGGGATCGTTCCGAGCGAGAAGGATTGTCCATGGGGTACTCAACGCGGACGCCACCGGGGCGATGAAGAACCGGAGCGGCGCCCCGGTCCTTCATCAGCCCAAAGATCAACGAAACAGATCGAAATGGTAGTTCACGCCGACGCGGACGGTGTGGAATTTGGCTGCGTTCCAGTCCGGCAGATTGTCGTGCTTCAGATCGACATAGAGATATTCGAGCTTGGCCGACCATTGCGGCGAAAAGGCCCACTCGGCACCGCTGCCCGCGGTCCAGCCCATCTTCATCTTGTTGATCGGCCCATCCTTCAATTCGCCGGACGCCAGGCCCGCGGTTCCGTACAGCAACAGGCGCGAGTCCAGCAGTGCTACGCCCGCGCGGGCCCGGCCGGTCATCAACCAGGGCACGCTCACGGCGGCGCTGTTGACCGCGTCGTGGTTTGAGAGACCGGTGCCGACCAGATCATTTTCGATGCCGACCACGAACATCGGCGAGACCTGGTAATTGTAGCCAACCTGCAGACCTCCCAGCGCGCCGCGAACCTTGCCGGCATCCACGCCCAGGACATTGCTGAAAGCGCCGTCGCCGCTGGAGCCTGCGCCGACATTGAATCCGCCATAGAGGCCGGTCCAGGAAAACACCGGCTGCGCCGAGGTATAGGACGGCGCCGCGTAACGCGGCGAAAGATCCGCGGCGGGCGCTCTGCCGGAAGCCAAAATCGCCGCCAGGGCGGCTGCGTAGATCGTGGTGTTCGTCGCGGCTTTGCTTATCGTGGTCCCTACCCTCGTGCGGCGGCTTGGGTGAGCCACACCTCTCCAGCCCATATCGGCTGCTTCAACCTATACAAACCAACCAGATGGTTTGTAAATAGGAAAGTTGAATGGCCGCAAGCTGCACAGGGACGCGCGGTCCCGGCTCCTCAAGGGACCGACGCCGCCACCTGCCCCGCAGAATAAATCTGCGTCGCGTGTCGGATCGACGCCATCGCGCGCGTCCTCGGAGCAGACATCAGCCAACACCAGAGCGAGACCCACGATGCAGCAGGACCTTGCGGCCGAGAGTCAGATCAGAACGCTGATCGAGGCATGGGCGGATGCCGTTCGGCGCCAGGATCTCTCCGCCATCCTCGCCCACCACGACCCTGATATTGTGATGTTCGACGTTCCGCCGCCGTTCCAGTCACGCGGGCTGGATGAGTACAAGGCGACGTGGGATCTGTATTTCGGATGTAATAAACCTTCGGACGCCTTCGATATCGACGACATCGCGATCACGGCCGGCAATGACGTCGCCTTCGCTGTCGCGGTGTTGCGCTGTGGCCCTCCAGACAGCGAGTTCCAGTTCAGGCTGACCATCGGATTGCGCAAGATCGACGGCGACTGGCGCATCACGCACGAGCACCATTCGGTGCCGGCGACGGAATAGGCAGATTACGCTGCCCTACGCGTCGAGGCCGTCATTGCGAGCGAAGCGAAGCAATCCATAGAACCACAAACGTGGCGCCATGGATTGCTTCGTCGCTAGCGCTCCTCGCAATGACGATCACGTCTTCTGTGACGTCGCGCGCCACGCGATCGCCAGCGCGAGCAGCAGCAACGCCCCCGCCAGATAGAACGGCGCGCCGGGCAACCTCACGGGTGCGCTGTCGCCGATGAACCAGGCGAAGGTCAGCGTGAACAGGAACGGGCCGATCAGCTCCGAGACGCTTTGCACGCTGGCGGTGGCGCCCTGCAGCTGGCCCTGCTGATCCGCTGCCACGAGCTGCGTTGTCAGCGCCTGGGTCGCCGCGCCCGAGAGGCCCCACAGCGCCATCACGGGAATGCCGATCCAGAACAGATGGCCTGATGGCGCCGCGCCGAAGATCAGGAAGCCGGCCGCGCCGCAGACCAGGCCGAGGAACAGCGCCTTGCGCTCGCCGAAGCGCTTGACGATCGGGCCGATCGCCACGCCCTGCACGATCATCGCGCAAAGGCCGACCAGCGCCAACGTCCCGCCGACCGCGGCGGTGGTCCAGCCATAGCGGTAGGTGGCATAGAGCACGAAGACCGAGGGCAGCACGACATGGGCGAGCTGGGCGAAGAAAGTCGCCAGCGAGAGGCCGGCGAGCGTCCGGTTCGAGCGCAACAGATGCAGCGCGCCGATCGGATTGGCGCTCTTCCACTTGAACGGCGAGCGGCGCTCCCGCGGCAGTGATTCCGGCAGGATCAACAGGCCATAGAGACCGTTGGCGAAGCTCAGGCCACCGGCGACCCAGAACGGCAACCGGGGATCGATCTCGCCGAGCAGCCCGCCGAGCGCCGGTCCGAGGATGAAGCCCGCGCCGAAGGCGACGCCGACCTTGCCGAACATCGCGGCGCGCTGCTCCGGCGCGGTGACGTCGGCGACATAGGCGAACGCGGTCGAGATGCTCGCCGAGGTGATGCCCGAGATCATCCGCCCGATGAACAGCCAGCCCAGCGTCGGCGCCAATGCCATCACGACATAGTCGGCGGCGAGGCCGAAATTCGACAGCAGCACAACAGGCCGGCGGCCGAAGCGGTCCGACAGCGCGCCCAGGACCGGCGAGAAGACGAACTGCATCAGCGCCCAGATCGTGCCGAACAGGCCGAAGACGCGCGCCGCATTGGCGGTGTCGTTGTCGACGAAACCCTCGATCAGTTTCGGTAGGATCGGGATGATGATGCCGAGCGCCAGCATATCGAGCAGCAGCGTGACGAAGATGAAAATCACGGCGCCGCCGCGCGCCTGCGGCACGGCCGCGGCGTCGACTTCCGCCTCTCCGCTCATGACGGCCGTTTGCGCTTGTGGGCGAACGGATTGGCCTTCTCACGCAGCGTGATCCTGATCGGCGTGCCCGGCAGATCGAAGGCCTCGCGCATCGAATTGGTGAGATAGCGCAGATAGGATTGCGGGACGGCGTCGGCGCGCGAGCAGAACAGCACAAAGCTCGGCGGCCTCGCCTTGTTCTGGGTGATGTAGTTCAGCTTCAGCCGGCGGCCCGAAACCGCGGGCGGCGGACTGGCCTGGACCGCCTCCTCGAACCAGCGATTGAGCGCCGCGGTCGGCACGCGCTTGTTCCAGACCGCGTAAGCCTCCTGGATCGCCGTCATCAGCCGGTCGATGCCCTCGCCCATCAGGCCGGACACCGCGACGACAGGCGCGCCCTTGACCTGCGGCAGCCAGTGGTCGACGTCGGTGCGCAGCGCGGAAACCAGACTGCCCTTGCGCTCCATCAAATCCCATTTATTGGCCGCGAGGACGATCGCGCGGCCCTCGCGCTCGATCAGATCGGCGATGCGCAGATCCTGCTCCTCGAACTTGTTCTGCGAGTCCATCATCATCACGACCACCTCGGCGAACCGCACCGCGCGCAGCGCGTCGGCGACCGAGAGCTTTTCCAGCTTCTCCTCGATGCGCGACCGGCGGCGCAGGCCGGCGGTATCGAACACGCGGAACTGGCGGCCCTTCCAGACGATCTCGACCGCGATGGAATCGCGCGTGGTACCGGCCTCGGGGCTGGTCAGCAGCCGTTCCTCGCCGAGCAGATGGTTGATCAGCGTCGACTTGCCGGCATTGGGCCGCCCGACGATGGCGACACGGATCGGGCGCTGCGCGATCTCCTCGTCCGTCCAATCCTCGACGCCCTCGATCTCCTCTTCCTCGTCCTCCTCGACCGGCTCCGGCATCAACGCAGCGAGCGCATCGCGGAGATCGACTAGGCCCTCGCCATGTTCGGCGGAGATCTGGACGGGATCGCCAAGACCCAGTGCGTAAGACTCCATGGCGCCGATCTCGCCATGTCTGCCTTCGGCCTTGTTGGCGACCAGCACCACCGGCTTGTTGGCGCGGCGGGCGAAGTCGGCAAAGGTGCGGTCGTTCGGTGTCAGGCCTTGGCGGGCGTCGATCACGAACATCAGCGCGTCGGCGAGTTCGATCGCGATCTCGGTCTGCTCCTGCATCCGCGCCGTCAGCGAGCCCTTGGCGCCCTCGTCGAGGCCGGCGGTATCGATGATGGTGAATTCGAGATCATAGAGCTGCGCCTGGCCCTCGCGGCGGTCGCGGGTCACGCCGGGCTCGTCATCGACCAGCGCGAGCTTCTGCCCGACCAGCCGGTTGAACAGCGTCGATTTGCCGACATTGGGCCGGCCGATAATGGCAATGGTGAAAGACATGGATCATCCAGGCGCTGCGTCGGCAGCGCGCGTCAAACGAATTGAAACAGAATCCTAGAGCATGATCCGGAAAAGTGTGAAGCGGTTTTCCGAAAAGATCATGCTCAAACAAGGAGCTAAAGCGCGAAGACGATTCAACCTGATATCATCGCGCTTTAGCGGTTAAACGTACCGCTCGGCACTGGCGCAGGAAACGCCGCGCCGGATTGTTGCGTGGTCTGTGCTGGTGCGGCGGGCTGCTGCGCCTGGTCGTCGGCGGGCGGAGCGGTGGTGCGGCGGCGCACGATCTTTTTCTTCTGCTTCGGCTCCGGCGGCAGGGCAGCGGGAGCGCCCTCCTCGGATGGCGCCGCATCGGGAGCGGCGGCCTGATCCGCGGCCGGTGCGGTGGCCGCAGTCGCCGGGGCCGGCTTGCCCTTGCCGCGCTTCTTGGCCGATTGCGGCGGCTCGGGCGGCGGCGTTGCCGGAGCTGCTGCCGCGGCGTTCTGCCGGTCGAGCTGCTCCTGCTGCGAGCCCTTGTACAGATCCTTCGGTACGCCCTGCTCGAGGCCCGGCACGCCGTCGGGGAACACCGGCTTGCGGTCGCCGGCCAGCTTCTTCTTGGTGTCGAGGAAGTCGAGCAGATCGGAGGGATCGAAATTGGCCATGCCGCCACCACCACAGCCCGCCAGCGCGCTGCAAAGCGAGACGAGGATAGCGGCTGCGATCAGGCGTTGCGAGCGGCGCATGGTCGATCTCTCACTCAACTCGGGTTTCGCCGACTAGCTCTTGGCGACCGGCGGCAACAAGGCCTGCAGCGCCTCGGCGCGCGAGCGCAGGCTCGGCGGCGTGTCGCCGTCATTGGCAATCTGGTCGAGCCACTGCCGCGTGGCAGTGGCATCGTTGGCGTGCCAGGCCGACAGCGCCAGCATTTCACGCGCGGTGTGGCGGAAGGTCGAGCCCTGCGCAGTGGCCGGCTCGAGCCGCTGCAGCATGTTCGGATAGGTCGTGGTATCGATCACGAGCTGGGCTGCGCGGATCCGCGCCAGATCCTGCTCGGCGACACCGACGCTGCGGTCGGCTGCGATGTCGTCATATGCCTTCGCCGCGGCCTGCGGGTCGCGCGTTGCGATCTCGGCGGCCGCACGCAGCCGGGCCAGAATGCGATAGCCGGATGGCGCCTTGGCGGCGAGATCGGCAAAGGCGGCCTCAGCCTCGGCATGCTTGTTCTGTTCGGACAATTCGGACGCGCGGTCGAACGCCGCACCGGCCTCGGCGGCCTTCTTGCCCTCGACATACTGGTAGCCGCGCCAGCCACCGACGCCCGCGACGACCAGGATCGCCAGGGCGATGATCAAAAGCGAGTATTTGTCCCACAGCTTCTTGAGCTGATCGCGACGGACATCCTCGTCGACTTCATCAAATAATTCAGACACTTAAGGCTATCCCATCCCCACAGGGCCGACGCTATCGGCCGGGCCCGGCACGCACCCGATCCCCACATCGCGGCGGCGTTACCCTAACGATATGGCGGTGGCAAGGCAAAGCGAGGCGGATCAAAGCGTTAACGGGGAGAACCTGCCGCCGCGCTCACGCGCCCGCCGCAGCGAGGGTGTCCCGCAGCTGCCGCTTGATCACCTTGCCGTTGGCGTTGCGCGGCAGCGGGTCCGTCGTCAGCGCCATCGTCTCCGGCACCTTGTAGTCCGACAGCCGCTCGGCGCACCAGGCGCGTAAGCCCTCCGCATTCACCTCGGACCGCGTCACGATCACCGCATGCACCCGCTCGCCGAGCACCGGGCACGGCTTTGCGATGATCGCGCTCTCGATCACGGCGGGATGGCCTGCAAGCACCGACTCGACCTCGGCCGAGTAGATCTTCAGCCCGCCGCGGTTGATCATGTCCTTCTGGCGGTCGAGCACGCGGACGAAATTCTGCGCATCGACCGAGCCGAGATCGCCGGAATGCCAGAAGCCGGCCGTGAAGCTTTCCGCTGATGCCTTCGGGTTGTTCCAGTAGCCCTTGATGACCGAGGCGCTGCGGATCCAGAGTTCGCCGATCTCGCCGTGCGGCACCTCGCGGCCATCAGCTCCCATCACGATGATCTCGGCGCCCGGACACGGCAGGCCGACGCTGTCGATATGGGCTGATGTCAACTCGCCCGGCATGATGGTCGAGGGCGACGTGGTCTCGGTCGCGCCGTAGCAGTTGGCAAGCTTGAGCCCGGGAATCTTGGCATCGAGCTTCTCGATGGTCGCGACCGGCATCGGCGCGCCGCCGAAGCCGCCGATCCGCCAGCTCGACAAATCATAGCTGTCGAAATCCGGCTGCAACAGGCAGAGATTGTACATCGCCGGCACCATCACCGTGTAGGTCACGCGCTCGCATGCGGCGACCTTCAGATATTCCGCCGCCTTGAACTCGGGCATGACGATCAGCGCGCCGGCGCAAGCAACCATGGTCGTGATGTTGGCAACCGCGCCGGTGACATGGGCGAGCGGCACCGCGGCGATCGAGCGATCCGACGTCGTCAGCTTCAGGCAGGACACGAACACCATTGACGAATGGATGATGTTGCAATGGGCGAGCATCGCGCCCTTCGGCCGGCCGGTCGTGCCTGACGTGTAGAGGATCATCGCGGTGTCCTCCTCCCTCACCTCCGCAGGCGCCGACGCGGGGGCATTGTCGAGCAATCCGGCGAACTGCGAGGCAGCATCATCACTGACGGAGATGCGATGCTTCAGCTCGGGAATGTCGACAACATATGGCAGGCGGTCGGCAAGCGACGTCTCGTGGACCAGCAGCTTCGCGCCGCAATCGGCCAGCACATAGGCGATCTCGGGCTTCTGCTGGCGTGTCGACAGCAGCACCGTCACCAGCCCGGCATGCGCGGCGGCGAACATCGTCAGCACGAATTCGATGCGGTTGCCGAGCAGGATTGCGACGCGGTCGCCGCGCGCGAGCCCGAGCTTGTCGAAGCCCGCTGCAACCTTGGACGATTGCCGCGCGACCTCGCGCCAGGTCATCCTGATGTCACCGCAGACGAGCGCCTCGCCGTCGCCATTCTGCGCGACGGCTTGCGCGATCATCGCCCACAGGCTCCCCGGCCGCTCCACGAAAGCCGGTACGACGCGGTCGCCAAAGCGCGGCTCGAGCCGCATCGGCGGAAGCGAATGTTGCGACCAGTCCATCCTTGCTCCGTCCCTGCCCCGCCCCTTGCCCCGTCAGCTCTTCTTCATGTCGTAGACGTGCTCCGGCCCCGGAAAGGCGCGGCTCTTCACGTCGCGCGCATAGCCTGCGATCGCGTCCTCGATCGCCGGCCCGAGATTGCCGTAACGCCGTACGAATTTCGGTGCCCGCGGCGACCGGCCGAGGATTGAACGGACAATTCAGGCTCCCATCACGGGCACGCCGATCACGACCGGATGGAACGCAAACGCCAGCGCCAGATAGGCGATGACACCGACCGCGATCGCAATCAGGTCGTTGGTCGGGCCGCCCACCGGGATCGGCGGCGCGCCGGCATCGGCGCGGCGCTTCAGCGAGATCCGGTCATAGACCGCCCAGCCGAGGAACGAGCCGAACAGGATGATCGAGCCGAGATCGCCGTTGGCGAGCAGATGCGCCACCGCCCACAGCTTGACGCCAGCCAGCATCGGATGCTTCAGCGTGGTGTAGATGCGGCCGCGGATATAGGACGCGACGACGAGGATGACGGCCGGCAGCATCAGCGCCACCGTGATGTGCTTCATCGCGGTCGGCGGCGTCCAGACGTCGATCCAGCCGGTGGCGCGGTAGTCCGCAAAGCCCCAGACGATCAGCGCGAGCCCTGCAACCGACACCAGCGAATAAACGATCTTGTAGCCGCCCTCGCCCATCGCACGCACGAAGCTCGCGCGCAGCGCGCGCTTTGTGGTGAGCACGTGGACGCCGAGGAACAGCACGAGGCCCAGGATCATGACCAGCAGTCCCACGATATTCCTCCCCAGATGTCGTTGCTGTCTTCGCGTACCACCTTCAGGCGACGGAGCGCAATGCGCTCGCTCGCGTTCCAGTCACGGCTTTTCAGCTTGCTTGGCGAGCTTGCGATTGTCGACATAGCGGATCATGATCGGGCGGCCGGCGATCGCGCCGCCGAGGCCGCCGGTGAATTTCAGTGGCAGGCAGGCGTCGAGCGAGGCATTGATCGCGTTCAGATAGGTCGTGCGCGTGTCCGCCGGCACGCCTGAGGTGGCGAACGTCATCCGGGGCGCGCCGATCATCTCGCCGGACCGCTTGAAGCTGAAGCGCACCGATATCTGCATGCCCTCACGTGCGCTGTCGGCCGGCGGCGGCGACCAGCAGGTGCGCAGCGCGGCGAAGAGATCGCCGATGGTATCGAGGTCATGATCCGGTTTCTGGTACTTCGCGGTCTGGTCCTCCGGCGGCACGGTCAGGATCGTGAGCTGCAGATTTTCGCCGTACGGATAATCGATCTCGGGGATGCAGGGCCCGTGATTGAACACGCTGCAATAGGACGGCACGCAGGGCTCGTTATCGAGCACGCTGCACGGCGTGTGCGCAAACGGCACCGGATTGTTCTGGCGCTGCCGCGCGTCGGCGCCAGCCAAGAGGCCGACGGCCAGCAGGGCAAAGGCGAGGTAGATGGCAAGGCGTCGAAGCATGGAAGCGAACCCGGAATGCGCGTCCGTGAAGATGGTACCGCAGCCAGACCGCATCAAGCGCGATCGCGTTCACTTCCTCGCGCTTGTTCCCGAGATGCCTCCGCAACCTCCGCTGTCATCGCCCGGCCCCGACCGGGCGACCCAGTATTCCAGAGACAGTGGTGATTGAACGATAGGCCGCGGCCTACTGGGTCCCCCGGTCAAGCCGGGGGACGACACCGAGTGCGCGGCGCCTCACGCCTTCTTCTTCACGTCCTTGACGTTGGAGAAGATAATGCCCTCGGCCCGCTCCTTTGTGTAGCCGAGATAGAACTCGTTCTTCGCCATGAACACAGGATCGCCGTCGACATCGTCGGCGATGCCGGAATTGTTGGCGCCGATGAATGCCTCGAGCTTCTTCTTGTCGTCGGAGGAGACCCAGCGCGCGAGCTGGAATTCCGAGACTTCGAACTCGACCGGCAACGAATATTCGGCGTCGAGCCGCGCCTTGAGCACGTCGAGCTGCAGCGGACCGACCACGCCGACCAGCGCCGGCGCGCCGTCGCGCGGGCGGAACACCTGCACGACGCCCTCTTCCGACATCTGCTGCAGGGCTTCCTTCAGCTTCTTGGCCTTCATCGCATCCGTCAGCCGGACGCGGCGGACGATTTCGGGGGCAAAGCTCGGCACACCGACGAAGGTGAGATCCTCGCCCTCGGTCAGGGTGTCGCCGATCCGCAGCGTGCCGTGATTGGGAATGCCGACGACGTCGCCGGCAAAGGCCTCGTCCGCCACCGAGCGGTCCTGGGCGAAGAAAAATTGCGGGCTCGACAGGCTCATGTTCTTGCCGGTGCGCACCAGCTTTGCCTTCATGCCGCGAACAAGCTTGCCCGAGCACAGCCGCGCAAACGCGATGCGGTCGCGGTGGTTCGGATCCATGTTGGCCTGGATCTTGAAGACGAAGGCGCTCATCCGCGGCTCCGCCGCCTCGACCTTGCGCAGATCGGATTCCTGCGCGCGCGGCGGCGGCGCGAACTTGCCGAGGCCCTCAAGCAGATCGCCGACGCCGAAATTGCGCAGCGCGCTGCCGAAATAGACCGGCGTCAGATGGCCCTCGCGAAACGCGTCGAGCTCGAACGGCTTGCAGGCCTCCGAGGCCAGCGCGAGTTCTTCCCTCACCTCGGCGACGTCGAGATTGGGGTTGCGCTGGGCGAGATCGGCGATATCGATCTGCTCGGTAGCGCCGGTCTTGGCGCCGCCACCTTCGAGCAGCCGCACGCCACCGCTGATGACGTCATAGGTGCCGAGGAAGTCGCGGCCGCGGCCGACCGGCCAGGTCATCGGCGTGGTGTCGAGCGCCAGCGTCTTCTCGATCTCGTCCAGCAGATCGAACGTGTCGCGGCTCTCGCGGTCCATCTTGTTGATAAAGGTGATGATCGGGATATCCCGGAGACGACACACCTCGAACAGTTTTCGCGTGCGTGCCTCGATGCCCTTGGCGGCGTCGATCACCATGACCGCGGAATCGACCGCCGTCAGCGTGCGATAGGTGTCTTCCGAAAAGTCCTCGTGGCCCGGCGTGTCCAACAGGTTGAACACGAGGTCGTTGAACTCGAAGGTCATCACCGAGGTGACGACCGAGATGCCGCGCTCGCGCTCGATCTTCATCCAGTCCGAACGGGTGTTGCGCCGTTCGCCCTTGGCCTTGACCTGGCCGGCGAGATTGATCGCGCCGCCGAACAGCAGCAGCTTCTCGGTCAGCGTCGTTTTGCCGGCGTCGGGATGCGAAATGATCGCAAAGGTGCGGCGCCGCGCCACTTCTTCGGCAAGCGGCGAACGGGGCGGCGATTCGGCTGTCACAGCGGTATCGGACATAATGGGCAGCGTTTGGCAGGGAAAACGGGCGCAATCAAGGGCGTTTTGTCGCAAGGCGGAATGGCCAGGCAACCCCCATATAAGTATGGGAAGGACGACCTTCCATTCATGACATCATCCGCGGGGACGACCCTGCTCTATCGGGAGGGGTCGTCATGGCGTGGGCCATCTTGTTCGTCGCGGGTCTGCTCGAGATCGGCTGGGCCATCGGGCTGAAATATACCGAAGGGTTCTCGCGACTGGTGCCGTCGGCGCTGACCTTGGCGGCGATGGCCGGAAGCGTCATCCTGCTCGGCGTCGCGCTCAAGACCTTGCCGATTGGAACTGCCTACGCGGTCTGGACCGGGATCGGCGCGGTCGGCACCGCGGCGCTTGGCATCATCCTGTTCGGCGAACCGGCCACCGCGATGCGGCTTGCCAGCATCGGCCTGATCGTCGCTGGGATCGCCGGGCTGAAACTGGTCGGCTGATCTTTAGTTGGACGCGTTTTCTTAACGCGAACCGGCCTCCACTTCGCTCGAAAACGCTATGATCAGCGCAGGATCCGGACGACCCAATAGGTCAGCGCGGCGACCGCAGCGGACGCTGGGATTGTGATCACCCAGGCATAGACGATCGAGCTCGCCACGTTCCAGCGCACAGCCGACAGCCGCCGTGCCGCACCGACGCCGACGATGGCGCCGGTGATGGTGTGGGTGGTGGAGACGGGAACCCCGAGAAAGGTCGCGATGAACAGGGTCGCGGCGCCGCCGGTCTCGGCGCAGAAGCCCTGCATCGGCGTCAGTTTTGTAATGCGCAGCCCCATGGTGCGGACAATGCGCCAGCCGCCCATCAAGGTGCCGAGCGCCATCGCGCTCTGGCAGGCCAGCACCACCCAAAACGGGATATAAAAGGTACCGCCGATATGGCCCTGCGAATAGAGCAGCACGGCGATGATGCCCATTGTCTTCTGCGCGTCGTTGCCGCCATGGCCGAGCGAATAGAGCGAGGCGGAGGCGAATTGCAGGATGCGGAAGGCGCGGTCGACCGCGAATGGCGTCGAGCGCACCGACAGCCATGACACGATCGCGACCAGCACCAGCGCCAGCAGGAACCCTACCACCGGCGACAAAACGATCGCGAGCAGCGTCAAGGTGAGCCCGCTCCACACCGCCGCTGAAATCCCCGCCTTCGCCATGCCGGCCCCGACCAGTCCGCCGATCAGCGCGTGCGAACTCGACGAGGGGATGCCGAGCGCCCAGGTGATCAGATTCCAGACGATCGCGCCGACCAGTGCCGCGAAGATCACGGCCGAGTCCACGACCGCGGGGTCGATGATCCCGGTGCCGATGGTGTTGGCGACGTGCGTTCCGAACACCGCGAAGGCGACGAAATTGAAGAACGCGGCCCAGAACACCGCATATTGCGGCCGCAGCACCCGAGTCGAGACGATGGTCGCAATCGAGTTCGCGGCGTCGTGCAGGCCGTTCAGGAAATCGAACAGCAGCGCGACCGCGATCAGGATGACCAGGACCGGAAGACCCAGCGTGGCGTCCAATTGATGGCCCTGCCCTATTTTGCTTTTTCGAGCATGATCTCCGCGCAAACGCGTTCCGCGTTTGTCGCGAGGGAAAACCGCTGCACACTTTTCCGGATCATGCTCAGACCTGTTCAATCACGATGGAATTGATTTCGTTGGCGACGTCGTCGAAGCGGTCGGCCACCTTCTCGAGGTGATCGTAGATCTCAGCGCCGACGATGAAATCCATCGTGTTGGCGTCGCGGTGCTTCAGGAACAATTCCTTGAGCCCGATATCGTGGAGATCGTCGACCCGGCCCTCGAGTTTGGTCAGTTCCTCGGTGATCTGGGTCAGCACCGTGACGTTCTGGCCGATCGACTGCATCAGCGGCAGCGCGCGGACGACCAGATTGGCGCATTCGACGATCAGGCTGCCCATCTCGCGCATCGGCGGTTCGAACGTACGCACCTCGAACAGCACGACCGCCTTCGCGCTCTGCTGCATCTGGTCGACGGCGTCGTCCATCGCAGTGATCAGGTTCTTGATGTCGATGCGGTCGAACGGCGTGATGAAGGTGCGGCGGACCGCGGTCAAAACCTCGCGGGTGATGTTGTCGGCGTCGTTCTCGAACTGGTTGACGCGCTGGCAATACACCGGCGTCTCCTCGCCACCCTTCAGCATCCCCTGCAGCGCCAGCGAACACTGCAAAGCGGTCTGGGCGTGCCGGGCGAACAGGTCGAAAAACCGCTCTTCTTTGGGCAGAAAGGAGCGAAACCAGCGCAGCATGGGGGTTAGTTCCATTGTTCCGGGACGGTCGTCCAGCGCCGTCACAGAACTGTCATAGAACATTTCGGGAGGGAAGCATCCCACGCCGCCCGTCGGAACGAGCGGCATCCACCGCTTTGTCAGTCCCTCAATGACCTGCCGGCCGGGCCCTGCCCTACAGCGACCGCCGGAAGAAATGTGCGATCTCGCCGATGATGCCACGGCGGAAGGTCAGCACGCAGACCACGAAGACCGCGCCCTGGATCACCGTCACCCATTGCCCGAGACCGGACAGGTATTGTTGCATGGCGACAATGATGAAAGCGCCAACCACCGGGCCAAACACGGTGCCGAGCCCGCCGACCAGCGTCATCAGCACGATTTGCCCGGACATCGCCACTTCAACGTCTGTCAACGATGCATTTTGCGCGACGAATACCTTCAGCGAGCCGGCCAATCCCGCCAGCGTTCCCGATAGGATATAGGCGAGCAGCTTGTACTGATCGGTCTTGTAGCCGAGCGAGACCGCGCGCGGTTCATTCTCCCGGATCGATTTGAGGACTTCGCCAAACGGCGAGTTGATGGTCCGGTAGATCAGGAGGAAGCCGCCGAGGAAACCCGCCAGCACGACGTAGTAGAGCACCGTCGGCTTGGAGAGGTCGAAGACGCCGAACAGACGGCCCTGCGGGATGCCCTGGATGCCGTCTTCGCCGTGGGTGAAGGGCGCCTGCAGGTAGATGAAGTACAGCAGTTGCGACAGCGCCAGCGTGATCATCGCAAAGTAGATGCCCTGGCGGCGAATGGCGACCAGCCCGGTGATGACGCCAAGTGCTGCGGCGGCCGCCGCACCGGCCAATATTCCAAGCTCGGGCGAAAGACCCCAGACTTTCAGGGCGTGCGCCGTGACATAGCCGGCGGTACCGAGAAACATGGCATGGCCGAACGACAACAATCCGCCGTAGCCGATCAGGAGATTGAAGGCGCAGGCGAGCAGCGCAAAGCACAGCGCCTGCATGACGAAGAACGGGTAGATGCCGGTCAACGGCACGATCGCGAGCATCGCGGTCATGACGCCAAACGCGATCATCTCGTCATGGACGGCGCGCGAGGTCGCCGGAATTGAATCGTCAGTCATCGCCGTCATGTCAGGCCGCCCGTCCCGTTAGTCCTGTGGGCTTCACCAGCAGCACCAGCACCATCAGCACGAAGACCACGGTGTTGGAGGCTTCCGGATAGAAGTATTTCGTCAGTCCCTCGATCACGCCGAGCGCAAAGCCGGTGATGATCGATCCCATGATCGAGCCCATGCCGCCGATCACCACCACCGCGAACACCACAATGATGACGTTTTCGCCCATCAGCGGCCGCACCTGGTTGATCGGCGCCGACAGCACGCCGGCCAGCGCGGCGAGCCCAACGCCGAGCCCGTAGGTCAGCGTGATCATGCGCGGCACGTTGATGCCGAAGGCGCGAACCAGGGTCGGATTTTCGGTCGCGGCGCGCAGGTAGGCGCCGAGCCGGGTGCGTTCGATCAGGTACCAGGTCCCGATACAGACAATGAGCGAGAAGATCACGACCCAGGCGCGATAGATCGGCAGGTACATGAAGCCGAGGTTCATGCCGCCCTTGAGTACATCGGGGATCGAATACGGCAGACCGGAGGAGCCGAAGTAATTCTGAAACACGCCCTGAATGATCAGCGCCAGCCCGAAGGTCAGGAGCAGTCCGTAGAGATGGTCGAGGCCGGCCAGCCATTGCAGCATGGTCCGCTCCAGGATCATGCCGAAGATGCCGACGATAACAGGCGCGATAAGCAGCGCCCACCAGTAATTGATGCCGCCCAGATTGAGCAGGAAATACGCCACGAAGGCGCCCATCATGTAGAGCGCGCCATGCGCGAAATTGATGATGTTGAGCATGCCGAAGATCACGGCGAGCCCCAGACTGAGCAGCGCGTAGAACGAGCCGTTGATCAGTCCCACCAGAAGCTGTGCGTAGAGAGCCTGCATCGATTTTAGCTTTCGCGAGCTAGATGAAACCCGCCGGTCACGCGGCGACCGGCGGGCATGATCGTCACTTCTTCAGCAATGGACATGTGCTCTGGGCGAGCGGCGTGAAGGCCTGGTCGCCGGACACGGTGCCAACCAGCTTGTAGAAATCCCACGGGCCCTTGGACTCCGAGGGCTTCTTCACTTCGAACAGATAGGCATTGTGGGTGACGCGGCCGTTGGCCTGGACTTCGCCCTTGCCGAACAGCGGATCGTCGGTCGGGATCGACTTCATCTTGGCGACCACCTTGACGCCGTCATGCGGATTGCTGCCGAGCGCGTCGAGCGCCTTGAAGTAATGCAAGAGGCCCGAATAGACGCCGGCCTGCACCATGGTCGGCATCGCCCCGTTCTTCATCTTCTCCGAGAACCGCTTGGAGAACGCACGGGTCTGGTCGTTCATGTCCCAGTAGAACGTCTCGGTGAAGTTGAGGCCCTGCGCCGTCTCGAGCCCGATCGCCTTGACGTCGGTGAGGAACAGCAACAGCGCGGCGAGCTTCTGGCCGCCCTTGACGATGCCGAACTCGGCAGCCTGCTTGATCGAGTTGGTGGTGTCGCCGCCGGCGTTGGCCAGCCCGATGATCTTGGCCTTCGACGATTGCGCCTGCAGCAGGAAGGACGAGAAGTCCGAGGTGTTGAGCGGATGCTTGACGCCGCCGACCACCTTGCCGCCATTGGCTGTGATCACAGCCGTGGTGTCGCGCTCGAGCGCGGCGCCGAAGGCGTAATCCGCGGTCAGGAAGAACCAGGTGTCGCCGCCGGCCTTCACCAGCGCCTGGCCGGTGGTGTGGGCGAGCATGTAGGTGTCGTAGGTCCAGTGCACCGTGTTCGGCGAGCACTGCGCGTTGGTCAGATCCGAGGTCGCGGCGCCCGAATTGATGTAGACGCCGTTCTTTTCCTTCACCACATTGTTGACCGCGAGCGCCACGCCGGAGTTCGGCACGTCGACGACCACGTCGACCTTGTCGACGTCGAACCATTGCCGAGCGATGGTGGTCCCGATATCGGGCTTGTTCTGGTGGTCGCCGGAGATCAGGTCGATCGTCCAGCCCTTCGCCTTCAGGCCGGAATCCTCGATCGCCATCTGCGCCGCCAGCGTCGAGCCGGGGCCGCCGAGGTCGGCGTAGAGGCCGGACTGATCGGACAGCGCACCGATCTTGACGTTCTTGTCGTCGGCCGACGCCAGGCTCGCGGACGCGAGCGTCAACGCAGTGCCGAGCAGGAGCGCTGAAATCGTATGCTTCATATCGTGTTCCCTCTTCTTAAATTTTCTGATTCTGGCGATTTCAAACGCCGAGATAGGTATGGAGCTTGTCCATGTTGGCCGACAGTTCCGAATTCGCGAAGCCGTCGATTACCTTGCCATGCTCGACGATGTAATAGCGGTCGGCAACGGTCGAGGCGAAACGGAAATTCTGCTCGACCAGAAGGATCGTGAATCCCTCCGACTTCAGCCGCGCAATGGTGTGGCCGATCTGCTGGATGATGACGGGCGCGAGCCCTTCGGTCGGCTCGTCCAGCATCAGGAAGCGCGCGCCGGTGCGCAGGATGCGCGCAATCGCCAGCATCTGCTGCTCGCCGCCCGAGAGCTTGGTGCCCTGGCTGGAGAGCCGCTCCTTCAGGTTCGGAAACAGCGTGAAGATCTGATCGAGCGACAGACCTCCGGCGCGCACCACCGGCGGCAGCAGCAGGTTCTCGCGCACGTCGAGGCTTGAGAAAATGCCGCGCTCCTCGGGACAGAAGGCGATGCCCATCCGCGCGATCCGATCGGACGTGGTGCGAATGATCTCCTGATTGTCAAAACGGATCGAGCCGGTGCGCTTGCCGATGATGCCCATCACCGACTTCAGCGTGGTGGTCTTGCCGGCCCCGTTGCGGCCGAGCAGCGTCACCACCTCGCCAGCCTTCACACTGAAATTGATGCCGTGAAGGATGTGGGATTCGCCGTACCAGGCCTGCAGATCCTTGACCGACAGCACCTCGATGCCCGCTTCTGTCGCGGGAGCTTCCGCCAGTTTCGCCTCAGCCATGACCCGCTCCCAGATAGGCTTCCTTCACGCGCTCGTCCTTGGAGAGGTCGGCGTAACTGCCCTCCGCCAGCACCTGCCCGCGCGTCAGCACGGTAATGATGTCGGAGAGATTGGCCACGACCGAGAGGTTATGTTCGACCATCAGGATAGTGTACTTGGCCGAGATGCGCTTGATCAGGGCGGCGATCTTGTCGATGTCCTCGTGGCCCATGCCGGCCATCGGCTCGTCGAGCAGCATCATCTCGGGGTCGAGCGCCAGCGTCGTTGCAATTTCAAGTGCGCGCTTGCGGCCATAAGGCATCTCGACGGCCGGCGTGTTGGCGAATTCGCTTAAGCCGACGTCGTTCAAGAGCTCGTGGGCGCGGCCGTTATAGCGGTCCAGCACGGTCTTGGAGCGCCAGAAATCGAACGACGAGCCGTGCTGGCGCTGCAGCGCCACGCGGACGTTTTCGAGCGCGGTCAGATGCGGAAACACGGCCGAGATCTGGAATGACCGGACCAGCCCGAGCCGCGCCACGTCGGCCGGCGCCATCGCGGTGATGTCGTGACCCTTGTAGCGGATCTGGCCCGCCGACGGCTTCAGGAATTTGGTCAGCAGGTTGAAACAGGTCGTCTTGCCGGCGCCATTGGGCCCGATCAACGCATGGATACTGCCGCGACGCACCTTCAGCGCGACGTCGCGAACGGCGAAGAAACCCGCGAATTCCTTGGTTAGTCCGCTGGTTTCGAGAATGAACTCATCGGCCAAATAGATTTCCCCCATGCGCTATCGATGCGAGGCCTCTCGCCGCGTAGCCAGTTTTTTCACGTCCGACAGGTTGCCCGAACCGTCTTGGAAACCGTCCCGGGCCTGCCGCCTCCGGGCCGGAATATGCCGTCATCCGCGGTGGTTAGGCAAGGTGGAAAGCTGTGCAGTGCGGCATCGGCAAGACCGGTTTCGGTTCATCCTTAGTCGAATAGCATTCGGTCGCACTTTGCGCGTCGGAAAGCGGTCGTTAACGGTGTTTTGCCCCGATTCCGCGCTTTCATAGAATATTTCCGTCTATGGCGGAGGCTCTGGCGGTTGGACAGAGAGCGGGCCCCACCCTTGCAGTTCGAGAGCGCCAATCCGTCGGTCGTCAAATCGATCAGGCAACGCGATTTCCTGAACAATTGGCTGCGACTCTATGCCCGCGGCCAGGTCATTCCGCGGATAGACGAGTATCAGCCGGAGCGGATCGAGGAAGATCTGCCGGATCTGGTCTTCTTCACCGTCGACATGACGGCGCAGGAGCCGCGGCTGACGATCCAGAGCGACGGCACGCGGATGGCGAATGCCTACGGACACACCGGCAAGGGCCGCCAGCTCGACGAGTATCTCGGACCGCGGCTCGCGCCGATTGTGGTGCCGGTCTACCATGAATGCATCGCCCGCCGCCTGCCGGCCTACACCATCGCCGATATCGATGACGTCTACGGCCGCGTCGTCGCCTATGAGCGGTTGCTGCTGCCGTTCTCGGATGGCGGTCCGGTCACGCATCTGATCGCGTCGCTGAAGACGATCAGCGCGGACGGCAGCTTCGAAATCCGCAATCTGATGCGCGGCAACGACAGGCTGCCGGAGCCCCGGCTGCGCGCCATCATCGATCGCGACCTGTTCCATCGTGCCCCCGGCCGCATCCCGCGCGGCGACGTGCTCGAGTTCGGCTAGACGATGGACTTCGCAAGTGCCGATCCATCGGTGATCAAATCGATCACGCAACGCGTGCTGCTGAACGCCTGGCTGCGCGCATTGCGGCAGCCGAATGTGCTTCCCCTGCTCTCCGACTTTCATGCCGCCGGCGCCGCGGAAGAGCGGGCCGACATGATGGGGTTCGACGTGGTCGGCAGCGGCGATGGCGCTCGCTTCCTGATCACACAGGAGGGCGCCCGTCTGACCACCGCCTATGGCAACGAGCACGTCGATCCGGCACGCCGGACCAACCGCTTTCTGGATGATGCGATCGGCCCGGACCGATATGCGCACGTCAACCCATCCTATCGCTCGTGCCTGGCGCACAAGCGACCGAGCTACACGGTCTCGACCGTCGACGATGCCGACGGCAAGGACGTCTCCTATGAACGGCTGCTGCTGCCGTTCGGACGCGGCGACACCGTCGAGCAGCTGATCGGCTCCTACAAGGCGATCAGCATCGAAGGCCGCTTCAAGCTCAACAATCTGATGGGCGTGATGCCAAAGGCCGTTCCGGTCGTCGTCATCAGGGCCGTGATCGACCGCAGCTTCGTTCCGGCACGCCCGGCGGCACATGATTCCGTCGAGCTGATTTAGCCTTTCTTGTTTTGACGCGTTTTCTTCACGCGAACCGGTGCCCACTTCGCTCGAAAGCGCTTTAGCTCTTCCGCGCCTTCGCCGGCACTTCCTTGGCGTAGATATCCGGCTTGAAGCCGACGACGCGCTTGGGCCCGAGATCGAGCACCGGACGCTTGATCATCGATGGCTGGTCGGCCATCAGCGCCAAGGCCTTGCGCTCGTTCAATCCCTCCTTGTCGCCGTCAGCCAGTTTCTTGAAGGTGGTACCGGCGCGATTGAGCAGCGTCTCCCAGCCGACCTCGTCGCTCCACTGCTTGAGCTTGTCCTTGGCGATGCCTGAGGCCTTGTAGTCGTGAAAGTCGTAGGCGACGCCATGATTGTCGAGCCAGGCGCGCGCCTTCTTCATAGTGTCACAGTTCTTGATTCCGTAGATCGTGATGGTCAATGCCGTTCCCCGCATGCGTTGCTGCATGAAATTAGCCCCGCGGCAGCGCCTGCGCCAGATCGGATCGGATCAGTCTCCACACCGATATTGCCGGCGGCCTCAATGCGCGTAGCGGGTGAAGACGAAGTCATAGTCGCTGGCATGCGCCTGATGGCAGGCAAAGCAGGTCTCGTGCTGGGCTGCATCCACCGGCTTGCCGTCGATGAAGCGGCCGAAGCCCCATCCGCCGGTCGATGCGTATCGGGCGGAGTCCTTGACCATGACCTGGACGGTGGTCGCCGGCCCCGTGACGAAGGCGCCCTTGAGGCCAGCCACCGGCTTGCGCTTCCAGGCCAGCTTGACCAGCACGGTGCCGTCCGGAAACTGAGCCGCACCGTCCTGGTAGGCCTTCACGGCGGTGGCGTTGCCAAGGACGCTCCTCAACTCGTCGAGCCCGATCTCTTCTCCCGGCGCGATCAGCTTCCAGTCGCGGTACCCGGCTGGAATTGTCACCCCGAAAATGGGCGATGCCGCATCGTCGGCATGTCCGACCGCAAAGGGCAATGACGCGGTGATGCAGGATGCCGCGATCGCGGCAACCGCCCACTTCAAGACCTGTCTCATGATCCGCTACCCGTACGTTCCACGCTCAGGCCCGGCTGACGTCGATCACGGCCTGGGCAAACGCCTGCGGCGCCTCCTGCGGCAGATTGTGACCGATGCCGCCAGTTGAGAGCCGGTGCTCATAATGTCCGGAGAACTTCTTGGCATAGGCTGCGGGCTCCGGATGCGGCGCGCCGTTGGCATCGCCTTCCATCGTAATCGTCGGCACAGCGATGACCGGCGCCTGCGCCAGCGTCTTTTCGAAAGCGTCGTACTTCGTTTCGCCCTCGGCAAGGTCGAGCCTCCAGCGATAATTGTGCACGACGATGTCGACATGGTCAGGATTGTCGAAGGCGACAGCGCTGCGGTCGAAGGTGGCGTCGTCGAACTTCCACTTCGGCGAAGCGAGCTGCCAGATCAGTTTGTTGAAGTCATGCCGGTTCTTGGCATAGCCCTCGCGGCCGCGTTCGGTGACGAAATAGAACTGGTACCACCATTGCAGCTCGGCCTTCGGCGGCAGCGGCATCTTGCCGGCCTGCTGGCCGCCGATCAGGTAGCCGCTCACCGACACCATCGCCTTGCAGCGCTCCGGCCAGAGCACCGCCATGATATTGGCCGTGCGCGCCCCCCAATCGAAGCCGGCAAGCGTCGCCTTCTCGATCTTCAGCGCATCCATCAGCGCGATGATGTCGGAGGCAACCGCGACCGGCTGACCGCTGCGCTTCGTGTCCACCGAGAGAAACCGCGTCGTGCCGTAGCCGCGCAGATGAGGAACGATAACGCGGTAGCCGGCCTCAGCAAGCGCCGGCGCGACGTCGGCGTAGGCGTTGATATCGTAGGGCCAGCCATGCAGCAGGATCACGGCGGGACCGGTGGCGGGCCCCATCTCGACGTAACCGACATTGAGCGCGCCGGCATCGATCTGCTTCACCGGGCCGAGTGAAGCATGCGCGCCGGCCTTGATCGCGGGTAATTTAGCCTTGGCGGCTGACTGCGCGTGCGCCGGGGCGATGATGCCGAAGCCGGCGGCGGCGAGCGTCCCTCCGGCGATGCCAAGGAAGTGACGGCGTTGCTGATTGATGGATTGCGACATGGCGATCTCCCGGATGTGCGTGTCACTTATCAGCATGGCAGAGCCCGAGCCGGCGCGCTTTGAGACAACGTGGATTTACCCTTCAGATCGTCGTGATTTTTGCGCCGGCCCGGCTGTGCTAGGTTCCGCCACTCTGATTAGCACCGACCGCCGGACGCTCGAATTTGCTCTACCATTTCAATGACTTCACCCTCGATCCTGATCGTCGCGAGCTGCACCGCGGCGATGCGCTGGTGGCTGTCGAGCCGCAGGTCTTCGATCTCATCGAGTTCCTCATTCGCGCCCGTGATCGCGTGGTCAGCCGCGACGACGTCCTCGCAGCCGTCTGGCACGGCCGGATCGTCTCGGAAGCGACCTTGGGCAGCCGGATCAATGCCGCCCGGATGGCGATCGGCGACAATGGCGAGGAGCAGCGCCTGATCCGCACCCTGCCCCGCAAGGGGCTCCGATTTGTCGGCGAGGTCCGGGAAGGCGCCGTTTCCACCCAGACCGCCGCGGTGAGCGCCGGCGCTCGCCCGAGCGAGGGACCTGCAATCGCGGTGCTGCCTTTCACCAACATGAGCGGCGACGCCGAGCAGGACTATTTCGCCGACGGCATCGCCGAGGATATCACCACCGCCCTCTCCCGCTGCGGCGGGCTGACAGTCATCGCGCGCAACTCCGCCTTCACCTACAAGGGCAAGACGGTCGATATCCGCGAGGTCGGACGCGATCTGGGCGTCGGCTATGTGCTCGAGGGCAGTGTCCGCCGCGGCGGCGATCGGCTGCGGATCACCGGGCAGTTGATCGACGCGGTCTCCGGCGCCCATCTGTGGGCCGACCGTTTCGACGGCGCGGCCAACGAGGTCTTCGACCTGCAGGACCGCATCACCGAAAGCGTGGTCGGCGCGATCGAGCCGACTTTGCATGTGGCGGAAGCCGAACGCCGCCGGGCGGCACCGCCCGACAAGCTCGATGCCTACGACCTGCTGTTGCGCGCCTACAGCCTGCGCTACCAATTCACGCCCGAGAGCATGGAAGCGGCACTCGATTGCCTCGACCGGGCGCTGGCGCTGGATCCCGACTACGCGCCGGCGATGGCGGCGTCGGCCTATTGCCATGCGCTGCGCCACTTCCAGGGCTGGGTGACGCCGACCGATCCATATCGGGAGCGCGCGGTCGCGCGCGCCTGGCGCGCCGTCGAGCTTGCGCCTGGCGATGCGCAGGTGTTGTGGATGGCGGCGTTCGCGATCTGGAACATGGCCGACGAGATCGAGCCGGCGCGTGAATTGTTCGAGCGCTCGCTTGCGATCAATCCGAACTCGGCGATGGCGCTGGTGCTTGGCGGCTGGATCGAGGCGATGCGCGGCAACCAGGCGGCCGGCCGGGCGATGATCGAGCGCGCGCAGCGGCTGAACCCGCGCGACCCGCGCGGCTGGTTCGCCTCCGCGGCGCTCGCGATCTGCGCGGTGCTCGACCAGAACTTCGCCGAGGCGGTGATGTGGGCGGACAAGGCACTGGCGCAGAACCGCCGTTTCGCGGTGGCGCTGCGCGTGCTGATCGTGGCGCTGGTCAAGAACGGCGACCATGAGCGCGCGACACAGGTGGCGCGCGAGTTGCTCAAGGTCGAGCCGACGTTCACGATCTCGGGCTTTCTGTCGCGGATTCCGTTTCCCGTCGAGTCGATGTCGAAGACCTACGTCGAGACGCTGAAGGCCGCCGGCGTTCCGGATTGATTCACCCTCCCCCGCCCGGCTCCAGCGCCTCGCCGAGCTCGATCGGATGCGCCATGGCCTGATGCAGCGCGTCCTTGTCGAGCTCGCCTTCGGACAGGCTGATCACCACGCAGGCGACGCCATTGCCGACCAGGTTGGTCAGCGCGCGGCATTCGCTCATGAACTTGTCGATGCCGACCAGGATGGCAATCGACTGGATCGGAATGTCAGGCACGATCGACAGCGTCGCGGCGAGCGTGATGAAGCCCGCACCGGTGACGCCGGAGGCGCCCTTCGAGGTGATCATGGCGACGCCGAGAATGCCGAGCTCCTGCCAGATCGTCAGATGGGTGTTGGTGGCCTGAGCCAGGAACAACGTCGCCAGCGTCATGTAGATGTTGGTGCCGTCGAGGTTGAAGCTGTAGCCGGTCGGGATCACGAGGCCGACCACCGAGCGCGAGGCTCCGAGATGCTCCATCTTCTGGATCATCTGCGGCAACACGGTCTCGGACGACGAGGTGCCGAGCACGATCAACAGCTCGTCCTTGATGTAGGCGATGAAGCGGATGATCGAGAAGCCCGCCAGCCGCGCGATGGCACCGAGCACGATCAGCACGAACAGGATGCTGGTGAGATAGAAGGTGCCGATCAGCGCGGCCAGGTTCACCAGCGAGCCGAGGCCGTAGGCGCCGACCGTGAAGGCCATGGCGCCGAACGCGCCGAGCGGCGCGACGCGGACGATCATGCGGATGATGCCGAAGAACATCTTGGCGGCCTTGTCGATCGCCGCGGCGATCGGTTCGCCCGTTTTGCCCATGAGCGCGATCGCAAACCCCGAGAGAATCGAGATCAGCAGCACCTGCAACAGGTCGCCGCGCGCAAGCGCGCCGAAATAGCTGTCCGGAATGATCGCCATCAGATGGGCGACGATGCCCTGTTCCTTCGCCTGGGTGACGTAGGTCGCGACCGACTTCGGATCGATCGTGGACGGATCGATGTTGAAACCGCGGCCGGGCTGCAGCACCTCGCCGACCACAAGGCCGAACGCGAGCGCGACCGTCGACACCATCTCGAAATAGACCAGCGCCTTCAGTCCGACCCGGCCGACGCGCTTGAGATCGCCCATCGAGGAGATGCCGTGCACCACCGTGCAGAAGATCACAGGCGCGATCATCATCTTGATCAGCGCGATGAAGCCGTCGCCGAGCGGCTTCAGTTCCTTGCCGAGGTCGGGATAGAAATGCCCGATCAGGACCCCCGCGAAGATCGCGATCAGTACCTGGATGTAGAGGATCTTGTACCAGGGATGATGTGGCCGGACGACCGGTTGGATCGCGTCTGTGGTCATAAAGTCCCCCCGACTGACAGTTATTATTTTTATCGTTTCGTAGTCACGGCCGCTTGGGAATATTCAACCCGCGCTCTACCGCCGGCCGCTTGAGGCCGCGCTCGAGCCAGGCCGCGACATGCTTGAACCGGTCGAACTCGACCAGCTCCCGCGCGCCGTAGAAGCCGATCAGGTTGCGCACCCAGCCGAGCATCGAGATGTCGGCGATGGTGTAGTCGTCGTCCATGAACCACTGCCGTCCGGCAAGGTGCGTCTCCATCACGCCGAGCAAGCGGCTGGATTCGGCGACGTAACGCTGCAGCGGCCGCTTGTCCTCATAGTCCTTGCCGGCGAATTTGTGGAAGAAGCCGAGCTGGCCGAACATCGGCCCAATGCCGCCCATCTGGAAATGAACCCACTGGATGGTTTCGTAACGGCGCGCCGGGTCCGCCGGCAACAGCTTACCGGTCTTCTCGGCGAGGTATTGCAGGATGGCGCCGGATTCGAACAACGGCAACGGCTTGCCGCCGGGCCCGTCGGGATCGAGGATGGCCGGGATCTTGCCGTTCGGGTTCAGCGAAAGGAACTCCGGTGTCTTCTGGTCGTCCTTGTTGAAGTCGACAAGATGCACCTCGTAGGGCAGCCCGATCTCCTCGAGCATGATCGAGACCTTCACCCCGTTCGGCGTCGGCAGCGAATAGAGCTGCAGGCGGTCCGGGTGCTGGGCAGGCCAGCGGCGCGTGATCGGAAAGGCAGACAGGTCGGGCATGGATTGGCTCATCAGCAGGCGGGCGGTGGCGGTCGGTCTGAACTTAGGCGATCCGACGCGCCGATTGAAGCCCGCCCCTCTGCGATAATCCAACGTTCAACCTGCTATTCGTCTTGCGCCTCCCGCAGCTTACTTGGCCTTCTTCTTGGCCTTTTTGACGCGTGTCGCCTTCTTGGCAGGACGAGCTTTCGCCGGCCGCGCCTTTTTTAGCGCCTTGGTTTTTGCCGCCTTGGCTTTTGTCGCCGTGGATTTCGGCGTCCCGCTCTTCGCAGCCCGCTTCTTCGTAGTCGCTCTCTTGCTCGTGCCTGTTTGTCCTGTTGGAACCAGCGAGTGCGGACCAACCGCGGGCGCAACTCCGCCGACTGCACTCTGCAGGCCCGGGCGCGCCCGCGTGCTGGCGCTGGCCTGATCGACCGGCGTTGGCAACGCGTCGGCCGCTGGTGTCGCCGACAGCCAGAACGCCAGTTCGGCTGATTTGACCTGGTTGTCGGCCGAGAAATAGCTGTTCTGCCAGCTGTCGTCGCTCGCAAGGGAATGCCAGGCCGTGTTGGGGTTGGTCTGCAACCAGTAGCGCCAGGCGTAGTGATCATAGACGTCGAGACAATGCGCGGCATAGGCCTCCGCGACCGCCCGGTGGGCGCGGATGATCACCAGGTTCTCGTCGTTGTTGTAGGACGCCTTGTAACCGAGATTGTGACTGCCGGTGATCACGATGCAATCGTCGGCGAAAGGATCGATCACCACGATCTTGTCGTGGATCACGGCATGGCCCGCCTGGTTCAGCTCGGCCTCCCACTGGTCGAACGCGTCGTCCTTGGTCACGCCGCGGGTATGGATGACGCGGAAATCCTCCGGTAGCGGCGGGTCGCCCTTTTGGCGCTTCGGCTGCTTGGCGCTGGAGTCGCCCCCGGTGATTCCGACGGCGAACGCGCCTGACGCCTGGGGCGCAGTGACTGCGCCGCGCACGAACAACGAGGGCTTCGCCTTGAGGGCGTCCGTAATCGCGTCGATGATGCTCGGCGAGCCCGGCTCGAACACAAGGAACAGGATCGCCTGCTTTGCGCCCGCGATCGCGTCGAACACCATCTTCAGGTCGGGCGGCGTCTCCTCGCCGGGTCCGGGCTTGGCGGCCCTGCGCTTCAACGTATTCGGCGAGAACCAGAGGTCGACCGTACCGCTGTTGTCCTCCAGCGTGATCGTCGGAAGTCCCTTGTTATCTGCCTCGCGAAGCGCCGGGCCCTGCTCCGCCTTGCCGTTGTTGCCCGGCGGTACGGTATCGTCCTTCAGCCGCTGCCAGTAGTCGGCATAGGCCTGCGCCATCGCCGGCGAGCGCGCGATGATCGTGTTGTTGGTCTGCGCACACAGCGCGTTCGACGTGCAATTGGTCGACCCGAACAGCACCGCCTGCGGCGTGCCGTTGACCAGCACCTGGAACTTGTTGTGGCCGATGCTGTTGCTCGGCATGAAGCGGTCGATCACGGTCAACCCGGCCGCCTTGATCTGCTGGCGCTCCTGGGCATAGGTGTCGTTGGTCAGATCGCCGCCCTTCTTGGTGCCACCCGGCATGTTGGATAGAATCAGGCTGCCCCGGCTGCGCAGCGCGGCGAAGTGCTGGATCAGCTCCGGATCCTGGAATTCGTAAAGCGCGAGCAGCAATTCGCCGTTGGAGCTCAAGGCTTCGTCGGGAAGCGTGGTGAGCGCCTCGATCATCTCTCCGGCGAGATCCATCCGCAGTTGATCGCCGATCGTGACGATCCGCGCCTTCAAGACGTCGACCATCCCGCCCGCCGGCGAGCCGTCGGTGAGCTTGTGCGCGGTCGCCTGCGTGGCCAGGATGCCGCGGTTGAAATAGGCCGACAGCGTGCCGTAGTTCGGGCTGAGCTGCACCTGATTCGAGATCAGCGGCCCAAAGGGCATCGGCTGCAGGGCGCCGGGCGTGCCGCTCATCGGCACGATCTTGTATTTGTAGGTGCCGCCGCGCTTGGCGTAGACATCCTTCCAGAAAAACTTCTGCACGGGGTCGTTGGCGGTGGTGCGGCCCGGCGTCGCGTCCTCGCCCTTGAACGTCGCCAGCGCCGGCAGCACGGTTTCGGTTCCAGCCTTGACGTCGATCCGATGAACAGCGAATCCGAGACAATTCGCGAGCTTGCCGCCGAAGGTCCAGGCAACCACGGCCATATCGTTGTTGGAGAATGCGACGGCTTTCATGACGCCTCCTTAAATCTTGAATCCCGGATGGGACGATAAATCTCGGATGTGACGCTGGATCGAAAATACGGATCGAAAATGATGAGCTGCAGGATGTGGCGAAGAAGGCCGCCACGATTGGTGATCAAAATCAGTTAAAAGTTGCAATGAACGTGTCGAGCGACTTGAAGTTATACACGTAAACGGGCCGCCCCGCACGCGATATTGCCTGATTTTGCTACCAAAAGATGTGAACTGATTCACATTGCCCCGGTTGGGCGGCACCGCACCTGCCCTTGTCGCTGGGCGCCGTGTAGGACAGATTGGCGGCCCACGGCGTCTTATCGGAATTGGACAACGGACTTCGACAACACATGACCCTCGGCCTCTCCGACGACGAACTCGCAACCCACAAGACCGTGTTCGCGGCCGATGCGTTGGCCGGTCAGGTGGTCGTCGTCTCCGGCGCCGCCGGCGGCATCGGGCGCGCGATCGCCTTTCTGTTCGCGCGGCTCGGCGCCCATGTCGTCGCGGTCGGCCGCAATGGCGACAAGCTCGATGCGCTGGTTGGCAATCTCGGGCGTCACGGCCTGAAGGCCTCCGCCCATGTCGCAGACATCAAGGACGTCGACGCCGTCAACGCAATGTTCGATGCGGTCTGGGCCGCACATGGCCGTGTCGATATCCTCGTCAACAGCGCCGGCGGCCAGTTCCCGCAGGCCGCGATCGATTTTTCCAGCAAGGGCTGGAACGCGGTCATCAATACCAACCTCAACGGCACCTGGTACATGATGCAGGCTGCAGCGCAGCGCTGGCGCGACCGCAAACATCCTGGCAGCATCGTCAACATCGTCGTGGTCACGACCCATGGCCTTTACGGCGTCGCGCATACGATCGCGGCGCGGTCCGGTGTGATCGGGCTGTCGCGCGCGCTTGCGGTCGAGTGGGCGCCACTCAACATCCGGGTCAACTGCATCGCCCCCGGCGCGATCGAAACCGAGGGCTGGAACGTCTATACCGAGGAGGCACGCGCCGCCTATCCGCGCTCCAACCCGATGATGCGGCCGGGTTCGCCCTGGGATATCGCCGAGGCCAGCATCTACCTCGCCGGCCCCTCCGGCCAATTCATCACCGGCGAGACGCTGACCGTCGACGGCGGCGGCCAGCATTGGGGCGAGACCTGGACCACCGGCAAGCCGGATTATTTCAGGGGCGGCGACGATTAGCCGGTCTTTCCGTCGTCGAAGCTGACAATCACCGCGGCATTCGCGATCAGGATCGGGTCATTGCCGAGGTCCGACGGGATTTCGAGCCCGCCCGCGATCGCCTTCACCGTCTTGGTGCCGTAGGGCAGTTCTTTTGCGACCGCATCGGTATCCACGTCCTGCGGATTCGGCACGGCGATCGTGACGTCGACGAACATATCGTTCGCGGTCTTGCCGAGCATGCGGAAGAAGCCGAGACTGGAGTGGCGGATCGCATCCGAAACCGCACGCTTGGCGGCCTTGGTGGCGTCGCGGCCATGGACGTCGACGCCCATGCCCATTTCGGTGATACAGCGCACGCGTGTCATGAGGATTCCTGTGGTCGTTGGCGTGGAGATATCAACTTCAATCGTCCGCGGCGACAGCGACGTCAAGTCATGCGCTCGCGATCTCGCGGCAGTGTGAGCCCGAGATTTGCTCTCGTTTCGCCCTCTCTTGGAACAGAGGGCGCAGGGAAAGCCGGGTGCACGCTGCACCCGCGGTCCCGTGTGCAAGAGTAGAAAGAGAAGTGCACACGAGCATACAGGTCCAGCGGAGGCACTCCGGCTTTCCCTGCGCGATGGTTTTACGGTTTCCTTCGTGCTCTCCCCGGTGAGCGCTTCGTTGCCACCGTCGCCCCCTTAGAAGCGTTTGCTTCTCGAAAGCTTTCCGCCTGCATTGCAGCGTAAGGACCACACGACTTCGCCGTCCGCGTCATGCACACTCGTCAGTTGCGCAATCCGCGTCCACCGCATCCCACCGCGCGTTCGTGACGTGCGCTCGCCCCTCAATCGGGTGGGACGGGGATATCTATATCACTGAGTTGCCCTTCTGAAAATCGGAATATTTTGTCATGGGGCCTTGACGGGTTTTTGCTGAGTTGCCCGTCGGGCAGTCACATAGTCAGTCACACAGCGAGAACGGGGCACTTCAGGATGGGTCGAAGGCTGTGATCGCCTGGATCGCGGCGTCGCAAGAGACAATACGTCAGGGCGTGAACCCATAATTCAGAGGCGTCGGCGAACGTCAGCTTTGGTGCGATTTCGGACTCAAGTCGAACATCTAGGCGCTTCCGAGAAGGGCCAGAGGCGGACATCGCATCGTGCTATGCTTAGCCCGGTCTCAGTGGGGGGCGGTCTACATCTTACGCGCGGATGAAAGACACGCTCGTATTTTCTCAATAGGAGACGTGGAAGCCCACTGTGGCTGCACAGCCTGAGCATCCAAGTATGAGAGCGTGACGAACATAACAACAGCGACGATAGAGAGAGGCAGTGCGATAATAGGCGGAAGTGGCAGGAAGCAGAGGGCCATACAGATGGCACCGTGCCACGGATTAGGATTTAGAGACCGCTTCAAAGCGGAGTACACAGCCAGCAGGCGTGATCCGGTTAGCATTGCGCCGCACCCAACTTAGAGGTGTCGTTTGATACCACGCTATTAATCGGCAAATAAGAGACAGGCTCGCCAATCGCAGGCATTTGATAGATCTTGAGGTCTGCATTGGGCCAATCGCGTCGATTTTGGCAGGTCGGCGGCACGTCCGGATAGCGGTTAATCTCGGACGTGTGGGATGTCCGGATTTGCCGGTTGAAGGCATCGCTCCGAGATCAATAGCCGGTCGCCGCCAGCCCTATTGCATTGTGTGTTCAACGCCGCCGGTCGTCCGTCGCCGCGCTCGATCTTCGTGGTGCTACGTCACGCCTGCGGTGCGACCGCCGAAAACGCCGCGAGCGTCCGATCGACCGCCGCGCGGTCAATATGACGATGCGTGACCAGCCGAAGCTGCGTCGCACCGCTGGCCTGCACCAGAATGCCGCTTGCCCTCAGCGCAGACGCCCAGCCGGCGGCATCGTGCGCTGAGTTCGTGACATCGATGCGCAGGATGTTGGTCTGCACGTGGTCGGGTTGGGCGAGCGCCGGATCCAGCCATGCTAGTCCTTGCGCAAGCCGCGCGGCGGCCTCGTGATCTTCGCGCAGACGCTCGATCATGGTGTCGAGCGCGACCAGGCCGGCGGCTGCGATCACGCCGGCCTGCCGCATATTGCCGCCGACGATGCGGCGGAACGCCCGCGCCCGCGCGATGAGGGCGTCATCGCCAACCAGGAGACTGCCGACCGGGGCGCTTAGTCCCTTCGAGACGCAGAACATCAGGCTGTCGGCGTGCGCGGCAATCTGGTGCGCGCTGACGCCGAGCGCCACAGCGGCATTGAACAGACGCGCGCCGTCGACATGCACGGCAATGGCGCTCTCGCGGCCGAGCGCGTGGATTCGCGCCATATGCGGCAGCGGCAGCACGGTACCGCCGGCGCCGTTGTGGGTGGTCTCCATCCAGATCAGCGCCGGTCGCGGCCGGCCCGCCGATGACGCGGCACGGATCGCCTGCGCGAGCATCTCTTCATCCATCGCGCCACGGCGGCTCGGGACCGATCGCGGGACCAGACCCGCCACCGTCACCATGCTGCCGATCTCCGAATTGAACAAATGTGCGCCGCCGTCGGCAAACACCTCGCCGCCCCGCTCGCCATGCGCAAGCATCGCCACGAGATTGCCCATCGTGCCGCTCGGCACGAACAGTGCCGCCGTCTTGCCGGTCAGCGACGCCGCCCGCGCCTCCAGCGCGCGCACGGTCGGATCGCTGTCACGGCTGTCGTCACCGAGCGGCGCGCTACGCATCGCCTCATACATCGCCTCGGTCGGCAACGTCACGGTGTCGCTGCGCAGATCGACGATGTCGGTTGCGGCCGTGGGGGTCTCGCTGGCGTCCATCATGCGTCCTGGGTCTTCAATGCGAGCGGAGCGGTCTCCGGCGCCGCCACCGCAAGCTCGCCGCCAAAGCGCTGGACCAGCTTCACCGCGACGGTGTTGCCGAACACGTTGATCGCGGTACGGCCCATGTCGAGGAAGGCGTCGACGCCGGCGATGATCGCCAGCGCCTCGACCGGCAGCCCGATCGCCGACAGCACCATGGCGATGGCGACCAGCCCGCCGGAGGGAACATTGGCGCTGCCCTTGCTGGCGATGGTGGTGACCATCACGATGGTCAGCAACGTCGACCAGGAGAGCGCCACGCCATAGGCCTCGGCCAGGAAGGTGACGGCGAGCGCGAAATACATGATCGCGCCGTCGCGGTTGAAGGCATAGCCGAGCGGCAGCACCACCGAGACGATCCGGTTCGGCACGCCCATCGCCTGCAGCTTCTCCATGTGGAGCGGCAGCGTAACTTCCGAGGAACGGGTGGAGAACGCCAGCAGCATCGGCTCCATCACCGCTTTCGTCACGGCGATCGGCTTTTCGCCGATCGCAAACAATATCAGCCAGAAGATCACGACCATGACGGCAAGGCCGAGATACATCACGGCCACCAGCTTGGCGAGCGCGACCACCGTCGCCAGGCCCTGGGTCGCGAACAGCCAGGCCATGATGGCGAACACGGCGAGCGGCGCCAGCGCCGTAATCCATTTCGTCATCTTGAACATCGCCGCCATCACGGCTTCCAGCACCGCGACGACAGGCTCGCCGACCTTGCCGATCGAAGCCAATGCAAGCCCGAACAGGATGGCGAAGACCAGCGTCGGCAGGATCTTCTGCTCGGCCATCGCAGCGACGATGTTCGAGGGGATCATGTCCATGAAGAATTTAACCCAGTCGACCGACACCGCGAGGTTCGTCGGCAGCTTGCCGGTTGCGGCGAGCGGTGCTCCGGCGCCGGGATGGAAGATCCCGTTGAGCAGCAGGCCGATCACGATCGAGATCACGGTCGCGAGATAGAAATAGCCGAGGCAGATCACGACGACGCGGCCGAGTACCTTCATCTCGGTGCCCATCCGGTAGATGCCGAGCGCGACCGATGAGAACACGACGGGAATGACGATCATCTTCACCGCCTCGACAAAGCCGGTGCCGAACGGACGCAAGCTCGCGCCGAACTCCGGCCACAGCAGCCCGACGGCGAGCCCCGCGACCAGGCCGATCAGCATCTGCACCGCAAGCGGCCACGCAAAAACACGCCGGATGCCGGATCGCACGCTCATGACCGATGATCTCCCTTCGCCGAGGTCTGCGGTCGCACTGCGCCCAGCGCCTTGAGGCGGGCCTCGAACGCCGACGACAGATGCCGCCACATCCGCTGTTGCGCGGCATCGGGGTCTTGCGCCTCGACGGAAGCGTAGATCTCGAGATGCTCGTTGACCGCCTGCCGGGTCCGCTCAGTGCTGTATTGCCGCATCTTCTGCAGCGCGAGGCCGCTCTGGGCGCGCAGATTGTCATAGGCCTGCACCAGCCGGTCGTTGCCGGTGGCGCGGAACAGTTCGTCGTGGAAGGTCCAGCCGATCTGCTGCGCCTCCTCGACGTCGATCGCCGCGCGCGATCGGACACGGCGCAAGTCCTTCGCACAGCGCTCAAGGCCTTCGGTCGGGCCGCGCGTCGCGGCGAGATAGGCCGCCATGCCCTCGAGCGCGAGGCGCAGCTCGTGGATCTCGCGCAGATCATCGAACGACAATTGCCGCACGAAGGTGCCGCGCATCGGATGGATCGTGAGCAGGCCGTCCCTCGCGAGCGCACTCAAGGCCTCGCGGACCGGCGTTCGCCCAAGCGAGAGCCGATCGGAAAGGCTGCGTTCCGACAGTGGTTCGTCAGGCGCGAACTCGCCCGACATCACGAGGTCGCGAATACGCGCATAGGCCCGGTCGCGGTGAAGGGACGTCGACATATCTGACATACCAGCAGTATGTCAGTGGTGTGTCAACTCGAAATCACCGTCGTGTCCACCGTTTGGCTCCGGTTCATCTCGGCGGGCGGATAGTGCGTGCGCGGGCAACCGCGATCTCGGAAGGAGCCTTGCATGCTACAGCTCAGCCGCCGGCGAGCGCTGACGCTTGCCTCGTTCGTCATGGCAAGCCCATTGCTCGGTACCGAAAGCCGCGCCGAACAGGCGCCGGTCCCAGGATCGGCCACTTTCGAGATGGCGACCTTCACCGCCACCTCAGGCGGCGACGCCGACGCGGCCTTTGCCAAGGCGCTGGCCGCGATCGCCAAGTCGGCGGCTGATGCGGGCAAGGCCGGGCCGGTTCACATCGTCCTCAACCTCGAGAAGAATGCCAGCTACCGGATCAAGCGGCCGCTCGCGTTCAAGCAGCTGCACGGCTTCGAGCTCAACGGCAACGGCGCACAGCTGATCAACACCGCGCGCAGCGGCAGCATCGCGATCTCCAGCTGCAACCGCCTCACCGTCCGCGATCTCACCATCGACTATGACCCGCTCCCGTTCACGCAAGGCACGATCGCAGCCTTTGACAAGCAAGCGCTCGAGATCACGGTGAAGGTCGATCCCGGCTTTCCCGACGATGCGGCCCTGCTCGCCTCGATCACCGGTGGTTTCTTCAAGGTGATGGATCGCGGCAACCGGGCGCTGAAGACCGGCGCCAGGGACTCCTTGTCACCGAGCCGCGTCACGCGTATCAGCGACGGCCTGATCAAGGTGCACCTCGCGTGGAGCGCGAACGATCGCTTCCCGAGCCAGTTGCCGATCGCGGTCGGCGACGCGGTCACGATCGCAAATGGCGGTGCGCACGCGATCGCGGTGGACGGTAGCGTGGCGACGAGCCTGATCGACGTGAAGCTGCTGGCGTCACCGGGCATGGGCATCATCGAGAACGGCGGTGAAGGCTCGATGATGCTGCAGAAGGTCTCGGTCGTTCCGGGACCCCGGCCGAAGGGCGCTGCGACCGACCGCCTGATCTCCACCAATTCGGACGGATCGCACCTCACCGCGGTCGCACATGGCCCGACCCTGGAGGATTGTAGTTTCGCCAACACCTCCGACGATGCCATCAACGTCCACGGCTTCTATTATTACGTGGTGGCGAAGACGGCGCCGCAGCGCTTTCTGCTCAGCCCGAAATGGGACATCGGGCTTGCGGCCGCTGACGACATCGAGAGCTGCGATCACGCCACCTTTCGCTCGCTCGGACGCAGCAAGGTCGAGCAACTGACAAAACGCCACGCGCCCGAACTGAAGACGAAGATCGCCCAGATCTGGAAGAACAAGAGCCCGACCACCCAGCCGGACCTGATCTATGACGTGGTGCTGCAGCACGACCTGCCGCTGAAAACCGGCGATGCGATCACCTCGCTGACGCATATTGGGTCCGGCGCCACCGTGCTGCGTTGCAGCTTCCATGCCTGCGGCCGCGTGCTGATGAAGGCGCCGAACGCCATCGTCGAGAACTGTCAGTTCACGTTCTCGACCGGGGTCGCGTTGCAGGCGGGAAGCGACATCGGCTTCTGGTCGGAGTCCGGGTTTGCCGACAACCTCGCGTTCCGCAACAACCGCTTCAGCCATTGCGTCAACGGCGCCAATGAAATGACCGCAGGTAGCGGCACGCTCGGCGCCATCTATGTCGGCATGGTCGCACCTGATGGTGTCAAGGGATTTCCGGACAATTTTCAGAACCGGCGTGTCATCATCGAGGACAACCACATCGACGACTCCTTCATCTATGCGATCTTCGTCAGCAACGCCGATGGCGTGAAGATCGCCGGCAACCAGATCGGCCAGACTTTTGTCCGCGGCAACACATTCGGGGCCGGCTCCCTGTACGGCATCAAGCCCGACAGCGCGGTCTTCGTCGGTCGAAGCAGGAACGTCGAGATCAGCAACAACGTCGCCGCGCGCGGCCGGATCGCAACCACCGTCGTCGCGATCGACACCACCTGCGACAAGCTCACGGTGCATCTGGCCAACAACCGGCTGGCGTGAGCGCACGACGCGGACGTCCATTGACCGCCGCCTTGCCAATTCGCAAAGTCGTCGCCATGTCATGACGACACACTCCGGGAGGAGGCGGCAATGGGTTTCTCGGGCGGCTGCTCGTGCGGCGCGGTGCGCTACACCATCTCTGCGGACCCGATCCGCGGCTTCCAGTGCCTGTGCCGGGACTGCCAGCGCGACACCGGCGGCGGCCACAGTTCCGTATTCGTGTTCGCGAGCGACGCGCTCACGGTAACCGGGGAAGTGCGCGAGATCGCGCGAACCACCGACGGCGGCACGATCAAACGAAAAGGCTTCTGTCCCAATTGCGGCTCGCCGATCTACAACAAGCCGGACAAGAGCCCGGAGTTCGTCGGCATCTATGTCGGCTGCCTCGACGACGCCTCGGCTTTCAAGCCTGCCGTCGCGCTGTTCTGCTCACGCCGCCAGGCCTGGGACCATCTCGATCCCGATATCAGGAAGTTGCCGGAGTGGTATCCGGCCTCGACATAGAGCCGCGCGATCGGCGCCGATCACAGATCAACCCGCTCTGTCGCGCGCGCCCATCGCCCGCCAGATCGCGCGGATGATCCGGAACGAGCGCTCGTCGCCCACGAGACCCCGCTGCATCCGGTTCATCGCGTACGCAAAAGTCATTCGTGCGTCGATATCGACAAGCACGAACGAGCCGCCGCCACCGGACCAGAACAGCGTGTTGGGATTGGGCGGCTCGAGCGCCAGGATCTGAGACGGCAGGCCGAAGCCGAGGCCGAACCGCACGCCGATGCCGCGCATCACCAGATCAGGCCCGTCGACCTGGACGTCCAGCGCACGGCGGCAGCCGGCTTCCGACATGATCCGCTTGCCGCCGGCGACACCGCGATTGGCGAGGACGGTCTGGATCGCGGCGATCGAGCGGGCATTGCCGTGACCGTTCACTGCCGGAATCTCGGCGCCGCGCCAGGCGCGGGTGCGGGTCGACGGCACGTCGGTCCGGGTGTCGCTGAAGGTGATCTTCTGGATCTCGCTCATCTCGACGCCATCAGCGGCCGATGACGGCAGGAACGCCACGAGGTCGGCGACGCGGTGGTCTTCGGATTCCGGCAGGCCGATCCAGAAGTCCGCGTTCAGGGGCGATGCGATCTGTTCGCGGAATACGGTGCCAATGGTCTTGCCGGTGATGCGGCGCACCACCTCGCCGATCAGGAAACCGAACGTGTAGACGTGATAGCCCGACGCGGTGCCCGGCTCCCACAGCGGCGCCTGTGCCTGTAACGTCGAGGTCGCCTTGTCCCAATCGTAAAAGTCCTCGCCGCTGATTGCGGGATGCCAGCCCGACAGGCCCGACGTGTGGCTCATCAGCTGTGCCACGGTGATACGGTCCTTGCCGTTGGCGGAAAATTCCGGCCAGTAACGCGCCACGGGTGCTGCGAAATCGAGCTCGCCGCGATCGGCGAGCCATAATGCGGTCAGCGCCGTCATCGTCTTGGTGATCGAATAGACGTTGACGATGGTGTCGCGCGACCAGCGCCGCTGCCGCGCCTCGTCGGCATAGCCGCCCCAGAGATCGATGACGGTCTCGCCCTCGATCGTGGCGCAGAACGACGCACCGAGCTCCTCTCCGTCAGCGAAATTGGCCTCGAAGGCGTCGCGCGCACCTGAGAATTGGTCGTGGGCAAATCCGGCTGTCGTCACATCCCGCATGGCTGTGCTCCCGTTTCTCCCTCGATCTCGAGGGAGGCGGGACATACGCGGCGAGGCAGGTACTGGCAATTCTTGAACTGAACTGTTTCGTCCCCATTTATTAGGGGAGAGATCCCCTCCAGCGCCGACCTCACCCCTGCTTCTGCAACACTGTGATGTGCAGACGGCGGCGGATCTCCATGCCCTGGCGCCGGTACAGCGCGATCGCCGACACGTTGCTGGTGAAGACGTGCAGGAAGGGAGTTTCCTCCCGCGCCACGATCTGGCGAGAGACCGCAGACAACAGCGCCTGCGCGTAGCCGCGGCCGCGATGCGCGGGATGCACGCAGACGGCCGTCATCTCGGTGTAGTTGCCCGGCTTCATCCGCTCACCGGTCATCGCGACCAGTTCGCCATCGACGCGAATGCCGAGGAAGGTGCCGAGTTCATGCGTCCGCGCGGCGAACGGACCGGGCTTCGTCAGCTCGATCAGCGCCATCATGGCCGGAACATCTGCAACACCGAGCGTCACGATCTCGACGCCGGACAGCGAACTCTCGACGGGCGCGCCGATCATCTGCTCGCCGGTCTCGGCCAGCAGGACCTTGAACGCCGGCGGCGCGGTCACCGCATCAGGCGTGAACAGCACCGCAATCTCCGCCCCTGACATCAAGGCGCCGAGCGCGGCAAAGCTCTGCGCCGACATATCGACCATGTCCGCAAATGGCGCGATGGCGACGGGAAAGCGGCGCGCCTCAGCACCGCCCTCGGCCAGATCGCGCTGCCGTGTGGTCAGCGCGCTCCAGATCGGACGATCCAGCGGATGAGTGGATGGGATTGCTGACATGCTGCTCTTAGCTCCCGTTTTGCCTGGAGCAGAGCAGCAACTGCCTGTGAAATCCAGCCCTCGCGCTGCACCGAATTCACGCCACCTTCAGGCACAGCTCCGTGCCGCCCTTGAGCGGCAGCGTGATCGAGAGAAAGCCGTTTCTTGGATCGCGCACGAACTCCAAAAAGTCCGGCTCGGCATTGTCGTTCATGACATAGCCGCCGATCCGCAGCTGCGGGGCAACGATCTCGATCACCTGGCGTGCCAGCGTGGGCCCGCTATCACCAGGCCAGCCGTCGATCAGGATGAAATCCACGGGGCCACCGAGATCGCGCAGCGTCTGGCGCGCATCGCCCTCGCGGATCTCGGCATAATCGGCAAGCCCGGCATCGGAAAGGTTACGCCGGGCGGTTGCGACCTTGGCCGGCACGATCTCCGAGCCGATCACCGTGCCGCCGCCATTGTCGCGCACCGCGGCGGCGAAATAGAGCGTCGACATCCCGATCGAGGTCGCGAACTCGGCGACGCGTTTCGCACCGATGCCACGGCACAACAGATAGATCAGTTCGCCCTGCTCGGGGTCGATCGAGAAGCCCTGCTCGGCATAGGCATGCGGATCGCGGCTGCCTGAACCGCCGCGCGGGCCGCCGCCGGCAGGCCTGCTGCGCGCGGCCTGCAACCGATCGATGACGGCGGTGACGCGTGGATCGGCAATCGCACTGTGCGGTTGTTCGTCGGACATGCCATGTCTCCTTCGGTGCGACTGCGTCACTGCTGCAGGATCTCGGCAGCCGCGCGCTCCAGGATCTTTGCGATCCGCCGCGCCTCGGCGGCGTCGGCGCCGTGCTTGGCGCGCAGCGCGCGCTTCAGCGCGTGGCGGGCGCGGTGCAGATCGTCGGACGGGTCGCCATCGAGATCGCCGGCGCCGGCAAAGGCGTCGCGTACCTCGTCCATGCGGCGGCCGATCCGCGACAGCGCCTCGAGGATGGTGTCCGCCGTGGCGCGGTTCTCGGCGAGATGCGCCTTGCCCTGCTCGGTGATGCTGTAGAGTTTTCGCGCGGCATCCTGGGTGATGCTGGTGTGGCCGATCTCCTCCAGGAATGTCAGCGCCGGATAGATCACGCCCGGGCTCGGGCTGTAGAAGCCGTCCGAGCGCTCCTCGATCAATTTGATCAGCTCATAGCCGTGCGCCGGACGTTCGCCGAGCAGCGCCAGGATCACGAGCTGCAGGTCCTGCGACGAGAGCCGCCGCGATCCCGGAAAGTCGCGGCCTCCGCCCCGCCCGAAAAAGCCGTGCCCGCCGCGGCCAAAGCGATGCCCGCCGCCGTGCCGGCCCATGGCGAAAATTCCAAACCGGAAGCCGTCGTTGTCTCGATCTCTAAACATGGTCACCTCGTTCATAAAACATATCTTACGATATATTTTGAGATGGCAATCCTGCCAACCCACGTTTTCGTGAATGCCCGCCCGCCGACCGCGATCGGCCGGACCGGCAGGCGATCACCCTCACATCAGACTTGTCGGCATTCGCGCACCCGGCCTATGGCTTGGGCGCCCTCTTCCATCCCTGCGATGTCATGCGCCCCAAGACCTTCGAAGCTCATTGTCTGCGGCTCCCCGCCGCCACCAAAGTGGTGCAGTGGGAAGGCACCTCCGTGTTCAAGGTTGGCGGCAAGATGTTCGCGCTATCAGGCGGCTTCATCGAGCGGTCCGGCGGCTTCATGTTCAAGACCTCGAACATGGCCTATCAGCTCCTGATCGAGCAGGGTTTCGCGCGACCGGCGCCGTACCTCGCGCGCGCCAAATGGGTGCAGCTGACCGGCAACGGCGCCCTGCCCGACGCCGAACTCAAGGCCTATCTCAAGCAGGCGCACGCCCTCATCGCGGCCAAGCTGACGCGGAAGTCGCGCAAGGCGCTGGGTCTCGACTGATCGAGTGCGGAGCACTCAGCTGCCCAGCGGCTTGTCGGAATCGCCCGGCAGCAATTTCGGGAACAGCTCCGTGAAGGCGAACTTGTCGTCGCCCTTGGCGCGATCGAAGCGCAGCACGACGTCGAAGCGGCTGCCTTCCCACTTGGCGGGCGGACTGCCCTTGCTGACCGGTATCAGTGGAAGGATGTCGGAGATGATTGCCTTGTGCTCCCAGCACACCAGGGCAACACCTGTCAGCGTCAGCAGCTCGGTCACCAGAGCCTGCTCGGCGCCCTTGCCGAAACCTTCGTTGGGCGTGAGCTTGAGGCGCGCAGCGAGCACCGAGATGGTCTCGGCAGGCCGGCGGCTCGGCCCCTGATTGGGAAAATTGTTGGCGCCGGGCGTTGCGGCATAGATCACGTCTGGCTTGGCATAGTCACCTCCGGTGAGCTTGGTTCCGAACAACGCCGTCCACGCACCGGCGCGCTGCCAGCCGCGAAGCACCAGCGACTCGGTATCGGATACTTCATTCGGCATAAGCCCCTGTCCCGGCCACTCGTCGCCGGGTTTCTCGGCGTGACGAATGATGAAAAGCGTGAGCGCGTCCATGTCGACCTCGCGGAAAAAACGTCGGTGCTTGGAAATATCGGAAGCGGCTCCGATCCTATCCAACGCGATCGGTCCATACAATCAAAACAATGTGTATGTGATATGATCTACCTAAAGATGTTTCGTCAATTCGACCGGCGCCGCGCCAGAGTCACAATGTCCGGAAGCTGGCGCGATATTGCGCGGGCGACACGCCGAGGCGTTCGGTGAAGACGATGCGCATGCGGTCCGCCGAGCCGAAGCCACAATCGAAGGCCACCGCCTTCAGCGGCCGGTCAGAGCCCTCGAGCAACCGCCGCGCGGCATCGACCCGCGCACGCTCGACGAATTCGTGCGGCGTGATTCCGGTCGCCTGCGCAAACGCGCGGCCGAAACTGCGCACGCTCATGCCGACCGCCTCCGCCAGCGATTGCAGCGTGTGGCGCTCGCCGACGTGCGCCATGACATGCGCCTGGGCGCGGGCAATCGGCGAGCCCTCATCAACCGGCGCCGTGAGATAGGGACTGAACTGGGACTGACCGCCCTGCCGCTGCGCCACCACGACCAGCCGCTTTGCGACCGCGACCGCAACCTGCGGGCCGTGCCGTTCTCCGACCAAAGCGAGCCCGAGATCGATGCCGGCCGTCACGCCGGCCGACGTCATCAGCCGCCCGTCTCTGATATAAATGCGGTCGAACATCACCTCGGCGGCCGGAAAGCGCGCGGCAAGATGCTCCGCGTTCTGCCAGTGCGTCGTCACCTTGCGGCCGTCGAGCAGCCCGGCATGGCCGAGCGCGAACGCGCCGGTGCAGATCGAGCCGTACAGCCCGGCGCGCTCCGAGGCCGATCGCAGCCAATGCATCATGTCCGGATCCGGCGCCGCATCCGGCAAGGCCGGACCGCCCGCAACCAGCACGATGTCGAACACCTCCTGCGCCTCGTCAAAGCTGAGATCAGCTGAAATCTTCATGCCGTTCGAGGCCCGCAGCGGCGCACAGGTCGCGGCGACAAGAACCGTCTCGTAGCCATCGCCTGCGGCCACGAAGCCGTTGGTCTCGGCAAACACGTCCACGGGACCTGCGACATCCAGCGCCTGCACCCCATCGTGGATCGCGATCGCCACCCTTTGAATGGGCATGTCCTCTCCTTCCGCGCTGGCGCAAAACGACGTGTCGTTGGCCCGATCCGGCGGCGCGCGTTCGTTGCGACTGATAGCCGAAACAGGCGACAACGACGGTCCGGATCGCGCCGTCGAACGATCCGAACACAGACCGCAACGATGACCGCCCCGCGCGTGCTCTCGCGCCACGGCAGCGTCTTGCCACATCAAGGAGCATCTTGAAATGACCGAGATCATCGCAGGCATCCGCGTTCCCGACAGTGCCATGGCCCGCGCCGCCACCCAGCTCGTCCGCGATACCGAGGACGACCTGCTCTACAACCACAGCCGCCGCGTGTTCCTGTGGGGCGCGCTGACCGGCAATCGCCGCGCGGTGAAATTCGACCCTGAACTGCTCTATATCGGCGCCATGTTCCACGACATGGGCCTGACCGCAGCGCATGCGAGCCCTGATCTTCGCTTCGAGGTCGACGGCGCCAATGCCGCGCGCGATTTCCTTAAAGGCTATGGCGTACCGGAGCGCGACATCGAGGACGTCTGGACCTCGATCGCGCTCCATACCACGCCCGGCGTCCCCGAGCACATGCGTCCGACCATCGCGTTGGTGACCGCAGGCGTCGAGATGGACGTGCTCGGCATCGCCTATGACGATTTCTCGCACGAGCACCGCGACCACGTCTGCGCGCACCATCCGCGTGAGGCTGATTTCAAGCAGGGCATCATCGACCACTTTGCTGATGGCACCATCAAGAAGCCGCTGACCACCTTTGGCAACGTCAAGGCCGACGTGCTGGCGCTGAAGGATCCGACCTACAAGCGCACCAACTTCTGCTCGATCATCCTCGGCTCGAAATGGCCGGGCTGACGTACGGCCAACCGCGGCGGGCAAGTGAGGGAAGCATCAGCGGAAGGGTTCCCTCCTCCTTTGCAGCGGAAAGCAGAGGGGTGCCGTTTGCTCCGCTATGGTGATTGCGCGGGTGGGCAGCCAACGTTTGCCGATCGTGCGCGTTCTGCACATGCGAGAGGCGCCTGGTTTCCGCAAAACGCTTGCGGCTGGCAAAAACTTCGGCAACGCGTGACAAAATAAGCATCACGTTCTCTTCGATCTGATTTTGTTCGGACTCACTCACGCGGCACACTCAGGAGTCGATCGCACGAACGCGATCCGACCTCCCGCAATCTTGAAGCGTTTGGACAACCGATCAGCTTTCCTTTCGTCCTTGTGCCGCCTATCGTGGTGACGCATCGGTTGGAAGGTCGCATGGCTATTGGACAATTTGTTAAAGCGCTTGCGATCGTCGGTAGTGTTTTTGTCATGCAGCAGATCGCTGCTCTACCGAGCGCGCATGCCGAGCCTGATCTCAGCGGCGTCTGGCTTCCCGACATCAGGGATCAAAAGCGCCAGGAGACGGCAAACATGCCGCCCTGGAAGCCTGATATCCTCGAGCAGGTACAGCACCTCGTTGCCGAGGAAAAAGCAGGACGGCCATTCCTCGTCCTGAGCCACTGCCTGCCGCACGGCATGCCGAGCTGGATGCTGATGACGCACAATGCATTCGAGCTGCTCGTCACGCCTGGCCGCATCACCATGCTTGGCGAGGTCGACGGCAACCGGATGCGGCGCATCTACATGGATGGCCGCAAACCACCCGAAGATCCCGACCTGTCGCTGCACGGCTATTCGATTGGCCATTGGGATGCCGACACGCTGGTGATCGACACCAATTCGATCGTGCCGCAGGCCTATATCGCGATCAGCGAAGCCGTCGGCATCCCGAACAATGGCGACATGCACATCGTCGAGCATATTCGTCTCGCCGAACCGAATATCATGCGCGACGATCTGGAGATCACGGCTCCGAACGTTCTCACCACGACCTGGAAGACGACGCGAATTTATCGTCGCTACCCCGAGCGCCATTATGAAGTCACCGAGGGCGAGTGCGCGCAGGAAGATCTCGTGCCGGGCAAGGACGAGCACGGCAACGACATATTCGTCCCCAACGCGCAAGGCGCGTTCGGAACGGTCCACACCGGGAAATAAGGAACGACCGAGATGTCGCCCAAGGCCATGTTTCTTGCCGCTTGCCTCACGCTGGGCTTTGTCGGCGTTGCAGCCGCGCACCATTCCAACGCGGCCTATGACAGCGACCATCCGCAGACCGTGCAAGGCACCGTCAAACAGGTCAACTGGACCAACCCGCATATCAGCTTCGTGGTCGAGACCGACGTCAAGGAAGGACCGCAGGCCGGCACCTGGACGTTCGAGGTGTCGAGCCCTGGCGTGCTCACGCGATCCGGCTGGACAAAGCGCTCACTGCAGCCCGGCGATCACGCCTCCTTCGACTATCTGCCGCTGCGCGACGGCAAACCCGGCGGCTTCCTGCGCAAGGTTATTCTGCAGGACGGCAAGGAACTGACCTACAGCCTGACGCCGGACGAGCAGTAAGTTCACATGTTAGCGCTGACCGGGTTTTCCAAGTGGCTGGCGGCGACGTCGCTCAGTCACACCATCCAGACCGTCACCTGGATCATCCCGACGCTCCAGACGATCCACATTCTCTGCGTGGCGATCGTGTTCTCCTCCGCAGTGCTGGTCGATTTGCGGATCTTTCGGGTGTTCGAGCGCGACGAGCCGCTGCGCGAGGTCACGCGGCGCTTTCTGCCCCCGATCTGGCCGGTCCTGCTCATCCTGCTCGTAACCGGCAGCCTGCTGATCATCGGCGAGCCGAGACGCTCGTTGGTCAACACCACCTTTTATCTCAAGATGGCGTTGCTGCTTGTGGCCATCCTGCTGACGGCTACCTTGCAACGGATGGTGCTGACGTCGCCAGGTGTCTTTGAGGATCGCAGCCGGCAAATGGCAGGCCGTGCGCTGGCAACGGTGTCGATCCTGGTCTGGTGCGGCATCCTTTTCGCCGGACGCTGGATCGCTTACACGCAGGCCGGTTGATGTCGTACATCCAGAACTTGATCGCATTCTTCGAGGACAGCAGCATTGCGGACAGCATCCGCGAGAACGACACGCTGTTTCCCACGATCGAATCGATCCACGTCGTTGCGATCTGCCTTGTGGTCGGCTCGATTCTCGTGCTGGACTTGCGGCTCGTCGGCTTCGCCTCGATGAACCGGCCTGTCGGCCGGCTGACGCGTGCGATCCTGCCGGTGACCTGGGGCGCGTTCGCGATCGCGGCGAGTTCCGGCTTCCTGCTGTTCATTTCCAACGCCACCAAATATCTGGCGAATGGCTACTTCGATGCCAAGATCATCCTGATCTGCACGGCCGGGGTGAACATGATCGTCTTCCATGCCATCAGCGCGAAGGATCTGCCGCAATGGGAGAAGCAAAAATCGCCGCCGCTGCGGGCGCGAATAGCCGGCGCGCTATCGATCCTGCTCTGGATCGCGGTCGTGGCCTGCGGGCGCTGGATCGGCTTCACCATGCAGGAGCTGTGATGTTGAAAAGGCCCCTTGCACGCGCCACCCTTGCCGGGCTCGTCTTGTCCAGCCTCGCCGCCTCCCCATCGATATCAGATACAACGCCAGCGATGCTGCCGTTCCAGACGCATGTCGACATGAAGACCTTTATGGACCACGTGCTGACGCCGGCCGCGAACGTGATCTGGAGAGTCAACGGCTCGGTGATCGACGCCAGCGGTGAGCACGACCTCTCACCCAAGACCGACGACGACTGGGAAAACATCACCAGCGGCGCTGCGACGCTTGCGGAAGCGACAAACGCGCTGATGATCCCACAGCGCGCGCTCGATCCGGAGTGGAACACTTACGTGAAGAAACTTGCCGATGCCGCCGACAAGGCCTACCAGGCTGCGGAGGTGCATGACCTAAAAACCGTCGCCGACGTCAGCGATCACCTCGACGGCATCTGCGCCGCCTGCCATCGTCACTACGGGCTGGAATAAGCTGTTCTCTGGGCCATCCACTTTCCGGGCGCGCCGGTGACGCACTAAAGATGTTTGCCGCGGCACGCAACCGACGCCGCCCGTGGCGGCGCCACCCCTTTCACGCCTGATCCCAAGCCTAGTGCGCCGGCCCGTGGTCGGGACCTTGGTCCCGGCCGGCGGCGGCACCAGCGAGCCGGTCGAGATAATGCGCCCATCCCTTGTCGTGGCTCGCGCACTGCGCTGCGTTCGGCAGGCCGCTATGGGTCATGCGCACGAGCGTGCCGCTGTCCTTGTCGATCAAATCGATCTCGATCAGGCTCGATCCCGGCGGCACCTCTTCGCCGCCCTCCCAGCCAAAACTGTAGGCGAGACGATGCACCGGCACGACCTCGCGGAATGCGCCGCGCGCGGCCCGCGCGTGATCGCCTGCCACACCCTTGAGATAAAACAGCCCGCCGGGATGCAACTCGGTCGATGCTTCGACGCCCATCCAGCTCACGATCTTCTGCGGATCGGTCAGGAAGGCGAACACGCTCGCAGGCGGAGCTGCAATCTGGATCTCGCGTTTGACGACGAAGGCTTCGGTCATCGATCATCCTCCCATTGCAAGGTGGTTACAGGGATAGCGCGTGACAAGGGTGGCGCGCCAACCCCATGATGGGGTGATGCAGTTGTCCTCGACGTTGAGCTTTCTGGTCGACGCCGCTGCCGAGACCGCGGGCGCCAACCGGTTGCTGGCAGAACTCGGTGCCCACCTGGTTGCGGATGGCCTGCCGCTCGCCGGCGGCGCGCTGACGCTCGAGGTTCCACATCCACTGATCGCACGGCGCACCTGGCTGTGGCAGGCGAGCAATGGCGACGTCATCGAGGCCTTGGGTTTCGCGCCGCAGCAGCCGTTCGCCATGCCGGATGCAGGACCACCCGGCGATGCCGGCCGGCGCTGGCTGCGCGGGCTCGCGGCAGGCCCGGTCCATGAGGATGCGATCGGACCGCGGCCGGATGGGCCGACGCTCGGCTGGATCGGAACCCGCGCCTTCACGCCCGATGAGACGGATCGATTGCGACAAGCCGCGCGTTTCGCCGCGGCACCGCTGGCTGCCCTCACTGCGCGCGCCACGCTGACGGCGACGCTGGAGGCCTATCTCGGCCGGCGCAGCGCGGCGCGCGTGCTGGCATCCCCTTTGCGACGCAACACCGGCGAGACCATCCAGGCCGCTCTGCTCTATGCCGATTTGCGCGGCTTTACCGCGCTCTCCGAAAGCCATCCGCCGGCCGAGGTGATCGCGGCACTCGACGCATGGTTCGATCGTATCGCCGGCGCAATCCACGCCTTCGGCGGCGAGGTGCTGAAATTCATCGGCGACGGTCTGCTCGCGATCTTTCCGGTCACGACAGGTCCGCGCAACGCATGCGAAGCGGCGTTGCGCGCGGTGTCCGCCGCGCGCGTCGGCATGGTGCATCTCGATGCTGAGCGGCGCAGGCAGGGCCAGCCACCGCTGCCGTTCGGTGCGGCGCTGCATCTCGGCGAAGTCCACTGGGGCAATATCGGCGCGGCCGACCGGCTCGACTTCACGGCGATCGGCTCTGCGGTCAATCTGGTCAGCCGGCTCGAAGGGTTGTGCAAACCGCTGGAAAAGACGGTGCTGGTCTCGGGCGCGCTCGCCGCCGAGACCGACATGCCGCTGGTCGCACTCGGCATGCATGAGCTGCGCGGCATCGCGCTGCCATGCGCAGTCTTCACGCTGCCGCAGACGTGAGCCGGTCATCGGACGAGCCGCAGCCACGGCGCCAAATGGAACGCGCTCATCAGCCCATACATCGGAACCATGCCCTGAAGCGAAAACGGACCCTGCATGGCCGCGCAGAGCATATCGGCGGGACCGAACGCCGCGATCAGCGCCATGACCGCGAAAGTTGGCGCGGCCGCCAGCGACAGCAAGCGCGCCGCGGCATGGCCATATCCGCCGAACCGTGTCGCAAGCCAATCCTGGCGTGTTCCGATTCCGTGGTCGGTCATCATTCGATCTCCGTGGACATGGCGTGTCCCGTCATGTGCTAGGCTAGGACCGGACCGCGGAGGGTGAGAGTGACAAGTGTGTCGGGATTCGGATGGACTCGCTGATCACGGCTGCGGCGCTCGCGCTCGCGGCGGGTGATCTGCTCGGCGCACTGAAACGGGTGGGCTTGCGCGACGACCCGCCGGCGCTGGCGATACGCGGCATCGCGATGGCCCGGCTCGGCGATTTCGTCCGTGCGAAGGACCTGTTGAAGCGCGCCGGCCGGGCCTTCGGCCCGCGCGAAGCTATCGCCCGCGCGCGCTGCATCGTCGCGGAGGCCGAGATCGCGCTGGTCTTGCGCGACCTCGGCTTTCCCGCGAGGACGCTGGCGGCTGCTCGCGCGACGCTCGAGGCGCATGGCGATCGGCTCAATGCCGCGCATGCCGGCTGTCTCGAGATCCGCCGCCTGCTCCTGATTGGGCATCTCGATGAAGCCGAGCGTATGCTCGCCGACCTCGACCCGGCGCCTCTCCCTGCCGCCTTGCGGGTCGGCCACGAGCTCGTCACCGCAGGGATCGCGATGCGACGGCTGCGGACCAAGCCCGCGCGCGAGGCGCTCGCTCGCGCCGATGCCGCCGCGCGCCGCGCCGGCATTGGCGCACTGGCGGCCGAAGTCGAACGCGCCGCGCAGCTGTTGACCGTGCCCGCGGCACGCCTGATCGGGAAAGGCGGCGAGCGGGCGCTGCGGCTCGACGAGGTCGAGGCGGTGATGGCCTCCAAGGCGCTCGTCATCGACGCCATCACATATGTCGTACGCGACATCAGCACCGAGATTTCGCTGACCCGGCGGCCCGTGCTGTTCGCGCTGGCCCGTGCGCTCGGCGAAGCCTGGCCGAACGACGCGGCACGCAGCGCGCTGATTGCGCGGGCGTTTCGCGGCAAGCATGCCGACGAGTCACATCGCGCGCGGCTGCGAGTCGAGATCGGGCGGCTGCGCCGCTCGCTGCGGCCGCTCGCCGATCTGCGCGCGACCCCGGACGGTTTCGTGCTGAAGCCGCACCGCCGGCGCGATGTCGTGGTGCTGGCGCGCCCGGTCGAGGAGGAACATGCCGCGGTGCTGGCCTGCCTCGCCGACGGCGAAGCATGGTCGAGCTCGGCGCTGTCGCTCGCGCTCGGCACCAGCCAGCGCACCGTGCAGCGCGCGCTCGACACGCTGGCTGCGGCCGGCAAGGTGCAATCCTATGGCCGCGCCCGCGCGCGCCGCTGGATGATGCCGATGGTGCCGGGATTCACGACGGCCTTGTTACTCCCTGCCCCGCTGCCGAACGGTTAGTATCACGCAGAAATCAAAGAGCAGGAGCACAGCATGAAGAAGTCGGCGGCCCATATCGTCAGGGAATATGCTTTCGAGGGGGTCGAGAGCGTGGGCGGCGTCAGCTTCGACGGCGAGCAGGTCTGGTTCGCAGCCGGCGACCGCATGGTCGCCTTTGATCCCGACAGCGGCAAGACCACCCGCACGATCGACGTCGCGGCCCATGCCGGTACAGCGTTCGACGGCAAGCACCTTTATCAGATCGCCGAGGACCGCATCCTGAAGATCGAGCCAAACACGGGCCGCGTGGTTTCCACCATCCCCTCGCCCGGCGGCGGCAAAGACTCCGGCCTTGCCTGGGCCGAAGGCGCGCTCTGGGTCGGACAATATCGCGACCGCAAGATCATCCAGATCGATCCGGACACCGGCACGATACTGCGCACCATCGAGTCCAATCGCTTCGTCACCGGCGTCACCTGGGTCGACGACGAACTCTGGCACGGGACATGGGAAAACGACGAGAGCGACGTGCGGCGCATCGATCCGCAGACCGGCGAAGTGCTGGAACGGCTCGAGATGCCGCCGGGCGTCAACGTCTCGGGCCTGGAGTCCGACGGCGGCGACCGGTTCTTCTGCGGTGGCGGCAGCACCAAGAACACGGTGCGCGCGATTGCGCGGCCAAAGCGAAGCCGTTCATGACGCGCGTGAGGTGATCCATGCCGAGCGGATCACCTCCGCGTCAAACCCTCACGCCGGCGCTGCTACGGCTGCGGTCCGCGCCACCGGGAACGGCTTGAACATCATGATGATCAGGAAGGCACCGAGGCCGAACGCCCAGGAGCCGACATAGAGCCACGTATAGCTGGCGAAGGTGTCGTAGATCAGGCCGCCGGCCAGCGGCCCGGTCGCCATGCCGAGGCTGCCGGCCATCGCCGTGCCGCCGATCACGGTGCCCATCATCCGCAACGGGAAGTTCTCGCGCACCAAGACCGAATAGAGCGGCATGGTGCCGGCATAGATGAAGCCGAACACCGCCGCCACCGCGTAGAACGCAGCGAGCTCGCGCACGAAGACGTAGCCGAGTGCGCCGAACGCCTGCGCCAGCAGGCCGAGCACCAGTATACGCTTGGCGCCGAAGCGGTCGCCGAGCAGGCCGAAGGCGATGCGACCGCCCAAGCCGGCGAGCCCCTCAACGCTGTAGATCGTGACCGCCGCGATCATCGGAATGCCGCAGGTGATGGCGTAGCTGACGGTGTGGATGATCGGCCCCGAATGGGTGGCGCAGCAGAAGAAATTGGTCGCGACCAGGATGATGAATTGCGGCGAGCGCAGCGCCTGCGCGCGCGTCATCTCCGCCTGCGGCCCTGCGCTGGCGACCACAGCGGCTTGCGCGCCCTGAAGCGCTGGCGGACGACGCACCAGGAACGAGACCGGAATCATGATCGCCGCGACGATACCAGAGACAATCAGCATCGAGGTTCGCCAGCCATGGTTGGAGACGAGCCAGGCGGCGATCGGTGCCATCGTCATCGGCGCCATGCCCATGCCCGCCGACACCAGCGAGACGGCGAGGCTGCGATGCGTCTCGAACCAGCCGGTGACGCAGGCCATCATCGGGGCGAAGATCGCGGCACAGGACGCGCCGACCATCAGGCCAAAGATGAACTGAAACGCCAGCAGCGACGGCGCCTGGCTGGCCAGCGCCAGGCTTGCCGCCAGCACGACCGACCCGGTCAGCACCACCGGCAGCGGCCCGAACCGGTCGGACAGCGTGCCCCACGCCATGCTGGTGAAGGCCATCGCCAGGAAACCGATCGTCAGGGCGCTGGAGATGCCGGTCACCGACCACCCGGTCTCCCGCGCCATCGGCTGCAGAAACACCGGCAGCGAGAACATGCCGCCGATCGCGACGCAGCCCAGCAGACCGCCCGCCGCGACGATCACCCAGCGGTAGTGAGAATTGCTCATTCCATATCTCCCAGTGCAGCTTGGTCTGGATGGAAGACGAACGGGGTGGCGCGGAACCGACAGGCGATTGTAGCTCCGGTTCACTTTTTTGCGAGGGCGGCTGAGTTCGCAAATGCTTCTAAAGCTGGACTACGAGGCGGTCCCCTTGCCGAAGACGTCTCCATCCGCTCGGGACGACCTCGTGCTGGCGAGCCTCGACGATACCAGCCTCACCTCGCGGTGATCGGATCAATCGCGGCCTGGCCGCTTCGCGTCAAGGCCCCGCAGCGCTCGACGTCGAAGGCCGGATCGCCGGTCCAGGAGTAGTAGAGGAGTCCGGTGAGACGCCGCTCGCGGATCCATTGCGCGAAATCGCCCATCATCTCCTGCACGAGCTGACTGCGCGCCGCCTCGTCCGCGGCGCAGGTCTTGCTGCCATAGCTGAACCCCCATTCAGTGATCCAGCACGGCTTGCCGCCGGCCGAGCCGGCAGCGGCACAGACCGGCTGGATCAGCGCCGCGAGGCGTCGCGCGCGATGGATCGCCGACGTCTTGTCGCCCGGGTGGTCGGCCCAGGGATAGGTGTGGAGATTATATGCGTCGACGAGCTGATCGAGCCCGTTGGCACGCATGAACGCGATCGTCGCGCCGACGCTCACCCCGTCATAGGGCTTCGGCGTCGGCCAGGGGCCTTCCTCGACGATGTCGACCACGCTCGTGGGCAGCAGGGGCGTATGCGTGTTCAGCCTGGAATGGTCCCGCACCTGCTTCAATGCGGCCAGGACCTTGAGATATTGTAGATAGCCTTTTGCGACCTTTTGTCCTTCGGGATCATGATAGAGATCGTTCAGCCCCAGCACCCGGCCCTGGCCCGGAAGGCTGAAGTCTGGATTGTCCCCGGCCATGTTGATCTCGTTCTCGAACTCCAGGGCGGCGAGGGCGATGCCGTCGGCGTCGAGCTTGTCTAGGAGTTGCTGAAAATACGGTCGGGACAGCTCCGGGCTGAGAGAGGAGATCAGCGGTCCTGCCCACATGTTTGGAAATTCCTTCGCCCGGTAAGGCCGCTGCGGGGCGTCGGGCGGATAGAGGCCGTGGAGAATGAGATCGACCGCGATGTTGTGGGTATGGGCCCGCGCGATGAAGGCGATGTTCTTGTCCAGATCCTGCTGATACATGCCGAACCGGATCACGCGCACGCCGGCGGACGCGATCCGGGCGAGCGCGGCATCCTGTTCCGCCTCGCTGAACTGCAACGGATGCACGAAATCGACGCCGCGGACGGCGTTTTGGGCACGGGCCGCCAGCGGCGCGAACAGCAAGACCAACGCAGCAAGAAAAGCAAACCGTTTCATTTTGGGCATCAGCAGCTCCGCGACGCCTGCCTCACTCGGCGGCCTCGCGATGCGGAACGCCCTGCTCGATGTCGAGTTGCAGGATGTCGTTGAAACGGTTGAACGCGCCGCAGAGCGCGATCCGCCATGTCAGCTCGACGATCTGGGCTTCCGAAAAATGGCCGCGAAGGCGCTCGAAGATCTCGTCGCGGGTCTTGTTCCAGTTGTTGGTGACAGCGATCGTGTATTCGACCACGAGCTTGTCGACGGCGTCGAGCTCGGGATGATCCTTATAGTCGAGCAGCCGTTCGGCGCCGGCTTCCGAGACGCCCTGGATTGCGAGCTTCGGCGCATGGTGCGAGACGCAATAGTCGCACTTGTTCAACAGCGACACCGTTACCAGCGCCAGCTCGAGATGGCGCTTCGACAGCACGGCCTCGTTGGCGAGATCGACCAGCAGCGACCACATATGCTTGAAGATCGGCGGCCGCTGCGCCATCACCCCGGCCTGGTTTTCGAACGCGCCATAGGTCGTCATCTTGTCCCACAGCGGCTGGAGCGCCGGCGGCAGGTCGTCCCTGGTCTTGATGGACACGCGTGACATTCATTTCACCCCGGATCGGAATTGCATCGGCCCAGCCTGCCTCTGTTCGCAGGCTGCCGCAAGCCGCACAATTGCAAGCGTCACGCGAAGAAATGGCGCAACTCGGCGGCAAGTCGATCGATCGCGATCTTAGAATGACGTCCCTCCCCCGAACCTGAACTCCTGCACAATGTCGTACTTGCCTTTCGTGATGGGTATCGCGTAGTCGAACCGAAGCGGTCCAAATGGCGACGCCCAGATCAGACCGACACCCACCGAGGTTCTCACCACGTTGTTGTCGTCGTACTGAAGACCACAGTTCGGACAGGAGGGCGTATTCACCTCGCCCGTCGCGGTCCACGACGTCGGTCCCTGGTAACCCCAAAGCGAGCCGGCATCCGCATAGACCGCTCCCTTGAGTCCAACCTCCGAGGGCAAGAACCAGAATGGCATCTGCAACTCGAACGATGCACCCCAGTACTTCGTGCCACCCAGCGCATCCCCCGTCACGCCAAAGTTCGCATAGGTGATGTCGCGCGGCCCGATACCATTCGAGGCAAAGCCGCGCACGAGATTTGGTCCCATCTGGAACTGATCGAGCATGCGCAGCTCATTGTCGCCGACCTTGGTCAGAACGCCGCCTTGCAGGTGAATCAGTCCGACAATATCGGCCACCATGGGCGCGTAGTATTTTGCGTCGACCGTACTCTTCAAATAGCTGACATCGCCGCCGACGCCAGCAAAGTCCTGCTTGAAATCGATCAGGAGGCCATCGGTCGGGTTCTTGGTGTTATCGAGGGTATTATAGGTCAGGGTGTATCCGATCTGGGAGGTCCAGGTCGGACCCGCGGCCAGCTCCTCGCGCACCGGCAACGTGGATTCGCCGTCACCGTAGCAACCATATCCGTAAACGCCGGAATCGGTCGCGTTGGTCGGATCCACGCCTTTCAGGACGCTCTGAATGTAAGCGGGCGTGGGATTGAACGCGAGCGACGGATTGGATGGATTGTTATTGCAGTTCGCCAAGGTGCTATCGAGCGTGATTTCCTGCTGGTAGAGCGAGTACCGCAGCTGGAGAGTCAGGTCCTCGCGCAAGGCCAGACCGAGCCGTGGCGAGAACCCGATCGTCTTCACGCCGTAGGTGGTGTAGTCCGTCGGAAGTTGCTCCTTGTAGTATGCGTCCAGCCCGAGCGCTATGCGGTAGTCCAGCAGGTATGGCTCGACAAAGGACAGCGAAAGGCCGCGTGAGTATTGGCCGTAGCTGACCGTTGCTTTCGCAAACAGACCGCGGCCGAGCAAATTGCGCTCGGAAACGCTGACCTCGGCGAGCGCGCCGTCGGACGTGGAATAGCCGCCCGAAATCGAGAAATCACCGGTCGATTTTTCCTCGAGATCGACAATCAGGATCACACGATCGCTCGACGAACCCGGCTCCGTGGCGATCTTGACCGACTTGAAGTAGTCCAGATTCTTCAGCCGCCGCTCGGCACGATCGACCAGCGCGCGGTTATACGCGTCGCCCTCGGAGAGATCGAACTCGCGGCGAATGACGTAATCGCGCGTGCGGCTGTTGCCGCGAATCTCGATGCGCTCGATATACGTCCGCGGCCCCTCTTCCACCCGAAACACGATTGCGACCATGTGTGCTTCGAAGTTGCGATCGCCATCGGGGCGAACTGCCGCGAAGGCATAACCGCGGCGCGAGGCCTCGATCTGCATGTCCTCGACCGATTTCTCGACCGCTTCGGCATTGTAGAGCGCCCCTTCGCTCACGCGCGAGAACGGGCGCAGGGTATTCGGGTCGAATCCCCTGATGTTCGATCGGAAGCCCACCGTCGAAACGCGATACTCCTGTCCTTCCTCGATCTTGAACGTGACGAGAAAACCCTTGCGCGCCGGATCGTACTCGGTCAACGCCGCCACGACCTGGACGTCCGCAAAGCCGCGCTTCAGGTAGAACCGGCGGATCAGGTCACGATCGGCCTCGACGCGATCGGGATCGTAGATGTCGTTGTTGCCGAGAAAACTCAGAAAGTTGCCCTCATGCGTCTTGATCACGTCTTTCAGGCGCGCCGCCGAAAAACTGCTGTTGCCGATGAACTCGACCCCCTTGACGCCGGTCTTTGCTCCTTCCTCGATCGTGAAAACGAGGTCGACGCGATTGTTCGGCTGCTCGATGATCTCCGGCGTGACGTGGACGTCGTAGCGGCCGGACCGCCGATAGATTTCGGCGATTCGCAATGCATCGGACTGCACCATGGGTCGTGACAGCGTGCCTCGCGGCTTGGACTGCACCTCGCCCGAGAGCTGCTCGTCCTTGATCTTCTTGTTGCCTTCAAACGCAACACGGCCGATCGCCGGATTCTCGATCACCGAAACGATGATCCGGCCGCCGGCATGATTGATCTTGACGTCCTGGAACAGCCCGGTCTCGACCAGCACTTTGAGCCCGTCGTCAATCTCGGACTGATCGAGATGTCCGCCGGCGCCCAGCTTGAAATAGGAGCGGATGGTCTCCGCCTCGATCCGGCGGTTGCCTTCGACCGTGATCGCATCGAGAGATTCGGCTGCCGCCGGAGCCAACAATAGCCATCTGCTCGGCGTCCCCAGGATCGACAAACCCGCGATCACGATCGCCGCGACAACGCTCCGCCACGTCTTCATTCCACACCTCACCAACAACACGCTCGTTGTGACGGGACGGCGATGGCTACGGTGTGGCTCCAAAGTTGCGGGATTATTTCCAGTGATTTGGGACTGTGAGCGCAACGCGACGCCAGGCGCCTGCGCGGCGCGGCTGCCATTCGCTCTATTCTGCTCGCCTCCATGCAGCTCGATGCGCAGCGCAGCGCCCCTGTCCGGCCAGCGCACAGCAATGTTGCGCAAGAAGCCGATCGTTTACTTCAGGAACAGCCGATGCCAGAGCCAACTGGGCTCCGCGCTGACAGGTGGAAAGAAACGATGAGTACGACCACGAGCAAGATGAAACGCGTGCTGCTTGTCACCACTGTTGGGTTCTCTCTCGGGTGCTCTCTTGGGCTTGCTCTTTGCTGCAACAGCGTGGCCGCTGCAGACCGGCGGCGGAAAGCGCCCGCAATCAGCTCCGTCTACGATTACGGCCCGACCGGACCGAACCACTCCTACCAGGCCGGGCCGCGCACCCGGATCTATGTGACCACACGATCATGGTTGGACGCCGGGACGGAAGTCTTGCCTGGCGAGCGCAAGTTCACTGACTATGCCTTTCCGCCCGCCTCCTCGTTTGCCCGGGACAACAACAGCCGGCCACTCGATCGAGCACCGCTAAGCCCTGCGTCCGACCTCGGCGGATACCCGGATCAATTTCCGCTTTACTGAGAGACGCAAAACGCTCTTGCAGGCTGTCGTACGCCGGCCTCCCGATTTGTTTCCAGTCGGGAGCGCCCCCTTACATTCCAGAAACACTATGCTGACGAAAAGGCACAATCCCGCCCACAAGTGACGCATATGCTGGTCAATCTGACGGCCGGGCGCGCGCTTCCGCGCGCACAATGATGACCAGTGCAGCGGCCTCCGACCATGCTTACGAGCTCTCCAAGAATCCTGATCGTCGAAGACGACCAGCAGACCAGAGACCTGATTGCCCGTTACCTGCGGGATCAATCATGCCTGGTCGCCACCGCCTCGAATGGTCGGGAGATGGATCGCTACCTTGCCGGACATTCACTCGATCTTGTCATCCTCGATCTCATGCTGCCAGGAGAAGACGGACTGAGCCTGTGTCATCGTCTTCGCAACGACTCGGCGATTCCGATCATCATACTCACCGCGAAGGGTGAGGACCTCGACCGGATCCTCGGACTTGAAATGGGGGCGGATGACTATCTTTCCAAACCCTTCAATCCGCGCGAGCTGCTGGCGAGGATCAACGCTGTCCTGCGTCGCCAGGCTGGCCTTCTCGACCGATCCGGCCGGAGCTCCGCTCGCTTGCGCTTTCAGCACTGGATCATTGATCTTCGGCTGCGCGAACTGCGCGATCCCGAAGGAGCCCAGGTGCCGCTGACGAGCGCGGAATTCGATCTCCTGCAGGCGTTTTGCGAGCGTCCTGGGAGGATTTTGACGCGGGACGGTTTGCTGAGCATGACGCGCAGCCGCCCTGCCAGTCCCTTCGGGCGCAGCATCGATGTGCTGGTCAGCCGGCTTCGCCGCAAGCTCGATATGATCGAGGGCTCATCCGTGATCAGGACAGTCCGAACGGGCGGATACATCTTCACGCCTGATGTGGAAGACGCATGAATTGGACCCGGAGAATTGTCACGCTTTTCAGCTTTCGGCGGATCAGCGGCCAGATCGCTGCGCTTATTCTGATTTCGCTCGTACTGATCCACGTGCTCATCGCGCTCTATGTCGTCGGCCAGAAGCCGCGATCTTTCGCGGAAAGACCTATCCATCAGTTCCAACTGATTGCGAAACTCCTTGCCGAGACACCCGCGGCCGGCCGCGCGGTCCTCCTTGAGGCGGTCGATCGGGCTTTTCCTCGCCTCCAGCTCACCTTGCGCGAAGGTGATCCGGGCCAGTCTGACGGCGCCCTTTCCGAGGTGCCAGGCGCCAACACCGTTGATGTGGATTTCTCCGCAAAGGGCACACTGGCCACGGTCCGATTGCCCGATGGCGCCGTGGTCGAAGCAACGATCGGCTCGCCACAAGTCCCGCCCTTTGTCGGAGGACTTTGGGCAAGCACGGTCCTGTTCCTGTTCGTGAGCGTCACACTGCTTGGCGTGTGGGCAGGTCGCGCGCTCAGCGCGCCGCTATCCGCGTTCGCCCGCGCTGCCGAGAACTTCAGTGTCAGCCAGACATCGGCACCCCTTCCCGAAACGGGGCCAGAGGAAATTCGCGCCGCGGCGGTCGCGCTTAATCGCATGCGTGAACGCATCACCGCCCTGATGAACGACCGGACGAGAATGCTCGCCGCGATCAGTCACGATTTGCGAACGCCGATCACCCGCCTGCGGCTGAGGTCCGAATATATCGAGAACGAGGTACAACGCGCAGAAACCCTTCACGACCTCGACCAGATGCAGGCCATGCTGGAATCCGTGCTGTCATTCCTGAGCAGTGGCAGCGCGGCAAAGCCGACCCTGGTCAATGTGTCGGCTTTGCTGCACACAATCTGCGAGCAATTCTCCGATTGCGGTCATCTTGTGCGCTACCAGGGCCCTGTCAGAGCCCCATTCACGATCCGCCCCGGCGAGATCAGCCGCGCTGTGACAAATCTGGTCGAAAACGCCGTTCGGTTCGGCAGCGAAGTCGATATCAGGCTGACCGCATGCGCGGACCAGGCCACCATCGAAGTGTCGGACAATGGTCCCGGGATTCCGGAGCACCGCAGGGCCGACATGTTGAAACCCTTCGTCCGAGGGGAAGAGGCCCGGACCATGACCGAGAACAGCGGATTCGGACTCGGCCTTTCGATCGCTCAGGCCGCGGTCCACGGGCACGGCGGCGAACTTTCCCTGCACGACAATCGTCCGCAGGGCCTCACCGTCCGCATTGCGTTGCCAGGAGCGGGTTGCGATGGACTGGATCGAAGCGCGGCAAACTCGTCTCGTCCGGTGCTGCCCGAACAAGTCCCCGGATAGGCTGAGCGTCAGGATTTCTTGCCTCTGCCGCCTGGTCGCTTCTGGTCCGTGCCGGTATCCTTGAGTTCCTCCGGCGTGACGCGGCAGTCGCCGTTCTTGTCGTGTTGCAGGATGAATTCGTTCGGCTTGCCGACGAACTCGCTGCGCGTAATCTTGCCATCCTGGTTTTCGTCGAAATAGCCGAAGTCGGCGTCGGCGAGCGCACTGCCCACCCGACGAACAACCTCGAACTCCGCAGGGGTCAGAATTCCGTCGTGGTTGCGGTCGGCGCGATCGAACGCCCGCCCGAGATAGCCTTTCCACTCGTCGCAGGTATAAACGCCATCACGATTGGCGTCCCAGCTCTCGGCCGTGCTGGCCGGCGAACGATCCCTACTCGATTGCGGGCGCGACGAATCCTGATCCGGAGCCGGTTGCGCCAATGCAAAGGGCACCGCCGTGCAGAGCAGACTCACCATTGCGATCACTCCACAGATGGATGCCGACTTTCCGCGCAAAATGATCTCTCCTCCGCGTCGTCCTGACGTCAGCCGGAGTTGTCGGTTCGCCGTGGCGGAAATGGGGAAGGACACGGCGCCGATACACCTCGTTACAATTCGGACCGATGCGTTGCTCGCGCGGCGCAATGATCGAGCAGCGCAGCAGGATTAACTGTCCTGCTTTTGGCCCTGCGTGGCGCGCAACAGATTGTCGCGGAGCCTGACGATGCTCTTCTGCACGAGGGGAAACTCGTCCCCCAGCCCGCAGGCACGAATCAGGGACTCGCTGAGATCGGTGTCGAGCAGGCGCCGGCCGGCCGGCGTCAGGCTTACCCGCACCTGCCGCTCGTCGGCGGGATCGCGGGTGCGCGTGAGATAGCCTGACAGCTCCAGCTTCTTGAGGATCGGCGTCAGCGTGTTGGATTCAAGAAACAGCTTCTCGCCGAGCGCACTGACGGTCTGGTCATCCTCCTCCGACAGCGCCACCATCGCGATATACTGGGTGTATGTCAGCCCGACCGCATCCAGGATCGGTTTGTAGGCGCGGCCAAAGGCCAGATTGGCCGAATAGACCGCAAAGCACAGGAAATTCGAGAGTTTTCGGCCTTTGGGTGCTGCCTTGGGTGCTGCCTTGGGAGCGCGGGTCACGGATGCCTCCGGAGTTTGTGAAGTCGCTACCGATATAAATCGTATCCGATTAAATCGGAAGTGCTTGACATGACCCTGCCTGCGGTTTATTTCGACCCGCATCCGATTAAATCGGATACGATATTTCTCCAGCAGAAAGGATTACGCCATGACCGCCACCGCAAAAGTTCTCTTCACCGGAAAGACCCACGTCACCGCCGGCCCCAACGGCGCGGCCCGCTCGAGCGACGGCTTCCTCGACGTCAAGCTGCCGCAGCCGCACCCGGCCGCTGAAAACCTGTTCGCCGCCGCCTGGTCGGCTTGCTACATCGGCGCGATCCAGCTCGCCGCGACACAGCGCAAGGTCAAGCTGCCGAGCGAGCCCGAGGTCGACGCCGAGATCGATCTGAATCTGGCCGGCAGCGACTTCTTTCTGCGCGCGCGCCTCAACGTCCACATATCAGGCGTCGCGCGCGAGGTTGCGCAGGAGCTGATCGAGGCCGCGCATGGTATCTGCCCCTACTCCAAGGCCGTCCACGGCAACATCGATGTGACGACCACCCTCGTCTGACGCGACAGAGTGACAGCATGATAGTCAGACTCCCGATGCGGACCGGCCGCTTGTCGGCCCGGTCCGTGCGGGTCAGCGAAACCAAGGATATCAGGAGTTCGACATGAGCATCTTCGCAAATACGCCGCGCGCGATCGCGATCGCAGCTTTGGTCGCCGCCAGCGTCCTCGCCCTCCCCGCAGCACAGGCGCAGCAGCCGACCGGCATCAAGCGAACCGACCTGCAGCGCCATGACCTCAGCGTTTCAGGACGCGAAGCGGTCCAGGTGCGGGTCGATATCGAGTCCGGCGTGGCATTCCCCCAGCACACCCATCCGGGCGAAGAGATCATCTATGTGCTCGCCGGCACGCTCGAATATGACGTCGAGGGCAAGCCGCCGGCGACGCTGAAGGCCGGCGACGTGCTGTTCATTCCGGCCGGAACGATTCATGCGGCGAAGAACGTCGGCAACGTCACCGCCAGCGAGCTTGCGACCTACATCGTCGAGAAGGACAAGCCGCTGCTGACCTTGGTGAAGTGAGGCCTGGCAAGCGCGACGTCTGGGGGCAACTCCATCGCCGGCACGACGATCTACTTCTTCGCGACCTCACGCAGCGTGTTGTAGATCCACTCTGTCCCCTGCTTGATGGCCTCGACCCCGATCCTTTCGTCGTTGCCATGCATCCGGCTCAGGATGTCGTCGTCGAGCGGGTAAGGGTAGATGCCATAGACGGGAACGTTGTGCTCGCGCCAGGCCATGGCATCGGTGCCGGCCTCGAACAGCGTGGGCACCAGCACGGCATCTTTCCATATCAGCTTGGCATTGCGGTCGAGCGCCGCGTAAAGCGCGGTGTCGACCGGCGACGGCGGCGCGTTGGTGCGCTTCAGATAGACGTCCCGCGCTTCCTGCTGCGTCAGCGGCGTCACGAGGCTGACCTCAATATCGGGATCGCCAATCGCGCGCTTGATTTCCGCGATCATCTGATCGGCCGTCGTTCCCGGAAGCAGCCGTGTGTTGACGATCGCCTTGGCGTCGCCGGGAATGACGTTGGGCTTGATGCCGGCCTCGATCATGGTGATGACCACGGTGTCGCGGAGCAGTGCGTGCAGCAGGAGGCCATCTTTGGGATTGTCGGCCACGAGCTTCTTTCCCGCCGCTTCAAGATCGCTCTGATCTTTCGCGTTCAAAAGCTGCTTGATGTCGGATGCCGTCTGTTCCGAGCTGATCGGGAGCAACGCCCTGAAATAGGCTTCCGTCGCCGGCACGAGCTTGACCGCCGGATCATGCGCGGCCAGCTTCGCCAACGCCGCGATCAGGCGATCGTTGGCCATCTCGCCCGGTGGGAACGGGCGCGAGGAATGGCCCGAGCGGCCGGTGGCCCTCAACGCGAAGGTGGCGGAGAGCTTGTCTGCCGTCGTGACGCTGATCTGCCGCACGGTGCCGTCGCGCCCCTGCAGGACATAGCCGCCTTCGTTGAGCGCGAACTCCGCATCGATCTTGTCCCAATGGTTCTTCGCCAGCCACACCGTGCTGTACTGCCCCTGCTCTTCGTCAGCCTCGGCCAGGAAGATCACGTCGCGCGCCAGCGGCGTCTTCTCCTCGGCAAGCCGCATCACCGCGCGTGCGAACACGGCGAGCCCGCCCTTGAAATCCATCGCGCCTCGGCCATAGACGAAACCATCCTTCTCGACGCCGGCGAACGGTTCCACCGTCCATTTCTCCCGCTCGACCGGAACGACGTCAGCATGCGCGGCCAGCAGGACCGGCTTCTTGGAGCCATCGCCGCGAAGCCGCGCGATGAAGTGCGCGGCCTTCCCGTTCGGAGCAACGAAGATGTCGACTTCGGCGCCGAGCGGCTCGAACTGCGACTTCAGATATTCGGCGAGCGCCCGCGTGTCCCCCGGCCCGTTCGACGTGTCGAAGGCGATCAGTTTCTTGAGCAATGCGACGGTCTTGTCGCCCTGCGATTGCGCGGGCGTGGCGGATTCGGCGAGCGCGTATCTGGTTCCGGTGCAAAGCAGGCTTGCGGCAAAGACCAGCGCGGCGAGACGACCTTTGACCAGGCGTTTCATATTCTTGTTCCCCATGCGGTACATCAGCAGGGGTATAATGACCTCAGGGCGCTCTCGGAAACAACACCTTCAGCATGACGGCCGCGAGCAGCGTCATCATAGCGAGGCCGATCGATAGATACAGCGCCCCCGCATTGCCGGATCGGTCAATGACGATGGCGTAAAGCAGTGGCGCCGCCGCGGGGAAGATGAAGCTTGGAACGATCAGCCGCCCCACCAGCGTCCCGTAGCTGCGATGGTCGAACAGGACCAAGGGCAATGTCCCCCTGGTGATGGTCAGGATGCCGTTGCAGGCGCCATACAGCAGCGCGAATGCGATTCCCATCTCCGTCGAACCGCCGCTGAACAGTCCGGCGACGAAGGAGAGCGGCATGATCAGGCAGGCCATCAGGTTGAGTGCGAGCGGATCGACCCGCCTGCCGAACAGAATCTCGCAGAGACGGGCTGCGGACTGCCCGATTCCTCGCAAGGTCGCGATCCATACAGCTACCGACGCAGTGAGCCCCAATCCGGTAAGCACCGCGATCATGTGGGCGGACATGCCGGCGTTGAGGAAATTGGCCCCGGTCATGATCACGGCATAGAGACCGCCTCCGAGCGCGACCTGCCGCTGGCTGACGGCGAGCGGCTGCCTTGGCGCCGCCGCGGCAAGGCTCGATGGGCCGGCATACCGTTGGGTCGGAATCAACAGATGAAGCGGGATCGTCAGGAGTGCACACCCGGCGTAAACGAGCAACGCTGTGCGCCAGCCGGAATGCTCCGAGAGGATGTGGCCGAGCGGCCAGAACACGGTGGCGGCCAATCCGCCGAGCAACGTGATCCCGGACATGGCGCGACGCGCCTCCGGTCCGCCGATCCGCGCCAACGCCGCAAAGGCGGCATCGTACAGCGTCAGCCGCATGCCGAGGCCAAGGACGATCCAGAACGCGTAATACGTCGCGACCTGATGCGAGAGCGCGAGACCGGCGCAACCAATGGCATTCACCACCGCGCCCACGACCATGACATCTCGGCCGCCACGGCGATCGACCAACCGGCCCACCAGCGGCGACGCCACCCCCATCACCAGGAGCGCGGCGGCAAAGCCGCCATAGACGATATCGCGGCTCCAGCCGAGGTCCGCGCCGATCTGTTCGCCGAAGCCGCCGATCAAATAGTAGGTGGCGCCCCAGGATATCAATTGGCCAAGCCCGAGGGCGACGACGACCCGGCGTGCGATCAATTGCGCGGCTCCTCGAGCGCCGACGGAGGCGCCGCGTCGCCCGGACCAAGCGAGCGTTGCATCAAGACAGTATCGACCCATTGCCCGAGCTTGAAGCCGACGGACTTGAGCGTCCCCACCGGCGCGAAGCCCATGCGCCGGTGCAGCGCGATCGATCCGGCGTTGCCGCTGTTACCGATCACCGCCAGCATCTGCCGCCAGGGTCCGGCCTCGGCCCGCGCGATCAGGGCCTGGAGCAAGGCCGCACCGATGCGGCGGCCACGTAGCGCCTCCGACACATAGACCGAGTCCTCGATCGTATGGCGATAGGCCGGCCGGGGCCGATACGATGTCGCGTAGGAATAGCCGGCCACCCGTCCGTCGACCTCGGCCACCAGGTACGGTAACCCCGCCGCCAGCACGGCGTCGCGTCGCCCAAGCATCTCGTGCAGCGTCGGCGGCACCTCTTCGAAGGTTGCCAGCCCGTTCAACACATGATGTTCGTAAATCCGCTGCACATCCGCCATGTCAGCTTCTGTCGCGTCGCGGACTACGACGCCATTGATGTCTCCTGTCATCCTCCACCTGCTCCCGATCCAGCTCAAGCCGTCAGCGTTGCCCCAGCATGCCGGTTCGCGCTATATAAGTGAAGCTTTGATATCTTATGCAAAGCATAAGAGATACTTTGATGAAGAATCTCAACCTGGACTACCTCGAGAGCTTCCGCGTCGTCATCGAGGCGGGCAGCTTCTCGGCTGCCGCCGAACGGCTGCAGCTCTCGCAACCCGCGGTGAGCCTGCAGGTGCGCCAGCTCGAACGAAGCCTCAATGCGATCCTGATCGAGCGCGTTGGACGAAAAGCGCGGCCGACCGCCGCCGGGACGGCATTGCTGGACCACGCACAGCAGATCAGCGCCGCCGTCGCATCGGCGGTCGATGCCGTCGCGCAGCAGACGACGGGCACCGCGGGGCGCGTGCGGCTCGGGACCGGCGCGACGGCATGCATTTTCCTGCTGCCGCCGATCCTGAGAGAGTTGCGGACCGCGCTTCCCTCGCTCGAGATCACGGTCACCACGGGCAACACGGCTGACATCGCCAAGGCGGTCGAGGACAATACGATCGACATCGGACTCGTCACGCTGCCTGTGTCCGGGCGCAGCTTCGAGATTACGCCTGTCATGAATGACGAGTTCGTCCTGATCGCGCCGCAGGACATGAAGCTGCCGGCACGGATCACGCCGGCGGTGCTGTCGACCAGGCCGATCGTCCTGTTCGAGCCGGGCGGCAACACGCGGCGCACCGCGGACGAATGGCTAGCCCGCGGCGGCGTCTCGCTGAAGCCGTTGATGTCGCTCGGCAGCGTCGAGGCGATCAAGGAGATGGTGCGCGCCGGGCTCGGCTGCGCCATCCTGCCGGGCATGGCCGTCCCGGGGAAAAGCAAGCAACGCGACCTGGCCGTGCGGTCGCTCTCGCCAAAGCTCTACCGCCGGCTCGCTGTGGTGATCCGCCGCGACAAGCGCCTCGATCGCGGACTGAGAAAGACCTTGTCCGCACTGAAGGCGATCGCGGCGAAGGACGACGGCCGTTAGGGAGGACGCTGGGTCCTCCCTGCTCCGCCACTAGGTCGACTTGCGCTCTTCCTCGGCGATCTCGCGGAACGCTTTCACGCCGGCATCCGTCACTTGGTCCCATTTTGCGTTGGTCGTGGTCTCGGCCTCGTAATTGTCGTGCCAGTTCCACCATTTGTAGGGCGGGCTCTGCGGGTAACCCTCGGGCGAGTCCTCCCAGACCTCCTGACGGCCGAGCGGGGTGATGTCGAGATAGTTCCAGACCGTTCCCATTGCCTCGTCACCCCTGCTGTTGACGAGATAGGTGCGGAAGATCCGGTCGCCGTCGCGGAAGAACACGTTGTGGCCGTGCCATTCGCCGACGCCGAAATCCGCGTCAAAACTGTCCGTGATCGTGTACCAGGGCATCACCCAGTCCATCCGCGCCTTCAGCCTGATGATGTCGGCCTGCGGCGCGCGCGAGGCGTAGACCAGCGTGGTGTCGCGCTGATTCAGATGCGACAAATGACTGACCTGATCGGCACCGAGCGAGCAGCCGCGGCAGGCGTGATCGGGCCAGCCGAACACACCGGGCTCGAAGAATGCGCGATAGACGATCAACTGACGGCGGCCCTCGAACAGGTCAAGCAGGCTGACCTTGCCCTTTGGCCCCTCGAAGACATACGCCTTCTCGACCGCCATCCACGGCATCCGCCGCCGCGCGGCGGCAAGCGCATCGTGCGCCCGCAACTGCGCCTTCTCCTTCACCAACATTTCCAGCCGCGCCGCCTCCCAGGCCTCGCGCGACACGATTGGCGGTGTGGGCATCGCCGCCTGTCCGGCATTACCGTTGGTTTCGGGTTTGCTCATGATGGTTCAACCTCCGAATGGGACAAAACTCCGGGACTGACGCGCTGTTCCATTGCCGCCCGTCGCTCGTCGTTGCTCATGGCCCAATCTGGCGCAGGGGCGACCGACGGTGGGAGTGACAAGTGTGTCGGGATTTCCGCGCGGTTCCTCACTACTTGCAATATACTTGCATACTGCAATTATCTATGTCAGCCTTCCGATATGAGACAACCCGCCCCAGCCCCCGACGACGATTTGAAGCTCAGCGCCTGGCTGCCGTACCGCCTATTCCTCGTCGCAGCCCAGGTCGCGCGCCCGCTCGAGGGTTTCTACGGCGAGACCTTCGGACTGAGCCAGGCCGGCTGGCGCATCCTCGCCGTGATCGCCGAACGCGACGGCGCCAACGCCTCCGAGATCGGCCGTGCCTGCGCGCTGGATCCGTTCGCGGTCAGCCGCGGCATCGGCCAGCTCGTCGAGCTCGGTTTCGCGGTGCGGCGGCCCGGCAAGACCGATCGGCGCTTCGCTGCCGTCAGCATCACCAGGAGCGGCCGGAACGCCTTCAACCGGATCGCCGCATTCGGCAGCGCAATCGAGGCGCGACTGCTGGCACGCCTGTCGGAAGCCGAGCGCGTGACACTCGACTCCACCCTGCACAAACTCGAAGCAGAGAGCGCACGCATCGACACCGGCGGTTGGCGCTCGCTCCTCGACAACACCGCCGCCTCATGACGCCCCTGCTGTTCGCGCTGACCGCGATGCTCTGGGGCGGCGGCGCGCTGGCTACCGCGATGCAGGCCGGCGTGACCCCGGCGCCGTGGTCGGTGGCACTGCGCATGGCCCTTGCGGGTCTCATCCTGCTTGGCTACGGACGGCTTCGCGGCGTGCCGCTTGCGATCCCCCCGCGAGACCGGCCGGCCGTGGCATTGCAAGGTCTGCTTTTCTTCTCGGTCGCCTTCATCGCCTTCTATGAAGCGACCGCGCGGATGCCGAGCGGCCTTGCGGCGCTCGTCCTCTCCACGTCGTCGCTGTTCGCGGCCCTGATCGCGCGCGCGGCGCTCGGTGTCCCGATCTCCACCGGCTTCGTCTGGGGCGCGCTCTGCGGCATCCTCGGGCTGGCCATCATCTTCGTTCCTGGCGCCACGGCGACGGGAGCAGCGCCGCTTGCCGGTTTCGCATGGGCGCTCGTTGCAGCGGTCGCGACCGGCACCGGCACGACGATCGGTGCGCGCAATCAGCGCGCGGGGCTGCCCGTCGTCGCCGTGCTCGGATGGGGCGCGCTGGTCGGAGCAACGGCGAGCGCGCTTTGGGCTGTGGCGACGGGCGCAACCTTCGCGGCCGACGCGTCGGTGCCCTATCTCGTGAGCTTCCTCTATCTCGCGATCGCCGCGTCCTGCGTCACCTTCATGCTCTATTTCGAGCTGGTGCGCCGGCTCGGTCCCGGTCGCGCCGCCTATACGCTCGCGCTGGTGCCGCTCGTAGCCCTCGTGCTGTCGGCGCTGTTCGAGCACCTCGCTTTGGGTTGGCCCGTCCTCGCCGGCGCGTCCGCGATCCTGCTCGGCAATGTGCTGGTGCTGTCGCGGTGACGCGCGCCACAGAGAAAATGCTACCTTTCCAGGCGTGAGCTGATTCGAATCTGATCGCTTTCGGATCGCCTCGGTTTGCTCCCCGGAACACGGTCATTTGCCGGCACATTCGAAAAACACATCTCGGGCGATAGCGAACCTGCCGCGCTTGCAGCGGAAGGCTTATGGCGCCTTTCAGCAGGGTGATTTCGACAAGGCTGAACGATTCTGCTCCGGGATTCTCGAACACCGGCCGGATGATTTCGATGCGCTTCATCTGCTCGGACTGCTCAATTTCGAGCGCCGGCACATGGTGGAGGCGCTGCGCTTTCTCGCCGCCGCGCTGAAGTCCAATCCCGCGTCGTCAGATGCTATGTCGAATTTGGGGCTCGCGCTTCACACCGCCGGACATTTTGACCAGGCGATCTCGCATTTTCGCAGCGCGCTGCAATTAGCGCCTGAACATCCGGAGATTCTCTACAATCTCGGCAATTCCTGCCTGAAGCTCCGCCGCTTCGCCGAGGCGGCGTCGAGCTTTGAGGCCGCGCTCGCAAGCCAGCCCGATCACGTCGGCGCGCTGGTCAATCGCGGCAATGCGCTTCTGAGGTTGAACGAGCCGGTCCAAGCGCTTGCGAGCTACGATGCCGCACACGCGGCGATGCCCGGTCATCCGCAGATCCTGACCAATCGCGGTCATACCCTTCGCCGGCTCGACCGGCCGGTCGACGCGCTGGTGGACTTCAAGGCGGCGCTGGCCGCCTCGCCCGAATTCGCCGAAGCCCATTTCGAAGCCGCGATGGCGCATTTGACGCTGGGTGATTTCGACGCCGGCTGGAGCGCGTATGAATGGCGCTGGAAGACGGCGGCACTTGCCAGACAGCGCCGCGATCTTCCGGCCCCCTTGTGGCTGGGACACGAGCCAGTCGACGGCAAGACCATTCTGCTGCACGCCGAACAGGGTTTTGGCGATACCATCCAGTTCATCCGCTATGCACCGCTGCTGGCGCGCCGCGGCGCCAACGTGATCTGCGAAGTTCAGGCCGAGTTGCAGCCGCTGTTGTCGCAGCTCGACGGCGTCAGCGTGATTACGTCCGGTGCGCCGCTTCCGGTAGTCGACCTGCACTGCCCCTTGCTCAGTCTTCCGCTCGCGTTCAAGACTGAGGTCGACACCATTCCGGCGTCCGTTCCGTATCTCGCAGCGCCCACGGAGCGACCGGAGCATTGGCAAAACCGTTTGCCGCCGGGCCGGCCGCGCGCCGGTTTTGTCTGGTCGGGATCGTCGACCCACAACAACGACGCCAACCGCTCGATCCCGCTCGCACGGCTGGCGTCGCTGTTCGAGACTCCGGCCCTGCAATGCATCAGCTTGCAAAGCGAAATGCGCGATGCTGACCGCGACGTCCTCCGCGATCTGCCGAACCTGGTTCACCTCGGCGACGATATCAGCGATTTCACTGATACGGCGGCCATCATCGCACTGCTCGATGTCGTTGTTACCGTCGACACCGCGGTCGCGCATTTGGCCGGGGCGCTGGGCAAGCCGGTGATGATCCTGCTGCCCCATGCCGCAGATTTCCGCTGGATGCGCGATCGCACCGATACGCCCTGGTATCCAACGGCAAAGCTTATCCGCCAGCCGGCGTTCGGCGACTGGGACAGCGTGATCGCTCGCCTACGCGACGAACTGCATCCCGCTCATGCGGTGACGCCACCGCCGAAAGCCTGAGTCGCGTTGGGCCGGCGACGCAGCAGGAAATAGAACGCAGCGACGTGCGTGATCATCAGCAGCGGCACGATGAGGATCGGGATCGCATAGACGGCGCCCAATTCCCCGGCCTTCGCAGGCAGGTCGACCTGGACCGCGTGGTAATAATTGAAGAGCAAGTCGACAAACCCGACGAGATTGAAGGCAACGACGAACAGCCAGAACAGCGGACGGATCCTGACCGACAGCAGCGCCAGCATGGCCAGCACGCCCGTTGTGAAGTCCCAATAGGCGGCGGGAGCTGCGAAGCTGGCCGGCAGGTTGGGCCCGACGACACCGGGAAGCATGAAGACCAGCCCGAAGAAGCGGAAGCTGTGCAGCGTCGCGATCGCACGCTGGGCGTCGAAATGGTCCATCGCCTTGAGCCGCGGCCAGATATACGCGCCGAAGCAAAGCAGCCACGCGACATATCCGAGGACGAGATGGGTCTGGAACAGGATTTGCGGAAACATGTGAACTCCTATCGCGGGTTGTTTCAGGCGGCCTCGAGCACTGCGGTCAGAATGCCGAGCCGGCCTTCTATGAGGTTTCGGCCTAAGTTGGCGGACCACTGCGCGAAGTCAGGTCCCATCACCACGCCGAGATTTGGCGACGGCGGCGGCCCCGACGCGCGCAACTGGACGATCCAGGCCTTGGCCGCCTCCGAATCGTCCCGCCATACGAGTGCGTGAAAGCCAGCCGCTTCGATCGCCTCGCGCGTCGCCGCGGCGGTGAGAAGAAAGCTCGTCGCCGGCGTTCGCGCCCAGGGGACCGGATAGTGCGGCTCGCCGCCGTTCAATACGACGTCGTAGGTCGCAAACCTGCCGTCAGACTTCAGCACGCGACGGATCTCGCGGTAGAGCCGCGCCCGGTCGGAGATGTTCATCGCCACATGCTGCAGCAATGCGACGTCGAAGCGGCCGTCGTCGAACGGAAGCTCCAGCGCACTCGCAGTCTGGAACGACACCTGCGCGCTCAGCGCCGTGCGCTCGGTCAGATAGCGCGCGGCATCCACGAAGGGATCGCTGAGGTCGACACCGGTCACCCGGCAGCCATAGGCCGCAGCCAGAAAGCGCGCCGGTCCGCCGACGCCCGAGCCTACATCCAGAACCGAGTTGTCGGCAGTGATCCCGGCCAATTTGGCAAGCTCTGCGGTCGCCACGAGCCCCCGGGTGTGAAACTGGTCGAGGGCGCCCAATTGCTCGGGCGTGAGCCGCTGATCTTCCGGGCCGAGCGCCATGAGCGCCGCCTTCAGCCGCTCGGTCAGGCCAGTCGCGCGATAGTGGTCGCGCATGCTATCAAGGACATTGGTCATCGCAGGTTCCTCCCGGCTGTCGGTTGCTGATATACGCCCGCTTCCCGCGATCGACTATCCGCGATAATGTCATCGGGTTATGAAGCAGAACTTCACAGTCAGGCAGGGCGCGCTCGACGGCGTCGAGGCGTTCCTGAGCGTGGCCCAGCACCGCAGCTTTCGTAAAGCAGCCGCGGAACTCGGGGTGACGCCGTCGGCGATCAGCCAAGCGGTCCGCGCACTTGAGGCGCGCGTCGGCGCAGCACTCTTCATCCGCACGACGCGCAGTGTCGGCCTCAGTGAAGCCGGCGAGCGGTTTCGCGCGCGCGCAAAGCCCGCTTTCGAAGAGCTTGTCGCGGCAAGCGCGGTCGCGCGTGACCTTGGACAGCGGCCAGCCGGACTGTTACGCCTTACGGTACCACGGTCGGTGGTGCCGATCCTGCTGGAGCCGCTGATCGCATCGTTCTGCCAGGCCTATCCCGAGGTCGAGGTCGAGATCTCCGCGAACGAGGAATTGGTCGACCTTGCGGCCGGAGGCTTCGACGCCGGCGTCCGGATGGGCCAGTTCATCGCCGCGGACATGGTTGCGCTCCCGCTCTCGCCACCCTTCCCCTTCGTGGTCGTCGGCAGTCCCGACTACCTGCGCCGGCGGGGAAAGCCCGAGCGTATCGACGATCTGCGCCAGCATGCCTGCCTGCGCATCCGCCGCACCAACGGGTCGATCGCACCCTGGTCCTTTGTCAGCGGCAACAAGCCGATCGAGGCAACCGTCGCGGGACCGCTGATCGCGTACGATTTTCCGACCATTGTTGGCGCAGCGGTAGAAGGGTTGGGGCTTGCGCAAGCGCCTGGGCCGATCGCAGCCGGGCCGCTGAAAGCCGGCAAGCTCGTGCAGGTGCTGGAGCCGTTCGCGTCGATGGCGCCGGGTGTGTTTCTGTACTATCCCAGCCGCCATCACATGATGCCGAAGCTGCGCGCCTTCATCGATCACGTGAAGAGCCGATCGGCCGGCAGGGCGCGAAGTCGCATCGACGACAAGCGGACCCGCAAGACGAAAATGCGCTGACGTGGAAAGGTCCGGTTGGCGCGCCGACACTCACCCTGCCGCCATCAGCTCCTTCGCCAGCGCCATGTAGGCCGGCAGCGTCACTGGATCATTGGCGGCGTTTCCGGCTGACGGGTGCGAGGCATAGCGTGCGATCACCATCTCGGCTTTCGGATCGATATAGATGCCCTGGCCGTGAACGCCGCGCGCCATGTAGGCGCCGTGCGCATTGTGCGTCACCCACCACTGATTCCGGTAGGAAGCACCGGGCAAGGTGGTGTAGCCGGCCGGCTTGAATTTTTCGGGATCGCCGCCGCGCGCGATGTCCTCGACCACGGACGTCGGCACGATCTGGCGACCGTTGAAGCGGCCGTGATTGCGCATCGTCTCGCCGAAGCGGGCCAGATCGCGCAGCGTCGTCGACAGGCCGCCGCCGCCGCTCTCGGTCCCGATGCGGTCAACGTGATAATGCGCGTCCTCTTCCGCACCCATCGGCGTCCAGATCCGCTCGGAGAGCAGGTCCGACAGCGTCATGCCGCTGGCGCGCCGGCAGATCCAGGCCAGCACGTCGGTGTTGACGGTCTTGTAGGCGAACGCCTTGCCGTGCTCGCCCTGCTTCTTCTGTGCGCAAAGAAAATCGAAAATGGTGGTCGGGCCGTGATAGCCCGGCTCGATCGGCGCCATGCCGTTGGCACGGCGCAGCCCCCACACGGCGGAATTTTTGTCGGTATAGATTTCGGTGTATTCGAGGCCGGTGGTCATATCCATCACCTCATGCACGCGCGCGTCACCGAATGCGCTTGCCTTCAGCTCCGGCACATATTCGGCAACAGGGGCTTGCGGATCGATCTTGCCCTCGTTGACGAGAATGCCGGCCAGCGTGCCGGTGAACGATTTCGTCACGGACATCGCGATATGCGGCTTGTGCGGCTTCAGCGCACCGAAATAGCGCTCGTAGATCAATTTTCCCCGATGCAGCACGGCGATGCCGTCAGTATATGTTTCCTCGAGCATGCGCGCGAAGGTCATCGGACGTCCGTCCATCGCGATCGACGCCGATGCGCCGATATCGCGCTCCGCCCGTGGCAGCGCCGACGCCGGCCCTGCCCCGCGCCAGACATTCACGGTCGGCACCAATTGCCGCACATTGCTCCAGGCCCAGCGCAACTCAGGGAAGCTGCGAAACGAGCCGTTCTGGAACGTGATGGTGCGGTCCGGCGGCGGCGGAAAGCCTTTCATCCAGCCGAGCGTTTGCGGATCGGTCTCGGCGGCGGTTGCGGGCGATTGGCTCGGGACAGCATCGGACATCAAGGCGGGCTCCAGAGGGGCGGTGCCGTGGTCGTATCATGCGGCTGCGTGACGGACATCCCGCGTTTGCGCCGGGGGGACCGTCGCCGCACGCGCTTGCCAATGACCCTCAGTGTCATCGCCCGGCCTGTGCGCAATTGCGCACAGGCCGGGCGATGACAGCAGCGGACGTAGCTTCGCCATCTCGCAACAGGATATGTCCAAGCTCAGGCCGTTCGATGGCTTACCCCAAAATCATGAGAGCAGCCGCCTGTAGACAGCGATTTCAAGCCGACGCCATGCTCGGCTCCGACATCGTCACGCGGTTCTTGACGCTGGGACGCTCCTGCATTCTTGCGTACCAGGCCTGCAGAGCCTCGCACTCCGCCGGTACCGGCAGCTTCACGAGCCCCGCAAAGATCAAGCCCCCGATCACCGTGATGTCGGCCATCGAGAACACCTCGCCGGCAACGAGCGGCTGTCTTTGCAATATGCCATCGAAGTAGTGCATGCCCCTGATGGCCTTGTCGCGCTGACGCAAGCCCCAGTCGGCGTTCTGATAAATCTCGACGTCGGGTCCAAGCCCGGGCGTTGCATGGTGGAAATAAACACTGACGGCGTCGAGCAGTTCCAGCTCGGCGCGCTTGCTCATCATGTGGATCACGCCCTTTTCGCGCGGTGTCCTGCCGGTGAGCGTCGGCGCGCCGTCGAGCGCGTCGAGGTATTCGGTAATGGCGGTACATTCGCCAATGAAGGTGCCGTCGTCGAGTTCGAGCACCGGCAGCGTGCCTGAGTAGTTCTTGGCAAGGAACCCGGGCTTCTTGTGCTCGCCTTTCCAAAGATCGACCGATACGAACTGCACACGAGATCGCAGGTTCTTCTCGGCCAAAGCGATACGGACGCGCGCCGGATATGGGCCGGTGGGCCAATCGTGAATCTTCATGCTACTTGCCTTTCCCTACCTATCACTTGGTAGGCGCCATATAGAACCTTTAAATTCGCCTCGTCAACGTCTATCTATCACTTGGTAGGTAACGACGCGGTGAGGCCCAGAAATGAGTTCAAGCTCCAAGGAAGCCATCCTGGCGGCCGCCAAACGGACCGCACAGGCGCATGGCTATAGCGGCCTGAATTTCCGCGATCTCGCAGACGAGGTCGGCATCAAGGCCGCGAGCATCTATCATCATTTCCCGAGCAAGGCCGATCTCGGCGCGGCCGTCGCGAGGCGCTATTGGGAGGACACGGCGGCTGATCTCGAGTCGATGCTGGCCAAAACCCCGGATCCGGTCCGCTGCCTGCGCCAATATCCCGAGGTGTTTCGCAAAGCGCTCGCGAACGGCAATCGCATGTGCCTCTGCAGCTTCATGGCGGCCGAATATGACGACCTGCCGGACGCGGTGAAGCAGGAGGTCCAGACCTTTGCCGACGTCAACGTGGCGTGGCTGAGCAAGCTGCTATCAGCCGCGGCCGTGGTTACCCCCCGGAAAAGCGAACAGCGGGCCCGCGCCATCTTCGCGGCGATCGCGGGCGCGCAGCTCATGGCGAGGAGCCGCTCGGATATTTCGCTCTATGACACGTTGATCGACGGCTATCGCGCAGCAGGTCTGCTGCCGGCGTAGACCTTGAAATAGGCGTCGCAACAATCGGCGCCGGCCGTTCCTGCGGATCGCTGCCGCGCTTGGACGACGCCTAGAGCATTTTCGGTTCTGATTGAACAGAACCGAAGCTCTAGATTCTTGTTTTGACGCGTTTCCTTAACGCGAACCGGTGTCCACTTCGCTCGAAAACGCTCTAGTTCACCAGCCCCTGCTTTGCGATCCAGTCACTCACCAGCTTCGCGATATCATCAGAGTTGCGGTCCATCATCATCATGTGGGTGTTGCCCTTGATGCCCATCTTGGGCAGTTCGAATGTATCGACCTTGCCGCCGGCGGCGGTGATCGCCTGGCTCCATTTGGTGGGATTGACCACAAGCTTCGACCACACCGGGACCCGGTCGAGGAAATCGCCCCACACGATCAGATGCGGCACGTCCTTCAGCCTCGTCGCATCGGCCTTGGTCGGATCCGGCGCGCCCGATGGCTCGAGCGCGATCAGCGCCTTCACCTTGTCGGGCGCATTGAGCGCAGCCGTGAAGCCGAAATTGCCGCCCTGGCTGTGCACGATGATGATGCACGGGCATATCTTCTGCACCAGCGCGTCATAGGCTCTTTGCGTGGCGGCGTCGTTCGTGGCCCAGCGCGGAATGCCCTGCTTGGCGAACTGATCGAACGCCTCGATCGGGAATTGCTCACCCTCGAACGCCTCGCGCTTGCCGCCGACCTCGTAAGCAGGCCCGATCCGGAACAGCTCCCAGGCTTCCTTCTTGGGCCGGAAGAACGGCTCGCTCTTGTAGATCTCCGGATAGCGCGCCCAGGAGGCGCGGCCGCGCTCGACCGCGTCAGAGACGTAGACGTCATAGCCGGCATTGAGGAAGAATTGCTGCCAGCCAGGCTTGCCGTCGGGCTTGGTCTCCCAGGTGACGCCCGAGAGGCCGCCGCCATGCCACAGCAGCAGCGGCAGCTTCGACTTCGGGTTGGCCTGCTTGACGAACTGGACATACATCTGCTCGACCTCGAACTCGCCGTTCGGATCGACCTTGATCGGCGGCGCACCGGGCGAGAACACGATTTCCTTCGAGGGAAGTCCGTTCAGCGTCTCTGTGTGTCCGCCGATATGGAAGCTGCCGACCTCCTTGACCAGATACTCGGCCGCGGCGGGCGTCGCCGCCATGATGGTCGTGGCCAGTGCGATGGCAATCGTGCGCATGAAATGCCCTCCCCGATATCGATTCTTCTTGTGAGCGGCATTGTCATGCCGCGCGGCGATGCAGTCAATTTTCGACGGGCTGGCGGCAATTGACGACGGCATTATATCTGACTAAAGTCAGCTATATGCTCGATCCCGTTTCCCGCGTTCGTCGATTCAACCGTGCCGTGACATCAGCCGTCGGCGCGCTCGACAATTCGTTTCTCGGGCGCGGCCGGCCGCTTGGGGCGGCGCGCGTGCTGAACGCAATCGGGCACGGACACGCTGATGTGAGCGGCATCCGCGATTATCTCGGCCTCGATTCCGGCCTGATGAGCCGTCTGCTGCGCAGCCTCGAAGACGAAGGGTTGATCGAGACGACGGCGCACAAGGACGACGCGCGCCGTCGCATCATCAGGCTGACGCCGGCCGGCCGGCGCGAGTTCAACGCCTATGAAGCGCTCTCCAACCGGCAGGCCGAAGACTTCCTCGCCCGTCATGCGCAACGCGAGACCCTGCTGGCGGCGATGGACATGATCGCATCAGTGCTCCGGCACGACGGCATAGCCTTGCACGAGGCGGACCCGCGCAGCGACGAGGCGCGCTACTGCCTCGGCGCCTATTACGCCGAGCTCGCGCGACGCTTCAGCCACGGCTTCGACGTCAAGCTGTCGCGCGACCCCGACGCCAAGGACATGGTGCGCCCGCGCGGCACCTTCATCGTGGCGATGTCGGACGGCCTGCCGCTCGGCTGCGTCGGGCTGAAAGGCAGCGGGGCTGAGCAGGCGGAGATCAAGCGGCTCTGGGTAGCGCCGGCCGCGCGTGGCCTCGGCCTCGGCCGGCGCCTGATGGAGGCAGCCGAGAACGCCGCGCGCGAGCTCGGCATCGCGGTGTTGCGTCTCGACACCAACAGCGCGCTGGCGGAAGCCGGTCAACTCTACCGCAAGAGCGGATGGACCGAAATCCCGCGCTTCAACGACGACCCCTACCCTGATTTGTTTTTCGAAAAGCGGCTCTAAGTGGCCGTGCATCGACGGAATGCGCGTGTTGTCCGACGCCATGCGCTGGCCTAAGACGATCGCATGACCATCCGCCCGATCGTCCGCTATCCCGATCCGAGCCTCGCGCTCCCGGCGCAGCCCGTGACCGTGTTCGACGACGCGCTGCGCGAGCTGGCGCGCGATCTGCTGGAGACCCTACACGCCGCACCGGGCATCGGCATCACCGCGCCGCATATCGGCGTCTCCTTGCGCGTGGTGGTGCTCGACCTCGACCCCGTCAATGGTGCGCGGACCTACGTCAACCCCGAGATCATTTGGGCCTCCCCCGAGATGATCATGCATCAGGAAGGCAGCGTCTCGATGCCCGAGGTGAACGACGACATTGAGCGTCACGCGCGGGTCCGGATCAGCTATCACGACGTCGACGGCAATGTGCACACTGAGGAATCGAGCGGACTAGGGGCGGTCTGTCACCAGCACGAGATCGATCAGCTAAATGGAGTGTTCTGGATCAAGCGGTTGTCACGGCTGAAGCGCGCGCGGCTGATCAAGCGATTTGAGAAGCTGTCACGGAGTTAGGATAAATCTCGGATCGACGGCAAAAGTCATCACGGTCAATTTATCGCGCGAGCCAAGCGTCAATGATACTTGTAGTTGCGAAATACCCTAAAGATGTTATGATCTTTGATACAATTATAAATTGTATTTTGGGGAAATGGCAAAATGGCTTGGGGCGATCTCACGGCACTCGTCAAAATGTTCGCGCCGAAGGCATTCCTGGATTCGCAGGAAGTGGTTTTCCCGGCCGCGACGACCGACTTCACGTCGCAGGTTGGATATCAGGTCTATAACGGGCAGTATTTTCCGCCGGGCTGGAAATGGAGTGACATAACGGCCTTCGGGCCGAACGATTTCCTGTCGGTTCCGAGCACCGTCCCCAGCACCTTCCAGGGCGGCGATCTCGGCAACGCGACGGCCTATGTCCACGTTCAGGCCGTGCAGGGCCAGGCGGATCTGGTGGATATCCAGTACTGGCTTTTCTACAACTTCAACGGCACGGAGACGCTGCGGGCCGAACCGCTGCTCGGCTTCTCGGGCGAGATGGACCTGCCGCAGTCCAATCATTGGGGCGACTGGGAGTGCGTGACCGTTCGGGTCAACAGCAACCAGCAGGCGGTTGCGGTCTGCTTCTCGCAGCATTCCACCGAGCAGTGGTGCCTTCCGGGTGAGATGAGCTTCACCGGCACGCAACCCAATGTGTACGTGTCGAGAGGGTCGCACGCGAACCGCCCCACCCCCGGCGGCCCGTTCTGGATCAGGGCCTTCGACTGGAAGCTGATCACGTTTGGCCCGGTCGACTACGCCGACGGCGGCGGCAAGGTCGTGGACTACTCGGCGTCGTTCGTCATCGTCGCCAACAATGCCACGCAATACTTTACGGACCAGCCGCCCGACCCGGGCTGGCTCAAATTCCTGGGCACATGGGGCCAGCCTTTGTCCACGACAGCAAGCGCTGGTCAGATCGTGGACGCCATCATATTGGTGGCAAAGACCGTGCCGGTCATGATTCCGTTCATACCGGCTCTCGTGATGATCGCGGCAATGCCGCTGACCGCCGGCGCCCTCGTCGCCGCTCTCTATCCAAGCACGAAGGACGCGCCGACCAATCCCCCCACCAAGGGCCTGTGGCAGAACGCGCTACCGCTCAACCCGCCGCTGTCGAGCAAGTTCGCGCCGGCCCTGGCGCCGTTCGCGCAGAGCGACGAAGACAACGAGTTGTCGCTGGTCTACGTCGTCAACGCCAGCAGCAACCAGATTGTCGCTGTTACCTCCGACGACGGGGAGGATTGGACCGCGGCCGTTTCGGTTCACAGCCAGACCAGCAGCGCGGCGCTGTGCCTGGCCCCATTCAATGGCGCCCTGTGCCTGGCGTTCGTCTCCAACGACAGCGATCACCGGATCCTCACCTGCCAGTCGACGGACGGCCAGACCTGGACGAACAATTCGAAGACCGGCCAGACCAGCCCGGCCCGGCCCGCTTTGGCAGAATTCAACGGCAAACTGTGGCTGGCGTTCATCGCCAACGACTCGAGCGACAGGCTGCTGATCTGTTCATCGGAGAACGGCACGAGCTGGAGCGACGACAAGCAGGTCACCGGACAAACCACCATGACCGGCCCGGCGCTGGCCGCGTTCAACACCAGCCTGTGGGTCGCGTTCATTGCCAACAACGCCAGCAATCAGGTGCTGGTGTGCTCATCGCGCGACGGCGAGACCTGGAGCAGCAACTCGCTGGTGTACAAAGTCGCCAGCGCGTACGCGCCGGCGCTGGCCGTCTTCAACAGCAAGCTCTGGCTGGCGTTCATCGACGGCGACAACGAGGTGCGGGTCACCTCCTCCACCGACGGCCTGTCATGGCCGGCCAGTACACAGTTCGCCGGCCTGACCAGTCTGGCTGCCCCCACCCTGACCGTGTTCAACGACACGCTGTGGCTGGGCTGCATCAACTCTTCGAACCAGATCACGCTCAATTTCTCGTCTGACGGCGTGAAGTGGTCGGACGGATTGGTGATATTTCCGCCGACGGCGACGTAGGCGGGTTAGCCAACGGGTCCACGCAAAGCGCGGCCTGACGACAGGCTCCGCGTCACCCGCCATCATGTGCATTGCACGACGAGGCATGCGGTGGACTACGCCTATGGCTAATCCACCCTCGAGCTTGAACCGAAGACGCTTCGACAAGACCAATGGAATGCATGATGTCCATTGTCAAAGCGCTGATCGGCGTTCTGCTGGTCGGGTCGGGCGGCGCGCTGCTGCTCTCGGGTCTCGTCAGACTTGGCTGGCAACGGCACGGCGCTTCGCCGGCCGATTTCGCATTCCTGCATCTCGACTGGATTGCTCAGCCGCAATTGCCGTATTGGTCCGCGCATATGGTGAACCTGGCGCTCGCCGGCGTCGGCGCGATCGCTCTCGTCGCTGGAGCCGCGATCTTGTTGCGGCAGATTTTGCGGCCGGGACGCGCGCAGCGGCACAGGGCGCAATAGTTCGCGTAACCCGCCGTCACGAGCGCGCCTCCAAGATGCGGTGGATTACGCTTCGATCGCAGCTCGGCTTCCGACCGGATTACGGCAAGCCTCTCCGGCGACCTGCCGGGCGTCAGTCGCGCGATACGGACAGCCCCGCGAGAAGCGGCGCGTATGCGGCCAGCCTGCGGGATACGAACTCGGTAAAGAGCCGCACGCGCTTCGTCTTGCGTGTCTCGCCCTGCGTGAGAAGCCAGAGCGTTCCGTACATGTGCAGGTCGGTGCCCGGCACCCTCACCAGCAGGGGGTCGGCATCTCCGACGAAGCACGGCAGTGTCGTGATCCCGAGCCCTTGCCGTACAGCAACGATCTGCGCCCCGGCGTCCGTGGTCCTGAACGGAACCCCCGTGGTGCGAACCTCACCCTCGCTGGCCCAGTCCGGGATTCCATGAATGCTTATGACGATCCACCGGATGGGATCAGGCGCGCCCGCACGCCACACGGCTAGTCGATCGCGGGACATGTAGACGCCGCCGAACAGCTCCGGCCCCTTCAGGCCGTGAAGATTGAGCGGCAGGGTTTTGCGGTCGTAGACGACGCGGATCGCGACGTCGGCCTCTCGGTTGGTCAGATTTGCCAGCTCGCCAAACGACAGGATTTCCATCTCGATGTCCGGATGCAGACGCGCAAAATCGGCGAAGTCCGGCATGAGCAGGTGTGTCACGAGGGGCGGCGCCAGCGTCACCCGCAGAAGCCCGCGCACGCTCTGGTCGCGGCCGAAGACGCGCGTCTCCAGCAGGTGCGACGACGCTTCCATCTGGTCCGCGAACTCGAGGACCTCCTCGCCCGCAGCCGTCAGGCGGTAGCCCGAAGGCAGCTTTTCGAACATCTGCACCCCGAGGCGTTCCTCGAGCTGGGCGGTGCGTCGCAGCACGGTCGAGTGGTTCACTCCGAGGTGCTCGGCGGCAGCCCGCACCGAGCCTCCGCGCGCGACGGCAAGAAAGTAGCGAACGTCATCCCAGTCGATCATGGTGCAATCCGGCACCGCTCGGTGCGCCTTCCAAAGCCCGAATCTGGCACATCGACCAGCGGTACAGGCGGTCATCATAGCCTATTTCGACCAGCGCGCGGCCCAATTCCGAATGACGGACACCGATCGTGGAGGCTGGCGTCAGTCGTCCAACCGGATCGATTTTGCACCACCGATGTGCGTGTTTCCGCACTCAACGCCTGACGCCGGCAGACCCATCTCGAGGTTCTCGGGGAAATCCCCGAACGACCAAAGACGAAGCCTGAAAGGAAAAGTCATGGGAAAGCTAGACAGTAAAGTTGCAGTCATCACGGGTGGATCGAGCGGCATGGCGCTGGCGAGCGCCAGGCGGTTTGTTGAAGAAGGCGCCTATGTTTTCATCACGGGTCGGAAGCAGGAGGCGCTCGACGAGGCCGTCAAGCTGATTGGCCGGAACGTGACCGGCGTGCGCGGCGACGCGGCCAATCTCGACGACCTCGACCGCCTGTTCGATACGGTCAAGCGGGTAAAGGGCAGGATCGACGTCCTGTACGCGAGCGCCGGCATAGGCGAAGCCGTCCCGCTGGGCGAGATTACCGAGCAGCATTTCGATGCGACCTTCGGCCTGAATACGCGCGGCACGCTGTTTACGGTGCAGAAGGCGTTGCCGCTGTTCAACGATGGCGGATCGATCTTCATGACCGGGTCGGTTGCTTCGGTGAAGGGTTTTCCTGGTTACGGCGTGTATGCGGCGAGCAAGGCGGCGTTGCGCTCATTCGCTCGCACCTGGCTCAACGAACTGAAGGGCAGGAACATCCGGGTGAACGTGCTGAGCCCGGGGCCGATCGCCACACCGATGCAGGACCAGGTTCTCACCGAAGAAGCGAAGCAGATGTTCGAATCCCTGATCCCGCGGGGAACGATGGGTCGTCCTGAGGAAATTGCGGCGGTCGCGCTGTTCCTTGCTTCAGACGATTCGAGCTTCGTGAATGGGGTGGAGTTGGCTGTCGACGGCGGCTTCTCGGCCATCTGAAGGGCCGGGAAATCAATATCAACACGAGATCGGAGAAGCATTATGAGCTATGCGATTGTAGGATTCGGCAAGATAGGCCAGGCCCTCGCCCACGCCTTCGCCCGTAAAAACATCGACGTGACCGTCGCGAGCCGCCGGCCGCCCGAGGCGTTGGCGCCACAGGCCCGGGCGATTGGACCCACGGTCGTCGCCAGGTCGCTGCGGGATGCACTCGAGGCCGACACAATCATCCTGGCGGTCCCATTCGGGGAGCATCGCGAGGTTGCGAAGGCCCTGCCGAGCTGGAAAGGCAAGACGGTCATCGATGCGATGAACGCGTTTCCTGTCCCTGAAGAGCTGGACGGCCTCCCGTCCTCCGCCTTCGTCGCGAAGGCGTTCACCGGCGCCAAGCTCGTCAAAGGGTTCAATCACCTGGGTGCGGCCACCCTGGCTGCCGATCCGATCGTCGAGGGCGGCCACCGGGTCGTCTTTCTGTCTGGTGACGACGAGGACGCGATCGCTCCGGTGGCGGCCTTGGCCAAACAACTCGGGTTCGCACCCGTCAAGCTGGGAAAGCTCAACGAGGGCGGCGCGCTGGTGCACGCACGCGGCCGCACTTGGGGCCAGCTCATCTTCCAGGACTTGTTCAAGAAGGAGCAGTAATCGATCTACGACCGTGTGATCCACGCCGAGAACTGGTCGCGCGCGCCAACTTCTTCGAGCCGCGCGCGACCGAATATTTGAAGGCACAAAGTCGCGAAAGTTGGGGTGCAGTCCAGCACTGTCACCGTAATTCTGGAGGTGCTGGAAGGGCCGGCACCGGAGGCGGTGGCGATCGCCAACTTTCCAACAATCGATGCAGCTTTGGCCTGGTATCGCAGCCCGGACTATCAGGCTGTCGCGCAGCACCGCTTTAAGGGCGCGGCCTATCGAGGCTTTGTTGTCGAGGGTCTGTAACGGCGTAGCGCAGTCGTGTCGTTTGGCAGGTGACGACCGCAACGACTGAGCACCCGACGCAGGCAGTTGTTCGACGCTATTGCCATTGCCGCAAGTGATGTGCCCATACTAGATTGCGACACAAGATGATGAGGTGCAGACCATGGACCGGAGACGGCGCGTTATTCTCCAATCGGGTGCGGTTGCCGGGGCCATCGCCGGCGTCAATGCGATTTTCCCACGCGCCCTTGCGCAGCCGGCTTCCAATTCGGGACATTCCATGCACGGACGATCGATTGCAAACCTCAAGCGCAGCCTCTCGAACGGCAGCGTGACAAGCCGGCAACTCGTGGAAGACGCACTGGCTGCGATCAACGATCCCAACGGCGAAGGCAAAGCGACCTTCATCAAGGTTCATGCCAAAGAGGCCCTGCAGGCCGCCGATGCCATCGACGCACAACGCAAAAAAGGCCAGGCGCTGCCGAATCTCGCCGGAATTCCAATCTCCGTAAAGGACCTGTTCGATGAGGCCGGCGAGACAACACTTGGCGGCTCCACCGTCCTGATCGGGCAGCCTGCAGCGACACAGGATGCAACGGTCGTACGCCGCTTGAGAGAAGCCGGCGCCATCATCATCGGGCGCACCAACACGGTGGAGTTTGCCTATACCGGCCTCGGCATCAATCCGCATTATGGTACGCCCAAGAATGTGTTTGATCGTGCGACGGGGCGCATTCCCGGCGGATCGACGTCAGGTGGCGCCATTTCCGTTGCCGACGGCATGGCCGCCGCAGCCATTGGGACGGATACCGGGGGTTCATTGCGCATTCCTTCGGGGCTGAATGGTCTCGTCGGTTTCAAGCCAACCCAAAGGCGTGTCTCGCTTGACGGTGTCATGCCGCTGTCGACCTCGTTTGACTCTGCCGGTCCGATCGGATGGAGCGTCGAGGACTGCGCCCTGCTCGATCGCATCATTGCCGATCAGAAGCTGGAGCCGTTAGCTCCCTTGGCCGTAAAGCAGCTTCGCCTCGCCGTCCCGCAAACCTATTTCCAGAATGAGCTCTCTCCAGAAGTGGCCAAGGCATTCGGTGCGGCACTGTCGAAGCTATCGGCGGCAGGGGCCAAGATTGTCGAGCTTCCAATGACGGAGTTCGCAATGACCCCGACCATCAATCCCAAAGGCATAATCACCGCCTCCGAGGCCTATGCCTGGCATCGCAAGTTCATCAAGGACGGTGCCGACAAATATGATCCGCGCGTCCTCGCCCGCATCAAGACCGGTGAGACCATATTGGCAGCCGATTATGTGGAATTGCAGACGTTGCGCCGTCAGTTCATCCGCAAGGTCAACGCCGCAGCCAACGGCTTCGATGCCATGCTGATGCCGACGACGCCGGATATCGCGCCACCGATTTCCGAAGTGATCAAGGACGATGAAACCTACTACAGGATCAATGGGCGCATGTTGCGCAATCCTTCCGCCGTCAACATCTTCGACGGTTGCGCCCTCTCCGTTCCCTGCCATGAAGCCGGCGCGGCCCCCGTTGGATTGATGATAGCCGGAACGCAAAACCAGGATCAGCACATATTGACGGTGGGCCAGGCGATTGAAGCCGTGGTGGCACCAAAGCGGACGTGAATAGATTCTACCGAACGAATTGTCGCGGCGCGACGACCGGGGCTGCCTAACCGCGTAGCCCGCATGAGCACGGCGAGATGCAGGACAAGACGCGACGCGCTGATGGCAGAGCGCCCAGATATCGCTACGCTCATCTGGTACGCTGGCCAAGGTGGACCCAATGTCGCAAGACCTTCGTCAGCATCACGGCTACGAACTGAAGGATTGCCCGTCAGTCGAAACTCCTGCTCGAATGATCGCCAGCTATCGGCATCATTCGGTCGAATGTAGCAAGGCGAGAGGCTGTCCAATGCCAAGGGGCCGACAAGGCCTTCGAAAAGCGAGCCGACGATGCAGGCGGCGGAGGCTTGAACGTCCTGGACGGGAAACTCTCCGTCACGAATTCCCCGCTCAATAATTCCTTCGAACATCCGAGCAAGCTTTCTGCGATATTTAAGGCGCGCCGATTCAATTTTCGGCTCGACGGGCTCGGCGTCAAGGGCATGCGCCAGCTTCCGGCCCAACAGCGCCCGGCTTGCAAAGAGCCACGCAGAAGCCGACAGGCGTTCAGCCGCCGTGCCATCCTCAATGGCTACTTGCGCGGGGCACGGCTCGAAACAGGCTAGCGGATCTCGTTCACGTAGTGATGATGCGCAGTCGTGGCGCGGTGCTCGCTTAGGATCGCAAGCGCACCGGCTTGATCGTACGCCTCCTCGCGGATCACCAGAACGGCGTTCGGCGAAGCTAGCGCGAGTAGACGCCGATCCTCCTTGTCGGCGAGTTCCGCCAAGAGCTTCTCGCGTATCGCTGCAATACGAATGCCGTAGGCGTCGAGCAGATGGAGATAGAGCAGCGCAGGCACGTTCGTCGCCTCGCGCGGGAAATCAGGCACGCGGCGCCCAATGAGCCGTATTCGCGAATGCATCACCGGCACGCGGCCAACACGTCGGATGCGGTGAAGACAGAGCAGCGGCTCACCAACGGCTTCCGTGAAGAGCACCGCCTCCCCTGCATCTGCCGGCCGCAGCACCACGGACAAGACTTCGGGCACGGAACGCTGGAGGCCGCCGTCTTCGCCATGAAGTCGGAAATACTGGAAGAAAAAGCGCAGACTGTGCTGAGGTGCGCGGCCGGTCACGACCGTCCCGGTCTTGCGCCGACGCACCAGCATGCCGTCGGCGGTCAGGTCCGCGAGCGCCCGGCGGATGGTGCCGACCGCAACTCCGTATCGCGCAGCAAGCGCAACTTCACCGGGAAGCACCGTGCCCGGAGACAGTTCGCCCACCAGGATCGCCTCGGCGATCTGCCGTTTGACGTGCTCGTACAACGGAACCGGCAGGCCGGATGAGCCGCTCGCCGCTGCTTTTGCCTGTTTACCGGTCACGCCTGCCTCATTCTTTGGAATTGACAGCAATCGGCTTCGTCTATTTCTTTATAGAATATAGAAATGAGCCGCCGCAAATGATTTCTCCACCGCCAGGCCCAGGACCGGCCAGCCCGACGCTGGCCGACGGTTTCGCCGAGATCGAGCGCACAGCCGAACGTGCGATCGACGATCTTGCGCGGATGGTGGCAATCGACACGACTTTCCCGCCCGGCGCGGGATACGAAGCGTTTGCCGGCTTGATGGAGAGCGCTGTTGCAGCGCTCGGCCTGGACTGCCAACGCGTCGATGTCCCTGAACATTTGTGGCGCGTGACGGGCGGCCCGGCGCAAGGGCGCAGAACCAATCTCATCGCGCGCCGCCGCTCCGGCCGGCCGGTCCTGGGGTTATACTTCCACGTCGATACCGTACCGGCTGCACCGGGCTGGGAAACCGATCCCCTGTTGCTGACACGCGATGGTGACCGACTGATCGGCCTCGGCGCCGCCGACATGAAGGGCACCATCACAGCCGTGCTCTTGGCGCTGCGAGCCGCCGACACAATCGGCCTGCCGCTCGGCTACGATCCGATGCTGCTGCACTGCACCGACGAGGAAGGCGGGCTCTACCCTGGCATACGCTATCTCGCCGAACAGGACTTGCTGGAAGGTCACATCCTCAACTTCAACGGTGCAGCAGCGCCACGTATCTGGGCCGGCTGCTTTGGCCTCTTCACGCTTCTGGTGCGGGTCCACGGCAGGACGCTTCATGCGAGCGAGGCTGCGAGCGCAGGAAGCGGCGCCAACGCCATCGAGGCCGCACTGCCGATCCTCAATGCGCTCGCGGCGCTGAAGCCAAAGATCGCGGAGCGCACGTCCGCCCTGCCCGCGCCGCCGCACGCAACGCATCCGCTCGCTGCACAGCTCGATATTTCCGCCGCCCATGGCGGTCAATGCGGCGGCCAGATTCCCTCGCGGTTTGAGATCCTCATCTGCCGCCGCTACGCGCCGGAGGAGGACTTCCTCGCCACGCGCAGCGAAATCGAGCTCACCGTCCGCGAGGCCGCGCCCCACACCGAGATCGAGATGGTCCTCACCGGTCACCTCATGCCGACATCCGATCCGACTGGTCCACACTGGCCGCGTTGGCAGGAAGCCCTATCGGCCGGATTCGGCTACGCACCCGACGAATTCGCCAAATGGGGCGCGACGAGCTGCTCCGATTTCGGCTGGGTGCAAGCCATCGGCATGCAGGAGATCCTGCTGACCGGCCTCGGCCGGCCGGAAAGCCGCGTTCATGCGCCCGGCGAATTCACCACGCTCGCCGACATCGTGGCGCTGGCGAAATCGGTCCTTGCCTATCTGTCCGCCGAATTCCGTCCCGATCTTTCTCCCGAAGCAGTCGCCGGCCGCTAACTCAAGGAGCACGCATCTATGCTGTCCGTCACGCGCCGTCTTTTCCTGGCCGGAACTGCAATCAGCCTCGCAGGTCTGCCCAAACTCACCCTCGCCGAAGCCCCGAAGCGCGGCGGCGTGCTCCGGATGTCGGTCGACCAGGCGGCATCGGTCATCCATCCGATGCTGGCGCGCGTGAACCCGGAGTATCTCGTCACCGAACTACTCTACTCCAACCTCACCCGGTTGAAGCCGGACATGACCGTCGAGCCCGACCTTGCTATCTCGTGGGAGCCGAACGCGACCCTGACGGAGTGGACCTTCAAGCTGCGTTCGGGCGTGACATTTCACGACGGTTCGCCACTGACCGCCGACGATGTCGTCGCGACCATCAATGCCATCCTGGATCCCAAGACCGCTTCTCCCGGCCGCACCAATGTCGGCCCGATCAAGGAAGTCGCCGCGGTCGATCCGCTGACCGTCAAGTTCGCGCTCACCGGCGCCTATGCCGACCTGCCAGTGGCACTCACCTATCTCAACGCGCGCATCGTTCCGGCCAAGGTCATCGCCGGCGACCTCGCGAGCCTTTCGACCACCGCCAACGGCACCGGCCCATTCAAGCTGGCAGCCTACGAGCCCGATCGCCGGATCATCGTCGAACGTAACCCTGCCTATTATGACCCGACGCGGCCTTACCTCGACCGTGTGGAACTGCTCGTCTACCCGGACCGCACCGCCGAAGCGTCAGCGATGATCTCCGGCGAGATCGACTTGCTTCTGACGACCGCACCAGGCGAGTATGAGCGCCTCGTCAAGGCCGATGGCGTCAAGGCCCTGCGCAGCCCATCCGGCCAGTTCCTGAATATCAACCTCGGATGCGACCAGAAGCCGTTCAACGACGTGCGCGTTCGCCAGGCCCTGGCATTGGCGGTCGATCGCGAGGCAACCGTGGGCTTTGTCGCGGGCGGCTATGGCACGCCGGGCAACGACACGCCGCTGAGCTCCGCCTACCACTTCTACAAGAACATTCCGCTGAAGAAGCCCGACATCGCCAAGGCGAAGAAGCTCCTGGCCGACGCCGGCTATCCCAACGGTATCGACTTGACGCTGGTCGCATCCGACAAGCCGTCAACCCGCACGCAGCTCGGCGTCGCGGTCCGCGAGATGGCGGCCGCAGCCGGCTTCCGCATCAACGTGCAGACCATGCCGCATGCCACTTATCTCGACCAGGTCTGGAAGAAAGGCAATTTCTACGTCGGCTTCTACAACATGCAGCCGACCGCCGACGCCGTCTTCAACCTGCTCTACACGTCGAACGCAGCCTGGAACGAGACCCGCTGGAACAACGCGGACTTTGACGCAGTCATCAATGCAGCCCGCGTCGAGACCGAAGAAGCGAAGCGCGCCGCACTCTACGCCAAGGCACAGGACATGATGAACGCCGACGTCCCCTCCGTGATCTCGGCATTCTTCGACCTTCTCGCGGCACAACGCTCCTACGTCGACGGCTACGTGCTGCACCCGCGCGGATCGGTATTCCGCCTCGACATGGTCTCGCTCGGCGCCGCCGCGCCGAAGCGCACCTGACACCGGAGGCGCTCGGTGACACTGGTCTGGTTCGTCCGCCGATTGATGCTGACGGTCTACACCGTCATCGTGGTCTCGATGCTGGTGTTCGCCATCACGCAGATCCTGCCGGCGGACGCCGCCCAGTCGCTGCTCGGGGAAAACGCGACGCCCGACGCGCTGGCCGCGCTCAGGACGAAGCTCGGGCTCGGCGATCCGGCTTGGCTGCAATATGGGCGCTGGGCTCGCCACGTCTTCACCGGCGATTTCGGCATCTCGATGCGCACGAGCCAGCCGGTCGGCCCGGAAATGCTGGCGGCGCTGTCGCGCTCACTGCTGCTTGCCGTATCGGCCATCCTGGTCACGCTGGCCGTTGCCGTGCCGCTCGGCGTGGTAGCGGCGCTGCGGCAAGGCAGGCTCACCGACACGGGCGTCAGCCTCATTGCCTATCTCGGGATATCCCTGCCGGAATTCGTCACCGCGACGCTGCTTGCCCTTCTGCTGTCCGATACGTTGCATTGGCTGCCCGCGACCGGCTACGTCTCCCCACTGGAGGATTTCGGCGGCGGCATCCGCCATCTGGCGCTGCCGGTGCTCACTGTCTCGGTGATCCTCGTCGCGCACGTCATGCGCATGATGCGCTCCGAGACGCTCGACGTGCTGAAATCGGACTATATCCGCGCCGCGCGCTTGAAGGGCCTGCCGGAACGCACGGTGCTGTTTCGCCACGCCCTGCGCAACGCGCTGTTACCGGTCGTCACCATCATCGCGCTCGACGTCGGCTACCTGCTCGGCGGCGTCATCGTGATCGAGGAAATCTTCGCCATTCCCGGCATCGGACGAGCCCTGATGGTCGCCATCACCACGCGCGACCTGCCGTCGATCCAGGCGGGCGTGTTGATCATGGCCACGACCTATGCCGTCACCAACACGTTCGCTGACATGGCCTATGCGTTTCTCGACCGGCGGATCCGCTATGACTGAGCTGTTCATCCGCCTGATGCGAAAACCACAGGGTTTTGTCGGCGTCGTGCTCCTGGCGCTGATTGCGTCAGCTTGCCTGTTCGGGCCGGCATTGGCGCCCTATGCGCCGGAGAAGATCGATTTCCTCGGCCGGTTTCGCGCACCCGGCTGGCAGAACTGGCTTGGCGCTGATCAATTCGGCCGCGACATCCTGAGCCGCCTGATGGTCGGCGCGCGTTCGACCGTACCGCTCGCTTTCATCGCCACCTTCGTCGGCAGCGCAGTTGGAGCGATCATCGGCGTTGGCTCGGCCTATCTCGGCGGACGAACCGACGAGGCTATCATGCGCACCAACGACGCCGTGATGGCGATCCCAGGCCTTCTGATGGCCCTGTTGCTGGTCTCAACGCTCGGCAACGGCGCCGGCAATGCCGTCATTGCCATCGCGGTGGCCTTTGCGCCCGGCATGGCGCGGGTGACCCGCTCGGCCGCGCTCAACGTACGCAACCAGGACTACGTCAAGGCCGCCATCGCACGTGGCGAGGGAGCGCCCTGGATTATCTTCCGCGAGATGTTGCCCAACGTCATGGCGCCGATCGTGATCGAATCCACCATCCGCGTGTCCTTCGCCATCATGCTGTTCGCAACGCTGAGCTTTCTCGGCGTCGGCGCCCAGCCGCCGGCATCCGAATGGGGGCTCATGGTGGCAGAGGCGCGCCAATACATGCATCAGGCACCATGGGGATTGATCGCGCCCTCGGCCGCGATCGCGCTCACCGCCATTGCCTTCAACCTCCTAGGCGACGGCCTTCGCGACGCCCTCAATCCGAAGGACGAGCAGTGATCCCAGCACTTGCAATCCGTAACTATACGCTCGACTACGTGACCGCCGCCGAACCGGTGCACGTGCTGCACGACATTTCACTGGAGATCATGCCAGGCGAGGTGCTGGGCCTCGTCGGAGAATCCGGCTCCGGCAAGAGTTCGCTCGCCTGGGCGTTGATGCGCCACCTGCCGGACAATGCCCGCGAAGTCGCGGGATCGCTGTGCCTCGGCGACATCGACCTCCAGCGCCTGAGCCCGCGGGAGCTGACCAAGATACGCGGACGCCGGCTCGGCATGGTGTTCCAGGATCCATCGACCTCACTCAACCCGACGCTCACCGTCGGCCGGCAGGTCACCGAGACGCTGATTCAGCACCGAGGCCTCAAGCCGCGCGACGCTGACGCGCTTGCCATCGATCTGCTTGGCCACGTCGATCTCAACAATCCTGCCGAAATCATGCGGCGCTACCCTCACGAAATCTCCGGCGGGGAAAAACAGCGCGTCATCATTGCTACCGCCTTCGGCTGCCGACCCGACGTCATCCTGTTCGACGAACCGACCACGGCACTCGACGTGATCACTGGCGCGCGCATCCTCGAACTGTTCGCGCGACTACGCCGCGAGACGAGCGTTGCCGCGCTCTATATTTCCCACGACCTTGCACTTGTGACGCGCGTCGCCGACCGAGTCGCGGTCCTGGAGCGCGGCCGCCTGGTCGAGCAGGCGCCGGCGGCCGACATCTTCCGCGCGCCGCGCCATGCCAACACGCGCGCACTTGTGGACGCCGTGCCCAGACCCGAACGCCGTCTCGTCCATGACAAGCCACGCGACCAGGTCCTTCTCGCCGCCTCCGATATCGAAGTCCAATATGGCCGCGGCGGACTGTTCCGAGACCCGCCGCCGCCGGCCACGAAAAAGATCGGGCTTGAGATTCGCGGCGGCGAGATCCTCGGCCTCGTCGGCGAGTCCGGCTCTGGCAAGTCTTCGATGGCGCGCGCCCTTATCGGGCTTGCACGGTTCTCAGGCAAGATCTCCTTCGACGAGCACGAGATCCACGGCATGAGCGACATGAACGCCGCTTACCGCCGCGACGTGCAGATCATCTTCCAGCATCCGGATTCCTCGCTCAATCCGCGTCACAGGATCGACGAGATCCTGTCGCGTCCTCTCAAGCTCTACGGCGGCCATCTCGGGGATATTCCCGACCTGCTCAATCAGGTGCGCCTGCCCGCTTCCTACGCCAACCGCTGGCCACATCAGCTTTCAGGCGGCGAGAAGCAGCGCATCGCCATCGCGCGTGCGTTCGCCGCGCGGCCGAAACTCGTAATCTGCGACGAGATCACCGCGCCGCTGGACGTCTCCGTGCAGGCCCAGATCGTCGAATTGCTGCTGGCGCTGCGCGAGGAAACTGGAACCGCCTTTCTCTTCATCACCCACGATCTCAACCTCATCCGTCAGATCGCCCACCGCATCGCCGTGATGCGCCGAGGCGAAGTGGTCGACCTTTTGGCCGTCGAGGATTTCGACGCAGACCACGTCCATCCCTATACCCGCGAACTGATGGCCGCCTCGCCCGTACCGGTCGGTTGACGATAAGGATTTCCTGTTATGGATCACAACGCACTTCTCGCCCGGATCGATGTGCCCGCCGCCCTCGATCTCTTGTCACGCATGGTGCAGCACAAGAGCTACTCCAAATCGGATGGCGAGAAGCAGCTCGCAGCCTTCATGGCAGGCCGCATGCGTGAGATCGGCCTCGAGACCGAGCTCACGCCCTTCGGCAACGAGGGCCGGGTCAACGCCGTCGGCCGCTGGAGGGGCGCGGGCGGCGGCAAGAGCCTGATGTTCAACGGCCATCTCGACACCAACCCGGTGACCGAGGGCTGGACCGTCGATCCCTGGGCCGGAAAGGTCGATGACGACTTCATCTACGGCATCGGCGTATCCAACATGAAGGCCGGCGATGCGGCCTACTTCTGCGCGGTCAGGACGCTGATCGACGCCGGTGTCAAACTCAAGGGCGACGTCATCCTCACCTACGTGGTCGGCGAGCTGCAAGGCGGCGTCGGCACCTACTCGCTGGTCGAGCAGGGCCTTCGCGCCGACTATTTCATCAACTCCGAGCCGACCGATCTGAAAGCCATGACGATGCACGCCGCGGCCTTCATGTTCATCATCGAGTTGACCGGCAATACCCGTCATCTGTCCAAGCGCGAAGAGGCGGTCGATGCCATCACGGCCGCGTGCGAGCTCATTCCGCGCCTCAATGCGATGAAGTTCTCGGGCGCCCTCTCGCCGGAGCATGAGCGGATCAATCGCGTCCATGTCGGCGTCGTCCACGGCGCGCTCGGCCGCGAATTGCACGAATGGCGCACGCCCCAGGTCGCGGATTTCGTGCGGATCAAGGGCTCGGGCCGCTACGCACCGGGCCAGTCCGAGGCCGGGGCCTTGGCCGACATGCGTCGCGAGCTCGATGCGCTCGAAGCACGGTTTCCCGGCCTCAAGGCTGAGGTCATGTCGGAGGACCGCTCCGGCGTTCCGACCATGCCGCCGTTCGAAGTGGCGCGCAGCAGCCCGATCGTCGAGGCCGTCAACCGCGCTTATCGCGCAATACGCGGAGAGGACCAGCCGACGGGAGCCGTTGCGCCGAGCTGCTTCTACGGCACCGACGCCGGTCATCTGCACTATTTCGGCGGGATGGAAGGCATCGTCTGCGGCCCTGGCGGCCGCTACAACACCATGCCCGACGAGCGGGTCGATATCGCCGACTTTATCGACATGATCCGCATCTACACGCTGGCCATTCTGGATATCTGTGCCTGAGAATGCCGAAGGCGAATTCCAATGTTGTTTCCGATCGACGAATATGAAGCGCGCGTTGCGATCGCCAGATCCGAACTCTGCCCGCCAATAGTCTTCGAATGTCTCCAGCTATACTTATCTTTATGTTCAGCGGGTTGGGTCGAGTCGTGGCGCAATTTTGGATACGTTCGGATAGGTAAAAATCACTCCCACTCGATCGTCCCCGGCGGCTTGCTCGTCACGTCGTACACCACCCGGTTCACCCCCTTCACCTCGTTGATGATGCGGGTCGCGGTCTCGCCCAGGAACTTCATCTCGAACTGGTAGAAATCAGCGGTCATGCCGTCGGTCGAGGTGACGGCGCGCAGGCCGACGACGAAGTCGTAGGTGCGGCCGTCGCCCATCACGCCGACGGTCTTCACCGGCAGCAGCACCGCAAAAGCCTGCCAGATCGCATCGTAGAGGCCGTGCTTGCGGATCTGGTCGATGTAGACGGCGTCGGCGTTGCGGAGGATGTCGAGCTTTTCCTTCGTGATGTCGCCGGGGCAGCGGATCGCGAGGCCGGGGCCCGGGAACGGGTGGCGGCCGACAAAGATCTCGGGCAGGCCGAGTTCGCGGCCGAGCACGCGGACCTCGTCCTTGAACAGCTCGCGCAAGGGCTCGACCAGCTTCATGTTCATGCGCGCTGGAAGGCCGCCGACATTGTGGTGCGACTTGATGGTGACCGATGGTCCGCCGGTGAAGGAGACGCTTTCGATCACATCGGGATAGAGCGTGCCCTGCGCCAGGAATTCGGCGCCGCCGATCTTCTTGGCCTCGGCGTCGAACACGTCGATGAACAAACGCCCGATGGTCTTGCGCTTGGCTTCCGGATCGGTGACGCCTTCGAGTTCGCCGAGAAACTGCTTCGACGCATCCACATGCACGAGCGGGATGTTGTAGTGATGGCGGAACAGGTCGACAACGGTTTTCGCCTCGTCGAGCCGCAGCATGCCGTGATCGACGAACACGCAGGTGAGCTGGTCGCCGATCGCCTCGTGGATCAGCACCGCGGCGACGGCGGAATCGACGCCGCCGGAGAGGCCGCAGATCACCCTGCCTTTGCCGACCTGGGCGCGGATCTTCTCGATCGCCTCCTCGCGGAAGGCGCGCATGGTCCAGTCACCGGCGAGGCCGGCGACCTTGCGGACGAAATTGCGGATCAGTTTGGCGCCGTCGGGCGTGTGCACCACTTCGGGGTGGAACATCAGGCCGTAATATTTGCGCGCCTCGTCCTGGATGATCGCGAACGGTGCATTCGGCGACGTGCCGGCCACGGAGAAACCCGGCGGCATTTTGGTGATGCGGTCGCCATGGCTCATCCAGACCTGGTGCTTTTCGCCCAGGCTCCAGATGCCGTCGAACAGGCAGCTATCGGTCTTCACCTCGACATCGGCACGGCCGAACTCGCGGTGGTGGCCGCCCTCGACCTCGCCGCCGAGCTGGGCGGCCAACGTCATCTGGCCGTAGCAGATGCCGAGCACGGGAACGCCGGATTCGAAGATCAGCTGCGGCGCGCGGGGCGAGCCGGCCTCATGCACCGATTCCGGGCCGCCGGAGAGGATCACCGCCTTCGGCTTCATCTCCCTGAAGGCGGCTTCGGCTTTCTGGAACGGCACGATCTCGGAATAGACGCCCATCTCGCGGACGCGGCGGGCGATCAGTTGCGTCACCTGACTGCCGAAATCGACAATCAGAATCTTGTCATGCGCCGAGGCCACTGAAGGCGTCGACTGCTGGGAGTTTTCCTGGGATTTTTGTGCGGCTGTCATGGCAAGCAAATACGCTGGAGCGCCCGCCCCCGCAACCGCGCGGCGCGCCGCGCCCACATTCTTCTTTGGGCATGGACAGACGGATATATGGCAGTATTATTGACCTAATTTGGTCGCAACTGAATCGGGACGAGACATGAAAATCCCCACCCTGCCCTTCACCGTGACCGACTGGAGCCAGGTCGAGCCGACGGTCCACGCCGGCGACAGCGGCCAGGCGCTGTGGCGCACGCTCAACATCGGTGATGTCAGGGTGCGGATGGTCGAGTATTCGCCGGGCTATCTCGCCGATCACTGGTGCGATCGCGGCCATGTGCTCTTTGTCGTGCAGGGCGAGCTCGACACCGAGCTGGGCGACGGCCGCAAGTTTACGCTGAAGCCAGGCATGAGCTACCAGGTCTCGGATTTCGGCGACGCCGCGCACCGCTCGTCGACGGCAACGGGCGCGACGCTGTTCATCGTGGATTGAGACGGCTACCGAATCTTCCGTCATTGCGAGCGAAGCGAAGCAATCCATACCGCCACGCGGGGATAGATGGATTGCTTCGTCGCTTCGCTCCTCGCAATGACGGCGGATATCCTCACCGCCTGCGCGCCGCGACTTTCTTCACGCTGGTATCGGACCATATCAGCGGACGGCCGGCCTTCGACGGCAGCACCAATTGCCCGACCGGCTGCCCCGCCTGATCCAGCAGCACCGAATGCGTTTCGCCGCGTGCGTAAAGATGCGCCTCGCCCCACTGCCTCAGGCTGACGACGATCGGAAACAGGTCGCGGCCCTTTTTGGTCAGCGCATATTCCTGATAGGCGCTGCCGTCGGAGGCGGCGACCAGCTCCAGCACATCGAGCTCGACCAGCTTGCGCAATCGTGTCGTCAGCATGCCCTTGGCGATGCCGAGGTTCTTCTGGAAATCGCCGAACCGGCGCAGACCGTCGAACGCGTCGCGGACGATCAAGAGCGACCACCAGTCGCCGATCGCATCCAGCGCGCGCGCCACCGGGCAATCGGCCTTGCCAAATCCGACCCGCTTCATCCGCTGCCCTCTCCCGATCACAACTCAATCTGGTCCTAAAATAGGACTAGACAGCGTCCGACGCAACTGGTCTCATAATAAGACCAGATTGAGTGGAGGCGTTGATGACGAATCAGGATGCGGCGCAGGCCGCACATGCAGACGCCGTTGAGACGGCCGGAACAACGCTCTCGCCCGCGGTCGTGCTGCTGTTTGCGGTCGCCTGCGGGCTGAGCGTCGCCAACATCTACTTTGCCCAGCCGCTGCTCGACACCATGGCGCAGGATCTCGGCATCGACCCCGCCGCGATCGGCCTCGTCGTGACGCTGACCCAGATCGGCTATGCGGTTGGCCTGATGCTGATCGTACCGCTCGGCGACCTCGTGGATCGGCGCCGGCTGATCGTCGGCCAGACCGTGCTGTCGGCGATCGCGCTCGCAATCGTCGGCTTGGCGCCGAACGCCGTCGTGGTGCTGGCAGGCATGGTGCTGGTCGGGCTGCTGGCGGTGGTGATCCAGGTGATGGTCGCCTTCGCCGCGACGCTGGCGACACCGGCTGAACGCGGCCGCACCATCGGCACCGTCACCTCAGGCGTCGTCTCGGGCATCCTGCTGGCACGCTTTGTCTCCGGCGCGCTGGCCGATCTCGCCGGATGGCGCGCGGTCTACCTGACCTCGGCTGTGCTCACGCTGGTGCTCGCCGGCCTGCTCGCGCGCGTGCTGCCGCGGCATCAACTGAGGCCGATGGCCGGATCGTCCTATGCAAAGCTGTTGCGCTCGACATTGCAGCTGTTCGTCCAGGAGCCGGTGCTGCGCGAGCGCGCCGTGTTCGCGCTCTTGATTTTCGCAAGCTTCAGCGTGTTCTGGACCTCGATCGTGCTGCCGCTCGCGGGGCCACCGCTGTCGCTGTCGCACACCACGATCGGAATGCTCGGAATCGCCGGCGTCGCCGGCGCCCTCGCAGCGCGCAACTCCGGGCGCCTCGCCGATCGCGGCTGGGGGCAGCGCACCACCGGATTGTCGCTGCTGCTGATGCTCGCAGGCTGGGTGCCGATCGCCTGCTTGCAGACCTCGCTATGGCTGGTGCTGGCCGGCGTCGTGATGATCGACTTCGCAGTGCAGGCCATCCACGTGACCAACCAGAGCCTGATCGTCGCCGCGCGCCCTGACGCGGCGAGCCGCCTGGTCGGCGGCTACATGGTGTTCTATTCGATCGGCAGCGGTTTGGGCGCGATCGCCTCGACGGTGGTCTATGCGACCGCCGGCTGGCTCGGCGTCTGCATGCTCGGCGCGGCCATCAGCGCCGTCGCGCTGTTGTTCTGGGTGATCGTGGTGAGCCGAACGCCGATATCCGCGAGCTGCGCACTGACGCAGTAGCCTCCTCCGTCATTCCGGGGCGTCCGAAGGACGAACCCGGAATCTCGAGGTTCCGGGTTCGATGCTACGCATCGCCCCGGAACGACGAAATCCTCATCAACCCTTCTTCAGCACCGACACGAAAAACCCGTCCGTCCCGGTCCGGCGCGGTGTCATCAGCCAGCCCTCGTCGGACTGCAGCGCGGCGTTGGCAAAATCCTCGGCCTTGTCCCAGAGCACCGATGCGGTCTGCTCCGGCGGCTGGATCGCAAATTCCGGATGGCGCGCGATGAAGGCCCGAACCTGCGCGCCATTCTCGTCGGAGAGCACCGAGCAGGTGATGTAGGCGATCCGGCCGCCGGGCTTGACCAACGGCACGGCGCGGTCGAGCGCCGCGGTCTGGTCCTTTAGCCGCACCTCGAGCGCGCCGGGACGCATCCGCCATTTGGCATCGGGGTTGCGGCGCCAGGTGCCGGTGCCGGTGCACGGCGCGTCGATCAGCACCAGATCGGCCGAGGCCTTGATGTCCGAGAGTACCTCGGCCTCGCCGCGTGGCGTGCGCACGTCGCAATTGTGCACGCCGGCGCGCGACAGCCGCTCATGGATCGGCGCGAGCTGGCGCTTGTCGTGATCGGTCGCGATCAGCCGGCCCTTGCCCTGCATCTGGGCTGCGAGCGCCAGTGTCTTGCCGCCGGCGCCGGCGCAGAGGTCGATCACCTGCTCGCCGGGCTTGGCGCCCGACAGCAGCGCGGCGAGCTGCGAGCCCTCGTCCTGAACTTCGATGGCGCCCTTGATGAAATCCTCTTCCGCATGGATGCCGGGATTGCGCGCGTCGGCGCCGAGTTCGATGCGCAGACCGAGCGGCGACCACGGCGTCTCCTTGGCGCCGAGATGCGCCAGCCGCGGCAAGATCTTCTCGCGCGTGGCGTTCAGCGTGTTGACGCGCAGATCAAGCGGCGCGCGGCTCGCCATCGCGGTCGCCTCCGCCACGCGATCGTCGCCAAACACCTTTGCCAGATAAGGATCGAGCCATTCCGGATAGTCGCCCGCGATATGGGCCGGCGCGTCAGTGAGCGTGCGTGAGGTCAGCGCGGCGCGCTCGGCGTCCGTCAGCGACGCCGGCGCGAACCGGCCGCCGTCGCAGAGCGCGGCGATCGCCTCAGTATCGAGGCCGCGCTCGAGCTTGAGCATGCCGAGCAAACGTGCCCGGGCGCTGTTGTCATCCATCAGATACGCCGCGGAGGATTGCCGGCGCAGCACGTCCCAGATCAGGCCGGAGATCGCGGCGCGGTCGCCGGAGCCGGCATAGCGGTGCGCCGTGCCCCACTCCTTCAGCGCCTTTGCGGCCGGAATGCGTTGGGTGTCGATGGTCTCGATCAGCTCGATGGCGGCGGAGAGCCGGGCGGCGGGGGTCATAAGAGTCTTTCGGTTGAACGCTAAAGCACGATGAGTTCAGGTTTCATCGCGCTTTAGCTTTTTGTTTGAGCATAATCGTGTCGGAAAACCGCTTCGCACTTTTCCGGATCATGCTTTAGATCAACAGCAGGATCTTGAGCGCGAAATAGAGCCACATCGCTGCCAGCACCAGCACGCCGGCGAACCAGGCGAGCGAGCGCGGCCGCATGTCGTTGGATGTGACGAAGACGCCGGCATGGGCAAAGCGCGTCACCACGAACACCCAGGACATCAGCACGATGAAGAGGTCGGCATGACGCAGCGGCAGGGCGATTGCAATCAGAATGTAGAACAGGACCGGGAGCTCGAACTGGTTGGAGAAGCAATTGGCGAACTGGGTGGCGCGGCCCGGCCAGCTCGGCTCGCGCAGCGCGACGTCCCGCATCTTGGTTTCGCCGCTCGAGAGCGCGCTTGTGCGCGCCGTCGCCATGGCGAACAAAAGCGCGAAGGTGAGCCCAATCTGGATGAAGACAGGTAGCAGAACCATTTGAATAGACATTGAAATCTCCTTTGGCCGCAACGCCGCGCAGCCCTCTTAACCGCAGCCCCCGCCCCTGGCAATCAAGGTGCTGCTGGAACGGCTTGAACCACAATCCGAGCTGCGTGACCAACTCACAGGAGACTTGTCGGTTCAGGAGTCTTGCCGGTTTCGGCCCCAACGCCCCGCAGGTGTGCGCGATGAACATCACCTCCCCGATCCTCACCAGTGCGACCCGCGCGGCCGGGTTTCTCGACGATTCCCTGACCTCCCTGCTTCAGGCGATCGGCTCCAGCACCGGCTGGTTCGACAGCAACCCGGATGGCGGGCTCGGCGTGGCGATGGCGGGGCTATCGGGCGTCGTCGCCGCCCTTTCGGTCGCGATCCTGCTCTCGATCTATTTCCGCACCGGCTATCGCTCGACCCGCGACATCGTCCGGCACGGGCTCGCCGCGGCGCTGGTGCTCGGCTTGATCGCGTTCGCGATCTACGACATGGGGCACTCGGCGCTTGCCTATCTCGGGCTCAACGCATCGACGTCAGCGGTCGACTTCGGGACCTGCCCGTCCAAGGCGGGAATGATCGGGATTTGATAGCGTCATCGTTCCGACTCCGGGCCGGCCTATGATCGCCCGAAAGGATCGATACAAGGATCGACGCATGGCGCAGTTTCGTCTGACGCAAATTTCCGACACCCACCTCGCCCGCCGCCACACACTCCTCACCGATAATTTCCATCGCGTCAGTGAGCATATCGACACGACGCGTCCCGACCTCGTGCTCAACTCCGGCGACGTCGGCTTCGATGGGCCGACCAGCCGCGACGATCTTGTCTTCGCCAAGGAGCTGCACCGCTCGCTGCCGGTCGATTGCCGCTATCTGCCGGGCAATCACGACATCGGCGACAACCCGACCGCGGTCGGCCCGGTGCCTGCGCAACTCCCTACCGAAGCCAGCCGCAAGGCGTTCACGGACCTGATCGGCGAGGACCGCTGGCACTTCGAAGCCGCGGGCTGGTGCTTCATCGGATTGAACTCGCTGATCATGAACACCGGCCTCGACAGCGAAGCCGCACAGTTCGACTGGCTCGCCTCTCAGCTCGACAAGGCCGTCGGCAAGCCGGTTGCGCTGTTCCTGCACAAGCCGCTCTATCTCGACGTGCCCGACGATCCCGAATGCGAAGCGACCGCGATCCGCTACGTGCCGCAGCCGGCGCGGCGGCGCCTGATCGAGATGTTCGGCAAGGTCGATTTACGGTTGGTCGGCAGCGGCCATGTGCATCAGCGCCGCGATTATACCTTCGAGCACGTCCGCCACGTCTGGGCGCCATCGGCCGGCTTCATCATCTCCGACGCGAAGCAGGAATTGATCGGCATCAAGGAAACCGGCCTGGTCGAATACCGCTTCCAGCCCGACAGTTTTGAAGTGCGCCATGTCAGGGCCAAGGGTCAGGTCGATGTCGACCTCGACACGCTGTTCGGCAAGCAAGCGGCGACCTGAGCGGCCTCGGCCTACGTCAGCGCAGCGCTACTACGTCCGCGCGGCGTCGTTCAGATCCCGCTTGATGACCGCAAGCAGCGTCTGCAGCGAGTCCTTGCTCGGCGGTGGCGCCGCAGCGACCTGCCGCGCGGGAGGCCGCGGAGGCATCGCGAACGAAGGCCCGGCGTCGGGCTCGTCCTCCACGAATTTCCCATGCAACACATCATCGCGGCGGCCCATGGCGAACATCGTCGCCCAATAGCCGACGGCCAGCAAAATCACGCCTAAAATAACAATCTCAAACATGGCTACACCTAAAATATAGCCCTATTGTTTCAACTCCTCCGGGTTCCGGTCAAGCAAATGGGGGCCCAAAAGCCCCCAAAAGCTTGCCGATGTGGCGTTTTTGATACGAATCTGCGCGGAATGGGAGCTAAAGCCCCTCCCGTCAGGCCCGGTCAGCCCCGACCCGGACCAGCTGCTTGCCGAAATTGGCGCCCTTCAGCAGGCCCATGAAGGCCTCCGGTGCGCTGTGCAGCCCCTCGGTCACGAACTCCTTGTGCTTGACCTTGCCCTCGCGGACCCACTGCGACATGTCGCGGAGGAAGTCGCCATGGCGGGCGGCGAAGTCGCTGACGATGAAGCCGCGGAAGGTCAGCCTCTTGGTCAGGATGTTGCGCATCATGGCGGCGGCCCATTTCGGCGCTGACGCTTCCGTGTCGTTGTAGTGCGCGATCAGGCCGCACACCGGCACGCGCGCGAACGCATTGAGCAGCGGGAACACCGCTTCGAACACCGCGCCGCCGACATTCTCGAAATAGACGTCGATGCCCTTCGGGCAGGCGTCCTTGAGCTTGGCCGCAAGATCGGGATCGCGATGGTCGAGGCACTCGTCGAAGCCGAGCTCGTTCTTGACGTAGGCGCATTTGTCCTTGCCGCCGGCGATGCCGACCGCGCGTGCGCCCTTGATCCTGGCGATCTGCCCGACCGCCGAGCCGACCGCGCCGGATGCGGCGGCGACCACCACGGTCTCGCCCGCCTGCGGCTTGCCGATGTCGAGCAGTCCGGTATAGGCGGTCATGCCGGGCATGCCGAGCACGCCGACCGCGGTCGAGATCGGCGCGATCTTCGGATCGATCTTGGCGAGCCCCTTGCCGTCGGACAGCGCATGCGTCTGCCAGCCCGCGCGCGACAGCACGACGTCGCCCTTGGCAAAGCCTGGATTGTTCGAGGCGATCACCTCGCTGACGGTGCCGCCCTCCATCACGCCGCCGATCGGCACCGGCTGCGCATAGGACGGGCCGTCGCTCATGCGCCCGCGCATATAGGGATCGAGCGACAGCCAGATGGTGCGGAGCAGGACCTCGCCCGCGCCAGGTGTCGGCGGCGCATAATCCTCGATCCGGAAGTCGGAGGCCTTGGGTTCGCCGTGGGGACGGGAGGCGAGAACGACGCGCTTGCCTTGGGACATGATTGTTTCCTCTGATCGTTGGTTCGCGGCGCACACGTAGTCACGCAATCCGGCTCCCCGCAAGGGAGACGGATTTGCTCGTGTTGTTTGAAATGATGTTTGAAATGTTCATCGTCATTCCGGGGCGATGCGTCAGCATCGAACCCGGAATCTCGAGATTCCGGGTTCGGTCCTTCGGACCGCCCCGGAATGACGTGCCTCGCTTACACCCCGCCCGGATAGTTCGGGGCTTCGCGGGTGATCGTGACGTCGTGGACGTGGCTTTCGCGCAGGCCGGCGCCGGTGATGCGGACGAACTCGGCCTTCTCGTGGAAATCAGCAAGGTTCTTGGCGCCGACATAACCCATCGCCGCGCGGAGACCACCGGCGAGCTGGTGCATGACGTTGCCGACCGGGCCCTTGTAGGGCACCTGGCCCTCGATGCCTTCAGGGACCAGCTTCAGCGTGTCCTTGATATCCTGCTGGAAGTAGCGGTCGGCCGAGCCGCGTGCCATCGCACCGACCGAGCCCATGCCGCGATAGGCCTTGTAGGAGCGGCCCTGCCACAGGAACACTTCGCCGGGAGTCTCGTCGGTGCCGGCGAGCAGCGAGCCGACCATCGCGATGTCAGCGCCGGCCGCAAGCGCCTTGGCGAGGTCGCCGGAATATTTGATGCCGCCGTCGGCGATCACGGGCACGCCGGCCTTCTTGGCGGCTGCGACCGCATCCATGATTGCGGTGAGCTGCGGTACGCCGACGCCGGCGACGATCCGCGTGGTGCAGATCGAGCCCGGGCCGATGCCGACCTTGATGCAATCAGCACCCGCGTCGATCAGCGCCTGCGCGCCGCCCTCGGTCGCGACATTGCCGGCGACGACCTGCACCGCGTTGGAGAGCCGCTTGATGCGGTTGACCGCGGCCAGCACATGCTTGGAATGGCCGTGCGCGGTATCGACCACGACGACGTCGACGCCGGCATCGATCAGCCGCTCGGTACGCTCATAGCCGGTCTCGCCAACAGTTGTGGCCGCGGCGACCCGCAGGCGGCCCTGCGCGTCCTTGCAGGCCAGCGGATGCGCGACCGCCTTTTCCATGTCCTTGACGGTGATCAGGCCGACGCAGCGATATTGATCGTCGACGACAACGAGCTTCTCGATGCGGTGCTGGTGCAGCATCCGCTTGGCCTCGTCCTGCTTAACACCCTCGCGCACCGTGACGAGGTTTTCGTGCGTCATCAGCTCCGAGACCTTCTGCCGCGGATCGGTCGCAAAGCGCACGTCGCGGTTGGTCAGGATGCCGACCAGCTTGCCGGGCACATTCTTGCCGCCTCCGGTGACGACCGGAATGCCGGAGATGCCGTGATCCTTCATCAGCGTCAGCGCATCCGACAGCGTGGCGTCAGGGGCGATGGTCAGCGGATCGACCACCATGCCGGATTCGAACTTCTTGACCTGCCGCACCTGGGCGGCCTGGCCCTCGGGATCGAAATTGCGATGGATGACGCCGAGGCCGCCGGCCTGCGCCATCGCGATCGCCATGCGCGCCTCGGTGACGGTGTCCATCGCGGACGCAATGATCGGGATGTTGAGCGGGATCGCGCGGGTGATGCGGGAGCGGATATCGACTTCCGAGGGCATCACGTCCGACAGGCCGGGCCTCAGCAGCACGTCGTCGAACGTGTAGGCTTCGCGGATAGCCTGAAATACCGTGGCCATTGCCAACTCCTTTCGGCGGCATCCGCCGCTGCAAGTCTTACGGATGAACGTGACCGGCGGCGACGCTAGCTGCGTCACCGTCGAATCGGCGCCCATCGATGGGGTTGACGGCGGTCGATAGCATGGCGGAACGCCGAATCAAAGCGTTTGCCAGCCATGCACGGGCTTTTTACTTGGCCGATTGTTGGCCGGTTACTTGGCCGATCAGGAGGCCCTGTAGCCCGGAGGCGGCCCGTGCCGGCGGATCGCCTCGACCACCTCCCGGTGGCGCCGGTCCTCCCGCCTCATGTGGACGGCGATTACGGCATGGGCCGACGGCACCAGCAGCAAGACGTGGAAAAACAGCCCGAAAATCGTGCAAAACACGATCAGGACCAGATTGAAAATCGCCGAAAACGGCTGCCCGTTCAGGAGCAGCCCGATCGGCGGCAACAGCACGGCAAGGACGTAGATCACGGCACACCTTCTAGCGCCGGCGGATGCATACCAGCGTCACGCTGGATTTAGGTGGTTTGGCCGGTTCCGCAATAGCGACTCCGGCGGCAGGATGATACAGCGCCCTCGCCCACCTTTTTCAGCACAACCGTCCCATTTTGATGAACAAAACACGCCTGATCCCGCTCATCGTCGCCACCGCCCTGTTCATGGAAAACAAAGGACACGATTGTAGCGAGTTGAAAACGCAGCGCTAATTGCGCTGCGTCTCCCCAGTCCCCAGATTTTCCCCGGAAATGATAAAGGCCGGATTGAGCGTAACCGCCTTCCACGCCTCATACTCGTAGCGCATCGCCTTGGTCGTCATTTCAAGTCCATGCTCGATAGCATGATCGTACAGCTTGTGTGTCATGTCCCGGTGGCAAGCTCGCGGGATGTAGTCCTGCAAGATCGCCATCATCTGATTGACGAACAGCCGAGCTTGATACTCGTCGTTCTGCATCCTGTGGTTCAGTGCCTTCATTGTCTCTCTCGATATGTGTTCTGTAGATGCGGTTGCGGATGACGTTCACTTGCCGTGCGTACGTCCGCCACCCGTTCTTGCCGCATAGTGCGGCGATGATGTTCAGTAGCTCGAACTCTTCGTCGGCGGTCATCAGTAGGTTCGTCCGCCTGCATGTTCAGGAGACCAAAGACCCCAGTCGCCGAAGTATTGCTTTTCACCTTCAGCGGTTGTGATCTCGATCATATCTTCGTGCTTCTGCATGCTCAGTTGGTTCGCGTCCCACTCCGACCAGCCGGTCAGACCCTGCGCAATCACCTTCGCAGCAACGTCGCGGAACACGACACGCACGATGTCGCTGTACGTTTGATGCAGACCTATTACGCCTTGCAGTCTTGGACCGTTGAAGCCCATTTCATCCATGCTCTCCGCAGGGTCTGTGCGACCGTGCGACAAGTACAGTTCAAACATCATAGCCTCCCGATTGTGTCACTGAGTTCATCGACGTTCGTGTGCGCATAGCGCAGCACCATTTCAATCGTGCTCCACCCGCCGAGCTTCTGAAGCGCGCCGAGGTCTCTGTTCGCTTGGTAGTGCCACGTCGCCCAGGTATGGCGCGTGTCGTGTATGCGGAAGTTCTCAATGCCTGCTCTCTCGCATGCACGCCAGAACACGACCTTGATCTTGTCGCTGGCTCGTGTGTGCTTCGGATACTCAGAGCCATCTGCACGTCTGAATACGTCACCACCATTAGGCCGGTGCACAGCGAGCATTTCGCGCAGAGCCTCGACAACACGCGGATGCAGCGGAACGCCTCTGCTCCTGATCTTGCCGTTACCGAGCACGTTCTTCGTACCAACGAACTGCACGTGCCTGCGATCAAGATCGAGGTCATTCAGTTGAAGGTTCATAGCCTCCGAGATACGAGCACCCGTGTAGAACAGGAATATCAACAGCGGCTTGATGTGATGCCCTTCATCAATGAACCTGTTCGCTTCTTCCTTAGTGAGCCACCGTACAATACTCTCGTTTATGTCCGGCCATTCGAGGGTCTTCTTCTCGCACCAGCCTCGTTCAAAGGCGTGCGTGAAGATCGCAGACAAGGGTGTGTAGTAGTGAGCGCGGCGTGACGCTGGCTGCATCGTCGGGAACACTGCTATAGCGCCCGCCTCGATCTCGACGAGACCGATCTTGCTTAGCTTCGTTGTACCGAAGTGCTCGATGATATCGGCGAGCCTGTAAGTCTGCCTGCCGCCATTCTCCAAGTAGTGGAGCGCGGCTTGAGAGAATGTCGTTGTTAGACGCTTACCGTGGATGCTCTCTTCGAGCAGTTCCTTCTCACGGTTGATCCTGTAGTCGTTCGCGGCGACTTTGTTGACGAGAGGAATGCGAGTGCTTTCGTCAATGCTAGTGCCCCGGACGGTGCCGCGTAGGTAGTAGTACGGCGATCCATGCCGCTCCGTGAGCTTGAGCATTCCTTCTCCTGTTCGAGACCGTCCTGTATCTGAGCGATATGCTCCTGCGTGAATAGCTTGCGACACCCGTTCGGATAGAAGAACGGATGCCGTTTAACGATGTCGCGAAGCCGCCGCTCACTCACGTTGAGTTCTGCGGCGGCATCTTTGAAGTTCAGTGCAGGCAATTACGCAGCCAGCTTCTCGCCATAGGTGCGGCCAGCCTGCACGAACTTGCGCATCAGCTTGCCTTCCGGCGTCTTGATCCACTCTGCGAACGCCTTGCGGATCGCTGCGGCGCGAGTGTCGAGGATGCGCTGCGCTTCGTCCGCAACGTCCTTCGGATTGTCATGCCGCTTGCGTAGCGTCATTTCCATACGACGAGCGGCGAACGGATCAGACTTGTTCGCTTCGGCGTGCAGGCGGATTGCATCGAGAGTGCTGACGCGGCGGTTATGCTTCTTCATGTATGGTCCCTCTGTGATGAATTGATTGCGTTAGGACGAGTAGCCGCCGTGCGTCGGCTTGTACGCCCTCGCCTCGCTGGCGTAGTTCGTCACCGTGCCGGTGCCCTCGATGCCGCGCTGAAGCTCAGCCTCGCTGATCGGCCTGTAGCCGTTCGGCCGACCGTTCACGCGCTGACGTTCGCTGACGCGCTCGCCGTGCTTCTGTTGAGCCTCCGTGCGATATGCCGACAGAATGGCAGCGTCGAACGACGTGTGAGCAACGTGCTTCATAGTTCTCTTCCCCTAGTTGCTAAGTGAGTGTTGGTTGCGGTTAGTTGGCGAAATATTCGACGTCCCAACTATCTTCAGCGTGCTTGACGACGCGCGCTGCGATACGGTCGTCTTTGGTGCGCCACTCGCGTCCGTTAGTGGACACAAGCCTGAAGCCCTGTAGCTTCAGCAAATCTGCTGCGTGCTCGCGTGACGGGAATAGCTTCTCTGTCATGGCAGCACCGTCGCCCAGATACGGACTGCAACGCATTCGTGCACAGGCACGTCAGCGTCTTGCGATGCGTTGTAGAAGTCGCGGAATTGCTTGCGCGCTTCCCAGCTTGTGTCGGCGCGTATTTCAGTGCGCAGGGCTTTGTCGTGCACCCAGTAGCATTCGTATGTTGGCGTCATCAGCGCACCCACGCTGCACGGTCGCGGCGGTACAGGCGCTGTTGCTTCCATCCGTTCCACACGCCGCGAACCCAGAAGCCGACGAGCACGAAGAAGCACGCGCCCGGTATTGCGAACACGGTGAACAGCAGAACGAGCAGTGTCTCTAAGGCCATGACGATACCTCTGTTGTGTGATGCGTAGACAAGGGCGCTCTCGTGTGGATGTCGCACTACGAATTGAACGTATGTGCGTGAGACCATCAGAAGCTCGCCTGCACTGGCCTGCGCTCTCTCGCAGCAATTCCAATGCAGCCATGGCGCGATGACAAAAGCGCCCTTGTGTACGCACAGACGCAAAAAGAGCGCAGCCTGAGAACAGACTGCGCCCTTGATGCGTAGTGGTGGTGTTGAGTGTTAGTGCGTGGTCGGAGCAGCCGGGATCAGCTTCTCAAGGCCAGCGATCAGCGAGCCGTGGTTCGCCTTCGCTTCCTTCTCGTCCTTCTGGAGCTTCTTGATGGTGCTGGCGATCAGCGCAGCCACGTCGATAGCCTCATACGGCTTCTCCGGGCTGAACTTCCAGAACGGGTTCGCCATGGCATCGCCGAGCCGCACCTTGCCGCCCTGCATGAACACGGGCTGGTCGCCATCGAACATGACCGGGCCGTATTCCACGAACCAATCGCGCATGGCGTTCTTGCGGCCCATTTCGGGCATGGCGTTCAGAAGCTTCGCCACGATGCGAATGTCGGAGTGCTGGCCCAGGTGCTGAAGCACGGAGCACGCGGCCACGTGAATGTCAGCCTGCAACGTCTGCCCTCGCCGATGAATGCTCATGAGCGCATCCTCGATTGCCTTCGTGCCGACCAGCAGTTTCATGCCGGTCGTGGCCTTGGCAGCAACCGCCTTCGCAGCGGTCTTGGCGGGCGTAGTGGTAGCGGTCTTAGCTTTGGTAGCCATTCGTGCTCTCTCCGATTTAAACGCCTCAATGGCGCGTTCTGTGAAGCCTGATACCCGTCAGGCGGCGGCCGATACTTCGCGACGCTGGCGCATGTTCGCGCCGGTCAAAACTGCATCTTCAAGGCAATCCGTGTAGTACGCGGTAGCCTCGTTATCGCGCTCAATGAAGTTCACGCGATAGTCACCGTGTCCGGTATTGCGTAGCGTCATGCGATTGATCTGCATGCGCTGACGTGCTTCCCTAATTGTCATCATAGCGTAGCTCACTAGTTGGTTGTGTGAGCGCACACGTCTCCCGTCACTAGCCTCTAGGTGCTCTGTGTACAGTTCAGGCTGTAGGATTGAATGCGCTCGCATAACCAACTAGGCGCACTCGCGTAGAGCGCGGCCTAGCTGGCTGTATGCATGTTTGCGATTTTATGAAGTTAGCGCCGGTCACATAACCCGCTCTATGCGTGCGCCTACCTAGAATGAAACCCGCACTAATCTTGTTGCTTGGGTCCGCGCTCTAGGCGTGCACGTATGACGCTGAAATGGAGTGCATCTAACTGGTACACACCACTAGCAACCTTGGCATTGGCATGAGCTAGTGCGCTTGTGTGTACCCTGCGGACGTTCGGCCTGCCTTCCGTTGCACCTAGCGTCAAGTCGCGTATCAACTAGCATTATGCTCTGTCGCAATGACCGGCCACGGTGGGCACTAAGAGCGGCGCTAGTCGCGCCTTAGACATTCGGAACGGAGTGGTTCCATAAATCCGCAGATACTGACTAACCGACACCATCCGCCTTCCGGCCACGTGTCCCGATTAGATTGCGCGGCGTAGGCAGTTCCTAGCCGTCAGGCCAGATATCAGTCTGGCAAGCTGTTTCAGTCCATAGGCAACCCTTGCGGCATGCCCGTAGTATCGTTGTAGTCAATTCCGTTGTCTGGCCTGCGTTACAGCTAGTGGCTTAGTCCAAGTCGCCGGAGCAGTCTGGAAGAGCCGTTGCCGCGTCGCCGCTGACCAACAAACAATAGCATATTTGATCCGTAGGAATATCTGTATTGTCGGTCTGTACGATAGAATTGGACTGATACCGGCTTAATCGCTTGATCTATCTGAGTAATATAGTCTGTAATTAAATCTGTATCAATATCTGATTTTTCGTCAGTATAGCTATCTTGAGGCATAGCTAGGCCATAGACTGCGCAGCAATCTATTATATATATCAATAGCTTATCTGGTATGAGAGCTAGTCTAGTAGCTTCTATTCGTACGGTAATCCGTACCTAGTGCTATATACATACTAGTAGCTCTCAATAGCTTGTATTATACATGCTCGCTTCGCTCGACCATGTAAGTATCTATAATCATTAGTATATTCTTAGACTGATACACCAAATGGCATATCAGGCTTTGTATCTCCTAATAGGGAGGGATAGGCATTCCGGCTGTAAGCTAGATGAACACTGAACCGTGTTCATGTAGATGAACCAGCTACCTAGCTAAGCTATAACTATGAGATTGAGCCGAGATCAGACAAATACAGATGCCCGGCCATAACCGTAGGCTTCCCAGCTTTAGCTATGCGGTAGCACTCGGCTCATAATCCAGATGCAAGCTTAGCTTATACTATGGGTGTATACCCGGCTAAGGCCACTAGATCATAATACGGATATGAGCTATGATACCAAATCAGATGCTAATGCGATCTAATACAGGGCTTGACCTCATGGCCCTACGGGGGAAGTCAGCGCGCGGGTGAGCTTGGATACCCGCTCAAAAAAATCCGTCAAATCTGGCATCTGAAACCGGCGCATCCCATATTGTATAAAACGAGGATGCTCATGTCAGACCTAAAGCCGCACCGACACATTCTAGCAACGCGCATGGATACGGATGAAGAGTCAGGTGAGCCTGTTCTCGTCATCACGACAGACCTTAATCTCAACCGTGATAATCCGACCTTCAACGCGACCGCCCTTGATGGCCTGCAAAAGCACGTTAGCGCTTGGCAGCAGGCGAACGTTCACCGAGCTACTATCGAAGGGCCGGTTTGATACCTGCCCGGCTCGCAGCGGAATCCACCCATGCGTTAAACCTGGCTGTCCGCAGCTTCGTAGCCCGTGACCGAACGGATCTCCTGGGCCTTCTCTGGCGATCCTGACCGGAGGGAATTGCCAGTCATGTTATGGCCCCAAAGCCGGAGCAATTAAGGGCCGCGCCGACGCAAGGTTGCGCCTATGCATGACCATCAACGACACCCTCAATGGATTAGGACGAACACCGGCAAGCCGCACTTTTTGGACGGCTCCGTACCGACATTGGACCCAGAGTTCGATTGGCCGGATGAGGTGTGGGTCATTGACCACTTTGAGAGCCATAGGTCGATCGGTACTGAGATGTATGAGAGCCGATCGCTGTTCGAGCCACCGCCGCCCGAACAGTAGCACGGCCAGGCAGTACCTTGTTACCGCCAGTATGGGACTTTAAGGGAAAGCGCCTCTAAAGGGCGAAAGATGTTGACGGGCCATAGCCGCATCATCATCATGCAGGGGTGGTTCACCAACCACAGGTGGTTCTCGGACTTGGGGCCTAACCCCATACCGTGACCGTACAAGTGATAACAGCCGGGACGCGGTGCCAGCCGCGGTCCGGAGAGGTTTCCGGCTTTTGGACCACCCAGCGCCGCTCTATGGGGTTTCCCCGTGGGGCGGCGTTGCACATTGTACATTTTTTACTACACACCAGCGCACCCGGAAATGTCAATATTACAAACGCCTTCCAAGAGACAATTATGGACAATTATGGACAATTACGGGGTCCATAAAGAAACGGTCTGCGACCCTCGTGGATGACATCAGGATCGACATAGGACGAGACATGGACATCTTGGAGTTCGTTCAGCGGTCTGAGTGGCCCGTGCTAATCGGCGGGGCGCTTTGGTACTTCCGGAGGCCGTTATATCAGCTAGTTGATCGGGTCCGACCAACCAAGGTTTCGGCTTGGGGCGTAAGCATTGAACTCGATAAGGTCGAGGCATTGACGGTCGAGACGCGGGCTGCAACCGAACAGGAATTGCCCAAACTGGAAAAACCCAAGTCGACGGGTGATCTCCTGACCTTTCATGTCGATGAATACGAACATCCTCAAATGGTCGTTTTGAAGTCATGGAGCGCGCTGGAGGCTGAACTCTATCGCGCTTATGGGAAAAGCAGACCGCCCGGCGTGATGCGTGTCATGGAACAAGTTGCCAAGGAGCTAGGCTTAACTTCTAATGAGGTCGAGGCAATAAGAGAGCTGCGCAGCGTTCGCAACCGCGTTGCCCACCTGATCGGCTACCCACTGTCGCAAGAAGACGCCCAGCGTTACAGCGCTCTCGCCCGCGACCTCATCCTGCGTATCCGAACCTTGAAGCCGACCGACAACTGAATGATCTACCGGGTGTACGTACTGACCTGGACCGGCGACGTCATACAGAGCGTGGACTTGGACGGTGAAGGCGACGAGGAAGCCATAAGCTGGGCGGGCGAACTGGTCGGGGATAACCCGGTCGAGGTCTGGCTTGGACCGCGCAGGATCGCCCGGCTGACCGTCAAGCATTAGTTGACAACCTCCCCCACTTGCTTAGCGTGGCGACACCGCCGCCCTGGGGACTTACCCAAAGCGGCGGCTGCTCGGGAGCGCCATCCCAGCGATACTCGAAGCCGTCCTCGTTTCACCCGAGGGCGGCTTTTCGCTGGGCAATCTGTTAGACACCAAATGTAGGGGTACGTACGGTGCCGAACAGGGGGTCAAGCGTGGGGCTAAACGAGGTGTTCGCGCAAGATCATTTTTGCAGTTGGGTCACCGTAATTCTCTGGTGATCCTCTCATGATTCTTGAGGACCAAACCCCACTACACGAGACCGTGATTGCCCGTCAGAGCATACGCTCGACGGCTTCGACCATGGCTTCAGCCGAACGGTACGCCAGCAGCGAATGCCCAGCGAGCGTCGGATGCGCGTTGTCGGTATCGACCATCACGCTTGCGTTCGCCGTGCTCAGCCACGGAACATCGTCCGTGCTTACCTTGATGAACTCGCAGTACCGACTGTCGACGCGCTTCACAGCAGCATAGATCGTATTCTCAGTAGCGATCTGGTTCAGAGCCGGAGCAGCGTTACCAGCCTGACAGCCGTGCACACACACCGGCGTATGCTGGTATCTGCGCAGTAGCTCCTGAAGGGTAATCGTGATCCGGTCCTCAAGAGCAGACTGGTTCTGTGTAGCGTCGTTGTATCCGTGCGAGACTGCATAGATGTCGCATGCACCCTGATCTGCCACGAGAGGGATAAGATCGAGCATGCTAGGCCGGGTGCCGCCAGCGGTAGCGATATAGCCGGTCTGGCCTACAGCGTACTGCCGCACGTCGCGGATACCGAGGCGTTCGCCGGTCTGGATAGGCCACGACGCGTTCGGGATCGGGTACACCGAGGCCGCACTGTTCGTGCTTTCCGGGTAGCTGTCGCCGAACCAGCCGAGCCGCTTGACGCGCCGCTGAGAGGGCTTCCACACGCCGCAGCCGGGCGTAACCCGGACGGTCTTGATGAAGCACGGTCCCTTGGACGGTAGGCACGGCACCAGCACACGGATGCGCCGGGGAGTGATCGTCGGGAACGTGAGCAGGAACATAGTGTCGGCGTTCGTCGCAGACGCGCTAGAGAAGCCAACCTTGTCTACGTACTTGTCCTCGACCTGGAACATGATCTTCACAGCAGAGCTACAGAAGATACCCAACTGAACCTTGTCGGCTGGCGTGACGATCTCGAATGCGGACATCCACTGGTTCTTGTCAGCGTAACCCGATCCGATGTTGCCATTCGTGGACGGCAGAACACTCGTCACCGGCATACAGACGTACTGCGTGAGGATCGGAGAAGGTACGCCGCCGTACCATGCGACTTGGTTCTTGGAGAAGTCGGTCAATGCGCCAGCGGCTGCAACAGGATACAGCGTCAGCGTGCCATCGCCGGTAGTGCCGACCGTAACGGTCGGAGGCGAGGCCATGACATCGTTAGTGAACGGGTTGTTCCTCAGACCTTCACGCATGACCTTATACAGGTCATCCAGCTTTTCCTGCTGGCGCGTGGTACGGAACGGTTTCTTTGGCATTACATACCTAACGTAAAAGGGCCGGTGTCACCCGGCCCTGTTTGGAGTACAGCGTTGACTGCGGATTAGACGAGGACGACGTACTCGACGGCGATGTCGAGTGATGCGGAGTTCCATGCAGTCACTGCGTCGATGTACAGAGTACGATCGCCGACAGCGCTGGGGAAACCGTTCGTCAGGAAGAAGGTCGCGAGTGCGCTACCGGCGACAGCACCGGCCGCGAGCACGTCGGTTCCACCTAGAGTGGTTCCAACCTTGATGCCGCCAGTGACGGCGTTCGCGTTCTTACTTCGGACATAAACGGCCACTACCGAAGCGCCCTGCGGGACGACCACGGTGCCTGCCGCCGCGAGGGCCAGCTTCCGGACGATGCCGCTGATCGGCACATGTCCGGGGGTGAAGATGTCAGATTTCATTTGTCATTGGTCCTTGAGTTAATGTAGTGGTGTTTGGATACAGCGCCTGTACTGGCCTTCGGGCCTTACCTGGGCGCGTAGAGCGGGTCGTACTTTCGGGTACGGCCCGTTCGCTTATTCAGCGTCGGTGTTGTCGCCGCGCCCGAACTGACGCCGGGTCAGACTGGCATCCCGCTCCTCGATCTCAGCAATCTGAGCCAGCAAGTCGGCTGCGTCACGATTGAAGCGCGCGAGCGAATGCTGAGCGAGCACTCGTAGGGTCGCAAGATACAAGTCCTGCTTCTCCTTGTTGCCGCGAACGTCACTGGCGGCCAGTAGGCCGATCTTGCGAAGCTCCGAAGTGAAGCCCCAGGTATCGCGCGGGAACTCGACCAGAGCCGGGTTCGCAGAGACAGCAGGAGCAGCCGGAGCTTCAGCCTTGGTCTCAGTCTTTTCTTTAGACACGTATTCTCCTTGGTGGTCAGAAGCGACCACGATTGAATTTGTCGAGCGCATTAGGTGCGCGGAATTGTTTGCCGAATGCACCGGGCAGCTTGCGTCCGTCCCCTAGTGGGTTCGACATGAGCTTCCTGTATGCTTCGTCCTTGGCAGCAGCCTTGGCCTTCTCATCGTCGATAGCCACGAGGTCTACCCAGTGACGAGCAGAGCCGGCGATTGCATCGAGCCTGTCATCGTGGATCAGTGACTTGGGATCACGCGTGATCCGGCCCATCTGCCACAGCCAACTGTACGTGCTCCGTTTGTCGGCTGCGTACTTCTGAACTGTGTCCCAATCCTCACGAATTAGATCTTCGTGCACCACGAACTTGCCTGCGCCGATTAGAGGCTCAAGCCCGTCGATGATCCGTAGCTCCTTCTGTCCGCTCTCCCACACGTCCTCAATACCGACAGAATGGTTCTCGGCCTTCAGCGCCTTCAGTAGGCGCGGTTGCCACGCGGACGAGAGAGCACCGTTGCCGAAGTTCTTCTCGATCTTGATGATCTTTGGCTTCCACTTCACGGCAGCAGCCGTCAGCCAATCAAGCTGAAGGTCTCCATAGCCGCCGAAGATGCCACCTACAGAGGCGAGCAGGACGCGCCCGGCACAGAAGCCGGTGACAGCGTAAGCGAGCTCGTCGCCGTTCTGACCGCCGCCAGCGGGGTCCACATACATCACCCAACCGTTGATCTCGCCGAAGTCCTCTGCGGACTTCACGCGGTACAGCCGGTCCTTGATGGGCATGCCGGACGGCAGGAGTATCTGCACGTCATCGGTTCGAGCGAAGTTGATTGTCATAGGTGCCCGCATGCTCTCGCGATCAAACGCAAGCACGCGCAGGCTTGAGAGTTTAAGCGGGAAGCGCTCAGCGTCGGACAGCGTGGTGCTCAGCATGTGCTGAAGCTGGAAGTACGCCGCGCCTTGGTCGATCTCCTTCTTGCAAAGGATGTCTTCGCCGAGCAGCACAGGATCAATCGCCTTGCCGCGTTCGCCAGTCGGCCCGCCGCCAGTCTGTAGACTGGGATCGGCAAGAAGCCGCTTCAGTACGAACGGTGCGAGGTACGGCCCGTAGCCGATGATCTCTTCCTTGGTCGGATACCGACCGGGCCAGATACGAATATCGTAGCCGCGTCCAGGCAGACCGTTGTACAGGCTGTCAATGCTCTGCGGAGTGCCGAGGTAGATGATCTCGCCGTTAGAGCAGATGGATGCGAAGTCGAGTGTCAGATGCAGAAGGCGAGCACGCTGATGTTGCGTCTGGCTGTTCTTCTGGCTCTCGATGTCGTCAGCGATCAGGATGTCTGCGCGCTTGCCCTGCATGTTCGACGTGATGCCGACGCAGGCTAGGCTTGGAGACTTCTCAGGTCCCTTGAGAGTGTAGTGGATGTCGAACGCTTCAACCGATGCACGGTCGCCGTTCGATCTGTCCGGCTTCAAGCACGCCAGTTCTGGCATGCCGTTGATGATCTGAATAACCCAGTTAGCGATCTCAGTTGCCTGAGTGTCACCGGCCGACAAGATCAACACGCGCGTTGTAGGCTCGTGGATGAAGCGCCACACTGCGTAAGCAGCGGTGATGGTTGTCTTCGCTTGTCCGCGCTGCGCCTGTACCATGCGGTACTTCGGCCCGTGCGCGATGTATTGTCCGATGTCGATCTGCACTTCCGTACAGATGAAGCCCATTAGGTCTTCGATGACATCGACGAGGAAGTCATCGAACTCGGCGTAGTGCTTCTGAAGAAGTTCTAACTCATGCCAACGTTCGAGAGCTTGCTCAGCAGTCTCTCTTACGGCCAATGGGCCTCCTTGCGTAATGGATTTACTGAGGCCCGCGCCGTAGCGCGAGCCCTATAAATTCATTCGTCAGTAATGTGCACGACGTTCCCAATGGAGCGTCGTCGCTTCACCTTGTCAGCCAATCGCTGCTCAAGGTCGCTCATCGTGTTGCCCGCCTCTGGCGCACAAGTAACCTTGTTCGCGTCGAGGAAGCGGACCATGACGGAGAGCAACGCCGGATTAAGCTCCGGCTCCTTGATGCCCTTCTCGGCTAGGACTTCAACGTCCGTAGCCTCAAAGACTTCTTGGGCCTTCTCGACATGATCGAGCGCCCGGATCATCACTTCAGCAACCTTGTTATGCAGGTCGCCAAGTCGTCCTTCTGTAGCCGGTCCCTTAGACACCGATCCACTTCCTAATCATGATGATAGCTCGCGGCACTTCCTGCACTAAGCGTGCGACGAGAAGTACGAAGCCAAGTACCTTGACCACTTCATTCGAGTGTTCAATGAATAGCGCCAGCAATGCAGCCAAGTATGTAGAGGCTGCGGCCAGCCAGTCGTTTAAAGTCTGCAACCGCAGCCTCCGGTATGAATGAGTGGTTAGCCCTGCTGATGCAGGACGATTGAAAGGTAGTTGTTCTGGTTGTTGCCACCGAGCAGCAATGGCAGGTTCGCGCTGCATACCGCTCTGACAGCTACGTGCTGTCCCTCAGTCAGAGTGACGAGCCGCGTGATATCCATAGACTCGTCAGCACCGCCAACGAATTTGTACGACTTACGCGCAAGCTCCGTTCCGGTGTCTGTCGAGAACAGCTTGATGAAGCCGGTGACGCCCGCCGCAGGAGCGGTCAGCGCGATGCCAGCAGACACAAGATACTGCCCGGTAACAGGAGCAGTGTACTGTCCGCTGACCGCATTGTATGCGTTGGCCGGATCATGGTCCTTGGTGTTGAACAGGATGCCAGTGTCAGACGTTACAACGGTCTGCGCTGCCGTAGCGCGGGCGGAAACGTTCGGCCTGATCTGCGGCCTAACGATCCAGTCACCGCTATATTTGTACTGGTTGGCAAGAGCGTTCCAAACCGGAAACACCACGTTCTCAACCACGCACTGGACAACGTTTGCTCCCTGCGTATGGAAAGCAATGAACGGTGCAGTCTGATCGCAGCGCACTCGGCAGCTACGGATGTGCACATTCTGGATTGTAGACGTAGTACCGTTGAGGTAAATGCCGTACGAAGATTGCCACGCCGGGCTGCAATAGATTTGCAAGCCCTCGAACATCATCTGTGAGATGCCCCAGCATTCGAGGTGCTTACCGAGGTTGTTCTCGAACGTGACGTTATACCCGGCGATGTTCTGCCCGAGCCCTGCGCCGCCCTCGATGTACAGGCCACGGTTGTTACAAATCACGAAGCCAACGTGCTGCATGAGCAGCATCTGACCGCGCCAATACATACCACCGCCAGCGGTCGTGGTCGCGTTACCGCACTGCTCCACCGTAACGTTCCGCATAGTGAAGAACGAGTTCTCGTTGACGCCAGTGCCGACAGCACAGTTGATACCGTAGTTGTCGCAATAGTTGATGCGAACCTGATCGAGAACGATATGCACAGCACCGTCGTTCTGAGGGTCCGCGTCTCCGTACAGTGTCGGGACGTAGATGCCATCCTGCGAGTGCCCCACGATGTAGACATCGTGAACAGTCGTGTGCACGCAACGATGTAGTATGAGTGCGTATCCGGCCCCACGGCCAAACGACGAGAACGTCATTCCCTTGACGAAACAACCGATCAGATACTTTCCCGTACCACCTTCGATCTTCAGCGTGACGCCGGTCGTACCGTAAATCTTGGTGCGCTCCGAACCGTCTCCGAAAATACGACAGCCCTCTCGCTGACCGTTTGCGCCAGCGGCAAGTACGTAGGTTAGGTTGTTTGCCTTGTAGGTGCCTGCCGGAACGTAGACCGGCTTCCCCGTCGTCATATGCAAGTCGAGGGCCGACTGAATAGCCGCGCTGCTGTCTGTACCGAGGCCGGTCGCAGAATTAAAGTCGGCGACAGCGCCGAACGCCTTCACGTTCAGTACGTTCTCTGCGAACTCGTACCACGTACCGTTCGCCATCTGGAACTTGGCAGTATGCGTCGGCTGCGTTGCAACCTTCTTGAACAGGCCGCCGCCACCGTCACCGGCTGCAAGCAGCCCGGCCAGGATCACGGCTTCAGGCGAGACTGTCGGGTTCAGCAACTGCGCCGCAGCCTTGGTCGGGATGACCGACGAGCTTACGGATGAAGCAGCGGCAACAGCCTGATCTCGCGCCTGTGCGGCAGCGATCTGCGAGTTCATCGCATCCACAGCGTTAGCTGCGGCCTGCTGCTGCTTAGCAATCGTTAGATCACGAGCAAGCTCAGTAGCGACCTTGGAAGTAGCCGCGTCAGCGGCGGACTGTTGCGCGGCAATGACCGAGCTTGCGGTCTGCGCAATGACGTAGCCCTTGTTCGCTGCATCAGTGTCAGCGATAGGTGCGCCGACGTTCACCGCGCGGAAGCCGTTGAAGTCCCAGTCCGCAGACAGTGGGGCGAAGCGACCGTCGATCACTTCATGCACAGCCATCATAGCCTGCTTCTGTGCAGTCATCAGATTGTCTTCGTCGAGCTGGTCGCCGTTATGGTAATTGACGAGCAGGCTGTCCTTCGCGACTGTGCGCGTGAACACGACCTTGACGCCTGCGGGCACAGCCGTACCGGACACCTGAATTAAATTCGTAGATAGAAACGTGATAGCTCTGTCGGCAAGCTCACCGCCCACACGACAGGTAACATCGCTCTGCTTCAAGTAGTCGAGTGCGAAGTTAACAGCGAACTGTTTGGTAGAGCCGTCACCTGTAGCTACGACCCTTGAATAGGCCATATAGTAACTCCTTGTATCTCCTAATAGGGAGGTACAAGGGTCACTACTGGCGAAAGCCTCAGTCTTTCAGTGCGTTAAAGATCGCAGTGAAGCCGTACGCATTACCGATGATCGGCGTAGCCTGAAGCGCACGGATATCGTTGTTCGAGAACTTGCCCGTCAATGCGTGTCCGGGGATGGCGGCAATGTTCGCCATCTTGTTCACGGTCGTTAGCGCAGCGGGAGTGCTGAGCACGTTGCCGTCGATGCCTTGGCTGTACGTGTTGAACTTCAGCGCATCCATGCCGAGCATCGTTGCAACAGGATCGCTCCACATAGGAAGCCAACCAGTCATGTTGCTCAGACCGATTGCACCGCGAGCGAGCTTGTCCACCGACAGGTTCTCAGTGCGACCGTTGATAGCCTGCTTCACTCCGTACGCAGTAGCAGCAGTCGCGAGCCCAGCGAGGAACGTGTAAGCCGTCTCCGTGTCAGCAAGCCGGAAGTTACGTCCCGCCTGCTTCTCAAGCGCGAGCATGGGGAACGCCTTCAGATGCCAGAACAGAGAAGACACGCCGTCCTTGTGAAATAGGATGCTGCTCTCGCCTGCCATCGCCTTCTGCACAACTTGGTTCACGTGTCTGTTCAATGCCAGGGCAAAGTCTTCCGCGTCCTTCGGGTCCCACTTGTCGAGGTTCAGCTTGTGCAGCATACCGTCCTTGAACTCGACAATAGCGGTCTTACGCTTCTTCGCACCAACTGGCGGATTGACGTATTGCTTCGCGATGCGCGCGTACAGCTTCGGATCGAGACCGATGTCCGCAGCACGCTCCGGGGTCAAGTCCTTCGCGAGCCCTGCCATGTTTTGCATGATCTTGTCAGCAGCCGACGTGACAGCAATGCGCTGCTGGAAGTTACGCACGGCGTAGAAGCCAGACGTGTATCCCTGCAAACGCTGGCCTTGGTTCAGGACCGTAGACAGCTTCTGCATCAGGTCAGACTGAGCCGGGCCATGCCTGTCCATGTCGAGATTGAAGTCATCACGGAACAGCTTCTCTTCGGGCACCAGCACGTGCATGTGCTTTAGCTCCTTCACCAACTCCGACGTAGGGTTGGTAGCAGCGCCGCGCAGCGCGTAGCCTGTGTGATCGAACCACCGTCGCAAGCCAACTGCTGCGATAGACGCGCCTGTCTCTGCCAACTGTGTCAGACCAAGCTGGTTCAGCAGTGCGAGGTTCGTTGCCTTCTTGATGTTCGAGTAGATCGGACTGAGGCCACCGGCCACCGGGCCAGCGTCGAAGTACGAGAACATGTGGTCGATGTCTTCGCCTGTCAGATGACGATCCTTGTCGATCAGGTGATTGAACTTGTCCAACGAGCCTGCACCGGCAGCAACCGGCTTGCTTCCTCCGCGAGCGGCTTGCTCCTGTAGGATTGCGTCCTTGATGTCTGCGCGATCCATACGCGAGTAGATGCCCTTGCGAGCAAGCGCCGCGTTACCAGACGTACCGCGAGCACGTCGCGAGATCAGCCGAGCGATGTCCGTGTCAACAAGGTCCATCATGCTAATGCCGTTCGAGGAAGTGAACCGCATGTCTACGTCGATGCGTCCCTTAGTGTGTGCAGCCTGCGAACGCTGCGCAGCCTCGCCGGTCAGCTTGTCGATAAGCTTGTCGGCCTCGTGCGTTGAATGTCCATTGCGGATCAGGCTCTCACGAAGGAAGTCGCGTCCGTCCTGTTGCAAGATACCGATCAGGTTAGTGTCGGTGCCTCGCTCACCAGCACGTGCACGCGCAACCATAGCAGACGCGTACTTGTCTGCGTCCTCTGGCGACATGCCGTGCGCATGCTGGTACGCTTCCGATACTGCGTTCGTGATGTCTGCGGGAGACTTGCGCCCCTGCCGGATCATCTTCTCGATTGCAGCGCCGCTCCACTTCTGAGGATAGTATCCGGAGTATGCGGAGAGAGCTTCGTAACCCTTGATGCTGCCTTCACCGGGACGGCCCTTGCCGATCTCAATGTCAGTGGCAGACCAGCGGTCCACTGCATCCGCAGCACCACGCACACTATCAGGTAGCGAGCGCTGCGTACCAGCAGGCTCAAGCTTACGAGCGTTAAGCTCAGCGATAACCTGTCTGTTGAACTTCTCTCGCTCTGCGCTGTTCGTGATCCTATCGTACCACGACAGACCGTTCTCTTTCGCGTACAGCTTCATCGCGTCTTCGTACGCAGGCATGAATGATCCGAGTAGCTGTTTCTCGTAATGATCCTTCAGCATTGCAGCCGAGCGGTTATTCCGCACAACGCCGCTTGCGTTCTCGAACATGTCATAAGCCAGCCTCTTCGCCACGGACGAACCGGAGCGCCACATACGGTCGAAGTCAGATGCCAGCGGCGATGCCGACAGCGCGTCATGGAAGCGCGCACCAGCCTTGGCAACGTTATCGCCAGCCTGCCCCTTCGCGCTCAGTGCGCTGTACTTCTCGTTGTACTCCTGCTCAACACCCGAGCGCGACAACCAGCGCCGAGCGTTGGTAATCATGGTCGTGATGCGTTGGTTAGGAATGGTAGCGATAGAGCCCTGCGCCTGTAGCTGGCGAGCGCCCATTGATCCGCCATTCTCACCTTGCACGTCCTGCATGGTCGCGCCTTCGCGCACCACGTTCTCACCTGGGCTTGCCGGAGCGGCTTCAAGATCGGACAGCTTGATGACCTTACCCTCGCCTCCTTCCGTTGTGGATGGCAGGACGATGGTCTCTTGCGGAAACTCTTCTTCCGCGTTCTGTGCAGCCCGCGTGCCGTACACGTCGTCATGCAGATGCGTCTCGTTCCGGATGTCGCGAGCAGCCAGCGGCGCACCTTCGGCCACGGTCTCGTCGAACTCCCTAGCGGCCTTCTGCACTGCCTCGTTGGCGTGCACTTCGCTTCGGTTATGCTTCAGGCCAGCGCCAGCAATGCCGAACACCATGCCACCAAGACCGGCAGCGGGGATGCTCGTCCAGTCTCCGGTAGTCCCGGCCTCAAAGCCAATGGTCGCCGCGCCAGCCTGTGTGAGTGCGCCAGAGGCAGCGCTGCCCGCGAGCCGTCCCCACTTCGTTGCGAGGATACCGCCCTTGAACGTGGACGCTGCACCGCCAGACAACACCGAGAGCGGCGTATCAAGGTCAACGATGCCAGCCAGCCCTGCCGCAACGAACGTGCTGAAGCCTCCGCGACGTTCAAGTATCTCCTGCTTGTGGATACGATCCGTCATGTCCGTTAGGATCATGCCAGCTTCCGTCTCTGACGTAGCAAGGCGGTACTGCTTCTCTAACGTCTGCGGGATGCGATCACGGTTACGCTTGATGAAGTCGTCAGCGTTGTAACTCTTGTCCGGCTCAGGCGCGAGTGTCGCACGCTCAAGACGTTTGTACGTGTCGTACGCGAAGTTGCCTCCGCTCGTGAACGACTTCATCACGCTGTCGTTGAAGACGGTAAGAGCGTCGTCTGTAACTGTACCGTCACCGAGCGTAACCGTGCTCGCAGCGTTCTCTTCTCTGATCGTCTTCGACGTAGCTTCCCGGCCGATGGTGTTCGTGTCGGGGAGTTTGATTAGACCGGGAACAGCTTCATCTGCTGTGTCGGTAAGTTCAGTCATGTTGCTCCTTGTGCTGGCCTGCGCGTTAACACAGGCCAGCTAGTTGAATTATTGAGGTCCAGACATAGGCACCTCAGATGCCGCAGCATCCTTGATTGCCTTACCAGCGCCACGGAACATGTTGTCCCACGCGCGGGTCCAGGTCCCTACGGACTGTTGATCCTTGTTGTACTCGTCTCCGATGGACTTGACCTTGATGTGCATCGGGTTACCGAGGGTCTGCTTACGAGTGGCGTCCTTGTACAGGTCCACTGTCATCACACCCATCTCAGCATCGTACGTCACGTGCACGGGCGGGCTGAGTGCACGCTCGTTATTGTAGTTCGTAACGTTGTCGAACTTACCGGGCGCAATCGCAGAGGCGATGCCTTCCGGGCTGAACGATTTCTCAAAGCTGGCAGCGTGGCCCAGTGCGTTACCAACAGAGCCGGGCACTCGATCCTTCCACGACTTGCCCCAGAGCTTGTCGCCGTACTTCTCGACGTACGCGCCGACAGCATCTTCAACGGCAGTCGCGCCGTAGCCCTTGACGCCCATTTCCTTCGCGATCTCTTTGCCGGGCCGGTCGATGACCAGATTGCCTAGCACAGGCGTAGCGCGTGCCTGCATGTCCTGTATCGCCTTCTCCATCGAGACTTCTGGGCTCTCGTTCGGGTTCATCTGATGGTAGACTTCAGCCCGATCCGTAACGAACTTCGTAGCGATGCTCTGGTTACGGAGAATGTGTTCGCGGTTGCTTCGGTCCTCAGTCTGGAACAGAGTCGGCAGGAAGCCGTGTGATGTACGCTCAAGCAATGCCGCGTCCATCTTGGTCTTCAGCGTCTGGTCCCAGATAACATCCTTCTTGATCCTGTCGTTAGGATCACGAGAAGGATTGCTCAGCATTTCGTGCGCCTTCAACAATGCTTCCGCGTTGTTGAGGTCGCCGGAGTTCAACAGGTACGCCTGCTCAAGAAGCGAGCGCGTGTTGTCGTCACCGACCACCTTAGACAGGTAGCCAGGACTGATAGCCGGTGCGGTCTTCAATGACAGCCACGCGTCGTACGCATCGACTGCGGATTGCTTCAGCTTACCGTCCTTATCGACTAGGCTTCCGGACAGACCACCAGTAAGCTGCGCCTGCGTCTGTTTATCGACAACATCGTGCTGCTGCATTTCGAGCATCACGGAGCGTAGCAGTGCAGGCTTAGCATCAGCGGCTTGCATTTCGCCGCGCGATACCTTGTCAGAGTATTCCTTAGACCACTTGTCCTTGATCTGCTGGATACCATACTCTTGCGCACTGACCTTCGTCTCCTGACCATGATCGTTCGTGATCTTGATCTGTGTGCCGCTGATGTTGCCAAGACCCCATCCATTAGAGAGCGCGCGTTGCACTGAAGCTTTCTGCGCGTCCTGCTCTGCACGGTCCTTCGCAAGCGTCTTGGCTTCCGAGCGCATCGTGTTCACGTACGACTGACTGTCGGCGAACATCTTGCCGACGATATGCTGTACGTCCTTCTCGGTCGCATCGTACTTCGTAGCGATCTTCTTCGCCTGCTCCGCAACCGTCTTGAAGTCACCGCCAGTAGCGATCTGTTGATACAGACCACCAAGCTCGTTGAGCATGTCAACGTTGCCCAGCTTGGACGACTCCTTGCCTTCCGCCCTGATCTTGTCAGCAGCGGACTGCGCAAGAGCCTTGGCGTTAGCGTCGTTCAGGAGACCAGCCTTGTGCGTCTTGTCGATGTCGGCAAGGATCGCGTCGAGGTTATCGCCCTTCTCCGCACGCGACAGGATATCGTTCCTGTACTTCTCGCGGTCCACGTTGAACTCGGTCTGCTGCTTATCGTTGAAGCGCTTCTGAGCCTTGATGACTTCATCGACTTCGTTCGGCTTGACCTTCAAGCTGTACAGCGTAGCAAGGCCACCAGCATCACGGAACAACGTATCGTCACCAGCATCGAAGCTACGGCGCATAGCGTCAGCAACAGCCGTACCCTTCTCTTCGTCGTTCAATCCCTTGTAGCCGAGGATGACTTGCTGGATTTCGTTTGATCCAGCACGCTGAGCCACGCCCGTAACGGCCACGCCTTCTTGAGACGGGACAGCGTTGATGTCTCCCGGCGTGCCAGCAGCAAGCGAAGTCGCAGTGACTTGCGGGGCAACCACAGAGCCGCGCTCAGTAGCCGCGTTCGCCTTACCGACGAAGATATGTCCACCGATCTTGATCTGACCACCGGAGCGCTCAGTCTCGGACTTCAGCCACGTAGGCGTCGTGTTCGTCTGATCGCCATCGGCTACCAGCTTGGACATACCGGCCGGGCTGTAGTAGTGCGTAGCGCCGCCCGTAGGATCGACATGCTTGCCACTCATGACAGCATCGAACACCTCGCCTGCCCGCTCATACACCGGGTAGCCGGGTCCGTAGGTCCGGACAAGATCGTTCCCGCCCGGTCCATCGTTCCAGGCTGAGAACTGTTTGGGCTGACGAGACACGCCTGCGATGCTGGACGGCCAGCGGCCATCAGTGGCGCGGTTTCTGAGGACGTGCGCAACAGCGGCCAGCCCGTCAGCGCCCTCATTGGCGGCCTCGCCAAGCATCGTACGAATGCCGATATCACGGTCAGTTGCACTCGGCGTCATGACGGCTTCGACAGGCATAGGCGAGAGCGCCAGCGGCTGCGCCGGGTCGCGCCGGGATGCCGTCGCGCTCGTACGCGCGGTCGAGGAGATCATCGTAGTGAACGAGTTGATGCGCTCACCACGATTGAACTCGCTGTTCTTCAGCATCTGTTGGGATGTCAGTCGGGGTGACATATCCTCGAACGCTGCGCTCGCTACCTTGCGTGCGTTAGGGTCCGTAATGCCCTTGAGCATGTCGGCCCGGTCTTGCATGAGCTTCTGCTGATACTGCTTCGGGTCCATCTGCTTATCGGTCTGGTCGATAGCGATGGTAGCATTGGTGAACCACTGGTTCACATTGTCCCGAGCCTGAAGAGTACGATAGCCCTGAGCGGTGAACGCATTACCCGTCTCAAGCATCTGCTGCTCAGTCGCACCGCTCTGGTACGCGACCTTGCCTTCAGTAATGAAGTCGTCTTTCTTCTTCTCGAACTCCTGCGCGAGAATACCCTCAACGCCATGCAGGGCCTGCGTGAGACCATCGTCCCTCGTCAGGCTCTGTGCGCTAGGCGTATTCGGCGCATGGATGTTCGCGATCTGTAGAGAACGATCAGGGCGAGGCTGCTGCGCGTTCATCGCGAGCGGGTCTTGAACTACCTCGCGTCGTCCGTTTTGTGCATTGGCGTTCGCCATGATGCTCCTTATTTGGGTCTGCTACTCTGCCAGAGCTTCGTTGCGTCAGTGGCGAAGTTCAGCATGTAGGTTGCGGGATTGGGTTGCGGTATCGGGCTGTAGTCCATCTGCATGGCAGCCTGCCACGTGCTCTGTGTGTTCTGGTTGTCGATCTGAAGATACTGCGACTTGAGGTCGGCCTTGCGGCGGCTCTGTGCCATGGCCGCGTTGTTGTCGATGTCGAACAACACGTCATTCACTGAGCGTCCACCTACACCAGCGGCAGCAGCAGACGCTTCCGCCTGCGCTTCCGTTAGGTACGCGCTACGCTCAATGCTGAACTGTTGCTCAGCACTGGCGTCACGCGCCATGTTGGCATTCGTAACAAGCACGTTCTGATTAGCTGCGAGAGACAGCTTCGTCATCGTGTTCTTGTAGTCCTGCCACTTCTGTTTGGCGTCAGCATCCTCTTTGGCAGTCTTGTACGACATACCATTACGCAGAGCCGACAACCCGCCACTAAGGGCTAGGTCGGCCCACATTAACTTCCTCCATTATGGTTTGCGATCCGACGACCGCGCTTGTTGTACTGACCGACGTATTCAATATCGAGCAGCGTCATCGGAAGATGACTGTCTGAATAGAACTCGATCTCCGCGTCGGTGACGTTGTGTCGGAACGGCAGGATGAATTTCTCGTCGCTCAGCGCCTGTTCGCCTACGATGTTATCGACTGAGCCTACGAGCCTTGCATTGAAGGCAACCTCCTCACCGTCTCCGTACTCCGACCGGACGCGACCAGCGATGTAGCCGGTATCGGACAGTGAGGCGATGAAGTGCTTCACCACCAGCTTAGCGTTACCGATGACAACGCCGTTCTGATCCTTCACGCGCTGCATCGTTGGCATGTATCGTGACAGGTACTTCGTACCGACGATCAGGCTTCCGCCCTTCATAGTCTTGTTCAGAGTGACGACAACACCAGTGCCAGGAACGAGACCAATGCTCTTAATGCTTGCTGTAAGGCCAGGCGTTGGGCAACCTGTGCCCTGCACGCACACCAGCTTGTTCGTACCGAGAAAGCCGTACGGCAGGACGAACGACTGAAAGCAGTTGTTCACGTCGAACCGTTGGTCGAGATAGACTGCATAGTCCAGACTTGCACTCTTCTGCACGTTGAGTGGCATACGAAGCAGATAAAACTCCGTTCCGTTCTGCTGAATGAGGTACAGCACGTCATCGCTGAAGAAGCTGTAAACGATCTTCTGATCGAAACTCCACGCGGACCAAGCCGTCTGCACCTTCTTATCGTTTTCCCAGATGTACTGGTAGAGGTACACCCACGTCTGATCTGTGCCTGTGTGCACAAGCAGCGTCTCGTAGTTCGCGGATGCAGTCAGATGGCTTGCTTTGCCGGTGATGTACTCGTTCACGTGTTGCGTGATCGGTCGGCTGTCGTTCATTTCCGACGTGCTCTCCGAGAAGAACTCGCGAATGCCGGTGTACATACCGAAGTTGGACGCGAAGAAGATGTTGCGACCAGCGGAGACAGGATGCGCCAGCGGCTCGCTCTCGAACGATGTCGTAAGAACGAGCGTAGCGTTAGCCGGAGTTAGCGCTGTACGACCGAACGCAATGTGTTGCGCCTTCCTCGTAAAGCACACGAGGTCTTTGTTGAACTGCACAGCAGCCAGCATCTGAGAACTATCGGCCGTAGAGTTGATGTCGATGCGGTCAGTATCGGCCAGCGCAGAAGCCGAGCCGCGCCAGAAGTTCGTCGGTCGGTTCGTACGCGACATAATAACGTTAGAGCCTGACAGGAACACGAGGCGTCCCTGAAAGCGCGTCACGTCGTTGATTGTGCTACCGACGAAGGACGGGTCCGGGTTAGATGCACTAGTGCCTACACCACGCGGATCGTACGCTTCTCGCATGAAGCGGAACACGCCGCCGCTGTACGTGAGCTTGCACGGCATAGTGTCGGGAGAGAACACCGTGTTCGTATAAGGAGCAACGCACTCTCGCCAGTAGCCAGCCATACCAAACGCAGATGCATCCGGCGTCGTGCTGGCTTCCATTCCCGAGGCTATAAACTTGAACCACAGGTCCTTATCCGCTTCTGTATGCTCCGCTATGCGTACCGCGTAGTAGTGTGGTGCCATGCGAGGAAGATCAGAAGTCTTGATTACTGTGTCGGTACACACCTTGAAGTTAACGCCAGCCTCGCCATCGTTGACCGTCGCAGTGAACGTTCCGCTAGGCTTCTTAATCAGAAGAAGATCGTCCTTACGAGTGATGGACCAAGTGCTGATAGTTCCGCTACCATAGAGCGTATGCCCTGCGTATCCGTTCGGATGTGTAACACCGAACGTAGTAGTCAGCGCATCGTAAAGCAGGTTTGCGATGTTCAGCGTACTCGACCAGATGGGATCGTCCGGGTTTGCACCGTTAGGTGTAGCGTAGTACGCGACCGTTACACCGTCGATGACGATGCTGTACGTTCTAGCGAAGCCGCCGCCGAGCACTTGGAAGATCGCTGCGCCCTGCCCTTCAGTATTGAAGTACGGTATTGGTGAAGATGACAGGGCGATAGGGAACGTCGGGTTCACCACGATGGTCGTGTCTCTGTCGTCTGTACTAGACCGAAGGCGCGCACCGTTAAGGTATGCCGTTGCGTTGGCATCGACAGTCACGGACTGTGCCGTAGCGTTCAGGTCGAACACGGTAGCCGTACCGACCTTGTACATCGCGAGGAACTTCTTCCCGTCGCGCGCAGTGAAGTTATGCCAGGACGGTGCCGCTGCTGATATACCTAAGTACCCAACAAGATCCGTAGGTGGTCTGCGCATTAGTCCGTGCACAGGGTTCGCACTCATGTTCTCTTGAAGAGTGCACTGACCGTCGAGGCGATCTCGTGCAGGCTGCTGCGACACACCTTGCAGCAACGAGCCCGCTGATCCGTCTACCTTCATCGGATAAGACCACCGATCAGGTTCGGATTGCGAGAGTAGCCAGCGCCACGAATGCCGCTGAGTAGTTTACGCGCAGTCGGATTGTCGAGCGCGTTCGTGCCGAGCATCGTAAGCTCTTTCGCACGCAAGCGCTCCCACGCCATCATGACTTCGCTCTGAAGCCTACCGCTCTTGAACGTGTCACCGTCGTCGTCGTTGTAGATTGCTTCACGTGCCTTGTGCCGCAGGAAGCCCGAGGCGACGGACGGCATGTCCTCAATAGCTACGCGCGTGATGATGTCCACCGCGACGCTCTTGTTCAGAACGTCAGAGTGCAAGTACGTGTCGTAGATGAAGTTGCCGCGTCGAACGTACCTAGCCTTCTCTTTAGGATCAGACAGGTTATCGACATCTGAAATGTGCACGTCGAGCGCGGATGCGGGGACCGCTACACGTCCCTCTGAATTAGGGACCAGCGTTAGCGTGAACTCGCGATTGAACCACCAGCCTATTTGCTGAAGGTCGGTGTCCTCTGTGTCGAGGATGCGGGATGCAGTCTGTACGGACGGATGCGTCGTTACAGTAGCACTCACGCCGCTCTCTCCAATCACAGAGAGCATCGAGTTGATAATGGTAGCTCGGTCCAAGTTATATCCAATGCAAAATGCCCGGCCACTCTTGCGAGCGACCGGGCGATATTCGTTTAGGCGTTACGCCTTGAAGACGGCTCCGCACACGTCGGGACGGTTCACCGTCACGCCGAACGCGAGGAAGCTGTCAATGAACCACTGCTTCTCTTCGCGGTTGAACCAGATGTCGCTGGTCAGCGGGATGGTCTCGCCCGCGAGCAGGGCCTTCGGATGCAGGACAACCGCAACGGCCTTGGCTTCAGCAGCCGACACGTCGTAGGCGTTGCCGTTCTGCGCGTTCGACAGGAAGTGCCCGGTGATCGGTGCAGTCGGGATGCGCGCGGTCTTGACGATGCGTGCGCCCTTGATCTGGTGGATTTCACCCTTGGCGTAGTCGCCGTTGCCTTCAGTGTAGAACTTGTTGATGAGCTTGTTGCTGTTCAGCAAGATGTCGAAGTGCGTCGGGCGAACGAAGATGACCAGTTCTTCAACCGGGATTTCTTCCTCTTCCATCGACACAACAATCGAACTGATGGCCGCAGCCAGCTTGTCCGGATCGAGCTCGTCGCCCGCAGCGCTCAGCGTCTTGTTCTTGCCAGCGCCGATGGACTGCTTCGACGGAGTACCGTCACCAAGCACGGGCGCAGCGGCCTTTGAGCCCTTGATCGCCATGATGATGAAGGCCTGATCGAAGAAGTAGCCAAGCTCCTTACCGTGATCCTGGGCAAGCTCCATACGCGCATCGAAATGCACCTGAAGCTCGTTCAGCATGGAACGGTTGTCGCGGGCCAGCACGACGGTATCGACGGTCAGTGCGACCTTACCGAACGGGGTCGTCTCGGCCTGCGGACGGACGCCGGGCGTCAGTGCACGAAGGGTGGTACGACCAACGCGGTTATTGGAAATGGTGTCGGTGCCACGAACCGGACGGATGCGGGCGTACTGCCGCATGATGGCCGACTTCTTGAACTGGCTCTCGACTTCGCCGCCGTACTGTTCCAGCAGCAACTCATGACCGACCTCTGAAAGATTTGGGCCGGGAATTTCGTAAGACAATATATCTCCTATAGGGAATTAGTGCAGACTAGTCCGCTGTATCTCCTAATAGGGAGGTACAGGGACCAGTCCGTAGTATCGGTTAGATGCCAGCAGCCTTGCCCGACCGACGCCTTGCGTCGATAGAAGCGATCTCCTGCGGCGTTGCGTTGCGCTCGTGCGCAGCTTTCAATTCCGTGATGTACGCTGAGCGCGTCAGTGCGGTGCCGATCACAGAGCCTGTGCTGTCGCCAGTCACCAGCTTGTTCGTACCGAGGCCCTTGTTGTCAGGCCCGGCGTTGTAGAGGCGCAGCAACTCACGCGCACCGGCAGCAGCACGACCACCACCCTCGTCAAGCAGACTGCGGATGTCGTCGATCTGTGCCTTGAGCTTCGGGTCAGCCTTCTCGGCTGTCTGTGCCCAGGTCTTGACCTTGCCCCAGTTATCCTCGCCACCAAAGATTTCGTGCGTCTGCTTGACAGTCGCCTGCGAAGCCGCAGCCAGCGTGTTGTAGTGAGCATGCACACCAGCCAGCACAAGGGTCGCCTTGTCCTTACCGAGCTTGGCTTCAAGCCCGGCAACGTCGATGTCGTTCAGGTCGCCGGTCTTGATGGCCTTGGCGAAGTAGTCGTTCGCAGCGTTCGGGCCGAGGCCCGCTTCCTTCAGGAGGTTCACCGCAGCCTGTGCGGCCGGGCTCTCCGGGAATGTCGAGTAGGACTTCAGCGGTCCAGCAGCTTCCTTAGCAGCCGCTTCCGCAGTAGCCTTCTCTTCCGCAGCCTTAGCAGCCGCAGCCGCGATAGCGGCGGGATCGGCGGGCTTGTCGGCGACGATGGTGTTGGTTTCGTCAATGCCTTCCTTCTTTGCAGGCGGCTCGTTTGACGGTGCAGCCGGTGCAACAGGCGCACCGCTCGTCCCGGTCGCGCCGGGATCGAGGTTGTCGGTCGTAGCGCCCTGCGCAGCGAGCGCCTTTTCAGTGGCGGTAACTTCAGTCGTCATACGTTATCGTTGTCCTTGTACTGCGGCCTTGCCTGCCTCTGCGGCGACGGCTCCGGACGCTTTCATTTGTTCTTGCTGAGCAAGCTGCTGTTGCTGCTGCTCTTGACGAGTCTGTAGCTCAGCCTGTGTGAATAGGAACTTCTGGTACTCGACTTGAAGGTTCGTGCCGAGGTACGCCGCGAACTTCAGCGGGTTGATTACACCGAGCATGTTATCAGGCACGTTGTTCAACATACCGAGTGCAGCGATCCACTGACTGACGTTCTCGATCTCTCCCTGACGAGAGAGACTGTCCATGCCGGTGATGATCTGCGGGACGATGCCCTGCGATATGCCGGTGAACTTGATATGATCGAGCGTGACATACGCAGTAGGCGACTGCCATTGCAGCGCCAGTCGCGAGTAGATGCCACCGACAGACATTTCAAGTTCGTTCGCCTGCATCCTGATCTCTTCAGCCGTGACGCGCTCTGCGTTACGAGTGAGCGTCGAGTTCAGCAGGAACGCTTGTGCGATCTGCTTCTCGTACCTTTCGATCATGGAGAGGATGAACTGTGCGTCGTTCATCTTGTCGAGCTTGATGACAGTAACGTCGCCGTCCTTACCGCTATGGTAGGAACCGGCAGGCGACTTGTTCAACGCATCGACATCAACGAGCGATGCCGGGTTAACGAGGAACTTCAAGTCACCCATGATGCCAGCGAGGTTGATGATCGCTTGCGTCAGCACTTCGATTGCATGGAACGCACCAGCATAGTCTTCGACCAGACCACGGCCGTAGTCCTCACCACGGACCAAGGTCCAGGTCAGAGGTATCCATGGCAACGTCTTTGCGGGCCAGCTTGCCTCCGCTGTGTCGAGTTCGACGCAGCCAGCTTCCTGCTTCGCATAGAACTTGCCGTCGTCTTCAAGCTTGATCTGCGTGTACACCGTAACGTCGGTGTCATCCACGTACTCATTCTGGCCGGACGCCTTGTGCGTACGAAGCTGTATCTGCACGTCGGGATGGAACGTCTCGAACGCCTTGGTCTCGCGTGTCATGATCTCAATGACAGCACCGCTCAAGTCTCGCACCACGCAATAGTCGCGCAGATTGAACACCTGTACCGGCCGTCCTTCGGGATGGTACACAAGCGCGTTGCCGGTCACGATGAGTAGCTGCGCAGCGAATGTCGCCTGCGGTCTGTACGCGACCATATCAAGATGCTCGATGGCTTGCCGCTCAGTGCCGTTGAGTTCGTCGTCGATCTTTGCCATCAACGCCTGCACTTCGGCTGGGTCAGCATCAGAGCCGGTAAGCGCCTTGATCTTCTTCTTCTGATCCTGACTTAAGCTCAGTCGGAAGAACGGTGCCTGCGGTCGGAACAGAGTAGTGACAACCTTGTTCGACAGATGATTCACGGCGCGTGCGCCGATACTGTCGTTACTCAGTTGCCGCTCAGTGGTCTCCTGTGCCTTCGTGTCGTACGGGAAAAGGAATGGCAGTGTCCAACGTGCGTACTGCTCGCTGCGATACTTGAAGCCACTCTTCTTACCGTCCAGTTTGTCCCATCTGTGCTGAAGCGTATGTTTCGGCGCAGTGGGCGCAGTCATTAAAGACCGAGCCCGCTACGGCCGAGGCCGCCTAGTGCTGTGCCGGTTTGTCGCTTCTCAGTGAAGCCCTCGAACTGCGGCGTCGAGGTAGCGTCCGCTTTGGTAACGCCGTCACCGACCTTCACGTCAGCGTTCGGGTCTTTGGTTGCGGCCAGCGGTGCAATCACGGGCGGCGCAGCGGGCGGAGGCGCGGATGCCTTGTTACCGCCCCCGAACAACGCTGATCCTGCACCGAGCAGTGCCAGCGTCGTAGAAATAGGTTCGCACAAAATCAATTTATCCTTTTAGTCGCGGTGTTGGCTTCGCGCGTGTAGCCAAGCCGTTCGTACAATCTCAGAACTTCCTCCGTGCTTATCTGCGTGCTCGTACCCGCGCGTACATGCACACAGCCGAGACGCTTAGCGTCGATCTCGAATTGTTTGATTAGTCGCGCGGCCAGTAAGCCGCCTCTGTATTCTGGGAGGATGTAGAGCAAGAGTTCATAGGCGTTGACTTCAGGATCAAACCACTTTGCAGTAGCCTGTCCGAACATGAAGCCACGTAGATCGGCGTCGATGCTCCCAATGAATGCGGGGTGCTCAATCATGGACGCGAGGTTGTTACGAACGTACTGTTCGTCTTGCATCACTGTGTTGTAATGCGGACTTTCTTCGTGTAGTGCGTGAAGCATTTCAATTATCAGACCGACATCTGCGGTCTTGATCTTACGAAGCATCACTCTCCTAGTTGGACGATTGCACCATTCGGTTGAGTGCTGCGTAGTGCAGCGGCTTCACCCGTGACGGTGCGTTCTCGCAATGCGTGGTGCTTGATCCATTCAATCACCTTCTGCTCGCCTGCGGCTTGCATAAGCTCGTCACGGTCGAAGCCCGGCTTGATCTCGAATGGTCGGAATGCATCGCTCAGTGCCCGTATGAACTCTTGCGAGACGGGCGGGATGGCGACGGATGTTACGAATGTGGACATGGCGGCTCAGTCACAGCTTCGTACAGGCCAGCCTCACGCAGGAACGTTTCTAACGCTTCCGGCAGAGGCTGGCCCACGGCTACAAATCTGATCGCTTCGTCCAACTTGTCCTCATCGGACAACTCGGCGTAGCTCAAGTATCAATTTCCTTTTGGTGTCCCAAGGCAGGATTTGAACCTGCGATCTACGTCCTGTCGGACGCGCTCTAACCCCATCTAACCAGGCGCTGCACGCGCAAGGACCGAGCTTATTGGGACGCTCTGTAATGCTCTTTTATCTAATAGGGAGGAACTTACCCGAAGAAGTACGCACTCTGCTTCACGCCATGAATATCGAGCGTGCCATAAGCAGGCAGTTCGGGTAGCTCAAACTCCGTATCCTCGTACTGCGCAGCCAACGCTCGCAGTGGATCGTGGCTCTCGTAAAGTTCCACGAAGGTCTCGCGGATGATCTCGTGAAGCCGCGCCGTGTCGGCAGCGTGCGTTCCGAAGTCATCGTGGATGAAGGCCAGAGGCAGGATGCCTTCCGCCTTGCACCGTCTCACAACAGCGCGCATGTGCGCAGCGTCTTGGCTGTGCACGAAGTTCGGACTGATGCCGTTGCGCTGCTTGTTCTTGTCGATCTCGTCCGTGAAGCTACCGACGCGAAGCTGAAAGCGTCCGCCTAGTTGCGTCTCGATCTTCGACGACATGATAACCCGCGTCCCCTGATACACTGGGAAGCCGTCAGGGGCGGTCCAGGTGATTGGCTGGTTAGCCTTGGACAGAACACCCGCGCACTTCTGAAGCCAGCCCATCGCGTCTCTAGCCGCCACCACGACCTCGCCAATCGAGGACCAGAGGTGCGGCGTCAGCCAGCACGCGGCCTTGAAGCTACCGGGGAAATGCTCACGGTCAGTTTCCATGATGTACTCGAAAATGTACTTCGTGCAGGACTGTCGGGTTGATCCGTAAGGCAGTGTCATCACCGGCCGCTTTGCGCACTTACGCGCTATCGTACCTTCGCTGTGCTTCGCGAGGAAGCTCAGCCAATGTTCGAGCCACGGTATGTCTTCGGTATCATCTGGGACGCCACGCAGCTTCTCCGTACAAACTCTCGCGACTGCGGAGTAGATGTCTGCGGGCAAAGCCATCGGGACAAGGTTCGTTGCGGCACCACCAACAGCATCTCGAAGCATTGCGCTGAAGTGCTGTAGTCCGTTGCACGTTCCGTCGAGACCGTTGGGGATGTGTGAGACGAACTGCTCTGCTCCGACGCCGAGGGCATCAAGGGCGATCGCGTCTCTGTACTCGAACAACCATGCTAGGAACTGCCACGGCTTATCTGCGTTCGCCCATACATCCGTGAAGGACAATGGATCGTTCGCTGCCCTGACGAAGTGGTCTCTATTAGCGTCGATCCATGCAACGCGATCATCGTAGCTGACCTTATCATATCCGAAGCGGTTCGCTCCGGTGATACGTAAGGCACGCCAGCCATCGCGGCCCAGACGCTTCGCCGTATATGGTCGAAGTAGTCCCTTAGCAAGGTCTGATCCTTGAGGGTTGAAACCGGAAGTGGTCGGATAAGATCGTCCGCGACTGTCGTAGTACCAGACGTACCAGAAGCAATCATACTGCCGGTACTCGCTGGCGAGCCGGATGATGCGAGACGTTTGGAACGACTTGCTACGCCGCTCCTTTTCTTGCGTGTGTATTTCCGCAGCTTCATGTTTCCAATCTGTGAGGCGTTCCTGTTCTTCAGGCGTGAGTTCGCCTTCCCGCCTCTCCACCGGACTAGGTGGAATGACGAGCGGGTCTTTCGGCGGCATGCCGATACGAAGGTTAGCGTTCCAGCACTGTACGACTACGGCCAGCACGTCGCTGTTCACCGTCCACTGCACCTCTTGCAGCGCGTTCAGTGTCTCCATAGAGAACTTCAGGTCTCCGGCCTGCACATGCTGCCGGTGACGCTTACCGTTCGTCTTGATCATCGGCGTTGAATGCCGAAGCTCAGGGCTATAGTAACCGCCTTGGTTAAGTCCGGTCCAATCGTCCGGCTGAATGATGCAAGGCATCTTGTCGGGGAACAGGAACTTCGCGAAGTCCTTGTGTTCGTCGATCCACTTCTTAGCGCTGTCCGTTGGAACCAGTAGCGTACGTGTCTTGCCGTGCTGGTTGAACTGCCGCTTCTCGATCAGGTCGGTGTTCGTCAGGATGATGTCTACGAGTTTCATACCGACTTCGGCTCGCTCAGAGACGGTCCATTCGATCCACTCGTCCGCGAGTTCGTTCGCCTTGTGCGTCAGTACGCGGTGCATGTAGCGATAGTCCTTCGTTCCCTTGCGGGCGAAGTCCTTCTTGATCGTGGCGTAGTAGTCACCGTGCAACTCTTGGAAGCGGGAGAAGCGAACCTCGTCCTCGACCATCCTTCCAATGCGTGTAGCGAGGCCAGCAAGCTGAGCCTCGTGCGTGAACGAATTGAACACCGCCTGCATCGCAAGGTACATGGCCTTGTCCGATGCAACGCGCTTCAGCAGCACACGACACTTACCGTGCTTGCCGGGCTTATCTGTTTCGACGAAAGCCGTCAGCGCCTCGATCAGAGGCTGCATGAAGTCTTGCATCAGTCGCCGCGCATACGTTGTCTCTGCGCCGCGTCCCTTCTCTTCCGCCTCCTTGTTGGATCGCTCGTAGGTCTCTGCGCCTTTGAGGATCATGTTACGTTCGAGTTCAAGCTGAGCGTCTATCGTCTGCATTTTTCTTATTGGGCCTTACTTAGCTTCAGCGCGGTGCGACGATCACGCGCCTTCTTGTTGGTGCGTTCGCGTTTCTCGTCTACCGTTTTGTGTAGCGGATGGTAGAGACCAGTCTGATCGGTCTCATGCTTGATCCAGTAGAGGATGACCTTACCGAGGAAGTCCATGACGGACATCCAGCGTTTCGCTCTGTTTGCTAGATTGAATATCTTCCCTTCTATGCCGTTACAATTTCTGCAAAGTACACCCCGGATTAATCCGGTGCGGTGGTTGTGATCCAGACACGATGTTGCGACGGTCAGCGGCTCTGAGCAAAGACAACACTTATGTTCCTGTCTCTTCAGCAGAGCCGCTTTGACCAGCGGTATTTCAGATGCCTTGATCCTACGCCGGATTACGTCCGGGCTCATAAGATCGGTTGTTGATGTAGTGGTTAAGCCACCACTTAGGCGCACTGATGCCAATCTGCTTCAGCGCGCGACGGATCATCCGCCGCACTCGTCGTCGGTCCACGTCGCCGTTGAACGTGAACCGTGAATGGTTTCGATTGTTGTCTGCATCCATCCAAGGGACGAACACAACGAAGCCTGTATCGTATCGCACTATGCTGCGCACCTTCTCCAATAGTTAAGGACGCAATTTGCGTCCGTGGCTTGTTGTCGCATCCACAGAAGTTGACCTTCTGATGCGAACGCCTTACCCCACGCAACAGGATCACCCGTCTTGTAGTGCGTGAAGCCGACGGCTTCTCCGTACCGTTTGTAGATGTTCTTGATCGTGTGGTACGCAGTGCGTGGGTTGTCGATCATGTCGAGTACGAGGATTGCCGTAGCAGGACCGCACTGTCCGTCCTTGCGTTCGGCAATAACCTTCTCTGCCTTCTCCCTCTTAGCGTCCGTAGCGGTCTCATCTTCGAGGATCGCCTTCGCCTTCAGCACAGCCTGCGTAGGCTTGATGAAGTTCATGACGTGGCCGGGGATTGCAGGCAGACCGCTGATGTTGTCGGCACTGTCGCCGATCAGCATCTGCCCCCAGAAGAACTTCTGTCCGAAGCCCTTCAGTTCCTTCACGGTGCCGCTCGGCATAACGTGGTCGTACAACTCGACGTAACCGAAGTCGTCCTCGTCCTCCTCGTTCCACGTGTCAGTGATCTGGCCTGTGCTCCAATTCACATGCAGACCGGGCACCATATTCAGGTCCTTGTCCTTGGATGCGATGATGCTCAGGTGACGTTCGCCTCGTTCGATGGCTGCGTACTGCGCCGATGACATACCGTCGTCGGCCTCGCAGAACTGATGCAGCGTTCCGGGGAAGCGCTTGACCATCCACTCCCGCATGATGCCAAGGTATCGAGGCTTGGGCTTCTCGATGCGGTTCCCTTGGTACTCCTTGAGGTGCGCTAGTTCGTAGCGCCCTCCCTTGTTGGATGTCGATGGCGTAAGATGCAGATGCACAGTCTCAGCGCCAGCAAGACCACGAAGGCTGTTAACAGCAGTCTCCGCATTATGCTTCATGTCCTCGAACGTTTTGTCGTCACCATCCTTCTCGTAGGTCGTCTGGTACGCTAGGAAGTCCGCGTCGATGTGGACTGTACGTCCCGGTACAACCGGGGGAAGCTCTAGGGTCTCGGCTCCATCACCGAGACCGTCGAGGCTTCCAAGGTCGATACCGTTGACGATCATTAGACGAGGCCCAGAGCCGCCAGAGCGTCGTCAGCAGCGCCCTTGGATTTCTCTGCGGGCTTTGCCGCCGCCTTCTCCTTCGGCTTGTCAGCGGTCTTCGCTGCGGTCTTGGCGACAGTCTTCTCTTCGGTCTTCTCGACCGTCTTCTCTTCCGGCTGCACCTCGCCTTCGTCGGTCGGAAGATCGCCCACGCCACCGAGCAGAGCGTCCAGAGCCGAGCCCTTGAAGTTCTTGGCCGACAGGATGCTCTCCTGAAGCCAGTTCTTGCTGACGTGCTCGATCTCGCCGCTGTCCTTCTTCACCTCGCGGGTGCCGTCGATGAATAGGCTGTCCCAGGTCTCCTGCGTCGGGTTGTTGAACAGGAACAGGCGCAGCGGGCTGATGGCTTCCGGTACGGGAACGTCGGTACGCTCCTCCGTGATCGGATCGACACGGTACGGGGCAGTGATGCCGTACAAGGTATCCTTGTCGAGATTGACGTACGTCTTCTTGACGCCTTCCTTCTCGACGACGTTGTGATACACGGTGATGATGAACGCCTCACCGAGCATCTGAGCCATGTGCTTGATGTCGCGTCCGTAGGTCATCGCCTCGCGCAGCTTCCAGAACTTCGCCTTCGGGGTCTGCTTCTTGGCGATACGGATGGAGACGCGATCTGCGCGCTTACGCTTCTCGCCCTCGACCTCGTACTCATGGATGTTCTTGGTCGGATGCAGAAGCTCGAATGTGAGCCGAGCGTAGTCCGCATCCGGCTTCGCCTTGCCCTGATACGATCCGCCGTCGTGCTTGCCGATCTCGATATACTCGATGAAGCGTCCGATGGTGACACCGGCAGGAGGCGGTTCGTTGTCGAACGTGGTGGTCGTCTCGACGGTCTGGTCTTCGGCCTCCGCAGCCATCGCTGCGAGTTCTGCAATGCTCAATGCTTTGGTCATGTAGTCTCCTTGTTGGGCGCAATGCCCGTTGATGGATTAGGCTGCTGCTACCCAATGGTGCAGCTTGTTCATGTTCGGTCCGTATTCGACTTCCACTGGGAACGGCACAGTGATGTTCATGCCGTATCGCTCGTTGTAGATTTCGGGAATACTTTCCATGATGCGCTTCATGTCAGCGCAGACTTGATCGCGGACTGACTTGTGAATGTCGGCCCAGTTGCAGTCGTGCACGGTGTTCACTAGGAACGCCCTGCCACCGTAGTTGTCGTTAGCTACGAAGTGCCGCCAGAGCCGTCCGCCAGTACACTGCACGAACTCACCGCCCGTGCCTTGCACGGGGTAGTTCTTCATTTCAGGAGGATTGAACGTATCGAGCTTGCCACGCTTTCTTGCATACTCTGGCGCATCATAGCTGCGCCAAGTGTAGAGCGTTCCTGTAGGAGCTTGCCAATATCCCCTGCGGTAAGTCTTCCACTTGCCATCGTCGCCGAGGGCACTGAATGGTTCGGCTGACTTGATAACTGCGCTCTCGACGGCAGCGTTAAACGCGACAACGCCAGGATACAGTTCATCCTCCGCCTGCATAAGCGCCTGCGTTTCTTCAAGGGACATCCCCGTTTCTTCTGCGATGGTTGCTGCGCCGGCTCCGTAGGCTCGTTGGAACGAGAAGATCTTGCACTTCGTTCGTTCCTTCTTGCCAGCCTTGTAGTCGGCATGGTCTTCGTTCTTGCACCAGTCGAGGGCGTACTCGTACGTGATGTGTGATGCAGTAGCAGCGAACTTCGCGGCCACTCGTTTGCAGTGGAAGTCAACACGGTCTCGCAAGTCCTGGCATAGCTGCGCATCACCTGTGAGTACGCCCTGCACCACGACTTCAAGCTGGCTGTAGTCAGCCTCGACCATTTCACCGTCATTGTCCGTCTCGCATGGAATGCCGTGCACCTTGCAGTACGCTTCAGTGAAGCGGCTCACGAACTGCGCCTTCACTTCGGACTTGTCGCCGCGTGGTAGGTTCTGTCCGTTCGGATCAGACGACGATAGTCGAGACGTTACCGTGCTCGTGTGGTTCAGCTTGTGGTGGATCATGTGATCGTGCTTCTGTACGCACGTCAGCATCCCGCTCCATTCGCCCTTGGCATCCTGCTTCGCGTAGTAGGTGCCGATCTCCTTCTCAAGCTTCTGCTTAGATCGCAGCGCCTTGACGAACGGGATATTTCGCAACGCAAGCTCGACGATGATGTCACCGCTCGTGCTGTAGATCGGAGCGTCGTACCCGTCCGTGTTCTTGGTCGCCCACTTCTCGTTCGGCTCAGTGAGCCTTGGGAAGCTGTAGAAGAAGTCTTGATACTTGACCTTGATCTCGCCGAGCACCTTGACTTGTTTCGTCTTGTACTCGCCCTTACGCTTCCCCGAGACGAACGTGGCGTACAGCGACTTGCTGTTGTCGTCGGGCGCTAGGTCTGTCGTCGTCCCATCAAGCAACAGGAAGTGTGTCTCTGTCTCTTGCTTGCGGGCTAACTCGCCGGTCGCCTCGTCAAGGTACGGTGCCTGCTTCTGGTACTTCACCGTACCGCCAAAGATCAGGCAGCTTGCGTGCACCCTGCTCGACCAGTTGAAGTCGAACGGGCAGTCGGCCGGGATGAAGCCGTTAAGCTCCTCGTCCTGTTTAGCCAGGTCTGCGGTCAGTACCTTGAGCCTGCGCCCGGCTTCGGCCACGTCGATCTTGAGACCGTTGAACTCCATTTCCGTGGTGGCGCACAGGCCATCCATACGGTCTTGGATCATCTTCAGTTGACCTTGCGCCACGGCCTTCTGTATCTGGCCGAGGAACACTAGCTCCGTGTTGCGGATGTCGCCGCCGTTCCGGTCTTCCTCCGGAGTGCCGACCAGATAGTCGACCAGCAAGTCTTCCGGTATCTGCGACGTGAGGACGCCGGCTTCCCAGAGCGCCTTCACTTCGTCTATCTTGGTGGTGCCGCCGTACTTCGGTGCAAGATCATTCAGCGCAGCCATGTGCGCGTCGGGATGCTGCGCTCGTATCAGATACTCAGCGTACTGCGTGCACCACACTCTACCCCCGCGCTTGTAGAAAGCGCGTAACTCTTGGTTGCCTTGGGCCATTTCCCAGAGCAAATCGAACTTGATGTTATGCCCAACCAGCAAAGTAACTTCAGGCTCAATATGAAGATGGCTATTGCGATCATGCACAGGATGGTACGTATAGCTACACGCTGCATCGCCCTGCCTCTTCCAGCCTCTAGCAACTACCCAGTTGCGATCATCGAACGGAGACGCTTTTCGCTTGTAGCTACTGTGCGTCTCCGTTTCCAAGTCGAATACTTTGTACACCTAGTTCAGGTACTTCAGCGCTAGAAGCGTACTCGCAGCCCCAACACCAATCCCGATCAGCAAGCCAAAGAACACACCAGCGTCCCAGGCACGCTGCTCATCATCCATACGTTCTCTCCTGACGTTCGTGCGTCCGCTCTTGGCATGCCTCGCAGCGACCGTCGTCGTCCATAGTGTCGCAGTGGACAACTTCTTCGCAGGCGATGCATTCGATCTCAACGTCTGGCTCGATATCCATCAGTGCGCCGCCCGCTTCTCGACGTACTTCAGTGCACGATGGATGCCCGTCGTCACTTCGTACTTAACCTCGATGTCGTCCCAGAGCATGTTCGGGCTGGACGTTCGTCCCTGCTCCATAAGACGGATGAAGCCGCCACCGACGCCCGCGTACAGTTCGCTGTTGCGTTCGTAGAGCTTTGCCTGCCTGTAGACTCCGGTCTTGGAATTGCGGATCACGGTCTGCTTGTCGTCGATAGCGCTAAAGAGCATTGAAACCTTCCTCCGGTTGTCGCACTCGCAATGGCCATGGATATTTCGTTTGCAGTTTGATGAACTGCTTCAGGGACGCTTCGTGTCCCCAGTCCGTACGAAGCAGAGTGATCTGCTTGTCCTTGTAGTCAGCGCGGAAGTCGTCAGTTACGCTGATGCCGTTCAGGTCGATACCTGCTTTACAGATGCCGAGATTGAACCTCGACGTAACGTCCTCGACGCTTATCGTGCTCGCCTCATGCAGACCGATCAGGTTGATCGTCCGCGTCGGTAGGCCGAAGTCGTGATAGTCGAGTAGCTCGAACTCTTGCTGTCGCTTGATGCTCTGATGGACGTACTGCTCGTCCTTCTCGTCAAGGTCATCGGCAGAAGCCACGTCGCCCAGATGCGAACAAGCTACTCTGTAGCCGTTCTCCGACACGTACACGTCAACGTCTCGGATGGGCTGGCTCATGATCGTATCGCGAGCGTAGCCCCCGCAGATGACTGCGGGGACACCATGTACGCTCAGCCACTTCAGCAGCGCCTGCGCCGCTTCAATGCGCTGCTTCATCAGCAGGGAAAGATACCGAGAACCGTGCACGCCTCTTGCTTGGCAGGCGTCGGCGCTGGCCTGTGCTTCACCGGCTTGGGCTTAGGCTTTGCCTTCACGACAGGCGCGGCCTTCGGACCGGTCTTCGTCACCGTGTACGGCTGCTCAGCAACCGCAGGCACAGGAGCAGGCTTCTTGCTACACGCAGCAGGAAGCCACGACAGCACAATGAGCGCTGCCGCAACAAACCATTTCGTCATTCTGTTCCTTGTTCTGTAGGACCGCTTATGAACCAGTCTTCGATCTCGTACTCGGGCCACTCGACATCTTCGCAGTCTTCCGGCAGCAGTCGTCTGCTACGTCGAATGCGTACTCGGATACGTGTGCGTCGTCGTGGCCTTAGCGGCCGAAGCAACGGCCCTTCTTCCCGCACTCTTGGATGTCATCGCACTTACCGCATGTTGCGAACTTCGGCGGATGGCAGCAAACTCCGAAGTTGGAGCACGTGTACCGCTCACCGCACCCTTCGCACGGCTTGAACTCCTGTTCTGCTTTGAGCCATTGCGCAGTCAATGCGGTATCAGCGAAGCTCTGCTCGACGGCCTTACCGATGGTCGATACTTCCGTCGCAGTGACCGCCTTCGCCGCTTCACGCTCGCGCTGCATCTCCTTCAGCGCGCTCACTACTTGCTCAGCGTTGTGCAGAAGATCGCACGTCGCCTTACTGTGTCGCGTGTTGTCGATCAGGTTGCCATTCAGTTCGGCGTCCAGCAGGATCGCGCAGCACGCCATGACAGCGCCGAGGTTGTGCACGTTGGTATCGCGAGCGAAGTTCTCGCCGTACTTGTACAAGCCTGTGTGTCGCTGGATCGCGCCGATGTACGTCAGCTTCTCAACAGGAGCTTCGTTCCAGTTCTCGAAGCCGTACTTCAAGTCGCCGTCCATGTGAGCAAGCGACTGATGGATCATGCCAGCGAGTGGCAGCAGATGCAGCGGCGGCTTCTTGTCGCCCATGAGCTTCTTGGGGTTCGGCGCGTTCACAGCGCAGCCTCGTAGAAGAAGTTCACACCGACTGCCCGTCCCGTGAAGTGCTCAGCGTTCGCACCCTTGCTGTGCTCCCATCCGATCAGGCCGTACATTCCTTCGGCCTCGTCGCAAATCCACGCAAGCTCCTGACGCAGACAGTTGCGATACGCTCCGTTGTGATGCTTTGTCGCTTCCTCGTCGCTGATGTTCTTGTAGGTGTCCGGCTCGATCTCTGCCGGGTTGTAGACGAAGTGTCCCTTGGCTCGTAGCTCTCGCGCCTTCGCATGGAAGGCATCAAAGTTATGACCGAGATAACCCGCCATAGGTCCGAAGATGTAAATCCTCATGCTGCCTCGTGGTGTGCGCCCAAGACAGCCATCCATTCGGACGACTTCTTCGGCGGCTTGTCTACGTACACGTCCCAGTGCGCTGTCTGTCCGTGCTTCTCGTGCACTGACCAGAGAGGCTGCGTAGGACGTTCGGGCTTCGCATTGAGTGCGTTCTTCACGTACTCGCAATAGCCCTTTGGTGAACCGGCTCCCGTTGAGTTCGGAAGCCATAGCTTCTGATGGTAATGACCATGCAGCATCATATCGAACGGCGTACCCTGCGAGGAGTACGCACCGGACTTCTTCACCTCGCCGCGTCGGATCGGGCCGATGGCACCAATGATGCCGTCACCACCACCTACGCCGAGCATGTCTCCGTGCAGTAGCAAGTACCGAATGTTGAACACGCGGTACAGAACTTCATTTGACGGGCGAACATCGAATTGGACGCGAGGGTCACTCGCGAAATGACGAATGAGCATCTGATAGATGAGCCAGTCATAATTCTTCCGATAGTATCTCTTGAACTCGGGTCGGTGCGTAGTTCGACCGTGGTTCCCCGGGACACATGGCACGTAAACGCGCCCGTACTTATCGGCAAAGCGCGCAATGCCTCCTGCAATCCACTCGAACGCTTTGATCGAAGCCGGTATAGCTTCCAACTCGTCGGTAGCCACGAGTTCTGGATGTAGTCCGCCACTGACCATATCTCCCGTCAGGTTGATAACCATGCCCGGATAGTTGTTGGTATGGTTCTCTGTGAGCAGCTTCTCCGTGACTGAGAACAAACGCTCGATGCGCTCTCGCGCAATCGTCATGTTGTACTCGTTCGCTCCGTTGACTTCGGCCTTCGTAACGACCTCGCCAAGATGCCAATCACTCCACATAGTCACAGGGACTTCGGGAGTGGCCTTGTGCCGTTCTCTCTTCTCAGCCTTGCGTACCCATGCAGGGATCGCCTTCGGAGTGTTGACGATACCGCCGAGAACATCGCTGATGATGTCGTTCGAGTTACCGTCACGCAGAGCCTTGCGTAAGTCCTTGGTCAGGCGGTTCACCTGATCCTGTAGTGCGACGATACGCTTCGCCTCGTCCGTGCTTACTGGGCGCACGGGTTTCTTCTTTGCAGTCACTATGCTCCTACTGGAATGTCTTTGTAGCGTGCCCGTAGACCGTCGAAGATGACTTCGGCGCGCGGATCGCTGGCACCGTCCGGTCGTCTCAACTTGTTCTTGGGCAAACTGATGAAGCGTGAACCGACAAGCCCCGGATCATTCGAGGCGCCGATCATGAGTTGGAAGTCGCAGGCACCTTGCTTGCCTGTCTTGCTATCCTTCAGCATACCGAGCGTCGGGAATTGTAACCCGTCACCATCGTTGCTGATCTGGCTGGTAGCGAGGCCGATGCAGTCGTACTTGACGCTGCGCTCTCGTCCCCACTGGTACATCTGCTCAAGCATCAAGTCCGTGCGAGCAGCGTCACCGAAGCCCCTGATGTTGTCGATCATGTCGTAGATGATGACGCCAGGGTTATTCTCTTCTAGGATCGCTTCTACCTGTCCTGTAGCGAAGCTGTGAATGTCGAAGATGCGTATCTTATCGAGACGCCCTCCTATCGCTTCGCGGTACTTGCCGACCAAGACACCTTGCGAATGCAATTCCTTCATCTCGATCATCGACAGGTTAAGTGCCGACTGGTACAGGCGAGGCTTGATGCGCTTGCCCGGCCCTTCGTTGTTCAACCAGATGATGTTTCGATCTGGCGGTAGCTGCGAGGCCATGTTCGTGATCTCGCTGGATATGAACGATGTCTTACCCTTGTCCGGTCGTCCGGCGATGATGCCGAAGTCTCCCGGCCGCAGCTTGCGCATTGAGCCGTTCAGACAATCGAGACGCCAAGCGATGCCTGTGTCGTCGAACTCGTCCTGCAACAAGTCACCGATTGGAATGTCGATGTAGCTGGTAGCGCGTCGGCCGGTACGCTGCCTGAACTCGTCCATTGTTTGGTTCACTGCATCGTAGGCGTCGGCTAGGTCGCCCTGCTGGAACGTGTCTGCAAGGTTCGCCAGCTTCGTCATCAGTTCAAGCTCTGACAACTCGTCCAGAATGTTCTTGCGCTGATCGTCGTCAGGCTCAGCGATGCAGTTCAACAGCATTGCCTTATAGCCGTTGAACTTCTCGTCGCTCATCTTCGGATGCCACGCTTTGAAGCGAGGCAGAAACGTGGTCATATCCACGGCGTCATGCGTAGGAAACTTATCGAAATACTTTCCGAAGTCTTCGATGATCGCTACGGCCTGAGCGTCGATGTTCGAGGCCGGTATCATGTCCTTCAGCTTGTTGTAGTCCGATCTCCTGCGCATGAGCCGCAGAAGAATTACGTCGATGATAACAGGCTCCTTATCTCCCGATTGCTGTAACGCTTCGGGTCTTGTTCGGTTCGGATGGCGATGGTCTTGTAACCCTGTAGCGCAAGTCTGCGCAGGAGCTTATGCGCCGCTGTCTTCCCTGCTCGATCAGGGTCCAGCCAAACGGCAATCGTCCTGCATCCTTCTGTGCTTGCCAGTTGATGCTCATTCGCGCTTGTGCCCATAAGGGCCACACATCGACGAACGAGACGGCCCACACGAACTGCCGACAGTATGTCTTCCGTGATAACCAAATCCGGTCCACTACCTTCAGGCCAATCATCCGTGGCAGGCAGTGCAGTAGAACTGTCAGCGGTAAAAACCGCATGGGCAGGAGATCTTGTTCGTTCGATGTACTTGGGCTTCGCACCTATCGTACTCCGTGCCGTGAAGCCGACAAGCGTTCTGCGTTCACCCGAATAGACAGGAAGTACAACTCGCTTGAGCGATGGACTGAAGCCGAAGCCATAATGCTTAGCCAGCGCTGCGCTGATGCCAGCACGATATAACCATATCGCCTCATTGGGCGGTATCTCCGTTGTGAAGTCGTTGGGCAGTCTCACGTTCGCCTCTTGCAACAAGGCGAACTCTTCTCGTCGTCGGCGCAGTTGATCTATGCTGAAGTCACCGTGAGCAACGAAGCCGCGTGGTCCGCACCTAAAGCAGTAGGCTCGGTATCCACGTTCCTCGTTGCTCACCATCAATGACTTGTCGTGTGCACAGCACTCGATCCGTATGCGCCGCCCGGCTGATAGCGTCTTGGCCGTAGCAAGCCATACTGGATCGTCTGGCATTAGCCGCGTTCGGAGCGCGCCAACTCGTCGAGGCTGATCGTGTCGGGCTGATCCATCACGTCCTCACCGGACGGAATGTCATCGACAATGAGTAGGTCCGAGTGTCGTCCGAGAACTTTGCTGGCCGTCTCCTGACGCTTCGCATGCATCAGCATGTTGAAGTAGCTCATGTAGTCTCCGTTCATGTTAGCGTCGCAATGCGCTTGCAATGGCTTTGATGCCGATAACACCTGCCGTCAGTCCGAAGAACGACAGCAGGATAGAGCCTTCCCACTCATCGAATGGGACGGGGTACTTGTTGATCTTCCAGCCGAGCTTGAAGACTGTATCGAGGGTCACTGCGACCAGATGCGACGTGAAGCATCCACCGATGATGAACGTCAGTAGACGCATTTCCCAGAAGCCTGACGTAGCGTTCCGGTTGCTGGTCATTGCATCAAGCTGAGCCTTAGCCCATGCGGCTTGAATGCGCTCGCTCTCTACGGCGCTGTCCTTGTGCTTGTTGTAGAGATCGACAAGCATTCCGAACCCGCCGCCAGTGATCCAGCTAAACGCCAGCTTCCACATTCGGCCCTGCTTGGTACTTCTCGTAGAAGTGCCATCCGACAACACCGACGACGACAGCCACCGTAGCGACCACGCCAATCGTCGTTCCGTAGTTCTGGAACATGTCGATGACAGGCCGGATCAAGTCCAGCGTGCTTGTCGTGTCGTTCAGTGCTTCGTTCGCACCGGCACCAACGCCGGTAGTCGCACCAACGCCAATGAGCACCTTGTTCTTGGTGCTCATGGGTGACTTGTGGTTCGCGTTGATCTCTACCGCGAGAACAGGATCAAGCTCACACAGAGCCTTCAGCACAGTAAGCGTACCGATCTGCGGATCATCGAACTTCGGATCGAACTTGTGATCCGCAACGAACTTTCCGAGCTGTTCGTGGTTCGAGGCAGCCCAGAGGTACGAGGAGTTCACGCCACGAGACACGTTACCGAGTCCGTTGTAGCGCTCGCTCTCGTATCCGAACCGTGCCGGGCACCATGTAATGCCCCGCAGGTTCTTCAGGTTGAGAGCGTCGATAGCCGCCTCTACCCAGGTCTTGAACGGTCCTCGTCCTGACGGAACGAGCTTCGTCTTGCGCCGCGTCCCGATGATCTTCTCACCGTTATGCAGAACGCCTGCGAAGTTGCAGCTACTCTCCCGCATGTGCAGAGCGCCGATGAAGTACCACGGCACACCCGTAGCGGCCTCGACAGCTTGGTATTGCTTCTTGCCTGCAATGATCTTGCGAGCGAAGCTGTCTGCGTTGGTACGATCAGCACCACCTTTGATGCTGATCGTATCCCACATCTTAGCGTACCCTTTGTTGGTACGCTCATAAGTCCAGTTCAATTCTGCTCCTTCAGTACACGTCAGCCAGCAGAACAACGTCTGCGCCGCTCGTGATGCATGTCTTGATGAACCGATCCAAATTGACCGGGTAATCTCCGAACTTGTCTGCGTACGCCTCTTGCGTAACGACAAGCGCATGGAGAATGTCGATCCAATGCTTTGTCTGTGATGACCACGGGGCAGTTGCCAGCACGTCAGCCACCATCAGTTGAAATTCGTTACCCACACCGGACATGGCACGGTACGTCAGCCAGCCCTCGAACTCGTAGTATGTCCCCCAGTTATCAAACACCGTGCACTCTTCCGTCTCGTCCTCAGAGAGAACAGGAATGCATCCTGAGCGCTTGAAGTGCCCACGCGCATCGTCGATGTCGTCAACGATATGAAGCGCAGGGATAGTGCCACTCTCGTAGAGAGAGCCGATGAACTCAGCGAAGGCGCTGTCGATGACGGTAACGGTAGCTATGTCGTTGAACGTGCCGTGCATTGGTTCTCTCTTCTGTGTCGCGGTTCATGGTGTTACGCATTTACTGTTCCTCGTTAATTGAAGACGCCATTGAAAAAGGGCGGCCATTGCTGACCGCCCTCTCACTACTGAAGTATGCTTTTTGTTGTTGTAGTAGACCCTGTTACTTCTTCGGGCGGTCGTCCGTCCGATAGACGATCATGCCAGTGAGCTTGCCGTCCTCCGACACGGTACGCGACACGAAATACTTGTCGCCGCTCTTGTTCGCTTGCGTGGTTGCGCTCTGCACGGATCGCCGGAGCTTATCCGGATCGACGCCGGGCTGAAGCTTGACCACGAAGTTCGCGATCTTCGGCTTGCCCTTGTTCGGACCTTCGGTCCACGTCGCGGGCGCAGGAAGCTGGTCGAACTTGTACTTCGATCCTTCCGTCTTGCGCTTCGCAGTCGGTACGAAGTCCGAGAAACCGAACTCGATCTCGCCGACCTCGACTTCATCACGCCCGGCCTCGTCGGCTTCCGTAGCTTCGACTTGGCCAGAGCCAGCGTCCGTACGGAGGGTTGCAGTGGCGGGCTTCGGTGCAGTGTCGGTCAGGCCCAGGTCGGCCAACGGGTCTTCGGTAGCAGTCGTCACGTTTCGCTGATCCTTACGCTTAGCCACAGGCTTCGCGGGAGTAGTCTTCCTTGCTGCCACTTCTTTGGGGTCTCCCATGACTAGTGTTGATGTCTGTAGGCTGAATACCGACAGAGAGCATACGCTCTGCACATGACTTAGTACAGTCATCTGCACAACGTATCCAAATCGGATATCCAAATAGGGAGGGAATGGACCGCCAGAAGCAGTCCCCGGATATTCCCCGGATTGGGGTGCAAAACCATACCGCTTTGTGCCACAGGTATGGTCCCGAGTTCCCGCCAAGATTGGCTAAGCCCTTGAAATCACAGAGACTGATCCCGCTCATCGTGGCCACCGCCCTGTTCATGGAAAACATGGATTCCACGGTGATCGCGACCTCGCTGCCGGCGATCGCCGCCGACATCGGCACCAGCCCGCTGACGCTGAAGCTTGCGATCACCTCCTATTTGCTGTCGCTCGCGGTGTTCATCCCGGCGAGCGGCTGGACCGCGGACCGCTTCGGCGCGCGCATCGTGTTCGCCGGCGCCGTTGCCGTGTTCATGTTGGGCTCGATCGGCTGCGCGCTGTCGACCTCGGTGACGGATTTCGTGTTCGCCCGCATCTTGCAGGGCCTCGGCGGGGCGATGATGACACCGGTCGGGCGGCTGGTGCTGCTACGCTCGGTCGACAAGAGCGCGCTGGTCAACGCGATGGCCTGGGTGACGGTCCCGGCACTCATAGGACCGGTGATCGGGCCGCCGCTCGGCGGCTTCATCACCACCTATTTCTCCTGGCACTGGATCTTCCTGATCAACATCCCGATCGGGCTGCTCGGCATCTTCCTGGCGCTCAAATATATCGACCCGATCAAGAGCGAAGACCCCGAGCGCTTCGATCTCACCGGGCTGGTGCTGGCCGGCATTGGACTGGCCGGTATCGCCTTCGGGCTTTCGGTCGCCGGGCTCAACCTGCTGCCGTGGCCGATCGTCGCCGCTTTGGTCGGCGTCGGCACCGTCTCGATGACGCTTTACGTGTTCCATGCGCGGCGCACCGGTTCGCCGGTGCTGGATTTCGCCCTGCTGCGGCTGCCGACGATGCGCGCGGCAATCATCGGCGGCTTCATGTTCCGGCTCGGAATCGGCGCGCTGCCGTTCCTGCTGCCGCTGTTGATGCAGGTCGGCTTCGGGCTTTCGCCATTCCAGTCCGGCCTCGTGACCTTCGCCTCCGCCGTCGGCGCCATGGGCATGAAGACGCTGGCAGCGCGCATCATCCGCACTTTCGGCTTCCGCAACATGATGACCGTCAACGCGGTGGTCTCCGCGTTCTTCCTTGCCGCCTGCGCCCTGTTCACAGTGACGACGCCGCTGCTGCTGATCTTCATCATCCTGGTGGTCGGCGGCTTCTTCCGCTCGCTGGAATTCACTGCGATCAACACGGTCGCCTATGCCGAGATCGAGGCGGCGCAGATGAGCCGCGCCACCACGCTGGTCAGCGTCAACCAGCAGCTTGCGGTGTCCGCCGGCGTTGCGGTCGGTGCGTTCTGTGTTGAAACCACGCTGGCGCTGCACCACCAGACCGAGCTTTCGGCCGGCGTGTTCGCGCCGGCCTTCATCGTGGTCTCGCTGATCTCGGCGGCGTCGGCCTGGTCGTTCTGGCAGATGCCCGTCGATGCCGGCAACGAAATCTCCGGCCGCAAGGCGATCGAGATGTCGAGCCGCAAGGGCGCCGCGAAAGGCGCCGCTTCCGCCGCCGTCAAGCACGCGACGGAGGATACGCAGGACGCGCGGGATCAGCGGCTGGGCTGAGCGTCAGTGTTTTGAAAGTGACCGAGTCCACGGCGACGCTCGGTGGACCGAAGATGCCTTCGTCTTCGACATCGACATACGCTCTGCGGCGAAGTGGTAACGGCCAGGTCGAGCGTATACGACGATTTGGTCGGAGTTCGTCAAAGGCACGAACTTTGCGAAGTCGACGTCGTTTGGCAGCGGAGAAACCGGTTCCTTGAACTCGTCTTTAGTCACCGCATAGGTGGTTGCATAGGAAGCAGCGAGCTCGTTGAATTTCGCCAAATCCCCACCTCTGAGATAGGACCACCCTTCCAACTCCTTGGCGGACCTCTGCAAGCTGACCTTCTGGGGGGTGCTCGATGGCAGCGCCGTCTCGGCGGTCACTTTGACAAACGCAGAGCTGCGGATTGCTTCCTGGAAGCGCCCCGCATCGTAAGCAGACTGCCCGACATCCGTGATCAATGTCAGTCGCTCTGTAAGGTTCGTACTGCTTGAAGCCGCGACTGCATAGAGCCTAGCCCGCTCGGAAGCATCGAGAGTCGTTGCCGCGACGTGTGCAATATCGTCCGCCTTGTAACCCATGTCAGCCAGCGCCCTTGTATTGATCTCGATGGCAAGCTTGTCATCGCCGCCCGACCATGCTTGAGGGTCGAGCGAGACAGACATCAGCCTGCCAGTCGCTGCCGTTTCCGCAACCAAAAGGGACGCGTATTGATTGTTACTGCGAGCAATCTGGAGATCGGCGCGTTGTGTGGCCTTGACATAGAGATCGTCGAGGAGATGGAGAACCGTCGCACTGTTGATGATCGAAGTATGATCGGCCTGCACCTCGGTGGTCTGTCGCGTCGTACTGACCAGGAAGTTCTGCGCGCTGTAAACAGGGACCGTGCCGTCACCCTGAACTATACTGGATCCGTCGATGCTGTTGGAGACTCCAGAGTGAAGATGGAACCAGCCAAAAGTACGGTCGGTTTTTTCTCGTCCGAACAGATAGACGACGTCTGCCACCGTTGCCGGGTCGAAATCGGCGATCTCGCACAACAGCTGCTCGGCCCGGCTAAGCATAGGCGCCAGATCGTGTTCGTAGTAGCTCGCGCGAACGGCAGGCGCGCCAATGCGGTGCAGCAGGTCATAGCGTCGCCAAGTGTCGACATCGAAGAGATTGAGAGGCTTGTTGTCATCGCCGACAACAGGGACCGATGCCTTGGCCAGGAGCGGCTTCTTCTGATTGCAATACTCGCTGGTCCGGATCGGAAGCAATTCGTATAGGCTCGGGTAAGAAATACCGGCTTGATTGATCGCATCGAGCAGGTAGTTACGCTCAAACCATCCGAGATATTTCCGGAGCCCCGTCAGCTCGTCAAACAGGATATTGTACCCCTCCGCGACCGCCTTGATCGCTTTTGGTGATCCAAGGTGGGGCGTTGCTACAAAAACGATCTGTGTAACATCCGGAGTCTTGCCGTTGGCGCAAGGTTCCTTGGCGTGCCGGGCCGCCCAAATCTTCGTCATCAGGCCGCCCATGCTGTGAGCAATAATGACGATCGGCGACGATTCAGCATGAGCTCGTACGAGACAGATGCGGTCTTTTAGGGCTTTAGCATTATCTCCGTTCGAAACGCGCCAGTCATAGTGGAAGACCGTCACCAGCGCGTCGTCGATGCTATCCACGGCGATCGCATCCGCCTTGGCCCGGATATAGTCCAGCGTGTCCCCATAGATGTCTTTGAAAAACAGGCTGTCAACGACGTCGGTTCTGTAAGTGCGGTCAGGCCTCAGGCTGAGGTCGACGCCGCTTCGGGTGACCGATCCGATCGTTCCCCAAATATCCGAGCATTGACTGCCGTCGGCGTGACACTCCGAAATCTTGGAGCCCAGGATACCCGGTACGAACACTATCCTCGGCGCATTCTTCCGCCTGGCTTGCCGCCGTTCCGAATAAAACTCGTTCTGCGCCGACTGTGGAATGTTTGCGAGGACGGCGGCGTCCGGCGCCTTGCTCGGGACAACGATCTGCGCGTGGCTCGCGGTTGCACCGATCGCCAGAATGCAGACCATGAGCAGTTTCACCAGCGCCATCGGCTCCTCCCCGGCCGCAAACACCCGTCCGATCAACGCTCCCACTACGGCCGCAGGGACTACGCTGAATTGGTGACCCAAGGAATAGCAACTTCACGTTGGTAAGTCACGACCAACTCTGCCGACGTGCACCGGCCGTGCTTGCCGATGCGCCAAGGGCCTCAGACGCGATTGGTTTGGCCCCTAAAGCCCGTCGCCAGCACGTAGCGCTCGGAGGAATCCTGCCGGCTCGCCGACGGTTTGACGTGGCGCACGGCGGCAAAATCGCGCTTCAGCTGCGTCTGCAGCTCGGCATCGGCGCCACTCTGGAACACCTTTGCCAAAAACGTCCCGCCGGGATTGAGCACCTCGCAAGCGAAATGGGCGGCGGTCTCGACCAGGCCGATGATGCGGAGTTGGTCGGTCTTGCGGTGGCCGGTGGTGTTGCCGGCCATGTCGGACATCACGAAATCGGCGCGGCCGCCCATCATCGCAAGCAGCTTCTCCGGCGCATCGTGATCGAGGAAATCGAGCTGCGCGAAGGCGACGCCGGGGATTTCGCCCATCTCCAGCAGATCGATCGCAACCACCTTGCCCTTGCCTTCGACGGCACCGGTGCGCTTGGCCGCGATCTGGCTCCAGCCGCCAGGCGCCGCGCCGAGGTCGACCACGGTCATGCCCGGCTTCAGCAGGCGATATTTGTCATCGATCTCCAGCAGCTTGAAAGCCGCGCGCGAGCGAAAGCCCATCGCCTTGGCCTTGGCGACGTAGGGGTCGTTGAGCTGCCGTTCCAGCCAGAGTTTTGACGACAATTTCCGCTTGCCGCCGCTCTTGACCGTGACGCGCAGCCGCCCGGTGGTATCTTTCGCCATGATGGTTTGCGTCTCGATGTGATCTTCTCCCTCGCCCCGCCCTTGCGGGGAGAGGGTCGGGGTGAGGGACTGCTTCCGCGTAACAAGTGAGAGATGATCTCGCGGAGACTCCCCCTCACCCGGATTTTTCGCTTCGCGTAAAATCCGGCCTCTCCCCGCAAGCGGGGCGAGGCAAGGAGACCTCCTAGCACGCCCGCAGCGCGCCGTCCTCGCGCATCATCTCGACCAGCATGCCCTCGCGCAGGCCGCGATCGGCGACGCGCAGCCGCGGCAGCGGGAATGCAGCCCGGATGGCGTCGAGGATGGCGCAGCCCGCCAGCACCAAATCGGCACGCTCGACGCTGATGCAGCTGCTTTGGACGCGCTCCTCGTAGCTCATGGCGAGCAGCTTCTGGATCGTCGCCGTCACATCGGCATCGTTCATCCAGATGCTGTCGATGCGGCGGCGGTCGTAGCGCGGCAGATTGAGGAACACGCCGGCGAGCGTGGTCACGGTGCCCGAGGTGCCGAGCATGTGCATGTCGCGCAGGTCCGTTCCGTGCTCGGCCGCGAACGGCGCGACATGACGCGCGACTTCATCGACCATGCACGCGTAGAGCTCCCGAGTGACGTTCTTGCCGCCGAAATGCTCGGCCAGCGTGACGACGCCGAGCGGAATCGACATCCACGCCTTGATCCGCGGTGCCCCGTTCGGCACCTCCGGATCACGCTCGATCCGCACCAGTTCGGTCGAGCCGCCGCCGATGTCGAACAGGATGGCGCCGCGCCCCTTCGGATCGAGCAGCGGCGAACAACCGATCACGGCGAGCGTCGCCTCGGTCTCGCGGTCGATCACTTCGAGCTTGATGCCGGTCTCGGCGGCGACGCGGGCGCGGAAACTCTCGGCATTGCCAGCGGCCCGGCAGGCCTCGGTGGCGATCAGCCGCAGCCGGCGCGCCTTGCGATAGCGGATCTTGTCGCTGCAAATGCTGAGCGCTGCGATCGCGCGCTCGATCGCGGCCTCGCTGATGGAACCGGTCGCCGCGATGCCCTCGCCGAGCCGGATGATCCGCGAGAACGAGTCGACCACGCGGAACCCGTCGCCAGCCGGACTGGCGATCAGGAGCCGGCAGTTATTGGTGCCAAGGTCGAGCGCAGCGTAGACGCCCGCCGCCGCGCCTGCCGCAACCAGCCCTGGCGGGGCCACGCCGGCCGCAGGACCGTCGCAAAGCCGCACATCCTCATTCATCAAAACTGTCTTTCCGTGGGGCCTTCAGTCAGCCCGCCGAAGAATGTCCGTTCACGGAAACTTTAGCAGCGCCAAGGTCCTACGCAACAACCGTTCACATTGGGTCCATGCCCAATCGGGCGTTGTCGTTAAGGGAGGCGTGGTTTATCTGGTCAATGCCCGCCGAACCGGCACAAATCCGGGCATTTCAGGTCATTTCCGATGCAAGATCATACGTCGCCCGTTTCGCTCGAAAACGCTATTGCACTGCAAAAATACGGTGTCGGGCAGCCGGTTCGCCGCAAGGAGGACGATACGCTGGTGCGCGGCAAGGGCCGCTACACCGACGATTTCTCGCTGCCGGGGCAAGCTTGGTGCTGGATGGTGCGCTCCTCCCATGCCCACGGGATCATCAAGGGCATCGACACCGCGGCCGCCAGGGCGATGCCCGGCGTGCTCGGCGTCTGGACCGGAACTGATCTGGCCGCGGCCGGCTACAACCCTTTCACCTGCGGGCTGCCGCTCAAAAGCCGCGACGGCTCGTCACTGCTGCAGACCAACCGCCCGGCGCTTGCGACCGACAAGGTGCGCTTTGTCGGCGATCCCGTGGCCTTTGTCGTAGCGGTATCAGCGGCGCAGGCGCGTGATGCGGCCGAGGCCGTCGAACTCGACATCGAACCGCTGCCGGCGGTGACCGACGCTGCCGAGGCCGTCAAGCTCGGCGCGCCGCAGCTCTACGACAACATCCCGAACAATGTCGCGCTCGACTATCACTATGGCGACACGACCAAGATCGAGGCGGCGTTCGCCAGCGCCGCACACGTCACAAAACTCGACATCGTCAACACCCGCGTCGCCGTGGTCTCGATGGAGCCGCGCGTGGCACTCGCCGATTATGACAAAGCAACCGAGCGCTTCACGCTGCAGGTGCCGACCCAGGGCGTATCCGGCAACAAGGCCATCATGGCCAAGCTGCTCAATGTGCCGGCGGACAAGGTTCGCATCCTGACCGCTAATGTCGGCGGCTCCTTCGGCATGAAGAACCTCAACTATCCCGAATACACCTGCATCGCGCATGCGGCTCGGCAATTGGGACGCCCGGTGAAGTGGCTCGACGAGCGTTCGACCAGCTTCCTCTCCGACAGCCAGGGCCGCGCGCAACTGATCCATGCCGAGCTCGCGCTCGATGCCGGCGGCAAGTTCCTCGCGGTGCGGCTATCAGGCTACGGCAATCTCGGCGCCTATATCACTGGCGTCTCGCCGGGCCCGCTGTCGCTCAACACCGGCAAGAACCTCGCCAGCGTCTACCGCACGCCGCTGCTCAGCGTCGACATCAAGACGGTTTTGACCAACACCACGCTGATGGGCGCCTATCGCGGCGCCGGCCGGCCCGAGGCCAACTATTACATGGAGCGGCTGATCGACACCGCCGCCGACGAGATGGGCATCAATCGCCTCACCTTGCGCAAGCGCAACTTCATCAAGCCGTCGCAACTGCCGTTCCCGGCCGCCTCAGGCGTCACCTATGACAGCGGCGATTTCGCCGGCGTGTTCCAGAAAGCGCTGGAGATCTCCGACTACGAGAATTTCGCCAAGCGCAAGAAGGCGAGCAGAAAGAACGGCAGGCTGCGCGGCATCGCGGTCGGTTCCTATCTCGAGGTTACCGCGCCGCCGAGCGGCGAGCTCGGCAAGATCACCTTCGAGCCTGACGGATCGGTGAAGCTCACCACCGGCACGCTCGACTATGGCCAGGGTCACGCCACGCCGTTCGCACAGGTTCTATCAGCGCAGCTTGGCGTCCCCTTCGAGAAGATCACGCTCGAACAGGGCGACAGCGATATCGTCCGTTTCGGCAACGGCACCGGCGGCTCGCGCTCGATCACCGCGACTGGACAGGCGATCGTGGAAGCGTCCGCGCTGGTCGTCGAGAAAGGCAAGAAGGCCGCCGCGCATCTGCTGGAGGCCTCCGAGGCCGACATCGAGTTCGGCGACGGCCGCTTCACGATCGCCGGCACCGACCGTTCGATCGGCATCATGGAGCTCGCCGAACGTGTGCGCGAGGGCAAGATGCCGGAAGGCACACCTGAGACGCTCGACGTCGACCACGCCAGCAAGGAGACCGCATCGACCTTCCCGAACGGCTGTCACGTCGCCGAGGTCGAGATCGATCCTGATACGGGCGTGACGCGGATCGTCCGCTACTTCGCGGTCAACGATTTCGGCACTGTGGTCAATCCGATGATCGTCGCCGGCCAATTGCATGGCGGCGTCGTGCAGGGCATCGGGCAGGCGCTGATGGAGGAAGTGAGCTACGACGAAAGCGGCCAGCCGATCACCGGCTCGTTCATGGACTACGCGCTGCCGCGCGCCGGCGACGTTCCGCCGATGGAAGCCGGCGATCACCCCTCGCCCGCGAAATCCAATCCGCTCGGCACCAAGGGCTGCGGCGAAGCCGGCTGCGCCGGCAGTCTCGTTTGCATCGTCAATGCTGTCGTGGACGCGCTGTCGGACTACGGCATCAAGCACATCAACATGCCGCTGACGCCGGAGCGTGTGTGGCGCGCGATCCAGGATGCGAAGAAGGCGACGGCGGCGTAGGTCTCTCCGCTCCCTCGCCCCGCTCTTGCGGGGAGAGGGCGGGGCGGCTCTATCCGCGAGTCTTGAGCATAGTGAGACCTGTACCCCCTCACCCGGATCGCATCTTCGATGCGATCCGACCTCTCCCCGCAAGCGGGGCGAGGTGAAGGACGCAGCCGTGATTGCTGTGGCCGTATGATTCACTTCCGCATCCCACATAAGTGATGCTAGACGATCCAGACGTGTGGGCGGTGGCGACATGCTGCGACGACTGAAGGTGCTATTCCACTACTCCAAGGCGGACGCGGCCTTGCGGCGCGGCAAATTCGATCGCGCCGTTGACGACCTGAGCAAGGTCATACAGGCTGCCCCCGACAACACCGCTGCCTACCATGACCGAGGCGTCGCCCGGCAGGGAATGGGCAATTATCGCGGGTCAATCGACGACTTCAACGCGGCCATCGCAATCGATCCGCGCATGATGATGACCTATTCCAGCCGCGGGATTTCGTGGAAATTGCTCGGCGATTTCGAGCGTGCCGCTTCGGATCAGGCCAAGGCGAGCGCCTTGTCCCCACGGTTTGCGAGCGCGCATGCAGAACTTGGCGTCGTCTATCTGTGCAAGCATGATCTCGACAACGCCGTTCGCAGCCTGACGACAGCGATCAGTCTGGCGCCCAATGAACCAAATCACCTCAAGCAACGCGGCTTCGCGTTCTTTTGTCAGGGCAACTTCAAGGCCGCGATCGTCGACCTGCAACAGGCCTACGATATCGCAAACGACGCATACGCCCTTCTATTCCTGCATCTTGCCCGCGTGAAGACGAACGCGAATGCCTCCGCGGCATTGGAGACGGACGCAAGCCAGCTGAGAACCTGGCATTGGCCGTCCGCGGTTGTCGGGCTTTTCCTCGAGCGACTCTCGGCCGACGCAACGATCGCAGCCGCCGGTACGCCGGATGAGCTTGCCGAAGTGCAATTCTATCTCGGGCAATGGCACCTGATCCACGGAGATCGCGCCGAGGCAAGGAAGGCGCTGCAAGCGGCCATTCAAGCGTGCCCGCCATGGTTCACCGAGCACACCGCCGCGCTAGCCGAGTTGCAGCGCCTCGACTAGACCAAGCTTTGTGGTGACTGCGCCTACGCCGCCGCCTGCTCACCCGATCAGCCCATCATCTTCAGCGCGCGGTCCAGCAGCTCCAGCCGATCCTGCCCCCAGAAAATTTCGCCCGACGGCAGCACATAGCTCGGCGCACCGAACACGCCGGCTTTCAGCGCATCCTGCGTGTTCTGCTCGTAGAGTTGATCAAGCTCGGCATCCGGCAGACCGCCGGCGCGCAATGCCACTGCATCGAGGCCGGCGCGCTGCGCTGCCGCGGACATGACAGCGGCGTCGGCCAGCGACTCCTCGCGCTCCCAGATCGCACGACCGAATTCCAGCGACAGGCGGTGCGCGTCCTTGCCCTGCAGCGCTGCCGCAATGACGAGACGCACGGCTGCGAGATCGTCGCTCGGAAAATGTTTCGGCTCGACGTTGAGCGGAATGCCGCGCACCTCGCGCCAGCGCCGGAGCTCCATCAGCCGGTAGGCCTGCCGCTGCGGCGAGCGTTTGGGCAACGGAAGGCCGCCGGTCTGCTCGAAGATCGGACCGAACTTGCTGGGCTTGACGTTGACTGTCGCGCCGTAGCGGCGCGCGATCTCCGCAAACGGCGCGCTGCCCATGTAGGTCCAGGGCGAGTTCAGCGACAGATAATAGTCGATGGTGATGGACATCCCTACGCCGCCGCCTGCTCACGCGGCTGAACAATTGCGATGTGCCGGCAATGCGCCAGCGGCGTGGAGCCGTTGGCGACAACCAGCGCGTCGAGCTCGACGAAGCGGTGGCCCTTCTTTTCGTAATTGTCCGACACCTTGGCGCGCGCGGTCAGCTCGTCGCCGATCTTCGATGCTGACAAGAGCTGCATCCGCGTGCCGACATGGATCCAGGGACCGAGGATCGCATTGTCGACCAGCACCTTGTTCATCACCCGCGGCAGCAGGCCGGGATGACCGAGACCTTCGCGGAGGTAGATCGGGTCGGTCTCCCTGATGTCGGCGAGATAATCCTTTGCAGCATCGCCCGACCAGTCGCGCGGGATGGTGCCGAGCCACTTGCCCAGAGGGTAGGACGACGGGCTAACCGGCTTGCGCTCGGCGACGGCGGCAATCTGCTCGTAGTAGTTCACCGACACGGCTGGAGCATTCGCCGGCAACGACGCAGTGCCCGTTGCACAGAGCTCGCCGCGGCTGTGCACCTCGATCGCGAGCACGCCGCCGTCCTCCCTGCCCGTCAGCTCCGCGGTTTCACCGTCATAGACCGGCTTGACGAACCGCGCCTCGATCAGGCCGCGTCCGAGGAAATCACGGCCCCATCGCTCCACCGGCAGATGCATCATGTAGGCCATGACGTCGACGCCGGGCACCAGCCCGCCGGAAAAGCCGAACTTCCGCGCCACCGCGTCGTCGTGGATCTTGTTCTCGGACAGTTTCGAGGTGTTGTAGGCCGAGACGCGGTAGGTTTGCTGGGCCGCCATTTGCTGGGAAGTCATGGGTTTTCCCTTATTTCGCTGGTTTTCTGGCGGTAATGGTAGTCGAACAAAGAGGCATGGCAAGCCTCCCGTTTTGCTCGCAATTTTCCGCGCCATGGAGTACATGCGGGGCACCCGCGCGAACCCTTGAATCGATGACTGAAACCGCTGCTCCCACCCGCATTTATGTCGATGCCGACGCCTGCCCGGTGAAGGACGAGATCTACCGCGTCGCAATCCGCCTTGGCGTTCCCGTCAGCGTGGTCGCGGGTAATTTCATCCGCGTGCCGCAGGATCCCCTGATCGAGCGCATCGCCGCCGGTCCCGGCATGGATGCCGCCGACGACTGGATCGCGGAACGCGCGCATGAGGGCGACGTCGTGATCACCTCGGACATTCCGCTGGCGAGCCGCTGCGTCAAGGCCGGCGCCGAGGTGATCGCGCCGAACGGAAAGCCCTTCACCGAACAGTCGATCGGCATGACGCTCGCGGTGCGTAACCTGATGACTGACCTGCGCTCGTCGGGCGAAATCACCGGCGGGCCGAAATCCTATTCGCCGCGCGACCGCTCGACCTTCCTGTCGGCGCTCGACCAGACCATCCGCCGCATCCAGCGCCAGCGGGCACAAGCGCCCGCGCCGAACCAGAATTGAAGCAATCATGGCGCCACCGCTGATCCAGTTGAAAGATATCGCGCTGACCTTTGGCGGCACGCCATTGCTGGCCGGTGTCGAGCTGTCCGTCTCCACCGGCGAACGGGTCTGCCTGATCGGCCGCAACGGCTCCGGCAAATCAACCCTGCTCAAGATCGCAGCCGGCCTGGTCGAGCCCGATCGCGGCAGCCGCTTTGTGCAGCCGGGAGCCACCATCCGCTATCTGCCGCAGGAGCCGGACTTTTCGGGCTTTGCGACCACGCTGGCCTATGTCGAGGCCGGGCTCAATCCGGGCGACGACCATTATCAGGCGCGCTATCTGGTGGAGCAGCTCGGCCTCAGCGGCGATGAAGATCCCGCCCACATCTCCGGCGGCGAGGCCCGCCGCACCGCGCTGGCGCGGGTGCTGGCGCCCTCGCCCGATATTCTGCTGCTGGATGAGCCGACCAACCATCTCGATCTCACCACCATCGAATGGCTGGAAGGCGAACTGGCCAGCCGCCGCTGCGCGCTTGTTATCATCAGCCATGACCGTCGCTTCCTCTCCAATCTGTCGCGCGCGACTGCGTGGCTCGACCGCGGCCAGATCAAGCAGATCGACCGCGGTTTTTCCGCCTTCGAGGCCTGGCGCGACGAAGTGCTGGCCGAGGAAGAGCGCGACCAGCACAAGCTCGACCGCAAGATCGTCAACGAGGAGCACTGGCTGCGCTACGGCGTCTCCGGCCGACGCAAGCGGAACGTCAAGCGGCTCGGCAATCTGCACGCGCTGCGCGACCAGCGCCGGACCTATCGTGGTGCAACCGGCAACGCCAACCTCGCCGCCGCCGAGGCCGACAAATCCGGCAAGCTGGTGATCGAGGCGAAGACCATCAGCAAATCCTTCGGCGATCGCAAGATCGTCGACGGATTTTCGATCCGGGTCCAGCGCGGCGATCGTATCGGCATCGTCGGTCCCAACGGCGCCGGCAAGACCACACTGATCGACATGCTGACCGGCGGCAGCCCGCCCGACAGCGGCAGCATCCGGTTAGGGGCCAATATCGAGATGGCGACGCTGGACCAGCACCGCGAAAGCCTCGATCCCAAATCGACGCTGGCCGATGCCCTCACCGGCGGCGGCAGCGACCATGTCATGATCGGCGGCCAGCCGAAGCATGTGGTCAGCTACATGAAGGACTTTCTGTTCGCGCAGGAGCAGATGCGCACGCCGCTCGAGGTGCTGTCCGGCGGCGAGCGCGGCCGGCTGATGCTGGCGCGATCGCTCGCCAAGGCGTCCAATCTGCTGGTGCTGGACGAACCGACCAATGACCTGGATCTCGAAACCCTCGACGTGCTCGAAGAAATGCTCGGCGATTACGAGGGCACCGTGATCCTGATCAGCCACGATCGCGACTTTCTGGACCGCGTCGTGACCTCGGTGATCGCCCCGGAGGGCGATGGCCGCTGGATCGAATATGCCGGCGGCTACACCGACATGCTGGCGCAGCGCGGCGCCGACCTGAAGCGCGAGGCGGTGAAGGTGGCCGAGGAGAAGCGGGAATCGTCAAAAACTGCGAGACCTTCAGGTGCATCGAAGCGCCGGCTGAACTTCAACGAAAAACATGCGCTGGACACGCTGCCGAAGACGATTGCGAAACTGCAGGCTGACATCGCCAAGCATCAGCGCTTTCTGGACGATCCCGATCTGTACAGGAAGGATCGCAAGAAATTCGACTCCGCATCGGACGCGCTGACCAAGGCGCAGAAGGAATTGGCCGAGGCGGAAGACAAGTGGCTGGAGCTCGAAGTGCTGCGCGAAGAGATCGAACAGGCCTGACTATTTCCACCGTCATTGCGAGGAGCGAAGCGACGAAGCAATCCATCCATCCGTTATGCCGAACCATGGATTGCTTCGCTTCGCTCGCAATGACGAAAAACTGGAGTCGACAACATGACCACACCCCTCGCCGCCAAAATCGCCCGGGACTACGGCACGCCCTGCGCTGTGATCGACATGGACCGGGTCGAGCGCAACATCGCGCGCATCCAGGCGGCCTGTGACGCCGCCGGCGTCGCCAACCGGCCCCATATCAAGACCCACAAGAATCCCACCCTGGCGCAGCTGCAGGTCAAGGCCGGCGCCAAGGGCATCACCTGCCAGAAGCTCGGCGAGGCCGAAATCATGGCGGATGCCGGGATCGACGACATCCTGATCAGCTACAATCTGCTTGGCGACGAGAAGATGGCGCGGCTCGGCGCGTTGCAGGGGAAAACCAACGTCACCGTCGCGGCCGACAATTCCGTCGTGGTCGGCGATCTGCCGAAGGCCGCCGCTGCCTCCGGCCGCCCGCTCTCGGTCGTGGTCGAATGCGATACGGGCCGCAAGCGCGCCGGCGTCGAGACTCCTGCCGAGGCGATCGCGCTGGCGCGGGAGATCGCCGGCTCGAAGGGACTGACCTTCGCGGGCTTCATGCTCTACCCAACCGAAACCGGCTGGGGCGACGCGCAGAAATTCTACGACGAGGCCCTCGCCGGCGTGCGTGCGCACGGCCTGGACGCTGCGATCGTCTCGACCGGCGGCACGCCGAACCTTGTCAACATCGGCAAGCTGAAGGGTGGCACCGAGCATCGCTTCGGCACCTACATCTACAATGACCGCATGCAGGTCGCGGCTGGCGTTGCCACCTGGGACGACTGCGCGCTTCATATCTACTCCACCGTCGTCAGCCGCGCGGGTCCCGAGCGCGGCATCCTCGATGCCGGCTCGAAAACGCTGACGTCGGATACCGGCGGCCTCGAAGGCCACGGCCTGATCCTCGAACATCCCGAAGCGAAGATCGCACGTTTCGCCGAGGAGCACGGCTTCCTCGACCTCGCCCGCAGCAACACGCGGCCCGGCGTCGGCGACGTCGTGCGGATCGTGCCCAATCACGTCTGCGTCGTCGTCAACATGATGGACGAGGTGGTGATGGTGCGCGGCGACGAGATCATCGGCACGCTGCCGGTCGCGGCGCGGGGGAAGCTGCGGTAGGACGCACCACTACCCGTGGATCAGCGCTTGCAGCTCCCGATCCAACGCGTCGCGAAACACCTCGATCGGCCGCGTCAGCCGGCCCGCCGGCGGGCGGTGCACGATCCAGGCGCGCACCGCGGGATTGAAATCCGGCGTCTTGACCTGCTTGAGCTTGTCGCGGAACGCGCTGCGCTTCAGCGCGAGCGGGGTCACGAGGCCGACGCCGAGCCCGCGCGCCACCAGCGACAGCCGCAGCTCGCTGTCGAGCGCCTCGACCGCGACATTGAACGGCAGATGCGCCGCATCGAAGCGGCGCTTCAGCACCTGACGAAAGCCGCAACCATCCTGGTTGATCACCCAGCCCATCTGCGAGAGACATTCCAGATCGACCGACCGCGGCATCTTCATGCCGCGCGCGACGACGAAGATCACCGGCTGCGCGCCGAGATCATCGGCAACAAGATCGGCCGGCGGCACCACGCCATCCGGCAGGCAGATCGCGGCCGCGTCGAGCTCATTGCGGGACACACACTCGATCGCGTGCGGTGACCAGCCAGACACGACGCGCACGCCGAGCGCCGGAAACTGCGCGCGCACCGCATCGAGCGGCCCTGATAGCCCGGCTTCCGACAGGAACGGCGTCAGCCCGAGCCTGAACTCGCCGCGCACCACGCCGTCATTGGCAACGCCCGACTTGAGATCGTCGAGCATGCGCAGCACGCGGCGGCCCTGCTCATACGCCTCATGTCCGGCCGCCGTCGGCTTCAGCGGCTTGGAGAGCCGATCCAGCAACTGCGCGCCCAGCATCTCCTCGAGATTCTGTATCCGCCGCGTCACGCCAGGCTGCGTCAGATTGAGCCGTGCCGAGGCCGCAACGATCGATCCGGTCTCCACCACGGCGACGAAGGCAACAAGGTCGTGCGTGTTCATGACTATCCCGCATATTCTTTATCGGCTTAATTGAATTGTAGCATATTAGGCTGAGCGCATAAAGGGACTTCGCAACTCACCCGCGAGGTTCCATGACCATCTCCGAAGCCACAAAACTCTCCCCGGCACGCCCGGTCTCAGTGCGCCCCCTGATCTGGATCGGCGCCATCACCGCCGGCACGGTCGTCACCAATCTGTTCGCGCCGCAGATTCTGGTCGGCCTGATCAGCCGGTCGCTCGATATGACGGCGTTGCAGGCCGGCCTGATCAGCACGCTGACCCTGCTCGGCTACGCGCTCGGGCTCGTGCTGCTGGTGCCGCTGGTCGATCTCGTCGAGAACAAGCGTGTGATCCTGTGCACGCTCGGCTGTGCGATTGTGGCAGCTCTAGGCACCGCGCTGGCACCGACAGCGCTGATGCTGCTCGCTGCGACCTTCATCCTCGGCGCATCCTGCGCCGCGATCCAGATGGTGGTGCCGCTGGTCGCGTCGATGGTCCCACCGGAGCGCCGCGGACAGGCGATCGGCGATGTCATGAGCGGATTGATGATCGGCATCCTGCTGTCGCGGCCGGCGGCGAGCCTGATCGCGGATGCCTGGAGCTGGCGCGGTTATTACGTCGTCTCTGCCGGTCTGATGACCGCGCTCGCCGGCGCGCTGGCGCGCCATCTGCCGACGCTGCAGCCGGCGGCAAAAATCAGCTACGGCGCGCTGCTGCGCTCGTTTCCAAGATTGCTGCGGGAGGAACCGGTGCTGCGCGTTCGCGCCTGGACCGCAGCGCTGATGATGGCGTCATTCACCGCGTTCTGGGCGGCCGTCGCGCTGCGCCTGCCGGACGCGCCGTTCAGGCTCGACGCCAGGGGAATCGCGCTGTTCGCGCTGATCGGTGTGGCGGGAGCCGCGGCAACGCCAATCGCCGGCCGTTGGGGCGACCGCGGCTTCGCGCGGCCGTTGCTGATCGGCTCGCACCTCATGATCATCGCCTCGCTCGCGCTGTGCGCATGGGCCGGCATGATCGAATCCCGGATCGCGGCATTGGCGGTGTTGAGCGCCGGCACCATCCTGCTCGATTTCGGCATCACCACCGACCAGACGCTCGGCCGTCGCGCCGTCAATCTGCTGCGGCCGGAGGCGCGTGGCCGGACCAACGGCCTGTTCGTAGCGCTGTTCTTCGTCGGCGGCACCGTCGGCGCGGCCGCCGCGTCAGCCGCATGGAATTTCGGCGGCTGGCCAATGGTCTGCGCGGTGGCTGCGGTGTTCGGCGTGCTCGCCGTTATCACGGATATCGCGACGAAGATCGGCTCGTCGTGAGCTTCCCCAAATCAGGATGCGGCGCGTTGCGACAGCCATCGCAATGCGCCCTTCCCTGCGGCAACGCCCGTCGCGAACGACGCCTGCAGAAGATAGCCGCCGGTCGGCGCTTCCCAATCAAGCATCTCGCCGGCGGCAAAGACGCCGGGCACACGGCGCAGCATGTAATTGCCGTCGAGCTCATCGAAAGCTATGCCGCCGGCGGTCGAGATCGCGCGCGCGATTGGCGCCACGCCGGTGATCCGGATCGGCACCGCATTGATCAGCTCAGCGAGATCGGCCGCCGGCAGTGACGCAAGCGAGCGGCCGGAGATCACAGCCGCCTCCTGCAGCAGCCCGATGCCGACGGGGGAGAGCTGCGCGGCCTTGCGCAGGAAATTGGAGAAGGATTGCTTGCCTCGCGATGCCGACAAACGAGCCGTCAGGTCTGCAACCGCAAAGTCCGGTCGTAACGCCACGGAGAGCGTCGCCATTCCCTTCGCGAGTACAGCGTCGCGCAACTCCGCCGACAGCGCGTAGATCAGGCCACCTTCGATGCCAGTGCGGGTGACGATCGCCTCGCCACGTTCAGTATGCGTGCCAATCGTCAAAGCAATGCCCTTGAGCGGTTGGCCTTCAAACCGATCACGGAAAATATCGGACCAGTCGACGGTGAAACCGGAATTGGATGGCCGCATCGGTGCAATGGCGATGCCCTTCGCGGCGAGGGGTGCCGTCCATACGCCATCCGAGCCAAGCCGCGGCCAGCTTGCACCGCCAAGCGCCAGCACGGTTGCGTCTGCGTTGATCACGCGCGGACCATCCGGCGTTGCAAACAACAGTCCTCCACCCTCGTCCCATCCAAGCCAGCGATGCCGGAACGCGAACTTTACACCCGCGGCATCGAGCCGCCGCAACCAGGCGCGCAGCAGCGGCGAGGCCTTGAAGGCCTTTGGAAACACCCGGCCACTACTACCGACGAAGGTCGGTTGCCCCAACGCCTCGCTCCAGTCACGCAAGGTATCAGGTGGAAACGCCTCGATCGCCGCTTTCAGATGCGGCATCGCCTCGCGGTAGCGCGCGAGGAAATCCGGCAACGGTTCGCTATGGGTGAGATTGAGGCCGCCGCGCCCGGCCATCAGGAACTTGCGGCCAGCCGACGGCATCGCGTCGTAGACGGTGACGCTTGCGCCACCCTGTGCGAGCACTTCCGCCGCCATCAGGCCGGCAGGTCCGGCTCCGATGATGGCGGCGTGCTTCGCGGTTGATGACATGAGAGCGGCGTCCAATTAGATGAACGTCATTCCGGGATGGTGCGAAGCACCAGACCCGGAATCTCGAGGTTCTCGGTGCGCAATTGCGCACCTGAGGGTTCGACGCTTCGCATCGCCCCGGAACGACAATCTCACAACTTCACGCCCGCCCGCGACGCGGCCTGCGCGACGTATTTCTGCGTCTGCTCGAATGCGCCTTGCAGCGCCTTGGCGGTCGACATGTCGCCGATCTCGGCAAAATGCGCAGCTACCGCATCAGGCGTCCAGTCGGACTGCGGCAGGTTGACGCCTTCTGTCTCCAGCACCTTGATGACCGCGAACGAGCCGGCGCCGGCGCCCATGATGGTGCGGGTCGGCGCGTCCTCGCTGAGCAGGAATTCCACCGCTGGCGTGATCGCTTCCGGCTTCATCAGTTGCAGCGCCTGCGGCGGCAGCAATTCCTCGGTCATGCGGGTCGCCGCCGTCGGCGAGACCGTGTTGACCTTGATGTTGTTCTTGCGGCCCTCTTCAGCGAGCACGTTCATCAGGCCAACCATGCCGGCCTTCGCCGCGCCGTAATTGGCCTGGCCGAAATTGCCGAACAGGCCCGACGACGAGGTCGTCAGCACGATGCGGCCGTAATTGCGCTCGCGCATCCCAGCCCACACCGCCTTGCAGCAGTAGAAGCTGCCGGTGAGATGCACGTCGAGCACCTTGGCCCAGTCGGCCACTTCCATTTTCGCAAACGACTTGTCACGCAGGATGCCGGCATTGGCGCACAACAAATCGACGCTGCCCCACTCCTTGCTGGTGCGCTCGACCATCGCGGTGACCTGCTCGAAGTTCGAGACGTCGGCACCATCGGCCATCGCGGTGCCGCCGGCCTTGCGGATCTCCTCGACCACGGTCTCGGCCGGCGACAACGAGCCGCCGGTGCCGTCGCGCGCGCCGCCGAAATCATTGACGACGACCTTGGCGCCGCGGCTGGCGAGCCCCAGCGCATGCGCCCGTCCCAGACCATTGCCCGCGCCAGTGACGATAGCGACGCGTCCGTCAAACCTGATTGCCATAGTGCACGTCCTGCTTTTCTTCCCTTCTCCCCTTGTGGGAGAAGGTGGCGCGCGCAGCGCGCCGGATGAGGGGTATCTCTCCACGAGATGAGCTCGCGGAGAGAGACCCCTCACCCGGCTACATCTCGCTCCGCTCGATTTCGCCACCCTCTCCCACAAGGGGAGAGGGTGCACCGAGCGCGTGATTGGCAAGCTTTTGAGCAGCGATGGATGGCTGGGTCAAGCCCGGCAATGACGCGGGAATCGCCTAACTGAAATAGATCAACCCGAGCCAGTCGGCGACCAGCGCGGGCTTCTCTTCACCCTCGATCTCGACTGTGACGCTGGTGCGTGACAACAGTTCCTTCGGCTTGCGCAGCTTGGCTTCCGCCAGCACGAAACGGCCACGAACGCGTTTTCCCGAGCGCACCGGGGAGATGAAGCGCAACTTGTCGAAGCCGTAATTGACGCCCATCGCGGTGCCTTCGACGACCGGCATCACCTCGTAGGACATGATCGACATCAGCGACATCGTGAGGAAGCCGTGCGCGATCGTGGTGCCGAAGGCGGTTTCTTTCTTCGCGCGTTCGGGATCGACATGGATGAACTGATGATCCTCGATCACGTCGGCATAGGTGTCGATGCGGCCCTGATCGACCAGATGCCACGAGGACACGCCGATCTCCTTGCCGACCATGCCCTGATAGGTTTCCAGCGACACCGGCGGCTTCTTCCAGACTTCGTTCATTGATTAGCTCTCCGATCCGGACGTCCGCACTTTCTGCAGTTCCGGGAATTCCTCCTCGCGGAACTCTTTCCCGCGCAATGCATCTCCGCGATTATCGTCATGTTCGAGCCGGCGCAACTGCACCCGGCGGATTTTTCCCGAAATCGTCTTCGGCAGCTCGCTGACCAGCTCGATCTTGCGGATGCGCTTGAACGGCGCCAGCCGCATATGCAGGTGCTTAAAGATCGACAGCGCCGTTTCCGGCGTCCGCTCGACGCCGGCCACCAGCAGCACATAGGCCTTCGGGATCGCAAGCCGGATCGGATCCGGGCTCGGCACGACAGCGGCCTCAGCCACCGAATCGTGTTCGAGCAGCACGCTCTCCAGCTCGAACGGCGAGATGCGGTAGTCGGAGGATTTGAAGACGTCGTCGGTGCGGCCGACGAAGGTCAGATAACCCTCGTCATCGGTGAACACGACGTCGCCGCTGCGATAGATATCGCCATCGGCGCCGCTGAGCTTGCCGTCGCTCTCATAGCCCTGCATCAGACCCGCCGGCCTGTCAGCGCCGAGCAGCAGGGACACCTCGCCTTCACGCGAAGCATGGCCGTCATTGTCTGACACCTGCACGCGATAGCCTGGCAATGGCCGGCCCATCGAGCCGACCTTCACCTTCTGCCCGGGCGAGTTGCCGGCCAACGCCGTCGTCTCGGTCTGGCCGTAGCCATCGCGGATGGTCAGGCCCCAGGCCGCCTTGACCTGGTCGATCACTTCCGGATTGAGCGGCTCGCCGGCACCGCAGACCTCGCGCAACGACATCTTGAAGGTCGCGAGCTGCTCCTGGATGAACATCCGCCACACCGTCGGCGGCGCGCACAGCGTGGTGACGCCGCAACGGCCGATGGTGGCGAGCAATCCCTTGGCGTCAAAGCGCGGCTGGTTGACCACGAACACGGTGGCGCCGGCATTCCACGGCGCAAAGAAGCAGCTCCAGGCATGCTTGGCCCAGCCGGGCGAGGAGATATTGAGATGGACGTCGCCGGGCTGGAGCCCGATCCAGTACATGGTCGAGAGATGGCCGACCGGATAGCTGCGCTGGCTGTGCCGCACCAGCTTCGGTTTGGCTGTTGTCCCCGAGGTGAAATAGAGCAGCATCGGGTGGTCAGCGTTGGTCGGGCCATCAGGCGCGAAGGTTTCAGACGCATTGGTCACGTCCTCGAACGGCAACCAACCGTCGTGCGCCTGCGTCGCGCCAACCACGATGCGCGCGAGATTCTCGCTGCCGAGGTCCTTGAACTTCGCGACCTGATCTTGCGTGGCAACCACCGCCTTCGCCCGTCCGCGGTCGAGCCGGTCGCGCAATTCATCCGGTGTCAGCAGCGTGGTTGCGGGAATCACGACGACGCCGAGCTTGATCGCCGCCAGCATGGTCTCCCAGAGCGGCACGACATTGCCGAGCAATAGCAGCAAATGATCGCCGCGCTTCAACCCCTGCGCACGCAGAAAGTTCGCGACCTGGTTGGAGCGGCGCGACAGCGCGGCGAAGGAGAGCTTTGTCTCCTTGTTGGCGGCGGCATCGACGATCCACAGCGCCGGACGGTCGCGGCTGTCAGGATTGCGCGCCAGTTCGGCATCGAACCAGTCCAGCGCCCAGTTGAACGGCACCGGATCGGGCCAGCGGAATCCCTTCACCGCGGCGTCGTAGTCGGTGCGGTGCTTGAGCAGAAAGGCGCGCGCGTCCTGGAATGTGGTCATCTTCTTCCGAGCCCGTTGCAATCAGCATTCAACGTAGCCCGGATGAAGCGAAGCGCAATCCGGGGCCGGTCGCGCAAGGTGACAAACTGTCCCGGATTTCGCTTCGCTTCATCCGGGCTACGAGCGAAGGCTATTTCCCAGCGAGGCTGCGAACGTGCTGGATAATTCCGGAAAAGTCGACCCCGCCATTCCCGGCTGCGTCGAAGGCCTGGTAAAGTTCCTGCGCATGCTTGCCGAGCGGTGTGGCGGCACCGGCGGCCTTGGCCGCGTCCTGCGCCAATGTCAGGTCCTTCACCATCAGGTTCGAGGCGAAGCCGGGCTTGTAGCCGTTGTTGGCCGGCGAGGTCGGCACCGGGCCGGGAACCGGGCAATAGGTCGTCAGCGACCAGCATTGCCCCGACGAGGTCGAGGCGACGTCGAACAACGCCTGGTGCGACAGGCCGAGTTTTTCCGCGAGCGCAAACGCTTCGCCGACCGCGATCATGGAAATGCCCAGGATCATGTTGTTGCAGATCTTGGCGGCCTGCCCCGCGCCGGCGCCGCCGCAATGCACGATCTTCTTGCCCATGTTGATCAGCACCGGCTGGGCCGCGGCAAACGCCGTGGTCTCGCCGCCGCACATGAAGGTCAAGGTCGCGCCCTTGGCGCCGCCGGTGCCGCCGGACACCGGCGCATCGACCGAGGCGATGCCATGTTTGGCGGCAACCGCGTGCGCCTGCTTGGCGCTTTCGACGTCGATGGTCGAGCAATCGATGATCAGCGTACCCTTGGTCATATGCGGGAGCACTTCGTTCCAGACACCCAGCACGTGCTTGCCGGCCGGCAGCATCGTGATGACGACATCCGTGCCCTTCACCGCACTGGCGCTGGTTTCGGCGATCGCAGCGCCGTCGCTCCTGGCCTGGTCGCGGGACGCTGCGACCAGATCGAACGCGGTCACCTTGTGGCCGGCCTTGACCAGATTGGCCGCCATCGGCCCGCCCATATTGCCGAGCCCGATGAATGCGATGTGTGCCATGGGAAGTTCCTCCGCTTGTGACGTTTCTATTTGCTGTCCGGAAATGTCAGTTCGTCGGCGCCGATCTCGGCGAAGTAACGCGCGACCATCTCGGGCGTCACATCCTCGATCCGCGGCGGCGACCATTTCGGATTGCGATCCTTGTCGATCACGGCAGCGCGCACGCCCTCGCGGAAATCGTCGCTGGCGAAAACCTCGAGCGCGGCGCGATATTCGCGCACCAGGCACGCTTCCAGATTCGCTGACGTCCGTGCCAGCCGAAGCAATTTCAGCGTCACCACCATGCCACGCGGCGATTTCTCACCCAACGTCTTCAAGGTCGCCTGCGCAAGGTCCGATCCGTCGGCCTTCAGCGCGGCGACGATGTCTTGCATCCGGTCATGGGCGAACCAGCCGTCGATTTTGGCCTGTTGGGCTGCGACAGGCCCTGATGTCTCGCCGGTCGCAAAACCGCCGATGAGCTTGTCGATCTCGGCTGAATTCGTGCCCGGTCGAACCTTGGTCAACGCCTCGCGCAGCGCGGCGAGTTTGGCGCTCGGCACCACAGCATCCGCGAATTTTGCGTAGATCGCATCGGGCCCGTTCATGGTCGTGCCGGTGAGACCAAAATAGGTGCCGATCTCGCCCCGCGAACGCGACAACAGATAGGTGCCGCCGACATCGGGGAAGAAGCCGAGGCCGACTTCCGGCATCGCAAGCTTTGTTCGTTCCGTCACCACGCGGTGACGGCTATGCGCCGACAATCCGACGCCGCCGCCCATCACGATGCCGTCCATGAAGGCGACATAGGGTTTTGGGAACTGCTTGATCCGCGCGTTGAGAATGTATTCGTCGCGCCACAGGATCTTGCCGAGGTCACCTCGCACCTTCGAGCTTTCCCAGAGCGCGCGGATATCGCCGCCGGCACACAGCCCGCGCTCGCCGGCGCCCTCCAGCACGATGACAGCGACATCAGGGTCGGCCTCGAACGCATCGAGCGCCCGGTCGATGTCGTGAAACATCTCCAGCGTCACGGCATTGATCGCCTTCGGCCGGTTGAGGCGGATGATGCCGGCCGAACCTTCCTTGCGCGCGATCAGATCGCTTTCGGCAACGACAGCATCATTCATCGCGCGCCCTCGATCAGCTTGCGCGACACGATCAGCCGCATGATTTCATTGGTGCCTTCGAGGATCTGGTGCACGCGCAAATCGCGCACGATCTTCTCGACGCCGTATTCGCTGAGGTAGCCGTAGCCGCCATGCAGCTGCAGCGCCTGGTTGGCGACCTCGAAGCCGACATCGGTGCCGAAGCGTTTTGCCATTGCGCACAGCATGCTGGCGTCGGCATCCTTGCGGTCGAGCGCGGCAGCGGCACGCCAGACGAAGGTGCGCGCGGCTTCCAGCTCGGTCGCCATGTCGGCGATCTTGAACTGCAACGCCTGGAATTCGTCGAGGCGCTTGCCGAACGCCTTGCGGTCCCTCATATAGGCCAGCGACTTGTCGAGCGCGGCCTGGGCACCGCCGAGCGAGCACGCCGCGATGTTGATGCGGCCGCCGTCGAGGCCGGCCATCGCGATCTTGAACCCGATGCCCTCGTCGCCAAGCCGGTTCTCGACCGGCACGCGGGCATTCTCGAAGACGACAGCGCGGGTCGGCTGCGCGTTCCAGCCCATCTTGCGCTCGTTGGCGCCGAACGACACGCCGGGCGTCTTGCCGTCGATCACAATCGTCGAGATGCCGCCGGGGCCATCGCCGCCGGTCCGCACCATCGCCACCAAAAGATCGGTACTCCCGGCACCGGAGATGAACTGCTTCTGGCCGTTGAGCACGTAGTGGTCGCCGTCGCGCACCGCACGGGTACGCAGGGCAGCGGCATCCGAACCGGCGCCCGGTTCGGTCAAGGCATAGCTCGCCAGGAACTCCATGGTGCAGAGTTTTGGTAGCCATTTGTGGCGCTGGGTGTCGTTGCCATAGGCATCGATCATCCAGGACGCCATGTTGTGGATCGAGATGAAGGCCGACGTGGTCGGACAGCCCGTCGCCAGCGCCTCGAAGATCAGCGCCGCGTCGAAGCGCGTCATCGCCGAGCCGCCGACATCGTCGCGGATGTAGATGCCGCCGATGCCGAGGCTTGCGGCCTCGCGCATCACATCGACAGGGAAATGCTTTGTCTCGTCCCATTCGAGCGCATGCGGCGCGATCTTCTCCGCCGCAAACGCCCGCGCCATGTCGCGAACGGCGATCTGGTCCTCGTTGAGCGCGAACTGCATCTCGCCGCCTACCTTTGTCACCTCGTCGTCATTGCGAGCGAAGCGAAGCAATCCACACCCCCGCACCGGGAAAGAATGGATTGCTTCGTCGCTTCGCTCCTCGCAATGACGGCTGTGGGAATCACTTCATCGTCGGGATCGAGAACTCCGCACCATCCTTGACGCCCGACGGCCAGCGCGAGGTCACCGTCTTGGTCTTGGTGTAGAAGCGGATCGAGTCCGGACCGTGCTGGTTGAGATCGCCGAAGCCCGACTTCTTCCAGCCGCCGAAGGTGTAATAGGCGATCGGCACCGGAATCGGCACATTGATGCCGACCATGCCGACATTGACCTTGGCGGCGAAGTCGCGCGCGGTGTCGCCGTCGCGGGTGAAGATCGCGACACCGTTGCCCATGTCGTGGTCCGACGGCAACGCCAGCGCTTCATGGTAATCGTGAGCGCGCACCACCGAGAGCACCGGGCCAAAGATCTCTTCCTTGTAGATCCGCATGTCCTTGGTGACGTTGTCGAACAGCGAACCGCCGAGATAGAAGCCCTTCTCGTAGCCCTGCATCTTGAAGCCGCGGCCGTCGACGGCGAGCGTCGCGCCTTCCTTGATGCCGATATCTATATAGCCCTTCACCTTCTCGACCGCCTCGCGGGTCACCAGCGGGCCGTAATCGGCCGACGGATCGACCGAGGTGCCGATCTTCAAAGACTCCACGCGCGGGATCAGCTTTTCCATCAGACGGTCGGCGGTGGTCTTGCCGACGGGGACCGCGACCGAGACGGCCATGCAGCGCTCACCGGCCGAGCCGTAGCCAGCGCCGATCAGCGCGTCGACGGTCTGGTCCATGTCGGCATCGGGCATGATGATGGCGTGGTTCTTGGCGCCGCCAAAACACTGGCAGCGCTTACCGGTCTGCGCCGCGCGCTCATAGATGTACTGCGCGATCGGGGTCGAGCCGACGAAGCCGATCGCCTTGATATCGGGATCGTCGAGGATGGCGTCGACCGCTTCCTTGTCGCCGTTGACGACGTTGAGGATGCCGGCCGGCAGCCCCGCCTCGATCATCAACTGGGCAAGCGCCATCGGCACGCCGGGATCGCGCTCGGAGGGCTTCAGGATGAACGCGTTGCCGCAGGCGATCGCGGGCGCAAATTTCCACATCGGGATCATCGCTGGGAAATTGAACGGCGTGATGCCGGCGACGACGCCGAGCGGCTGCCGCATCGAATAGATGTCGATGCCGGGACCGGCACCTTCGGTGTATTCGCCCTTCATCAGATGCGGGATGCCGCAGGCGAATTCGGCGACTTCGAGGCCGCGCTGGATGTCGCCCTTGGCGTCGGGAACGGTTTTGCCGTGTTCGCGCGCGAGCAATTCGGCGAGCTTGTCATAGTCGCGCTGCACCAGTTCGACGAACTTCATCATGACGCGGGCGCGGCGCTGCGGGTTGGTGGCGGCCCATTCGCCCTGCGCGGCCCTGGCATTTTCGACGGCGGCGCGGACTTCGGCCTTGGAGGCCAGCGCCACCTTGCCCTGGACCTCGCCGGTCATCGGCTCGAAGACGTCAGCCGTGCGGCCCGAGGTGCCCTTGACCTCCTTGCCACCGATGAAATGTCCGATTGAACGCATGGATAACCTCCCTCAAGGACCAGAATCGCCAGCCTGCGAAGACCGCTTTACAAGCTCTATTGACCCTGCATTTTATAGGATACAAGTCCGATAAATTGCACCATAGATGTGCGGAAATGCTGGATCAAGGCGGCGGCACCATCGACTGGGACGACTTCCGCTTCGTGCTGGCGATCGTGCGCGGCGGGTCGGTGTCGGCTGCCGCCAAGCAGCTCGGCGTCGATCATGCCACAGTGATCCGGCGTGTCGACCGGCTGGAGCGTCACCTCTCCGCAAAACTGTTTGATCGCCGCAAGACCGGCTACCTCCTCACCGAGGCCGGCCAGCGCGTCGCTGACAGTGCGGAGGCGCTGGAATCCACGATTGTGGCCAACCAGGAGGCGGTCGGCGGCTCCCGCGCCCACCTCACCGGCACGGTGCGGATCGGCGCGCCCGACGGCTTCGGCAGCCACTTCCTGGCCTCGCGGCTGGTCAAGTTCACCGAGCGGTATCCCGATCTCGACCTGCAGCTCGTCGCGACCGCGCGGCTGTTCTCGCTCTCCAAGCGCGAGGCCGATATCGCGATCAGCCTGACCATGCCGAAGGAAGGCCGGATCGTCGGCCGCAAGCTGCTCGATTACACGCTTGGGCTTTATGCCGCACCGGCCTATCTGGCGCAGGCCCCTCGCATCGCCGCGCGCGCCGACCTGCCGCAGCACCGCTTCGTCGGCTACATCGAGGAGCTGCTGTTCACGCCGGAACTGGATTATTTGCCGCAAGTCTCGCCAAAAATTTCGGCAAAATTCCGCAGCGCCAATCTGATCGCGCAGCTCAACGCCACCATGTCAGGCTTCGGCATCGCCGTGCTGCCGCATTTCATGGCGACGGCGCATCCGGAATTGCAGGCGGTGCTGCCGGACGAGGTGCGGATCTCCCGCACCTTCTGGCTCCTGATGCACGCCGACAGCAAGGACCTCGCCCGCATCCGCGCGGTGGCGGATTACATTTACGAGACGGTGGAAGCCGACCGCGCGCTGTTCAGCGGGCCATAGTGTCGTCCCGGCGAAGGCCGGGACCCATTACCACGACCATGCATTGTTGTCGGGATCGCAGCCCCAGCAGCGCAAAACAATCACCACTTGTGGTTATGGGTCCCGGGTCAAGCCCGGGACGACAGTGGGAGAGACTCCGCCTAATTCACCTTGGCCTTCTTCACCGGCGCCTTCGCCGCCGCGGCACGTCCCAGCACCGCCTCGCGGCCGGCGCTCAAAACTTCCTCCGACAATTCGCCATTGCCCGCGATCCTCGACATCACGATGGTGCCCATCATCGTCGCCAGCGTCGCCATCGCCTGCTTGCGCGCGGTCTTGCGCGGGACGTCGAGGATCTGGTCGGCCATCATGTCGATCATCTGCTCGAGCTTGAGCGCGAAGGCCTTGCGGGTCTTCGGGGTCTCGCGTGCGATCTCGGCACCGAGCGTCGGTACCGCGCAGCCGTGGCCGGGGTCGTCGCGATGAACCGCGGTCAGGTAGGAATCGACGATGGTCGACAGCCGCTTCTCCGGCGGCACCTCCTCGGCGACCTTGCGCCAGCGCTCGGTCGAGCGGTCCATCGCGTGGGAAAACGCCTCGATCACCAGCGCCTCGCGCGAATCGAAATGCGCGTAGAAGCCGCCATGGGTCAGGCCGGCCTCCTTCATCAGATCGGCGACGCCGATGCCATGCGCGCCCTTCTCGCGCAGCCGCACCGCGGCCTTGCGCACGATCCGTGCATGGGTCTCCTGCTTGTGCTCTTTCGAATAGCGCATGCCGCTCTCATGGAATGTTTCTAATCATATAATAGCAGATTGACGCCGGAAAAGCTGCAGTTATTTCGTTTTTTCCTGTGTCCTATCTTGTTTCCCAGGTTCCCCACCGATCATGGAAAACGTCGCTGTTGCGTGCACTGCGAGGCTGCCCTTGCCGTCGCGGACGAAGCCCTCGGTGTAGCTGGTCTGCCGTCCCAGCTTGATAACCTTGCCCTCGGCGGTAATGGTTCCCGAGCGCACCGACAGCGGCCGCAGATAGGTCAGCTTGAGGTCGAGCGTGACCGAGGTCTGCCCCGCCGGCAGCACGGTCGAGATCGCGCAGCCCATCGCGGTATCGAGCAGGGCGGCCGCGGTCGCGCCGTGCATCAGGCCGATGGTGTTTTCCAGGCTTTCCTCCGGATCGAGTTCCATCACGATGCGCTGCGGCTCGACCACGCTCATGCGGAAGCCGATCAGCTTGGCCATTGGCGGCGGCGGCAGCCGGCCGTCGCGGATCGCGCACATCGCCTCGATGCCCGACATCGCCACGGCGGCCTTCGCGGCCGGTCCCGGCGCCTGCCATTCCACGACGCGCACGCGCAGCAAATCGGGCGAAAACAGGTCGGTCGTGTCGTTGGCTGTCATGGCGGCTCCTTTTATATTATGCCTATAATTCTATTGCAGCGCACGCGGCGGCGCAACTGCCGTCTCTTGACAGTCGCAGGCATTGTCCGGGACATGGCGCGATCAATTCACTGTCGCGAGACCATCACCATGGACATGCTCAATCCCCATTGCGGTATCGACCGCGACGCCAGAGGCGTCGTCCGCCTGACGATCTGCAACGCCGGCCGACTGAACATCCTGAGCTCAGCCGTGACGGATGGAGTCCGCGCCGGTTTCGAGCAGCTAGCCTCCGACCGCAGCATCCGTGCGATAATTCTCGCGGGCGAAAGCGAGAGAAGCATGATCGGCGGCGCCGACATCAAGGAGATGGCGAAGCTCGATCAAGCATCAGCCGAAGCATTCATCAGCCGCCTGCGCGACCTCTGCGAGGCCGTGCGAAAATTCCCGGCACCCGTGATCGCCCGCCTGCCCGCCTGGTGCCTCGGCGGCGGGCTCGAGGTCGCCGCGGCCTGCGACATCAGGATCGCGGCGCATGATGCGATGTTCGGCATGCCCGAGGTACGCGTCGGCATCCCCTCGGTGATCCACGCAGCCCTGCTGCCGCGGCTGATCGGCTGGGGCCGCGCGCGCTGGCTGATGATGACGGCAGAGAACATCGACGCGCCGACCGCGCTCGCCTGGGGCCTGGTCGACACGGTGGCAAAGCCCGGCGGCCTCGACGAGGCCGTTGCGCACACCGTGAAGGCGCTGCTGGAATGCGGCCCCGAGGCGCTGCGCATCCAGAAGGACTTGCTGCGGCAATGGGAAGAGCTGCCGCTGACCGAGTCGGTCAACCTCAGCGTCGGCGTGTTCGGCCAATCCTTCCTGACCGGCGAGCCGCAACGCCTGATGCAAGGATTTCTGGATCGGAAGCGGTAGCGGCTACGCCCTCACTTCACTCCAATTGCAGCATTGTCGTCCGCGACGCTGGCCTTGATGGCCTTTGCCGCGGCGATGTCGGCGTCGCCGCCGGCCGCGTCGCCGCTCTTCTGCTTGATGACGCCGCGGACGTAGAGCGAACTGGCGTCCTTGGGGTCGAGCTTCACCGCCGCGTCATAGTCGGCCGCCGCCTTGTCCAGCGCACCGAGCTTGAACTGGACCAGTGCGCGGCTGTTCAGCGTGTTGCCGTCGTCAGGCCGCAGCCGCAGTGATTCATCGCAGTCCGCCAGCGCCGCCGTGAGATCGCGGTTGAGCACGGCGCGGCCCCAGCAGCGGCCGTTAAGGAAGTTTGGGCTTTTCGAATCGAGCTGGATCGCCTCGCTGTAGTCGGCGACCGCGTGGTCGTAGTCCTTGTTACGCTCGTAGGCGTTGGCGCGGTTGGCAAAGGCGTTGGCGTGCTTCGGGTTGGCTGATATCGCCGCGGTGAAATCGGCGATCGCGTGCTCGCGATCCGTCTTGCCGTTGAGGTAGACCAGGCCGCGGCCGTTGAACGCGTTGGCGTGTTTCGGATTGAGCCGGATCGCCTCGCTGTAGTCGGCCATCGCGTGGTCGTAGTCCCGCTTGCCGTAGTAGGAATTGGCGCGGTTGGAAAAGGCGTTGGCGAGTTTCGGATCGAGCTGGACCGCCTGGTCGCAGTCGGGAATGGCCTGGTCGTACTCGCGCTTGGCGTTGTGGTTATTGCAGCGGTTGGAGAACGCCCATGCGAGGCCCGCGCCGGACCACTTGCCGGACTGGATCACCGTCGTGCAGGCGCCGACGGCAATATCCGCCTGAACCTTGTCGCCGAGATTGGTGCACTGCTCGATCGTGTCCTGCATCTTCACGGAATCGGCAAGCTTCGGATCGAGCCGGATCGCGTCCGCAAAGTCGGTCGCCGCGGCGGTGGCTTCGCCTTTCGCCTTGTAGGCAAGGCCGCGGTTGTAATAGGCCGAGGCGAGCTTCGGATTAAGCTGGATCGCGGAGTTGTAGGCCGCGATGGCGCGGTCGAGATCCTGCTTCGTCTTGTAGGCGATACCGAGGTTGAGGTAGGGGTGCGCGAGCTTCGGATCCAGGTTGATAGCTTCCATGTATTCGACGATCGCCGCATCATTGTCCTTGCGAACCGCGTAGATATTGCCGCGGCCCTCGTGCGGGCGCGAATAGTGCGGATCGATCTCGATCGCCTTGTTGTAGTCGGCGAGTGCGCGGTCGTAATCGTCCTTGTGATAATAGGCGTTGCCGCGGCCGTTGTAGGCCTGCTTGGCTTTCGGATTGAGCCGGATCGCCTCGTTGTAGTCGGCGATGCCGCGCTCGTCGTCCTTCTTGCCGTCGGTGTAGGAATTGCCGCGGTTGAGGTAGGCGTTGGCGAACGCGTGGTCGAGCTGGATCGCCTGGCTGCAGTCCGCGATCGCGCCATCGTAATTGTTCGTCTCGTTCCTTGCATTGCAACGGTTGCTGAAGGCCCAGGCGAGGTTCTTGCCCGACCATTTGCCCGACTCGATCGCGGCCGTGCAGCCGCTGATCTCGAGATCGAACGAAAACGCGCCGCCTTTGTTCTCGCACCAAGCGCTCTGCTGCTGCGTCACCGCGTGCGCCGGTGTTGTACCGGACGCGACCGCCGCTGTTATCAGCGCGCCCGCGAGTGCGGAGACGCGATATCCCGCCCTGGTCATGGCAATTCGTGTCATGGCAATCCTCCCCCAAAGTTGCCGTGGACTACTACTTTACCGCGACAACGTGGACCGCGACAAGGGCGCGCGCACCATCGCGGCCTGTGGAGGCGCCGTGTCCGGGTTACTACGGGGCCTGTGATTGGGCGTGCATTCGCGCGGCCCGGACTGCGCTTGTTGAGATCACCTCAGAACGTCGCCTCTTGACCTTTACGGATCATGAGTCGGTCCGTACACATTGGGTCCCGACATCCGAGAGACTGTTGATGCCGGACCTTTCCACCCTTGCCTTGTTCACACTTGCCTGCCTGGCGCTCACCGCCACGCCTGGCCTGGACATGCTGCTCATCGCGTCTCGAAGCGCGACCCAGGGGCGCGCGGCAGGCTTTGCATCATTGGCGGGAATCCAGGTCGGGACCTACTGCCATGCGCTCGCCGCTGCGTTTGGCCTGTCGCAGTTGTTTCTCGCTGTTCCGTTTGCCTATGACGCCGTGCGCTATGCCGGTGCGGCCTACCTGCTCTATCTCGCGTGGAAAGCATTGCGGTCGAACGGCGCCTCGCTTCGGCCGATCGCAGCACTGCCGCGCTTTCTGCTCCCGCAAATATTCCGTCAGGGGTTGTTCACCAATCTGCTGAATCCGAAGATGGCGTTGTTCGTGTTGGCCTTGTTCCCGCAATTCGTGCGCCCCGACGCAGGCGCCGTAGCAGGACAAATTCTCGTGCTGGCGACCGTGCTCAATCTGGTGGGTCTGGTGGTGAATGGACTGGTCATCATGACCGCCAGTCGAATCGGCAGGGCCTTGACCGGGCGCAACAGGCTGCAGCGCGTACCCCAAATATTGCTCGCGACTGTTTTCGCGGGCCTGGCGGTGCGACTGGTGTATGACGGGCGGCGCTGACGGCAGCCTTTTTGTAGCCCGCATCAGCCAACGGGTCGCGCGAATGCGCGCCCGATGACAGGCTCCGCGACATGCGGGCCACCCTCGCTGGTCCGACCTGACAGACTGTTGACCGCAGGACCCAGCCTATTAGTCTAGGCTGCATCGCGAGACAGGCGGTTCAGATCGAGAACGTCGATCGGTGCCCGCTGGTCTCGCCGATGGCTGTGGCTACGGCCAAACGAACAATTAACTTCGGGATCGACACACGAGGTCATTCTCTAGGAGCTGCAGGAGGACATATGGTCCAAAAGCGCGACGTTCCGGGCATCCGACCCTACAACGCCCCGGCGGGCGGATGGGGCGCCCTCAAAGCCACTGCGGTGGCCGTTCGCGACCAGATGGATCTGGTCGAGGCGCCGATCACGCTGCTGCACACCAACAAGCCCGACGGCTTCGATTGTCCGGGCTGCGCATGGCCCGACAAAGAGCACACCTCCACGTTCCAGTTCTGCGAGAACGGCGCCAAGGCGGTGACCTGGGAAGCGACCAGCAAACGCACCACTCCGGAATTCTTCGCCGCCCACACCGTCACCGAGTTGCTCGGCTGGAGCGACTTCCATCTGGAGAACGAGGGGCGCCTGACCCACCCCATGGTGTATGACGCCGCGAGCGACATGTACCAGCCGATCGCATGGGACGAGGCCTTCGCGCGGATCGGCGAGAGTCTCCGCAGCCTGCCCGATCCTAACATGGCCGAATTCTACACCTCAGGCCGCGCCTCCAACGAAGCGGCCTTCCTGTTCCAGATCTTCGCGCGCGAGTACGGCAGCAACAATTTCCCCGACTGCTCGAACATGTGCCACGAGGCGACCAGCGTCGGCCTGCCGCAATCGATCGGCATCGGCAAGGGCACGGTGTCGCTCGACGATTTCGACCATTGCGAGCTGATCATCGCGATGGGCCACAACCCCGGCACCAATCATCCGCGCATGATGGGCACCTTGCACGAGGTCTCGCGCCGCGGCGTGCCGATCATCGTGTTCAATCCGCTGCGTGAACGCGCGCTGGAGCGCTTCGCCGATCCGCAAGATGCGATCGAGATGGCGACCTTGGGCTCGACGCGGATCGCCTCGACCTATTACCAGCCGAAGGTCGGCGCCGATGCCGCGGTGCTCAAGGGCGTCATGAAGGCGCTGCTCGAGCAGGATGCGATCACGCACGACGTGCTCGATCACGCCTTCATCACCGAGCACACCCACGGTTTTGCTGCGTTCGCCGCCGACCTCGGCGCAACGGCGTGGGAGGCGATCGAGACCGTCTCCGGCTTCACCCGCGCGCAGCTCGCCGAGGTTGCCACCGCCTATGCAAAGTCCAATGCCACCATCGTCACCTACGGCATGGGCATCACCCAGCACACCCGCGGAACCGACAATGTCCAGCAGATCGCAAACCTGCTGCTGTTGAAGGGCAATTTCGGCAAGCCGGGCGCCGGCATCTGCCCGTTGCGCGGCCACTCCAATGTGCAGGGCAACCGCACCGTCGGCATTACCGAAAAACCCAATGTTCCGATGTTCGAGGGCATCGAGCGCACCTTCGGCTTCAAGCCGCCGCGGCATCACGGCCATGATTCAGTTGCTGCGATGGAGGCGATCGACGACGGCCGGTCGAAAGTCCTGATCTGCCTCGGCGGCAATTTTGCCGTCGCTTTGTCCGACCCCGAGCGTTGCCAGGCGGCGATGCGCAAGCTCGAACTTGCGGTCCACCTGGGGACCAAGCTCAACCGCACGCATCTCTTGATCGGCAAGCAATCGATCATCCTGCCGGTGCTGGGACGCACCGAGCAGGACGTCCAGTCCTCCGGACCGCAAGTCATCACGGTCGAAGATTCCATGACGATGGTGCACGCCTCGCGCGGCAGGCTCAATCCGGCTTCCGAGCATCTCCGTTCGGAATCGGCCATCGTGGCCGGCATGGCGATGGCGACCTTGCCGGCGAGCAAGGTGCCGTGGGCCGAGCTGATCGCCGACTACGACCGCATCCGCGACGCCATCGAGGGCGTATTCCCCGACTTTAGGGATTACAACGCGCGCATCCGGACTCCCGGCGGCTTCCGCCTCCCGCTGCCGCCGACCGAACGCAAATGGACGACGCCGTCGGGCAAGGCCGAATTCCTGATCTACGATGGCCTCGAGGAAGACCCGGTGCTGTCGGACAAGACCATCCTCAAGCTCACCACCATCCGCAGCCACGACCAGTACAACACCACGATCTATGGGCTGAACGACCGCTATCGCGGCGTGTTCGGCCGGCGCGACGTGCTGTTCGCGAACGAAGCTGATCTGACCGGACTTGGGCTTGCCCATGGGGATCTGGTCGAGATCGAGACCGCCCTGCCCTCGGGGCGAAAGCGGTGTCTCACCCTCACAGCGATCGTCTACGACATCGCGCGCGGATCGGTCGCCGCTTATTACCCGGAAGCCAACGGCCTCGTGCCCCTCGACTATCAGGACAAGGCAAGCGGCACGCCGTCATATAAGTCAGTGCCAGTGCGTATCCGCAGCGCCGATCGGGCGGCGTAACAGAACAGAGCCCGTAGCCCGGATGAAGCGCAGCGTAATCCGGGGGTGCGCCGTCCGCGGGTCAAGCCGCCCCGGATTGCGCTTTGCTCCATCCGGGCTACGGAGCTGACTCTACCTTGCATTCGCCGGCGCGTGCAGCGGCCAGAGATCGGCGCGCCAGTGCAGCGCGATCGCCAGCATCGCGATGAAGCCTGCGACGGCAAGCAGCGAGCCGGTCGCGGTATAGCCGATCAGGTCGATCAGGCTGCCGGCCGCGAGCAGCCCGAGCGGCAGGCCGTAGATCACCATCATGCGCACCCCCATCACGCGGCCGCGGAGATGGGCGCTGGCGTTGCGCATCAGCATCACGGCCGCCGAGATCATCGACATGCTCTGCGCCATTCCGGCAAGCACAAGGCAGGCCATCGCCACCGGGATCGTCCTGAGTTCGACGAACACCAGCAGCATCGCGTACCAGGCCAGCGTCGCGCCGATCAGGAGCCGGGCGATGCGCACGCCACTGGCGAGGCTGAGCGTGATCGAGCCGATCAGCGAGCCGACCGCGAAGCTCGCCGAGAGATAGCCGAGACCGGTCTGGTCGGTATGGAAGATGTCGCGCGCGACGTAAGGCAGCAAGCCGTTGGTCAGGGGGAACGCGGTGAGATTGGCCAGGAACGCGACGCAGAGCGCGGCACGCATGCCCGGGCCGCTCCAGGCGTAGACGATGCCCTCCTTCAGGTCATGGAGCAGGCTGGCGCCGGGCCCAGCGTCCGCCGAATGCGCCACAGTGCCGTGCGTTTGGGCCGGAGGAGTCATGCACAGCATCAGGACAGCCGCCGCGAAATAGAAACAGGCGATCGCGACATACACATAGCCGATGCCAAGCAGCGCGAACAATCCGGCACCGGTCAACGCGCCGGCGATGCGCGCACTGTCCTGCGTGGTGCGTGCCAGGCTGATGGCCCCGACGAGTATCTCTGAGGGCATGATGTCGGCGAGCAGCGCGCCGCGCACGCCGAGATCCGAGGGGCGGATCAGGCCCATGATCGCGACGATGATCATGACATTCACCGGAGCCAGATGGCCTGACAGCGCCAGCGTCATGATCGTCGCGGAGAGCGCCGTATAAGCAAAGCGCATCACGGCGAGAAGATTGCGATGCCCCATGCGGTCGCCGACCATCCCGAGCACCGGCGCGATCAGCGTCCCGACATATTGCAGCGAAGCCATCACGGTCAACAGCAGCACCGAGCCGGTCTCGACCATGATGTACCAGCCGAGCACCAGCGTCTCGACCTCGAACGCCCAGGACGTCAGCAGATCGGATGGCCATTGAAAGCGATAGTTGCGGATACGAAACGGCGCGAGCGCGGATCTCCGCGCAAGCCCGCTCAAGACGCGATGACGCGTTTCACGGCGTGCCCTGCCCTTTTCTTGATTCTTCTGAAAAACGTCCGGTTCGCAGACCCTAACGCTGACGATGCCCGTGTCAATCAGAAGTGCCGCATGCGGCCATGCGCGACGACATCGGATGGGGCCGTCAATTTCGGCGATCGTCAGGCGGCCGCGTAACGGCTTGACTGTGCTGTTCATCAGCCGCAACTTGGGCGTGACCGAGAAGATCGCGCATCGCGCGTTAGCGTCTGGATCACATGGGATCAATCGATGCTTCTGGTGATTGAGCAGGGTAACACCAACAGCGTGTTCGCCGTTCATGACGGCGAACGCTGGCTCGCCCAATGGCGCTCGGCCACCGAATCCAGCCGTACCGCCGATGAGTACGCCGTGTGGCTGTCGCAGCTCATGGCGATGCACAAACTGGAATTCGGCCTGTTGAACGCCTGTGTGATATCGAGTGTCGTGCCACAGTCGATTTTCAACCTGCGAAACCTGTCGCGCCGATACCTGCACGTCGAGCCGTTGATCGTCGGCGAGAATGCCGAACTTGGCATCGAGGTGCGGACCAGCAAGCCGTCGCAGGTTGGATCGGACCGCCTGGTCAATGCGCTCGGTGCGCGCGAACTCTATTCAGGGCCTTTGATCATCGTCGACAGCGGGACCGCCACCAAACTGGACGTGATCGGGAGCGATGGCGGCTTCGAAGGCGGTGTGATTGCGCCGGGTGTACACCTGTCGATGGAGGCTCTGCACGCGGCGGCCGCGAAGCTTCCCAGGATCGCGCTGCAAAAGCCCCTGCGGGTGGTGGGCGACGACACGATCAGCGCCATGCAGTCCGGAATTTTCTGGGGTCACGTTGCGCTCATCGAGGGGATGATCGCGCGCATCAAGGCGGAGCGGAACGAAGCGATGACGGTCATTGCCACCGGCGGCGTCGCAGCGTTGTTCCACGACGCGACACCGGCGATCGACCACTTCGATCCCGACCTGACGATTCGCGGCTTGCTGGTGATATACCGGCGCAACACCCGGGATCATCATCCAGAGCATCGATAGCTCATCGCGCGTTCGCGCCGAAATTCTCAATCACTGAGTTGTCCGACGGCGCAAGCCCGCGACAGAAATAATTTCGTTTTTTCGGAAGTTTTTCTTGACACCGCCCCCAACTCAGCCGTTTAATGCACTCGTCCCACCCGATTGAGGGGCGAGCGCACGTCACGAACGCGCGGTGGGATGCGGTGGCCGCTGATTGCGCAACTGACGAGAGCGCATGAGGCGGACGGTGAAATCGTGTGGTCCTGACGCTGCAATGCAGGCGGAAAGTTTTTGAGAAGCTGACGCTTCCCAGAGACAACGGTGGCAACAAAGCGCTCACCGGGGAGAGCACGTATAAGCCGTAACCCATCGCGCAGGGAAAGCCGGAGTGCCTCCGCTGGACCTGTATGCTCGTGTGCGGTTCTCTTTCTACTCTTGCACACGGGACCGCGGGTGCAGCGTGCACCCGGCTTTCCCTGCGCCCTCTGTTTCGAGAGAGGGCGGAACGACATGCAAAGCTCGGACAAACCATGTCGCGAGAAGGCGAATGTATGTCTCACAGACCGCGCCACAAATTCACTGTCGTCCCGGCGAAGGCCGGGATCCATAACCACGAATGTTGATTGTTGTACGCCGCTGGAACGACGAATCCCATTCACAACACCTGCTGCGGAGTATGGGTCCCGGCTTTCGCCGGGACGACGGCATGGTCGGGCCACTCTGCCCATCGTTGCTCCCGATCCACTTCATGCGAACACGACAATTCGTCATGCCAGTTGCATTTTTTGCGCCGCATCATATGATGCATATAATTCAATAGAATCTCCGGCATTCAAGGGAGTCCCACCGTGGCAACCAGCCCCGATCCCGTCGTCATCCTGTCCGCCGCCCGCACCCCCCTCGGGCGTTTCATGGGGGAACTCACGCCTCTTGCCGCCCATAAACTCGGCTCGCATGTCATCGGGGCGGCGCTCGCGCGCGCCAAACTGGCGCCGGAGCGCATCGACGAGGTGTTCATGGGCAATGTGTTGCCGGCCGGCCAGGGCCAGGCCCCTGCCCGCCAGGCCGCGCGCGGCGCCAAACTGCCCGATGCCACCGGCGCCACCACGGTCAACAAGGTCTGCGGCTCCGGCATGAAGGCTACCATGCTGGCCCACGACATCATCAAGGCCGGCTCGGCCGAGATCGTGCTGTCTGGCGGCATGGAGAGCATGAGCAACGCGCCTTATCTTTTGCAGAAGGCGCGCGGCGGCTATCGCGCCGGCCACGACCGCATCATCGATCACATGATGATGGACGGGCTGGAGGACGCCTACGAGACCGGCCGCTCGATGGGCGATTTCGGCGAGGCCACCGCAGAAGCCTATCAATTCACCCGCGCCGACCAGGACACCTATGCAATGGAGACACTGAGCCGCGCCCGCAAGGCGGTCGAGGGCGGCGCCTTCAAAGCCGAGATCGCGCCGATCACGCTTGCGGAGAAGGCCGGCCCGCGCATCATCGCCAATGACGAGCATCCGCTGAAGGTCGATCCGGCGAAAATCCCCGGCCTGAAGCCGGCGTTCCGCGCCAACGGCACCATCACGCCCGCCGCCTCCTCGGCCAATGCCGACGGCGCCGCGGCACTGATCCTGGCCCGGCGCTCGCTCGCCGATCGCGACGGGCTGCCGGTGCTGGCCGAGATCAAGGGCCACGCCACCCACAGCCAGGAGCCGCAGTGGTTCACGACAGCGCCGATCCCGGCGATCAGAAAGCTGCTCGACAAGGTCGGCTGGAGCGTCGGCGATGTCGACTTGTTCGAGATTAACGAGGCGTTCGCTGTGGTGGCGATGGCCGCGCAGCGCGACCTCGGGATTCCCCGGGACAAGCTCAACATCAATGGCGGCGCCTGCGCGCTCGGCCATCCGATCGGCGCCACCGGCGCGCGGCTGATCGTGACGCTGCTGCATGCGCTGGAGGCGCACGGCCTGAAGCGCGGTGTCGCGGCACTGTGCATCGGCGGCGGCGAAGCGACCGCGATCGCGGTGGAGCGGGTGGTGCATTAGTGCCAAAGCGCCGTCATTGCGAGCCAACGGGTCGCGCGAATGCGCGCCCGATGACAGGCTCCGCGAAGCAATCCATTCCACAGCGAATGTGGAGCCATGGATTGCTTCGTCGCTTCGCTCCTCGCAATGACGAGCCGCCCAAGCCGAGTCCTGAAACGAGGGAACCATGTCATTTTAGACGTTGCTCCCTCGTGCTATGTTATCTCGAATTGATTTCCTGTCAGACATCTGGGGCCCAATGATCTCGAACTGGCTTGCTGCATCCCTCGCCCGCCGCAACATCCACTACGGTTGGGTGATGGTCGGTGTCACCTTCCTTGCCGGGCTGATCTCGGCCGGCACCGTCGGCGCGCCCGGCGTCTTCATCGTGCCGCTGCAGAAGGAGTTCGGCTGGTCCACCGCCGAGATTTCCTCCGCGCTGTCGATCCGCTTCATCCTGTTCGGGCTGATGGCGCCGTTCGCCGCCGCGCTGCTGAACCGCTATGGCCTGCGCAACGTGACCCTGGCGGCGCAGCTGATCGTGGTGTCCGGATTGCTGGCTTCACTGGCGATGACCCACGTCTGGCAGTTGATGCTGCTCTGGGGTGTCGTGATCGGGATCGGCACCGGCATGACCGCGCTGGTGCTGGGCGCGACGATCGCCGCGCGCTGGTTCGCAGCGCGCCGCGGCCTCGTCGTCGGTATCCTGACCGCGAGCGTCGCGACCGGACAACTGGCCTTTCTGCCGCTGCTTGCAACCCTGACCGAGCGCTATGGCTGGCGCGTCGCGCTGGCGCTGGTCTGCGTCGCGCTCGGCGTCGCCGCTTTTGCCGTGCTGATGCTGATGCGCGACCGGCCGAGCGACCTTGGCCTGCGTCCATTCGGCGATGAGGGCACCGCGCCCTTGCCCGCCCCTCCGCCGGCCAATGCGCCGATCATGGCGGCCGCGCTCGGCACGCTCCGCGACTCCGCGAAGTCGCGGGTGTTCTGGATCCTGTTTGCAACCTTCTTCGTCTGCGGCGCCTCGACCAATGGCCTGGTCCAGGTCCATTTGATCCCGATGTGTCTCGACTACGGCATCCCGCAGGTGCAGGCCGCGAGCCTGCTCGCCGCGATGGGCATCTTCGACTTCTTCGGCACCATCATCTCCGGCTGGCTGTCGGACCGTTATGACAATCGCTATCTGCTGTGCTGGTATTACGGCCTGCGCGGGCTGTCGCTGGTCTGGCTGCCGTTCAGTGACTTCTCGTTCTACGGCCTGTCGCTGTTTGCAATGTTCTACGGGCTCGACTGGATCGCGACCGTGCCGCCGACCGTGCGGCTGACCGCGCAGCGCTTCGGCGCCGAGCGCGCCAACATGGTGTTCGGCTGGATTTTTGCCGGCCATCAGCTCGGGGCCGGCGTTGCCGCGTTCGGTGGAGGCCTGTCGCGGACGCTCTACGCGAGCTATCTGCCGGCGTTCTTCATCGCGGGCGCGCTGTGCGTGTTCGCGTCTGTGATCGTGCTGGCGATCTCGCGGCCGGAGCCGCAACCACAGGCGAAACCAGTCGCCGCCTGAAAATACCGGTGGCCGCGCGCGAACCAGTCGCGCACGGCCAATCGGCGACATCTGCTACTCCGCCGCAAGGCCGGTCGGCGCCGCCTCGAGGGCTTGCTTGTTGTAGTCATGCACGACGCGGCCGAACGGCAGCGTCAAATCGGCGAGGAAATGATGCGCGCCGATCACGCGCTTGACCGGGAAATCGGCCACCGGCGCGTTGACATGCGGCACCAGATGCAGCCGGCCGGGCCCGATCCACGAGCCCTTGACAACGATGTCGGTGAGGTTGATCGCGACCAGCTGGCAAATTTCCAGATGGCCATCGACGCCCGGGATCATCTTCAGATTGATTTGCGTCTTCGACAGCGTCGCACGCGTGACGTCGCCATTGCCGGCCATGGCCTCGTGCTTGTAACCCATCGTGCCCATGGCGACGAGCTGGCCGGCATATTCCAGCGTGCCGGTCAGCGTATCCTTGACGATCTCGAGCTTGGGATGGGCGTATTTCTTCGGAAAGCCCCAGATCTCGCGGCCGGCCGCGATCGGCGGATCGTCGTCGAGATACATCTGGCAGACGAAGTTGACGTCCTCGCCGTGCAGCCGCGCGGGGATCACGAGGCCGGATTCGGTGTAGCTGCCGAAGCCGGAAGAGTCGGGCATCTTGATCCATTCATAATGCACGATCGGATCGGCGATCGGCTCCAGCGGCTCGGGCAGGCCGGCGCGGATCAGCTCCGGATCGGTCTCATAGGTGATGACGAGGAATTCACGGTCGACGAAACGATAGGGGCCGGCCGGATAGCTCGGACCGGCAGCCGGCATCGACGGAAGCTTGAGCAGATCTTCCCTGCGCATCGTGAAATCCCCCTGTTTGGAAAAATTGATCGGAGGCTAGCCGCCGAGATTGACAACGATGTGAGGGATTTCCGTCAGCCGCGTGACCTGACCTTTGTGACCTGCGTTTTGCGGAGAGGCCAATGCTGACCATGCAGGCAAACGCGCCAGATGCACCGCGCGCGGGTAGCGGCTTGTCATCACGGCGTCACGCCCGCGCTGAATTCTCGCCGCAAATTGGAGTACCAGTCATGGATGCGCGATCCCCTCATTTCGACGACGATATCGATCACCAGATGCCAGGCTGGCGACCCGAGGGGTGCAATCGGGTCGCGCTGGTGCTGCAGGGTGGCGGCGCGCTCGGCGCCTACCAGGCCGGCGTCTATCAGGCGCTGCACGAGGTCAAGATCGAGCCGGACTGGGTGTGCGGCGTCTCGATCGGCGCGATCAACTCGGCGATCATCGCCGGCAATCCGCCGGAAAAGCGGCTGGAGCGGCTGCATACGTTCTGGGACCGCATCACCAGCCGCAAGATCTGGCATTACACGCCGGACGGCGACATCTTCCGCAAGGCGCGCAACTTCACCAGCTCATTGATGACGACGACGCTGGGGCAACCCGGCTTCTTCACCCCGCATCAAGCCAATCCATGGTTGAGCCCGACCGGTTCGCGCACCGCCACCAGCTATTATGACACCACGCCGTTGCGCGAGACGCTGCTCGAGCTGGTCGATTTCGACCGCATCAATTCGAAGACAATGCGCTTCGCGGTCGGCGCCGTGAACGTGCTCTCCGGCAATTTCATCTATTTCGACAATGCCCATGACGAGATCATTCCTGAGCACATCATGGCGAGCGGCGCACTGCCGCCGGCCCTGCCGATGGTAAAGGTCGGCACCGATCATTTCTGGGATGGCGGCATCGTCTCCAACACGCCGCTGCAGCATCTGCTCGACCAGGAAGACAACGCCAACTCGCTGGTGTTCCAGGTCGACCTGTTCTCGGCTCGCGGCACGCTGCCGCGCGACATCCAGGACGTGATGGCCCGCCACAAGGACATCATGTATTCCTCGCGCACCCGCTACAACACCGACGTCTACCGCAAGACCTACAGCCTGCGCACCGCCCTGCACAACGCGCTGGCGAAAATCCCCGACGACCAGCTGTCGGAGGACGAACGCAAGCTCAAGAAGTCCAACAGCACGCTACCGGGAATCACGCTGCTGCAACTAATCTATCAGCAGAAGGCCTATGAGGGCGACGCCAAGGATCACGAATTCTCCGGCACCTCGATGCGCGAGCACTGGGCCAGCGGACATGAGGACACCAAGCGCTCGCTGAAGCGGCGCGACTGGATCAAGATGCCCGAGAGCGGCATGGGTATCGTGATCCACGACGTGCATCGCGAGAGCGAGCCGTAGGACCTGCCTACGGCCGCGTCGACATGTTGCTCGGCGGGCCGACGTTACGGATCGGCTCGGCGAGACGCGCGAACTCGCAGAGCAGTGAACGCGTCTTGCGGGGGTCGATCACCTCCTCGACCCAGAACTTCTCGGCCGAACGGAACGGCGAGCGCAGCTTGTTGAGACGATCCTCGATCTCCTTCAGCTTGGCGGCTGGATCAGTGGCCCCTTCGATCTCGGCGCGATACGCCGCCTCGATGCCGCCTTCGAGCGGCAGCGAGCCCCAATAGGCCGACGGCCAGGCGTAGCGCATCGAGAAGCGGTTGGCCGGCTGATGTACCACGCCGGCGACGCCGAAGGCGTTGCGGATGATGATGGTGCACCAGGGCACCGTGCTCTGGTTGACCGCCGCCATCGCACGCACGCCGTGGCGGATGGTGGCGGACTTCTCCGCCTCGAGCCCGATCATGAAACCGGGGCAATCCATCAGATAGACCACCGGCAGATGGAAGGTCTCGGCGAAGTCGACCCAGCGCACCACCTTCTGGCAGGCATCTGCAGTCCAGGAGCCGCCATAATGGAAGGGATCGCTGGCGAGCACGAACATTGCACGACCCTCGACGCGCGCCAGACCGGTGATGACAGGGCGGCCGTAATTGGCTGATACCTCGAAGAACGAACCCTTGTCGACGACGGCCTCGATAATGGGGCGCATCTTGTAGACCTGCCGCCGATTACGCGGCACGGCCGTCAGCAGTGACTCCTCGGCACGCTGGGGATCATCGGCGCAGGGAATGGTCGGCGGCAGCTCGTAGACCGACGACGGCAGATAGGAGAGGAAACGCCGTGCGTAGCCGAACGCCTCCTCTTCCGTCTCGACGGCCTGGTCGATCGCACCTGCACGGGTCTGGATATCGGCGCCGCCGAGCTCCTGCTTGGTCAAATCCTGGCCCAGCCGCTTCACCACCGGCGGTCCGGCGACGAACATCGCGGAGCTCTTGGTCATGACAGAGTAATGCGTCGCCGCCAGCCTTGCGGCGCCGAGGCCTGCGACCGAGCCAAGCCCGAGTCCGACCACGGGCACGCGCGCCAGATTTGATGTCGTGTACCAGTACCAGCGCGTGCCGCCGACGCCGCCGGGCAGATTGGCGGCGCCCTTGGTCTCGATCGTCTTGACCGAGCCGCCGCCGCCGGAGCCCTCGATCACGCGGATGATCGGCAGCCGGAAATCATGCGCCATTTCTTCGGCCATCAGCGGCTTGGCCGAGATCGACGCATCGGCCGAACCGCCGCGCACCGTAAAATCGTCGCCGACCACCACCACGGTGCGGCCGTCGACCCTGGCGCGGCCGAACACGCAGTTCGCCGGCGTCAGCTGCTTGAGTTCGTTGTTCTCGTCATATTCGGCGATGCCGGAGATCGCACCGATCTCGTGGAAGCTCTGTTGATCAACCAGCCCGTCGATACGCTCGCGAACGGTAAGCCGACCCTGGTCGCGTTGCCGCTTGACCTTGTCAACGCCTCCCATCTCCCGCGCGAACGCTTCGCGCCGGGCGAGGTCGTCGAGTTCCGGCTTCCAGTTCATTCATTGCCTCCGTCTTGATGATTTTATTGTTGTTATGGGCCGTCACCGGAAGCGATTTTCGCTCGATCCGATTGGTGAAGATGTCGCCGTCGGCGCCTTCGAGCAGGCTACCGACCGCGGCCGCGAGGTCGACCATGTGCGGCGCGACCTCCTTGTGCAGCCGCTTCTCATCATACATCGCCGAGAGCAGCCCGATCGTGGTCACCACATAGGTCTGATATTGCGGCGACCAGAGCGGCACCCCGACGCCGTTGATATGGGGGCTCCACAGGCCGCAGGCGACGACATAGCCGTGCTCGCGCAGGTGACGACGATTGGCCTCGATGCGCGGCGTCAGGAGCTTGGCACCATCAGGCAGCTCGCGCTCCATCTCGGCGATGAGCGCGTCGCCGAGCGCCGGATCAAGTGCCGCGGTGTAGGCCTGGCCGGCGGCTGTCGTCGCCATCGAGATGCGGCTGCCGGTGGTCTCGTGCAGGCCGAGCGCGTTCGCGGCGCGGGCAAATTCGAGATAGACCATTTGAAAGCGGTCGGGGATCACGAAGCCCACGGTGCCGGGCAGTTGATCCGCGACCTCCTGCAGGCGCAGCCGGACCAGGTTGCGAAGCTGCAACCCCTTCATCATCGTCGTGCTCATCGCCACCGCGCTCGGGCCGATGCGATACTTCTGATCGCGCGGCAGATAGACGAGCTGTCCCATCCGCGTCAGCGTGTGCGTCAGACGCGACACCGTCGAGCGCGGCAGGCCGCAGCGGTTGGCGATTTCGAGATTGCCGAGCCGCGCCTCGTGCCCCTCGAAGCACCGCAATACATCAAAGGCGCGCGACACCACCTGGATCACGTCGCCATCGCCTGTCTCGCTGGCGAGTAGTCCCTGCCGGCTAAGCCGTTCCGAGCGCCGTCCCATATTGTTTCTCTCCATTCCGTCATGCGGAATAAAATTCCACTTGCAGATGACGCTACCTCAGGCAATCTGCGGCCACAACAAAAAGCCGTTCGCCGGACGAAATTTCCGCAAGACGGTATCGGAGAGTGGAATGCCAGAGATCAAGGTCGTGACCGAAGTTGCGGGGCGCGTTTGCGCGCTTTCTGTTCAAGCCGGCAGCAGCATCGGCGACGGCGACGAAATCGCGTTCGTCGAAGCCATGAAGATGGAAATACCGATCACCTCGACAACATCAGGTAAAATCAAGTCTATTCTGGTGAAGATCGACGATGTCATTGCCGAAGGCCAGGCGATTGCGATCGTCGAGACCTGACGACGACCGTCCCGCCTCTTCGTGCGATCCTCCCTTCGCAAATACCGCCTTCTGTATCGTCTCATCTTTCAAGCGACACAGCGTCGTCAGCGGTTTTGCTTTCAAAACATTTTCGGCACAAAAGTTTCACAAGATGAAACAATTAGCGAGCGATCGCTCGCTTGGCTGGTGCTTCGGTTCGAGACCGATTGCCATCGAATCTCGGACCCATCCTGACCGACCTGCCCGACACCAAATGTCCGGGCGCACTCGGTTGCGCGCATCTTGATTGCGTTGCACAACATGAGGCGATGAAACAATCGCCGCCTCCCGTCACCGCCATCACCACGGCCTGGACCAGCTCGAAGCCGCCGCTGCTGCGGTTTTTGCGCGCCTGTTACGCAGAGTTCCTGCCCGAGACCGGCGGCGCCCTCGCCAACTACATTCCCGAACTCGGCAAGGCCGACCCTGCCCATTTCGGCATCAGCCTTGCGACCCTCGACGGCCATGTCTACGAGGTCGGCGACACCAAAATCCCCTTTACCATCCAGTCGATGTCGAAACCGTTCGTGTTCGCGCTGGCGCTGGACACACTGGGCGCCGAGCGGGTGGAAAGCGTGATCGGCGTCGAGCCGTCGGGGGATCCCTTCAACTCGATCAGGCTGAACGCGGACAACCATCCGTTCAACCCGATGGTCAATGCAGGCGCGATCGCCTGCTCCGGCCTGATCCACTCCGCCAAGGGCGATGGCGCGTTCGAATACGTCCGGCACGCGCTCGGCCGCTTCGCCGGCCGGGAGCTCGGCGTTGATGAGGCGGTCTACGCGTCCGAGAGCGCGACCGGCGACCGCAACCGCGCGATCGGCTATCTCCTGCGCACCAATGGTGTGATCACCGAAAACGTACCTGATGTGCTCGCCGTCTATTTCCGGCAATGCGCCATCCTCGTCACCGCGCGCGACATCGCGGTGATGGCGGCGACCCTCGCCAATCGCGGCATCAACCCGTTGACCGGCGAACAGGTGGTGACGCCCTACGCGATCGCCCGCACGCTCTCGGTGATGACGTCGTCAGGCATGTACGACTATGCCGGCGAATGGATCTACCGCGTCGGCATTCCCGCCAAGAGCGGCGTCGGCGGCGGCATCCTGGCGGCATTGCCGGCGCGGCTCGGGCTTGGCAGCTATTCGCCCAATCTCGACAAGCATGGCAACAGCGTGCGCGGCATCAAGGTCTGCGAGGCGCTGTCGGCGCATTACGACCTGCACATGCTCAACCGCAGCGACGACGCCCGCCACAGCATCATCGCCGACTACAATATCGGCAAGAACCCATCGCGGCGCGTCCGCCGGCCGCAGGAGCAGGAGATCCTGGCCAAACACTTCCAGGAGGTGCGCGTCATCGAGCTGGTCGGCACGCTGTCGCTCTCCAATGTCGACTACGTCTCGCGCCGTCTCGGCGGTGGCCGGCGTCCGGAGTTCGTGATCTTCGATCTGCGCCGCGTCACCGCGACGACGCGCGCCGGCGCCCGGCTGGTGGCGGAAGCCTTCAAGGACCTGGCCGAGCTCGGCGTCACCGTGATCCTGTCAGGGATCAAACAGACGTCGCGGGAGTGGAGGACAATCAACGAATGGACCAGCCAGCTCGGCAACATCAGGGATTTCTACCTGCTCGATACCGCGATCGAATGGGCGGAGGACCAGATCGTTTATCGCTACGGCGGCTCGATCGACTTCCTCGAAACCACTGAACTGTCCGAACAGCCGCTGCTTGCCGGGTTGAGCGCGGAGGAACTGACCGACCTTGCCTCGCTCGGTACGATCAGAACCTATCAGCCGAACGAGAAGATCATCACCGCGGGCGAAACCGCCACCTCGCTGTTCTTCCTGCGCAGCGGCGTAGTGCACGTCACGCTGCCCGACGGCATCCGGCTGGCGACGCTGACCGCCGGCATGGCATTCGGCGAGATGGCGCTATTGGAGCCGAAGCGCTCTGCCAACGTGCTGGCCGACATGTCGGCGACCGCCTATGAGGTGGCGATCGCCGATTTCGAGCGCTTCACCAAACAGCACCCCCACGCGGGCGAGCGCGTCATGCGCAATCTCGCGCAACTGCTTGCCGATCGGCTGATCGTCGCGAATGCGAAGGTGGATCTGCTGACGTCGGGCTAGCTCGCTCTTCTCCCTCGCCCCGCTCTTCGCGGGGAGAGGCGAAGAAAGCTCCCGCGTGGTCAAAAATCAGCTCACCACTTCCGTCACCGGCTGCAGGTCGATCTCGAACGTCTCCAAGAACTTCGACGTCATGATGTAGAAGCCGACCGAGAGCTGCAGTTCGATCAGCGCGGCCGGCGTCAGCTTCGACGCGATCGCCTTGAAGGTCGCGTCGGTCGGCTTCTTCAGCTTGACGACCTCGTCGGTGAAGGCCAGCGCCGCGCGCTGCACCTCGTTGAAGCACGTAGCTTGCTGCCAGTTGTCCAGTGCTTCGTTCTGCTCGTCGGTGACGCCGACATTCTTGCCGATCCGCTTGTGGGCGACGATCTCGTAGGGCGCCTCGCAGAGAATGCCGGTGCGCGTGATCGCAAGCTCGCGCACGATTGCATCGAGCTCGCCCTTGTGGCGGATCGCGCCGCCGAGCCGGCAATATTGCTCAAAATAGCTCGGCGAATGCGCCATCATGCGGAAGATGTTGGCGTTACGGTTCTTGTCGAGAATTTCGCGGGTGCGCGGACTTGCATTCGCGGGATCGGAGTAGTCGATGCGGGCCATTTCCAAACCTTGATCGTGTTGTCGTTTCTATCGGGTTCCAAAACACTATCTGTCAGCCGTCGCGGGAGCAACACGGGCGAGCCAAATTGCCGCCGCAATGCTATACAACCCTGAGACGGTCGATGTTCGCTGAGTGGGGACTCATCAAAGCGAATACTCGTCGCGGGGTGTTCCGAGTACAAAATCTGGCCGTCTTGCGCGCTGTTTGCGCAACGATGAGTCATGCCCGGGTCTAGGGAGAACGCATGAAGGAAGCCACCAAGAGGGCGGCCTCGGAGGCGCTTGCGCAAATGCTGGCGGTGACGGCAATGCTCGTCATCGCCAGCGTCATTTTCTACTGGCGATAGGTTCCGCAACTGCGAGGGGCGAAAGGCGACACCGGCTCTGGTCTCGCGTTCTGATTGGATCGCCCAAGCCCCTCACTTCGCCTTGACGAAGTAGGGAACCAGCCGCCCCGCGAACTGCGTAAAGCGCGCCGCGACCTTGTCGCCGATGGCTAGATCGTTGTCGCCATGGGCCATCATGCGGAAGCCTTCCTCGGCATCGACAAGAATGATGTTGTAAGGCACATGCGCTCGCGTCTCTGGCGTCGCGGCGCGGCAGACCAGCGACGTTGCATAGATCGTCCCTGTCCCGGTCGCTTGGTTCTCCGTCAGGTCGGTCGAGCCGCATGCGGCGCAGAAGCTGCGGCGAAAATATTGCCGGGCGCTGCACGCGCTACACACCTGATAGACGATTGCTTCGGCGCCCTTGGTCCAGTCTGCGATTGGCCCGCTCACCGCACGCGCTCCAGGAACATGCTGACATGCGACGACAGCACGCCGCCATCGCCATGCAGCAGCGCGACCGAGGCGTCGCGAACCTGACGATTGCCGGCGCGGCCGGTCATCTGCAGATGGGTCTCGACGAGATGCGCCATCGCGCCGCCGACGCCGCAATGGCCGTAGCTGAGCAGACCACCATGGGTGTTGAGCGGCATCTCGCCGTCTTTATCGAAATATCCTGCGCGGACCCGTGCCGCCGCCTCGCCTCGCTTGGCGAGGCCCAGATCTTCCAGCAGCATCGCAAGCGTGATCGTAAAGCTGTCATAGATCGCGGCGTAGCGGACGTCCGAAATGGCGATGCCAGACTCCGCCTTGGCCTTGGCAATCGAAATCTCCGCGCCGAGTTCGCTCAGCGCGGGCGCGGCCGTGACGTGCTGATGGGTGTGCGCCTGCGCGCAGCCGCGGATACGAACCCGCCTGTCGCCGGTTGCCTCGCGGCTGATCACGAACGCCGCGCCGCCATCGGACACCGGGCAACAATCGAGCAGCTTGAGCGGCATCGCCACCGGCTTGGACGCCATCACGTCGGCAATTGTGATCGGCTCATGGAATTGCGCGCCGGGATGCGTCAACGCGTGCTTGCGCATCAGCACCGCGAATTCGGCGAGGTCCTCCTGCGTGACGCCGTACTCATGCATGTAGCGCGTCGCGACGAGACCGTAATAGGCAGGAATTGTCGGCCCCAGCGTCACCTCGTAATCGGGATGGCCGACCTGGGCCAACGCCTGGATCGAGGCGTCGCGGCTCTGCCCGGTCAGGCGGTTCTCGCCGCCGACCACCAGCACGTGCTTTGCCACGCCGGCATCGACCAGATGGTGCGCCAGCATGGTCATCGCGAGCCCCGTCGCGCCGCCGACCTGCACGGCGTGGGCGTAGGACGGACGAATGCCGAAATGCTCGGCAAACACGGTCGCCAGCATGATGTGCGGCGAGACTGTGGAATAGCCGCACAGGATGCCGTCGACGTCGGATCGCTTCAGCCCGGCGTCGGCGATGGCTGACTCGGCCGCCTTGCTCATCAGGTCGAGCGAGGATGAGCCTTCGCGCTTGCCAAAGGACGTGAGGCCGACGCCGGTGACGAAGCTCATGGCCCTATGCCTTCTTCCGTCATTCCGGGATGGTCCAAAGGACCAGACCCGGAATCTCGAGATTCCGGGTTCGATGCTTCGCATCGCCCCGGAATGACGGCTACAATTACGATCATCACGTCAATACGACTTCGGGAGGCCGAGCACCTTCTCGCCGATGAAGCTGAGGATGAGCTGCGGGCTGATCGGCGCGATGCGCGGGATCAGGGATTCCCGCAGGTAACGCTCGACGTGGTATTCCTTGGCATAGCCGAAGCCGCCATGCGTCATCACGGCCTGCTCGCAGGCATGGAAGCCGGCCTCGGCCGCGAGATATTTTGCGGCGTTGGCAGCCGGGCCGCACGGCAGGCTCTGGTCGTATTGCCAGCCGGCGCGCAGCACCATCAGCCAGGCGGCCTCGAGCTCCATCCAGTTCTTCGCCAGCGGATGCTGGATCCCCTGGTTCATGCCGATCGGTCGGTTGAAGACGATGCGGCCCTTTGCGTAGTCCGACGCCCGCTTCAGCGCGATCTGGCCGAGGCCGACAGCTTCGGCCGCGATCAGGATGCGCTCGGGGTTCATGCCGTGCAGGATATATTCGAAGCCGCGGCCCTCCTCGCCGATGCGGTCCTCGACCGGGATCTCAAAATTCTCGAAAAACAATTCGTTGGAGTCGACGGTCTTGCGGCCCATCTTCTCGATCTCGTGCACGGTGACGCGCTTGCGGTCGAAATCGGTGTAGAACAGGCTCAGCCCGTGGGTCGGGCTGCGCACCTCTTCCAGTGTCGTGGTGCGTGCCAGCAGCAGGATCTTGTTGGCGACCTGCGCGGTCGATATCCACACCTTCTGGCCGTTGACGACGTATTTGTCGCCCTGGCGCACCGCGCGCGTCTTGAGCTGGGTGGTGTTGAGGCCGGTGTTCGGTTCGGTCACCGCAAAGCAGGACTTGTCGCGGCCGTCGATGATCGGCGGCAGCATGCGGTGGCACTGCTCCTTGGTGCCGAACACGACGACAGGATTGAGCCCGAACACGTTCATGTGCACGGCCGATGCGCCGGACATGCCGGCCCCCGAGTACGAGATCGTGTGCATCATGATCGCGGCGTCGGTGATGCCGAGGCCGGAGCCGCCATATTCCTCGGGGATGCAGATGCCGAGCCAGCCTGCATCGGCCAGCGCACGGTGGAAGTCGGCCGGGTAGCCGCCCTCCTTGTCCTTCTTCAGCCAGTAGGCATCGTCGAAGCGCGAGCAGATTTTTCCGATGGCGTCGCGGATCGATTCCTGGTTGGCGGAGAGTGCGAAATCCATGGGCGCTGTCCTTAAGTGGTGGGCGCGAGCTTGGTGACGCCGTCGCGTGCCATCGCGGCAATCTCGTCGGGGGAGAAGCCCGCCTCCCGCAAAATCTCCTCGCCGTGCTGGCCGAGCCGCGGCGCCAGCCGCTGCGGCTCCGCCTTGGTCTCCGACCACCGTGCCGACACCTTCATATTGCGAATGCGGCCCTCGGTCGGATGCTCCGTGACCGGGAAGACCTCGGTGGCGACGATGTGCGGATCTTGTAGTAGGCTCTCGAGATCGTGCATCGGCATCACGGGCACGTCGGCCTTTTCGAGGATATCGCTCCACTCGGCCGTGGTCTTCGTCAGCAGGATGCGCGCGAGCTCGGCGTAGACAACATCAATGTTGGTGGCGCGGCCGGCGAAGGTCGCGAATTTCGGATTGCTCCGGAGATCTTCGCGGCCGGTGGCCTTGAAGAAATTCTCCCACTGCTTGTCGTTGTAGACGATCACGCAGATATAGCCGTCCGAGGTCTTGTAGGGCCGCCGGTCCGGCGACAAATGTCGCGCGTATCCACCCTTGTCGAGCGGCGGATCGTAGGTCAGCCCGCCCATGTGATCGCCCATGACGAAGCCCGCCATGGTCTCGAACATCGGAACGTCGACGCGCTGGCCCTGCCCGGTCCGGTCGCGATGCACGAGGCTGGCGCAGATCGCACCGACCGCGGTGAGACCGACGATGCGGTCGACCAGTGCATTCGGCACGTAACGCGGCACGCCGTCGGACGTCTGCGCCATCAGCGCCGGCAAGGCTGTGGCGCCCTGGATCAGATCATCATAGGCGGGTTTTGCGGCATAAGGCCCCTCCTGGCCGAAGCCGAACACGCCGGCATAGACCAGGCGCGGATTGATCTTCGAGACCACATCGTAGCCGAGCTGCAGCCGCGCCATCGCCTGCGGGCGCACATTGTAGACCAGCACATCCGCCTTCGCGATCAGCCGCAGCACGGCCTCGCGCCCGGCCGGCTTCTTCAGGTCGAGGCAAATCGAGCGCTTGCTGCGGTTGGTGTTGAGAAACACCGGGCCCATGCCGGGATGCCGCGTCGGCCCGATCTGTCGCGTCACGTCGCCATCGGGCGATTCCACCTTGATGACGTCGGCGCCATAATCGCCGAGCATCTGGGTGGCATAGGGTCCCATCAGCACGGTCGTCATGTCGACGACCTTGATGCCCTGCAGTGGTCCCATGGTCCTATGCGCTCCCGGCTGTTCTGGTTGGAAACCTAGTAACGGGAGGTTTTCGCGGAGATCAAGCCGTGCCCGGCGTATGGGCGTATGCGTACCGGAGCCGATCGTGGCTCCTGGTCGATCCAGGACGCGACCAGAGACTACTGGCCCGGCAGGGCCTCACGCGCCTTCAACAGCTTCTCCAGTTCCGCATTCTGCTGTTCGAGACGCTCGGAAATGCGCTCCTCGACCTCGGCGCCGCCCGCGCCGGCGGCCTGCTCGATCAGTTGCCTGATATTATCCCGCAGGATCGCGATGCGGTCGTTCAGTTCAGACAGCGATAGCGAGTTTTCGATTGCCATAGTGCATTCTCCGGTGACAGGCCTCCACGAGGTCAGCGCGCTAAAGAATTCACGAGCCTCCAACCTTGCCTCTTATTTTGCAGGCTCCAAAATCGAGACGTAGTTCGCGACCGCAGCACCGCCCATATTGAAGATGCCACCGAGCTGCGGGTTCTTGAGCTGCATGCCCTCCGGCGCTTGACCGGTGAGCTGCATCGCGGTCATGACGTGCATGGAGACGCCGGTGGCGCCGATCGGATGGCCCTTGGCCTTGAGGCCGCCGGACGGATTGACCGGCAGCTTGCCGTCCTTCTGGGTCCAGCCTTCCAGAATCGCGCGTGCGCCCTGCCCCTTCGGCGTCAGGCCCATCGCTTCATATTCGATCAATTCGGCGACCGTGAAGCAATCATGGGTTTCGACAAAAGAGAGATCGGAGAGCTGCAGATCGGCCTTTTGCAGCGCGCGCTGCCAGGCGATGGTACAGCCTTCGAACTGCAGGATGTCGCGTTTGGACATCGGCAGGAAATCCTGTGCATGCGCGGTGGCGCGGACATGGACCGCCTTGCCCATGGTCTTGGCGGTCTCGGCGTCGGTCAGCACCAGTGCTGCGGCACCGTCAGACACCAGCGAGCAGTCGGTGCGCTTCAAGGGACCCGCGACATAAGGGTTCTTCTCGCTCTCGGCGCGGCAGAACTCGAAGCCAAAGTCCTTGCGCATCTGCGCATAGGGGTTGGCGACGCCGTTCTTGTGGTTCTTGGCCGCGATCATCGCCAACGCATCGGACTGGTCGCCGTATTTCTGGAAATAGCTCTGCGCGATCTTGCCGAACACACCGGCGAAGCCGCCGACGGTCTCGCCGTCCTCCGGCAGGTACGATGCCTTCAGCAGGTTCTTGCCGATCTCGGCCGAGGGCGTTCGGGTCATCTGCTCGACGCCGACCACCAGCACGATCTTCGCAGCGCCAGCTTCGATGGCGCGGATGCCTTGGTGCACGGCGGCGGAACCGGTGGCGCAGGCGTTTTCCACACGCGTCGTCGGCTTGAAGCGCAGCGCCGGATTGGCCTGCAACACCAGCGAGGCCGTAAAATCCTGCGGCGAGAAGCCGGCGTTGAAATGGCCGAGCATGATCTCGTCGACATCTGAAGCCGCAATGCCGGCATCGGCCAGCGCCTCGTTGGCGACCTTGACGACAAGGCTTTCAACGGTTTCCGCGTCGAATTTGCCGAATGGCGTATGCGCCCAACCGACGATGCTGGCTGCAGTCATGGCCGTTCTCCCTGTTCGTGTTCGAGATTTATGTAACCCATCTTCAGGCGGCTTTCAGCGATTTCATCGCCCGCGCGCACATGGCGGTTATGCCGGCCCAGTTGCCGGCGCGGACGTCTTGGGACGGGCAAAGCCAGGACCCACCGACCGCCAGCACATTCGGCTCGGCGAGCCAGGTCGCCGCATTGGCCTCGCCAATCCCGCCGGTCGGGCAAACCCTGACATTCGGAAACGGCCCCGCCAGCGCCCGCAGTGCCTTGATACCGCCGGCCTGCTCGGCCGGGAAGAATTTGACGACGTCGAAGCCGTGCGCCAGCGCCTGCATCAACTCGGACGCGGTGGCGATCCCCGGGGCGAACGGCAGCCGACTGGCCGCCGCCGCCTTCAACAGTTCGGGCGTGGCGCCAGGGCTGATGCCGAATTTGGCGCCGAGCGCCTCGGCGCGCGCCAAATCGTCACCATTGAGGATAGTGCCGATCCCGACGATCGCATCAGGCACTTCAGCTATCATTGCCTTGGCCGCCTCGATCGCGGCCGGCGTGCGCAGCGTGACCTCGAGCGTCCGCACGCCGCCGGCGACCAGTGCCCTGGCGAGCGGCACCGCGTCCTCCAGCCGTTCAATCGTCAGCACCGGGATCACGGTGGCTTGCCGGATCAACTCGGCGATCTGGTCCTGCTTTGATGTCGCTGTCATTGGGAGGCCTTGCGGGATGTTGAGGGCCGTGGCGCCTTCTTCGGCGGCATGGCGTAGCGTGGAATGATCGCGCCGGGATAGCCTACCACGGCGCCGGCGAGGCGATGGCCAGCACGGGCCGCGTCCTCCGGCTCGGCGCCGCCGAGACGCGCGGCAAGGTAGGCGGCGGCGAAGCTGTCGCCGGCCGCCGTGGTGTCGACCACCGGCTTGGTCAGCGGCTCCGCCCTCACCTCGCTCGACCCACCGGCATGGCGCAGAATGCACGATGGCTCGGCGAGCTTCAGCACCACTTCGGGGCTGGAGATGCCGGCGAGCAGCGCGGCGTTGCTTTCGCCGGGATAGAGCGGCGCCAGATCCTCGGTCGACGCGAGCACGATATCAGCGCCTTCGAACGCGCTACTGAAGACCTTGCGCGCGACGTCCAAATCCGGCCAGCCGCGGGCCCGGAAATTGGTATCGAACGCAAACCGCGTCCCCAGCAGCCGCGCGCGCTTCAGCGCCGTCATCAACTTTTCCCGTCCGCCCTCTTGCAGGATCGAGAGCGTGATCGCCGAGAGATAGACGATGTCATAGCTCGCAAGCGAGTTCAGCATGTCGTCGGTCTCGGGCAGGTCCATCAGGCTGCGCACGGCCGCACTCTCGCGCCAGTGGAAGAAGCGCCGCTCGCCCTTGTCGTCGGTCTGGATCAGGTACAGCCCCGGCAGCTTGCCGGGCAGCCGCGCGACGCGCTTTGTACCAATGCCTTCAGCGGCCCAGCCCGCGATCATCTCGTCGCTCAGCGCATCGTCGCCGAGCGCGGTGATGTAGTCGACGTCGACGCCGAGCCGCGACAGATAGACGGCGGTGTTGAGCGTGTCGCCGCCATAGAAGCGCGAGTACAGCGCGCCGGCCTGGCCCCCCGGGGCCTGGCGCAGCTCGATCATGCATTCGCCGATGCAGGCTACCCTGGTCATCTCAAGAACCGCGTTCGCCCGGACCTAACTCAAGCCGCGAACTTGCCGCCGAGTTCGTCCTCGATATGGATGCGGATGATGTCGTCGAACGTCTTCTCGGCTGTGGTGAAGCCGAGCTTGAGCGCGCGATCGGTGACGAAATCGCGCGGCCATCCCGAGACGATACCGATGATGGTCGGGTCGGCTACGCGCTTGATGCGCGCGGTGACATTCTTGCCGGCGACGCGATCGAGCGCTGCGATCTGCTCGCCGACGGTGACCGACATCCCGGGCATGCTGAGATTGCGCCGCGGGCCCATCGCATTGAGATCCATCGTGCCGGCATGGATCAGAAAGCCGACCGCCGATTTCGGCGAGGCGTGCCAATGCCGGACGTCGTCGGACACCGGCAGGATCGCCTCCTCGCCGGCCAGCGGCTCGCGCATGATGTTGGAGAAGAAGCCGGACGCGGCCTTGTTCGGCTTGCCGGGCCGTACGCAGATGGTCGGCAGGCGGATCGAGATGCCGTCGAGCAACCCCTTGCGGCTGTAATCGTTGATCAGCAGCTCGCAGATCGATTTCTGGGTGCCATAGCTCGTCAGCGGCGTGTGGAAGAATTCATCGCCGATCTTCTCCGGGAATGGCGCGCCGAACACGGCGATCGAGGAGGTGAACACCAACCGCGGCTTGTAGCCGCCACCGGCCGCGCGGATCGCGTCGATCAAATGGCGGGTGCCGTCGAGGTTGATCCGGTAGCCCTTGTCGAACTCGGCCTCCGCCTCGCCCGAGACGATCGCGGCGAGATGGAAGATCACCTCCGGCCGTTCGGCGATCAGGGGCGCCGCGACGCCGGCGTCGGCGAAATCGGAGGCAATCACGTTGACCGGGATCGAGGCGTTCGCGGGCTTGGCCGGCGCAACCACGTCCTGCAGCGTCATTTTGGTGATGTCACGGCTGCCGAGACGACCGTCGCGCAACAGCCGTTCGGTGAGTTTGCGGCCGACCATGCCGGCGGCGCCGAGGATGAGAATGTGCAAGAGCCTGCTCCTTCTTCTTATTGGGCCTTCGTATTGGTCGGAACGCGCCGCCTCGGGCGCGTTCCTCATGGCGGACCCGCAATCACTCCTTCACGGCACCGGTCATGGCCGACACATAGTACTCCACGAAGAAGGAATAAAGGATAACTACGGGGATCGACCCGGTTAGTGCCGCCGCCATCAGCGCGCCCCAATGATAGACGTCGCCGTTGACGAGTTCGGTAATCGCGCCGACCGGAATCGTCTTGTTTTCGGACGAGGAGATGAAGGTCAGCGCGTAGATGAATTCGTTCCACGACAACGTAAAGGCGAAAATGCCGGCCGAGATCACTCCTGGAAGCGACAATGGCAGCGTGATCTTGGTCAGGATCTGCAGCCGCGTCGCCCCGTCGATCAGCGCGCACTCCTCGAGTTCATAAGGGATGGTGCGGAAATATCCCATCAGCAGCCAGGTGCAGAACGGGATCAGGAAGGTCGGATAGGTCAGGATAAGCGCCAGATTGCCGTCGAACAGCCCAAGCTGGAACACGATCGCGGCCAGCGGAATGAACAGGATGGACGGGGGAACCAGGTAGCCGAGGAAGATCGCTAAGCCAACATAGCGCGAGCCCTTGTAGCGAAGACGTTCGATCGCATAGGCCGCACAGACGCTGGCGAACAGCGAGATAAATGTCGAGGACACCGAGACGATCACGGTGTTCCACATCCATTGCGGATAGTCGGTCTCCAGGAACAGCTTCTTGATGTGCTCGAACGTCGGATGCGCGACCCAGAACGGGTTGAACTTCTCGTAGTCGTACATCTCCGCGTCGGGCTTGAAGGTCGTGACGACCATCCAGTAGAACGGGAACAGCAGGAAGAACATGATCAGCCCGAGCGGAAGATAGACGCGCAGGAGCTTCCGCGGCCAGCTCTCCAGGTAGGACATTCCGACGGTTTGGTCGTCCACGGTGGTCATGGTCAGTCCCTCCCGCCCTGCTGCCAGCGGGAGCGCTGAAGCCCAAAAAAGCTCAACAGGATCGCGGCGACCAGGAATGGGATCATCGCGTTCGAGATCGCCGCCCCCTCGCCGAGATTGCCGCCGGTGATCGCGCGCTGGAACGACAGCGTCGCCATCAGATGCGTCGCATTGATCGGCCCGCCCCGGGTGATGGTATAGATCAGCTGGAAGTCGGTGAACGTCATCAGCACCGAGAAGGTCATGACCACGGCGATGATCGGCGACAGCATCGGCAGCGTGATATGACGGAAGCGTTGCCAGTTGGTGGCGCCGTCGAGATTGGCCGCCTCATAGAGCGAGGGCGAGATCGTCTGCAGGCCTGCGAGAAGCGTGATCGCCACGAAGGGCACGCCGCGCCACACATTGGCAGCGACAACCGACCAACGTGCGTTCCAGGGTTCGCCGAGGAATTCGATGTATCGCGTGATCAGTCCGGACTTCACCAGCACCCAGGAGATGATCGAGAACTGGCTGTCGTAGATCCACCAGAACGCAATCGCGGACAGCACCGTCGGCACCACGAACGGCAAGAGCACGATCGCTCTGATCATCGATTGCAGCGGCAGCCGCTCGTTGAGCAGCAGCGCCAGGTAAAGTCCGATCGCGAATTTCACCGCGCTCGCGGTCACCGTGTAGAAAATCGTATTAAACACCGAGAGCCAGAACACGCTGTCCTTCGCGAGCGAGACGAAGTTCGCCATGCCGATGAAGCGGCCGGCGCCGCCGATTTTGGTATCGGTCAACCCCAGCCAGAAACCCAGCGCGAGGGGATAGGCCAGGAACAGAACGAGGATGGTGACGGCAGGCACCATGAACATCGCGCCCAGAAAGTGACGACTTTGGAACGCGCTGGACCACATGCTGGTGCGCTTGATCGTCGCAACGCTGGGCTCGGCCAGAATTGCCATGTCGGACTTCCCCCTCACGGATGGTAGCGGCGTTCAGCAAGCAAGCTGGACGCCGCCGGAGTAGCGGATCAGACTTGATAGTAGCGCTTGGCGCGCTCGGCGGCCCGCGCTGCCGCTTCCTTTGGCGTCACCGAACCGGAGGCGGCTTCCGCGAACATGTCGACCACGACGAAGTCGCCCATGACGGCGGCCGAGGCATAGCCGAGGTCACCGGCAAAGCCGTTGTCGAGGCAGCGCTTCAAGCAGTCGCGGTACGGCGTGATCTTGGGGTCCGACGTCCAGACCGGATTGTCGTTGTAGGCCGGCAGCGGCGGCGAGACGTAGCCGTTGGAGGAGACCTCCCACGCGTCGTAATTTTCCTTGTCCCACATGAAGCGGATGTATTCCTTCACCGCCTTCGGGTATTTGGAATATTTGTAGCCGTAGGCGACCAGCACGTTCTGCTGCTCGGTCGAGTGGCCGACCGGGCCGATCGGCATCGGCGCGTGGTCCATATCCTTGGCGATCTCCTGCTGCTTCGGATCCGGGGAGTTCTTGCCGACCGTCCAGATCGAGATGCCGTTCAGGGTCAGGCTGAGCTCGCCGGCGAGGAACGCCTTGTTGTTGTTGGAGTCGTTCCACGACAGTACGCCCGGGATGAACGTCTGATAGAGTTGCTTGACGTATTCGAGCGCTGCAACCGTCTCCGCAGAGTCGATCACGACCTCGTTCTTCTCGTTGACGACCTTGCCACCATGCGCCCACAGCGCCCACTGGCACCAGCCGTTGGCGTCACCCGTGGCATGGCCGAGCGCGAAGCCGGCCGGCGTGTTGTTCTTCTTCAGGGCCTGGCAGAGCTTGAGAAAGCCGGCCGTGTCCTTTGGGAATTCATCGAAGCCGGCCGCCTTCATGTGGCTGATGCGGTAGTTCAGGCAGCCACCGGTCGCGCCTTGCGGGATCGCAATCCAGCTATTGCCCTTCTTGCCGTACTTCTCCGCGACCGGATACCAGCCGCCATACTGGGCGCCGAGATACTCGGCAACGTCGGTGACGTCGATCAGCTTGTCCGGGAATTTGTGGGGATCGTCGAGCGTGCCGAGGATCAGGTCCGGGCCGGCGCCGACATTGGCGGCGACCGCGGCCTTCGGCCGGATGTCTTCCCAGCTCTCGGCTTCGAGCTTCACCTTGACGCCGGTCGTCTCGGAGAATTTTTTGGTGAGCTCAGCGAATTTGTCGTACTCGGCCTGAATGAACTGCTTCCAGCGCAGCACCCGGATCGAGGCATTGGGCTCCGGCGTGTTGGTCCAGGTCGCGGCACGCGCCGGAACGATTCCCGGACCGGCCAGAACGGCCGTCGCGCCAAGCCCGGCCTTGAGGACATCACGCCTGTTAAAATCGCTCATGGTTCCCTCCCTAAATTTTATATTTGTATGGGTTGGTTTCTACGTCGCTACATACGTTTGCCGGTCGCATCGTCGAACAGATGGACGAGCGAAGGGTCCGGCTTGAGCCGAACCTTGTCGCCCGGATTGAATTGGTGCCGCTCGCGGAACACCGCGACGACCTGCTCGCCGCCGAGCTTGGCGAACACCTGAGTCTCCGAGCCGGTCGGCTCGACCACGACGATCTCGGCCTCCGCGCCGTCATCGGCGATGGTGAAATGCTCGGGCCGCACGCCGTAGACCGCGGGCTTGCCGTCGGAATTGGCCGGCGCCGATTTCAGCGGCAGCTTGACGCCGTTCGGACCCTCGAAATACGCCGAGCCGTTGACCTTCACATTGCCTTTCAGGAAATTCATCGCGGGCGAGCCGATGAAGCCGGCAACGAACTGGTTTTCCGGACGGTCATAGAGGTCGAGCGGCGAGCCCATCTGCTCGACGATACCGTCATGCATCACCACGATCTTGTCGGCCATGGTCATGGCCTCGATCTGATCGTGGGTGACGTAAACGGTGGTGGTGCGCAGCCGCTGATGCAGCTCCTTGATCTCGGTGCGCATCGCAACCCGGAGCTTGGCGTCGAGGTTCGACAGCGGCTCGTCGAACAGGAACACCTGGGGATCGCGCACGATGGCGCGGCCCATCGCGACGCGCTGGCGCTGGCCGCCGGACAATTGCCGGGGATAGCGATCGAGCAGCGGCGTCAGCGCCAGGATTTCCGCGGCGCGGTTGACGCCCTTCGAGATTTCCTCGGCCTTGGCGCCGCGCAGCTTGAGCGAGAAGCCCATATTGTCGGCGACCGTCATATGCGGATAGAGCGCGTAGTTCTGGAACACCATCGCAATGTCGCGCTCTTTGGGCTGGACATTGTTGACGACGCGGTCGCCGATCGAGATCGTGCCCGAGGTGATGTTCTCCAGCCCTGCGAGCATGCGCAGCAGGGTCGACTTGCCGCAGCCGGAGGGACCGACGAGCACGACGAACTCGCCATCCTCGATCGGGATCGACACGCCGTGCAGGACTTCAAAATTGCCGAACGATTTGCGCACGTCCCGAATCTGGACCGACGACATCCACTTCCCTCCCTCAAGTTTCCCGGCGACGTACGACGAGTGCCGCGACCGCTCTGTTTTTGCTCAGGCCACGCTGGGCGCGCGGCTCGATTGGACTGACGTTATTGTCCGCAGTTTATCCGGTTTTGGCAATCGTTCGATTAGCAACGGCTTGGTAGCGCTGTCAATATCAGTTTGTCACCGGCGGTGCCTGTGATATGAGCGGAAAATGGCCCGAAAGCGCATCACGCCAGGGAAGATCAGGCTCACCGAAGTCGCCAAGCTCGCCGGCGTCAGCCCGATCACGGCCTCTCGCTTCTTCAGAAACCCTGAAGCCCTCTCGGACGGCAAGCGCGCGCGGGTCGAAAGTGCGGCAAATGAGCTCGGCTACGTCCCCAACCTGGCCGCGCGGGCGCTCGCCTCGCAACGCACCGAAGTCATCGGTGTCCTGATCCCGTCGCTGACCAACAATGTATTCGCCGACGTGTTGCGCGGCATCTATGACGCGCTCGAAGGCAGCCGCTACAGCATTCAGCTCGCCAACACCCGCTACAGCATCCTCCAGGAAGAGCGCCTGCTGCGTCTGTTTCTGGCACAGAAGCCGGCCGGCCTCATCGTGACCGGCATCAACCAGACTGCCGATTCTCGCGCCATCATGGAGACGGTCGATTGCCCGATCGTCCAAATCATGGAGGTCGGCCCGGCACCGGTCGACATGATGATCGGATTCTCGCATTTTGACGCCGCAAAAGCCGCAATCTCCCACCTTATCGTGCAGGGCTACCGCCGAATCGGCCTGCTCGGCGCACGCATGGATCCGCGGGTGCAGCGGCGGCTCGACGGCTATCGATCCGCAATGACCGACGCCGCGCTGTTCGACCCGCGGCTGATCGTCACCACGGCGGTACCGACCTCGGTAACATTAGGTGGCACGCTGTTCGCCGACCTGCTCGCCAAGGCGCCCGACATCGATGCCGTGTTCTGCGTCAATGACGACATCGCGCTCGGCGCACTGTTCGAATGCAAGCGCCGGCATATGATGGTGCCAGACCAAATGGCGATCGTCGGCTTCAACGATCTCGAATTCATGGCATCGAGCGAGCCGACGCTGAGCAGCGTGCGCACCAACCGTTACGAAATGGGCAGGAACGCTGCCATGATGGTGATCGAAACGCTGGAGGGACGCCGGCCGGCCGCGCCGGTGGTCGATCTCGGCTTCAGTGTCATGGAACGGCAAAGCTCGGCGCGACGCACCTGACATCCACCCGTCAGGGGCCTGTCACAGAAGGGTCAAAAATGACAAAATGATAGCGCAACCAAAGAGCCTCAACTAAGGTCCAATTCCTCAGATGCGACGCCGGTGCGTGATCGCTCCGATTTGTAATGCGCGACAATTTGCGCAAGGTAGAAACCAGAGCCCTTAGAACGGGCCGAAGCGAGTTTGCACTGCGGGAGAATCCAATGACAAAACCCCACACCAACGGGCACGACGCCGCAAACCAGGGCAAGGACAGCAAGGGCAAGCGCCGCAAGCTTCGCTCCCTGGAGTGGTTCAACAACCCGCACAATCCCGGCATGACCGCGCTCTATCTCGAGCGCTACCTCAATTACGGCCTGACCCGCGAGGAACTGCAATCGGGCAAGCCGATCATCGGCATCGCCCAGACCGGCAATGATTTGTCGCCCTGCAACCGGCATCACCTCGAACTGGCGCATCGGGTCCGCGAGGGCATCCGCGCCGCCGGCGGTATCGCGATGGAATTTCCGATGCACCCCATTCAGGAGACCGGCAAGCGCCCGACCGCGGCGCTCGACCGCAACCTCGCCTATCTCGGCCTGGTCGAGATCCTGTTCGGCTATCCGCTCGACGGCGTGGTGCTGACCACCGGCTGCGACAAGACCACGCCGGCTTGCATGATGGCGGCCGCCACCGTCAACCTGCCCGCGATCGTGCTGTCGGGCGGCCCGATGCTGAATGGCTGGCACAATGGCGAGCGCACCGGCTCCGGCACTATCGTGTGGAAATCGCGCGAACGGCTCGCCGCCGGCGAGATCGATTATGAGGAGTTCATGTCGATCGTGGCCTCCTCCGCGCCCTCGGTCGGCCATTGCAACACCATGGGCACCGCCTCGACGATGAACTCGCTCGCGGAAGCCTTGGGATTCTCGCTGCCGGGCTGCGCGGCGATCCCGGCGCCCTATCGCGAGCGCGGCCAGATCGCCTATGAGACCGGCAAGCGTATCGTCGACATGGTCTGGGAAGATTTGAAGCCGTCGGACTTCCTGACGCGCGAGGCGTTCGAGAACTGCATCGTGGTCAATTCAGCGATCGGCGGCTCGACCAACGCGCCGATCCACATCAACGCGCTGGCGCGCCATGTCGGCGTCGAGCTGTCGATCGACGACTGGCAAAAATACGGCCACGACGTGCCGCTCCTGGTCAACATGCAGCCGGCCGGCTTCTATCTCGGCGAGGAATATCACCGCGCCGGCGGCGTGCCTTCAGTGGTGCGCGAATTGATGAAGCACAAGCGCATTCATGAGGGCGCCCTCACCGTCAACGGCCGCACCATGGGCGAGAACTGCAAGGATGCGCCGGTGCCCGACAGCGACGTGATCTGGGGCTACGACAAGCCGCTGGTGAAGGACGCCGGCTTCCTCGTGCTGCGTGGCAATTTGTTTGATTCCGCGATCATGAAGACCAGCGTGATATCAAAGGAATTCCGCGACCGCTATCTCTCCAACCCGAAGGACCTGAACGCCTTCGAGGGCCGCGCCATCGTATTCGAGGGACCGGAGGATTATCACCACCGCATCGAGGACCCCGCGCTTGAGATCGACGAGCACTGCATTCTGTTCGTCCGCGGCACCGGTCCGATCGGTTATCCCGGCGGCGCCGAGGTCGTCAACATGCAGCCGCCGGCGGCGCTGATCAAACGTGGCATCCTCGCCCTGCCCTGCATCGGCGATGGCCGCCAGTCCGGCACCTCGGGCTCGCCCTCGATCCTCAACGCCTCGCCGGAAGCCGCGGCCGACGGCGGCCTCGCAATCCTGAGGACCGGCGACCAGGTGCGCGTCGACCTCAGCAAGGGCAGCGCCAATATCCTGATCTCGGAGGACGAGCTGCGCACCCGTCGCGCCGAGCTGAAGGCCAAGGGCGGCTTCCCCTACCCGGCGAACCAGACGCCGTGGCAGGAGCTGTACCGCCAGACCGTCGGCCAGCAATCGACCGGCGCCTGCCTCGAACTCGCGACGCGGTACCACGACATCGCCGGCACGGTCGGTGTTGCGCGCGACAATCACTAAACCATCACCGTCATTCCGGGGCGGCCCGTAGGGCCGAGCCCGGAATCCATAACCACGATCGGGGGTATGGATTCCGGGCCCGCGCTGCGCGCGTCCCGGAATGACTCAAGGAAACAGGGAGAGAAATCAATGTCAGACCGACTGAAGGGAAAGCGCGCTGTTGTTACCGCCGCGGCGGCGGGCATCGGGCGCGCATGCGCAATCGCATTCGCACGTGAAGGCGCCACCGTGATCGCCACCGACATCAATGAAAGCGGCATCGCCACTCTCGGCAAGGAAGGCGTCGCCGAGACGACACGGCTCGACGTTCGCAACACGGCCGAGGTCAACGCGTTCGCCAAGCGTGTCGGCAAGATCGACATCCTGCTCAATGCTGCGGGCTTCGTCCACCACGGCACTATTCTGGAGTGCTCCGACGAAGATTTCGATTTCTCGTTCGACCTCAACGTCAAATCCATGCACCGGACCATCAAGGCGTTCCTGCCTTCGATGCTGGCGGGTAGTGGCGGCAGCATTGTCAACATCTCGTCTTGCGCGGCGTTGCGGCCTCCGGCCAACCGCTATGTCTACAGTGCGTCGAAGGCGGCGGTCTCGCTGCTCACGCGCGCGGTTGCGCTCGACTTCATCACCCAGGGCATCCGCTGCAACTCGATCTGCCCCGGCACCGTGGAGACGCCTTCGATGCTCGATCGCGCGGCCGCCGCGGGCCCCGATGGACGCGAGAAATTCGTTGCCCGGCAGAAGATGGGCCGGCTCGGCACCGCAGAGGAAATCGCGGCGATGGCAGTCTATCTTGCAAGCGACGAAGCCGCATTCACCACTGGCGTCGACATGGTCGTCGATGGCGGCTTCATGCTCTGACATTCCCGCGATCAAAGGCTCTCAACATGAACAAGATCGATCTCAACAGCCGCTGTGCCGTCGTTACCGGCGGCGCGCAGGGCTTTGGCCGCGCCATCACCGAGCGCCTTGTCGCCTCCGACGCGAAGGTCGCGATCTGGGATTTTGACCTGCCGCTGGCCGAAAAGACCGCCAAGGCGATCGGCGACAACGTGACCGCGATCAAGGTCGACGTCACCGATCCGGCCGCCGTGGACGCCGCGCGCGACGCAACGCTGAAGGCGTTCGGCAAGATCGACATCCTGGTCAACAATGCCGGCATCGCCGGAATCAACAAGCCGGTCTGGGAAACCGACCTCGACGAATGGCGCAAGGTGCTGCGCATCAATCTCGACGGCCCCTTCATCGTCTGCAAATCGATCGTGCCTGCGATGATCGGCCAGAAATACGGCCGCATCGTCAACATCGCCTCGATCGCCGGCAAGGAAGGCAACCCGAACGCCGCGCATTATTCGTCGTCGAAGGCCGGCCTGATTGCGCTGACGAAATCGCTTGGCAAGGAACTCGCGCGGCATGACATTCTGGTCAATGCGGTGACGCCGGCGGCGGCGAAGACCGCGATCTTCGACCAGATGACGCAAGCGCATATCGACTTCATGCTGTCGAAAATCCCGAAGGGTCGCTTCGTGCTGGTCGAAGAACTCGCTGCGATGGTGGCGTGGCTGGCCTCCGAAGATTGCGCGTTCTCGACCGGCGCGGTGTTCGACATCTCCGGCGGTCGCGCGACGTACTAGCGTCCCCGCGGCTGACGGAGCGCCGCCACCAGATGATCGGCGAGCAGCGATGCTGCTCGCGAAAGGTTTGCCGCGCGGTGCAGGCGGATTTCCGCGCGCGGCAATCGCGGCATGCCGTCGCGCGCGGTCAGGCGTCGCAGCGACGGCGGAAACGTGCCTGACTTGACCACAGTCACCGCCAGGCCTTGCGCCGCAATCGCCTCGACAGCCGCGAGGCTATGGCTGACAAAGGCAAGCCGCCACGGCCGGTTCGCTTCATCCAGCGCCTGCATCGCCCAGCTCCGGAACAGGCATCCGTGCGGATAGAGTGCGACCGGGAGCGGATCGCGTTGCTCGACGCGATGCTCGGCACTCGCGGCCCACACCGCCTGCTCCGTTCGCAGCAACTCGCCCTCGCCGCGTCCTTCCGGATGCATGGCGATCACGAGGTCGTAGGCTTCGCCGAGCCGGCCGGTCATCGTGGACGTCAGCCCGGTCTCCATCTCGACATGGATCAGCGGATAGTTGGCGACAAAGCCCGCCAGCAGTGGCGGGACGAGCAAGGTCCCATAGTCGTCCATCACGCCGAGGCGAACGCGCCCATCCATTCCATGCGCGCGCACTCGGCCGACCGCTTCGTCGTTGAGGCTGAGAATGCGCCTGGCGTAGCCGAGCAGCCCCTCGCCGGCCGCGCTCAGATCGACATTGGCCTTGGTGCGGTGAAACAGTTCGGCCTGCAGCCGCTCCTCGAGCCGCTTTACCTGCATGCTGACCGCCGACTGCGTGCGGTTCAGCGCCGAGGCGGCGCGGGTGAAGGAGCGATGGTCCGCCACCGCGACGAAGGCTTGCAGGAGATCGGGATCCAGGACCGGGGCACTCATCACGAACTGCGATTTGATCTATCAACAATATTCCATTTCTTGATTAGCTCCCGTTCCCTAGCTTGCGCAAGCGAAACCAAGGGATCGAACGGAACGGGCGACGCTTAATGGGTGAAACTTGGGGAGTGTTGGCGGCGGTGCTGTCGAGTACGCTCGGTGGAACCTCGATCGGGGCGACGCGGTTTCTGGTCGGCACCATCGATCCCCTGGCGATCGGCTCGTTCCGGTTCGGGATTGGCGTTCTGCTGTTGCTGCCGCTCGCGCTGTCAGGGCTGCGGAACTGGCCGCCGCGGCGCGACTGGCCTGCCGTGGCCGGCCTTGGGCTGCTGTTCTTTGCGGCGTTTCCGATCCTGTTCAACGCGTCGTTGATGTCAACGACGGCGGCGCGCGGCGCGCTTGCGCTGTCAACGTTGCCGCTGCTGACGATGGTGGTCGGCGCCGCGCTCGGGAGCGAGCCGCTGACCGCCCGAAAGACCACAGGCGTCCTCATCACGATCCTTGGGGTTTCGATGGCGCTACTGTCCGGCCTCGCCACCGCGCCGCCGGGCGCATGGCGTGGCGACCTCTTGATGGTCGCCGCCGCCCTCTGCATGGCCCTTTACAGCATCTGGTCAAAGCCCTTCATCCGCCGCTCCGGGCCAATTCCCTTCACCACGCTGGCGATGGCGGCCGGCGCCGTGGTCCTGATCTCAGCCTCGCTGGTCCACGGCAGCTTCACGCCGGTTGCGGATTTCGGTCCACCGCAATGGTTCGGCGCGATCTATCTCGGCGCGTTCGGCGCTGCGCTGACCTTCTATCTCTGGGCCTTCGCGCTGGAGCGGACCACACCGACGCGGGTCGCGATATCAGTCACCGTCAACCCGATCGCGGCCTCGCTGGTCGGAGCAGTGCTGCTGGGCGAGCCGCTGCGCTGGAATCTGATGGCCGGGATCGTCACCGTCTTCGTCGGCATCTGGATCGCCACCACCCAGCCGCGGGTGACGCGCAGCGAGGCTGTCGCCGCGCCGGACGTGCGTTGACGACAAGCCCGGAACCCGCGTCAAATTGCCGGCGTTTGCCGCAAAAGCCGTTGTAAATCCGTGCTAGCTTGATTGCCCCAAAGCGAATCCAAGGCGGCGCGAATTGAACGTTTCCCTTTATGGCGTCTCCGTCTGGGTGCTGCCACTGATCATCGCGATCACCTTCCACGAGGCCGCGCACGGCTTTGTCGCGCACCGGCTCGGCGACAACACTGCCTGGCAGCTCGGCCGCGTCAGCTTCAACCCGCTCAAGCACATCGATCCGTTCGGCACGATCATCCTGCCCGCTGTGCTGCTGCTGGCGCAATCGCCGTTCCTGTTCGGGTACGCCAAGCCGGTGCCGGTGAACTTCCGCAACCTCAATCACCCCAGGCTCGACATGGTGTGGGTCGCGCTGGCGGGCCCGGTGACCAACATCATCCTGGCGACCGCGGCGGCGCTGGCATTCCACGCGCTGCCATTCGTGCCGGCAAATGCCGAACAATGGACCGCGGACAACCTGAAAAACGCGTTCCTGATCAACATCGTGCTCGCGATCTTCAATATGCTGCCGATTCCGCCGCTGGACGGCGGCCGGGTCGCGGTTGGGCTGCTGCCGCGGCCGCTGGCCTATCCGCTGTCCCGGCTGGAGCCCTACGGGATGCTGATCCTGATCGCCCTGTTGATCCTGCTGCCGATGGTCGGCACCCGCTTCGGCCTAAATCTTGATGTTATTTCGACAATACTGCGAACACTGACCGGCTATGTGATCCAGGCCCTTCTCCTTATCACCGGGAACACGTAGCTCTATTTCAGGTGGGAACGCGTCGAGGCCATGGTGATCAAAGCTGCCGATATGCTGATTGCGCGACGCGCCGACACCCGTGCGCGGGCTGACTTTGCGACCTGGCGGATGATGGCCAAGCTGAACGGTGCCTCCGCTTTGCCGCCGGAGGCGCAGACTTTCCTGACGAGCTATAAGAAGCTCTCGGAAAAGATGGAAGACGCCGAGGCGAGCGAGGCCACGATCCAGCTGATGTACCGCAGCTACTATGCCGAGATGGGCGGCGCCGGCGCAGCGCCGGAGGTTCCTGCCCGCGCGCGCGAACCGGTCACCGACACCGGAACCGTCACTGCCTTCCGCCGCCTGCCCGCCAAGCCGAAGCCGGGCGCATCCGGCCTGAACGCCAAGCGTCCGCTGCCGGTCGCGCTGATCTTCGTCTGCCTCGTCGTGGTGTATGTGGCGATCCGGTATTACTGGCGGTAGCCGCTCCCTCCACCCGCCTGGCGCGGCTGCTTCCCGTCATTGCGAGCGAAGCGAAGCAATCCATAGCGGCACAAGCGGCAATATGGATTGCTTCGTCGCTATCGCTCCTCGCAATTGACGGCTGTGGCGCTTTCGCTGCATTTCCCCACCCCACGGAATATCGGACGTTTGGCCGCGCTTAGCTAGGCGGGGAACCGAATGCCGGGCATAGTCACAATACAAATCAATTCACTCAAAAGAGCATTTGGAGGGGCAATGAAGCGTTCGATTGCAGCATTGGTTTTGACCACGAGCCTGGTATTTGCGGGCGCCGCGCTGGCGCAGACGATGGACAAGGTCGTCAAGGTCGGCAGCCTCGGCGATCAATCCGGCCTCTATCAGGACATCGGCGGACCCGGCTCGACGATCGCGGCGCAGATGGCGATCGAGGATTCCCGGCTGCTCGCCAAGGGCTGGAAGATCGACGTCATCTCGGCCGATCACCAGAACAAGCCCGACATCGCCGTCAACATCGGCAAGCAGTGGATCGACGTCGAGAAGGTCGACGTGTTCGTCGATCTCGCAAGCTCGGGCGTGGGGCTTGCGATCGCCAACCTTGCCAAGGACAAGAACGTCGTCAATCTGAACTCGGGCTCGGCCTCATCCGACCTCACGGGCGCGCAGTGTTCACCGAACACGGTGCACTGGGTCTACGACACCTACATGCTCGCCAACGGCACCGGCAAGGCGCTGGTCAAATCCGGCGGCGACAGCTGGTTCTTCCTCACCGCGGACTACGCGTTCGGCCAGGCGCTCGAGCGCGACACGTCGGCGGTCGTCATCGCGAATGGCGGCAAGGTGCTCGGCAGCGTCAAGCACCCACTCAACAACGCCGACTTCTCCTCGTTCCTGCTGCAGGCGCAGAGCTCAAAGGCCAAGATCGTCGGCCTTGCCAATGCCGGCGGCGACACCACCAACGCGATCAAGCAGGCGGCCGAATTCGGCATCGTCGCCGGCGGCCAAAAGCTTGCAGGCATGCTGATGTTCATCACCGACGTCAACGCGCTCGGCCTCAACGTCGCGCAGGGCCTCAACTTCACCGAGACCTTCTACTGGGACATGAACGACCAGACCCGCGCCTTCTCGAAGCGCTTCATGGAACGCTTCAAGAAGAACCCGCCGACCATGGTGCAGGCCGGTGTCTATTCGTCGCTGATCCATTACTTCAAGGCGCTGGAGGCGCTCGGCGGCAATCCGCATGACGGCCGCGCCGTGGTCGCCAAGATGAAGGAGCTACCGACCGACGATCCGCTGTTCGGCAAGGGCTCGATCCGCGCCGACGGCCGCAAGATCCACCCGGCCTATCTGTTCGAGGTGAAGACACCGGCGGAATCGAAATATCCGTGGGACTATTACAAGCTGGTCGCGACCATCCCCGCGGACGAAGCCTGGCTGCCGCTGGAGAAGAGCGTCTGCCCGCTGGTGAAGAAGAGCTGACCCAAGCGTCATTCCGGGGCTCGCGAAGCGAGAACCCGGAATCCATCGGGCGACCCGTTCAATGGTGAAATGGATTCCGGGTTCGCGACTTCGTCGCGCTCCGGAATGACGGAAAATTCCGAATTCTCGGAGCCTCAGCTCTTGTTCTTGACGCGGAAGATCACAGGGAGCGTGAAGCTCAGGCCTTCGTCGGCGACGAGCGGCGGCGGCGCGGGAACGGGATCGGAGCGTTTGACCATCGCAAGCGCGGCCTCGTCGAACGCGGCATCGCCCGATCCCTTCTCGATCGCCATATCGAGCACGTGGCCGACCCGGTCGAGCGTGAAACGGACATAGATCTCGGCTGTCTTGAGGGCGCGGTCGGCGGGATATTTCTTGTGCTTGTCGAGATGCGCCATCAGCTCCTTCTGCCAGGTGGCGCGCACGCGGCGGGCGGTGTCGCCGGTGCCGAGCACGGGCGCGACCGATTTCTGGCCCTCGGGGATCACCTCGGAGCTCGGCGTCGCGGTCGCCTCGGCCGCAATCGATTCCTGCGATGCGGCAGTCTGGACCGCGGCGACCTTCTGTTCCTCTTCCTTCGGCTTCTTGTTGTCGTTCTCGGTCACCACCCGATCAGCGTCTTCGGTCTCGGTCGGAGTGTCCTTGGGCAGATCGGTTTCCTTCACCTCGGCTTTCTGCTCGACGAGCTGCGGCGAGGCCACGGAGGCGTCGGTGTCCGGACCCGGCGGCAGGTCGGTCGCCTCGCGATGCACGGCGGCGAGATCGATGCCGACTTCGATCGCCGAGGCGCCAAGCGCGTCGTCGTCGGGCTCCTCGGCCTGCAGACTGGTGAGTGCGAGCGCGGCGCCGCCGAGATGAAGCGCGAGCGCAACCACCGCGGCAGATACCCACAGCATCCGGGAGGGCTTCTGTTCGAGATCGGACATCGGCATCAGGCCTTCGTCATGGGTTCGCTGTCGCCGGCGCGCCCTGCTGCGCCGCGGCGTCCGGAACCCCCTCCAGCGTCACCAGCTTGATCTTGGAATAGCCCCCCGCGCGCAGCATTTCCAGCACGTCCATCAGCTCACCATAGGGGACCGCACGGTCCGCGCGCAGGAAAATGAACTTGTCCTTGCCCATGTCGGCCATGCCGTCGAGCGTGCGCACCAGATCGACCCGCTTGACCATGTTCTCGCCGATCGCGACCGCGAGGTCCGGCTTGATGCTGACATAGGTCGGCTTGTCCGGCTTCTTCGTCGGCGTCGCCGTCGAGGTCGGCAAATCGATCGGCAAGTCGACGGTCGAGAGCGGCGCGGCCACCATGAAGATGATCAGCAGCACCAGCATCACGTCGATGAACGGCGTGACGTTGATCTCGTGCGATTCGGCGAATTCGTCGTCGCTATCGTTGTCTGCGAGCGAAACTGCCATCGCCTACTCCGCCGCCGCGCGCGCGCGAGGAACCTCGCCATGGGTGCGATCGAGATCGCGCGACAACAGACGCCCGGCGGCGCCGGAAGCGCGGCTGACCAGTTCCAGATAGCCCTTCGTGACGCGCGAGAAGTGGTTGTAGATGATCACGGCGGGGATCGCCGCGACCAGGCCGATCGCGGTCGCCAGCAGCGCTTCGGCGATGCCTGGCGCGACCACGGCAAGGTTCGTGGTTTGCGACTTCGAAATGCCGATGAAGCTGTTCATGATGCCCCAGACGGTGCCGAACAGGCCGACAAAGGGCGACGTCGCGCCGATGGTGGCGAGCAAGCCCATGCCGAGCCGGATACGGCGGGCCTCGGAGCGCATGATCTCGGCAAAGCTCGAGGCCGCGCGTTCCTTGATGCCGCTGTCGCTGGAGATCCCGGCCGACAGCCGTCCCTCACGCATCGCGGCCGCGATGAAGGACGACAAGACGCTGCCCTTGGCGCCGAGCGCGAACTGCGCTTCCGCCAGCGACCGCGCGTCGCTGATCTTGGCGAGCGCACCGCGCAGCTTGTTCTGGACCACGGTCAACTCGATCATCTTGGCGATGAAGATCGTCCAGGTGACGAGCGAGGCGAAGGCAAGGCCGATCATGACGGCTTTGACGATCACGTCGGCCGACATGAACATCAGCCACGGCGACAGCTCGTGCATGCCGGTGCTGGTGGACTTCAGCGGCTTGCTCTCGCTATCCGCCGGTGCCGCGATCGCCTGCGGCGCGGGTTCTGCCGACGGCGCAGCAGCGGGCGATGCGGGCGCCTGCACCGGCGCCACGGCTGCCGGTGCCGGTGGGGCCTGCGCTTGCGTCGGCGCGGGAACTTGTTTTGGCGCGGGAGGCGGGGCCTGTTGTGCCGACAAGGGCGACGCGAGCGACAGCATCGCCAGTGCCAGGATCAAACAACGGGAAGCTCGAAACGGTGACATATTCATACTTCGGCCCGGGAACTGGATCATTCAATCATGACGAATGCATCAGGTCAGCTGCGGCCGGTGCCTGATGCCGAGATTGCGGCCGCGACGCGTCAACGCCGGCCAACGTTGTCAGGCGACGGGCGGAGCGCGAGGTTGGAACGCAGCGTCGGCGCACCCCAGATCGACCGACGTCGCGTTGGTGATCAAATAGGCGAACTCGGCAGCCTGAGGCGCCGGCAGCAAGGGCGATGTCGCCGATAGCGTCGCGTTGGCGAGCGCCAGCACGGCGCAGATCGGGCAATCATCGGCGAGCCCATCGTCGGAATGATGGCCCGCGGGCGTCTTCAAGCGGACGACCCAGGATGCGACCGCATCCCAGGCGTCGTGCGATGTATGTGTTACCGTAGCGCGAACGACGTGCCGCGGGGCGTCCCGGGCTGCCTGCGCAAAGCTTTCGTGGAGATGTCCGAACGACAGCACAAACTGAATTGCGAGCGCTAACAGCGCGAGCCGCGAACCCTGTCTGATGTTTGCTCGGAACCACTTCATGTCGACATGCGCCTTGACCGGGACGTCAGCTGATAGGCCGGAACCCCCGATGTTACAATATAACATCCTTGGATCAGCACCTAGCGAAGTCTTCATACCTCGGCCCAGTGGCGGATCAGGTTGTGATAGATGCCGGCCAATTTGACCGTTTCGGGGTCATCACGTCCCAGTCGCTCCACCAAGGCCTGGATCGCCGTATCGAGATCGAAGATCAGGCTGCGCGCGTGTGCATCTCGTATCATGCTCTGCAGCCAGAAAAAAGACGCAACCCGCGTCCCCCGCGTGACCGGCGTGACCAGATGCAAACTGGACGCAGGATAAAGTACCAGATCGCCCGCCGACAGCTTGATTTCGTGGGATCCGTAGAGGTCTTCGATGACGAGCTCACCACCATCGTATTCATCCGGCTCCGATAAAAACAGCGTGACCGACAGGTCGGTGCGGATCCGCAGGCCCGTCAGCTTGTCGCCGCGCACGGCGTTGTCGACATGCAGGCCGAAATGGTGCCCGTCGCTGGCGGCGTAGCGGTTGAACAGGGGTGGAAAGATTTTCAGCGGGATCGCCGCCGAGATGAAGCGCGGGCTCGCCGACAGCGCCGACATGATGCGGTTGCCGAGCTGCCGCGCGACCTCGCTGTCGGGCGGCAGCTGCTCGTTGCGCTTGACCAGCGCGGAGGCCGCGCCGGCGGTCGAGCGGCCGTCCTCCCACGCGCTGGCGTCCATGATGCGGCGGAAGTCCGCCACATCGCTTTTGCTCAGGACATTTGGAACGCATATCAGCATCGCGCCGCCTTGATGCCTCCGTCAGTAACGTGCGGAGAGCACGAACGCCACGGTACGCCCGGGTGCTTCCAGAGTGAATGGCGCCGCACTCTGATAAAACGCGGTGTAATAGAGCTTGTTGAAGATGTTGTTGACGAACAGCTTCGCAGTCCAGTTCTTGTCGATCTTGGCCTCCGCGAAGCTATCGAAACGCCAGAAGCTCGGCAGCGACGTGCCCTGGTTTGCCGCAAGCAAGGTGCCGCCATACATCTTGGAACGATAGACGGCCTGGCCGCCGACCTCCCACCTGTCGTCGATCTTGTATTTGCTGAGCAGGCTGAACGACTGATTGGCGATGTTGGCCAGCGGCAGCCCCACGTTTGAGCTGTACAATGCGGGGTTGGCCGGGGCGACCAGCGACTTCGTCACCTCCGACTTCATCAGCACGAGGCCGCCGAACACGCTCCATTTGTCAGTGATCTTGCCGGCAACTTCGAGATCGATGCCGCGGATCTGATAGGCTGCCCCGGCAGTGATGCAAGGCTGCGTGCCCCCTATCGTAACATTATATGGGCAAGTTGCCGTCTGGTTTGCTGTTGAGGTCACGTTCACCGACTCTCGCGCATTGGTGACGTTGGTCTGGAACAAAGCGCCGCTTACGAGCAAATGGCGATCAAACAGCTCCCATTTGTTGCCGACTTCGATCGCCGTGTTCTTCATCGGCCCGAATATCTGGTTCGAGCCACCGTTGAGGACAGGCGCAAGCCCTCCATAAGCTGCACTGGTACCGTCAAATTCGGCACCAACCGGGTTGGATGATGTCGCATAGGCGACATAGATGCTGGTGATCGGCAGTGGCTTCAGCGTCAGGCCGAGATTGAAGTTCGGCATGCCAGACTCCGCGGCCTGCGACCCAAAGACACCCGCCGCCTTGCCTGATGTCCCGTAACCGCTAGCCTTGATGTTGTAGTCATCGAAGCGGATGCCGCCATTGAGGATCAGCAGATCGCGGTAATTGGCGGAATCCATCAAATAGCCGCTCGTCGTGTCGATCGCGATTTGCGTCGGCTTGCCCGTGAGCGCGGGCTGCGACGTGGGCAGCGCGAATGTGAATTGCGGATTGGTGATGCTCACATTGGTTGCCGAGCCGGTGGCGTTGTTAACCACACCGTTGAGGCTCTCCCCGTTCAGCCCGGTATACGTATCGATGCTGGAGGTTTCACGCGAAACCTCGACGCCGGCCACTGCGGTGTGGCGCCAGGGTCCGGTATCAAACTTGTAGGTGAACTCGCTCTGGTTGGCGACGACATCCGTGGGCTGATAGCGGCTCAGCGTGTTGGCGGTCAGCGTATTCGCTACAACGTTGGGCGACTCCGGAATCGTACCGATGTAATTCAGCAGCGACTCCGAACCCCGAACCTTGTTGCTGAAGGTCAAGTCGGGAGTGATCTTCACTTCGGCATTGACGGTGGCGATATCCTGATGGACCTCGAAGAAATCGCGGTTGACGTAGCCGTAGAAATTATCGCGATTAACGCCATATTCCGGTGCCGGGCCGCCGGCGGTGGTCGTATATTGACCGAGGGCGTTGGTGGGTCCCGTCCGCAGGTACGGCACGCCAAAGTCTGGCATTCCGTAGATATCGGTGTGAACGTAATCCGCGGTCACCTTCACCGCATCGACCGGCTTCCAGGTCAAAGCCACAAAGCCGCCACCGCGATTGTCAGTGATAAAGCTTCGGCCTTCAACGCCCGCATCCTGGTACACGCCGCCGGCCCGAATGGCCAATGTCGGGCTGATCACCTGGTTGACGTCGAGCGTGACGCGCTTGGTGTTGTCGCTCGCGTACGTCGTGTCCATGTTGTAAAATGACTTCTCGGTGGTCGCCTGCTTGGTCACGATGTTGATCGCGCCACCCGTCGTGCCGCGGCCGGCGAATGACGAGCCGGGACCACGCAGGATCTCGACCTGCTCGGTGAAGAAATTCTCACGGACGCTGACGCCGGAATCACGAACGCCGTCGATGAAGACGTCGTTGCGGGTATCGAAGCCGCGGACGAAGAAGCGATCGCCAAAGGCGTTGCCGCCCTCACCGGTGCCGAGCGTGACGCCGGCGGTGTTCAGGACCGCCTGCTTCAACGAAGTGGCGTTTTCGTCCGCCAGCACTTCCTTCGACAACACCGTAATCGTCTTCGGCGTGTTCAGGATCGGCTCGGGGAATTTACCGGAGGCCTGGACGTGGTCGACCTTGTAGGGCGCAGCTGCATCCGCATAGGGATTGCGGTCGGCAGAAAGACTGCCGGCGTTCGGGAACGGCACCGGGGCCTGCTGCGCCTGCTGGTTGCGGCGCGCGGCGCGGCGCAGCGCGGTGCGGGCGCGGACCTGGTCCGGCGAAGGCTGAGACGTAACAGGACGCGGGCGAGCGACCGGGGCATCGACCGTCACCGGCGGGAGGTTGGACTGCTGCGCTTCAGCACCCGAAAAGGATGCCACCGCGATCAGGCCTGCGACCGCGGAAACCTTCGTGCCGGAATAAGTTGTTTGATCGTTGGCCGAGCCCATGACCGAGTCGAAACGCAGCGACCTCGGTGCCTTCACCGTGTTCATTTCCAAACGCCCCCAAAAAAGCAAGCTCATCTGCGACATCGCAGTGCGACGAACTGTCTCTATCGGTTACCGAGCGTGAAATTTTGGGTCAATGCGATTGCTGCAACAGCGCGCTTGAATCGCCATAATTCAAAGCGATTCTAATCTGCAGTCTGCAATGGTTCTAAATCTACTTTGTAAGCGTTCTAATAATCGTTCTAAATTATTGCACGCCGCTTTGAGCAGCTTCGCAAGCACTGCTGGATGCATACCAACCGCTTCAACGTTGGCCGCTTCACTCGGTGCTTGGCGGCTTCATTAGCGAAAACAGCTCGTCGACGGTTCGCTGCGCGACTTGCCGCACCTGCTCGGTGTTCTCCATGCCGGCGATGTTGACGCCGCTCACCACCGCTCTGATCTCGTCGCGGAAGTCGGTGAGGAAGCGCAAGGGATCACGCTGCTCGTTGGCGACCCGCGCGATCAACCCCGTGACCAGGATCTGACACGCCATCATGCGCCCGTTCAATTCATCCATCGCGGCCCCCTCGTCTCGCAACACCGATGTGCGCGATATGAACGACATCATGCCGCGTTTCAACTGCACTGCATCAGCCGGGTGACGCGAGCGGATCGAAAATGGCGTTGCGCGACGAGGCGTGCGCTATTTCGCAGCGATGCGCTCGGGTCCCTCGCCGAGAGTCTTGATGCGATCCTTGACCTCGCGAAGCGTGGCGAGCCCGCTTTCGACATGCTCGGCCGGCACGTCGCCCAGCACGTCGCTCGCGATCGCGTCGCGCAAGCTGTCGAGGTCATCGACGAGCTGGCGTCCGCTCCTGGTCAGGAAAAGCCTGTTGGCGCGACGATCCCTTGGATCAGGCCGCCTTTCCAGCAGGCCGTGCTCGACCAGACGATCGAGCAGCCGCACCAGCGAGATCGGCTGCAGCTCGAGGACATCGGCGAGATCGACCTGGGAGAGCCCCTCCTGCTCGCGCAGGCGGAACAGCACGATCCATTGGGCGCGGGTTGTCCCTCGCGCCTTGGCGCGATGATCGATATAGTTGCGCAGCAGCCGCGAGCTTTCGACGAGCTGGGCAATGAACTGGCGTTTGAGATCCTGCGACATAGGGGTCCCCGGAGCGTTCCCAAGGCGTTTGTTTCTGTTCGTTTCTTGCCTAAACCTTTCCAAATGTTTAGGATTCTCAAGTCGTAGTGTGTTTACACATTAAGTGCACGCATATTATATCCGCAAGCTCTGGGAACCGTTTCGATCACCCATTATTGCTTGCGCAACCCAAGAGTCCGCATGTCGAATTCACGTACCATTGGTTGGGTCCTGCTGATCGCCGCGGTCGGCGGAGCCGGTTATTTCGGCTGGCAGAAATACACAGACAACAAGCTGGCTGCCGAGGCCGCGCAAAGGCGCGCCGCGGTGCGGCCCGCGGTTCCGGTCAAGACCGCACCGGTCGAAAAGGCCGATTTCCCGGTCTACCTGCTCAGCCTCGGCACCGTGCAGGCCTTCAACACCGTCCAGGTCCGCACCCGGGTCGACGGCCAGATCACCAAGATGGCGTTCAAGGAAGGCCAGTTCGTCAAGGCCGGCGACACACTGGTGGAGATCGATCCGCGGCCCTATCAAGCCGCCCTCGACCAGGCCAAGGCCAAGAAGGTCCAGGACGAGGCCAATATCGCCAACGCCAACCTCGATTTGCAGCGCTACACCAAGCTCGGCGAGTTCGCCACACGCCAGCAGCTCGATACGCAGCGCTCCACCGTCGCCCAGCTGACCGCCCAGATCGCGGCCGACGACGCGGCCATCTTCAACGCTGAGACCCAGCTCGACTATGCGACGGTGAAGTCGCCGATCGACGGGGTCGTCGGCCTGCGACTGGTCGATATCGGCAACATCGTCAACGCCGCGACCCAGACCGCGATCGTCACGATTACCCAGATCGAGCCGATCACGGTAATCTTCACCGCGCCCGAGGACCAGTTGCCTGATATCAAGGCCGCACTTGCCGTGGCGCCGCCGAAGGCCATTGCCCTGTCGACCGACGGCAAGCGGGTGCTGTCCACCGGCACCCTGGCGCTGATCAACAACCAGGTCGACACCACGAGCGGGACTATTCGGCTGAAGGCGGTGTTCGACAACAAGGACCATGCGCTGTGGCCAGGCCAATCGGTCTCGACCCGGCTGCTGGTGCGGACCTTGAAGGATGCCGCCGTTGTCCCTGACGAAGCAGTGCAACATGGCACCGACGGCCTCTACGCATTTTCGGTCAATCAGGAGAACAAGGCTGAGCTTCGCAAGATCAAGGTCAGCCAGTCGGTCGATGGCAAGTCGGTGATCGACGACGGTCTTTCGCCCGGACAGCAGGTGATCACCGGAGGCCAGTACAAGGTCTCGCCGGGAACCCTGGTGACCACGGCGGTAGCGAGTTCGGATCAGCCCAAGGATCAGCTCAAGGCGAAGGTTACGCAGGAATGAGCGACGGAATTTCCGCACCCTTCATTCGCTTCCCCATCGGCACCTCGCTGATGATGGCCGGCATTCTCTTTGTCGGTCTGGTCGCCTACCCCCTGCTGCCGGTCGCGCCGCTGCCGCAGGTCGACTTCCCAACCATCCAGATCACCGCGTCGCTGCCCGGCGGCAGCCCGGAAACGATGGCGACCTCGGTCGCCCAGCCGCTGGAGCGCCAGTTCGCGCAGATTCCCGGCATCGCGCAGATGACCTCGACGAGCTATCTTGGAACGTCGGCGATCACGATCCAGTTCGATCTCAACCGCAGCATCGACGGTGCCGCCAACGACGTGCAGGCCGCGATCAACGCGGCGAGCGGCCAACTGCCCAAGACCCTCCCGTCGCCGCCGACCTATCGCAAGGTCAACCCGGCGGATTCGCCGATCATGCTGCTGTCGGCGACCTCCGACACGCTGCCGCTGATCACGGTCAGCGATTCCGTCGACGCCCAGCTTGCCCAGCAGATCAGCCAGGTGTCCGGCGTCGCGCAGGTCCTCATCGGCGGGCAGCAGAAACCGTCGGTCCGCGTCCAGATCGATCCGGCCAAGCTGGTCGCCAAAGGCCTGTCGCTGGAGGACGTCCGCAACGCGATCAACATCGCGACCGTCGACAGTCCCAAGGGCAATATCGACGGCGACACCCGCGCCTATACCATCTATGCCAACGACCAGTTGCTGACGGCGTCGCCCTGGAACGATGTCATCATCGCCTACCGCAACGGCGGGCCGTTGCGGATCCGCGACATCGGCCAGGCGGTCGATGCGGCGGAAGACGCCAAGCAGGCGGCTTGGGCCAACGGCAAGCGTGGTGTGTTCCTGGTCGTCTTCAAGCAACCGGGCGCCAACGTCATCGACACCGTCGACAAGATCAAAGCCTCGTTGCCGCGTCTCGTCGCCGCCATTCCGCCCGCGATCAAGATCGAGGTCATCAGCGACCGCACCACCACGATCCGCGCCGCGGTGGAAGACGTCCAGTCCACCCTGCTCCTGACCATTTTCCTGGTGGTCATGGTGATCTTCGTCTTCCTGCGCAGTTTCTGGGCAACCGTGATTCCGGCCGTGACGGTGCCACTGGCGCTGCTCGGCGCCTGCGCGCTGATGTGGGTGTTCGGATACACGCTGGACAATCTGTCGCTGATGGCGCTGACGATCGCGGTCGGCTTCGTGGTCGACGACGCCATCGTGATGCTGGAAAATATCAGCCGCTACATCGAGGAAGGCGAAAAGCCGATGGCCGCGGCCTTCAAGGGTTCGCGCGAAATCGGCTTCACCATCGTTTCGATCAGCATCTCGCTGGTCGCAGTGCTGATCCCGCTGCTGCTGATGGGCGGCATCATCGGCCGCCTGTTCCGCGAATTCGCGGTGGTGCTGGCGATGACGATCTTCGTCTCGATGTTCGTGTCGCTGACGTTGACGCCGATGATGGCGTCGCGCTTCCTGCGCGCCCACAACGAGGAGAGACATGGCCGCTTCTATCAGCTCAGCGAGCGCGGTTTCGACGCCATGCTGCGCGGCTACGAGAGCGGTCTCGACCTCGCCATGCGCTGGAAGCGCACCACGCTCATGGTGTTCTTCGCAACGCTTGCGCTCTCGGTCTATATGTTCGTGGTCATCCCGAAGGGCTTCTTCCCGCAGCAGGACGTCGGCCTGATCTCCGCGACGTCGGAAGCCAACCAGGACATCTCCTTCGCCGACATGAAGCGGAAGCAGGAGGCGCTTGGCAAGATCGTGATGCAGGATCCTGCGGTGGCAACGGTGGCGATGAACATCGGCGGCAGCGGCCGCGCCGGCAACAACGGCAACATGTTCATCACGCTGAAGCCGTTGAATGAGCGCGATGCGAACGCCCAGCAGATCATCGCCCGCCTGCGGCCGAAGCTGGAGAAGGTCGAAGGCGCCCGGCTGTTCATGCAGGCCGCGCAGGACGTCCGCCTCGGCGGCCGCCCGACGCGCACCCAGTTCGAATTCACGTTGCAGGACGCCAACCTTGCCGAGCTGAACGAATGGGCGCCCAAGATCCTGGGCAAGATGCAGACGCTGTCAGGACTGCGCGACGTAGCGACCGACCAGCAAACCAACGGCACCACGCTCGAGCTGAAAATCAATCGTGACACCGCCTCGCGCTACGGCATCCAGCCGCAACTGGTCGACGACACGCTCTATGACGCGTTCGGCCAGCGCCAGGTGACGCAGTACTTCACCCAGCTCAACAGCTACCACGTGATCCTCGAAGTGCTGCCGGAGCTGCAGGGCGCGATCGACACGCTGAACAATATCTACATCAAGTCACCGGCCACCGGCGACCAGGTGCCGCTGTCGGCGTTTGCGAAATGGACCAGCGTGCCGGTGCGGCCGCTCTCGATCAGCCACCAGGGCCAGTTTCCGGCGATTACCATCTCGTTCAATCTGGCTCAGGGCACAGCCCTCGGTCAGGCGACGGAAGCGGTGCAAAAGGCGATGGTCGAGATCGGCGCACCGCCGACGCTGAGCTCGAGCTTCCAGGGCACTGCGCAGGCGTTCCAGCAATCGCTGTCGACCGTGCCGCTGCTGATCCTGGCCGCGCTCGTGGTCGTCTACCTGATCCTCGGCATTCTCTACGAAAGCTACATCCACCCGATCACGATTCTGTCGACCCTGCCCTCGGCCGGCGTCGGCGCGCTGGCGATCCTGATGGCTGCCGGCTTCGACTTCAGCCTGATCGCGCTGATCGGCATCATCCTCTTGATCGGCATCGTCAAGAAGAACGGCATCATGATGGTCGACTTCGCGATCGCCGCCGAGCGCGACGAGCACCTGGAGCCGGAGGCGGCGATCCGCAAGGCGGCGTTGCTGCGGTTCCGCCCGATCATGATGACGACGATGGCCGCCATGCTCGGCGGCGTGCCGCTGATGCTCGGCACCGGTACCGGCTCGGAAATCCGTCAACCGCTCGGCTACGCAATGGTCGGCGGCCTGATCGTCAGCCAGGCGCTGACGCTGTTCACCACCCCCGTCGTCTATCTCTATCTCGACCGGCTCTCCAACGCCTTTGCGAGTTGGGGCCGCTCGTCGCGCGCCGATGACCACGCGGATCACGGCGAGGACGGTTCGGTCAAGCAGGCCGCCGAGTGACTTGACTTTGCCCTTCTACCGGCACATCCGAAGGGCGTTCCTTTCGGAGTTGCTGCCGTGAAGATTGTCGCAAAGTCGCTGTTCATTCTGTTTGCCGTGTTCGGTGCGGCCGGCCTCGGCCACGCCCAGACCTCCAAGGCCAAGACGGCACCGGCTCCTTCTCCCGCCGATGCCGCGCCCGCCGCCAATCCCGGCTGGGTCGCACGCTGCACCTCTGCAAGCCGAGACGCCCCGCTCGAATGCGCGATGGAGCAGACCGCTGTTCTCAGCAAGACCGGCCAGCTTGTCGTGCTGGTCAATATCCGCATCCCCGGCGACACCCGCGCGCCCGTCGCGCTGATCCAGCTGCCGCTCGGGCTGAACCTGCCGATGGGCGCCAGGCTGCAGGTCGACGAGGGCAAGACCGTCGACGTACCGGTGCAGACCTGCGAGGCACGCGGTTGCTATATCAACACCCCTGTCGGCGCCGACATCCTCGCCGCGCTGAAATCGGGCAAGCAGTTGAAGGTATCGTTCCAGAACCTCTCCAAGGAAACGATCACCATCCCAATGCCGCTCGCCGATTTCGCGACAGTGTACGAGAAGATCAAGTAGTTGCTCACAAGGATGGGTGGAGCGAAGCGATACCCATCGATCGTGCCGCTTGAAGGTGATGGGTATCGCTTCGCTCCACCCATCCGCGTCAGGCCCACGCGCTGCGCGCAAACATTGCGCGCGCCGGGTGCCGCGTCTCATGGGCCGAAATAAGTGTCCTCGACGGACCGCCATTCCGGGCTTGCGGAGACGATCGTGAGTGCGCGATCGAGCGGCCGCTTCAGCACCGAATCCATCGGCAGCGCAAACGCCATGTAGGCAGGCGCCAACACGCCGTGCGGCGGCGCAATCGCATCGGTAAAGCGCGTCCGCGCCAAATATTGCAACGCACCAATACTGTTGACGACGCCATCCAACTTTCCGGAGGCAACGGCATTGAGGGCATCGGGGAGATTCTCGAACCTCTGATAGGCAAGGTGTTGGCCGTCGAGATATTCAGCGCCCGACGACGCCGAGACGGCGCCGAGCCGCTTGCCTGTGAGGTCGCTGGTGCGGTTCGCGACCATGCCCTCGACACGGCTCACGGTGATGCGCGCGATCAGATTGGTTGTCAGCAGCGAGACCAGCACGAGGCTTCCGACCATCCAGACCACGGCAAGCCCGCGGCCCAGATGTGTCTTCGGCGTCTTGTCGCCATAGCCGACCGTGGTCATCGTCACGACGGCCCAGTACACGCCCTCATGCCATGACGTCACGGCCGATGCGGCCTCCGATGTGCTGTCTTTCGCACGGGATCGCTCGAACCACCACATCAGCACGCCGATCACCGCCAGCAGCACAAGGATCGCGACGATCAGCAGGCCAACCTCGCCGGCGGCCGCGCCGTAGTCATAGAACGCAGATGCGGCGTCGGTTCGCTTGGCGAACACCGCGGCGGCACCGGACCGATGCGTGGGATAGGAGAAATCCACCCGCGCAAGCCGTTCGGGCGTGATCGTGATGGCGCCGATCCCGACATCGTAGGTGTGCCGCTCCAGCCCCGACAGCACATCGTCCATCCGCGACACCAGTGTCAGTTCATACCGCCAGTGGCGATCCTCCGCGACGCGACGCCAGAGATCGACGCTTGCTCCCGTGAACAGCCCGTCGCGATCCCGCCCGCCATAGGGCTCGACGTCATAGACCGCGACGTGCAGGGGCGGCGGCGTGCCGGGCTCTGCTGCCATCCCCGCGCTGGCGAGCACGAGGAGAATGAGCAGACAAAGGCCCGCCCGTGCGGCAGCGATGCGACCGACAATGTCGCGGCAATTGATGAAACAAACAAAATCCATACGGCACGATAGCGCCCGTCGATGACGGATATTTCTGCCCCAGCGGAGCAACCGACATCCTCACCGTGTGGCGCGCCGCTTGAATGCGATGAGCATGACGCAGGCTACGTTGGCGAGGTCATCGCCGATCGCGGCAACATCGCCGGCGCGGATGCGACGTCCTCGCACGTGGTCACGGCACTCGTTGCGTCGGGTTTTTTCGAGGGCGGCCACACCATGTGGCGGATTGGCTGGGGAACTAGGATTCGAACCTAGACAAACAGAGTCAGAGTCTGTTGTGCTACCGTTACACCATTCCCCAAGAATTGCTGCGGTATCAATGGCTTAGCCGAATGACTTGGCAATCTTGTTGCGGTAGAACGCATTCCAATCAGCGCCCGCAAGTGCGCCCTTCTACCCGCTTGGTCCCCGGCTTGGCAAGCATTGATGGCGGAGATTTGGGGCCGGAAAACAAGGGGCAAATCCCCCACGCCTTTGTCGGCCCCCATTGGCCGGTGCGTCTCGACCCAACACCAATCAAGAGCGCCGGTCATTGCAGCGGCGGCAAACGCTGAATGCGTACACGACGAAATCCGCCGCATCATCAGCGACGCGGATCGTCTTGAACCTGATATCGACAGGTGCAACCAATGCGCGGCTGCCACGGTCCCGGGGACATCTCGATGAAGACGTCGTTGACACTCGCATTCCTGATGCTAACGCCGGCCGCGGCCTGCTGGGCCCAATCTGCCGAGAAGCAGGCATGCAACGCCTCGGTCGACATCACCGATACCGATCCAAAGGGCACCAATGTGCGGGCCACGCCGGGCGGCGCGGTCATTGCGTCGCTGAAGAATTCCAGCAGCGACGGCTGGATCGAAGTGCATCTCACCGGCCAGCTCGGTGACTGGTACGAAATCGACCGCGCGAAGCTCCGCGGTGCCGATCTGCCTGCCGGAGAGAACGTGATCTTCCGCGGCCATGGCTACCTGCACAAGAGCGTGCTCGGCGTCAGCGGCCTACAGAACGGCGGCGCCATCTACAGCAATCACGACACCGGAAGCAGCCCGATCGATCTCCACGCGGCCGGTGACCAGCAGGTTGACTTGCTGGGCTGCTGGGGTGAATTTCTCAAGATTCATGTCAAGATCGGCACCGGCTGGACCAGGCAGGTCTGCACCAATATGAACACGACCTGCGCCTGACCTTTTCGATCCCGCGTCTTCCAAAGAAAGTTTGAAGATGACGTCGCTGGAGCGTTTTCGAGCGAAGTGGATACCGGTTCGGGCTGGGAAAACGCGTCAAAATAAGAATCTAGAGCCCCGTTCCGATTTCATCGGAATGGAAATGGCTCTGGCCGCGGGCCTGATGTGCCTCGCACTGACCATCGCGCCGGCTTTGGGCGCCGACTACGACACGACCGAAAAGTCACCGTTGGTTGAATTGCATCTGCTTGTGCCCGAGACGGCAATGTCCATCGCGCCGCTCAAGCAAAAGATCCTGGCGCTGTACAGGGCCGACGCAGCTCAGGCCAAAGCCGACGCCAAGCAGGACAAGGAAGACAACCCCGGCTTCCATCCCTACAGCATCGACACGATCTGGCGTGTGACGTTCGAGAACGAGGCGGTGGTGAGCCTGTCAGGCGACACCAATGCCGACACCGGCGGAGCGCATCCGAACCAGGCCTTCCAGACCGTCGTCTGGGACAAGAAGGCCAACCGTGCCGTGCCGATCGAAGCGCTGTTTCAGCCGGATCAGGTCAAGTCAGCGCTATCAGCCATCGCCGATGCCGCCGGCAAAGCCTGGACAGAAATCTACACTCAGCGCAGCGGTCAGAGCCCAGGCCAGGATACCGACCGCGCCGGCAACGGCATCGCCGCCGATCCCGAGAAGCTCAAGCCCTATGCGTTGACCTACGCCAAGGGACAGACGGCGGCCAATGGCATCGTGCTGCTGTACGGCGCCGGGCAGATATGGCCGCATGTGCTGGGCGATTTTCGTCTGGCGGTGCCGGTCGCCGTGTTCGCGAAATATCTCACGCCGCAGTGGAAGGACGTCTTCACCGCAGGCTGACCGACCCGTGGCTACCGCTGCATCTGCATGATCTGATCCATCGGATCGCGGCAGCCGCTCACCAGACGCTGTCGCATTCCGAGCCACCGCCGTTGAGAATGGGATGGCAGTCCATTCCGCGGCGGTTAACCCAGTTACCATCGCGAGCCATGCTGCGGTAGATCCAACCCTGACTGCGCATGCATTTCTTGTACTCGGCCGATGTCGGAACGCCCAACGGATCGCCGATTTGAAGGTCGCAATATCGCGCGGCGGCGTGGAGCTGGGAATCGCTCTGCGGGGGATGGGCTGCTGTCCAGTTTGTCGTGTCGGCCTGCGCGGCAACGACGCCGCTCAACAACAGCATGGCCGCAACAAGAAGGCGTTTCATGATCTCTCCTCCTCCAACGTATGTTTGCAGACATGCGTTGCCGGCGGAGGTAGGCCGGTTCAAGAAAGCCCGATTACAAATTGGATAGGAGAGACGGTTACCGCAGCAGAATGACGTGGAAATGGAAATCGGCCCTTAGCGCTGAGTTGCCCGACGGCGCAAGGCCTCTCGACAAAACTATTTCGCTTTATCCGAACCGCAACTCGGTGTATGAATCTCCCCGTCCCACCCGATTGAGGGGCGAGCGCACGTCACGAACGCGCGGTGGGATGCGGTGGACGCCGAGCGTGCGACTGACGAGAGCGCGCAAGGCGGACGGTGAAATCGTGTGGTCCCGACGCCCCAGTGGCAGGCAAAAGTTCGTGAGGAGCAAGCGCCTCTCGCGGATGACGGTGACAAAAAAGCCCGGTCGTCGCCGGGGAGAGCACGTATAAGCCGTAGCCCATCGCGCAGGGAAAGCCGGAGTGCCTCCGCTGAACCTGTATGCTCGTGTGCGTTTCTTTCTCTCACTTTGCACACGAGACCGCGGGTGCAGCGTGCACCCGGCTTTCCCTGCGCCCTCTATTCGATGAGGGGGCGAAACGAAGTGCAAAGCTCGGACGATCCATGTCGCGAGAACGTAAAACTGCGTCCCCATCCACAGATGTCATCGCCCGGCCTGTGCGCAATTGCGCACATGGACCGGGCGACCCAGTACGCCGCGGCCCATCGGCTCAAGCACAACGGCCTCTGGAATACTGGATCGCCCGCATGCGCGGGCGACGACACCGAAGATGACGATGATTACGCCGAAGGCCAAAGCCAACACCTTGTCGCGCGGCGCCCACGATCGCACGCGCCCCAATCGTTAATGCGATCTTAGTCCGATTTGAATAAGTCTATCAAAAATCGAAAACCCAATGGATTTGGACGATGCGCATCAGTCGGCTCTTTGCAATGTCGATGCTGTCGGTGACGGTGCTGACCGTCATCCTCGGCACCGAAGTTCTCATTCCGCAGGCCCGTACATTTGCGGGGAAGTCCGAGGCGATCAAGGCGGTCGAGGCGTTCGGAACGGTCTTGGCCGCCGGCCAGCAGGTCGCCGGCATCCGCGCGCCCTATCTCAGCCCGCTGTTTCAGGACGGTCCCGCCACGCCGGCACAGCTCGAAACCATCACCAAGTTCAGGCAGGCGACAGAGGTGGTGTTTGCGAAGGCGCGTGCCGCCGTCAGCGGTAGCAATGACAGCGCCGTCATCCTGGACGGCCTGAGGCAGGCGGCCAGCAAGCTCGATGATCTCTGCACGGCCACCGATCGCGCGCTTGCCGTCCCGCTGAGCGCGCGCGACCCCAACGTCACAAAAGGCTTTCTGCCTGGTATTGCCGACGTCACCGCGACCATCGACCCGATCCTGAATCGCCTCGAAAACCAGGTCGCCGCAGCCGACGCATCGCTGACGGCGCTGTTGAACATCGCCCGCACCGCGCAGGACCTGCGCGTTTCGGCGGGCAGCCGCGCGGCCACGATGTCGGCCGCGGTCGGCACGCGCCGTGTCCTGACCGCGGCCGAGCTCTCGACGATGGATCGCAGCCAGGGCCGCGTCGAGGTGGACCGCGAGAGAATCGTTGCCGGCATCGATCAGCTCGGCAATCCGGCCCGGCTGACGAAAGTGTTCAAGGAGGCGTCCGACGCCTATTTCGGACGTGCGGCACTTGTGGTCGATAAGGAACTGCCGGCGGGGCGCAGCGACGGCAAATTCGGCATCACCACCGAGGAGCTCGCTGCTGGAACCGTCCCGGCGCTCATGACCATTCTCGGTCTGCGCGACGTGGCGCTCGCCGAGGCCGCGGATCGCGCAGGTGCTGCGCGCGAGGATGCGTTGCTGATGCTCATGCTCGCGGGCGCGGCCGTACTGGCACTGCTCGGCGTGCTTGCCGGCGTCACCGTGATGCTCCGTCGTCGCGTGATCGTCCCATTGGCGACGCTGACGGAGTCCGTGGGTCAACTTGCCGCCGGCCGCCACGACGTCAGCATTCCATCAACCGGCCGCGACGATGAAATCGGGTCGATGGCGGGCTCGTTGCAGGTCTTCAAGGACGCGCTCATCGCCAAGAAGGGTGCCGACGAAGCCGCCGCATTGGAGGCGGAAGCCAAGATCCAGCGCGGGCAACGTGTGGACAGCATCACCCGCGAATTCGAGGCCGTGGTCGGCGATATCGTCAATGTCGTGTCATCAGCCTCGAGCAAGCTCGAAGCCTCGGCGGACGCGCTTTCGGCAACCGCCGAGCACTCAAGCGAGCTCGCCACCACGGTTGCCGCGGCCTCCGAACAGGCGTCGACCAATGTCCAGTCGGTGGCCTCGGCCACGGAGGAGATGACGTCGTCGGTCGACGAGATCAGCCGTCAGGTTCACGACTCGGCGCGGATTGCGAAAGCCGCCGTCGAACAGGCCCATCAGACCAACGATCGCGTCGGCGAATTGGCCAAGGCCGCAGCCCGCATCGGGGACGTTGTCGAACTGATCAACACGATTGCGGCGCAGACCAATCTTCTGGCGCTGAATGCGACGATCGAGGCGGCGCGCGCGGGCGATGCGGGGCGCGGCTTCGCCGTCGTGGCGTCGGAAGTCAAGGCGCTGGCCGAGCAGACGTCCAAGGCGACCGACGAGATCAGCCAGCAAATCAGCGGAATTCAGTCCGCCACCCAGGAATCCGTCGGCGCGATCAAGGAGATCGGAAACACCATCGCCAAAATGTCGGAGATCGCATCGACGATCGCATCCGCGGTGGAGGAGCAAGGCGCCGCGACGCGGGAAATCTCCCGCAACGTGCAGCAGGCCGCGCACGGCACTCAGCAGGTTTCCACCAGCGTTGCGGACGTGCGCCGCGGAGCCAGCGAGACCGGGGCCTCTTCCGCAGAGGTGCTCGCCGCGGCCAAGTCGCTTTCGAGCGAAAGCGGGCGGCTCAAACTCGAGGTCGGCCGCTTTCTCGGCGCGGTGCGGACGGCCTGAGACGTTGCGACTATTGTTACCGCTGCATCTGCATGATCTGATCCATCGGCATCATGTTCGCGTTCAAATTCGCCATGATCCAGAGCGAGCCGCCGATCACGAGGATGACGATCAGGACGCCGAATGCCAGTGCCAACACGTTATTAGTGTTGTCGGGTCCGGTCGTGATGTGCAGGAAGAACACCAAATGCACGCCCATCTGGGCGATCGCGAGCACGACGATCGCGACGGGAATGCTGGGCTGCCACACGAGATCCGTGCCGACGATGAAGAACGACGTTGCGGTCAGCACGATCGCAAGGCCCAAGCCCACGACGTAACCGAGGATGCGGGTCCGGACACGGCCTTCGCCTTCATCGCCGGGCGCGACATCGGTCGCATGAGATTCCAGGGACTGATCGCTCATTGACCGGCTCCGAGCAGGTAGACCACCGAGAAGACCGCCACCCAGATGATGTCGAGCGCGTGCCAGAACAGCGCGAAACACACGATGCGGCGCCTGATGTCGGCGCGAAACCCCTTGGCCGTGACCTGCGCCATCATGGTCAGCAGCCACAGCACGCCCGCCGACACATGCAGGCCGTGACACCCCACCAGGGTGAAGAACGACGAGAGAAAGGCGCTGCGCGACGGTCCCGCGCCGCGGGCAACGAGGGTTGCGAACTCCCGGAGCTCGAGCGAGAGGAACGCCAGGCCCAGCGCGCAGGTCAGCGCCATGGCCAACTGGAACAACGTCGTCTCGCGCTCGTCGGCGGCGATGCTGGCCAATCCGCAGGTGAAGCTCGACAACAGAAGGCATCCCGTCTCCGCGGTGACCGAGCGGAGGTCGAACAGCTCGGATCCCTTCGGCCCTCCGTCGGTCTGCCCCGAGAGAACCGCATAGGCCGCGAAAAAGCACGAGAACATGATGATGTCGCTGAGCAGGAATATCCAGAAGCCGTAGGCGGTCACGATTCGCTTGGGCGCCGGCCCGGCATGCTCCGCCGCGGCGGCCAGGCCACGCAACTGATGCGGATCGGCGTGTGCAACTGCTGCTGTCGCCATTAGCCTGCTCCACTCATCACGGCGCGCCGTTCGGCGAGATTGGCCTGGTCGATCCGCGCCACATCATCAGCCGCGATGACGTACTCATCGTGGTCGCGCCAGGCAAAAGCGACGAAGGTCGCGAAGGCGCCGATTGCGCCGGCTGCGACCATCCACCAGATATGCCAGATCAGCGCGAACCCCATGATGGTCGCGAAGAACGCACAGATAAATCCGGTCGGCGAATTCCGCGGCATCTCGATGTCCGTGTAGGCAACGCTGTCGTCGCTCGTCCCCTGGCGCCGTGCGCGCTCCTTCATGGACCAATAAGCGTCCTCCCCGCTCACGTCGGGCGTGACGGCGAAATTGAACACCGGCGGCGGCGATGCCGTCGCCCATTCGAGCGATCGGCCATCCCAGGGGTCGCCGGTGTGGTCGCGCAATTCCTCGCGACGGTGAATGCTGACCACGAGCTGCGCGATCTGGAACGCGATCCCGATCAGAATGATGATGGCGCCGACCGATGCGACCAGCAGCCAGGGACGCCATTCCGGAACGTCGTAGTGCTGCATGCGACGCGTCATCCCGAGCAAGCCGACGACATACAACGGCATGAACGCCACATAGAAGCCGATCAGCCAGCACCAGAACGCGGCCTTGCCGAGACCCTCATGCAGGCGAAAGCCGAACGCCTTCGGAAACCAGTAGGTGTAGCCGGCGAACGCACCGAACAGCACGCCGCCGATGATGACGTTGTGGAAATGCGCCACCAGGAACAGGCTGTTGTGCAGCAGGAAATCGGCCGGCGGCACCGCGACCAGGACGCCGGTGAGGCCGCCGAGCAGGAAGGTCACCATGAAGCCGATCGACCACAGCATGGGTGTCGTAAACCGGATCCGCCCCATATACATCGTGAACAGCCAGTTGTAGATCTTCACGCCGGTCGGCACCGCGATGATCATGCTGGCGATGCCGAAGATCGCATTGACGTTCGGCCCGGCGCCCATCGTGAAGAAATGATGCAGCCACACCATGAACGAGATGACGCAGATCGCCATGGTCGCCAGCACCATCGAACGGTAGCCGAACAGCGCCTTGCCGGAGAATGTCGACACGACCTCGGAGAAGATCCCGAATGCGGGCAGGACGAGAATGTAGACCTCGGGATGGCCCCATGCCCAGATCAGGTTCATGAACATCATGACATTGCCACCGCCCTCGTTGGTGAAAAAGTGGAAGCCGAGGTAGCGGTCGAGGATCAGCATCGCCAGCGTCGCAGTCAGGATCGGAAACGCCGCGACGATCAGGAGATTTGAGGCCAGCGTGGTCCAGCAGAACATCGGCATGCGCAAATAGGTCATGCCCTTGGTGCGCAACTTCAGCACCGTGGTGACGAGATTGATGCCGGCAACCAGCGTTCCGACACCCGAGATCTCCAGCGACCAGAGATAATAGTCGACGCCCACGCCCGGCGAATAGGTCATCTCCGACAATGGGGGATAGGGCAACCATCCGGTCCGCGCGAACTCGCCGATCACAAGCGAGATGTTGACGAGCAGCGCGCCGGTTGCCGTCAACCAGAAGCCGACGGAATTGAGGGTGGGAAACGCGACGTCGCGGACGCCGAGCTGCAGCGGCACGATGAGGTTCATCAAGCCGATCACGAACGGCATCGCGACAAAGAAGATCATGATCGTGCCATGCGCCGAGAAGATCTGATTATAGTGCTCCGGCGGCAGAAAGCCCTGCGAGTGCAACGCGACGGCCTGTTGGGCCCGCATCATCAGCGCGTCGGCAAAGCCGCGCAGCAGCATGACCGTGGCAAGCAGCGTGTACATCACGCCGATCCGCTTGTGATCGACGCTGGTGATCCACTCCCGCCAGAGATACGGCAGATGGCCGGCAAGCACGATCCAGGCGAGCACTGCGAGGATGACCAGGGCTACACTGCCCGAGGCCGCCATGGGGATCGGCTGATCAAGCGGGACGGCTGACCAGCTGAGCTTGCCGAACATCAGGGACTCCGTGGCGAGACTTGAGCTTGCTGGTCCGGTGATGGACCGGGCGCTGCCGGGATATGCTGGGTGGCCACCGCCTGAAACAGCAAGGGGTCATCCAGCCGGTAGGTAACCTTGGCATCTCCGATCGATTGACGCGCCAGTTTGCCGTAGCTCTCGGCGTTCAGCGCCTGATTGCTTCCGGCGGCCTTCGACGCCCAGTCCGTGAACGACAGCTGCGAGACGACGTGGACGTCGAACATCATGCCGGGAAAGCCGTCGCCGCTGAAATGCGAGGACAGCCCTTGATAGGTGCCCTCATTGTCAGCCCGAAGCTGCAGCCGGGTCACCATCCCGTTCATGGTGTAGATCATGCTGCCGAGCTGCGGGATGAAGAACGCGTTCATGACGCTCGACGACGTCAATTCAAATTGTAAGGGAGACCCAACAGGCACCGTCAGCGCGTTCAAGCTGGCCACCCGCTGATCGGGGTAGATGAACAGCCACTTCCAATCGAGCGAGACCACCTGAATTCTCAGCGGCGGCCCGGTCCCCTCGACCGGACGGGCCGGATCCAGCTGATGCGCCCCGATCCAGGCGACACCACCGAGCAGGATAATGGTGAGCGTTGGGATCGCCCACACCACCAATTCCAGCCGGCCGGAATACGCCCAATCCGGCTGGTACTGCGCCCGTCGGTTGGAGGCGCGATACCACCAAGCGAAGCCGAGAATGGCGGCGATCGTGGGCAACACGATCGCAAGCATGATCGCGACCGAATCCACCAGGATCGTCCGCTCCGCCGCAGCAACCGGGCCTTGGGGATCAAAAATGTTCATGGATTGACGCCGCCCCAAACGTCTGCAGGGCAGTCAACGTCGCCGGAACTTTCCGGTTCCCGAAAAAAATGCGCTTGGCCGGCTCAATCAGCCCCGGGAGGCTTAGCCGTCTTTTCCGAGATCTATCAGCGCAATCCCCAGTTCCGGCCGCTTCGTCCGCCGCAACCGCACCGGCGTCTCCGTCATCACGACTTCGAGAGTCGGACGGACTGTCGCTTCGAGGAGATGACCGCCGCGGGTGGTCCCATCAGAGAGCCCAAGAACGACATGCACGTGCAGGCCCGGCTGGCCGTCATCGGCGATTGCGACATCGCCGATCGCGCTCAACACCTCGCACTGCTCCCGCACCTCAATTTTCTTGTAGGTCTTTCGCTCGAGATCGAACCAGCCGACCGTCGCCTTCTCGAACGCGCCGATCGCGGTCAGGGACGCGGCCGCTATTCCCAAATTTCTTGCGATCGTCGTGAGGGTTGTGAAGGCTTCCTCACCCGAATCCAGAACGACAACATGCGTTCTCCCGCCCGCCTTGTCGGCGACAAGCTTGGCTTTCATAAAAGTCCTTCTCTATGGTCGTTGTGGCGGACGCCAAGCCTGATCGATGCAGGCTGATCGACGAAGGTCATTTCGCGCGTTGCGTCAGGGCCTCTCGCGCCGGCACACTGACGTGAACTTCGTGCCCCTGGCGTATCGCGAGCGACGCGGCCGCCGCAGCCGATTCGAACGCCGCCTCCTTGGTGGCGTAGCCACTGCTCAGATTGCCGTCATGCAGCACGCCCCAATCGCCTTCAACGGCGATCACCGAATATTGCGCCAATCCCATTGCCGTCTCCTTGGTTCAATCGATCCGGACCACCCGTGCGAAACGTCTGGTCAGGGTCTGCTCGAGGCTTGCGTTGGCTGGCGGCTCGTCCCTGTGACGCGCCAAACGGTGTTGCCGACGTCGTCCGCGATCAATAGGGCGCCCGATTTGTCGATCGCCAATCCGACCGGACGGCCGCGTGACTTCTCATCCTTGCTCAGAAAGCCGGTCACGACATCCTGTGCCGGGCCATTTGGATGTCCGTCGGCGAACGGGACGAACACGACCTTGTAACCGTTGAGCTGCGGTCGATTCCAGCTGCCGTGTTCACCGATGAATGCACCGCCGCGATAGGACGCCGTGAGTGCATCGCCACTATTGAATGCGAGGCCCAGCGGCGCGACGTGCGAACTGAGCGCGTAGTCCGGCGCGATCGCCTTTGCCACCAGATCCGGACGCTGAGGCTGCACCCGCGGATCAACATTCTGACCGTAATAGCTGTAGGGCCAGCCGTAGAAGGCGCCGTCCTTGACCGACGTCATGTAATCCGGGACGAGGTTGGGGCCGAGCTCATCGCGTTCGTTCACGACCGCCCATAACGCGTGGCTCTGCGGCTCGAAGGACAGCCCGTTCGGATTGCGCAGTCCGCTCGCGAAAATCCGCGATCGGCCGGTTGCGCGGTCGACCTCCCAGATCGCGGCGCGATTCTTTTCCACCTCGATGCCGTTCTCGGTGATATTGCTGTTCGAGCCAACGCCGACATAGAGCAGCGAGCCGTCGAGGCTCGCGACCAGGCTCTTGGTCCAATGATGATCGATCGGCCCACCAGGGAGCTGTGTCAGCGTCTCGCCGGGGGCTGTGATCCTGGTGTCGCCGGCATGATAGGGATAGCGGACGATCGCGTCCGTGTTTGCGACATACAGGTCTTCGCCGACCAATGCGATGCCGAACGGCGACTTGAGATGATCGAGGAAGACGCTCTGCACCTTCGGCTTGCCGTCGCCAGCAGCGTCGCGCAGCAGCGTGATGCGATTGCTTGCTCCGGTGTCGCCGCCTGACGTCGCCCATGACTCCACCCACTTCATGATGAAGTCCTTGGGCCGCTTGATCGGCTCCGTCCCCGGCGCCTTCGACTCGGCCACCAGAACATCCCCGTTGGGAAGCACGTAAAGCGACCGCGGATGCTGCAGACCGGTGGCAAGCGCGTCGACCTGAAGACCATCGGGCACCGTCGGCTTCTCGCCCTGCTGCCATCCCACGACCGCAGCGACATGCATCGGCGGCATCAAATATTGCTGCTGCGCCGGAAGATCAGGATGCGCACCGATCTGGGTCTTGGCATCTGGCGCAGTTTCGTCGCAGCCTGCAAGGCACAAGACGGCGACAAGACCGGCAGCGAGCTGAAGGTGACGAATATCAATGAAGTCAAAAATCGCAGGCATTAATCCGCAACTCCTACCCGATGGCGATAGACCAGTTCTCCGCCCAGCCACCCCGTGACCAGCATCACGATCACCGTGAGCGCGGAAAGCACCAATCCGGTGGGAACGACCGAGGTCCAGACGTCACGGCTGTGAACGAACGCATTGAGCAGCGCAAGCAGCATGACCACGACATTGCCGGCCATGTGATACCAGGCCGGCGCCAGCGTGCGGATGCGGCGGCTGCCGAAGAAATCGATCAGACCGGCAATAGCCGCGAGCCCGCCCATGACCAGGCCGGCAAACAACAGCCAGGCCGAAAAATCCGCCCACATCATCTGGGCGGTCCGCCAATAGGCGATGTCGGTCAGCAGCGTGCCAACGAAGCACACGATCGGAAACGGCACCAGCATCACATGGATCGGGTGCCGGGCGACCCGCGCCGTCGACTCCGGATTCGACGTATCGGCTATTGCGACTGACGTGGCGTCTTGCATCAGGGGCCTCCAGGACATGCCGTCAACGGCTCGCTGGAGGCGAGGTTCCTAAGACGCCCGAAGGCTCATCGGGAATCGCAGGAACGAAAGCGCGGCTCGGACGCGCTCAAGCATCAATACAGCCCGCCCGTCCCCGATCGCATCACCGCGCGATCCGCGTCCGGCGAAATCCCGGCCTGCGTTCCGTCGATAACATCAGTACCTGCGACGAGATCGTTGCTCGGTGGCGCCTGACCCGGCTTGAAGGCTTCGAGGATGACGCCGCCGGTCTCGCCGGGCCCGGCCCGCGAGCCGGTCTTGGCGACGACGCGGACCAGCCTGATGCCGGGCGGTATCTTGAACGGAACGGGCGGCTTGTCGGCGAGCGCGAGCTTCATGAAGTCGCGTGCGATCGGGGCTGCGGTATGACCGGCCTGCGCATTCCTGCCGAGCGAGCGCGGCTTGTCGTAGCCGACATAGAGCGCGACGACGAGGTCCGGCGAAAAGCCTGCGAACCACAGATCCTTGGCCTCGTTCGAGGTGCCGGTCTTGCCGGCGATCGGCTTGCCGACCTCCTTCAGCGCGATGCCGGTGCCGGCCTGCACCACCCCCTCCATCAATTCGGTGATCTGATAGGCGGTCATGGAATCGAGCACCTGGTCGCGACGATCGACGAGCTGCGGCTCCGGCTGGTTCTTCCATCCTTCCGGCGCGTCGCAGCCGCGGCATTCGCGCTGGTCGTGCTTGAAGATGGTGCGGCCATAGCGGTCCTGGATGCGGTCGATCAGCGTCGGCTTCACGCGACGGCCGCCATTGTCGATCATCGAATAGGCCGTGGCCATCCGCATCACCGTGGTCTCGCCGGCGCCCAGCGCATAGGAGAGATAGTTCGGCAATTCGTCATAGACGCCGAAGCGCTTGGCGTATTCGCCGATCAGCGGCATACCGATTTCCTGCGCCAGCCGCACCGTCACGGTGTTGAGCGACAGCCGCAGCGCGTTGCGCAGCGTGACCTGGCCCTGGTATTTGCCCGAGGAGAAGTTCTCCGGACGCCAGACGCCGCCGCCACCCGGCCCCTGATCGATCTCGATCGGCGCGTCGACCATCATGGTCGACCCGGTATAGCCATTGTCGAGCGCCGACGAATAGACGATCGGCTTGAACGTCGATCCCGGCTGCCGATAAGCCTGGGTCGCGCGGTTGAACTGGCTCTGGTCGAACGAGAAGCCGCCGACCATCGCGAGCACGCGGCCGGTGCGCGGATCCATCGCCACCATCGCGCCTGAAATCTCGGGGATCTGGCGCAGCCGATACTGGCCTTCGACGCGCTGGCCATCCTTGGTGTAAAGCGGGTCGGCGTAGATCACGTCGCCGGGTTGCAGCACCTGCGCCACCGAGGTCGACGTCTTGCCCTTCTGCGGTCCGGAGACCACTCTCGCCCACCGCACGCCGTCGAGCGTGACGATGCCGGTCTCGCGCTGCTTGCTGACGGCACCGCCGAGCTCGCGGCCCGGCTGGAAGCCGATCCGCGCCGACTGATCGTTGCTTTCCAGCACCACCGCCATCCGCCATGGAGAGATGTCCGAGAGCGACTTGACGTCCGCCAGCGGCACGCCCCAGTCGCCGGAGATGTCGAGCTTGCTGATCGCGCCGCGGTAGCCCTGCTGCTCGTCGTAGTTCACGAGGCCCGCCACCATCGTCTTGCGCGCCATCACCTGGATCTTCGGATCGAGCGTGGTGCGGACCGACAGGCCGCCTTCATAGAGCTTCTTCTCGCCATAGCGCTCGAAGATGTCGCGGCGGACCTCTTCGGAGAAATATTCGCCGGCGAAGGTGTGCGCGCCGCTCGAGCGGTTGGTAACGGTGAGCGGCTCCTTGCGCGCCGTGTCGGCGTCTGCCTGGGTGATCCAGCCGTTCTCCTGCAGGCGGTCGATCACATAATTGCGCCGCTCGATGGCGCGCGCCCGGTTGCGCACCGGATGCAGGCTGGCCGGCATTTTCGGCAGCGCGGCCAGATAGGCCGCTTCCGCGATCGTCAGCTCGTTCACCGACTTGTCGAAATAGACCAGCGACGCCGCCGCGATGCCGTAGGCGCCGAGACCCAGATAGATCTCGTTGAGATAGAGCTCGAGGATCTTGTCCTTGGAATAGGTCTTTTCGATCCGCATCGCGACCAAGGCTTCCTTGATCTTGCGGGTGAACGAGACTTCGTTGGTCAGAAGGAAGTTCTTGGCGACCTGCTGGGTGATCGTCGACGCACCCTGCGGGCGGCGGTTGGAACCGTAGTTCTGGATGTAGGACAGGCCGGCGCGCGCCATGCCGGTGTAGTCGATGCCGCCATGCTCGTAGAAATTCTTGTCCTCGGCGGCCAGGAAGCTGTTGATCACGAGCTTCGGCACGGCCTGGATCGGCAGATAAAGTCGACGCTCCTTGGCAAATTCGCCGAGCAAGGAACCGTCGACCGCGTGCACGCGGGTCATCACCGGCGGCTCGTAGTTCTGCAGCTGCGTATAGTCGGGCAAATCCTTGGAGAAGTGCCAGATCAGCCCGGCAACCGCTGCCACGCCGACCAGGAACACGACGGACCCTGCCGCGAACAAGAATCCGAAAAATCGCACCAGGAATCGCATTGACCAGTTCCCATGGCGAACGCGCGGCTCGTTCTGAGCCCGCTGCCTGCCAGATCGCGGTCCCGTATATCGGTCGCTCCGCGTGCCCGCAATTCAGGGGTGGAGAATTAAAGCAGGTGGGACGCCAAACTTATGCCATAGAGCCCGGCTCGCGCGCGGCCAAATCAGGGGCGTCCCAAAGGCACAGCTGGCGGCTGGATCGATTCCCGCTCCCGGTTGCGTGGAGGGTCACCCGCGCGAAGCGATCGGATCGCGCCGAAAGGGCCCCTTTCGCGCGAGGCTCCCTGCTCCTGATATCACCGGCGGGAATAGGTCGATCACCGGCGTCGATGCAACCTTTAACCCTGCATTTACCATAACGGCCGCATCGTGTTAGCCGATAATTCTCTCGCGACGGGGCTGAATTGCATGGCACAGCGCGGTTTCAGAAGACCATTCTTAACCGACGAGAACGTCCTTGGGCTTCCAAGGCCGCCCTCGCCCAACACGGGCGCTCAGGCTCTCGACCTCGTCTACCAGGCTGCGGACCTGTTCCGCGGCATCGAGGACAGGGTCCGCGCCACCGAAATGCGGGCCGATGCCGCCGAACGAGCACAGTTCGACATCATCGGCACGACCGAGCGCAAGCTGAGAGAGGCTTCCAAGGCGCTGGAAGAGGCTCAAAAGCGCATCGTGACCCAGCAGGACCAGCTGGCGGCACTCGAATTTCGCGCCCAGGTCGCCGAAACCGAGGCACGCGAGGCCAGGCAGACGCTGGCGCAGGTCGAGGACGCGATTCGCAGGCGGCTGCTTCTCACAGGCGAACAAGCGGACGGCAGGTCGCCGGCCGTCGCCTGATACGAGTCCCTCGCCGCCGGCGAAGCCCGCCCGCGACGACGATCAGTAGCCTCCAGCCAATCCGCTGTTGCGGCGCGGATCATTCGCCCCATAGAAGCGATTGTTGCCGACCGGCGTGCCGCCCAGCGACGGCGCGCCGATGATGATGACCGCGAGGTGATTGGCCGGCTGCGGCGGGCCTAATTTGTGGCCCATCCCTTCCAGAATCTTCCGCGTGTCCGGCGACAGCGTGTAGTCCTCCAGATTGGTCAGGTCCGGAAGCCACTGCTGGTGGAAGCGCGGCATGTCGACGGCTTCCTGCGCGTTCATGCCGTAGTCGATGGCGTTGATCATCGTCAGCAGCACGGCCGTGATGATGCGGCTGCCGCCCGGCGTGCCCACCACCATGATCGGTTTGCCGTCCTTGGAGACGATGGTCGGGCTCATCGAGGACAGCGGACGCTTGCCGGGCGCGATCGCATTGGCCTCGCCCTGTACCAGGCCGTAGAGATTCGGCACGCCGATCTTGGCGGTGAAATCGTCCATTTCGTCGTTCAGCAGCACACCCGTTTTCGCCGCGGTCACCTTGGCGCCGAACCAGTCGTTCAGCGTGTAGGTGACCGACACCGCGTTGCCGTCCTTGTCGGCGATCGAATAATGCGTGGTGTTGCTGCCCTCATGCGGCGCGACGCCGGGCTTGATGTCCTTCGACACGCTGGCCTTGGTCGGGTCGATCACGGCACGGATCTTGGCGGCGTAGGCCTTGTCGAGCAGGCGGTCGAGCGGATTTTTCACGTAGTCGGGATCGCCGAGATAGCTGTTGCGGTCGACATAGGCATGGCGCATCGCCTCGATCTGGTAGTGCACAGCCTCTGCGGAGTGATAGCCAAGATCCTTGAGCGGATAGCCCTCCAGGATGTTCAGGATCTCGCAGATCACTACCCCGCCCGAGCTGGGCGGCGGCGCCGAGACCACGTGATAGCCGCGGTAGTCGCATTCGACGGGCGCAAGCTCACGGACCTTGTAATTGTCGAGGTCCTCCTGCGTGATCAGGCCCTTGCCGGCCTGGCTCGAGGCCACGATGGCGGTGCCGACCCAGCCCTTGTAGAAGCCGTCGGTGCCGCGCTTGCTGATCTCGCGCAGGGTCTCGGCGAGTTCATGTTGCGTCAGCCGTTCGCCGACCTGGAACGGCTTGCCATTGTTGAGGAAGATCGCGGCCGAGGCCGCATCGTCCTTGAAATCATCGGTTGCCGTCAGCAGCAGACTGATGTCGCCCTGGTCCAGCACGAAGCCATCCTCGGCCAGTTGCAGCGCCGGCGCGATTACGTCCGCGCGCTTCATGGTGCCGTACTTCTCGCGCGCATATTCCATGCCCGCCACCGAGCCGGGCACGCCGACCGCGAGATGTCCCTTGGTGGACAGGCCCTTGATGACGTTGCCGTCCTTGTCGAGATACATGTTAGCGGTGGCGCCCTTGGGCGCCATTTCGCGGAAATCGAGGAAGGTTTTGCGGCCGTCGGCAAGCTCGATGGTCATGAAGCCGCCACCGCCCAGATTGCCGGCCGCCGGATAGACCACGGCGAGCGCGTAACCGACCGCGACCGCCGCATCGATGGCGTTGCCGCCGCGCTTCAGCACCTCGACACCGACCTGCGTCGCCAGATGCTGGGCCGCAACCACCATCCCGTTTTCGGAGGCGACCGGCGCCACAGATGCGGCGTGACCCGGCGCAGCGGCCGCGACGCCAACAGTTACGATCGCGGCAGCCATCCACCGCGCGCCGATCCTTGGATTTCGCATTGGAACTCCCCCCGGACAACGCCGATTGTTGCGGCGTATATTGCTATTTGAGGGCGCAAATCTAGCAGGCTGTGCCCACACGCACTATAGCCGTCGCGCGAGTTCCGTCCTTGACATCGCCTCAGCCCGACGCCAGCGCGCCCGGCGCGCCGGCGAAATCCAGCACCGGTGCCGCCGCGAGCAGCGCCTTGGTGTAGTCATGCTGGGGATGGTCGAACACGTCGTCGCGCGAACCCTGCTCGACGATACGGCCGCCCTGCATCACGACCACGCGGTCGGCAACCTGCTCGACCGCGGCGAGATCGTGACTGATGAACAGACAGGCAAAGCCATATTGCGTTTGCAGCCGCTCGAACAATTTCAACACCTGGGCCTGGATCGTCATGTCGAGCGCAGAAACCGGCTCGTCGGCCACCACGAAGGACGGATGCCGCACGATCGCGCGCGCGATCGCGATGCGCTGGCGCTGGCCGCCGGAGAGTTCATGCGGCCAGCGCTGCGCGAAGCCGGCGAGCCCGACCTCGTCGAGCATGGCCGCGACGCGGCGGTCGCGCTCGCTTGTCGCAAGGTTCGGCACATGGCGCAGCGGCTCGGCGACGATCTCGCCGACGCGCATCCGTGGATCGAGCGACGAATACGGATCCTGGAACACCAGCTGCGACGCCAGGCGAAACGCGCGGTCGCGGGTCGCGATTACGTCCCTGCCCTGGAAGCGGATCTCGCCGCCGGCCGACGGGATCAGCCGCAGCATGGCGCGGCCGAGCGTGGTCTTGCCCGAGCCGCTGCCGCCGACGACGGCGACGGTTTCGCCCGCGCCGATCTCGAGATCGACGCCATCGACCGCCGCGACATCGGCGTCGCGGCGGAACAGCCGCTGTCGCCCGCCGAACGACACTTTGAGGCCGCGCACGCTGATCAGCGGCTCGCCGGCCGCGCGCCGCGGGGTCGCAACGCGGCGCCGCGGCAGCGCATCGACGAGCTGGCGAGTATAGACCTCGCGCGGCGCTGATAGTATCTGCCGGACGCTGCCGGTTTCCACCACCTGACCCTGCCGCAGCACCACCGCGCGCTGCGCGTACCGCGACACCAGGCCGAGATTGTGGGTGATCAGCATCACCGAGGTGCCGTGATCGCGCGCCAGCTCGACCATCAAATCGAGCACCTCACGCTGGCTCAGCGTATCGAGCGCGGTGGTCGGCTCGTCGGCCAACAGCAGCTTCGGCTTCAGCAACATCACCGAGGCCAGCATGATGCGCTGGCGCATGCCGCCGGAGAATTCGTGCGGATAGGCATCGAAAGTCCGTTCGGGATCGCGGATCTGCACCCGCGCCAGCATCTCGAGACAACGACGCTTGATCTCGCTCCTGGCAAGCTTCTCGTGCATCACGAGCCCCTCGGCCATCTGCGCACCGACACTGATCGCCGGATTGAGCGAGACCATCGGCTCCTGGAACACCATGCCGATAGCCCGGCCACGCAGCGTCCGCATGCGCCGCGGCGTGACATCAGCGAGATCCTCACCGTCGAGCCGGATCTGGCCTGAGACATGGCGCAGGCCCGACGGCAGCAGGCCGAGAATGGCGCGGGCCGCGGCGGTCTTGCCGCTGCCTGATTCCCCCACCACGGCCAGAAACTCCCCGCGCTCGATCGCAAACGACACGTCGTCGACGACGACAGCGCCGGTCCTGGCGGCCTCGATGCGCAGATGATCGACCGTGAGCAACGTCGCCGTCATCCGTGTGCCATCCTGGGATCGAGGCGGTCGCGCAGGGAATCGCCGAGCAAATTGATCCCGAGCAGCGTGAGCGCGATGCAGAGCCCCGGTGCGACGCTGAGCCAGGCGGCGGTCTCCATATAGGGCCGGCTCGCCGCCAGCATGTTGCCCCAGGTCGGTGCCGGCGGTGGCACGCCGAGGCCGAGGAAGCTGAGCGCGCTCTCGGCCAGCAGCACCCAGCCGAACATGCTGGTCGCGAGCACCGCCACCGGCGCCATCGCGTTGGGCAGCACGTGGCGGACCATCGAATAGAATTCGGAGTTTCCGATCACGCGCGAGGCCTCGATATACTCCCTCTCACGGATCGACAGCACGGTGCCGCGCACGACACGCGCGACCGACGGGATGTAGGCGAGCCCCAGCGCCAGCACGAGGCCGGTCTTGTTGGCGCCAACCACGATCATCACTGCGAGCGCCAGCAGGATGCCGGGAAACGCCAGCAGCGCGTCGTTGACGGCCATGATGATGCGATCGGTCCAGCCGCGCAGATAACCTGCGACGCCGCCGACCAGCACACCGATGCTGACGGCAATCAGGACGGTGGCCAGCGCCACCACCACGCTCGCGCTCGCGCCGGTCATCAGCCGGCTCAGCACGTCGCGGCCGAATTCGTCGGTGCCGAGCCAGTGCAGCGACGACGGCGGCTGCAGCCGCGCCTTCAGGTTGATGCGCAGCGGATCGAACGGCGTCCAGAACGCCGCCGCGACAGCGGTGCCGAGCAGCAGCGCAATCAAAGTGCCGCCGATGGCGGTGTTGGCGCGCCATCTCATGCCACGGCCACCCGCGGGTCGAACAGCGGATAGCAGAGATCGACGATCAAATTGACCACGACATAGATCACCGCGGTGAATAGCAGGCAGCCCTGCACCACCGGATAGTCACGCGCAAAGATCGAATCGACCAGCAGCCGCCCGAGGCCCGGCAGCGTGAACACGGTCTCGATCACGGCGATGCCGCCGAGCAGATGGCCGAGCACCAGCCCGATCAGCGTCCAGGTCGGCGCAAAGGCGTTCGGCAGCACGTGGCGGCCGAGCACCAGCCATTCCGGGACGCCCTTGGCGCGCGCATGCGTGACATATTCGAGCCGCAGCACCTCGATCGAGGCGGCGCGCGCCATCCGCGTCAGCACGCCGATTTCGACGATGGTGAGCGTCGCGATCGGCAGCAGCATGAACATAGCCGCCTGCCAGAAATTCTCCGAGAACGGCACATAGCCGATCACCGGCAGCCATTTCAGCTTCAGGCCGAACAGCAACAGCAGCAGCAGGCCGAGCCAGAAGCTCGGGATTGACAGCAGCAGCGTCGCGCCGCCGACGATCGCAAGGTCGAGCGCACTGTTCTGTTTCCAGGCCGCGATCAGCCCGGCCACAACCGCGATGCAGGCGGCAAGGCCGACCGCCACCAGCACGATGACGGCAGAGACCTGGAAGCGCTCCAGGATCAGCGGCAACACCGGAAGATTGTTGGTGATGGAATGGCCGAGATCGCCGGTCGCGAGATGGCCGAGCCAGTACAGGAACTGCAGCGGCACCGGCTGGTCGAGCCCAAGCTGCGCGCGGAGCTGCGCGGCCTGAGCCGCGTCGGTGTTGTCGCCCAGCATCACCTGAACCGGATCGCCCGGAATCAGACGCACCAGCGTGAACACCGCAATCGCCACCAAGAACAGCGTCGGGATCGTCATCGCCAGCCGTCGCGTAAGATAGCCCAGCATCGCCGCGATCCCTCCCTTAACGGATGCTCACGCCCCAGAAGCGCGGTTGCGCGAACAGCCAGCCGGCATAGCCCTTTACGTTTTTGCGCAGGCCGGCGATCTCGGAGCCGTTGAACAGCACGACCATCGGCACGTCGTCGATGAAGCGGCGATGCATCTCGTCGAACAGCTCCTGGCGTTTCGCCTTGTCGTCGATCATCATCGACTGCTGCATCATCACTTGCGCCTCCGGATTGTCCCAAACCTTGCGCGGCTGGGTCGCCTTCGGCCCCGTCAGCATCTCGAACGAGAGCGAAGGATCGAGCCGCGCCGAATAGGTAAAGGCCATAGACTGGTAGTCGCCGCGGTTGTAGCGATCGAGCTGGGCGGCCCAGTCCAGCACCTCGATCTCGATATTTATGCCGACGGATTGCGCCATCGCCTGCACCAGAACCGCGGAATCGAACACGTAGCTATAGCGCTTGTTGGCGATCATCTTGATCGGTTGGCCGTGATAGCCGGCCTGTACCAGCAGCTTCTTGGCTTCCGCGACGTTCTGGGTGTAGCCGTGCGCTTCCGCCTCGCCGTAGAACGGGCTGCCGATCGGCAGCGCCGAATTATTTGCGCGCGCGGTGCCCTCCATTACCGCATCGACGATCTCAGGCGTATCGAGGCTGAGCGCGATCGCCCGGCGGATGCGCAAGTCCTTCAGCAGGGGATCGCGGGTCTGGAACAGGATGCCGGTGAGACCGAGCGCCGGCGTGATGCTGAGCTGCACGTCCGGCCGTCCCTTGAGATCTTCGAGGTCCGGAATCGAAAGATTGCTGACCACGTCGAGCGCCCCGGAGAGCAGGCCTGCTTTGGCCGCCGAGCTGTCGGGGATAATGTTGAAGCGGACGCGATCAACGTCCGCGGTCTTGGCGCCGGCATTGCCGCTGCGCGGCTCGCTGCGCGCGACGTAACCGTCGAAGCGCACGAGATCGACATACTGGCCGCGCTTCCAGTCGCCGAGCTTGAATGGCCCGGTGCCAACTGGCGCGATCCACTTGCCATCGGGCCCGACCGAGTCATGATGGATGATGGCGGCCTGCCCGCAATCCGGCCGCGCCAGCGTCGGCAGGAACAGCGCGGTCGCCCGGTCGAGCGTGATGGCGACGGTCTGCGTATCGGGCGCCTCGATCTTTTCGATTTGGGCGATCCCGCTTGCGCTGAACTCGGACAGGCAGCGCCATTGCGTGGCCGGATCGAGCCAGCGCTTCAACGACCAGACCACGTCGGCTGATGTCATGACGGCGCCGTTGTGGAACTTGACGCCCTGGCGCAGATGGAACGTGTAGGTCTTGCCGTCGTTCGAGACATCCCAGCTGTCCGCCAGCATCGGCCCGATCGACGTATCGTCACGAAACGCGACCAGCCCCTCGACGAGGTGCGCCATCACGCCATCGGTGTTGGCGTCGCGGTTGGTGCCGGGATCGGTGGAGCGGATATCGGCGTTGAGCCGGGTGCGCAGCAGGGTCTCGGCGCCGGCGCGCACCGGCGCCGCCGCCAGCATCGCAGCCAGCGCTATCAGGCCGGCCATCATCACACATGATGGCCGACGCGCATTCATCACGATGCCTTCGCGATCGCGGCCGGCGCAGCGTCGTTCTTCGCGCTCGCTTCCACGTCGAGCCGATAGGTCGTGAACTTCCGGTTCAGCGACGGCAAGGGTGCCACTTCCATGAGCCCGCTCGCCGGCTCCATCAGGATCATCGCGACCGTGGCGCTCAGATTGTTGCCGAGGTTGAGTCGCGGCGGACGGCAGACCGACCAGGGATAGGCGAAATCATCGAACAGCGCCGTTTTTACGGTATCGAAGCCGATGGCGCCGAGATGCGGCTGCAAGAGGTCGCGGACGCGGATGTCGCGGTAGAGGCTGTCGGGCGTGCTCGCGACGCCGGTGTCCTTGAGCTTGCCAAGCGCGACCGGGCTGACGAAATGGTTGGCGTGCACCAGAAGCCCCTGATTGGGGTGCACCTGGAAGGTCTCGTCGGGCGCGCATTCGAAATCGATCGCGACGCCGTCGCGATGGCTGACGATCATGTTATTGGCAGCGGATTTTTTGGTGCAATAGACTGAGCGCATCGCCAGCGCGAGATGCCCGTTCTCCAGCACCTTGCGCCGGATCAGCGCCAGCGGCACGCCGACCTGACGATAGTCGCGGTCGCTCTGCAGATAATTCGCGGTGATGGCGATGCCGACCGCGTTGAAGCCGCAGCGCCCGAGCGCGCCGGCTTCAGTGAAGGTCATGAGATCAGGACCATCGTCGCGGCGGACTTTGAGCACGACCGCGGTCTCGGCGCATTCACGCTTCCAGTCCCAGTTCTGGGCGTGGATCAGCCGCCCCGACGCGCTGGCCTGCGGCAGCACGACGACGCCGGTGCAGCCATCGGGCTCGTCGGGCGTCTTCAGCCGCGCCCTCACCTCGGGGTCGGCGAGCTTCAGGATTTCAGTGCGGGCATTGAGCAGCACGATATCCTCGAACGGAACGCCGGCACCGCCCGCGATGCCGTGCATCTCCTCGATATAAGCGGGCTCGAACGCCTCGATGACGGGAAGATAGTCGCGCACCAGTTCGGCGACGCCGGCAGCGTCGAGCGAGAGTTCCTTGAGCTGGGCGAAGTAATGCGAGGTGCCCTTGCGGATGCGGTCGGCGGCAAGGCGGCCATATTGCTTGCCGCGCTCATGCGGCGGACCGGAGATTTCGATCAGGGGAAACGGTTCGACCATCGTTTGCGCCAACTTCCTTTTGCGTTTCCTGAAAGCCTAATGTATTTTGTAAGTACATGAAACAAAAATCTTCGCCCACTCCGAAGGCAGCCCCGAGCCGGCTGCAGCGCGAACTGTCCGCGGGCATCCTGGAGCTGATCCGGGCCGAAAAACTGGCGCCCGGCACGCGACTTGCGGAGGTGGCGCTCGCACAGCGGCTGCGGGTTTCGCGGACGCCGGTGCGCGCGGCGCTGAAATTATTGGCACGCCGCCGCCTCGTACGGGTCGGCGCAAGCCGAGGTTATTTCGTCGCGGACACGGTTCCGGCTACACCGAAGGCGCCGGCGAAGCCCGTGCCAGCGGATACCGACCGCCTGTTCGTTGCGATCGCGCGCGACCGGCGCAGCGGGCGCCTTCCGATCGACGTCTCCGAGCGCGACCTGATGCAGCGCTACGATGCGACCCGCCCCGTGGTGCAGCGCGTACTGGCGAAGCTGGCCGAGGTTGCGGCTGTGCAGCGCAAGCCGGGCCACGGCTGGCGCTTCCAGCCGATCATCGCGGATGTGCAAGCCCGCGCCGAAAGCTACCGCTACCGGATCCTGATCGAGCCGGCCGGCCTCCTGGAGCCGAACTTCCAGCTCGATGCCGCCTGGGCCGCCGAGATGCGCCAGCGCCACGAGGAGACGTTGCGAGAGCCGTGGAAGGAGACGGCGAGCATCGCGCTCTACGAGATGAACGCCGCCTTCCACGAAGGACTGGCGGCAGCCTCCGGCAACCGCTTCCTCCTGGTCGCCGTGCAGCAGCAGAACCGGCTGCGCCGCTTCGCGAACTACGACTGGGTCTTCGGGTATGAGCGCGTGGTGGTGAACTGCCGCGAGCATCTTGCGATCCTCGACCGGCTCGAGGCCGGCGAGCGCGAGGCCGCGGCGCAATTGTTGCGCGGTCACCTCGAAAGCGCAGCCAGACTGAAAACGATCGAACTGGCCGACGGCCGCAACAACAACAGCAAGTAACAGGAGGCCTCCATGCATACACCGCACGCCGCAACATCGAACACGCCCCTCAACCGCGAGGCACTGGAGCCGTTCTGGATGCCGATGACGCCCAATCGTCAATTCAAGTCCAGCCCGCGCCTGTTCACCGGCGCCGAGGGCATGCACTACACCACGCAGGACGGGCGGCGCATTCTTGACGGCATGGCCGGGCTCTGGTGCGTCAACGCTGGGCACGGCCAGAAGCGGATCGTCGAGGCGATCCAGACCCAGGCCGCGAAGCTCGATTTCGTCTCCTCATTCCAGATGAGCCACCCGGCCGCATTCGAGCTCGCCGGACGCATCACCGAAATCACGCCTGAAGGCCTCGACCATGTGTTCTTCACCAATTCCGGTTCGGAGTCGGTCGACACCGCGCTCAAGATCGCCCGCGGCTATCACCGCGCGCGCGGCGAAGCGAGCCGCATCCGCTTCATCTCGCGTATGAAAGCCTATCACGGCATGGGCTGGGGCGGCCTGTCGGTCAGCGGCCTCTCCCGCCATCGCCGCGATTTCGGCCCGCTGCTGCCCGAAGTCGACCACCTCTCGCACACGCATGATCCCGAGCACGCGGCGTTCTCGCGCGGGCAACCGGCATGGGGCGCACATTTCGCCGATGAACTGGACAAGCTGCTGCTGATCCACGATCCCTCGACGGTTGCGGCCGTGATCGTCGAACCCGTCACCGGCTCCGGCGGCGTCTTCCCGCCGCCGGTCGGTTATCTCGAGCGGCTGCGCAAGATCTGCGATCAGCACGGCATCCTGCTGATCTTCGACGAGGTGATCACCGGCTTCGGACGGCTCGGTGCGCCGTTCGCGGCCAACGCGCTCGGCGTGACGCCTGACCTCATCACCTGCGCCAAGGGGATGACCAACGCCGCCGTGCCGATGGGCGGCGTCATCACCAGCGGCAAGGTTTATCAGGCGCTGATGAATGGCCCGGAGAACACCGTGGAGCTGTTCCACGGCTATACCTATTCGGCGCATCCGCTCGCCTGCGCAGCGGGGCTAGCCGCACTCGACGTCTATCAGGATCTCGGCCTGTTCGACCGCGCGCGGCAGATCGCATCGGTCTGGGAGACCGCGGCCCATGCCCTGAGGGACGCGCCCTATGTCACCGACATCAGAAATATTGGCTTGCTGGCGGCGATCGATCTCAAGCCGCGCGACGGCGCACCGGCCGCACGCGGCCCGGAATGCGCTACCCGCTGCTACGACGACGGCATCCTGATCCGCGCCGCCGGCGACACGCTGATGATCTCACCGCCCTTGATCATCACGGAGCAGCAGATCGAGGATATATTCTCGACGATCCGCCGCGCGCTGGATGCGATCGAGTAAAGCTTCGGCTCGCAACGGAATCCAAGAGAGGGTGGAACGAAGAGCAAAGCTCGGACAAATCATGTCGCGAGAACGCGAAGCTGCGTCCCCATTTACTGCTGTCATCGCCCGGCCTGTGCGCAATTGCGCACATGGACCGGGCGACCCAGTACGCCGCAGCCCGTCGGCTCAAGCACGTCTGTCTCTGGAATACTGGATCAACCGCATGCGCGGGTGATGACACCGAACCGGCTGCGATCGGCGCCAGCCCACTACCGGCAGGCGTGTCGGCGGCCGTCGCGGCTGCGGAAGGTGCCGGTCGCGGAATCGAACGAATGGTAACGCGCGCAGGCCGACGGCGTCGACGGGACCATGGCGCCGTAGGCGTTGACAGCCTCACCGCGGTGCTCGGCCGCCAATTGCTGCTCACCCCATGGCGTGAGGGCGCCGCCGTTGATCGCGCTGCGCCCGGGATTCTGGGCGTCGAATGCCGCAGGTTCCGAAATCTGGGCCGCGGCCGGTGTGAACATCGCTCCCGATAGCAGCACGACGGCTGCAACCACCTTGAGTCCGGTCATATGACATCTCCGATGCGTCGATTGAAAACCGCCCGAGGACAGCGCTACCGCCCCCGTTCACATCAAGGACCGATCGGGTGAGACGGAAATTCCGGCCGCAGGGAGACACCGGATCACAAAGCCGCGACGTGGCCGCGGCGACGCATCGCCACCGCGGCGCGCCCCCAGAGCGTTTTCGAGCGAAGTGGATGCCGGTTCGCGTGAAGAAAACGCGTCAAAACAAAATTCTAGAGCCCCGTTCCGATTCCGTCGGAACGGAAACGGCTCTAGCGGTCGTGCACGTCCGGCCGCGGGTCGCTGACGAAGCCGTCGCGGTTCGGCATCTTGACGGCGGCGAGCGACTTGGCGTCGAGCACCGCGTTGGCCGGAACGACACCGTTGAGGCTGAGGATGTAGGCGGACACCGCGTAGACGTCCTCATTGCTCAGGGACTGTGGCGCGTTCTGCGGCATCGCACGTCTGATGTAGTCGAACAGCGTCGAGGCGTAGGGCCAGTAGCTGCCGACGGTGCGGATCGGCTTCGGGCTTGCCAGCGTGCCCTGCCCACCGACCAGGCGGTCGCCGACGCCGCCCTGCCCGTTGTCGCCATGGCACGCCGCGCATTGCTCGCTGAACACGACGCGGCCACGCTCGACGCTGCCGCTGCCGGGCGGCAAATTGGAGCCGTCGCGGCCGATATCGATGTTCCAGCCGGCGATCTCCGCAGGCGTTGCCGGGCTGCCAATGCCGTAACGCTCTTCCGCGTGTGCCGCGACGACGACTGTCATGATCGCGCTGGTCAGAAGCGCAGTTGTGAGCTCAAGCCTGGCCATTGCTCACCTCGCCGTTCGCATCGATCCGCCACGGCCAGATCGCGTTATTATGATAGAACGAGTTGAGCCCACGTACCGCCACCAGTTCAACAAGCGTCGGCTGCATGTAGCCGGTCTCGTCGATGGCGCGGCTCTGGATCAGCGCAGGCGCCCCGTCCCAATGCCAGGGAAAGCGAAAGCGAGTCAGCGCGCGCGTCAGCACCGGCTCCTGCAGCGCCGCATCCTGCCAGCTCTTGCCGCCATCGACCGAGACCTCCACGCGCTTGATCTTGCCGCGACCGCTCCAGGCAAGCCCGGTGATCTCGTGAAAGCCCTGCGTGGTCAGCTTCTGCCCGCCGGAGGGCCGCGTGATGATCGATTTGGCTTCCATGGTGAAGGTGAATTCGCGCGAGGTGCCGTCCGGCATCGGGTCGGTGTATTTCGAGGTCTCCTCGCGCGAATAAGCGGGCTCGGCCACGACCTTGAGCCGGCGCAGCCACTTTACGTTCATGTTGCCTTCGAAGCCGGGCAGCAGCAGGCGCAGCGGATAACCCTGCTGCGGACGCAGTCGCTCACCGTTCTGGCTGTAGACCAGCATGGCGTCATCGAGGCACTTCTCGATCGGGATGCTGCGCGTCAGCGCGGCGGCATCGGCGCCCTCGGCCACGATCCATTTGGCGCCCGGCTGCAAGCCGGCCTCATCCAGCACCGTCTTCAGCGGCACGCCGGTCCATTCGGCGCAGCTGACGAGGCCGACGAGATCGGACGCCGTCTTGCCATAGGGCTTGGTGTAGACCGGATTGCCGGAGCACTCGATGAAGTGGATACGCGACTGCGACGGAAAGCGGCGGATGTCCTCCATCGTGAACACCAGCGGGCGGTCGACCATGCCGTGCAGCATCAGCCGGTGCTCGGCCGGATCGATGGTCGGCACGCCGCCATGGTGACGTTCGTAGAACAGGCCGTTCGGCGTGATGATGCCGTCGAGCTCCTGCAACGGCGTACGGCCCGAGGCCGAGATATATTGCGGCAGCGTCTTCGAGATGTTCTTGACGACGCCCTTCTCGTGGACCGATGGCGCGCCGTAAGGCTGGCTTCCCATCGAATCGCCCGGCGCCTTCATCCATTCAGGCACGTTGGGTGGGAGATTGCTGTCGGACCCGGCGAGTGCATTTGTGCCAGCGAGACCTGCTATCGCAGAACCGCTTGCCAAGGCAGCACCCGCCTGAAGGAAATGCCTGCGAGACGCCTCTCGCACGCGCTTGTCCGTCGCCTGTTCACTCATCGACGTTTTCCTCTGACGTTCGTCTCAGTGCAACCTAGCACCAAACGCCCGAGGCCTCGCAACGATCCAAAGCGCGGCGTGCGATCAACTGCCCGCGACTGGCGGCGTACCATGGGTGTGAAACGACTCGATCGTCTTCAATCCCCAGGCCTGTCCCTTCTTGCGCTCCTCCTCGGTCCACACGATCGGCTTCCAGTCCGGTGCGAGTATCAGCCGCGCGCCGGCATTGGCGACCTCGACGCGGTTGCCGCCGGGCTCGTAGACGTAGAGGAAGAAGGTCTGCTGGATGGCGTGCTTGTGCGGCCCGGTCTCGATATGCACGCCGTGCTCAAGGAAGATATCGGCGGCGCGCAAAATCTCCTCGCGGCTGTCGAGCGCGTAGGTGACGTGGTGGAAGCGGCCGGTCTTGCCGTAATGGTCGCGCGTGTAGGCGAAGTCGTAGCTCTTGTTCGACATCGTCATCCACATCGCCGCTTCCGTGCCGTCATTCAACACGATCTGCTCGGTGGTCCGGCATCCGAGATAGTTTTCGAAGAACAGTCGGTTGGCCTTGATGTCGACCGCGAGGCAGTTGAGATGGTCGAGCCGGCGAACGTTGACGCCGCGCGCCGGGAAGCGCTGCGCCTGGTTCTTCAGCGCCGGCTTCAGCTCGGCCGGGGGCTGGTACCACTCGGTCTCGTAATAGAGCTCGATGACATGACCGTCCGGATCGCGGCAGCGGAAGGCCGGCCCCTGCCCCATATCGCCGTCGACCCAACCGATCTCAAAACCGGAGCCCTTCAGCGCGGCGACGCGGCGCTCCAGCGCCTGCTGGCTGCGGGCGCGCAGCGCCATGTGCTCCATGCCCGACGTTGTCGACGCCGTGAGCTTGAGCGAATAGCGCTCGTAGTCGTCCCAGCCGCGCAGGTAGACCGACTCGTCCTTCCGGCCACTGACGGTCATGCCCATGACGTCGACGAAGAATGCCAGGCTCTCGTCCGGCTTCGGTGTCAGCAGCTCCATGTGCCCGAGATGGGCGAGGTCGAAGATCGGTTCCGGCTGCATGGGGCAATCTCCTTCCGCGGCGGCGCCGAACGGACGCGGCAAGCCATCGCCCAGGCGGACTTACGCGTCGCATACCTATTTGTACTACTGTACAAGAGATTAGGTCTCGTCAACAAATTATTGGGTTGGCGCCGGACGCTGAAGGGATTGGAGCCCGTGAAGGATTGGGGCCCGCGCTCAGCCCCGCGACATCATGATGGGCGCCGGTGCGTATGGCCGGAACGCGGTCGCCGACATCGTCAGCGCCACAGCGAGCGCGCACACCACGCAAAGCTTCATGCGCGCCGTCCGATGGTCGGTCATTGGCAGCACGAAGAAGAACGCCATCGCAAGAACCAGAAGCGCGTTGACGAGATAGTACATGGCGGAGCCCTCCTGTTGCGTAGATACAAGATGGCGGGCCATCGCACGATATTCCGTGGCCAATATCACATTACCAGGAACGGCCGCAGCCGACCGTCAGGCGACCGAGGCGGTCTTCTCGCGGTACGACGACAGCAGCTTGCGGATGTCGACCGCCGGGACCGGACGGCTGAACAGATAGCCCTGCATCTCGGTGCAACCGAGAGTGCGCAGCAGGTTGCGCTGCTGCTCGGTCTCGACGCCCTCGGCGGTGGTGGTCATATCGCTGGCGGCGGCGATGTTCACGACGGCCTGGACGATCGTGGACGATGCGCCCGTGCTGGCAAGATCCTTGATGAAGGCGCGATCGATCTTGATCTTGTCGAACGGGAAGCGCTGCAGATAGCTCAGCGAGGAGTAGCCGGTGCCGAAATCGTCGAGCGCGATGCGGACCCCGAGGTCGCGCAACTGATGCAGGATATCGAGCGCGGCCTCATCGTCGCGGATCAGCACCGCCTCGGTGATCTCGAGTTCGAGCCGCGACGCCGCAAGCCCCGATGCCGCGAGTGCGGCGGCGACGTGCAGCGCGAGGGTCTCGCTCTTGAACTGGATCGGGGACACGTTGACCGCGATGCTGACGTGATCCGGCCAGTTCACCGCTTCCCTGCAGGCGGTGTTGAGCACCCAGTGGCCGAGATCGTTGATCAGGCCGGTATCCTCGGCAACCGGAATGAAATCGGCGGGCGAGATCATGCCGCGTTCGGGATGACGCCAGCGCAGCAGTGCTTCGCAACAGCTGACCGTGCCGTCCTCGAGATGCAGCAGTGGCTGATAATGAAGTTCGAAGCTGCTGTCGGCGATCGCCTGACGCAGCTCGTGCTCCAGGCTGCGTCGCGCCTTGGCGCGCGCGTCCATGCCGGCCTCGAAGAACCGGTAGGTGCGGCGGCCGTCGCTCTTCGCCCCATAGAGGGCGAGGTCGGCGTTGCGCAGCAACTGGTCGATGTCGAGACCGTCGCCGGGTGCGAGCGCGATGCCGATGCTTGCATCGGTGGCGATCAGGTGTCCGTTGCAATCGATCGGCTGGCGGATGGTCTGATAGATCGCGGCAAGCAGCTGCATGGTTTCGGTGTGACTGCGGATTGCGGTCTGGATCACGGCGAACTCGTCGCCGCCGAGCCGTGCCGCGACATCGGCATCCCCAAGGCAGGAGCGCAGGCGATCGGCGATCGCCTTGAGCAGCGCATCACCAACCGGATGGCCGAGCGCGTCGTTGACGCTCTTGAATTCGTCGATGTCGATATACATCACGGCCAGTTGCTCGCCCGGCCGGATCGCCTTCAGCGCCTGCGACAGCCGTTCGCGGAACAGCACGCGGTTCGGCAGATCGGTCAACGCATCATAGTGCGCCATATGCGCGATCTTCTCGTCGGCGCGGGTGCGTTCCGTGATGTCCTCGATCGTCGCCACCCATCCACCCTGCGGCAGCGGCTTGTTGACGATCTCGATGGCGCGCCCACCGGGCGCCTCCGTGAGCTGACGCGTTCCCTTGCCAAGCGCCACATTGCGGATGATGGCATCGCAGAACTCGTCGACGTCGCCATCGAACGAGCCGGTCTCCTGGCGGTGCGCGATCAGCCGCTGCATCGTGCAGCCCGGCTGGGCCACGTCGGACGAGAGGCCGAACATGTCGACGTAGGGCTGGTTGCAGATGATGATGCGCGCCGATGCGTCGTAGAGAACCAGTCCCTGCGGAATGTTGTTCACAGCGGTCGAGAGGTTACGACGCTCGATCGCGAGCCGCTGGTCCGAGACCTGATGCCGCTTCAGCACCAGGACGACAATGACGGCCAGGATCACGACGGCCGCCGTCAGCAGGCCCTCGCGCACGCTCCAGCCCGCCGTGGCACTTCCGAGCAGGCTGCCGACCAACATGCCTGCGCAGAAGGCAAGCCCCTTGGTCGAGCCACTGTCGGCATTCCCAGACGATGGATTGCGGTCTTCGATGCTCACGCTGATCTCTCCTCGAGCGCGGCATCGTTACGCGGCACAAATGGAAAGGGCGTTACAACACGCAGTTAGCAATCGGTTACACGATACCACGAGACAGAGCGTGGAAAATCCCGCCCGGCATCCGGTGATTAACGATCAGGCAGGTGCTCTCCTTCGACATGGTAAATTCCGCGTTAACAGGAGAACGGCGAAACCATCGTGGTCCGTGCCGGAAAGCGACGATTTCAGCGCCGAAGCGTGGCAGCCCGGCACCTTGCCGTGCTTGAAGAACAAATCCTGACCCGGAAGGTACAGATTTAGCCGATCCGGAACCGCAGCGATTTAACGGTTTTTGCAGCCCCGCCGCGTCATATTAGTCCGGACATTTCTCAGAACAGCCAGGCTGGAAACGTGACATCCTTCGGACGTGTGATCTCTGTGCGCGGCTCGCAGGCCCGGGTCGGGCTGATGGCCGCCGGCCAGATGCCGCTCCCGGAAGTGCGTGCGACCGTCGGCCGGTTCGTCAGCATCCGCTGCACAACCTCGGTGATCGTCGCCATGATCACCGAAGTGTCGTGCGAGGACCTGCACGCGTCAGACACCTATGTCGCAACCGCCTCGGTCGATCTGCTCGGCGAAATCCTCGGCGGCGCGCGGCCCAAGTTTCAGCGCGGCGTCACCAATTATCCGACCATCGGCGACGGCGTCGAGCTGATCACCAGTGAGGAGCTGCGCACGGTGTACGCACCGAGCGGCTCGGACCAGATCAATGTCGGCACGCTGCAGCAGGACCCCTCGATCATCGCCTATGTCGACGTCGAGGAAATGCTCTCCAAGCATTTCGCGGTGCTCGGCTCGACCGGCGTCGGCAAATCGACCGGCGTATCGCTGCTGCTCAACGAGATCCTGAAGTCGCGACCGAGCCTGCGCATCTTCCTGCTCGACGTGCATAACGAATACGGGCGCTGCTTCGGCGAACGCGCCCAGGTGCTCAACCCGCGGAACCTGAAGCTGCCGTTCTGGCTGTTCAACTTCGAAGAGATCGTCGACGTGCTGTTCGGCGGCCGCCCCGGCGTCCCCGAAGAACTCGATATCCTCGCCGAAGTGATTCCGATGGCGAAGGGCCTCTACACCCAGTACCAGAACTCCGACCGCGTCGGCCTCGGGCTGAAGCGCGTCGATCCCAGGCAGGTCGGCTACACCGTCGACACGCCGGTGCCCTATCGCCTCGTCGACCTGATCTCGCTGATCGACGAGCGCATGGGCAAGCTGGAGAACCGCTCCTCGCGCATCATCTATCACAAGCTGATCTCGCGCATCGATGCGGTCCGCAACGATCCGCGCTACGCCTTCATGTTCGACAACGCCAATGTCGGCGGCGACACCATGGCGGAAGTGATCAGCTACCTGTTCCGCCTGCCCGCCAACGGCAAGCCGATGACCATCATGCAGCTCGCCGGCTTCCCCGCCGAAGTGGTCGACTCCGTGGTGTCGGTGCTGTGCCGCATGGCATTCGATTTCGGCCTGTGGAGCGACGGCGTCTCGCCGATGCTGTTCGTCTGCGAGGAGGCGCACCGCTACGCCTCCGCGGACCGCAACATCGGATTCGGGCCGACCCGCAAGGCGGTGTCGCGGATCGCCAAGGAAGGCCGCAAATACGGCGTCTATCTCGGCCTCATCACCCAGCGTCCGGCCGAGCTCGACGCGACGATCATTTCCCAGTGCAACACGCTGTTCACGATGCGCCTTGCCAACGACCGCGACCAGGCGCTGCTGCGCTCCGCGGTCTCGGACGCCGCCGCCAATCTGCTGTCCTTCGTCCCCTCGCTCGGCACCCGCGAGGTGCTGGCCTTCGGCGAAGGCGTAGCGCTGCCGACGCGGCTGCGCTTCAAGGAGGTGCCGCCGCACCAACTGCCGCGCGGCGAAGCTACCATTGCCACGGTGCCGTCGGTCACCGCCGGCCATGACATGCACTTCGTCAGCGCCGTGCTGGAACGCTGGCGGGGTGCGACCTCGCATCGCGACAGCACAGCCAACGACCCCGGCATCAACGACCGCCCGCCGCCGCGCCCGATGGCTCCCGCGGAAGCGCCGATGCTGCAGCCCTCACTGGGGCTCGATCCGGATCGCTTCTCGCTGCTGAAGAAGCCGCTGCGCTAGAGCATTTCGGTAGGCAGCACGCGACGTGCCTTGCGCCGAATCCGTCATCCATTATGGTTTCGCCTGACGCCGCGTCCCTCGCGGCATGCCGGAACCATCTCATGACGCAGCCGACCGCAAAACGCTTTCAGACGCCCGCCCTCGACCAACTCCCCGAGGACATCCGCACCCGCATCCTTGCGGTGCAGGAAAAATCCGGCTTCGTGCCGAACGTCTTCCTGTCGCTGGCCTACCGTCCCGATGAGTTTCGTGCGTTCTTCGCCTATCATGACGCGTTGATGGAGAAGGACTCTGGCCTGTCCAAAGCCGAGCGCGAGATGATCGTGGTGGCGACCAGCGCCGCCAATCAATGCCAGTATTGCGTGATCGCCCACGGCGCGATCCTGCGCATCCGCGCCAAGAACCCGCAGATCGCCGACCAAATCGCGGTCAACTACCGCAAGGCCGACATCACGCCGCGGCAGCGCGCGATGCTCGATTTCGCGATGAAGGTAAGCCGCGCGGCGGAGGAGGTCTCCGAGGCCGATTTCGCGGCCCTTGCCGCCCACGGCTTCAGCGACGACGACATCTGGGACATTGCAGCGGTGGCAGCGTTCTTCGCGCTGTCGAACCGGATGGCCAATGTCACCGCAATGCGCCCGAACGACGAGTTCTACATGCTCGGACGGCAACCGAAATAGAGGCCGGACCGGTGGACTGGAGCGAGATCACCCTGCGCCTCGGCGCAGCCACACTGGCCGGAGGCGCGATCGGGCTCGATCGCGACTTGCGCGGCAAGCCGATCGGCCTGAAGACGCTCGGCCTTGTCAGCCTGTCGACCGCAACGGTCGTCCTCCTTGCCTTGCAGGCCGCCGACCCCGGCAAATTCACGGATGCGGCGAGCCGCGTGATCCAGGGCGTGCTGACCGGCATTGGATTTCTAGGTGCCGGCGTGATCGTCCGGCATGGCGACCGAATGCAGGTCCGCGGCCTGACCAGCGCCGCCTGCGCCTTCTTCGCGGCCTGCGTCGGGATCGTCTGCGGCGCGGGACATTGGCCTATCGTCGCGACCGCGCTGGTGCTGGCGTTCCTGCTCCTGGCCTTCGGCAACCCAATCGAGCGATGGCTACATCGCACGCTGGGCGGCACGCATGACCCGGGCAAGGTCAATCAAGAGCCGCGAACCGAGCCTGATCAGTCGTCCGAAGCCGGCCCGCACCAACCGGGCAGATAGGTCGCGTTCGGGCCGCGTCCCAGCGCGAGCCCCTTCTCCAGCGCCTTGGCGAAAGTGTTCTCCACCATCTTGCGCGGGATGTGTCGGCGCAGGAAGTCGGCCCACAGGAATTCGCTGAACGGCGTCGTGTCCTTGGCGAAGCCGCCGGCCCGGCGCATCTCGCCGGCGAGGCTGCGGTACGGATCGTCCTTGAGGTCCTTGATCGATCTCGGAATGTCCTTGAAATGGCAACGGTCGCCCTTGGAGTTGTAGGGATAGACCCAGCGCTTGTTGTCCATCACGCCCCAGAACACGTCACGCTCGACCATCGTGAGGTCGCCGATCACAGTGACCAGGATGTCCTTGACGCCCTCCTCGTGCAGCGCTCGCGCCATGTGATGGTGATCGACCACGTAGTAGCGATCGTCGGGGCCATGGACCACCGGGATCATGTGCTTGCCCAGGAGTTCGGCGCGCTTCTTGCTCGAAGAATGCTCGCGCCAGCGCTTCCGCTTCTCCTTCACCTCGTGCATGCCGACCGTCATCTGGGTCGGCCGCAGCGACAGGATGGGGATCGGCTTGACATAGGGTTCGCGCGTGTGGGCCATGATCTGAGCTCCCGTTTGACTGCCGCTCTGCAATAAGTTCCATTATGACATGATGTCGCAAGCCGGCGAAAGTGCCCGGTTGAAGAACGGAATGGCTGGAAAAGCAAGCGATCGAAAGAAAGGCCGCCTGGTCCGCCTCGGCAACCGCGAGGTTGTGACCGAGGGACTGGAGCTCAGTTTTTGGGCCGATATCAGCCATCGCTGCATGACAGCGTCGTGGCCCGCCTTTATTGGCGGTGCAGCATTGGTGTTCATCATCTTCAATGCCTTCTTCGCGCTGCTCTATTGGGTCGGCAATCAGCCGATCGCCAACGTGCCCGACGGCCAGTACATCGACTACCTCTATTTCAGCATTGAAACACTCTCGACCGCCGGCTACGGCGACATGCATCCGCAAACGCATTACGGACACTTCGTTGCGGCCGTCGAACTGTTCACCGGCATCTTCTCGATGTCGTTGATGACCGGGCTGGTCTTCGCGCGCTTCTCGCGACCGAGCGCTCGCCTGCTGTTTGCCGACAATCCCGTGATCTCGAATCATGAAGGCCAGCTGACGCTGATGATCCGTCTCGCTAATGAGCGGCACAACGTCATCGCCAATGCCACCGCGCGGCTATGGCTGTTCAAGAACGGTGTCAGCAAGGAAGGCATGGCGTATCGCAGGTTCTACGAACTGCCGCTTATCCGCAGCGAAAGCCCGGCGCTGGCGCTGAGCTGGACGCTGTTTCATGTCATCGACCAGGACAGCCCGCTCCATGGCCTCGACGCAGCGGGCCTGGAGGCCATCAATGCCGGGCTCGGCCTCATCGTTTCAGGCTATGACGACGTTGCAGCGCAAAATGTACATGCACGAAAATCGTATGAATATTCCGATATCCGCATCGGGCATCGCTACGCCGAGATCCTCCAGCCAACCGACGACGGTCGCCTCAGGATCGACTACAGCCGGTTCCACGAGACGTTCGAGGGATGAATACCACCTCTGCGCGCACCAATATTTTAGGTGTGACGCGCAGCGAACATGCTAGACAAGTGTGGCGACGCGACCGGACTGACAGCAGTGAAAACGCAGCGGCCAATCACCTCGGATAGTGAGCACGTGGTGCTCAAATTCCGGCCGCGTACCTCGGCACAGCCACCCGGCAAGCGCGAGGAGCCGATCCGTTCGGCCCGTCCCGCGCCGGTCGCCAATGACCTTTCCCGTTACGACAAGCCGCGCGACGAGCCAGACGATTTCCGCCAGCGCATGCTCGCCAACATCGCCGCCTTCGCCTTTACCGTGGCACTGACCGCGATCGGTATCTGGCTCGCCATGAGCATCGCCGACCTGCGCAAGACCCAGGACTGCTTGCAGATGGGGCGCCGCGATTGCGCAAAGATTTCGGTGGCGCCGCGAAGCTAGGCCGGTCGGAACCCTGCTCAAAAACCGCCCTCGCCCGCCCGGCCAAGCTCCATTGAACTAACGGCCCTGCTCCGATATACGGGCACTCGACTCCGGCAGGGGGAATTGGGCATTCCGGGGCAACGCGCCCGCCTCCTCCAAGCCGTCCCGGATTTATCTCCATTATATCAAAGGCTTAATGATGTCTTCCACCTACGATCAGATCGCCAATATCATCGCGGAGACCTGCGACATTCCGCGCGACACGATCAAGCCGGAGAGCCACGCCATCGACGATCTGGGAATCGACAGCCTCGACTTCCTCGACATCGCCTTTGCCATCGACAAGGCCTTTGGAATCAAGATGCCGCTCGAAAAGTGGACCCAGGAGGTCAACGACGGCAAGGCGACGACGGAGCAGTACTTCGTGCTGAAGAACCTTGCCGACCGGATCGACGAGCTGGTCGCGGCCAAGAACGCAAGCGCCGGCACGAGCACGGGTTCGTAATCGCCTGCCATGGACCTCGACTATTTCAAGCTGATCGATCGCATCGTCGACCTCAATCTCGACGCCAAGACGATCACGGTCGAAGCACAGGTCCCCACGGCGCACACCATCTTCGAGGGGCATTTTCCGGGCTTTCCGATCATGCCCGGAGTATTGTTGACCGAATCGATGGCACAGAGTTCGGGGTGGCTCCTGCTCGGGCTGTTGAAGTTCGAGCGCATGCCGTTCCTGGCGATCGTGAAGGAAGCCAAGATGCGCGGCTTCGTCAGTCCCGGCCAGTTGCTGACGATCGACGCGAAGCTCGAGCACGAAGGTTCTGGCTTTGCCGTCACGAAGGTCAAGGGCCGCGTCGGCAAGGAGTTGAAGTGCAGCGCTGAACTCACCTTCGGGCTTTCTCCGTTCCCCGATCCCGCCTTCCGCGTCCACATGGATGCGATGGCCGAGAAAATTGGCTTCCCGCTGCACGCAATGCCTCATGGCTGAAACTGAAAATGGCTGAACCAAAAGAAGTCTGGATCACCGGAATCGGCCTGCTCTCCTCGCTTGGCGAGGGGCTGGACGCGCATTGGGAGGCGCTCGGCGCCAAGCGCGTCAATGTCGACGAGACCAAGCTTGCGCCCTACGTCATCCATCCGATCGCCCCGATCAGCTTCGACGCGCAGATTCCGAAAAAGGGCGACCAGCGCCAAATGGAGACATGGCAGCGCATCGGCACCTATGCTGCCGGCCTTGCGCTCGATTCCGCCGGCGTCAAAGGCAATCAGGACGTGCTGTCGCGGATGGACATGATCATCGCGGCCGGCGGCGGCGAGCGTGATCTCAAGGTCGACCTGGCGATCATGAACGCCGACGCGCAGGGCAACTCACAGCCCGGGTTCCTCAACGAGAAGCTGATGAACGAGCTGCGCCCGACGCTGTTCCTGGCGCAACTCTCCAACTTGCTCGCCGGCAATATCGCGATCGTTCACGGCGTCTGCGGAACGTCGCGGACCTTCATGGGCGAGGAAGCCTCGAGCATCGACGCGGCGCGCATCGCGGTCGCCCGCATCGGGGCCGGCCAGAGCGATATCGCGCTGGTTGGCGCCGCCCACAATGGCGATCGCGGCGACCTCCTGATGCTCTATCAATTCGGCAACTTCAGTCTGAAGGGCCAGTATGCGCCGGTCTGGGCCCGCAAGGACAGTCCGGGCTTCGCGCTCGGCTCCGTCGGTGCGTTCCTGGTGATGGAGTCGCGCGAGCATGCCGAGGCCCGCGGCGCGAAGCCTTATGCCAAGCTGACCAAGGTGGTCGCCGATCTCGCCAAGCGCAAGCAGCCCGGAGCGGTGACGAAGTCGCTGGAGGCGATGTGGCCGCAGCTCGGTGTCAGCGACGACGATGGCGTCTTGATCACGGGCGCGACCGGCGCCGAACCGGCTACCTCCGAAGAGCGCGCCTTCCTGGGCGAGCATCCCGGACTTGCTGTGCGCGCCAACGGCACGACCTTCGGCCACACGGTCGAGGCGCAGTTTCCACTCGGGCTTGCGCTGGCGGCGCTATCGATCTCGCGCGGGGCACTTTATCCGGCCAACGACCCGACCGGGTTCGAGGTTGAAAAGACCGGGGCGCCAACCCAGATTGTAGTGACGGGGGTCGGTCACTGGCAGGGCGAAGGCATGGCCCTGGTCGAGGCCGTAAAGTAAGTCCGGCGCAGCATCGACGGGGGAACCATGACAGCACCACGCGATAAATTCGGCCGGCCGATCGTTGTCGTGACCGGCATGGGAATCGTGACCTCGCTCGGCGCCGGCAAGACCGATAACTGGAACCGGCTGACCGCGGGCGAATCCGGTATCAAGACGGTGACGCGTTTCCCGATCGACGGCATGAAGACGACGATGGCCGGTGCGGTCGACTTCGTCACCGTCGAGCCCTTCTCTTCGACCAGCCTGTCCGAGCGCCTCGCGGTGATCGCCACCGAGGAAGCGCTCGAGCAATCCGGCGTCGGCACAAGGGGCGACTTTCCGGGGCCGATGTTTCTTGCGGTCGCTCCGGTCGAGACCGAATGGCCGCAACGGCTGGAGGTCGCGCGCTCCGTCGAGAAGCGAGACTTCGGAATCATCGACTATCTGGCGGCCTGTGGTAATGGCCAGTTCACCCATTATCACCGCCGCTTCACGTTCGGGTCGGTCGCACTCCACCTCGCCGATACCTTCGGCACCAAGGGATCGCCGATTTCGCTGTCGACGGCCTGCGCGTCAGGCGCCACCGCCATCCAGCTCGGCGTCGAGGCGATCCGCCGCGGCGAAGCCGATGCGGCGCTGTGCATCGCGACCGATGGCTCGGTCAATCCCGAAGCCATGGTGCGCTTCTCGCTGCTGTCGGCCCTCTCCACCCAGAACGATCCGCCGCAGGGCGCCTCGAAGCCGTTCTCGAAGAACCGCGATGGTTTCGTGATGGCCGAAGGCGCCGGCGCGCTGGTGCTGGAGAGCTACGACGCGGCGATGGCCCGCGGCGCGCGCATCCTCGGCGTCGTCGCCGGCTGCGGCGAGCTCACCGACTCCTTCCACCGCACTCGTTCGAGCCCCGACGGCAAGCCAGCGATCGGCTGCGTGCGCAAGACGCTTGCCGACGCGGGCATGGAGCCGGGCCAGATCGACCACATCAACGCGCACGGCACCTCGACCCCGGAAAACGACAAGATGGAATATCTTGCGACCTCGGCCGTGTTCGGCGACCATACGCCGAATATCCCGGTGTCGTCGAACAAGTCGGCGGTCGGCCACACCATCTCGGCCGCCGGCGCCGTCGAAGCGATCTACTCGCTGCTCACGCTCGAGCATCAGCGGATTCCGCCGACCATCAATTACGAGGTGCCGGATCCCGCAATTCCGTTCGATGTGGTCGGCAACAAGGCGCGCGACGCGCGCGTCACCGCCGTGATGTCGAACTCGTTCGGCTTCGGCGGGCAAAATGCCTCGCTGATCCTGACGCGAGAGCCGGCCTAGGCCGGCTCTCGCTTCGCACAATGAAACGTCTGCTCCTTCGCACCAAAGCGCGCCTGCGCGACGCCACCAAGCCCGCAACCGAGGCCGCGGTCGGCGCCTTGACGGTCGGCCTGTTGCGGACCGCGCGCTATTTCGATCCGGACAAGACGGCGAGGTTCTTCGGCCGCGCTACGCATTTCATCGGCCGCCGGCTGCGCGAGGATCGCATCGGCCGCGAGAACCTCAAGGCTGCCTTCCCGGAAAAGTCGCCGGAGGAGATTGAGCAAATCCTCACGGGGGTCTGGCACAATCTCGGGCGCCTCGGTGCCGAGTTCGCGCATCTCGATCACATCTGGGACTATGACGTCGCTCATCCCGAGAAGCCCAGCCGCGTCGAATTCTCGCCGCGGAGCAAGGAGCTGTTCGACCGGCTCCGTGACGACGGCAAGCCGGCGCTGTTCTTTGCGGCGCATCTCGGTAACTGGGAGCTTCCCGCACTTGCCGCGGTCGCCCACGGGCTCGATGCCGCGATCCTGTTCCGGCGACCGAACATCGAATCCGCCGACCGCGCCATCGAGCGTATCCGGCAGGTCAAGATGGGCACGCTGGTGCCGGCCGGCCGCGACGCGCCGTTCAAGCTGGGGCAGGCCCTGCAGAACGGCCAACACGTCGCGATGCTGGTCGACCAGTACCTGACCAACGGCGTTCCGGTCACCTTCTTTGGCCGCAAGACCACCGCCAACCCGCTGCTGGCGCGACTGCGCCGGCAGGTCGACTGCCCGATCCACGGCACGCGGATCATCCGCCTGCCCGACGGCCGCTTCCGCGGTGAAGTGTCGGAGGAAGTGAAGCCGGTGTTCGATGCATCCGGCCAGATCGACGTCCAGGGCACGATGCAGGCGGTCACCGATGTCGTCGAGAGCTGGGTCCGCGAATATCCGGATCAGTGGCTCTGGCTGCACCGAAGGTGGCGTTAGCGCTTCGCGTCACTTCCCCGTCTTCACCCGGGTCCACAGGCGATTGATGATCCGCTGCGTAGCGGGATCGCGCGCCATGATCACGAACAGCTTCTGCTGCATCGCCTCGTCCGGATAGATGTTCTTGTCGTTGATGATAACAGGGTCGATCAGCTTCTGGCTCGCCAGATTGCCGTTGGCGTAGGACAGGAAGTTCGAGTTCTTGGCGGCGATGTCGGGACGATAGAGGTAGTTGATCAGCTCATAGGCTTCAGTGACGTTCTTCGCATCGGCAGGGATCGCGAGATTGTCGAAGAACATCTGCGCGCCCTCCTTCGGGATCGTGTAGCCGATCTCGACCCCGGTCTTGGCCTCCGCCGCGCGGCTGCGCGCCTGCATGATGTCGCCCGACCAACCGACCACGAAGCAGATTTCGCCCGAAGCCAGCGCGCTGAGATATTCGGACGAATGGAATTTGCGGACATAGGGCCGGATCTTGATGACGAGATCGGCGGCCTTCTCCAGGTCGGCCTGCTTGGTCGAATTCGGATCGAGACCGAGATAGCTCAGCGCTGCCGGCAGGATATCGTCGGCGGAGTCCAGCATATGGATGCCGCAATCCTTGAACTTGGCGAGGTTCTCCGGCTTGAACACCATGTCCCAGCTGTCGATCTTCGCATCGGGGCCGAGGATCTGCTTGATCATCTTGACGTTGTAGCCGATGCCGGTGGTGCCCCACATGTAGTTGGCGCCGTAATTGTTGCCGGGATCGTAGGTCGCGAGCTGCTTCGTCACCACCGGCCAGGCATTGGCGAGGTTCGGCAGCTTCGACTTGTCGAAGCTCAAAAACACCTTGGCGGTGATCTGGCGCTGCAGGAAATAGCCGGTCGGCACCACGACGTCGTAGCCCGACTTGCCGGCAAGCAGCCGCGTCTCCAGCGTCTCGTTGGCGTCGAAAGTGTCGTAGACGACCTTGATGCCGGTCTCCTTGGTGAAGTCCTCCAGCACGCCCGGCGCCATATAGTTCGACCAATTGTAGAAATTGACCGTGCGCTGCTCCGCACCGGCGGAGACAGAGAACAGCAGAGCCGCGGCGACGACGCCGATCAGGCTGACGTACCGGCTCTGCTCTCTCATCCCGGCTTACCTCTTCCGGCGGTGGACCGCGTCCGACAGACGCTCCAGCGCAGTGTCGAGCGTTGCGTCCTTCTTGGAAAAACAAAACCGCACAACCGACGTTACCGCGTCCTGCTCGTAGAACGCGGACACCGGAATCGCCGCGACCTTGTAGTCCTGGACGATACGCCAGCAGAACTCCGCATCGGTTTCGTTGAGCCCGAGCGGCGACAGGTCCACGGTGAGGAAGTAGGTCCCCTGCGACTTCAGGACCGGGAAGCCGATGCTTTCCAGCCCCTTGGTAAGACGGTCGCGGCTCCGCGCCATATCCTTGCGCATCTCTAGGAAATAGTCGTCCGGCTTGTTGAGGCCATAAGCGACGGCGGCCTGCAGATTGGGCGCCGTCGTGAAGGTGAGAAACTGGTGCACCTTGGCGGCCACGCGCAACAGCGGCGGCGCGGCACAGACGAAGCCGACCTTCCATCCGGTCAGCGAGAAGATCTTGCCGGCGCTGCCGATCTTGATAGTGCGATCGCGCATGCCCGGGATCGTGATCAGCGGAATGTGTTCGCGGCCGTCGAACACCACGTGCTCCCAGACCTCGTCGCAGATCGCGACGCTGTCGAACTCCTGGCAGAACCGCGCCAGCAATTCGAGGTCCTCGCGCGGATAGACCACCGCCGCCGGGTTGAGCGGATTGTTGAACAGCACCGCCTTGGTCTTGTGATTGAAGGCGCTCCGCAGCATCTCCTCGTTAAGCCGCCAGTGCGGCGGCTCAAGACGCAGCAGCCGCGGAATGCCGCCCGCCTGCCGGATGATCGGCAGATAGGAATCATAGACCGGCTGGAACACGATCACTTCATCGCCGGGCTCGACGACGGCGAGGATCGCCGAGGTCAACGCCTCGGTGCCGCCCGACGTCACCATCACCTCGGTCATCGGGTCGAGGCTGAGCCCGTGCCAACGGCCATAGTGCGACGCGATCGCCTGCCTGAGCTCCGGAATGCCCATCATCGACGGGTACTGGTTGTAGCCGTTCAGCGAGGCGTCAGCGGCGGCGCGGCGGATATCCTCCGGTCCGGGATCGTCGGGAAAGCCCTGGCCAAGATTGATGGCGTTGTTGTCGCGCGCGGCCTGCGACATCGCCTCGAAGATCGTGACGGGAAGGTCCGCGAAGACCTTGTTCATGGAGGTCATGTCGGAGATCAGCCGCCCGTCTTGGTCGGCAATCCCGCTGCCTTCCAGCCGATGATGCCGCCGGCCAGATGCTTGTCATACGGCAGGCCCGCGGCCTGCGCCGCCAGCGAGGCCGTTACTGAGCGCTTGCCGGAGCGGCAGGCGAACACCACCTGCTTGCCCTTTGGGTCGGGAATCGCCGACGGATCGAAGGTCGACAGCGGCACCACGACGCCATCGGGATAGGCCTCGACGGCAACCTCATTCGGCTCGCGGACGTCGACCAGGAGATAGCGTCCATCAGCTATTCCCTTCGACACCTCGTCCGGAAACAAATCTTCCACGTTGTGGTCCGCCACGGAAAAATCCTCCCGACATATCAGATTGGCCGGCTTCACGCCCCGCCGGCCCGGGCCGCAAAGTCGCCTCTCGCGCCGAGAAAATCAAGCGCCACAAGCGACTTAAAGCACCGTCCGAAGCTTCCACGAGAGCCTTAGCTCGAGCCTCCCCGGCGTGGCTATTGAAGCTGCTTTGCAATCGGCCAGGCGCCATCAGGCGTTTGAGGCGCTGTGGCCCGGTAACCCCGTTGAAGGTAGAAATCCAGCGCATTCGAACTGGCTTCGGCGCGGATCTCGCGGACACCACGCGACCGCATCAGGCTTTCGAGCGTGGCAAGCAAGCTGCCGCCGATGCCTCGGCCGGCAAATTCGGGGGCCATATACAGCCCTTCCAGATAGCTGCCGCGAATGGCGCCCCAGCCGGCTGTGACGCCATCGAGCTCGGCGACCCAAATCTCCAGCTCGCGAAGCTTTTGCTCCATGCCTGCGGGCGTGAGCTTCATCGCCCACGCCGCGGCTTCGTCGGCGGGAATTCCCTTCGAGGCGAGTTCGAGGATCGATGTCCGCCGAATCTCGAAGAGGCGAATTGCATCACCGGGCGCGGCTCGACGGTAGACAGGATTCATCTCGGCGTACGGTCCCCCGAGGAGTTCAAACTAGATCGTGACCTGCGTGCCGACCTCGACGACCCGGCCGGTCGGAATCTGGAAATAGTCGGTGGCGTCGTTCGACGCGCGGCTGAGTGCAATGAACAGGTGGTCCTGCCAGCTCGGCATGCCGGAATGCGCCGCCGGCTTCAGCGCGCGACGCGACAGGAAGAACGAGGTCGACATGATGTCGAACTGCCAGCCGAGCTTGCGGGCGATCGCCAGCGTCTTCGGCACGTTCGGCGATTCCATGAAGCCGAATTTCAGGGTCACCTTGGAGAACGTCTCGCTCAGCTGCTCCATTCGCACGCGCTCGGACGGGTCGATGCGCGGCGTTGGCGCGGTCTCGATGGTGAGGATGATGTTCTTCTGATGCAGCACCTTGTAGTGCTTCAGGCTGTGCATCAGCGCGGTCGGCGCGCTGACGGGATCGCTGGTCAGGAACACCGCGGTGCCGGAGACCCGCTGCGGCGGCCGCTTCTCGAGCATCGCGACGAGATCCGCGAGCGGGAATTCCAGCTTGCGCGACTTCTCGAACAACAGCCGGCTGCCATGGCGCCAGGTGTACATCACGACGATCATGGCAGCGCCGAGCGCAAGCGGCACCCAGCCCCCCTCCCAGACCTTGAGCAGGTTCGCGGCAAGGAAAGTCAGATCGAGGAACAGGAACGGGGCGATCAGGGCCGCGGCTGCGAACGGCGACCATTTCCAGACCCGCCAGATCACGACAAACCCCATCATCGCCGTCACCACCATGGTGCCGGTCACCGAGATGCCGTAGGCCGATGCGAGCGCGCTGGAGGAGCGGAACATCAGCACCAACAGGATCACCGCGATGAGCAGCAGCCGGTTGATGCGGGGCATGTAGATCTGCCCGGAATGCGCTTCCGAGGTGTGGCGGATTTCAAAGCGCGGCAACAGCCCGAGCTGGATCGCCTGTCGCGTCAGCGAATAGGCCCCGGTGATGACGGCCTGGCTCGCGATCACGGTCGCGAGCGTCGCAAGCGCGACCATCGGGATCAGCGCCCAGTCCGGGAACATCAGGAAGAACGGATTCTCGATCGCCTTGGGATCGGCAAGCAAGAGCGCCGCCTGCCCCATGTAATTGAGCGTCAGCGACGGCAGCACGATGAACAGCCACGCGGTCTGGATCGGACGCTTGCCGAAATGGCCGAGGTCGGCATAGAGCGCTTCCGCGCCGGTCACGGCAAGGAAGACCGCACCGAGGGTGACGAAGCCGATCACGCCGTGATGCAGCATGAACGATACTGCGTGGATCGGGTTGAGCGCGTAAAGCACCTCGGGATGCCGCGCGATCTGCGGCAGCGCCGCAATTGCGATGATCGCGAACCACACGCACATCACGGGTCCGAAGAAGGCCGCGACGCGCGCGGTGCCGCGCGACTGCACCGAGAACAGGATGACCAGGATGATCACCGTGAGCGGGACGACGTAGGGATCGAAGGTCGAGGTCACGAGCTTGATGCCTTCGACCGCCGACAGCACCGACAGCGCCGGTGTGATGACGGCATCGCCATAGAACAACGCGCCGCTGATGATGCCGAGCAGCACGATCGCGCCGGCGCCCTTGGTGACCGCGCGCTGCGCCAGCGCCATCAGCGCCAGCGTCCCGCCCTCGCCGTGATTGTCGGCACGAAGCAGGACCACGACATATTTCAGCGTGACGACGATGATCAGCGCCCACAGGATCAGCGAGAGCACGCCGAGCACCGCATGCGCCATCGGCTCTGCTTCGGAGCCGCTGGCCGCGACTACGGCTTCGCGCAGCGCGTAAAGCGGGCTGGTGCCGATGTCGCCATAGACGACACCGATGCTGCCGATCATCAGAGCCTTGAAGCCTGCGGTAGAATGCGCTTCGCCATGACCATTGGCCGCGGGCGTTTCCGCCGCGGTGATCGCACTCTCGGATGACATGGGAAGGCGCGCCTCTATCCTCTGCCGCACTGCACAACGCGGCGTCGCAGGGCTATACTCCCGGCGTGAATGCATAGGTTAGCACGGATTCAGGCCTCCGGCATGCGGTTTACGCATGGATCGGGATACCTCCAGTTGCGATTCCGAAACCAAATCAACCGGTTACCTGAATATCCGTCTCCGCGACCTCGCCGATCGCCCGGCTTACGGCTTCAGATCCGGCGGCAACGGCGGATTTTCCTTCATCAACGTGATGGTGACGCGGCGGTTCGCCGGCAGCGTCGGATCGTCGGGAAACAGCGGCTGGCCATCAGCTTTGCCCGATACCGCGAAGATATGGGCCGACGGCAATCCTTCGCGCTCAAGGATCTGCCGCACGACATTGGCGCGATCCGCGGACAGGTCGAAGGCGTCGTAATCGCTGCGCGCCGGCACGAAGCCTGCGGCAGTATGCCCGACGATCGAAACCCGCAGCGGCGTTGCCTTCAGCGGCGCGGCGAGCTTCTGGATCAGCCGGCGCGTGCGGTCATACGGCACCTTGGAGCCGTCGGCGAACATCGAACGGCCGTCCTGGTCGACGATCTCGAGGTTGAGCCCCTCATTGGTCTCCTCGAACATGATGTTCTTGGAGATCTCGGTCAGCTCCGGCATGTCCTGCAGCGCCTGCCGCAGCGAAGCGGAGGCGAGCGCGAATTCGCGGTCGATCTGCAGCCGCGCGCCGTTGAGCTGGCTGCGCTCCTGCTGGTCCGGCGTCGGATTGGCGGAGGATTCCTCCGGCGAGATGTGATCGACATTCTTCAGCTTCGGCCGCGTCGGCAGGCCGTCCGACTCGATGATGCCGGAATAGCGGACGTTGGTCTGCACGCCGAAGGCGTCGCGCATCGAGCCGGCGACGATCTTCAGCTTGTTGTTGTCCATGGTGGAGAAGGCGACGAGCATCACGAAGAAGCTCATCATCAGACCCATCAGGTCCGCGAACGTCACGAACCAGCCGTGACCTCCGCCATGTGCATCGCCGCGCTTTTTCTTCGCCATCGATCAAGATTCCCGGACGCGCCGCCCCACCCCTTAGGCCGGGACCGGCTCGCCCTCCTCGTGGCGATGTTTTTCCGGCAGATAGGCCAGCAGCATTTCGCGGACCAGCGCCGGGCTCTTGGAATCGCGGATCATCAGGATGCCGTCGATGATCAGCGTGCGGTTGGTCTCCTCGTCGAGCAGCTTGCCGTGCAGCTTGTCGGCGATCGGCAGACAGAACAGGTTGGCGACCAGAGCGCCGTACAGGGTCGCGAGCAGCGCGGTCGCCATGAACGGGCCGAGCTTGGAGGGGTCGGTCATGTTGGCGAACATCTGCACCATGCCGATCAGCGTGCCGATCATGCCGAACGCCGGCGCGCAGTCGCCGATCGCGCGATAGATCTTGCTGCCCTCGTCGAGGTGCATCAGGAAATTGTCGCGGTCGCGTTCCAGATTGTCGCGGATGAATTCGAGGTCGTAACCGTCGGCGACGTAGCGGATGCCCTTGGCGAGGAACGCCTCGTTGGTCTCGACCTTTTCGAGACCGACCGGGCCCTGCTTGCGGGCGATCTCGGCGATGCGGGCGAGCTCGTCGACGAGGTCACGGGCCGACAGCCGGCTCATGGTGAAGGCGTATTTGGCGCCGAGCGGCAGGCCGTGCAGCATCACGCCGAGCGGAAAGCGGATCATGGTGGCTGCGACCGAACCACCGAAGATGATGATCATGGCATGTTCGGAAATGAACATGTGGACGTCGCCGCCCAACAGCATCATCACCGCGATGACGATGACGCCAGCCAACAGCCCGGCGCCGGTCATGATATCCATGGAAAACTCCAACGCGTACGCAACATCCGCCTGTCCTGGACGGCGCGCGCTCCAAGGCGGATCACGCGGAAAAACCCTAACGTTAATGCCATTAAGGACGCGTTACCGAATTTGGTAGGGATAACAACGGGTAAACACGTCCCTTTTCGCGATGTCGTTGAAGATGCTGGCTTTCCGCAACGGCCACCGCCGCGGCATGCGCAAAAACCCTCCCCGTAGAACATCGGACATGGGATAGCTGTCTGCTCAGGAGCGTTTTCGAGCGAAGTGGGTACCGGTTCGCGCCGGGAAAACGCGTCAAAACAAGAATCTAGAGCTCCGTTCCGATTCCATCGGAACGGAAATAGCTCTAGAGGGAACGAACCAGCGGGAAGCAGCGGATGAAGGCGGTTGTCGTCGAGCAATATGCGCCGATCGATCAGATCGGGCTGCAGGAGACCGGCATGCCGGTGGCCGGACCGGGCCAGGTCCGCGTTCGTGTCGAGGCCGCAAGCATCGGCTTTGTCGATGGATTGAAGGTCGAGGGCCGCTACCAGACCAAGGATCCCCTGCCCTTCACGCCCGGCGCGGAGTTCGCCGGCGTGGTCGACGCGGTGGCCAGTGACGTCACAGGCTTTGCGCCGGGCATGCGCGTGATGGGCGCGGCGCGCTCGGGCGCATTGGCGGAATATATCGCGGTGCCGGCCACCGCCGTCGAGATCATGCCCGATGGCCTGTCGATGGAGGCCGCTGCTGCCTTCCGCACCAACTATCTCACCGCGCTCTATGGGCTCGGCGAACGCGGTACGCTCAGCGCCGGCGAGCAATTGCTCGTGCTCGGCGCCGCCGGTGGCACCGGCGTCGCCGCGATCCAGATCGGCAAGCTGCTTGGTGCGCGCGTCATTGCCGCCGCCTCGACCGAGGAGAAGCGCAACTTCGCCGCGCGCTTTGGTGCTGACGCCGTCGTCGACTACACCAGGACTGACTGGCGCGACGCGCTGAAGGTGGAGACCGGCGGTCATGGCGCCGACGTGATCTTCGATCCGGTCGGCGGCGAGGTCTCGCTGCAGGCGTTCCGCTCGATCGCCTGGAACGGGCGGCATCTTGTGGTCGGCTTTGCCGCAGGCGCCATCCCCGCGCTGCCGTTCAATCTGCCGCTGCTGAAGGGCGGCCTCCTGATCGGTGTCGATGTCGCCCAGATCGCGCGCCGCGAACCGGAAGCGCAAACCCGCGTGATGACGCAATTGTCGGCATGGCTGAATGACGGCAAGCTCGTGCCTGTCGTCGGCCAGGTGTTCGCATTCGCGGATTTTCGCGCGGCGTTCAGGACGATGCAGACGCGTGCCGCGCTCGGGAAAATGGTGGTGCGGATTGGGTAGCGAGGATGGCGACGCTGTCGCGTCATCCCCACTGTCGTCCCGGCGAAGGCCGGGACCCATAACCACGAATGGGAATAGCTGCACGATGCTGGGGCCACAGCCTGCTTCAACAACGCAACCCTGTGGTTATGGATCCCGGCCTTCGCCGGGACGACACCGAGTTTGTTGTACGGCCAGTGGATCATACATCCGCATTCTCGCGACATGATTTGCCCGAGTTTTGCATTTCGTTTGCCCTCTTATCGAACAGAGGGCGCAGGGAAAGCCGGGTACACGCTGCACCCGCGGTCTCATGTGCAAGGGTAGAAAGAAAGACGCACACGAGCATACAGGTTCAGCGGAGGCACTCCGGCTTTCCCTGCGCGATGGGCTACGGCTTATACGTGCTCTCCCCGGTGAGCGCTTGTTTGCCACCGTCGTCCCCGCGAAACGTTAGCCTCTACAGGAACTTTCCGCCTGCATTGCAGCGTAAGGACCACACGATTTCATCGTCCGCCTTGCGCGCGCTCGTCAGTCGCACGCTCGGCGTCCACCGCATCCCACCGCGCGTTCGTGACGTGCGCTCGCCCCTCAATCGGGTGGGACGGGAGGATTCATACACCTGAGTTGCCCTTCTGATAAAGCGAAATATTTTTCACATGAGGGCTTGACGGGTTTTTGCTGAGTTGCCCGCCGGGCTGTCTTGTCGCACCCGCCGCACTTCCTCTACGCTAGGACGGCCTCCACCACACTCACCGGCGATTGCGTTGCCACGACGCGGTTGAGGCGAAAGCCAGCCTTATTGAGTAGATGTGCATACTCGGCTTCCGTTCGCTCCTGACCGCCTGTCAGAACCAGCATCACCATGTCCAATATTTTGCCTGGGTGTGGAGCGTCACCGGGAGGCAGGACCATCTCCACGATCAGCAGTCGACCATTGGGCTTCATGGCTTTGCGACAATGACCGAGAATCGTCAGGCACAGCTCATCGTTCCAATCGTGCATGATATGCGACAAGATGTAGGCGTCGCCGCCGGTGGGCACTGTTTGAAAGAAATCTCCAGCCTCGATGGTCACACGGTCCACAACACCATTGGCTTTGAGCAACTTGGTCGCGTCGACTAAAACATGCGACCTGTCGAACAGCAGGCCACGAGGTTCCGGGTGTCGCGCAAGGATAGCGGCGAGCATATTTCCGGTCGCCCCTCCGACATCGACGATAGTTCTGAACGGCGAAAAATCATACGCTGCCGCGACCGCTGGGGGCTCGGCACCATGAAGCCCGACCATTGCTTCACTGAATACCGAAGCATCCTCAGGATGGTGAGCAAGATATTCAAAGAATGGCATTCCTTGTGCTTCTTGAAAACCTGTGCGCCCCGATTGCACGGAGTGAATGAAGTTGGCGAAGCTGCTCCGAACCCAACTGCTGCCTTGCATAATCAGGGTGGCCCGGGCTGAGCCGGGCGCGCCCGTCTTCAAGGCCTCCCCGAGCTTCGTCAACGAGAAACGCTGCGCCTCGCCTTCGGTGAGAAGCCCAAGGCTAGCCATTGTTCTCAGCAAGCGATGCAAAGAGGCGGCGTGCAGACCCGATGGTCCTGCCAACTCAGCGGCGCTCCTCGGGCCATCAGCAAGTTGATCCGCCAACCCCAGCTTGGCCGCCACATAGACGACGTTGGCCACCACATTCGCTGCTCCCATCTGTATCAGCTGAACATGCGGTGGAAGGGATTGAGGAGCGCCGCTTTCCATGTGAATCTCCCGCCAAATTTCCAGGATCCCAGCGTCCTCAGCTGATGAGCCATTGTGCAAACTGATGCCACGCTGCACTCGGGCCAATCGCAACGTTGCGCAACAGGTCCCAGATCAAGATCACCGTCGCTCCCCACAGGGAGACGGGATGTATTCGTCCGAGCGAGACCCGATCGTATGCGGCGCTCGCAAATAGAAAAAGCGCGATCGGAATAAGGATGATTGGCGCCGTCTCGCGAGGCAGCGGCGAATGACCAATCAGGTGGGCCAGCGGCGCCAGCATCAAGCCGCCGACAATGGCAAGCAGCATCAGCCGCTTGTGCACATCGCGTCGTTGCCGATACCAGTAGCCGCCGGCCACCAGGATTCCGAATGTGGCCAGGTCGCCGAGCGGATTGACCAGTCCGAGGAGAGGATCGGCGTCGATGCCGAGATCGCCGCTCAAGTCGAAGCCGCGTCGCGCCATTGCGATCGCAACCATGTATCCCGAGATGATCATGACCGGCGCGAGAAGCATTGTCACGGCTCCGAGCCGGCGATGCAGGTCAATTTGCCGCCTCGCCGCCAGTGCCGTCTGCACGAAGAACAGCGCGAGCCAAGCGATGGACGTTGCGGCGTGCGTGGCGACAAGCGGCGTGAGCGGGCCTCTCCGCGCAGTCGGATCGAGGCCTGACGGCGCAAACCCCAGAACAGCGATGACGATCGCGCAAATTGCCATTGCCATGTAGAAGCGGCGATTCTGTATCAGTTCAACATGCGCTGGAAGGGACGGAGGACCTGATTGAACCGATTCAGCCATAACTGGCTCCAAATATGAACACTGAGTGGATTAAAGTGCGATCAGCATTTTCAAAAATTGGGTAAAGCAGCAACTCATGAGGAAGCCGGAGACATGCCGCATCCAAGCAGAGAGTGCGCTCCCGCCGGGGGGCGCGCTTGATATTCGGCTTACATTTTCCTTACCGACGGATTATTCTTTGTGTTGCAACCAGTGCTGGTGCCCAGACGTTCGGAGGCCACCTGAGGGATTGACAGATTGCGCTTTCTTTTCGAGGACTACGTACTCGACACGGACTTACGCGAACTGCAGCGCGGGGCCGCCGTCGTCTCGATCGCGCCACAGGTATTCGACCTGCTCGACTATTTGATCCGCAACCGGGGGCGCGTCGTCAGCAAGGACGACCTGATCAACGCCATCTGGAACGGGCGCAGCGTGTCCGATGCGGCGTTGGCGACCCGGCTGAATGCCGCCCGGAGCGCGATCGGCGATTCCGGCCAGGAACAGCGTCTCGTCAAAACCCTGCCGCGAAAGGGCTTCCGTTTCGTCGGATCCGTACGGGAAGCGCAGAGGCCCGCTGATGCGCCAGACGCCGACGACCAGATAGAACACCAGAAGCCCGTGGAACACCAGAAGCCCGCCCTGGCGCTTCCCGACCAACCGTCCATCGCCGTGCTGCCGTTTCAGAACTTGAGCGACGATCCGGAACAGGAATATTTCGCCGACGGCATGGTCGAGGATATCATCACGGGATTGTCGCGATCGAAATTGCTGTTCGTGATCTCGCGAAATTCGAGTTTCACCTACAAAGGGAAAGCCGTCGACATCAAGCAGGTCAGCCGTGAGCTTGGCGTTCGCTATGTGCTGGAAGGCAGCGTCCGCAAGGCCGGAAAACGGATTCGTGTGGCCGGACAGCTGATCGATGCGTCTACCGACGTGCACATCTGGGCGGACAAGTTCGATAGCGATCTCGAAGACATCTTCGATTTACAGGATCGCCTGACGAGCAGCGTGATCGGCGCGATTTCTCCACAGCTTGAGCGGGGCCGAGATAGCGCGCGCACGGCGCAAACCGACCGAAAGCCTGCAAGCCTATGACTATTATCTGCGCTCTAGTTTCAACGTCTACCTGTGGACGCGGGAGGGTAGCGATGAAGCTCTCAGGCTGGCAAAACTCGCCATCTCGCTCGACCCCGCATTTGCCATCGTCCACGCTTCTGCAGCCAACATTTTCGGTCAGAAGAAAGGGTTCGGATGGATCGAGGACGCGGCAAAGGAACGGGCTGAAAGCCGACAGTTGGCCGAACGAGCGATGCAGCTCGACCAGGACGATCCTCTGGTGCTCGCGCACGCAGCACAAGTGTATTCCTACCTGCTCGAAGAGCCGGAGACCGGGTCAGCTTTTGCCGCAAGGGCCGTCGCACTCGATCCCAATCTGGCAATGGCGCGCCTTTGGGCAGGCCAGGCACAGAATTATCTCGGCAATCACGACGCAGCGATCGAGCAATTCTCGGCAGCCATTCGCTTGAGTCCGATCGATCCCCACTTGTTCCTGATGCAAACCGGGATGGCCTTCGCTCATTTCTTGGCCGGGCGGTATGAAGAAGGTCTGTCCTGGGCCACGATCGCCATCCAGCGCCAGCCGAATTATCCGAGCGCACGGCGAATATTAATGGCGAGCCTGGCGATGACCGGACGTATCGCCGAAGCCCGTCGCGTTTGCGACGCGATCCTGCAAACCGACGCCGCTTTGCGCATTTCCGGGATCAAAAGCACGCCATTTCGCCGGCTCGAAGATGTCGAGAAGTTGGGCCAAGCCTGGCGAATAGCTGGCGTGCCCGAATGACCGCCTTTGGATTGCTCACCGATGAAATGATCACTTGGGAGCACGAATGCCCGCTTGTGGCTCCCTCTCGGACCCGATTGCGCGGTCTGCGGTGTCTGCTCACTGGGGTTTAGCGAACTTCGGCGGAAGGCCCGCCAACTTCCGAGTTTGACCTACAACGGCCATCGGTTCACGTGGCTCCGTGCTCCTCAAGAAGACGCAGTATCTTTTTTTGCTGCGCCTTCGCCTCAGTTGATCCTGAACCGCTCTTGCCAGTGTTCTGATTTGCGAGAAGCATCGGCGTCGAGCCGTTCCTATTTGGAGCACGCGGGTCGGCACCGCCATCGATGAGCGCCTTCACTGCAGCCGCGAAGCGATTGCGCACTGCGCGGTGCAGTGGCGCGACCCCGCTCTTGTCGACCGCATTTGGATCCGCTCCGGCTCGAATGAGCCTGCCTATGATCTTCACCTGGGCGCTTTGATCCCATGCCGACAAGCCAGGCCCGCCGTCAACGGCATAGTGAAGGGGCTCCGCGCCGCGTCTATTCCTCGCTCGAATGTCGGCGCCCCTGGCGATCAACTCGTCTACGATGCGAGTTTGATGTGCTGCCGCCGCCATATGCAGGGCGGTATCGCCCTCGTACATGTAGTGCAGAATCTGTTCGAAAAAGTTATGTTTGGGAGATTGCCGAGTTGCGCCATGACCCGCGCGCGCTTGTGCCAAAAGCGGCAAAGCATCAAGCAATCCAATGGCGGTCACGTCGTCTCCGGCGACGATGGCCTCCACGCAAGCCCTGAACGGGTCACCCTGGATTTTATCGGCCTTCAATTGCTTACTCCATTTTGTTAGTAGGCCAAACATAGAGGCGGAGCGCGAATGGAGCCAGTATGCGGACCAAACTAGCGCTTCTTCGCCTGATCGTAAGCAATCGTCGTGTTGTGCGCGTGCGCAATGCGCCACCCGGCTTGAGTTTTCACAAACACCATCGTGATGAGGTTTCCGCTGTCGGGATACGCCGCGCCAGACGGAAGTGCTCCAACCCCCTCTATTCGGTTGATGTGGGTCTCAACAATGACGTTGGGCGCAATCTCGCGCATCATGGTGATTTCAGGCGTCCGCATGCGACTATTGGCAAACATACCTTTATGGAGAAGAGCATGTGCCTTCATCACCGTCTCGCGACCCTTCCAGTGCATGCCGACGACATTTATCCAATCCACGTCAGGCATGGCGTCGGCGACGAAGGCGTCCATATCGTGCCTATTCCAAGCATCCGTTTGTCGGTCCAGAATTGCACGGATCGCGGCTTCGTCGGCGGCCGACACGGGTGATGCGATTGAAGGATTGTCGCCTTGTGCCTTGGCGGAGTGCAATTGCCCGACGACTAGGAATACGCTTGCGGCTAAAAATAAGCTTGCGACGCAAATTCTAAGAAGCTTGTTCATCTGAACTCCCTTCAATCGAAGCGGGCGACACTCATTAGATGCCACGGCGCAAAATTGAGGTCCACCAAGGAATAGGAACCGAATGTCGGGAAGTGGCCCTTCAGCGCCTCCGGGCGACGCCCATTATTCCGCCGCCATGGGCGGACGAGCGGACATCGGGCTGTGCCCAGCGGTCAGTTCGCCCCGGACCTTGCCGCCGGCATGTAGATCTGGGCGTAGCCTTCCTTGATCGCCGAGGTGATGCGGTCGAGGCGGCGGTCGATGTGCTTCTCGAGCACGGAGACGCAGGTCTCCTCGTCGCGCGCCTTGAGGCCCTCGATGACGGCGCGATGTTCGGCCTGGGTGTTGGAGCGGTTGATGCGGTCCATATCGATCCAGCGCACGAAACGAATGCGCGCATTGACGTTGCGCAGCACGCGCAGCATCTCGGCATTACCAGACATCGCCATCAGCCGCTCATGGAACGTCTCGTCGAGCTCGACCAACTCGACCGACGAGCGCTCGCCGGGATCAGGACCGGTGGCCTGCAGGAACGCCAGCAACGCGTCGATATCCTCATCCCTCGCCCGCTTGATCGCGAGGCGGACCGAGGCGATCTCCAGCGACTTGCGCAGCTCATAGAGATCGAAGATCTCGTGGGCGTCGAGCTCGCGGCAGAAGAAGCCTTTACCGGGCATGAAGCGCAGGAAGCCCTCGGTGTTGAGCCGGTTCAGCGCCTCGCGCAGCGGCGTGCGGCTGACGCCGAGGCGCTTCGCCAGCTCGCCCTCGTTCAGCCGCTCGCCGGGCTTGAACTCATAGCTGATCGCCATCGCCTTGAGCTGCTCGTAGACGCGATCAACGATGCTGTCGGAGCTGATGTCCACGGATGTCTTCATGGTTGAAGGGAATCGAGATTACACCACGATACTATCACCCAAAGGCGCGCGGGCGCAGGCCGGCGTGAAACCAGGTGATCATGGAATAGATGTCGTAGACGGGCAGCCCGATCTCGGCCTGCAACGCGGCGGCATAGGGCGGCATGTTGGTGCATTCGAGCACGATGGCGCCGACCTCGGGATGACGGGCGACCAGTTCCTTGCCGGCCTCGACGACGTCGCGTTCGGCCTGGGCGATATCCATGTCGTCCTTCTCGGCCTTGATCAGGACGCGGAAGAATTCCTTGCCGTTCTCGGTGCCAACCAAGGGCGTATCGAGCGGCACGCCGGCGCCTGCGAGATGCGCCGGCGACAGCGTCGAGCCCGAGACTGTGACGAGACCGACGCGCTTGCCCGGCGGTAGCGTCGCCTGCACCCACGGCACCTGCATCAAGGACGAGGTGGCAACCGGCACGCCGACGGCGGCCGCGAGTTCCTTCTGGAACAGCGCCAGGAAGCCGCAATTGGTGGTGATGGCCTCGGCGCCGAGCCGCACCAGATCCTTGGCGGCATCGATGAAGTCAGGCAACAGGCCGGCCGCGCCCTTCAGCACGACCTTCTCCGGCGACGCCCCGCTCACCACGCGATACAGCACCGGAAACGGCCAGGTGGTGCCGTTGCCCATGTCGCCGGGAATCCGGGGAAAGCGCGCCTCCAGCATCAGGATGCCGAGCGGCGCGCCGTAGAGCGCCTTGCCGCCGCGGGCGATACGGGAAGAAGAGTTCGCAGGGTACGTCATGGCGTCGATGCCTCAGAGGAAGCGGGAGGGAGCGAAAGGTTGAAGCGGAATTTCCGGCGGTTTGCCGCTGAGCAACTGCGCGACCAGCCGGCCGGTGCGGGCCGAGCCGACCAGGCCGACATGGCCATGGCCGAACGCGTAGACCACGTCGCGCGTGGCGCGCGCATAGCCGATACAGGGACGGCCGTCCGGCATGCTCGGGCGATGGCCGAACCAGGTTTTGATGCGCGAGGCCGGAATGTTCTTCGGCAGCTTCGGGAACATGCTGAAGAGGTTGTCGCGCAGGATCTCGGCGCGCTTCCAGTTCGGCGCGGCGTCGAGGCCGGCGATCTCAACGGTGCCGGCGGCGCGCAGGCCCTTGTCGGTCCAGTTGACGACCATTTTTGCATCCGAGGCCATCATCGAATTGCGCGGACCGGATTCCGGATTCTCGATCATGACGTGATAGCCGCGTTCGGTCTCCAGCGGCAGCGGATCGCCGATCGAGGCGGAGAGCTGTTTTGAGCGCGCGCCGGCGGCCACGACGGCCGCATCGCAGGCGATCTCGCCGCTGTCGGTGACTACGGCCACGAGCTTGTTGCCGTCAAGCCGGAGGCCGGTCGCCTTGGCGGCAACACGCACGGCACCGTTGGCGATCGCGTGTGCGGCAAGCGCGGCAACATAGCTGCCGGGATCGCGGCAACGGCCGGCCTCCTCGACCACGACGCCGAATTTGTAGCGCGGATCCAGATCAGGCTCGCGCTGTCGCATTTCGTCTTCGTCGAGCTCGAGCCATTCGATGCCGACGCGCTTGCGGATGCGCCAACCGAGATCCCCATCAAACGGCGCGCGCGAGGGATACACATGCATCACCCCGCGACGCTCGATCAGTTCGGGCACCCCCGCCTCGTCCGCGAGCTGCTTGTGCAGCAGCGGCGCGTCCTTGAGGAGATCGCGCAGCGCCCGCGCCGTGGCCTCGACCTGCGCCTCGGTCCAACTCGACAGCAGGTACTTGATCAGCCACGGCAACGCCTTCGGCAGATAGGACCAGCGGATCGCGAGCGGCCCCATCGGGTCCATGAGATAGCCCGGGACCTTCTTCCAGGTGCCGGGCTCGGCCGGCGGGATCACCGAATGCGACGACAGCCAGCCCGCATTGCCGTAGCTCGCGGCCTGCTCACCACCGGGCTCGCCGGGATCGATCAGCGTGACGCGATGGCCCTCGCGCAGCGCCTCGATGGCGCTGATGACGCCGATCGCGCCGGCGCCGATGATCGCAACGTGGCGGCCCGCAGCAGTCATCAGCGCTTCGCCTCCTCAGGCACGAAATCCTTGCCGACCGACATCGCGCGCGGATCGACCAGGCAATGCAGGATCGCCGGCTTGCCGGACGCGAGCGCGCGCTCGAAGGCCGGCGCGAACTCCTCGGTGCGTTCGACCCGCTCGCCATGGCCGCCGAACGCCTTGGCGTAAAGCGCGAAGTCCGGGTTCTTGAGCTGGGTGCCGACGACGCGGCCGGGATAGTCGCGCTCCTGGTGCATGCGGATGGTGCCGTATTGCCCGTTGTCGATCACGACGACGATCAGCGCCGCATCGTATTGAACGGCGGTGGCGAACTCCTGCCCGTTCATCAGGAAGCAGCCGTCACCGGCAAACGCGACGACGACGCGGTCGGGAAATTGCCGTTTTGCCAGCACCGCCGCCGGTACGCCATAACCCATCGAGCCCGAGGTCGGCGCGAGCTGCGTGGCAAACGTATGGAAACGGTGGTGGCGATGAATCCAGCCGGCGTAATTGCCGGCGCCGTTGCAGACGATCGCGTCCTTCGGCAGCCGGTCGCGCAGCCAGGTCATGACCTGACCGTACTGGAAGCTGCCGGGCAGCTCGCGCGGTTTGTCGGTCCAGGCCAGATAATCCGCATGCGCTTTCGCGGCTTCGCCCTTCCACGCCGGAGCGGCTGATGGCTTCAGCGTCTCGACGGCAGCCGCGAACGCGGCCGGCGTCGCCTGGATCGCCAGCGCCGGCTGATAGATGCGGCCGAGCTCCTCCGAGCCGGGATGGACGTGAATCAGCTTCTGGCTCGGCACGGGGATATCGAACAGCGTGTAGGACGATGACGGCATTTCCGACATGCGGCCGCCGATCAAAAGGATCACATCGGCGCCGGTGATGCGATCCTTCAGCTTGGGGCTCGGACCGATGCCGAGATCGCCGGCATAATGCGAATGATCGGCGTCGAACAGCGAGGCGCGGCGGAACGAAGTCGTCACAGGCAGATCGAAGGCTTCGGCAAAGCGCGCGATGCCCTTGGCGGCATCAGCGGTCCAGCCGGAGCCGCCGAGGATCACGATCGGCGCCTTGGCGCCCGCGAGCATCGCGCCGACACGTTCGAGGTCTGACGGCGCCGGCCAGCTCACCGCCGGCTCGACGCGCGGCGCATCGGCGACCGCCGCGGTCTCGGTCAACATGTTCTCCGGCAACGCGATCACGACCGGACCTGGGCGGCCCTGCAGCGCGACGCGGAAGGCGCGCGCGACCAGTTCCGGAATGCGATCGGGCGAGTCGATCTCGACCGCCCATTTCGCCATCGATCCGAACACCGCCTTGTAGTCGAGCTCCTGGAACGCCTCGCGCTCGCGCATGCCGGTGTCGACCTGGCCGACGAACAGGATCATCGGGGTCGAGTCCTGCATCGCGATGTGCACGCCATGGGCGGCATTGGTCGCGCCGGGACCGCGGGTCACAAAGCAGATGCCCGGACGTCCCGTGAGCTTGCCATAGGCTTCCGCCATCATCGCCGCCCCGCCTTCGGCGCGGCAGATCACGACGTCGATCTGGCTGTCATGCAGCGCATCGAGCGCTGCGAGGTAGCTTTCGCCGGGCACGCAGGTGACGCGCTCGACGCCATGGGCGACGAGCTGGTCGATGAGGATCTGGCCCCCGGTGCGGGCGTTGGTTTTAGTCATGACAGCTCCCTGCAGGCTTTGGCGATACGGCTGAGCGCTTCGCGCAGATTTTGGTCCGAGGTTGCGTAGGATAGACGGAAATACGGCGCAAGGCCGAAGCAGCTGCCGGGGACCACCGCGACGTCATGCTGTTCCAAAAGATAGCGGCAAAAGCTGCTGTCGCTGTCGATGTGCACGCCACCGGGCGTCCGCCGCCCGATCAGGCCGGCGCAGCTCGCAAAGGTATAAAACGCGCCCTCGGGACGGCGGCAGCTCACGCCTTCGATCGTGTTGAGTCCATCGACCACCAGGTCGCGGCGGCGCTGGAAGGCCTCGCGGCGTTCGACCAGGATACCCTGCGGCCCGGTCAGCGCCGCAATCGCCGCCGCCTGGCTCACCGAGGACGGATTGGTCGTGCTCTGGCTCTGCACCACGGCCATCGCCGCGATCAGCTCGCGCGGCCCGCCGCCATAACCGACCCGCCAACCGGTCATCGCATAGGCTTTTGAAACCCCGTTGACGGTCAGCGTGCGCGACTTCAGGCCGGGTTCGAGCGCCGCCGCGGTGACGAAGGGCATCCCGTCATAGGTCAGGTGCTCGTAGATATCGTCTGACATCAGCCAGACCTGCGGATGGCGCATCAGCACGTCGAGGATCGGGCGCAGCTGCGCTGCGGAATACGCCGCGCCGGTCGGATTGGACGGCGAGTTCAGCAGCAGCCAGCGCGTCCGCGGCGTGATCGCGCGTTCGAGATCATCAGCATCGAGACGAAAGCCGTTGTCCTCGCGGCAGGCGACGTCGACCGGCGTGCCGTCCGCGATCTTCACCATGTCGGCGTAGCTGGTCCAATAGGGCGCGGCAAGAATCACCTCGTCACCCGGGCTGAGCGTCGCCATGAAGGCGTTGTGGATCACCTGCTTGGCGCCGGCGCCGGCCGTAATCTCGTCGCTGCCGTAATCGACGCCGTTCTCGCGGCGGAATTTCACAGCGATCGCCGCCTTCAGCTCGGGGGTGCCGTCGAGGATCGTGTATTTGGTCTGGCCGGCGCGGATCGCCTGTTCGGCGGCGGCCTTGACGTGGTCGGGTGTGTCGAAATCGGGCTCGCCGGCGCCGAGAATGATGACGGGGCGCCCTTCCCGCTTCAACCGCTGCGCGACCGCGCCGATCTTGAGGATCTCCGACACGCCGATCGCGCCGATGCGCTGGGCGGGGCGAAAGCTCGATGGCGTTTCCTGGACGGTCACGGCGCGCTCCGATGCATTGCTACTTGCGCGCGGCGATTGCGATGACCTCGATGCGAAAAGCGGGATCGGCGAGTTCGACCTTGCCGCAGGCGCGGGTCGGCGCGTTGCCCGGCACCACCCAGGCGTCATAGACCGCGTTCATCGCGGCGAAATCGTCCATGCTCTTGAGCCAGACCTGCACGCTGAGCAGGCGCGACTTGTCGGTGCCGGCCTGCGCCAGCATGTCGTCGACCTTCGCGAGCGCCTCGCGCGTCTGCTGGGCGATGTCGGCGGTCTTGGTGTCCGCGACCTGGCCGGCGAGGAAGACGAGATCGCCGAACACGCTGGCGCGGCTACGGCGCGCGTTCTGGTCGATGCGGGTGATGTCGGACATGCGAGATTCCTGTTGGTTCGGATGAAGTCAGCGGCCGGTCGCGATGATGCGGCGGCAATGCTCGAGCGCGGCGCCGATCAGATTGTCGCTCGCCTCGGGCGTGCGGAACGCCGAATGCGCCGACAGCGTCACGTTCGGCAGCGTGGTCAGCACATGGCCGGCCGGCAGCGGCTCGACGGTGAAGACGTCGAGGCCGGCATGGGCGATGTGGCCCGAACGCAATGCGTCGATCATGGCGTCCTCATCGACCAGCGCACCACGCGCGGTATTGATCAGGATGGCGCCGGGACGCATTGCGGCGACGCGCTCGCGGGACAGGAAATTCTTGGTGTCGTCGCTGAGCAGGAGATGCAGCGAGATCACGTGACTCTCGGTCAACAGCCGCTCCAGCGGCACGAACTCGACACCCGGATGCGCCTTCGCGGTCCGGTTCCAGGCCAGCACCTTCATGCCACAGCCGATCGCCATGCGCGCGGCTTCCGCGGCGATGCCTCCGAAGCCGATCAGCCCCAGCGTCTTGCCGGTGAGTTGAAGGGCGTCGCGGCGCAGCCAGTTGCCGGCACGCATGCCGCGATCCATCTCGCCAAAGCTCTTCGACGACGCCCACATCAGCGCGATCGCGCATTCGGCCACGGCCGTGTCGCCATAGCCCTTGATGGTGTGGACCGCGATGCCGTGCTCGCCAAGCTCGTCCGGATTCATGTAGCTGCGCGCGCCGGTGCCGAGGAACACGACGTGCTTGAGACCGCTGCATTTGGCGGCGATCGCAGTCGGCACCGCGGTGTGATCGACGATCATGATCTCGGCGCCGTCGAGCAGGCCGGGCAGATCGTCGGGCTTGATGCCGGCATTGCGGTTGATGGCGACGGGCAGGCCTTGCGAGCCCAGCAGCTTTTCAGTGACTGCCGCCAGCGTGTCGTTGGCATCGACGAATAGAGCGCGCACAGGCCTCTCCTTCCAAATCATGAACAGGGCAGCGGCGGGTCTTCGCCTAAGCGGGCCGGGCGACGATCCGAAAGCCGCACTTGACTGCGTTCAATCTTGTATTCAGGATTGAATGCTATTGGCAACCCCCTTCGGTGAAGGATTTTAGCTGCCCGCCTGAAGACTTACCGAAGACCTGCCGACCGATTGGGCATTTCATGCCTTTGCCGCTTAAATGGTCAGCAAATCAAAATACTGGATTGCATTTTAGTCTGAATACAGAAATAGTCCGGCCCAGAACGCTGAACGCATCCGCAAGAGAGGACTGACATGAATCGCAGGGACGCACTCACCACCGTGGCACTGGCGGGCGCCGCCGCGATTGCCACGACCGCATCAGTCAAGGCCGATACGGCGCCGGAATCGACGCTCGAGCGCATCAAGAAGAGCGGCGCGCTGCGGGTCGCCGTGATCGTCGGCCAGGAGCCTTACTTCCATAAGGACCTCGCCAGCGGCCAGTGGTCGGGCGCCTGCATCGACATGGCCAACGACATCGCCTCCAAGCTCGGCGCCAAGGTCGAGACGCTGGAATCCACCTGGGGCAACCAGATCCTCGATCTGCAGGGCGGCAAGGTCGACCTCGCCTTCGCCGTGAACCCGACGCCGGAGCGTTCGCTGGTGATCGACTTCTCCACCCCGATCCTGGTGCATGCCTTCACCGTCATCACCAAGAAGGGCTTTGCCAAGCCGCAGACCTGGGCCGAAATCAACAAGCCCGAGGTGAAGATCGCGGTCGACATCGGCTCGACGCATGAGCTGATCGCGCGCCGCTACTGCCCGAAGGCGACCATCCTCGGCTTCAAGAACCGCGACGAGGCGATCCTGGCGGTCGCCACCGGCCGTGCCGACTGCAACGTGTCGCTGGCGGTGCTCGCGGTGTCGACGCTGAAGAAGAACCCCAATCTCGGCGAACTCGCGATCCCGCGCCCGCTGCTGACGCTGCCGACCAACATGGGCATCCGCGCCGAGTCCGATCGCCGCTACAAGGATTTCCTCAGCGCCTGGGCCGACTACAACCGCACCCTCGGCCAGACCCGCGAATGGATGCTGAAGGGCTTTGAGGCGGTTGGCCTCGCCCCGGACGACATCCCGCCCGAAGTGCAGTTCTGACGCCGCGCCGATGTACGTCTGGGATTTCGCGGCGCTCAAGCCCTACTGGCCCCTGATCTGGCAGGGCCTGCTGGTCACCATCTTCTATACGGTGACAACCGTGGCCGCGGGGCTCGTGATCGGGCTCGTCGTCGGCATCCTGCGCACCAATTCGCCGCGCTGGATCACGATGCCGCTACGCTTCTACATCGAAGTGTTCCGCTGCACCCCGTTGCTGGTGCAGCTGGTCTGGGTCTACTACGCCCTGCCCGTGCTGATCGGCGTCGACATGTCGCCGGCGATGGCCTGCTTCGTGACGCTCTCGCTCTACGCCGGCTCGTTCTACGCGGAGATCTTCCGCGGCGGCATCGAGGCCGTCGATAAAGGCCAGTGGGAGGCCGGGCGCGCCATCGGCATGCGCCGTGGCAAGATTTTTCGGCGCATCGTGCTGCCACAGGCGATCCAGGTGATGATCCCCTCCTTCATCAACCAGACCATCATGCAACTGAAGAACACCTCGCTGGTCTCGGTGGTCGCGGTCGGCGACCTGCTCTACCAGGGCTCGGTGATCACGGCGACGAGCTACCGGCCGCTCGAGGTCTACTCAACGATCGCGGTGCTGTATTTCGTGGTGCTGTTTCCGCTCACCCTGGTCGCCGACCAGATCGAGCTCAAGCTGGGAGCGCACCGATGACCGCAAACGGCGCGACGCTGGCAGCCAGCAACATCCACAAGGCGTTCGGCGACAACCAGGTGCTGAAGGGCGCCTCGCTGTCGGTGGCGCGTGGCGAAGTCGTGACCCTGATCGGCGCCAGCGGAAGCGGCAAGTCGACCTTCCTGCGCTGCCTCAATCTGCTCGAGATGCCGCAACAGGGCGAGCTTGCGATCGGCACGCATCGCTTCACCTTCGGCACCGGCCTGCGCGCGCCAGCGGACGCACAACTGGCGCAACTGCGCCAGAACGTCGGCATGGTGTTCCAGCACTTCAACCTGTTCCCACACATGTCGGTGCTGCGCAATCTCACCGAGGGTCCGGTCCAGGTGAAAGGCCTGTCGCAGGTCGAGGCCGATGCGCTCGGCCGCGACTTACTGGCCAAGGTCGGCCTCGCCGACAAGGCCGACGCTTATCCGAGCCGGCTGTCCGGCGGCCAGAAGCAGCGCGTCGCGATCGCCCGCGCGCTCGCCATGAAGCCCGACGTGATGCTGTTCGACGAGCCGACCTCCGCGCTCGATCCCGAGCTCGTCGGCGAAGTGCTCGCCGTGATCCGCAACCTCGCCGCCGAGGGCATGACCATGGTGCTGGTGACACACGAAATGGCCTTTGCCGCCGACGTGTCGAGCCGGGTCGGCTTCATGAACGACGGCGTCATGGCCGAGGTCGGCACCGCGGACGAGATCATCCGCCAGCCGAAGAGCGAGCGGCTGAAGGCGTTTCTCAGCCGGTTTCATGGGGCGGGGTAGTTTCCGTCATTCCGGGGCACGCGAAGCGTGAACCCGGAATCTCGAGGTTCCGGGTTCGATGCTAACGCAACGCCCCGGAACGACGGCGGAGGCGCTGGCCTACAACGAGCGCGCGATCAGCAGCTTCATGATCTCGTTGGTGCCGCCGTAGATCTTCTGGATCCGGGAATCGATGAACATCCGCGAGATCGGATATTCCTGCATGTAGCCGTAGCCGCCGAACAGTTGCAGGCATTCGTCCGCGGTCTCGACCTGCTTCTGCGAGCACCACCATTTCGCCATCGAGGCCGTGACGGTGTCGAGGTCGCCGGCGACCAGGCGTTCGACGCACCAGTCGATAAACACGCGCGCGATCATCGCCTCGGTCTTGCGCTCGGCAAGCTTGAACGCGGTGTTCTGGAATTCGATCAGCGGCTTGCCGAACGCGGTGCGTTCCTTGGTGTAGTCGGTGGTGATCCGCACCGCGCGCTCCATCGAGGCCACCGCGCCGACCGCGAGCGACAGCCGCTCCTGCGGCAATTGCTGCATCAACTGCACGAAGCCGTTGCCCTCCTCGTTGCCGAGCAGGTTTTCCGGCGGCACCGTGACATTGTCGAAGAACAGCTCCGACGTGTCCGATGCATGCAGCCCGATCTTGTCGAGGTTGCGCCCGCGCCGGTAGCCCTCGGCGCCATCGGTCTCGACCACGATCAGCGAAATACCCTTCGACCCTACGCCGCCGGTCCGCGCAACCACGATGACGAGGTCGGCGGCCTGGCCGTTGGTGATGAAGGTCTTCTGGCCATTGATGACGTAGGAATTGCCTTGTTTTTTGGCCGTGGTCCTGACCGCCTGCAAATCGGAGCCGGTGCCGGGCTCGGTCATCGCGATGGCGCCGACCATCTCGCCGGACGCCATCTTCGGCAGCCAGCGTGTCTTCTGCTCCTCCGAGCCGTAATTGACGATGTAATGCGCAACGATCGCACTGTGCACGGAGACGCCGGTGGTCAACTCCGGCACCGTGCTCTCGAGGTCCTCGAGCACCGCCGCGTCATAGGCGAAGGTGGCGCCGAGGCCGCCATAGGCCTCGGGAACGCTCGTCAGCAGCGCGCCCATCTCTCCGAGCGCCCGCCACGCCGAGCGGTCGACCAGCTTCTGCGCGCGCCATTTCTCGGCGTGCGGTGCCAGATCCTTGGCGAGGAATTTGCGAAACTGGTCGCGGAACGTATCCAGCTCCTCGGTCATCCAGGACGATCGGTAGTGCATCATTGCCCCGCTATCAGATCAAAAGACCGCCGCCGGCGACGATCACCTGACCGCTGATGTAGTTCGATTCCGGCGAACAAAACAGATAGACCGCGTCCGCCGCCTCCTCCGGCGTGCCGCCGCGGCCGAGCGGGATCATCCGGCCCATCGCTTCCAGCATCTGCGGCTGCACGCCGACCTTGATGTCGCGGCCGGCGACGTCGATGGTTGTCTGCTGCGCCTCGATCGGCTGGGTCAGGCGGGTGTTGATCAGCCCGAAGGCGACGCAATTGACGTTGACCTTGTAGCGGCCCCACTCCTTGCACATGGTGCGCGTCAGCCCGATCAGCGACGCCTTCGCCGAGGAATAGCTCGCCTGCCCGGCATTGCCGTAAAGGCCCGCGATCGAGGAGATGTTGACGACTTTTCGAAATACCTCGCGGCCGGCCTCGGCTTCCTTCTTCGCCATCACCCGGATCGGCTCCGACGCCGCGCGTAGCAGACGGAAGGGTGCGACGAGATGGACGTCGAGCATCGCCTGGAACTGCTCGTCGCTCATCTTCTGGATCGTCGAGTCCCAGGTGTAGCCGGCATTGTTGACGATGATGTCGAGACCGCCGAAGCGATCGATCGCCGTGCCCACGAAACGATCGGCGAAGCCCGCCTCAGTGACGCTGCCATTGACCGCGACAGCCTCGCCGCCCGTGGCCTTGATCTCGGCCACGACGGCGTCGCCCGGCTCGGCATCGAGATCGTTGACCACGACACGCGCACCCTCACTCGCAAGCTTCAGCGCAATCGCCCGCCCGATGCCGCGGCCCGAACCGGAGACGAGCGCGACTTTGCCTTTTAGTTTCGACATGGTTTCTCCCTCAAAACAATCTCGGTTGGCTCTGCTTCACCTCGCCCCGCCTGCGGGGAGAGGTCGGAACGCATCGCCAGATGCGTTCCGGGTGAGGGGGTACAGGTCTCACCGCTTGCAGAGCTCGCGGAAGCAGCCCCTCACCCCAACCCTCTCCCCGCAAGAGCGGGGCGAGGGAGCGCAGTCCCGTTGCGGTCGCAGCACGGCTCGCCGCGCTACACCGCGATAACAGCTTCGCCGGCGAGCTTGACCTCGCCGTTCTGGTCTTTTGTCGTGAGCGCAAGCTTCACGCGTTTCTCACCGCCCTGCTCCATCAGCTCAGTCACAACGCCTTCGCAGGTCAGCTTGGCCCCGAGCTGCGTGATCGCAGCAAACCGCGTCGAGAACGAGCGGATGCGCGATGGCGCGACGGCATCCGTCAGCGCCTGGCCGAGATAGCCCATCACAAGCATGCCGTGCGAGAACACGTCGGGGAATCCGGCGGCCTTCGCGAAGTCGAGATCGACATGGATCGGATTGTGGTCGCCGGAAGCGCCGCAATACAGTGCGAGGCGATGCCGGGTGATCGCGGGAAACTTCTTGTGGACGAGGCGTTCGTCGATTGATGGAGAGTTGGCGCTCATGACGGCCTCGCATTGCGCACCACGATGGTGCGTGAGGTGTCGGCGACGTGAGCGCCGTTCTGGTTGGTGACCGCGGTCTCGACCACGATCAGCGTCATCGCCCCGCCCTTCTTGTCGGTAACACTTTCGACGCGGGACCTGAAGGTCAGCGTGTCGCCGACGACAACGGGCGCGTGATAGTCGAACCGCTGCTCGCCATGCAGCACCCGGGCGAGATCGATGTCGAGCGCGTTGAGGAATTCGAACGCATCAGGTGCGTCCATCATCTCCAGGCAGAACAGATAGGTCGGCGGCACCGGCGCCGCCTCATTGCGATAGACCGGATTGCGCTCGCCGAGCGTATCGAGGAAGAAGCGCAGACGCCCCGGCTCGACGCGCGCGGTGACGGGCGTAAACATGCGCCCGACGGCGGATTGATCGGCCATGGTCTGCCCTCAGACACGTTCGTACAGCGTCACGACGCAAGCGCCGCCGAGGCCGAGATTGTGCTGCAGGCCGAGCCGCGCGCCCTCGACCTGGGTGGTCGCAGCGGTGCCGCGCAGCTGCCGCGTCAGTTCGTAGCACTGCGCGAGACCAGTGGCGCCGAGCGGATGGCCCTTCGACAGCAAGCCGCCGGACGGATTGGTCACGATCCTGCCGCCATAGGTGTTGTCGCCATCGTCGATGAAGCGCGCCGCCTCGCCCTCGCCGCACAGGCCAAGCCCCTCATAGGTGATGAGCTCATTGTGCGCGAAACAATCGTGCAGCTCGACGACGTCGAGGTCGTCAGGGCCGATGCCGGCGGTCTCATAGACCTTCCTGGCGGCCTCATGCGTCATGTCGTAGCCGACCACCTGCATCATGTCGCGGGCACCGAAGGTCGACGGCGTGTCCGTCGTCATCGCCTGCGCGGCGATTCTGACCTGCTTGTTGAGGCCGTGCTGGTCGGCGAATTTCTCCGACACCAGGATCGCCGCGGCGCCGCCGCAGGTCGGCGGGCATGCCATCAGCCGCGTCATGACGCCCGGCCAGATCACCTGATCGTTCATGACGTCGTCGGCGGTGACTTCTTTCCGGAACAGCGCCAGCGGATTGTTCTTGGCATGCCGGCTGGCTTTCGCCCGTACCTTGGCAAACGCGGTCAGCGGCGTGCCGTATTTTGTCATATGGCTGAGGCCCGCGCCGCCGAAATAGCGCAGCGCCAGCGGCACGCCGGGCGCATCGACCAGCTTGTCCGCCGCCGCGTCGAAATCGTCAAAGGCGCTGGGACGATCGGTGAAGACGGCCCCTAATGCGCCCGGCTTCATCTGCTCGAAGCCGAGCGCCATCACGCAATCGGCCGCACCTGATTCAATCGCCTGCCGCGCCAGGAACAGTGCCGTCGACCCGGTCGAGCAGTTGTTGTTGACGTTGACGATCGGGATGCCGGTCATGCCGACCGGATAGAGCGCACGCTGTCCGCAGGTGGAGTCGCCATAGACATAGCCGACATAAGCCTGCTGCACACGGCCGTAATCGAGCCCCGCATCTGATAGCGCGAGCTTCGCCGCTTCCGCCCCCATCACGTGATACGGCGCATTGGCGCCCGGCTTGACGAACGGAATCATGCCGACCCCGGCCACATAGGTGCGTGACGTCATTGTTGTCCTCCCGAAGATTACCCGCTGGACCTTTTCTTACCCATGGGTAATATATGGGACAAGCACCCCGAGTCAATGCGAGACCAATCCGACGACATGGACGCCCGCTCCCCCGCCAATCACCAGTCGCCCTGGCTGCCTTTTGAGACCCGCCGGCGCGCGCGCGACGAGAAGCGTGAGGCGGTGCTGCGCACGGCCGTCGCACTGTTCCTCGAGCAGGGCTACCACCGCACCACGCTCAACGACGTCGCCGAGCGGCTGAACATCACCAAGCCCGCGCTCTACAATTATTTCGGCGGCAAGGACGAGATCCTGTTCGAATGCTGGGCGATCGGCAACGAGCGGGTCGACGACTGCATCACCGAGATCGCGGCCGGCGGCGGCAAGGGGCTCGACAAGCTGCGCAAGCTGATCGTCCGCTATGCCGAAGTGATGACGACGGACTACGGCAAGAGCCTGGTCCGCTTCGACGTCCGCGACCTCACCGAGCATAATCGCAAGGTCGTCAACACCGCCAAGAAGAAGATCGACCGTGCCTTCCGCGACTACATCAGCGACGGGATATCGGACGGCACGATCAAGCCCTGTGACCCGAAACTCTCGGCCTTTGCGATCGCGGGCTCGCTGAACTGGATCGGCCACTGGTTCCAGCCGGGCGGTCCGATGACCGGAGACGCCGTGGCCGAACAATTCGCGATCCGCCTCACCGAAGGCATCGCCACGCCATCAATGCGAAAGAAGGCGGACAAACCGCCTCGCAAGGGAAACGCACCAAGGGAGGACGGGAGTGAACATCACGCACGGACTGCGGCGCGCGCTGCAGGTCAATCCAAACGGGCTCGCAGTCGTCTGCGGTGAGCGGCGCCGCAACTGGGGTGAGGTCGGCGCACGCGTCGCCCGCCTCGCCGCAGCGATCCGCGGACTTGGCGCCAAGGATGGCGACCGCGTCGCGATCCTGTCGCTGAACTCCGACCGCTATCTCGAACTCTATCTCGCCGTCGGCTGGGCCGGCGCGGTGATCGTGCCGCTCAACATCCGCTGGTCTCAGCTCGAAAACGAAGACGCCATGCGCGATTGCCGCGCAACAATCCTATTCGTCGACAAGGCGTTTGCACCGGTTGGTGTGGCGCTGGCGAAAGCGCTCCCGGACTTGAAACTGATCTATGCCGATGAGGGCGAGACGCCCGCCGGTATGGAAAATTACGAGACGCTGATCGCGCGCAGCCAGCCCATTCCGGATGCGATGCGCAAGCGCGACGATCTCGCCGGCATCTTCTACACCGGCGGCACCACCGGCCGCTCCAAGGGCGTGATGCTGAGCCACGGCAATCTGATGGCCAACGCGCTGAACGCGCTCGGCGAAGGGCTGTGGCCGGGCACGTCGGTCTATCTGCATGCGGCGCCGATGTTCCACCTCGCCAATGGTGCGGCGATGTATTCGGTGCTGCTATCCGGCGGCTCCAACGTCGTAATCCAGGGCTTTACGCCCGACGGCGTCGCAACCGCGGTGCAGAAGGAACGCGTCACCGACGTGCTGCTGGTGCCGACGATGATCCAGATGTTCGTCGATCACCCGACGCTTGGCAATTACGACCTGTCGTCGCTGAAGCGGATCTCCTACGGGGCCTCCGTGATCAGCGACGCCGTTCTGATGCGCGGCATGAAGGCGCTACCGCACATCGAGTTCACGCAGGCCTATGGCATGACCGAGCTGTCACCGATCGCGACCATCCTGCACTGGAGAGAACATATCGGCGACGGCCGCGCCAAGGGCCGGCATCGCGGCGCCGGACGCGCCACCCTTGGCGCCGAAGTGAAGATCGTCGATGCGGAGGACAAGGTCGTGCCGTTGGGCACCGTCGGCGAGATCGCGGTGCGCGGCGATATGGTGATGATGGGCTACTGGGAGCGGCCGGAGGAGACCGCGCGTGCCGTGATCGACGGCTGGATGCACACCGGTGACGGCGGCTACATGGACGCGGACGGCTTTGTCTACGTCGTGGACCGCGTCAAGGACATGATCATCTCCGGCGGCGAGAATGTCTATTCAGCCGAGGTCGAGAACGCGCTGGCCCAGCATCCGGCGGTGGCGCAATGCGCCGTGATCGGCATCCCGAGCGAGCGCTGGGGCGAGCAGGTCCACGCCGTCGTGGTGATGAAGGGCGGCGCCGGCGCCACGCCGGAGGAGCTCATGGAGCACTGCAAGACGCTGATCGCCGGCTACAAATGCCCGCGCAGCGTCGACATTACCTCGACACCGCTGCCGCTTTCGGGCGCCGGCAAGATATTGAAGCGCGAACTGCGCAAGCCGTATTGGGAGAACCGCGAGCGGCGCGTCAGCTGATGCGCGCTGCGCGCGACTCCGTCGTTCCGGGGCAGCCCGCAGGGCTGAACCCGGAACCTCGAGATTCCGGGTTCGATGCTTCGCATCGCCCCGGAATGACGATGTCCCGTTGCAGTTCGCATGGTGCAGTGCCAGCAGCGGACATTGACATCGGAGCATGCGACCGATTGGATTGATTCAAATTCAATCCTGCGAGTTCCGATGTCGACACCTGACACCAATTCCGACGGCAAGGGCCGCCGCCTGATGCACCGCCGCTCCGTCGAATGCCTGGGCTATCTCAGAGACGATGGTCTCTGGGAGGTCGAGGCGCGGTTGGTCGACACCAAGCCCTATCCGCGTCAGGACCGTCACCGCGGGCTGCAGCAGCCCGAGGATCCCGTGCACGACATCCGGCTGCGGCTCGCGGTCGACGACAGCTTTACGATCCGCGAGACCGGCACCACGATGGCCGCGACGCCCTACCCGTCCTGCCTCGACGTCGAAGGCATCTTGCAGCGCCTGGTCGGCGAGCGCATCGGCAAGGGCTGGCGCGACGTGCTCCGGCGCAAGATCGGCAAGCTCGAGACCTGCACGCATCTCGCCGAGCTGTTGGGTCCGGCGGTGACGACCCTGTTCCAGACGGCGACCGCAGGCAAGGACCCGCAAGGCCGCGGCGCGCTCGACCACCAGAAGGAGGCCAAGGAGCCACCGTTCTTCGTCGGCGGCTGCTATTCATGGCGGCTGGATGGGCCTGTCGTGGCCGAGATGTTTCCGCAGTTCGCGACCAAGCCTGCCGAGGTGAAGCAGGAATCGTAGGGAGGGCAAAGCGCTAGCGTGCCCACCCTCGCGAGCACGCGCGTGATGGTGGGCACGGCAAAGGAGCGCCTTTGCCCACCCTGCGCAATCAACCCGATATTCCCGTCAGCTTCAGGCTCAAGGCCCGCAGCCGCTTCCGTGCATCGGCATCATAGGCCTGCGGATTGGCGCGCGCCTCGTTCATGCCGTTGAAGAACAGTCCGCTCCTGTCAGCGACATCCTCGCCGCGCACCAGACGCAGGATGGCGTCGCCGCCCTGCTCCACGGTCGAGATCGGGGTGATGCCGCCGGCGCGCACCATGGTGGTGTTCATGTAAGTCGCCGGGTGCAGCGAGTTCACCGTCACGCCGGTGCCCCGCAGCTGTTCGGCAAGATCGATCGTGAACATGATCTGCGACAGCTTGCTCTGCGAGTAGGCACGGCCGCCGCTATAGTTCCGCGTGATCATCACGTCGTCGAAATCGATCGGGTGCTGGCCGAGCGAGGCGACATTGACGATGCGCGCCGGCGCGCTCGCTTTCAGCCGCGGCAGCAGCAGGTGCGCGAGCAGGAAGCCTGCGAGATAGTTCACCGCAAAACGCAACTCGTGGCCGTCCTTGCTGGTCTGCCGCGCCGGGCCTTCGTTCTGCGAGCCGATGCCGGCGTTGCTGATGAAGACGTCGATGCGCTCCTGATCGGCGAGCACGGCCTCGGCGAATTCGCCGACCTCGGAGAGCGAGGAAAGATCGGCCTGATAGAACATCGGCTCGGCGCCGCCGGCCCGCTTGATCTCGTCGGCCAGGGTCTGTGCGCGCGTCGTATCGCGGCCGTGGATCAGGACCCTGGCGCCAGCCGCCGCGAGTTTCATCGCGACATAGCGGCCGACCCCATCGGTCGAACCGGTGATCAGCACGGTCTTGCCGTTCATCTTCATTGCCATCGTCCTTCGGTCGTTTCCCCTGCGCCATTGCGAAGATAATACGCCATACGGGGATTACCACGGCGGTTCGATCGCCCAACAATCGCCAAGACTGCAATGCTCCATCACTAACTTTTAGGTTGCATTCCGGAATATCGGGTCGCAGTATCGCGGCCGGGGGCCGAACTCAAGCCGACGGAGGTGATCCGTCACCTCTGCCAATTGGAAGAACCAACCCATTTTGGAGACATGCAATGGCAGCATCTTCTGGCCCGATCCGCCCGCTCTACGGCGTCATCATTCGCGACAAGTGCAAATATGCCGACCTCAACACATTGAAGGCCTACAAGACGGTCGGCCACGACCTGCTCAAGGACTACCACGGCTCGGACGCCGACGACCTCAAGGCGTCGCTGAAGGAACTCGACACCGCAATCTCGGCGAAGGGCGGCTAGCGCCGCTGCAACACAAGGCGACCTGAGACAGCATGTCACCGAGGCGCGTCTTGCGCCGCGCCTCGGTGCCTTGCCGCGCACGCGGCCGGAACGGCGATCAAGCACAGGCGGCACATCATGGACCAGGCTCCCGACGACACGCCGCGACGGCGAGTGTCACTGAGCGACCAGCTCGATTGCGTGCCGGTTTACGTGGTCTGGGAGCTCACGCTGGCCTGCAACCTGAAATGCATCCATTGCGGCTCGCGTGCCGGGCACAAGCGGGCGAAGGAGCTGACCACGGACGAGTGCGTCGACGTCATCCGCCAGCTCGCCGAGCTCGGCACCCGCGAGATCTCCGTGATCGGCGGCGAAGCCTTCATCCGCAGGGACTGGCTGACGATCATCCGCGCGATCCGCGACCACGGCATCGACTGCACGATGCAGACCGGCGGCTACAAGCTCTCGGGAGACATGATCCGGTCCGCGGCCGGCGCCGGCCTGCTCGGTCTCGGCGTCTCCGTCGATGGGTTAGAGCCGCTGCATGACCGGCTGCGCGGCGTGAAGGGCTCCTATCGCGAGGCCCTGCGCGTGCTCGATGATTGCAGGCGCCTCGGGTTGACCGCGAGCGTCAACACCCAGATCACCTCAGCCGTGATGAGCGAGCTTCCGCAAGTGATGGAGATCATCATCGATGCCGGCGCAAAATACTGGCAGGTGCAGCTCACGGTCGCGATGGGCAACGCGGTCGATCACGACGATATATTGCTGCAGCCCTACGACCTCACGACGCTGATGCCGCTGCTGGCTGAGCTGCATCTGAAGGGGCGCGAGCGCAATCTGGTGCTGCTGCCCGGCAACAATGTCGGCTATTTCGGTCCCTACGACGTGCTATGGCGTGGCCCGGACCGCGGCTATTACAGCGGCTGCCCGGCCGGGCAGAATGTGATCGGGCTCGAGGCCGACGGCACCGTGAAGGGATGCCCGTCGCTGGCGACCGATCGCTACGGCGCCGGTGACGTGCGCAGCGCCTCGATCGCGGAACTGTGGGCGACCCATCCTGCGCTGCAGTTCAACCGCAATCGCGGCACCGACGATCTCTGGGGCTTCTGCCACGATTGCTACTACGCCGAGGCCTGCCGTGGCGGCTGCACCTGGACAGCCGACTCGCTGCTCGGGCGCCGCGGCAACAATCCCTATTGCCATCACCGCGTCCTGACGCTGGCCGAACGCGGCATCCGCGAGCGGATCGTCAAAATCGAGGACGCGCCCGCGCTGCCCTTCGCCACCGGGCGCTTTGCGCTGATCGAAGAGCCAATCCCGGCCGGAGCGCCGCGCGCATGACCATACAAGGCAAGGCTGCGCCAGTGCTGGTGTTATGCCGCCAGTGCCTCCGCTACGTATTCGACCGTACCATCATTTGTCCGCATTGCGGCAGCGACGCGCGGCAGATCGGCGATCGCTACCGCGATGGCGGATATCTTGCGATCGAGATCATGCAGCGGATCGACCGGCTGCGCGACGATGCCACGCAGCGCAGACCGCCCGAAGCGACCGATGATCTCCGATAGAGCGTTTTCGAGCGAAGTGGATACCGGTTCGCGTGAAGAAAACGCGTCAAAACAAGAATCTAGAGCTTCGGTTCTGATGCAATCAGAACCGAAAGTGCTCTAGTGGATTTCCGCCGAACGCTTCAGCGCGTCCTTCAGCTTTTCGAGCGAGAAATCCTTCGAGCGCGCGATCTCCAGGATCGGCGTCTCGCGGCGGCCGCACAGCTCTGCCGCTTCGGGCAACTTCGCCGCGATCTCGTAGGGGATCACGATCGCGCCGTGGCTGTCGGCGTGGATCAAATCGTCGGAACGCACCGTCATGCCGGCGACACGGACTTCACCGCCGAAGCTCTCCGCATGCACCCATGCATGCGACGGGCCGATCGAGCCGGCCAGCGCCTGGAATCCAGGGGCCCATTGCGGGATGTCACGGATCGAACCGTCGGTGATGACGCCGAGGCAGCCCAACGCCTTGTGGACGCTGCTCTGCACTTCGCCCCAGAACGCGCCGTAGCCGACGTCGGGGCCGTCGATGTCCTGGATCACGGAGATGCGCGGACCGAAGCCGGTGCCGACATAGTCGTAATAGTCGATGCGGCGCTTCGACTGCTCTTCGGCCGACAGCCCGGATTTCAGCACCGAGCGGATCGCCACCGTGCGGGCATAGCCGACGATCGGCGGCAGGGTCGGAAACGGGCAGACCAGCGGCTTCACCGTGTAGCCGATCAGGCGGCGCTCCGGCGCCACGATCTCCATCGCGTTGCAGATCGTCGGCGTGTCATAGCGCGCCAGCGCTTCGAGAACGGACGCGGGAAGCGGGGCTGAAGCAGATGTCGTCACGGCGTTTCTCTCCTGATTTTTGGCGTTCGCAGGCCGGTCTCCGCCTATAGCCGAGATCGGGCACGAACCCAACCGAGGGAACGCTCATGGCTGATATCTGACTGAGCGCGCTCAGTGGAGATGCGCGGGACGGTCGTCCTCTTCAGTCTTCGTGACCGGAGCCGTGTAGGTCGGCGCTGCGGCGGGCGGCGGCGCACGCGCGGCCAGCTCCTGTGCAGCAAGGCTGCGCTCCTGGTCGCGATAGGACTTCCAGCCCCAGGGCAGGCTGATCAGATAGGCCGCCGTGCCCGCCGACAGGATGTGCCAGGGATAGCCGATCAGCAGCGCGACAAAGAACACCACCGAGACGAACACCGGCAGCACCATCTCCGGCGGCACGCGCATCTTCACGGTCTTGCCGGAGAACACCGGCAGCCGCGACACCATCAGGAACGCGATCAGCAGCGTGTAGAACGCGGTCAGCGTCGCTGGCGGCATCGGCACGCCGAGGAAGGCGAGATAGATCGGCAGCAGCACGGTGATCGCGCCGGCCGGCGCCGGCACACCGGTGAAATAATTGGCGGCGAAGGCCGGCTTGTTCGGGTCGTCGATCGAGGCATTGAAGCGCGCCAGTCGCAGGCCGCCTGAGATCGCGAACACCATCGCGGCGATCCAGCCGCCATTGTTCAGCTCGTGCAGCTGCCAGAAATACAGAATCAAACCCGGCGCGACGCCGAAATTGACGAAGTCGGCGAGACTATCGAGTTCGGCGCCGAATTTCGACTGGCCCTTGATCATCCGCGCGACACGGCCGTCAATGCCGTCAAGCACGGCGGCGAACACGATCGCGGCGACCGCAAGCTCCATCCGCCCTTCGGTCGACAGCCGGATCGCGGTCAGGCCGGCGCAGATCGCCAGCAGCGTGATCATGTTCGGCACCAGCATGCGCACCGGAATCGGGCGGAACCGGCGGCGGCGATATTCGGGAGAGCTGGGATCTGTCGGCATCATGGCCCGCTCAATATAGCAAGCATCGCCCTGCTCCGCCATTGCGGCGGGAATCGCTGATTAGCCGCAAAAAACACAGTTAATCGGCGCGGAACGTCCGCCCGGGGTCGGCGCCATTGAAATCCGCCAGGATCGTCTCGCCGGCGATCGCGGTCTGTCCCTCGGACACCAGCGCCTTGGTGCCCTCAGGGAGATAGACGTCGAGCCGCGAGCCGAAGCGGATCAGGCCGAAGCGTTCACCGCCGCCGATCGACTGCCCTTCCTTGACGAAGCAGACGATCCGCCGCGCCACGAGCCCGGCGATCTGGACCACGCCGATCCGGCCGTTCGGCATCGAGATCACCAGCGAATTGCGCTCATTGTCCTCGCTCGCCTTGTCGAGTTCGGCGTTGATGAAGGCGCCGGGCCGATAGGCGATGCGGTCGATGCGGCCAGCCACCGGGCTGCGGTTCACATGGCAGTTGAACACGCTCATGAAGATCGACACCCGCGGCAGCGGCTTGTCGCCGAGGCCAAGCTCGGCCGGCGGCAGCGCCTGCACCACCATTGAGACGCGGCCGTCGGCCGGCGACACCACGATGCCGTCGCGCACCGGCGTCACTCTGATGGGGTCGCGGAAGAACAGCGCGCACCAGACAGTGAGCAGCGTGCCGATCCAGCCCAGCGGGGTCCAGATCCAGAACAGGACCAGGCTCGCCAGCGCGAAGCCGCCGATGAAAGGATAGCCCTCGGGGTGAACAGGGGGAATCTGCGCGCGGATGGAGTTGGCGATCGACATCAAAGCTCGCTTCAGGGTTTCCCGCCCCTCTGGCCGGAGGGGCCCTACTTCGACTATTCCGCGGCGGTCGGCAAGGGTTTCTCGACCGTATCGGACGTGGAATCCGGACCCGGCTGGACGACCGGCGGCGGCTGGCGGTTCGGCGCCTCACCGTCATCGTCGATCTGCGCCAGCTTTTCGCGAGCTTCCTCGGCCTCGCGCTGCCGGTTCCACATGCTGGCATACAGTCCGCCCGAGGCCAAAAGCCGCGCATGGGTGCCGCGCTCGGCGATCTGGCCCTGATCCAGCACGATGATCTCGTCAGCGCCGACGATGGTCGACAAACGGTGCGCGATCACCAGCGAGGTGCGGTTGCGCGAGACGCGCTCGAGCGCCCCCTGGATCTCGTGCTCGGTATGGCTGTCGAGCGCCGACGTCGCCTCGTCGAGCACCAGGATCGGCGGCGCCTTCAGCACGGTGCGCGCGATCGCGACACGCTGCTTCTCGCCGCCGGACAGTTTCAGCCCGCGCTCGCCGACCTGGGTTTCATACCCCTTCGGCGACATCCGGATGAAATTGTCGATCTGTGCAAGCCCGGCCGCTTCCTCCACCTCCGCATCGCTGGCGCCCCAGCGGCCATAGCGGATATTGTAGCGGATAGTGTCGTTGAACAGCACGGTGTCCTGCGGCACCATGCCGATCGCCGATCGCAGCGAGGCCTGCGTGACCGATTTGATGTCCTGGCCATCGATCAGGATGCGGCCTCCGGAGACGTCATAGAGCCGGAACAACAGTCGCGAGATCGTCGACTTGCCGGCGCCGGACGGGCCGACGATCGCGACCGTCTTGCCGGCGGGCACCTCGAAGCTGAGGCCCTTCAGGATCGGCCTCTCAGGATCATAGGCAAAGCGCACGTCCTCGAAGCGGACGCTGCCTGCGGAGACAGAGAGCGCCTTGGCATCAGGCGCATCCTTCACCTCCGCATCGCGCGCCAGCACCTCGAACATCTTCTCGATGTCGATGATCGCCTGCTTGATCTCGCGATAGACCATGCCCATGAAATTCAGCGGCTGGTAGAGCTGGATCATCATCGAGTTGATCAGCACGAAATCGCCGACCGTGTGGGTGCCGTTGCGGATGCCGAACGCGCACATCAGCATGGTCGCGGTGAGACCCGCGGTGAAGATGATCGCCTGCCCGGTGTTAAGCAGTGCCAGCGACGTATAGGTCTTCACACTGGCCTGCTCGTAGCGCTCCATCGAGCGGTCGTAACGGTTGGCCTCGCGCTCCTCGGCGCCGAAATACTTCACGGTCTCGTAGTTGAGCAGCGAGTCGATCGCTTTGGTGTTCGCCTCGGTGTCGGAATCGTTCATTTTGCGGCGGATCTCGATCCGCCATTGGGTCGCGATATAGGTGAAGTACATGAACACGACGACTGTGATCAGCACCGCCAGCACGTAGCGCCAGTCGAACTGCCACAGCAGCACCGCCGAGAGCAGCCCGACCTCCACGATGGTCGGGATCAGCTGCAGGATCACCATTCGCACGATGGTCTCGATACCGGTGCGGCCGCGCTCCAGCACGCGGGTCAGGCCGCCGGTCTTGCGCTCGAGATGGAAGCGCAACGACAGCTCGTGCATGTGCACGAAGGTGATGTAGGCGAGCCGCCGCACCGCATGCATGGCGACACTGGCGAAGATGCCGTCGCGCCATTGCGTCAGCACCGCCATGATGATGCGCACCGCGCCGTAGCTGATCGTCATCAGCAGCGGAGAGGCGATCAGCCAGATCATCCAATTCGACGGTGCGACCGGCGCCGAGCCGGTGCCGTTCAGCGCATCGATCGCCCATTTGAAGGTGAACGGCACCGACAGCGTCGCGAGCTTCGCGAACAGCAGCAGCACCATCGACCAGACGACCCGCATCTTCAAATCGGCGCGATCGCCGGGCCAGATATAGGGCCAGAGATGGACCAGCGTCCCGATCAGCGTGGCCTTCTCTGCGGCCGACGCGGCGGCAGCGGGCGGCTCGACCGCGGGCACATGCGGGTGCGGAGGCGTCATCAGGCGCCCGCCGCTGCCGGGATGGCGTGCGGGCTCGCCGTCACATCTTTTCCATGGTTTGACATTCTGCCCGTCATATAGATCGTTTGAATGCGTCGTACAGGCTTGTGGCGAAATTCTTTCGCGATTCGAGGGGATTTACGGGATTTTTTGGCTCTCAATCCCCATATCGGACTCTTGACGCTATTTACGTTGCAGTGCCACATAGATCGCATGAACCAAATCAAAACCGTCTGTGTCTATTGCGGCTCCGGCCCCGGCAACAATCCCCGCTTTACTGAAGCCGCCATTGCGCTCGGCAAGATCTTTGCCGAAAACAATGTCCGCCTGGTCTATGGCGGTGGATCGGTCGGCCTGATGGGCGCCGTTGCCAAATCCACGCTCGATCACGGCGGCTCCGTCACCGGCATCATTCCGGAATTTTTGCGGGCGCGCGAGAACGCGCTGACATCCGTTCAGGAAATGATCGTCACGCCCGACATGCATGAGCGCAAGCGGCTGATGTTCGAACGCTCGGACGCGTTCGTCGCCCTGCCCGGCGGCATCGGCACGCTGGAGGAGCTGGTCGAGCAGGTAACCTGGCAGCAGCTCGGCCGCCATTCCAAGCCGGTGCTGCTCGCCAACATCGACAATTTCTGGGAGCCCCTGCTCTCGCTGCTGAGCCACATGCGCGCGACCGAATTCATTCGCCCGACGATGGCCGTCGACATCCTGATGGCCGACCGCGTCGACGAGATCCTGCCGCGGTTGCGCTCGGCCGCGGCGCGAACACCGGACAGCGCGAAGGAGCTCGCACCGGAAGTGGCGCGGCGGCTCTGACTGATCAAGCGCGATCACACTCCATCACCGTCATGCTGAGGAGCGCATAGCGCGTCTCGAAGCACGACGGCCCGGCTGGTGGCCGTGCATCCTTCGAGACGCGCTATGCGCTCCTCAGGATGACGGGCTAACGGCTTCGCGACATACAAACTCACTCGCTTGGAAACGTCACGACCTCGATACGATTGCCATCGGGGTCGAGGACAAAAGCTGCGTAATAGCGCACGCGGTCATGCGGGCGCAGGCCCGGCGCGCCGTCGGAGCGGCCGCCTGCGGCGAGTGCGGCGGCGTGAAAGGCATCAACCTCGGCGGTGGTTTTCGCGCGCAGGCAGATGTGCGCGCCGCTTTCGTGCGGCACCGGCGGCATTGATCCGCGCAGGTTGATCCAGAATTCGGGATAGGCCTTGCCGAATCCGATCGTCGCCGGCCGCGTCACGACGCGGGCCAGGCCAAGCGCAGCCAGCGTCGCCTCATAGAACCGCGCGGCACGTTCGAGGTCGCTGACACCGACGGAGACGTGGTCGATCATGTGGCCTCTCCTCTCGTCATTGCGAGGAGCGTCAGCGACGAAGCAATCCATGCAGCCGCATGCGCGGAGAGATGGATTGCTTCGCTACGCTCGCAATGACGGCGTTATTCACCGCCAGCCTAAGTCGGCGCACCCGACTTCACCAATTTGTAGATCACCGAATCCATCAGCGCCTGGAACGAGGCGTCGATGATGTTCGGCGACACCCCGACCGTGATCCACTTCTCGCCGGTCTCATCCTCGCTCTCGATCAGCACGCGCGTGACCGCGCCGGTGCCGCCATTGAGGATGCGGACGCGGTAATCGATCAGCCTCAGACCATCGATGTATTTCTGGTACTTGCCGAGGTCCTTGCGCAGTGCGACGTCGAGCGCATTGACCGGGCCGTTACCTTCGGCGGCCGAGATCAGCCGCTCGCCGTCGACGTCGACCTTCACCACCGCGAGCGCCACGGTGACGCGCTGACCGTTGGCGTTGTAGCGCTGCTCGACATTGACGTCGAACTGCTCGACCTTGAAATATTCCGGCACCTTGCCGAGCGTGCGCCGCGCCAGCAGATCGAACGAGGCGTTGGCGGATTCATAGGCAAAGCCCGCCGCCTCGCGCTCCTTCAATTCCTCCACCAGGCGCGTCAGCCGCGGATCGCTCTTGTCATAGGCGATGCCGGCGCGATCGAGCTCGGCGATGACATTGGAGCGGCCGGCCTGGTCTGAGACCAGCACCTTGCGGTGATTGCCGACGGCGTCAGGCGAGACGTGCTCGTAGGTCTGCGGATCCTTCATCACGGCAGAGGCATGGATACCCGTTTTCGTGACAAAGGCGCTCTCGCCGACGTAAGCCGCATGGCGATTGGGCGCGCGGTTGAGCATATCGTCGAGCGTGCGCGACACCTTCATCAGGGTCGCCATCTTCTCCGCGGTGACGCCGATCTCGAAGGTGTCGGAAAATTCGCTCTTCAGCCGCAAGGTCGGGATCAGCGAGCACAGATTGGCGTTACCGCAGCGCTCGCCGAGCCCATTCAGCGTACCCTGGATCTGCCGCGCCCCGGCGCGCACCGCAGCCAGCGAATTGGCCACCGCCTGCTCGGTGTCGTTATGGGCATGAATGCCGAGATTGGCGCCCGGCACGTGTTTGACGACATCGCCGACGATGGTCTCGACCTCGTGCGGCATGGTGCCGCCATTGGTGTCGCACAGCACCACCCAACGCGCGCCCGACTCATAGGCCGCCTTGGCACAGGCCAGCGCGAAGTCGCGATTCTCCTTGTAGCCGTCGAAGAAGTGTTCGCAGTCGACCAGTACTTCGCGGCCGAGTGCTTTCGCCGCGCCGACGCTGTCGCGGATCGAAGCCAGGTTCTCCTCGTTCGTGGTCTCGAGCGCGACGCGAACCTGGTAGGCCGAGGCTTTTGCGACGAAGCAGATCGCGTCCGCCTTGGCCTCGAGGATGCCGGCCAGCCCCGGATCGTTCGATGCCGAGCGGCCCGGCCGCCGCGTCATGCCGAACGCGGTGAAGCGCGCATGACCGAAGTCCGGCTTCTTGCTGAAGAACTCGCTGTCGGTCGGGTTGGCGCCGGGATAGCCGCCCTCGACATAGTCGATGCCGAGTTCGTCCAGCATCTTCGCGATCACCTGCTTATCCTGCAACGTGAAGTCGACGCCGTTGGTCTGTGCGCCGTCGCGCAGCGTGGTGTCGAACAGATAGAGGCGTTCGCGGCTCATGCGTGGCCCCCTGGGGTCGCGACGCCGTTAAGCGTCTTCTGCATCGTGGTGTTGGCGAGCCATTCATCGCCGACGGTGACAGTGTTGCGCTGTGTCGCGACGTAGCCGCGCTTGCGGAAGAACTCGATCGCGGTGTCGCTGGCATCGACCGTCAGCGCCTTGGCGCCGCGGGCGCTGGCGATCCTCTCCAGCGCGTCGCACAGCGCGCGACCTGCGCCCTGCCCGGCCGCGCTCGGATGCACATAGAGCATGTCAATGTGATCGGTCCCCCTGAGCGAGGCGAAACCTACGGGCGCGCCCTCCAGGGTGGCGATCAGCGTGAGCTGCCCGGCGAGCTTCTTGCCGAAGGTCTCCTCGTCGTCGGCCGCCGCCGCCCAGGCCTCTTGTTGCGCCGGGCTGTAATCCTCGCCCGTCAGATCCATGATCGACGCGGCGAAGATCGCAGCCAACACCGGCGCATCTTCTGCGAGGAAAGGACGTAGCGCTGGTGCGGAACCGCTCATCGCGCGATCTCCCAGGTGGTGCCGTCCTTGGAGTCCTTGATCACCACGCCCATCACGGCGAGCTGGTCGCGGATGCGATCGGACTCCTTGAAATCCTTGCGGGCGCGGGCCGCGGTGCGTTCGGCGATCAGTGCATCGACCGCGCCGGCATCGACGCCGCTCGCCGCTTGCTTGCGGCCCTTCCACGCGGCTGCGCTCTCGGAGAGGAAACCGAGCAGCCGGAGCGAACCGGCGAACTCCCTGCAACTCTGCTCGTCGTTCGACGCCGCATTGCGCAGACTGTGCAGCACCGCCATCGCCTGCGCCGTATTGAGGTCGTCGGAGAGCGCCTCGATCATCGCCAGCGACGGCGGACCGGGTTCTGCGTCCGCCGCGACGTCGTACCAGTCGTCGAGCGTCTTCGCGGCCTCTTCCGCGCTCTTCAGCGTCCAGTCGAGCGGCGAACGGTAGTGCGTCTTGAGCATGCTGAGCCGCAGCACCTCGCCCGGCCAATCGGCCAGGAGATCACGGATCGTAAAGAAGTTGCCGAGCGACTTCGACATCTTCTCGCTTTCGATCTGCAGGAAGCCGTTGTGCATCCAGACATTGGCCATGCGGTCGGAATGAAACGCGCAGCAGGTCTGCGCGAGCTCGTTCTCATGGTGCGGGAACACCAGATCGATGCCGCCACCATGGATGTCGAATTTCTCGCCGAGATGCTTCCACGCCATCGCCGAGCACTCGATGTGCCAGCCGGGACGTCCCTCGACCGCGATGCCGGCCGGCGACGGCCACGACGGCTCGCCCGGCTTCGCGGGTTTCCACAGCACGAAATCGGTGTTGTCGCGCTTGTAGGGCGCAACATCGACGCGGGCGCCGGCGATCATCTCGTCGAGCGAGCGGTTCGACAGCGCGCCGTAGCGCGGCAGCACCGAATTGGCTGAATTCATCGCCTGCGGCGAGAACAGCACGTGATCCTCGGCGACATAGGCGAAGCCGCCCGAGACCAGCTTCTCGATGATCGCGCGCATCTCCGGGATGTGCTCGGTCGCGCGCGGCTGCACGGTCGGGGCTAAGCAACCCAGCGCGGTGACGTCGTCCTGATATTGTTGGTAGGTCAGCTCGGTGACCTTGCGGATCGCCTCGTTCAAGGGCACGCCGGGATAATCCCGCGCGGCGCGGACGTTGATCTTGTCGTCGACGTCGGTGATGTTGCGGACATAGGTCACGTGATCTGCGCCATAGCGATGGCGCAGCACGCGAAACAGCACGTCGAACACGATGGCGGCGCGGCCGTTGCCGATATGGGCGAAGTCGTAGACCGTCGGTCCGCAGGCATACATGCCGACGTTATCGGCATCGATCGGCTCGAACGGCCGCTTCTCCCGGGTCAACGTATCGTAGAGCTTTAATTGCATGGATTCCCGTCCCTTGCGGCCGGGCGTCCAATGATCTCAGGATGATTGAGAAAAGACGGCCTCAGCCAGCGAATCGCTAGCTCATAATCTCGCGGCAAGTGCTGCAGATGGCGAGGTGGCCGTTCATGGTTCCACCTCTCTCACGGCCCCTCCAATGCGTCAAGGGGCTGCTTTCGAGCCTTTTGCACCCCCACGGCGGCGAAATCAGCATCAAGTTCCTCATGGTTAATCATTATTAAGGATTTGGGCGTATCGGATGGACCAGCGGATTCCCCGCAATTTCATCGGTGCACCATGCGGCCCATTTCAGCATTGATTGCCTGCACGTCCCTCCTCATGGCCACAGCGGCGTTGGCCGACAGCCGCGTCTTCATCATCGCCAACCAGGCCGACGGCTACGGCATCGACCAGTGCCTGGCACGCGGCGACAAATGCGGCGTGTCCGCCGCCCGCGCCTATTGCCAGTCACACGATTTTGCACAGGCCACCAATTTCCGCCGCGTCGATCCCGACGAGATCACCGGCGCGGTTCCGCACGCGGCGAACGAGAAATGCAACGCAAACGGCTGCGGCGAATACGTCGCGATCACCTGCCAGCGCTGAACTGCTCCCAAGCGGCTGGTCGGGCCCGGCTTTTTGCCACATCGGCGCCCCGGAAACGACGTGACGCTGCCCCGAGAACAGGCTATTGCAGGCCGCCTTGGCCGCGCGCTTTGGCGTTCATCGCCCGCGCGGCATCGTTGTAATGGCTGGATATGCCCCATACTCCCACTCGTCGTTTGTCCCGATGGCTTTTGACCTGCGCCGTGTTGGCCGGCCTTGCCCTGCCAGCCTCTCGCGCATTCGCGCAGGTGAATCCGGGCCCGCCCGGCCCGCCGCCGCAACAGGGCGCGCAAGCCAACCCGATCTGCGTCAGGCTCGAAGGACAATTGGCGACGATTGACCGCGGTGGCGGCAGCGGCGACCCGGCCAAGGACGACCAGATCCGCCGCTACCAGGATGCGGCCGCCAAGCAGCAGTCCGAGCTCGACCGCGTGACGTCGCAGGCCCGGCGCATGGGCTGCGACAGTTCCGGCTTCTTCTCGCTGTTCAACAACAATTCGGCGCAGTGCGGACCGGTCAACAACCAGATCCAGCAGATGCGCGCCAACCTCGACCAGATCACCGCGAACCTCGAGCGTCTGCGCTCCGGTGGCCTCGGCGGCGCCGACCGCGAGAACCAGCGCCGCTCGGTCTTGACCGCGCTCGCGCAGAACAATTGCGGGCCGCAATATGCCGCTGCGGCGGCGCGCGGCCCGGGCAATTTCATCGACAATCTGTTCGGTGGTGGCAACACCAATCCGCTGCCGCCGCCCGGCGCCGATTATAGCGGTCCGTCCGGCACCTTCCGCACCGTCTGCGTCCGCACCTGCGACGGCGCCTATTTCCCGGTCTCGTTCGCAACCGTACAGGCGCGCTTTGCCGCCGACGAGCAGGTCTGCAAGGCGCAGTGCCCCGCGGCCGAGGCATCCCTGTTCGCCTATCGCAATCCCGGCGAAGACATCAACCAGGCGGTGTCGATCAACGGACAATCCTACTCCTCGCTGCCGAACGCGTTCAAATACCGCACCGAGTTCAATCCGTCCTGCTCCTGCAAGCCGGCCGGCCAGAGCTGGGCCGACGCGCTGAAAACCGTCGACGACAAAGCCTCTGTCGAGCAGCAGGGCGACATTATCGTCACCGAGGAGAGCGCCAAGAAGATGCAGCAGCGCGGTCAGCAGCAGGGTACCAAATCGCCCGCCGGCAAGAAGGGCGCGCCGGCCGCAGCTCCGCCGCAACCCGCTACGGCTGACACCACGACTCCCGCCCCGCCGTCCGGCGATGGGCAGATCCGCACCGTCGGCCCGACTTTCATCCCGCCGAAGCCGTAGACCTCAACCTTCGAACGCCTCCCCCGACGCACGCGACCCGCGGGTAACAAGCTTGTCGTCCGGCTCGGGCAAGGTCTGGCCGGTGTCGCGGAAGCGGTTGGTGATGGGATAGCGGCGGTCGCGGCCAAAATTCTTGCGCGTGACCTTGACGCCAGGTGCTGCCTGCCGTCGCTTGTATTCGGCGATGTTGAGCAGACGATCGATGCGCGTCACGACATCGGCCGGGAAACCGGCCGCGATGATCGCAGCCAGCGGCTCCTCGCGCTCGACCAGGCGTTCGAGGATCGCATCCAGCATATCGTAGGGCGGCAGCGAATCCTGGTCGGTCTGGTTCTCGCGCAATTCCGCGGTCGGCGGCCGGATGATGATGTTGACCGGGATCACCTCGCCCGACGGGCCGAGCGCGCCGTCCGGCTTCCAGGAATTGCGCAGTGACGACAGCCGGAAAACTTCGGTCTTGTAGAGGTCCTTGATCGGGTTGAAGCCGCCATTCATGTCACCGTAAAGCGTCGCGTAGCCGACCGACATTTCCGACTTGTTGCCCGTCGTCACCACCATCGCGCCGGTCTTGTTGGAGATCGCCATCAACAGCGTGCCGCGGGCGCGCGCCTGCAAATTCTCCTCGGTGATGTCGCGCTCGAGACCTTCGAACACCGGCGCCAGGATCTTCTCGAACCCGTTGACGGCGTCAGCGATCGGCAGCACCTCGTAGCGGATGCCGAGCGCGGTCGCGAGTTTGGCGGCATCGTCGAGCGAGACCTGCGCGGTGTAGCGGAACGGCAGCATCACGCCGCGCACCTTGTCGGCGCCGAGCGCATCGACCGCGATCGCCGCGCATAGCGCCGAGTCGATGCCGCCGGAGACGCCGAGCAGTACGCCCGGAAAGCCGGTCTTGCGGACGTAGTCGCGCAGACCCAGCACGCAGGCGGCGTAGTCGGCCTTGTCGCCCTCGAGGATTTCAGTCGTCGGCCCATTGCAGCGCCAGCCGTCCGCCGTCTTGCGCCATGTCAGCGTCGTGATGTTCTCCTCGAACGCCGGGAGCTGCGTCGCGACGGAGAGGTCGGCATTCAGCGCAAACGAGGCACCGTCGAAGATCAACTCGTCCTGGCCACCGATCTCGTTGAGATAGATCAGCGGCAATCCGCTCTCGGTGACCCGCGCCACCACGATCGACAACCGGAGATCGTTCTTGTCGCGCGCGTAGGGCGAGCCGTTCGGCACGATCAGGATTTCGGCGCCGGTCTCGGCCAGGCACTCGACAACGTTCTCGTACTCTTCGGATTCCTCGAGCCAGATGTCCTCGCAGATCGGAACGCCGATGCGCACGCCGCGCACCGTCACCGGGCCGGAGGCCGGTCCACGCGCGAACAGGCGCTTTTCGTCGAACACGCCGTAGTTCGGCAGATTCGCCTTGAAGCGCAGCGCCGCGATACGACCCTCGTCGAGCAGCGCGCAGGCATTGTAGAGCTTGCCGTCCTCGACCCAGGGCGTGCCGATCAGCATGGCCGGACCGCCATCGGCGGTCTCGCGTGCCAATTCCTCGATCGCGACGCGGCAGGCCGATTGGAACGCGGGCTTGAGCACCAGATCCTCCGGCGGATAGCCGGCGATGAACAGTTCCGAGAGCACCACGAGATCAGCGCCGTCGGCTTTCGCCGTCTCGCGCGCGGCGCGCGCCTTCGCGGCGTTGCCGGTGACGTCACCGACCGTCGGATTGAGTTGCGCCAGGGTGATCTTGATCTGTTGTTCGCTCATGTCTTTATGTTGTCCCGCACCAGAGCAAACTTCAATCACTGGGATCAGAACGCGCCCATGCGTTCGGCGAGGGCGAACAGCCAGAACAGCCCGGCCATGATCAGCGCGACGCCGACCGCGGCCGAGCCCATGTCCTTGACCCGCCCGATCTGCGGATCATGGTCGGTGGTCAGGCGATCGGAGAGCTTCTCGATCGCGGTGTTGAGCAGTTCGACCACCAGCACCAGCACGACGGTCGCGACCAATTCGACGCGCCGCATCACGGTGGCGCCGACCAGCCAGGCCAGCGGCAGCGACAGCACGAGTGCCACCACCTCTTCGCGAATCGCCTGCTCCGAGCGAATGGCGAAAGCCAGCCCGTTGCGCGAATTGATGGTGGCCCGCCAGAACCTCAGCAAGTCACAGCCCCGCGACGGCCGGCATCGGCTTGGCCTTGCCCACGCGGTCCTGCTTGAGCAGCTCGGCGATCAGGAAGGCCATGTCGATCGACTGTTCGGCGTTCAGTCTGGGATCGCAGACCGTATGGTAGCGGTCGTTGAGATCCTCGTCGGTGATGGCGCGCGCACCGCCGATGCATTCGGTGACGTCCTGCCCGGTCATCTCCAGATGCACGCCGCCGGCATGGGTGCCTTCGGCGGCATGGATCGCGAAGAACGACTTGACCTCCGACAGCACGCGGTCGAACGGACGGGTCTTGTAGCCCGAGGTCGCGGTGATGGTGTTGCCGTGCATCGGATCGCACGACCACACCACTGTGCGACCTTCCCGCTGCACGGCGCGGATCAGGCCCGGCAGATGGTCGCCGACCTTGTCGGAACCGAAGCGATTGATCAGCGTCAGCCGTCCCGGCTCATTGTCGGGGCTCAACACATCGATCAGCTTCAACAGCTCATCGGGCTTCAGCGACGGGCCGCATTTCAGCCCGATCGGGTTCTTGATGCCGCGGAAATATTCGACATGGCCGTGATCGAGCTGGCGGGTGCGGTCGCCGATCCAGATCATGTGGCCCGAGGTCGCGTACCAGTCGCCGGTGGTGGAATCGACCCGGGTAAAGGCCTGCTCGTAGCCGAGCAGCAGCGCCTCATGGCTGGTGTAGAAGTCGGTGGCGCGCAGCTCGGGATGGCTTTCCAGATCGAGGCCGCAGGCGCGCATGAAGTTCAGCGCATCCGAGATGCGATCGGCCAGCTCCTTGTAGCGGCGGGACTGCGGCGAATCCTTCAGGAAGCCGAGCATCCACTGGTGCACGCTGCCGAGATTGGCAAAGCCGCCGGTGGCGAAGGCGCGCAACAGATTGAGCGTCGCCGCCGACTGCCGGTACGCCATCAGCTGGCGCTGCGGATCGGGAATCCGCGCTTCCGGCGTAAACGCGATGTCGTTGATGATGTCGCCGCGATAGCTCGGCAGTTCGACGCCGTTGATCTTTTCGGTGTTCGACGAGCGCGGCTTGGCGAATTGCCCGGCGATGCGGCCGACCTTCACCACCGGCAGCGCGCCGGCGTAGGTCATGACGACCGCCATTTGCAGCAGCACGCGGAAGAAGTCGCGGATGTTGTTGGCGCCGTGCTCGGCAAAGCTCTCGGCGCAATCGCCGCCCTGCAGCAGGAAAGCTTCACCCGCGGCGACCCGCCCCAGCGACTTCTTCAGGTTGCGCGCTTCACCGGCGAACACCAGCGGCGGAAAGGTCGCAAGCTGGGCCTCGACATCGGCCAATGCCTTGGCATTGGGATAGTCGGGCACCTGCAACACGGGCTTGGCGCGCCAGCTATCGGGTGTCCACCGCTCGGACATAACGTCAACTCCTGAGCAAAAACCGCAACTTAGTCCACGGACTTGAGGAAAGGTCCCGGGTTATACACAGGCGCCCTGCTCCCCGCTAGGAGGATTCCTGCAATTCGGTCAAGCTCTTGCGGGAAAAGCCGAATTCGCATTTGTTAGACCATAACATGAATGATCGGGGAAATGCCGTGTCCGGGGCCGAGCTGGACGACGTTTTTAGCGACGACATCGTCGTGCCGGCGGCCGACGGCTATCCGCTCGGCGCGACGCTGTTCCTGCCCCGCGGCGCCAAGCGCCACGCCGTGCTGATCAATTCGGCGACCGCCGTTCCCCGAAAACTCTATCGCGGCTTTGCCGGCTATCTCGCCCGCCGCGGCTGCGCGGTCCTGACCTACGATTACCGCGGCACCGGCGACAGCAGGCAGCAGGCGATGACCGGCTACAACCAGCCGAAATCGCTGGTCGGCTTCAAGGCCAGCATGGCCGACTGGGCCGCGCTCGACATCACGGCGACCGTGAGCTGGATGCGCGGGCGCTACCGCGATCTGCCATTCGCCTATGTCGGCCACTCCTTCGGCGGCCAGGCGCTCGGGCTGCTGGCCAACAACGCCGACATTCCGCGCGCGCTGCTGATCGCAGCCCAAGCCGGCTATTGGAAGCTGATGACCGCGCCCGAGCGCTACCGCGTCTATGCGCTTTTGAACGGCGGCCTGCCGCTGACCCGCGCGCTCGGCTATATGCCGGCCTGGGCCGGCCTCGGCATGGACCTGCCGAAGGGCGTGTTCGAGCAATGGACGCGCTGGGTAATGTCGCCGCGCTATCTGCTCGACGACACCGCACTCACCGCACGCGAGAATTTCCCGAAATTCAAGGGCGCGCTGCGCGCACTCAGCATGACCGACGATCCCTGGGCGACGCGCCCCGCGGTCGAACTGCTCTGCTCGGCCTTCACCTCGGTGACCCCCGACATCATCTCGATCCGCCCCGCGGATGCCGGCGCGACGATGATTGGCCATCTCGGCTTCTTCCGCAGCGAACACCGCGACACGCTGTGGCGGGGTGCTGCGGAATGGATCGAGGCGGAGGGGTAGCACCGGTCTCTCACCCTCGTCGTCCCTGCGCAAGCAGGGACCCATAACCACAGGATCGTGTCGTTGAAGAAGGCTGTGGCTCCAGCATCGCAAAACAATTGGCATTTGGGGTTATGGGTCCCGGGTCAAGCCCGGGACGACAGCGAGTATGTGGCGGCACTTGCGAGTCAAACATCCGCCTTCTCGCGACATGATTTGTCCGAGCTTTGCTTTTCGTTTCGCCCTCCCCTTGAAGAGGGCGCAGGGAAAGCCGGGCGCGCGCTGCACCCGCGGTCTCGTGTGCAATGTGAGAGAAAGAAACGCACACGAGCATACAGGTTCAGCGGAGGCATTCCGGCTTTCCCTGCGCGATGGCTTTACGGCTTATACGTGCTCTCCCCGGCGAGACTAGGCTTGCTTGTCACCGCCCTCGCAAAGACGCTGTCGCGTCTTGCGAGAGGACACCAGCCGCTGAGGCGTCCGAACCACACGACTTCACCGTCCGCCTCATGCGCACTCGTCAGTTGCGCATTCAGCGTCCACCGCATCCCACCGCGCGTTCGTGACGTGCGCACGCCCCTCGATCGGGTGAGACGGGGACATCTATACGCTGAGTTGTGCTTCTGATAAAGCGAAATATTTTTCATCCGGGCACTTGCCACGTCGGGCAACTCAGTGCCAAGGCACAACGCTCACACCACCTTCCGCGGTGCCGCCGTCTCCGCGTTCCCCGTGTTCGGCGTCCCGCTCGGCTCGATCAGCAGCAGGTGCACCTCCTCCCGTGCGACGGGACGGTGCTCGACGCCTTTCGGCACGATGTACATCTGGCCTTCTCGCAGCGTAACGGTTCGATCGCGGAGTTGAATGTCGAGCACGCCTTTCAGGACGAGAAAGAAGTCGTCGGTATCGTCATGCTTGTGCCAGACGAATTCGCCCTTCACCTTCACGACCATGACGTCGCAGGCGTTGAATTGTGCGACGGTGCGTGGTGACCAGTGATCGGAAAATGTGGATAGCTTTTGGTCGAGATCAATCGCGTCGCTCATCGGTGCCTCCGGGCTCGGTCAGGCACGTTAGCGCGATCCCCCGCGCGGCGTCTTGTTGGCTTCCGCTGGCGGCCCTACTGGAACGTGGCCGCCTTGTGATGCCCATTCATGTAGGGCGGCGGCGCTTCTCCGTTGCCCGCCTTGCGTGCGAGCAACTCCTTCTCGGCCTGGTACCAGAGCTGATCCATATTGCCCTGCGGTTGGCCGGCGTCCTTCCACAACTCGTAGGCGCGGGTCCGAATTTCCTGCTCGGTTGGACCGGTCATGGGCTGCTCCCTCAATCTGAAAAATCGGCTCATTTGAAGGGTGGAACTTCCAGTGCGAGACAAGGTTCCAAAATGAACGCGAGATTGCAATGCCCACGATTCCCCGAGGCGTGGCTGGTAATGCGATGCGACCGGCGCGCGTGGTCGGCGACCTACTCGGCCGCCGGCCGCAGGTTCTCGGTGAAGAAATCGAGCGCAAGCCCGATCGTCTCGGCATGGACCGCGTCGCGATCGGTACCGTCAGGGTCGCGGCATGCGGTCCGGATGATCAGGCGCCCTACCGCGGTACAGGTGTCGAAGAAGACGAAGTGGCCCGCGTGCGGAAACAATTTGAGCGTCGCGTGGGGGATCAGTTTGCCGAGCGCCTCGGCCCCCGATTCTGTCGGTGCGATCTCGTCGGCGCTTCCCGCGACGATCGCGACCGGGATCGATATCGCGCCAAGGCTCTCCGGCGTGAACGCCGGCACCGGCCCCGGCGCCATCGCGAACACGGCACGAACGCGCGCATCGCGCCAGGACTGACCGGCAAGGCTGTAGCGCTGCCGAAAATCAGGGTCGGCCGTCAGGCGTATCTCGCTCTTCTGCCGCAGCTCTGTCGCGTCAGGCTGCGACGTGCACAACGCGTCGGCGGCGGGCGAGCGGCAGAACGCCCCTGTCCGATCCGGATCGGTGATGCCGCCGGCGATGGCGATGACGGTGTAGCCGCCGTAGGAATGGCCGGCGGCGCCGATCCGGCCCAGGTCGATCCGGTCGCCGAAGGTCGGATCGGCGCGCATGGCGTCGATGACGGCGCCGAGATCGACGGCGCGCAGCCACTTCAGCGCATAGCCGTCGACCGTCCTGTCCTCGGACCTGTTGTTGCCGGGGTGGTCGACCGCGACGGCGATGAATCCGTGCGCCGCAAGCCCCGCGCCGAGCCAGGCGAGATCGATCGCGATGCCGCCGAAGCCATGGGACAGCAGAACGAGCGGACGCCGCGGCCCCTCCGCCGGCACAGCGTCAGGCGCGGCGCGTCCGGTGCTGACGAACGGGATGAGGGGCGGCCCGATCCATTGCGGCTGCTCGCGCGCATCTGATACGGCCGGGTACCAGATCATGGCGCGGAGCACGTGCGTGCCGGCGCCGCGCCAATCGTAGGGTTCGGCAGGAACGAAGTCGCGCGTAGTGACGCCGACCTTGAAGACGGCGTCCTCCGCGCACGCAACGTCCGATGCCGCGACCAGGATCAGGCACAGAAGCCTGATCCAGATTTTCCCGATCACCGCCTAGCGAGACTTGGCAGCGTTGCGCAGGACCGAGTGACTGCGGCCGTAGGCGAAGTAGAGGGCAAGGCCGATCACCAGCCAGACGAAGAGACGGATCCAGGTCGCCAGCGGCAGGAACGCCATCAGCAGCAGCGAGAAGAGCATGCCGAGGACCGGAACCACCGGCACGCCGGGTGTGCGGAACGGGCGGGCGATGTCCGCATCGCTCTTGCGCAGATAAATCACCGCGCCGCAGACCAGCACGAAGGCAAACAGCGTGCCGATAGAGACCATTTCACCGAGGATGTCGATCGGGGTCAGCGCCGCGACAACGGCCACGATGAGACCGATCAGAAGCTGGCTCTTGTAGGGCGTCCCGAGCGAGGGATGCACATCGGAGAACATCTTGGGCAGCAGGCCGTCCTTGGCGATCTGGAAGAAGATGCGGCTCTGGCCATAGAGCAGCACCAGGATCACCGTGGTGAGGCCGCAGAGCGCGCCGATCTTGATCAGCACCGAGAACCAGGTCTGCCCGATGACATCGACGGCCTTGGCGATCGGATCGGGCACGCCGAGTTCGGTGTAGGGCACGAGGCCGGTGAGGACAGCGGAGACCGCGACATAGAGGATGGTACAGATCAAGAGCGAGCCGAGAATGCCGATCGGCATATCGGTCTGCGGATTCTTGGCTTCCTGGGCGGCGGTCGATACGGCGTCGAAGCCGATGAAAGCGAAGAACACGACCGAGGCGCCGCGCATCACGCCGCTCCAGCCGAACTGACCGAATGTGCCGGTATTGTCAGGGACGAAGGGGTGCCAATTCGCCGGTTTGACGTAACCGATGCCGAACAGGATAAAGGCGCATACGACGAACAGCTTGATGCCGACCATGATGTTGTTGAGCCGGGCCGATTCCTTGGTCCCGCCCATCAGCATGGCTGTGAGCGCCAGGACAATCAACGCCGCCGGCAGGTTGACGACGCCTTCGACCGTCGTGCCATCAGGCAGCTTGAACTCCGTCCAGGGCGCCGCGGCATATTGCGGTGGAATGTTGATGCCGAAATTATGCAGCAGCGAAACGATATAGCCCGACCAGCCGACGGCGACGGTCGAGGCGCCCATGGCGTATTCGAGGATCAAGTCCCAACCGATGATCCAGGCGAAGATCTCGCCCAGGGTCGCGTAGGTGTAGGTGTAGGTGCTGCCGGAGACCGGCAGCAGCGCGGCGAGTTCGGCGTAGCACAGGCCGACGAAGGCACATGCGACGCCGCCAACGATGAAGGAAAACATGATCCCGGGGCCGGCATAGTGCGCCGCCGCGGTGCCGGTGAGAACGAAGATGCCGGCGCCGATGATGCAGCCGATACCGAGCGCCGTAATGCTCAAAGCCCCGAGCGTCTTGCCGAGCGCGTGTTCACCCGCTTCAGCGATGATGGCGGCGACCGACTTTCGCGTCATCAAACCCATGTCCGACATAACGACGTCCCCTTCGTTTGTGGCCAGTTGAGCCTGGCAATCAGGATAGAACCATTCAGAGCCTTCAGTCGTACTTCACGGAATCCCAATGATTGTCCGCACCCGACAGCAAGGCAAGCGCTATTTTGGCGTGCGTGCCGCGAAGCAACAATCGGAGCGAGGCTTCTACCCGAGGGGATGCGGCCGTGGCTGATGTCTCAGTGGCGTGACGTCGACTGAGTTCCGATGCCTCGCGATGCATGTCGCGCGGACGGCAATCGCAGATGCAATGCGCGGGTTTGTCCGCGGGCGCGCGCAGTCCCGATGCAATTGCTGTTCGCGGTCAAGCTGCGTGTTTCCGGATATTTCACGGCGCCGACTGGCACCGTTCCGGCGAGCCGCGCGTCGCCCTACTCCGCCGCCTGCCGCACGTGACGCGCTGTCGGCGTGCGCATCGTCACCAGTTCCTCGGCAGCGGTCGGATGCAGCGCGATGGTGGCGTCGAAATCCGCCTTCGTCGCCTTCATCTTCACGGCGATTGCGACCGCTTGCGTGATTTCGGCGGCGGCCTCGCCGACGATGTGGCAGCCGAGCACGCGGTCGCTCGTGCCATCGACCACGAGCTTCATCAGCACGCGGGTGTCGCGGCCGGACATCGTCGCCTTGATGGGGCGGAAATCGGCCTTGTAGATGTCGACGTGGGAAAACTGCGCCCGCGCCTCTTCCTCGGTCAGCCCGACCGTGCCGACCTCCGGCTGCGAGAACACCGCGGTCGGGATCGTCGCGTGATCGACCTGAACGGGGCGCTTGCCGAACACGGTATCGGCGAAGGCGTGGCCCTCGCGGATCGCGACCGGCGTCAAATTGGTGCGATGGGTGACGTCGCCGATCGCGTAGATGTTCGGCACCGAGGTCTTCGACCAGCCGTCGACCTGGATGCCGCCATTGGCCGGATTGATCGCAACGCCCGCCGCCTCGAGTCCGAGATCGGTGACGTTGGGATGCCGGCCGATCGCGAACATCACCTGGTCGGAAGCGATGCTCGATCCATTCGACAGATGCGTGGTGAAATCCTTGCCGTGCTTGTCGATCTTCGCAATCGTGCAGCCGGTGATGATGGTGATGCCGTGCTTCTCCATCTCGGCGCGGACATGCTTGCGCACGTCCTCGTCGAAGCCGCGCAGGATATTCTCGCCGCGATAGATCACCGTGACGTCGGAGCCGAAGCCTGCGAAGATGCCGGCGAATTCCAGCGCGATGTAGCCGCCGCCCTGGATCACGATGCGCTTCGGCAGCTCTTTCAGGTGAAACGCCTCGTTCGAAGAGATCACATGTTCGATGCCGGGAATGGCGGGTCCATGATTGGGCGCGCCGCCGGTCGCGATCAGGATGGTCTTCGCCGTGACTTTCTCGCCGGTGCCAAGCCGCAGCGTGTGGGCGTCCTCCAGCACCGCACGGGTCTTCACCACCCTGGCGCCGGATTTCTCGACATTGCTGGTGTAGATGCCCTCGAGGCGGCCGATCTCCTTGTCCTTGTTGGCGACCAGCGTCGCCCAATCGAACGAGACCTGACCGATGGTCCAGCCGAAACCGGCGGCGTCCTCGATCTCGTCATGGACATGCGAGCCCATGACGAACAGCTTCTTCGGCACGCACCCGCGGATCACGCAGGTGCCACCCATCCGGTACTCTTCGGCGACCATGACCCTGGCGCCATAGTTGGCGGCGATGCGGGCGGCGCGAACCCCGCCCGAACCACCACCGATGACAAACAGGTCGACGTCAAACTCGGCCATGGTCAGCCCCACTTTCCGCGAGTGGCGAATAGCGAATGGCAAGCCGACCGCGCTGCGCGTCTTCCATTCGCTACTCGCTATTCACCAGCTCAGATATCCTTGCCGCGCTTCTTCATCTCGGCCTTGAACGCGGAGTTGACGGTCACGCCGAAATCTCGCGCCCATTGCTGCATATAGTTCAGCGAACCGTTGATTGCCTTGGGCTCGGCGACCAGAAGCTTCTGGCCGAGCGGCGACTTGTAGAACACGACCAGGTCCTTCAACTCCTGCTCGGTGAACTCGGCGGCGTAGATCTTCGCCATGCCGTCGCCGATCTCCGACTCACGGCCGGCATAGCTCTTGGCGACGATCAGCGCGACCTCGTCGAGGTCCTTCTGGTAGTTGAGGTACTGCTGCAGCAGGCCGGTCTTGGTCTTTTCGATGATGCCCGGAACGGCGCCGGCATACATGACCGACACGTTCTTCATCGCCAGGATCTCCCTGGCGGCCGCTACCGCCGCTGGTGTCGACGGCTTGATGGCAGGTGCCGCAGGCGCTGCGGGCTGCTGCTGCGCCATGGCCGGCGCCGTCACCAGCGCCAATCCGACGGCCAGGGTGGCAGCCGACATAAGTCCCGAGAAACGCTTCATTCCAAGTCTCCTTGCTTGCGGCGTCATCGCCGTTCAACAACCCGAATTCCCTGTGCGCCGGCCAGAACGGCGCTGGTGCCAAGCCCGATGAACAGGCCATGTTCGACCACGCCCGGGATCACGCTGAGCAGACCTGCCAGGCGCGGCGGGTCACCGATCCGGCCCAAATGGGCGTCGATGATCCAGTGGCCGCCGTCGGTGACGAAAACGTGACCGTCCTTGCCTTTGCGGATGACCATCTGGCCGGACACGCCTGACAGCGCGAAGGCCCGCGCGATCGAGGCCTGGGTCGCGGCAAGCCCGAACGGAATAACTTCGATCGGCAGCGGAAAGCGACCGAGCGCATCGACCCATTTGCTGTCATCGGCGATCACGATCATACGATCACTGGCGCTCGCTACGATCTTCTCGCGCAACAGCGCGCCGCCGCCGCCCTTGATCAGGTTCAGCGCGGGGTCGATCTCGTCGGCGCCGTCGACGGTGAGGTCGAGGTGATCGATCTCGTCCAGCGTGGTCAGCGGAATGCCGCAGCGGATCGCATCGGCGCGGGTTACCTCCGAGGTCGGAACACCGATCACCCTCATGCCGGCACGGACCTTCTCGCCGAGCAGCTCGACGAAATGCTTCGCGGTGGAACCGGTGCCGAGCCCGAGCTTCATGCCGTCGCGCACCTCTTCCAGCGCGCGTGCCGCCGCCTCGCGTTTCAGTCCGTCCATATCCACCGTGCCGACCAAGCCCCTGTTTGCGCCGCGCCGGGGCACGTGATCGGCCCCGCCCGGCGGGCGCATGTCTAGCGTCGTTTTGCCGGCAGGAACAGGCATGAATGCATGGTTTTGCCATATGTTTGGGCGCCCGGCGGGGCATGGCCCGCCGGGCGATGCGGAACACCAAGTCTCTTGCCATCAGGCGACATCACCGATAGCGAAAAGGTCATGCCCGCCTCCTCACTCCCCATCATCGTGTTCGATCTCGACGGCACGCTGGTCGAAACCGCGCCCGACCTCATCGGTGCGCTGAATTACGTGCTCGATCGCGAAGGCCTGCCGCCGGTGCCACTCGCTTCGGCGCGCAACATGATCGGCGCCGGCGCGCGCAAACTGATCGAGCGTGGGCTGGAGGTGGAAGGACGCGCGGTCAGCGTCGCCGAGCTCGACCGCCTGACGAAGGACTTCGTCGCCTATTACGCCGATCACATCGCCGACGGTTCGCGTCCGTTCGACGGGCTGGACGCCGCGCTCGACCGGCTCGAAGCGCAGGGCCATCGCTTTGCGGTCTGCACCAACAAGCTGGAGTGGCTGTCAAAGCTCCTGCTCGACCGGCTCGGCCTCACCCCGCGCTTTGCCGCGATCTGCGGCGCCGACACGTTCGGTGTCGCCAAACCGGATCCCGCGTTTCTGCGCGAGACGGTCGCCCGCGCCGGCGGCCGCCTTCCGGATGCGATCATGGTCGGCGATGCCGGGCCCGATGTCGGGGTGGCGCGGCGGGCCGGCGTCCCCGTCATCGGGGTCGATTTCGGCTACACCGATGTTCCCATGGCGGAGCTCAAGCCGGACCGGCTGATCAGCCATATGGCCGACTTGCCGGACGCGGTGGCGAGCCTCTGGACGCCCTGAGTCAAAATTCAAGTATTTGATATTGCTTGTGAATATATAGACATGCAAATTGTCCGTTAACCATCCTTTAACGAACAGGCCTCGCGCTGTTGCGCCTCTGTTCCGACGCTCTTATGGTCCGTTTCGGGGATTGTGGCTGATTGCCGCAGTAGAGTGTGGATCATGCGTCGTGTTATCGCGATTGCGGTCGCCGGGATGAGTCTGGCCGGCTGCTCCTCGTTTTCAATGGATTACTTCAAGTCTGCACCGCCGCCGATGCAGGTCCAGCTGGATTCGCAGCCGCAGGGCGCGGATGCCGTGACCTCGCTTGGGCCGGGCTGCAAGACGCCCTGCTCGGTGTCGATACCGGCGCCGGAAAGCGGCTTCTCGGTCACTTTCAATATGCCGAGGTTCCAGCCGGTGAACATTCCCGTGACGGTGACCCGCACGCCTGGCGACTTCACCTCGCCGGCGACGACCGTGCTCGACCCGAGCCCGGTGTTCGCCCAACTGCAGCCCGCCGGCCCGCCGCCGCGTCCGCCGCGCAAGCCGATGCGGCCAAAGAAGAAGAAGCCGAGGCCCGCGGCTCCCGCAGCCGGCGCTCCTGCTCCGGCTGGCTCGGCATTCCCCGATCCGAGCGCGGCTCCGCCGCCCGCCGCGGCACCTCCGCCCGCAGCCGCGCCGACGCGCTAACAATTCGATTGCACTGCACAAGAGCCCGGCCCAACCGCCGGGCTCTTTGCGTTGCGAAGGCTGACAGCCTCACAGCAGATCATGTCCCCTGCCTATCGCGCGATCGCGTTTTGGCATGTTGCGGATCATTCAAAGGAACGCATTGTGAGTGCATGCCAACATGCCTAGATTGCGTCTCATGAGCGGATCCACGCAAACCCTCGCCGAGTCCCTGTTCCGTCCGATGACCGATCCATTCGGGCGGACGATCCGTTACTTGCGCGTCTCCGTTACCGACCGCTGCGACCTGCGCTGCTTCTACTGCATGTCGGAGGACATGACCTTCCTGCCGAAGGCCGATCTCCTGACGCTGGAAGAGCTCGATCGGCTGTGTTCGGCCTTCATCGCCAAGGGCGTGCGCAAGATCCGCCTCACCGGCGGCGAGCCGCTGGTCCGCCGCAACGTGATGGGCCTGATCCGTTCGCTGTCGCGTCATCTGGGAAGCGGCGCGCTCGACGAGCTGACGCTGACCACCAACGGCTCGCAGCTGGCGCGCTTTGCGCAGGAACTCGCCGATTGCGGCGTGCGCCGCGTCAACGTTTCGCTCGACACGCTGGATGCGGCGAAGTTCCGCGCCATCACCCGCTGGGGCGACATCGACAAGGTGCTCGCCGGCATCGAGGCCGCGCGCACCGCGGGGCTCGCGGTCAAGATCAACGCGGTCGCGCTGAAGAACATGAACGAGGACGAGATCCCTGCGCTGATGGAATGGGCGCATGGCAAGGGGATGGGCCTGACCCTGATCGAGGTGATGCCGATGGGCGACATCGGCGAGGGCCGCATCGATCAATACGTGCCGCTGTCGCTGATGCGCGCGCGGCTCGAGAAGCACTACACGCTGACCGATCTCCCCGACGACACCGGCGGGCCGGCCCGCTATGTCCGGATCGCCGAGACCGGCGGCAAGCTCGGCTTCATCACGCCGATGACCCATAATTTCTGCGAATCCTGCAACCGGGTTCGCATCACCTGCACCGGCACGCTGCACACCTGCCTCGGCCACGAGGATGCCTCCGACCTGCGCCGGCCGCTGCGCGCTTCTGATGAGAATGACATGCTCTCGGCTGCGATCGACCGCGCGATCGGGCTGAAGCCCAAGGGGCACGATTTCATCATCGACCGCCGCCACAACCGGCCGAGCGTCAGCCGCCATATGAGCGTGACCGGCGGCTAGATTCCACCCCTCCCCGACGCCCCTCGCCGTGCCCGATTTACCAAGGCGGGACAACGGTTTGGCTATCAGTCAATATGCCCATTTTCCGATTGACGGCGTTCGACGGCGCTGGTTTGGTGCCCCGGCTTTCATGCCGGCCGGTCGGACAGGCCGCTGCCCCGACGGGCGCAGCCAACAACGGCAGAAGCGGGTTTTGGGGGAGGACGACCGTTTGCAACTGCTCCCTGGAAGTGAGCCGTGGCTCCGTGCGCGTTGGCGCGGCGGCCTGACGATGCTTGGCAAGATATTCGGCGCGCGCGCAGCGCGGCCGCGGAGACCGTGATGCGTCCATTGTTGGCTCTCAGTACGGCCATCGACCGGCTCAACGAGAAAATCGGCTATGTCTGCAACCTGCTCGTGCTGCTGGCCTGCCTGGTCAGCGCCGGCAACGCGATGATCCGCTACGCGTTCAGCTACTCGTCGAACGGCTGGCTCGAGGCGCAGTGGTACATGTTCGCCATCATGGTGATGTTCGGCGCCTCCTACACCTTCAAGCGCAACGAGCATGTCCGCGTCGAGATCATGTATCTGATGCTGCCCGAGCGCGGCCAGCTCTGGCTCGACATGATCGGCACGCTGTTCTTCCTGATCCCGTCCTGCCTGCTGCTCGCCTATCTGTCCTGGCCGTTCTTCTACCAGGCCTATGCGGTGAGCGAGGTGTCCGGCAATGCCGGCGGCCTGGTACGCTGGCCGATCAAGTTCGTTATTCCGTCCGGCTTCGTGATGCTCGCGTTGCAAGGCGTCTCAGAGGTGATCAAGCGGATCGCCGCGCTGCAAGGCTACGTGACAATCGACGCGAAGTACGAGAGGCCGACGCAATGACGATTACGCTGGAGATGATGCCGCCTCTGATGTTCGGCGGCCTGATCATAGCGATGCTGATCGGTTATCCGGTGGCGTTCACGCTCGCCGCGGTCGGCCTGTCGTTCGGCTTCCTTGCCATCCACCTCGGCTTCTTCGACCTCAACTTCCTGCAGGCGATCCCGGGCCGCATCTTCGGCAGCGTGCTCTCCAACGAGCTTTTGCTCGCGATCCCTTTCTTCACCTTCATGGGCGCGATCCTGGAGCGGTGCGGGCTCGCCGAGGACATGCTCGACTCGATGGGCCAGCTGTTCGGCCCTATCCGCGGTGGCCTCGGCTATTCGGTCATCCTCGTCGGCTTCATCCTCGGTGCCATCACCGGCACGGTGGCGGCGCAGGTGATCGCCATGGCGATGATCTCGATGCCGGTGATGATCCGCTACGGCTACAACATCCGCTACATCACCGGCGTGCTCGCCGCCTCCGGCACCATCACGCAGTTGGTGCCGCCGTCGCTGGTGCTGATTGTGCTCGCCGACCAGCTCGGCAAGTCGGTCGGCGACATGTATCTCGGCGCATGGGGCCCGTCGGTATTCCAGATCCTGCTGTTCGCCGGCTACACCTTCGTGCTCAGTATCGTCAAGCCGAGCCATGTGCCGGCGGTGCCGAAGACGGCATTGACGCTGACCGGCTGGCCGCTGTGGAAGAAATGCCTGCTCGGCATCATTCCCTCCGCCGTGCTGATCTTCGTCGTGCTCGGCACCATGATGATGGGCCTTGCGACCCCAACCGAGGCCGGTGCCATGGGCGCGGTCGGTGCGATCGTGCTCGCCGCCATCCATCACAAGGATTTCAGCGCGACCGGGCGCAAGATGCTGATCATTGGCGTAATCGCAGGCGGCATCGGCACCATCGTTGCGATGCTCTACACCGAGAACCTGATCTTCAAGCTTGCGTTCGCAATCACCTATATCGCCGTGGTCTGGATCTGCCTCGAGGCCGTGAAGATCCCGGACCTGCGTGACCTGATCAAGCAGGGCTACGAGACCACCATGCGCATCACCTGCATGGTCACCTTCATTCTGATCGGATCGACCTGCTTCTCGGTGGTGTTCCTCGGCGTATCCGGCGGCGTCTGGCTGGAGCATCTGCTGACCTCGCTGCCCGGCGGCGTCTGGGGCTTCCTGATCTTCATCAACATCTTCATCTTCTTCCTGGCGTTCTTCCTCGACTTCTTCGAGATCGCCTTCATCATCCTGCCGATGATCGCGCCGATCGCGCAGAAGGTGCTGGCGCCGGTGGTCGGGCCCGATGCTGCGCTGATCTGGTTCGGCGTCATGCTCTGCGTCAACATGCAGACCTCGTTCCTGCATCCGCCGTTTGGTTTCGCACTGTTCTATTTGCGCGGCGTGGCGCCGAAGGAAGTGAAGAGCTCCGACATCTATTGGGGCGCGATGCCCTGGATCGGCCTGCAGGCCATCATGGTGATCCTGGTGATCGCATTTCCCGTCGTCGTCACCGGCCTGCTCGACAAGCCGCTTGATGTCGATCTCAACAAGGTCAAGATCGAGGTGCCGCAGATCGAGCTGCCCCCGCTCGATTTCGGTCCGCCGGCGAAGCCGTAAGCGAGCCGCAGGCGCGAAGCGATCGGGACCGATCGCTATCGCGCCTCTAGGACGCCACCACCGGCGCAGCCGCGGCGAGCTGGAACGTCAACGTGAACTGCGCGCCACCGGTCGGGAGATTCTCTACCGCGACCGTCGCGGCGTGGTCGTCCACCACGCCCTGCACGATCGACAGTCCGAGGCCGGCGCCGTCGGTGCGCCGGCGGTCGCCGCGCCAGAACCGCCGGAAGATCAGGTCCTGCTCGCCCGGCGGAATGCCCGGCCCGCAGTCGCGCACCCGCACCGAACCGTCGTCGCGCACCTCGACGTCGACTGAGGTATCGTCGGCGGTGTACTTGATGGCGTTCTCAGCGAGATTGAAGATCGCCCGCTGCAACATTTCCGCATTGCCCTTGACCTGCACCGGGCCGTCGGTGCCACGCAGCGCGATATCCTTCTGCTGCGCCAGCGCATAGGGCGCGATCGAGCCGACCACCTCGGCGCAGACCGCGCGCAGATCCGCGGTCTCGCCAGGATCGAGCACCAGCGTGTCGAGCTCGGCGATCTCGAGCAGCTGGTTGACGATGCGGCCCATGCTCTCGATGTCGGCATGAAGCTCCCTGCTGCCCTTGCCCGCCTCCAGCGTCTCGATCCGGGTCCGCAGGATCGCGAGCGGCGTGCGGAGCTGATGTGCCGCATCGGCGGTGAACTGGCGCTGCGCGTGAAAGCCCTCCTCGAGCCGGTCGAAGGCCTGGTTGACGGCGGTCACCAGCGGCAGGATCTCGCTTGGAATCCGTTCCGTCGGCAGCCGGATGCCGGTCCGCGCCGGTCCGATGTTCCTCGCCTCCTCGGAGGCCTGCAGCAGCGGAATCACAGCGCGGCGGAAGATCACGATGTCAGCGGCGAGCAGGATCAGCAGGATCGGGATCGTGATCCAACCGACCCGCCGGAAGAAATTGCTGACGATGTCGTCGATGATGACGTCGCGATGCGACAGGTCTTCGGCGACATGGATGCGCACCGTCTGATCGCCGATGTCTCTGATCACGCTCGCACCGGAAATCGTGCCGGACAAAGCCTGCTTCGCCGGCTCGGCGCGATGCGATGAAAACAGCACATGGCCGTCGGCATCGAAGATGTCGTACCGATAGCGGCCATAGGCGTCGGAATAGAGGCCCTTGAGGCTCTCGGGCAGGTTCAGAACCACCTTGCCGCCGGGATCGACGGAAAGCCTCTCGCCGAGCACGTCGGCCTGGTCGCGCATCGCATCGCGATGCAACTGGTTGATCTCGGAGTTCAACAACCACAGCAGCAGCAGCGGCAGGAAGACCGCGGCGATAGCGACCGCGACGATGTGCAGGAAGACGATCCGCGACGTCAGCGACTTGAAGCGGAACACGCTATTTCTCCTCGGCCATCAAATAGCCGACGCCGCGGATGGTGTGGATCATGATCTTGGCATTGTGCTCGGCGAGCAGCTTGCGCAACCGCGACACGTAAACCTCGACGGCGTTCGAGGCGACCTCGCCCGCCAACCCGAAGATATGGTCCTCGACGTTCTTCTTCGGCACCACCCGTCCCTGCCGCCGCAGCAGGATCTCCAGCACCGACGTCTCGCGCGCAGAGAAGACCCGCGGCATGCCGTCGATGAAGACCTGCCGGCTTTCGGTATCGTAAACCAAATTGGCAAGGTTGAGCGAGGAGCCGAGCAACTGGCCGGGCCGGCGCAAGATCGCCTCAAGCCGCGCCACCAGCTCTTCGAGCGCGAACGGCTTTGCCAGATAGTCGTCGGCGCCGCTGCGCAGGCCGTTGACGCGATCCCGCAGTCCGTTGCGTGCAGTCAGCACCAGCACAGGCAGAGGGTCCATCTTGCGGCGCAGCTCCGACAGCACCGACAGTCCGTCACCGTCGGGCAGACCGAGATCGAGGATCATGGCCGCATAACTAACGCTGCGCAGCGCGTCGCGCGCCTCGGCAACGCCGTGCACGACATCGGCGGCATATCCCGCCGCCATCAACCCGTTCGCGATGAGGCGCGACAGTTCGACATTATCCTCGACGATCAGAAGGCGCATCGTAACAGTCCCGTCACCACCATCGTAGCCGAGCCGTGTTCGCACACCCGAATGCGATAGGCCAGCCACACAACAAATTCGTCGACAGATCGCCAATTGGGCATCGCGCGGAGCAAACGACGCACATTTCGGCAAATCGTACCGCACGCACAGCGCACGCTATGATTTTTCTATGCGCAGCTCCGCTCACGCCCACAGAAAATAGATAAAAGCGCCGCTGCTGCAACGGAAATCCATGCGCGTCGGCGTCGTTGTGCAAAGCAGTGTAAGGCTGGCGTAAGCTGGTCCTGATAACAAATGCCCGACCTCACCGAGACCGATGTCCTTGCAGCACGATGCGGCAGGGTCTCGCGTCCTCGCGCGGTCTCTCCATCTCGGCGAATCGGGCAGGCGATGTCGTTTCAAATGAAATATACGGGTTACGTGGCGTTGCCGGCACTGGCGGTGATCCTTGCAGGCGCGTGGCTGCTGACGCGTACCGATGGCGTCGAGAGTGCCAAGGCGGCCCAGACCAAGACGATCGAGGATGTCAACGTCGAGCAGCAATATGTCGTCCTGACCGACAAGCAGGCCGTATCCCTCAAGGTCATGGCCGCCGAGCAGCGCTCGTTCCGGACGTTGAAGAATGCCGTCGGCTCGATCGACTTCAACCAGAACATGCTGGTGCAGGCGTTCACGCCGAATCCAGGCCGGATCGTCGACACGCTGTTGAACGTCGGCGACGAAGTGAAAACGGGCGATACGCTGTTTACGATCGACAGCGCCGACCTGCTGCAGGCGGAGTCGGCGCTGCTCGCTGCAGCTGGCGTGCTCGAACTGCAGACCAGGACGCTGGCGCGGGTCAAGCAGTTGCTCAAGACCGGCGGCGGCGCGCAGAAGGACGTCGATCAGGCGACGTCCGACCAGCAGACCGCCGAAGGCAACTTCAAGGCCGCGCGCGACGCGGTGCGCATCTTCGGCAAGACCGACGCCGAGATCGATCGCATCGTCGCCGACCGCAAGGTCGATTCCATCCTGGTCGTCCCGAGCCCGATCGCGGGGCGGATCATCGCGCGCAACGCAGCACCAGGTCTCTACGTGCAACCCGGCAACGCGCCGGCACCCTATTCGCTGGCCGACATCTCGACGATGTGGATGGTCGCCAATGTGATCGAGACCGACGCGCCCGACTACCAGATCGGCCAGCCGGTCGAGGTCCGCGTGCCGGCCTATCCCAACGATGCGTTCCGCGGGCGAGTGACGACGCTCGGGCTGAACATCGATCCGAACTCGCACCGCCAGCTGGTGCGTTCGGTGATCGACGATCCCCAGCACAAGCTGCGCGCCGGCATGCTGGCGAGTTTCACCATCGAAACCGAGCCGCCGAAGATGTCGGTCAGCGTGCCCACGGACGCCATCGTGCGCGAGGGCGACGGAACGATGACAGTGTGGGTCACGACCGACGGGCACAAATTCGATCGGCGGTCGGTGAAGATCGGAATGGAGCAGGACGGCCGGCGCCAGATTCTCGATGGCCTCGGCGCGGGCGAGAAGGTCGCCTCCACCGGGGCGATCTTCCTCAGCAACAAATTCGCCAACGCGGCCACGGGCTAGACATGGCTTGCGACGCTAGCCTCCCCCGCTCGAGACCAAGTGCAGTCCAGTGATCAAGGGTATCCTTCAGTTCGGTCTGACCCGAAGCGCCGTCATCGTGCTCGGCCTCGCCGTGTTTTGCGCCGCCGGCTTTGCTGCGTTCACCAAGCTGAACATCGAAGCCTATCCGAATCCGGCGCCGGTGATCCTCGAGATCACCGCGCAGGCGGCCGGCCTCTCCGCCGAGGAGATGGAGAAGTACTACACGATCCCGATGGAGGTCGGACTGTATCCGACGCCTGGCGTCGTCAACATCCGATCGACGTCGTTCTACGGCCTGGCCTTCGTGCGGGTCACCTTCAAATACGGCGTGGACTATTACTTCGCGCTCTCGCAGGCCACCAACAGCCTCACGCAGAACGTCCAGCTGCCCGGCAATCAGGTCCCGCAAATCCAGCAGTCGAGCCTGGTCGGTGAGATCTACCGCTACCAGCTCGTCGGTCCGCCGAATTTCGGCCTGACCAATCTCAGGACGTTGCAGGACTATGTCGTCACTCGCCGCCTGATGACGCTTCCGGGCGTGGTGCAGATCAACGCCTGGGGCGGTACCACCAAGCAGTTCAACGTCGACGCCGACCTCGCAAAGCTCGAGGCCTACAATATCACCGTGCCGCAGCTGATCAGCTCGCTCGGCAATGCCAACGTCAATGTCGGCGGCCGTGAAATCGCGATCGGCCAGCAATCCGTCAACATCCGCGGCATCGGCCTGATCAATTCGGGCGGCGATGACGACGTCACCAAGGGCTACAAGGTCCAGGACATCGAGAACATCGTCCTGACGCAGTCGAACGGACTGCCGATCCAGATCAAGGATGTCGCCAGGGTGTCGGTCGGCTATGTGCCGCGGCTCGGCATCGCCGGAAAGGACAAGGACGACGACGTCGCCGCGGCGATCGTCGTGATGGGGCGTACCCAGCACACCAACGAGATCATTCCCAAGGTCCAGGAGGAGGTCGCCAAGATGAACAGCGACGGCACCCTCCCCGCCGGCGTCAAGATCGTTCCCTATTACGATCGTAGCTCGCTGGTCAATGTGACGACCCACACGGTGCTGCACAATCTGGTGTTCGGCTGCCTTCTGGTGTTCGTGATCCAGTGGGTCTTCCTGGGCGACCTGCGCAGCGCGCTGATCGTCAGCGCCAACATCCCGTTCGCGCTGTTCTTCGCCATCATCATCCTGGTGCTGCAGGGCGAGGACGCCAATCTGCTGTCGCTCGGCGCGGTCGATTTCGGCATCATCGTCGATTCAGCCGTCATCATGATGGAGAACGTCTTCCGCAACTTCCAGTCCACGCCCGAAAGCAGGCTGCGCGTGCTGCAAAGCCTCGCAGACGGCTATTGGGGCGCCGATCCGACCGCGTCCCACGGCCATCCCGCACCGGGCTGGACCGAACGGCTGCGCATGATCTTCGTCAGCGCATTGCAGGTCGACAAGGCGGTGTTCTTCACCGCGGCCATCACGGTCACCGCGTTCGTGCCGCTGTTCACGATGCAGGGCGTCGAAGGCCAGATCTTTGGACCGATGGCGCGCACCTATGGCTACGCGCTCGCCGGCGCGCTGCTGGCGACATTTACCGTGACGCCGGTGCTGGCTTCGCTCTTGCTGCCGAAGCATATCGAGGAGACTGAAACCGTCATCGTGCGCTGGCTGCGCAGGAGCTACACGCCGGTGCTGCGCTGGTCGCTGGCGAATGTGAAGGTCGCGGTCGCGGCCGGCATCATCTTCCTCGGCATCAGCACGTTGGCGGCGAGCCGGCTCGGCAGCGAGTTCCTGCCCGCGCTCGAAGAAGGCAATTTCTGGATCCGCGCCTCGATGCCGCCGACCATCTCGCTCGATGCCGGTACCGAACCAACCCGCAAGATGCGCGAGATCCTGCTGCGCCACCCTGAAATCATCACCGTGGTGTCGCAGCACGGCCGTCCCGATAACGGCAGCGATGCCTCGCCGTTCTCCAATGTCGAGCTGTTCGCACCGATCAAACCGTTCGATCAATGGCCGCCGAGGCTGACCAAGGAAAAACTCACCGAGGAGCTGCAGAAGGAATTCGACGAGGAGATGCCCGGCGTCACCCTCAACTTCTCGCAATACATCCAGGACAACATCGAGGAGGCGCTGTCGGGGGTGAAGGGCGCGAACTCGATCAAGATCATCGGCCCCAACCTCGACGTGCTCGAACAGCTCGCGACCAAGGTCTCGCAGGAAATGGCCAAGATCAGCGGCGTCGCCGATCTCGGCATCTTCCATCTGGTCGGGCAACCCAACCTCAATATCCGCGTCAACAGGGAGAAGGCCGCGCGTTACGGCCTCAACACCGGCGACGTCACCACCGTGGTGCAGGCGGCGCTCGGCGGCACCAGTGCCACGACGGTGCTGGAAGGCGACCGGCAGTTCGGCGTGGTGGTGCGGCTCGATCCAAAATTCCGCCAGAGCATCGATGCCGTGCGCGAGATCAAGGTCGCCTACTCGACCCCCTCGGGCACCAATGCCTATATCCCCTTAAGCGAGCTCGCCGACATCTCGCTCGATACCGGTGCGCTGTTCATCTATCGCGAGCGCAGCCAGCGCTATATCCCGATCAAGTTCAGCGTCCGCGGCCGCGACCTCGGCAGCACGGTGTCGGAAGCACAGACGCGGATCGCCGAGGCGGTCCAGCTTCCACCCGGCTACCGGATGGTCTGGTCGGGCGAGTTCGACAATCTCGAATCCGCCAAGGCGCGGCTGATGATCGTGGTGCCGGTGACGCTGCTGTTGATCTTCGTGCTGCTCTACAGCCTGTTCAACTCGCTGCGCGACAGCCTGCTGGCGCTGGCCGGTATCCCCTTCGCGGTCGGCGGCGGCCTGATCGCGCTGTTCCTGACAGGGCTCGATTTCTCGATCTCGGCCGCGATCGGCTTCATCTCGCTGTTCGGCGTCGCGGTCATGGACGGCATCCTCAACATCACCTATTTCCGCGAGCTGCGGGCCTCCGGGCTGAGCATCGCGGAGGCGGTGTTCAATGGTGCCGAGCAGCGCATGCGTCCGATGTTAATGACCGCGCTGTCCGCCGGTGTCGGCCTGTTCCCAGCCGCGCTCTCGCATGGCATCGGCAGCCAGGTGCAGCGGCCGCTCGCAACCGTCGTGGTCGGCGGCATGTTCATCGGGCCGCTGCTGCTGCTGATCGTCGCACCGGCGCTGCGCAAGATATTCCTGTCGCGCGAGCGCGCCGCCTCTCCCGAAGCGACGCCCGCCGCGGCGCCGCCTGAAGCAGCGCATTAGAGGCACCCCGCAATGCACGCCTTCAGCGCCAGGACACTTCAAACAGCCACACCTCATCATACAGCGACCGCCGCGACGCGCGCGCTGGCCGTCGCTGCCGGCGCGCTCATGCTCGCAAGCTGCGCGGTCGGTCCGAATTTCTCGTCGCCGCCTGCCCCCGATGTCGCCGGATATACGCCGGAGAAGCTGCAATCGCCCGGCACCGATCCGGGCGGCCCGCGCGTGGCGAAGCAGCGCTTTGTCAACGGCGCGGATATCCCGACGCGTTGGTGGGCGGCCTTCCGGTCCGTCCCGCTCAACGACCTGATCCGCCTGTCGGTCGAACGCAATCCGTCGCTGCAATCGGCCGAGGCGGCGATCAAGGTGGCCAACTTCAACGCGCTGGCACAGCGCGGGCTGTTCTTCCCGCAGGTCGGGGCGAACTATACCGCTTCCCGACAGCTGGTCTCCAACGCAGTGTCGGGGCCCGGCAATACGGCGCAGGATGAATACTCGCTGCACACCGCCCAGCTCAATATCAGCTTCGTGCCGGACGTCTGGGGCGAGAACATCCGCAACGTCGAGAACCTCGACGCCGTCACCGAGCAGGCCCAGTTCCAGCTCGAGGCGGCCTATCTGACGCTTTCAGCCAACGTGGTGACGGCGGCGATCCAGGAGGCATCGCTGCGCGGCCAGATCGCCGCCACCGAGCGCATCATCAAGATCGAGCGCGACATCCTCGGCATCCTCAAGAACCAGTTCGATGCAGGCCAGGCGGCCCAGGTCGACGTGCTGGCGCAGGAGGCCGCGCTGGCGCAGTCAGAGCAAACCTTGCCGCCGCTGCAGAAGCAGCTCGCGATCCAGCGCGACCTGCTCACCGCGCTGGCCGGACAATTCTCCGCCGACGAGATCCTGCAGAAGTTCGACCTCGCACTCCTCGCGCTGCCGGCCAATCTGCCGGTCAGCCTGCCGAGCACGCTGGTGACGCAACGGCCCGACGTGCGGGCGGCCGAGGCCAATTTGCATTCGGCAAGCGCATTGGTCGGCGTCGCGATCGCCGCACGGCTGCCGAATTTTGTCATCTCGGCCAACCCCGGCTCGACTGCCTTCAACGCCGCCCAATTGTTCACGCCGGGAACGCTGTTCTACACGATCGCCGGCAACGCGACGCAGACCGTGTTCGACGGCTTCACGCTGTACCACAAGCAGAAGGCCGCCGAAGCCGCGCTCGACCAGGCCAACGCGCAGTACCGCCAGGCCGTCATCACCGCGTTCCAGAACGTCGCCGATGCGCTGCGCAGCCTGCAGGCGGACGCTCGCTCCGTGCAGGCCGCGATCAAGGCCGAGAACGCCGCGAAGGCCAGCGTCGATATCATCCAGAAGCAGCTCGTGCTCGGCCAGGTCAACCAGGTCATCGTGCTCACCGCGCAGCAGGTCTATCTCAATGCCGCGATCACCCGCGTGCAGGCGGTGGCGACGCGGCTGTCCGACACCGCGGCGCTGTTCATGGCGCTCGGCGGCGGATGGCCGACCGATTGTCCGACCAGCGACTGGCGGACTTGCGTGTTCGAGACCCGCGTCGCGTCGAAGACGTGATCAGAGGTCTCTTCCCCCTCGCCCCGTTCTTACGGGGAGAGGGTCGGGGTGAGGGGCTGCTTCCGCAAGTTCGAAAGACCATGAGTGGGGAGAGTCCCCCTCACCCGGATTGCTTCGCAATCCGACCTCTCCCCGCAAGCGGGGCGAGGTGAAGGTGCACCTCGCGACTTGAAGACCGCGATCAGGTCTGAGCGTGGCGCGCCATGAAATTGTCGTAGCCGACCTCGGCGACCTGGAACCACTGGTAGCCGACGCTGGAATAGGCCGTCAGCGAATCCAGCAGCTTCTTGAAGTTGGCGTTGCCGGCCGCGACCTCGGCGTGCAGCTCCTTTGCCGCCTTGTAGCTCGCCTCCATGATCGGCGGCGAGAAGCCGTGCAGCTTGGCGCCGCCGGCGAGCAGCTTCTTCAACGCGGTCGGATTCACCGTGTCGTATTTCGCCATCATCCAGTTGTTGGCGAGATGGCCGGCCTGCTCGAGAATGCTCTGATAGTATTTCGGCAGCGCATTCCACTTGTCGAGATTGACCATCGCCAGCAGCATCGGACCGCCTTCCCACCAGCCGGGATAGTAGTAATGCGGCGCGACCTTGTAGAGGCCGAGCTTCTCGTCGTCATAGGGACCGACCCACTCGGCCGCATCGATCGTGCCCTTCTCGAGCGCCGGATAGATGTCGCCACCGGCGAGCTGCTGCGGCACGCAGCCGAGCTTCTGCATCACGCGTCCGGCAAAACCGCCGATGCGGAATTTGAGGCCCTTCAGATCCTCGACGGTGTTGATCTCCTTGCGGAACCAGCCGCCCATCTGGCAGCCGGTGTTGCCGGCCAGCAGCGAGGTGACGTTGTAGCCCTTGTAGAACTCGTTCAGCAGCTCCTTGCCGCCACCGAACATGTACCAGGCCTGGTTGATGCGCATGTTCGGCCCGAACGGCACCGACGAACCGAACGTGAAGGTCGGGTCCTTGCCGAAATAGTAATAGGATGCGGTGTGCCCCATCTCGACGGTGCCGTTCTGCACGGCGTCGAGCACCTGCAGGCCCGGCACGATTTCGCCGGCGGCAAAGGTCTGGATCTGGAATTTGTTGTCGGTCGCCTCACCGACCATCTTGGCCATCATCTCGGCACCGCCGTGCAGCGTGTCGAGCGACTTCGGCCAGCTCGTGGTCATGCGCCATTTGAGCTCGGGCATCGACTGCGCGATCGCGGGCGCTGCGATGCTCGCCGCACCTGCAACGCCTAAACCGGTGACCTTGATGAAATCCCTTCGCTTCATATGAATCCTCCCTTTGTCGATTGTGTCGTCAGGTGCCGCCTTCATGCCGAGGCTTGAGTCCGAGCATGGAACATCCGTCCCCCGAGCGCCAGACGCAAAAAGCCCGGCCTTCTCGCGAAGGCCGGGCTACTTAAGTCGAACAGCCGGAGCTGCGTATGAGGGTTGATCAGCCGCGGGTGCGCGAGCGGATCATGAAGCTGTCGAAGGTGTATTCGGCGACCTGCCACCAAAGATACTGGTCGGAGCGGTAGGCCTGCATGGCGTCGATCGACTTTTTGAAGTCGGCGTTCTTGGCCGATATCTCGGCCCACAGCTCGTTGGTCGCCTTGAGGCAGGCCTCGAGGACTTCGTTGGTGAACGGACGCAGCTGCGTGCCACCGGCGACGAGGCGCTTCAGGGCCGACGGGTTCTGCATGTCGTAGCGCGCGGCCATCCAGCTGTTGGCGTTGGCCATCGCGTTGGTCAGGATCGCCTGGTAGTTCTTCGGCAGCGAATTCCACTTCTCGAGATTGCAATACGCATGCACGGTCGGGCCGCCTTCCCAGAAGCCCGGATAGTAGTAGTACTTCGCGACCTTCTGGAAGCCGAGCTTCTCGTCATCATACGGACCGACCCACTCGGCGGCATCGATGGTGCCCTTTTCCAGCGCCGGGTAGATGTCGCCGCCGGCGAGCTGCTGCGGCACCACGCCGACCTTCTGCAGCACCTGGCCGGCGATGCCGCCGATCCGCATCTTCAGGCCGGACATGTCGGCAACCGTCTTGATCTCCTTGCGGAACCAGCCGCCCATCTGGGTGCCGGTGTTGCCGCAGGGGAAGCCGATCACGCCGAACTTCTTGAAGAACTCGTTGCCGAGTTCCATGCCGCCGCCCTGGTACCACCAGGAGTTCTGCATGCGCGCATTGAGGCCGAACGGCACCGAGGCGTAGATCGCAAAGGTCGGGTCCTTGCCGACATAGTAGTAGGACACGGTGTGGCACATCTCGACGGTGCCGTTGGAGGTCGCGTCCAGCGCCTGCAGGCCGGGCACGATTTCGCCGGCCGCGAACACCTGGATCTGGAACTTGTTGTCGGTCATTTCGGCGACGTACTTCGCCAGCTGATCGGCACCGCCATAGATGGTGTCAAGCGACTTCGGGAAGCTCGAGGTCAAGCGCCATTTGATTTCAGGCGAGGACTGCGCGATCGCCGGCGAGGCAACGGCCGTCGCGGCAGCACCGGCCGCAGAAACTTTCAAAAAATCACGACGCTTCATCTTAAGGCATCTCCTTGAGGGGCGTTTCCCGGTGTCCGCAAGCATCTCCTCCCGCAGCACGATTCCATGGCTGCCGGGGTGCTCTCGCTGAGGGCCATTTAACACGGAAGTTGCCGCGCGGAAACGCGACAATGGCATGGCCGCGCCAATTAAACGAAAGTCTCATGACGCAGCAATTGCTCGGGAAAAACCGGCTCAGGCCGCGGCGATGACGCCCTCAAGCCACTCGCGGACCGCGGCGCCGATCGCGCGGTAAATCGCCGCGTGCGGACTGTCCGGCTCGCTCTCGGCCACCGGATGACCAATCAGCGCTTCGTCGCCGCCTTCGATGTCGCCTTCGATGTCTTCGGCTTGTTGGCCAAATGCCGCCCGCGCCGGATCCAGCTTTGCGCTGTCGTGAAGCTGATGCCAAACATCTTCGCGACCGTCGCCGCAGCTTCACCGAGCGAGTCGGTCTTCTTCGAGAGGTTGAACGCGGCTAAGGAAGCCTCTGCACGCTTCTCTCGCGTGAGATGCTTGCGGCCCTCTTCCAATGCAAAGCGCGATGCTGCCATCTTGTTCGCCGTCTCACGGCCCTTCCGCGGTCTCTTCACCCATTGACTCCATCAAGCTGACAGGCGGGCGCTACGATTCGGCTCTGTGGACAAACATACAGGCTGGAACCGATCCGGCAATCATGCCGGGCGACAGTTCTGTGAACAAAGCCCACTGAAGTAACTCTGGCCTTCAAGGCCTGCCAGCCCGCCATCGCCTTTTTCACGTCGAAGAATGCGTCGCTGTTCAAGTGGCGTTTCACCCGCAATGAAGGTCGGAAATTACCGTACCACCCCGAATTACGGTGCCAGTGCATTCAATTGATTTATCACGCTTGGGACGGGCTGCCTTCGAGCGGTCGGCCCGCTAGAGCATGATGAGAATAGGTTGAATTGCATCCGCGAAGAACCTGCGCTCCCTCCCCCGCAAGCGGGAGAGGTGGAGCGAATTCGCCGGCCGGCCGATTCTACCTGACATCATCCCGCTTCAGTGCGGTCGAGGAGGGCGCGCGATTTCGGAATATTGGAAGAGTACCCCTGAGTTGCCCGACGAGTCAAGTTGCCTTGCCGAACGCCGGTAGCCGCCGGCTACTTTGCATGGGGTTGTTTTCGATATTTTGGCAGCGCGCGCCTGCGGCGGGGAGTTCCTTCACCATCAACCACGTTTGCGTGGAGATCATGCTTAAACAAGGAGCTGAAGCGCGATGACGATTCAACTTGATCCCATCGCGCTTTAGCAGAACAGCCTCAAGCCGCGGCGATGGCGCCCTCGAGCTGCTCGCGGACCTTGGCGCCGATCGCGCGGTAAATCGCCGCGTGCGGGCCGTCCGGCTCGCTCTCGACCACCGGATTTCCGGAATCGGAGGCGGCGCGGATCGCCATGTGCAGGGGGATCTCACCGAGGAACGGCACCCCGAGCCGCTCGGCCTCGTGGCGGGCGCCACCATGGCCGAAGATATCCGAGCGCGTACCGCAATGCGGGCACTGGAAGTAGCTCATGTTCTCGACGATGCCGAGCACGGGCACGTTGACCTTCTGGAACATCGCCAGTCCCCGCCGCGCGTCGATCAGCGAGAGGTCCTGCGGGGTCGAGACGATGACGGCGCCCTTCAGCGGGACGTTCTGCGCCAGCGTGAGCTGGGCATCGCCGGTGCCGGGCGGCATATCGACGACGAGCACGTCGAGCGTGCCCCAGGCGACATCGCGCAGCATCTGCGTGATCGCCGACATCACCATCGGCCCGCGCCAGATCATCGCGGTGTCTTCCTCGACCAGGAAGCCGATCGACATGATCGCCAGGCCGAAGCGGTTGAGCGGAATCATCTTCTTGTCGTCGTTGAGCTGCGGCTTCTCGCGAATACCGGTCAGCCGCGGCACCGACGGCCCGTAGATGTCAGCGTCGAGCAGCCCGACCCGCAGGCCCAGATCGCGCAAGCCCAGCGCAAGGTTGAGCGCGGTGGTCGACTTGCCGACCCCGCCCTTGCCGGAGGCGACAGCGATGACCGCGGAGATGCCGGGAATCTCGGCCTGCCGCGCCATCGGCGAAGCCGCACCTGGTGGATGCGGATGGCGATGTGCCGACGCCGGCGCGACACCGCCGGCCGGCCGCGGCGGGGGCGGCGGTGCGGCGGCAGCACCGCCCGCCTTGCGCTCCGCAGTGAGTGCTATCATCGCCACGCTGACGCCGGGAAGCGCACGGACGGCGGTCTCGGCTTGCGCGCGCACGTTTTCCCAGGCGCGGGCTTCGGCGGCATCGACATTGATCGAGAAGAACACCTTGCCGTCGGTGACCGTGATCGCCGACAGCACATTGGCGTTGGTCAAGGCTGTGCCACGCGGCGACATCACCTTGGCGAGGCACTCGAGGACCTGTTGCTCCGTCACGCTCACCCGCGCATCTCCTGCTGGTTCAAGGCGCGACCCATAGAGCGTTGCGGCGCAAAAGGCTACCTCGCTCCGACGTCGTCCCGGCGCTCGACCGGGGCCGCACCGCCGCCTTCCTTGGCGGCCTCGTAGTTCAGCTCGATCATGACCCCGTTGGGGTCGTTGACGAAGATCTGCCAGAGGTCGCCGCCCGGGACCTGACGGGAGTCGAATTCCATGCCCTTGGAGTGCAGCCGCGTCTTCATCCCGGCAAAGCCCTGGCTGGCGAAGGCGACGTGATGGACGACGCCGGAATCCGGCTTTTGCGCCTCGTCGGTCTTCGAAATATCGACCAGATGCACCACCGCCTTGCCCTCGCTGTACATCCACGCCCCGGGGAACGCGAAATTCGGACGGGCACCCTTTTCGAGGCCCAGAACGTCCTCATAGAACCGGACCGTATCGGCAAGATTCCGGGTCCGGATGTTGAAATGATCGAGCACACCCACGCTCACGCCCATGCGATACACTCCCTTTTTTGTGACGTTATTTGGTACCCCGACCCTAGCACAAAACCGGGACCTGCCATCCCACGAAGCCGTTGCCCTCGGCTGCGCAGGGGGTATGGTGCGGCTCCCTCCATGGAAGGAATGCCCTGCCCGACCCGGTTTCCGGCACGGCATCGGGGGCGATCACCAAGGCAAATAACAAGGTAGCAGACATGGCTAAAGTCGCTTTTCTCGGTCTCGGCGTGATGGGTTTCCCGATGGCGGGACACCTCGTGAAAAAAGGCGGCCATGATGTCACCGTGTACAACCGGACCGCGGCGAAGGCGAAGGAATGGGCCGACAAGTTCGGCGGCAAGACCGCGGCGACCCCGAAGGCGGCGGCCGAAGGCCAGGACCTCGTGATGTGCTGCGTCGGCAATGACCACGACCTGCGCGCGGTCACGATCGGTCCCGACGGCGCGTTTGCCGGCATGAAGAAGGGCGCGACCTTCGTCGACCACACCACCGCCTCCGCCGAGGTCGCCCGCGAGCTCGACGCCGCCGCCACCAAGGCCGGCTTCAAATTCGTCGACGCCCCGGTATCCGGCGGCCAGGCCGGCGCCGAGAACGGCGTGCTGACGGTGATGTGCGGCGGCACCGAGGACGCCTATGCCGGCGCCGAGCCGGTCATCGCGGCCTACGCCCGGATGTGCAAACTGCTCGGCCCGGCCGGTTCCGGCCAGCTGACCAAGATGGTCAACCAGATCTGCATCGCGGGCCTCGTGCAGGGCCTCTCCGAGGGCATCCATTTCGCCAAGAAGTCGGGCCTCGACGTCGCCGCCGTGATCGACACCATCTCCAAGGGCGCGGCGCAGTCCTGGCAGATGGAGAACCGCTACAAGACCATGAATGAGGGCAAGTACGATTTCGGCTTCGCGGTCGAATGGATGCGCAAGGACCTCTCGATCTGCCTCGCCGAAGCCCGCCGCAACGGCGCCACCCTGCCCGCAACCGCACTGGTCGACCAGTTCTATGCCGAGGTCGAGAAGATGGGCGGCAAGCGCTGGGATACGTCGAGCCTGCTGGCCCGGCTGCAGCGCTAAGTTCCGCGTTCGGAGCGAAACGGCACAGGCGTGGCTCAGCCACGCCTGCATACCCGGCCGCCGGGGGGGTGCGAGGCCGAGTGCGCGCAGCGCCGAGAGGTTAATTTAACCTCCCGTTAAGGAGTTTCTTTAGCTCTTTAAGTCATCGCTTAATGATTTGGCGTCACAGATAGACAATGCAAAAAGCCCGCGCGGTTCGCGGGCGAGGTTTGTGTTGTTTATGAGTAATCCCGCAGAAAAGCCTGAAGTTGTACAGCTTCCGGCAGGGCCTCAGGTGGCAGCGCCGGTCAACAGCCGGCGCGTGGCTGCGCAGCGGGTGCGCGAGGCGCGCGATCGGTTAACGTCAACCAGCGGAACCCGGCCCGCCTTCGACGCCGAACTGCTCCGGCAATACGCCCAGACCCGGATCTCGGCGTCCTACGTCGTCATGCTGCTGGTGGTTGCAACCGGCCTCCTGTTTGGCCTGTGGATGCAGCCGACCATTGCCGCGGCCTGGACGGTCGGCATGCTCTGCGTCCATGCCGCCATCATCCGCGCTTGCGCCCGTTTCCTTGCCGAGCAGCCCTCGCTCGCGGTGACCCGCAAATGGCGGACGCGCTTCGTGCTGCTGGACCTGCTCTACGGCCTGTGCTGGACCGCGATCCTGATCCACCCCGCCGGCCGCGACCTCGCCTCCAACACGCTGATGATGTTCCTGATGCTGCTGGTGATCGCGGTCTCCAGCATGCTGGCGGCGAGCCTGCCGATCGCGGCACTCGCGGCAACCATCCCGGTGACGGTGGCGATTGCGCTCGATCTCGTGCTGAACGGCGCGTTCGACAATTATGTGCTGGCGCTGCTGGCGCTGGCGGCCGAAGGCTATTTCGCCCTGCTCGCCCACCGCCTGCATTCGACCACGCTGGCGACGCTGGAGGCCCGTGCTGAAAAGGACGCACTGATCGGCGAGCTGGAGCAGGCCAAGGCGATCTCGGACGAAGCGCGGCACCGCGCCGAATCCGCCAACGTCGCCAAGTCGCGCTTCCTCGCCCAGATGAGCCACGAGCTGCGGACGCCGCTGAACGCGATCCTCGGCTTCTCCGAGGTGATGAAGAGCGAGATTTTTGGCGCGCATGCTGTGCCGGTTTACAAGGAGTACTCTGCCGACATCCATAATTCCGGCGTGCATCTGCTCAATCTGATCAACGAGATCCTCGATTTGTCGCGGATCGAGGCCGGCCGCTACGAGCTGAACGAAGAGGCCGTCGCGCTGGTGCATGTCGTCGCCGACTGCCACCATCTGTTGAAGCTGCGCGCGTCCAGCCGCGGCATCACCATCCACGAGGTATTCGAGCACGGCATGCCGCGAATCTGGGGCGATGAGCGCGCCATCCGCCAGGTCGTGCTCAATTTGCTCTCCAACTCGATCAAGTTTACCCCGCAGGGCGGCGAGATCTGGCTGAAGGTCGGCTGGACCGCGTCGGGCGGTCAATATCTGAGCGTCAAGGACACCGGAAGCGGCATCGCCGAGGACGAGATCCCGATCGTGCTGGCCTCGTTCGGCCAAGGCTCGAACTCGATCAAGTCCGCGGAACAGGGTGCGGGCCTCGGGCTACCGATCGCCAAGAGCCTGATCGACATGCATGGCGGCACCTTCACGCTGAAGTCGAAACTGCGGATCGGTACCGAGGTGATCGTCACCTTGCCGCCGGAGCGCGTCATGAGTGCGCTGGCGCCGATGGTGGAGGAAGCGCCACCGGTGCAGCCGGAGCCCACGGAGACCGAGCCGGGCGCCGACCGCAAGCGCGTACGCCGCAAATCGATCATGAGTGCTGGCACCGGATTGTAGAGCATGCGCGATGCGACTTTCCCTTGCGACCAGCGCGCCGCGTTTTACGCAGAGATCGTGCTCAAACAACAGGCTGAAGCGCGATGGGGGCGTTGCGTTTTGGTCGGCTTGCAGAAGCGGCTGAAACCGTTCAACACTTGAAGAATGAGCTCAGAATCGCCGTGTATCGCAGTCTGCATGATGGACCCCAGGACCAAGCTCTGCTTCGGATGCGGGCGTACGCTTCCGGAGATCGCGCGCTGGCACAAGATGGACAGCGCGGAACGGCTGGCGGTCATGACGACGTTGCCTGCGCGGATGACGGAGGCCGGACTCCAGCTTATGGAGCCCCGTCCGAAGCGCGCCTGAGATCCATGCGAGGAGGCGCGCGGTGAGTCGTATCCTCCTCATCGTGCTGTTGCTGATGGCAACCGCCGGCGCAATCGTCACCTATGGCGACCCCGATCAGATCGCGCGCGCCAGGGAAAATCTCTCGCTGATCTTCGGCCCCAGCAACGCATCTCCTGCCCCCGCCCCCGCGGTGCAGATCGCACGCAGCCAGGGCGGCGAGTTCGCGTTTCGCGCCAAGATCAACGGCGTCGTCGCGCCGATGGTGATCGACACCGGCGCGACTTCGGTCGTGCTGACCTGGGAGACGGCGAAGGCGATCGGCCTGCCGACCGAAATGCTCGAATACAATGTCGATCTCGAAACCGCAGGCGGTCACACCAAGGCGGCGCGGCTGACGCTCGATCGTCTCGCCGTCGGCAACCTGGTCGAGAAATCGGTGCCGGCGCTGGTGGTGCAACGCGGGCAGATGAAGACCAATTTGCTCGGCATGAGCTTCCTCGACCGCCTCGAGAGCTGGGGCGTCCGCGCCGACAAGCTGATGCTGAACGGCTATCCCGAACTCTCGGCGAGCACCCATCGGCGTCCGCACACGGCCGTCGATTAGACGAGCGCCTATGTCGCGCTGTAGGGCGCAATGGAATGCCGAGCTTCTTATTGTCTGGGCCACCACGTGCTCAGGGCAAAGCCAAAGCTGGCATCACTCGAACCTGACCGTCAGTTTCACAGGCTCCTTTTGCAGCCCTTCCCAGGTCGTATCGAATATCAGCCCCGGCGCCGGTCGGACGCGCGAGAGTGCACCGAGCCCCAACCGGTCACCCGCCCTGAGGCGTACACCGCGGGCGTTCTGGTCGCGGATGATCCACAACACGGCCTCAAGTGGATCACCCATGATGGACGTGCCGCGTTCGACTTCGAGGATCTTTCCAGTGCCGTCACGTGTCGTTACGACGAGCTCTCGAAGTGCATCGGCATGTGACATGGTATCAAACGCAATCGGCGGGCCGTTCAGCATCGCGCGTGCACCAACATTGTAGAGCGTCAAGATCGCCCCGGTCAGTTTCTGCGACGGTTGTACCAGGCTGTCCCCAAGCTCAATTGACGGCAGGACGTAAGCTAGGTGTCGTGCCACTTGGGCCGGGGTGCGCGCATCATTGATCCCCTCGTCGCGCACGGTGACGACGAGCTTGGCTTCGACGATTGGCCGCGTCCCATAAGCCGCTGCCACGACTGCGTCGTTGCCATCGAGCATGCGGAACATACCCGCAAGATACGCACCGCCAAGCGGCTCATGAATGCCGAGATCGCGTTGGGCGGGCGGTGTGATCGCTGCAGCCTTATACCCAAGTGGCGCTCCAAGCAGTGGCTGCAAACAGCTCAGGAATTCGGACCTTGCGCACTCAGCTTGTTCGATCGTCAAGGCCGTATCGATCAAAGGCAACGCCGTACGGGCAAGCCAGTGCGCGGCAACGCTTCGGCCCAAGGCGCGACAGTCCTCGACAGATGCGACCGTCAGCGCTGCATCGGACAATGAAAGGGGAACAAAACTGCCAGTCAGTGTCATGAGCCGGCCTCCTCACAACAGAAATTTCGGGTACACCGTATCAACTCTTCCTTCGATCACTGCAAGGCCGCTGACAGAAGCTGCAGGATCGAATGGCTGCCTACGAAGCCCGATGCTCCGGTAACCAGAACTGTGCTCATCGACCGGTCGCGCGGGCATGCCGGAGATATCCACGAGCCCCCCGGAGCGATTAGCGGCAGCTGAGGGTTGCCCCAACACCGTAAGATTTATATCATGATATAATTCATCATGAAGCGTCTTCGCGATCCCGCTGCGGATGCGGGAGCCGGCTCGCCGCATCGATGTGGCTGCGCATCAGCGCCGCCGCGACCTCCAGCTCGCCGCGCTCGATCCAATCCAGCATCGCGAGATGCTCGTTGCAGGATGTGACGACGCGTTCATGGCCGAACGTCCAATCGTAATTGACGAGGCGCCGGAGCCTGGTCTGCTGCTCAAGCGCAAGCAGCAAATAGCGATTGTCGGCGCCGGCGGCGATCCCCAGGTGAAAGGCGGCGTTCATTTCGAAAAAGCCGACGCTCGAGGCTTTGCGCCAGGGCGCGGCCAGCACCGCGCGATGACGTTCGCGCATCTCGGCGATCCAGGCCGGATCGAGGTGGAATCCCGGCGTCAGGATTGCCGCCGGCTCCAGCAATCGACAGAAGGCGTAACTCTCGGCTCGCGCCTTCGAATCGCCCATCGCCTGCGAAAACAGCCAGCCGCGGCCCGGCTTGCGCTCGATCAGCGCAACGCCTGCAAGCTGGTTGAGAACCTTGAGCAGGAACGGCCGCGTCACCTGATAGCGCCGCATCAGGTCCGATTCCGAGACCTCGAGCGGAAGGCGGCCGGCGAGGCGATCGCGCGCGATCTCGACGCAAAGCTCGTTCGTCTCGTCGGATGCCGCCGGCGCGTCGTCGAGCGTAAGGCTCGCGGCGCTCTTGCGCAGCACGAAGCCGCGGCGCGGCCGCGCTTCGACGAGACCGCGCCGCGCCAGATGCTGAAGCGCGGCGCGCACCGGCGTGCGCGAAACCTGCAGCCGCTCGGCGACTTCGACCTCGGTCAATCGCGCGCCAGGCCCGAGGCCATCGCCACGCACGAGTTCGAGGATCTGAGGCAACAGATCCTGTTGCAGCCGGGTTGGTCGGGATTTCGATTTGTGTTTCATATCATCATAAAATACACTATTGTCTCTAGCATGGCTAGCGGAGACTGAGCATGATCGAGCGGACGGCTGAGGCCAGGCGAGCGCAGGCAGCGTCCGGATCGCTCGACGGCCCGCTCTGGCGCGCCGATGCCGCGGCCCTCACGGCAGCGATCCGCGCCCGAACGATTTCGGCGCGCGAGGTGGTCGAAGCGACCCTCGAGCGCCTCTCCGAGGTTAATCCCGCGCTCAATGCCGTCGTCCTGACGCTGGCGGACGAAGCGCGCGCCACCGCCGACGCATTGGATGCCAGGCAGCGCGCCGGGGCTGAGCTCGGCCCACTGCACGGCGTGCCCGCCACGATCAAGATCAACATCGATCAGCGCGGTTGCCCGACCGACAATGGCATCATCGCCAACAAGGGTCTCATCGCCGAGCAGGACCATCCGGTCGTCGCCAACCTTCGTGCGGCTGGCGCCATCCTGATCGGGCGCACCAATGCGCCGGGCTACTCGATGCGCTGGCACACCGGCAACGCGCTGCACGGCGAGACGCGCAATCCCTGGCGCGCCGATCGCACCTGTGGCGGCTCCAGCGGCGGCGCGGCAGTCGCGACCGCGGCCGGCATGGCGCCGATCTCCCACGGCAACGACATCGCGGGCTCGATCCGCTATCCGGCGTTCTGCTGTGGCGTGTTCGGCCTGAAGCCGTCCTATGGACGCGTGCCCTCCTACAATCCGAGCTTCCAGGGCCTCTCGCCGATCTCCTCGCAGCTGATGGCGGTGCAGGGCCCACTGACGCGCAGCGTCCGGGATTTGCGGCTGGCCTTCGCGGCGATGGCCAAGCCTGACGTGCTTGATCCGCGAACGCTTGCACCGGCCCCCTTCCCTCCGGCGCATCAACCCATCCAGGTGGCGCTGGTCGAAAGTTTTGACGGCGCGCCCTACCATCCGGCGGTGAGCGCAGCCTTGAGCGCCGCGGCGCGCGCGCTCGAAGACGCCGGCTATCGCGTCGAGCCCGCATCGCCGCCGGAGCTCACCACCGCCGCTGCAACCTGGCCGCGCCTGGCGATGCCTGATCTTTTGGCCCAGCTCGAGCCGTATATCGAGAAGAACGGCGATGACGGCGTTCGCCGCGCTGCGGGTCTGTGGCGGCATGTCTGGCCGCAGCGCGATCCGGCCGAGGTACTCGTCGCGCTTGGCGAGCGGCTCAGGCTGCTGCGGCTTTGGCAGCTTTTCCTGATCCGCTATCCGCTCATCCTGATGCCGGCCTCGACCGAGCCGGCCTTCGAAGTCGATGCCGATACGCGCGACGCGGCAACGACAAGCGCGATCGTCCGGTCGCAGCGCCCGATGACCGCGGTGTCGCTGCTCGGCCTGCCGGCGATATCGGCGCCGGCGCTGGTCTCCGACGGTTTGCCGATCGGCGTCCAGCTCGTCGCTGCGCCGTTCCGCGAAGATCTCTGTTTCGACGCAGCCGAGGCGATCGAGGCGCGGCTGCCACCGGCCTTTCCACCCGAGCCCATGCGATGAGCGCGTCCGGCCTGAAGCGGCAGGGCCACGGCGTACGCCTGTCCTATTACGATTTCGGCCGTACCACGGCCTATTGTTGCCAGAGCGATCCGCGCTTTTCCTACTGCGCCTATGTTCCGGAAGGCTACGCCGAGGACGGCACCGATCGCTATCGCCTGCTCGTCGCCGTCCATGGCTCGCGCCGCGAAATGGTCGCCTATCGCGACGCCTTCATTGCGCTGGCCGAGCGGCGCAGGCTGATCGTCCTTGCGCCGCTGTTTCCTGCAGGCATTCTCGCAGCCGACGATCATTCGAGCTACAAGATGCTGCGCGTCGGCACGATGCATTATGACGCAGTGCTGTTCGCGATGATCGCGGAGCTTGAGGCGCGCTACCGGCTCGACGCCGATCGCTTCGCCCTGTTCGGCTTTTCCGGCGGCGCGCAGTTCGCCCAGCGCTTCTTCACGCTGCATCCGGAACGGCTGAGTGCCGTGTCGATCGCCTCGCCGGGCGTCGTCACGCTGCTCGATCTCGCGCGCGACCATTGGGTCGGCGTCCGCGACTTTACCGAACGTTTCGGCAAGCCGCTCGAGCTCGCCGCCATGCGCCGCGTCGCCGTGCAGATGGTCGTCGGCGCCGCAGACAGGGACACCTGGGAAATCACGATCAAGCCCGGCGATCCGTGGTGGCAGCCGGACGCCAATATCGCCGGCGCCGACCGGCCGGCCCGGCTCGATGCCCTCAAGGCGAGTTTCGAAGCGCAGGGGATTTCGGTGCGGCGGGACATCGTTCCCGGCATTGCGCACACGCTGCCCGGCCTGCTGCCGGTGGTGGAGGATTTCTTCGACAAGGCCTTTGGCGAGGCGAATTGCGTGGGGAGTGTGTGATGAAACGAATGCTTGTGACGAGCTGGCTATGCGCGATGCTGGTGACGCAAGCCTTCGCCGACGAGCAGCCGAAGCGAGGCGGCGTGCTGACGATCCGGCTCAACTCCGACATTCGCAGTCTGGAGCCGGGCGTCAACAGGGATACCAACACCGACAATGTCCTCAACCATATCTTCGAAGGCCTGGTCGCCTATCGCGCCGACATGAGCGTCGGCCCGGCGCTCGCGGAGTCCTGGAGCGTCTCCGACGACGGCAAGTCCTACCGCTTCGTGCTGCGCGACGGCGTCAGATTTCACAATGGCGCGCCGTTGACATCGGCCGAGGTCAAGTGGAGCTGGTCGCGATTGCTTGCAAACGCCGGCTGGCAGTGCCGCAACGTGTTCGACGGCAGCCAGGGCGTCAAAGTGACCGACGTCGAGGCGCCGGAGCCACGTATCGTCATCTACCGCCTGGAAAAGCCGAGTGGGATGTTTCTTAGGCAACTGGCGAACATCCAGTGCGCGGTGCTCGTCGCGCATCCTGATAGCGTCGACACGCAAGGCCAATGGCGCGCCCCTGTTGGCACCGGTCCGTTCAAGCTGGCGGAATGGAAGCACGATCAGTCGATCGACCTCGACCGCGTCGCCGATTATCAACCAAGTCCTACGCCGGCAAGCGGCTACGCGGGGGCGCGGATCGCTTATGTCGACCATATCCGCTTCAGGATCATTCCCGATGACAGCGCGGCACGCGCGGCGTTGCGGACCGACGCCGTCGATGTGATCGCCGAATTGCAGCCTGAGCGGATCGCCGAGTTGCAGGCCGCCGGAATGAACGTGCAGACGGCGCCCGGGCTTGCCCGCGACGCGCTGTTGATCAACGACAAGGATCCGCTGCTCGCCAATCCGAAAATCCGCGAGGCGATCGCCATGGCCATCGACCGCGAGCAGATCGCGGAGGCCCGCACGCTCGGCCTCGCCAAAGCCAATTCCTCGGCGGTCAGCGCCTCGATGGCCTATTTCGATCCGGCCTTTCTCGCCTCGCCCGCCTATGACCCGGGCCGCGCCGCGGCGTTGCTGAAAGAGGCCGGCTATCGCGGCGAGCCGATCAAGCTGCAGACCAACAAGCGCTATCCCGGCATGGACGCGAACTCCATCCTGGTGCAGGCGATGCTGTCGGCGGTCGGCCTCAACGTGCAGATCGAAACCCTGGATTGGGCGACGCAGCTTGACCATTACGTGAAGGGCGACTTCCAGCTGCAGTCCTTTACCTATTCCGGCCGCTTCGACCCGGCCCTGACCTATGCCACCTTTCTCGCCGACCGCACCAAGTTCAAATGGGCGCAATGGGACGACCCGAACGCGCTCGAGATGCTGCGTGAGGCGATGGAGACGTCAGATGACACAAGGCGCAAGCAGCTCTTCCTCAACCTGCACGGTCTGCTCATCAAGCAAATTCCGACGATCGGGCTGCTCTACGAGCCGGCGGTCGACGCAGTGACGAAGCACGTGCACGGCTATCGTGTCTGGGCGCCGGACCGGCCGATCGCCTGGGGCGTGTGGAAGGACTGATCTCATGGCCCAGCAATCAACCAGCGGCTCGCCGCCCGCGACCGGCGACAAGTTCTTCTCCGCGCCGCATTTTCGTCAGCCCGATCCGGCCCAGGCGTTGCAATGGCTGCGCCTCTATCCTCTCGCCGCTATGATCACCGCAGGCGCATCCGGTCTGCGCGCCACATCCCTGCCCTTTGTCGTTGAAAAAGACGATCCCGCCGACATCCAGCTTTTGGGCCACCTCGCCGCGCGCAATGCCCACGCCGCCGAGCTCTCTTCCTCGGCTGAGGCACTGATCGTCGCCAACGGTCCGAGCGCCTACATCTCGCCGCGCTGGTACGCGCAATCAGCCAATGTGCCGACCTGGAACTATGTCGGCCTGCAGTTGCGCGGACCGATTGAACTCCTGCCCGCCGAGGCGGGTCGGCGCTATGTGCTGGAGCGTACCATCGACGAATTCGAACGCCGCGCCGCTGCGCCCTGGCGGCTCAGCGACGCGCCGCAAGACCTTGTCGCGCGGCTGCTCGGCGGTATCGTCGCCTTCCGCATCGGCCCATGCCGGCTCGAATGCGTCGAGAAACTTGGTCAGAACAAGCCCGGCGCCGATGCCGACGGCACGATCGCCGGATTGCGCGCCGAAGGCGACGAGATGGGGCACGCGATCGCCCGCCTGATGCAGCGGATTTTCACACCCCCGAGCTAGGCCTATTCGCTCGAGCGCATCCGCTCAGGCGGCGATCGACGCCAGCGCGCGGTCATCGACCAGCGCGATCGCATCACGCAGCACGTCAGCGCCCGCCCCGGGCTTGACGCCGTTCTCCGCCAGATGGCGGCGGAATGCGCGTGCGCCGGGGACGCCGTGGAACGCGCCGACGAAATGCCGCGTGATGGCATGCAGCCGGGTCCCCTGCGCCAGCTGCGCCTCGATATAGGGCATCATCGCCACGAACACGTCCTTCATCGTCGCATGCGGCGCGGTCTCGCCGAACAATTCGGAATCGACCGCGAGCAGCCGCCACGGCTCCTGATAGGCCGCCCGCCCGAGCATCACTCCGTCGACATGCGAAAGATGCTGCTTCGCCTCGACGATATCCGCGATGCCACCATTGATGATGATGGGGACATCAGGCAGTCCGGCCTTCAGGCGGTAGACGCGATCGTAATCGAGCGGCGGGATGTCGCGGTTTTCCTTCGGCGACAAACCATTGAGCCAGGCCTTGCGCGCGTGCACGACCAGCGCATCCGCGCCCGCGGCAATCGCGCCGCGCGCCAGCGCGTCGAGCGCGATTTCCGGATCCTGATCGTCGATGCCGATCCGGCATTTCACTGTGACCGGAATTTTCACGGCCCGCTTCATCGCCGCGACGCCGTCGGCGACCAGCGCAGGCTCCGCCATCAGGCAAGCGCCGAAGCGGCCATCCTTCACGCGGTCGGACGGACAGCCGACATTGAGATTGATCTCGTCGTAACCGAAATCCTCGCCAATGACGGCCGCGGTGGCGAGATCGCGCGGATCCGAGCCACCAAGCTGCAGGGCCACCGGATGTTCGCTCACGTCGAAAGAGAGCAGCCGCGCCCGATCGCCGCGGATCACCGCACCCGTCGTCAGCATCTCCGTATAAAGCCGCGCCCGCCGCGACATCAGCCGATGGAAGACGCGGCAATGCCGGTCAGTCCAATCCATCATCGGCGCAACGGAAAAACGGTGGATTAACATGTTGATTTCATTGATCTTCGCAGACGGAGTCGGTCGAGCCGATTTCTGGGCCGACAGATGATCGAAGGCATAGACCTAAAGCATTTTGCTTTCTTTTCAACGGCTTGATCCGACCACTCGACTATTTTCGCTTGTTTCAACCTGACCCGGTACTGCACGGCAGTACCAAGATGCCAGCGCAGTACAGGGCCTCGACAAATACTTTGGCTGCGCCCAACTCCTCGAATTTGAAGCGGGAATGGTCCGCCGGGACGCAGACCCCGATCGATCGGCAATCCGCGCGCAGTTCATATGGGTTCGTTCGGTGTAACCGGCTGACCGGAAACAAATCGCGGGTACCCGATGCCTATTGCCCGATAACCAACGCGGCGCTTGGGCGCGAATTGGCTCCCGCGACCGTCTGTGCTAAACAATCAAGCGACTGATAGATTAGTGATGATCTTTTGAAGCTGACATGGCCGTTTGGCCTTGGTTCCTGCCCGAAAGTCGATCACGATGCCGGCTGCGTGCAGAGAGCGCACAAGGGATCCGGAGCCGTGCGCACGGCGCGACCGGCCACGATCCTGAACGGCCCTCGTCCAACACTTCAGATTTTTATGACCAGCCGCCGTGGTTATCGCGGCGCACCTGATGTCAAGGAGTGAGACAGAAAATACGTTCAAAATCGGAGCAAAAGACTCCGTGGGAATACAAATGAGGGGAGCAAACAAATGGCAATCCATGCAACCAGCGTCGGTACAATTCCTTCCGCTGAAAAGGAACCGATCGCCGTCACAAAGCTGTTCGCCAAGATCGGTTGGCGGATTCTACCCTTCCTGATTCTTTGTTACATGATTGCGTTTCTGGATCGCATCAACATCGGATATGCCCAGCTTCAAATGAAGCAGACGCTGACTTTCAGCGATGCGACGTACGGCTTCGGCGCGGGCATATTCTTCGTCGGCTACTTCCTGTTTGAAGTACCCAGCAACCTGCTCCTTGAGCGCATTGGTGTTCGCAAGACGCTGCTGCGCATCATGTTCACGTGGGGAATTGTCGCTTGTGCGATGGCGTTCGTGCAGACGCCGGTGCAATTCTATATCGCCCGATTCCTCCTTGGCGTGCTCGAGGCCGGCTTCTTTCCGGGTATCATCCTTTATCTGACATACTGGTACCCCTCGGCGCGACGCGGCCAGATCATCGCGATGTTCATGACCGCGACGGCCATCGCGTCCGTGATCGCAGGTCCGCTTTCCGGTGCAACGATGAAGTATTTCAACGACATCGAGGGCTGGCACGGCTGGCAGTGGCTCTTCATTTCGCAGGGCTTACCAGCGACGATCCTCGGTCTCGTTGCCTACTTCTATCTTCAGGACAAGCCCGAGGATGCCAAGTGGCTAAGCGCCGAAGAAAAAACTGCGCTGCGTTTCCAACTCGATCACGATCATAACGACGTTGAGACTGCGTCCCACGCTGGGTTCTTCCAGATGCTGAAGGATCCGAAGGTCTACGGTCTCGCGTTCACATACTTCCTGCTGCTGGGTGCGACCTACACCATGGTGTTCTGGATTCCCTCGCTCATCAAAAGCTGGGGCGTCGCCGATCTGTTCCACGTAGGCCTGCTTGCCACCTTGCCGCAGATCGCGGGCATCATCGGGACGATTCTGATGGGACGCCACTCGGACAAGACAAGAGAGCGGCGATGGCATTACGCGACCTGCGTGGCCGTCGCAGCCATCGGCCTTTTGGCCATAACATTCTCCAACGGCAATTTGCTGGCGTCGATCCTAGGCCTGACACTCGCCGGCCTTGGGTTCATTTCGGCGACACCGCTGTTCTTCACCACAACGACTGAATACCTTTCCAAGGCGAGCGCCGCCGGCGGCATCGCGCTCATCAGCAGCCTCGGTAATCTCGGCCCGGCCGTCGCACCATCCGTTACGGGCTATATCACCGCGACGACTGGCAGCTCGCTCTACAGCACATATCTGATCGTCGGAGCCTATCTGCTCTCTGGCCTGCTACTCCTGAAGATCGTCCGCGCCGCGGACCCGAACGAAAGCTGAGCCGGCATAGCCATCCGGATTAGACCAGCGTCTGGCGACAGACGCTGGTCCGCTACCGGACGATTGTATCGTTGGGGAATGTGGGCCAGCCTCAAGCCGTCGTGGCCAACCCGCCGTCGACCGGAATGACCGCACCGCAGACGAAGCCGCTGGCCCGCGAGGCGAGGTAGATGGCAATGCCCGCGAGATCGTCCGCATGTCCCATGCGCTTCATGGGCGCGTCGTCGACGACCTCCTTCGCGCCGTGCTCATCGATCGCATCCGTCATTTTCGACGGGAAGTAACCCGGCGCAATCGCATTGACCGCGATGTGCTTCGGCGCCAGGAACTTTGCCATGATGCGTGTCAGATGGTTCACGCCGGCTTTCGACGCGGCATAGGAATAGGCTTCGAGATGCGACGTCCTGATGCCCTCGATCGAGCCGATGTTGATCACCCGCGAATAGGAATTCGCCGATCCCGCCGCTTCCAGCAGATCAAGCAGACTCTGGGTCAGGAAGAACACCGACTTCACGTTGAGGTCCATCACCTTGTCCCAGCCGTTTTCGGGAAACTCGGCGAAAGTCGCGCCCCAGCTCGCGCCCGCATTGTTGACCAGAATGTCGAGCTTTTTCTCCCGCTTGTGAAGTTCGCCGGACAGGCGCGCGATCTCCTCCATGCGCGACAGATCCGCCGGGATGGCGATACATTCGCCGAACTGCGACAGTTCTCTTGCAAGCGCCTCGCATGCCTCCGCTTTGCGCGCCGTGATGTAGACCTTTGCGCCGTTTTCCACATAGGCGCGGGCGATCATTTCGCCGAGGCCGCGGCTACCGCCGGTGACCAGGGCGACCTTTCCCCGAACCGAGAACAGCTCTTCGATTTTCATGCGTCGCTCCTGCTGAACTGGAATACGCTGTGGTAGTCGTTACTCAGCCAACGGCGCCGACGGCGCGCATCTGGGCGATAGTCTCCGCATCGAACCCCGTTTCCTTTAGGATCTCGTCGCTGTGCTGGCCCACCGAAGGCGGCATCCTTGGTTGCACCTTGTCTGCGCCACGCAGCGCAATCGGGCTGTTGATCGTCCTTGTTTCGCTGCCGGCGAAGGGAATGAGAATATCGTTGTCGAGGAGCTGCTGGTCCGACGGAATATCCTCGGGCGTGGCCACGACGTCGAACACGATCCCCCTCTCCGTCAGGCGCTTGCGCAGTTCCGCGCGATCCTGCTTCTCGAACTCCTTGTCGAGCAAGGCGATCAGTTCGCGCGAGCGCGACAACCGATCCACCTTCTTGGCAAAACGCGGGTCATCGATCAGATCCTCGCGATCGAGGCACTTCATGAACTCCGGCCACTGCTTTTCTTCATTGAGAATGGTCAGGATCAGCCAGCGACCGTCACGGCATTTGTAGTAGTTCGTCAGCGCGTTGAATGCGACCTCGCGTGCCGGGCGGTCTGTGAAGGTGGCGCCGCATAGTGCTGCTTGCGCGTTGTAGCCGTTGGCCCAAAGTCCGTTCGCCACCAGCGACGATGTGACCTCCGTGCCCTTGCCGGTGGTCTGGCGCTGATAGAGCGCCATCACGATTCCGGAAAAAAGCGTGAACCCGGCCGAGTGATCGCCCATGCCGTTCGCAGGCCGCACCGGCACCGATTCCGACGACGCGCGAACGGTGTCCATTAATCCCGACCGCGCCCACCAGGCCGTCACATCAAAACCCGGCTTGGTCGCCTCGGCGCCGTTTTCGCCGTAGCCGGAGAACGACGCGTAGATCAGCCTGTCGTTAAGCGAGGACAGTGCTTCATATCCGATGCCAAGCTTTTTGCGAACGGCGGCGGGATAGTTTGTGATAAACACGTCCGCCTGCGCGGCAAGACGCTGGATAACAGTCCTGCCCTCAGGTTTTCCCATATCGAGCGCGAGGCTGCGCTTGTTGCGCGAACCGAGCATCCACGCGTAGTTCTGATCGCTCCTGGGATGGCCGGGAAGCTTCGTCAGATGCCGGTAAGGATCCCCTGCCCCCGGCGGTTCGATCTTGATGACGTCGGCGCCGAAGTCGGACAGAATCGTGGCCGCTGCCGGCGCGGCGATGAAACTGCCGCAATCGATCACCTTCAAGCCTTCGAACAGAAGTCCCATCTCGTCCCTCCCGTTGATCGCGCTCCGCTCCGCCCCTCGATGACGCGATCGCAGCGTACGCTATTTACCTGCCCGCACCGCCTTGAGCGCGCGGATGATCGCCAGTTGCTTGGCGTCGCGCTCACTTTCGAGCTGCTCGGGAGGCTGCGCCGCGAAGGATGCCTCGGCCTGCGCGATGATCTTGTCCTGCGCAGCCTCGTCCAGATTGACCGGCGCCATATTCTTCCAGGCCTCGTTCAGACCGGGACCGAATTGCTTGAAAAACGATTTGAACCCACCGGCACCGCCGCCGAGATGGAACGAGCGGAATGGGCCGTCCGCCGCCCAGCGCAGGCCGATCGAACTTGTCACGATATCGTCGAGCTCATCGACTTTGACGACGCCCTGAATGACGAGGTAGCAGCATTCCCGGAAAATTGCCCGTTGCAGACGGTTGGCGACGAAACCGGGCATTTCCTTGCGCACCACGCGCGGCACCTTGCCGAGCGCGGCGTAGAACGCGACCGCGTCGTCCACCGCCTCCGGGCTCGTCTTCTCGCCGGGGACGACCTCGACCAATGGAATCAGATGGGGCGGATTGAAGGGATGGCCCACCAGCAACCGCTCGGGCCGGGACATCTTGAGCGCCTGTTCCGTCGCGGTCTTGGCCGAACTCGACGAAAGCAGCAGAGCATGCTCGGCCACAACCTTGCCGATGCGTTGCCATAAGTCCTGCTTGAACTCGATCCGCTCCGGTCCGTTTTCCTGTACGAGATCGGCGCCCGTGACCGAGCGCTCGAGATCGGCCTGGAAGCTCAGTTTCTCCTCCAGATTGTCCGTCGGCAACCCGAGCTCCTTGAGCGTCGACAGATTGTTGCGGATATAATCGCGGACGATGGCCTCGACATCCGGGCGCGGATCGTTGACGACCACCGTCAGCCCGTTCGCCAGAAAGAGCGCCGTCCACGACGCGCCGATGACGCCGGCGCCGATCACGGTAACCTTCGAATATCGGTTCAGAATATCCTGCTGAGCTGTAGCCATGATATCTGCCTATTTCCTTGGACTGGCCGAAGGCGCGCTGTCAGTGAGATAGTCGTAGATGACGACGGCAGGCGAAAGCGTGAGATCCGTCAGGATGTGCGTGGCGGAAACGATCTCACGTACGGGAAGGTCAGCGAGCGGCGCCAGAACGTGCTCGAACAGTTGCAGACGGGCCGGCCCCCGCCATGCACCCTTCACTACGATGTTGGTGATCTCGGTACGCACCAGTTCGCAAATACGCGGGCGCTTCTCGTAGCTCGGGAGGATTTTCAGCATGAACGTGGGCACGCAGATTTCCTGCCGCGCCTTTTCCAGATCCATCGGCTTGTGCTTGTAGCCCATCGTCGCACGGGCGACACTGAGCGTGCCGTAATCCAGCGTTCCGACCAGCGTGTCGGAGTCGACGAACAGCTTTGCCGATCCGAGCTTTTTTGGAAACGCACTCAGTTCGCGGCCTGCGGCAATCGCCGGCAGATTGTCGAGATACATGCCGATGATGTATTCGCCGACTTCTTCCTTGTGCCGCACGACCGCGGCCTGCCCGCACTCGACATACGAACCGTATCCCGTCGTATCGGGCATATTCATCACTTCGAAGCGCACCAGCGGCTCGTCGACTTCAAGCGGCTCGGGCACCTGCTTGAGGAGAGCTTCCCGATCCGTCCGGTAGGTGATGTTCAGATACTCGCGCGACGTGAAGCGATGCGGGCCTGGAACAAACGCCGGAGCTCCTGTCGGCGTGGTGTACTGCTTGAGCACGTCCTCTTTTTTCATCTTGACGCTCACCCCATGAGTTAGACGTTTCAGCATTCGGTATCGGCGGCGGCCTTACCGCATATTTGCGGCTCTCCGCACCGGCCGACAGTACGAACCTTTGGGCTCGTCACTGCAAGCCGGTTCATTGCGAAAGGCACGGCCCTGTCTTGAGGGACTGGTGCCGTTAAAACTCTCCCGCGCTGCAGCAGAGCCCGTTCACCCGCGTCAGGCCTTCCTGGACTCGATGGCCGCCCGCGCCTCGGCAAAGCTCTCGCGCATCCGATCAAGAATGATCTTTGGCGCTTCGTTGCTCGATTTCTGCACCAGCTCAGCGATATCCCTGGTGTTCTTGACCGTCGCTTCGAACACGCGCTTCGCCAATTCCGCCTGCTTGGTCGCGATTTCCTGAGGCGTGCCGCCCGGCTTGAAATCAGCGATCAGTTGCCGCGCCTCGCGCCCGACCTCCGCCAGGATTTCCTGTTGCTTTGCGAAAACCGCCTGGCCTCCCTGCGACAGCACCGCCGCGGACTTCTGCATCGCCTCGATGTTCTTGCGGTGGATGTCGAGAAATGGCTCGTAATCGATCTTTGGCAGATTAATCTGCTTCGCCATATCGGCGAACGTGTCCGTCATTGTCTTGTCGGCCATTTTTCCCTCCCGGTATCCATTGATTTGTGCGTGGAGCTGTTTGGTCCGCTGCCACGTCGCTGTTTGGCGCATATCGTAGTCAGACCGGCTTCGATTAACCAGCGAGACAGGATGTGATCGTGTATCCTCCCCTCGGCTAACCGTCCCCGTACTTGGCGCGCAACGCCTTCTTGTCGGTCTTGCCGACGCTCGTCTTGTCGATTGCATCGACAAACCTGATCCTGTCCGGAATGGCGAAACGCGAGATGACCCCTTTGTCGACATAGGCTTTGACGTGCTTCTGCACGGCTGCATCGTCGACGGGGCCGCCGGGATGGGCGACAAGGATGGCGAGCGGACGCTCGCCCCATTTCGCATCCGCCACGCCGATGATCGCTGCCTCGCTCAGGCCTGGCATCTGGAGCAGGATGTCCTCCAGCTCAATCGACGAAATCCATTCGCCGCCGGTCTTGATCACGTCCTTGATCCGGTCGGTGATCTGAACGACGCCGTGCGCGGTCATGGTGCCGATGTCTCCGGTATGAAGATAGCCGCCTTCCCAGAGCTTTTCCGAAGAGGCCGGATTGTTGAGATATCCCATCGTCAGCCACGGTGCGCGGACGACGATTTCTCCGGCGGTGCGGCCGTCGTGAGCGACGTCCTTCATCTCGGCATCCACGATGCGGAAGTCGACCAGGGGCACCGGCGTTCCAGTCTTGGTACGAAGTTCGACCTCCTCGTCAGGATTTCCGGTGAGCTCATGCTCCCTGAGCTGCGCGATCGTCAGGATGGGGCCCGACTCCGACATTCCGTAACCGGCAAAGATGTCGATACCGCGCTGTATCGCGGCCTTGGCCAGCGCTTTGGTCAGCGCTGCGCCCCCGATCACCATTTTCAGCCCGGAGAGATCGACATCCTTGCTGTTGGGCGCCGACAGCAGCATTTGCAGAATCGTCGGAACGCAATGGCTGAACGTCACGCCCTCGGTCTTGATCAGGTTCAGGAGAAGTTCGGGCTGATACCGGCCGGGATAGACCTGTTTGACCCCCGCTGCGGTCGCGGCATAGGGCAATCCCCAGCCGTGGACGTGAAACATTGGCGTGATCGGCATGTACACGTCTTCGCGGTGAAACCGCCCCTGCCGCGCCGGTGAGCCGAACCCGACCAGATCGATCAGCGTGTGCAGCACGAGCTGGCGATGGCTGAAGTAGACGCCCTTCGGCGCGCCGGTGGTGCCCGTCGTGTAGAACATGGTTGCGCGGGTATTCTCGTCGAAATCCTCGAAGGTGAAGTCCGGCGAACTGTTTGCCAGCATCTCCTCATACTGGCCGACGACTTTGCTCGGGCGGCTCGGGAACACGCCGTCGTCCGACATCAGAATGATGCCTTCGACGGATTCAAGCTGCCCTTGCAACTGCTCAATCAGCGGAAGGAACTCGACATTCACCAGCAGCAGCCGGGGACGCGCGTGATTGAGCGTGAACAAGACCTGCTCGGGCGACAGCCTTATATTGACGGTTTGAAGCGTGGCGCCGAGCATCGGGATCGCGAAATAGGATTCCAGGTAGCGGTGGCTGTCCCAGTCCAGCACGCCCACGACATCGCCGCGCCGGACGCCCTTCGACGTCAGACCGCTCGCAAGACGCCCGATGCGCTCGCGCAGATCACGGTAGGTGTAGCGGCTGAGATCGCGGTAGACAATTTCCTGATCGGCCGACTGCGTCATCGGCGCGTGAAGGAGGTGCTTGATCAGCAGGGGATATTTGTAGGCCGACGGCGTATGCTCGATCAGGAAATCGGACATTTGATTTCTCCCTGGGGCTGGAAGGCGTCGGCGCCCCGTGTCGGGGAATTTTGTCGCCCGTATTTGCCCGCTCGGCTTGTCTTCCGGTTCGCCCGAGAGTCGGTCGGAGGCAGCAGGAAGGGCCGAGTTCTTATTCTATCGTTCGCTTGGTTGAATAGAAAGTCAAGCCGAATCCAGGATCGGGAGATAGCAGGCTTGTCCCGTCCGCACGTATTGATGCACTGCATGATCAATGTCGGACTTTGCGTCTTCGTTGCTTCACTGTCCGCTCACGCCAGTACTGATGGCTGCGAACCGGCGCTGACGTGACGGTCCTGCAAGCCGGACTGAAGCAGACCGGTTTGCCTATCGGTCGCTTGATCGATTCTCGACAATCCCCTTGCAAAAGTGTACAGATCGGCGATCCATCGCAATGGCTTCTGCGGACACCGCCGAGGCAAACGGAAGCCAGGAGTTTGCCAGGTCTCATATGTGCGACCGGGCTTTTCATCATTGACGGACTGAGAAAAAATGACGAAGCCCTTGGCGCGCGCGAAGGCTCGTACGAAAAAGCCAAAATCGTTACGAAAAGGCCCCGACCGCCGCCGGCAGATTATTGCCGCCGCGTCCGAACTGTTTGCGCGGAACGGATTTGAAGGCACATCGATCCGCGATATCGCAGCCGCGTCAGGCGTTCTATCCGGTTCGCTGTACTATCACTTTCCGTCCAAGGAAGATCTGCTCTTCACGGTGCACCAGGAAAGCCTCACGGCGATGCGCCAGGAGGTCGAGACCGCCATTGCCGGAATCAGCGAGCCCTGGAAACGGCTCGACGAGGCCATCGTTGCGCACTGCCGGATATTGCTCGGTGGCAGCGTGACTCGCGCGATCCTCACGCCGCCGCGCTACTACAATCTCAAGGGCGTCCGAAAACTCGTCCGCCAGCGCGACGAGTACGAGCAGATCTTCGCGAGCCTTATCGACGATTTGCCTCTGCGCGCCGATTGCGATCGGCATGTGTTCCGGCTGTCGATCCTCGGCGCCATGAACTGGACCGTGTTCTGGTACGCCGCGGGCGGCCGCTTAAGCGTTGACGACGTCGGCCGGCAGATTGCCCTGATGGTGCGAGGCGCTACCAGCGGTGCCACGACCAAAAGATAGCGGTCGCGTTCGTTCGCCAACCGGTATCTGGGAATGCTGGATCCGAACTACGGATGTAACTAGCGATCGAAATTCATTCGTGTGTCATATCCCGATGTACCGCTGAATCGTCGTCGCATCCCGCTCGAGCGCTGCGGCATCGCCGCTCCAGACGGTGCGGCCCTTCTCCAAAATGTAGTGGTAGTCGGCCAAGCGTTTCAGCGCACGCATGTTCTTGTCGATCAGCAGGATCGATTGTCCCTGCGCCTTCAGCGCCTCGATGCACCGCCAAATTTCGCCGCGTACCACCGGTGCCAGGCCTTCGGTGGCCTCATCGAGGATCAGCAGCTTCGGGTTGGTCATCAGCGCGCGGCCGATCGCCAACATCTGCGGTTCGCCGCCGGACAAGGTGCCAGCATATTGCCTGGCCCGCTCCGCAAGCCGGGGAAACAACCAGTAGATCCGGTCCTGCGTCCATGGCTGGGGGCGGCCCGCACGATTGGCGGCCGTGGCAATCAGGTTTTCGCGCACGGTCAGCGTCGGAAACACCAAGCATCCTTCCGGCACCAACCCAATGCCCCGCCGCGCCACGGCCTCGGGCGCATCCGCTTGTTCGATCGCACCACGCGCCGAGTGGAACTGACCGAGGGCGGTGCCGAATTCCGCAACATCGCGGCGGAGATCATCGAAGATCTGGAATCGGCGGCACGCAACGCGCATGAACTCGCGGAGCGGAAGCGCGGACGCGTCATTATCGCGGCACCGCCGTTGCTTGCAGCCGCCATTGTGCCGCGCGCGATCGCCGATTTCCGGAGCAGATACCCCGGCATCGAGGTCCGGTTGATCGATGCCAGAACAGACCAGATCATCGAAAACGTCCGCTCCGGGCAAGTCGATTGCGGGATCGGCACCTTCCACGCCGGCGAAGAAGGCTCAGTTCGACGCTGCTGGCGCGCGACAGCCTGATGGTGTTCTGCACCTCAAACCATCCATTGGCACAGCGGCAGGCGGCCAACTGGCGCGAGCTCGAAGGCCTGCCGCTGATCACGTTGACGCGGGACAGCGGCATCAGGCTGCTGGTCGAGGTCGGCTTTGAGACTGCTCAGATCAGGCTGGTTCCCGCCTACGAAGTCGGCCAGATCACGACGGCGCTGGCGATGGTCGAGGCGGGCTTGGGGATCGCCGTGCTGCCGACCTATGCGTGGGCCGGCGCCAAAGCAATGAAGATCTCAGCCACGGCGCTTACTCCGGGCATCGCGCGTGACATCGCGATGATTACCCGGACCGGACGCAGCATTGCTCCCGCGGTCTCGGCATTCGCGCGATTCCTCGCCAAATACACCAACGAGTCAGTGCCCGGCGGAGCCGCTGCTGCAGCGAGACTTCCATCCGCCCGCAAGCCCGCGCGCGCCAGCACGCGGGCGAAGATGAAGGCTCGAAAATAGACTGACGCAGATCGAAGAGCCGCCGGAAAAGCGGACTTCCCGATCGGATGATCACCCTTCCCGAAGACTTCTCACTGTGTTGCCATCAATTTGGAATGGCGACGCGGCCCCCCCCCTCAACTTTGATCACATCACTATCCGAAGGATGCTGCGAAATTGGGGTACGTTCGACATTTGCAAAGGAGGAGCCTTGCCGGGCTCTCGGGCGCGGTCTCTGCGGTCAGCGAATATCTTGATGAGCGGCTGGAATTGTCGGATTGTCTAGTGGTGATATTCCACGGCGAATTCGTCCACGAGGCCCGCGCCGGCGAAGCGGACCTCACCGACATCGGCCGGCACTTGGTGGGGCGTTGATGGCTGCTGATATGTCCGGACGCGACGAGGAATTCTTGCGGCGCTCATTCGACGTCGCCCGGCGCGCCGTCACCCATGGCAACCATCCCTTTGGCGCGATCCTGGTTGATCAGAGCGGCAATGTGCTGATCGAGGCCGAGAACGCCTACATGCCCGAGCATGACGGTACCGCGCACGCCGAACGTCTGCTGGCGACGCAGGCCTGCACCACGCTAAGCGCGGAAGTTCTGAAGACGTCGACGCTCTACTCCTCCGCCGAGCCATGCGCGATGTGCGCTGGCGCAATGTACTGGGCTGGCATCGGCCGCCTGGTCTATGGCCTGAGCGAACACAGGCTGCGGCAGTTCACGGGCAATCACCCGGAAAATCCAACGCTCGACCTGCCCTGCCGGGAGGTGTTCGACAGCGGACAGCGGGCGACGGAAGTGATTGGCCCCCTGCTCGAGGACGAGGCTGCGGCCTTACACACAGGCATCTGGGACAAATAGCCTTCGCGCATTTCAATCGACGGCAAAAAATATGGCGCCGCGGGGAACATCGCGGCGCCATCGCTTTTCACCTGGAACAGTCAGTTGGCTAGAACTTCACGGTCACACCGGCGTAGACGGTCTTTTCGGTGCAGCTGTTGTTGCTGACGCCTGGGGCAAAGAGGCAGGTAGGACTGTTGTTGGCATCGAGGCCGAACTTGTTCTGCCAGTAGCGATAGGCGACCCAGGTGGTCACGAACTGCGAGTATTTCGGACCCCAGAACGCCTTGCTCGCGTCAAACGTCAGGCGGATCGGCTCGCTGTTGATTTCGATCTTCGTTGCGGTTCCACCTCCAGCGAGGCCCAGGGGTTCGTTCTGGTTGCCCTTCGGTCCATAGAAGCCGGCACGGCCGCTGATAGCGAAATACTGCATGTTCTCGGGGAGGAAACCGAGATCCATATAGTAGTTGATTTCGACCGCCCAGGTCGGGCGGAATGAGGTGTTGCCATCCGCAATACACGTCACGCCGGGGGTACCCGGTCCGAACAGACCGCACTGGTCGAACGCGTTGTGGTTGGAAAACTCATAGTACATCAACGGTGCGACGTCGATGTATCCCTTGTAGGGCAGGTCGAAGGCGAACTGCAGACCGGCGACGACGTCGCGCTTGGCAGGTGCCAGGAAGCTGTTTTCGGAATTGGCATCCATGCCGACTTCGAATGAAACGTTATGCAGCGGACCGGCGGTGAAAGCCTTGGTGTTGAAGAGTTCGTTCCAGCCAAAGGTCGAGCGGAACAGGCCGTAGATTTCCGTGGCGCCGGCACAGGTCGCCGGCGTGCCGAAGATGGTTCCGGCGTTCGTGCAAGGCGCCGCGGGATCGTTGTGGTCCGACTTCAACATCGAGATGGTGAAGAAGTTGGTACCGTAGCCCCAGACGTCAAAGTGCGTAAACGAATAGACACTCTTTGCCGTGGTGCCATTGATTGTACCATTCGGTCGGACACTGAACACACCGGGATCGGTACCTTTGGGCATCCATGAATAGGTGACCCGGTTGTCGATCACCAGGAAGAACGGCAGGTCGGCGGCCGGCTTCGGTTTGGCCTTGACCGGCAAGTCGGCCGCGTCGGCGAAGCCCGCCGGCGCAAGCGCAGCAAGTGACAGTGCCGCGGCTGCCAATGATCGGCGAAGACTGGACATGCTCAATACCCCCAAGTTAGCGAGCGAGAACGATTAACGTCCTTTTCTGGGGGCGAGCCTTGCGCTGTTGGAATGAAGTGAGAAGCCTCAACTTTCTCCACGCCTTGGCGCGAGATTGATCAAGAACCGATGCGGCATCAGCGGTTTTCCGGCAAAATCCGTTGGAATCGGAGGGGCAGCGAAACAATCTGAGGTAGAGACGTAAATGTTCCGCTTGTGCCTGTTACTGCTGGAATTTCTGCGGCGATTTTGCGCAGCGATGCCTGTGAGAAAAAGCTCACGAAGCCGCGTCGTACACGAGCAGAGCGGAGCTGCTCAATTCTGCGTCATAACTGACCGAGCTGTCTCGAATTGCATGGACCGTAACATATTTGCAACAATCGATTGAGCGCTTTCGCCTCGCGTGGCGCGCCACCAAGCCTCCGGATAGCAATACGCGGGGAAATCCTGCAAGAATCACTCTCGCGCTCGCCTGCCAAGGAGTTGGGCAAGCACTGGCGCTTTTTCTCTACTTACGCGGGCGTCCGATCTAGCACAGTATTGAGGCAGCCAATTCCTCTTGACCGTGACAACGAATGCCAGATTCGACGCCTGCTGCGCAGCCGCCCGCCGGAACGCCGCTGCTCCAGACAGTCGGCCTGACCAAGCGTTATGGCAACTTCCTGGCCAATGAGAAGATCGATATCGATATCTGGCCGCAGCAGATCCACGCGCTGCTTGGCGAGAACGGCGCCGGCAAATCGACGCTGGTCAAGACCATCTACGGATTGATCCAGCCCAGCGAAGGCGAGATGCGCTGGCGGGGCGAGAAGATGGTTCTGTCCGGACCGTCGGAAGCGCGCGGGCGCGGCATCGGCATGGTGTTCCAGCATTTCTCGCTGTTCGACAATCTTACCGTCGCCGAGAACGTAGCACTGGGTCTCGACGGCAAGGAATCGTTCAAGGACATGTCGGCGCGCCTTGAGCAGGTGTCCAATGTCTACGGGCTTCCGCTCGATCCCAAACGCGAGGTCTGGCAACTCTCGGTCGGCGAGCGCCAGCGCATCGAAATCGTCCGCGCGCTGATGCAGGATCCGAAATTCCTGATCCTCGACGAGCCGACCGCGGTGCTGACGCCGCAGGAGGCCGACCAGCTCTTCACGGTGCTCAACCGCCTGAAGTCAGAGGGCCGCGCCATCCTCTACATCAGCCACAAGCTCGAAGAGGTGAAGCGGCTGTGCGACACCGCCACCATCCTGCGCGGCGGCAAGAAGGTTTCGACCTGCAATCCCAAGGCGGAGACCGCGGCCTCGCTGGCGCGCATGATGGTCGGCAGCGAAATCAAGCAAGTGAAGGCGGCCGCGAACCGACGGATCACCGTACCGCGGCTTGTCGTCAACGACCTCAACCTCGCGCCCGACGATCCCCACGGCACAAGGCTCGAACATATCTCGCTGGAGCTGAAAGGTGGTGAGATATTGGGCATCGCCGGCGTTGCCGGCAACGGCCAGGACGAGCTTTTCGCAGCGCTTTCGGGCGAGCGGCTTTCGCAAGATCCCGGCACGGTGGTGATCGAGGGCATCGCCGCCGGCCATCTCTCGATCACGCAACGGCGCAAGCTCGGCGCGGCCTTCGTACCCGAGGAGCGGCTTGGCCACGGCACCGCGCCGCGCATGAAGCTTTCCGAAAACGCGCTGCTGACGGGACATGCCGCCAGCGGCATGGTGCAGCACGGCTTCGTCAACACCGCAGCGACGCTGAAGACGGTCGACCGCGCTACCGAAACGTTTGACGTGCGCAAGGCCAAGCGCGATCCGGAAGCGGCGAGCCTGTCCGGCGGAAACTTGCAGAAATTTATCGTCGGCCGCGAGATCCTGCGCAATCCGGCGGTGCTCGTCGTCAGCCAACCGACCTGGGGCGTCGACGCGGGCGCCGCCGCCGTGATCCGGCAGGCGCTGCTCGACCTCGCCACCGCCGGCGCCGCCGTCCTGGTGACGAGCCAGGACCTCGACGAGCTCGCCGAGATCACCGACCGCATCGCCGTGATGTTTCACGGCCGTCTGTCGGAGCCACTCGCGACAGCCGATGCGAGCCGCGAGAAACTCGGCCTCCTGATGGGCGGCAGCAGCCTGGATCAGAAGGAGGCCCCTCATGCAGTTAGTGCTTGAGAAGCGCGGCGAACGCTCGAACACGATTGCGCTGGTTTCCCCTTTGATCGCGATCGGCCTGACTATCGTGACCATGAGCATCCTGTTCTTGATCCTCGGCAAGAACCCGATCTCGGCGCTTGGCGTCTACTTCATCGATCCCCTGACCGACAGCTATTCGCTCCAGGAGATCGCGGTGAAGGCCACGCCGCTGGTGATGATCGCGATCGGCCTGTCGCTATGCTATCTCGCCAACGCCTGGAATATCGGCGCCGAGGGGCAATTCCTGATCGGCGCCGTCGCCGGAAGCTGGCTTGCGGTGAAGACGCAGGGCACCGATGCCGGCCACTGGGTGCTGCCGGCGATGCTGTTGCTCGGCGCGGTCGCCGGCGCGCTCTACGCGCTGATCCCGGCGATCTGCAAGGTCAGGTTCGGCGCCAGCGAGATCCTCACCAGCCTGATGCTGGTCTATGTCGCCGATCTCTTCCTTGACTATCTGGTGCGCGGCCCGTGGCGCGATCCCGCCGGCTTCAACTTCCCAACCACCGCCGAGTTCGATCCGGTCGCGACCGTTCCGCTGCTGGTCGAGGGCGGCCGCCTACACCTCGGTGCCGTCATCGCGCTGATCGTGGTCGCCGCCGGTGCGCTGCTGCTCGGCAAGACCATCAAGGGTTTTGAAATCCGCGTCGTCGGCGCCGCCCCGCGCGCGGCGCGCTTCGGCGGCTTCAATTCCAACCAGTTAATCCTGCTGACCTTCGCGATCTCCGGCGCACTGGCGGGGCTAGCCGGCATAATCGAAGTCGCCGGTCCCGTTGGCCATCTCCAGCCCGGCATCTCGCCGGGCTATGGCTTCACGGCGATCATCGTTGCGTTTCTCGGGCGGTTGAACCCGATTGGAATATTAATTGCAGGCCTTTTCCTTGCACTCACCTTTATTGGCGGCGAACAGGCGCAGATTGCGATGAAAATCCCGTTGGACGTCACCAAGGTCTTCCAGGGCATCCTGCTGTTCTACGTGCTCGCCTGCGATTCCCTCATTCTGTATCGCTTCCGGCTGATTTTCCCGTCACGACAGGTGGTCTAGTGGCACTCGTCGAAGCCATCATCCTTTCGGTGCTGGCGGCGTCCACCCCGCTGTTGCTGGCGGCTACCGGGGAGTTGGTGACCGAGCGCGCGGGCGTGCTCAACCTCGGCGTCGAGGGCATGATGATCGTCGGCGCGGCTTGCGGCTTCGGCGGCGCCTGGCTCAGCGGCTCGATCATCATCGGTGCGCTCTGCGGCATCGTCGCGGGCACGCTGCTCTCGCTGATCTTCGCGATGATGACATTGGGATTGGCGGTCAATCAGGTCGCCACCGGGCTCGCGCTCACTATTCTCGGCATTGGCCTCTCCGGCCTGATCGGCGCCGGCTTCGTCGGCGAAAGAATTGCGCCGGCGCCGCATCTCCACATTCCCGTCCTGACGGATATTCCGTTCGTTGGGCGCATCCTCTTTGGCGAGGACGGCTTCGTCTATCTTTCGCTGGCGCTGGTCGTCGCGGTCTGGTGGTTCCTGTATCGGACCCGGGCGGGACTGGTGCTGCGCGCGTGCGGCGACAATCACCTCTCAGCCCATGCGTTGGGCTATCCGGTGCTGCGAATCCGGATGTATGCCGTGATGTTCGGCGGCGCCTGCGCCGGCCTGGCCGGTGCCTATCTGCCGCTCGCCTACACCCCATTCTTCATTCCGGGCATGACCGCGGGACGCGGCTGGATCGCGCTCGCGCTCACCGTGTTTGCATCCTGGCGACCGGGCTGGCTGGTGATCGGCGCCTACCTGTTTGGCGCGGTGACCATTCTCCAATTGCACGCGCAAGGTTGGGGTATCGGAATTCCGTCTCAATTCATGTCGTCGCTGCCTTACCTGGCCACGGTCATCGTTCTGGTTCTGATTTCTCGCGCGCGCACCGGCGGATCGACCGCGCCCGCCGCACTCGGTACCGTGTTCGTACCCGACCGCTGAGTCTGCTTTCGGGATGCTGCGATGGGGAGCGGCGTTCTGGGTGTGGTTCACCCCGAATGTCTGGAGATCGATTATGCGCGCGCCGCCGATTTGGGATCCGGCGCTCACGCAAACGCCGCATTCTCCCGCTGCTCGCGTTCGTCGAGTTCCCGCACCAGATCCTGCAGGCAGCTCTCCATGTAGGCGGGAAGCGCGCGCTCGGACCGGACATAAACGCCAAGGTCGGACCATACAGGCCTTCCCCCATTGTACAGCGGGAGGAAACTGAGCCGGCCGGCCTCCAGATGCCGTTCAATCCCGAGCTGGGTTTGAAACGAGATGGCGACACTGCGCTCGGCTAATTCGCGCATGAGGTCCATGGAGTTGGTCTGGATCGCCGGCTCCGCCCCTTGCGGAAGCCTCGCCAACAACGGCTGAAGCAGATCGTGGATCGATAGCTCAGGGAACGCGAGAATGAAGGGAAACGGCATGCACTGCGGCAGCGTAACCTTGCGCTTGGAGGCAAGTGGATGGTCGTTTGCCACCACTGCGCCGAGGCGAAAACGCTTTAGTGCCACCTGACGCAGTTCTGGACTGTGTCGGAGCGCGAACGCAATCCCAATATCCGCCTCGCCTCGAACCAGTACGTCGTGAACTTCGAACGAGCCCATGGTGCGGGCCGAAAAAGTCACGCGTTTCGCCCGATCTCGATGCCACTTCATGACGTCCGGCAGCAATGACCCGGCCAATGCCTCGATGGAGGCGATGCGGATCGTCCCCTGCCAGGTGCCCGAGAGCGATTGCAGGTCCGATCTGAACCGATCCTCATCCTGCGTGACGGTCATGACGTGACGGGCGAACATCTCTCCAACCGACGTCAGCTTCAGGCCGCGAATAGTCCGCTCAAACAATGGCGTGCCAATATCTTCCTCAAGTTTCAAAATCTGGCGGTTCACCGCCGATGAGGCGACGTTCAGGACGCGAGCGGCCGCGCGGATGGAGCCGGCCCGGCGCACCGCTTGGAAGTAATAGATCGCCGGTGCATGGAAGCGCATAACCGAACCCGCCAAAGACGCCAATCTAGCCCGATGCCGATTCGGCATCAAGCCGTGCGAGAATCTCTGCTATTTGAGAGCACTCGGTTTCCGTTAGGTTTTCTCCCGATCTGCACCTCGCGGAGCAGGTCCGGAGACGTATGGGATCAATCCACCGGTCTTGCCAATCCGGCGAGCCGGTCACGCTGGTCTGCCCAATGGCTTCAAAGCCAGATCGTCCCTTGATGTTTGAACGCACCGCTCTGCAGCCGAAACGACCACCGTCCACCAAGTCCGTACTCGAGGCAGATGCCCTTGACGCAACTCATCGATCAGGACGCCCCCGCTCTGGAGAGGTCACGTCTGTTGGATCGCCGGTCGGCGGCAGCTCATGTCGGCGTGACCATCGGCCTGTTCGAGCGATTGGTGCGGGAGCAGGTCATACCCGAGCCGGTCATGGTCGATCGCAAACCGCTCTGGAATGCCTGCCTGCTCGACGGCCGCCTCGAAGCAATCCGGCGTGCACGAGATCTGCAGGCCAACGAGGTGGACCGGCTGTCGGCGCGTCCGCCGGCAACGAGAAAATCAGCTGCGACGGAAACGTCAACCATCCTGCCCGATCTCAAATGGCTTCAGCAGCGCGAGGACCTCATCCGACGCGTTCACAGGCGACCGCTCTCGCAGCACGAGTTGAGCGTGCTCGGCGAATTCAATCTGTCGCTGGGCCGTGACGCCAGCATGTTCGGGTTCTATCGAACATTCGAATCCCTGATGGCCCGTGGTCTTGTGCTGGAGGTGTCGAGATCCGGCCCTTCGACCCGGCCGCTCGTCACCTATCGGCTGACCGAAGACGGCGCAAGAATTGCAGCTTGCATGAGAGACAGCGGATAGGTGCACGAAGTAAGGCGCGACGTTTTGAAGACCATTTCCCTCGGCTCACAGGAGAAGCGTATGAAGAAGCATTTGATAGCGGCGGCGGCCGTGTTGCTGGCGACCGGCATGGGACTATCGACGGCCTCTGCCGCCGACAAGCTGAAGGTCGGGTTCATCTACCTCGGCCCGGTCGGCGACCTCGGCTGGACCTACCAGCACGACCTTGCGCGCCAGGCCCTCGCCAAGGAATTCGGCGACGCGGTCGAGACCACCTTCCTCGAGAACGTCCCCGAGGGCCCCGACGCCGAGCGCGCCATCGAGCAGCTGGTGCGCGCCGGCAACAAGTTGGTCTTCACCACCTCGTTCGGTTACATGGACCCGACGCTGAAAGTGGCCAAGAAATATCCGAACGTCCACTTCGAGCACTGCTCGGGCTACAAGCGCGACAAGAACATGTCGACCTATTCGGCGCGCTGGTACCAGGGCCGCTACATCCAGGGCCAGATCGCGGCCAAGATGTCAAAGTCCGGCGTGCTCGGCTATATCGGGTCGTTCCCGATCCCCGAAGTCGTCTCCGGCATCAACGCCACGATGCTGGGCGCCCAGTCGGTCAATCCCAACATGAAGGTCAAGATCATCTGGGTGAACTCGTGGTTCGATCCGGGCAAGGAGGCCGACGCCGCCAAGGCGCTGCTCGACCAGGGCGCCGACGTGATCACCCAACATACCGACTCGCCGGCGCCGATGCAGATCGTCAGCGAGCGCGGCAAGTTCGCGTTCGGACAGGACTCCGAAATGATCAAGTTCGGTCCCAAGGCGCAGCTCACCTCGATCCTCGACACCTGGGCGCCCTACTACATCGCGCGCGTGAAAGCCGAACTGGCCGGCACCTGGAAGCAAGAGGACACCTGGGGCGGGCTCGACACCAAGATGTTCGAAATGGCGCCCTACACCAACATGCCGGATGACGTGAAGAAAATGGCCGAAGACACCCAGGCGGCCCTCGCCTCGGGCAAGCTGCAACCGTTTAAATGCCCGGTCGTCGGTCAGGACGGCAAGGATGTCGAATGCAAGGACGGCGACCATCTCGCCGACGGCCAGGTGCTCGGCATGAACTTCTATGTCAAAGGCATCGACGACAGCATCCCCGGCAAGTAGCGCCGGACAGTCCCGAGACCACCGGGTCCGGGCGACAACGCCCGGACCTTGTTCCTCTATGCGTCGCGGACTGAACTTATCCCGCCCGCATCGCGCGCGCGGCGGCGTTGTGACGCTGGATCAGATCGGCGACGTCAAGCGAGGGGATCGCACCATCGATCACCGCCCAGTTGCCGCCGACCATCACGCGGTCGGCGCGATACGCGCCGCAGAGCACCAGCGCGGCCAGCGGATCGCCATGTCCGGAGAAGCGCAACTCGTCGAGCTTGAACAGCGCGAGATCGGCGGCCTTGCCGACCGCGATCTCGCCGAGTTCGGGGCGGCCGACGCACGCCGCCGACCCCTTGGTCGCCCAGCGCAGCGCGTCCTTGTGGCTCACGCGGCCGACACCATAGCGCGCGCGCTGCAACAGGAACGCTGCGCGCACTTCCTGCATCAGATTGGACCCATCGTTGGAGGCCGAACCGTCGACGCCGAGCCCGATCGAAACGCCGGCCTCCTCCATCTCGCAGACCGGGCAACAACCCGATGCCAAAAGCTGGTTGCTACAGGCGCAATGGCTGATGGTGGTCTTGGCCTTGCCGAGCCGCTTCATCTCATCCGGATTGAAATGAATACCGTGCGCGAGCCAGGTTCGCGCATTGAGCCAGCCGCATTGCTCGAGATAATCCAGCGGCCGGCAACGAAACATCTGCTCGCAGAATTTGTTCTCGTCTTCGGTTTCGGCAAGATGCGTGTGCAGGCGAACGTCGAGCCTTTCGGCGAGCTCGGCGGTCGCGTGCATCAGCGAGGTCGTCACCGAAAACGGCGAGCACGGCGCGAGCGCGATCTGCACCATCGCATCCTCGCCGCGTTGATGATATTTGGCGACCACGCGCTCGCTGTCCGCCAGAATCGTGTCTTCATCCTGCACCACACTGTCGGGCGGCAGGCCGCCGTCGCGCTGCGACAGGTTCATCGAGCCGCGCGTCAGCAGCACGCGGATGCCGAGCCGTTTCGCCGCGGCCACCTCGATATCGATGGCATCTTCCAGCCCGGCCGGGAAGACATAATGGTGGTCGGTCGTGGTGGTGCAGCCCGACAGCAGCAATTCCGACATCGCCACCGTGAAGCCGAGATCAAGCGATTCCGGCGTCAGCCGGGCCCATACCGGATAAAGCGCCTGCAACCAGGGAAACAGCTCGCGGTCCAGCGCCGCCGGCAGCGCCCGTGTGAGGGTCTGGTAAAAATGGTGGTGGGTGTTGATCAGCCCAGGAAGCACTACATGCCCGGTGGCATCATAGAAGGCCACATTGGCGGTGGACGGCTTGCCGCCGTGGGGTACCAGCTCAACGATTTTCCCATCCTGGATCACGACGCCACGTTCTGCCCCCGTAGCGAGAATGGCGAGGGGGTCCCGGATCCAGATCGGCTGCGTTTGATTCATGATCCCACCATCTCCTTGAGGCAAGGCCGTACCCCGCCGTTACAATGCAAAGTCTGTCCCAACCTTGACGACAATTGGCGCTGGTCTTGCAAGACGTCTTAAGTGGAGATGCATCTTGTTGAAAGCGTTGGCGTATCCATGGATTTGAACACCATATCCGAAATTGCCCATCCGCGATCGCGGGCGCAATTGCCCGTTTGGACGGCGGGCGATGCTTGGCTGGCAGGCGGGACCTGGCTGTTCTCCGAACCGCAGGTTCACCTGACCCGGCTGATCGATCTCACCGACCTGAAATGGCCGGCGCTGACGGTCAGTGAGAACGACCTATCCGTAGCGGCGACCTGCACCGTGGCCCAGCTCGACGCCTTCGCCTGTCCACCGGAATGGATCGCCTCACCGCTGATCAATCAATGCTGCCGGGCGTTCCTGGCTTCCTTCAAGATTTGGAAGACGGCGACCGTCGGCGGCAACATCTGTATGTCGCTGCCGGCCGGCCCGATGATCTCGCTGACCTCGGCGCTCGATGGCGTCTGCACTATCTGGCAGGCGGACGGCAGCGAGCAGAAGATTCCAGTCGCCGACTTCGTCACCGGCAACCAGTCGAACGTGCTCGCGCCCGGCGACCTCCTGCGCCAGATCGACATCCCGCTTGCGGCCATGAAACGCCGATCGGCGTTTCGCCAGATTTCACTAACGCCGGTCGGCCGCTCAGCGGCTCTGCTGATCGGCAGCATCGCCGGCGACGGCGCCTTTGCGCTGACGGTCACCGCCTCGACGGTGCTGCCGATGCAGATGTCGTTTGCCAGAATGCCTGACGCGAAGGAACTGCGCGAAACGATCCTGCAAAATATCTCCGACGATCTCTACCACACCGACGTTCATGGCAAACCGGTGTGGCGCAAGCACATGACATTGCGGTTAGCCGAGGAAATCCGCCGCGAATTGGAAACGCTGCCATGACGTTCGAGATCAACGGCAAGGCGTTCGCCGAAACGCCGAAGCCCGCACAATGCCTGCGCACCTTCCTGCGGGAACTCGGTCATTTCGGCGTGAAGAAAGGCTGTGATGCCGGCGACTGCGGCGCTTGCACGGTCCTGATCGACGGCGAACCGGTGCATAGCTGTCTGATCCCGGCCTACCGCGCCGAAGGCCATGCCGTTACCACCATCGAAGGTCTTGCCGGCGATGGCGGCACCCATCCCTTGCAGCAGGCCTTCCTGGATGCGCAGGGATTTCAGTGCGGGTTCTGCACCGCAGGCATGATCCTGACCTGTGCGTCGCTGAACCAGGCCCAGCGCCAGGATCTCGGCGCGTCGTTGAAAGGAAATATCTGCCGCTGCACCGGCTATCGCGCGATCGAGGATGCCCTCAACGGCAAGACCAATACCGAAGATGCTAGCGCCGGCACCGCGTTCGGCCGCAGCCTGCCAGCACCCGCCGGCCCGCAGGTGGTGCGCGGCGCGGCGCGCTATACGTTCGATATGGCGATCGAAGGCCTGTTGCATATCAAGCTGCTCCGCTCGCCGCATCCCCATGCGAAAATCATCACGATCGACAAGAGTGCGGCGCTTGACGCGCCTGGTGTTCACGCCGTGCTGACCCATGAAGACGTTCCGGATCGCCTGTACTCGACCGCACGGCACGAAAAGGACTGGATGGATCCGAACGATACCCGCATGCTGGACAATGTGGTGCGGTTTATCGGTCAAAGAATTGCAGCCGTGATTGCTGATACGGAGGCCGCCGCCGAAGAAGGCTGCCGCCGACTCAAGGTCGTATACGAGACCCTGCCAGCCGTGTTCGATCCCGCGCTGGCGATTGCACCGGGGGCGCCGGTGATTCACGGCGACAAGACGACGGCGCATCGTGTCACCCACTCACAACGCAATATCGTCGCGGAAACCCATGGCGAGTACGGCGATGTCGCGAGCGCGCTGGCCGAGGCAGCCGTCACCTATGAGGGAACCTTCACCACCCAGCGCGTCCAGCACGCGGCGTTGGAAACCCACGGCGGGCTCGCCTGGGTTGACGCATCAGGCGTGTTGCACGTCCGCTCCAGCACCCAGGTGCCGTTCCTGACGCGACGTACACTTGCAGATTTGTTTGAGCTGCCGCTGGACAAGGTCCGGGTGTTTTGCGAACGCGTCGGCGGTGGCTTTGGCGGCAAGCAGGAAATGTTCGTCGAAGACATTCTGGCGCTCGCCGCGCTCAAGACCGGAAGGCCGGTGAAACTCGAATTGACCCGCGAGGAGCAGTTCATTTCGACCTCAACGCGGCATCCGATGCGCGTCGAAGTGAAGGCCGGCGCCGACAAGGACGGCAAGTTAACCGCGTTACAGCTCGACGTGCTCTCCAACACCGGCGCCTACGGCAATCACGCCGGTCCGGTGTTGTTCCACGCCGTCGGCGAATGCATCAGCGTCTACAACTGCCCGAACAAGAAGGTCGACGCGGTCGCGGCCTACACCAATACGGTGCCGGCAGGCGCATTCCGCGGCTACGGCTTGCCGCAGACCCTGATCGCGGTCGAAGCCGCGATCGACGAAATCGCAAAACAACTTGACATCAGCCCGTTCGAGATGCGCCGCCGCAACGTCATCAAGCCCGGCGACCCCATGCTGTCGCCGCCGGGCTCCGAATATCACGACGTGATCTATGGCTCATACGGGCTGGACCAGTGCCTCGACCTGGTGGAGCGCGCGATGGTCGCCGTGGCACCGAAGCCGCAGCTTTCGATCGAGTGGCTGATCGGCGAAGGCATCGCGTTGACCATGATCGATACCGTGCCTCCCGCCGGGCACTTGGCCGACTGCAATATCTCCCTGCGCGACGACGGCGGCTTCGAGCTGACCGTCGGCACCGCCGAATTCGGCAATGGCACTTCCACAGTGCACCGCCAGATCGCGGCGACCGCGCTGGCGACCACCGTCGACCGCATCCACCTCAGGCAATCCGACACCGCGCATGGCGGCCACGACACCGGCGCCTATGGCAGCGCCGGCATCTTCGTCGCCGGCCGCGCGACCCAGGCGGCCGCGGAACACCTTGCCGCCGAGATCAGGGCTTTCGTATCGCACATCATGAAAACCGATCCCGGCGCCTGCGCTATCGAGAACGAGAGCGTCGTTTGCGGCAGAGAGCGCCTGTCCTTTGCCGAGCTCGCCGAGGCCGCGAAGACAAGCGGAAAGAAACTGGTCGGAACCGGCAACTCCGCCGGCTCACCGCGATCCGTCGCCTTCAATGTGCAGGGTTTCCGTGTCGCCGTGAACAGGGGGACCGGCGAGATCAAGATTCTGAAGAGCGTGCAGGCGGCCGATGCCGGCCGGGTCGCCAATCCCATGCAATGCCGCGGACAAGTCGAAGGCGGCGTGGCGCAGTCGCTCGGGGCCACACTGTATGAGGAGATGGTGATCGACGAGGGCGGGCGCGTGATCAACCCGACATTCCGCGATTATCATTTGCCATCGCTCGCCGACGTGCCGCGCACCGAAGTTTTTTTCGCGGACACTTCCGATTCGATTGGACCGATGGGCGCGAAGTCGATGAGCGAGAGCCCCTACAACCCGGTCGCCGCCGCCCTCGGCAACGCGATAGCCAACGCCACAGGCATCCGCTTCACCGTGGTGCCGTTCAAGCCGGACCGGCTATGGCCGCTGTTGCATCAGAAGTATGGATAACGCCTCAGTGCCTCGGACGCAGCGCGCTTGCGGTGCCTACCCCCGCCCCACCGTGCATTCGATCTGGCCGTGCGGCTCGTCGGTCGGCAGAAACACGTCGTTGTTGTTGTCCAACCCGAACGCCGAGAGGTTCATCGGGATGAAATGCATGTTCGGACAGGCCATGCTGATCTCGGAAATTTCGGGCACCGCGGCGAGCGCCGCCTCGCCCATCCGATAGAGACTGTCCTGCACGCTCTTGCTGTAGGTGGTTGCGAACACCTCGAGCACGGTATCGAGAATCTTCGCGTTGGTGGCCGGATAGTTTTGCGGCTCGGCCGACCATTTCCACGATGCCACCATGCTGGTCGCACACATCCGATCGGCCGTCGGCGGGATCGTCGTGTAGCGATCTCTGACGTAATTTTCCCAGCCCGACTGGGTCGACTTCATAAAGGTAAAACCGTCGATCCCTGAGGTCAGCGTCGACGATCCCGCGCGTGTCGCGGTCGCTTCCACCGTCGGCTTGCCATTGCTGTCGAGCACGAAGCTGTGCGGGTGTGGCTTGCCGTCAAAGCTTAGCCGGCTCCATCTGGTCTCATGCGACGTGACCACGACGGACGTCACTTGCGGATAGGTGTCGAGATATTTCTTCGCCAGCACCTGGCAGAATTCTTCCACGCTCAACCCCGTATTCTGGCGGGCAACGACATTGACCACGTTCTTGATGGTGTCAGTCGAGACCGAGGTGGAGTTGTCGCCGTCGGTATAGGCGCGCGCGAAGTCACCCTCGATCATGGCCTTGATGCTGAGCTGGCTGACCTCGTGCCTGTCGCCGTCGCGATGAATCCGCATCACCCGGACGCGGCCCTTTCCGTATCGATTCTTGATCAGCGGCACGTGACAGCCTCCCGTTCAATAGGTCAAGTTTGCGGGTTTTCGCCCGATCCGAGTTCAATAATGAGCAACGTTCGTGCCATCCGGCAAGCTGCCGGTACCGAAATCTGCGCCATCCGCTGCATAAGCCTGTCCGCGCTCCCGGTCATGACAGGGATAAACCGGTGCTTGCCTCTCAACTCCCTCGATAGGTCGCATAGCTCCACGGCGTGACCAATAGCGGCACGTGGAGATGGCCTTCGGGATCGCTCACCGAAAACCGCAGGGGGATGCGATCGAGGAACGGCGGATCGGACATCGGCACGCCCCGTGCGGCAAAATATTCGCCGACACTGAACATCAGTTCATAGCGGCCGATCGGCACCGGCCGGCCGCCGATCAAGGGCGCATCGGTGCGGCCGTCGCTGTTGGTCACGGTGCGCGTCACCAGGCGGGGAGCGCCGAGATCGGACAACTCCGTGAGTTCGACCGAGATGCCCGCCGCCGGCCTGCCGCTGTGGGTATCCAGCACATGGGTCGACAGGCGGCCCGCCACCTGAAGCCGATCCTCGGATGTGACGAGTTGATCGAGCCGCAGCGCCGCGATCCGGCAAATTTCCGCGATCGAGACTCGCGTCTCCGTCGTCGTATCGTTCGGCAACCTCCGCTCGAAGTCGCGCAGGATCGAATCCTTGGTATGGCGGCGAACGCAGACGATATAGGGAAAGCCGAATTTCGAGCGATAGGCGTTGTTGACGCGCTCGAAGGCGTCGTATTCGGCATCCGACAACCGGTCGAGGCCGACGCTGTTCTGCTCGGCATTGGATTCCGCGGTCAGTCCTGCGGCGCGCTGCGTCTTGTTGGCGAGGTCGGGATGGGCCTTGATCAACGCGAGCCGCAATTCGGCCGGGGCACGATCGACCGCCGCCTTCATCGCGTCGAATAATTGATGGATGCCCGCATAGGGCCGCGCCAGCACGGCCTGTTCGGCGATCCATGGCGAGTACTCAAAGATATTCGCCAGCGCTGCGACGAAATCGTCCTTGTTGCAGTCGTTCAAATCGCCGAGCGTTATCTGCTGCATGTCACGCTTTCAGTGTCCGCCATCGAATGGAGCGCTCGCTCAAAGGGCTCGGCAACATCCAACACGGCGGCGATTGGCGAGGGCAAGGACCATTCCGGCCGCTGGTTGGATTTGGTGCGGACGGCGATTATTCGGATTGCTTTCGGAGGTCGCGGGACAGGCCGAAAATGCCTGTACTCCGCACCGCGGGCTCTGGAGGCGGCGCTTCCCTGACTTCGGCCTGCGGGGGTGGCGGAGGCGGCGCCGGGAGGTTGTCGCACTTCATCGAATAGACCAGCTCACCGTTAGCGGTCCGACCGATCGGGGCACAATTATCGACGAAGCGCGCGGTACCACTCTTTGCGGTCGTAACTTTGGGTACCAATTGGGTCTGCGCCCAGGCGGGCGACGCCATAAGCAGAACAAGCGGCAGGATTGTCTTCATCGGCCTCACCACAACGGACATTCTCTCACTGAACCCTTTCGTTAAAAACCAGTCTAATACAGCCCGACGAGCGTTGCTGCTGAATTATTAGCCGTGACCAAGAAATTTGCTCGCCGCTTCGTGATGTGCGCACCCCGTAACAATCGTCAGGCGCGGTCATAAGTCTCAACCAGAGCGCTGAGAAGCAAGGCACGTGTGCCTCGCCAGGAAAGCGTCAGAAGGATCAAAGGGAGAAGAACAATGCGCAAAAAAATCCTCACCATTCTCGGCTCGACCTTGATCGTCTTGACCTCCGTGCAGTTTGCCGCGGCCGCGCAGCGCTATCACGGCAAGGCGGCTCATGCGGTGCCAACCCGGCAGCAGAGCCGTAACACCGATGCCTATGCCGCCTGGCCGGCTCCTGCAGCGCGGCCCGACGATCGGTACCCCCACGGATATTCCGCGCCTGCCGGCTACTGACGCTCGATTTGACCTTTACGTCGAAAGCCGATCGCAAATCACGACCGCAACACGCTGCGCCTCCGCCTCGACCCGGAGGCAGAGCCGGCAGGCCTTGAGCCCGGCATGACCGTCTGGGATCCAGAACGAGCGAGGGCACCGAGCGGCGAAGACTGCTTCGGCCGCCGAAGTGCTAAATTGAATTTTCTTGGAGCGGGTGGAGCGCTCCGATCCAGCAACAGCACCGGATCGGCTGCACGATGGCAGAAGCTGATTATCGTGTTGATGGCGACGACCGGGAGCCCTGAGACGTCGGCAACGTCCTTCGAGAATGGACACATATTGCTACATTCGACCAGGATCGCACGCGGCTTCTGGCAGAAGGCCATGATCGAAGGGTTGTCCGTCCGATCAGGCAAATCGCGATATCGCGAACGGCCGGACATCGATGCCGGCGTCCCTGCCCGCAATGAGATCGGCCACGATCCGGCCTGTGATCGGGCCCGATGCCAGACCGACATGTCCGTGACCGAAGGCGTGGAAGATGTCCGGCGAGGCCGAGGCTACGCCGATGACCGGACGGCCGTCAGGCGTCGATGGCCGATGCCCCATCCAGCGATCAATCGTCAGGCTCGCCCGCGGTCCAAGCGCGGGGTACGTCGCAAGCGCATGCCGAACCAGGATCTCGACGCGAGCCCAGTCAGGCTCGGCATCAACGTGCGCGAGCTCGACCTGCCCGGAGAGCCGCAGGCCCGCGGGTGTCGGCGTGTTGGCCATTCGTCCGTCGCTCGGCATGATCGGAAGCCGCGGACCGGCTGCTGGTGACGCGATGACGCCGTGATAGCCGCGCTCACTCGCAAGCAAGACCCGGTCGCCCGCAGCATGCACCAGGACCTTGGAATGGATACCGGCGCAGATCACGGCGCGATCACAATCGATCCGGCCTTGGTCGGTCGTCACCGCTTCGAGACGCCCCTTGGCCACGGCAAAGCCCGTAGCGCGCGTCCGGCGAAGGACAGCGCCTCGCTGACGCGCAGCGTCCACGATATCAGCCACATAGGCGCCCGGATCGGTACAATGCGCGCCCTCCGCGACGAAGGCGCCGAACCGATAGGTAGAACTCAAATCCGGCTCGCGCCGACGCAATTCCTCAGCGTCGAGTTCGACCCATCGCAGCCCATTCTCCCGTCGAAGCCGCCACGCAAGCGCGTCATCCGCGAAAGCCTTCCGGTCGGGATAGGCATAGAGCAGACCGGTCTGTGAAATATAATCGGGCTTGCCGATTTCTTTCGCCAGCACGGCGTGGCGCTCCGGACCGTCACGCAGGATCGACGCGAGCACGCGGGCCGTTTCCTCGACCTTCCGGACGGTCCACCCGGCCGCCAGGAATCGCAGCAACCACGGCGCCAACGCGGGTAACGCCGCCCACCGGAGCGTCAGTGGTCCATTGGTGTCGAGCATAAGGCCCGGCACCTTGCGCCACAGGCCGGGCATCGACATCGGGATGATCGACGCAGGGCTGATCCAGGCGCCGTTGCCGTAGCTTGCCGCCTGGCGGCCGCCGGGCAATTCCGGTTCGATGATCGTTACCTGATGTCCATCAGCGACCAGCTCCCACGCTGTCGCGGCTCCGACGATGCCCGCTCCGATGACGACAACATGCTGGCTCATATGGTTCTCACGGACCGGATACCGATGCCGCTACGCGGTAGCGAGAACGCGGGCATTGGCGCGTACCGAAGCTTCGCTGACGCGAATGCCGAGGCCCGGGCCGTCGGGAACGACCACATGGCCGCCGCGGTTGAGGACGCGCTCTTCCAACACATCCTCGGTGAGCACATGGTGCGGCATGTAGAATTCGCAGCCGAGCGAGATGCCCGGCGTCGCTGCAATCAGCTGCGTCCCGGCGGCTAGCCCTATGCCGCCTTCCCACAGCGTGCCGCCATAGCCGGGCAGGCCGGCAATATCGGCGATCGCCATGATCGCCTGCGCCTCGAACAGGCCACCGGCCTTCATCAGCTTGATCGAGACGGCATCGGCCGCCTCGCGGCGCACCACCTCCATCATGTCGCGGCGGTCGAAACAGCTTTCGTCGGCGAGTACCGGCGTTTCCAGCGCCGCGGTGAGCTGCGCCATGACGTCGAGAAATTTGCGCGGCACTGGCTGCTCGATGAAGGTCGGCGCAAACTGCTCGACATCGCGCAAGATCTTGATGGCGCCGAACGGCGCTAGCGCCTGGTTGTAATCGACGCGAAGGTCGACCTTGTCGCCGAATTCGTTCCGGATCGCTTCAAGATGGTCGAGATCCTCGCGATGCGGCTTCACGCCGGTCTTGACCTTGTAGATGACATTGCCGTCCGGGACCATTTTGCGCATGCGCTCGAGATCGGCGGCGAAATCCGGGTCGGCGATCGAAAAGGAGAGCGGGATCGTGTCGCGCACGCGGCCTCCGAGGAGATCGGCGACCGAGAGCCCCGATGACTTGCCGACGATGTCGAGCAGCGCCATCTCGATCGCGACCTTCGCCTCGGCATGCCCGACCAGCGCGCGGTCGAGCTCGGCCATGAGCGCGCGGATGCGGCGGACCGGCTTGCCGAGCAGGATCGGCCGCAGATAGATGTCGAGCGCGGAAAAGGCTGCCTCCGGCGTGCCCGTAAACACTTCCCACGGTGCTGCTTCGCCCCAGCCGATCACGCCGTCGCTTGACGTGAGTTCGAGCAGCACGCGCTTCACCGTGCCCTTGACGTTTCCAACGCCTTGCAGGCGCGCCATCTTGATGGGACTTTCGATCAGGAAAATCCGCAAGCGCTCAATCGTTGCCTCGATCACAGGTACCTCTCCATTGGTGCGCCATTTCCGGCCTTCCTCGCCGCCCGATCAGCTGCCCGCGACGACTGCCGCCGGCAGGCCGCTGCGGTGGAAATGACTCAGGAAGGCGCGCGTCGCAGGATCGCGCGGTGCGTCGATGACCTGCCGCGCCGGCCCCTCCTCCACGACGATGCCGTCGCGCATGAAGACGACCGTATCAGCGACCTCGCGCGCAAAGGCCATTTCATGGGTGACGAGCACCATGGTCATTCCCTCAGCGGCGAGCTGGCGCACGACCGCGAGAACCTCGCCAACCAGTTCAGGATCAAGCGCGGACGTCGCTTCGTCGAACAACATCACTTGCGGCTTCATCGCCAACGCGCGCGCGATCGCCACGCGTTGCTTTTGGCCGCCCGACAGCTTGTCGGGGGTCACGTCGGCCTTGTCCTTCAGCCCAACCTTCTCCAGCAGGCCAAGAGCGGTCGCGCGCGCCGCCTCCGCCTGAACCTTCAGGACCGTGACCGGTCCTTCCATCACGTTCTGCAGGGTGGACATGTGCGGAAACAGGTTGAAGTTCTGGAACACCATGCCGGTACGCGCGCGGAAGGCCGCGAGCTCCCTGTCGCGGGGCAATTTGTCGCCGTTGGAGAAGTCCATCGTGCTTTCGCCAACCCGGATGGCGCCGCTGTCAGGAAGCGTCAACAGATTGAGGCAGCGCAGCAGCGTCGACTTGCCCGATCCGCTGGGTCCGATGAGCGCGACGACACCGCCGCGGGGTACACGCAGCGACATGTCCTTCAGGACGCTGACAGCCCCGAAGGACTTCTTCACGTGAACCATTTCGATCATCGGAGCATCAGACACAGGACCACTTCCCTCTTTGATGGACATTGCCGTGCTTCACCGCGCCAGCCGTGCTTCGAGCACGCGGGCGACACGCGTCATCGGGAACAGAATGATGAAGTAGATGACCGCGATCATCGTATAGGTCTCCAGCGGTCGATAGGTTGCCGAGGTAATCAGTTGTCCCTGGTAGAGCAGGTCCGGCACCGCCAGCACCGAGAGCAGCGACGTGTTCTTGAGTTGCAGCACGGCCTGATTGACCAGCGGCGGGATCATTCGCTTCAACGCCTGCGGCATGACGATGCGCTTCATCAGGTCGAAGCGGCGCATACCCAGCGCGCGGCCGGCGTCCCACTGCCCCACATCGACCGACACGATCCCGCCGCGAATGATCTCCGAATAGAAGGCGCCGCCGTAGAGGCTGAGCGCGACGAAGGCCGCGACCGCCGGCGAAAGTTCGACACCAATCAGGACCGGAAGCGCGTAGTAGATCCACACCAGTTGCACCAGCACGGGCGTACAGCGAAAGACCTCGACGAGCATGACGAGCGGCGCCGAAACGAACCTCAGATTGGACAGGCTTGCGATCGCTACCACGCAGCCGACCGCAAAGCCGGTCACCGCGGTGAGGACCGTAAAGCCGATCGTATAGGCGGCGCCGACGCCGATAACCCTGCTGTATTGCAGGAGGAACCCGAAACTCCAATCGTAATGCATCGCACCTATCCCATGCCAATCGATTGCGAATAGGCGGTCTGGGTCAGCCCCGAATAGAACCAGCGCCCGAGCGTGATGATGTCGTAGACCGGCAATCCGAATGCACGCGACACGCGATCTCTATGTCGAGCAGAATGATGCCCAGCGGAGGATGTCGCCCATGTTGCATCGATCAAATGTCCCCCGACGCGTCGGATGTCGATTGGTCCAAACCTGAATGCCTTCCTGATGCAAAACTGCCCGCGTCATGCGAAGACACGGGCAGCCTGATCGATAGGGTCAAAACTGGAGCCCGGGAGGAACGTCCTGCTCCTGGATATTGACGAGCGAGAGACTTGACAGGATCCACTCGCGTATCGCACCGAGGGAACGGTTGTATTCGAGCCAGTTGTCGACATAGGTGCGGAAGCGGCTATCGGAATCCACGCGCACGCCGCAGCAGGTCGGCTGGGACGCGACCGGCGCCGGGACGACGACTTTGCCGACTTTCGCATTCTTCTTGACCGTCACCAGAGAGAGCATCGCCACCTGGATCAGGCAATCCGCCCGTCCCGACTGCACGGCAAGTACGGCATCATCTGCAGTCTTGAGCGCGACGAGCGTCGCCTTGGGAATGGTTCGCCGTGCGAAGAGATCATGGGAGGAGCCGATGTCCACAGCGACCCGCATCTCCGGCTTGTTGAGATCTTCCCATAATTTTGGCTCGAAACCGGATTTGGCGATGAGGGTAAAGGTGTTGTTCATGATCGGGCGCGAAAATTCGAGGATCAAGGCGCGCGAAGGTATTGGACTGAGTCCGAACATGATGTCGATCTTGTTGGCCTGGAGATCGAGAACAGAGTTGCCCCAGGTCGACTCGATAATTTCGACCTCTGCCTCCATGGATTTGGCGAGGTCCGTAGCCATGCTCACGCAAAAACCGGACCATTGCCCCGTCGCAATATCCTTGTGGTAGTAAGGTTCCGTGCCGACGACTCCGGCGATCCGAAGCTTCCTCGTCCTGCGAATTTGAGCGAACGTGCTCTCCGCCGGAGGTTGGCCTTCGGCAGCAGCCTGCGAGACGGCAGAGCCGGCGGCCATAGCGACCGCTGCGGCGCCGAGCCCAACGAGTGATCCGATTTCACGACGACTGACCATAGCAAACTTCCCCTCTTGTTGAATTCCTCAAACCGTGATGCTGCGGAATTCTGCCCCCCGGCTCACAGCACTTACGCAGCCTTCTTGATAGCGAACTGAATGGCAAAGTCACTGGTTTCGGAGCTGCGTGCCTCCCTGGCCAGCCGGCCGCCTGCGCGCGTGGACAGGAAATCGGACAGGCTCGCATCCTCCTGCCGCACGAAGCCCTTTGCCGGAAGCTTGCCCGACAGGAAGAGCTCGACCATGGCGACGCAGCCGGCCGCCGTGGTCAGCTGGATCGCGCCGAGTTCCGGCCGTCCATCGTAGCGCAGCACGATGCTGTCCTCCTCCACGCGACCGTTGCGTTCGCCGATGCCGGTGACGAAGATCACCACGACATCCCTGCGCGTGAACGGCGCAGCGCGGTTGAGAATGCGGCGCATGGTGTCGCGGTCGTCGGCTAGTCCCAGCCCTTGCAGCAGAAGCTTCATGATCTCGGCGTGGCCGGGATAGCGCAGCGTCTTGTAGCTCATGTCGCGGACCTTGCCGGCCAGCGTCTCGGTCAATGTGCCGAGGCCCCCGGAGGTGTTGAAGGCCTCGTAGGCGACGCCGTCAATCATGACGCTCTCGACGCCTTCGAGTGCCGGCACCGATGTCGACTTGCCGTCGAATACGATCTCGCAGGGATTGCAATACTCGTTGATCAGGCCGTCGATGGACCAGGTGACGTTGTAGCGCAAGGCGTTCGTGGGGTAGAGCGGCAACGCACCGACGCGCATCTTGATGGTCTTCACGGTGTCGAAGCGTGCCGCCATATCGGCCCCGAGCACGCAGATGAAGCCCGGCGCCAGGCCGCACTGCGGCGCCAGCATCACGTCGGCGCCCGCCGCGATCTCCTTGATGTACGTCGTCGTCGCCACGTCCTCGGTCAGATCGAAATAGTGCGTTCCGGTTTCCACAGCGATCCGTGCGATACCCTGGTTGAGAAAATACGGACAGGCGCTGACGACGATATCCTGATCAATCAGGAAACCGCGTACCGCGTTGAGGTCTCCGGCATCCACGACCTTGGTAGCGAAGGTTGGGTCGGCACTCAAGGCGAGTTGCGCCTCTGAAGCGTCAGCCAATGTGACTTTGTGCCCCTGCTCCGCCAGCATCCCAGCGATGACGGTACCGATCTGCCCGGCACCGAGGACAGCGATGTTTTTCGACGAATGAACCATTTTGAAACCTCTCTAGAGCGCAGCCTGGACGCCGACGGCCGCCGGATCGGCGCCCACCTTCGTCAGCCATGAGAACACCGGCGGCAGCCGATCGGCGATGGATTCGACCGCAACGTCGAGAAAGACCGGCTCGCTGAGCGTGAAAGCTTCACGAAGAGCCGTCTCCAGTTGCGCCGGCGTCTCGACCCGGTAGCTGCGGATCCCGTAGACGGCGGCGAGCTTGCTCATATCGTATTTGCCGAAATCGACGCTGAATGTCGGGTCGTTGGTCGCCGCGTCCCGACCACCGCGCGCGGAAACCTTGCGGGCATGATCGCGATCGACGACCCGCTGCAGCGCCTTGATCCAGCCGAAGCAAGCATTGTTGAAGTGGATCAGCACGGCCGGGATCTGCAGCCGCGAGAGCGTCTCGAGTTCACCGGCCGACATGCCGAGCGAGCCGTCGCCGAACAGGCCCACGGGCCTCAAATGCGGGGCGGCGAAATAGGCCCCGACGACGGCCGGAATGGCGTAGCCCAATCCACCATAGAAGCGCGGGATCACGAGCCTGGACTGCGGATCGCGCAGTCGGAGGAAGCGCGTCGCATAAGGTGTTGGCGTGCCGGCGTCCGACACCACGTTGCAGGGCGTCGGCAGGCAGCGGTTGAGCGTTTCAATCACCCGTTCGGGGCGCAGCGGGACCTCGTCGCTCTCCAATTGCGGCGCCATCGCATCCCAGAACTCCGCACGGCGGCCGTTGATTTCGGCGACCCATCCCGCCGCCTGTGGCGCGCGATCCGCGGGAACCTTGGCGAGTAGCGCATCGACGACCGCGCGGACATCGCCCACGAGCGGAAAATCGATGGCATAGGTGTTGCCAATAACTTCCGGTTCGAGATCGACCTGAATGATCCTTGTCTCTCCGTTCGGAATCGGCCACTGCCAGTTCATGGTGGCGACCGACCCCATGCGACAGCCCACATAGATCACGAGGTCGGCGCGTCCGAGCGCCCACACCGCGTGCGGATGGAAGCCATTATCGCCGATGATGCCGATGCCGAGCTTGTGGTCATCGCGAATAACTCCCTGCCCGGTGATCGTGGTGACGACCGGAATTCCGAGCCGTTCGGCAAGCGCGGTGATGGAAGCTGCGGCGCCGGACCGATTGGCGCCACCGCCGGCGACGATCAGCGGGCGCTCGGCGGTGAGAATGGCGTCGATCGCCGGGTCGAGGTCGCAATCCGGCGGCCTGCTCCGATAGGATGGCGCCTGTCGGCATTGCGGTTCGACATGCAGCGACACCGCCTCCTCCGGCATATCCTGGTAGAGAAGGTCCTCGGGCAGCGCGAGCACGACAGCCCCCGGACGACCACCGGTCGCCTCGCGGAAGGCACGACGTATGATCTCGGGTAGCTTCCCGACGCGACCCAACGTCTCGGCGCGCTTGCAGACCGGCTTGAACAATTCTTCGACGGGCAATTCGGTCAAGGTGCCGCGCCCAACACCAGGCTGCGGGATGTCGTTGACGAGAAGGATCACGGGCACCGAGGACTTGTTGGCTTCGGCCACGCCCGGCAGACCATAAAGTGCGCCGGCGCCACTCGGCACCTCCGCGACACCCGGTTTGCCCGAAAGGCGCGCGTAGCAGTCCGCCATAAAGACTGCCGAGCGTTCGTCCCGACACAGGATGTGACGCGGGGCGTCCTTGACCGTCCTCAATGCCTCGTAGAGCGCGACATTGGTGTCGCCGGGAACGCCGAAAATGACATCAACACCGTATCCCGACAGCATGCTCACGAGAGCCGTTGCACCATTCATTTCGAACGCTCCTTGATCTTGTTTTGTTATTCAGGAGCATAGGCGCGACATAAATATCCAAACCGCCGGCTATAGGAATAATATTGTTACATTCCGCTGGCCTAACCTCCGTTTCGATGGGAAATGAGAAATTTTGCACATGAATGTGGCGTGCTGATCGTCTCGCAGGCAGGCTTTCGCCTGGCTTCTGCTCACCTCTCGAATTTTCTGGCGAGCAGAACGGACGATGTGGTGCGCCTGACGCCATCCATCTCGGCGATCCAGTCGATGACCTCGTCGAGATGGACGGAGGTCGCGCAATTGATCTTCACCAAGAGATCAAAGGGGCCGCTCAGCGTATAGCAATTGACCACTTCGGCTCGCTTGCGCAAAGCTGCAATGACGTTGCCCTGCTGCCTGACCTCGAGCTCGATCAGGATAATCGCCGAGATCGCCGTAACATGATCTTCCTTGCCTAGAATGGCGGTGTAGCCGGCGATCGTTCCCTGCTTCTCCAGCCGTGCCATTCGCCCTTGCGCGGTCGCGCGGGACACGCCGAGCGCCTTGGCGATATCGGCGACAGAGGTCCGCGCGTTCGCAATCAGGATGTTGAGGAGATCCTGGTCCTTCCTGGCGTCCGCTGGACGGGCCATTTTTACCCCTTCGGATTGATAGTTTTTCGACCAAATGATGGGGAATTATTGCACTTCGCCGGCCCAAGTCCAGCGTACCTGTTTATCGATCGGGGGCGGTCTCCGCCACCAGCCACTCCCGGAAAGCCAGCAGCGGCGGGTGCGTCGCGCGTTCGGCGGGCCAGACGAGGTAGTATCGCTCGGGACTCTCCATCGGCAGATTGATGGCGCGAACCAGCTTGCGGCTCGCCAGTTCGTCCTTGATCAGGAACGTCGGGAGCAGCGCGACGCCGACGCCGGCAATCGCGGCCTGGGCCGCAGTCGCGAATTGGTCGAACACCATCCCCTGAAAGGTTCTGCCCGGTACATCGTGAAGCGAAAACCAGCGATCCCAGGCCTGCGGTCGGGTGGAGATGCTGAGCAGCGGAGCCTGCTTGAGATCGCCTGCAACGCGGAAGCCGTGTTGCCGTTTCAGTGCGGGGCTGCAGGCAGGAACCACTTCCTCGGATCGCAACAGCACCATCTCTGCGCCGGGCCACTCCGGCTGACCGAAATGGATCGCGGCATCCAGCGCTTCCGTACGGAAATCGAAGTAGGACAAGCGCGTCGCAAGGTTGATCGTGATCCCGGGATTTGCCGCCAAGAACCTGGGCAGGCGCGGCGCGAGCCAGCGCGTACCGAATGTCGGTAAGATGGCAAGATTGAGCGTTCCCCCGCTCGGGTTCGCGTGAAGATTGAAGGAGGCGGTGCTGATCTTGTGCAGCGCCTCGCGAACCTCGCGCGCATAGGTGTCGCCGACGGCGGTCAGCCGAATGGTCTGACGCTCGCGCACGAAGAGTTCGACCTCGAGCTGTTTCTCGAGAATCTTGATCTGACGGCTGACCGCGCTTTGGGTCAGGCTGAGTTCGCGCGCGGCCAAGGTCATGCTGCCGGTCCGGGCGGTGGCCTCGAACGCCGCCAAGACGGCCGTGGAAGGAAGGAAGCGACGCGGCGTTTGCATAGTCATTCCAAATCAGAATGATCTCCTGCGAAAACATTGATTGAATCAGCGCCATTCGCAAGCCTATTTTCAACGATCATAACGAAATCGCATGAACGGGCCGTGGGATCAGGCACGCCGCCGCGGGCGTGTTCCGTAGCAATGGAGATACCGATGACGCGATCCGACTTCTTCCCTGTCAGCCCAACCATCCAAGAGACCCTGTCATGACCGTCACGTCCAACGCCCCATCGCGCACCGTCACGTCCCAGGCAAGCGAGGTCGACGCGCTCCTGAGCCAGCTGGGCGTGGCGCGGAGCCGCCATGTCGGCGGCACGCTCGCGGCACGGTCGCCGATCACAGGCGAGATCACCGCCCATGTGCACGAGATCGGCGCCGAGGAGACGCAGGCGGCGATCGACAAGGCTCATGCCGCCTTCCTCGAATGGCGTCTGGTTCCTGCCCCGAAACGCGGCGAACTCGTCCGGCTTCTTGGCGAAGAACTGCGCGCCAACAAGCAGGCCCTCGGCAAGCTCGTTTCGATCGAAGTCGGCAAGATCACGTCGGAGGGCCTCGGCGAGGTCCAGGAGATGATCGACATCTGCGACTTCGCTGTGGGGCTGTCGCGTCAACTCTACGGCCTGACCATCACGACCGAGCGCAGCGAGCACCGGATGATGGAGACGTGGCATCCGCTCGGCGTCACCGGCATCATCTCGGCATTCAATTTCCCGGTCGCGGTATGGTCGTGGAATGCGGCGCTGGCCCTGATCTGCGGCAACAGCATCGTCTGGAAGCCCTCCGAGAAAACGCCGCTGACCGCGCTTGCGACCGAAGCGCTGTTCGCGCGCGCCCTCGAACGCTTCAGGCAGGAGGGCGGTCATGCGCCGGACGCGCTTTCGATCGTGCTGTTCGGAGGTCGCGCCATCGGCGAAATCCTCACCGACCATGCCAGGGTGCCGTTGGTTTCAGCGACCGGATCGACGGCCATGGGCCGCGCCGTCGCGCCGCGGCTCGCGCGGCGTTTTGCCCGCGCGATCCTGGAGCTCGGCGGCAACAACGCCGCCATCGTCACGCCGACCGCCGACCTCGATTTGACATTGCGTGGTATCGCGTTCGCGGCGATGGGCACGGCCGGGCAGCGCTGCACGACGCTGCGGCGTCTCTTCGTCCACGAGAGCATCTACGACACATTCGTTCCGCGTCTGAAGCGCGCCTATCAAAGCGTGACAGTTGGTAATCCGCGCGAGGACGGCAATCTGGTCGGCCCGCTGATCGATGGCATGGCCTATTCGTCGATGCAGAAGGCGCTCGGCGAAGCACGCGCCGCCGGCGGCGCGGTGCTCGGCGGAGATCGCGTCGTCTTCGAGGGCGCCGATGAGGCCTACTACGTTCGGCCGGCGCTGGTCGAGATCGCAGAGCAGACCGGACCGGTCGAGCACGAGACCTTCGCGCCCATCCTCTACGTCATCAAATATCGCGACTTCGACGCGGTGCTCGGCGTGCACAACGCGGTTCCGCAAGGGCTCTCGTCCTCGATCTTCACCAACGATTTGCGCGAGGCGGAAGCCTTCCTGTCGGCGCGAGGCTCCGATTGCGGCATCGCCAACGTCAATATCGGTCCGTCCGGCGCCGAGATCGGCGGCGCTTTCGGTGGCGAAAAAGAAACCGGCGGCGGGCGCGAGTCGGGCTCGGATGCGTGGAAGGCCTATATGCGGCGCGCCACCAACACCGTCAATTACGGCCGGACATTGCCGCTCGCCCAGGGCGTCAAGTTTGACGTGACCTGAGGGGGAAACACGCATGAACGCCCCCGTACAAACCTCGTCGCTGTTTCGGCCGGCGAACCGCCTCTCCGCGATCGGCGTCTCGGAGATCTTGAAGATCAGCGGGCTCGCCGCCGAGATGAAGCGCCAGGGCCAGGACGTTATCATCCTGGGTGCCGGCGAACCCGACTTCGATACGCCGGAGCCGATCAAGGATGCGGCCGAGCGCGCCATGCGCGCCGGCGCCACCAAATACACCGCTCTCGACGGCGCGCCCGAGCTCAAGGCCGCCGTCCGCGCCAAGTTCAAGCGCGACAACGGGCTCGACTTCACGCAGGACGAGATCACGGTATCAGCCGGCGCCAAACAGGTGCTGTTCAACGCCATGATGGCGACGATCAACCCCGGCGACGAGGTCATCATCCCGACGCCATTCTGGGTGACCTATGCCGACATCGTACAGATCACCGGCGGCGTGCCCGTGCTGGTGCCGTGCTCGGAAGCCAACGGCTTTCGGCTGTCGGCCGAAGACCTCGAACACGCGATCACGCCGCGGACGCGTTGGATTATGCTGAACTCACCGTCAAACCCGTCCGGAGCGGCCTATTCGGAAGGCCAGTACCGGCCGATCCTCGACGTGCTCCTCGAGCATCCGCATGTCTGGCTGATGGTCGACGACATGTATGAGCACATCGTCTATGACGACTTTCGTTTCGTCACGCCCGCGGCGATCGAACCGGCGCTGCGGGCGCGCACGCTGACCGTGAACGGGGTTTCGAAGGCTTACGCGATGACCGGTTGGCGCATCGGCTACGCCGGCGGACCGAACGCCCTGATCCGCGCGATGGCCGTGGTCCAGAGCCAGTCGACGTCTTGCCCTTCTTCGGTCAGCCAGGCTGCGGCCGTCGAGGCGCTGAACGGTCCGCAAGATTTCATCCGCGACCGCCGTCGCTCGTTCCAGGAGCGGCGCGATCTGGTCGTCGGCGCCTTGAACAGGATCGACGGCATCGCCTGCCGCGTCCCGGAGGGCGCCTTCTACACATTTGCGAGTTGCGCCGGGCTGATCGGCAAGACCACAACCGAAGGACAGGTCATCGAGAGCGACACCGTCTTTGCGCAATATCTCCTGCGCACCGTCGGCGTTGCCGTCGTCCCGGGTTCGGCCTTCGGCCTCGCACCGTATTTCAGGATTTCCTACGCGACCTCGATCATGGAGATCGAGGAAGCTTGTCAGCGCATCGCGTGCGCGGCCGGACGGCTTTTGTGAGAGACTCAACACGCTTGAGCGGCTTCGATAACGCGAAACTTGTCGCCTTGGCGTCAACGGACCGGTGTGAGACGAGTACCGCTCGTACTCCCGTGCACAGGTCTGGAATAATGCGACAGGCATTGGAAAACCGGCTATTAACTGTTTTTCGCGTCTATTTGATGCTGGGCACACCTAACAAGGTCGGACGAGTTGCGAGACAGGAAATGGGATGAGCGGTTCATGCTTCTGGCGCATCATTTGGCGCACTGGAGCATTGAAAAGGGACGCCGCGTGGGCGCCGTCGTGGTCGGGCCCGATAATGAAGTACGCTCGACCGGGTACAATGGGTTGCCACGCGGGGTTAACGATGCGGTGGAAGAGCGACACTCCCGCATAACCGGCGCAAAATACGTCTGGAGCTGCCATGCCGAGCAGAACGCCATCTTCAACGCTGCGCGCATCGGGATAGCGCTCAAGGGCTGCACGATCTACGTTCCCTGGTTTCCCTGCGTGGAATGCACAAAGGCGATTATCCAATCGGGCATATCGGAGGTCGTTGGGTATGAACCCGACCAGCCCAATTCCAATTGGTCCCAGGATTTTGCGATTGCCGGCACGATGCTGAAGGAAGCAAACGTCGTCGTGCGGTTCATACCGAGGCTCGCAGAACTGCCGGATGTATCCGAAGACAACAATTAATCACGCGGCCTTCGGTCAGCAGGGGCGCGTTGCCAAAATATCGAAAACAACCCCATGCAAAGTAGCCGGCGGCGGACGACGTTCGACCAAACAACTTGACACGTCGGGCAAATCAGCGATACTATTCTAATATTCCGAAATACTGCAAACGCTGCCCACCGCAAGCGGGAGAGGGCCTGGCCCCATCGCGGCTGCTATTCGACTTCTAATCTATCGCGTCCCGTAGGCACGGTCACCCGCATCGCCAAGGCCCGGCAGAATATAAGCGTTTTCGTCCAGCCCTTCGTCGATGGCGGCGAGCCAGATCGGAACATCCGGGTGGATGCCACGCATGCGCTCGACCCCTTCGGGAGAGGCGATCAGACTGACCACCCGGATGTCGTTGGCACCGCGCTCCTTCAGCCGGTCCACCGCCGCGACGGACAGATTGGCTGTCGCCAGCACGGGCGAAATCACGATCACGAGCCTCTCGTGTAGATCGCTCGGAGCCTTGAAAAAATATTCCACCGCCACGAATGTTTCGGGCTCACGATAAAGCCCGATGTGGGCGACACGCGCAGTCGGCACGAGGTCGAGCATGCCGTCCGCAAAGGTAACGCCGGCACGCAGCACCGGGGCGAACACCAGCTTTTTGCCGGATATCGCCGGCGATTTCATTTTCGCCAGCGGCGTCTCGATCTCGACATCGGCCAGCGGCAGATCGCGGGTCACTTCGTAACAGAGCAGCATCCCGATCTCCTTGAGGAGTTCGCGAAACGACTTGGTCGAAGTGTCCTTCCTGCGCAACAGTGTCAGCTTGTGCTGCACCAGCGGGTGGCTAACGATCGTGACGCCTTCCATGCCGAGCCCCTGCCCTAAAATACTGCCTTAAAATACAGTGCCATCGCTGATAATTTTAACCGGAGGCGACGCGTCAGCGCGACGTTCACGCGCCAACCGTCGGCCCGCGGCCCAGGTTCCACCTTCGAGGATTTTCGCCAGCGGCAATACGTTTGCGTCGAGCCCGAGACGGCGCCGCACATGATCCGCGACGCGGTCGAGCAACGCGACCGTCAGCGCCCGCCACTCCACGACAAGCGGCGAAGCGACATCATGCTCCCGGAACGCATCTCCTTCGTCGCGGAATGTCAGCACGCCATTGTCGACGAACAGACCGCCGTTTCGATACTCGGCAAGGCCGGTCAGCCCATCGATATCGGTCACGTCGATGCCGGCATTCTGCAGCGGTTCGATCAGCGAATAGGCCAGCCATTGCGAGAGCTTGTGCAACGGCATCAGGTGGCTGGTCACATCCACGGTCGTCAGCATCGGATGCTTCCAGCAATCACCGAGCGCGATACCGCCGAGCGTCAGCCGCGACGGCCAGATCGGCCCGAGTTCTTTGAGCAGTTCCGACAATATCGTGGGCGCCGGAAGCCTGCCTTCGTCCGCCAGCGATGCCAGCCGGTCGAATAGCCCGCCGGGCCGCGGCGTATCGAAGCGTCCGAAGACTTCAGGCTTCGCAGCCACCAGCCGGCCGAGGCTGCGCAACAAATTCACCCGGCCCTCGATGCCGACCAACGGATTGGCATCCGACACCTGCATGCCCCGTGCGAGGTCCGCAACGGATAAATTCGCAAGCGCGTCCGCATCGGCTCGAAGCGGCTGTCGCGGATCCGACGAGAATGCGCCATCGGCGAACATCGCAAGGCTGGCCAGTCCCAATCCCTCCGAACGGCCGATGGCCGATCCGGTCGCGGGGTCGTGGTAACGCCATGACGGCCCGGCGCCGGCATCGAGAAAGACGCTGACCATGGCCAGATCGAATTCGGCGCGAGCCCGCGTCGCGGGATCTCGCCATGCGATCTGGTCGGCCAGGCCCGTCCAGCGATCGACACCGTTCATCGAGAAATGCCGCCAGCGCGAATGAAACGGCACAGCCAGCGAGGGATACGCCTTGCGCGTGGTCTCCACCACCAGTTCGGCCGTCGAGTCCATGCGGTCGAGGTGGACACGGAAGTTCGGGAGCCGGTCCTCAAGGCCGATGGCAAGAAGCCGGTGCGCGCGCTCCCGCACCGCCCCGGCATTGAGCAATGACAAGGCCGCCGACGTCTCGGAACTCACGGAAGACACGGAAGACACGGCCGCGCTCAATATTTGTCGAGCGAACGGCCGACGAAGTCCCGCCGGGCTGGCTCCTCGGGCGAGTAGTAGCCGGCAGCCTTCTTCGCAACGATTTCGACCTGAGCATCCGCCGGCACCAAATCGTCGGGGATCGGTACGCGTTCGACGATGTCGATACCCTGGCTCACCAGCGCGTCATACTTCATGTCGCTCATGGAAACGAAGCGGTCGATGCGTTTCAGTCCGAGCCAGTGCACGACATCCGGCATCAACTGCTGGAATCGGGCATCCTGTACACCCGCAACGCATTCGGTGCGCTCAAAATACTGGGCGGCGGCATCACCGCCTTCCTGCCGCTTGCGCGCATTGTAGACCAGGAATTTGGTGACCTCACCGAGGGCGCGGCCTTCCTTGCGGTTGTAGATGATGATGCCGAGTCCCCCGGTCTGTCCGGCACGCACGCATTCCTCGATGCCGTGCAGCAGGTATGGGCGGCAGGTGCAGATGTCCGAGCCGAATACGTCGGAGCCGTTGCATTCGTCATGTACCCGGCAGGTGATGCTGGTGCGATGGTCCGGCAGTTTGGCGACATCGCCGAACAGGTAGACCGTGGTGCCACCGATCGGCGGCAAGAACACGTGAAGATCAGGCCGTGTCACCAGTTCCGGAAACATGCCGGCCGTCTGCTCGAACAACTGCCTGCGCAGATTGTTCTCGGTGGTGGCGAAGCGCGCTGCGATTCCTGGGAGATACCAGACCGGGTCGATCGCGATCTTGACAACGGAGACGCTTCCACTCTCGTTAACGACAGCACCGTCGCGCTTGAGCCGACCGGCAGTGATCGCGGCCTGCAATTCGGGCAAATCGAGGCGGGCGCGGGTGACAGCAATGCTCGGACGGATATCGACGCCCTCGGCAATGTCTTTCGAGAACGCCTCTGCAGCCAGGTGTCCCCATGGATCGAGCGAGACGATCCGGTTCGGATCCGTCCATTGCGGGAATGGTCCAACGGTGGCGGCAGGTTGCGTATTGGTCAGGTCCGGACGCCGGATCGGATCGAGCGCGCCCGACGAGACCGCCAGTGCGCGATAGATCGAATAGGAGCCGCTGTGGGTGCCTATCACATTGCGCTGCTGGGGGCGTGAAACCGTCCCGATTACCGGCCCGCGTTCACGCGCCGTGGCCGCTCCCCAATGAATCGGGAAATCAACCTTCGCGCCCGGCGCCGGATGGGATGTAATCCGAATATGATCAGTTCGATTAGAACGAGTCATCATTACGCACCAATAGATGTCGACTGCCCGCCGGGCGGACAGGCCCGGTTGCCAGCAATCGAAGGATTCTCCAGTATGGCGGAACCGCGGCTGAACACAACGGCCGTTTTGGAGCGTCGCGGGCATTAACCTTATGGTTTACGACGCGATCATGACCCATGCAGCCAAGGCCGCCTCGGTTTGCCCGCCCCACGAACGAAGCGGCGCTCGATGGTCGGAAGCAGCATGGGGCATGCCACTTGCACGACATCCCACCCGCGCCACCCCGGACAAAGCGATCTCATGACCAAGAAAAGCGTGAACCTCGTCAGCCACCCCCTGGTCCAGCACAAGCTCTCGCTGATGCGCGACAAGGATCGCTCCACCAAGGGCTTTCGCGAGCTTCTGAACGAGATCGGAATGCTCCTCTGCTATGAGGTCACCCGGGACTTGCCTCTGGAAATGGTCGACATCGATACGCCGGTCGCCGCGATGAAGGCACCGAAGATCGCGGGCAAGAAACTCACTTTCGCTCCGATCTTGCGGGCGGGTGTCGGATTTCTCGACGGGATGCTGGCGCTCGTTCCGGCAGCGCGCGTCGCCCATATCGGCCTCTACCGGGATCCCGAAACGCTTGAAGCCGTGGAGTACTTCTTCAAGGCGCCGCAGGACGTGTCGGACCGCATCGTGATCCTGTTGGATCCGATGCTGGCTACGGGAAATTCAGCCTGCGCCGCGGTCAGCCTGCTCAAATCGCGAGGCGCCCGAGATATCAGGTTCGTCTGCCTGCTCGCGGCCCCCGAGGGGATTGCCCGATTTCAGGATGAGTGTCCTGACGTCCCGATCTGGACTGCTGCCATCGACGAGAGACTGAATGATCACGGCTATATCGTGCCAGGCTTGGGCGATGCCGGAGACAGAATGTTCGGCACCAAGTAAGTGTGTGGCATCGCCTTCGCGCCGAAGCGGCGATATGACGAAATTGACGCGCGTAACGGCAACGGAGCCTAATCGTCAGCCTGAATTGTTGGTCAATAGTCGAGCTATGACGGCTACGGGCCCGCCGCCAGGCGGCCCCTGATGTTCGGCTCCGCCAGAGACGTAGACGGCGCCGGTTCCCGACAAGCCACTGATCAATCCGCCGACAGCGGCGCGGGCGTGCCGGGTTGAGCTGATGTCCGTATCCTCAAGCATGATGTGACGAAATCCGCGGATGCTGCCGCTCGGCGAGGCTTCCGCCTTGGCGAAGATGTTGACGAGCTGGCGGTTCGCCGTCGGCGGTTTGGAGTCGTATTCGACCTGCAGTCCCACACTTTTCAGTGCATCGATCACGGCTGCGGAATCGATGGCGTCTTGCATCACGGCGTGCCCGATCTCGAAGGGGGCCGCCGACGATGCCGAATTGCCAAGCACGATGACAACATTGTGCATCAACTCGATGCCCGCCGACGTCGACGCGACCGACGAAAACAGATCGAACCGCCGAAGCACGTGCTCATCGTCAATCGCGCCGTCAATCTCGCCAAGCGCGACGGCCACGCCCAGCGCCGATGCGCCACGCGAATACGCCATCGAGCCGTACGCGCTGTTGGTCACGGTCTCATTGCCTCGCGCCGTCGCGGCCTCGATGCGGTCGCTCGTCAGAAGCGGACACTTGATCTGAACGAAATGGACGTCCTGTGGATCGACGATAGCAGCGTCGGCCATGGCGGCGGCGACGGCCCTTGCCGTTTCCCTGATCTGCACCCCGCGCCCGATCTCCTCGGGCAGGAAATCCCGCGTCTGTGCCATCCCGATGCTGAGGCGCTTCCCGGCAACGTCTTCGGAATCGCGACCGGCAGCCGCGTCACGCGTGAAGACGGTGATATGTGGGCTGAGCACACCTTCCGTGCCACCCGACATCACGAACGCGATCCGTTGCTCAACGCGGTGCGGCAGCAGATCGACATAAGGCGCCAGGGTCGCGCTGAGAGCTGAAACGGCGTATTCGCGCGTGAAATCATTGACGCCACCATTGCCCTCGGTCTTGCCCAGTATCGCGACGATCGACCTTGGATCAATTTTGCCTTGCTCGATCAGGTTCAGCAGGCCGGAGGCGTCCCCGGGGCCTTTGGTGGAAATCCGAAAGACGTTGACCGATTTTGTGCGCATGCCCTTCCCTTCGGATATCTTCGGGCCGACGAAAGGATATGGCAAGCCATCACGGCTCCCGGCGTTTCCGGGCGCGCAACGGCTTGATCGCTACAAGATGGCTTGCGAAAGGATCGTTTTCCAACATAGCCTCAATCGCTTAGGTTCGGGTGTAAAGCTGCGGATGCGGGGTAACGCGGCAACCGGCCTCCGATTTCTCGGCCGGAGCAGCGCAGTCGACTTCATGGACAGCCGAATTTGCCCAGTTTTTGTCTCATCTGTCGCAATTTTTGGCACATCTGTTGCATCTAACTACGAATAGCGTCCAGGGGCGACAGGTCGCCCAGGGTCCTCGGCAAGACGATACGGAATGGTGCGGATGACGACCACGGCGGCGCTCGAACTGGTGCAATTGACGAAGATGTACGGCGGCGTCACCGCCGTTGACGCCATCAACCTCAAGATTCCTGCCGGCTCCTATTGTTGCCTGCTCGGGCCGTCTGGCTGCGGCAAGACGTCCACGCTGCGCATGGTGGCAGGCCATGAATCGGTGACTTCAGGCGACATCCTGGTTGGGCCGAAGAATGTGACGGACCTGCCCCCTGCCAATCGAAGCACGGCGATGATGTTCCAGTCTTACGCCCTGTTCCCACATCTTTCCGTCATCGACAATGTTGGCTTCGCTTTGAAAATGAAGGGCGTTGCCAAAGCTGTGCGCCATGCCGAAGCCAACAAGTTGCTCGAGCTCGTCGATATGCAGCCTTATGCGGCAAGGCTACCGGGCCAGCTTTCCGGAGGCCAGCAGCAGCGCGTGGCGCTCGCGCGCGCACTAATCACCTCTCCTCAAATCCTGCTCCTGGACGAACCACTTTCGGCGCTCGATCCGTTCTTGCGACTGCGGATGAGAGCCGAATTGAAAAAGCTGCAGCGCGAACTTGGGATTACCTTTATCCATGTGACGCATGGCCAGGACGAGGCGATGGCCCTGGCCGATATCGTGGTTCTCATGAATGGCGGCCGGATCGAACAGCAGGGTTCGCCGCGTGAAATCTTCAACCACCCCCGAACCGAGTTCACGGCGAAATTCATCGGCGGCCACAACGTCATCGCTGTCGGCCCCGAGACCTTCGCCGTTCGGGTTGATCGGCTGATGCTGAAAAAACCGAACGAAACCGTCATTGGTCCATCGATTGCAGGCACCGTCGGCGAAGTCGAATACCAGGGGACCTATGTCCGCGTCGTCGTTACCATCGAGGGCGGATCCGAGATCTCGGCCCAGGTCACGGAAACTGAATTCGATGCCGCCAACTACGCCGTAGGTGAACGTGTTCTCGCCACATGGGACCCGACGCAAGCCAGCCCACTTAAGACCACCAGTTCTGTAACCGTCCGATCGCCTGAAAAGGCGGCGTGACATTCAAGGGAGATCATCATGAGCAAATCTTCGAAACTCAATGGCGGCGTTAGCCGTCGCGCTATGCTGAAGGGCGCGGCCGGAGCCGTCGGCCTGGTGGCAGGTTCGGGCGCAATTACCGGATTTCCCTATGTCCATTCGGCCGAGCCGAAAGTCCTGCGCTATCTCGGAACGGCGGTAAACGAAGGTGACGATATCTCCAAGAAATGTCTGGAAGATACCGGGATCAAGATCGAATACATCACGGCAACCACCGACGACGTGACCAAACGTGTGATCACCCAGCCGAACTCGTTCGATGTGCTGGATACGGAATATTTCTCGCTGAAGAAGCTGGTGCCGTCGGGCAATATTTTTGCCCTCGACTCCAAGAAGATCAAGGAATTCGACAACATCACCCCGGTGTTCACCAAGGGCCAGTTGCCGAACGGCAAGAAGATCGGCAATCAGGGTACCGCGCCGTGGAAGGTGCTCTATCTCGAGGGAGCGAACTCCAAGACGTTCTCCAAAACGCCGACCGAGTTCGTGACGCTGATCCCGACAGTCTACAATGCCGATACGCTCGGCATCCGGCCCGATCTGATCAAGCGGCCCATCTCATCATGGACCGAACTGCTCAATCCCGAATTCAAGGGCAAGGCCTCGATTCTCAACATTCCGTCGATCGGAATCATGGATGCCGCGATGGTGGTCGAAGCCACCGGTCAGCACACCTATGCCGACAAGGGCAACATGACGAAGGCCGAGATTGATCTCACCATGAAGATCATGACGGAAGCCAAGAAGGCCGGCCAGTTCCGCGCGTTCTGGAAGGACTTCAACGAATCCGTCAACCTGATGGCATCGGGCGAAACCGTCATTCAGTCGATGTGGTCGCCCGCGGTCACCAAAGTGCGCTCGATGGGAATCGCCTGCACGTTCCAGCCGCTCAAGGAAGGCTATCGCTCTTGGGCGTCAGGGTTCTGCGTGTCGAAGGCGGTTTCGGGACCGAAGCTCGATTGGGCCTATGAATTCGTGAACTGGTATCTGTCGGGGTGGGCTGGCGCCTATCTCAATCGCCAAGGCTACTACTCGGCTGTGCTGTCCACCGCCAAGGCCAACATGACGGCCGACGAGTGGGGCTACTGGATGGAAGGCAAGGCCGCCGTCGCCGACATCAAGGCGCCCGACGGTACGATCCTCGAGAAGGCCGGCGCCAAGCGTGACGGCGGATCTTACGACGACCGCATGGGCGGCGTCGCCTGCTGGAACGCCGTGATGGACGAGAACGATTACATGGTGCGCAAGTGGAATGAATTCATCGCCGCTTGATGCAATCCACCTGATGCACTCCAAAGGACTTGCCGGCCAACGCGCACGGCAAGTCCTTTCTTCGCCATCACCGCGATCGGCCTTTCAATGACGCAAGACCGCAAGACCTTCGTTGCGTGGCTTCAGGCCGCACCGATGATGCTCGTGTTCGCGCTGTTTTTCCTGTTGCCGTTGATTTTCGTGACCATCGTCAGCGCGTGGGACTACAACGAATATGAAATGATCCCGGCCTTCAGCCTGCGTGGCTACAGCGATACGTTCGAGGGATGCATCGCCGATCTGCCCAATCTCTGCACCATCCTGAAGACCTATCTGAAGACCCTCAAATTATGTCTGCTGACGTGGAGCCTGACCCTTCTGATCGGCTTCACCGTCGCTTATTTCCTCGCGTTCCACGTCCGGTCCAAGACCTGGCAGATCGTGCTCACCCTGCTTTGCACCATCCCGTTCTGGACGTCGAATGTGATCCGCATGATTGCGTGGATTCCGCTGCTTGGCCGCAACGGGTTGGTCAACAAGGGCCTCCAGGGTGCCGGGTTGATCCATCAGCCGCTGGAATGGTTGCTGTTCTCGGAGTTTTCCGTCGTACTTGCCCTCGTTCACCTCTTCACATTCTTCATGGTGGTACCGATCTTCAATTCGATGATTCGCATCGACAAGCGGTTGATCGAAGCCTCCTATGATGCCGGCGCCACCGGATGGCAGACCCTGGTGAACATCATTATTCCCCTGGCAAAGCCGGGAATCGTGATTGGCTCGATCTTCGTGATCACGATCGTGATGGGTGATTTTGTCACGATCGGAGTGATGGGCGGCCAACAGATTGCATCTGCGGGCAAGATCATCGAGGCGCGCCTGAATGCGCTGCAATTCCCGGCGGCTGCAGCCAACGCGGTCATCCTGCTCGGCATCACGATCCTGATTATTTCGGCGCTGACCAAGGTCGTCGATATTCGCAAGGAACTGTGAGATGGGCGAAAAGCGGTCGCGATCCTTCTATGTACTCGCTGCGTTTTTCACCGCCTACGTCCTGTTCCTCTATGGGCCGATGTTCGCGATCTACATCTTGTCGTTTCAGGGGCCAGATGGTGGCCTGACCTTTCCCATGAACGGCGTGTCCCTTGTGTGGTTCGGCAAGGTGTTCTCCGGTTCGGGCATCATCGACATCGGAGCGGCTTTCAAGCGGTCGCTTCAACTTGGCCTCGTCGTCATGGTGTTTACGGTCGTTCTCTCCGTTTCGGCCGGCTTGGCTTTCCGCAGATCATTCCGCGGTGCGAGCATCCTGTTTTATGTTGCCATCGCAAGCCTGATCATGCCGTCGATTATCACCTCGCTCGGAATCGCCCTGGAATTCCGCCTGCTTGACGATGTCATCATCAAGAGTGGTGCTGCAAATTGGACAACGGCGATGGGGCTGTTTACGTCGGGCCTTGGTGCACATCTGACCTGGACCTTGCCTTTTGGCCTCCTGATCATGTTTGCGATTTTCAACAGGTTCGATGGCCGTCTTGAAGAGGCGGCGCGTGACCTCGGCGCAACGCCATGGCAGACATTCCGGCATGTTGTGCTGCCAATCATATTGCCGTCTGTCGTGGGTATTGGTCTGTTCGGATTCACCTTGTCCTGGGACGAACTCGCTCGCTCAAGCCAGACCATCGGCTCTGTCAATACACTGCCCCTTGATCTGCAGGGCCTGACGACAACAGTTACCAAGCCGGACATTTATGCGCTTGGAACACTGACGAGCGCCGTATCCTTCCTCGTCATTTTCCTGGCGCTGGTTGTCATTCTTGTGCTTCAGGCCCGGCAAAGACGTCACGGCTCGGACGCAGGCAAGGGAATGGTGTAGAATCGACCTCATGCGCATCTTGATCGTCAACCCGAACACCACGGCCGCCATGACGGCGAAGATCGGCCAGGCTGGCCGCGCCGCCGCGGCCCCGGGAACCGAGATCATTGCCGTCAATCCCGAGGATGGGCCGGTTTCCATCGAAGGCTATTATGACGAGGCATTTTCAGTGCCCGGGCTGCTGGCCGAAATCGCCAAGGGCGACGCAACAGGTGTTTCCGCTCACATCATTGCTTGTTTCGACGACACCGGCCTGGAGGCGGCGCGCTGCGTCTCGCAGGCTCCTGTCATCGGTATCGGCGAAGCGGCGTTTCATTTGGCCTCGATGCTCGGCCATCGCTTCACGGTCGTGACCACGCTCTCCCGGTCCATCGCGGCCATCGAGAACAATCTTTTGAAGTACGGGCTGGCCAGCCGGTGCGCCAAGGTGCGCGCCTGCGAAGTCCCCGTTCTGTCACTCGAGGACCCCACGTCCAATGCAGCCGCGCAGATCAGTGCGGAAATCGAGCGATCGAAACGGGAGGACAACGCCGAAGTGATCGTACTCGGATGCGCCGGCATGGCCGATTTGGCCGCACGGCTTTCGGAAAACCACGGGCTGCCCGTCATCGACGGGGTCGCGAGCGCGGTTAAGCTGGCAGAGGCATTCGGTACGTTGGGCCTCAAGACATCAAAGATCGGGGCTTATGCGCAGCCGCGACCAAAACCGTATCTCGGATCTTACGCACCGTTCGAACCCCGTTAGGCCCGAACCGGATTCGCCGACCAGACCCACGCTCTTGAGCTCTGCCGTGCGCTACAATGGCAGACCGGGCAGATCGAGCCCGTTGGCGCGCGCGCATTCAACCGCGCTTTCGTAGCCGGCGTCGGCGTGACGCATGACACCTGTTGCCGGATCATTCCACAAGACACGTTCGAGCCGGCGCGCCGCCTCCGGAGTTCCGTCGGCGACAACAACCATACCGGCATGCTGCGAGTAACCGATGCCGACGCCGCCGCCGTGATGCAGCGACACCCAGGTGGCCCCGCTCGCACAGTTGAGCAGCGCATTGAGCAGCGGCCAGTCGGAAACCGCATCCGAGCCGTCACGCATCGCTTCGGTCTCGCGGTTCGGACTTGCGACCGAGCCGCTGTCCAGATGGTCGCGGCCGATCACGATCGGCGCCTTCAGTTCACCGCGTGCCACCATCTCGTTGAAGGCGAGGCCCAGCCGGTGGCGATCACCGAGGCCGACCCAGCAGATCCGCGCCGGCAGCCCCTGGAACTTGATCCGTGCCTTCGCCATGTCGAGCCAGTTGTGCAGATGCTTGTCGTGCGGCATCAGCTCCTTCACCTTGGCGTCGGTGCGAAAGATATCCTCAGGGTCACCCGACAGCGCCGCCCATCGGAACGGCCCGACACCGCGGCAGAACAGCGGGCGAATATAGGCCGGGACGAAGCCGGGAAAATCGAACGCGTTCTTCAGCCCCATGTCCTTCGCCATCTGGCGAATGTTGTTGCCGTAGTCGAGGGTTGGAACGCCTTGGGCGTGGAAATCGAGCATCGCCTGAACGTGATCGACCATCGACGTCTTGGCCGCGAGTTCAACGGCCTTGGGGTTGGCTTCGCGTTTCCCCTCCCACTCGCCGAGCGACCATCCCTTCGGCAGGTAACCGTTGATGGGATCATGCGCGCTGGTCTGGTCGGTCACGATGTCGGGCCGCACGCCGCGCCGCACCAGTTCCGGAAAGATCTCGGCCGCGTTGCCGAGCAGGCCGACCGAGACCGGTTTCTTGCTCGCAGCGCTCTCCGCCATGATCGCAAGCGCCTCGTCAAGCGTGCTGGCCTGACGATCGAGATAGCCGGTGCGCAGCCGCATCTCGATGCGGCTCGGCTGGCACTCGATCGCGAGCATCGAGGCCCCCGCCATGGTCGCGGCCAGCGGCTGCGCGCCGCCCATGCCGCCGAGGCCTGCCGTCAGGATCCATTTGCCGGCAAGGCTGCCGCCGTAATGGCGGCGTCCGATTTCGACAAACGTCTCGTAGGTGCCCTGCACGATCCCCTGGCTGCCGATATAGATCCAGGAGCCCGCCGTCATCTGCCCAAACATCATCAGGCCCTTGCGGTCGAGCTCGTTGAAGTGATCGAGCGTCGCCCAGTGCGGCACCAGATTGGAGTTCGCGATCAGAACCCGCGGCGCATCGGCGTGGGTACGGAAAATGCCGACCGGCTTGCCGGATTGAACGAGCAGCGTCTGGTCGCCCTCGAGCTTGCGCAAGGACGTCACGATCCGATCGAAGCTGTCCCAATCGCGCGCCGCACGGCCGATCCCGCCGTAAACCACAAGTTCGCCCGGCCGTTCGGCGACGTCAGGATCAAGATTGTTCATCAGCATGCGAAGCGGCGCTTCCGTGAGCCAGCTCTTCGCGCTGATGTCAGAGCCGCGGGGTGCCCGGATCGTGCGTTCGTTGTCCAGTCGGCGGTTCATGGAGCGGCCTTTCAGGCAAGCGATGGAAACGGATTTTGCCCGAGCACCGACATGGCGACGCGCGGCAGCATGCCGGCCTCGACCAGCGCCTTTGCCTTCGCGAGGTCGTCGGCCATGTAGCGATCGGGCCCGAGCGCCGGCACCCGTTCCCGCAACGCGGCAATGACGGCGGCAAGTGCCGGACTGGTCAGATGCGGCAGACGCAGGCCGATGCCTTGCGCCGCGACCAGCAGCTCGATGCCGAGAATGGCGGCAAGATTGTCCGCCATATCAGACAGCCGGCGCGCGGCATGCGCGGCCATCGAGACGTGGTCTTCCTGGTTTGCGCTGGTCGGCGTCGAATCGATCGAGCAAGGAGCGGCGCGCTGCTTGTTCTCGGCATAGAGTGCGGCCGCCGTCACCTCGGCGATCATGAAGCCGGAGTTGAGGCCGGGATCCGGCGTCAGGAACGGCGGCAGGCCGAAATTCAGGGCGGGATCGACCAGGGTCGCGATGCGCCGCTCGCTGATGGCGCCGATCTCCGACACCACCAGCGCGATCTGATCTGCGGCAAAGGCGACCGGCTCGGCGTGAAAATTGCCGCCCGAGACGATCTCGCCACTCTCCACCAGGACCAGTGGGTTGTCGGTAACGGCATTGGCTTCGATGGTCAGCGTCCGCGCGGCCTGCGTGAGCACATCGAGCGCCGCGCCCGCAACCTGCGGCTGGCAGCGCAGGCAATAAGGATCCTGCACGCGCTCATCGCCTTCGAGATGCGACTGCCTGATATCGCTCCCATCCAGCAAGGACATTAGGGCCGCGCCGGCTGCGATCTGTCCGGCATGCCCGCGCAACTGCTGGATCTCGGGGCGGAACGGCGCCGTCGACGCCATCGCCGCATCAACGGACAAGGCGCCCGTCACGAGCGCGGCGCAGGCGAGACGATGGGCGCGCAGCAAGCCGACAATCGCATAGGCGGTCGAGAACTGAGTACCGTTGATCAGCGCGAGCCCCTCCTTCGGCCCGAGCGTCACCGGCGAAAGACCGACGGCCGCCAGCGCTTCACGGCCCGGCACGGTCCGGCCATCGACGATCGCCTCGCCTTCGCCGATCATCACGGCCGTCATATGCGCCAGAGGCGCCAGATCGCCGGAGGCGCCGACCGAGCCCTGCTGCGGCACCAGCGGACAAACGCCACCTGCCAGCATCGCCTGCAATTGCTCGATGATGTCCCGTCGCACGCCCGACGCGCCGCGCCCGAGCGAGATAATTTTCAGCGCCATCATCAGACGAACGACCGGTTCGGGCGTCGCTGGGCCCACGCCGCAGCAATGCGACACGATCAGATTGCGCTGCAGCAGCTCGGTCTGGTCGGCGGCAATGCGCGTCGAGGCCAGCTTGCCAAATCCGGTGTTGATGCCGTAGACGGGAGCGTCGGCGCGCGCGGCCTTCACGACGATCTGCGAGGCGGCCTCGACGCGCGGCCAGAACGAAGCATCGAGCACGACGGATGCGCCCGCGAGCACCCGCGCCAGATCATCGAGGCTGACCGTTCCTGGCGCTACGACAAGCGGGGCGTCCCCTTCCGTCATCGTCCCCTCCACACCCGGTTGTGCAGCGGATTGAAGCCGATCCGGTAGACCAGCTCGGCGGGACGATCGATGTCCCAGATCGCGAGATCGCACCATTTGCCGGCCTCAAGCGTGCCGGTGTCATCGAGAATACCGAGCGCGCGGGCGCCTTCCCGCGTGGTGCCGGCAATGCATTCGGTGACCGTCATCCGGAACAGCGTCGCCCCCATGTTCATGGCAAGAAGCAGCGAGGTCAGCGGCGAGCTGCCCGGATTGCAATCGGTCGCCAGCGCCATCCTGACGCCGTGGGCGCGGAACAGCTCGACCGGTGGCTTCTGGGTTTCGCGAATGAAGTAGAAAGCGCCCGGGAGCAGGACGGCCACGGTCCCGGCCTTTGCCATCGCCGCCGCTCCGGCGGCGTCGCTGTGCTCCAAATGATCGGCGGAGAGCGCGGAGAAATCTGCGGCAAGCGCCGCACCCCCGAGATTCGACAGCTGATCGGCGTGGAGCTTGACCGGCAGTCCCAATGCTCTTGCGGCACGAAAAACCCGCGCCGTTTGCTCGCCGGAAAACGCGATGCCTTCCATGAAGGCGTCGACGGCGTCGGCAAGCCCGGCCTGCGCCACCGCCGGAAGCATCTCGTTGCAGACCAGATCGATATAGCGGTCCTTGTCACCATCCGCCTCCGGCGGCAGCGCGTGCGCACCGAGAAACGAGGTGCGGATCGCGACCGGCCGCTTGGTGCCGAGGTGACGCGCGGCGGAAAGCTGCCGCATCTCGGTCTCGGTGTTGAGGCCATAGCCGGATTTGATCTCGACGGTCGTCACACCCTCGCCGATCAGCGCATCGAGCCGCGGCAGCGCGCCGGCGACCAGTTCGGGTTCGGTCGCCTTCCGCGTCGCCGCGACCGTCGAGACGATGCCGCCACCGGCGCGGGCGATCTCTTCGTAGCTTGCGCCCTTCAGCCGCAACTCGAATTCATGCGCCCGGTTGCCGCCGTAGACGAGATGGGTGTGGCAATCGACAAGGCCGGGCGTGACCCAGCGCCCCTCGCAATCGATCCGCTCTGTCGCGTCGGCATCACCTGGGAAGTCCGATTGCGCGCCGGCATAGACGATGCGGCCACCGCGCGCCGCAATCAGTCCACGCTCGATCTCGCCGAGATCGGGATGATCGCCCCGCAACGTGGCGAGCCGGGCGTTGTGCCAGATGCGGTCGAAGCGCTCGGCCATGCGATGGTCCCTCGACTCGGGATGCTTGACAGATATGTCTAGACATATAATCGTGTCGACGTTCTGTCCAGCCGGCTGGAAACATGACCCGACTGCATTTCGCTTCCGCGCTGTTGCCCACGGGCTGGGCCGATAACGTGCAGGTGGTCGTCACCGGCGACACGATCACGGACGTCGCGGCCGGGGTCGCGCCTGATACCGCCGACGAACGCCACCCAATCGCGGTTCCCGGACTGGCGAGCCTCCACAGCCACGCGTTTCAGCGCGGCATGGCCGGGCTTGCCGAACTCCGCGGCAACACGACCGATACATTCTGGACCTGGCGCGAGACAATGTATCGCTTCGCGCTGGAGATGACGCCGGACGATGTCGCCGATGTCGCGACTCTGCTCTATGTCGAGATGCTCGAGCAGGGCTTTACGCGTGTCGGTGAGTTTCACTATCTCCATCATGATCGCGACGGATCGCCCTACGCCAACCCCGCCGAGATGGCCGTGCGAATTGCAGAGGCGGCCGGGACCGCCGGCATCGGCCTCACGCTGCTGCCGAGTTTCTATGCGCATGGCGGCTTTGGCGGCGCGGCGCCACACGCCGGCCAGCGCCGCTTCATCTGTTCTGTCGATCAGTTTGCCGTGCTGGTCGCTGCGTCGCGTGAGGTGGTTGGCAGATTGCCCGGAGCCAATGTTGGCATCGCGCCGCACAGCCTGCGGGCCGTAGCGCCGGACGAACTGGCGGCGATCATTCCCCTCGCCGAAGCAGGCCCGATCCACATCCACGCCGCCGAACAGGTCAGGGAGGTCGAGGACTGCCTCGCCTGGTCGGGCCGGCGGCCGGTCGAATGGCTGCTCGAACATGCGCCGGTCGACCAGCGCTGGTGCCTGATTCACGCGACCCACACCACAGCATCCGAAGTCGCCGCGCTTGCCCGCACCGGCGCCATCGCCGGCCTCTGCCCGGTGACGGAAGCAAGCCTCGGCGACGGCATCTTCCCTGCCCGCGAATTCCTCGACGCCGGCGGCCGGTTCGGTATCGGCACGGATTCCAACGTGCTGGTCGGCATCGCCGACGAGTTGCGCCAGCTCGAATATGGCCAACGGCTCAAGCACCGCGAACGCAATGTGCTGTCCGAAGCTCCCGGTGCGTCGACCGGCCGTGCGCTATTCGACGGCGCGCTGGCGGGCGGCGCCCGGGCGCTGGCGCAGAACACAGTGGGACTGCAACCGGGTGCACGCGCCGACATCGTCACGCTCGATCCTGAGCATCCCTCGCTGGCCGGACGCCGGGGCGATACCGTCATCGACGGCTGGATTTTCGCGGCGGGCGGCGGCGCGATCGATTGCGTCTGGGCCGGCGGCAGCAAGGTCGTCGAAGGCGGACGGCACCGGCTCCGCTCAAAAGCGCGCGACCGTTTCAACGCGACGGTGCGGAGGCTCATAGCATGAGCCTCACGGCTGATCGCGGCAAGGTCGAGGCGGCGGACCGGCCGACGCTCTACAAGCAGATCCGGCACGACATCGAGACATCGATCCTGACCGGCGAATGGCCGCCGGGACATCGCATTCCGTTCGAGCATCAATTGATGGCGCGCTATGGCTGCTCGCGCATGACCGTGAGCAAGGCGCTGTCGGAGCTCGCGCAAGCCGACCTGATCGAGCGACGGCGGCGGGCCGGCAGCTTCGTCCGCCGCCCGCAGCATCTGTCGGCGGTGCTCAAGATATCAGACATGCGTGCCGAGATCACCGCCCTCGGCCGCAGCTACGGCTACCAGCTTTTTCGTTGCGTGCGCCGCGCCGCGACATCAGCCGATTGCGCCCGCCTCGGCGTGCGCAAGACCGGCAAGGTGGTCGCGATTGCCTGCCGGCACAGCGCCGACAACGTGCCGTTCGCCATCGAAGACCGGCTGATCGATCTCGATTCCGTACCGGAAGCCACGACCGCCGATTTTGCGGTCGAGCCACCCGGCTCATGGCTGCTTCATCATGTCCCATGGACGGAAGCCGAACATACGATCAGCGCCGTTGTGGCGGACGAGCGCACGGCGGCTGCGCTGGGCGTCGCCATCGGCGCGCCCTGTCTCGTGATCGACCGCTACACATGGCGCAGCGCACGCACGCTGACCGCGGTGCGCCTGCATTATCCCGGCGACACGCACCGTCTTGTCGCTCGCTTCAAGGGAGGCTGAGAATGTCGGATGCGGCACAATTCATGCAACAAATCCTATGCAACACGAATCGCGCACCACGGTTGATGCGACAACCCGCCGCGGCGGATGCAGAGATCAACAGGGTTCAATCGGCAGTTAAGAGGAAGACAATCATGCGTAGCTCCAAACTCATGACCGCAATCATTGCTCTCGTGGTGTCGGCACCGGCATTCGCCGACGACGTCAAGGTCGGCGTCGGCATTTCCGGATGGACCGGCTTTGCGCCACTGACGCTCGCCAAGGAAGCCGGCATCTTCAAGAAGAACGGCCTCGACGTGGCATTAAAGAAGATCCCGCAGAAGGACCGGCATCTCGCCATTGCATCCGGCGACATCCAGTGCGCGGCGACGACGGTCGAGACCTGGATCTCCTGGAACGCCAATGGCGTTGCGACCAAGCAGATCTTCCAGCTCGACAAGAGCTATGGCGCCGACGGCATGGCCGTGCGCACCGACATCGCCGCGATCAAGGACCTGAAGGGCAAGACGGTCGCGGCGTCAGCGCCGGGCACCTCGCCCTATTTCGCGCTGGCCTGGATGCTCAAGAAGAACGGCCTCACGGTCAAGGACGTCACCGTGGTCAATCTGGAGCCGGCCGCCGCCGCACAGGCCTTCGTCGCCGGCCAGAACGATGCCGCGATGACCTATGAGCCTTACCTCTCCACGGTGCGCGCCGCACCGGACAAGGGCAAGATCATCGCGACCACGCTGGATTACCCGATCGTGATGGATACGTTCGGCTGCACACCGAAATTCCTGACCGACAATCCGAAGGCCGCGCAGGCACTGGCCGACAGCTATTTCGAGGCACTGGACATGATCGCCAAGGATCAGGCCAAGGCCTACGAGATCATGGGCGCCGACGTGAAGCAATCCGGCGAGCAGTTCGGCAGCTCGGCGAAATATCTGCGCTGGCAGGACAAGGCCGCCAACCAGAAATTCTTCGCGGGCGACTTCCTCGCCTTCAACAAGGAGGCCGCGGACCTCCTGCTCGAGGTCGGCATCATCAAGGCCGCGCCTGACGTCAAGGACCTCTTCGACGCGAGCTATATCAAGTAGAACCATCATTCTGATGCGGCCTCTCGATCCCGTGACATCGAAGCAACGCGTGGTCTATGGCCTCGCGTTCTTCGTGCTGTTCGTTGCGCTCTGGGGCTGGGCAACCTTCGGCGGTCATGTGTCGAAGACGTTCCTCGCCAACCCGCTGACCATGGTGCAGGAAGGCTATGAACTGCTCGCGAAACAAGGCTTCCTGTTCGACATCGGCATGACGGTCTGGCGGGTCATCGGCGGCTTTGCGCTCGCGGCCGTTATCGCGGTGCCGATCGGCGTCATGATGGGCGCCTATAAGCCGGTCGAGGCCTTTCTCGAACCCTTCGTCTCCTTTGCGCGCTATCTGCCCGCTTCGGCCTTCATCCCGCTGTTGATTCTGTGGGCGGGCATCGGCGAATTGCAGAAGCTGCTCGTGATCTTCATCGGCTCGGTCTTTCAGGTCATCCTGATGGTCGCGGTCACCGTCGGCGGCACGCGGCGCGATCTGGTCGAGGCGGCTTATACGCTCGGCGCCGGCGACCGCGGCGTCATCCGCCGCGTGCTGCTGCCCTCCTCGGCTCCCGACATCGCCGAAATTCTGCGGCTGGTTCTGGGCTGGGCCTGGACCTATGTGATCGTGGCCGAGCTGATCGGCTCATCGTCCGGCATCGGGCACATGATCACCGACAGCCAGGCCCTGCTCAACACCGGCCAGATCATCTTCGGCATCATCGTCATCGGCCTGATCGGGCTCATCTCGGACTTCCTGTTCAAGGCGTTCAACGCCTGGCTGTTTCCGTGGAAGCTGGCATGACCGCGCTCACGATCGATCAGGTGTCCCGCACCTTTCCGGCGCGCGCCGGCCGTGCACCGACGCGCGCGCTGGAGCCGACCGACCTTGCCGTCGGCGACAATGACTTCGTCACCATCCTCGGCCCCTCGGGCTGCGGAAAATCCACCCTGCTCCGCATCGTCGCTGGGCTCGACCGGCCGACCAGCGGACGCGTCATGCTCGACGGCCGCGAGGTGACCGGTCCCGGTGCCGATCGCGGCATGGTTTTCCAGTCCTACACGCCGTTTCCCTGGCTGACGGTGCGCGAGAACATCGCCTTCGGCCTGCGCGAGCGCGGGGTCTCGCAAGCCGAACGCAACAAGGTCGCTGACCGGTTCATCCAGCAGGTCGGACTGTCCGGCTTTGAGAATCACTGGCCGAAGCAGCTCTCCGGCGGCATGCAACAGCGCACGGCGATTGCGCGAGCCCTGGCTAATGATCCAAAAATCCTGCTGCTCGACGAGCCATTCGGCGCGCTCGACAATCAGACCCGCGCCCTGATGCAGGAGATGCTGCTCGGAATCTGGGAGCGCGACCAGAAGACGGTGCTGTTTGTCACCCACGACATCGAAGAATCGATCTTTCTCGGCAGCCGCGTCATCGTCATGAGTGCCCGTCCGGGCCGCATCAAGGCGGAGATTACCGTCGATCTGCCGCATCCGCGCTCCTACAAGATCAAGACCAGTGCAGAATTTGTTGCCCTGAAGGAACGGCTCGTCGAGGAGATCCGCACCGAAGCCTTGAAGGTGACTGGCGATATCTGACAATTGCGTCGCTCAAATCATCCGATCGCGTCGCGCCCGACGGCCGCGCAAAGCCAGAAGACTGGTATCGACCGTGGATCACCCTGAGCAAACTCAGTTTGCTAAAGATAATCTGCTGCGGCTCAGGAGTTGGTAGCGGAGGTCGCGTTGATCTCGGCAATCAGGGCATCAGCCCTTCGATCGCGTGGAAGACGTCATGCGTCACGGCGTCGACCGCTTGCAGACCGTCGATACTCCTGAGAACGCCTTTGGCACGATAATATTCGACGAGCGGCGCGGTCTGCTCATTGTAAGCGTCAAGCCGCACTTTCAGCGCTTCATGATTGTCGTCCGCGCGGGCCGTGTGACCTCTGGCTTTTGCCTCCTGTGCCCGCGTCTCGATGCGATCGAGCAAAATGTCTTCATCTGCCATCAACTCGACGACACGATCAAGGTCGACGGCATCCCTGTGCAGAAGCTCGTCAAACGCCACCGCCTGACCGATCGTACGCGGAAATCCGTCGAGCACAAATCCTCGTTTCGAGTCGGGCTGTGCGATCCGTTCTATCACCGCGGCAACAACGAGGTGATCGGACACCAGCTTGCCCTCCGCCATAATCTCCTTTGCTTTGCGCCCGATATCGGTCCCCGCGTGCACGGCGGCCCGCAACATGTCACCTGTCGAGAGATGCGGAATGCTGAATTTATCGACGATCCGCTGCGCCTGCGTTCCCTTGCCCGCACCGGGCGGTCCCAGCAACACGATTCTCATGACTATCCCCGTCGATACCGATTCCAACACTCATTCGAATTGCGGTCAGGATCACATCTCACTTTGCGCGCAGTACAGCCGCCTGAATCAACTGCCTGGCTTCAGCGGCGTCGCCCCAGCCGCTCAGCTTTACCCATTTGCCCGGCTCGAGGTCCTTGTAGTGCAGGAAGAAATGTTCGATCTGTCGCCAGGTGATCTCCGGCAAATCCGAGTACGTCAGCACGTGCATGTATCGTTGCGTCAGATGGTTTGACGGCACTGCGATGATCTTCTCGTCGCCTCCGGCATTGTCCTCCATCTTCAACACGCCGATCGGCCGGACGTTGATGATCGCACCCGGGACGATTGGGCGCGTGTTCGCCACCAACACATCGATCGGATCACCGTCATCCGACAGCGTATGGGGCACAAAGCCGTAGTTACCGGGATAGCGCATCGGCGTGTAGAGGAAGCGATCGACGACGAGCGTACCGGCGGCCTTGTCCATCTCATACTTGATTGGTTCCCCGCCAAGCGGAACCTCGACGACGACGTTGACGTCGTCGGGCGGCGACCTGCCTATGGCAATGGCGTCGAAGTTCATGGTGCCTCCGGTCGGCTCGATGCGTTACTTGTGTTGACGATTCCGCCGGTTCTGCACGAGATCGTCGACCACGGCCGGATCGGCCAAGGTCGAGGTGTCGCCGAGGGTCGACGGCTCGTCCTCGGCGATCTTGCGCAGGATACGGCGCATGATCTTGCCGGAGCGGGTCTTCGGCAGGCCGGGCGCGAACTGGATCAGGTCCGGCGAGGCGATCGGCCCGATGTCCTTGCGGACCCAGGCGACCAGCTCCTTGCGCAGCGCCTCGGACGGCTCGGTGCCCTTCATCAGGGTGACATAGGCGTAGATGCCCTGGCCCTTGATGTCGTGGGGGTAGCCGACCACGGCGGCTTCCGAGACTGCGGGATTGGCGACCAGCGAACTCTCGACCTCGGCGGTGCCCATGCGGTGGCCGGAGACGTTGATGACGTCGTCGACCCGGCCGGTGATCCAGTAATAGCCGTCGGCGTCGCGGCGGCAGCCGTCGCCGGTGAAGTACTTGCCCTTGTAGGTCGAGAAATAGGTCTGCTCGAACCGGGCATGATCGCCATAGACCGTGCGCATCTGGCCCGGCCAGGATTTTGCGATGCAGAGGTTGCCGGAGGTCTCGCCGTCCAGCACCTTGCCGTCGGCATCGACGATTTCGGGCACCACGCCGAAGAACGGCCGGGTTGCCGAGCCCGGCTTGAGTTTGGTTGCGCCGGGCAGCGGCGTAATCAAAATGCCGCCGGTCTCGGTCTGCCACCAGGTGTCGACGATCGGGCAGCGCTCGTCGCCGACCACGCGATGATACCATTCCCAGGCTTCCGGATTGATCGGCTCGCCGACCGAGCCGAGCAGCCGCAGCGATTTGCGCGAGGTCTTCTTCACGGGATCGTCGCCGAACTGCATCAGCGCGCGGATCGCGGTCGGCGCGGTGTAGAAGATGTTGACCTTGTGCTTGTCGATCACGTTCCAGAAACGGGAGTTGTCCGGGTAATTCGGCACGCCCTCGAACATCAGCGTGGTCGCGCCATTCGCGAGCGGCCCGTAGAGGATGTAGCTGTGGCCGGTGACCCAGCCGACATCGGCGGTGCACCAGTAGATGTCGCCGTCGTGATAGTCGAAGACGTATTGATGCGTCATCGAGGCGAACACGAGATAGCCGGCGGAGGTGTGCAGCACGCCCTTCGGCGTACCGGTCGAGCCTGACGTGTAGAGAATGAACAGCGGATCCTCCGCGTTCATTGGCTCGCACGGGCACTCCGAGGTCACCATCTCGGCGGCCTCGTGATACCAGAGGTCGCGCGTCGGGTTCATATCGATCGCACCACCAGTGCGCTTCACCACGACGACCCAGTCGACGCCGCCGCTCTTGGCAATGGCCGCGTCGACATTGGCCTTCAGCGGCACCTTCTTGCCGCCGCGCAGGCCTTCGTCGGCGGTGATGATCACCTTGGATTCGCAGTCCTTGATGCGCTGGGCGAGGCTGTCGGGCGAGAAGCCGCCGAACACCACCGAGTGAATGGCGCCGATCCGCGCACAGGCCAGCATCGCGTAGGCGGCCTCCGGAATCATCGGCAGATAGATCGTGACGCGGTCGCCCTTCTCGACGTTCCTTGTGCGCAGGATGTTGGCCATCTTGCAGACTTCGTCGTGCAGCTCGCGGTAGGTGATGTGCTTGGACTCGGAGGGATCGTCGCCCTCCCAGATGATCGCGGTCTGGTCGCCGCGCGTCTCCAGATGGCGGTCGATGCAGTTCCAGGCGACGTTCAGCTCGCCGTCCTCGAACCATTTGATCGAGATGTTGCCGGGCGCGAAGGAGACGTTTTCAACCTTGGTGAAGGGCTTGATCCAGTCGA
>NZ_JYMT01000040.1:0-107512 GCF_000938305.1 Bradyrhizobium sp. LTSP885
TCGCGTCTTCGACGCGCCCCGGAATGACGAAGTCCTCACGCCGCCCCATCCCGGATCGGCGGCTGAAACGACAGTGCGGTATCCCAGGGAAAGAAGATCCAGGTGTCCTGCGACACCTCGGTGATGTAGGTGTCGACCAGCGGCCGCCCCTGCGGCTTGGCGTAGACGGTGGCGAAATGCGCATCGGGCAGCATCTCGCGAACCAGCTTGCCGGTTTTTCCGGTATCGACGAGGTCGTCGACGATCAGCAGCCCCTTGCCGGTGCCGCCGCCAAGCTTCGCGGTCTGCTCCGAAATGCCCTTGAGCACCTGCAGATCGCCCTGCTTGTCGTGGTCGTAGCTTGCGATGCAGACGGTGTCGATCACGCGCAAGCCGAGCTCGCGCGCCACGATCGCCGCCGGCACCAGCCCGCCGCGGGTGATCGCAATCACCGCATGAAACGGCCCCACTTCATTGAGCCGCCAGGTCAGTGCCCGGCAGTCCCGGTGGAATTGATCCCACGAGACCGGGAAGGGCCTGCCGGCCCGCTCCTGCGCGCTCGATTCCGAACTTTTCTCAACCATGCCGTATCAACCTATCGCCGGCTTGTTCTGCCCGGCATGCAGCTTCGCAAGCATCTCTTTCACCTCCGCCATCGCCGCGGCGAGCTTGTCCGGATCGCGCGACCGCACCACCAGATTGGTGTTCGGCTTCTGGTTCTCGTCCTGGAACGGATAGCTGCCGATGATGGTGTCGGGATGGGCTTCTGCGATCGTGCGCAGCGGGCCGCCGATGTCGCCTTCCCGCGCGTCGGCGCGCACTGTATCGGACAGCATGCGCACGCCGGATTTCAACGTCGGCGCCACGATGTCCATCATCGCCTGCATGATGGTGGGGATGCCGGCCATCACGACGACGTTGCCGAGCTTGAAGCCGGGCGCCAGGATGGTCGCGCTCTGGATCAGCTCGGCGCCATCGGGGACGCGGGCCATCCGCAACCGGGCCTCGTTCAGGTCCTGCTCGGTCCAGCGCTCCCTGAACCGCGCCACCACCTCCGGGTGATGGTGGATTTCGACCCCGAACGCCTTCGCCACGCTGTCGGCGGTGATGTCGTCATGGGTCGGCCCGATGCCGCCGGTGGTGAACACGTAGTTGTACCTATGCCGCAGCGCATCAAGGGCGGCGATGATATCGGCCTCCTCATCGGCGACGACGCGCACTTCCTTCAGGTCGATGCCGATATTGGTCAAATATTCGGCGATGAAGCCGATGTTTTTGTCCTTGGTCCGGCCGGACAGGATTTCGTCGCCGATCACCAAAATCCCCGCCGTGACAATCTCGCTCATGGTCTCATTCCCTAACTGATCCCCTGACATTGCCGACCCAACGCCTTGATGTCACGAGGTTTTGCTGCCGAATTAAGCAGGCCTCCGCCGGTTTTTCAGGCAGCGTCGACGAACATCCCTGGCAAATGCTGCAAGCCAATGCATATCGCGCTGGCCCGCCCCTTGCTACCACCACCTCAAGTCATGCACTGTGTGTCACATGGCTTCGAAGGACAGTCAGGATATATGGCAGTTGCGTTCGATGAAATGAACGGCCTCGGCGGCGACCTCCGCTCGGCCTACCAAGAGCTCTCCCGCTGGCTCAAAGAGACGCCGCCGGACGCGCTGGAATATCGCCGCCAGGAAGCGGAGCTGCTGTTCCGCCGGATCGGCATTACCTTCGCGGTCTATGGCGATTCCGAAGCCCAGGAACGGCTGATCCCCTTCGACGTCATCCCGCGCATCATATCGGCCAAGGAATGGACGCTGCTGGAAAAGGGCCTGAAGCAGCGCGTGCTCGCCCTCAACATGTTCCTCAAGGACATCTACCACGGCCGCGACATCCTGCGCGCCAACATCATCCCGGAAGACCTGATCTTCCAGAACCCGGTGTTCCGTCCGGAGATGAACGGCCAGGACGTGCCGCACGACATCTACGTCCACATCGCCGGCATCGACATCATCCGCACCGATCCGGACAACTTCATCGTGCTGGAGGACAATGCGCGCACGCCGTCCGGCGTGTCCTACATGCTGGAAAACCGCGAGATCATGATGCGGCTGTTTCCGGACCTGTTCGCGCGGCACCGCGTCGCGCCGGTCGAGCGCTATCCGGATGAGCTGTTGTCGGCGCTACGCTCGGTGGCGCCACACAGCGCGGCGGCGGAGCCGACGGTCGCGCTGATGACCCCCGGCATCTACAACTCGGCCTATTACGAGCACTCGTTCCTCGCCGACAAGCTCGGCATCGAGTTGGTCGAGGGCCGTGACCTCATCGTCAAGAACGACGAGGTGTTCATGCGCACCACCGAGGGTCTGAAACGGGTCGACGTGATCTACCGCCGCGTTGACGACGATTTCCTCGATCCCCTCACCTTCCGCCCGGACTCCGCGCTCGGCGTGCCTGGGCTGATGTCGGCCTATGCGGCCGGCAACGTCACGCTCGCCAATGCGGTCGGCACCGGCATCGCCGACGACAAGGCGATCTACTCCTACATGCCCGACATCGTGAAGTTCTACCTCAGCGAGGAGCCGATCCTCAAGAACGTGCAGACCTTCCGCTGCCGCGAGCCGCAGGATCTGTCCTACGTGCTCGACAATCTTGCCGACCTCGTCGTCAAGGAGGTGCACGGCTCCGGCGGCTACGGCATGCTGATCGGCCCGGCCGCCACCAAGGCGACCATCGAGGCATTCCGCGACAAGCTCAAGCGCGAGCCGGAAGGCTTTATTGCCCAGCCGACGCTGGCGCTGTCGACTTGCCCGACCTGCACCGCCAAGGGCCTCGCGCCGCGCCATGTCGACCTGCGGCCGTTCGTGCTGACCGGCAGCACCCACACCACCATCGTGCCGGGCGGGTTGACCCGCGTGGCGCTGAAGGAAGGATCGCTCGTGGTCAATTCGAGCCAGGGCGGCGGAACCAAGGACACCTGGATACTGAGTGAGTAATTGAGAGCATGCTGTCGCGCACCGCAGAAAACCTGTTCTGGCTGGCCCGCTATGTCGAGCGCGCCGAATATCTCGCGCGCACGATCGATGCGACGCTCCGGGTCACCGCACTGCCGGCGGCCTATATCGGCAAGACCAACGAGTGGGACTCCGCGCTCCTCACCGCCGGCGTCGGCGCCGCCTTTTACGAGCATTACGAGGAAGCCAACGAGCGCAACGTCGTCGAGTATCTGTCGTTCTCGGACGCAAATTCCTCCTCGATCAAGAACTGTATCGAGGCGGCCCGGCTCAATTCCCGCTCGGTGCGCACCGCGCTGACATCGGAGATGTGGGACACCATCAATTCGTCCTGGATCGAGCTGCAGGCGGTCTGGACCAAGGGCGGCACCGGAAACCGCGAGGAACTGGCAAAATTCCTGCGCTTCGTGCAGGAGACCTCGCTACGCTTCGACGGCTCAGCCTACCGGACCATGCTGCGTAACGACGCCTACTGGTTCTCGCGGCTCGGCGTGCATCTCGAGCGCGCCGACAACACCGCGCGTATTCTCGACGTGAAATACCACGTGCTGCTGCCCGAGGAGGAGCATGTCGGCGGCCCGCTGGATTACTACCAGTGGACCTCGATCCTGCGCTCGGTCTCGGCGCTGACAGCCTATCACTGGGTCTACCGGGAAACCCTGAAACCCTGGCTGATCGCCGACCTGCTGATCCTGAACGACACGCTGCCGCGGTCGCTGGCAAGCTGCTACAGCAATCTGGTGCGCAATCTGGACCAGATCGGCGTCGCCTATGGCCGCCAGGGCGCCGCCCAGCGCCACGCCCGCGGCATCAGGAACCGGCTTGAGCACAGCCACATGGACGATATCTTCCAGCACGGCGTGCACGAATTCATCCAGGAATTCCTTGCGGATAACTCGCGGCTGGGCGAAATCGTGACCAAGCAATATCTGGTTTGACGGGTTCGATACGGCAAGAAGACGCCCAGAATCTCTTCCGGCCGGGCTTGACCCGGCCATCCACGCCTTGCTTAGAGGGGCGAGAAGGAAGAAAGACGTGGATGCCCGGCATGAGGCTGGGCATGACGATCCCGACCTCCTGGTTCAACCATGCGCCTGCGGATTGCCCATACCACCACCTATCGCTACGAGCCCGCGGCCACGGGTGTGATCCAGATTCTGCGGATGACGCCGGGCAGCCATGACGGGCAGTATGTCGCGGACTGGCAGATCGACGTCTCGACCGATTCCCGGCTCGACACCCATGAGGACGCCTTCGGCAATTTCACCCACGTGCTGACGCATGGCGCGATCGGCGACCTCACCATCCATTGCGAAGGCCTGGTCGAGACCCATGACACCGGCGGCGTGCTGCGCGGCACCGACGAGCGGTTCCCGCCGACCCTGTTCCTGCGGTCCACGCCGCTGACCGACGTCAATCCGGCGATGGCAAGTTTTGTGCGCGAGATGCGTAGCGAGGCCGACGGCGACGTGCTCGGCTTTCTGCATGCGCTGATGGTGCAGATCTACGAGCACATGACCTTCGATGAGGATCCGACAACCAGCGGCACCTCGGCCGCCGAGGCGTTCGCACTGAAGCGCGGCGTCTGCCAGGACTACGCCCACATCTTCATCGCCTGCGCGCGGGCCGGCGGCGTGCCGGCGCGGTTCGTCTCCGGGCACTTCCTGCGCTCCGACGGCATGGTCAACCAGCAGGCCGGCCACGCCTGGGCGGAAGCCCATGTGCCCGGCCTCGGCTGGGTCGGCTTCGACGCCGCCAACGGCATCTGTGTCACCGACGCCCATGCCCGCGTTGCGATCGGCCTCGACTATCTCGGCGCCGCCCCGGTCCGCGGCACCCGCTATGGTGGCGGCACGGAAACGCTGTCGGTCGCGGTCAAGGTCGACCAGGCCGGACGTCCGGGACAGTGGCAGAGCCAGACGCAGTCGTAACGTCGTAGGATGGGTAGAGCGCAGCGAAACCCATCGCCTTCGTGCCATGCGTCGAGATGGTGGGTTTCGCTTCGCTCTACCCACCCTACGCAGCTGTCGCTTCAAACCCGACCCAGCGAGACAAGCCATGGCAACCGTAAAACTGCTTTCAGACGAAGAACTCTCGGCGGAGGCGCGCGCCGTCTTCGACGATATCCGCACGACGCGGAAGTCGGACTTCGTCAACAATTTCTGGCGCGCGCTCGCACATGATCCGAAGACCCTGCGTCGAACCTGGGAGAGCATCAAGGACGTAATGGCACCGGGCGCGCTCGATCCAAAGATCAAGGAAATGCTCTACGTTGCGGTCTCGGTGGCCCATGGCTGCAGCTACTGCATTCACTCGCACACCGCGGGCGCCCGCGCGAAGGGCATGACCGAGGCCGAATATCGGGAAATGCTGGCGATCGTCGGCATGGCGGCCGAGACGAACCGGCTGGTCACCGCGTTGGGCGTCCCCGTGGACGAGGCATTCCTCGTCGATGCACAGGCGGGATCAACGCAGCAATTGTGACCGCCCTGCTCCGAGGCTGCGACACACGCCGTTCGCCGGGGAATTTGGGTTGGATGCGACCTCGAAATTGGCTACTAGTTCTGCGCCGAGAAACTCGGGCCGTTGGGGACTGGAAATGACCTATTGCTGCGGAATTCTGGTGCGCGACGGCCTCGTCATGATCGCCGACACCCGCACCAATGCCGGCCTCGACAATGTCTCGACCTTCCGCAAGCTGCACATCTTCGCAAAGCCCGGCGAACGGATCATGGCGATCGCGAGCGCCGGCAATCTGGCCGTCAGCCAGTCGGTGCTATCGACCCTGACCGAGGGCATGGAGGATCCGCACACCGGCGAGGTCGAGACGCTGATGAACGCGCCGACCATGTTCCAGGCCGCCCAACGGATCGGCCGTGCTATCCGCTCCGTGCACGCCACCGAGGGTGAGGCGCTGAGATCGGAAGATGTGAGCTTCGACGTCTCGTTCCTGTTCGGCGGTCAGATCAAGGGGTCGCGGATGCGGCTGTTCATGGTCTACACCGCCGGCAACTTCATCGAATGCACCACCGATACGCCCTATTTGCAGATCGGCGAGCACAAATACGGCAAGCCGGTGCTCGATCGCGCCATGCATTACGACGTCGAGCTCTACGAGGCGCTCAAGACAGGGCTGATCTCGATGGATTCGACCATGCGCTCCAATCTCGGCGTCGGCCTGCCGATCGACGTGCTGGTGGTGCGCAGCGATGCCTGCGAGGCCGACCTCAACCATCGCATCGAGGCCGGTGAGCCCTATTTCCACGACCTGCGGTCGCGCTGGTCGGCGGCGCTGCGCGCCGCGCACAACAATATTCCGCGACCGCCCTACAAGAACGAAACCGAAGCAAAAGCCAAAAAAGAGGAAACCAGATGACTGCCACCAACAAGATCGCCGTCGTCACCGGTGCCGGCACCGGCGTCGGACGCGCGGCATCGCTCGCTTTGATGAACACAGGCTTCACCGTCGTGCTGGTCGGACGCCGCAAGGAGATGCTGGAAGAGACCAGCAAGCTCGGCCCCGCCGGCAAGAGCCTTTGCGTCTCCGCCGACATGGCCAATCCGGCTTCGATCGCGGCGCTGTTCGACACGGTGAAGTCCACCTACGGCCGGCTCGACGTGCTGTTCAACAACGCCGGCATGGGTGCGCCGCCGCTGAAATTCGAGGATTTGTCGCTCGAGCAGTGGCAGGCCGTGGTGAACACCAACCTCACCGCACCGTTCCTGTGCACCCAGCACGCCTTCCGCATCATGAAGGATCAGACGCCGCGCGGCGGCCGCATCATCAACAACGGCTCGATCTCGGCGCATGCGCCGCGGCCGTTCTCGGCCGCCTATACCTCGACCAAGCACGCTATCACCGGCCTCACCAAGGCCAGCAATCTCGACGGCCGCATGTATGATATTGCGGTCGGCCAGGTCGACATCGGCAACGCCGCGACCCCGATGACCGATCGCATGGTCAACGGCCCCGGCGTGTTGCAGCCCGACGGCACCTCAAAGCAGGAACCGCGCATGGACGCCAAGGCGGTCGGCGACGCGGTCGCCTACATGGCGGGCCTGCCGCTCGACGCCAACGTGCTGTTCATGACCGTCATGGCCAGCAAGATGCCGTTCGTGGGACGGGGCTGATCTTCCCCTTCTCACCGCCCGCGGCGGGGCTATAGCGGGGCACGCTGAAAAATATCGAAAACAACCCCATGCAAAGTAGCGGGGCTGCCGGCGTTTGACACGGCAACTTGACATGTCGGGCAACTCAGCGGTATTCTTCCATTATTCCGAAATCATGCAAGCGCCCCTCGCCCCGGGGCTACCACCGTCATTGCGAGGAGCGCAACGACGAAGCAATCCACCTGTCCCCGAGTTGTGACGTGGATTGCTTCGCTTCGCTCGCAATGACGGGAGTTACTACTCCAGCTTCTCGACATCCCGCAGCGTCGGGAACAGCTTCATCCAGAGCAGCGCGACCGCAATCGTGCCGACGCCGCCGAGCACGGCGGCCGGCATGGCGCCGAACAGCGCTGCGGTGACGCCGCTTTCGAACTGGCCGAGCTGGTTCGACGCGTTGATGAACAGGAAATTCACCGCACCGACGCGGCCGCGCATCGCGTCGGGTGTGGCCAGTTGCACCAGCGAGAAGCGGATCACGACGCTGATCGTATCGGCGGCGCCCAACACCGCGAGCGCCAGCACCGACAGCCACATCCAGTGCGACAGCGCGAACACCACCGTCGCGACACCGAACACGATCACCGCCTGGAACATCCGCATTCCCACGCGGCGGCTGATGGTATGCCGCGCCAGCACCATCGTCATCAGCAGCGCGCCGACCGCGGGCGCGGCACGCAGGATGCCGAGGCCGAGCGGGCCGGTCACCAGAATGTCGCGGGCATAGATCGGCAACAACGCAGTGACGCCGCCGAACAGCACCGCGAACAGATCGAGCGAGATGGTGCCGAGGATCGCCGGATTGCTGCGCACGAAGGTGACACCGGCGTAGAGGTCATCCGACGACGCCGACTCTTTCACCGCCGCCTGCTGCAGCCGGCCGATGCCGCCGGTCAGGATCATGCCGAACAGCCAGAACACGACCATGATGGCGTAGGGCATGCTCGGCGTGAACGCGAACGCAAAGCCGCCGAGCGCAGGGCCAGTGATGGTCGCGATCTGGCCGGCGCCGCTCGCGACCGCGGTCGCCCGCTGCAGCGAGCCCTGCGGCGCGATCAGCGGCAGCAACGCCGCGGTCGCCGGGCTCTCGAACGCGCCGGCGATGCCCAGCACGAAGGTCGCGGCGAAGATCTGCAGCTCCGAGATGGTGCCGGCGAAGGTGCTCACCGCGAGGAACAGCGCGGCCAGTGCTTCCAGAATCTGGCAGGCCTGCACCACGCGCTTGCGATCGAAGCGGTCGGCGGTGTGGCCGGCAACGAACACCAGCAGCGCCGTCGGCAGGAACTGGACCAGCCCGACCATGCCGAGCTCAAAGGCGCTGCCGGTCAAATCGTAGATCTGCCAGCCGATCGCGACCGCGCCGATCTGGCTCGAGAAGCGCGACAGGCTGCGCGACGACAGGAAGAACAGGAACGGTCTGTGGGCGAGGAGATCGCGGGCGCCGACCGGCATGACGGAAGACATCACGGAGCCGTGGCCGACCGCCCGCAACTTGTCAATGGCGCCTCAAGCAACGCGTGACAGCATTGCGCTGCGCGAAGCCCCTGCCCATAATCCCGCGACGGGTTTTCGGGGGCGTGATGCTGCAATTACAATCGGCGTTCGGCGTGGTGGCGCTCCTGGTGATCGCCTGGGCGTTAGGTGAGAATCGCCGCGCGGTGTCGCTGCGGCAGGCCGCGATCGGGCTGGCCGCAACCGTCGTCACCGCGCTGGTGCTGATCAAGGTGCCGCTGGTGAGCACAGCCTTCGGCGCGATCAACGACGCCGTCGGCACCATTGCCGCCGCGACGCGCGCCGGCACCGCCTTCGTGTTCGGCTATGTCGGCGGTGGGCCGCCGCCGTTCGATCCGAAGGCGCCGGGTGCGGATTTCATCCTCGCCTTCCAGGCGCTGCCGATTGTACTCGTCATGAGCGTGCTGACGACGCTGCTATTCTATTGGCGCGTGCTGCCACCGGCGGTGCGCGGGATGGCGTGGCTTTTGGAACGCACGCTCGGCGTCGGCGGCGCGGTCGGGCTCTCGACCGCGGCCAACATCTTCCTCGGCATGGTGGAAGCGCCGCTGTTCATCCGCCCCTATCTGCCGCAGCTCACGCGCAGTGAATTGTTTCTGGTGATGACAGGCGGCATGGCCGGTATCGCCGGCACCGTGCTGGTGCTCTACGCCACGCTTCTTGCACCGCTGATATCAAATGCGGCCGCGCATTTCGTCATCGCCTCGGTGCTCGGCGCGCCGGCCGCGATCCTGATCAGCCTGATCATGGTGCCGGAGACGGCCGAGCGGCGCACCGGCGGATCGCTCGAGGACCCAGACGTTCAGGTGTCCTCGACCATGGATGCGATCGTCAAGGGCACCGCGGCCGGCGTCGAGCTCCTGATCAACATCATCGCGATGCTGCTGGTGCTGGTCGCGCTGGTCTATCTCGTCAACGCTATCATCGGCCTGCTGCCGGAGATCGGCGGCGCAAAAATCTCGCTGCAGCGGCTGCTCGGTTATGTGATGGCGCCGGTGTGCTGGCTGATGGGCCTGCCATGGTCGCAGGCGGTCACGGCGGGAAGCCTGATGGGCACCAAGACCGTGCTGAATGAGCTGATCGCCTATGTCGATCTGTCGAAGCTCGGCACCGATGCGCTCGATCCGCGCTCGCGGTTGATCATGCTCTACGCGATGTGCGGATTTGCCAACTTCGCCAGCCTCGGCATCATGATCGGCGGCCTCGGCATTATGGCGCCCGAGCGGCGCGAGGAGATCAACGCGCTCGGGCTGAAGTCGATCGTCTCAGGCACGCTGACGACGTGCCTGATGGGCGCGATCGTGGGGGTTTTGACTTAGGTCGTCATTGCGAGGGCGATCACCCATCTGATCCTCACCAGCAAGAAGGGCATGAGCGCGCGCCAACTTGGCCGCTATGTGGACTTTGGTTCGGTCAAGACAGCTTGGCTGATGGCTCCCAGCGCCAATATGCCGTCGGCGCAGTGCACACGAATTCGATTGAAGGTTTCTGGAGCATCTTCAAGCGCGGGATCATCGGCAAATTCCACAACGTGAGTAAGAAATACCTGCATCTTTACGTTGCGGAGTTCCAATTCCGGTACAATAATCGCTTCAACGACGACATTTTCGGAACGGCGATTGAGGGGTGCTAGCATCGTCCGTTCCTCCAAATATTGCGCAAAAACGGTCCCGCAATCACAGACAGACCGGCAGCCGAAAATAAAACGATGGCCGCTACAAATTTATCAAAGAGAGTAAGGATGATCTGGGGTCTTTCGCTCCATAGCTGGGAAGACTTGATGCGCGTAGCGCTCCTTATTGTCGGAGTGTCGGGATTAATCGCAGGACTGGCCACATGGTTCGTCGTAAAATTGCAAAGGGCTGAAATTGCGCAATCCACAATCGAATTAGAGGAATACAAAAGCGACGCCTCTATAAAAGTTGAGGAGGCGCGAAAAGAAGGCATTGAAGCTGGGAAAGTCGCGGGCGATGCGCTAGTTCGCGCCGCAGAATTAGAAAAAGAGGCTGCTACAGCGCGACTAGAAACCGAAAAAATTAAATCGGTGGTGCAGTGGCGCACATTTTCCGCATCCCAAAATGCCGACATGGAAGTAGTGCTGTCGGCCAAACCTGGATCAATAAATCTTCGCTGGATGGACGGTGACCCAGAGGCGATGTTTTTGGCCATACAGCTTTCGCAAGTTCTGCAAAGAGCCCGCTGGTCAGTAGCTCCCGGTGCGGTCAAACCGGCCAATGGGATCATATTTGGATTGCTGCTCCCGCCTGAGGCGGGAGACGATGCTGAAACACTACGCAAGGCGCTTATAGCTGCAAAATTATCTTTCTCCGCTGTGCCAGCTCCCGCAGAAGGAGTCAGTTTCAATATTTCAGTTATTGCTGGGGCGCCCTTCCTATACATCGGCTCCCGAATGCCTGTAGTACCGTAGGTGCTCACAATCGGTACAAAAAACGCAAAGATCAGAACGCCGCCCTGTCTCAGCCCCCGTAGGGGCTTTGGCCCACATCCGTCAAGTCCGGGTACATCTTCATTGCGAGGAGCGCAGCGACGAAGCAATCCATAGCGCCGCAAGTGGAGGAATGGATTGCTTCGCTTCGCTCGCAATGACGGCGAAGTGGCCCCAGAATGACGGCGAGACCTACGCCTTCAACTCCACCGTCTTGAACTCCGCCGGCAGGATCACCTCCAGCAATTCGACGTCGTCGGAGTAATCGAGGATCATGTGCCGGATGCGCGGCGGCTGGGTCCAGGCGCTGCCTTGCTTCATCAGCGTCTCACCCTCGCCTTCCATATAGGTCTTCACCCAGCCCTTGAGCACGTAGACCATCTGGAATTCGACGTCGTGAAAATGCAGCTTTGACACCTCTTCCGGATTGCATGGTCCCTGTAGCCGGATCACATGCGCCTGTGCCAGACCGTGCGACGCCGCTGATATGCCGAGGTCGCGGTATTTGGCGTAGGTGCGCAGGCCGTCGGCCTTGAAATCCTCTTCGCGGTGATGGCTGATCGCGATGCGCTGCTTCGGCCGCGCCTTTGATGCGGCCTTAGGTGCCGCTTTCACTGCAGTCTTCTTGGCCGCGGAGACGCGGCCCTTGGACTTGATGGTCTTGCGCGCGGCGGATTTGGCGGTGCTCTTGAGCCCGGTCCATTTCTTCTTCACCGCGGTCTTGGCTGCTGATCTTGATGCCGTCTTTTGCTTGGCCATTATTTGCCTCCCGTTTCTTGACCGGGAAAAGCTATCACAAATCACGCATCGTAGGGTGGGCAAAGGCGCGCTTGCGCCGTGCCCACCATCCAGTGTCGTGCTTGCGATGGTGAGCACGCCTGCGCTTTGCCCACCCTACGAAGCCGATGCGTCAATGCAACCGGAAGACGCCGTCGACGGCGCGCAGCTCAGCGGGCTTGATCAGCTTGGAATGCGCCACCGTCACCGAGAACAGCGGGCCATCCAGTCTGTCCCGCCAGAAGGCAAGGAAGTCCTTGAGCGCCGGAAATTTCGGAAACAGGTCGTAGTTCTGCCAGACATAGGTCTGCAACAACGAGGGATGATCCGGCATCCGATAGAGGATTTGCGCCGTCGTCAGCCCGTACCCGAGCAACTGCTTCTTGAAGTCCTCCGAAGCAACCCCACCAACCCGCGAGACCATGCCAACCTCCTGTGACGGAGCGCATGTGCACGTGGTGGCTGGCCTGCCGGAGCCACCCCGGCGAAAGATGCACTCACATGAGAGAAATGTGACGCACGCGACTGCCCCATCACAAGCCTAAATGTTTAACGAGTTGTTGAAATTTCTCGCGTTAGCAGCAGCTTACCGCATGTGCTAATAGGGGGCGCGCAGCGCCTCGGTGCGCATTAAGCATGACCCTCAATGCTGGCAGCCGCACCATCCGAGTGCCAAATTTTCTGCTAGAAGCCCTTGCCCGCCGCCAAGGCTTGGCCTATCTCCTGCTCAGCCCATCTGGCACTCGCCGGATTGGACTGCCAATACTCCAAAATTCAACAACAGCTGTATATGCTTAGGAGGACTGCATGAAATTCCGTCCGCTTCACGACCGCGTCGTGGTCAAGCGCATCGACGCCGAAGAGAAGACCGCTGGCGGCATCATCATTCCGGACAGTGCCAAGGAAAAGCCCTCGCAGGGCGAAATCATCGCCGTCGGCCCGGGCGGCCGCGACGAAGCTGGCAAGCTGATCCCGATCGACCTCAAGGTCGGCGACCGCGTCCTGTTCGGCAAATGGTCTGGCACCGAGGTCAAGATCGACAATGAAGACCTGTTGATCATGAAGGAAAGCGACATCATGGGCGTGCTCGACGTCCCCGCAGCCGCCAAGAAGAAGGCCGCTTAAGTCAACGCGCACACGCTCACCCTGAGGAGCGCCTGCCGGCGCCTCTCTAGGGGTGAGAAACCAAGATCAACTCAGGGAAAACAAACATGTCATCTAAAGAAGTCAAATTCGGCGTAGATGCGCGCGACAAGATGCTGCGCGGCGTCGATATCCTCGCCAACGCGGTGAAGGTCACCCTCGGCCCCAAGGGCCGCAACGTCGTGCTCGAGAAGTCGTTCGGCGCTCCCCGCATCACCAAGGACGGCGTCACCGTCGCCAAGGAGATCGAGCTCGAGGACAAGTTCGAGAACATGGGCGCGCAGATGGTGCGCGAAGTCGCCTCCAAGTCCGCTGACGCGGCTGGCGACGGCACCACCACCGCCACCGTGCTGGCGGCTGCGATCGTCCGTGAAGGCGCCAAGTCGGTTGCCGCCGGCATGAACCCGATGGACCTGAAGCGCGGTATCGACCTGGCTGTGGAAGCCGTGGTCGCCGACCTCGTCAAGAACTCCAAGAAGGTCACCTCGAACGACGAGATCGCCCAGGTCGGCACCATCTCGGCCAACGGCGACGCCGAAATCGGCAAGTTCCTCTCCGACGCCATGAAGAAGGTCGGCAACGAGGGCGTCATCACGGTCGAGGAAGCCAAGTCGCTCGAGACCGAACTCGACGTCGTCGAGGGCATGCAGTTCGACCGCGGCTACATCTCGCCCTACTTCGTCACCAACGCCGACAAGATGCGCGTCGAGTTCGACGATGCCTACATCCTGATCAACGAGAAGAAGCTCTCCTCGCTGAACGAGCTGCTGCCGCTGCTCGAGGCCGTGGTGCAGACCGGCAAGCCGCTGATCATCGTCGCTGAAGACGTCGAAGGCGAGGCCCTGGCCACGCTGGTCGTCAACCGCCTCCGTGGCGGCCTGAAGGTCGCTGCCGTCAAGGCTCCGGGCTTCGGCGATCGCCGCAAGGCCATGCTGCAGGACATCGCGATCCTGACCGGCGGCCAGGCGATCTCGGAAGATCTCGGCATCAAGCTCGAGAACGTCACGCTCGCCATGCTCGGTCGCGCCAAGAAGGTGATGATCGACAAGGAGAACACCACGATCGTCAACGGTGCCGGCAAGAAGTCCGACATCGACGCCCGTGTCGCCCAGATCAAGGCGCAGATCGAGGAGACCACCTCGGACTACGACCGTGAGAAGCTGCAGGAGCGTCTCGCCAAGCTCGCGGGCGGCGTCGCGGTGATCCGCGTCGGCGGCGCGACCGAAGTCGAGGTGAAGGAGCGCAAGGATCGCGTTGATGACGCGATGCATGCGACCCGCGCGGCTGTCGAGGAAGGCATCGTCCCGGGCGGCGGCGTCGCCCTGCTCCGTGCCTCCGAGCAGCTCAAGGGCCTGCGCACCAAGAACGACGACCAGAAGACCGGCGTCGAGATCGTGCGCAAGGCGCTGTCGGCTCCGGCTCGCCAGATCGCGATCAACGCCGGTGAAGACGGATCGGTCATCGTCGGCAAGATCCTGGAGAACAAGTCGTACAATTACGGCTTCGACTCCCAGACCGGCGAATATGTCGATCTCGTCAAGAAGGGCATCATCGACCCGACCAAGGTCGTGCGCACCGCGATCCAGAACGCAGCCTCCGTGGCGGCGCTGCTGATCACCACCGAGGCGATGGTCGCCGAGCTGCCGAAGAAGAACTCCGGCGGCCCCGCGATGCCTCCGGGCGGCGGCATGGGCGGCATGGACTTCTAAGTCCACGCCACCAGGCAACCTACCAAAATGCAAAACCCCGGCAGCGATGCCGGGGTTTTTGTTTGGGAGGACGTAGTTGATCTCCCCCACGAACCCGCAATAACATCCTTCGTCATTCCGGGGCGGCGCGCAGCGCCGAGCCCGGAATCCATAACCACGACTGCCAGGATGGCCTACTACGTCTATCTCCTTGCGAGCAGGAAACACGGCACACTCTATCTGGGTGTGACAAGTGACATCGTGCGTCGTGTCCATGAGCATCGGACGAAAGCCGCTCCAGGCTTCACGTCACGATACGGCATCGACAAGTTGGTCTGGTTCGAAATCTACGAAATCACTGCTATCGCACGCGAGAAAGAGCTGAAGAAATGGCGGCGCGATTGGAAAATACGGTTGATCGAGGAGCAGAACCCTGGATGGGTTGATCTCTTTCCGGGGATATCCAACTGATGCTCGTGGTTATGGATTCCGGGCTCGCGCTGCGCGCGCCCCGGAATGACAAACAGAGAAATTCTCGCCTCATCAGCCGCGCGAAAGATCCTGGAAGCAGGCGCGTACCCAATCGATGGTGACGCGCGCGGCCGCGTCGCGCTTGAGGTGGTTCTGAACCAGGAGCCAGGCATCGCGCCGCTTCGGCAGCAGCGTGGCGCGCAAGCGGCGATCGGTCAGCAACTCCCCGCAACTATGTTCCGGCAGCACGCCTGCGGCGTGATGCGACTGGATCAGCGTGCGGATGACCCGGACGTTGTCGGTCACGCAACGCGCGCGGATTTTTCTCGCGCGCAGGAACTGCGCTTCGGGAATGGCACCGAGTTCGTCCGGATACGCGCACGTCACCGGCTCGCCCTCTCCCGCTGCGACCGGTTCGAAGAAATAGAGCCTGACGTCGGCAAGTTTCGAGATCGTGAAGTCACCCTTGTCAGGCTTGCGCAGCCGGATCGCGAGGTCAGCCTCCCAGCGCGAGAATTTGACGTTCTCGCTCGAGGTCAGGAATTGCAGCGTGACGCCGGGATGCGCGCGCAGGAAGTCGGCCGCGCGCGGCGCCAACACTTCCTCGGCGACCGCGCTGGTTGAGGCGATGCGCAACCGGCCCACCGGGCCGGGCAGGCTTTCGCCGATGCGATCGATCTCATCGGCATGGACAGCCATCGCCTGGACATGCGCCAGCACCATCTCGCATTGCGTTGTCGGCTTGCGGATGCCGTCGGCGGCCTCGAACAGGCGCAGGCCGAGCGAACGCTCGATGCGCGCCAGCCTGCGGCCGACCGTGGTCTCGTCGATGCGCAGCCGCGCGCTGGCGCCCGCATAGGTGCCCTCGTCCCTGACCGCCGCGATGATGCGAAGATCGTCCCAGTTCATGCGGACAGGTTACAACGCGCTTTGACCGCCTGCAATAACGCAGCCAATGGTTGCGATATCCCTGCATAACGGCAGGCATCGCCGCAGCTATATCTGTCCGACACGCTTCGGGAGAATTGAAGACCATGACAACAGCCAAAACCCTGCTGCAGCTAGCCGGCGCCGACCTCACCCCGCCTCGCCTTGGTGACGCCTGCCTGGTGCTGATCGACATCCAGAACGAATATCTTGCAGGGCCGCTCGCGCTGCCCGGCGCCGAGGCGGCAGTAGCGCGCGCAACCGCGCTGCTTGCCCGCGCCCGCGAGAGTGGCGCCGCGATTTTCCACATTGCGCATCGGGGCAAGCCCGGAAGCCTGTTCGACCGCACCGCCGATCGCGGCGCGATCGTCGCACCACTCACACCGCGGCCGGGCGAGCCGGTGATCGAGAAGGAATTGCCGAACGCATTCGCCGGCACCGATCTGTTGGCGCAGCTTGCCGCGACCGGGCGCAAGGAGCTCGTGCTCGCCGGCTTCATGACGCATATGTGCGTCAGCTCGACCGCGCGCGCCGCGCTCGATCTCGGTTTCCGCACCACCGTCGATGCCGACAGCTGCGCCACCCGCGACCTGCCGGACGGACACGGCGGAACGCTCTCGGCCAAAATCATTCACGACGTCGCCTTGGCCGAACTGTCGGACCGCTTCGCGATCATCGCCCGCGGTGACGCGCTCGCCTGAGGCTCAGGGAAAGCACCGGTCCTCCGCGACGGAACGCAGGGAATGCCGGGGTCGCCTATTGAAACGCGACCTCGGCGAAGCTGCGCAGCTTGCGCGAATGCAGGCGCTCGGATTCCTGCTGCTTGAGCCGTTCGAGCGCCTTCAGACCGATCTCGAGATGCTGGCCGACGCGCTGCCGGTAGAACTCGCTGGCCATGCCCGCAAGCTTGATCTCGCCGTGCAGCGGCTTGTCGGAGACGCACAGCAGGGTGCCGTAGGGCACGCGGAAGCGATAGCCGTTGGCGGCAATCGCCGCCGACTCCATGTCGAGTGCAACGGCGCGCGATTGCGACATGCGCCTGATGACCTGTGGGCCGCTGATCTCCCAATTGCGGTTGTCGACGCTTGCGACCGTCCCGGTGCGCATCAGCCGCTTGAGCTCGAAGCCGGACAGTCCGGTGACCTCGTCGACGGCTTCCTCGAGCGCGACCTGCATCTCGGCCAGCGCCGGGATCGGCACCCACAGCGGCAGCTCGCGATCGAGCACGTGATCCTCGCGGACGTAACCATGGGCCAGCACGTAGTCGCCAAGGCGCTGCGTATTCCTTAAGCCGGCGCAATGCCCGATCATCAGCCAGGCGTGCGGCCGCAGTACCGCGACGTGGTCGGTGATGTTCCGCGCGTTCGACGGACCGATCCCGATGTTGATCAGGGTGATGCCGCGGTAGCCGGGCTCGACGAGATGAAACGCCGGCATCTGCGGCACGCGGATCGGCGCTACGCCGATCGTGCCGCCGCCAAGCCGCGCGTTCTCTGTGATCACGTTGCCGGGCGCCACGAAGGCCTCCGGGCCGATCTCCCCCGATGCGAGTCGCTGCTGGCACATTTGCGCGAAGGCATCGACATAGAACTGGTAGTTTGTGAAGATCACAAAGTTCTGGAAATGCTCGGGATCGGTGCCGGTGTAGTGATAGAGCCGGCGCAGGGAGTAATCGACCCGCGCTGCGCGAAACAAGGCCAGCGGCTCCGGAGCCCCCGGCGCCAGCTCGAACGTACCGTCGGCGATCGCATCGTCCATGGCGGCAAGATTTGGCGTATCGAACACGTCGCGCAGCGACCGCGTGAACGCCGAACTGTCCGCGATGGTCAAGGCTGCCTCGATGTTGATATCGCGCCGGTAGGCGAAATGGATCGGGATCGGCTCGTTCGACTCGCCGATCTCGACCGGCACGCCGTGGTTCTTGATCAACAGCCCGATCTGCTCAGTGAGATAGGTCCGAAACAGGTCCGGCCGGGTGACGCTGGTCTCATGCACGCCCGGCCCCGCGACGAACCCATAGGCAAGACGCGAATCGAGCCGCGCATGCGACGACGTCGTGATGCGCACCAGCGGATAATGCGCCCGCACCCGCGTCGCGATCGCTGCGCCATTGACATAGGCTTCAAAGCGATCGCGGAGGAACTGGGTGTTCCGCTCGTAGATCTCTTCGAGACGACCGACGGCCGCACCAGCATCGACGAACGCTTCCGTTGCGAAGGCTGGCGGAGTTTCAAAAAGCATTGCGGGCCCCATTCGCTTCGCGCCGGATTGACCGGGACTCGTCCCGTCAATTGCGGTCGCAGTATAGCAACCCTGGCCGCGAGTTCCAGACATGCACGGGATCGCACCACCGCGACTGGCGTTCGATCCGTCGCACTGCGATCAGCATCGATCGTGACGCAGCCCTGATTCGCGGCTTATATAGGAAGCGAATCGGACCAGCGGCCATGAGCGCACAAGACGCCATCGACTTCATATCGGACGACATCGCCGAAGTCGGCACCCTGATGCGATCGCTGTCCGGCCGCTACGAGGGCATCTTCGACAATCTGCGCGGCGCCTATGGCGTCGTGCTCGAGCGAGCTGACGGCATCGCTGAGGCGGCCCGCGATGCCACGGCCCTGGCCGACGCCGCGGCGGCCGGATTTCGCCGCGACATTCCGAACCAGCCGGCGATGGCCTGCAGCAGTGGCTGCGCCGCCTGTTGTCATCTGTACGTCCAGGTGCCGCCTGGAACAGCCGCCGTGATGGTCGAGCATATCGCCGCACATTTCACGCCCGCCGATCGCGAGACGTTGCGCGAGAAGTTGAAAGCGGCTGCCGCCGCAGCGCGCGAGGCGCCCGACCCGACCAAGCTGCGCCTGCGCTGCCCGCTGCTCGGCGGCGACGATCGCTGCTCTGTCTATGAGGTGCGCCCGCTGTCCTGCCGCGCCTTCACGTCGCGATCAGTGACACGCTGCCACGAGGTCGTATTCGGCGAAACGCCCGCCGGCACCGGCGTCGAACAGAACGCCGCGCATTTCCGCGTCCATATGGAAGCGACGTTTGCGCTCGAACAGGCGGCGCGACAGCGCGGACTGCCGGATCAGCAGAAGGGGCTGGCACAGGCCCTGCTGGACGAGATGGATGCCTTTGACTTGAAGAAGGCGACGGGGCCGGACGCCGGCTGAGCGCGTGCTTACTGAACCCTCGCCAGCACCGCGAGGCGGCGGATGCCCTTGTTGCGGTAGGCGTTGAGGAACGCGTAATAGTCCTTGAACGAGACGCAGCCGTTGGAGTCGCCGTTCGGACCCAGCATGAAAGTGTGCGCGAGCAGGCCGGAGCGGTTGAAGATCTTGCCCTCGCCGCCGATCGGATTGAGCCGCAGCGCCGGCACGCCGTGGAACAGCGCTTCGCGCGGCTTCAGCTCGTAAATGTGCGGCGGCGTCACGCCGACCATCCTGAGATTCGACGACCGCGGATCGTCGAGCCTGGAGCCGAGACCGGAATGCGCTTCGAGCCTTGTGCCGTCGGGCAGGTACACGGTACTGGCGGAAATGTCATACACCGCGGTCTGGCGATCGTAGGGCGGCGAGCCGCCCAGCATCGGGCTCTGGTCGAGCGTCGAAGAAATGCTGCCGGTGACGTTGGCATCGGCGGAGGCGAACGAGAGCAGCGAGCCGTTGGACTCATGCTTGCCCCACAGCTTCTCGACCATGGTCTGCCGCTCGTTCGATGCGATCGACAATACCGCGGCCTTGGCGCGCGCGGCCATGTCACGCATCGTGACTCCGCCGGATTTTGCGGCCGGCTTCGCCTCGGCGGCCTTGGTCTCGGGAGACTTGGTCTCAGGAGACTTGGTCTCGACCGCCGCGGTCGGCGGCGTATTGAGCGCGACCTGCAGATTGGCCGCGGCTTCCTTCTTGGCGGCCTCGGCCGATTTCGGCGCGGGAAGCGGCTTCGACACTTCGGCAAGCCGCTGTGCGGCTGCGGGCTTCGGTGCTTCAGCGATCTTCGATGTGGTGGCCGGCTTGACCACATCGGTCTGCGGCGCGGCCTCGGCTACGACGCTCGGCGCCACGCCGTCCGGCGCGGCTGCAGCAAACCTTTCGTTAAACATAAGCGAAGGTGCTGTGGCCTCGGACTTCGCGACCTCGGCCTTCCCGGGAGCCGATGGCGGCGGCGTCAGCGACGCGAACACCTCATTGAACGAGGGCGGCGCGGGCCGCGCGGCGACTGCGACAGGCCGCTTGGCCACCGGCGCATCGAACGCCGCGCTGCCGACCGACGGATAGACGCTCGCCGCGAAGATGTTGGCGTAAACGGTCCAGGCGCAGACTAGCACCAGGCCTGCAACCGCGGCGCTGCCGAGGAAATGCTGAGGGAGAATCTTCCGGGAGGAATTCTTGCGGCTCGGGGCCCCAAGAACATACGCACTCGTACTCGTCGTCATACGCCCGCTCGAAACAGTTCCACTTAAGTCCCTCGCTCGACTTCGCACCGAATGACGTTTTCGGCTCAGGGTCTCGCAGGGGCGCGGACGGGCATTAAGGCGGCTTTTAGTTAAATGCGACTTAACCGGATGCGATCCCCTGCAACGCCGGAAGTGCCTGCGGCATTGGGCTTTTTTAAGATCACATTGGAACCTGAAAACGGATTATTTGTCTCATCATGGGACATTCGGGCAGGCCATTAAAGATGGGGCCGGCGCCGATGAAGAGGCGAAGAATTTCATTGCAGATCACCCCGTAATTATCAGGGATTTTTGCAAGAAATTGCCTCCGCCCCTACTCCAGTTCCGGTGGCGGTGAGCGGTCCAACACCTCGCCCTTCGGTCCTTCCAGCACATCGAGCGCGTAGGTCTCGATGATCAAGGGACCGCGCATGCGTTTGGCCTCGCTGACGGTCTCGATGCGCGCGAAGGTGTCGCGCATTGACGTTGGCACGCTTTGCCCGACCTCGTGCACGTACAACAGCTTGCCGGACAACTGCGCTGGGCTCGGCTCCGGCATGTTGATCCAGCGGATGCGCTGCTCCTGCTGCGCGACGCAGGTGCCCTTGGGGAGATAGAACGCGAGCCAGCCGGTGGTGCCGTAATCGGGCGCCAGCACGCAGGTCGCGCCGGTGCGGACGCGCGCCGCTTCGATCTCATCGGCGAGTTCGCGCCAGCCGACGCCGACGCTGCGCACGGTGGCATCGCGCCGGTAGCCCGAGAGCACGCCGGTGTTGGCCTGCACGATCAGCAGCGCGAACAGCACGACGCCAACGGGCGCGGCCCAGCGCCGACAAAAATCGACGGTGCGCTGCTCGCGCGGCGCCCATTGCACCTGGATCGCGGCGACCGCAGCCGCGACGGCAAAGGCCGGATAGACCGGTGCGAACCAGTTGGCCTCGACGCGGGCATGCAGCGCATGCCAGGTGAAATAGGCGACGATGGTCCAGAACAGCGTGTTGACCAGCACCCGCGCGCCCATCGCGCCGGCAAGGCGCCGATAGAGCGCGTAGAGGCCCATCACGCCGAGGATGAAGACCAGCGGCGTCGCGAATGCGAACTGGGTCGGGATCAGTTCAGCGATGAAGGCCGGCCGGAAATCCTCGATCCGGGCGCGGCCCATCTGCTTGATGAAGGAGACCCATTGGTGATCCGCGTTCCAGCGGATGACCGGCGCGAACATCGCGAGCGCGACCACGCCGCCGAGATAGAGCCAGGGCGACAGCAACCAGCGCCGCAGCTTCGGCACCGTTACAAGCCAGATCAGGATCGCGGGGCCGAAGAACAGCGCGGTGTATTTCGACAGCAGCGCCGCGCCCGCGCTGGCGCCGACCGCGAGCCACCAGGCGCCGCGGCCGCTCTCCAGCACCTTGGCGAGCGAGAACAGCAGGAAGCTCGCCGCGACCAGAAGCGGCGCATCCGGCGTCACGATCAGCGTGCCGACTGCCGCCATCAGCGTGACGTTGAGCAGGATCGCAGCACTCGCGGCGACCCGGCGGCCACCGAACAGGATCGCGGCCGACTGGTAGATCGCCCAGCTCATCGGCAGCGCAAGCAGGATCGACACCAGCCGCACGCCAAACGGCGTGTCGCCCGCGATCATCGTGCCGAGCCGGATGACGATCGCCACCATCGGCGGATGGTCGTAATAGCCGCCGGCGAGCGCCTTCGACCACATCCAGTAGTAGGCTTCGTCGAAGGTCAGCGGCGTCCAGGCCGCGGCCGCAAGCCGCAGCGCGACCAGCGCGCAAACCGCGAGGCCGGTGTTGAGGGCGAGCCGCGCCTCGTTCGGATTCATACCGAAATCATCGCCTGCGCCAGACGAACAGCCCGGACATCGCGTAGTTCCAGACCACGCCCATCAATGCACCGGCAGCACCCGCCAGCCACCAGATCGGCTCCTGGTCGTAGACCGAGAATGCAACGCCGACATTGGCCATCAGCCCGACACTGCACACGAGATAGAACAGCAGCAGGCCGCGCACGATCGCAAGGCCCTTCAGCCGCTGGTCGCGGTAGGTCAGGAAGTTGTTGAGGATGAAGTTGCTGGTCATGGCGACGATCGCGCCATAGGCCTGCGCTTCCGGGAACGACACGCCGAACATTTCCAGCGCGATGAACAGCACGGCAAAATGCACCAGCAGGCCGATCGCACCGACCATCGCGAACAGCAGGAAGCGCAGCGAGATCACGTCATGTGTCAGCTTCGCCAGCACGAGGCCGAGGAAGTCGAACGCGACCATGGAATCGAGCTTGCTCTCGCCATGCTGGCGGGCGCCGAAAGTGTAGGGAATCTCGACCGCGCGCAGCTTGCCCTGCGCGGTCGCGACCACGTCGAGCAGGATCTTGAAGCCCTGCGTCGACAGCTGCGGCGCAAGCTGTTCGAAGCGGTCGCGGCGGATCATGAAGAAGCCGCTCATGGGATCGGCGATCTCAACTTTCAGCGCCCGCCGCGCGATCTCGGTGGCGACGGCGCTGGCGCCGGCACGCTGCTTGTTGAAGCCCTCGGTCTTGTAGCCCTCGATATAGCGGCTGCCGACCACGAGCTCGGCCTCGCCGCTCTGCAGCAGCGCGACCATTTTCGGAAGCTGGGTCTCGTCATGCTGGAGGTCGGCGTCGATCACGGCGGCATAGGGCGCGCTCGAGGCCAGGATGCCCTCGATGCAGGCGCCCGACAGGCCGCGCCGGCCGACGCGGCGGATGCAGCGCACGCGGGAATCCTGCCGCGCCAGGCCGCGCACCACGTCCCAGGTTCCGTCGGGCGAATTGTCGTCGACGAAGATGACTTCCCAAGGCACGTCCTTCAGTGTCGCGTCCAGCCGCCGGTACAGCACCGTGACATTGTCGCGTTCGTTGAAGGTCGGGACGACGACCGAAAGTTGCGGCAAACCAGCGGCCTGCGACGGGGTTTCGGGGCCCGGCTTGATGGCGTCATTCATGAGCGCCAGCGTATAGCCGCAGCCTCCCGCGCTGCCAAGGCGGGCAAGCCGAAACAGCTCTCGGAAGGCGGGAAAACGGGGCAAAACACCCCAAAAATGCCAACGACCACGAACAAGGGGCGCGCGTACATCCGGCGCAGCCAACCATTCGTGGTCGTCCCGGCGCCGGAGCCCTTTAAAGCTGCAACGTCACCGTTAGAGACCAGATAGGAAGCCCTCAGGCGGTCCGCAAGGGGCTACCTGCTGATGGCGCTAATTGTTCGGGACTTCGCGGATCACCGGGCCTCGCGGCGCGGGGGCCGCGGGAGCAGCCTCCGCGGCGGGGGCCGCTTGCACCGTGGCTGATTTGGCCGGATTGCGGATCTGGCTCGGCGACGGTCCATAGATGAACGCCGCCGCCAGCACGATGGCCGCGACCACTGCGCCCAAAAAGCCTGCCGTCGATTGTGAATTCATGCCGGACCGTCCCCTTGCCTGTGCGCGGATTGATATCAAAAATCGGCCAGCCGCAACAGGATCTGGAGGCCTATTTGGCCGCGGCCCGGCGTCGGACGAAGGCGGTCACGATGTCCTTTTGCGCAAGCTCGATGGCGCGATTGGCGGTCGAAAGATGCGCGTCGGCCTCTTCCTTGGGAAACTGCAGCGACAGGAAGTCGATCAGCGACACCCGGAAATTCTGCCGCTCCGAGGCACAGGCGGAAGCGATCAACGAGGTGAACTCCTGGTCGGACTTCGCCTTGTTGGTGTCGCGGGGATATTCGCGGGCGAGGCAATTCCAGTAGTCGTCCCTGCCGCTGATCGCCAGCTTGTGTGCAGCGTCGACCTCATCGGCGACAGCGGCGGAGGACGTAATCATGAGGATGGCCGCAATCAGCATACGCATTTGGTTTCTCCCGTTTTGCGGCATCCTAGCGAAGACCGACGCCAACGATAAGCTCCCAGCCATGCAATTCTGGCAAACTGGCCAATCACGATTATTTTGACTACTCTCACCCTCGTTCCTTCCTCGCGATGAGTGCAGTCGTGACCAAAGCCCCCAACAAACCGACAACAACAGACGCAGGCAATATCCATATCGGCATCGGCGGCTGGACCTTCGAGCCGTGGCGCGGAGTGTTCTATCCAGAGAAGCTCACGCAGGCGAAAGAGCTCGCCTACGCGGCGTCGAAACTGACCTCGATCGAGATCAACGGTACCTATTACGGTTCGCAGAAGCCGGAGAGCTTTCGCAAATGGGCCGGCGAAGTGCCCGACGGCTTCATCTTCTCGCTGAAGGGCCCGCGTTTTGCCACCAACCGCCGCGTGCTGGCCGAGGCCGGCGATTCCGTGAAGCGATTCTATGATTCGGGCGTACTGGAACTGAAGGACCGGCTTGGGCCAGTGCTGTGGCAGTTCGCGCCGACCAAGAAGTTCGACGGCGCCGATTTCGGCAAGTTCCTCGAGTTGCTGCCGCGCAAACTCGACGGCCGCGCGCTACGCCATGTGGTCGAGGTCAGGCATGATAGTTTCTGCGTCCCCGAATTCGTCACGCTGCTGCGCGAATTCGAGACGCCCGTCGTGTACGCCGAGCACGGCAAATACCCGGCGATCGCCGACGTCGTCAGCGACTTCGTCTATGCGCGGCTGCAGAAGGGCAATGACGAGCTGAAGACCTGCTATCCGCCGAAGCAGCTCGATGCCTGGGCCAAGCGTTTTCGGGACTGGGCCGGCGGCGGCGAGCCGGACGACCTGCCGCGGGTCGACAAGACCAAGCCGAAGAAGGCGCCGCGCGACGTGTTCGCTTACGTGATTCACGAAGGCAAGATCCGCGCGCCGGCCGGTGCGATGGAATTGATCGAACGCGTGAAATAGGCGGGGCAGCGATGGCGAAGGCGAAAAAGCTGTTCACCATCGGCTACGAGCAGACGCCGTCGAAGGCGGTGCTCGACGAGCTGCAACAGGCCGGCGTCAAGCTGCTGGTCGACGTGCGCGCGATCGCGTCGTCGCGGCGGCCGGGTTTTTCCAAGAGCCAGCTCGCCGCCGGCCTCGATGAGCGCGGGATCGCCTACCTGCACCTGCGCGGCCTCGGCACGCCGAAGAACGGCCGCGAGGCGGCACGCAGCGGGCAATACGAGCTGCTGCACAAGATTTATTCGGCCCACCTGAAGACGACGCAGGCCCGGGAGGAGCTCGACGAGCTGTCGTCGCTGGTCAAGACATCCGGCCCGGTCTGCATCCTCTGCTACGAGCGCGACCATTCGCACTGCCACCGGCGATGGATCGCGGAGATCATCGAGGACCGCGACGGCGCAAGGATCGAGAATCTGGCGGCGCCGCAGGTCTAGAGCACTTTCAGTTCTGATTGAATCAGAACCGAAGCTCTAGATTCTTGCTTTGACGCGTTTTCTTGACGCGAACCGGTGTCCACTTCGCTCGAAAACGCTCTAGCTCCCGTCACCTGGCACGTTGAGCGTCCCCTCCATCATCTTCACGCAGCCACCGCCGACATGCACCGATGTGATGGCACCACTCTGCTTGCGCACCCGCGTCAGCAACAGGCTCGGCCGGCCCATGTCGACGCCCTGCCCGATCCGCAGACGCAATTCGCCATCACGCGCGGCATCGATATCGGCCAGCAGCGCCGCGCAGGCCGCGGTCGCGCTGCCTGTGGCTGGATCTTCGGAGATGCCGCTCGCGCCCGGATGGAACATACGCGCCTGCAGATCGAGCGGCTGTTCGTTCGCCGGAACGTCGCGGGTGTAAAAATAGATAACGTCACGCCCGATTCGCGGCAACGCCTCGGCGAACGCCGCAGCATCTGGCTTGGCGCGCCTCACCGCCTCGCGTGAGGCGATCTCAACCACCAGGAACGGCAAGCCGACCGAGACGACCTGCGGCGCATGACGGTCGGTCTTCACGTCGCTCACCGACAGCGAGAGCAAGGCTGCCGCCTCGGCCGCGCTCACCTCGTTCATTCGCTGCAGCGTCTGCGGCGCGGTCAGCTCGGCGCCGGTGACCTTGCCTTGGTCGGACAGTATCTCGACCGGCACGAGCCCTGCCTTCTCCTCGAACCTCAGCCGCGCCGGCGCCTTTGCCGCCTGCGTCGCCAGCACAAAGCCTGTGCCGACGTTCGGATGGCCCGCGAACGGAATTTCGGAGCGCACGGTGAAGATGCGAACCTGGGCGTCGTTGGCGGAATCCTGCGGCGGCAACACGAAGGTCGTCTCGGAATAGTTGAACTCGGTCGCGATCGCCTGCATCTGCGCCGTCGACAGCCCGCCGGCGTCGAGCACCACGGCGAGCGGATTGCCACCAAAGGCCCGGTCGGTGAATACGTCGACAGTGATGTAGCGCCGCTGCATTGGTCGTGTCCTCTTACCCAGGCCAGCCGTCATCGACCGGATCGCGGCCATCGTAACACGGCCGCAAGGACGCTCTTCAGAGCATTCGGTGCAATCGTGCGCGGGCTAGAATCGAAACAGCTCGCGCGGCAACGCGAGCACGCGCGCGCGTTCATCGGCATCGGTGACTAGCTCGTCGAGAAATTTCCGGTTCTTCGCGTAGCTCTGTTGCGCCTCGAACTGAGTATGCGGCCAGTCACTGCCCCACAACAGCCGCTCGACACCGTAGGCCGCACGCAGCAGCGGATAGGCCTGCTTCGCGAATGGCTCGCCGTCAGCACCGTTGCGATAGGGCGCCGATATCTTGACCCAGACTCTTCGCGACGCGCCGAGCTTGAGGACGGACTGGAAGCCCGGATCGCTGACGCCGGTTTTCGGATCCGGCAGCGCATAGTGATCGAGCACGACATTCACGCCGTGATCGAGGAGTTTCGGTGCGAACACCGCAAGATCGCTGGCGTTCCGCTGTACCTCGACCTGCCAGCCGAGCGCCTTGACCTGTGCAAGCAGCGCCTTCCACTCCGGCAGCGCCAGATCGGGAAGCGGCTGACCAACCAGATTGAGGCGGATGCCGACGATGCCTGCGCGATCGAGCGCATGAAGCTCATCGGGCGAAACACCGGGATCGACGACGGCAATGCCGCGCAGCCGGCCACTGGTCGCCTTCAAACATTCGACCAGATAGGAATTATCCGTGCCGAGGAAACTCGGCTGCACCAGCACGCCGTTGGTCATGCCGTTCTGGTCGAGCTGCTGCAGATAGAGATCGAGTGGCGCGTCGTAGTCCGGCGCATAGCGCCGGCCCGGTGCGAGCTTCAGCCCGCGGTGAAAGACGTGGGCGTGGGTATCGATCGATAGTCGCGGGCCCGTCACTTCAGCCATGACTCTGCTCAAGCCGGTCGCCGACAGAGCGGCGACAAATCCCGCAGCAAACCGGCGCCGCGTCATACCATATTTGTACGATGACATCTTCGTTCCTCATCATCACGCGTGCGTACCGACGGCGGCCTGCTCAAAAACCTTGCCGCGGGTCTCCGGCAGCATCAGCACGGCGAGCAACACCAGCGAATAGGCAAACGCAGCGTCGATCCCGATCGCCGGGCCGAGGCCGATGCGATCGCTGAGGAAGCCGACCAGGAACGGAAATGCCGCGGAGATGATGCGGCCGAAATTGTAACAGAAGCCGACGCCGGTGCCGCGCACGCCAGCCGGATAGAGCTCGCTGAACAGCGCGGCCATGCTGGCGGGGATGCCGGCCGAGAAGAAGCCCAGTGGAAAGCCGAGCACCAGCATCTGCCCGTCGGTCAGCGGCGCGAAGATATAGACTAGCACGGTTACGACGCAGGCCGCCGCAAATAACGCCGCGTTGGCGCGGCGCCCGAGCCGGTCGCTGATGATGCCTGAGACCACGCAGCCGCAGAAGAAGGCGACGATGATCACGGCAAGATAGGCGCTCGAGCCGAGCACCGAGAGATGCCGCACTTCGCGCAGATAAGTCGGCAGGAACGTCGTCAATGCCGCGTAGCCGCCATGGGCGCCGATGCCGAACAGGCCGCCGATCAGCGTGGCGCGCAGCACGTCGCGCTGGAAGATTCCCGCAAGCGTCGCGAAGAATGGCGGCGCAGCCTCGCGCGACGCTAAGCGCGGCGGCTCCTTCAGTCCGCGGCGGATGTAGAGGATGAGCAGCGCCGGCACCAGGCCCACCGCGAACAGGATCCGCCAGCCAATGTCTGATGGCGCGTAGGTGAACACCAGCGCCGAGAGCAGCACCGCAACGCCCCAACCGACCGCCCAGGCGCTCTGCACGGCGCCGAGCGCCTTGCCGCGATGCTCGGCGCGGATGATCTCGGCCATCAGCACCGCGCCGCAGGCCCATTCGGCGCCGAAGCCGATGCCCTGGATCGCCTTCAGGACGACGAGCTGGGTGTAGGTCATGGCAAAGGCGGAGGCGAAGGTCGCCAGCGCGAAGGTCGCGACCGTGATTTGCAATGCCTTCACCCGGCCGAAGCGATCGCCGAGTGCTCCGCCCATCCAACCGCCGAACGCACCGAAGAACAGGGTGACCGAGCCGAGCAGGCCAGCGTCCGCCTTGCTGATTCCGAACGCTGCGATCAGCGCCGGAATCGCGAGGCTGAACATCTGGACGTCGAGCGCATCGAGACCCCAGCCGCCAAAGCTTGCCCAGAACGTGCGCCGTTCGAGCGGCGAGCATTCGCTGTACCAGTTTGCCATTTTCTCTCCCCGTGATTTTTCTGTCGTTGATTTCTTATGGTGTGTTTGCCGCGCTCACCTGATCTCGGCGTGGTAGCGGAAGCGGTCGGCCGGCCCCCGCGAGCGGCGCCACTCGATCGGCCGCCGTTCGAGATCGAAGGCGAGGCGCTCGATCATGATCAGCGGCGCATTGGCCTCCAGCCGCAGCAAGCGGGATTGCATCTCGGTCGCGATCTCAACGGTGAGGATTTCGTCGGCCGAGACCACGATTTGGCCGCAGCTGTTCTCGTAGAGCGGATACAGCAGATCGCCGAATTCGGAGGTCGCGAGCGCAAGGATCGCCTCGAAGCGCGACTTCTGCAGCCAGATCTCCTCGGCCAGCAGCGGGACGTCGTCGATCAGGCGCAGGCGCGACAGGCTGATGACGGGCTCGCCGACGGCAATCCGTAGCGCCGACGCGACCGCCGAGGTCGCCGGCACGGACTTCCGCCGCAGGATGCGGCTCTGCGGCACGCGGCGCTCGCCGCTTTCGGACTGGAAGCGGAAGAAGCGGAACATCGAGGAGTTAAACCGCGCGCGGCGCACGAAGGTGCCGCGCCCCTGCTGGCGCTCCAGCGCGCCATCGCTGACGAGCTGATCGATCGCCTTGCGCACGGTACCGATCGCGACGCCGTAATGCGCGCCGAGCTCGGCCTCGGACGGGATCGGATCGCCCGGCCGCCATTCGTTGCGGTTGATGCGCGCCGCCAGATCGTCGCGGAGACGCTGGTAGCGCGGCAGGCGGTTGTCGACGGCTAAGTTCATCTAGTCATCTATATGAATTTAAGAATTCTCGTCAATCACTACTTAAATACCTCCGCTTAATGCCTACCCCAACTGCCAGACCGGCACCGGGTGCTCGTAGCCCCGCACCGGCACCTCGCCGCGCGAGACCGCGTCCTTGCCATCGTCACCGAGCGCATCGCGCACCGCCGACGAGATCAGAAATTGCGTGCCGAGATCCTTGTTGAGCGCTTCAAGCCGCGCGGCGAAATTCACGGTGTCGCCGATCACGGTGTATTCCTTGCGCCGGGGCGAGCCGATATTGCCGGCGACGACCTCGCCGACATGAATGCCGATGCCGATGCGCAGCGGCCAGCTCGATGCCACGTTGGCGTGCTCGTTGGCCGCAAGCATCTCGCGCGCGGCGGCGACCGCGTGATGCGCGGCATCGTCGGACTCGAAGGGCGCACCGAACAGCGCGAGAAAGCCGTCGCCGAGGAATTTGTTCACGATGCCGCCATGGCGATCGAGGATGTCCACCAGCACCGCGAAGGCGCCGTCGAGCCTGTCAACCACCTCCTGCGGCGAGCGCGTGCGCGCGCCGGCGGTGAAACTGCGAAAGTCGACGAACATCACGGCGACGCGGCGGATGTCGCTCTCCGTTGAGGTACCCTCTGCCATGAGCCGCTCGACCACCTGCGGCGAGACGTGCTGCCCGAACAGATTGGTGATGCGGTCGCGCGCGGTGGCTGCCGCGATGCTGGCCGCGAACTGCCGCCGCAACTGCGTGCCGACGGCGCCGGCGAGAACGCCGCAGATCAGGACGATCGTGCTGCGCGAGGCGTGATAGTAGATATTCGGCTCCGGCGCGCCGCTGCCCGCCGGATGGAAGAACACCGCCATGTAAAACAGTTCCGCCGCTGCAACGAAGCCGGTGAAGGTCGACAGCCAGAAATCGAGCCGCAGCGTCGAGAGGATGATGAAGACGAAATAGACCAGCGGTGCCACGAAGCCGAGTGCCTGCTCCGAGCCCATGCTGCGGATGTGCAGCGCCAGCACAGCAGTCGGCAGCGATGTCTCGACCAGCACACCGATGTAGCGCCGGATCACCGGCAGGTCGCGTCCCTGGCGCATATGCCGGCTGATCGCCCCGTGCACCCAGAGTTCAAACAGAATGAGCAACCCGGTGATGTAGACGAGGTAGACGGGACTGAGATTGCCGTGCCAGGCGCGGCTGACCACCTGCGGCGCGAAGAAATAGACGACCAGGCCGGTGGCTTCAAGCAGGGCTGCCGTGCCGATCAGCGCCTTGATGCGGAGCAGCTCTGTGCTCATCACCTGCTGCATCAGCGCGTGATGGAAGTCGGCGGAGACGCTCGAGTCGTGCTGCGTCGTGCCTCTGCTCCAGAATCCAGCCATTGCCCCTCGCCCCGGAATGACGTTGGCGTCCATCCTAACCTCAATCAAGCGTGCGGCGGAAGCGCGTCACGGCGATGGTCATGGCGAGCAGCATCAGGGCCGCCAGCGCGATCGTGTCGTATTGCAGATTCTGCATGCCCGCGCCCTTCAGCATGATGGCGCGGACGATGCGCACAAAATGGGTCAGCGGCAGGCCCTCGCCGATATATTGCGCCCAAACCGGCATGCCCGCGAACGGAAACATGAAGCCGGAGAGCAAGATGCTCGGCAGAAAGAACATCATCGAGAGCTGCATCGCCTGCAGCTGGTTCTGCACGATGGTCGAGAAGGTGTAGCCGATCGATAGATTGGTGGTGATGAACAGCGTGGTCAGCAGCGCCAGCAACAGGATGCTGCCAAGGATCGGCACGCCGAACAGCAGCACGCCGATGCCGATGATCAGCGTGGCCTGGATGAAACCGACCATCACGTAAGGAATGATCTTGCCGAACATCACCTCGACCGGCTTGATCGGCATCGAGAGCAGGCTCTCCATGGTGCCGCGCTCGATCTCCCGCGTCACCGAGAGCGCCGTGAAGATCAGCATGGTCATGGTCAAAATGGTCCCGACCAGGCCGGGCACGATATTGAGCCGCGAGTCCGCCGCCGGATTGTAGCGAGCATGGGCGCGGATCTCGAACGGCATTTCGGGGGGATCGCCGATATGAAGGTCGTGCGCCAGCGCCGATTGCACCAGAGGCCCGAGCGCGCCGAGCGCCGAGCCCGCAGCGACCGGATCAGTGGCGTCGGCCGCGACCAGGAGCGCCGGCTTGTCGCCGCGCCGCACCGCGCGCTCGAAGCCGCGCGGAATCTCGACGCCGAACAGCACCTTGCCGGATTGCAGCAGGTCGTCGAACTCCCCGACGGTATGGACCTCGCGAGTGAAGTGGAAATAGGCGGTGTTCTCCATCGCCTTCAGGATCGAGCGTCCGAGATCGGAATCCTCCTGCATCAGCACCGCGGTCGGCAGATTGCGCGGCGTGGTGTTGATGGCGTAGCCGAACAGCGTGAGCTGCATCACCGGCAGCATGATAATCATCGCGAACGAGACCCGGTCGCGGCGAAGCTGGATGAATTCCTTGATCAGCATCGCATAGCTGCGCCGCCAGAAACCGAACGCCGGCTCCCTCGTCTCTCGGGGTTGAATGGTCTCGGTCGTGCTCATCGAAAATTATCCGTGGAGCGCCCCATCAGGTCGATGAAGACGTCTTCGAGCGATGGTTCGCTGGCCTGCCAGTGCCACTTCGCGTCGCTGCGATAGGCCGCGACACTCGCCTCCAGCGCGGCCTTGTCGCGGCCGGAGACGTGCAGGCTGGTGCCGAACGGCGCCACCATGTCGATGCCGGGCTTGCCGTTCAGCTCGGTCTGCAATGCATTGAGGTCGGCGCCTGTTACCGTGTAGGTCGACAGCGCGGAGCTTGCGATCACCTCGTCCACCGTGCCGTGCACCAGGAGATGGCCGTAGGCGATATAAGCGATCTCGTGACAGCGCTCGGCCTCGTCCATGTAGTGGGTGGAGACCAGCACGGTGAGGCCCTCTGCGGCGAGCCCGTGGATCTCGTTCCAGAAATCGCGCCGCGCCTTCGGATCGACACCCGCGGTCGGCTCGTCCAGCAGCAGCAATTCCGGATTGGGCAACGTGCAGGCGCCGAGCGCGAGCCGCTGCTTCCAGCCGCCGGAGAGATTGCCGGCGAGTTGCTCCTCGCGGCCGTTGAGGCCGATCCGCGCGATCATGTCGCGCGCGGCGCCGCGCGCATCAGGCAGACCATAGACCCGCGCGACGAATTCGAGGTTCTCGCGCACCGAGAGATCCTGGTACAGGCTGAAGCGCTGGGTCATGTAGCCGACCTTGCGCTTGATCTTGTCGGCGTCGCGCCGGATGTCGTAGCCGAGACAGGTGCCCTCGCCGCTGTCTGGCGTCAGCAGGCCGCACAGCATGCGGATGGTCGTGGTCTTGCCGCTGCCGTTGGGGCCGAGGAAGCCGTAGATCGTGCCGCGCTTGACCTGCATCGACAAATCATGGACCACCTCGCGCCCGCTGAACGACTTCGAGAGGCCCTTCACATCGATGGCGATGCTGGGTGCGTTGGACTGCGCAATGGTCGCTGCGCCGTTCATCTGCGGTCCGCCACCGGCGTCCTGGCGTGGAGATAGACGCTGATCGGCTGTCCCACGCGCAGGGCATCGGGCCGGCTCGGCCGCGCCTGGATCAGATAGACCAGCTTGTTGCGCTCATCGAGGCTGTAGATGACAGGCGGGGTGTATTCGGCCGTGGTCGCGATGAAATAGATCTTTGCGGTGAGATCGGCAGCGCAATTGTCGCAGGTGACCCTCACCTCGTCGCCGATCGCAAGCTTCGGCAGCTCGGTCTCCGGCACGAAGAAGCGCAGCTTCATGTTGCCGGGCGGCATGATCGACAGTACCGGCCGCTGCGCCGCCACCATCTCGCCCTCGCGGAAATAGATCTGCTGGATCGCGCCCGCGATCGGCGCAAAACCCTTGCGCCGGTCGAGCCGGGTCTGCGAGGTGTTGACGCGGGCCTCCGCGACGCGCAGCGCCGAGACGGCAGAATCCAGATTGGCCTGGGTGCCGGCGCCGGTGCCCCGCAACGACGCCGCGCGCTCGTAGGTCTGCTGCGCATTCGCCAAGGTGGCGTTGTTCTGGTTGAGATCGGCCTTCTGCAGATCGTCGTCGACGGAATAAATGAGATCGCCAGGCTTGATCTCGTCGCCCTCGCGCACGTTCAGCTTGACGACGCGACCGGACTCGTCGGGACTGACGAAGATCATGTCGGCTTCGACCCAGCCTTGGAATCCGGGATCCCGCTTTTCCTTGCAGCCGGCGAGCGCTACCGCCAGCGCAAGCAGCGCCATCAGCTTCATCATGCGCGACGAGGTCATGTCGTCCTCCGTTCGCCGAAGATCAGGTCGAGATGAACCTTGAACATCGCGCCCCCGTCGAGCGGCGCGTGCCTGGCAAACAGGCTCTGCCAGATCACCGCGACGATCGCCGGCGCGACGACCAGCTGGGGGAATTGTGCGAGCTCCCGCTGCCGGATTTCGCCCCGTGTAATCGCGAGCTGGATCAGCGCGCGCATGCCGGCCAGTCCCTTCGACACCACCTCGCGGAAATAGAAATCGGCGATCGCGGGAAAACGCGGTCCTTCCGCGACAATCAGCCGGATGATGTCGCCACGCCGCGTCGCGACGATCTCGCGCATAAAGGTCTCGGCGAACCGCTCGACCGCGTCGCGCACCGGGCCGGTGATCGGGGGCGGCGCAGCCATGCGATCGATCAGGGGCACGAGCGCGGTGCGGATCAACTCCTCGAACATCGACTCCTTGTCCTTGAAGTGCAGGTAGAGCGTGCCCTTGGCGACGCCGGCCCGTTTCGCCACGTCGTCGAGCCGCGTCGCCGCAAAGCCGCGCGCGATGAACTCGTCCATCGCTGCTTCCACAATCGCCGCCCGCCGCTCCGCCGACTTCTCGGCACGGTTCGCCGCCCGCCTGGTGTCGGATGGCTTCGGCGAGACGAGTTTCGACGTCTTCGCGGCAGCAGCCCGAACAGTTGTCCGGCCCCCTGCGGGCGAGGTGCGGGTCGATTTTTCCATGCGCTTTGTCATGCCGATTTATGACTGACTAGTCAGTCATTGTCAATGTGATTAAGAACGAAACTCGCCTGGGTGCGGAATGTTCCAGTTGTTGTCGGCAGGCCGTCGGGGTGCCTGTCCACGCGTCCCTGCGGAACGTCAGCAGCTCAATCACGGTGTCGTCACCCGCGCATGCGCATGCGGGTGATCCAGTATTCCAGAGACAGTTGTGCTTGAGCCGATGGGCCGCGGCGTATTCGTGCTTCGCACGCCCCGGAATGACGATGGAGGGATAGCGACGCCATGCGTGCACCGGCTCGTGCCCGCCGCCCGCTAGCTGTGAAACTTCAGCCCGTCGACGATCTTGTCGACCACCTTGCGCTCGGCGCGGATGGCGAGGCCGACGAGGTTGAGATCTGCGCGCGCGACCGCCCTCACCACCTCGCGGTTGGCGGCATCATGCGTGGTCCTGAACATGTCCTCGGTGTAGAGCGCGGGGACCACGTTGCGCGCCAGCGCGCGTTCAAGCGCCCGCGACAGCGCAGCGCGGTCGGCGCCGTAGATCAGGATCGGCTGGCCGATCAGGGACAGGTATTTTGTGCCCGAGCCGTCCGCGTAATTCTCGCCGATGCATTCGGGAAAGGACGCCGCGATGCCGCCTGACAGAAAGGCCGCGACGTTGAGCTTCTGCCAGGCTTCCAGATCGGTGCGGATCACGACCGCGATCTTGGTGTCGAACTGCATGGTGCAAGTCTAGCGGCAGAGCGCCGCGCGACGCTACCCCTTGGCGTCGCAGGCCCAGGCGCGGATCACGCATTCCTTGCCGCCGAACTCGTAGCATTTCTTGGTCGCGGCGTTGAGCGAGCCCGAGATCTTCGGCGCCACGGCGTAGCCATGGGCGCCGCAGGGATTGGCCATGTCGACCGAGAGCGCGGCGCAGGCGCGCTTCATGGTCACGGCCGTGCAGTCGCCCTTGCACTGCTTCAGCGCGGCGGCACGCGCCGCCGCTTCCGCCGGGTAATCAAAGGCCTGGCCGTAGGCGCCGCATTTGCCGACCGCAAACGCGCCGGCGGCCCGAGCCTTACTGACAAAGCCTTCGGAAATGAAACGCGAGGCGCCGAGCAGCAATGTCAGGACAAGAACAATCAGCGCGCGGCGTTGCGCGGCGGCGGTCGAAACGATCAAGGCAGAATCCCCCAGAACCCGGTCGCGAATCTATCCGGGGGACGTTTCCAGATGGTGAATGAGATCCATCCACGCGTCGTCCCGGCGAAAGCCGGGACCCATAACCACTGAATTGAGTTTTGAGAGAAGCCGACGCCGCTTGTGCCCTTTTCCCTGGCCGCGGCGTATGGGTCCCGGCCTTCGCCGGGACGACAATTAGCCCCGCCGTGCCGCTTCCAGCGCCTGCGGGGTGTCGATGTCGAGGAAGGCGCCATGGCCTTCGACCGGGACTTCGGCGACCGCCTCGGCGTGCCTGGCGATCAGGTGGCGGGCGCCGATATCGCCGTCGAGCGTCATCAATTCCCGGAAGAAGCGCCGCGACCACAGCACCGGATTGCCGCGTTTGCCGTCGTTGACGGGCACTGTGATCAGATGACCGCGGTCGGGCTCAAAGGCCTCGATCAGGCGGTCGATCAACGCGGATGAAATCAGCGGCATGTCGCCGAGACAGACGATAGCGCCATCGGTCTTGTCCGAGACCGCCGCGATGCCCGCTTTCACCGAGCTGGCAAGCCCGCCGGCAAAATCCGGATTGCGCGCGAATTTCACCTTGAGGCCCTTCAGCGCCTGCTCGATGAGATCGGCCTGATGCCCGGTGACGACGATCACCTCCGAGGCCTTCGACGCCAGTACCTGCTCGGTGACTGTTCGCACCAGCTTCTTGCCGTCGAGTTCGGCGAGCAACTTGTTGGGGCCGCCCATCCGGGTCGAGCGCCCGGCGGCGAGCACGATCGCTGCGACGTTGCGGTTGCCCTCGATGTCGGGAACGGTGCGCGGCTGCGGCCTTGTCACGATCTCCATCAAGAGGCCGCCGACGCCCATGCCGGTGAGGTCTGACCGCGAGACCTTGATGCCGGCGAGCAGCCGCATCAGCACCCAGTCAAACCCGTTCTCGACCGGCGAGCGCGCGCAGCCCGGGGCGCCCAGCACCGGCACGCCGCCGGCGCTGCCGATCAAGAGCAAATTGCCGGGATCGACCGGCATGCCGAAATGCTCGATGGCGCCGCCGATCTCGGTGATGGCCGCCGGGATCACGTCGCGGCGGTCGGCGATCGCGGAGGCGCCGAACACGATGACCAGCTCGGCGCCAAGCGCGAGCAATTCCTTGATCGAGGCCGCCAGCACGGTCTCGTCATGCGGCACGCGGCGCTCGGCGATGATGACAGCTCCGGCCGGCGCCAGCCGCTCCGCGGTGACGCGCAGCGTCTTGTCGATCACCTTTGGCGCCAGTCCCGGCAACAATGTCGAGACCACGCCGACCTTCTTGATGGTGTAGGGCGCGATCCGCAGCGTGTCGCGGCCTGCGACCGCAACGGCGGCGTCGCGCAACTTCCCTTCCACGCCGAACGGGATCAGCTTGACGGTCGCGATCATCTCGCCTTCGACGACGGGCTTGAACGCTGCGAGCGTCGCAAAGGTGATGGCTTCGTCGACACCGTTGATGCGATCGACCGCGGCGCGATCGACGACGAGCACGCCGGGGCGCGCCGCAAACAGATTGGCGCGGCCGGTGAAGGCGCGCTCGACATTGACGCCCTCGCCCGCGACCGCCTGCGCGATGCTGGCGGCCGCGACGTCCTCCGAGACGTCGCCCTGCTCCAGCCGCACCACGACCACGTCCTTGACGCCAGCCTTGGTCAACGCCTCGACTTCCTCAGGGCCGATCGTGGTGCCCTTTTTGAGCACCAGCGCGCCCTGGCGGAGCGTGTGCACGGTGACGCCGCCAATCGCGTCGGCCGGACTGGCGGGACCGAACTTCATGCCGCTTCTTCTTTTTCTTTCGGAGGCAAACGCAATTGCGCGGTGATCTCGGCCATGATCGACACCGCAATCTCCGACGGTGACACCGCGCCGATATCGAGGCCGATCGGTGCGTGGATGCGCGCGATGTCGCTGTCCTTGGCGCCCAGCGCCCGCAGCCGCTCGCCGCGCTTGGCGTGGGTCTTCCGCGAGCCGAGCGCGCCGATATAGAAGCAGTCGCGGTCGAAGGCGTGCAGCAGCGCCGGGTCGTCGATCTTGGGATCGTGGGTCACCGCGACGAAGGCCGTGTAGTGATCGACATTGAGCGGCGGCAGCGCGACATCGGGCCATTCCGCGACCAGCGGCACGTCGGGAAAGCGCTCGGGGCTGGCAAACGCCGTGCGCGGATCGACCACCGTGACATCGTAGTCGAGCGAGCGCGCCAGCGGCGCCAGGGCCTGGCTGATATGGACCGCGCCGATGATCACGAGCTTTGCGGTCGGCGCGTAGACGTTGAGGAACAGCTTCCGGCCAGCCGCCTCGACATTGCCGCTCTTGCCCATCCGCAACTGCTTTGACAGCTCGGCGCGAAGCGGATCGGCGGCGATGTCGTTCGCCTTCACCAGGCGTTGCTCGCCATTTGCGGTGTCGGTGACGACGATGACCGGGCGGCGCGCGGCGCGCTCGGCGTTCAATTGTTTCAGGGTTTCGAGTTTCACGGCTAGCCGACCTTCTCGACGAAGACCCGGATGGTGCCGCCGCAGGACAGGCCGACATTCCAGGCGGTCTCGTCGGCGACGCCGAATTCGAGCATCTTGGACTGGCCGCTCGAAATCACGTCGAGCGCCTCGGTGACGACGGCGCCCTCGACGCAACCGCCGGAGACGCTCCCCAGGAAGGTGCCGTCGTCATTGATGACGAGGCTCGAGCCGGCCGGCCGTGGCGCCGAGCCCCAGGTCTCGACCACCGTGGCAAGCGCCACGCCATGGCCCTGGCTCTGCCAGGTCTCAGCGGCCTGAAGGATGTCTTCGTCACGGTTCAGCATTTAAGCCTCCCTCAGGCTACGGAACGGATCAGGCTGCGGTGGTGCACCGGCGGCGGGGACGACAGCGCCTCAATCAACCCCTTGATAGACGTCAAATTATGCACCGGGCGGAATTCGTCAACGTGGGGCAACATCATTTTGATGCCCTGCGCCTTGGCCTCGAAACCAGAGTAGCGCAGCAGCGGATTAAGCCAGATCAGGCGGCGGCAAGACCTATGCAGCCGGTCCATCTCGAAGGCCAGTTTGGCATCCGCCTCCCGTTCTAGTCCATCGGATATAAGGAGCACGATGGCGCCCTGCCCGAGCACGCGGCGGGCCCAGAGCTGGTTGAACGTATGCAGCGAGGTCGCGATCCGCGTTCCGCCGGCCCAATCCTCGACCGAGGACGAGCAGTGCGCCAGCGCTTCATCGGGATCACGCTGCCGCAACGCGCGTGTCACATTGGTCAGCCTTGTGCCGAACAGGAACACCGAGACGCGCTTGCGGGCATCGGTGATGGCATGCAGGAAGTGCAGGAACAGCCTTGTGTACTCGCTCATCGAGCCGGAGATGTCGAGCAGCGCCACGATCGGCGCCGGCTTCTCGATCCGGCCGAGCTTGCGGATATCGATGATCTCGCCGCCGGTGCGCAACGAGGCGCGCAGGGTGCGGCGCATGTCGAGCCGCAGCCCTCGCACTTCCGGCTGGTAGCGGCGGGTCCTGAGCTCGGCCTGCGGCAGCCGCATCATTGCGATCTCTCTGACGACCTCGGCGATCTCCGCCGCGGTCATCTGCGCAAAGTCCTTCTTCTGCAGCACCTCCTTGTCGGAGACCGAGAGTTTCAGCTCCTGCTCCTGGGCCTGCGGCCGCTCCTCGCGCATCGCGGGCTGCGCCATCGCCTCCTGGACCCGGCGCGAGGCCGGCGGCGGCTTCTTCTTGGCGTGATCGGGCAGCGGCACCGAATCCAGCATGCTCTTCCACTCCTCGGCGGCGCGGAAGAACAGATCAAAAGCCTGGCGGAAGATCAGTGCGTGCTCATGGCGCTTGACGAAGATCGACTCCAGCGTGGTGAACAGTTCGGCCCGGTTGCCGACCTCGATCAGCTGGATCGCATTGAGCGCGTCGATCACCGAGCCCGGGCCGACAGGAAGCCCGGCCGCCCGCAACGCGCGGGCAAAGCCGACCACGTTGTCGGCCATGTGGCCGGTCGGAGGCGCAAGGTGATTGATCGCCATCGTTTATAGCCCTGTCATTCCGGGGCACGCGAAGCGTGAACCCGGAATCCATTTTTCAACACCAACGCGGCCCGATGGATTCCGGGCTCGCGCCAAGGGCGCGCCCCGGAATGACGAACGTTGTTGTAACGGGCACGACCTACGTCTCGCTCGTCGCGTCCTTCAATGCCTTCTGCAAGCTTTCGCCCTGGAGCCGCGCGATATCGTCCTGGTACTTCAAGAGCGCGCCCAGCGTGTCGCCGACCACCTGCGGCGTCAGCGAGCGGGCGTCGAGCTCGGAGAGCGCGGTCGCCCAGTCGATGGTCTCGGCCACGCCCGGCGACTTGTAGAAATCCTGGTTGCGCAGCGCCTGCACGAAGCGCACGACCTGCTGCGACAATTTTGCGGAAATATCCGGCACCCGCGCCTTGACGATCGCCAGCTCGCGCTCCGCGGAGGGGTAATCCACCCAGTGATAGAGACAGCGGCGCTTCAGCGCATCGTGGATCTCGCGGGTGCGGTTGGAGGTGATGATCACGATTGGCGGCGCCGGCGCCTTCACGGTGCCAAGCTCGGGGATCGTCACCTGGAAGTCGCTGAGGATTTCCAGCAGATACGCCTCAAACGCCTCGTCGGCGCGGTCGAGCTCGTCGATCAAGAGCACCGGCGGCCCGGCAACGTCAGGCTCGAGCGCCTGCAACAGCGGCCGCTTGATCAGGAAACGTTCGGCGAAAATATCGCTGGCAAGCTGGTCGCGATCGGTATCGCCGGAGGCTTCCGCCAGCCGGATCGCGATCATCTGCGCGGCGCTGCTCCACTCATAGACGGCAGAGGCGACGTCGAGGCCCTCATAGCATTGCAGCCGGATCAGCTTGCGCCCGAGCGCCGCCGACAAGACTTTTGCGATCTCGGTCTTGCCGACGCCGGCCTCGCCCTCCAGAAACAGCGGACGCCCCATGCGCAGCGCCAGATACGTCACCGTCGCCAGTGACCGCTCCGCGAGATAGCCGCGCGAGGTCAACAGCTCCAGCATGGCATCGACGGAAGTGGGTAACGCCGATGCACTCATTGGATAGCCGATCTTGAAGCAGGAGTTCGCAAATTGACGCCGATCAGCCCTTGGATCAGCCTTTGGCCGTCGCCGCTTCCACGGCCCTGCGCGCCAGGACGCCGATCAGATGCGCACGATATTCGGCGCTGCCGTGCAGGTCGCTGTTCAGGCCGTCGGCCGGAACGGTCAGCCCGTCGAGCACCTTGTGCGAGAACCGCTTCTTCAGCGCCTCCTCGAACGAGGTCACCCGGAACACGCCGTCGGAGCCCGCGCCGGTCACCGCGACGCGGACATCAGACGGACGCTTGGCCACGAACACGCCGACCAACGCATAACGCGAGGCCTGGTTGCGGAATTTCACATAGGCCGCCTTCTTCGGCAGCGGGAACATCACTTTGGTGATGATCTCGTCAGCCTCGAGCGCTGTCGTGAACAGGCCCTGGAAGTATTCCTCGGCCTTCAGGCGGCGCTTGTTGGTGACGATGGTGGCGTCCAGCGCCAGCACCGCGGCCGGATAGTCCGCGGTCGGATCATTGTTGGCGAGCGAGCCGCCGATGGTGCCGCGATGACGTACGGCGGGATCGCCGATCATGCCGGCCAGCTCGGCAAGCGCCGGGATCGCCTCGCCGACGATGGCGGAGTTGGCGACCTCGGCATGCTTGGCGGTGGCGCCGATCACCAGCGAGCGGCCCTTCATCTCGATGCCGTTGAGGCCTTCGATGTGGGAGAGGTCGACCAGATGCGGCGGGCTTGCCAGCCGCTGCTTCATGACCGGCACCAGCGTGTGGCCGCCGGCGATCAGCTTGGCGTCCTCGTTCTTCACCAGAAGATTGGCGGCCTGCCGCACGGTCTCCGGACGGTGATATTTGAATTCGTACATTGAAGTATCCTGGGAATGTCCTGATCGCTGGAGCGCGATGAAATGGTTAGGCGAGGTCCGACTCTAAGCGAGGTCCGACTTGGCCATCGCCTTGGCGCCGGCCGAGATCGAAGCGACGATGTTCTGATAGCCGGTGCAGCGGCACAAATTGCCTTCCAGCTCCTCGCGGATCACCTCGTCGGAGAGCTCGTGGCCCTTGCGATGGACCAAATCGACCGCGGTCATGATCATGCCTGGCGTGCAGAAGCCGCACTGCAGGCCGTGATGCTCGCGGAACGCCTCCTGCATCGGATGCAGCGGCGCACCATCGGCAGCCAGCCCTTCGATGGTCCTGACCTCGTGACCGTCGGCCATCACCGCAAGCGTGGTGCAGGACTTCACTGCCTTGCCGTCGAGGTGCACGACGCAGGCGCCGCACTGCGAGGTGTCGCAGCCGACATGCGTACCCGTCAGCCGCAGGTTTTCGCGCAGAAACTGAACCAGAAGGGTACGGGGGTCGACGTTGGCGTTCACGGGGTTGCCGTTCACGATCATTGAAATCTTGGCCATCAGCACTCTCTTATCTGCACTGCCGCATATCGGCAGAACAGGCGGTTTAAAATCGTTCCAGACGGCATAATATGGGCCGGCCCGGCAATGAGCAACCTTTCGAGCCACTCATCCAGGACATGGCCGGATACGGCACGGGCCGTGGCAGGGCTAACCCTGCACCGGCTCTACCCCTGCACAGCCTTGGCGAAATTGGCAAAGAATTCGTCGGCGAGTTTCTTGGCGCTGCCGTTGATCAGGCGCTGGCCGAGCTGGGCGAGCTTGCCGCCGATCTGCGCCTCCACGTTGTAGCTCAACAGCGTGCCGCCGTCCTTGTCTGACAGCCCGACGGTGGCGCCGCCCTTGGCGAAGCCGGCGACCCCGCCCTCGCCCTCGCCGGAGATCCTGTAGCCATTGGGCGGATCGAGATCGCTCAACGTGACCTTGCCCTTGAAGCGGGCCGAGACCGGCCCGACCTTCATCTTGGCGGTGGCGCGGAAGCCGTGGTCGTCGGTCTTCTCCAGTTCCTCGCAGCCGGGAATGCAGGCCTTCAGCACCTCGGGGTCGTTGAGCTTGTCCCAGACGGCCTGGCGCGCCGCCGCAAGCTGCACTTCGCCGTTCATTGTCATGGCCATGAGGGACCTCCAAACATCGCTAAACCTGCATCCCCAAGTAAAGCAGCTGATGCGCAAAGGAAAGGCCACCTTCGGAGGATGAGCGATGCATATTCGCAACCGCAGCAAGACCGCTGCCCGGTTCACGAAATCGCGCAATCGGCCATGTGGGTGAAAATGGCGACAAACCGTCTGTTGGCATTGGCATCGCCGCGCCGGAATGGTTAGGTCGCGCGACATGAGCACAGCCCTCTCTCCCCTGCTTGCGCCGATGCTGTCGAGCGCCGCGATGCGCGCGGTGTGCGACGACGCCGCCACGCTGCAGAACATGCTGGATTTCGAGGCAGCACTGGCCCGCGCCGAGGCCGCCTGCGGCGTGATCCCTGCCTCTGCCGCGGGGCCGATCGGCGCCGCCTGCAGGGCCGAATCATTCGACCGCGCGGACCTGGCGGAGGCCGCCACCCGGTCGGGCAATCTGGCAATCCCCCTGGTCAAGGCGTTGACCGCCGATGTCGCGAAGGCCGATGCCGACGCCGCCCGCTACGTGCATTGGGGCGCCACCAGCCAGGACGTGATCGACACTGCGACCATGCTGACAATGCGCGCCGGGATCGACGCGCTGCTTGCCGATACCGATCGCGCTGTCACGGGCTTTGCCAAGCTCGCGCGTGCGCACCGCGACACCGCGGTGGTGGCGCGCACCTGGCTGCAGCACGCGCTGCCGATGCCGTTCGGATTGAAGCTCGCCGAATATGCCGCGGCATTGCATCGCTCGCGCAAGCGATTGCATCGCCTGCGCCGCGAGACGCTCGCACTGCAATTCGGCGGTGCTGCCGGAACGCTGGCCGCGCTCGGCGATAACGGACTCGCCGTTGCCGAGCAGCTCGCCAAAGAGCTGGACCTGCCGCTGCCCGATGCTCCCTGGCACACCCATCGCGACCGGATCGCTGAGGCGGCGTCGGTGTTTGCAATCCTTGCCGGCAGTTGCGGCAAGATCGCGCGCGACGTCTCGCTGATGATGCAGACCGATGTTGGCGAAGCCTTCGAGCCGGCAGGCGTCGGCCGCGGCGGCTCGTCCACCATGCCGCACAAGCGCAATCCGGTGGCGGCGGCGAGCGCGCTTGGCGCCGCGACCATGGCGCCCAATCTCGCCGCGACGATCTTTGCCGCACAGATACAGGACCACGAGCGCAGCGCCGGCCCCTGGCACGCGGAATGGCCGACGCTGCCGACCCTGATGCTGGTCACCTCGGGCGCGCTCACCGCCATCGTCGATCTCGCCGAGGGGCTGGAGGTCGATGTGGCGCGCATGCGCGTCAATCTCGACGCCACCGGCGGGCTGATCATGGCCGAGGCCGTGACGATGGCGCTGGCTGAGAAGATCGGCAAGAGCGGCGCGCATCATTTGATCGAGGCCGCCAGCAAGACCGCTGTCGCCGGGAAGAAGCACCTGCGCAACGTGCTGAGCGCGGATGCAAAGGTCACCGCGCATCTCGACGCCAAGAGAATCGCAGAACTGTTCGAGCCGATGGCCTATCAGGGCGCTTCGCAAGCGCTGATCGACCGGCTACTCGCCTCCCTCAACGAGACATAATCGACCGGAGTATTGTTCGATGCCAATGATCGACGCCGACGGGTGCCTGCTCAACGTCCAGGTGGAGGGCCGCGACGGCGGACCGACGCTGATGCTGTCGAATTCGCTCGGCTGCACCCTGCAAATGTGGGAGCCGCAGATGCGCGCGCTCACGCAGGTCTTCCGCGTCATCCGCTACGACCGCCGCGGCCATGGCAAATCCGGCGTGCCGCCCGGTCCCTATTCGATGGAGCGGTTCGGCCGCGACGTGCTCGCGATCCTCGACGACCTCAACATCGAGAAGACACACTGGTGCGGCCTGTCGATGGGCGGCATGGTCGGGCAATGGCTCGGCACCAACGCACCTGAGCGGTTCGGCAAGCTGATCCTCGCCAACACCGCCTGCTACTATCCCGATCCGACCAACTGGCTGAACCGCATCAAGGCGGTGAAGGAAGGCGGCATCGCCGCCGTCGCCGACACCGTGATCGCAGGCTGGCTCACGGCGGATTTCCGTGAGCACGAGCCGCAGATCGCAGCCAACATGAAGGCGATGCTGCTGGCCTCCCCTGTGCAGGGCTATCTCGCCTGCTGCGAGGCGCTCTCCACACTCGACCAGCGCGCGCTGCTGCCCCAGATCAAGAGCCCGACATTGGTGATCGCGGGACGGCAGGACATGGCGACGCCGGTGTCGGCGGCGGAGATGATCCGCAGCGGCATTCCCGGCGCCAGCATGACGCTGCTCGACGCCGCGCACATTTCCAACATCGAGCAGTCGCACGCCTTCACCGACGCCGTGGTCGGCTTCCTGACGCAACGCTAACCCGAACAGCGTCGTAGCCCGGATGGAGCGAAGCGAAATCCGGGCTACGATTCCCTCAGCGTAGCGCGACGTGAAGCTGTACTCCCGCCTGCTTCTGCAGGTAGCCGATCACACCGAACAAATTTTTGGCTTGTGGGTTGCCGCGAGGACCGAACATGCGGATCAGACTCTTCGGCGGCGTGGCGGTCGCCGCCGCGAGCTTTTCGAAGCCGACTGTTGCCTTGATGTAATCGCGAAGGATCGTCTTTCCCGTCTCCACATCGCCCGACAGCATGGCATCGACGCCCTCACGCAGAAGCGCCTCGGCGAACTTCCGATCGTTCTTGACCTGCCCTTGCACAAGCTCCTTGAAGCTCTTGGTCCTTGCCATCATCCGTCTCCATTCAACGCCGTTGGCGCGCCTTGTTCTTGTAATCCCGCCAATAGATCAGGGCCTCATCGATATCCCGCTGCTGACGCCGCTTCGTTCCGCCCGTCAGCAAGATCACGAGCGTGTCGCCGTCCCGGCCAAAGTAGATGCGGTATCCCGGCCCAAAGTCGAGGCGATATTCCAGCACGCCGGCGCCGACAGATTTGACGTTGGACAGGTTACCCTGCTCCATGCGGGCGATCGCGCGAGCCACTTTGGCCCGGGCGATGGGCTCGACATCCGCAAACCAATCCGCGAAAGGTTGGCGACCATCGTCGGCGACGTAATAGCGAATTTCGAGCACGCCATTCAGGTAACACAAGTGTTACCTGAATGCAAGCCGAAGATCGGCCGCCGCGGCACGACACCGAGTGGAAGGAAAACTTCATGGACGACAATCATCGCCGCGACGACGGCATGGCGCAGCGCCGCGAGGTGCTGGGCGATGAATGGGTCGACAAGTCGATCAAGAACCGCAACGCGTTCAACACCGACTTCCAGGACCTGATCACGCGCTATGCGTGGGGCGAGATCTGGACGCGGCCGCATTTCGATCACCGCACGCGGCGCGTGCTTGTGATCGGCACCATGGTCGCGCTCGGCCAGTGGGACGAATTCCGCCTGCATGTGCGCGCGGCGCTTACTGAAGGCGGCTTCACGCCGGACGACGTCAAGGAAATCCTGCTGCAGCAGGCGATCTATTGCGGCGTCCCGGCGGCCAACCACGCCGTCAAGGAAGCCGGCGCGATCGTTGCCGAGCTAGGGCTGCTGAAGGGATAGCTCGCCGGCCGGTGCGTCTGCTTCGACAACCGGCGCTGTGACGGCAGGCTTCTTGGCAGCAGGCTTGGCCGGCTGCTCGACCAGCATCACGATCGCGGTGCCGAGCAGCATCAAGAGCTCGGCGGCGTGCATGCGCAACGCCTGGATCTCGCCGACCTTCGAGGCCATCAGCATGCTGGCAAAGCTGATCACGCTGCCGAAGCACAGCGCTACGGCGAGTGCTTCGTCACAGCCGCCGCCGCTCTTCCGCGCCGACGGACGGGCCATCATGGCGAGGAAGACCGCGAAGAACGCCACCACCGTGATCCGCGCCAGCGCGAGCAGCCAGGCGAGCCGAACGGTCGCGATCTTGGAAAGCTGCAGATAGTCGCTGGCGTACAGCGCGATCGCCACGCTCGGCCGCTCATAAAGCCCGTGGATCGGCGACACCATGATGTTCAAGGCGATGATGGTCCAGACCGGAATGAAATAGGCCGCGAGCAGCGCGCCGTTGAATGAACTGATCCGCCAATTGCTGGACATGACGCTTCCCACGCTGCCGCGGCCCTCGGAGCGGGCAGCGGTTAACGGGGAGCTAACGCCGTTCAACTGCCTGGGGCAATTTAAACCCTTTGTTTACCTTAACGGCCTGGGCATTGGTTGGGGACGGTCGTTACGCTGCCAAAACGAGCCAAAAAGAAGGGCCCCGCCTTGCGGCGAGACCCTTCTGTCTCGGCTACGCTGATCTCGTATCCGAACTAGCGATCCTTCTCCGGCTTTTGGCCCTGACGGCTCGGATCCTGCTGCTGCTGGCCGGGCTTTTGGCCGCCGCCCTGCTGCTGCTGATCGGGCTTCTGACCGGGCTTCTGGTTCTGCTGGCCCGGGTTCTGGTTCTGATTGCTCATTCGGGTATCTCCCTTGTTGAACACAGTGAGGAGATAACCGGGAGATCGGCACTTGGTTCGATGGGAACCTTGGGCGCTTCGGCGGTCAAACTGCGGCAGCGCCCACCGCAAGGGTGACGTCTGGAACCTGACGGCATCGCCGGCGGAAGCGGCGCAATGGTGCGGTGCGGTCGCAAGCCATCACAAAGATAATCCGCGCGGCATCGCACTGCCCGGAACGCAGGCACCCTGCCCGCAACAACGTCATATCGGCCGCGTCATCATCCGGAACCGGCCAAACAACTCGTGTACAGCCACCTTGGTTGCAGTCGGTCGCTGTTGCCGCCTTCAGTTCCCGCTGTTAGAAATCCACCCGACAGTCGGTCAGGGCTACCGGGGGCCTCGCCGCGTTTCTTGTCTCTAACAGCGGCAGTGCATGGATTATTTCGCGCAGCAACTGATCAACGGCCTCGTGCTCGGTTCGATCTACGGCCTGATCGCCATCGGCTACACGATGGTCTACGGCATCGTCGGCATGATCAACTTCGCCCATGGCGACATCTTCATGATCGGCGGCTTCATCGCCCTGATCACGTTCCTCATCCTGGTGTCGCTCGGCCTCACCGCGATCCCGGTGATCCTGCTGATCGTGCTGCTGGTCTCGATGGCGATCACGGCGCTTTATGGCTGGACCATCGAGCGGATCGCCTACCGGCCCTTGCGGCATTCGTTCCGCCTCGCACCGATGCTGTCGGCGATCGGCATGTCGTTCGTGCTGACCAACTTCTCGCAGGTGTCGCAGGGCGCGCGGGTCAAGCCGGTGCCGCCGATCATCACCGGCGGCTACACGCTGCACGAGGGAGCGTCGGGTTTTGCGGTGCAGCTCTCCAACATCCAGATCGTCGTCGTCATCACCACGGTGGTGCTGCTCGCGATGTTCACCTGGATCGTGTCGCGCACCCGGCTCGGCCGCGACATGCGCGCCTGCGAGCAGGACCAGACCATGGCCTCGCTGCTCGGCGTCGACGTCGACCGCACCATCTCGATGACCTTCGTGATCGGGGCAGCCCTGGCCGCCGTCGCCGGCATGATGTACCTGCTCTATTACGGCCTGGTCGATTTCTTCATGGGCTTCGTCGCCGGCATCAAGGCCTTCACCGCGGCCGTGCTCGGCGGCATCGGCTCGCTGCCCGGCGCGATGCTCGGCGGGCTCTCGATCGGCCTGATCGAGACGATGTGGTCGGCCTACTTCTCCGTCGAGTACAAGGACGTCGCCGCGTTCTCGATCCTGATCGTGGTGCTGATCTTCATGCCGACCGGCCTGCTCGGCCGTCCCACAGTCGAAAAAGTCTGACGGGCAGCCCTCAGTGAGCGTCACCCCAGCAGCCACCTCGCACGCCTCGCAGCCCTCCGGCGCCGCCTTCATCTTCAAGAAAGCCCTGATCAGCGCGGTGGTCGCGCTGGTGCTGTTCTCGCTGATGATCGGCGTGCGCACCGAAGCCGGCAATCAGGGCGGCCTGATCTACTGGACGCGGTTCGGCGATCTCGCCGCCATGGTCGGCGTCGTGTTCGGCGGCAGCATCATCGTCGAATTGCTGCGGCAATGGTGGGGTCCGGTCGGCACCATCAGGGTCGTTCCGCCGCAGGTGCAGGCCACGATGGCGTTTGCGGGACGCTGGCTCGCGACGGCGTTGCTGGTCTTCACCTTCCTCGTCCCCGTGATCTTCTACGACCAGCGCTACATTCTCGACCTCGGGATCCTGGTGCTGACCTATGTGATGCTGGGCTGGGGCTTGAACGTCGTGGTCGGGCTCGCCGGTCTGCTCGACCTCGGCTACGTCGCCTTCTACGCCGTCGGCGCCTATTCCTATGCGCTGCTCGCCACCTATTTCGACCTGTCGTTCTGGGTCTGCCTGCCGCTCGCGGGCATCCTAGCGGCGTTCTGGGGCGTGCTGCTCGGCTTCCCCGTGCTGCGACTGCGCGGCGACTATCTGGCGATCGTGACACTCGCCTTCGGCGAGATCATCCGCCTCGTCATCATCAACTGGCAGAGCCTGACCGGCGGCCCCAACGGCGTGTCCGGCATCCCTCGCCCGACGCTGTTCGGCATCCCGCTCGACAACAGCGACAACGGGCTTGCCGCCAAGCTCGGCATCGAGTTCTCGCCGACCCACCGCATCGTCTTCCTGTTCTATCTGATCCTGGCGATGGCGCTGCTCACCAACTGGGTGACGATCCGGCTGCGCCGGCTGCCGATTGGCCGCGCCTGGGAGGCGCTGCGCGAGGACGAGGTGGCCTGCCGCGCGCTCGGCATCAACACCACCACGACCAAGCTGACGGCGTTTGCGACCGGCGCGATGTTCGGCGGCCTCGCCGGGGCGTTCTTCGCCACCCGGCAGGGCTTCATCAGCCCGGAATCCTTCACCTTCCAGGAATCGGCGCTGGTGCTCGCGATCGTCGTGCTCGGCGGCATGGGCTCGCAGCTCGGCGTTGCGCTGGCGGCACTTGCCATGATCGGCGGCTTCGAGCTGTTCCGCGGCTTCGATCAATACCGCATGCTGGTGTTCGGCATGGCAATGGTGTTCCTGATGATCTGGCGACCGCGCGGGCTGATCGGCCATCGCGCGCCGACCGTGTTCCTGGAGCGCAGCCAGGCGATCTCGTCCGACCTCGTCAAGGAGGGCCACGGATGAGCGACAACCATATCCTCACCGTCGATCATCTGATGATGCGCTTCGGCGGCATCGTCGCCGTCAACGATCTTTCCTTTGCCGCCGAACGCGGCAAGATCACCGCGCTGATCGGACCGAACGGCGCCGGCAAGACCACGGTGTTCAACTGCATCACCGGCTTCTACCGCCCGAGCGGCGGCGCCATCCGCCTGACCCATGACGACGGCCGCACCATCCAGCTCGAACGCCTCAACGATTTCCGGATCGCCAAGCGGGCCAAGGTCGCGCGCACCTTTCAGAACATCCGGCTGTTTCCCGGCATGACCGCGCTGGAAAACCTGATGGTCGCGCAGCACAACGCGCTGATGCGCGCCTCCGGCCTGACCTTCCTCGGCCTGATCGGCGTGCCGTCATGGCGGAGTGCCGAACGGGCCGCGATCGATCTGGCGCGGGCCTGGCTGACGCGCGTCGGCCTGCTCGATCGCGCCGACGATGCCGCCGGCAATTTGCCCTATGGCGACCAGCGCCGCCTCGAGATCGCCCGCGCGATGTGCACCGAGCCGGCGCTGCTCTGTCTCGACGAACCGGCCGCCGGCCTCAACGCGCGGGAGAGCGGCGCGCTCAACGAATTGCTGCTCTCGATCCGCGCCGACCAGGGCACCTCGATCCTGCTGATCGAGCACGACATGTCGGTCGTGATGGAGATTTCCGACCACGTCGTGGTGATGGATTACGGCGTCAAGATCGCGGAAGGCACGCCACAGGCGGTGCGCGACGATCCCAAGGTGATCGCCGCCTATCTCGGCGCCGACGAGGAAGAGGCGATCGCCGTGATGGAGAGCGCCACGTGAGCGCCGCCCAGGCAACAACACCCCTGCTCGCGGTACGCGGCCTGCGCGCGGCCTATGGCAAGATCGAGGCGCTGAAGGGCGTCGACGTCGAGATCAATGCCGGCGAGATCGTGGCGCTGATCGGGGCCAATGGCGCCGGCAAGTCGACGCTGATGATGACGATCTTCGGCAAGCCGCGCGCCCGCGCCGGCAAGATCGAATTCGACGGCCGCGACATCACCGGCGAGCCGACCCATGAGATCGCGCGGATGCGCATCGCGCAGTCGCCGGAAGGACGGCGGATCTTCCCACGGATGAGCGTCGCCGAAAACCTGCAGATGGGCGCGGATGCGACCGAATCCAGCGAGGCCGAACGCGAGGCCGGGCTGGAGCGCGTGCTTGCGCTGTTCCCGCGCCTGAAGGAGCGCATCGCGCAGCGGGGCGGCACGCTGTCGGGCGGCGAGCAGCAGATGCTGGCGATCGGCCGGGCCCTGATGAGCCGGCCGCGCCTGTTGATGCTGGATGAACCGTCGCTCGGCCTGGCGCCGCTGATCGCCAAGCAGATCTTCGAGGCCATCCGCACGCTGAACCGGCAGGACGGCCTGACCGTGCTGATCGTCGAGCAGAACGCCAACCATGCGCTGAAGCTCGCCCATCGCGGCTATGTCATGGTCAACGGCCTGATCACGCTGGCCGGAACGGGTGCCGAGTTGCTGCAGCGCCCGGAAATCCGTGCCGCCTATCTGGAGGGCGGCCGGCGCAGCTAGCCTTGATTCCGACGCCCCCCTACGGCGGGTGAGGCGTCGATTTGTCTGAAAATTGCCGGTGACTTCGCCGCGAAATCAGCCGAGAATGGCGCCGGTTATTGTACCCGGCCCAGCCCGGGTTCTTCCCCAAGAGGCAACGACCACGAGGACTTGTCATGAAATCACTAAAGATCATCGGCCTGGCATTGGGCGCTTCGTTCGCATTATCGGCGAGCGCGTTCGCACAGGACATCACCATCGCAGTGGCCGGCCCGATGACGGGCGGCGAATCCGCCTTCGGCCGGCAGATGCAGAACGGCGCCGAGCAGGCCGTCGCCGACATCAACGCGGCCGGCGGCGTTCTCGGCAAGAAGCTCGCGCTGCAATCCAACGACGACGCCTGCGATCCCAAGCAGGCGCGCTCGATCGCGGAAAAGATCGGCAGCGCGAAGATTCCGTTCGTCGCCGGTCACTTCTGCTCGTCGTCCTCGATCCCGGCGTCGGAGGCTTACGCGGACAGCAACGTCCTGCAGATCACGCCGGCTTCGACCAACCCGCTGTTCACCGAGCGCAATCTCTGGAACGTGGCGCGCGTCTGTGGCCGTGACGACCAGCAGGGCATCATCGCCGCCAACTACATCGCGAAGGCCTTCAAGGGCAAGAACATCGCGATCCTGAACGACAAGACCACCTATGGCAAAGGCCTCGCCGACGAGACCAAGAAATCGCTCAACAAGGCCGGTATCACCGAGAAGGTCAACGAGTCCTACAACAAGGGCGACAAGGACTTCAACGCGATCGTCTCGCGCCTGAAGAACGAGAAGATCGACCTCGTCTATGTCGGCGGCTACCATCAGGAATCCGGCCTGATCTTGCGCCAGATGCGTGATCAGGGCCTGCAGGCCGTGCTGATGGCGGGCGACGCCTTGAACGACAAGGAGTTCGCCTCGATCGCCGGTCCCGCCGCCGAAGGCACGCTGTTCACCTTCGGACCCGACCCGCGCAACAAGCCGACCGCCAAGGCGATCGTCGAGAAGTTCAAGGCCAAGAGCATCGATCCCGAAGGCTACACGCTCTACACCTACGCGGCGATCCAGGTCTGGACCCAGGCCGCCGCCAAGGCCGGCACCACCGACGCCAAGAAGGTGATGGCCACCATCAAGGCCGGCGACTGGGACACCGTGCTCGGCAAGATGGGCTTCGACGCCAAGGGCGACATCAAGGCGATCGACTATGTCGTCTACAAGTGGGACGCCAAGGGCAACTACACCCAGATCGACCAGAAAGGCTCCTGACGCATAAGGGCTCCTGACCCGTCAGGATAGCTGTTGAGTCGAAACGCCCCGGTTCGCCGGGGCGTTTTTTCTTTGTCGTTTGCGTGCAAGATCGATCGCATATGATCTGGGCAGCTTCCGATTGAAGTTTAGTCTTGCCTGGTTTCCGAGCGCACAATATCGTTTGACAGTCCAACGCGACGATGCGGGAGAGCTCGAAGCGAAAACAGACACAATGTTTTCGTGTTCGGCGCCGACGGAGCAACCGCCCCGGAAACTCTCAGGCACAAGGACCGTGTCGTCAGGACGATCTGGAGAGAGACGCTGTATTACGATACGGCGTCCACCGAAGGGGATATCCGTTATCGCGCCATGCATTGAGCAATGGCTCCAGCGGATCAAGCTCTCAGGTACCGAGACAGATGGGGCGCCTCCACCGGTTTTCGCCGGTGTCGGGGCGACTCTAGCGTCCGGGAGCCTGTTTAAGACATGCCCATCATTGCACTTGTCGGCGCCGCCCTCACCGGTGCAACGACCATCCGTGCGACGCGGGCGCGCGATTTATCAACGCCACCTGAAGTCCGTTCAGCGTTCACCCGAGGAAAATGATGTCAGCCACTCCGCGCGCCAAAAACGCCCCGATGTCCTTGAAGACCGCATTCCGCGGGCTGCTTGTCGCCACCGCACTGGCGTGGCCGACCTTGTCATCAGCCAAAACCATCAGGGCGGTGATGCACTCGGACCTGCGGGCGCTCGATCCGATCGTCTCGTCGGCCTACATCACGCGCGACCACGGCTATATGGTCTACGACACGCTGGTGGCGATGGACTCCAGCTTCACGATCCGGCCTCAAATGGCGGACTGGAAGATATCCGACGACAAACTGACTTACACCTTCACGCTGCGCGACGGTCTGAAGTGGCACGACGGCACGCCAGTCACTGCGGACGACTGTGTTGCTTCAGTGAAGCGTTGGGCTGCCGTCGACGGCATGGGCCAGAAGCTGATGGACTTCACCGCCAGCCTGGAGGCCACCAATGCCAGGACCATCACGCTGAAGCTCAAAGAGCCCTATGGCCTGGTGCTTGACGCGCTCGGCAAGCCGTCCACGCTTGTGCCTTTCATGATGCCGAAACGCCTTGCCGAAACACCGTCGGACCGGGCGATCGCCGAGCAGATCGGCTCGGGTCCGTTCAAGTTCATCCAGTCGGAGTTCCAGCCCGGCGTCAAAGCCGTCTACGAGAAGAACAAGGACTATGTGCCGCGCGCCGAGCCGCCAAGCTGGACCTCGGGCGGCAAGGTGGTGAAGGTCGATCGCGTCGAGTGGATTACGATGCCCGACGTTCAGACCGCAACCAGCGCGCTTCAGTCCGGGGACATCGATTTCCTGGAACGACCGTCGTTCGACATGCTGCCGATCCTGCAAGCCGACAAGGATTTGACGTCGCGCCCTCTCAGCGGCCTCGGCTTCCAGACCATCGGACGGATGAATTTCCTTTATCCGCCATTCGACAACGTCAAGGTGCGCCGGGCCGCCATGATGGCGTTGAATCAGAAAGACATCCTCGACACCATGATCGGGGATCCGAAGCTCTACAGGATTTGCGGTGCGGTCTTCGGCTGCGACACGCCGCTGGCCTCCGACCTCGGATCGGACTCTCTCGTCAAGGGCAACGGCATGGCGGAGGCCAAGAAGCTGCTGGCCGAATCCGGTTATGACGGCACGCCCGTCGTGATGCTGGCACCGACCGATGTGGTGACGCTCAAGACGCAGCCCATCGTCGCGGCGCAGTTGCTGCGTCAGGCCGGTTTCCAGGTGACGGTCCAGTCGATGGACTGGCAGACGGAAAACGTTGTGCTCGCAAGCCAGAAGCCGCCGAAGGACGGCGGCTGGAACATGTTCTTCACCAACTGGGGCATCGCCGACATCATGAACCCCGTCGTGAGTGCGCCCTTGAACAACAGGGGTCGCAAGGGCGGCTGGGTCGGCTGGCCGGACGACGCGCAGCTGGAGACGCTTCGCGATGGCTTCGCGCGCGCCGCCTCGCCGGACGCGCAGAAGACAATCGCGGCCGAGATTCAGGCCCGCGCGCTCGACCAGGTGACTTACATTCCTCTCGGACAGTATTTTGCGCCGAGTGTCTGGCACAAGGAGCTCACTGGCATGCTCGATGGTCCGGCCACGCCGCTGTTCTGGAACGTCGATAAGTCAGAGTAATCCCAACCCACATGATCCCCGGTCGATGCGGGCGACTATCGGGTGCAGGCCGAGGTCTCCGTCGTGCGATGCAAATGGAAACCGTCAAGGATGTCGGGATGCAATCTGACGTCTTGTGTTCCGGCTTTCCGACGTAACGAGGTTTGATGCGATGTCTTTTGATGCCATGTACGATGTGATCGTTGTCGGCGGCGGCTCTGCCGGCGCCGCCATTGCCGCCCGGTTGTCCGAGGATAAAACCCGGCGCGTGTTGCTGCTGGAAGCAGGCCTCGACTGGCGTGCCGACGAAGCGCCCTGGGAAATCAGGACGCCCAATCCGATTCCGATCATTCACAAGCGGGAATTCCAGGAGAAATGGCAGTGGCCCAACCTCCTGACCCGCCGCATCGCAGGGCAGGAGCCGCGCTTCTACTGGCGCGGCAAGGGGCTGGGCGGCAGCTCGATGATGAACGGCCAGATCGCCATTCGCGGCGTCGCGGACGCCTTCGACGAATGGGCCGCGCTCGGCTGCACCGGCTGGTCTGCGCGCGAGATCATGCCGCTTTTCTCTGACATCGAGGACGATCAGGAATTTGGCGACACCGAGGGACATGGACGCGGCGGCCCGCTGCCGGTCTATCGCGCGCCGCCCGAAAAATGGGGGCCGATCGATCGCGGCCTGCGCGATGCCGCGCTCGCCAGCGGCTATCCATGGTGCGCTGATGTCAATGGCCCCGATGGCGAAGGCGTCGCCTGCTATCCGATCAACAGCCGCGACAGCCGTCGTATCACCACCAACGAAGGCTATCTCGAGCCGGCGCGTGGTCGCGCCAATCTGGAGATCCGTGGCAAGGCGCTGGTCGACCGGGTCGTGATCCGCGACGGCAAGGCCACGGCTGTCCGTGTGCACATCGACGGCCAGGGCACCCGCGAGATCGCCGCGCGTGAGATCGTGCTGTGCGGCGGCGCCATCCACAGCCCGGCGATCCTGCTGCGATCGGGCATTGGCCCCGCGGACGAGCTGCAAGCCATGGGGATCGCGGTCGAGCGTGACCTGCCGGTCGGCCGCCATTTCTTCGATCATCCGCTGTTTCGCATGACGATCCAGTTGCACGAGAATCTGCGGCCCACCGATCCGGATACGCGTCACACCAATTGCTGCGTGACCTATTCGTCCGGTTTGGCCGACGGCGGCAAGCGCGATATGATTATGATCGCCTTCAACCATCGCGGCATCGGAAATTCCGGAGCGATCGGCGCTGGCCTGTTCAACGCCTATTCGCGCGGCCAGCTGAGATTGGCTTCGCCCGATCCGACCATCGATCCCATCGTCGAGGAGAACATGCTGGCCGATCCGCGCGACATGCTGCGCATGACCGATGCGGTGAAGCGGTTCGCCGTGCTGGCTACGCAGCCGGCGCTGGCCGGCATATCGGACTGGATCCGCCTTGGAGATACCGAACTGACCCTGCCGGCCGCCGCGGCCTTGCCGACAGCCGAGCTCGAAGCGGTGCTGCGACGGGAGACCGGCGATATCCAGCATGCGGCGGGCAGCTGCCGCATGGCCGGCGTCAACGATCCCGCGGGCGTAGTCAATCCCGACGGCACGGTGAAGGGGATCGGCGGCCTGCGGGTTGCCGACGCGTCGATCATGCCGTCCGATTGCCGGGCCAATACTCACTTGACAACGGTTGTGATCGGCGAAGCGATTGCCCGGATGATGAGGTCTTAGACGACGCTATCAGCGCGCCGGCTAGACTAGTCTAGCCCGCCGCAACTGCTGCATTCTCGCGCGACACCATCCCGCGCGCGGCTTCGATCGCGCACGCCAACTGGTTCGGCCGGAACGGCTTCTGCAGGCAGACGACGTCGGCAAGCTGCAGCGACCCCGGCAGGAAATCGAGCGCCGTCATTCCGGAGATGGCGACGACAGGAAGATCGGGGACCCGCGCGCGCAACGCCATGATGACGTCGATCCCGTTCTTGCCGTCCAGGAAGATGTCGACAATCGCAAGGTCGAAGGATGAGGCTGCGAATGCCGCCAATGCCTCCGGGGCGTTCGACGCCTCGACGACCTCGAAACGCTGGACGCGCAGCAGGATTGCGATCATCGCCCGGACGTCCGCCTGGTCATCAATCACGAGAATACGGGACATGACGGCTTTCCTCCAGCTTGGCTCTGAGCGAACAGAACCGCGCTTTAACCCTTTGTTTTGACGCGTTGCCGCCTGCTCGAAAACGCAATGGAGCTTTGGCGGTCAGGCTAGGGTCGACAATCGGGAATCAAACGCTATTGCCGTGAATTATCCGATTGGCCGGTAAAGGGGGCGTTACCTCGGTTGCTGCGCCTGTCGCGGCTGCTATACCGGGCCGGACAGAGCGTTTTCGAGCGAAGTGGATACCGGTTCGCGTGAGGAAAACGCGTCAAAACAAGGGTATGCAGGCCCGGGCGGAACCTATCGTGAAAAACCTTCTCACCGACATTGCCGGCGTCAGCGTCGGCCACGCCGACGACGCCGCGATCGCCTCTGGCGTCACCGCCATCATCTTCGACAAGCGGGCGGTGGCCTCGATCGATGTCCGCGGCGGCGGTCCCGGCACCCGCGAGGAAGCTCTGCTTGCGCCGCAGAGCGCCATGGAGGCGATCGATGCCATCACACTCTCAGGCGGCTCCGCGCTCGGGCTCGACGCCGCCGGCGGCGTGCAGGCCTGGCTCGCCGAGCGCGGCCGCGGCTTTCGTGTCCGTGACGCGGTGGTCCCAATCGTGCCCGGCGCGATCTGCTTTGACCTGCTCAACGGCGGCAACAAGGCGTGGGGACGCTTTCCGCCCTATCGCGATCTCGGCTATGCGGCGGCGGATGCGGCCGCAGGCGATTTCCACCTGGGCAGCGTCGGCGCCGGGATGGGCGCGACCACGGCCGGCCTGAAAGGCGGCCTCGGATCGGCGTCGGCGCAAACCGATGACGGTGTGATGGTCGCAGCGCTTGCCGTCGTCAACGCGGTCGGCAGCGTCACCGTCGGCACCGGCCCCTGGTTCTGGGCCGCGCCGTTCGAGGTCGGCAGCGAATTCGGCGGGCGCGGCCTGCCACCGTCATTCACGCCTGACATGCTGAAGATCCGTCTGAAGGGTGGCCCGCAGGCGACGGCCGCCGAGAACACCACGCTGGTCGTGGTCGTGACCGATGCCCAACTGACCAAACCGCAGGCCAAGCGGCTGGCTATGATCGCGCAGACCGGCATGGCGCGCGCGATCTATCCGGTGCACGCGCCGACCGACGGCGATGTGGTGTTTGCGGCGGCGACCGGCGCAAAACCGATCGACCCGCAGTTCGGCCTGACCACGCTCGGCGCGGTGGCGGCCAACACGGTGGCCCGCGCGATCGCACGCGGCGTCTATGCCGCGACCGCCCTGCCCTTCCCCGGCGCGCTGCCGAGCTGGCAGGACCGGTTCGGTTAGAACGCTGAGCTGAAGTTGAATGGCAACCGCGACGGCATTGCGCTCCCTCGCCCCGTTCTTACGGGGAGAGGGTTGGGGTGAGGGGCTGCTGCCGCAATCGCGGTGAGAGACGGACTCGCGGAGAGTCCCCCTCACCCGCAATGCATCGTGCGATGCGTCATAGCCGAGGCCTTGCCTCGGCGTTCTTGAGAACGGCCGCCGAGGGCGGCCTATGCCTCTCCCCGCACGCGGGGAGAGGCGAAGGAAAGCCGCCTGCGCGATCAACCTACGCGGTAAGCGCCACCGATGACGAGGCCTGTGCGGCGATGGCCTGCGACTGGCGCTGGATCAGCTGCTCGATGAAATTGTACGACGAGGTCGCGTTGCTGGAGGTGGACGCCGAGGCCGCCGCCGACGTCATCGACACCTTCGAACCGTCGGCGTAGGTCATCGTGGTCGTGGTCGAGCCGTCGCTGTTGGTCACCGTGGTGCTGGTGGTGCCATCGGTCGAGCTCGATCCACCGGAGCCGCTGGAGCCCGAGCCGCCGCTGGAGCCGGTGCCGTCGGTCGAACTATCGGCCATGTGGTGATGGTGGCCGCCGCCCTTGTGGCCCTGCAGCGCCTTCGACATCTCGTCAAGGCTCACCGAACCGTCGCCATTGGTGTCGAGCTTCGAGAAAACGTCGTCGGCCTGTGCGGTGTTGGTGCCGCCGGCGCCAAGCGCACTCTCGAATTCCGATTTGGAGATCGAGCCGTCACCGTTGGCGTCGATCTGCGAGAACAGGTCCTGCAGCGCGCTCGAGGAACTGGTTGAGGTCGTGCCGGTCGAGCTGGCGGAACTGGTCGAACCGCTCGTGCTGGCCGAGGCTGTGGTCTGCGACTGGCTTTGCGCTGACAGCAGCGCGCTCATCATCTCCGGCGAGATCTGCGGGCAGCCGCTGGCAGATCCGGCACTCGTGCTGCTGGCGGTCGAACTCGATGCGATCGTCGAGGCATCGAACAGGCCGCTGCTCTGGCTGGAACTCGTCGACGACGCCGATGACGACGACGATGCCGTCGGTGACGACGACTTCGACGAGGTCAGCAGGCTCAAAATGTCCAGGGCCGACGACGCGGCGCCAAGGGCAAACAACATGGCAGTACTCCACACAACGCCGCGCGCGGCGGCTCGAACCCCATGCCAGTACTCTGAGCAAGCGACGTGCCATGGCAAAAACTCAATAAAATCGGGCATTTCCCGCAACGGAGGTAGTTCGGAACACCCGGCAAGAGCTGCCGCCGCGGCAGATTTTTCCGCCCACAGTTCCGAGATCCCCCTCGCATTGCCCGCTACGTATCCGCATGTTAGGCGGGGCCATCACACGGCCCTCGAAGCCTTCAGGGAAAGCGCATATGTCCCAGTCATTCGCTCCGCGTCCCCTCGTCATCGCGCCGTCGATCCTGGCGTCGGATTTCTCCAGGCTTGGCGAGGAGGTCCGCGCCGTCGACCAGGCCGGCGCCGACTGGCTTCATCTCGACGTGATGGATGGGCATTTCGTTCCCAACATCTCTTATGGCCCCGACGTCATCAAGGCGATGCGGCCGCACACCAAGAAGATCTTCGACGCGCATCTGATGATCTCGCCGTGCGATCCGTATCTCGAAGCCTTCGCCAAGGCGGGCTGCGACCACATCACGGTGCATGCCGAGGCGGGCCCGCATCTGCATCGCTCGCTGCAGGCGATCCGCGCGCTCGGCAAGAAAGCCGGCGTCTCGCTCAATCCGGGAACCCCGCCAAGCGCGATCGAGTACGTGCTCGACCTGGTCGACCTCGTGCTCGTGATGTCCGTCAATCCCGGCTTCGGCGGCCAGGCCTTCATCCGCTCGGCGCTCGGCAAGGTCAGCGACGTCAGGGCGATGACCGCCGGACGCCCGATCGACATCGAGGTCGATGGCGGTGTCGCGCCCGATGTCGCGGGCCAGCTCGCCGCCGCCGGCGCCAACGCCTTTGTTGCCGGCTCAGCGGTGTTCAAGGGCGGCACCGTCGAGGCCTACAAGACCAACATCGCGGCCATCCGCAACGCCGCCGCGCAGGCGCGCGGAGAAGCGATCTAGCTAGCGCGCGGACGCATTAGCACGCAGCCAAATTCGGATTGATGCACCAATCAATCGAAGCCTTCGGCTGCTTATTGCATGCATTCCAGATCACGGGTGGCTGACAATATCTACGAGCTTCGCGACGGCAGCGGCATCGGTGTGTTTACGCCGCAATTCGGCGCGCGCCGCGGCTACTATGCGGGCATCTCGCAGAAGCTGTGAAATCATTTCGCTTTTGCGGAATTGGATCGCTTCTGTCAGGCAATAGCGCGCACGTCTGCCTGAAGGTGCGGCGCACACCAACCTGCTGCGCTGCGGCATGCACAACATTCGTGCGGGCAACGTGTTCATACGGTCTTCACAGACTCATCCAAAACGATGCACAACAATCTCAAAATATATTGAGGGAGGCGCATCGTGACGATGGCCATTGTTTGGACAGGTTTACCTTTGTGGATTGGCTTGAACGTAGCGTTCGTCGCGCGGCGCATGTATGTGACATCGCCCGAGCGGGCCAATGCGGCGCGCCGCGTCACATGCGCTTACCTGCGCCGCGTCTGACGGCAATCCGCGGCGCGCGAGCCGTCGCTTGATCAGAACAATCCTGGTGGCGTGACGGCGGCCTCGTCGGCCGGCCGGTCCGCCGCTTTAGCGTCGTCGCCCGCCCCCGCCGGCGACGCCAGACGCGAGGGCCGCACCACGGTCACGGTGCACGGCGCTTCCGACGCGATCCTGGCCGAGACGCTGCCGAGCAGCGAGCGCATCATCGAGTTCTGCCGCGCGCCGATGATGATGTGGTCGACGAGATTGACCGCGGCAAATTCGAGGATAGCGGCGGCGGGATCGATCGCCTCCAGCACGTGCACGGTGAGCCTGGACTCGTCGAGCTGGAACGGCCGCGCCCAATGCTGGAGCGCCACCAGGCGGTCAACATGCTTGTTCTGGCCCTGCTCGTCGAGCGTCCGGTCGAGCGCCAGGAGATTCAGCTTCAACACGCTCAAGCAGGCCAGCCGGGCCGAGGGCAAGGTCGAGAGCGCCTGCTCGGCCGCGACGCGGATGGCCTCGTTCAGCGCGCCGGACCCCTCGGTGGTATCCAGCGCGACCGCGACGATCGGGCTCGACGCGAGCTGGGCCTCGACATCCGACTTTGGCTGCGGCTGCATCGTGCCGAGATTGAAGCGGCGGTGCCAGACGGTCCTGAGCGGATCGCGCTTGATGCGCTGCGATCGCGCCGTCAACTTCACCTTTTCAGGATGGGCGAGGTCGAAGGCAAGCTGGGCAGCGGTCGGATAGCGCGCAGCCGGGTCGATCTCCAGGCAGCGCAGCACGATCTCCTGCAGCCATGGCGGATAGTCGCCCCGAAGCTTGCGCGGCGGCGTGGGATCGCGCCACAGCCGCCGGCGCATGCCGCGCAAGGTCTCGGTCTCGCCGAACGGCCGCACACCCGTGGTGAAAAAATATAGCAGCACGCCGAGCGAGAACAGGTCACTGCGCGGATCGTCGCGGACGCCGAGCAGGCGCTCCGGTGCCATGTAGGGCGCGGTGCCGTAAGGCAGGCGAAACTCCTCCTGCAGGAGATCGGGCAGGTGGTTGTGGTGCGACAGGCCGAAATCGATCAGCACCGCCTCGCCACGCTCGCGGAACATGATGCTGCTCGGCTTGATGTCGTGGTGGATGACGTTCTGCCGGTGCAGATTGGCGAGCGCGGACGCAACCTTGCCGGCGATCGCCCTCGCCTCCTCGTAACCCAGCGGCAGATCGCCGAGCCGCTTGTAGAGCGTTTGGCCGCCAATGCGCTCCATCACCACATAGGCCTGCCGCTCGAAATCGCCGGTGCCGAAACAGGCCGGCACGTGCGGTCCGGACAGCCGCGGCAGGATCATCTGTTCCATCTCGAAGCTGACGATCGCCGCCGGATCCTCGCCCTCCGCCGTCAGCGGCACCTTCATCAGCAGGGCCACATCGATGCCGGGATGGGTCACGCTCCACAGCGTCGCCATGCCGCCGCGGTGGACGCATTCGCCGACGGCAAAACCATCGATCTCAGCGCCCGGCTGCATCGCTTGGACGACCACGGATCACCTGCCGATCAACAGGCGATCGGCCAACCAGCGCGGCAGGCCGCTCACCCTGATCCGCGTCGCCGCGGCGTCGACGTCGTAGGGCACGCGCAGATAGGTGATGGCGCGGCTCACCGTATCGAACATCGCAAAGGACGCGGCGGGATCGCCGTCGCGCGGCTGCCCGACCGAGCCGAGCACCGCAAGCCAGCGCCGCCCCGTCAGCAGTTGCACCTCGATATCGGCGGTCGGAACGAAGCTCGTCATCTTCGCGGCCGACGACAGCGAGTAGAGGCCGGGCCGGTGGATATGGCCGCAGAACGTGACGTGCTGCTCGGTCGCCATCATGCTGCGCGCGGCGTCCGAGGAATCGCGGACATAGCGCCAGCCTTCCGGATCCGACGCCTCCGAATGCACGTAAAGGCGGTTGTCCTCCTCGCGCATGATCGGCAAACCAGCAAGGAACGCGCGCTGCTCCGCGCCGAGCCGGCCGCGGGTCCAGTCGATCGCCGCCTGCGCATCCGAATTCATGCTGTCGCTGGGCACACCGATCGCATTGTCATGGTTGCCGCGCACCGCGATCGCGCCCTTGGCCACGAGGTCGGTCACCGTATCGACGGCCCATTCCGGATCGGCGCCGTAGCCGACGATGTCGCCGAGGCAGATCAGCCGCTCGGCGCCACGCGCGCGCGCAGCCTCGAGGCAGGCGGCAAAGGCCTGCCGGTTGGCGTGAATATCGGCAAACAGCGCAAGGCGCATGGTCGTCCGCGTTCCCAGTCCCAGCCGATATCAAGCACACGCAACCCCTGGCTCGCAATCGGGCCAAAGGCATCAGTCGATGATGGAATATCGGAAGAGAAAGCTGGCGCTAGTGCTTGCGCGGCGCTTCCAGGCCCTTCAGCAGCAGGCTGATCAGGGCTTCGATCCGCGACGGGCATTCCGGCTTGGCCCATTCCTCGGCATGCGCCGGGTGGTGGTAGCGGACGGTCGCATCGAACACGGCGCGTGCCGTTGCCTTGACGTCGTCGATCGCGAACACGCCCTGAGCGACACCGTCGGACAGGACCTTCGCGAGCAGGTCGACCTGCTTGTCCTTGTAGGCCTCCACCACCTCGCGGGCGTCCTGCGCCAGCGCCAGATAGGTCGCAAACATCTCAGGATCGTCGCAGACTTTCTTCTGCTTGATCGCAAACATCGTGCGCAGCCATCGCTCGAGCCGCTCCGGCGCCGGGCCTGAGGCCGCCGCGAGCTTGCACAGCGGCTCATTGGCCCGGTCGAGCCAACGCTTGGCGACGGCATCGCGCAGCGAGGCCTTGCTGGGGAAATGGCGGTAGACGCTGCCGTGGCTGACATCCAACGCACGGGCAACGTCGACGACGGTGGCCTTGGCGAGCCCGAAGCGCCTCAAAACATCCTCGGTTGCTTCGAGGATCCGCTCGGGCGTCAAAACCACCGTCTCGTTCATGCGTTTACCGTCTGGTTATCGCTGTCCTGGCCGCGGGAGAATTTGGCGGCCTGGGCGGCCAAATGGCGGGCGACGCGAACGTTGAGCCACTGTTGAATCTGGGAGGTCAAATGGATGATTTCGATAGTCATGGGGGTAGTCCTTAGAGGTAGTCATTGAAGTTTAGGCCGAGCCGCCGGCCAAACGCCGAACACCACGTGACACCCTAGCCCCGGCGTCATCGTGAATATACCATCGCGCTGACAGATTTCAATATCTGTCAGACGATTATTTTTAATCCACCGGTCGGCAAAATGAGCTCGGGCTGCCCTGGGACCTCGGGAACCCGAGAACCAGCCCGCGCTTGTGAACCAGTTCGGGCCTATTCGGCGTCCTTGGGCGGCATCCGGGGCGGCGGCAGCGGCGTGAAAACCGATCCTTGTGCCCCCGCCGGCGGGGGCCTGAACTCGCCGGTCGTGGAATCGCCGCCTGAGGTCTCCAGAATCGTCTTCGGCGTGACGTACTCCCTGACGAGGTCCAGGATGGTCCCCTCGCCTCCGCCAAAATCCGCAGCCCGGCCGCCTTGCGCATGCCCGGCCTTGATCTCGTTCTCCGCGGTGTGGGTCTGCTCGGCCAGCGCGTCGGTGTAGGGAACGCGGAAGGCACGGGGAACGGCGCTTGGCCGATTGTCGTCGTCGAGTTCCTCGACCCAGAGATAGATCGCGCCAGGGTCGCCCTCCAGCGAATGCGGTTCGACGATCCGCGCCTGCAGAAGCTTGAAGGCCGCAGGCAGCCGGTCCGTTGTGGCCCAGCCGAGCAGCCCGCGCATACCGCCGAAGCTGACGACATAGAAGGTGCTGGTCACGATGATTGCGATCGCCTTCACCGACCAATGCAGCCGCGCATAGACCAATACGATCAACAACAGCGCACCGATCACTGCATAGGCGACCGCGAGCGTGAGGATGACCGACTGCAAGCTACTCACGGTGCATCCTCACCCCTGTCTTCGGGTCGAGATCGGCACCGTTGGCGCGGACATTGCGAAACGTCTCGAGCAGCGATTTCGGCCGCTGGTCGACGTTGATCACCTTGCCCTCGGAATCGAGGCGAAACCGCACCGCGGTCTTCTCGTCGCCGGTGTGAGTGACGGTCAGCTTGTTGTCGAAGATCACCTGCGCCGTCGGATTGAGCTTCTGCACCTTCACATTCGCCTCGACCGGCTCGCCGGTCGTCGCCTGGAAATGCGAGATGTTGACGGTGTATTCGCCGGGGACGATGCCACGCACCGTGACGATCTCCTCGCGGATCGGCGACTGAATCTTCTTGCCGTTGACCACGATGAAGTCGTTGGCGCCGCCGCGATCGTCGCGGTCGAGTGTCAGGAACCCGGCCTCGCGATGCCGGTACCAGGCAATGTTGCCGGCGGGGTCCTGCACGAACAGGTCGAGATCGTCAGGATGATTGTCCGGCCAGTCCATCGTGATGATGAATTCGGCCTTGGACTCGATCTTGCCGTCCTTGGCATCCGGCGACACCGAAAGCAGCGCCAGGAAGAACAGGAACGAGATCACCTGCAGCGCCTTGAACAGCATCACGCCGAGCGGATCGAATGACTCCTCGCGCGGATAGAGGCCGAAATCATCCATCATGACGGCGTTCCAAAGCCGGCGTAACATGCGTCTCGGTCAGCATGACGGCATCGGAAAAGACCCGCTGGGTCGCGGAATCGAGCATGTAGTACTGGATCCTGACCAGGATCGATCCGATCAGACCCGCCAGCGTCGTGTACATCGCGACCGCCATGCCGTCGCTCATCAGCCCCATCGATGATTTCATCGCGACCTTGTCGGCGGCATCGAGCGTCGCGATTGGCGCCAGCATGATGATGAAGCCGATAATGGTGCCGAGCAGCCCGAGCTTCATCAGCGTGTCGGAGACGAAGGCGCCAAAGCCGTTGGAACCGCGCAGACGGTCCGCCAGTGTCCGGAGCAGCAGCGTCTGGTCGATCCGGGCGCCGGCCTGCGCCTTGGCCTTCTGGATCAGGCTGCGGATGTGATCGCTGACCAGTCCGCCGGGCAGGCTCTGCGCATCGGTGGCAAGCGCCTTGGCGCCGTCGGGCGCTGCCAGGATCGCGCGACAGCCCCGAGCCTCCTCTCCCTCCCGCGCGATCGCCCGCGTCCGCCAGAAGCAATGCGCACAAGTGACGATGTAGAGAACGGCGATCACGCTCGAAATGTAGGTGCGGTCGGAACTGACCATCAGACGGACCAGCCCGTAGCGCCAGAGCAGGAACACGGCAAAGATCGAGATGCCGGTGAAGATCATCCAGAGCAGCAGGACGCTGCGTTCCGACGTGTCCGTGCCTGACGATGCGGCCGCGGCTCCGCTCCTGGCACTCATGCTGCGTGAACTCCCTGCGAGACTGCCTCGCCAGAACAGAAGACCAGAGCCGGCAGGCGCCGTCCAAAGACATCTGCCCAAGCATCATCGGGCAAATTTCCCGACCTGCTGGCATCGCCCGGCTTGCAATTGGCGGGGAATGGCGCTGCTGTTACGCTTAGCCACAGATTGCGGAGTGGATCGCATGCGCCTCGTGCTTCAACTGGTCGCCCGCCTGCTCGTTATCGTCGCCTTGTGCCTGGGAGCGGCCACGATCTGGGCCACGATCGATGCCTATCGCAGCGTCGATCGCGCCACGTCCGCATCCGCCGAGCGAGTCTCGCAAGCGCTCGAAGCGCTCTACTGGCGTGAATTGCTGTTGCGCAGCAATCGCATGCGCGAGCAATTGCTGCCGTCGCCCGACTGGCGCACCATCGAGACGATGGGGCTGATCTCGCCCGGGATCTGCGTCCAGTTCGAGCCCGCGGGCGCGTTCGAGAGGCCACTGTGCGGCCAGAGCAAGGGGATCGGCAGGGCGCCGCCGCGCTGGTTTGGCGCCATCGTGCAGACCGTGCTCGGCAATCATGCAACCGTGACGCAGCCGATCAGCACCCGCGCCGCAACCGCGGGAACCGTGCTCGCCAACCCCGATCCGGATGCCGCGATCGCGCTGGCCTGGCAGCACATCCTTGATAACATCCACGTCGCGCTGCTGATGGCGTTGGCGATCGCGCTGCTGGCCTCATTGGCCATCGCGCATACACTGGCGCCGGCACGCTCGATCGTCGCGGCGCTGCAGCGCATGGCTGATGGCCAATACCGGACACCATTGCCGCGGATCCGCTCGATGGAACTGGCGATGATCGGACAGGCGGTAAGCGATCTCGGCGAGCGCCTCGCGCAGGCCCAGGAGGAACGCGCCGTGCTGACCCGGCGCCTGCTCGAAATCCGCAACGACGAGCGGCGCGCGCTGGCCCGCGAGCTGCACGATGAGTTCGGACAAAACTTGACCGCGGTCCTGGCCTTCGCCACCACGATCGAGGCGAGCAGTACGCAAAACAAGCAAGACAAGACCAACGCAAGCGAAATCGCGCAGGATGCCCGCATGATCTCGCAGGCGACGCGCCATATCATGACCTGCCTGCGCGGCACGCTAAGCCGGCTGCGCCATCCGCCGGCCGAGGAGCTCGGGCTGGAGGCGAGCCTCGTCGACCTCGTCGACAGCTGGCGATCGCAGGCCACGACGCAGCCGCTGATCCAGCTCGACCTGCACGGCGATCTCGCCGATATCAGCGGCAAAGTCGCTGCCACCGCCTACCGCGTCGCGCAGGAATGCCTGACCAACGCGTTGCGCCACAGCGACGCCCGCGAGATCGTGCTGCGGATCGAGCGGCGAGCTGGACCGGAGAATACGCTGCTGATCCGCGTCGAGGACGATGGCGGCGGCGATGCGGCCAAGGTGGCGCGGTCGGCGGGCTTCGGCCTCACCGGCGTCAGCGAACGCGTGGCAGCCCTTGGCGGCTCACTGTCGATCGCACGCGCAAGCCGCGGCCTCAGCGTCGCCGCCACCATCCCGCTCGCCGCGTGATGACCACGTCGAAGACCAGAGATATCTCGATCCTGCTGGTTGACGACCATCCCGTCGTCCGGCAGGGCTACCGGCGCGTGCTGGAACATCAGGACGATTTCCGCGTGGTTGCGGAAGCCGACAACGCGGCGAACGCGTATCGCGCGTTCAAGTCGCACGAGCCCGACGTCGTGATCATGGATATCTCGATGCCGGGAGCAAGCGGCCTGGAGGCGATCCGCAACATCCGCGCGCGCAGCCCCGACGCCCACATCCTGGTCTTCAGCATGCACAGCGAAGCCGCGCAGGTGAAGGCCGCGTTCGGCGCCGGCGCCAGCGGCTTCGTCACCAAGGGCAGCGAACCGGCGGCGCTGATCGATGCGATCCGCATCGTGGCCCGCGGCGAGCACGCGATGAGCGACGATATCGCCCGGGTGCTGGCGATGGACAGCCTGGTGCCGACGCAATCGGTGCTCGATCAGCTCGGCGAGCGGGAGATCGAGATCCTCCGCCAGCTCGCGGCCGGCAGCACCAAGGAGCAGATCGCGGACAATCTCAACCTCAGCACCAAGACCGTGCAGAACTACCACTACCTCATCAAGGCCAAGACCGGCATGCGAACCGACGCGCAGCTCGTCCGCTTGGCCGTCGAATGCGGGCTGGCCAATTTGTAGGGACTTTGCTCCCTCGCCCCGCCCTTCGCGGGGAGAGGATTGGGTGAGAGGCTGTCTCCGCGCACACGGTGATAGATGGATTCGCGGAGACTCCCCCTCACCCGGAACGCATCTGACGATGCGTCATAGCCGAGGCGTCGCCTCGGCGTTCTTAAAGACGGCCGCCAAAGGCGGCCTATGCCTCTCCCCGCACGCGGGGCGAGGTAAAGCGGAGTCTGCCGCCCAACTGGATTTTGGCCCCTCGAAACGCCCCCGTTTTCCCCTCCCAAGAGCCCCGTAGAGGTGGCCTCCCCGGGCCCGATTTGCTATAGCGCGGCGTAAAAACAAATCGGCCGGACGCCCTGTCGCGCCCCGCCCACCTGCTCCGGAGTTTTCGATGATCCCCCGCTATACCCGCCCGGAAATGGCCTCCATCTGGGAGCCGCAGACGCGTTTCAAGATCTGGTTCGAGATCGAGGCGCATGCCGCCGACGCGCAGGCCGAACTCGGCGTGATCCCCAAGGAGGCCGCGAAGACGATCTGGGCCAAGGCCAAGGACGCCACCTTCGATGTCGCGCGGATCGACGAGATCGAGCGCGAGACCAAGCACGACGTGATCGCCTTCACCACCCATCTGGCCGAGATCATCGGCCCCGAGGCGCGGTTCGTGCACCAGGGCATGACGTCGTCGGACGTGCTCGACACCTGCCTCAACGTCCAGCTCAAGCGCGCCGCCGACCTGTTGCTCGCCGACCTCGATCGTGTGCTGGCAGCGTTGAAGACGCGCGCCTTCGAGCACAGGATGACGCCGACCATCGGCCGCTCCCACGGCATCCATGCCGAGCCGGTCACGTTCGGCCTGAAGCTCGCCTATGCCTATGCCGAATTCAGCCGCGCCCGCGCCCGCCTGGTCGCCGCGCGTGACGAGATCTCGACCTGCGCGATCTCGGGCGCGGTCGGCACCTTCGCCCAGATCGACCCGCGGGTCGAAGAGCACGTCGCCAAGGCGATGGGCCTGCGGCCGGAGCCGATCTCGACGCAAGTCATTCCGCGCGACCGCCATGCGATGTATTTTGCGACGCTCGGCGTGATCGCCGCCTCGGTCGAGCGGCTGGCGGTGGAGATTCGCCATCTGCAGCGCACCGAGGTGCTGGAGGCGGAAGAATTCTTCTCCGAGGGCCAGAAGGGATCGTCGGCGATGCCGCACAAGCGCAACCCGGTGCTGTCGGAGAATCTCTCGGGCCTCGCGCGCATGGTGCGCGCCTATGTGACGCCGGCGCTGGAGAATGTCGTGCTCTGGCATGAGCGCGACATCTCGCACTCCTCGGCCGAGCGGATGATGGGCCCCGATGCCACCGTGACGCTCGACTTCGCGCTTAACCGTCTCGCCGGCCTGATCGAGAAGCTGCTGGTTTACCCTGCCAACATGCAGAAGAATCTCGACCGCCTCGGCGGCCTGGTGCATTCGCAGCGCGTGCTGATGGCGCTGACGCAAAAGGGCGCCAGCCGCGAGGACGCCTACAAATACGTACAGCGCAACGCGATGCCGGTGTGGCGCGGCGAAGGCGACTTCCAGACGCTGCTGAAGCAGGACGCCGACGTGAAGACGTATCTCACCGACGCCGAGATCGAGGAGCGGTTCGACCTCGGCTATCACCTCAAGCACGTCGACACGATCTTCACGCGGGTGTTCGGGGAAGCGTAATCGTAGGGCGGGTTAGCCGAAGGCGTAACCCGCCATTCCCAGACACACCGCGGCGGGTTACGCTACGCTAACCCGCCCTACGAATTAACAACAACAAGGGACCCTGCCCATGCCCATCGTCAATCGCGTCGCCGCCCTCTCGGATGAAATGGCCGCCTGGCGCCATGATTTCCACGAGAACCCCGAACTGCTCTACGACGTCCACCGCACCGCCGGCATCGTCGCCGACCGCCTGCGCGAGTTCGGCTGCGACGAGGTGGTGACCGGCATCGGGCGCACCGGCGTGGTCGGTGTGATCCGCGGCCGCAAGAGCAATTCGGGCAAGACTATCGGCCTGCGTGCCGACATGGATGCGCTGCCGATGCAGGAGACCTCGGGCGTGGCCTACGCCTCCAAGGTCCCAGGCAAAATGCATGCCTGCGGCCATGACGGCCACACCGCGATGCTGCTGGGCGCGGCGAAATATCTCACCGAGACCCGCAATTTCGACGGCACCGCTATCGTCATCTTCCAGCCCGCCGAAGAAGGCGGTGGCGGCGGCAAGGCGATGGTCGACGACGGCCTGATGACCCGCTGGGGCATCCAGGAGGTCTACGGCCTGCACAACATGCCGGGCCTGCCTGAGGGCCATTTCGCCACCAAGCCGGGAGCGCTGCTCGCCTCGGCGGACTCGCTGGAGATCACGGTCCACGGCAAGGGCGGCCATGCCGGTGCCGGTCCGCACCGCGCGGTCGACAGCGTGTTGATCGGGTCGCAGATCGTCAACGCCCTGCAGTCGATCGTCGCGCGCAATGTCGATCCGCTGAAGTCGGCCGTGATCTCGATCACGAAGTTCAATGCCGGCACCGCCTTCAACGTCATTCCGGAGATCGCGCATCTCGCGGGCACCGTGCGCACGCTCGATCCGGAGATCCGCGATCTCGTCGAACGCCGCATCGGCGAAGTCGCCGACAGCGTTGCCCGCGCCTATGGCGGATCGGCCGAGACCAAATATAACCGGATGTATCCGGTGACGATGAACCATGCGCGCGAGGCCGGCGTCGCCGCGGACGTGGCGCGCGATGTGGTCGGCAACGACCGCGTCGACGACCGCACCACGCCGCTGATGGGCGCTGAAGACTTTTCGTTCATGCTGGAAGCCCGCCCCGGCGCCTTCGTGTTTCTTGGCATGGGCGACGGCAACGAATGCCATCACCCGGGCTACATCTTCAACGATAACATTCTGGGCCACGGCGCATCCTACTGGGTGCGGCTGGTCGAGAAGACGATGCCGGCGGGCTAGAGCTCCTTTGGTGACCCGGCCGCGATCAATTCGCGGCCGGCGTCGGCACTTTCTGAATCATCACCACTGCGGTGCCGCTATTGTACTCCCGGTAGATCAAGTCGTAGATCCCCGGCAGGCTGAGTGTGCTGTTGTTGACGTAGAGGAACACCTCGCCGCTGGCCCGCGGTACGAACGTCGTGGTCCACACACCGCCGCCCGGCCCTTTGAGTTGCAGCAGATGCTCCTCGAAGCCGGGGCCGCCGACCCGAAGGATGGTCGCAGACCAGTTCGACCAGATCAGGCGCTTGAACGGCCAGCCGAAGAACTGATGCACCGAATGGATGCCGCGGTAGCCGTTGGGATCCGGTTTGATCCCGTCGTCCTCCCATGTCTTGTCGACCTTCAGCGTGATGCTGTATTTCTCGCCCTGCACGACACGCAATCCCGTCGCGTTGCAGGCCTTGGCGGTGTTCATCCGTGCTGGCGCCACCACCACGCCCTCGACGGCAATGCCCCCGGTTCCCTTGCACACCAATCCAAGCGTGTTGGCGGTGCCGAAGGCGAGCCACCAGAACAGCCACCACATGATGAGCGTTGGCAGGGTCCAGTGCGTCAGCAGATAGAACGCCGCCCTGTACCAGCCACGCCGTCGCAGTCTGTAGACGAACGCGCGCCACCCGGTGAGCGCGGGATAATCCAGCGGCGAATGCCAGGCGATGCGCGCAACGTCGCGGACCTTTCGCTGCAGTCCGGCGCCCGCATACATGAAAGCCAGAATTGCGATCGCGCCGATCAGCACGAATCCCGGCCCGTTGCGGAACGCCACGAACCACGGATCGAGGAAACCCGGCAGGAACGAGGCACCTGTGTTGACGATCGGATTGACAAACCCGCCGACGGTGTCGGCGCCGAAGCCCGGCACGTAGATCACGAAATAGGGAATGAAGGCGACGAAGGCGGTGGCTAACGCCGTCAGGAAATAGACCACGCGCCGCAGCCAGACCCAATTCCAGACATCGTCCTGGACATGCGAGCGCGGATATCCCTGATCGGGCGGCTGGTAGGCTCCCACATGTGCCGTGCCGGCGTCATCGACCCATTTGTAGATCGCGGGAACGACCACCGGCGCATAGCGATCGGTGCCGTCGACGATGCGGTCGAACACCGAATGATGGAGGGTTGGCGTCGGCACCGGCGACACCACCCGCGGCATGCTCGGATGCAGATCGTCGAGAATTTCGGTTTGCGGATCCTGCGAGTGATGCAACAGCCGCCAGATGCGGCACGCATCGCTGCGGACCGACAGCTTATAGGACGGATCGAGGTAGATTTCGAGCACGTTGCGCGGCTTGTAGCGGTAGTAGCCCGCCAGCCCCTTGCGGGAGTCGTTGAGCTTGTCCGTCGGATCGATCAGCGGATCGACCGTAATCTCTCGCTGCCGGTCGAGGGTGCGCAGACCGTAGGGCTCGGCGCGGTCCAGCATCCAGTCCAGCGTGACGTAGGACAGTCCGTTCTGCGGGTAGCCGCCGCCGATATCCGCGTGGACGCCGGTGAACCACACCTGGCTGATGCGTTCGCGATCGGCGAGCGGCAGGTCGGTGCGCAGATGCGGCAACAGATCGGCCAATTGTGCCGCCGCGGGCCGCGGGTCGTAATTGATGTCGAACAGCCAGCTCTTCTTCTTGCGCCCCGGGACGTCGGCGGTGCCGCGGACATAGCGCTCGTCCCAGATCACCGGATGAAACGCGTCGCGTTCCTCTTCAAGTGCCAGCGCGTGACAGGCGCGATGAATCTTGGCGCTCATGAAGTGGTCCGGCATCGACAGCGGCCAGACCCAGTAATCGATCGCGCGCGTCATCTCCTGGATCGGCCCGCCATAGGCGTCCACCGTGTCCCAGATCCCGACGAAGCGGATGCTCTCGACCGGTGTGGCGGGAAGCGTCGCGACGCGCTGCCCCCACAGCCCGCGCCAGGTGCGAATGCAGAAATCCCGCACGCTCCGCAGGTCGATGTGACAACGGCCAAGCGCCTTGAGGATGCCGCCGTCGAAGCGCCGCCGATAGGCGCGATAGGCGTCCGCGGCGAAGCGCGCCAGATCTGCCTCGTTGTTGTTGTAGGGAACGACGCCCTGCGAGGCGATCAGGCCTGCGACGATGCGGATGGTGAAGGCGCCGCGGCTGAAGCCGAAGCAATAAATCTGATCGCCCGCCTGGTAATTGCGGCAGCAGAAACTGTAGATCGCGATCACGTTGCGCTTCAGTCCGAAGCCGAAGATGCCGCCAAGCGCTGCGAACAGCTTGAACGACGACGTTCCCACGCCGTCATCGTAGAACGCGATCTGGCTGGTCGGGTCGCGAAGATCGAGGAGCTGAAAGAGCCGCCAGACGTTGGTCTTCAAGACCTTTGCAGAACTGTTTCCCGTCCCGTCGGACAGCAGAACAATATTCTTTGGCATGGATGCTTCCGCCTGAAAAATCGCAAAAGCAGGATGCTTGCCTGAAATTGCTTCGGAGGCAAGGTACAATCAGAAAGGGAACTGGGTGAAAACGGCCGCAGGCGGCGCGGCCAGTCCGCAAGCGATCTTAAGTCGCGCGGTCGGCCTGCCCCGCGCCCACCATGCGCGCGGCAACGCGGTCGCGCCTGACAAAATGATGGAAGGCCGCGGCGGCGAGATGCAGCACGATCAGCGCCAGCAGCACATAGGCGAAAAAGATATGGCGATCCTCATAGGCCCCGGCTGCCGCCTTGTCGGACGAGGTGATCTGCGGCACGTGGAACAGGCCGAAGAAGCTGGAATAGTCAGGCGTCCGGGCGCCGGAATGCGCCCAACCCAGCACCGCCACCAGGATGGTGACGGCATAGAGCGCGCCATGGCTGACGCGGGCGGCGACCCGTTGCCAGGATGATAAGTCCGACGGCAGGTCCGGCGTCGGATTGACGCCCCGCCACAGCAGCCGGAGCACGGTGAGCAGCAGCACCAGATAGCCGATATCGGCGTGGATCGAGCGATAGAAGAACCGATCCGGCCGCGCCGGAAAATGGTTCATCCACCAGCCATAGGCGATCATGCCGATGATGGCTGCGCCCAGCACCCAATGGAACGCGCGAGCGAGCGAGCCCCAGCTCGCGGCGGTATTACGGATCATGGTCGTTTGGCCCCCTGCGGCGTGTCTCGGATTTGCACGTTAAAGCAATAGCTTGCCTTGATAGTGACAGGTATCGATCAAGGCCATTTAAAATTCCGCAATGTCGCCGCCTTGTGTGGCCCAAGGTCACGCGGAGGCCAAAAACAACTGAATGGTAACCCTGGTTCGGATAGAATTTGCGCGTGTCAGCCCCACCCACCATCCTCATTTTCGACTCCGGCCTCGGCGGCCTCACGGTGCTGCGCGAGGTGGTCCGGGCGCGGCCCGAGGCGCGCTACGTCTATGTCGCCGACGACGCCTTCTTTCCCTACGGCCACCACAGCGAGGACGAGATCATCGCCCGCGTGGTGCCGCTGGTCGGCGAGCTGATCGAGGCCCATGCACCCGACCTCGTCGTGATCGCCTGCAACACCGCCTCCACGCTTGTGATGTCGCATTTGCGTGACGCTTACAGGCTGCCCTTTGTCGGCACCGTACCCGCGATCAAGCCGGCCTGCGCCGCCTCGAAGACCCGGCGGGTCTCGGTGCTCGGCACCAGGGGCACCGTGAAGCGGGAATACACCCGCAAGCTGATCTCTGACTTTGCCCAAGGCTGCGAGGTCACGCTGGTCGGTTCCGGCGAGCTCGCCTCGCTGGCGGAAGCCGCCCTGAGCGGACAGACCGTGCGCGACGAGGATATCGCAGCCGAGCTCGCGCCCTGCTTCGTAGGCCAGGGCGCCGACGACCCCGCCCGCACCGACACTGTGGTGCTCGCCTGCACGCATTATCCGCTGCTGCTGGACCGGCTGACAAAGCTGGCGCCCTGGCCGGTCGACTGGATCGATCCAGCGCCCGCGATCGCCCGCCGCGTCTCCGACCTGCTCGGTCCGATCTGCCGCGAGAGCGACACGGCCGGCGCCGAGATGATCTTCACCTCGAAGCGCCCGCATCGCCTGACGCAGGCGCTGACACCGTTCTTCGGCGGCCGCGTCCCGGCCTGAGCCTGCGGCTTCCCCCGGCGCGGTCCAGCGGCTCCGGCTCTCGCGTTGTCAGCCCTCGCCTAAAGAAGCATGCCGCCAATGCGTCGACGTGACATCGGCTTGGAACGATTGTGCTCCAACCCCGTTTGCTGGAGGTAATCTGGAGGTGTGATGGCTGGCGGCAAACAGAAACAAGATCTCTATGAGAGTGAGCGCAATTTCCGCCTGCTCGTAGAGGGCATCACCGACTACGCCATCTATCTGCTGGATCCGGAAGGTCACATCACCAACTGGAACAAAGGGGCTGAGCGCATCAAGGGCTACAAGGCCAGGGAAATCCTGGGTCAGCATTTTTCGACGTTTTACACGCCCGAGGACCGCGCCGCCGGCCTGCCGAAACGGGCACTGGAAACCGCCCGAAGGGAGAAGCATTTTATCGCCGAGGGCTGGCGCGTCCGAAAGGACGGCTCGCGGTTTTTTGCCTCTGTCGTCATCGACCCGATCTACGAGAAGCGCAAGCTGATCGGCTTTGCCAAGATCACGCGCGACATCACCGAACGCCAAAACGCGCTGACCGATCTTTCGAAAAGCGAAAACCAGTTCAAGACGCTGGTCGAAGGCGTCACCGATTACGCCCTCTACATGCTTGATCCGACCGGCATCGTATCGAACTGGAATGCAGGCGGCGTGCGCATCAAGGGCTATTCCGCCGAGGACATCGTCGGCCAGCATTTCTCGCGCTTTTACACCCCCCTCGACCAGGCGGCGGGAAAGCCCGCCAGGGCGCTGCGAATTGCGCAGGACACCGGCCGTTACGAGGAGGAAGGCTGGCGGGTCCGCAAGGACGGCTCGTTCTTCTGGGCCAGTGTCGTCATCGACCCCATCCGCAACGACGCCGGCGAGCTGATTGCCTTTGCCAAGATCACCCGCGACATCAGTGAACGGAAAGAAGCGCAGGAAAAGCTCGCAGTGATGCAGCGGCAACTCGCCGAATCCCAAAAGTTCGACGCGCTCGGCCAGCTCACGGGTGGCATTGCCCATGACTTCAACAACATCCTGATGATCATTTCCGGAAGTCTCAACGCGATACGGAAGGAGATCACCGGGGAGAAGGCGCTCAAGGCGCTGCAATCGATTGAGGGCGCCTCGCAACGCGCGGCATCGCTGACCAGCCAGCTGCTCACCTTCGCCCGGCGGCAGAGCCTTCAACCGCAATCCATTTCATTGTCCGAGCGGATCGACGTGCTCCGCGACATGCTGAAGAGCGGACTGGGGAGTTCCGTGATCCTCACATTCGAGATCACGGACGATATCTGGAACATCGAGGTCGATCCGAACGAGTTCGAGACTGCGCTCGTGAACCTCGTCATCAACGCTCGCGATGCGATGCCTGATGGCGGTACGGTGACGATCAGTGCGAAAAACGTTCCGGACAAGGCGGAGGTGGCCATATCCGTGCGAGATACCGGTGTGGGAATTCCTGACGACATCGCCGCGAAAGTCTTCGATCCGTTCTTCACCACCAAGGCGGTCGGCAAAGGCACCGGCCTTGGCCTGTCCCAGGTGCATGGTTTTGCGCATCAGGCTGGAGGAAGTGTGGCGCTCAAGAGCGCCTTGGGCGAAGGCACCACCATTACCATCTGGCTGCCGAAAGCAGCCGCGCAACTCACAATCGATCAGGAGCCATCGCTATCGAAGGGACGCGGAACCGTCCTGCTTGTCGAGGACAATCCCGAGGTCGCGGTCGTCAGCACCGGTTTGCTCGAACAGCTCGGCTACCGCGTACGCTGGGCTGCCGACGCGCCAGCCGCCTTGGCGGAGCTGGAAACGAACGGCATCGACATCGTCTTCAGTGACGTCGTGATGCCTGGCAAGATGGATGGGGTCGGATTGGCCAAAGCCATCCGCGAGAAAGACCCTGAAATGCCGATCCTGCTCGTGACCGGTTACAGCGCCTCGACAAAGGACGTCGGCTCGCAGTTTGCGATCCTGCGCAAGCCCTATCAATTGCACGAACTGAGCCGCGAGCTGCAGAAACTGGCTTGAGGCGCAGTTTAACGGCCGGATGCAGATATTTCCAGATGCGGGGAACGTTGGTTCACACCGCAAGTTTTCTTGGTGGAGACGGAATCTTCGCAACGAGCGGGACAGTCACCATCGCGACCAAGGCGGCGTAATGCCCGCCCAAGTCGCGGTCTGTATCCTCCCATCGCAGACGAAACACAATGATCAGCCGCAAGCCCACCTATTTTCGCAATTCGCTGGATTTGAGAGACAAAGTGCAAGTCAAGATCCTGCGCAAGCGCCTCAAGCTGTCGGACGAACAGTTCGCTGGTATCGTTCGGAAGTCTGGAAATTCGATCTCAGCCATCACCAAGGAGGCCGCTCGCGCGACTCCCGCAGGCCCTGGCGAACTGTCAACGGCCTGTCACGCGGCGGCCCAGAAGGAACTTCCGCTTTCTCCGGCTGTTTAGAGTCCCGTTCCGGGCAGGAACCGAACGAAGGGAAAGTGAATGGAACGCCGCCGCGTAAAGCACGCGCAGCCGCTTGGAGTGCGACTGACGGAGCAAGCAAGAGAGCTGCGCGAGCGAGCAAAGGGACTTGCTCCCAGTATCGAGCGAGACGCCATGCTCCGAAAGGCGCGGCTCGATGAGGCTGCAGCAAATATGACGGAATGGCTGACATCGCCGGGAGTGAAATCTCCGGCCTAAGGGCGTCCTCGCGGCTCGTTCTGCCTCAAAGCGTCGGCTGGATAGCCGGTCCACGATCGCAGCAGCCGTTCCAGCGTCGCTCCCAGCGCAAATCCCACCACCACGTCGCTCGCCCAATGCGCGAGAACCGCAATGCGCGTCAGCGAGAGGCCGACCGCGAGCGCTCGGATCGCCCGGCGGGGACCGGCCGGCAATGTCCCGGCCGCGGAGGCGAGCGCGCCCATGTGGAACGCGTGGCCGGAGGGAAACGCGTCCTCGCGCTTGCCGGAGAACGAGATGCCGTGCACGTGCCCGATCACGGTCCGGCGATCCGGGCGGGTCTGGTCGAACAGGACTTTCATCCCGTGCGGCAGCAGCGACACCGCTGCCGTCACCAGCACCGCATGATTGCCGGCGCGCTGCAGCGCTTCACTGCGGCCGCGCGAGGCAAGCCAGCCGGCGGCGGCGAGAACGAGAAGCACCTTTTCATCGGCGCCCCAGGTCATTGCGCGGGCGATTTGCTCCGGAGCAGGCGCGGTATTGCGGGCAATGGTGTTCGCGATCGCGACATCCGCCCGGGTCGGCCGGATCGTAACCGGAAAGACTGCTCCGCGGCGGGGGCGGCTTGCTCGAATTTGGGCTGCGGTGCGCATGGCTCTCCAGATCGGACATCAGGTTGATTTCCAACGCGCCAGCCGCCGCGCGGGTCCAATCGCGCCAGAACGGAAAACCCTGCGTCGCTCGCGCCCCGCTCCGTTGTTCGGCAGCCGCGTCCGGGCCTGCTCCTTTTCGCCGTCACGGTGTGCTGCTAGTTTCCCCTCACCTTCACCGCGGGAGAATTGCCTTTGACATCCGCACCATTGACGCCGCTCAACCGCCTGCGCCAGCAGTGGCGCGAGAAGCGCCCGACCTTCGGCGCGATCGCGACCATTCCGAGCATTCAGACGGTGCAGATCATGGCGCAATCGCTCGACTGGATCATCGTCGACCTCGAGCACGGCCCGATCGACCTCGGCACCGCACATGCGATGATCGTGGCGACGTCAGGCACCCCGTGCGTGCCGATGGTGCGGATCGCGGCCAACGAGCCGTGGCTTGCCAAGGCGCCGATGGACATCGGTGCGCTCGGCATCAATTTTCCGATGATCTGCAACGCTGCGGATGCCGCGAAAGCGGTGCGCAGCGTGCGCTATCCGCCGAAGGGCGACCGGCTCTGGGGGCCGTTCCACGCCCCGTTCCGCTGGGGCGTCTCGATGGCGGACTACATGGCGACCGCCGACGACGACATGATCTGCATGATCACGATCGAGCATGTCGAGGCCGTGAACCGCATCGACGAGATCATGGCGACACCAGGCATCGACCTCGCCGTGATCGGCCCCGGCGATCTCGCCACCTCGATCAACAAGCGCGGCCTGCCCGACGATCCCGACGTGGTCGCGCTGATGCAGCGCGCCGAAGACGGCATCATGCGAAGCGGCGTGCCGATCGGCGGCGTCGCGCGTACCGCGGACCAAGCCAATGCGATGATCGACCGCGGCTACCTCGCGCTCGCGCTCGGTTTCGACTGGTCGCTGTTCCAGCGCGGGATTGCCGCAGCGTTTGCCGGGATCAAGCGCTGAAGCACGCGTAGCCCGCATGAGCATTTGCGATATGCGGGACCAAACAATAAACCCGGATATCGCGGAGCCAGCCATCGGGCGCGCATTCGCGCGACCCGTTGGCTCTACGCTTACTTGTGAGGCTGATCGGTTTTCTTGTCGGCGTTATTCACCTGATCGGATTCATCTTTGGCCGTGTCGGTTTTCTCAGCCGTTTTGCCGGACATATTGCCGGGGTTGTAGTGGTATTTGCCGGGCTGCTTTTCACCCGGCTCCTGCTCGACTGGATTCGTCTTGTTCGTCATTGGAGACTCCTCTGCGGACCCAACGGCACGCAGCGGCAGGAGTTCCTGCCGCGGGGAAATGGAAGCGGGTGCTCAAAAGGCGGGAGAACGAACGAGTGCAGCCTTGGTCGGGAGCGCGATGCAACGGCAACGCGCTCCCGCATGTCGGGGCGCCCTGCAATCAGGCGGCTTCGTCTCTTTCAGCGTCCAGATTGATAACGGCTTTCGCCAGTTTGGTCAGCGCGGCGTCGGTCGCACGTTCCTCATCAAGAGTTTTTTGCAGCAGCTTGACCGACTTGGTGTAGCCGAGTTCTTCGGCCCAGGTGCGGAGCGTACCGTAGCGGGCCATTTCGTAGTGCTCGACGGCCTGCGCGGCGGCGAGCAATCCGGCGTCATGGGCAGGCATGTCCTCGTACTCATCCATGACTTCCTGGCCTTCCTTTGCGATGCCGACGATCGCCTCACACGTCTTGCCCTGAGGCTTCCTGTCGATCTCGGCGAACACTTGCTCCAGGCGAACGATCTGACCTTCGGTCTCGCCGCGGTGCTTTTTGAAAGCTGCTTTCAGTCCGCCATGCTGGGCGGCCTTCGCCATTTTTGGCAGATTCGTGAGAATCTTCTTCTCCGCGAAATAGACATCCTTGAGGGTGTCGTGAAACAGGTCTTCGAGCTTCTTCATCTTCGCCATGGTCGTCTCCGCGGTAAGGTTGATTGCATGGAGCAACCGCACGCTTCCGACTAAGTTCCTGCTCAAGCGCGGGTCGGACAAAGTGTCTCAACGCCAACGCGCCTCGTCCTCTCGGCGACGAGCTACGTTTGCCGAGAGCAGGCCTTTCTTCATCAGCCGGGAATGGTCGTGCTGTTAGGCTGGTCAGGCTGGGTTGGCGCGTCGGGGCTCTCGCTCTCTGCGTTCAACTCGACCTCGGCCGCATGCCAGAATTCGGCATCCTTGCCGTCGGGCCGCCCGGCCTCTTCCCAGAGCCGGTGCGCGTAATTCCGGATTTGCTCTTCGCTCGCCATTCTCGTTTCCTCCCTGAAGCACGGTCCTGCCCTGGGGGATGGGGGACTCGAGGCAGGGACCGTGCAGGCCAGGTCTTGGAAGACCCCGACCCGCCAATTAACCCGCCGCGGCGATGAAGTTTCCTAAGCTGGAAGCGGTAAAATGCCGACTCGGAATGGCAAGAGGAACTGCAGTGCCGATTGCTCGTTGATTGGGCTCACTTTCCAAGAGGAGCCCTATCAATGAAAAAGTTTGCAGCAGGAATTGCCTTCGCGTCCATCCTGTCCACCGCCGCCTATGCCGCGACGACAAGCATGTCGGCGTCCCCGTCGGAAAGCTGGACCGTGACCAACTACTACAAGCAGTCGGTGTACGACCCGAAGGAAAGCAAGATCGGCGACGTCGATGACGTGCTCGTCAACAAGCAAGGCCAGGTGACCGGTCTCGTCATCGGCGTCGGCGGATTTCTCGGCGCGGGCGAGAAGGATGTCATCGTGCCGTTCACCGCCGTGAAGACCCAGAAGAAGAACGACAAGTGGTGGCTCACGCTCGACGAGACCAAGGATAATCTGAAGAGCGCGCCCGGATTCAGCTACGACAAGGCAAGCACCGCGTGGGTGCCTGAGAAGAAGTAAGACGAGTCGACCAACCGCACGGCAGTTTGTCGTGGCGGTTGACGCGAGCTGCGAGCGCCGCAGACCTTGGCTCACGATAGCCGGGTCTGGGCCGAACGTAAATCGAAGAAGCACGTCGCGATCATCCCGCTACAGGCCGGGTTACGACCCCGGCATCAACTGTCGATCGCTGACAGGTCAATTTAGTACACTGGACTGCCCCCCCCCCTGGAATGAGACGCGGTAATTCCAAGTGGCCCAAGTTGGGATTGCCCTGTTTTGCTTCCATTAACTTTCCGAGGTGGTCAATATTGACCATCAACTCGTCACCGGACGCGCCAGACTACCTCATCACCGCCCCGCCCTTTGGCTCTTATCGGTGATGAGAACGCCCGGCTGGCGCTCTCGCCTTTCTCTTGTGGAAAGGAGCGCGTCATGGAAACGCGGCGCCGCTTCAAGCAATCCGAACCTCTCGAAAATCGCCTCATCAATGAGGCTGAGCGTTTGCGCAAGCAAGCCAGGGAAACACTGCCCGGCACTGAACGGGAGCGGCTGATCCGAAAAGCACGACAGGCCGAGACCGCCTCGCATATGAGCGAATGGTTGAGGTTTCCCGGGCTGCAAGCGCCTAAATAGATGATCGAGTACCGCGCCTACATCATAGGTTCTGGCGACCTTATCCTGAGGCGTCTTGACTTTGAGTGCCCGAACGACGATGCAGCCAATGCGCGCGCCAAGTCCCTGGTCAACGGGCACGGCGTTGAGCTATGGCAAGGCACTCGCAAGGTTGGTCGGTTCGAGCACAAGCCCGAAAAAGCCAGCGGCCCGATGACTCACAAAATTCCCGGCGGACGGATGAATCCGAAACTCGCAAGGTGAGGATGCGCCCATGGCAGCCGACCGCGTTCTGAAAATCGCCATCATCGGGCTCGGCGTCTTTTCGGTGATCCTGGCGTCCCGGATCATCTTCAACATCTAGAGGCCGCCTCAGTTGGCGGCTCGCTTCCGTTATGCGCGCGCGTAGCGCTGAGTTGCCCGACGGCGCAAGGCCTGCCGCGAAAAATATTTCGGTTTATCGAAACACCAACTCACTGTATAGATATCCCCGTCCCGCCCGATGAGAGGGGCGTGCGCACGTCACGAACGCGCGGCGGGATGCGGTGGACGCGGATTGCGCAACAGACGAGTGCGCATGACGTGGACGGCGAAATCGTGCAGGCCTGACGCCCTAGTGGCAGGTGTCCTGTCCGCAAGAGACCAAGGTCTCTCGCGGACGGCGGTGACAAGCAAGTCTGGTCTCGCCGGGGAGAGCACGTATAAGCCGTAACCCATCGCGCAGGGAAAGCCGGGTTGTTTCCGGTTACACCTGTGGTCCTACTCCCGTGCTTTTTGTTGCACGGGACCCATGGGTGCGATCGGCACCCGGCTTTCCCTGCGCCCTCTTCAATGAGTGGCGAAGATGAACGGACATCCTCGGACACGATTGCGTGCCGCGAGATCATCGGCGCATGCGTTGAACCTCCTAAGGTCTGAGGTTGACCAACTGTTCGCGCCATGGCGGCACTGCTAAGCTTCCGCCGCCAGGGAGAACAAACAGATGCTCAAGAAAATCGTGCTCGGACTGACCGTGATCGCCTTCGCCGTAAACCGGTATCAAGCGGACGCCGCTGCAGAAGGTCGATTTCCCGCAGGGCTACACCACCGTGACCGCAATCGCCGAGGTTCCGGCCGGGGGCGCGTCGGGCCGTCACAGCCATCCGGGCATTGAGACCGGCTACGTGCTCGAGGGCGAGCTTGAACTCTTGATCGACGGCAAGCCGCCCATGAAGCTGAAAGCGGGCGATTCCTACCAGATTCCGGAGGGGGCCGTGCACGACGCCAAGGCTTCCGGCGACAAGGCCATGAAGGTGCTCGGGGTCTACATCGTCAAGGCCGGCGAGCCGCTGGCAAAGCCGGCGCCATGACGAAACCAATTCGGGCTGAACCAATTGGCCGCATGACGGTTGGGTTCGTGCTAACAGGGGCTGGCGAACGGTCAATCTGGCGCGCCGGCCGCATGATTTTATTGTCGATTGCAGGGATTTGAGCGGAACGGATGCGCGGTAAATGCCGGAAGTTATCGCTGCCGCGCCGTCTCGTCGCTGATCTCATGCATGCGTCGGCCCGCGTGCCGTTCGTCTCCCTGATCCGTCCCTTGAACGTCCAGGGGATCATCGAGGCCCGTGCCCAGGCCGCGCACCCGCCGGGCTGGGCCGCCATCTTCGTCAAGGCATTCGCCCTGGTTGCCAGGGACGAGCCCGTGCTGCGCACGCTCTATGTCAAATGGCCGTGGCCGGCGCTCTACGAATTGCCGCGCAGCGTCGGCATGGTGGCGATTGCCCGTGACGTCGATGGCGAGGACGGCGTGCTGTTCGAGCGCATCAGTGCGCCGGACGCCATGACGCTTGCCGACATCGATGCGTCGATCCGGCGCGCCAAGACCGCGCCGCTGAAGGATATTCCCTCGTTCCGCAAGACATTGTGCGTGGCCCGCCTGCCGCTACCGCTGCGCCGGCTGGCCTGGGCGATCGGGATGAATTTTGGCCGGCAGCGCGCCAATTTCTGCGGCAGCTTCGGCGTGACCTCGGTCGCGGCCTATGGCCCCGGCGAACTGCATGCATTGAGCCCGGGGCCCTTCGTGTTGAGCTACGGCGTGATCAAGCCGGACCAGACCGTCGATGTCGTGCTGCGCTGGGACCATCTGATCTGCGACGCCGCCCTGATCGCCAAAGCGCTGACCCGGCTGGAACAGGTGCTGAACAACGAGATATCAGCCGAATTGCGCGCGATTCTGCCGCAAACCGAGCCTCGGCCGGTCCTGTCCGTCGTAAAGCGGCCTTGATGCGTCGAAATGGCCGGTTTTGATGCCAAATCGGCCAAAAAAGCCGGTCGTTTCGTTTGACAGGACGGCGCTTTCTCCCTAGAACCCCGCTTGCTCGCGGGCCGGTTTCGGCCCGCGATGCGTTTCGCGACCCGTGGTTTTCCTCGAGCTTCGAGGCGGACCTGTCGGCATCGGCCTCATCGCCGGTGCACAGGAGGGCGCGTTTCCTCAAAACCTGAAACCTGAAAGAGGACGCGATGACAAAGCGCAGTGAGGCGAAGTACAAGATCGATCGCCGTATGGGCCAGAATATCTGGGGCCGCCCGAAGAGCCCGGTGAACCGCCGCGAATACGGCCCCGGCCAGCACGGCCAGCGCCGCAAGGGCAAGCTCTCCGACTTCGGCGTGCAGCTCCGCGCCAAGCAGAAGCTCAAGGGTTACTACGCCAACATTTCCGAGCGCCAGTTCCACGGCATCTATGTCGAGGCCGGCCGCATGAAGGGCGACACCGGCGAGAACCTGATCGGCCTCCTGGAGCGCCGTCTCGACACCGTGGTCTATCGCTCCAAGTTCGTCGCCACGATGTTCGCCGCGCGCCAGTTCATCAACCACGGCCACGTCAAGGTGAACGGCCGCAAGGTCAACATCGGCAGCTACAAGCTGAAGATCGGCGACGCCATCGAGGTCAAGGAATCCTCCAAGCAGCTGACGCCGGTGCTGGAAGCCGCCCAGCTGCCCGAGCGCGACGTGCCCGATTTCCTCGAGGTCGATCACGGCAAGATGACCGCGAAGTTCGTCCGCGTCCCGGCGCTGACCGACGTGCCGTTCCCGGTGCAGATGGAGCCGCATCTGATCGTCGAATTCTATTCGCGCTGATCATTGCAGCATTGCGAGATATCAAGGGCCCCGGTTTTGCCGGGGCCTTTTTGTTTGGCTAAAGTCACCGCGCGCCCAGCCCGAGAGACCCATCATGTTTTACACTCCTGCCCTGCCCGATCCGAAAGCCCCGCCCGTCCGCATCAATTTGCTGTCGGACACGCAGACCAAACCGACGCCGGCGATGCGCGAGGCGATGGCGCGCGCGGAGGTCGGCGACGAGCAGGTCGGCGACGATCCGACCACCAATCTGCTCAACGCCCGCGTCGCCGAGTTGCTCGGCAAGGAAGCCGCCGTGTTCATGCCGTCGGGCACGATGTGCAATGTCGCCGCGACCCTGGCCTACTGCCGCCCCGGCGACGAGATCCTGGCGCATGCAACCGCGCATATCATCGCGCGCGAGGGCGGCGCCCATGCAGCGCTCGGCGGCTTCCAGATCACGCCACTGCCAGGCGACGACGGGCAGTTCACGCCGGAGACCTTCCGCGCCGCGCTGCATCCGCGCACCCGCTATCAGCCGCCGCAGGTCCTGGTCAGCGTGGAGCAGACCGCCAATATCGGCGGCGGCACGATCTGGAACAAGGCCGCGCTGGATGAGATCGTGACAACGGCCAAGGCCCATGGCCTTGCCACCCACATGGACGGCGCGCGGCTCTTGAACGCCACCGTCGCATCAGGCATTTCGCCGCGCGACATGACGGCGGGCTGGGATTCCGCCTGGATCGACTTCTCCAAGGGGCTGGGCGCCCCGATCGGCGGCGCCATCGCCGGCACCCGCGCCTTTATCGACGACGTCTGGCGCTGGAAGCAGCGGCTCGGCGGCTCGATGCGACAGTCGGGCGTCGCCGCCGCCGCCTGCGTTTACGCGCTCGACCATCACGTCGACCGCCTTGCGGACGACCATGCCAATGCGCGCGCGCTGGCGCGCGGGCTGTCGCAGATCGACGGCATCGAGGTTCAGGCGCCCGAGACCAACCTGGTCTTCTTCAGGCCCGATGGCGCCGGCGTGCCCGGCGACAGGATGGTCGCCGAGCTGCGCAAGCGCGGCGTGATGCTGGCGATGATGGACGGCCGCATCAGGGCCTGCACCCATCTCGACGTGACGGCCGCGATGATCGAGGAGACGATCGGCCACGTCAGGGAGATCGTGCGCGGGGCCTAGATTCCCGTAGCCCGGATGGAGCGAAGCGTAATCCGGGGAAATCCCACCGAGGGCACGAACCCCGGATTTCGCTGCGCTCCATCCGGGCTACGAAATGACCGAATGGGCGCTCAGCGCCCCATCGCCCGGTAGATCAGCGTCTTCAATTCCTGCTGGATCCGGCCGCGCTGCGACGGTGTCTGCACCAGAAGAATCCCGAGCAGATCATCCTCGGGATCGATAAAGAAGAAGGTGCCGCCGACGCCGTCCCAACGATACTCGCCAAGCGGCCAGGAGGTGCCTTCCGGCACCGAGGTGCGGACCGCGAAGCTGAGGCCGTAACCCGAATTCGGACCGGGGTAGTAGTTCTGATCACGCGCAATCCCGGTTTCGGGACCGATATGGTCCGACGCCATCAGCGCGATGGTGTCCGGCTTCAGATAGCGCCGGCCCTCATAGAGGCCACCGTTCAAAAGCATCTGCGCGAAGCGCGCATAGTCGCCGACGGTGCCGACCATCCCGCCGCCACCGGATTGCAATTTCAGCGGCTTCCTGGGATCGCGCACCTGCGTGACCTGACCGATCGCGCGGTCATTCGGCATCGGTTCGGCAATGCGCGGCCATTTCGTGGGATCGGCGACGTAGAACGCGGTGTCGTTCATTCCGAGCGGACCGAGCAGCCGCTCCTTCTCGAATTGAAACAGCGATTTCCCAGTGATCACCTCGATCACACGGCCGAGAATGTCGATGCCGTGGCCGTAATCCCATAGCGTGCCGGGCTGTTCCGCGAGCGGCAGTGTGGTGACCTTCGCCGCAAATTCGGCATTGGTGAGATCGTCGCTGTGGGAGAGATGGGCATCGGCGTAGACCTTGTTCACCTCACCGCCGCCATAATAGCCATAGGGCAGCCCGGCGGTTTGGCGCATCAGATCCTCGACCATGATGGGCCGCTTCAGCGGCTCCAGCGCCAGCGCGACCTTGCCGTCCTCGCCGTGTTTCTCGACGCCGACCTTCATGTCGGCGAACGCCGGGATGTATTTCGAGACCGGGTCGTCCAGGCGGAGCTTGCCCTCCTCGACCAGCATCATCGCCATGACAGCGGTGATCGGCTTCGACATCGAATAGAGACGGAAGATGGTGTCCGCGCTCATCGAGAGTTCGGTTGCGACATCGCGAACGCCGAAATTCTCGTAATAGACCGGCTTGCCGTGCTGCTGCAGCAACAGGATCGCACCGGGAATCTTGCCGGTCGCGATCTCGTTCCTGATGTAATCGGAGACTTTCGCCAATCCTTCCGGCGAAAGATCATGCGCGGCACGCTCCTCGCCTGCTTTCGCACCGATCGCGCCGAACAGCAGGACCAGCGCCGCGGCGAAGGCGCGGCGCCCGAACGGATCAATTCTCCATCGCTTCATAGATCAACTGCTTCAACTTCACCTGGATGGGCTGGCGCTGGCTCGGTGTTTGCTCCATCAGGATGAAGAACATGTCCTGCTTGCGGTCAATCACGTAATAGCAGCCGCTTGCGCCGTCCCACTTCAGTTCGCCGAGGTCACCGGGCGGCGGCGGCTTCGCGTTGCCGGGATCGGTGCGGACCGCAATGCCGAGCCCGAAGCCGAAGCCGTCGCCGGGGAAATAGAAGCTGTCGCGCTCGACCCCCGATCCCGGGCCGACGCGGTCGGTCGCCAATTCCTTGAAAGTCTCGGGCTTCAAGATGGTCTTGCCCTCGAAGGTACCACCATTGAGCAGCATCTGGGCGAAGCGCGAATAGTCGGCCATGGTCGAGACCATGCCACCGCTGGCCGATTCCCACTTCTTGACCTTGGTCGGATCGTTGACCCGACCGACACGGAAATCGCTGTCGGTCGGCAGCGGCTCGGCCATCAGCTTCTGCTTCTCGGGATCGGTGACGAAGAAGCCGGTGTCCGTCATGCCGAGCGGATCGAGCAGATTCTTGCGCTCGATCGTCGAAAGCTTCTCACCGGTCGTGACTTCCATTATCCGCGCCAGAATGTCGGTGGAGTGGCCGTACTGCCAGAGCCCGCCGGGCTGATTGTGCAACGGCAGCTTGGCGATGCGCTCGGCAAATTCGGCGAGGTCGAAATCGCCGCCATAGATGTTGGCCTCGCGATAGGCCTTGCGCACCAGGCTGTCGCCATAGAAGCCGTAGGTCACGCCCGACGTATGCGTCATCAAATCGAGAATCGTCATTGGCCGCTTCGGCGGCACCAGTTCGAGCGTCTTGGTGCCGTCCTCGGCCTTCTTCTCGACGCCGACCTTCACATCGGCGAAGGACGGAATGTATTTCGAAACGGGATCATCGAGCTTGTACTTGCCCTCCTCGAGCAGCTGCATCGACGCGACGGCGCTGATCGACTTGCTCATCGAGGCGAGGCGGAAGATGGTCTTGTCAGTGATCGGCGCCTTGCTGACCACGTCCTGCACGCCAAAGGATTCGTGGTAGACTGGCTTGCCGTGCTGCTGGATCAGAACGATCGCCCCGGCGATCTTGCCGGTCGCCACCTGGTCCTTGAAGAATTCCGAGATCCTGGCGAGCTTGTCCTGGTTGAAATGCGCGCCCGCCGGAATTTCGTAGGTACCCTCAGTGTGAGTGAGCGCCGGCGATGCCGCCAGCAACGCCGCGCCGGCCACAGCCCCGCACAACAATCGAAATGAATTCATCAATCCCTCCCGGACATCACGAGGAAGTGTAGCGGCAGCGCCATCAGGCACAAGGGCTGCCAAAGGCATCCAATGCCTCCTGATGCAATTCGGCGCTGGGGGCGGAAAAGCAGCAGAAAATGACCTGACCGATCGCAGGCGTTGCCGTTAGAGCCTCGACGACCGTCCTGACCGCAATTGCAGCCGCGCGATCTGCGGGGAAACGATAGATGCCGGTGGAGATCGCAGGGAAGGCAACCGACGCGAGCCCGTGCTTTTCGCAAAGCTCCATGGAGCGGTGATAGCAGGACGCAAGCAGATCGTCCTCGCCGAGCTTGCCGCCATTCCATACGGGGCCGACCGTGTGGATCACGTACTTGGCAGGCAGTCGATAGCCTTTGGTGATCTTGGCGTTGCCGGTCTTGCAACCGTGAAGCATACGACATTCGGCCACCAGATCCGGTCCTGCGGCACGGTGGATCGCGCCGTCCACCCCTCCGCCGCCCAGAAGCGACGAATTGGCGGCGTTGACGATTACGTCAACGCGCAGGGTCGTGATGTCGGCAACGATGACGTCAAGCCGCGCCTGGCCGATCTGGCGCGCCGTCAAGGTCAGGCCGTGGCGTCGACCGGAACGCCCTTGTCAGCGAACAGCTGCTGCAACTCACCGGCCTGGAACATCTCGCGGATGATGTCGCAACCGCCGACGAACTCGCCCTTCACATAGAGCTGCGGAATCGTCGGCCAGTTCGAAAAGGTCTTGATGCCGTTGCGCAGCTCGGCCGATTCGAGAACGTTGAGGCCCTTATAGCCGACACCGATGTGGTCGAGGATCTGCACGACCTGACCGGAAAACCCGCATTGCGGGAATTGCGGCGTGCCCTTCATGAACAGCACGACGTCGTTCGACTTCACTTCGTTGTCGATAAATTGCTCGATGCTCATTTTCGCTTCCTTGTGGGGCGGCGCTCTCAAGCCTTACGGGCCGGCCCGCCCTGTCTAACCCATGACCTGTCATATATGTACCCCAAACCATTGTGCATCCAAAGCAAAATGGCCGGAAATCAGGCATGCGGCAGACGCCGGACGCGCCCCCAAGAGCGCGGCTCGTAGTCTGATGGCGCCAATATCATCGCCGGGGAGGCTTTTTTCCCGTAACGGAGCCCCCATCTAGGACGAACTATCCGTCGGGAACCAGTCCGCTGAACCAACGTTCTCCCCAAGAACCGGAGACCATCGTGACGAAGCCAGCCTCCGCCGCGGCCGCCATTGCCAACGCTCCCCTGTCGCTGTTTTCCGAATCCGGGTCTTTGGCCCAGCGGCTGGTGGATTCCTACCTTGCGGTCCGCGACGAGACCGAGCGCCGGGTCGCGCCGCTGTCGCCGGAAGACCAGTTGATCCAGTCGATGCCGGATGCGAGCCCCGCGAAGTGGCACCGCGCCCATACCACCTGGTTCTTCGAGCAGTTTCTGCTCGGCGAGCACGTCGACGGCTACGCCCCGTTCCACCCCGACTATGCCTATCTCTTCAATTCCTATTACGTCAGCGCCGGTCCGCGGCACGCCCGCCACCAGCGCGGCCATCTGACCCGCCCGACGGCCGACGAAGTCACCGCCTACCGCCGCCATGTCGACGCCGAGGTGGTCAAATTCTTCCAGAGCGCGGGAGAGGAAAAACTTCACGAGCTTGTGCCGCTCGTCGAGGTCGGCCTCAATCATGAGCAGCAGCATCAGGAGCTGATGTTCACCGATATCCTGCACGCCTTCGCGCAAAACCCGATCCCGCCGGCCTACGATCCGGCGTGGCGCTTCCCGGCATCTCATCGCGGCGGCGAACAATGGCTCACGCTGAACGAAGGCATCCACTCTGTCGGGCACGCCGACGACAGCTTCCATTTCGACAACGAGAAGCCCGCGCATCGCGCCCTGGTCGGCCCGGTCAAACTTGCGAAGAATCTCGTTACCAATGCCGAATGGCTGGCCTTCATGAAGGACGGCGGTTATTCGACCGCGACGCTGTGGCTGATGGATGGCTTTGCCGCCGCCAGCAACGAGGGCTGGCAGGCGCCCGGCCATTGGCGCGAGGTCGACGGCGAATGGAAGATCATGACGCTGGGCGGCCTGCAGCCGATCGATCCGTCGGCCCCCGTGTGCCATGTCAGCTATTATGAAGCCGACGCCTTTGCCCGCTGGGCCGGCAAGCATCTGCCGACCGAGATGGAATGGGAGGTTGCGGCCCGCGCCGGCCAGCTCAACGATGCCTACGGCGTCGTCTGGCAATGGACCCGCAGCTCCTACTCGCCCTATCCCGGTTACCGCGCGATTCCGGGCGCGCTCGGCGAGTACAACGGCAAGTTCATGGTCAACCAGCTGGTGCTGCGCGGCTCCTCGCTGGCGACGCCGGCCGGTCACAGCCGTGTCACCTATCGCAATTTCTTCTATCCGTTCCACCGCTGGCAATTCACGGGGTTACGCCTCGCCGATTACGCCTGATTGATCCCTGTCGACATCAATAGCGCGCCGGAAAGCGCGTTCAGGAGAGTAACATGAATGTGCATGCCGCCGCTTTGGCCAAAGCGTATCCGTTCGACGAAGCGACCTCGGTGTTCGCCGGCGACGTGATCGGCGATCTCGCCCGTCACCCAAAACGGCTGTCGCCAAAATATTTCTACGACGCTGCGGGCTCGGAGCTGTTCGAGCAGATCACGGTGCTACCGGAGTATTATCCGACGCGGACCGAGCTCGGCATCCTGCGCGATCGCGGTGACGAAATCGCCGCGATCATCCCGGACGGAGCTGCCTTGGTCGAATTTGGCGCCGGCGCGACCACCAAGGTGCGGCTGCTGCTCGAGCACTGCGAATTTGGCGCCTATGTGCCGGTCGATATCTCCGGCGATTTCCTCAAAGCCCAGGCCGACGGCCTGCGCAAGGATTTCCCCGATCTCGGCATTTATCCGGTCGCCGCTGATTTCACCACGCCATTCGCCCTGCCCGAAGCCGTCGCCGGCATGCCGAAAGTCGGCTTCTTTCCAGGCTCGACGCTCGGCAATTTCGAGCCGCAAGAGGCGGCCGCCTTCCTGCGCAGTGCGCGCAAGATCCTGGGAGATGGCGCGCAGATGATCATCGGCGTCGACCTCGAAAAGGACGAGCGCGTGCTGTACGACGCCTACAATGATGCGTCCGGCGTCACGGCGCGCTTCAATCTCAATGTGCTGGTTCGTATCAACCGCGAGCTCGGCGGCAATTTCGACCTCTCGGGATTCACCCACCGCTCGATCTACAACCGCGATCGGCATCGCATCGAGATGCACCTGATCAGCCGCAAGGCGCAGACCGTGCGCATCCTCGGCAACAGCTTCGCGTTCCGCCCCGGCGAGAGCATCCACACCGAGAACAGCTACAAATACTCGCTCGAACGCTTCACCGCGCTGGCGCGCAGCTCCGGCTGGCAGGTGCGGGAAAGCTGGACCGATCCGGCGGGGATGTTCTCGGTGCATGCGCTGACGGCAGAGTAAGGCCGGACCGGCGAGATCGGAAAACGGTCATGGGCAAGCGAGCGCTGCAGATCACGACAGCCGTGCTTGCCCTGGTGCCGACCGTGACCGGCGTGATCACCATGCTGGGCGTGAGCGATCCGCTTTACGCATCGGCGGGCGTTCCAGCGCTACCGGTGCTGGACAGCAATCTCCGCTTCTTCGGCGGAGTGTGGCTTGGCCTCGGCCTTTCGCTGCTCTGGCTGACTCCGCGCATCGAAAGTCAGACCGTCATGTTCCGCGTGATCTGGGGAGCCATCTTCCTGGGAGGCGTCGGCAGATTGCTCTCGATCCTGGTTGTCGGCTCGCCGCCAATTCCGTTCGTGGGTTTCACCGCGCTCGAGCTGATCGGCGCTCCGCTGTTCGTGTACTGGCAGCATCGGGTGGCGACGGCCGGACGCACGTGAGGCGGATCGTGGGAACTACTCCTCCGCTGGCGACCGCAGCGAAATCGATTCCCATGCGGCGACGACAATCATGATCGCGGTCGTGACGATCGACAGTAGCAGGGGCGACATCTCGCTTGCAAAATAGGCTGTGACCGCGAGCGCAACGATGCCGACGCCATGCGAGAGCTGCAGGAAGTTGCGGATCACGTGCTTGAACAGGATGGTCCCGACCAGGAACAGCAAGGGACCGCCGATCGAACTCACGATCGTCTTGAGATCGGAATGGCCGGCCGGATGCTTCAGCACCAATTCGTCGGCGACCGCTGTCAGGATGATCCCGCCGATGATCGGCATGTGCAGATAGGTATAGGCGATCCGCGCCACGCGCCCGGATTCGGCCGATTTCGAGATCATCTCGGCGCCGGCCTCGGCGCCCTTGTGGAAATAGATCCACCACATCGCGATGGAGCCGACCAGGGCCGACAAGAACGCGGCCACATTCTCGGGCGTCCAGGTCAGGTCGGCGAAGGTCGCGCCGTCGACGACGATGGCCTCGCCGAGCGCGATGATGATGAAGCCTGCGCAGCGCTCGGCCATGTGCCCGCCCTCGACCGACCAGGCCTGCATCGAGGAAAACCCGAGCTTCGGCGTCCAGAACCGCAGCGCCGGCGCGGCATATTCGATCGTCACCGCTGCGATCCAAAGCCAGAGGCGGGTTTGCCCCTCGGCCAAGCCGCCTGATATCCAGAGCACGGCCGAACAGGATAGCCAGGCCAGGATCCGGATCGCGTTGTGGCGGACCGCCGTGCGGTGGGGCGGCGTCGCCAGCAGCCAGAACAGGGTCCGCCCGACCTGCATGACCGCATAGGTCACGGCAAACCACAGCCCCCGCCCGTCGAACGCCGTCGGGATCGAGGTCGACAGCACGAGCCCGCCCAGCATCAGCACGAACAGCAGGAGCCGAACCGGCGTCAGATCGGGGTTGAGCCAGTTGGTGACCCAGGTGGTGTAGACCCACACCCACCACACCGCGAGGAACAGCAGCGTGACCTGCACCGCTCCCAGCGGAGTGAAATGGTTCAGCAGCGTGTGCGACAGCTGCGTGACGGCGAAGACGAAGACGAGATCGAACAGCAGCTCGGCATTGGTGACGCGGCTGTGCTGGTCCGGCACGATGACCCGAAACATCGCGCCGCGCGGATTGTCTGCCATCGATCAGGCCACGCCCGGTTGCCGGGCCTAGGCTTCCGGCACGCCGGTCTGCAGGGCCAGCGCATGCAGCACGCCGCCCATCTGGCCCTTCAGCGACTGATAGACGATCTGGTGCTGCTGGACGCGGGATTTGCCGCGGAAGGAGGCGGAAATGACCGTCGCCGCATAGTGGTCGCCGTCGCCGGCCAGATCGCGGATCGTCACCTCGGCATCCGGGATCGCTGCCTTGATCATCGATTCGATATCGCGGGCGTCCATCGGCATCCCAATTCACCTCCATCAGGTCGCTTCGAATCGGAGCGGCTTACGCCGACTTCGTATCAGGGCGGCTCGCGCCGACTTCGTACCAGGGCGGCTCGCGCCGCCATCGAATCACGGCCGGCTCGCGCGGCCGTGACGGCAAAACCTAGCGCCTGCGGTCTTCTAGGTCATCCCGGCAGATACTATATGCCCATTCCCAGCGATTTAAACCTGCATCAATCGGTCACAAGCCATCACGCCGAAATGACCACAAAAGGCGCAGAACAACCATGAAGCTCCCCGGTCCCGACCATCCGATCACCATCACAGCCAATCCCAAGCGCATCCGCGTCACCGCCGATGGCGTCGTCATCGCCGAGACGACCCATGCGCTGACCTTGAAGGAAGCGAGCTATCCGGCCGTGCAATATCTGCCGCGCCAGGACGCCAACATGGCGCTTCTGGCCCGCACCGAGCGGACCACGCATTGCCCCTACAAGGGCGACGCGAGCTATTACAGCATCAAGGCCAACGGCAAGACGCTGGATAACGCGATCTGGACCTATGAAACACCGTTCCCGGCCATGACCGAGATCACGGGCCATCTGGCGTTCTATCCGGACAAGGTGAAGATCGAGGAAGTGGCGTAAGGCCAAGCACTCGTCATTCCGGGGCGCGAAGCGAACCCGGAATCTCGAGATTCCGGGTTCGATGCTGACGCATCGCCCGGGAATGACGGCGTTGTTTGGCGCATCGCATCGTCACGCCCTGAATATCGTCAGCCCAAGGATCAGCAGCACCAGGAAGATCACGACAAAGACGTAGAACAGGAAGCGCGCGATGTCGGCGGAGGCTGCTGAAATGCCGGTGAAGCCGAGCAAGCCCGCGATGATCGATACAACGAGAAAGATCAACGCCCATTTCAGAATTGTCATCGCTTGCTCCTCAAAGCCGCGCGCGCCCGCGCGTCCGCCAGTCGTCTAGATAACGCCCGCGGGTAACGCCCGCCCCCGACCCCAGTTCCAGAAATGAAACAGATACGCAGAGATGACCGACCTCGACACCACGGAATCGAGGCAATTGGGCCTTGCTGAATCCGGTTCCCAATTGCAACATCCGGCCACGCAACCGGCCGGGGACATCATGAAATCGATTGCTCACGTGGCTCCGGCCACGGTCGACATCCACGCAACACCGAAGGCGCGTTCGCGCAACGTGTCGCTGGACCGCGCGCGGACGTTCCTGACGCTGGTCGTGCTGCTGCACCACGCGGTGATCCCCTACACCTATTTCGGGCACACCGATCCGACGTCCTGGATCGGCTTCGATTGCGTCGTGCTCGCCACCGACAGCTTCTTCATGGCGATGTTCTTCTTTCTATCGGGGCTGTTCGTGTGGCCGGGGCTCGGCCACAAGCCGTGGCTGATTTTCCTGCGCGACCGGCTGCTACGGCTCGGCCTGCCGTTTGCGATCTGCGCCGTCACGGTGATCCCGCTGGCCTATTACGCGATCGCGTTGCGCGCGACGCCGGGACTGACCTTCTCCGAATTCTGGTGGAAAACCGTGACCGTCGGGCCGTGGCCGAGTGGCCCGGTCTGGTTCGTCTGGGTCTTGATGTGCTTCGACGTGACCGCGAGCCTGCTCTACCGGGTGTCGTCGAAGTTGCTCGATCCGATCAACCGGCTGTCGCTGAAGGGATTTGAACGTCCTTCGAAATTCTGGCTGTTCCTCGTTGTGGCCAGCGCCATCGTCTACATTCCGATGCTCGTCTATTATGGCCAGAATTACTGGTTCGAGTTCGGACCGTTTTCGGTGCAGGCAAGCCGCGTGCTGCTCTATGCTGCATACTTCTTCATCGGTGCGGGCATTGGCGTGGCAAACTTCGAGGACGGCCTGCTCAGCGCACACGGGCGGCTGACCGAGCGCCGCTGGTTCTGGACGACCATCACGCTGATTCCCTATGCCTTGATGTGGGTCATGATCTACATCAAGCGCGAGATCATCGGTAACCCCGATCCGCTGCCGTCCTGGTATCTGGCGATCTATGGTGCCTTCTTCGTGCTGTTCAGCGCCTCGATCCTGTTCGCGATCCTGGCCTACTTCCTGCAATCCAAGTCGCCGGGCCCCACCCTGCTCGACCGCATGCAGGGAGATGCCTATGGCATATTCCTGGTGCACTATCCGATCGTGCTGTGGCTGCAATACTGGCTGTTCGACTTCGAGCTGCCGGCGATTGCAAAGGCCGCGATCGCGTTCTTTGCCACGGTGGTCCTGAGCTGGGCCGTCACGGCGGCGCTGCGCAAGATCCCCGGCGCGAAGCACGTGCTGTAGTCTGCGCGGCGATGCCGCGGACATCCGTTACGCTTCGCTGCTCCAGCCGCGCCACCCGGAGCGGCCACCGAAGCCCGGCCGACAATATGCCGGCAACCTGACTTTGGTCACATGCCGGCAGGCGATTCTGGGCTATGCTGGCCGGATTGATTGATCTCGTGGAGGCTGAGATGAACGACCCTTCAATTGGCTGGATCGCCGCAATCATCGTCGGCGGACTGGCCGGCTGGCTTGCCGAGATGTTCATGAAGACCGGCACCGGCATTCTGATGAACATCATCCTCGGCATCGTCGGCGCCGCGCTCGCCAACTTCCTGCTGGGTCTGCTTGGCGTATCGCTCGGCGGAGGCTGGATCGGCTATCTCGTGACCGGCTTTATCGGCGCCTGCGTCATCATTTTCGCATGGCGCGCCATTCGCGGCGGAAGATAGCGGTCGGCTTCCCTTCGTGGCGCAGCGCCTGATCCTGTCGGATCAGGCGGCGGCGCCGCGCATATAGTTCGGCAGCCAGTGTTCGAAGGCGCGAGACAGGTCGTCGACCGCGACCTGGGGCTCGCCGGCGACCGCGATCGCATCACCACCGGTGGTGCCGATGCGCGCGCAGGGCACGCCCGCGCCCTTCATCTTCGCCAGCACGAGCCCGGCGTCCGCCGCCGGTACGGTGACGATGTAGCGCGCCTGGTCCTCGCCGAACCAATAGGCATGCGGCACGATCGAAGATGGCGCCGCCAGAAGTTGCGCGCCAATGCCGCTTGCGATCGCCATCTCGGCGAGCGCGATCAGCAGACCGCCATCGGAGACGTCATGGACCGCGGTCGCGGTGCCGGCGCGGATCATGCCGCGGATGACGTCGCCATTGCGCTTCTCGGCGGCGAGATCGACCGGCGGCGGAGCGCCCTCCTCGCGGCCGCAGATGTCGCGCAAGTAAACCGACTGGCCGAGCCAGCCTTGCGTATCGCCGACCAGCAGAATCGCCTCGCCGCCTGCCTTGAACGCCAGCGTCGCCGACTTGGAGAAATCGTCGAGCACGCCGACGCCGCCGATCGAGGGCGTCGGCAGGATGCCGCGGCCGTTGGTCTCGTTGTAGAGCGAGACGTTGCCGGAGACGACCGGGAAGTCCAGCGCGATGCAGGCTTCCGCAATACCCTTCAGGCAGCCGACGAACTGGCCCATGATCTCGGGCCTTTCTGGATTGCCAAAATTGAGATTGTCGGTGATCGCAAGCGGCCGGCCGCCGACCGCGGTGATGTTGCGCCAGGCTTCCGCCACCGCCTGCTTGCCGCCCTCGAACGGATCGGCCTCGCAATAGCGCGGCGTGACGTCGACGGTGAGCGCAAGGCCCTTCGGCCCATCCTCGATGCGAACGACCGCGGCATCGCCGCCGGGCCGCTGCACGGTATTGCCGAGGATGACGTGGTCGTACTGCTCCCACACCCAGCGCTTCGAGCCGAGTTCGGGCGTGCCGATCAGCTTTTCCAGCGCCTGTGCAATGCCGAGCGGCGGCTTCACGTCCTGGGCGCGGATCACGGCTTGCGCGTTGGAGGCGACATGCGGCCGGTCGTAGAGCGGCGCCTCGTCGCCGAGCTCCTTGATCGGCAGGTCGGCCATCACGTCGCCGCCATGCTTGACGACGAAGCGCTTGGTCGGCGTGGTGTAGCCGACGATCGCGAAATCGAGCCCCCATTTGCGGAAGATCGCCTCGGCCTCCTTCTCCTTCTCGGGCTTGAGCACCATGAGCATGCGCTCCTGGCTCTCCGAGAGCATCATCTCGTAGGCGCTCATGCCGGTCTCGCGGGTCGGCACCGCGTCGAGGTTAAGGTCGACGCCGAGGTCGCCCTTGGCGCCCATCTCGACTGCCGAGCAGGTCAGGCCCGCGGCGCCCATGTCCTGGATCGCGACCACGCAATCGGCGGCCATGATCTCGAGGCAGGCTTCGAGCAGCAGCTTCTCAGCGAAGGGATCGCCGACCTGCACGGTCGGGCGCTTCTCTTCGGACGCATCGTCGAATTCGGCCGAGGCCATCGAGGCGCCATGGATGCCGTCGCGGCCGGTCTTGGAGCCGAGATAGACGATCGGCATGTTCACGCCGGACGCCGCCGCATAGAAGATCTTGTCGGTGTCGGCGAGGCCCACCGCCATCGCATTGACCAGGATATTGCCGTCATAGCGGGTGTGGAAGCGCACCTGGCCGCCGACCGTCGGGACGCCGAAGGAATTGCCGTAGCCGCCGACGCCGGCCACCACGCCGGACATCAGATGCCGGGTCTTGGAATGCTCCGGCGCGCCAAAGCTCAGCGCGTTGAGGCAGGCGATCGGCCGCGCGCCCATGGTGAAGACGTCGCGCAAGATGCCGCCGACGCCGGTGGTCGCGCCCTGGTAGGGCTCGATGTAGCTCGGATGGTTGTGGCTCTCCATCTTGAAGACCACCGCCTGGCCGTCGCCGATATCGATCACGCCGGCATTCTCGCCCGGGCCCTGGATCACCCAGGGCGCCTTGGTCGGCAGCCCCTTGAGGTGGATGCGCGAGGATTTGTACGAGCAGTGCTCGTTCCACATCGCCGAGAAGATCCCGAGCTCCGTGAAGGTCGGGACCCGCCCGATCAGCTTCAGGATGCGCTCATACTCGTCCGGCTTCAGCCCGTGGGCAGCGACGAGTTCGGGGGTGATCTGGGGCTCGTTCTTGGACGCGTTCTTGGGCTCGTTCATGGGACCCTTAATAGGTAGATCGAACGGGGGCGAAAAGGCCTTTTAGGCGGCATTTCCGGCCTGTCCAGAGCTTTGCGGCAGCTGGCCGCGGGCATGGCATTTGCACAACGGGGATAGATCGGATTTAAGGACCGAAACCCCTGAATTGAAGGCCCTGACGTCGTGAACGACCTGTCCCAAACTGCATCCCTCGACAATTACGGTATTCACATCGAAACCGAGGGCGAATTCGCCGGCTGGCGCACCTGGCGGCGCGACAATTTCGAGACCCATTCCGGGCCCTTCTACCACCAGGTCGACGAGAATGGCCGGGTCAGATGCGCCTTCCGGGTGGCCAAGAAGCACCTCAACGGCTCCGGCAATGTCCATGGCGGCTGCTTCATGACGTTTGCGGACTACTGCCTGTTCGCGCTCGCAAAGTCCGAGCTGCAGGGGTCCGGCGTCACCGTGGGATTCTCGTGTGAATTCCTCGACGCAGCCCGCGAAGGCGAGCTGGTCGAATGCGACGGCGAGGTGACGCGTGCCGGCGGGTCGCTGATCTTCCTGCGCGGCACGCTCCGTGCTGATACGCGGATACTGCTCACCTTCTCCGGCACCATCAAGCGGGTGAAACGGAAGGCGGTTGACGCCTCCGCGTCGTAGCGATCATTTTGCGTCAGCAGGAATTTTGCGGGATGGGTGACGTCGCCAAACGCGCACTCGACCGATTGCGAAACCGGTAGCGTGGTCAAGCCGACAACTGCTTCTCGGCGATCGAAAGCCACTCGGCCTGGGCGTTCCTCAGATATCTCGGCGCGCGCCGCATCTGGATCAGCAATTCGTTGAACACCATGCGCGCCTCGGAGGTCCGGCCGACCAGCTGCAGCAACAAGCCGTAGCGGACCCGTGCCTCCGCACCGGGAAAATACTGCGAGACCGCGTGATATTCCTCCAGCGCTTCGTCGACCCGGCCGATCTCGGCGAGCGCGCGGGCATAGAGCAGATGCCCCTCGGCAGATTCGAAATCCGGCCAGCGCTCGCGCAAGGCATCGAGCGTTGCCAACGCATCGGCGGCGCGCTTACGGTCGAACTGGGCCTGCGCCTTGGCGAGCGCATAGGCCGGATTGTCGCCCAGCGGCAGCCGCATGATATGGTCGTAATGGTGCTCGGCCTCGTCGAAGCGGCCGACAGTCTGGCACTCGGCGGCAAGCGCCGCGCGGTTGGCGATCGTATCCGACGTCGCGAGCCGGTCGGACAATTCGCGATACTGCTTCTCCGGATCGAACCGATTGGCGACGCGCTTGCGTGCCAGCGCGGCGCCCGGGCCGCCCCACCATTCCGGGATCAGCTCGACGACGATGTAGGCAAGCGCGCCGATCAGCGGCACCATCAGGATGATGAAGGCCCAGGGCTGCAGGCGCCCGGTGCGCGATGCGTGATAGATCAGCGAGATGTCGAGCAGCAGAACGACCAATGCGACGGGCATAGCGAATTCCAGCGATGCGAACCGATCATTTCAAATCGTTTCCGTGATATCGCGTCAGATGCGCCAAGACAATCCCCGGTTGTTAGGCCGGCTGTCTCAGCGTGAAGAGTTCGTGAAAGCGCAAAGCAGTAACGTGGGGTTGGTGTCGGACAGAACCCGGCAGGTTCAAGGCGGCAAGGGTCGCCTGTATCAGGAGAGCTACTTCTGGTCGTCCGCCAGCAGTCCGGTATTTCGCGACATCGCGCCCGACGAGTTGCTGCAGCACATCCGGCGCGAACTCGTTGGCGCCGGGTGCAGCCTCGAAAACGCTATGATCGTCAGGCCGCTTTTTCCAGGTGCTGGACGAGACCCGCGAACAGGCCACGGCCGTCGGTGCAGCCCATGATCTCTTCGACGTGATTTTCCGGATGCGGCATCATGCCGAGCACGTTGCCGCGCTCGTTGACGATGCCGGCGATCGAATGCGCGGCACCGTTAAAGTTGGAGCTCTCGTCGACCACGCCTTCGGCCGAGCAATAGCGATAGAGCACTCGCCCCTCGCCTTCGAGACGCGTCAGCGTTTCCTCATCCGCCTCGTAATTGCCCTCGCCATGGGCGACCGGCACGCGGATTACCTGGCCGGCATTGTAGCCGCGGGTGAACGGCGTGTCGGAGCGCTCGACCTTCATGTGCACGTCGCGGCAAACGAATTTGAGCTGCGCATTGCGCATGAGAACGCCGGGCAGCAGGCCGGACTCGCACAGGATCTGGAAACCGTTGCAGACGCCGAGCACGAGGCCGCCTTTGGCCGCGTGGTCGCGCACCGCGTCCATCACAGGCGCCCGCGCTGCGATCGCGCCGCAGCGCAGATAGTCGCCATAGGAGAAGCCGCCCGGCACCACCACGAGATCGGTGCCTTTGGGCAGCGCCGTGTCGGCGTGCCAGACCATCGCGGTCTCGTTGCCGGAAGCAAGCTTCAATGCGCGCGCCATGTCGCGCTCGCGATTGATGCCGGGGAAAACGAGGACGGCTGATTTCATGGGATCACCGGATCTTGGGCGCTAGAACAAGCATGAATTTTGCGTAATTGTCATTGCTGGCCTTCTCGTCGTGCGCCGAACTGATCAGGCTGGCGGAGGCTTGCTTCCCGAACAGCAGGCCATTGACCTGATACTCGCTGACACCGTCGGGCGTCACCGTCAGGCGCCTGGCCCGAAACATTCGCGGCGCTGCCGTGCCCTTGTCACCATCAACGCCGAGAATGGTGATCCGCTGCCCTGGCGTCCGCTGCTGCAACGCCTTGACGATCTGGTCCTGGCTCTCGCGGAACTGCTGCAAGGTCATCGGATTGTCGGCGGCATACAACCGATAGCTGACCTTCGAACCCGCACTGCAGTTCGCTTGTTCGCAGTGGAAAATGTGCATGTCGGCGCCGCGGCGTTCGTAACGCCACCCCTTAACCGCAACCAGCGGCGACTGCGTCGCGGACGGTGGCGCCGGTAGCGATTGAGCCGAAGCACCGCCGACACCGGCAGCCGCCAGCAGGGCAAGCAACAACGATCGGACGGAAGCGCGGTTGCTGCCGGGAAAAGCGGGAGCGGCTGTTATCATTTGGCTCGCTCGATCAGCTCAGAACTTCCACCCGGTAATTCTCGATCACGGTATTCGCCAAGAGCTTATCGGCGGCCGCCTTCAGCGCGGCTTCCGCCTTGGCCTTGTCGGTGTCGGCCAGTTCGATGTCGAACACCTTGCCCTGGCGGACGCTGGCGACGCCATCGACGCCGAGCGATTTCAGAGCACCCTCGATCGCCTTGCCTTGCGGATCGAGGATGCCCGACTTCAGTGTAACGGTCACACGTGCCTTCACGTCAGCCTCTTTTAGCTCTTCACCAGCACCGGGCCGGTGCCGGCCGGCCGCTCGTTTTCCATGAGAATGCCGAGCCGCTTCGCCACTTCGGTATAGGCTTCAAGAAGCCCACCGAGATCCCTGCGGAAACGGTCCTTGTCGAGCTTCTCGTTCGACTTGATATCCCACAGACGGCAGGAGTCCGGCGAGATCTCGTCGGCGACGATGATCCGCATCATCTCGTTCTCGAACAGGCGACCGCATTCCATCTTGAAGTCGACGAGGCGGATGCCGATGCCCAAGAACAATCCGGTCAGGAAGTCGTTGACGCGGATGGCGAGCGCCATGATGTCGTCGATTTCCTGCGGCGTGGCCCAGCCGAACGCGGTGATGTGCTCTTCCGATACCATGGGGTCGTTGAGCTGGTCGTTCTTGTAATAGAACTCGATGATCGAGCGCGGCAGCTGGGTGCCTTCCTCGATGCCGAGGCGCTGCGACAGCGATCCGGCGGCGACGTTCCGCACCACCACCTCGAGCGGCACGATCTCGACCTCGCGAATCAGCTGCTCGCGCATGTTGAGGCGGCGGATGAAGTGGGTCGGCACCCCGATGTCGTTGAGGTGCTGAAACAGGTACTCCGAAATCCGGTTGTTGAGGACGCCCTTGCCCTCGATCACCTGATGTTTCTGCTTGTTGAACGCGGTCGCATCGTCCTTGAAGTGCTGGATCAGGGTTCCCGGCTCCGGACCTTCGTAAAGCACCTTGGCCTTGCCTTCATAAATGCGGCGTCGACGGCTCATTGGGATGTACCGTGTTTTGTTGAAATCCATGAATCTGGGTGCTCCGGATGACTTTGGGTTGCGACCCACGACGGAGCTGCCGCGGAGGCCTGGAACCTGATACTCCAACCGGAAACAGAACAAGAACCGAGCCTTCAGGCAACCTATCCGATTGGCCCATCGAGCACAATCGATACGGCCTCATGGGGGGCACTTATCCGCGCCCTATCGTAAAGGGCCGATTCCGTGTGTTTTGCCTGCGGCTTAACGGCTCGTTGTGTTGCCGATTCTTGCCCCCTATCTAGGCAGGCATCGGGGCTGCCGCAACGGCGCGGCGGCCCTCTATTCAGCAGGGGATCGGAACTTCAGGCCATGACCACATTCGACAAGCGCGAGGAAGGTTTCGAGAAGAAATTCGCCCTCGACGAGGAGCAGAAATTCAAGGCCGAAGCCCGCCGCAACAAGCTGCTTGGCCTATGGGCCGCCGAGAAGCTCCGCATGTCAGGCGATGCCGCCAACGCCTACGCCAAGGACGTGGTCGCCGCCGACTTCGAGGAAGCCGGCGACAATGACGTCCTGCACAAGGTGTTGAAGGATCTCACCGCCAAGGGCCAGGCCGTCACCGAACGCGAAATCCGCGCCAAGATGGACGAACTGCTCGCCCAGGCCGTGGCCCAGGTCAAGGCGGGGACGTAACGCCTGGCGAATGGGGTGTAGCAAATGGCGAATAGCGGCATTCGATTCGTTATTTCGCCATTCGCGTCTTTGAAAATTCACGACGAATGACCTCGAGCAGGCGGCGCGACGCTGCGCTCAGGAAACCGCCGCGCCGTGTCACCGCGACGACATCGTGACTGGCGGTCAGATCGCCGACGCGAATCGTCGCGATGGCGGACGAGCGGATCTCCTCCGCCGCATGGCTCTGCGCCAGCAGCGCGATCCCGAGCCCGGCTTCGACAAGACGTTTCTGCGCGGTGAGGCTGTCGACCGGCGTCCAGTCAACCTCACCCATCCCCTGCGTCAGGAACAGCGCAAACACATGCGAAGCCGCGATCTCGCGGCGTCCCGGTACCTCCGGAAAGGCAATCCAACGCTCCGCCCGCAGATCGGCAAGCTTGCCGACACGGCGCCCGGCCTGCGGATGATCCGGCGCGCAGACCACCTGAAGCGGCTCGGCAAACAGCCTTTCGCAATCCAGATCGTGTGAACCATCGCTATTGTAGCGCAGGCCGATCGTCGCCTCGCCGCGCCGGATCAGGTCGCTGACCTCGCCGCTGGTCGCGGTGCGCAGCGTCAGTTGCACATCGGGATACTGGCGCGCAAAGCGCTTCAGCACCCTGGAGAGCTGCGCTCCGGCGAGCGTCCCCGTCACTGCAAGCGCAACCGGCCCGGAATTGTCGCGCGACAGTGCCCGCACCGCGTTTTCGGCGTCCTGCGCCGCCGCCACCGCGCGTTCGGCATAGGGCACCATCACCCGCCCCGCGTCGCTCAGCCTGGTCTTGCCCGCGATCCGCTCGAACAAGGGCACGCCGAGCTCCTGCTCCAGCAGCGCGATCCGTCGCGAGATCGCCGGCTGCGAGCGGTGCAGCGCCTTCGCGGCGTTCGAGATACCGCCGCGCCGGTGCACGACCAGGAACGTATTGAGCGCGTCGCTGTCCATCCCGGACCTCATGCATAAAGCTGATGGTATCGAGAGGAATAACAAATTTGTCTGATGGATGAAACCACCCTATCGCTCACGCACACGAATCCGAGACACACAGGAGCTTCACATGCGCACCCAGGCAGACAAGGCGGCACGGTTTCGCGAGTTGCATCGGCGATCCGGCGCCTTCATCATTCCCAATCCATGGGACGCCGGAACGGCGAAGCTGCTCGCTGCCATGGGCTACGAGGCACTCGCAACCACCAGCCTCGGACTCGCCAACACGCTGGGCCGCGCGACCGTCAGCCTCGATGCCATCATCGAGAATTGCCGGGTGATCGCTGACGCCACCGACCTGCCGGTCAACGCCGATCTGGAGAATTGCGGCGCTGATGATCCGAAGACGGCGGCGAAGGCGATCGCGCGCGCGGCGGAAGCCGGCGCCGTCGGCGGCTCGATCGAGGATTCGACCGGCAATCCGCAGCATCCGATCTACGATTTCTCGCTCGCGGTCGAGCGGGTTCAGGCGGCGGTCGAGGCCACGCGCGCGTTGCCGTTCCCGTTCATGCTGACGGCGCGGGCGGAGAATTTTCTGTGGGGACGTAAGGATCTCGATGACACCATCAAGCGATTGCAGGCCTTTGAAGCCGCCGGCGCCGACGTGTTGTATTCGCCCGGTCTGTACGACATCGACACCATCCGCACGGTGGTGTCGTCGATCGACAAGCCGTTCAACCTGGTGATGGGCTTTGCCGACCCGACCTTGACGGTCGATCAGCTGTCCGCCGCCGGCGTCAAGCGCATCAGCGTCGGCGGTGCGATGGAGCGTCACGCACTGGCCGCGTTCCTGCGCAGCGCCCGCGAGATGAAGGATCGCGGTGCCTTCACCTTTGTCCGCGACATGGCGCCGGTGAAGGAGGTGCGTGAAGCGTTCAGGTAGCCCGCCTCCCGACGTCATTCCGGGGCGTGCAAAGCACGAACCCGGAATCTCGAGATTCCGGATCGTCGCTGCGCGCCGTCCGGAATGACGTCGGAAAAACTCACTCTTCCTTGAAACCATATTCCGGCACGTTGCCGCTCGCGCCGTAATATTTGAAGGGAAGGAATTTGCCCGACATCGTAATCTTGACGCGATCGCCCTTGGGATTGGCGACGCGCTCCATCGTCATGTCGAAGTCGATCGCCGACATGATGCCGTCGCCGAACTCTTCCTCGATCAGCGCCTTCCACGCCGGGCTGTTGACCATCACCATTTCGTAGAAGCGATAGATCAAAGGATCGGTCGGCGGCATCGGCGTGCCGGTGCCGCGCATCGGCACCTCGTTGAGCATCGCGGTCTCGGATTTCGACAGGCCGAACAGCTCCTGCGCATTGGCGGCCTGCGGTTTCGTCAGCTTCATCTGGCCGAGGATGGCGCCTGTGATCAGCACTTCGGAATAGCCGCCGATCTGCTCGCAGATGTGCTTCCAGCTCCAGCCCTTCTCGCGCTTGATGTCGAGCAGCTTTTCGGTGAGGTCTTCGCGTTTCATGTCATGGTCTCCTCTCTTCGTCATGCCCGGGCTTGTCCCGGGCATCCACGTTTTTGGTTGGCTCAGCTAGA
>NZ_JYMT01000040.1:107530-239356 GCF_000938305.1 Bradyrhizobium sp. LTSP885
CCCGGCCATGACGCCTGTGTTGAATGCTCGGCCCCCGACGCAATCGTCAGTTCCGGCAGCCCCGGCCGCACGGTGGGAACGTGGCGCGGATCGTGATCGGTCACATCGGCTGCAAAACTCTTGCTGCGGCTGACGAGGAAATCGACGATATGATTTCGCAGCGCGTAGTAATAGGGGTGGCGATGCAGGTCGATGCGGCCGCGCTCCTTGGGTAGCGGGTTCTCGACGATCTCCGCCAGCACCGCGCCCGGACCGTTGGTCATCAGGAAGATCTTGTCAGCGAGGAAGATCGCCTCATCAACGTCGTGGGTGATCATGAAGGTGGTCTGGCCGGTTTCCAGACAAATCCGCCGCACCTCGTCCTGCAGCGTCCCTCGCGTGAGCGCATCCAGCGCCGAGAACGGCTCGTCCATCAGCATGATCTTCGGCGTGATCGACAGCGCGCGCGCGATGCCGACACGCTGCTTCATGCCGCCGGACAGCTCGGACGGATGCTTGTGTTCGGAGCCGGTGAGGCCGACGAGATCGATGAACTTCTGCGCGTGTGCCTTGACCCGCGCGCGATCCCATTTGCGCCATTTCGAGCTCACGGCATAGCCGACATTGCCGAGCACCGTGCGCCACGGCAACAGCGCGTGGCTCTGGAAGATCACGGCACGATCGAGGCTGGTGCCCTCGATGCCCTGCCCGTCGACGATGACAGTGCCCTCGCTTGGCTCGTCGAGCCCAGCGAGGATGTTGAGCACCGTGGTCTTGCCGCAGCCGGAATGCCCGATCACGCAGCCGAACTCGCCGCGCGCCATCGACAGCCAGAGGTTCTCGAACACCGTCGTGGTGCCGCCATCGGGCCCCGGATAGCGCCGCGCGATGGCTTCGATTGAAATGAACTTGTCGGTCATCGCTACTCCGGAAACGTCACCATGCGCGTGAACCGCGCAAGGACCTGGTCGAGCAGCATGCCGACGATGCCGATCAGCAGGATCGCGATGATCACATTGGTGATCGACAGGTTATTCCACTCGTTCCAGACGAAGTAGCCGATGCCGGTGCCGCCGACCAGCATCTCGGCCGCAACGATCACCAGCCAGGCAATCCCGATCGAGATCCGCATGCCGGTGAGGATCGTCGGCGCCGCTGCCGGCAGGATCACGGTGAAGGCGCGCCTGACGGTGCCGACCTCGAGCGTGCGCGCGACATTGATCCATTCCTTGCGCACGCTGGCGACGCCGAACGCGGTGTTGAGCAGCATCGGCCACACCGAGCAGATGAAGATGACGAAGATCGCCGAGATCGAGGAATCCTTGATGGTGTAGAGCGCAAGCGGCATCCAGGCCAGCGGCGAGATCGGCTTCAGCACCTGAATGAAGGGATCGAGTGCCTTACTGATCAAGGGCGACATGCCGATCAGGAAGCCGAGCGGGATGGCGACGACCACGGCAATGAAATAGCCGAGCGCGACGCGTCCCATCGAGTAAGCAAGCTGGATGCCGAGCCCCTTGTCGTTCGGCCCGTTGTCGTAGAACGGCCGCTTCAAATGCTCCCACAGCTTTGCGCCGACATCCACCGGTCCCGGCATCGCCGACTTGCCCTGCGTTGCCGTCAGCCCCATCAGTTTTGCATATTCCGGGCTCATGTTGGCAGCGGTGCCGGTGCCGCGGGTCGCAAGATGCCAGGCGCCGAGGAAGACGGCGAGCAGCGCGATGGAGACGATGGCGGCACGAAGGCGGAGAGAGAGAGTCATTGCGCAAGCACCCTCCGCACGTCGTCCCGGCGAAGGCCGGGACCCATACGCCGTGCTCTCGCGAGAGGGCACACGGGGAGACGTCTCGCGCAATAACTCACGGTCGTGGTTATGGGTCCCGGCCCCTCCGTGCGCAATTGCGCACTAGGCCGGGAGGACGGAGAGATTCCGCTCACGACGACTTCCTGATCTTGAAGCCCGCGAGATAGTCGTCGGGCTTCTCCGGATCAAAAGTCTTGCCCATCACCGAGAACGACTTGTAGGACGTCGCCGGCGGCGACAGCCCCATCTCGGCCATCACCTTCTTGGTGTCGGTGGCGAGATAGACCTGCTCGGCCACTGCGTGATAGTCGACGTCGCCCTTGATCTGGCCCCAGCGCTTCATCTGCGTCAGCATCCACACCGCAAAGGACTGCCACGGGAACGGATCGAAATCGACGCGCTTCGCGTCGGTCTTCACGCCACCGAGCCCGTCGGCATAGGTGCCGGTCAAGACCTGTTCCAGCACCGTGACCGGCGCGTTGATGTAGTTGGCCGGCGCGATTGCCTCCGCGATCTGCTTGCGGTTCTCGGCCTTCGATGCGTAGCCGGTCGCATCGACGATCGCGCGGGTCAGCGCGGCGAACGAATTCGGCGCCGTCGTGATGAACTCACGGCTGGCAGCGAAGCTGCAGCAGGGATGGCCATCCCAGATCTCCTTGGACAGGATGTGCAGGAAGCCGACACCGTCATAGATCGCGCGCTGGCAGATGTTGTCGGGCGCAAGGAAGCCGTCGATATTGTCGGCGCGCAGATTGGCGACCATCTCCGGCGGCGGCACCGAGCGGAGCTGCACGTCGACGTCAGGATCGATCCCGTGCTCGGCCAGATAATAGCGCAGCAGGTAATTGTGCATGGAGTAATCGAACGGAATGGCGAACTTCATGCCCTTCCAATCCTTCGGGTCGCGCCGGTCCTTGTGCTTCATGGCGAGCGTGATGCCCTGCCCGTTGATGTTCTCGATCGCAGGCACCGTGAACGGTATAGCTGTGGCCCCTAACCCGAGCGAGATCGCGATCGGCATCGGCGCCAGCATGTGGGCCGCGTCGTATTCCTTGTTGATGGTCTTGTCGCGGATCACCGCCCAGCCGGCGGTCTTCACCACCTCGACGTTCAAGCCCTGCCTGGCATAGAAGCCGAGCGGTGCTGCCATGATGATCGGCGTCGCGCAGGTGATCGGGATGAAGCCGACCTTGAGGTCCTTTTTCTCCGGCGCACCGGCCTCGGCAAATGCCTCGGTCGCAGTTTTCAACGGAAAGAACTGCGACAGCGCGGCGAGCGCAGTCGACGCGCCAACCGATTTCAGGAACGCACGGCGCGCGGCGTCCTGCGGAAAGACCGCCCGCATCACGGCCGAGGCGACCACGCCTTCGTAACGCTTCTCTTCACTTTCGACCGGCTCACAACGCAGCGCGCGGTCGGCATGATCGTGCTCGGCAGCAGAGCGATGCTGTCCGCAGACGCAAGCAGACCGCGTGAGCGCGCGGTCGGCGTCGAAGGGATCGTCGAAGGTGGACATGCTGCGCCTCATTGTCGCACCTGATCGCAGAGAGCACTGCGATCCGGCCAGTTGATCACCGCCCGGCGGCGTTTTGCGCCGCCAGACGGTGAAAAACATGCACTTTCTATGCCGCCTTGCTCGTTGCGACGTCAGCGGTCGGCAGACCTTCGTCGATCGGCAGTGACGGATCGCGTGACCATTCGTTCCAGGAGCCGAAGTACATCCGCACGTCCTTCACGCCGGCGTTCTTCAGTGCGAGGAATGTGTTCGAGGCACGCGCGCCCTTGAAGCAATAGAGATAGACCGGCGTCGACTGCGAGATACCGACGGTGGCGCATTCCGCCAGGATCTCGTCCTTGGACTTGAAGCGCGGGCCTTCGCCGGTCGGCTTCATCATGCGGTACCATTCGAGCCAGACCGCACCGGGAATGCGGCCCTTGCGCGGGCAGTAATCCTTGCCGTAGGGCGAGGAGCTGTCGCCGATCCACTCGTCGACATCGCGCACGTCGAGGATCGCGATGCCGGGCTTGTCGAGCGCCGCCAGCATCGCCTTGGCGTCGATCAGGATGTCGCCGGCCTCGGGCACGATCGAGAACGAGGCCTTCACCGGCACCGGAACGTCGGTGGTCACAGGCAGGTCCGCCGCCTTCCAGGCGTCGTAGCCGCCATGCAGCACCTTCACCTTGGGATAGCCAAGCATGGTGAGCAGGTAATAGCCGCGACAGGACTGGCCGAAGCCGGAATTCATCGACTGCTCGTAGATCACGGCGGTTTCCTTGCCGGACAGGCCGGCAGCGCCGAACGCATTGGCGAACTTGGTCTTCAGCTCGTGCATGCCTTCCGGCGTCGAGGTCGCCAGATAGGTGAAGATGTCATGCACATTGACGGCGTTGGGCAGGTGCCCCGCCGCGTAGGCATCCGGATTCCGTGTGTCGATGACGACACAGGGTTCTTTCGCGATGAGCCCGGCAAGTTCGCCGGCGGTGATCAGAACGTCCGTCATGGCAGCCTCTCCTGTTTGCAGTTGCAGTCTTGGTGGTCCCGAACTTCTTCACGCGTCCGCCAGCATCTTGCGCAGCTGCTTGGTGGCGGGGGTCACGATGGCGACGAAATAGGCCTCGCGAAGCCTTCGCTGCGCGCGGTGGCTCTTCAGATAGCCGCGCGCGCCGCAATGGAGCATCGCCGCATGCGCGACCGCGACGCTGGCGTCGCCGATCCGCAAGCGCAGCGCGACGACGCGGCGCCAGTAGCTGTCGTCTTCATTGTAGGGATCGCGCGCCAGCGTCATCGCCTCCTTCTCGAACTCGGCATAGAGCTCGCGGAACTGCAGCGGCTGCTGCGGCAAATAGCGATTGACGTGGCCGAGCGGCGCATGGACTTCGTCCATGATGTTGATGCAGTCCTTCATCAGGCCGAGGCCCATGCCTGCCTGCAGCAGGATGAAGCCGGCGCGGATCTTCTTGACGAACGGTGCGGCGGTCTCGGCCAGGATCAATTCGTCAGGCACGAACACGTCGCGGAACTGGACGCCATAGGTGCCGGTGCCATCCATCGCCAGAAACGGTTTGCAGGGCGTCAGCGTGATGGCAGGATCGGAGCAGTCGGCGAGGAACATCACGGTGCCGCCGGACTCGGGTTTACCGTCCTCGTCCTCACGCTCGAAGATAGTGCCGAAGTAATGGTCGGGCCCAAGGTTCGACACCCAGGGCAGCGCGCCGCGGACGACATAGCCGCCCTCGACCTTGCGGCCCTTCAGCTTCAGCCGCTCGATGCCGAAGAAGCTCTTCATCGGGTTCGACAGCCCGGTGCCGCCGAGCACGCGCCCGCTCGAAAAGGCGTCGCCGAAGCGCGTGGCGAGCTTCATGTTGGTGGAGTTCGCCGCGTACCAGACCAGCGTGTTCTGGCACCAGGCCATGAAGGCGGTGGCGCCGCAGATCTCGCCGAGGGCGGCCATCGACTGGATGGCGCAGCGCAGATCGGCCGGCCCTTCCTGCGGGACGTGGCTGGCCCAGGCGCCGACCTCGCCGAGCCGACGCAGGAATTCGCCGGGATAGACGGAGCCGGCATCGATTGCGGATGCAAGCGGTGCCAGCTCCTGACGGGCCAACCGGGCGACCTCGTCGGCAATGGTCGGTGCGGGATCTGCAATGTCGACCCGCGATAAAGCCAGTGAACCCATCGTTCGTCTCCGCACCTTTGATTGCTGCAAGTTTTGGCGTTACGCGCTGACCTCGAGATTGACCGGACGGGTGAAGGTGTTGGCGACCGGCGACCACTTCTTCACATGCGTCACCAGCGCATCGATCTCGTCCTGCGGGATGCCTTCGCACTCCATGTCGACCTTGACGCGGACGTCGGTGAAGCCGACCGGCTTCTCGCTGACGTCGCCGGTGCCCCACACTGCTGTGATGTTGAGGTCGCCCTCGAGCTGCAGTTCGAGCTTGTTGACGACCCAGCCACGGTGCACGGCGTTGGCGTGCAGGCCGACCGCAAGGCAGGAGCCGAGCGCGGCGAGCGAGGCTTCCGACGGATTGGGCGCGGTGTCGTCGCCAAGCAGGCCCGGCGGCTCGTCGACGATGTAGGGCGCGAGATTGCGGATGTAGTTGGAATGGCGGAACCGGCCCTCGGCCACCGTCTTGCACTTCAAGGTCTTGATGACCTTCGGGTTGGCCTTGCCGTTGGCAATGAGCTGTTCCAGCCCGTCCTTGTCGATCGGCGCAAGGCAGCCGGTCAGTACCGTTTTTTGAGCGACAGCAGTCATCAGTTTTCTCCCTGGAGCGGTGGAATAGGTAAGGATACCGAACGGTCTGTATCCTGCATAAGGCGTGCCAGACCTGGCCGGACTTGGGCCAAATCAAAAGCCGAACCGGCGCAGACGCTTAGCCTGCCATGCCCATGGATTGATCAGGACGCCGCTGCCCAAACGAAATGCATCTGCCGCCAGGGAGCGATTATTTTGCGCGCATGACCGGGCGAACGAAGATGCGACTTGATGATTGCGCCGCGGTCCGATTTACTGCCGCGCATGGCCAAATCAGTTGCGAAGAAAAAACCTGCTGCGGCGTTCGCCGCCGGCGACGATGAATCCGCGCGCGGGCGTTTGCTGAACGCGGCGACGCATCTGTTCTGCAAGAACGGCATCAACGCGACCGGGATCGACGCGATCATCGACGAAGCGGGAACCGCGAAGACCACGCTCTACAAACTGTTCGGATCGAAGACCAACCTGGTCCACGCGGTGCTTGAGAACGAAGGCAAGCAGTGGCGCGAATGGTTCATCGGCGCCATCGAAGCCGGCGGCGGCGATCCGCAGACCAAGCTGACGCGGATCTTCCCCGCGCTGAAGATCTGGTTTGCCGAGGACCGCTTCTACGGCTGCCCCTTCATCAATGCGGTCGCCGAGCACGACAAGGACCAGAAGCAGTTCCGCAACATCGCCCTGAAGCACAAGAAGGTGGTGCTGGCGCACATCGAAAAGCTCGCCGCTGAAATGGGCGCGGTCGAGCCGGCAAGTCTCGCCCATCAGCTCGCATTGCTGATCGACGGCGCCATCGTCGCCGCCATGGTGTCGTGCGATCCGGGCGTCGCCGACACCGCAGGCCTCGCCGCCGGCAATCTGTTCGCGCCGTCGAAAGTGAAGAAGCCGAAGCGCGCGGGCAGCGCGGCGGAGCAGTTGGTCGCGGTCTAGGGAGCGTACTCATCATTCGAGCTTGATGGTGAGGCTTGCTCGATGTCCGCTATGCCCGGACAGCGACTCAATTCTGCAGCGCAATGAAATGACGCGATGAGCCATCAACGGTCATTGACGCCGTCACCGTAGGCACGCACCTTACCATATCCCATGCTGCCTCGTTCCCGTTGCGGAGCACAAACATGAATGCAGACTGCCAGATAACAGCCCTGCCACTCGGTGAGTTCCGCATGGGCGTGGAGGGATTTGGGGCAGGTGTTACCGTGAAAAGCAAGCCGATCAAATGCCTAGAGAAGGAGATCGTGTTTGTGAAGCCACAGAGCGCCGCATCGTCGAACTGGCACGAAGAGTTCGTAGAATTCTCTGCGGATGGGCGGTTTCTGTTACTTCACGGCGAATTTTCAACATTCGTCATAGATATTGAAGGTGGCACGTTGTCATTATTCAAAGATACAATTCGATCTCCTAATGGAATATGGTGCGAAGAAACCTCAATTCTCGGCAGGGACATCTCCATGTGAGTGGAACGCGACGCCATTATTATTTGCAGTTCCAATTTTTGAATGACTCTGACTTCATCAAACAGCGCGGCATCTATCACGAACTGCGGTTGCGGCAAATCGTGGAAGCAAAGGACAAGAAATTCACATAATGCCTCGTGAAGCGACGCTTACCCAACATCGCCTTGTGTTCGGCGATGCCCGGGCCCTTCACAATAGGCCAACAGGCGCAACTGCGATAAAGTTTGGTCATCATGTGCGAACCCGTTTTGCGAGACTGGATATGGGCTGAAGGACGAGGGCCGGAGCTACGGCGCGCGCACTTTGGCGGGATTGGATTGAGCCTTGTTGCGCTGGACTACCTGAACCCGGATTGGTCTTCAGACGCGGACATCAAGCATTTGATCATTCATCGAGCGCAAGTACATCAATACACGCCGCACGAAGTCTATAACTACTCCCGCGACGAAGGCGGTGGGGGCCTTCGATCGGTCAAGCGGCCATTGTGCATCTTCGGAAGTCAGATTGGTTGCTGACGTTTTCGCAGCAGCATTTAGCCCGCTGCAAACACTATCGCCTGATGTTCTATGACGAGTATCTCGACATCATCTGCGAGAATATTTCCGCGGAAAATGGTCCTTATCGTTCGAGTGCACGATAAGCAGAGGCGCGACCATCTTGAGCGCCTTCGTGATGGTTGCACGAAGGCTCTTCCACGCCAATCATCCGCCGCAGCCCTTAATCGTCCTTTTCCGTTGTGGGCCCGAAACGAAAGCCGGTCCGCTTGAAAAACGTGTCCGCTTCGCTTCCCACTTAATGGTTGCTACGGCTTTTCCCGCCGCTCCAGCCACGCCGCGGATCGCTTCTCCACCGTCGCGATGCCGCGCAGCAGCCGGCCGAGCAGATCGGAGCCGGTGATGATGCGCCTCTCGCCGCTCCAGACCAGGATCAGATCGTGCTCGATCACGTCGTCGCCCGGCGTTTCCGGCACCACCTTCATCAGCCCGATCACGTCGCCCAGCCGCGCCTTCGGGTCGCGGACGATGATCGGGCGATGCCAATAGGCGGTCGGGTCGCTCTCGAGCTGGTTGAACAACGCATCGCGCAGGAAATGATGCGCATCGAGCACGAACACCGGCTCGCCGGCGAGATCGGTCACGATCACCCATTTCATCCCTGAGGCATCGACGCGGCGCAGGAACGGATCGTCGGGAACGCGGTCGAACTTCGGCAGCACGCAGCGCTGGTTGGCCAGCGGCAGGCTCAAAATGCTGTCGGCATGAATGACCTCGCCCTCTTCGCACACCGAGATGTCGTCGAGGTCGAGAAAATTCTGGGCGCCGGTCGCCTCCACTCTGCTGATGTCACCGCCGTCGACAACGTGCCGGGCGATCATCTGCCTGAGACCTTGTTCGCGCAGATAAATGATGCCTTCGGCCCCCAGCCACCAATCGAGCGCCATGGCGGTGGGCTTGGCCAACGGAAACAGCACGACGCGGTAGAAGTTCAGGAACGGCAGAAACCGCGCGGTCATCGCCAGCGCATTGCGCGAGAAATAGGCTTGGGGGAAAATCTCGCCAAGCAAGGTGATGGCAACGGCCGAGAACACGAACGCGCCGACCCCGGCGAGCACCGAGTCCGACAGCAACGTCAGCATCACATTGGTGGTGACATTGCCCCAGATGATGGTCGCCAGGATCTGATTGGCGCTCCTGCGCAGTTCGAGCACGCTGGCCGCGTTCTTGTTGCCGCCATCGGCTTCGATCTGAAGCCGCAACAGGCTGAGGCTGAAGACCGCGAGATTGAGTCCGGAGAACACCGCCGATTGCAGGATGCAGGCGGCAATGCCGACCCAGGTCGAGATGATCGCAAAGTAGGCCATGGGCTATCCCGCCTCGATGTTGCGGCCTTGCGGGTTTATCACAGACCAGCGAGGTGACAGCCGAATGACTTGACTGAACGCCTTGGCCGATCTCCCGGAGTAGCAGCTCCGTAGGGCGGATTAGCCGCGAGGCGTAATCCGCCCTCTTGCGGACAAGCGGCGGACTACGCTGTCGCTAATCCGCCCTACATCTGAGTTGCCCGACGGCGCAAGCCCATCGCACAAAAATATTTCGCTTTATCAGAAGCGCAACTCAGTGCTATAGATTTCCCGTCTCACCCGATTGAGGGGCGCGTCGCGATCGTCACGGGTGTTGCGGTGAGATGCGGTGGCCGCTGCGGCACACGAGACGAACGTGCCATGGCGGACGGTGAAATCGTGTGGACCTGACGCCCCAGTGGTCGGTGTCTCCTCGCGAAGTGCGCGAAAGCGTTTTTGCGGGGGCGGTGACAACAAAGCCCGGTCTCGCCGGGGAGAGCACGTATAAGCCGTAAAGCCATCGCGCAGGGAATGCCGGAGTGCCTCCGCTGAACCTGTATGCTCGTGTGCGTTATCTTTTCTACTCTTGCACACGAGACCGCGGGTGCAGCGTGCACCCGGCATTCCCTGCGCCCTCTGTTTCAACAGGGCGAAACGAAACGCAAAGCTCGGGCAGATCATGTCGCGAGAAGGCGAAGATGCGTCCCCATCCACAGATGTCATCGCCCGGCCTGTGCGCAATTGCGCACATGGACCGGGCGACCCAGTACGCCGCGGCCCATCGGCTCAAGCACGGCCGTCTCTGGAATACTGGTCACCCGCATGCGCGCGTGATGACACCGCGATGTTTGATCGTGAATTGAGAACCATCTCCAGCGTCGTCCTGGCAAAAGCGGAGAGCGACCGTGAAAGCTCACCGCCCTTGCTGAAGCCCCGCCTCCAGCCGCGCCAGTTCACCCGCAAGATCGTGCTCCAACTCAGCCGACTGCATGTCGACCACCCTGTAGTCGCGCGCCTCCAGCCACGCCTTGCGTCCGGCGCGGTCGGCGGCGATCGCATCGCTCTCATCGGGATTGACCAGCTCGATCGCGAGCCGGTGCACGAAGGAGACAAAATCGGGGATGTGGCGGCCGACCGGGGTCTGGCGCTTGAACAGGCCGGCGAAGCGGCGGTCCTTGGTCAGCGCCTGCCACAGGATCCGCTCGGCGTCGGTCGGGTTGCGTCGGAGCAGCCGCGCCAGGCCGCGGACGGTGCTGCTGTTGTCGGCGACAGCGCCGCCCTGCCCCTGCTCGGCGAGCAGCGCCCGCAGCCGGGTCGCCTGGGCGCCATCGAGCACGCCGCCCTTGGCCGGGCCCTTCCGGCCCTCGGCGATCGCCATCACCACGCCATGGAGGGTGTGCATGTCCTGCTTGGTCGGGTCCATCCGGGTGAAGATGTTGCGCAGGTTCACCAGCATGGTGTCGCGCTTCTCCGCCGGGCGCAGGAACTCGACCTTGTCGAGCTCGGCGACGAGGTTGTCGAAGAACGCCTGCATCTGGTGCTGGGAGGCCGGCTCGGACCTTTCGGGCATCGCGAAGGGCAGCGCGCCTGTTGTCGAGAGCTTGAACCATTCATAGCCCATCAAGAGCACCGCCTGTGCCAGGTTCAGCGAGGCGAAGCCCGGGTTGACCGGGAAGGTGATGATGCGGTTGGCGAGCGCGACCTCGTCGTTGGTCAGCCCCGAGCGCTCCCGCCCGAACAGGATGCCAGCCCCGCCGCCGGTGGCGACATGGCCGACGATCTCGCGGGCCGCACCCTCCGGCCCGACCACCGGCTTGGCCTGGTCATGGGCACGGGCGGTGGTCGCGAACACCAATGTGAGATCGGCGATCGCTTGCTCGACCGTGTCGAACAGCTCGACGGTATCCAGGATGTGGTCGGCGCCGGCGGCGGCGCGTTGGGCGGCGACATTCGGCCAGCCGTCGCGCGGCTTGACGATACGCAGCCGGCTCAGCGCGAAGTTGCCCATGGCGCGCGCGGCCATGCCGATGTTCTCGCCGAGCTGCGGCTCGACCAGGATGACGACGGGACCGGCAAGGTCGTGCCCTGCCTTGGTCTTGTCGGTGCCGGACATCTCACTTCACTCTCTGATTCAACGTCTGAAGATTCTAAATCAACTTCCGAAGACGCTGATTCAACATCTCATGCAGGGGCCAGGGACCGGCTGTGCACCGGCTGTGCACCGGTTTTGTCCAAGACCATTTTCTCCAAGGAGATAACAGGGTTAGCGGCGTTTGCGAATCCTCAATCGGAATCTCCGGCACGCAATGTCAGAGTGGCGCCCTGTACGCACCTTGCGCGCGCTTCGCCTTCGGATAGGGTATCAACCACAATCAAAGCGAAGCTGTAAAGCCAAGCTTCAGACGCCGGTTTAACGGCGAAAAGTGCAGGGGGAAGCGAAAATGCGGGGCAGATGGACGTTGGCGATTCTTGGAATCGTCCTGATCGTGGCGGGCGGACTGCTCGCCTTCGTCACCCAGACCGCGGGTGGCATCAAAATCCAGGACATCAGGTTCAAGGGCGCCAAGGGCAACACCATGAGCGCCCTGCTCTACATCCCGCCGAATGCGACGCCGCAGATCCCCGCGCCGGGCATCCTCGCCGTCCACGGCTACATCAATTCGCGCGAGACCCAGGACGGCTTCGCGATCGAGTTCGCCCGCCGCGGCTATGTCGTGCTGGCGCTCGACCAGACCGGCCACGGCTACAGCGACCCGCCATCCTTCGCCAACGGGTTCGGTGGTCCCGACGGCCTCGCCTATCTCCGCAGCCTCGACATCGTCGACAAGGACAATATCGGGCTCGAGGGTCACTCGATGGGCGGCTGGACCGTGCTGGCGGCAGCCGCCGCCATGCCCAACGACTACAAGTCGATGGTGCTGGAGGGCTCCTCGACCGGCAAGCCGTTCGCCGCCGAGGGCACACCGAGCTGGCCGCGCAACGTCGCCCTGGTGTTCGCCCAATACGAAGAATTCTCCACCCTGATGTGGGGCGTGGAGCTTGCCCGCGACGTGACCCAGAGCCCGAAGCTGTGGGAGCTGTACGGCACAAAGGGCGCGGTCGAGCCGGGCAAGGTTTACGGCGATCCGGCCGCCGGCACGGCGCGGGTGCTTTACACGCCTGCGATGACCCATCCGGCCGAGCACATTTCGCATGAGGCGATCGGCTATAGCCTCGACTGGTTCGCCCGGACGCTGAAGGGCGGCACCCCGCGCACGGTCGACGACCAGATCTGGTTCCGCAAGGAGATTGGGACCTTGATTGCGCTGATCGGCTTCGTGGCGCTGGTGATCGGCATGTTCGACGGGCTGCTGGAAGCGCCGATGTTCTCGCGGCTGCGGCTGCCTGCTATTGCCGACGGCACCATGCCGCCGCATGAGGCGGCTTCCGGCCGGCGCTGGACCGCGGCGTTGATCCTGTCCGCCTTCATCCCGGCGCTGACTTACTACCCGGCGTTTGCGCTCGGCGGCACCTTCGTGACGCCGTCGGCGTTCCTGCCGCAGGGCATCACCAACCAGATCCTGGTCTGGGCCATCATCAACGGCCTGATCACGCTCGCCCTGATGCGGCTCGCGCCGAAGCGCGCCAGCCGGGCGGGCCTGATCGGGCAGTCCGTCATCATCGCGGTCGCCTCGGTTGCGGTCGGCTATGCGGCACTGTGGCTTGCCGACCTCGCCTTCGAGATCGACTTCCGGTTTTGGATCATCGCGCTGAAGTTGATGAGCGCGAAGCAATTCCTCATCTTCCTGATCTATCTGATTCCGTTCACGGCGTTTTTCGTCGTGGCGCTGCACGTGCTGCACCGGAATTTCTCGACCTTGGGTGCCCCGCGCGGTGTGCTTTATCTCACCAATATCCTGGCGCTGACGCTCGGCTTCATCGTGTTGCTGGTGCTGCAATACGGCACCTTGTGGCTGACCGGAAAACTGTTCAACCCGATCCCGGACCCCGGCTTCGTGCCGCTCTCGACCATCGTCGCCATCCAGTTCGTGCCGCTGCTGGCGATCGTGGCCGTGATCGCGACCTTCACCTGGCGGCGGACCGGCTCAAGCCTGCCCGGCGCCCTGATCGCGGGGCTGTTCGTGACCTGGTACGTCGTGGCGGGAACGGCGACGCAGGTCCCATTTTAGGTGAAAAGATGGGCTGAAACTGCATAACCGCTCCGCTTCCGCCCGCCCCCGGGCGGTGCTATAGCGCGGGGATATTCCACCCCGCCGTCAAAAGCGTGCCGTTCCCAAGAGGGCCTCTCCGTCATGGCAAAAATCAAGGTATCCAATCCCGTCGTCGAACTCGATGGCGACGAGATGACCCGGATCATCTGGCAGTACATCAAGGACAAGCTGATCAACCCGTTCCTCGATGTCGAACTGCTCTATTTCGACCTCGGGATGGAATACCGCGATGAAACCAACGACCAGGTGACCATCGACGCCGCCGAAGCCATCAAGAAGGTCGGCGTCGGCGTCAAATGCGCCACCATCACCCCGGACGAAGCCCGGGTGAAGGAGTTCGGCCTGAAGCAGATGTGGAAGTCGCCGAACGGCACCATCCGCAACATCCTCGGCGGCTGCATCTTCCGCGAGCCGATCATCTGCAAGAACGTGCCGCGGCTGGTTCCCGGCTGGTCCAAGCCGATCATCATCGGCCGTCACGCCTATGGCGACCAGTATCGCGCCACCGACATCAAATTCCCCGGCAAGGGCGTCCTGACGATGAAGTTCGTCGGCGAGGACGGCACCGTGATCGAGCGGGAAGTGTTCAAGACGCCCGGCGCCGGCGTCGCGATGCAGATGTACAACCTCGATGACTCCATCATCGACTTCGCCCGCGCGTCCTTGAACTACGGCCTGATGCGCAACTATCCGGTGTACCTGTCGACCAAAAACACCATCCTCAAGGTCTATGACGGCCGCTTCAAGGACATCTTCCAGGATGTCTACGAGCGCGAGTTCAAGAAGGATTTCGACGCCAAGGGCCTGACCTACGAGCACCGCCTGATCGACGACATGGTGGCCTCCGCCTTGAAGTGGTCCGGCGGCTATGTCTGGGCCTGCAAGAATTATGACGGCGACGTGCAGTCCGACACCGTGGCGCAGGGCTACGGCTCACTCGGCCTGATGACCTCGGTGCTGCTGACCCCCGACGGCAAGACGGTGGAAGCCGAAGCCGCCCACGGCACGGTGACCCGCCATTACCGCGAGCACCAGAAGGGCAAGGAGACCTCGACCAACTCGATCGCGTCGATCTTCGCCTGGACCCGTGGCCTCGCCCACCGCGCCAAGCTCGACAACAACGCCGAGCTGGCCAAGTTCGCGAACACGCTCGAGAAGGTCTGCGTCGATACCGTCGAGGAAGGCTACATGACCAAGGACCTCGCGCTCCTGGTCGGCGCCGACCAGCGCTGGCTCTCCACCACCGGCTTCCTTGACAAGGTCGCCGAGAACCTGACGAAGGCGGCGTAAGCTGCCGACACCGACCACAACAGCGAGCGTGACCATGAACTTTCTCAGAAGCGTGACGCTCGCAGCATCGTTGCTGACCGGGTCGGCGGCGCTTGCCGCCGATTCCCTCCCCGACGCCATCGCGGCGCCGGGCGAGACCGTCGTTCTCTCCGTCCACGCCGAGGGCGCCCAGGTCTATGAGTGCAAGGCGGTCGCCGACGGCAAGCTCGCCTGGTCGTTCCGCGAGCCGATCGCGACCCTGATCGCCGAGGGCAAGACGGTCGGCCGGCATTACGCGGGCCCGAACTGGGAGAATGTCGACGGCAGTGCCGTGACCGGCCGCGCCATTGGCAACGCGCCGGGCGCGACCGCATCAGATATCGCCTGGCTGAAGCTCGAGGTGATCTCCCATCGCGGCAACGGCGTGCTGTCAGGCGCCACCACCGTGCAGCGGATCAACACGTCAGGCGGCCAGCTCGCCGGCGCCTGCGACAAGGCAGGCCTGCTGAAGAGCGCGCCCTACTCGGCGGATTACGTGTTCCTGCGCAAGGGTTGAGCCATCCTAATCCCGGATGCCGCCGTCGCTCTCGGACGGCGCAGCCTGGGCGATTTCCCCGGCGGCGACGTCGCCTGAGCCCGCCGTCTCCGCCAGGCGCGCCTCGGCCGTCTGCTTGACATGCACGGCGAGCGCCGGGACGCGTTCGATCAGGGCATGGAAATCCTGCGCATCGAGCGCCAAAAGCTTGGTTTTGCGCGTCGCCGTCACCGTGCCGGAGCGCTTGGTCCGCCGCAGCAGCGCGATCTCGCCGAAGAAGGTGCCGTCCGACAGGCGCACCCGCTGGCTCGGCAGATCGATCTCAACCTCGCCGGCGGTAATGAAATACATCGACGCCGCTGCGTCGCCCCGCCGCACCAGCACCTCGCCGGACTCGATGGTCTGCGCCCGCAGCAGGCGCATGATGTCGGCGATCTCGGCGGCCCCCAGATGGGAAAACAGCGGCACCCGTGCCAGCATCCCCCAGGTCACGACGAAATCGCGGCGCCGAACCTCGTCGGCGAATGCCGTCGAGATGATCGCAACCGGAAGCGCGATCATGGCAAAGCCGACGACGATCGCGACCGCCGAGACCATCTTGCCGAGCGGCGTCACCGGCACCACGTCGCCATAGCCGACCGTGCCCAGCGTCACGATCGCCCACCACATCGCCTGCGGGATGGTGCCGAACTTGTCCGGCTGCACCTTGTGCTCGATCGCATAGAGCAGCGATGCAAACAGCAGCACCGCGCCGGTCAGGATCACGAGGCAGCCGAACAGCGTGCGCCGCTCGGCATGCAGCGCCGCCAGCAGCGAGCGCATCGCCGGCGAATAGCGCACCAGCTTCAGGAACGGCAGCATGCCGAACAGCACGAGCGCAGTCTTGTCGCCCGTGATCAGAGCAATCGCCGACGGCAGGAAGGCCAGCAGATCAATCAAGCCGAGGGTCGAGAGAACGTATTCGAGCCGCGCCCGCAACGGTGTCACGTCACGCAGCGAGTGACCGACGACGCTCCAGATCCGCGCGGCATATTCCAGCGCGAAGGCTATGACCGCCGCGATTTCGATCGTGATGAACAGCGGGCCAAGCTGCGCGTCGAAGTCGGGCACCGAGGCCAGGATCGCCGCCAGCACGTCGACGACGATGATGGCGATGATCAGCCGGACGAACCGCGAGCCGACCGAATATGGCAGATGATCGTGCTCAAGCAGTTCGTAGAGACGGTCCCGCAAGTCCGGGTCGCTGATCGCAGGCTTGCCCGGAACCGTCGCCACGCTGTGATTGCTCCGTCAGGCGCCCGCCGATGCTTGCTGAGCCATCGCCTGCTCGATCGCCGATAGCGCCGCGTTCGCCTTGGCCCCGTCGGGCCCTCCGGCCTGGGCCATGTCGGGACGGCCGCCGCCGCCCTTGCCACCGAGCGCTTCGGAGCCCTTGCGCACCAGCTCGACCGCGTTGAAGCGCGAGATGAGATCGGCGGTGACACCGACCACGATGCCGGCCTTGCCGTCCTCGGTGACGCCGACGATCGCAACCACGCCGGAGCCGATCTGCTTCTTGCCGTCGTCGACCAGGCTCTTCAGGTCCTTGGTCTCGACCCCCTCGACCGCGCGCGCCAGCAGCTTGACATTGCCGACCTCGCGGATATCAGGCGCCGCGCCATTCGACCCACCGCCGCCCATCGCGAGCTTCTTGCGCGCATCCGACAGGTCGCGCTCGAGCTTCTTGCGCTCCTCCATCAGCGCGGCGATGCGCGCCGGCACATCCTCGACGGTGGTGCGCAGCTCCTGTGCTGCGGTCTTGGCGAGCGCGATGGTGTCGTTGGCGTGCTTGCGCGCATGGCGGCCGGTCAGCGCCTCGATGCGGCGCACGCCCGAGGCCACCGCGCTCTCGCCGGTCACTGAGATCAGGCCGATGTCGCCGGTGCGGCGCACATGGGTGCCGCCGCAGAGCTCGACCGACCAGCCGAGCGCGTTCTGGCCGTGCTCGCGCGCACTCTTGCCCATCGAAACGACGCGAACCTCGTCGCCATATTTCTCGCCGAACAGCGCACGGGCGCCGGCCTCGCGGGCGTCATCGACGCCCATGATGCGGGTGGTGACCTCGTCATTTTCAAGCACGACATCGTTGGCGATGTCCTCGACGCGAGCGAGCTCTTCCGGCGTGATCGGCTTCGGATGTACGAAGTCGAAGCGCAGCCGATCGGGCGCGACCAGCGAGCCGCGCTGCGCGATGTGATCGCCAAGCACCTGGCGCAGCGCCTCATGCAGCAAATGCGTCGCCGAGTGGTGCGCGCGGATCGACGAACGCCTGTCGTGATCGACCACGAGCTGCAGTGCGGTGCCGACCTTCAGCGCCCCCTGCTCGACGGTGCCGAGATGCACGAAGAGATCGCCGACCTTCTTCTGCGTTTCGGTGACGCGGAACCTGACGCCCTCGCCGGTCAGCACGCCGGTGTCACCGACCTGGCCGCCGGACTCAGCGTAGAATGGCGTCTGGTTGAGCACGATCATGCCGGTCTCGCCGGACTTGAGGCCCTCGACCTCGGCGCCGTCTTTGAGCAGCGCGGTCACCGCGCCTTCCGCGGTCTCGGTCTCGTAACCCAGGAATTCGGTCGCGCCGAGCTTCTCGCGCAGCGGAAACCAGATTGCTTCGGTCGCAGCGTCTCCAGAGCCCGCCCAGGAGGCACGCGCCTTCACACGTTGCCGCTCCATCGCGTCGGTGAACGACGCCTGATCGACGCTGATGCCGCGCGACTTCAGCGCGTCCTGCGTCAGATCCAGCGGGAAGCCATAGGTGTCGTACAGCGTGAACGCGGTATCGCCGTCGAACATGTCGCCCTTTTTCAGGGAGGCGCTCTTCTCGTCGAGGATCGACAGGCCACGCACCAGCGTCTTGCGGAAGCGGGTCTCTTCCAGCCGCAGCGTCTCCTCGATCATCTTCTCCGCACGCACCAGGTCCGGATAGGCCTGGCCCATCTCGCGGACCAGCGCCCAGACCAGGCGATGCATTAGCGGCTCCTGCGCGCCAAGCAACTGCGCGTGGCGCATCGCGCGGCGCATGATCCGGCGCAGCACATAGCCGCGGCCCTCGTTCGACGGCAGCACGCCATCGGCGACCAGGAAGGCCGACGAGCGCAGATGGTCGGCAATCACCCGGTACGACGCGACGTTCTGCGCGTTCGGTCCGTGCCCGAGCGCGGATGAAGCGGCATCGATCAAATGGCGGAACAAATCGGTCTCGAACACGCTGTCGACGCCCTGCAGGATGCAGGCCATGCGTTCCAGGCCCATGCCGGTGTCGATCGAGGGACGCGGCAGCGGCACGCGCTCTTCCTTCGTCACCTGATCGAACTGCATGAAGACCAGATTCCAGAATTCCAGGAAGCGGTCGCCGTCCTCCTCCGGGCTGCCCGGAGGCCCGCCCCAGATGTGCTCGCCGCGGTCGATGAATATCTCCGAACACGGACCGCAGGGACCGGTATCGCCCGCGGCCCAGAAATTGTCCGAGGTCGCGATGCGGATGATGCGGTCGTCGGAGAAGCCGGCGATCTTCTTCCAGTAGAGCGCCGCCTCGTCGTCGTCGTGGTAGATGGTGACGAGCAGTTTGTCCTTGTTCAGCCCGAAATCCTTGGTGACAAGGTTCCAGGCGAGCTCGATCGCCCGCTCCTTGAAGTAATCGCCGAACGAGAAGTTGCCGAGCATCTCGAAGAAGGTGAGATGGCGCGCGGTGTAGCCGACATTGTCGAGGTCGTTGTGCTTGCCGCCGGCGCGGACGCATTTTTGCGACGTCGTGGCGCGCTGATAGGGGCGCTTCTCGATGCCGGTGAAGACGTTCTTGAACTGCACCATGCCGGCTGCCGTGAACATCAAGGTCGGGTCGTTGCGCGGCACCAGCGGCGACGACGCCACGATCTCGTGGCCATTGGCCGCGAAGTAGTTCAGAAAAGTCGACCTGATGTCGCTGACGCTGCTCATGTTCATCCAATCGGGAAAATGGACCGGATCAGGCGCAAAATAACGCCAATTCCGGCCGAACGCTTTTAGACAAGGTGGACGACGGTGTCCAGAAACTGTGCAGGCGGATCATGGACTTGCCGCAGCAGCACAAAGCCCGTTGATAGCAAAGCCCGTTGATAGCAAAGCCCGTTGATAGCAGCGACAGCCGCGTTGACAGCCTTGGCGCCGCCGTGTTTCTTTCCTACCTGTTGTTAAGTCACGTCGGGAGAGACCGGCCTTGCGCCGGCGCCGAAGGAGCAACCGCCCCGGAAACTCTCAGGCAAACGGACCGCGTGACGTCTGACATCTGGAAAGAGGCGCCTAAGGGCTTTGCCCTGACGCGTCCGCCGACGGGATAATACTCTCAGGCACAGCGACAGATGGGGCTTTCTGCAGGTTTCTCAAGGGGAAATAGGTCCCCGGTGGAACCGCGAGGGCCCTGTGATGCTTGCGAGCGACAATTCCCCGCTGAAAAAGACCCCGTTGCACGCACTGCATGTGGCGCGCGGCGCCAGGATGGTGCCGTTCGCCGGCTACGACATGCCGGTGCAGTACCCGGCCGGTGTCCTCAAGGAGCATCTGCACACACGCTCCCATGCCGGCCTGTTCGACGTCTCCCATATGGGCCAGCTCGCGCTGCGACCGAAATCCGGAAAGTTGGTCGACGCGGCTCTGGCGCTGGAAAGACTGGTGCCGCAGGACATCCTCGGTATCGCGCCGGGGCGGCAGCGCTACGCGCAATTCACCAACAACGACGGCGGCCTGCTCGACGACCTCATGGTCGCGAATTTCGGCGATCATTTGTTCCTGGTGGTCAATGCAGCCTGCAAAACGGAGGACGAGGCCCATCTCCGCGCGCACCTCTCGGACAGCTGCGAGATCGTGTCGATGCCCGACCGTGCGTTGATCGCGCTGCAGGGACCCAAGGCCGAATCGGCGCTGGCGAAACTTTGTGCAGATGTCGGCGCGATGAAATTCATGGATACCGGCCCGCGCCGCCTCGGTGACATCGATTGCTTCGTGTCGCGCTCAGGCTACACCGGCGAAGACGGCTTTGAGATCTCCGTTCCATCAGACAAGGCCGAGGCGCTGGCCACCGCGCTGCTCGACAATCCCGACGTGCTGCCGATCGGGCTCGGTGCGCGCGACAGCCTGCGGCTGGAAGCCGGGCTCTGCCTCTATGGCCACGACATCGACACCACGACGACGCCGGTGGAAGGCGCGCTGGAATGGTCGGTGCAAAAAGTCCGCCGCAGCGGCAGCGCCCGTGCCGGTGGATTCCCGGGCGCCGACAAGATCCTCGCGCAGTTCGCGCAAGGCGCAGCCCGCCGCCGCGTCGGCTTGAGGCCGGATGGCCGCGCACCGGTGCGGGAAGGCGCATCGCTGTTCGCCGATGCCAACTCCGCCGAGCCAATCGGCAAGGTGACCTCAGGCGGCTTCGGCCCAAGCCTTAATGCACCGGTTGCGATGGGCTATCTGCCCACTTCCCTCTCCTCCGTCGGCACCACCGTATTCGCCGAAGTCCGCGGCCAGCGGCTGCCGCTCAAGGTCGCCGCCATGCCCTTCGTCCCCAACACCTATAAACGCTAGAGGACAACAATGACGACGCTGTACACGTCCGACCACGAATGGCTCCACATTGAGGGCGATGTCGCCACCATCGGCATCACCGACTACGCGCAATCGCAACTCGGCGACGTCGTGTTCGTCGAACTGCCCAAGGTCGGCCGCAGCCTGAAGAAGGCTGAGGCCGCCGCCGTCGTCGAATCCGTCAAGGCGGCTTCCGACGTCTATGCGCCGATCACCGGCGACGTGCTCGAGGTCAACGAGGCGCTCGCGGCCGAGCCTGCATTGGTCAATTCGGACGCCGGCGGCAAGGCGTGGTTCTTCAAGCTGAAGATCGCTGACAAGAGCGAGCTCGGCGGCCTGATGGACGAGGCCGCCTACGCCGCGCACATTGCGTAAGGATCATCCCATGAACGCGCCCTTCAAGCCGACCAACGACGCCGCCACCGATTTCGTCCGCCGCCACATCGGCCCCTCGCCGCGCGACGTCAACGCGATGCTGGAGACGGTCGGCGCTGCGAGCCTGCAAGTGCTGATGAGCGAGACGCTGCCGTCCTCGATCCGGCAGCAGGCGCCGCTCGATCTCGGGCGTGCGCTGAGCGAAACCGAGGCGCTCGCACATATGGATGCGCTCGCCGCGCAGAACCAGGTGTTCACCTCGCTGATCGGCCAGGGCTATTCGGGCACCATCCTGCCCGCGGTGATCCAGCGCAACATCCTGGAGAATCCGGCGTGGTACACCGCCTACACGCCGTATCAGCCGGAGATCAGCCAGGGCCGGCTGGAAGCGCTGTTCAACTTCCAGACCATGATCTGCGATCTCACCGGGCTCGACGTCGCCAACGCCTCGCTGCTCGATGAAGCGACCGCGGCGGCCGAAGCGATGGCGCTTGCCGAGCGTCATTCGCAGGTGAAGGCGACGGCCTTCTTCGTCGACAAGGAGGTGCATCCGCAGACGCTCGCGGTGATGCGCACCCGCGCCGAGCCGCTGGGCTGGACGCTGGTCGTCGGCGATCCCCTGACCGATCTCGACAACACCGATGTGCTCGGTGCCCTGCTGCAATATCCTGCTACCTCGGGTGCGGTGCGCGACCTCCGGCCCGCCATCGCATCGCTGCGCGCCAAGGGTGCGCTTGCGATCGTCGCAGCCGACCTGCTGGCGCTGACGCTGATCACCTCGCCCGGCGAGCTCGGCGCCGACATCGCGGTCGGCTCGGCACAGCGGTTTGGCGTGCCTATGGGTTATGGCGGTCCGCATGCCGCCTACATGGCGGTGCGCGACACGCTGAAGCGCTCGCTGCCCGGCCGCATCGTCGGCCTGTCGGTGGATTCACGGGGCGCACCTGCCTATCGCCTCGCGCTGCAAACCCGCGAGCAGCACATCCGCCGCGAAAAGGCGACCTCCAACATCTGTACCGCGCAGGTGCTGCTCGCCGTGATCGCCTCGATGTATGCGGTCTATCATGGCCCGGAGGGCCTGACGCACATCGCACGCGGCGTGCATCGCCGCGCCGCGGTGCTCGCGGCCGGCCTGCGCAAGCTCGGCTTTGCCCCCACGAGCGAGGCGTTCTTCGACACCGTGACCGTCGACGCCGGTGCGCGGCAGAACGAGCTGATCGCCCGCGCGCTTGCCGAACGGATCAATTTGCGGATCGGCGAGACGACGCTCGGTATCGCGGTCGACGAGACCACGACATCGGAGACAGTCGAGGCCGTGTGGCGCGTATTCGGCGGCAAGCTTAGCTATGCCGATATCGAGGCCGGTGCACACGAGGCATTGCCGAAGGACCTGAAGCGCACCAGCGCTTTCCTGACCCATCCCGTGTTCAACACGCACCGCTCCGAGACCGAGCTGTTGCGCTACATGCGCAAGCTCAGCGATCGCGACCTCGCGCTCGACCGCGCGATGATCCCACTCGGCTCCTGCACCATGAAGCTGAACGCCACCACCGAAATGATCCCCCTGACCTGGCCGGCATTCGGCAATCTGCATCCGTTCGCACCGGCGGATCAGGCCAAGGGCTACCACGCGCTGTTCAAGCGGCTGGAGCAGTGGCTGTGCGACATCACCGGCTACGACGCGATCTCACTGCAGCCGAATTCCGGCGCGCAAGGCGAATATGCCGGCCTGCTTGCGATCCGCGGCTATCACGTTGCGCGCGGCGAGCCGCACCGCAAGGTCTGCCTGATCCCCTCTTCCGCGCACGGCACCAATCCGGCCTCCGCTGCGATGGTCGGCATGGATGTCGTGGTGGTTGCGTGCGACGCGCGTGGCGACGTCGACGTCAACGATCTTCGCACCAAGGCCGAGAAGCATTCGGCCAATCTCGCTGCCGTGATGATCACCTATCCCTCAACGCATGGCGTGTTCGAGGAGCACATCCGCGAGATCTGCGACCTCGTCCACGCCAACGGCGGACAGGTCTATCTCGACGGCGCCAACATGAATGCGCAGGTCGGTCTGTCCCGGCCCGGCGATTACGGCGCCGATGTCAGCCATCTCAATCTGCACAAGACCTTCTGTATCCCGCATGGCGGCGGCGGCCCCGGCATGGGCCCGATCGGCGTAAGAGCGCATCTTGCGCTCTATCTGCCCGGCCATCCCGCAACCGACAGCGAAATTCCGCATCCGGTCGGCCCGGTGTCGGCCGCGCCGTTCGGCTCGGCATCGATCCTGACCATCTCCTACATCTACATCCTGATGATGGGCGGCGAAGGTCTCACGCGCGCCACCGAGGTCGCCATCCTGAATGCCAACTACATCGCGGACAGGCTGCAGCCGCACTTCCCGGTGCTGTATCGCAACGCCAAGGGCCGCGTCGCGCATGAGTGCATCGTCGACCCGCGGGCGCTGAAGACGACCAGCGGCGTCACCGTCGACGACATCGCCAAGCGGCTGATCGATTACGGCTTTCACGCTCCGACCATGAGCTTCCCGGTCGCCGGCACGCTGATGATCGAACCGACCGAGTCGGAATCGAAGGCCGAGATCGACCGCTTCTGCGACGCCATGATCGCGATCCGCAACGAAATTACCGAGGTCGAGAACGGCCGCTGGAAGATCGAGGCCTCGCCGCTGCGGCACGCGCCGCATACCGTGCACGACATCGCCGACGACGGCTGGAACAGGGCCTATACCCGCGCCGAAGGTTGCTTCCCGGCCGGCTCCTCGCGTAACGACAAATACTGGAGCCCGGTCGGCCGCGTCGACAATGTCTATGGCGATCGCAACCTGGTATGCTCGTGCCCGCCGATCGAGGATTACGCGCAGGCGGCGGAGTAGCGCAGGCGCGATCGGGACATAGAAACATGCGCCAGGAGTTCTGGTTTCATTTCCCGTTTCGCGTCCGCTATTCCGAGGTCGACGCGCAGGCCGTGGTGTTCAACGCCCACTATCTGACCTACTTCGACACGGCGATAACAGAGTATTTTCGCGCCCTCGGCTATGACTACCTCGGCGAGGTCACGCGGACCGGGATCGACTTCCACACGGTGAAGTCGGTCGTCGAATACAAGGCGCCGATCCGGTTCGACGAGGAGATCGACGTCTGCGTGCGGGTGGCACGGATCGGCCGATCGTCGATCACGCTTGCGCTTGCGATCTTCGCCAAGGGCTCGGAGGATATTCGTGCGACCGGAGAGATCGTCTGGGTCGCGACCGACCAGAAGACACATCAATCGGTCGCTGTGACGGAGGCGTTGCGGAAGCTGATTGCGAGCCGGGAAAAGGCCCATGCTTAGGGTGAGACACGCGAGCGCAATCCCAGTTTTGGGATAGTTCGCGCACCGATCCCATCCCATACCGATCTCACGCGCTAAGGCTTCATTAGCCCTGGATTCCAGCGCCAGAGGTTGTCGTTGGTGAGATGCGTGCCGCCCCACCAGCGATCGATCGGGTTGTGGTGCGAGAAATCTTCCTCGCGGGCCAGCACTGCTTTGCCAAACTCTGTCACCGACAAGCGGCTGCGCCGAAAGGCTTCCAAGCGGGCTCTTGCATTCTCCGGGTCAATGACGCGCAGCTCGTCGTCGAGACCGGCAATCGCCGGTCGCGGCCCGTGCGCCAGCCCTTGGAGCAGTGTTCCGATCTCCTTGTCTGTGAACACGCCGCGCTGACGGAAGCCGCGAAGATAGAACAGCATGTTGGTGCCCATGAATCCTGTCGCGATCAGCTCAAGCAGCCGCATTTCGGTCGCGCCGAGTCCCGATCCGCTCCATGGAAGCTCCTGGAGCAGATCCAGCAGCGCCGGCCTCAACAAGGGAAACGCGCTCAGATCATGCTGGAGCGCGTCAAAGCAGGCTTCGGGTGTCGAGGCTCGATACGCCTGCCAGACCTTGCTTGCGGCCTCGACGTGCGCTGGCCGGACGTTGACGAGCGGCACCTCGCCCCATCCAGACCACTTCTCGAGCATGGTCATCAGATTAAAGCCGACCAGGCGCAATTCCAACTTGGCCACCGTCTCCGGGTGAGATCGGACGTGATCAAGCAACCAACTCAGCTGCAATTGATCGTTCGGGTCGGGATCAAACCAGAGCTCGATCTTGTCGAAAGCCGCACAATGCTCGATGAACCTAAGATGCTTGACGGCATCGCGGTCCCGCTTTCGAGAATAGTCGGACCACTGATCCCCGGGGCTCTGGTCGGCCCGCGCGCCGAAATAGGCGTCGAGCGTCTGCGGTGACGGCAACGGCCCCCAGATGAACCGAGACCAAATCGAAATAACGCTTTGAGCCAGGCCCACGCGCGCCAGCTCCGTACCGGACGAACTGGTCAAAATCAGACGCTTCATGGGCTTCACTCAACATCCTTTGGTGGTGCCGACCTCTCTGGGAGAACGTCACAATGCATCGTGAGAATCGTCAGGATCGATACGATCATCGCGAGAGCAAAAATCATCAGGATCGAGTATTTGCGGGTGCGCTTTGCCCGCGCAGTCTGAACAAGAAACATCGCTTGCTCCCGCCTTGTTTCCCTGCCCGCGTTACGGTGCCGTGAGCGTGAGATCGGAACGCCATAGATTATCGTTGGTGAGATGCGTGCCGCCCCACCAGCGATCGATCGGATTGTGGTGGCTGAAGTCCTCCCTGTGCGCGAGGACCTCCTTGCCGAAATTGGTCAGGCACGGATCGCTTGCGACGTAACGCGCGTACCAGGCCCCCTCGGTGCTCGCCCGCTTGAGACTAGCCACGGCGGGTGTCGGTCCATGCGCGAGGCCGTCGAGCAAGATGAAGAGTTCGGGTTCCCCGAACACACGTCCGGGGTACCAGTGGCGATGAATAATACCAAGCGCCGACGAGCCATCGTAACGTGCGATCAGCTCAAGAAGACGCATTTCAGTCGCACCAAGCCCCGTCACGCGAGAGGGTAATTCTGCAATCAGGGCAAGCAAGGCCGACCTCAGGAAGGGCAGCGAACTCAAGTCGCTCTGTAAACGGTCCAGGAAAGGTTTTGGCGTGGTCCCGTGATAAGCCCGCCAGACCGCGCTCGCCGTCTCGAGTTCGACTGCGGTAACATCGACCGTCGGCACATCCTCCGGCTCCGGCACCTGTAAGCCCGGCATCACCAGATCGAAATCAATGAGACGCAATTCCAACCTGCCCGCGATCGCGGGATGAGACTTGAAAAAATCCAGCAGGAAAATCAGCTCCAGCTGATCGTTCGGATACTGCTCGAACCAGAGATCGATGGTGTCATAAGGCTCGCAATATTCGACAAATGAGAGGCGCCTGCGGGCTCTGGCTTCTTCGGGGTGCCATCTCCATGCGCACCAGTCTGACCAGTGACGACCAGGGCCTTGGCATGAGCGCGCAGCAAAATAATCATCGATCTCCCGCGCGGGAGCCAACGGTCCCCAGCCGAAGCGAAAGCGAAAATCGATAGCGGCGTCGGCCACGCCTGAGCGCAAGAAACGATAGCCGGACCCGGAACTGGACAAAATCAGACGCTTCATCGGCCTGACCTACGCAACGAGACGCCAAATACAAAAACGAAACGGGCGCCGCCGACGTCGGCAACTCAACGTCCTCAGCGCCCGCTTCCAGCGAAATCATGCAAGCCTTGAGGCTTATTCCTCCACGGCTTCCGGCTCCTCGCCTTCAGCGTCGCGCTCGGGGGAGCCGGCCAGAATCTGCTCGGCGATCAGGCCGGAGTTCTGGCGGATCGCGGCTTCGATCTTCGCGGTCATGTCGGGGTTGGCCTTGAGGAACGCTTTCGAATTCTCACGCCCCTGCCCCAGCCGCTGGCTGTCATAGGAGAACCAGGCGCCGGACTTCTCGACGATGCCGGCCTTGACGCCGAGGTCGAGGATCTCGCCCATCTTGGAGACGCCCTCGCCATACATGATGTCGAACTCGACCTGCTTGAACGGCGGCGCCAGCTTGTTCTTCACCACCTTGACGCGGGTCTGGTTGCCCACGACTTCGTCGCGCTCCTTGATCGCGCCGATGCGGCGGATGTCGAGGCGGACCGAGGCGTAAAACTTCAGCGCGTTGCCGCCGGTGGTGGTTTCGGGCGAGCCGTACATCACACCGATCTTCATGCGGATCTGGTTGATGAAGATCACCATGGTGTTGGACTTGTTGATCGAGGCGGTGAGCTTGCGCAGCGCCTGGCTCATCAACCGCGCCTGCAGACCCGGCAGCGCATCGCCCATCTCTCCCTCGAGCTCGGCCTTCGGCACCAGCGCCGCAACCGAGTCGATCACCAGCACGTCGACTGCGCCGGAGCGCACCAGCGTGTCGCAGATTTCCAGCGCCTGCTCACCGGTGTCGGGCTGCGAGATCAGGAGTTCGTCGATATTGACGCCGAGCTTACGCGCATAGACCGGGTCGAGCGCGTGTTCGGCGTCGATGAAGGCGCAGATGCCGCCCTTCTTCTGGCCTTCGGCCACCGTGTGCAGCGCCAGCGTGGTCTTGCCCGACGATTCCGGTCCGTAGATCTCGACGACGCGGCCCCTCGGCAGGCCGCCGACGCCGAGCGCGATATCGAGCCCGAGCGATCCCGACGATATCGTCTCGATATCCATCGAGCGGTCGTTCTTGCCGAGCTTCATCACCGAGCCCTTGCCGAACTGGCGCTCGATCTGGGAGAGCGCGGCTGAGAGCGCCTTGGACTTGTCCATAGAGGATCCTTCGACGATACGCAGGGCAGAGGCGGACATGGGATGTGCTCCTTATGGCGGGGATTCGCTAGCGGGACAAACGGGCGATCGGATCAGGCGGGATACTTTGTTGACTGGGAACCGATGTACCACGTTTGTTCTATGTTCGCAATATGTTCTTTTCGGCCGGCGGGTACTGGCCTGATTTATCCCCTAGTGGCCTAATTTGATTTTCGCAGTGGCCCAGTTTGCCCTAGCGATGCTCAAGCTGGTCGCCATTAAAGATGTGCAACATGCCGGAGAAGGCAGAGTGGTCCGCCTCCACGACATACCGAACGGCGCCCGCTCGGTTTGTAAAAACCGACACGATGAAACCCGGATATTCGTAACCTGAGCGCTTCTTTACTCGGTCGCCTACCTTGAACGGTGCGTCTGTCATTTTATCCCCTGTAAGGCCGCCTCATTTGGCGGCCTCTTTCATGCTGTCGGCCGGCGACAATTGTTCATGGTCGCGGCCCACGTAAGCTGCAGCGTGCGAAGTCGAATCCCGGCGATGATCTTATTGAATTTAAGCTAGCCGTAACCGTGCCTTGGTGCGTTCTCAGTAGGACTACCGAGTTCGCCTGGCGCGATGATCTCTTCGGCTCATTGGCGTCGAGAATTTTAAGCTGCGTCGGCCCTTATGGGGCAATCAGGACTGCGAACAGAACCACAAACAGCATCGCGGTCATCACGACGGCCGCCACTGCACCCGCTGTGACCTTGGCCTTCTCCCGCGAATCGTACGGTTCCATCCTGCAGTCCTGGCTCCGACGCCCAGGCCATATCATACAGCGCACAACGCAACGACGGGGGGGCGCCGGCGTCCGTAGTTCTCCGGGCCAGAACAAAGTTCCGAGCGCTCCGACCGCCTCCGTAATTCCAGATTTTATCTTTTAAGATCATACGCTTAAGCCAACATTCGAATACCCGCCCGCTTCGCCTTTGAACGACACGCGATCGGGGCCGGCGCCTACTACCTTGGTACACCTCCTGAGGCCTGAAAAAACTGCGTAGCCTTCAATGGAACACGCGAGTTCCACCGGTGTTCGTCATGATAAGTGCCCGGTCACGTACCTCGGCCACGACCGCACGCGAATTGCGAGCCTCCGGGCTGGGCCGAAGACACCGATTGTTGAGCCAGACCGGGTCTGGTGCGTCACAATATCGTTTGACGAGCTTTTTATATTGAAACAACTTATAGTTTAAATAGCCAAGCGCCCGCCCCTGATTCCCGCGGAGCTTTCAAACATGATCCACAAGGGTATCGAATTCAGCGTCACGCAGGGCGCGGTCGGCGTCTGGAAATGGCGCTTTCAGATCGGCGAACGGGTCTTCACGGGCAAGACCGAAGCCAAGCTCAATCTGCTGGCCATCCGCCGCGTGCAGCTGCGGATCGACCGCGAGCTGAAGAAGGTCCAGCAGGATCAGGCCCGCTGACGCCGAACGGAAATGGCTCTAATCCGCACTCGCCAGCCGCCGCATCGTGAACTCGATAGCGCCGCCGGGAAGCTCGCGCCAGCTCTCGACGGCGCTCATATAGGCGGCCTTCGGGTAGCGGTCGAGGAAGTCGCGCGCCCGCGATCGGGCCTCGTCGCGTGGCAGGGTGAAGGTCACGCGCAGATAGCCGTCATCCGGCTTGCGCCGGTCGGCCATTCGGCTGGCGAGATCGCGCGGACGAAAGACCATTGTCGCAACTCCAGACCACCTGACGACCACCGCAATATAGGGCTGGCGCTGGCGGAATCCGAGTCTGCGGGAGAACGATGCGGCGCAGGCCGACGCTACTGGCTGCCTTGCGCGGTGCTTCCGGTCTTGGTCTTCGGCTTGGCGGGACGGGCGGCCGCCTTGGGCGCATCGCTGCGCACCGCACCCCACGGATCGGACGATGTCTTGGCATCGGGAATCTTGCTGAGCGAGTCCTTGTAGGCCTTCTGGGCGACCGCGTCCTGGTCCTTCTCTTCCTGGGTCTTGCTCTTGACCTCAGGCATCAGGTTGATGTTCGGCATCTGCGCATAGGCCGGCGCCGCCACAAACGCCGCGACGGCGACTGCCATCAAAATTCTCATGAAGACGCTCCCTTGCATTTTCGTGAGGGGATATACCACCGCAAAAACGGCATCGCCAAGCGCGCCTGCCCAAGAACTTTCAGGTCCTAGAGCAGATCCTAGAGCAGATCCTAGAGATTGTCCGACTTGCAGGATTTCGGCGATTGCATCCAGTCATCCCAAATCGGGCCGCACTTGGTGCAGCCACCGAGCGCAAGCCCGATCGCAATCACGCCGCCCAGCAATACCAGTCTGCGGAACATAAACGACCCCATCCCCAACGAGGGTGAATAGGGCCCCAAAACTGGGGCATTTTCAAGCCGGGAACGCCGCCACACGCGAGGGGTGGTTTGACCCGGCGCCTGCTCAAATTACAGTGCGAAACAAAGCAGGATGGAGAATCGACGGCATGACTTTGGCGATGAGCTGGGACGAATGGGCGCAGCACGATGGAACGGCACTCGCCGCGCGCGTCAGGACAGGCGAGCTGACGCCCCGGGAATTGGCCGCCCAGGCGACCGCCGCTGTCGCCAAGGTCGATCCCGCGCTCTGCGGCGTGGTCGAATTGTTTCAGGATGTAATCGCCGACCCGGCCAAAGACGGCGCCGACCTCGACGGTCCGTTCGCCGGCCTGCCCTTCCTGATGAAGGATCTCGGCCCGACGCTGAAGGGGCGGCTGCAGGAAATGGGCTCGCTGATGATGCGCGGCAACCGCGCCACGGCGGACACCTTCCTGACCACGAAACTGCGCAAGGCCGGCCTCAATCTGATCGGCCGCACCACGACGCCGGAGTTCGGGGTCTGCAGTTCGGCCGAAAATCCGGCAGTCTATGTCACGCGCAATCCCTGGAACACCGACTACACCACCTGCGGCTCGTCGGCCGGCAGCGCGGCGATGGTCGCCGCCGGCGTCGTCCCGATCGCGCATGCGACCGACGGCGGCGGCTCGATCCGCATTCCCGCAGGCGTCAACGGCAATATCGGGCTGAAAGTGTCGCGCGGCGTGTTCTCGCTGGCGCCGCATCTGTCCGACCTCTCCGGGCTGGTCTCGATCCAGGGTTGCCAGTCGCGCTCGGTGCGCGACACCGCAGCCTTTGTCGATGCCTGCCGCGGCCCAGCGCCCGGCGAGTTCATGCCGTTCTGGACCCCGCCCGAGCCCACCACCACGACAATCACGCGCGATCCCGCCCGGCTCAGGATCGCGCTGTCGCATCAATGGGGCGACTATCGCGCGACGCCGCATATCGCGGCCGAACTCGAGAAGGTCGGGCACTTCCTCGAGGGCCTCGGCCATCAGGTCGACTACGCCCTGCCGTCGCTCGACTACAATGAAGCCTTCGCGGCACAGACCACCTGCTACATCAGCAATTTCGCCGTCGTGATCGGCAACATGCTCGCCGCGCGCGGGCTCGAGCGGCCGCCCGCGGAGCTGATCGAGCCGATCAACATCCGCATCTGGGAACATGGCCGGCACACCTCATTTGCCGACCGCGCGCGCATGCAGGCGGTGTTCAACACGACCTCGCGCGGCTTCGGCGCGTTCTTCGAGGATTGGGACATCATCCTGACGCCGATCACGGCGCTGCCGACGCCGAAGATCGGCACATCAGAATATCTGACGCTCAGCGACAATCCGTCGGTGCTGGACTGGTTCGGCAATCTCTGGCGCAACTTCGCCTTCACGCCGCTCGCCAATCTCTGCGGCATCCCCGCGATCTCGCTGCCGCTCGCGACCAACGAGCATGGCCTGCCGCTCGGCATCCAGGCGATTGCGAAGCAGGCCAATGACGGGCTGCTGCTGCAGCTCGCCGCCCAGATCGAGCGGGCGATCGACGGCAAATGGAATGGCGGCGAGAAACCGCGTGTCCATGTGACGCGCGGCTAAGCGCACACAACAGCGGCAGAGGAAACAGGACGTCATGGAGCAGCAAGCCGGAGAGTTCGGGATCGACGAGGCCAGGCGCGCGCTCGGCGAGATCTTTGCGCCGTGGGTGCAGGATCTCAATCTGTCGGTCGAGCAGTTCGACTTCGCAGCCCCCTCCGGCAACGCCGCCAACTGGCAACCCGGCGCCGTGCTGCGCATGCCGTTCTCGGAACGGATCTGCCGCAGCGGCGGCATCGTGTCCGGCCAGGCGCTGATGGCGTTTGCCGACACCGCGATGGTGCTGGCCAATCTCGCGGCCAACAAGGGCTATCGCCCAATGACGACGGTCGACCAGACCACGCATTTCATGCGCGCGGTGACCGCCTCCGACGTGCTCGCTGACGCGCGCATTGTCCGGCTCGGCCGCACCATGAGCTTCGGCCGCGTCACGCTATTGTCCGCCACCGACAACAAGCCGGTGGCGATGGTGTCGAGCGCGTTCGCGATGCTGCCGGGCTAGAGCATGATCTGGAAAAGTGTGCAGCGGTTTTCCGAAAGATCATGCTCAAACAAGAAGACTATTTTCCCAGAACGGCTTCGGCCGCATTGACGATGCTGATGGTCGGGTTCTGTCCACAATAGGTGCCGAACTTCTTGGCGTTCTCGACGAACACATCGGTGTCGATGATGGCCTCGTCGGAATCGCCCTTGTACCAGCCGTCCATCCAGGTCAGCACCAGCTTGATGGTATCGTCGCCGCTCTCGATGAATTGCTTACAGGTCATGGTCGAGAGATCGAGGACAACGGCATTGGCGGGCGCCGACGAGAACGCGAGCGCGGCGGCGAGCAGGATCGAAGCAGTGATCTTCATGAAAATCTCCGTGAGCGATAATTGTAAATGAACAGGTCGCCGGAAAGCCCGGCGCTTCGGCTTGCGACGTCGTAAGCGATACGTCGTCGCGAACGCAAGCATGGCACCGCACAGATCAAACCGCACGTCGTTTCGCTGCACGGATTGAGAAAGCGACATCAGACGGCTTTCACGCGGCGCCTCCGCCGCCAGCGGCACAGCAGCGCGACGAGCGCGATCAGCACAAGACCGGCCGCGGCCGCCTTGCCGGCAAAGCGCCCGCCGGGACGGTCGATCAGGCGCGACCACAGCGACATCCCCTCGCCCTGGCGCGGCAGGCGGAACGCCACCACGCTGTCGCCGATCGAGGTGCCGGCTTCGGAATGGCCGCCGGCGCCGATCGCGACATATTGGTCGCCCTTCCAGAGATAGGTCATCGGATTGGCGATGCCCGGCACCGGCAAGCGGCCCTGCCACAGCTCGCGGCCCGATTTGGCATCGAACGCGCGCAGATAGGCATCCATCGCGCCGGTGAACACCAGGCCGCCCGCGGTGATCGCGACGCCGCTGAGCAGCGGCGTGCCCCAATGGAACGCGATGCCGAGCGGCGCCACATCCTCGCTGGTGCCGACGGTCGAATGCCAGAGGATCTTGCCAGCCTTCAGGTCGACCGCCACCATCTCGCCCCATGGCGGCTTGTTGCAGAGCAAGCCGAGCGGCGACATCGCAACGGACCGCGACATCCCAAACGGCGCGCCTTCCTGCCGGCCGAAATCATGGCCGGGCGGTGGGCTGAAGCCCTTGGCCTCCTCGCGCGGGATCAGCTTGATCATGTGCACGGCATGGCTGGTGTTGGCGTAGAGGATCTGGTTGACCGGATCGAATGCCGCACTGCCCCAGTTCACGCCGCCGCCGGTCATCGGATAGACCACCGTTCCCTGCGTCGATGGCGGCGTGAACAGGCCTTCATTGCGGGCGTCGGCGAGCAGCTTTTTGCAGGCGCCGCCAAATCCAGGCAACAGGCTGAACGCATCATCGGCGGAGATGCGCTGCGTCAGCAGCGGCGGCACATGGGTTGGGAATGGCTGCGTCGGCGACAGCAGCTCACCCTCCGCGCCGCCCTGCGGCACCGCGCGCTCCTCGACCGGCCAGACCGGTTTGCCGGTGTCGCGGTCGAGCACGAACACGAAGCCCTGCTTGGTCGGCTGGATCACGACGTCGCGCATGCCGTCGCCGGTATCGATCCGCGCCAGCGTCGGCTGCGCCGGCAGGTCATAATCCCAGACGTCGTGATGCACGGTCTGGAACGCCCAGACCAGTTCGCCGGTCGCGATCCGCAGCGCCACCACGGAGTTGGCATGTTCGTTGTTGCCCGGACGCTTGCCGCCCCAGAAATCAGGGCTCGGCGAGGTCGTCGGCAGAAACACCAGGCCGCGCCCCTCGTCCACCGACATCGGCGCCCAGACGTTGCTCCCGCCAGCGCTGACCCCCTCATGCACCAGCGGGTCGAAGGTCCAGCGCGGCTGCCCGGTCCGGGCGTCATAGGCGCGCACGGTGCCGAGCGGCGCGTCCACGCGGCGGTTGTCCGATATCGACGATCCCACCACGACGACGCCGCGCCCCATTACCGGTGCCGACGTGATCTGAAACTCGCCGGGCCATTCCAGCTTGATCCCGGCGTCGATCCTGATCTCGCCGCCTGTGCCGAACTCGGCGCAGGGCTGGCCGGTTTTGGCGTCGAGCGCGATCAGGCGCACGTCGTTGGTGCCGGTGAAGATCCGCGACCGGCAGGCACTGCCTTCCGCCGCACGATCATCGACCCAATAGGCGACGCCGCGGCAGACATAACGGTTGGCCGGACGCTGCGCGGTGCTGATCTTCGGATCGTAGCGCCACTTCTGCACTCCCGTGCCGGGATCGAGCGCGATCACCTCGTTGAACGGCGTGCAGAAGATCAGGCTGTCCTCGACGACCAGCGGCGTGGTCTCGAACTTGGTGCGCTTCATGACCTCGGGCGCACGGACGTCGAGATCGCCGGTGCGGAAGTCCCAGGCGCGCACGAGAGTACCGACATTGTCAGGCGTGATCTGCGCGAGCGGCGAGAAGCGCATGCCCCCGCGGTCTCCGCCCCAATGCTCCCAGGCCAACGCGGGCGACGCACCGAGCAGCAGCACAGCAAGCAGCCGAAACAGGGATCGCATCGCTTCCTCCGGCCGATGCGATCAATCAAGAAGCTGCCGCATCTCGCAGCCGACGATGTAAGCCATCGGCGGCTCAGTATCCACCCCTGCGGAAGCCGCCGCCGCCGAAGCGGCCGCCATACNCCCGCCGCCGAAGCCAACCCCGACGCCGACCGGCGGGCCTGCGGGCTCGTAGACCACGACCGGCGGACGGCGCACCACGACGACCTCGTCGCCATCGACATAGCGCGGCGGCCGCTTGCCTGCGCGCTTCGGCGGAGTGGGATCGACGCGCTTCTTCGCCGGGATGTCGGCCTTCGGCGCGGGGATATCGGCCTTCTGCAGCTGCTGCGGCGGCGCGCTGTTGCAGGGACAGATCGGCGCCGCCAGCGCGACATTGGTCGCAGGCAGGCTGATCGCCGCGGCGATCGCGTCGGGACGGTAGCGCAGCCGTTCGATCATCTTGTTGGCGGTCGCGGTCAGGTCGCTATCGGGATATTGCGCGAGGAAGGCGCGGTAGGCCGCGGCATTGTTGACGAGAACCGCGTCATTCCACGCCACCATTCGGCGATGGCGGTCGAGCCAGTCGCGCGCCTGCAAGCCGCGCGGCGTGCCAGCGTAGAGCACGGCGAATGCCGCATAGGCTTCATCGGTGCCGTCGACCACGATCAGCTCGTTGGCGGCCTCGACCGGCTTGCCCTGCAAGTCGCGCTTCCATTCCTCGACGGTGCGTTTGGCCGCGGCAGGCTTCGGGCCTGCCGCTTGCGATGGCCCCACGCCGGCCGCGAAGCTGAAATCCTCGGTGAGCGACGACGAGTCCCACGGCGTCTGCCGGCCATCGGTCGCCTTGTTCACGGCGAGACGGACGCGCTTGAAGGTGTCCTCGATCGGAATTCCCTTCTCCTTCGCGGAAGCCAGCAACGCCGTCGTGTAGGGGCTGTTGGCGCCGCTGCCGTCCTCGGCTTCCGCACCCGGTGAGGTCGAGTACGACACGAACGTGCCGGGTACCCCGACCTTGGCATCGATGATGGCAAGCCCGTGGCCCGTGCTCTTGCCGAGCTCGGGGAACGGGTTGTTGCGGCAGGCATCGAGCAGCAGGATCCGCATCCGGCTCGGCACCGAGGTCAGCGTGTTCAGGATATCGTTGAGGCGGACCGCCTGGAGCGGGATGTCGGCTTCCCGCTTCGGATCGACATCGACCGGCACCAGATAGTTCTCGCCGTCGATCTGCAGGCCATGGCCGGCATAAAACACCAGCGCCACGGTGTCGGCCCCCTTCGCGGCGACCTGGCCGGCGAAATCGCTGATGCGTGCACGCATCTCGTCCTGCGACAGATCGGACGCTGATGTCACGGCAAATCCTGACTCGGTCAGCATCTGTGACATGGCCTTTGCGTCATTGGCCGGATTGGGCAACGCGGGGACCGACTTGTAGGCGGATTGCCCGATGACCAACGCAAGGCGGTTTTCCGCTGATGCCGGCCAGCCGCCGAGCAGGATCGCGGCTGATACAAGCAGGCTGAGCAGTGTGCGGCTGATCATGGCGACCTCCCGACAATCGAGTCTGGATTTGGTCGGGATGCTCCAGGCGAAGGTTCATGCCTGCGCGTCAATGTGAAGCGTCGCAGCGGCCGGATTCAACGCTTGATCCGGGAGGTGCGAGGCCATGCCGTATCGGGACCTATTTCGGCTTCTTGGCGGGATCGGCGGCCGGCTTGGTGACGCCCCAGGGGTCGTATTTCTCCTTGGGCTCGGGGATGCGTTCGAGCGCGGCCTTGTAGGCCTTGTCATCGACCTTGGGTTTGGTGTCCGTCTTCTTGTCGTCGCCCCCGCCCCCTCCTCGCCGGCCCTGCGCCAGCGTCGGGGTCGCAATCATTGCCAGAACGACGGCCGCAATCGTCAACCTCTTCATGTCAACCTCTCCCGGCAGGCCGCAGAAACATCCGGCAACACCAACATGCCGACGATGACTTGTCTATCAGCATTTGTTGATCGACAAAGCGCGCCGGGCGATGCGAATTCAACCCCATCAGGGGGGCGCAATCTTGGCGGCTGCACATTAAATAAATTCCATGGGACAGGGACGAGTTTGTATTGCGGCGCTGCTGACCGGCGCCACGATGGTGCTAAGCGGCTGCGGGCTGGCGGACAGCCACGCGGTGTGGCCGGATATTTTGAAGGTCAAAGCCACCGATATGGCGCCGCTCGAAACGCCGCCAGACGTCAAGCAACTGGTCGGCGCCAAGCTGGAGTCGGTGTTCACCGCGGGTTCGCAGCCGACCCATGTGCGGGTCTCGGCACCGCTGCATGATCTGCGCGGTCGCGGCTGGACCGCCTGCGTGCGCGCCGAGCTGACATCGGTGATCGGCAAGCCGCTCGGCACCCAGACCTATCGCGTCTTCATCGACAACGGCGTGGTCTCCGATCGCCGGCAGGCCGAGGCCGACGACAACTGCCTGACGGAGACCTACGAGCCGATCGAGAGCTCCGCTCCGGTGGGCACGACGGCCGCGCGGTGAGATCGATGGCTTGCGTCTAACTCCGCTGTCGTCCCTGCGAAGGCGAGACACCGGCGTGCAACGCACAATGGTGATGACGTCGTTGGCTCCAATCCGCCCAGGAACTATCTCCAATATGTCGCCGCTGTGTTGTTGAACAACCGATGACCCGTGCTAGTGAAGCTGAGCGCATGCTGCGCGATGCGCTTACGAAGGCAAGCGTCTTGTTGGAGGATGCAGGAGAGACATATTGGTCGTCTCGGCTGCGCGAGATGGTTGAGGAATCACCGATCGACTTACCAACCATAAGATCGTGGTATGGGGGCATCGGGTCATTTAATGACCTATCGCACCGAGACCCCTAAGGAAGAACGTGAGCATGAAAGCAAAGGCTGTTTTGGCGACTGCCGCCGCGCTGATCGCGGCCGATGCCGGTCAGGCTCATCCACTGCCGTCGACTTCGGCAACCACGACCTATCACCGCGTGACGGTCGATGGCGTCGGCATCTTTTATCGCGAGGCCGGCCCGAAGGGCGCGCCGACGATCGTTCTGTTGCACGGGTTTCCGTCCTCCTCGCGCGAGTTCGATCCCCTGATTCCGCTGCTGGCGACACGGTATCACCTCATCGCGCCGGATTTTCCCGGTTTTGGGCACAGCGATGCGCCACCGCCTTCGTCGTACGCTTACACGTTCGATCATCTGGCGCAGACGACGAGCGCGTTGCTCGATCAGCTCGGAATCGACAAATGCGTCTTCTATCTTCACGATTACGGCGGTCCGGTCGGCTTCCGCGTGATGGCGGCGCGTCCGCAGCGGGTGCAGGCTCTCGTCGTCCAGAATGCCAACGCCTACAGCGAGGGTTTGGGCGCCAAATGGGCCGTGATCGCGCAGTACTGGGCCGATCCGAAAGCCCACCCCGAAGTTTTCGACGCGTTCGTGTCGCAGGCCGCGACCGAGCAACGTCACACCCTCGGGACTTCGCATCCGGAACGCTACAATCCCGACACCTGGACCGACGAATACGCCCATTTGCAGCAACCGGGGCAGCGCGAGATCCAGTCGGCTCTTCTCTACGACTACCGGACCAACGTCGCTTCGTATCCGGCGTGGCAAAGCTGGCTGCGCGAGCACAAGCCTCCGACACTCGTCGCCTGGGGAAAAAACGATCCTTCGTTCATCGCGGCCGGCGGAGACGCCTACAAGCGCGACGTTCCGGATGCCGAAGTGCATCAACTCGACGCGGGCCACTTCGCTTTCGACGAGAAGAACGATGAGATTGCGGATCTGATCCTGAAATTCCTGGCCAACCAGTCTCTGAAATGAGAAGATACGAGGCGATCATCTGGGATGACGAAACGAAGCCGGGTCTGCGCGTGAGCATTCAGGCGGAAAGCCTGGACGATGCGAAAAGGAAGCTGGAGTCAGAGTACGGCGAAGGCGTTGTTTTCGATTTGCACAATGCCGATGACGCGAGCCGGCCGCGCTAGGCTTGCGAAATTACGGTGAGGGTGTCGGACGGCCCTCTGACACGAGCGCCATCGGCGGCCCCATGCTGAACGGTCCGTTAACATTACCATTCAAATTGCCTGACGGCCTCAACGGCATTGTCCATTTCCTTCAGCTAACATTGCCGCTGATGCGCGCAGGCCGACCCGGGGGACGCCTCGCGCACGGGGAAACGGGACGTGGCCGAACTTGCCAACCATGCGGTGCTCCACCGTGCATCTGATAACGATGCTGCGGATGCGCATGCGCTGCCGCCGCTGACTGACATTCCGGTTGGCCCGTGGCGTGCGCTCGCCGAGCGCGCGGTCGAGGCCAACGGTTACTACCAGCCCGACTGGGAATTGGCGGTCGATGCCTCCGCGCGCGGCCGCACCGGCGCCGCGGCGCTCAGCGCCGTGAATGAGGCCGGCCAACTGATCGGCCTGCTGCCGGTGTTCCCGATGCAGCGCATCTATAAGCTCCCCCTGCCCGCCCTGGTCGGCGCCGAGCCCTACGGCACGCTGTGCACGCCGTTGCTCGATCGCGACGCGGCGGAGGATGCCGCGGCACAATTGCTGCGGCAGGCGCGCAATGCCGGCGCCCATGCGCTGATCCTGCGCACGATGTCGCTTCAAGGCCCCGCCATGGCCGCGATCGAGGCCGCGCTGGCGCGCGACGGCTTGCGTCCGCGCGTGCTGAGCGCCTATGCGCGCGCCGCGCTGGACGCGACGCGCGATGCGGATGAATTGCTGCGCGATGCGCTGGGCGCGAAGAAGCTGAAAGAGCTGCGCCGCCTGCGCAACCGCCTCGCCGACCACGGCGCGGTACGCTTCGACGTCGCCCGCACCCCGCGCGAGGTCGCATCCGCGCTCGAGATTTTCCTCAATCTGGAAGCCGGCGGCTGGAAGAGCAAGCGCGGCACCGCATTGAGCCAGCACGCCGGCGACGCCGCGTTCATCCGCCGCGCGACAGTGGCGATGGCCGAAGCCGGCGGCTGCGAGATCATCACGTTGCATGCTGGAGAGACGCCAGTCGCGGGCGGCATCGTCGTGCGCCACCAGGACCGCGCTTTCTTCTTCAAGATCGGTATCGACCAGCGCTTTGCGAAATATTCGCCGGGCACACAGCTCACGCTGGACCTGACACGCCACCTCTGCGCCGATTCCGCGATCGCGTCAGCCGATTCCACCGCGGCGCCCGGCCACCCCATGATCGACCCGATCTGGCGCGAACGCTTCGCGATCGGCGACGTGCTGATTCCGCTGCGCCGCCGCGATCCGCTGGTGCCGGTCATCCATGCCGCCGTGAGGATGCACAGCCTCGGCTACGAGGCTGCGCGCGGCGCTGCCCACTTCATCCGCAGCGGGCGCCGCAAGTCCGGCTAGGGCGTGGGCGTTGGAGGCCTCAGGCATTGCGCCCCGGCGCCAACTTCAAGCCCGACGATAACCTGCGAGCGAGGAGTCCTCGACATCGGGCAGGTTCACCACGATGTTCTCCGGCGTCCGGCAGGCCAGCCACCAAAGCTCTTCCGTCGTGCTCATGTTGACTTCGAGGTGCGGGATATAGGGCGGCACGAACATGAAATCGCCTTCCGATAGATCAACGTACTCCTGAAAGTCCTTTCCGAAATAGACGCGGGCGCGCCCCGACAGCACATAAGCGCCAGTCTCGGCTTCGCCATGATGATGCGGTAAGGAACGGAAGCCAGGCGGGTTGCTGGCCTTGCCAAACCAGATTTTGCTCGCCGATGTGTGCTGCGGTCCGACCCCAGTCGTGAGCTTCAAACCGCCCGATTGACCGGTGTTGCCGTGCTCGTGACCTTTCCTGGTCACTTGCGGTCGATCATTCGCGGTCATTGACGCTCTCCGACTATGTGGTCGTGCAAATCGTAGGGCGGATCAGCAAGGCGTAATCCGTCGCATCTCCACACGAATGGCGGATTACGCCTTCGGCTAATCCGCTCTACTTACAATACGCGCACTCGCCGCCCGTCACTGCAACGGCGAATGCGGCGCCGGCAGCATGATGGTCGAGTGCATCTCTTCCAGGTGCTGCGTGGCCTTGCCCAGAAACTCCTGCCAGGCCGGATCCTTCAGCGCATTGCCGCGCGCTTCGGCGCGGGCGTTGAGGCTCGGATAGGCCCAGATGTGACAGACCTCGTTCGGCTGCCCCGCATCGGTCTGCCAGAGGCCGACGATCTTCGAATGTTTCTCGCGCGCCGGCATCACGCCCGTGATCAGGTCGAGCCATTGCTTGGCGGCGCCGAGCGGCTTGGCGCGGTAGTTACGGAATTCGTAGATGTTGCTGCTCGTCGCCGGCTTAACCGGCGGGATGATGGCGTTGAGCAGGCGGACCTGCTGGTGCACCAGGAGCGGACGGATCGCCGGAATGTATTCGCCGGTCCAGCGCGCATTCTTCGCGAGTTCGGCGCGCAGCCGCGCCCGCTCGTTGAGATCGGCGTAGCTCCACATGTGCATGACCTGGTTGAGCGGGCCGATCTCGGTGATCCAGTAGCCTTCCAGCTTGCCGAAAGTGTCGCCGCGGATCTCGCGCGAGATCGTGCTCGCGGCCTTGACCATCTCGCCGACGGTGCCGGGTCTCACTGTGTAGGTGCGCAGCTCGTAGATCATGATCGTCTCCCTGATTCTGTTTGTTGTCGACATACGAAAAGCCCGGCGCGAGCCGGGCCTTGGGAAGGATTACGGCCTACTCTGCCGCCTGCGCGTTGATCTCGGCCGAGACCTCGCGGATAGCGCGGGCGAGCTGGTCGGCCGGCTGCGCGCCTGAGACCGCGTATTTCTGCGCGAACACGAAGGTTGGCACGCCCGATATGCCCTTCTCGGCGGCTTCCTGGGCGTCCGCCGAGACGCGGGCGACATCCTCATCGCTCGCAAGGCGCTTGCGCACATCGTCGGCATCGAGCCCGACATCGGCCGCCGCCTGCACCAGCACGTCGGTGTCAGTGAGATCGCCACCGTCGCGGAAATACAATTCCATCAGCCGCTGCTTCATCTCGGCCGCCTTGCCCTTGGCCTCGGCCCAGAGGATCAGGCGGTGGCAGTCGATGGTGTTGGGCTGGCGCTTGACCAGATCGGGGCGATAGCTCAGCCCCTCCTCGCCGGCGGCCGCGACCACACGGCCGGCGATGCCCTTGTAGGCCTCGACCGAGCCGAACTTGGCGGTGAGATATTCGTCGCGGCTGATGCCTTCGCGCGGGATCCAGTTGTTGAGAAAGAACGGCCGCCAGTGCACCTCGACCGGCACATCAGGCACCAGCTTCAGCGCGTCCTCGATCCGGTGCTTGCCGATATAGCACCAGGGGCAGACGACATCCGAGACGATGTCGAGGCGAAGCGGCTTCAGGGCGCTCATGGCAGTCTCCTTGGCGGTCTCCCGGCAGGAATGGAACCCGGAAAATAGGCAGAAAGCGCGCCCGTGCAAGCCGCTATTTCATACTGGCTGCCATCTGCCGCAGCCGCTCCGCGGTGAGATCGTCGGCCGGGAAGAAGGTCTCCAGCGCCAGTTCCTGCAGCGTGATGTCGACCGGGGTGCCGAACACCATCGTGGTCGAGATGAAGCTCAGCACCTCGCCCTGGTGGCGCAGCTTGAACGGGATCGCGACATTGTTGTCGGAGATCGGCCCTGAGCGCGCCGGGATCGGGTAGGATTTCAGGTCCTGATAGAGCTTTATCAATTCCGGATCGGCGGTCGCCTCGCATTGCCGGTGCAGCCGCTCCAGCAGATGCGCGGCCCATTCGGGCAAATTGACGGTGCGCGGCGCCAGGCCCTCGGGATGGAACGCAAGCCGCAGGATGTTGAAGGGTTGCCCGAGCAGCCGCTGCGGCACGCCGTCGAGCAGCGGCGCCACCATGCGGTTGGCGGAGACCAGATTCCAGTGCCGGTCGTAGGCCAGCGCCGGATTGGGCTCATGCGCCTTCAGCACCAGATTGATCGCCTCGCGCGCCGATCGCAGCGCCGGATCGTCCAGCGAGCGTTGCGGGAATGCGGGGGCAAAACCCGCCGCGACCAGCAGCACGTTGCGTTCGCGTAAGGGCACGTCGAGGCGCTCCGCCAGTTTGAGGACCATGTCGCGCGACGGCGCCGAGCGGCCGGTCTCGACAAAGCTCAAATGCCGCGCCGAGATTTCGGCGTCGCCGGCGAGGTCGAGCTGGCTGAGATGGCGGCGCTGCCGCCACTCGCGCAGGTGCTCGCCGATATGGATGGGGTGTGCTGTTGCGGCCCGGGCCGCGGATGCATGTGCGTTCATGGTGCAAAACCTACCATGCGGATTTCATCCATTCCATTACGTGCGAGGTAATCGAATTGCCGCGCGCGGCCGGTCATCTTCCTGACCACAGGAGATGACCATGCTGATGCTGTCCGTTATCCGCGCCCTCGCCGTCCTTGTCCCGTGGCTGGTCCATCTGGCCACCTGGCTGGTCGCGCGTTCCCTCAACATGCCGCAGCCGATCGTCCACGACACAGGCGTGTTCGTGGCCGCCCAGGTCTACGCGGTGGAGATGCGGGTCGGTCGGGCACTGTGCCAGCAGCTCCAATCCTGGTTCCGCTGATACCCCAACCCCAACGAGAGGACACACTGCCATGATCCATTCATCTCAATTGCTGCGCCGCGCCCTGCTTGCGGACGCCGTCTTCAGCGGCGTATCCGCGGTCGCGATGACGTTCGACGCCGGCGCCCTGGCGCCGTTCTTCAATCTGCCGGAAGCGCTGCTGCGCGAGACCGGCCTGTTCCTGATCGCCTACACCGCATTGGTCGGCTGGCTCGGCACGCGGAGCTCTATTCCGAAGGCGCTGGTGATGCTCGTGGTGGCCGGCAACGCCACCTGGACGCTCGCCAGCATCGCGCTGCTGTTCTCGGGTGCGGTGTCGCCGAACTTGCTGGGGATCGTCATGGTCGTAGCGCAAGCGATCGCCACCGGCGTGTTCGCCGAGTTGCAATATGTCGGGCTGCGCAGGAGGGAGGGTGCGGTGGCGGCGTAAACCACCCGTCGTCATTGCGAGGAGCTCGCGACAAAATTGCAAAGCAATTTTGCGCTGAAGCGACGAAGCAATCCATCTCCCGGCAAGCGGAGAGGTGGATTGCTTCGCTTCGCTCGCGATGACGGGGTGAGTTCCGGATTCAGCGACCGCGCTTACCGTCCAGCAGCAGCACCCGCACGAATTGCTTCGACATCTTGTCCAGATGCTGCGGATTGTGAAAGGCGCGCTCCATCACCGCCAATCCCCGCGTGAAGGTGACCACGAGGTCGGCGGCCATGGCGGGATCGCAACTGAGCTGTCGCCGCGCGGCCGGCGTCGACAGCGCCTCCCGGATCAGCGCGGTGAGATCCTCGATCAGCCGCTTGACCCGGGCCTCGATCGCCTTGCCGGCGAGCGGCAATTCGATCGCCGTCCTCGTCGTCAGGCAGCCGCGCGACGGGGCGCCCTCGGTCATGTTGGCGACGACGCCCTTGAACAGGGTCGTCAGGGCAACGACAGGGTCGGGGTCCACCAGCGCCTGCCTGACGAAATCGAGAAAGCGGATCGAATAGCGCTCGAAGGCGAGCAGGAACAGCCGCTCCTTGTCGCCATAGGCGTTGTAGAGGCTGCCGCGCTGAACGCCGGTGGCTTCCGCCACGTCGATCATCGAGGTCGCGGCAAATCCGTTCTGCCAGAAGGTCTCCAGCGCAGCCTCAAGCAGCGCGTCCTCGTCGAATTGTCTGGTGCCGACCATGCGGTCAGATACGCCATTCTTGACAGCCCTGTCAATTTTGACAAAGCTGTCAAGAATAGAGCCGCCATGGAGACACAGCATGATCATTGCCCACTACGCGAACCGCGTGCCCAGAAATCACGACCTCGGATTCATCCGCGCGCTGACCAAGGAGCGCGCCCCGATCTGGGACGTCCGTCCCGAGCTCTATTTCAAGGCTTTCATGCTCCGCGAGGCCGGGCGCTTCGGCGCGCTGGCGAACTGCTTCTCCTCGCTCTATCTCTGGCGCCACGACACGGCGTACCGCGACTGGCTGGTGAGCGGCGGCTACAAAATCGTCACCGATCCGTTCGGCCGCTCTGACATCGAGACGCGCTTTGCGCTCGATGCGCGCAAGGGCGGCGCACACGACGCCCGCTTCGCCGCCACGGAAGATCTCGCCATCCCGCTCGACGCCGACCTGACCGCGGCCTTTGCGCGCGAGATCGCGCGCAACCGGGAGATCGCGGTGCTCTCAGATACGGTCGTCGCCATCGTCGGCGTGGATACGCAAAACTGGACATTCACCCGCATCCTGCTGTCGGCGACCGAGCCGAACGTGAATGAGAGCACGGTCGTCTGGCCGCTCCTGCATCTGGCACGGCCCCTGCTCGATACGCTGCCGAAGGCCGGCGAGCGGTGAGTGATCGGGCTCGAGGCATATCGTCGTCATTCCGGGGCGCACCCCTTGGCGCGAGCTATGATGCGCAATTGCGCATCTGAGAATCCATGTCTCCACAGAGCATGCGGCCCGATGGATTCCGGGCTCAGCCCTGCGGGCTGCCCCGGAATGACGAAGGATTTCGTCGAAATCTCTCGCCGACGCCGAGCATGACGCCCTGCCCGCTGGCGACGCCCATCTCCAGGCTCGCGGCGATACGCCGGGCGCGCTCGACGAGATGCTCGGCCGCCGCCGGCGGCCACAATTCGCGCGCGGTCGCCTCGAACAGGCCGAGCCAGCGGTCGAAATGCGCGGCATCGATCGGCAACGGCATGTGCTTGACCATCGGCGTGCCGTGATAACGCCCGGTCATCAGCGCGACGGAAGACCAGAACGCGCACATCTGCCTCAGATGCGGTTCCCAATCGGTAATCCTGGCCTCGAACACCGGCGCCAGCATCGCATCGCTGCGAACCTTCGCGTAGAAGCCGTGCACCAGCTGCTCGATAACAGCCTCGGTGATCCCGGTCCGCGCGACGATGTCGGCGGTGATCTGTTCACGGTGCTCTGCCTCTGGCATCGCGGTCTCCTTAAATAGGTATTTCAGATACCTATTTAACCCGCTATGGGATATCCGCCAAGCTCGGTTTTCGGAGGGCTTCCATGCACCTGACGTCGTTCACGGATTTTGCGCTGCGGGCGCTGATGCGGCTGGCCGGAGAGCCGGAGCGGTCGTTTGCGACCGGCGAGATCGCGGCCGAATTCGGCATCTCCCGCAATCACCTCGCCAAGGTGGTGCGCGATCTCGCCGAGGCCGGGTTCATCGCGACCCAGCGCGGCGCCGGCGGCGGGTTTTCGCTGGCGCGCGCGCCGCAGGCGATCACGCTCGGCGACGTGGTGCGCGCGCTGGAAGGCGGCAGCGCACTGGTCGAATGTTTCAGGGACGATGGCGGAGACTGCGTGCTGCTGCCGCGCTGCCGGCTGAAGGCGAAGCTTGCGGCGGCGCGTGAGGCCTTCATGCGCGAACTCGACGGCACGACGCTCGCCGAATGCGCCTGGCTGCCGCGCCCGTCCCGCAAGACCACACGAGCGTCATGACGACGCTCGGCGTCTGGTTCCGAACGGGACTCAGGCGTGCAGTGCTCGCGCGGAGCCGCGCTTCGGGGAGATGACCGTCTTGCCGGCAGCCTTGACGTAGGAATGGCCGTTCAGGTGCGTGCCATTCAGCTTGCCGTTCGCCTTGGCGGGAGTCTTGGCAGCGGTCTTGGCAAGGGTCTTGGCGAGGGTCTTCTTCGCCTTTGCCCTGGCCTCGGCCTTCTCCTTGGCGAGCTTCTCGGCCTTCCTCTGCGCCTTGCGCTCGGCCTTTTCCTTCAGCCGCAGCCGCTCCACCCTCGCCTCCGCGCGCTGCTTCTTGCGCTTCTTCTCGCAGGCGTCGCACTTGCAGCCGATCGGCTTCAGATAGGCTTTGAAATAGTCGGTGCCGTAGTCGTAATTGATCTCGTCACCCGGCTCGATGTTCTTGATGGCGCGGATGAACACCTTGCGCTTGCGGGGGCGGACGTCGGATTCCGCATTCGGCTTGCAGGCGTGATTGATGTAGCGCGCGACATTCTTGCGGACCGAGCCGTCAATGGTCCAGCGGTTGGTAAGCTCGAACAAATATTTGTTCTCGATCGCGTCCTCGTCCTTTTTCTTGGAATCCAGGATCGGCCCGAAATATCGGATGATCTTGGTGCCTTTCTTGATCGGCTTGGTGGCGAAGAGACCAAGTCCGGTACGGGAACGGCCGACGCGATAGGGCTTGTTTGGGGATGTCGAGGGCATGACAATCGTGGCTACGGCACGCGAGGTGCAGGCGACAGAAGTTGCGAAGCCGCCCTTCTAGGACGATTCCGCGCGCCTGTCAGGGTGTTTCCGGCATCTCTTCTGAACCTTCCCCAGATTGCACACGTCAGACACAAAGATCGGCCCGGATCGCAGGCTTTCCCGATGAAATGCGCCACATTTGCAACAGCCATTGCAGCGTTTGTCGGCATAAGCCTTGGTCAGGCTGACGCCGAAATGATCAGCAGCTTCTATACGTCGACCGCGCCAAAGGATTGCCGCATGGTCGGCAAGCCCAGCGAATATGACGGCGGCGCCACCCGGGTCTGCCCTGGCAGATCGGGTTTCGTGGTTCTAATCAGCGAAGGCGACCTGCGCGAAACGGTCTCGGTCGGCCGCAACCGGCAGACCGCGGCAAAGGAACCTGCGGCCCAGGCCTGGTTCGGCCCGTTCAGTTCGACCGCGCACACGCTCGAGTGGCGCACTGCAGACGGCAACCCGTTCGCGATCATTCAACGCTGGCTAATCGCCGACAACAGCGAGCCGGACAAGGATGGCCGGCCCGCGACAAGGTCAATCCTGGCGGTGACGCGGCTGCCACCCGGGGCGGTCTGTCACGTCGCCTATGTCGATGTGACGGCGAATCCCAATGCCAATGACCTGGCGCGGCAGGCCGCCGACGATGTCGCGCGCGATTTCACATGCGGCAAGGATGAACTGAAGACCATCGGCCAGAGCGGGCGCACGACCGCGCCGGCCAAGCGCTGAACGATCGCAGCCGCCTGATCGAGCGACAGCGCCCTTTCGTGGATATGCTCGTGACGGCTGGCGCCGATCGAGCCGCCGAGCCCGGCAAAGGAGGGGTTCGCCGCCGCGCCTCCGTCGACTATCCGCTGAATCGTGTCGGGCTATGAACCGCTAATTCCAGGGTTCGCCGTTACCGAATGACCAATCCTCGCGGTCAACGAAGACCATGTTGATCATGATGTCATCGGGGCGGATGGATAACTTGCTCTTCAGTTGGTCAGCGACATATCGGAAGAAGGCAAGCTTCGACTCCTTATTGTTGCCGACAGTGCTGGTCACCTGGATCAAGACGAAGTCAGGCGATCGCTTCCAGCCGAGAAAGTTGGGATCGTAAATCAAGTTCTCGGGTGAATGCTCGCCAACGACTATGAAACGGTCGCCGTCCGGAGCCTTGAGGACACCGACAATCCCCTCATACACGACGTCGGCCAAGGTGGCGCGATACTCGGGGCTCTTTCCCTTAGCCAGATCGATACGTGCAAATGGCATGATAGACTCCTTTGGGTGCGGAAACGCATCGGCGTCAGCATCGCGCGGTCAAGTTCTGGTACGGCGACTGCTTGACCGTCATGCCGGGCAAGATAGTCTGTAGGGCCAGAGGCGGTGTTCACCGAGTAAATTGGGGTAAATCGATAGGTGACAACTACCAGTGCCTAAGCGGCATGCACACGTAGCCGTCGCGAGTCCCGACCTGTTTGGGCAAACGAGGATCGACTGGCGCGCATGACGACCGTCTCAGCCAGCGCAAGGCCAAGGAATTGTGGGAGCAGCTCACACGGTCGTCGTAAAGTCCTACGCTAGGAGTAGAACGAAGCGATGCTCGATAAATCGATTGACGTTGCCTTCGTGTTCGGCCCGTTCAGGCTCATTCCGAGCCAGCACGTCCTCGAGCGGGATAGCCGACCCGTGAAGCTGGGTGGCAGGGCGCTGGACATTCTGCACCTGCTGGTGATGCGGGCCGGCGAGGAAGTCAGCAAGAATACCCTGATCGAGTGGGCGTGGCCGAACATCGTCGTCGATGAACGCAACTTGAAGGTCCACATCCGCAGTCTGCGAAAGGCGCTGGATGATACCTTTCCCCAAGCAACTTATATCGCGACGGTCGTGGGACACGGATACAAGTTCGTGGGGGCGGTCCAGACGCAACGCATCCAGATTGCGGATTTTTCCAGAGACCAGCAGCCGGTTGTCTCCAACCTACCCGCACCCGCAACCCTCGTCGGCCGGCAGCGCGATGTCGAGGGCGCGGCCCGAGCACTCGACTTTACACGACTCGTGACCCTAGTGGGCCCCGGCGGCGTGGGGAAGACCAGCCTCGCTATTGCGGTTGCCCACGCGCGCTGGACGGCCTTCCGCTCGCGATCGAAATCGCAGCCGCGAAGCTCGATCAATTCTCTCCCGCGCAGATCCTCAATTCCGTCGGCCGGCGGCTCAGCGAACTCCGGAACGGACGCGCCACGGCGGAAGGCAACCCTCGCATCGTCTCGGGCATGGTGCATGACCTTCGCCCGGCAGTTCCACGACGAAACGGACGACGCCTGGAGCACCGCGCTCGACTTCGCCGAACGCAGCGGCGACGTTGGTCAACGCTTGCTGGTCATGTGCGGTCGGTCATACTTCCTAATCGGGGCGGGCCGCCACGAACAGGCCGCCAGCCTCCTGGATGACGTCTGCCGGATCGCCGCTCAATCCGGTGACAGGGCATCGCTGCTCGACGGGGAGCGACTGCTTGCCCAGGCAGAGATGCATCTCGGCAAGTTGCTCGACGTGCGGGCCAAGCTCGAACGGCTCGTCAAGGAACTTGCCCATGGCATGCCCCCATCGAGCATCACTCGCTATCAGGAGCAGAGGTACGTCAGCATCTACACCACGCTCGCATTTTCGGCTTGGCTGACCGGCCGACCCGAGCACGCCCTTGCGATGGCCGAAGAGATCGTGCTGAAGACGGGGCAGATTGGCCAGCTGTTGGGACAGTCCCACATCCTGGCAGGCGCCGCCATGCCGCTCGCACTCTGGAGTGGCAAAATCGACTCCCTGGAGCGGTATTCGGCCATCCTTCGGTGTAACCTCGACCGCGAGAACATCCCGCTCTGGGAGCCGGTGCACCGGTTCTACGCTTCCGTCGTTCGACACGCGCGGGGCGACCTGAACGCAGTCGACGACATGCGGTCAGCTGTCGAAGAGCTTGTTCGCGACAGATTCCTGGTGCGCACTCCAATGTACCTCGGAGTACTGGCGGAAGCGCTTCTCGAGAGGGGCAGGTCCGCCGACGCCGACGAAGCGGTGGAATTCGCGTTCACATTGCAGCGCCAGTCGAAGGAGAACTGGTGCCTGCCCGAGCTGCTTCGGGTGAAGGCCCAGACTATAGCCGCGCTCGGCATGCGAGACCACGCCCGCGTTATGCTTGGCAGAGCACGCGAAAACGCCCGCGCGATCGGCGCGCGAACCCTCGAGCTGCGGATAATGAATGACATGGCGCAGATGGCAATCGCTGAGGGGAATAACGAGGAGGCCGTCGGGTTCCTTGTGCCCGTGTATGAGAGCTTCGGAGATGGAACTGCGACGGAGGATCTGAAAAGGTCCGCTTGCCTGCTCACCGCCGCGGGCGCGAACCGGACTCCGATGCCGCTCGCGGGGTGAGGGTGAATGTAAGGAAGTCCGTTACAGGCGCGGCGGTCGGCTCGCGTTCAGCCGCAGCATCGCGGCCAACAACATTTCCGCAGAGGTCCCCTCGGGCGAGCGATCCAGAATTGTCGAGAGGCGCCCGTCGAGCAGCAGCATGGTGAACCCATGCACCAGCGACCAGGCGGACGCGATCGCGGCAGCCTGGTCCAGCGAAAACGATTCCTTGGAAATCTGCTCTTGTCGGCTGGCACCGACGCCGCGGGCCAGGCCTGCGAACGACGCTTCGGACGCCTCATGCAGCGACGGCCGCGCATGATCGAGCCGCTCGCTGCGGAACATCAGTCCATACATGCCGGGATGTGCCTGCGCATAGGCGACATAGGCTTTGGCGCTCGCCATTCCCTTCTCGGACGGAGTGGGCGCGGACGCGTCCGCAGCCGCCATCGCCTTGCCGAATTGCCGGAAGCCGATCGCGGCGAGTTCGCTGAGCAAGCCGGTGAGATCGCCGAAATGATGCGTCGGTGCGGCGTGCGACACGCCGGCCTCGCGCGCCACCGCGCGCAATGTGAGCCCCGGCAGGCCGTCGCGCTCGAGCACCAGTTCGGCGGCTTTCAGCAGCGCCTCGTGCAGGTCGCCGTGATGATAGGGCGTGTCGGTGGTCCGCCGCCGTGACGCGGGGCGATCGGCCGCAACCCGCGCGACCCGGCGGGTCCGCACCCTCGTTGGACGACTCACCTTGTTTTCTCTGGAGATTCTTGCCATGCGCTCCCTTATATGACGCAATTTTTACACTGTAAAGATTTTGCTTGACGGTGCCGTGCGCCAGTCTTATTGATATCTTTACGATGTAAAGATAGAATGGAGGAGGCGCGACGTGCTCGACCAGGTGACCTCAAATGCGGCGCGGACCAATCTGGCGCCGATCCCGATGGAATGCGATGCGCCGTTCCTTAAAGTCACCGGCGAATTGCCGCGCGAGCTGAACGGCACGCTCTATCGCAACGGCCCCAACCCGCAATTCGAAGCGCCGGGCGCGCACTGGTTCGTCGGCGACGGCATGCTGCACGCCTTCCATCTTGAGAACGGCCGCGCCAGCTATCGCAACCGCTGGGTCCGCACCCCGAAATGGCAGGCCGAGCACGACGCCGGCCGCGCGCTGTTCGGCGGCTTCGGCCGCAAACTGCCGGATACGCCGCCTACGACCGTCACCGATAGCGGCGTCGCCAACACCAACATCATCTTCCACGGCGGCCGTTTGCTGGCGCTGGAGGAAGGCCATCTGCCGACCGAAATCGAGCCTGGTACGCTCAACAGGCTGGGCTATTGCGACTACAAGGGCGCCATATCAGGTCCCTTCACCGCGCATCCCAAGATCGACCCGGTCACCGGCGAAATGGTGTTCTTCGGCTACAACGCCGCCGGACCATTGACCCCTGCCCTCTCCTTCGGATCGGTCAATGCATCCGGCGTGGTGACGCGGTTCGAGCGTTTTGACGCGCCCTATGCCAGCATGGTGCATGACTTCATCGTCACCACCAACCATGTGCTGTTCCCGGTGCTGCCGATCACCGGCAGCATGCAGCGCGCGATGCGGGGACAGGCGCCCTATGCCTGGGAGCCGGAGAAAGGCGCCTATGTCGGCGTGATGAAGCGCAGCGGCGCGTCAAAGGATATCATCTGGTTCCGGGCCGAGAGCTGCTACGTGTTCCACGTCATGAATGCGTGGGAAGAGGGAAATCGCATCATCGCCGATGTGATGCAATTCGAGGAAGCGCCCTTGTTCAACCATCCCGACGGCTCGCCGACCGATCCGACCAAGAACCGGGCGCGCTATTGCCGCTGGACCTTCGATCTCGCAGGGAATACCGACCGCTTCACGCAAACCTATCTCGACGACCTCACCGGCGAATTCCCCCGCGTCGACGATCGCCGCGCAGGAATGACGAGCAACCACGGCTGGTACGCTTGCGCCAACCCTGATCTGCCGATGTTCGGCGCGCTGTCGGGCATCGTCCATGTCGACGGCAAGGGCAAGCGGCTCGGCCACTATCTCCTGCCCGCCGGCGACACGATCTCCGAGCCGGTTTTCGTCGAGCGCGGCACCGAGGCCGTCGAAGGCGACGGCTGGCTGCTGGCGGTGGTCTGGCGCGCACGGGAGAACCGCAGCGACCTCGCAATCTTCAACGCCACCGACGTCGAAGCCGGCCCCGCGGCGCTGGTGCATCTCGGCCATCGCGTACCGGATGGATTTCACGGCAATTGGGTGGGCGCAGAGTAGACGTACTCCCCGTCATTCCGAGGCAGCCCACAGGGCTGAACCCGGAAGCCAGAGGTTATAAGCTCGAGATTCCGGGTTGGCGCTGACGCGCGCCCCGGAATGACAGCGTTGGGAAAACGCCGACACCCGGGAGCCTCGCATGCATATGCCATCCATCACGTCAGGCTATCTCGCGGTGCTTGCCCTGATCTACGCAGCCCTCGCGCTGCAGGTGATCCGGTTGCGGCGGAGCAGCCTCGCGGCGTTCAGTGACGGCGGCAATTTGGCGCTGCGCAACGCCATCCGCACCCATGCCAACTTCATGGAGTATGTCCCGATCATCACCCTGATGGTGGCGTTCCTGGAAATGTCGGGAGCACCTGCATCGCGGGTGCATCTGTTGATGGGCGCGCTGCTGTTGTCGCGACTGATCCATCCGCTCGGCATGTATGCGTCGCCGGATTCGCTGCAATTCCGGGTCTGCCGGGTCGGCGGCATTGTCATCACGATCGGCCTGCTCGTCAGCTGTGCGATCACGACGCTGTCACGAGCCGCCGCGGGTGGCGGCTGAACATTCGTCAACAGACTGATAATATTGGTCTTTTCATACATCATCGCGATTTTTACACTGTAAAGATTTTGCTTGACGATCTCCCCGCCAAGCCCTAGCGTATCTTTACGATGTAAAGATCGACCGATGAGGCTTCCAATGACGATCTTCCTTATCTTCGCTCCCTACGGCGCCTTCGCCGCACTGATGCTGGTGGCCTCGGCCACTGTCAGCCTGCTCTGCGCCGCCCTGATCTGCGTTGCCGTGATCGCGCTGGATGTCGCACGCGGCCGCAGCATCAAGACTCTCACGCTCGGCTCGGTGGTCGTGTTCACGGCGGTCGGCAGCTACCTCACCTTCGTTGACGCGACGCTGAGTACCACTGCGGTGAAGCTCGCGGTCGACGCCGGCATCTTCCTGGTGTCGCTCTCCTCGATCATGCTCCGCCATCCCTTCACGCGGCAATATGCGATGGAAATCGTCGACGCCGAGACGACGCGGCTGCCAAGCTTCGAACGCGTCAACTATCTGATTTGCTGGGCCTGGACCGGCGCGGCGCTGTTGATGATGGTCGGCAACATCGCGGTGCTCTACGTGCCAAACCTGCCGCTGTGGTCGGGCCTGCTGGTCGCCTTCGCCGCCCGCAACGGCGCGGTCTGCTTCACCAGATGGTATCCGCAGTACCGCAAGGCCAAGTACGGAACGCCACCAGCCAGCGCGCTGCTCTCGCACTGAAGCTTCGACGCGACAACATCCAGCCCCAAAGAAACGCCCAAGGACGGAACCACGACGATGAAGAGCGTATTGGCCAAGCTTGCGACCGACTTTCTCTCCACCATCGTGTTCCTGGTGGTCTATCTCGTCACCGACAACGTGCTGCTCGCCACCGGCGTGGCGATCGCAGGTGCGATCGCGCAGGCGATCCGCGCCCGTGTGAAAGGCGAAGCGCTCGGCTTCATGACCTGGGCGAGCCTCGCGCTGGCCATCGTGCTCGGCGGCGCCACGCTGCTGACCCACGATCCGCGCTTCGTGCTGGCGAAGCCTGCGATCGCGCATTTCGCGATCGGCGCCATCATGCTCAAGCGCGGCTGGATGCTGCGCTACATGCCGGCGCGCGTCACCGAGGTGATCCCGGAATACGTCACCCTCGCCGGCTATGCCTGGGCCCTGCTGATGTTCGCGCTCGGCGCCGGCACGATCGCGATTGCCTCAACCGGCGACATCAAGCTGTGGGCGACCTACGTCACCGTGGTCGCGGCCGGCGCCAAGATCGCCGCCTTCGCGATCCAGTACGTCGTCTTCCGCTTCCTGATCACCAACCGTCTGCGCGCCGCCGCCCGCGCCTGATCGCCGCAGGGCGCAAAACAGCATGATCCAGAAAAGTGGGGACCGGTTTTCCGAGAAGATCATGCTCAAACAAAGAGGAGAGATCACGACGCGATCTCTTGGATCGTGTCGTGATCTAGGCGTGCGCGGCAGGATGGGCTATACCCCGCGCACACTTGACCTCGAGGGGAGACATCAATGGCGGTGGACGGAAACTGGAATCTCACCATGACGACGCCGATGGGCGAGCGCAAGGCGACGCTGTCGCTGGCAAGCTCGGGCGGCACGCTCACGGGTACGCAGGGCGCCGAAGGCAATTCGACCGAGATCTTCGACGGCACCGTGAATGGTGACGACCTCGCCTGGAAGGTGTCCATCACCAACCCGATGCCGCTGACGCTCGACTTCAGCGGCAAGGTCTCCGGCGACAGCATCTCCGGCGAAATGGGCATCGGCCCGATGGGCAGTTTTCCCTTCACCGGCAGCCGGGCGTAAGCGCCCCGCTCTAGAACCAGATCTGCATTGGCAGATCATGCGCATCCAGCGGCGGCGCGCCTTCGGGAACGCTGCCGTGTGGAGCGCAGGCCGCGAGCGCCACAGCACAGGCATCCAGCACGTCATCACGTTTCGCGCCGGTGCCGATCCGCACCTCAGTCAGCCACCGATCGATCTCGCGAAAGCCGGCGCGCTTGAGCAGCTTGCGGCGGAGCGCATCGCCCTCCTCCGACTTCTTTCGCGGCAACGGCTTGCCGCTGTTCAGCCGCAGGAACACCAATTCGGGATGGACCTCGCGGATGTCGCGCGCGCGATGCGCGCGCACGAACGCATCGACCTCCATGATTTTCTTGCCGAGGTGCCAGAGCTGGCGTGAGACCCGCGTCTGGCTGCGGCGCAGCGCGTCCATGTTCGCCTTGTCGGGATCGGCAAATTCCTGCCAGAGCCAGCGCCGCGCTCCGGTGAAGACGCGCGAGGCATGCGGCCGCAATTTGTCACGCGCGAGCAAGTCGCAATCTCGCGTGCCGTCGTCAGTCATGCCGATTGGAATATCGATGCCGGTGCGATCGAACGGATGCGCCAGCGCGTCCGCGATATCAGCCTGGAAGGACATCGTGCGTTGGTCGCCGTCGATGGTAACGGCGACCCAGCCTTTGGAAAATCCGTCGAGGCCGATCGCCTTCAACCGAGGTTCAGTTCCTTGAAGAAGTCGTTGCCCTTGTCGTCGATGATGATGAAGGCCGGGAAATCGACCACCTCGATGCGCCAGATCGCTTCCATGCCGAGCTCGGGATACTCGACCACCTCGACCTTCTTGATGCAGTGCTCGGCGAGGTTCGCCGCAGCACCGCCGATCGAGCCGAGATAGAAGCCGCCGTGCTTCTTGCAGGCCTCGCGCACCGCGACCGCGCGGTTGCCCTTGGCGACCATCACCATCGAACCGCCGGCAGCCTGGAACTGATCGACGAAGGAGTCCATGCGTCCCGCGGTGGTCGGGCCGAACGCGCCCGAGGCGTAGCCATCGGGCGTCTTGGCCGGACCGGCGTAGTAGACCGGGTGGTTCTTGAAATAATCCGGCAGCGGCTCGCCCTTCTCCAGCCGCTCGCGCAACTTGGCGTGCGCGGAATCGCGCGCCACGATCATGGTGCCGGTCATCGACACCCGGGTCTTGATCGGATGCTTCGACAGCGTCGCCAGGATGTCCTTCATCGGCTGGTTGAGGTCGATCTTGACGACGTCGCCGCCGAGCGACTGCTCGACCGCAGGCAGATACTGCGCCGGATTGTGCTCGAGCTCCTCGAGATAGACGCCGTCCCTGGTGATCTTGCCGAGTACCTGGCGGTCGGCCGAGCAGGAAACGCCGAGCCCGATCGGGAGCGAGGCGCCGTGGCGCGGCAGGCGGATGACGCGGACGTCGTGGCAGAAATACTTGCCGCCGAACTGCGCGCCGACGCCGAGCGACTGCGTCATCTTGAGGATCTCCTGCTCCATCTCAAGATCGCGGAACGCATTGCCGTCGGCCGAGCCGTGGGTCGGCAGCGCATCGAGATAGCGCGCGGAAGCAAGCTTCACCGTCTTCATGCAGAGCTCGGCCGACGTGCCGCCGATCACGATCGCAAGATGATACGGCGGGCACGCCGCGGTGCCGAGCGTCAGCACCTTCTCCTTCAGGAACGCCAGCAGGCGGTCCTTCGTCAGCACCGAGGGCGTCGCCTGGAACAGGAAACTCTTGTTGGCCGAGCCGCCGCCCTTGGCCATGAACATGAACTTGTAGGCGTCATCGCCCTCGGCATAGATCTCGCACTGCGCCGGCATATTGTTGGCGGTGTTCTTCTCCTCATACATCGACAGCGGCGCCACCTGCGAGTAGCGCAGATTGCGGCGGAGATACGCATCGCGCGCGCCTTCGGAGAGTGCGGCCTCGTCGTCGCCGTCGGTGATGACGCGAAAGCCCTTCTTGCCCATGATGATCGCGGTGCCGGTGTCCTGGCACATCGGCAGCACGCCGCCGGCGGCGATGTTGGCGTTCTTCAGGAAATCGAAGGCGACAAACTTGTCGTTGTCGCTGGCTTCCTTGTCCTCGAGGATGTTGCGGAGCTGTTTCAGATGGCCGGGCCGCAGATAGTGGTTGATGTCGCCGAACGCGGCCTCCGAGAGCGCCCGCAGCGCCTCCCGCGACACCACGAGCATGTCCTTGCCCAAAACCTTCTCGACCCGCACGCCCTCGGTCGTGACCTTCTTGTAGGGCGTGGTATCCGCGCCCAGCGGGAACAGCGGCGTGTGCTTGTAGGGCGGAACGGGCTTCTGCGGATCGGGGAAGGCGCTGGGGGCGTTCATGGGTTTGCTCGTCGGTTCGAGGGCCGGACCTAAAGCCTGCGAGGGGCCGGCCGGCGATATAGAGCCGTTCTAAGCATTTTTGGGACAAAGGAAAGGGAAGCCGGCCGCCGCCCAGCCATGCACGGGACCGCAATCCATGTGGGCTACTTCACAGACATGTAATCTATGGTTGTCGCATGATGGGATTCCATCACCAACCAAGGGAGGCCATCATGAAGACAGGACTTTTCGTGTCGTTCGCGGCGCTGGCGTTGCTGATCTCGATCCCCTCGGGCGCCAATGCCGCGGGCCAACGCTGCGGCGGCTTTGCAGGGTTCGTGTGTGGCCCTGAGGAGTTCTGCCAGTTTAAAGCCGGCACATGCGGCCGCTTCGACCAGTTCGGCAGCTGCGTGCGCAAGCCGCACATCTGCTTCAAGATCTTCCGCCCGGTGTGCGGCTGTGACGGCAAGACCTATGGCAACGATTGCGAGCGCGAGTCGGCCGGGGTCTCGAAGGCCCACAACGGCAAGTGCAAGGCCGAGTTCTAAGCCGACGACAGGTCCGAACGGCCGTCTGTGACCGCCCCGCGGTCACAGCAGATATTGACGGGCTCCGCGGGAGCCTGCATGAACCCTGCGCATACCGCCGCGGGGGTTTCATGACCAGACGATTGCGCCTTGATCTGCCGTTCCGTGTCCGCTCCATCCTGCCCGCCGCGCTGTTGGCGCTGACTGCGGCCTTCGCGGCGGCGCCCGCGCACGCTGATCCCTGCGAGGACATCGCAAAACAGCTCGCCGGCCAGATCGACGGCCTGAAGGTCAATTTCACCGCCGCCAACATCACCTACCTGACCCATCCGGCGGCGAAGGAATTGTCGCTCGGCTGCCGCGGCAAGGACTATTCGGTCGAGCTCTACGCCAAGACCGACCGCAAGATGAAGCCGGAGTTCTTCAACCTGGTCGGTTCGGCGGCGGCGCTGGTCTTCACCGTGCCGAAGGACGACACCCAGACCGGCACCACGCGCTGCCTGAAGCGCATGGGCATCCTGCGCGGCGACAAGGTCACGATGCGCTACAAGCGCCTCAATCTGGAATGCGCGCGCACCAAGACCGAGGCCTCGATCACGATCCGGCGCGGCAACAGCGAGTGATATGTTTGTGACCCCGGGAACGTCTGAGGCGATCTGAAAGTTGATCGTTGCCGCCGCACGTTTGCCGGAAGACGTGCGATGATCGGTCCCTGGACTCCACGGAGCCGCCAATGATCGCCAAGCTCCTCGTGCAGAATACGCTGTTCGTCGTCGGCATGGGCGCGCTGCTGTTCGCAGCCTCCGGCACGCTGCACTGGCCAGGGGCGTGGACGTACCTGGTCGCCTCGGCCGTGATCGGCCCGGCCACCGGCCTGTGGCTCGCCAGGACCGACCCCGGACTGCTCGCCGAACGCATGCGCTTCACCGCGCGCGAGGATCAGCCCCGCGACGATAAGTGGTTCATGCTGATGTTCGTGGCGGTGGCCGTGCTCTGGTTCGTCACGATGGGGCTCGACCGCCGGTTTGGCGGCGGCATCGCCGGCGTGCCACTGATCGTCGCAGGCCTTGCGATGTATCTGCTCTCGACTGTCCTGGTCATGTGGGTGTTCCGCACCAACTCGTTTGCGTCACCGGTCGTGAAGGTGCAGGCCGAGCGTCACCATCAGGTGATCGCGACCGGTCCCTACGCGCTGGTCCGCCATCCGATGTATGCGAGCATCATGCTGTTCTTTGTCGGCGTGCCGCTCATGCTCGGCTCATGGTGGGGCCTCGCCTTCGCGCCGCTGTTCTTCCTGATGTTCGCATTCCGCACCCGCATCGAGGAGCGTACGCTGGCGGCGGGACTGCCCGGCTATGCCGACTACGCGGCGCGGGTGCGCTATCGTCTGGTGCCCGGACTTTGGTGAGAGGGTTACAAATCCAGCGCCTTGTAGCGCCGGAAGATCCCGTCCTCGTTGAACGGGATCCGCCGCTCGCTCGCCAGATACGCCTTGATGTTCGGCCGCTCGGCGACGCGGTCGTGCAGCGCGATCAGGCGCGGAACCTTTTTCTCGAACGCCTGCATCCGCTTCGGGAACGCGTAGCGCAGGCCTTCGACGATCTGGAACAGCGACAGGTCGACGTAAGTGATGCGGCGGCCAGTGACGAAGGCGCCGCCATTGGCCTTCACCAGCCCCTCGAAATAACCGAGATATTTCGGCACGCGCGACGACCAGAATTCCTCGGTGCGCTTCTTCGCCGGCGCCTTCTGGTCCTCGTAGTAGAGCGACGGGCCCAGCGGATGATGGGTATCGTGAACCTCCACCACGAAATCGGTGATGGTGAGCTGGAGCTCGTGCACCCACAATTTTCCTGCCTCCGCCTTCGGCGACAGGCCGTGGCGCGCGCCGAGATAGAGCAGGATGTTGGCGGTCTGGCCGATCACGAGTTGGCCTGCCTTGAGGAACGGCGGCGCAAATGGCGGCGTGCCCCTGTGCCCCTCCATCAGCTTCATCATCGCGCCCGTTCCGCCCTTGCCGCGGGCAACATCGTCATAGCCGGCGCCGGCATCCTCCAGCGCGAGCCTGACATATTCGCCGCGGCCCTGGATCGAGGGCCAGTAATAGAGCTGATAGCGCATGGATGAGTCCCGGAGATCATTGACGATTGATATCGCCGCGCAATCTGCGGGGCGATCGCGCAAGCGTCAACGCACCAATCCGGGATCAGTTCGCCGCGAAGCAATACAGCAGACCGTCGCCGCCGGTGCTCTTCAGATCGGCCTGCGAGCAACCGCCGTCGGGGCCGCGCGAGGGATGCGACGCATTCCACGATTTGGACGCATCGTCGTCGCGCAGACCGATGCGATCGGAATGGCCGAGCATCGCGGACCCCTGCGTGCTGCTCGTCCAGTTCTTGCAGGTGCGATCTTCGGTGGCGGCAAAGGCGGTGCCATCTCCTTGCGAGCCGGTCAGCACGTCGTGGCGGTTCGGCGTATCGCCGCGGCCGTTGATCACCTCGCCCTTTTCTGAGAGCGCGGTCTGCTTGGTGAGATTGTTCGCCCCGCTGTGCAGATCGGCGACGTCTTTTGCGATCACGACGCCCTTCACATTTTGCCACGGGCCCTTGCCGATACGGTCGCGTGCATTGATCGCGGGCTTGCCGTCGGCCGCCTGCGTCGAGAGATAAGCGTGCCACGTCTTCGGTGCGCCGAAGCCTGCGGCCTGCGCCAGCTCCTGGCAGTGATTGTCGGCACCGGCGAGCCCACCGAGATTGCCGCCATTGCCGATGCCGTTGCTGGTCACGAAGAAACTGGTGTTGGCGGTCTGGGCCTGCGCCGGCAGCGCGGCCGCGACGGCGAGCGCAAAAGCGGCGGCAACACTGATCCGGGCAATGATGGTCATCTTGTCCTCCCGATGGTTGTTATGGTTCGCTGACATCAACCCGCGGTATAGTCAGATATTCCAGTCGGGCGACGCGCAAATGACCCCCGCAAAGCAAAAGCGCCGCGGGGTGAGCCGCGGCGCTTGCATCGTCATATCAGACAACCGGTCAGTTGGTCTGCTGGATCGCCGAAAGCTCCCAGTTGCCGCCGCGCTGGCGCAGGAAGGTCCAGACCTCGGTGATCTCGGCCGGCTGCTCGCTGCCGTCGACCAGACGGCCGGTGCCACGGTCGAGCGTGGTGTCGACCAGCGAGAACCGCATCGCCACCGTCGCATATTCGCTGTCGCCTTCGCGCCAGGCTTCCGCGAGGTCGCCTTGCAGGAGCTTCGTGCCCGTCACCTTGTTGATGACGTTACGGGCCTTGTTCTGCTCGAGGTCCTTCGAGAAGTACGACACCATTTCCGGCGTCGCGAGCGTGTGCAGCTTCGCGATGTCCTCGTTCGACCAGGCCGCCTGGATATCGCTGAGCAGCCGCTCGAACGCCTCATAATCTGCAGGCGCGATCTCGACCGGCGCCTCCGATCCGCCGCCGAGACCAAGGCCGAAGCCGGAGCGTTGGCTCGGCTGCGGGCCAACGCCGGAGGCGGGACCGCCGGCATAGGCCGCGGCCGGCGTATTGCGGCGCTGCCACCACGACATCGCAAGCCGCACCACCAGCACGATCAGGCCGATCTGCAGCACCAGGCCAAGGATCGACGACAGGCCGCCGAGACCTGAGAACAGACCGCCGCCGAACAGCATGCCGAACAGGCCGGCGCCGAGGAAGCCCGCGGCCAATCCGCCGAGCAGGCCACGGCCCATGCCGCCACGGCCGAACAGGCCGCCCGAGTTGGCCGCGGCCGGCGCGGCCATACCGGGGCTGCCCGGCTGGCTGAAGGTGCGGTTCATCGGTGCCACCGTTCCCGGCGCGGTGGCGGTTGAGGGCGGCGCGGAGAAGGTGCGCGAACCGCGCGAGCCGCCGCCGCTGACGCGGGCGTCAGCCGCCGAGATGGTCATCATGACGGGCAGCGCCAGTGCCATCGCGACGGCGACCGCCCGAACAATGCCACGCGTGCGTTGCGAGAAATTCATGTTGGTTTCCTCGAGAATATCCCCGGCTTGGGGAACCGAACCCCTAAGATGGGCAGGGTCGGGTAAAAGGGAAGCGGGAAACGGGAACCGCGGCTGCGGCCCTCCGTCGCGGCAATGTGACGATATGGTCCTTGTGGAGGCGGAAGCGCGACCTATTGCGCCGCAATAGTTTCCTTCACAGCCGCAACCAGCTGGGTCAACGTGAAGGGCTTTGGCAGGAAGGCGAATTGCTGGTTCTCGGGCAGGCTCTTCTCGAAGGCATCCTCAGCATAGCCCGAGACGAAGATGATCTTCAGCTCCGGATTGCGGATGCGCATTTCCTTGAGCAGGGTCGGGCCGTCCATCTCCGGCATCACCACGTCGGAGACCACGAGATCGACCGCGCCCTGTCTTTCCTCCAGCGCTTCGATCGCCTCGACGCCGTTGGCGGCCTCGATCACGCTGTAGCCGCGCGAGCGCAAGCCGCGCGCGTTCAGCGACCGCAGACCGTCCTCATCCTCGACCAGCAGGATGGTGCCCTGCCCGGTGAGATCGGGCTTCGGCTTCGCCGCATCGGTGGCGGCAGCGGTCTCCTTCGCGGTGCCGTTGCCGGCCTGCGCGTCCGGCGCAACCTCCTGCTCCGGGCGATGCCGCGGCAGGAAAATGCGGAAGGTGGTGCCTTGGCCTGGCGCGGAATCGACATAGACGAAGCCGCCGGTCTGCTTGACGATGCCGTAGACCGTGGAGAGGCCGAGGCCGGTGCCCTTGCCGACCTCCTTGGTCGAGAAGAACGGCTCGAAGATCTTGTCGACGATATCGGCCGGGATGCCGGTGCCGGTATCCGATATCTCGATCTTGACATAATCCGCCGCCGGCATGCCCTTGTTGGCGAGCTGCGCGGCCTGTTCGGTCGGCACATTCGACGTGCGGATGATCAGCTTGCCGCCGTCGGGCATCGCGTCGCGCGCGTTCACCGCAAGGTTGACGACGACCTGCTCGAACTGCGAGACGTCGACCTTGATCGGCCACAGGTCGCGGCCGTGCACGAGGTCGAGCTTGACCTTTTCGCCGATCAGCCGGCGCAGCAGCATGGTGAGATCAGAGAGCGCGTCGCCGAGATCGAGCACCTGCGGCCGCAGCGTCTGACGGCGCGAGAACGCGAGCAGCTGCCGTACCAGCGTCGCGGCGCGGGTCGCATTCTGCTTGATCTGCATGATGTCCTGGAACGACGGGTCGGTCGGCTTGTGCGCGTTCAGCAGGAAATCGTTCGCCATCATGATGGCCGAGAGCACGTTGTTGAAGTCGTGCGCGATACCGCCGGCGAGCTGGCCGACCATCTCCATCTTCTGCGACTGGTTGATCTGGTTTTCCAGCGCGCGCCGCTCGGTGGTCTCCAGCATGTAGACGATCGCGGTCTCGGCGTCGCGCTCGTCCTTCTCAACCAGGGTGACGAAGAACTGGGCGGAGCGCTCCTTGGGCCCGTCGAGCATCACCTCGACCGGTGCGATGTCGCCCTGCCCCTCCGCGGCCTGGTTGATCGCCGCGATCAAGAGGCCACGGTCGCGCGGATTGACCGCACGGAAGATCGACTTGGCGGCGCCGCCTTCGCCGTTCAGGCTCTGGGCGAGCTTGGCATAGCGGGCGTTGGCGCCGACCACGTTGCCGCCGCGGTCGACGGTGGCGATCGCCATCGGGGTGTGGTCGAAGAACCGCATGAAGCGCACTTCGGCGGCGCGTTCGGGATCGGAACGCTCGTCGCGCGCCCTGCTGATCACCAGCGTGCGCGAGGCCCCCGCGGCGCCATCGGCGCCGAAGGCGAGCTTATGATAGAGCCGCACCGGCAAGGTCTTGCCGCCGCGCATGCGCAGGTCGATGTCGAACACCTCGGTCTTGACCTCGCCCGGCACCGGCACAATCGAGGTCAGCAGCGATGCGCCATCGCCGGAGACGATGTCGGTCAGCTTCAACCCGCCCGAGCCGATCTCGGCGAGGTCATAGTCGAGCCAGTTGGCCAGCGTCGCGTTGACGTAGGCGATCTCGCCGGCCGGATTGACCGAGAAGAAACCGCAGGGCGCGTGGTCGAGATATTCGATCGCGTGTTGCAGTTCCTGGAACACGTCCTCCTGGCGCTCGCGATCCCGGGTGATATCGGCAACCGACCACACCGAATATCTCGCTTCGCGTTTGGTCTGGCCGAGCGGCCGCACCCGAAGCCGCAGCCAGCGGCCCTGATCGCCGTCATGGCCGGCGATGCGGACCTCCTCCTGCTGCCGCTTGCCCTCGCGCGCCGCCTTCAGCAGGCGGAACACCGCCTCCGAGACATCCGGGTTGCCGATGAAGACGCGCTCGACGGGACGGACGTCCTGAGGTGAGGCCGCGCCGGTCAGCGTCAGATAGGCGGCATTGGAATAGACCACATGGCCGCGCGAGTCGGTCACCGCGAGCCCGTCATGGGCATGGTCGGCGATCCGCCCCATGACGGGATCGTCGGAGGCGCGGTCGGAGAAGCGGATGATGCCGGCGGCGAAGGCGAACAGGTTGAACAGCCCGACCGTGGCCAGCAGCGCCAGGACGCCGAGGATATAAGGCTGCGCCTGGCTGCGGCCGATGGTCATCAGCCAGACCGCGACCGCGACGATACCTGCCGCGATCAAGAGCACCAGCACGATGCTGCCGCCGCGCCGCACCGGTCCGTGAGCCACGAACGGCTCGGTCGCGGGATGATCGTTGGTTTCGGCGGTCATCTGGAGAGACATGGCTCGTCGGCATCGCTGGGGCGCCCGGACCGGCCGCCCACCCCTGAGTGCCTGAATCGGACCCGAAAACGCAAGTACATCAGGACGCAAATCTACAAGTTACGGGCATTTCAAGCGGATATCTGTCCTGTTTTCACGAACGCAGCCCGGACAGCCCGCGCTTCAGCTTCATCACGTAACCGATGATTTCGGCAACTGCATGATAGTGCTCGACCGGGATTTCCTCGTCGATTTCGACGGTGGCATAGAGGGCGCGGGCCAGCGGCACGTTCTCCACGATCGGAATGTCGTGCTGCTTGGCGATGTCCCTGATCCTGAAGGCGACATTGTCGACGCCCTTGGCGACGCAGACCGGCGCCGACATCTTGCCCCGATCATAGTGCAGCGCCACCGAGAAATGGGTCGGGTTGGTGATGATCACTGAGGCCTTGGGAACCTGGGCCATCATGCGCTTCCTGGCGCGCTGGGCCCGCATCTGCCTGATCTTGCCCTTGATATGCGGATCGCCTTCGGACTGCTTGAACTCGTCCTTGATCTCCTGCAGCGACATCTTGTGCCGCTCGTACCAAGTCTGGTACTGGAAGAAAAAATCGCCGATCGCAACCACCGCCAATACGGCCACGACTGCGCCCAGCAGTTGCACGGTCAAGCTGGTGATGGCGGGCAGCAGTTCGGCCGGGTCGACGCGCATGAAGGCTTCCATGCGAAGGCGCTCGGGCCACAGCACCGCGACCATGACGGCGCCGAGCGCGATCAGCTTGAACAGGCCTTTCAGGAAGTTCGCCGCCGCCTGCTTGCCGAACAGCCGCTTGAAGCCGGCGGCCGGCGAGATCTTGGAGAATTTCGGTTTCAGATTCTCTCCCGACCACACCAGGCGGTGCTGGATCATGTTGCCCGCGATCGCGGCCAGCGCCAGCATCAGGAACGGGACGCCGATCGCGGCAACCACGGCATAGCCGAGCGTCCGGGTCAGATCGAGGAGCCCGGCGCCGTCGGTGTGGATCATCCATGAATTGGCGAGCAGGTTCCGCAGCGGCATCAGGATGCCCCCGCCGATCGAGCTGGAAAACGTCGACAGCACCAGCGTGGCGCCGGCAATCATGAACCAGGTATTGACCTCCTGGCTCTTGGCGACATCACCCTTGTCATGCGCCTCGTCGAGACGTTTTTGCGTAGGGTCTTCTGTTTTGTCGTCGCTATCGTCGGCCATGGTCGCTCCTGCCCGCTAGTTCATTGGAGCAAGCTGGCGCATGACGCCGATGAAGTAATCGAGATAGGTGCCCATCATCGCGGCAAGCACGACACCGAAGATCAGGAAACCGGCCAAGATAGTAAGCGGCACGCCGACGAAGAAGACCTGCATCTGCGGCATCAGGCGCGCCAGCACGCCGAGCCCGATATTGAAGACGAGGCCGAACACCAGGAACGGCGCCGACAGCTGCAGGCCGATCTTGAAGGCGGCGGCGAACGCGCTGGTCGCAAGCGAGGCGACATCACCGGTCGGCACCACCTCGCCCGGCGAGAAAATGCGGTAGCTCTCGCTGATCGCCGCGATGACGAGATAGTGGCTGTCGGTGGCGAACAGCAGCGTAATGCCGAGCATGGTGAGGAAGTTGCCCATGATCTGGCCCTGCTGACCCTGGGTCGGATCGACGGCGGTGACGAAGCCGAGGCCGAGCTGCTGGGCGATCACGGAGCCGGCGACCGTCAGCGCCGACAGCGTCACGCGCGCGGTCGCGCCGAGCACGATGCCGATGACGAGCTCATGCAGCATCAGCACAATGAGCGAGGCCATCGACGTCAGGTCGACATGATAGGCATTGCGATGCAGCGGCAGCATGATCAGCGTCAGCAGCAGCGCGATCGAAAGCTTCACCCGGGTCGGGATATTGGACTCGCCGAAACCCGGCAACAGCATCACCATCGCGCCCACGCGCGCGAACACCAGCATGAAGGTTGCGGCCAGCGCCGGCAGCAGGGAGACGTCGATGCGCATGACCGGGACATTACTGCATCAACCGCCGATGATTCGCGACGAAATCCGCATCATATGGGCGCTTAGCTGGTCCGCCATGAACGGCAGCGACAGCAGCAATGTGACGAAGATCGCGAGAATCTTCGGCACGGCGACCAGGGTCTGTTCCTGGATCTGCGTCAGTGCCTGGAACAGCGACACCACCACGCCGACCACGAGGCCGACCACCAGCATGGGCGACGACACCACCACAATGGTCCAGATCGCATCGCGCGCCACGTCGAGAGTTTCAGGGCCGGTCATTGTTGTTCTCGCTGCTGTTGTTTGCACCGTCGTTCCGGGGCGATGCAAAGCATCGAACCCGGAACCTCGAGATCCCGGGTTCGATGCTGCGCATCGCCCCGGGATGACGTCCTACGGACGTCAGATCGACATCTTCATGATGTCTTCGTAGGCCTGGATCACGCGGTCGCGGACCGAGACCAGCGTCGACACCGCGACGTCGGTTTCCGCAACCGCCGTCACCACGTCCATCACATTCCCCTTGCCCGAGGCCATCGCCATGGTTTGCGTATCGGACTTCTGGCCGGTCTCCATCACGCTGCCGACGGCATCCTTGACGAGCGCGCTGAACGACGGGCCGCCCGCGCCGGCCGTGGCCTGGCCGGCCTTCTCGGCTCCGCCGCGCTCCATCATCTTGGCGAGGCTGGCATATGCGTTGGCGGCGACTGTCGGTGAGGCCATGATTTACGATCCCTGTGTTGTTCTGTTGCGTCAGGATTTGAGGATGTCGAGCGTGCGCTGGATCATCCGCCGCGTCGCGCTGATGATGTTGAGGTTCGCCTCATAGGAGCGCTGGGCATCCCGCATGTCGGTCATTTCGACGATTGAATTGACGTTGGGGTATTTGACGTTACCGGCGGCGTCCGCCGCCGGATTGCCCGGCTCGTGCTTGATGGTGAACGCCGTCCGGTCGGGGCGCACCTTGCCGAGCGACACCGTCTGGGCGCCGAGCGTGCGATCGAGCGCCGATGAGAAGGTCGGCACCTTCCGGCGGTAGGGATCGCCGCCCGCTGTCTGCGCGGTCGAATCGGCGTTGGCGATGTTCTCCGAGATCACACGCATACGGCCCGACTGCGCGCGCAGGCCCGATGTCGCGATGCTCATCGAGCGGGTGAAGTCGCTGATCTCGTCTGCCATGCTGTCCTCCTGCCGCCCCTACGCGGCCTAGCCCTTGCCGATCGCGGTCTTCAAGAGATGCAGGCTCTTGCTGTAGAGCGAGGTGACCGCCGCGTAGTCCATCTGATTGGCGGACACTTTCAGCATCTGGTCTTCGAGATTGACCGCGTTGCCGGCCGGCCGGGTCTGGAAGCCGCTCTTGCCGCGGTCATTGTCGAAGGTCTCGGGGGCGCCCGAGGCCGTCATGTGGGTGCCACTGGTCTGCATCATCGCCAGTGATCCGACGCCGCCGCCGGTCGTGGAGCCGGCTCGGTCGAATGTCGGTTCGACCAGATCGCGCGGCCGGAAGTTGGGCGTGTCGGAATTGGCGACGTTCTCGGAGAGCACCCGCTGGCGTTCCTGGTGCCACTGCATCTTGGTGCGCAGCGCCGACAGGATCGGTAGATCGTTCATGGCCATGGGCGCCACTCCGTTAACCTCTTGGACAACCCCTTGGCCCTCCCGAGGTAGGCAGAATTTGCCCGGTGCATGGTTAACAGCTGGTTAAAATGCGGATATCAGCCGTGGAGAACGCCACAACCGTGGCTCGCGAGCGCATTTTCGCCATGAAAGCTGCGTTAACCAGCGCGGATCAAGGCAGCGTGGGGCGCCGAGAAGTCGTTTTGGGACAGGCGATTCTTGGTCTATTAATAGAACGCTCGGCTGTAAGCCGTGGGGAATTAAGCAATATGGCGAGTCTCGGGCGCGATTCGCTGCGCGATCCGCGATCAGTCTGCGCTCGCTGACGGCGGAAGCTGAGGAAGGCCACCATGGCCGGGGACTCCAGTATGCAGGCACCACTTACATTCATCCTCGCGTTCGTCGTCGTGCTGGTGCTGATCGGCGTCGCCGCATGGCTCGTGCGCCGCTTCGGCAGCAGCCGTCTTGGCGCCAACGCCAATCGCGGGCGGATGCCGCGGCTCGCGGTGATCGACGCTGCCGCCGTCGACGGCCGGCGCCGCCTCGTGCTGGTCCGCCGCGACAATGTCGAACATCTCCTGATGATCGGCGGGCCCAGCGACATCGTCGTGGAACCCAACATCGTCCGCGCCGCGCCCGGCCGCGATCAGATGTCGACCCGGCCGGCGGTTGCCGCCGACGCAGCGCCGCCGCGGGTCGCGCCGCTCCCCGATGCGGCCTGGGATGGCGACAGCGCCCGCGACATCTTCGATCATCCCGAACCGCAACTGCCGGATCCGCCGCAGCGTCCAGCCCGCCCGGCCTTTGCCGACGAGGTCCGCCGGCCCGCAGCCGCAGCAGAGCGCCGCAACGATCCGCTCGCCGGCTTCACGCCCGATCTGATCGGGAGCAGGCCCGAGCGCGGCGAACCGCGCCCCGATCCGATGCCGCCGCGCTTGCCGCGCGCCGAGCCCGCAATGCCCCGTCCACCGCGCGCCGCTGAGCCGCCGAAGGCGCCGCCGCCGCTACGGGCGCCCGAGCGTGCCGTGGCACCGCCACCACCACCTGCTCCGCCGCCGCCCGCCGCGGCTCCGACACCGCCGGCCCCCCCGGCTCCGCCAGCCGCATCGAACGCCGACGCCAATCTCGCCGAGATGGCGCAACGGCTTGAAGCCGCACTGCGCCGTCCGTCCGCTGCTGGTGACACCCTCGCGCCGCCGGTCGCACCCGAAGCGCCGGTCATCCGTCCGGCCCGCAGCGAACCGCCAGCGCCCGCTCCGCAGAAGAGCGGGTTCGAAAATCTCGAAGACGAGATGGCGTCCCTGCTCGGCCGACCGAAGACCCCTTCGTGAGGTCCGGGACAGTCCCGCGTAGAGTTTTTTTCATCGCTGTTCTGATTGCCGCCGGATCGCTCGCCGATCCGGCGGTCGCGCAGGATATCAGCATCAATCTCGGCGGCGGCAATGGCGGCGTCACCGAGCGCGCGATCCAGCTGATCGCGCTGCTTACGGTGCTCTCGATCGCACCGTCGGTCCTGATCATGATGACGTCGTTCACGCGCATCGTGGTCGTGCTGTCGCTGCTGCGCACCGCGCTCGGCACCGCGACCGCGCCACCGAACTCGGTGATGATTGCGCTCGCGATGTTCCTCACCGCCTTCGTGATGGGGCCGGTGCTGCAGAAATCCTATGACGACGGCATCAAGCCCTTGGTCGCCAACCAGATCGGCGTCGAGGAAGCCCTGCAACGCGCCTCCGGACCGTTGCGCGGCTTCATGCAGAAGAACGTGCGCGAGAAGGACCTGAAACTGTTCATGGACCTGTCCGGCGAACCGCCGCCGGCGACGCCGGACGAGATGTCGCTGCGCATCCTGGTGCCGGCCTTCATGATCTCCGAGCTGAGGCGCGCCTTCGAGATCGGATTCCTGCTGTTCCTGCCGTTCCTGATCATCGACCTCGTGGTCGCCTCGGTCCTGATGTCGATGGGCATGATGATGCTGCCGCCGGTCGTGGTCTCGCTGCCCTTCAAGTTGATCTTCTTCGTCCTGGTCGACGGCTGGTCGCTGGTCGCCGGCAGCTTGGTGCAGAGTTACGGGGGGTAGCCCCCCGTAACATTCATGGCCTGGTCGCTGGATCGGCCGCCGCATTCGACTATCATGCGCGGCATCGCATCCTCCGGATCCACGCCCATGCAGCAGCCATTCGACCGCGCCGCAGAAGATCTCGGCAATTCGATCCATCTCGAGCATGTCAACGTGCAGGTACCAGACCAGCGCCCGGCGACGCTGTTCTATGTCGCCGGCATCGGACTGACCCGCGATCCCTATCTGATGGTGTCGGACAGCAACATGTGGGTGAATGTCGGCCGCAGCCAGTTTCATCTGCCGAGCGGCCGGCCACAGGTGCTGCGCGGCCATACCGGACTCGTGATCGCGGGGCGGCAGGCGCTGCTCGACCGCCTGGCTTCGGTTGCGCCCAAGCTCGAAGGCACCGCATTCACGTATCGTGCGCGCAACGATCATGTCGAGGCCACCTGCCCCTGGGGCAATCGGCTACGCTGCTATGAGCCGGATGCCGGCCGTTTCGGGCGCGTCTCGCTCGGCATCCCCTATGTCGAATTCGAGGTGCCGCACGGCACCGCTGAGGCAATCACCCGCTTCTATCCCGAGATTATGGGCATTCCCGCCAGTCTCGCGGACGATGATGGCGCAGTGGCGCGCGTCAAGGTCGGCAAGGATCAGGTTCTGCAATTCCGCGAGAGCGATCGGGCGCAGCCGGAGTTCGACGGCCACCATGTCCAGATCTACATCACGGACTTCTCCGGCCCCTACCGGCGGCTGCGCGAGCGCGGGCTGGTCTCGCGCGAGGACAATCAGTACCAATACCGCTTCTGCGACATCGTCGATCCCGCCGATGGCCGGCATCTGTTCACCGTCGAGCACGAGGTGCGCAGCGCCACGCATCCGATGTATCTGCGGCCACTGATCAATCGCAATCCGGCGCAAACCAACCGCACCTTCGCGCACGGCCACGAGCAGGCGCCGTGGGCGATGGGGCCGGACCAGTACGACGGATAAATGTCCGGCCTGCGCCGACGCACCTTCAGCAAACGCAACAACGAGCCGACATGCTTCCTTCACAGCGCCATCTGTTCGAGATTCCACCCGACATCTGCTACCTGAATTCGGCATCCAGCGGCGCGCTGCCGCGCACAACGCTCGACGCCGGCCGCGCCGCGGTCGGACGGAAAGGCCAACCCTGGACACTCGGTGCCGGCTTCGACAGCCGCCAGTATGAACGCGCCCGCGCGGCGGCAGCACGTCTGATCAATGCCGATGCCGGCGACATCGCGCTGATCCCGTCGATCAGCTACGGCGTCGCGACGGCGGCAAAGGTGCTGACTGTTCCGCGCGGCGCGCGCGTCATCGTGCTGGAGAACGATCACTCCTCGCCGGTGCTGGAATGGCATGCCCGCGCCGAGGCGCAAGGCTTCGTCATCGAGACCGTGCGCCAGCCCGCCGACGGCGACTGGACCTCGGCGGTGCTCACCGCGATCGAGCGGTCAGGCGCGCCGCCGGTCGGCCTCGCCTCGATCTCGTCGGTGCACTGGTCGGACGGCGGCCTGATCGACGTCGACAAGGTGCAGGCGGCGCTGCGGCGGCATGGCGCAATGTTGGTGATCGATGCGACGCATGGCGCGGGCGTCGTGGCGATGGACGTCAAGCAACTCGACCCTGATGCGGTGATCTTCCCGACCTATAAGTGGCTGATCGGCCCCTACGGCCGCGCCTTCCTCTACATGGCGAAACGCCATCACAACGGCGTGCCGCTGGAGCAGACCGCCGCCGGACGCCGCAACGTGAATTCCGAGAACCCGGTCTATTTCGGCGATCTCGGCTATGTCGACAACGCGCGGCGTTACGACATGGGCGAGCGCGATTATTACATCTCGCTGGAGATGGCGTCGATCGGCATGGAGATGATGGCGGACTGGGGCGCGGCCGCCGTCGTCGAGCGGCTCGCGATGCTCACGCAACGGATCGCCGATGGCGTGCGCGACCTCGGCGTCAGCGTGCTGGATCGCCGCCTGCGCGCGCCGCATATCCTCAGCCTCGGCATGGCCGGCGGCATATCGAAAGACCTGATCGCGCAGCTTGGCGCCGAGAACATCCATGTCGCGCTGCGGCTCGGCCGGATGCGCATCTCGCCGCACGTCTTCAACGACGAGGCCGACGCCGACCGCTTCATCGCGGTCCTGGCGAAGCAACTGCGCGGTTAACGATTCGTAAAGTGCGAACCGTGCGCCTTGCGCCAACCATTCGTTCATCACGATGGTGATTGTTCCAGGGCGCGGCGGCGCCAAACGTGACCTGCTTCACATCTCGCGCGACGTCCCCCGTGCTTTCGTAATGCGAAGCATGTGGGGGACGCCAATGCAGAAATTCATCGAAGAGCTGGACAGCGGCGACCGCCGCGTTGCCAACAACTGGACGATCGTCGCGTTCAGCCTCTACGGATCGATCCTGGCAAGCCTCGCCATATATGCCGCGGTCGAGCACAACCGAGACATCGGCCTCGCCGCCGCCGATGTCTCGACCCCGGCGCAAGCGCAACATTAGCTGGCGATCAGGCCGGACGATTGCGTGTCGCCGTGAGCCCGGCGACGAGATCGAGTGCCAGCGCCGCGGCCACCGCTACCGCACCGATCACGAACAGCAACGTATAGTCGCCGCCGCTTTGCGTAAACAAATAGGACATCCCGTAGGCGCCGGCCGCCTGGAACAGTGCGAACGTCGTGGTAGCCTGCGCCCACACGGTGCGCTGGCCGGCGGCGCAATGCGGGATCAGCTCGTGGATGCGGCCGATCACCAGCGGCACGATGCCGGGCGTGAAGCCACCGACGATGATGCTGGACACGATCAGCACGGCGAGTGATGAACTCACCGCAGGCATCGCGACGGCCACGGCTTCAACCAGGAAGCCGACGCGAAGCGCCGCGGCGAAGCCGGCGCGATCGGCGAGATGCCCGGTCAACAGCGGGCCGATGACGGCGCCGAGGCCGTACAGCACCCAGTAATGCGATCCTGCCGCGATCCCCTGCCCAAGTCCGCGGGCCACGAAATCGACCAGGAAGACCATGTGGGGCACCAGCGCCAGCGCGTTGAGGCCGTACTCGACGCACAGCATCAGCACCATCAGCGACCTCGTGCCATGCGCCGCCACATGATGCGCCTCGCCGCCCTGCGCCGCAGGCGCCTCTGATGGCCACGCCTTCCAGCTGATCAGCGTCAGCACCGCCGACAGCACACCGAGGCCGACCCAGGCCTGCGTGACGCCCTGCTGCAGCAACAGCGGAACCAGCGTGCCCGACGCTGCGACGCCAAGCCCGACACCGGCGAAAATCACGCCGCCGACAAAGCCGCGCTTGCTCGGCGCGATGTGCGGCAGGATGGTCGATGCCGCCAGCACCATGATGACACCGCCGGTGACGCCGGCGAGAAAGCGGAAGCCGAAGAACCAGATGAAAGAAATCGGCACCGCGCAGGCAAAGCAGCAGAGCGCGGCAAGTAGCATCATGCTGCGCAGTGCCCACACCGAGCCGATGCGCGACCCGAGATCGCGGGCGATCAGCGCGCCGGCGAGATAGCCGGCGAGGTTGGCGGCGCCGAGATAAACGGCTTCCGATGGCGTGAACCATTTTGCCGCGATTAGCGCCGGGATCAGCGGCGTATAGGCAAAGCGCGCGAGCCCCAGCCCGACCAGCGAGGCGCAAAGTCCTGCGGCTGCAGACAGCCACACCGACCCGCCCGCATCCTGCGGCGCCGAGTGATGGCGCCGGCGATGATGATCGACATTGGTCCCGGACATCGACATCGGTTAAACCCTTCGGCAGATCGTGAAAAATGATTAGTTCCGATCGCTGCGATCGTTCGCAGCGATCACGGCTTGCGCATCGCTGCGAGCCTCTCGCGATACGCGAGCACCGGCAGTCCGCCCCAGCCCCAATTGTCAGTGTCGACCTCCTCGATGACGACGAAGGTCGATTCCATGGGCTTGTTGAGCACGTCGCGCAGCAGCTCGCTGGCGCCCTTGATCAGAGCGGCCTTCTGCTCCGGCGTGGTGGACGACGCCCCTGGCGCCGTCCCCTCACGCGTAACCTGAACGGTGACGATAGGCATGACACGCTCCCGATCATGCGCTAGCGGCCGGCGCTCTGGCCGCCGTCGACATGCAGGATCTCGCCGGTGACGAAGCCCGCAGTCTCCAGGAACAGCACGGCGTCGACGATGTCCTTGACCTCGCCCATCCGGCCGACTGGGTGCAACTTGGCGAGAAAATCATGGGTCGCGGGGGCATGCATCGGCGTCTTGATGACGCCGGGCGCAACCGCGTTCACCCGAATGCCCTTGGCGGCATATTCGATCGCCAGCGACTTGGTCGCCGCGTTCAACCCGCCCTTGGTCAACGACGCCAGCACGGAGGGAACGCTGCTGCTGGCATGATCGACGAGGCTGGTCGTCATCTGCACGATGTGCCCCGAGCCCTGCTTCACCATCTCCTTCGCCACGCGCCGCGTGATGTAGAAGAAGCCGTTGAGATTGATCGCGAGGATCGACGCATAGTCATGGTCGGTATAATCGGTGAACGGCTTTGCGATGAAGATGCCGGCATTATTGACCAGCGTATCGATGCGGCCGAAGCGATCCAGCGCTTGCGCAACGATGCGGTCCGCGGTCGCGGGATCGCCGATGTCGCCTGCCACCGCCAGGACATCAGGGTCGGAGGACGGCTTGATGCCGCGCGAATTGGCGACGACACGATAGTTGCGATCGCGATAGGCCTTGACCAGCGCCTCGCCGATCCCCTGCGATGCGCCCGTAATGACGGCAACCTTCTGTTCTGCACCCATGATCTCTCTCCATCGGTTGGTGAAGCGGCTCAGCGCCGTTTCGATGGAGATCAACCTAGATACATGCGCTATCCGCGCGAATGCCCGCTATTCGGCAGACACTCTTCCGCGCCGCGAATGAATGGCGCCGGCATTGCGGCTGGCCTCGCGCGTCAGCCGCTCGAAATAGCGTTTCAGCCGCGGCACGGCAAAATCGGCGAAGGCACGCACCTTCGGCACGTCGAAGCGTCCTTGCGGCGCGAGCAGATGCACCGGCAGTGGCGGATGCTCATCCTTCGCCAGCAGGATCTGCAGTCGGCCGTCGCGGATTTCCTCGGCGATGTGATAGGAGAACAGCCGGGTGATGCCGTGCCCTTCCGCGGCCGAGGCGACCGCCGCGCGCACCGTGTTGACGACAAGCCTTGGCGTGAACTGGATCGCGCGCGCGACCTTCGATTTCCTTGATGGCGGGAAGCTCCAGGAATCGATTCCGAAATGCGTCATCGCGATGATCCTGTGCTTTGCCAGGTCCGCCGGCTCGCTGATATCAGGATGTTGCGCGAGATAGCCGGGTGACGCCGCCACCACGCGGCGCACCTCGCCGAGCCTGATCGCCACGAAATTGGAGTCGGCGAGATGGGCGATGCGCAGCGCGACGTCGATCCCCTCGTCGATCAGGTTCACGGTGCGGTCGAGCATCACGAGCCGCACCGTGACCGCCGGATATTCCGCCATGAAGGCATCGAGCACCGGCCGCAGTACGTCTTCACCCGTGACCACGGGGGCCGTGATCGTCAGCGTGCCGCGCGGCGCGGTCCGTTCGCCGCCGGCAAGAATGTCGGCTTCCTCGAGCTCGGAGAGGATCCGGCGACAGGCTGCCGCGTAGCGCTGGCCCGCCTCGCTCAGTTTCAGCGACCGCGTGGTGCGGTGAAGCAGCTCGGCGCCGACATGATGTTCAAGGAACGCGATCGCCCGGCTGACCGCCGCCGGCGACCGCCGCAGCCGCCGCCCCGCGCCGGCGAGGCTGCCTTCGTCGACGGCCGCGACAAAGACCTTCATGGCGTCGATGCGGTCCATACTCTTTCTCGTTTGAGGAAATGATTGAACGGAGGTTACGGGCGCGCCGGGCAAATGGCAACGAACCACCATCGACGCCCTCGCGGCGTTGCGGCGTTGCGGCGGCATTGACGTGGCGATAGATTGCGACTGATCATGCCGACGGAGGCACCATGGTGGTCAGCAAATGCGCGGCGCTCATGCTCACAGCGGGCCTGATGATCCTCGCGGCTTCGGGCGCACAAGCGGATTCACCACGGACTGCGAGGATCCAGACGGCCCTGGAAGCATGGTTGGCCGACCGCGGTTCGGCTGAGAAGGTCACGGGCGTCGCTGCCTATGTCAGCTTCGGGGATACCGGTCCGGCTATCGAGGCGTTCGCCGGAAAGGTCGGCAGCGCTCCACAGGACGCGCCGGTTCGCCAGGGCACGCTGTTCCAGATGGGCAGCACATCGAAGTCCTTCACGGCGGCTTTGATCCTGAAGCTTGAGGCCGCGGGCCAGTTGTCGATCGACGACCCGCTCGGCAAATGGCTTCCGCAATATCCGGCGTGGAAGGCGGTGACCATCCGGCGCCTCCTCAACATGACGAGCGGTATCCCGAACTACTCCGAGACCGAAGCCATGTCCCGCATCTGGGTCAACGAGCCCACGCGCGATCTGACTGCCGAAAATCTGATCGAGCTCGCCTATCCCACCGGGAGCGGCGATCTGCCCAACAGCAGCGGTTACCACTATTCGAACACCAACTACATCCTCGCAGGCATGATAGCGGCGAAGGTTGCCGGCCAGTCCTATCGTGACCTCGTGCACCAAATGATCATTGAAGCGGTCGGGTTGGACAGCACGTTCTACGAAAGCGGCGCGTATCCGGCCGCCGTGACCGATCGCCTTGCACACGGCTATTTCGATAATCCGGCCTGCGCCGATTATCAACCCAAATGCGTCAAGTCCTGGAATCTCGCGCTGATCGGCCGTGACATCAGCTCCATGAGCACCTCATGGGCGCAGGCGGCAGGTGGCGCAATCGCCGACGCGCGCGATGTCGATCGCTGGATGCGCGCCGTGTTCGGGGGACGCGTGGTGCCGCCGAAGCAACAGGCGGAATGGATGGAGCTGGTATCGATCAAGACCGGCGAGCCGATCGCAGACGTCACGACGGACGACCCGCGCGGATTCTCGCTCGGCCTCGGCAGGGCCGTCCTCGGGTCGATTGGCTCGCACTGGTTCTACCAGGGTGAGACGCTCGGCTACCGGACGCTCTATGTGTGGTTCGAAAAAAACGATCTCATGATCACGCTGCAGACGAACTCGCAGCCCGCGGCCGAGGCAGACAAGCTCCATGACCTGGTCGGTGTCGTCTATGACATCGTGCGGAGTGACGCGAAGTAGCGGCCGACGAACAACGTTAGCCCGGTCGTCCAACGCAAGAGTGGAGATTGCGTTTCATTTCGGGCTCTCTCGCCGCACATTGAGGTTCGAATCGAAGAACTGCAACGCGGCGTTGCCGATGTGATCGTGCAGCTTGACCCTATCCACGCCGGGGGCATCATTGCAGGCATCGGGAAAATTGTCGCGCCCGACCTGGTCGCACTCGTTGCCGAAGATCTCGTGGCTGACCGGACCGGGCATCACGTCCAACTGCGCATGCGGGATGTATTTCGCAGCGAAGCCGGCATTGTCATCTGATGGTGTTGTGGTGTCACCGGCTCCGACGATCAGGTAGGTCGGGATCGCCATCTGCCGCAGCCCGGCCTCGTCCATGCCGAACCCCCTGATATCGCCAGGAGCCATCGCAAAGGCGGCGCGCACCCGATCGTCGCGCAGGTCGCGCGCGGGTTCGGCATCAACGCTCATCTGCTCGCGGATATAAGCCGGCACCGTCTCGTTGGTCTTCCAGCCGCGCTGGAAACGAACGAAAAGGTCGGGATTCACCTTGGCACCGCCAATCCAGAGCGAGGTGAATCCCCCCTGTGAATGTCCGGCCACGCCGATCTGGTTTGGATTGATGTGCGATCCCCAGACCTTGTCTTGAAGAAGATGGGAGATATCGAGGCTGAGATCGTGCGGCCGCTGCCAGATCCGGTTGCGCACGTAGAGCGCGCTCGAATCATAGGTATTGGCCCGGAAGTGATACAGCATTGCCACGAGATAGCCGTGGGAGGCGAGATATTCGCCGAACCACGCATAAAGCGCGCCGTTGCCGCCTGCCCCGTGCGAGAACATGACGAGCGGGTGCTTCAGACCATCGGACACGACTGGCGCGTCCTTGTACAAGTGCAAGTTGACGGCGAGGTGCATCTTGAAAGGAACGGCGGCCGGCGCCGGAGCGGCCGGATAGATCAGCATCAAGTTCAACGGCCGGCCGTCGGAAGCGTCGACATATTCGAGCTGTGTCATCCCGACAGGATACGGAGCTGCCCGGAGCACGTCTTGCGCCAGGGCCCGCGTCGGCCCGGTCAGAGAACCGCAATAGACTCCGAGGCAAACGATGACGCCGGAAAGCAAGCGAGTGAGACCATTTCGGCGCAGCTGGATTGTTCGCATGTCTCGCCCCTTCGCATGTCTTGCCCTTAGATGTCTTGCCCTTAGATATCTTGCCCCTTCGATTGGCTCCACATCGTCAGACCAACGGGAAGGTAGGGGCTGAGGCCGTTAGTCATTCTTCACATCATACTGCTTGCTGAGGTGATCGCCGATCTGCACCAGCATCGCGACGCATTCGGGATAGCCGGGCTTGGCCACCGTGGCGTCCTCGGCGCTGGCGCGGAATTCCCAGCTGTCGCCGTCGCGGAGGACCGAGATATCGATGCCATCAGGGCAGTCGGCGTGCACCTTCAATTCGACGCGCGCCATCGCGATCAGTTCGGCTTCGGTCTTGATCGGTTTGCTCATGTGACGGCTTCCTCCCGGCGCTTTCCAGTTTGCGCCGAGGTTGCCGATTTGACGGACGTCTGTCGAGAGGTGTTACTGGGCGGCGCTCGCGCGCTTCTCACCCTTGATTGCCGGCAGGTCGCTCACCGGCGTAGCCTTTTCCCTATCCTTTGCCTTATCCTGGGCCTTGTCCGGCAGCGATCCCGTCGAGACCGGATCCGGGAGCGGCGCGCGGGCGGTGGCGTCGGGGAAGCGGGTCTTCATCTCGCGGATGAAACCGTCCAGCGTGTCGACACCCGCGGCCATCTTGGCGATCGAGGCGAACTCCGCGCTAGAGGTCGCGACCGGCTTGCTGGCCGCGTCGAACGCCAGCCTGTCGGCGTCACCCGACATCAGCGGCGCGTATTTTTCGCGGAACCGCGACAGGCCGATGGCGTCCTCGGCGAGCGCGTAGCCGACCACGGCGCGGATGATATCGGCCTTCTCGGCGGCATTAAGCGGCGTGAAGTCGCGCCAGCGATCGGCGTAATAAAGCTCGATCTGCTCGGACGCCTCGCGCCATTGCCGCTGTGCCCAGTAGATGTCCGCCCGCAGCCGAATCGCCTCGCGGCCGGTGATGTTGGAGATGATGTCGAGCGCGAGGTCGTGCCGGCCGACATCGCTCTGCGCGCGCGCCTCGAGCAGCAGCCGCTGCTGGCGCAATTCGCCGGAGAGGTCGGCGATCCGGGTCAGGCGCAGCGCGGCGATGGCGCGGTCGGGCTTGCGGTTCATCAAATAAACCATCGCAAGGCGCGCGGCGACCTGGGCGCGCGCCGCGCCCTCGAGCCGCTTGTCGACCTGATATTGCAGCAGATCGGTGGCCTGATCGAGCAGATCGACGCCGACGAGGCGATCGGCCAGACGGCGGATCATCTCGTCGCCACGGCGGCCGATCGGGGTCAGCTCGCGATATTCGTAGAAGGTGCCGAGCGCGTCGATCGGCTGCATCTCGTCGCCCTTGGCGCCGAGGAAAAGCTCCGTGAACAGCGCCGAGGCCGCATCCTGCGCCTGCCGCGATTCCGGCGAGTTCGGCTGCAGCCGCGTCGCGGCGCGGGTCGCGGCAAAGGCGTCGGCATAGCGTCCGGTGTCGGAATAAATCTTGGAGAGCACGAACAGCGTCTTCAGCTCGATGGCGTCGCCGCGCCACATCATCGATAGCAGCTCGAGTTCTTTCAGCACGTCGGCCTGGCCGATCTCGCCGCGCTTCTGCCGCAGCAGGGTTTCGAGCAGCTTGCCTTCGGCGGCGGCCTCGCGGTCGGCCGAATTGGCGGCGAAGCGATAGGCGTCGAGCGCATCCTTCTCCTGGCCGAGGGCTTCGCCCAGCCGACCCTTCAGCACGGCGACGGCAGGCTTGACGTCGTCGGGGACGCCGACCACGTCGAGGTCGCTCTTGCGCCGCGCCGCGCCGGCATAGTCCTTCACCTCGAGCGAGGCCCGCATCGCATCCATGGTGATGATGCGCTGCAGGTCGGACGGCAGCGTCGCGACCGAGAATTCCGCGTTCTTGAATCGCTCCCGCGCATCGGCCCATTTGCCCTGGCGCGCAAAGGCAAGCGCCTTCCACAATTGGGAATCGTAGCCGTTTCCGATCACGGGATTGGCGAGGTCCTTGAGGCCCTGCGCCGGGTGGCCGACCAGGATGCTCGCCACCGCATGCGTCATCACCACGGCCGGCTCCTCGCTGCCGCGCTTGCTGTCGGAGAGGATCAGATTGGTGACCGCATGGGCTTCGGGATACATGCCGCGCGCCATGTAGAAATTGGCGAGATCGAGCCGGGCCTGCGGAACCTGCTCGGCATTGGCCGCCGAGATCGCCGTGATCAGGCCGTCGAGGCGCTCGAGGAAATTCTCCGACTGGTTCTTGCGCCATTCGTCGACCTCGAACAGCGGCTTGACCGCGGCGGTGGCGCGCTCGGCGGCGACGTCGGCCGACGACAGGGTCAGCCCCCCGGGCCGCCCCAGCATCACCTTGTCGGCGCTGACCTCGGCCTTCACGTCATCGGCGTTCGGATGCACCACGAGACCGTGGATCGATTCCAGCAGCGACAGCTCGACGAAATCCTGCCGCTTCATGATGCCGCGGGTCGGCGGCGGCGCGGTCACGACCCAGAGCGTGTCGCCGGCATCGGGATCGACCAGCCTGTGAAGCTGGCCGGGATTGGCAAGCGGCACGCTGACATTGGCGAGCGCGGGATCGGAGATGTTGCGCACCACGGTGAGCGGCAGCGGCGGCTTCTGCACGCGGTCGGCGAAGGTCAGCGTCCAGCTGACGCCGCGCGAGCGGTCGTCGCTTTCGAGCGAAGGCATCTGCGGCCGGTTGAGGCGGATGCGGATCGCCTGCCCTTTCTCCAGCGGAATCCGGCTGACGTCGCCGATGATGGCGCCGCCCTTGTCGCGGATTGGATCGAGGTCGATGGCGTCAAGCGAATCGAACACCATCCACACCGCGTCGGCGCGGCGGAACAATGCGGCGGGCGTCGCTGAAGGGAAGGAGAAGGTGACGCGGAGCCCGTCGCTGTCGCGCTGCGCCTCAACCGAACCGGTCTTGACGTTCGGGCGCGCCTCCGAGGGCGGTGGTTGCGAGGCGGCCTGCGGCGCCGTCGCGGGACGCTCCATTGCAGGAGCCGGCGATTTCTGCGCCTCGCTGAGAGCCGCCTGCCGCGCTTCTGCCGCGCCTCCAGCCTTGCCGTCATGGACCGCAGCCGGCCTGCTTTCGTCCGCAGGCGCGTTCTGCGCCGATGCAGCCGCAGCCTGGACTGGCTCGGATTTGGCTGGCTCGGAGTTAGCGGTCTCGGACTTGACCGGTTCAGACTGGGGCGTCTCGGATTTCGCCTGTGCAGGCTTGATCTCGATCCTGGCCTCTCGCGCAAAACCTTCCGACGTCACCGGGGCGACCGCGGCCGGCTGCTGCAGCGCCGCCCCCTTCTGCTTGCCGCGAACCGCGGGCATCAGCGAGGTGGCGGCCGGCGTCGCCGGCTCCGGCTGCTCGTTGCGCTGGAACGCGACGTCGACGATGTAGTTCTTTTCCTCGCGGAACGAATGCACGTCGACATCGCCGATCAATGTCATGTCGACGGCCGACGTATCGGTATCGGCGCGCGCGCCGATCGAGGCGACGTTCGGGGGGGCTGCAATCTTGGCATCCGCCAGGTCGAAGATCAGGGGCGTGTTGAACGACAGCGTCAGCTTCTGCTCGTTCAGCACCGAGGAGACGCCGACGCCGTCGGGGACCTCGAAGACGAAACGCACGAAGGTCGGCTGCAGCAGGGCACGGACGCGCACCGGCGGTCGCTTCTTCGCGGCATCGGCCGCGCGCTGCAGGCGAAGCAGGCGCTCGGCGGCGCGGGCGCGGTCGGCGAGTTCGCGGATTACCTCCTGCGGCAGCGACGGCGGCGGACCGGTCCAGCTGTCAGGCAGGAAATCGATGAAGATGCGCTCGCCCGCGGTCATGGTGTTGATGGTCACGCGGCGTGCCAGCGACAGGCGGATGGCCGAGCCGTCCGGATCGCGGCGCGCCGAGCCGACATAGTCGGGTACGGCCTCCGACAGTTTCTCGACGGGGACGTCGACCGGACGCTTGAAGCGGATCACGATGATCGAGCCCGCCGTCGTCACCTCGGACTCGACGTCCTCCTTCAGCTTCAGCGTCAGCCGGGCAAAGCCGTTGGCGGCGGAGAATGTCGCCTCACCCGGCACCGGTGGCACGGGATCTTCGGCGCGCGCAGCGGTCGGCGATGCGAGAACGGCGAGAACGAGGCCGGAGGCAAGCGCGCACAGACGGGCAATCCGCGCCCACGCGCGGCCCTGCGACCATGTTCCAGCGGCAGCCGTTCGCGCCATCTCGAAACGTCTTGTCAAAGCCTCAACAATGCCAGCGCGAAGCGCCCTCGCCCACGCGTCCCGATCTTGGATTGGCGGCGTTAAGGAGCTGTTAACGTCAATTGCGGCGTGGCCCCGAAAAGATGAGAAAAATCAATGATAGACGGCGTGTCCGTTGTCTACGAAGCAACTCGCGGGCCCTCCATGGCCCGAACCGCATCGAAATCGTGATATGAAGGTCACTGAAGCCAGGATTTGGCGAGGCGGATTGCTCCGACCGCGAGTGCTTTTTATCGACCCGAGACGTCAGGGTCCGTAGTCATTTCATCGCGCATGAATTGGATTTGGCATCATGGCACAGCCGAAAACACCGGGCGTCTTTATTCAGGAAGTCACCAGCTTTCCCAACTCCATCGTCGAAGTCGAGACCGCCGTTCCCGCCTTCATCGGATATACGGAGATCGCGGCGGATGGCGCGAGGTCGCTGCACCGGACGCCGTTCCGCCTCTCCAGCTTAACCGAATATAAGGCTCATTTCGGTGGCGCGCCGGTAACGCAGTTCGAGTTCGGCCCGATGCCGGATGACTGGTCGGCCCAAACGTCCTTTGTGCTGCAGGAGCCGGGCACGTCTGCGCTGGGTGCCGACACGGACAGCCATGTCGCCCATGCCCGCTACTATCTGTACTATGCATTGCGACTGTTCTTCGCCAACGGCGGCGGCCCCTGCTACATCGTCAGCGTAGGAAGTTACGACAATGCGATCACGAAGGACGATCTTCAGGCGGGCCTGGACCTGCTGACCGAGCAGCCGGACGCTACGATGATCGTCATCGCTGACACGATGAGCCTGTCGCGGCAGGATGCGGAGGCTATTCAGCGCGCGACGCTGTCGCATTGTGCGGACCTGGCGAGTTGCGTCGCCATTCTCGACGTGTTTGCCGGCAGCAGCGGGCTCAGCGAGAATGATCCGATCGGCAATTTCCGTAGCGGCATCGGTTTGGTCGGACTCGACTACGGCGCGGCATACTATCCGTGGCTCGCGACGTTTATTGTCGAGTTCGAAGACATCACGATCGCGTTCCTGACTGCCAACGCACGCGGAACGCTGCTCGACAGACTCAATGACTTCGTTGCGAAACGGCCCGACGCGCCAACGCTCAAGAACTTCGTGAGGGATCTCGGGCTGGCGCCTGCGTCGCAACCGGCCGCGCCAGCGCTCCGGCAAGCGGCGCACCACGCTCTTCAGGCAATCGTCCCTTTCTACCAATCGCTGATGCTCGCCTTGCAGAGCGCCGTAAACCTCCTGCCGCCATCGGGCGCCATCGCCGGCGTCTATGCACGGACCGATTTCACGCGCGGCGTGTTCAAGGCTCCGGCGGGCGTCGACATCAGTTCGGTGGTCAAGCCGGCTGTGGCCTTGTCGGATGCCGACGTGCAGGACTTGAATTTGCCGCTGGACGGCAAGGCCGTCAACGCGATCCGCGCCTTCCCCGGGCGAGGCGTCTTGGTCTGGGGCGCGCGCACCTTGAACGGCAATAGCGAAGATACGCGCTATGTGTCGGTCCGGCGAACGCTGATCATGTTCGAGCAGTCGATCAAACAGGCATTGCAAAGCTTCGCGCTCGAGCCGAACACGCCCGCGACCTGGAGTGCCGTGGCAAGCGAGATCGACAACTTTCTGATCAACCAATGGAAGGCCGGAGCACTGTTTGGCGCGACCCCCGTCCAGGCATTCAGCGTTACCGTCGGTCTCGGTACGTCCATGTCGCACGACGACGTCGCCAACGGCGTCCTGAAAGTCATTGTCAGTGTAGCGCTGGTGAGGCCGGCCGAGTTCATCTCGCTGTCGTTTGAGCAGATGGTGCAACCGCCCTAACTGAACCGGTTGCCGGACTTTCGCCATTGCTTGGCGATCCGGCTTGTCTGTCATCGGTCATCCTCAGGGACAACCTGTCACAGAAATTAGCGTGTCTCACTTACGGGGTGCAGTCCAGCACTGTCACCTTAATTGGCTGGCTAGGAACCCGCAGCGGACACGGCGCCGATGACTAATTCAGTAACCGGGTGCGCGGACTCATCGTTCGCGCCTTGGCTGGCTGGCTTTCGGTGGCATGACGATGGCGCCAGCGTTGGATTGATGATCGTCGGTGAGCGCTCGCTGCCGGACGCCATCACCTGGCACTCGTCCGTCAAACAGGAACAGCCGCGTTCCACTCGCGCTGGCCACAGCCGGCGTGCCCGATTGTCCCGACTTGGTATCTTGCGCGTTGGTCCCGGTCGCGACCAGCGCCAACACCAACGCGATTGCTAGTCTCGACATGACGGGCTTCTCCTCTTGCGAGCGGGACCACGTGCGGCGAAACGGCTTGTTTCGGTCACCGTCAGGAAGAAACCAGGCGTCAGGATGGCAGCCATCTAACCGGTTGGAAAATTGGGTGCGGATCGCGGTGCATAGTGCCCGGAACGGAAGTCGGCGACCGCCAAAGCCAATTCTTTCAACAGGTCCCTCACGTCTTTCAGACGTCGAGTTTAGACGGCTATAATGCACTCTTCTGATCGATCCCTGGTATCAGTCCATGAACGAAGCCATTGTCCGCTCTGCGGCAGCACACGATCTGCCCGAGCTGTTGAAGCTTTACCGACACCTTCATCCGCACGATCCTCAGCTCGAGGCAGCAACCGCCGAGCGCGTCTGGTCGAAATTGCTGACATCCGGCGTCATGACCGTGATCGTGGCGCAAGCAGCGGAGCTACTCGTATCCTCGTGCACGCTCGCGATCGTGCCGAACCTAACGCGAGGCGGCAGATCATATGGGGTGATTGAGAACGTCGTCACTCACGCCGACTACCGTCGGCTGGGGCTCGGCCGACGGGTTCTTGCTCATGCGCTCGATGTTGCCTGGCAGGCCGATTGCTACAAAGTCCTGTTGGCGACGGGTTCGAAGCGGGAGACCACCCTGCGCTTCTATGAGGAAGCAGGCTTTCATCGCGGCGGCAAAACCTACTTCGAAGTACGCCGTCCCTAGCGTGCAGTCTCCCAGGATGTCGGACATCTTGCGCGGTTGGCTCTGCGAGGCGATCTCGTAGAGCACGCTCATGATGCGCCACTGCTTCACGACAGCTGCGACACTCACGAGAAGTTTGTCGGAGAAGCAAGTGATGCGCTCCATGGCGCCGCCCGGCGGTCACATCTGCCCCGAGTATCCCATGCTTCTGCCTCACGACGCCTTGACTTGACGCCAAGTCAGACACCCATCACGTTAGATTTAAAGTATAATCGTCATATAATGGTGGAGGCGATCGTCACGAAAATTCGGGCGCCATCACACCCGGTACAGAGCCACGCACGAGGCTCGCCCTTGGCACAACTTCCTTGAATACGAGGTTTAATATGAACCGCCGCGATATGATGAAGCTGGTTTCTCTGGCCGTGCTGCCGATGATGCCGGGAGCAGCAATGGCGGGTTCGGATAGCAAGACGCCCTCGTTGAGGTACAAGGTGTTTACTGTCACTCGCCCGGGCCTGAACCGCGATGTGCCGCCCGGTAAGGAGCCCCTGATGTGGGTGGCCAATTCGGCGACGCTCATCTACGGAGAGCGAGAGGCGGTCCTCGTCGATACCTTCCTTACGGTGGAGCAGTGCAACGGTTTGGCCGACGCCATTGTTGCGAGCGGGAAGACGCTGAAAGCAATTTATGTCACCCATGGACATGGCGATCACTTCTTCGGGATAAAGGTTTTGCAGGATCGATTCCCAGGCGTGAAAGCCTTGGCGACAGCTGAAGTCGTCGCAAAAATGAAGCTTCAGATCACGCCGGAGAAATTGAATAGCCGGTGGCGCAAACTGTTCCCAAATCAAATTCCGGACCCCATTTCCATCGCGGAGCCCCTGGACGGCAGTGAGATCGATTTGGAAGGAAGCAAATTGATCGTTGCGAAGGTCGGGCATACGGACACTGACGATACAACGTGTCTTCACGTCCCATCCATCGGGTTGGTCGTCGCCGGCGACGCCGTCTATAACGGCATTCATCCATTCCTCAACGAGTCGAACCGGCAAACCAGGCTGGAATGGATTGCCGCGCTCGACAGGATCGACGCGCTGAAGCCGTCAGCGGTTGTTGCGGGACACAAGATTCCTGGCAACGATGACAGTCCGAAAAATGTGGAGGAAACGCGTCAATACATCCGCGACTTCATTCGGTTGAACGACGCGACAAAAACCGCCCGCGAGTTCTATGACCGGATGCTGGAGCTTTACCCCGATCGGGCCAATCCCGGTTCCCTCTGGAGTTCTGCGGCTACTGCCAAGGCCGAGACATGACGCTGCACACAGATTGCGATGCCGACCTCAATCGCGGGTCGTCGCGAATCCGAAATCAATCCTTTGAAGTCGCGGGCAAAATGTATCGATCCAACAAGTCCAACTCGGGCGCAACCATGTTTTTGGATACGTGGGACGCGTTGAAGACGACGACCATGTCAAGCGCGGGGATGATGATGGTCTTTTGGGAATTGTAGCCCCTCGCGTAGATCCATTGAACGACGCGGTCCCTGTCCAGTGATTGCCCGAGCCACCACTGATAGCCATAAGAGCGCGGGCCTTCCGTCCTGATTTGCTCAGCCGTCGATTGAACCACCCAAGACGCCGGAACGATCTGCCGACCGTCCCAAACTCCACGATTGAGAACAAGCTGGCCGATTTTCGCCCAGTCGCGGGGCCGCAGGTTCAGCCCCTCACTCGATGTTGGAAGACCGGTAAACGGCGATTTATACCACTCAACATCTTTGATGCCGAGCGGTGCGAAAATGTCCTCCTGAGCCAAAACATCGACGGTCTTCCCGGTGACCTTTTTCAGGATGGCTCCAACAAGTTCGGTTTCGCTGTTGTTGTACTCGAAGGAGACACCGGGAGCTCTGCCGGAGCCCAATCCCGCTGACATTGTCAGGAGATGGCGCAGGGTTATGGGATCCTTGTCAGGCATATGGAGATCGGCATCATCTGGAAAATACGCAACAACCGGAGCGTCCAGGTCCTTGATCAAGCCGCGATCCATGGCGATCCCGACCAGCAGCGAGACGACGCTTTTGGTCATAGAATTGCCGCGGTGCCGCGTGGTCGCGTCGGCATGGATCTGCTGCTGAGGGTAGGCGAAGTAGCGTTCGTAGACGAGCACCCCGTGGCGAACGACGACAATTGCGTCCACATTGGCGAGTTTGGCGCCGGTTATGCCGTCGTCCATCGTGCAAAGCAGTCTCGAGTTCACGCCCTGTTTTTCCGGCGACGTCATCGCCCATCCGTCATGGATATCCGACGGAATGCCGCAGCCGGATGCGGCTTCGGCTCCGAACGCAGTTTGAGCTCCGATGGGACTGAAAGCGAAGGCACACAAGGTCGCAATGATCCGTGCCCGCATGTCAGGTTCTCCGCAACCATTGCTCACGATGGCCCGATTGGGAGCTGGCGTTCCTTGTGTGTCTATTTTGCGGCGTTGTGTCGCACGGGCACGCACGAGGCGCTTCGAAAACAGAATCTCCAAATGGGCGTCAATCGTCGCCGCGCGTTCCTGCGCTCGCGAGCTCCCGCAGCGCCGGCGCATCGAGGACGACAATCGCGCCGTGTTCAAGACGAACCCATTTGCGCAAGACCCACGCCCGCAATTGCTTGTTGATGCTCTCGCGGGTCATGCCGACCATGTCGCCGATTTCCTGTTGCGTAATCGCAATGGTGCCCCCTTCGGCATCGAGCTTGCGCGCCTCGCTCAGGCCAAGCAGCGCGCTGGCAAGTCGCCCCGGCAAATCCTGCAGAATGAGCTGCTCGACCTGATCGCTTGTCCGCCGAACCCGCGCGCACAACAGCTCGATGAACTTCATGGCGAGCGTCGGCTGGCTGCGCACGAAGGGGAGAAAGTCGCGGCGGTCGATGACGAAAATCTCGCAATTGGTGTTCGCCGTGGCGTCGGCGCTCCGCGGCTGTGCATCCAGCACCGCCATCTCGCCGAACAGCTCGCCGGGCCCGATCAAGTTGAGGATTGCGTTGCGGCCTTCGGAGGAGGAGATACTGATCTTCACCGTGCCGCTGATAACAACGTAAAGGCTGTTGCCCGGATCATCCTTGGCGAAAAGCGTGGCGCCTCGCTTCAGCACAGTGTGCTTGGCGTAGCGGCAAAGCTGGTCGAGCGCCTCGGCCGCAAGATCGCGAAAGTACGGGTGCTGGCGCAAGACGGACAATTTAATGGGTTGGGTCATGTGATCCGCTGCCGAGAAAATCCGACAATTTGCGTGCCCGGTTGCTGCGCACGAGCCGTGGATCGGAAGGTCACCGCGCCGAGCACCACGAGCCACCCCATGGGGCCATGCGCATGCAGTGGGGGGACGATACCACGCTCAAATCACCCAGTCTGTGATGACGTCACGCTCCAGATCATCCGCCAGCCGCAGGCTGGTTGGGGCGCCACACGTCTCCCAGCGATAGGCGAAGAAACCACGCTAACCCGTCAATTCGACTTCGGCGTCAGCAGCCTGCCCTCGATCTTGGGAAGATCATCGCTCGTCGTGTTGCTGCCGGCGCGGCGCGCGAGTTCGACGGTGAGCCGCTCGGCGGCTTCCGGCTGCATCAGGCCGAGGATGTCGGACATCTTGCGCGGCTGGATCTGCGAGGCGATCTCGTAGAGCACGCTCATGTCGAGCCGGTCGAACACCTTGGCGGCGTCCTTCGGCTTCATGTTCTCGTACATGGTGACGATGCCCTTGAAGCGGGCGGCGTCGGCCTCGGCCTTCTTGGCCGCGGTGGCGATCGCCTGGGCATCGTTGGCCTTGGCCTCCTCGACCTTGGACGCGATGCGCTTCTCGGCGGCCTTCAACAGGCTCTCGCGGATATCGACCTCGCGCGCGCGCTGCTCGAGTTCCTGGCGGCGCGCCTGCAGCCGTTCCAGGATGGCGCGCTCCGAGGCCGAGACCGGCGCGGTCTGGTCCATATTGACCACCACGCCGTCAGGCTTGGGCGCGGCTTCGGGAGCCACGGGCTTTGGCGGCTCCTCCTTCGTTTCTTGCTTCTTTTCTTCCTTGCCTTCCACCGATCCCGTGATGTCGGCGGGGTCGATCCTGACCTTGTCCGCCGCGACCTTGTTGCGGCTGGGGAAGTTGAAGGTCTCCTGTGCCCACGACTGCGTGGTCGACTGCGGATCGTAGTCGAACACGTAGCCGCCATCGAGCACGAGGCCCGCGATCTTCAGCACCATCAGGCCGAAGATCGCGGCCAGCACGACGGGTATCACCCTAATGTCACGGAACCACTTCATGCAGCGAGGCCGCTGGCCCTCCGGCGCTCGGTGAAGGCTTCGGCGGCCGCCGCGACGGCACGCGCGGCGGAGACCCTCGGCGCCGGTGCGACCGCTGCTGATGGCACCGATGCCGATACAGGCCCCGCTGGGGGTTCAGCGGGCCGCGCCGCAAGCGCGATCTTGGACAGGCGGCGCACCACATGATCGCTTTCGGCGAGCTGGCTCTTCAGATGCGCCGACATCTGCGTCGCCGCCTCGAGCCGGTTGCCGAGGTTCTCGTTGACGTCGCGAACGGCGTGCTTCAGCCCGCCGATCGCCCGCTCGGCGATCTCGGTCGCGGTGATCAGTTCGCCGATCGTCGCCTTCAGCGAATGCTCGTCCGCCTTCAGCCGCTGCAGCCGCTTGTTGAGCAGCCAGCAATAGCCGATCGTCAGCATCAGAAGCACTGCGACAAGACTCTCGATTGCTATTCCAAGTCCGTGACTCATGGTGCCTCCATCATCTTGGTCTGCTCGTCCGCCCTCTCGAACATCGCGAAGGTGGTTTGCGGCTTGCGCAAATTCTTGGTGACGCGGATCGCGACGCGGTCGCCGACCCGCCCCATACGCCCTTCGGTCAAAATGACGTTGCCGCAACGAACCGACACCAGCGAGTTGGCGCTAATGTCGAGCGGCAGCGTGTCGCCGACCTTCAGCCGCATCAGCTGCTTCAGCGGAATGTCGGCCTCGTAGAGCACCGCATCGACCGAGATCTCGGCCTGCGCCACTTCGGTGGCGAAATGGCCTTCCCAGATCTCGTCGCGGCCGAACTTTTCGCCCATGAACATCTGCAACAGCACGTTGCGGATCGGCTCGATGGTGGCGTAGGGCAGCAGCAATTCGACATTGCCACCACGGTCTTCCATGTCGATGCGCAACCGCACCAGGATCGCGGCATTGGCCGGGCGGCTGATCGCGGCGAAGCGCGGGTTGGTCTCGAGCCGGTCGATCGTGAACGTCACCGGCGACAGCGGCCGGAACGCCTGTTCGGCATCCGACAGCACCACCTCGACCAGGCGCTTGACCAGGTTGGTCTCGATCGTGGTGTAGGGCCGGCCCTCGATGCGGAGCTGGGTCTGGCCGCGGCGGCCGCCGAGCAGCACGTCGATCATCGAATAGATCAGGCTGGAATCGACGGTGGCGAGGCCGAAATTCTCCCACTCCTCCGCCTTGAACACCGAGAGCACCGCCGGCAGCGGGATCGAGTTCATGTAGTCACCGAACCGCACCGAGGTGATGCGGTCGAGCGAGACTTCGACGTTGTCGGAGGTGAAATTGCGCAAGGATGTCGTCATCAACCGCACCAGGCGGTCGAATACGATTTCGAGCATCGGCAGGCGCTCGTAGGACACCATCGCAGAATCGATGATGGCGCGGATGCCGGAATGCTCGTCGAGACTGACGTCGCCGACGGTGAAGCCGAGGAGGTTGTCGATCTCCTCCTGCGACAGCACGCGCTCGCCATTGGCGGTCTTGCTGCCGAAATCGCGACTGCCGTCCTCGACCATGGCTGCCCATTGCAGCGACATGTTCTCGGTGAGTTCGTTCTTGGCCGCCTCCTCCGCTGCGGCAACGGGATCCTCGGAATCGAGCGAGGCTTCCCATTGCGCCGCAATGGCATCCTGGTCCATCTGGTCGTTGCCGGCCATGGCTTTATATCCGCCCCGTCACTGGATCACGACTTCCTTGAACAGCACCGCGTTGACCTGATTGGGCGCCAGCGCGAGATTGACACGCTTGGTCAGCTCCTCCTTGAGGCGGAACAGGCCGGCCGAGCCGTTGAGGTCGCTCGGGCGCAGTTCGCGCATATAGGTCTGGAACAGGTCGGTGACGCGCGGCAAAGCCGGCTTGATGGCCTCGGCCTGCTTCTCTTCCTTGACCTCGAGCACCAGCTTCAGTTTCAGGTACTGCACGCGCTCGCCGGGCGCTCCAACCAGATTGACCATCATGTCGGGGATGTCGACGAAGGACGGCGGCTTCGGCGGCGGCGCTTCGGCGTGGTGCTCCTCGCCGTGGCTGCGCATGAAGAAGAACCATCCGCCTGCACCGGCACCGACGATGACCAGGAAGCCGACGGCGGCAATGATCAGCTTGAGCTTGCCCTTCTTCGGGGCGGCGGCTGCGCCGTCGCCGCTATCCGTCTTTTCCTCGTCCGCCATCGTCCGCCCGCTTCAATTGAAGGATGCGAACGCGATTACCACCAGCCTTGGCCTGAAGACGCGATACAAATGCCGCTGGCGCACGCGCGCCCCCACTGACGGCAACTCTGCGGTAATAATGGTTAATGGAAACTTAGCATTAACCCTCCACTAGGAAAAAACTGCCGGGCAAACATGGTCAACAAGACCTTTCTGCCGCCCCGTCAGGCGCCCGGTAAAACACCTAACCCATTCAAATTACGTAATATTTTGAGTTGGCACGGCTTTCGCTGAGAGGACAAGCGTAACCGGCAGGCTTGGGAGAGCCGAGAGGTTACCGACGATCCGGTGTCAAGGCTTGGGAGAGCTTAGCAATCGGATCACCTCACAGGGGAGAACCACCGATGCAGAATACGCTTCTGGTCGGACTATCGAAGCAGATGGTGCTGGAGCGGCAACTCGATGTCGTTTCCAACAACCTCGCGAACATGAACACCAACGGTTTCAAGGCCGACCGCTCGCTGTTCCAGGAATATCTGTCGACGAGCGCGCATGAGGACAATTTCGCCTCCTCGGACCGCCGCGTCTCGTTCGTGCAGGACCGCGCCACCTTCCACGACTTCACGGCGGGTCCGACCGAGCAGACCAAGAGCCCGCTCGACGTCGCGATCGACGGCGACGGCTTCCTCGTGGTGCAGACGCCCGGCGGCGAACGCTACACCCGCGACGGCAATCTGCAGATCAACAACCAGGGCCAGCTCGTCACCTCTTCGGGCTACCAGGTGCTCGGCAATTCCGGCCCGATCGTGTTCCAGCAGACCGATCACGACGTCAACATCGCCGCCGACGGCAATATCACGGTGGTCGAGGGCACGGCCCGAACCGACTCGGTGCGCGGCAAGCTGCGGCTGGCGTCGTTCGCGCAGGCCCAGCGCCTGCTGAAGGAAGGCGGCAACCTCTACGCGCCGGGTGAAGGCGCCACGGCGGCGATCGACACCAAATCGCAGATCCGGCAGGGCTTCATCGAGAAGTCCAACGTCAATTCCGTCACCGAGATGAGCCGCATGGTCGAGATCACGCGGACCTACACCGCAATCGCATCGCTTCTGCAGCAGCAGAGCGACCTGCACAAATCGGCGATCGAGAAGCTCGCCGACGTGCCGACCTGATCCGGAGGATTGACCGATGCGCGCATTATATACCGCTGCGACCGGAATGGCGGCACAGGAACTCAACGTTCAGGTGATCTCCAACAACATCGCGAACCTGCAAACCACCGGCTACAAGAAGCAGCGCGCCGCGTTCCAGGACCTGATCTACGACCATGTCACCCGGGTCGGCGCGCAGGCCTCCAGTCAGGGCACTATCCTGCCTGTCGGCATCGACCTCGGCGGCGGCGTCAAGACCGTCGGCACGCCGCGCATGATGACCCAGGGTACGCTGTCGCCGACCGGCAACACCCTCGATCTCGCGGTCCGCGGCGACGGCTTCTTCAAGATCCTGATGCCGGACGGCACCTTCACCTACACCCGCGACGGCTCGTTCCAGATGGACAACCAGGGCCGCGTCGTCACCGCGCAGGGCAATCCGGTGCAGCCGACCATCACGATCCCGCAAAACGCCTCGGGCATCACCATCAACACGCAGGGCCAGGTCTCGGTAACGCTGCCGGGCTCGACTGCCTCGACCACGGTCGGCCAGATCGGCCTGACGCGGTTCATCAACGAGGCCGGGCTGAATCCGATCGGCGACAATTTGTTCACGGATACGCCGGCCTCCGGTCCGGCGCAGGACGGCATCGCCTCCGCCGACGGCTACGGCGACCTGCAACAGGGCAACCTCGAACAGGCCAACGTCGAGGTGGTCTCGGAAATCTCCAACCTGATCGCGGCACAGCGCGCCTACGAGATGAACTCCAAGGTGATCTCCGCGGCCGACCAGATGATGCAGTCCACCTCCAACCTGTTCCGTTGAGGATGATGTCGATGATCGCCCGCTCGCCCTTCGCAGTCTCGGTCCTGGCAGCCTCGGTCCTGCTCGCCGCGACCGTGACCCTGGTCGCGGCCACGACCTCCGCGGCGGCGCAAAGCAGCGGCGACACCATCGCGGTCCCGACGCTGCGCGCCAGCGTCACTGTCGCGGACGACATCGTGCGGGTCGGCGACCTCATAGACAACGCCGGCAGCGCCGCCACCGTTGCGATCTACCGCGCGCCGGACCTCGGCACCACGGGCACGCTGCCGGTCGCGCAGGTGTTGAACATGCTGCGCGCGCGCCAGGTCATCGGCGTCGACACTAGCGGCCTCAAGGAGATCACGGTGACGCGGCTGGCGCGCACGATCGACACCAAGGAGCTCGAGCAGCAGGTGGCGCACGCGCTCGAGCGCCGCCACGGCCTCGGCGATGCCGCCAATATGAGCCTGACCTTCGACCGCGATCCCGGTGACCTCCGCCTCGAAGCCACCAACACCGGCGCGATGCAGCCGGTCGCGGTGCGCTACGAACCGCGCAGTGCGCGCTTCGACGTCAGCTTCGAGATCGCCAATGCCGCCGGCGCCGCGCCGCTCAAGCTGCGCTTCACCGGAACCGCGATCGAGACCGTCGAGGCCGCCATCCTGACCCGCAGCGTCGAGCGCGGCGATGTGCTGAAGGCCTCCGACGTGGTGGTCGAACGCCGCCCGAAAGCGGAGGTCGGCACCGACGCCGCGGCGCGCGACAGCGCCATTGGCATGCAGGCCCGCCGCCAGATCACCGCCGGCCGGGCGCTGCGCACCCCCGATCTGGTCAAGCCCGATCTCGTCACCCGCGACCAGAACGTCACGCTGATCTACCAGAACGCCGGCCTCTACCTCACCGTCCGCGGCAAGGCGATGGACGGCGGCACCGAAGGCGACGTCGTCAGCGTGATGAATTTGCAGTCCAAGCGTGTCGTCTCCGGCACCGTGATCGGCCGCGGCCAGGTTGCGATCGAGGTCGCAACGCCGCGCCCGGCACCGGCCGCCGACGCCACCTCTTCGCTCGGCACCGCCCAGCCGCCCGCCACCGTCAAACTCAGTTCAGTCGCTCCAAACGCCGAGTAAGTGTCATGTCCCCGTATCGTACCAACCGCTTCCTCCTGACCGTTTCGCTGCTCGCGCTCGGAACAATCGCCAGCGGCTGCTCGGCAATCGACCGCCTCTCCCAGATCGGCGAGCAGCCGAAGCTGGCCTCGATCGACAATCCGACCACGGCGCCCGGCTACAAGCCGGTGCAGATGCCGATGCCGAAGCCCGAGGTCGCCTCCTACAGCCCGAACTCGCTGTGGCGAAGCGGTTCGAGGGCCTTCTTCAAGGACCAGCGCGCCGCACGCGTCGGCGACATCCTCACCGTCACCGTGAACATCACGGACAAGGCCAATATCGCCAACGAAACGCAGCGCAGCCGCACCAATACCGAAGACTCCGGCGTCACCGATTTCCTCGGCGCGAAGACGCTCGGCGCCCAGGCGCAGAAGGTGCTGCCCGGACGGCTCTTGACCGCCGATTCCACCTCATCCAGCGACGGCAAGGGCTCGGTCAACCGCCAGGAAGCGCTGCAGACCAACGTCGCGGCCGTTGTCACCCAGATACTGCCGAACGGCAATCTGGTGGTCGAAGGCAAGCAGGAGATCCGGGTCAATTACGAAATGCGCGAACTGATCGTAGCCGGCATCGTACGCCCGGAGGATATCCAGAGCGACAACACCATCGACTCCTCGAAGATCGCGGAGGCCCGCATCGCCTATGGCGGCCGCGGCCAGATCAGCGACGTGCAACAGCCGCGCTACGGCCAACAGGTGCTGGACGTCCTGCTCCCGTTCTGACCTCTCTTAAAGAGCTCCCACATCTCGTCGCGAACCTAGGCGCGGCGTGATGTACCAACGCGGCCTCCGTTAGCTCCCCTAACGGAGGCCGCGGCATTTTGATCGCGCGCACCCGGGGAGCGAACGGTTCCCCAGCGGCGACGACGATTTCAGCACCACGAACGCCTGCAATTTCAGCAGCCTTAATCCGCAATCGCGCGGAACCATCTCCTGCCATTGACGCTTGATGCGAACCCAGCAGGCGAACCTATGGAGTGGGCGTTGAAAATACGGGCAGGCTACGACATCGCATTCCAGTGCTTCCAGGAAACCCCGATGGTGCTGATGCTCAGCGTCCATCCGTCCCGCGCGCCGGACCTGAGGTCGGAGCATCGCATCAGCCTCTCCGGCGGCATCGCGTCACGCGATTACCTCGATATGTTCGGCAACGTCTGCACGCGCCTCGTTGCGCCACCAGGCGTGATCGAGATCCGCAACGATTTCGTCATCGCCGACAGCGGCCGGCCCGACGAAGTCGCGCCCGCCGCGCGGCAATGGGCGATCGACGCGCTGCCCGATGACGTGCTGGTCTACCTGATGGGCAGCCGCTACTGCGACACGCAACGACTGTCCGAGCTCGCATGGTCGCTGTTCGGCGGCGTTGCGGAAGGCTGGCCGCGCGTCCAGGCGATCTGCGATTACGTCCACGACCGCATCGAGTTCGGCTATCACCACGCGCGCTGCGACCGCACCGCCTCCGAGGGCCATGCCGAACAGATCGGCGTCTGCCGCGACTTCGCCCATCTCGCCGTCACGCTGTGCCGCTGCATGAATATCCCGGCGCGCTACTGCACCGGCTATCTCGGCGACATCGGCGTTCCCCGCGACCCCGCGCCGATGGACTTCAGCGCATGGTTCGAGGCCTTCCTCGACGGGCGCTGGTTCACCTTCGACGCGCGCCACAACCATCCGCGGATCGGGCGCGTGGTGATCGCACGCGGTCGCGACGCCGCTGACGTCGCGATCTCCACGGCGTTCGGCATCACGCAGCTGGCGCGGTTCGCCGTTACCACCGACGAAGTGACGGACGAAAACCGCAAGGCGCAGGAAGCGGCCTGACCGCCAAGAACTTGACCGGCACGACTTGGCCGGCCCAGCTTCAACCGGATACCGCTTCGCACAACTTGCGCCATCGCTTTTTCCGTTCGTTAACCGTCGCAACAAAGCGCAGTAGCCGTGCGCAAACTTGCACCGTAGCTAGAGGACAACGCAGGGTTTTCCAATTGCAATGATTGCCATGCCCAGAGACGGTCAATATGCGGCCTGGTTCCGGACACCGCGCGGCGAAGGCACCGGCATCGTCTATCTCGAAAACGGCAAGATTTCCGGCGGCGATTGCATGTTCGCCTACGGCGGCTCCTACGAGGTCGAGGATAACCGCTTCACGGCGACGTTGACGACGCGCAGATACGCCGACGGCCCGACCACGGTGTTCGGTTGCGACGAGGTCGAGGCGCTGCTGACGGGCAAGTTCAACGGCAACACCGCAGTGTGTTCGGGCACCGCCAGGCAAGCCCCCGATGTTCGTTTCGAGGCCACCCTGTTCCTGCAGCAGGAGCCGCCACCCGCGCCCGCTCCAAAGCCGCCGCCGGCGCACGCGGATCTGGCGCGGCTACCGAAAATCCCCTCCGACCGCCGCACCGCAACGCAGTTCGGCAACAAGCGCTTCGGCTGAACCGATCCCCCGATGGCGTCTCCGCCCGGGCAGGCGTACGATCGCGCCTGCGCGAAGCGCAGCATCGCGATCGCAGCAAGCCGGGAGGATCTGATGTATGCCGCCATCCGTCAGGCCAGGGCGAAGACTGGCTCCGCCGAAGAACTCGCGCGCCGGATCAAGGAAGGCGCGATTCCGATCATCAGCGACGTCGAAGGCTTCATGGCGTATTACGTGGTCTATGCCGGCGACGACACGGTCACCGCGATCAGCGTCTTCAACAACCATGCCGGCGCCGAAGAAGCCAACCGCCGCGCGCTGGCCTGGATCGACGAGAATCTCGCCCCTCTGCTGGTCGGACCGGCCACCGCGGTCGCGGGTCCGGTGATTGTGCATACCAAGGCGTGACGGCCGACAACGCGACCGACGTTGCGCGGGCCGCGCATCGCGGATCGCACGGCTGCGACAATGCGTGAGTGCTTTATGCCTTCTTGCCCTTGCGCGCAGTCGCACGAGCCGGCGCTGACGCCTTCTTCGCCGGTTTCTTCGATTTGGCCTGGTTGAACGCGATCGCCGCCCTGATCAGGGTCTTGAGCGCGCGGTCGTTGATCTTGTCGCCCTCGAGGAAATCGATCGCGCGCCGCGCGTTGCCTTCCAGCCCGGCGTTGAAGAGCTTGTCGGGGTCCGGCAGGCTCGCGCCGTACATGAAGGTCAGCTTCACCTTGCCCTTGTGGGCATTGCCGACCGCGATGATGCCGTCGCGCTCCCACACCGGGCTTCCCATCCACTTCCATTCCTCTGTGATCTCAGGGTCGGCGCCGAGGATGCTCTTGCGCATGCTGGCGAACGTCTTGCCGCGCCAGTCCGTGATATCAGCGATCATCTGGTCGATACGTTCCGATGGAGTCATTGATGCCTCTCGTCCTGAGTCCTGTTCATGCAATCACATCGACGATGCTGGCGTCGAGGCCTTCATCCGCCGCGGGCTCAGATAGGGCAGCGCGAACAGATACAGGCCGGAGAGCAGGAGCAGGATCAACGGGATCAGCGCCAGCAAACCGATCCAAACGGCTTGCTGCTGTTGGACGATGGCGATGACGTTGACGATGACCGCCACCGTGAACGCGATCGAGAGCCAGCGGTGGAGTTGGCGTAACAAGCTATTCCAGTTCAATGAGACCTCCTGTTGGATACTGCAAACAATGAAACTCCGTCATTGCTGCGAGGAGCGTAGCGACGAAGCAATCCATGGTTCCGCGTATGCGGTGCAGTGGATTGCTTCGCTTTGCTCGCAACGACGGGGATAGAGCTGCGCAATTCTCCCTGCACCGCCCCGTGAAGCAGAAACCTCAGTCCGGCCTCGCCACGACCTGCTCGAGTTTTTCAAAGAACTGCTTCCATCCGGCGTGGGCGCCGCCATAGGCCTGCTTCTGGTTCGGCTGGAAGCCGGTCTGCTCGACGCGCAGGTGGGTCCCGGTGCGCGTCGGCGTCAGCGTGAAGGTCACCACGCTCTCCAGATTGAACGCCGCATCCTCGTGCGCGAAATTCCAGGTGTAGGACAGCGTCTTGTTCGGCTCGATGGCGAGAACCTTGCAGTCCAGCACGCCACCCCAGTCGCCGCGAAGATTGAAGCTGTGCCCGACGACGGGCTTGAAATCGTTCTTCATCAGCCACTCCTCGATCAAATGCGGTTGCGTGAGCGCGCGCCAGAGCTTTTCCGGCGGATGGGAGATGTCGCGCTCGACAATCACCGCGCGCGTTTCAGTTGCTTGCATGGTCATTGGTCCATCCTTTTGAGGAGGTCTTCGAGATGGTCGAACCGGTTCTGCCAGAAGTTGGCCATCTGGCCGGTCCAGTCGATCAGCGGAGCCAGCGCGCCGAGTTGCGCGCTGTAATGGGTCTGGCGCCCTTCATGGCGGTCGCGCACCAGCCCCGCCTGTTTCAGGACGCCGAGATGTTTCGAGACGGCCGGCTGCGAGACTCCGGCCCGCGCCGTCAGGGCTCCGACCGTCTGCTCGCCGTCGCGGCACAATCGCTCGAAGATCGCCCGCCGAGTCGGGTCAGCGAGCGTCCTGAACAGCACATCGTGGGTGTTAGACATTGTTGATCAATAACCCGCTGGCTATGGATATACACATAACTGGCAAGCTATGGGTTAGTCAACTGGAATGTTCGGTGAACGTAAAAGAGGCTGCACCGCTCAGCACAGCGCCCGTCCTGAAGCAGCCTTGCGAGGCCGATTTATAACCACATAGCTATGTTATTGAGTCCGGGCGTCCCAGATCTGCCCGTCGAGCGGCTACGCAGCAAAACCCTCGTCAATCTCGCGCGATCAGAATATTCGTCTTTTCCGAATTTCAACTTGACGCGAACCCCAACTCACCCGTCTAATGTCGCCGTCTCACTCGATTGAGGGGCGCTCGCGATCGTCACGGACGTTGCGGTGAGATGCGGTGGCCGCTGCGGCACACGAGACGAACGTGCCGAGGCGGACGGTGAAGTCGTGTGGGCTATATTTTGGCACCCAGTGAGACACGCTGAGACTAAGAAAACCCTATAATACAAGCTCTTTCTGTATAGGCTTGTAGCGGGCTGTTTCTGCGGGTTTTGCCAAATATAGGGCCGGGCCCTTCACCCATCGCAGGACACAAAGCACATGACCACTACCGCCACCGTGGCGTCGATCGGCGCCACCAGCACCGCCGTGACGCCGACCGCGACCAGCACCACAGCCGCGCGCGGCACCGCCTCCACCACCGCCGAACCCGTTACCAAGCGCCCGCGCCGCACCAGCACTATCCTGACCGACCGCGCATGCCAGAGGAGCGTCACCAAGCGGGAGAAGGTCTACGACCGCAAATGCCCCGGCCTCTATGTCAGCATCATCCCGGCTGGCGTCGCGACCTTCAATTTCAAGTTCACCGATAGCACCACCGGCAAGCAGCGCTCGACCGTGCTGGGCGTCTACAACCCGGAGACCTTCACCGTCGAGCAGGCCCGTAGCAAGGTCTACGGGCTGAAAGGCATGGCCCCGACCGCGCTGGTCGAGCAGTTGCGCCAGACCACGGCGATCAAGACCGCGCGCGGCAAGACGGTCAATGAGGTCATTGAGGAGCGGATCGACTGGATGAACACGCTGGTCCTCAAAAAGGACGGCGAGAAGCGCGCCCGGATCGAAAGCTGGGAGAATGTTGCACGCCATTTGCGCAACTTCATTAGCCCGAGACTGGGCAAGAAGATTGCCAGCGAAGTCACCAAGCACGACATTGCGACACTCTCGAATGACATCGTGGCGGGCGAGCACGGCGGCAAGGCGTCGGTTAGCAATGCCCGCCATATGCGCCGTGCGGCGTCCGGCCTGTTTAATTGGGCGTGCGAAGCGGGCCGCGACTACGTCACCGCATCGCCTTGCGCAAATCTGCCAAAGCTCGACGAGGAGCATCCCCGCGACCGCGCCCTATCCGAAGATGAGATCAGGACGCTATGGCACGGCCTCGACCGTAGCGATTTGCCGTGGGACCGCAGGACACGGCTGGCGCTCAAGTTCGCGCTGATCACAATGCTGCGTTCGGGAGAGATGTTGCCTATCCACCGCGACGAGATCAACGCCGGGGAAGGCACCGTCGACATCCCAGCGCGGCGGGTCAAGAAGCGTCGCGTCATCAACCAGCCGCTTTCTGATCTTGCGCTAGAGATCATTAGGGAGGCGATGGGAAACTATGACTTCGCCTTCACGGGCCGCTTCGGCAACGCGCCGCTGGCTCGCCTAGCGATGTCTGGCGCACTGACCGGGACCAAGGTAACGAAGAACGGCAAGCGAGTCGCGCGCACGCCGGGCATCTGCGAACTGCTCGGGCTCGCGCCGTTCACGCCGCACGATCTGCGGCGGACGGCGGCGACGATGTGCGGCGAGCTTGGTCTGTCGGAGGGGAGCATTGCGCTCTGCCTCGACCACCAGGCCAATAAGGACGAGAACGGCAAGCCGCTGCCAGCGGTCACCCGCAAGGTCTACAATCGCGCCACACGCATCGTCGTCACGAAGAAGCGCGAAGTGCTTGAGAGATGGGCTGTCGAACTGCGGCGGATCATCGGCGAGCCTGTGGCGGACGATCTGCGGATGGCAGCCTGATCAGCGCATAGCCCCCACCAGTGCGTTAGATCAGGGGGGCCGGTGGGTCGCGGGGTTATCCGGCCGTGGCGGGGCGATGGAGGGGCCTCGTCCGCTTTTGCTCGCACACCCGGCTCAAGTGGGACATAGCGGCATGTCGGCTACAGGCCGCAAGCTGACGTTGCTTGCTGATCCAACAAAGAGGCCACCCACTAGGGCTGACTTATCGCCTGTATTGAGGCTGGGCGAATTGGCTGAGCAACTGCACCCATCCCTCGAATAGCCGGGGATAACGCCACAACCGACGATTGGTATACATATCGGAGGTGCCACCCTGCTTTTTATCGCGAATCAGCGCGTATGGCGGCAACCTCAAGCAAAAGATGCCAAAAATTTCGCAATTTTTCAGACTGAACCGCGCTCAGACGCAGTTGGATTTTGTGGATGTTAATACCGACGACGATCTCCCTCTGTTTCTCGATCCCTATGGATTCACTCAGTCGAACGATGCATGGTCTATCCAATGCAACGAAGAAATCCTCTCGTTCTTCGAGGCCGTGCTTGCAGCAATCCGGGCCGGCGACAATGTTCGTGGTCGCTCTCTATTGAACAATCTTGGCGAGCCAAACGAAACCTGCTTAGGCTTATCCTTGGGTCGCCCAGCGGGCCGTGGCGTGGGACGACAGCAGGCTGACCAGCTATTTGATAAAATCGCGACCAGTCGAGCGGCTCAATCGGGTCTGCTGTCCGAATTGGCGGACTGCGAGCTATTCATCCCATTTTTCGGTGCTGACAAAATCTCCGACGTGACGACAAACATCATACGTCGGCACTTGATCGATTACACGGTGGCTCAATGCGACCTGCACCGCATTCCGCTGCACGATAATGTCGCGTCCGGGATGCTTTGGGATAGTGCGGCATCACGTTGGACTAACAGGTACGTCACACTTCCCGTTATCGATGGCCGAAAAATACTGCTGGTTCCGAAAGCGAGCGTTCGCTGGAATTTGGCTTTTTCACACAGCGATTATTACAATCAATTTGTGCTTGAGTTTTTGCAAGCGGAACATTTGCGTCAGGACACCGCGCTTGTTGAGACGCTAAGGAATGGTCGAAGACGGGTCACAAAAAAATCCCTCAAAGAACTCCATCCACTCGCCAAAGATTTTCTCGCCGCCTTTACGGACCAAAACCCAGAAGTATTGACGCGATACAAGCGCCTGCTCAAAAGCCCAGATGGCGTGCGCGACGAGGATTTGGATCAAGAGTTTAATGAAGCCGCCTTTGCTCAATCGCTGATCGATCAATTACCTCTAATCGACGCTGGCAACGCGTCCGCGACCCGGTTTCACCATCTTATGATTGGTGCCTTGGAATTTATATTCTACCCTCACTTGATCTATCCTGTTCGCGAGGACGAGATCAACGAAGGCAGGAAACGCATTGATATTTCGTACACAAACAATGCCCATCAGGGTTTTTTCTTCCGGCGCCGATCCGAGCAAAGAGCAAACGCCTTAAAGATCATGGTTGAGTGCAAGAATTATCAAAAGGAGATGGCGAATCCTGAATTGGATCAGCTTGCCGGCCGGTTTTCAGATGTGCGCGGGCGGCTTGGATTTCTCGTAGGTCGATCATTCGATAATCGCGAGCGATTTGTTGCTCGCTGCCGAGATACCGCCCAAGCAAATAACGGATTCATTATCGCGCTTGTTGATCAAGACATTATTCGTTTCCTAGAATTCATACGCGACAAAAACCGTCACCAGATAGATCGCGATCTAGAACGCCGATTTAGCGAGTTAATAAATTGATCCCTGCATCAGAATTCGCAATGCCGTTTCCAGCCACCGCTCCCGCAGGAGGATGCTCCCGACAACTCGCTTGATGGTTACAGTAGATTGAGGGCGGGGCGTACGCGGACGCAGTCCGTGACCGGCTGAGTTCATACAGGGGAACAGAATGCCACTGCGCGAGACCTTGCAACGGATTCTGAGCGAATATTCAGCCAGCAAATCTGCTCCGCTCGAAGGTCATCCCTTGGCGCAATTCATTCGCGGTGCAGCTGGGACCAACATATCTGATGCGCTTGGTACGGACAGCGAGGGTCTGATAGTACAAGGCAGTCCCGGGCAAGGAAATTGGGCGTCGGTCCCATGGATTTCCATATTCGACCCGGCGATCACGACGAGTGCAACGCGAGGCTATTATGTCGTTTATCTGTTTCATGCGGAGGAGCCGACCGTCCATCTCTCGCTGAACCAGGGCACCACCACTGTACGGCAAGAGTTCGGAGCTAAGGCGCGCGATGTTCTCGCCGACCGGGCAGAATTTATTCGAAAGCGGGTAACGGACTTTCGAGATCGCCTCCCGGTATTCGCTATCGAATTGGGATCGCAGGCTCGCCTGCCGATCGACTACGTAGCAGGTCACGCAATGGGTGCGACCTACAGGCTCGACGCATTGCCGGATGAGGTATCATTGCGGCGTGACTTGCGAACTATTGTTGGCTCATATCGCGCCCTAACCTTTCGTGGTGGAATCGAAGGTGACACGGAACCGCAGTCCGATCTTTCCGACGAATTCAATATACCTGCCGACACCTCTATTACCGAGACGCGCAAATATGTCTTCCATCGAAAGATTGAACGCAACCGCACGGCTGCAAAGAATGCTAAGAAATTTCACGGCACAAGTTGTCAGGCTTGCGCCCTTGATTTCTCCAAGCGATATGGACCGATAGGCGAAGGCTTCATTGAGGCTCACCACCTAAAGCCAATCGGGACGTTAGAGGAAGGAGTGCCGGTCAAATACGACGTTGCTTCGGATTTTGCGGTACTGTGCGCTAATTGTCATCGCATGATTCATCGGACCGGTGATCCAAGCGACTTGGATGGATTCAAAAAGCGTCTTTACGTTTGATTATTCGGCGGATTGAAACAAACGGGAATCGAATCTTGGGTCAACAAAATCACCCTTTGCAGGCTTGATCGCAGCCCCCTCGAAAGGAAGGAGCAATTCAATCTGATCGCCGTCCTTCTTGCGACGGGGTTTGGCTTTCGTCTCTGCGCGCTCTGGGATGGGTGGCAGCTTGGGCAGTCGACCATCGAGCATGTCTGCAATCGTCAAGATTTGTAGACGAGGCATTCTGCCGTGCGCCGATTTGGTAACAAAGCCGGCCGATGCACACTCAGCCAACATCGGTCCAGTTGGTTCTGTCAGCGTAACGAGAATGCCCATTTGAGCTTCTTCACGCTCGATCACTCCACGAAGATCGCGCACCATAGCAACGCCAACGTTCTCGCCTCCCTTGACGGACGTGATAATGCGACCTGTCCCATAGGGGCCGTTAGGATAAAAGATGTTGCCATCAATGCCACGATCAGCGCCGCGCTTCTCTTCACGATAAGTATGTGAACCTAGATACCAAGCCGCCCACCATTGGAATTGGTGTTTGTCTCGCCTTGCGAGTTCGCATGCGCCAGCGAAATCGGCCGGCCTGCCGACCACCTGGTAAGAATTCGCGGCCACGCGCAAGCCCTTGAGGCGGTTCTCGATTAAGGTCACCGCATAGTGTGTAACGTCAATCCCAATCCATTGCCGCTTTAGCTTCTGGGCAGCCTCTACTGTGGTCCCACAGCCGCAGAATGGATCAAGCACGACTTGCCCTTCATCGGACGATGCCTTGATTATCCTCTCAAGCAACGCGAGGGGTTTTTGCGTCGGGTAGCCTAATCGTTCACGCCCGGCTGCTGCTCTTATGTCACCCCAATCATTTTGAAGTGCAACTCCTGGCATTTCATCAAGGTATCGTTTCTGAGCAGGAACGTTTCCAGGGTTCAACTGGACTACTCGACCTTCTGCAATCAATGCATTCATTCTTTCTTTCGAGAACCGCCAATACCGCTCAACACCGAAAACTTTATATCGGGGGTTTCCTTTTGCGGCTCCGCCAGGCCCGGTCAGATCACTCAATCGGTAGCGGCGACCTGTCTCCGACTCAACGTGTTTATAAAATGCCTCGACGTATTCAGGATCATATGGCGTGTACTGCGGATTCCATGTCCATTCGTCACCACGGGAATAAAAGAAAATAACATCGCGGACGTTGCCATACTGGCGTCGACCCTGCTTTGCATCGTTATGCGCTGACTGGCGACGCCAGCTAATTTCGCTGCGGTAGTTTGTTGGGCCAAATGCGGCATCAACGATCACTTTGAGATAATGGCTGGCCGTGGGATCACAGTGCAGATAGAGAGAACCGGTCGGCTTTAGAACCCGGCGAAGCTCGATGAATCGGGCAGCCATCATGGCGAGGTATGCCATCATGGCGCTGTCGCCTAGCGATTTTCTGAGGCCAGAAACGATAAGCGCCACGTCTCCGTTAGCGCGCATCACGTCGTCGTACGCGTCACGTGCGGACTCGCCCCACTCCCATGTATCCCTGAATGCTTCGGCTTGCGCTTGTCCCGTCTGCGCTTTGAAAAGCACATTGTAATTTGCGTTGGAGTTAAACGGCGGGTCTAAGTAGATCAGATCAACGCTTTCGTCGGCGATGCGCTCCCTGAGTACATTCAGATTATCGCCAAAATACAGGCGGTTTACTGGACTCGACTTTGACACGACGCAACCCCCAGGGCGCTTATTGCGCTTCCTGGTTGTAGTGTAGCGAATCACTTGGCGCAGTGGGGCGGCCCCGGGCTACTGCCGCCATAAACCTTTATAATTGGTTAACGGCTTCGGTGCCTTTCAGCTACGCCCTCCCTCAAGGCATCGATACACCTGCCCAACCGAAGCGCTGCTTTAGATCGCTCGCAATATCGGTCATCACAACGTACTCAAATCATCCGGCACGTCGCCAAACTTTCGCAACACAGTCGCATCGCTAAAATCACCGGTGGCAGGATCACCCGTGCGGCTGAACGCGATCGCGCCCGTATGACCCAACACTTTCCAAAGTCCCTGCGCGCGCTCAATAGCGACGGCCGGGCTCAGACATTCGATGGGTTCACCAACAACAACGCTACCGTCAGCAACATCGAACGGCAACGCCACGAAATATGTAATTCCGGCCATGGTTCACCTAGTCAATCATACCAATCCTTGCGGTCGCGGGGCGCGAGTTCGAATCGGCCCCGCGCGTAGCCGTTCGAAACGGCGGCTTGTAGTTCCGCAACTTGTGCTTCCAGAAACTCATTTGCCAGGATCAGCGCCTTGACGGCATCGCGAGCCTCACCGCCGCATGCTGCAATCGCTTGGTCCGCTGCCACCTCAAGCCGGTCAGCGTCGGCCTGTGGATTGGACGCAGGACCACTCGACATGGAAGGTTCCGAGTTGACTGGACGCCGAGAATGTTCTCATTCTGTTCTCAGGGTGTCAAGCGGGCAATACCGTCCTCCATGGGCACAAGATCGCGGGAGTCAATCTACGGTGCGTCGGTCCGCGCAGCAGCGGAGAGGGCGACTGAGGCACGCAAGCGAGCCGACCGGCTCGCCTGTGAGGCTTGGAACGCGCGCATGCTCGGCTTTCAGGGACCGGCACAGCCGTCCCCGGCTCTCGGCGATGCGCTCAACGCCGGTTACCTGTATCTTGAGGTTAAATGCCTTGGCTGCGACACGCATCAGACGGTCGCGCTCAACATTGTGCGGCGGCCGAAAACGACACCGATCCACGAACTGGAACGCTACATGCGCTGCAAAGACTGCTCGGAAGTTCGCCGCTACCCGTACAAGCGCAGCCATCTGGTGGCGCTACGGCTGACCAAGATTTCTGCCATCGATCCACCATCGACGTGGTGGCCGGGGGAACGATAACCAATGCGAGTAATGTTGCACGCGGCTAAAATCACGCTGGAAAGTCTCGAGACAGCCAAGGCAACTATCAAAGGCCGGGGCGGCGAGATCGTCTACCATCGTCAGGATTCTCTAACAGGAGGTGGCGTGATCGCTCACCTAATTATTGAAGGTGAACGCACGGCAATCGGTGGGATATTACACTTAGTCATAGTTGAACAACTCGACGGCTTCACTCAATTCGGTCCCGGCGACACAATGGCGACTGGAAATTTGGCCTATCGAGTGGCTGTTCCCAACGATGAGGTCGGCATTCTTTTAGTTTTCGCGGAGGCCGCGCCTGAGGTCCCAACAAGAGTTTATCCCGACACCTTGGGGACGATAGAGGGTTTGATAGCAACGGGCCAGTCGTGGGTTGCAGTCGATGCCAACGACCAAATTGTCGGACACGCGCTTGCTTCAAAGTATGACAACACGATCTTGCTAACCTATCTTGGCGTTTCCAAAACGGCGCGAGATCAACACATCTCTACAGCTCTTGTCTCGAAGCTAAAGGAAAGCGGTGCGCCGATTGTCACGGACGTCCGGCCCGATAACAAAAGTTCAATGGTTGAGCGTTTTGCAGGTTTTGACTTCGTCGAAATACCTCATGAATTTGCTGGCACGAAGCTGCGCTGGGAAAAGTCGACCAAGCCTGAGGATAAAAACTAAGTGATGAAATTGGCAAATACCCGCCTGCATACCGAGCAGTCATGAGACCGCCGATATTTTCGACTGGGGCAAGTGGATCGCAAGCGCAACAGTATCTGCGCCGGGGCATGCATTTTCGCGATGCTGCAATGTCACTGGCCAGCTATGTGAACGGCGAAACGAATTGGCCACGAATTTCTCTGCTCACGCATGCAATCGAGCTTGCGTTGAAAGCCTATGTCATCCACGCGGTGGAGTCAGGATCGCACTCAGCTCCGGCAAAGCCGCCAGCAAACCACGACTTGGAAAGTTGGTATCAGATCGCTGTGGACTTCGGCTTGCCTCACAACGTCAGTCTATCGGAGGATGTCGCCGTGCTTAACTCGCTTCACGAACCGCATTTTGCGAGATATCCGCAGCCTCCAATTCGCCCGGTCCCTGACCTATCCGTCATTCCAGATCAGGTCGTTGAGCATCTGATGTCGGAATGTTTGCCCGTGATATTCCCTCGGTGAATTTGAAGTCCAAATGTGTAACCTCTACAGTATCACCACCAACCAAGCCGCCATTGCTGCGCTGTTCCGCGTCGTCAATCGCTACGTCGGCAACCTTGCGCTGATGCCGGGCGTATTCCCCGACTATCCTGCACCGGTCATCCGCAACACAGACCACGGCAGCGAGCTTTCCTTGATGCGTTGGGGAATGCCGCCACCGCCGCGCACGGGCGGGCCGCCGGTCACCAACATTCGCAACACCGCTTCGCCGCACTGGCGAGGCTGGCTCAAACCTGAGAACCGGTGTCTCGTCCCGGCCAATAGCTTCGCGGAATACGCGCCTGAACCGAACCGCGTGACCGGCAAGAAGGACGTCGTCTGGTTTGCGTTCAACGAGGACCGCCCGCTATTCGCCTTCGCTGGCATCTGGACGACGTTCAACGGTGACCGGGGTACCAAGTCGAAGCCGATACCAGGGCCGCACCTCGTCTATGGCTTCCTGACGACGGCACCGAACGCGGTCGTCGAGCCGATCCATCCAAAGGCGATGCCGGTTGTCCTGACCACCGATGAGGAACGCGATATTTGGATGCGCGCGCCCTGGGACGAAGCAAGGGCGTTGCAACGACCGTTGCCGGATAACAACTTGATGATTGTCGCCCGCGGTGCTGACAAGGAAGACAGGGTGAAAGCGGCCTAGCATTTGGCGTTCCGACTCTTTGGTGAGAAGCTCCATGACACTTCCCAGATACATCGAGATATTGCTGCCTTCCCCACAAAGGAAACGATATCTCAGGCTATGGGCGAGCAAAAATAGTTTGGAAAAGGCCCAAGGCTACTGCGATCACATGATAAAAAAGAGGATGCACGACGGTCATACACGAACGAAGGGCGCGTTTTTGCAGGCGGAAGTATTCACCACGGCCCTCGTCGTCACTTACGTGGGCGCGTTTATCGATCCCACCGATTGGGAGCGGACACTTTTGGACCTCGCCGAGCCCACAGACAAGCAGCGCGCTTTACACCAGTCCTTGAAGAACATGCGCAACCAACTGTTCGCCCACTCAGACTTGCGACACTTCGACATCACACCGGGGCGAATCGGTCAGCGTCGATTCGAGAGTGTGGGCGTGACCTATTTTGAGTTGAAGAAACATCAAATTGAACTCTTGCGGGACTACATCATTGGCTTGATAGTTGAGATACATCGGGAATTGAATGTTATCGCCGATGCTCACCTTCCTACCGGAACAGATTCGGTCAATTGACAGTTTGCCTAGTGCTTGACTGGCCCGCCAATTAGCTGACTGACATCGGGCTCTCAGCCCTATCGCATTCGCAAGGCATCCGGCTCAAAGGCAAGGACTCGCGCTCTATGGGGCAAGATCGACCACGGCTTTGACGAGACATCAGCCAAGGATTTGCAGGCCCGGCTTGCGCCGTTGATCCACAAAACCCAGCCAAACCGTGAGAGGATCGCGCACCGGAGCGTTTGGGTTAAGCCGTCGCTATTGGCGGAAGTCGAGTACCGGACCAAGTGCGCCCTGGGGCGAGGTAAGGCATCCTGTCTTCAAGGGAATCCGGGAGGATTTGTGATCCCAGGGTATATTACCGGATCGATTCGGCCTTTTCGGGTAGCCCGATTGAAGCGAGCTTGGGCCCCCCTAACGCCCGACTAGCAATGATCACGTCGGTAGCTTAAAGTTTCCAGTCCGGTAGCCAAACTCACCCGCACTTGGCATCAAATCGTGAAGATCCTAAATTGACAGACCAACCCGCAGTTGACGAAGAAGAAGATGTTTCAGGCATTGCACCACGGCCGATCAAGCCATGGGACCCTAAACAAATTCGAATAACAACCAAAAATTATACTCTCAGAGAGGTTTTCTCACAACTCGAAGAGGGTGAACTTGACCTCGCCCCAGACTTTCAACGGAGCTTCGTTTGGCACGCCAAACAGCAAATCCGTCTTATCGAATCCATACTTTTGGGCATTCCGCTTCCAGCGTTCTATTTCAATTTGGATTCATCGGGTGGGATGCAGGTAGTTGATGGCGTCCAACGGTTGACCACCGTAAAGCGCTTTATGTCTGACGAGTTGAGACTCAGCGAGGATGACCTCGAATACCTACACGATTTTGCAGGAGATACTTTTTCAAATCTTGATAGCGCGACGCGCCGTCGTTTTCAAAGTACCCAGATTGTCGCCCATGTGATTGAGCCGCAAACGCCCGATGAGGTCAAGTATGACATCTTCAACCGGGTGAACACCGGTGGCAGTCCGCTCAAGGCCCAAGAAATTCGTCATTGCATGAGCAAATCGCGGTCTCGAGATTTCTTGAGAGAATTAGTTGAGGGCCACAATTTTAATGAAGCAACCCAGTATGCTTTTTGGAATAAGACAAAGACAGAGCGCCGAAATCACCGCATGTCTGATCGAGAGTTGGCGTTGCGATTTTGCGCGTTCCGAACCGTCTCAATCGACGAGTACTCTGAGGCTACAAGCCTCGACTCCTTTCTCCTCGAATTCACCAGGCGGATCGACAGCCCCGCTTCTGACATCAACTTGCGTCGGCTTGCCACACTTTTTGACCGATCAATGATCAACTGCGAAAAAATTCTTGGCGACGCGGCATTTAGACGATGGCTTCCAGGACCGGAACGGCGGCGGGGTCCAATTAATAGAGCAGTCTTTGAGTCGCAGGCACTGGCCCTGTCGCGATATCCCTTGGAGCGGCTGTTGCCGTTCAAGAAGGAAATCTTGGAGAGCTTTCGAGAACTATTCAACGATCCGATATACGACAGCGCAGTCAGATCAGCCACTGGTGACCCTAAACGTGTTCAGCTTCGACTTGAAATTCCTCGCGACCTCCTAAGGAAAGTCGTTACATGATCGATTCCGTCAAGATCGAGGGTTTTAAGCGCTTCAAACACCAAACTTTTGATCTGAAACGCCTTGCGGTTCTTACCGGGTTAAATGGGTCCGGTAAGACTTCCGTAATTCAGGCAATACTATTGGCCCGAGAGGCGCTTCTTACGAAAGACGACACAATTTCTCTGAACGGCCCGTTTGGCCTTCAACTGGGCACCTTTGACGATGTCTTGAATAGCGCTTCGAGCGAAAAGTTCTCAATCGAACTCCGTGAGGTGGACAATCATTTTGGAGCGCGGTTTTCACAGCCCGAGAAGTCGGCAAAGGAGTTCTATGTTCAATCAGCCAAATTTGGCACGCCCTCTCAGAATTTCGCGATGGCTGGGCGCATGTTTCAATATCTTGGAGCCGAACGCATTGGTCCTCGTTTAACATCACATCTAACGGCCATTCCGCACGAGCAACTTAACATCGGACCAATTGGAGAAAACGCAGCTCAACTGATAGAGGCCCTTGGTGCACAGCAAGTTATAGCGGAGCGACAATTTGTACAGCGCGATGCAATAACTCTTTTGAAGGCCGAGACCGAAGCGTGGTTATCCGCTCTTACCCGACCCATTCAGATTGACACCGAAACTTATCCCGGAACCCCAATCGTCACCCTCAAGTATCGCACAGAAGTCGATTGGCTCCGTCCGACAAATATGGGATTTGGAGTAACCTACGCTCTCCCAATCGTGGTCGCTGCTCTAACCGCGGAGCCCGGCGGCATTCTTGTAATCGAAAATCCGGAAGCTCATCTTGCGCCGTCCGGCCAAACGCAAGTAGGTATCTTTCTAACAAAGATCGCTGCGAGTGGTGTGCAGGTAATTCTTGAGACACACTCTGACCACGTCTTAAATGGCATAAGACGAGCCATAGGCGAGCTTGGCTTGCTGGACTTCACTGATGCGATAATCCATTTTTTTGATTTTTCGACGGATGGTCATACGCTTACGTTCACGCCAACGGGAGGAGTATCGCATTGGCCGCCAGGGTTTTTTGATCAGTTTCAGATTGATGTTGCAGCTCTCACGCGGATACGCAGAAAAGGTGCCTCTTGATATTTGCGCTGGACGAGCGCGGGTGGGAAATCGGAACACGAGCCGCGGGAGCCTGGATCGAGGCATTGGAGGTCATACTCGATCTTGTCGATGACCTATCTGAGCGTGGACACTCGTTGGCCTATACTGAATCCATCTTCTTGAAGCCGATTGCTTCTACCAAAACATTCTACGACCTTTACGCGCCGGACTCGCCTATCGAAATATCCGCCGAACTCAGGGTTCGAATTGCAGTTATATTTTCACGAGCCGCGAAACTCGAGGATGTTTTTGCTAGTGGCGAGGACTCTAGCATCGAAATCGAGTCATCTGGACTTGAGCAAGCCGAGACGATTGCGTGGGCTGCCGCCCGATACCTACATGATCAATCTCACATCACTCCTTGCATTTCAAACGTAAGCACAGGACTTCATTCTGTTAATTACCAAGGGGAGACCGTGCCGATCTGGATGGTCAATTCTCCCCGGCAAGTCGAACATTTTTTTCGCTGGTTAATTGTCGCAACAACTCGCGACCCTTCTCAAATGGAGGCACTCTCATCTGAGGCTTTCAGACAGCTTGCGTTTGTTGGCGGCTCAATTGACGGTATCAAGAAAATGACAGGGTCTTATATTTCGTTGATAGGAAAGATAGTACACGACCTCGCATTCCTATCGGACAACGGATCACACATATTTGCCGGTTCATGGCAAGATGCACCCTCACAATTTGTAGCTGGAAACGTCGTTATCTCCGATGAAAACGGCAATACCAAGCAGAACCGCATCGCGAAGCGAGAGAGAAAAATTGCCTATGCAGGTGCTGACCTCTTCTTCTGGTGGCACATAAAGATTGAACCACATCAGAACCGTATTCACATTTGTCCAGACAAGGTCCGTGGCGGCGGCCAAATTGTCGTTGGGATATTCTGCCATCACTTGACTACATGAACGGCAATATTGTGTGGCAGCCAGCCAACGTCACTTGATCGTCCAAAGACCCTTGTAACTTTATAGCAGGGTTTCCGCTTGGCGGCGGCTTGCTCACTCAACCGAAACGCCCTTGTTGCCGGTCATGCATCCTCTGGCGCGTCGCCATTCGCATGCGGCATGACGTGACGACTTGCACGCGCTCAGAAAGATCGGCAACGACGAGAGCCCGGTCAAACCCATCATGATGTGCTCGGATACCCGCGCCTGCGTCGGCTGGCACCGTAACGAGACTCACTTCAAGCAGCTCCCAACGCGTCGCGGTGAAAGTTAGATCGTCGTCGTCCCATCGCATCGAATTGGGGTTGACGACTTCCCCTTGCGCGTCCGCAATCTCCCACGCCTCCACACGATAGCCAGCCGAGATGCCAGCGATCTCGCCGCGAGAAACCATGCCCTCGGCTTTGCGGCCCTCGGCGGTCTGATTGAATGCCAACTTACCCATAAAGGCGTTGCCTCTGAACCATGTGGCCGTGACGCGCCCGAGCGCATGGGCAATTGAAGCTTGCTGATGAGAATCCAAAACTGGACATGATCCGGACCAGACGCGGTTTGTGTCGACAGCGCTTTCGTGAATTCGTAGTACCTCGGTGCCATAAAACCGCTGCACTGGCGAACCCGTTGATATCACGGCCTCGACCGTGTGGGATGTCGCGTCGTAACTGAAAGGCGCGAGATCGACAACGCGGGTCGATGTTATTCCCGCAAGGTCTCTGGTCATCGCTCTATCCCTCTCGCGCGATCTGCACGGTATACGGCTTGCCGACTTTTGCGGGTTGGAACGCACTGTGCACAACAGGATCGGTTGCTTGCCGTGTAGATTTTTCCGCAATGTTCGGACCGACTTCGTTATCGATGTCGTTTAACCAACCGGCCTGCGGGGCATAGCCGCCGCCTTGGCCACGATGAGTTTTGCGAAGAGGATCATTCATCAATGCGCACAGTTTGAGGCGCAGCGCGCGAGCGGCAGTTTCGGTAGGCAATTCGACATCACACCATTTGCCGCACTGGCGTTGCATGCCGTGATGATCGATCCATCTGATCGCGTGCAGGGTGAAGAGCGACGTTAGGGGCGGTGTTAATTCGGCCTCGACCGACTCGGCCACTTCGGGCGCGCGTGGAATCGCTACGTGACCGGCCAGAATACCTGCAACACTGGCGCGCAGGTTGCCGGACTGGACCGTTGCGGCCATTTCAACTTCGCTCGCGACATTGCGCAAATACGCCGCGATTTGGCCGCACTCGAAATTGGCATGACCAACCTCGGCAGTGCTGGCAGCGAAATCGCGCGTCAGAGCGAGCCAAGGGGCGAGTTGCTGTTCGATGGCATCGGTTTGTGCCGCCAGCCGTTCCGATGCGACCTTGCGGGCGGCCGAGTGGCGTTCGATTTCAAGTTTGCCCTCAGTCTCGGCGACCGAACCGGCGAGCGAGGTGATGGCGACGTCGAAGCCTGCAAGCGCACTGCCTGCGGATTCGACTCTCATCTGCGCCGCCTGCGCGGCCTTGCTGTCATCGAGGTCGCCGGTCAAGAGCAGCGTCTGCCTCGCCTCAAGCGCGGCAGTAAGCGCGCTCTGAGCTGCTACGCGCTTGCCTTCGAGAAGGGCCGCACGCGACGTGAGTGCCGAAAGTTCGGCCTCTAGTTTTTGCATTGGGGTTTTCCGGTTGAAAAATGCCATGCGCAGACGCTACGCGCCTGAGCGCGGAGGGATAGCCCTCAGCCTGCGGTCACGGCAGCAACAGGTCCAGATAACGGACCGTTTTGCATCGATACCTGCATTTCGGCATTTTTCTTGGCGCGGGTTTCGGCGGCGAGGCGTGCTGGCAAACCTTGATGCCGTTCTATCCAATCTAAAAGCCGTCGCAGGTCGAATAGCCAAACCCCAGCTTGCAGGATACCGAGCGGTTGGCCTACGGCTGCGGAGTCGACGGCGCGTCGCCTGACGGTATCAGTCGAGCAGCCCGAGATGAAAGCGGCAACGTCGCTGCCGAACGCCGTGCCATCACGATGGGCATCCACCCAATCGCGCACAGGCTTATGCTGTTGCAAAGCTCCGGCCAGCTCAATCAGCTTGTTCGCAACCTCACGGTCATCCATGGCGTCACCGATTAGCAATCGCGGCCATGTTTGCTCACCCCGCCTTTGAAGCACCGCGATGATTGCGTTCTGCGTTGGTGAGAGACCTTTGCTCATCTCGAATATAGTGGCTAACAACGCCATAAGCGAGAATGAGCCTGCCGTTACGGGCTGACATGTTTGGCTCAATACCATCGGTTGGCCCGGACCGACACCAACCCCGGCTGTGCATTTTGGTCTGGCTGGCCCAGAGCCGCGCGCTGGCGCACCGCGTTCGGGGTGGTCGCCGGGGGAGGACCCGAGCGAATGAACAGGGCGACCCCATCAACGCCGCCCGAGGCTGGCACCGCCTCCGGTGCCGCTTTTCGTGTTGGGCTCTCCCCAAGTGCCCGTCCTCGCATCCACTGCATCAGTGAGCCGCGCTGCACGTTGGCTGGCACGTTGGCTATGAAGAATCTGAAGCCAATGCCCGCGATCACCTCATCCTCAGTATTGTCATCATCAGAATTATCGTTTGTTTTCAACGAAGCGCTGCGGCGCGGCGGCGAAGCAGAACGAGTGTGACTGTCGGGCTTGTTCACTGAATCAAGCGGACAGTCACCGGGGCGTCATGCACAGCGCTGCGTAAGGTCACCGGGGCATCATGCGCAGCGCTGCGTAAGGTCAACGGTTTGATCTCTTGTAAAGACGCAAAGGCGGCTCGGCCCCTGCAAACCGATTCCGTTACCAGATTTGTTAGTAGAAATGTAATAGTGTAAAAGTAAGAGAGGGTTAGATGCCTCTCCATCCCCCTTCTCACATAAATGGTATCGGAAGTCGTTGTCGCAGGTTCGGCTAGTCGAGTGCGCCAAGGTTCACTCCCGTAGCGAGACTGTACTTCTTGATCTGGACGGTTTTTCCACCACGCTCAGCTTCTTCTTCCTCTAACGTGAGCAGGCCCAGAATGTGCAGCGCCTGCAATGTACGATCCATAGTCGCACGCGGCTTCTGCAACCGCCGTCGTACGTCGATGACCTTAGCCTCAGGATGGTTAGCTACGTCACGGAGCACGGCAAGCCTGATCTGCGGCATGGAATCCCGTGCGCACCTGATCACCAGAAGCAACGCGTCGTCTTTCGTCATGCCGATGGCAATCGCACCACGCATGATCTGGCACAATTGCTTGGCAAAGCGCGTCGGCATTTCCGGTGCGTGAGAATCGATCACGTCGCCCCTGTAGTCACTCTCGACTCCGGTGCGCGCCAACGTCACGATATTTGCCGCCTCGACGATGATGTTTTCGTCACAGTCAGTGAGCATGTAGACGTTGGTCGGATCGACGGCGTTGATAACGCCAGCCACAGCCTTCGCCATCTCCTCACGCATCGCAGCCTCCACGCCGGTGTTCTGCATGGCACGGCGACCTCCGGTAACACGGCCTAGATTTGAGTCGGATCGTACGAGCACGAACCTGTCGCCCATCGTCGAGATCACGCTATGCGCCTGATCCCATGCCGTCGTGCAGGCCCCCACCACGACAATACGCCCGACCCACGTCAGGGTCTTGCCGCCGTCGGTGCCGACGTTACGGGTCCAACTGCCATCGTGAACTTCTCGAAGCGCAGCGAGGGTCGCACCCCTGACGTTGCGGTCCATGCTCAAAATGCTCGTAACATCCTTGATTGCCAGAATGCCCCTGTCACCAATCTTGCGCAGCAAGCCGCCCGTCGCATCCTTAGCCTTCTGCTTTGCGGGTGAAGCTGACAGCAGTGCAGCATCAGACGTGATGGTCGAGACAACATGTGCGCCGAGCATACTGAGTGCCTGCACCGTTTCGGTTTTCGCGTTGCCGGGGCCAGATATGATCAGCAGCCACGCGGGATCACCTTTCATCCTCTCAGCAGCGACGGTCGCCAGCATGGCGTCCAGTGTCGCGACCTCATAATCCTTGCCGAGCCAGCGAACAAAAACCTCATGTACTTCCGCGAGATTGCGCGGTTCGACTACAGGAGGCGGCTGCGGCGCAACCAGCTCCTCAGCACCATCCACCAGTCGGGGAATATCATGACGCCGCTCGGCCCACCTGACGTCATGCGGGCCTGTGGACGAATCCATCAAGCCGTACAAAAAGTTTACAGCAGCGCCCGCTGACATTCCTGAGCGAACCAGCTTTGCTGCGAGGTCCCGCAGACTGTCGTGGAGATCGCGACCAGCATGAATATTGTCGGTGAGAAAGCCCCAATCAGCGCCACCGTCAGGCGCTCCGTTGCTAAAGGTATTGTCATCCTCGGGACTGGCCTTAGCTTTCGGTCTGCTTTTTGCCCGCGTATAACCGTGCTCGCGAACAAGCAGCTCAGCGGCGTCATCGACGAGCTGCTGCGCCTGCACGTCGTTGAGCGCGGGCAATTCTTCACGCCGGATCGCGCCGGGCTCACCACCGAACCAAACGTAGGGCTGCTTAGTGTCGGGGTGAATACCGAACGCGACGACCTGCTGACCGTCGGCAAGCAGCTCTATTTTCTGATCAACGCTCTTATCGGGCGCGATCAAGTTCACCGTGATCTTCTTGTACGGGGTAGCCGTGCGAAACGGGATGGCGCGCTTGGGCTTGTTGCCAAACCTCACCAGCACGACACCGGCATCTTCGAAGTGGTCGCGAACGAGTTGTTCCACGGCTTCGGCGGCCTCAGGGTTCTTGATGTCAATGTCGAGCGTCGGCAGGTAGCGGGTCAACATGCCGGTACCGGTCGCGCCGGGATACATGTTGGCCCAGATGTCGAGTTCGCCGTCGTTGGTCTCGGTCTTGGTCTGCCACTTATCGATTGCAGGCTTCTTCCCCATCACTGGAATAGGCATGAAGCCAGCAGCACAGAGCCGCTTGCGGGTCTCTGTGTAAGGGTTGGCAGATTGATTGGCGGTTGAGGCTGTGTTACCAATCCCGTCATCGCGACCTGCGATTTCGGAATCTGCCCCGTCCAGCGTGCCACCGCTGGCGGGGTTTTTGATTTCGATCATGGCTGAGCACGACGCTCTTTGCCACGCCTCCGATTGGGATTGAACTCGTCAACCGTGTTCTGCCACTCGGCGACTTGGTCCTCGAACCAAATTCTTCGATTAGCGGAAATATAAGTTGCCTTTGGAAATTTTCCGGTGCGTTCCATCCTCCAAAGAGTCGAACGCGAAACAGGGACAATGTCCAAAACCTGTTCTTCACGCAGCATTTTTCGTGGTGATCCGCTTGCGGTCATCGCAATGCCTCCGTTGGCTTCTGTTGCTGAAATTGCAAATGAAGCCGTCGTGCACCGATGTTATGTGCAGGCGGGGCGGTCCAAGTCCGATGCTGGTTTCTGTCTCCCCAGATCGTTGCTGCTACGGAAAATGACACAGACTCATCGTAGCCGCGCCAGAAACCCTGTCCCAACTTTGCGGCATACGCAAGCGGCCTATCGGTGTTCCGTCCGCCCCTCGGTATGTTTCAGCTAGTCCCGCCTAACCACCCACTCTGAAACTAGGGCCAATTGGGGCCCGGAGGTTGGAAGCCTACGAAAACACCGGGAAAAGTGCCCTTGACGCGAAGTCGTGTGGACCTGACGCCCCAGTGGTCGGTGTCTCCTCGCAAAGTGCACGAAAGCGTCTTTGTAAGGACGGTGACAACAAAGCCCGGTCTCGCCGGGGAGAGCACGTATAAGCCGTAAAGCCATCGCGCAGGGAATGCCGGAGTGCCTCCGCTGAACCTGTATGCTCGTGTGCGTTATCTTTTCTACTCTTGCACACGAGACCGCGGGTGCAGCGTGCACCCGGCATTCCCTGCGCCCTCTGTTTCAACAGGGCGAAACGAAACGCAAAGCTCGGGCAGATCATGTCGCGAGAAGGCGAAGATGCGTCCCCATCCACAGATGTCATCGCCCGGCCTGTGCGCAATTGCGCACATGGACCGGGCGACCCAGTACGCCGCGGCCCATCGGCTCAAGCACGGCCGTCTCTGGAATACTGGTCACCCGCATGCGCGGGTGACAACACCGTGAATGGATTGCTTCGCTTCGCTCGCAGTGACACAAAGCTGCCGGCAATAGCTCTTCCCTTCACGATGGAGAACCTCGATGTGCCAGCTCTGCAAAGCCAAAGCTCCTGCGCAACGGTCTCGACGCCTCTTTCTTGCCGCGGCTGGTGGCATCGCCGCCGGTCTCGCCTTCGGACCACAGGCCTTCGCCAAGGAGACAAAACCGCCGCCAAAGCCGGAGAACCTGCTGTCGCCGGATGCCGCGCTGGACCGGCTGATGAAGGGCAATGCCCGCTACGTCGAGGGCGTTTCGCGTCGGCATGATTTCAAGCACGAACGTGAGGCGCTGGCCGGCGGCCAAAATCCCTTTGCCGCCATCCTGGGCTGCGCCGACTCGCGGATCGCGCCGGAATATGCCTTCGACAGCGGCCGCGGCGATCTGTTCGTCTGCCGCGTCGCCGGCAATTTCGCCAGCGATGAAACCGTCGCGAGCCTGGAATATGCCGCGTCCGCACTCAACGTCCCGCTGTTCATGGTGCTCGGCCACGACAGCTGCGGCGCGGTCGACGCCACCATCAAGTCGCTGAAGGACAACACCACCCTGCCCGGACACCTGCCCTCGCTGGTCAGCGCGATCGCGCCGGCAGTGAAGGCGACCGAAGGCAAGCCCGGTGACCGCCTCGCAAACGCGATCCGGCAAAACGTCATCGACAACATTGCAAAACTCAAATCGGCAACACCGATCCTCAGCGCCGCGGTCGACCAGGGCAAGCTCAAGATCGTCGGCGGCATCTATCGCCTCGGCGACGGCAAGGTCGAGCTGATCGTGTGAGTGGACCGCCCCGCCAATTGAACCTCGCCGCCGCTTCCGACCACAGAAGCGATGGCGAGGTGCAACGGAGACGGCAATGCGCAGGTACGAGTTGGCGGCGAGGCTACTGTTCGCGGCAACACTCCTGGTGACCTCGCGCGCGAGCGCCGAGCCATGCAACACCGTGGCTGCCCGCGCCGGGATGGCAGCCTCGCTCCGTCTCGCCACGGAGGAACGGCCGGTCAATGTCACATTCGCGACCCGCGCCACAGGCGTGAAGGTCCCTGCCTATCTCCTGGAAAACTATCCGGACGAGATGCCCATCGTCCTGCAACATGAATTCGACCGGCTGGTCGTGACGGACGACGGCTTCGACGTCGGCCTCTGGTTCAAGCACAAATATGCCCGCCTCACCGTGTCATTCGACGCGGTGAGGGAATTTTACGACAACTCGGTTCGCACATGCGGCCGCGACGACAAAGACTCGGTGTCGTCCCGGCCTTGAGCCCAAGGCTTTCAAGCAAATGGGCTTTCAGGTGAATGGCTTTCAGGTGAACGTCGCCTCGACCTTGCCGAGCCCGTCGAGCTCCATCACGACGGCGTCGCCGGCCTTCAACCAGATCGTCTTGACCAGGCTGCCGGTCAGCACGATCTGCCCGGCGTGCAGGCCACGGCCTTCGGCGGCGAGATGATTGGCAAGCCAGGCCAGCGCATTGTGGGGATGGCCGAGCACGTCGGCGCCGGTGCCGCGGCTGACTTCCTCGCCATTGATGACCGCGCGGCCGGTCACGCCGAGCAGATCCGGCGCGGTGATGCGCGGCACCGCCGGACCGAGCACGCAGCCGGCGGCGAAGAAATCGTCGGCGACCAGCGTCGGTGCGCCGAGCGTCTCCCATTTGACGTAGCGGTCGTCGACGATCTCGATCGCGGGATGATAGGCCTCGATCGCACCCGCGACCCATTCGGCGGTGAACGGCGCGTCGCCGGCGGTGAGATTGCGCGCGAGCCTCACCGCGATCTCGCATTCGACGCCGACATGGACGTAATCGCCGTGCGGCAATCGCACGCCGCTGTCATGCACCACCTTCTCGAATATCCCGCCGCCACAGGGATGCGGAATGTCGAGATATTGCTGCATCACCGTGCTGGTGCAGCCGATCTTGTAGCCGACGAGGCTGCCGACCTGGGAGCGCAGCAAATCGTGCAGCGCGCGCTGCACCAAATAACCTTCGGCCTCATCACGCGGCACGACGTCCTTGGCCAGTGCCTTCAGCGGCGCGCGGCTGCGGCGCGCGGTGGCGATCACCTTTGCGGCCGCCAAGATCCTGTCCATCGGCGCAGCCTCCCTGTCGTTCTGTTTGCTCGCGGCAATTCAGCACTCAGGGAGGAGTCTGGCAAGCGCGTCCGGTCAGGCCTTGACAAGGCCGAGCCTGATCAGGCTCTCGGCGGTCGCCACGAGCATCTCCGCGTTGCCGCGCGGGCTCCAACCGAGCAGGTTTCGCGCCTTCGCACCGGTCGAGCTCCGGACCTTGCCCAGCAACGGCAGAGCCGCGCGCGCCAACGGATTACGCCGTGCCGCGAGCCGCATCAGCCAGTCCGGCGCCTGGAACCGCGGCACCCGCCGCGCTTTGTCGCCGATTTTTTCGCGCAGCACGCGGGCGACCTGCAGGATCGACATGGTCTCACCGGACACAGCGAGGAAGCGCTCACCCTTCGCTTGGGGCGATGTCATGGCGCGCAGATGCAGGTCGGCGACGTCGCGCACGTCGACGAGGCCGAAATAGATTCGCGGCACCGCCGGCATCGCGCCATCGAGCAGCGCCTTGACGATGCCGATCGACTCGGAAAAGTCCGCACCCAGCACCGGGCCGAATACGGCGGTGGGATTGACCACGGCAAGCTCGAGCCCATTTCCTTCGCGCGCGATGAAGTCCCAGGCGGCACGTTCGGCCAACGTCTTGGATTTCGGGTAGGCCTGCACGCCGTCACCATCGAGATTGGACCAGTCGGTCTCGTCGAACGGCGTCGCGCGCGGCGGATGGCCATAGCCGATCGCAGCAAACGAGGACGTCACGACGACGCGCTTGACGCCGGCGTCCCGCGCCGCGCGCAACACACGCAAGGTTCCTTCGCGCGCCGGGATAATCAGTTCGTTCTCGTCCTTGGGCACATTGGACGCCAGCGGCGAGGCCACGTGAAGCACGTAATCACAGCCGGCCACCGCGGCAGGCCAGCCGTCGTCACGCAGCAGATCGGCAGCAACGAAACCGACCTTGTCGGGCGTATCAGCGCCGCCCTCGCGCAACATCGCGACCACATCCTTCGCTCGATCAAGGTTGCGCACGGTGGTCCGCACCTCGTGCCCGGCAGCCAGAAGCTGCAGGATGGTGTGTGCGCCGATAAACCCCGACCCGCCCGTGACCAATACCGTGCTCATGTTGTCGCCCTTCTCCATGGTTCAGCGATGTCAGGAAATCGCGCCGGCCGCCCTGCCCAAGCCGCATCTGGGTCCCTATGTGAGTTTGGGCAAGTAGAATGAATTTCGAGACTGGTATGGAAAACAATACCACCGATCCCTGCGGCAACCGCGAATGCGAGGGGTGCATCGCCGATCCTGCCCTGCTTTCCGAATTCAAGCAGGCGATCCACGCGCTGAGCGGCAAGTGGAAGCTCGAAATCCTCGGCACCTTGATGGATGGCGGCGTGCGCTTCGGCGCGCTGCGCCGCGCACTGGCGCCGATCACCCAGCACATGCTGACGGCGCAGCTGCGCGAGCTGGAGCACGACGGGCTGGTGTCACGAAAGGTGCTCGCCGAAAAGCCGCTGCAGGTCGAATACGAGCTGACTGACTCAGCCTGGGGCCTGTTGCCGGCATTCCGCGAATTGCTGGCGTGGTCGAAGACCTTTGGTCCGCGCCGAACCGCGGTGGCGGGCGGGACACAACTCGGGGCCGGAATCAGCTGAGTGTCGCCTCGCCACCGCGAAAGGTTGTGTCTAGCTCATACCGAGCGCGCGACGGATCGCGATCTCGACTGGCGAGTAGGCGCCGTCCTCGCGTTCCAGCCGATATGGCTCCGCCGGGCTCAGCTCGGGCTGCGCCATGAAGCGCGGCGCGGTTCCCCGATGCTTCTGCGCCGCATGCACGAGGAAGGGATGGCACAAATAGACCGTGCCCGCCTCACCCGTCGCCAGCGCGACCTCGCAATCGGCGCCCATGTCGTCGAGCAACATGCGCGCGCGTCCCGCTTCGCCCGCCGGCGCCAGGTATCGCGCCATTGGCCAATGCGAACCGACCCTGATCCGTGTCGGCGCGTCATTCTCGCCGACATCGGAAAACAGGAACAGCATCAACAGCGCCCGGCCCCGCGAGTTGATATTGACGCACCAGGCGGAGAAGTCTCGCCGCTCGTTGGGATCGCAATCGTCGCCGGCAAAGCCGGCATCGACATGCCAGCCGGCGTCGCCGGGATCGTCCGGATGCGGGAAGCGCACCGGAAAGGTCCCAATGTTGTGCCGCGGACGCCAGCGGCCGGGGCCGGCGATCTGGTCGAAGGCCTGATACAGCATCGGCCTATTGATCGCCTGCCGGAACGGCTCCTCGCCATAGCCGGGCAGCCGCACCACCGGCCGCGTCCAGGTCGACGGATCGTGCTCGCTGCACGGCAGGTCGCGCCACATGATGGCGCGGCCGGCATCAGCGAGTTCGCGGGGAAAGGCACCGTCGATCCTGACGAAGCCCTGTTCGATGAATTGCTCAATTTGCGCGTCGTCAAGCGCACGCGCGTCGTCTCGATGGGTCATGATTGTCTCTCAAACATTGGTCGCCAGCCATCGCCGCTCCGCGACACGCGGAGTCAGGCCGGCCCATTCGGTTCACTGGAATCCCGCGAGCCAAAGGTCGCGGGGCCGATCAACGCTTCCAGGTGGAAGCGGGATCAGCCCAGGAAAAACACCGAAGCGATGTTGAGAGTACGTGTCATCATGGCGGCGCGACCCTACAACCGGCGCGCGCCGGGTTCAATCCGTGGCGATCAGCCGCCACTACTCGTCGCGATAGACCTTCTCGCGCTTCTCGTGGCGTTCCTGCGCCTCCACCGACAGCGTCGCGATCGGACGGGCTTCGAGCCGCTTCAGCGAAATCGGCTCACCGGTCTCTTCGCAATAGCCGTAGGTGTTGTCTTCGATGCGCTGGAGCGCGGCATCGATCTTGGAGATCAGCTTGCGTTGACGATCGCGGGCGCGCAGTTCGATCGCGCGGTCGGTCTCAGAAGACGCGCGGTCGGCAAGGTCGGGATGATTGACGTTCTCTTCCTGCAGCGTCTGCAGCGTGATCTTCGACTCGCGGAGGATTTCGTCCTTCCAGGCCAGGAGCTTGGCGCGAAAATACTCGCGCTGCCGCTCGTTCATGAAAGGCTCTTTTTCAGTCGGCCGGTAGTTCTTCAGCTTTTCCAAAGGCAGCCATGTCCCTGTCAGGCGGAGGGAACAACTCCCCCCCGCGCGGCGCCTTATATAGCCATGACATGTGACAGACAATGCCTGCCACCGGCAAACGCGGGCCGCCGCCAAGGCCTTGCACAGGCAAACTTATCCGGCCCGGTCGGAGGCGGCCCCGCGGCCTCAATAGCCGACCGTGAAACGCTGGCGGAGATGGGCCGGACGCTCGATCTCGTCGGCGAGTGCAACTGCGAAATCCTCGAACGAGATCCAGCTTTTTCCGTCCGTGGCGGTCAGAAGCAGGTCGGTCCCAAGGCGGAACTTGCCGGTCCGCTCGCCGTCCACGAACAGCGCCGAGGGCGACAAAAAGGTCCAGTTCAGGTCCTTTTCCTGCCGCAACAGGTCGAGGAACTCAGAGCCTTTCGTGGCTTCGGCCTTGTATTGGGCCGGAAAGCCCGGGGTTGTGACCAGCCGCACGCCGGGCGCAACCTCGAGGCTGCCGGCCCCGCCGACCACCAAATAGCGGCCGACCCTGGACTCCTTGGCAGCCCCGATCAGCTTGGCCGGGTCGCTGGCGAGAAAATGGACCGAACTGATCGCGGCGTCATGGCCGGCCCAGAGCGCAGCGAGCCCGGCCTGGTCGTCCACGTCGCCCTTTTTAGCGGTGACATCAGGCAGTGCAGCGATCTTCTCCGGATTGCGGGCGATGGCGGTCACGGTATGCCCGCGGCGGGCGAGTTCCGCTGTGATGCGCGAGCCGGCCCGGCCGGATGCGCCGGCGATGGCGATCTTCATCTCAAATCTCCGATTGGTTGGTTTCCGATGGTGACTAGATAGCGAAATGAATGTAGGTGTGAAGAGCGCACTTATGCGTCACCTGATTACGCCGGAGTAACCGCGATGAAAGCAGCAAGCCTGAAACCGGATGCCTATTCGGCCAATTGCCCGACGCGCCATATCCTCGATCGGGTCGGCGACAAATGGGCGGTGCTGATCCTGTTGCTGCTGCGTGACGAGCCGATGCGATTCAACCAGCTGCGCCGCGCCATCGAAGGCATCTCGCAGAAGATGCTGTCGCAGGTTCTGAAAAGTCTCGAGCGTGACGGACTGCTGCGCCGCCGCGCGATCGCAACCGTTCCGGTCACGGTGGAATATTCGATCACGCCGCTTGGGCTGACGCTCGCCGGCGCCGTCGATCCGCTGCGCGACTGGGCCGAGCAGAATTTGAAGGAGGTGCTGGCCGCGCAACGCCGTTACGACGTCCAGCGCAAGGCGCTGGCGGCCTGAGGCACTGACAAGACGAATGAGCGGATGCGGCAGAGCCTAAAACTGCCCGGCCTTGGCGAGTTCGACTTCGACCCGCAGCTCGATCTCGCCGAGCACGGCATCGAGGCCGGGGTCGCCGGAGGATTCCTTCAGGTTTGCGGCAGCGCTGCGCAGCCGGGTCACCGTGGAGGCATCGAAATTGCCGGAGAGCAGTCCGAGCTTGAGATCGTCGAGCACGTCGAGCGCGCCCTTGCCGCGGGCCACCGAGCGCTTGCGGCGTTCGGTCGGATCTTCCACGCCCTGCAGCGCGAGCAGCGCATCGAGACTGGTCGCGGCCTTTGGCGCCGCGGTGGAGCGGACGTCGTCGGCGGTGGTGCTCGTGTCAGGCAGCGAGAAACCGGACGAAGAGGTGCGGCGCGTGCTGCTGGTGGACGTGCCAAGCGTGGTGCCGTTCGGTCCGTAGATGCGCATCGTGATGCTCTCGCTGTCTCGCCGCGAGCATCGCCGCTTTATGGTTAACAGTGCGTAAACGACCCGGCAATTTCTGCCGCCGCACGGCAGTTTCGCGCGGGCTGACAAACCGGAATGAAACGGCTCGCCGACAATTTCGACAAACATATCAACGTATTGCTTACGCAAAACGACATGGCACAGGGCTCGCATGGTTAATGGCGGATCACCGTCATGGGAGTGTCGCGTGATCCGCGAGTTAGGTTGAGGGGAGCACTGGGATGCCCGGCGTCCGTACGGCAAATCTATTGGGACTGGCCTGCGCCGCGCTGTTCGCGCTGGCGGCCTCGGCCATGCCCGCAGCCGCGACGTCGCGGATCAAGGATCTCGCCAATATCGAAGGCGTGCGCCAGAACCAGCTGATCGGCTACGGCCTCGTGGTCGGCCTCAACGGCACCGGCGACACGCTCAACAACATCCCCTTCACCAAGCAGTCGCTGCAGGCGATGCTCGAGCGCATGGGCGTCAACATCCGCGGCGCCACGATCCGCACCGGCAACGTCGCCGCCGTGATGGTCACCGGCAATTTGCCGGCCTTCGGCACCCAGGGCACGCGCATGGACGTCACCGTCTCCGCGCTCGGCGACGCCAAGAACCTGCAGGGCGGCACCCTGCTCGTCACCCCCCTGCTCGGCGCCGACGGCAACGTCTACGCGGTGGCGCAGGGCTCGCTCGCGATCTCCGGCTTCCAGGCCGAAGGTGACGCCGCCAAGATCACGCGCGGCGTGCCCACGGTCGGCCGCATCGCCAACGGCGCCATCATCGAGCGCGAGATCGAGTTCGCGCTCAATCGTCTGCCCAATGTGCGGCTCGCCTTGCGCAACGCCGACTTCACCACCGCCAAGCGCATTGCCGCCGCGGTCAACGACTATCTCGGCGTCAAGACCGCCGAGCCGCTCGATCCCTCCACCGTGCAGCTCTCGATCCCTCCGGAGTTCAAGGGCAACGTCGTCGCCTTCCTGACCGAGATCGAGCAATTGCAGGTCGAGCCGGACCTCGCGGCCAAGATCGTGATCGACGAACGCTCCGGCATCATCGTAATGGGCCGCGATGTCCGCGTCGCCACCGTCGCGGTCGCACAGGGCAATCTCACCGTCACGATCTCGGAAAGCCCGCAGGTCAGCCAGCCCAATCCGCTGTCGCGCGGACGGACCGTGGTAACGCCGCGCAGCAGCGTCTCGGTCACCGAGGACGGCAAGAAATTGGCCGTCGTGAAGGATGGCGTCTCGCTGCAACAGCTCGTCGACGGCCTCAACGGACTCGGCATCGGGCCGCGTGACCTCATCAGCATCCTGCAGGCGATCAAGGCTGCCGGCGCGATCGAAGCCGACATCGAGGTGATGTGATGACGAGCCTGATCAACAGCAGCGGCGGCACCATGCCGAAGCAGGCGCTCATGCCGCTCTACAACAGCCGCCCCGATCCCGTGCTGCAGGACGCGCTCACCAAGGTACCGGCCCAGGCCCAGGCCAAGGCCAAAGCCACCGCGACCGATTTCGAATCGATGTTCCTGAACTCGATGTTCTCGCAGATGACGAGCGGCCTGAAGGGCGACGGCCCGTACGGCGATACGGTCGGCACCGGCGCGTGGCGATCGATGCTGACCGACCAATATGCGAAGAACTTCGCCAAGGCCGGCGGCGTCGGCATCGCCAATGATGTGTTCCGCTCGCTGATCATGCAGCAAGCGAACCAAAGCTAATTCGGCTCCCGAGGAGAAGCACGATGAACCAGCGTCCCCCGCAGCGGCCCACACCCACGCCCGCCCCCGCCGCAAGGCCCGCGACGTCGACGCCGCCCGATGTCATGAGGCTCGCCAAGGAGCTGATGGACGTGATGAGCGCGCTGCTCGGCGTCGTCGAGCAGGAGACCGAACTGGTGCGCGCCGGCAAGGTGCGCGAGGGGATGCGGCTCGAGGTGCAGAAGGCGGATCTGTCGCGGCGCTACATGATCGCGGTCGAGCATCTGAAATCCATGCACAAGATGCTGTCACAGACCGAGCCAGAACTCGTGGCGACGATACGGCGCCACCACGACACGTTCCGCGCCATGCTGCAGGTCAATTTGACGGTACTCGCCACCGCGCACGCGGTCTCCGAAGGAATCGTGCGCGGCGTCAACGCCGAGGTGCAGCGCCGCAACATTCCCAATACCTACACCGCGGCCGGAAAGCGCGCAGCGCCCGGCCCGCGCAACATGACGCCGCTCGCCGTCAGTCGTTCGCTCTGAACGCACGCGCACTCCTTACAATTTTCCTCAATTTGAAGCGCGCCCGTCAGCGCGCTCTTCAGCGTGTTCCCTAACAGCCTGTTGAGAGGTTCCCCGTAGAGTTGCGGATTGGGACGGGTTGGGATTTGACTCAAGCAAACTAGTGCCGGTGCACTACGAGGCTGCCATGAGTACGGATTTCAACATCAAGCCGGTGGGGGCACCGGTTGCGGCGCCGATGGTCTCTCCTGCCAGCCAGACGGCGCAGAGAGCGGTCGCGACCGAGCTGCCGCCGAGCCAGAGCGTGACCGCGCCCGAACCGACCGTGCGCGTCAGCATCGACTCGAACGCGGCCAATGCTCCGCAGTCAAATCAGACATCGGTCAAGGACCAGGTCATCATCGATCACGACGCCGGCGAAGTCGTCTACCAGGTGGTCGACAATCGCACCAACCTGGTGGTGAGGCAGTTTCCGGAAGAAGCGGCGTTGCGCCGCCGCGCCTATTTCCACGCGCTCGACCTGAGCAAGGACGCGCCGACGCGCGCACGCGCGACCGACCGTCAGGTCTGAAGCAAATCGTCAGGTCGCCTGGTTGGCGTAAGCCTGATCGAGATAGGTCGATCCGGTCGCGGGATCGGTGACGACGTTCTTGATCAACGCGGTGCCCGACTTGACCAGCGCGAACTTCGTATCGCCGATCCGGAATCCACCGTCCTTGATCAGCACGTCCTGGTACTTGCTGGTGCCGTCACTCTGATAGTGAACCTTGGCGCGGAAGCCCGAGACGTTGGACACGGTGATCTTGAACGTCTTGTTGTTGGCGTATTTTCCGCTCCAGTTGCCCTGATAGAGGCTCGGATCGACCGCCACGTAGGGCGTGTTGGACGGGACCGTCAGGCCAACGGCCTTGTAGTTGGCCGACAGGATGCTCATCAGGTCGGCCATACTAAGCCTCCTTTGAAAACAGGCCGATCAGCCGCGGCCGGACAGACCGGCGGCAAGATTGCAGTTGATATCGATCAACGACTTCAGCTTCGCCGGATCGGGATTCATCTGCATATCGATGGTTTGCTTCATCACGAACACGCCGATATTGGCGACGTTCTGCCGGATCTCGAGCGGCTGCGGATTGTCGTCGCCCTCTGCGGCGCTGATGAAGATCGACCAAAGACGGCGGTTGAACAGCAGCGCGATGTCCAGCTCCTTGCCGGGACCAGTCCAGTTGGTCTGGACGTCCTGCAGCTGCCGGGCAGCTTTCAGCAGGGCTTGCGCTTCAATTTCGCGGGGGGAGGCCGTCGTCGCAGATGTGCGTGCGTAGGCCTGGGCAGCATTCGACATTCAGTAACCTCGATGGAAGCGGATTTCTCGGGCCGCAGAAGCGCAATTCTAGCGCTCGATATTTATGCATCCGGCGCCTTTAGATATGGTTATCAGCCGTTACGAAATGCGCCCTTCTCGCGGCACAGACAAACACCGTAATACTCCGGACAAAGACAAAAACGGCGGGGTTTCCCCCGCCGTCATTGAACCACTGTCACCGCATCTAGCGGAGCAGTTGCAGCACGCTCTGCTGGCTCTGGTTAGCGAGCGCCAATGCGGACACCGCGATCGACTGGCGGGTCGACAGCGCCTGGCTGTTGGCCGCTTCCTCGTTGGTGTCGGCCAGCGTCAGGTTGGACGAGCCGGTCTGCAACACGTTGATCAGGTTCTTGTTGAAGTCCTGACGGATCTGCACGACCGAGAGGTTCGAACCGAGCGACGACGCTTCCGAGCGGAGCGTGTCGGAGGCCGAGCCGAGCTTGGCAACGATGGCGTTTGCCGAGGTGCTGTCCAGGAAGTCGGTGCCAGCAGTCAGCGAACCGAGACCGAGGCCGCCTGCGTTGAAGGTCACGCCCGAGATGTTGAGGGTGGACTTGCCGGTTTCATTGAACGTCAGCTTCAGATTGTCGCCGTTCAGCAGGTTGACGCCGTTGAAGGACGAATCCTGGGCGGTCGTCGTAATCTGCTGGATGATGACGTTGTACTGGCTGACGAGGTTGCCGCGAGTCGACTGCGAGGTCGGATCGGCAACGGCAGCGTTGACCGTGCCGACCGTTGCAGCCGTCGTGCCCGAGATGTCGACGCCTTCACCGGTCGGGGCAGCGCCCGTCTTGGTGATCGTCTGGCTGGCGGCATCGTTGGTGGAGGTGAAGGTCACCGTGTCGGCGGTCGCGGAGACCGACGCCGAGACGGCAACGCCGTTCGAAGACAGCACGCTGTTGAGCTGATCGAGCGTCTTGACGGTCGCGGTGCCCGCACCGGTCGCGAAGCTCGAACCGATTGTGACCGCGAGCGAGCCGGTAGCCGTCTTGAAGGTGATGACCGAACCGCCGAGCTTGCCGGCGTTGAGGTCGGTGGCCACCGTGGTGCC
>NZ_JYMT01000041.1 GCF_000938305.1 Bradyrhizobium sp. LTSP885
GCCCCGCCCGCAGCCCGTGCGCAGGCCGCGGCGACCGGCCGGCGTGTTGCGCTGGTGATCGGCAACGGCGCCTACGCCCATGTGCGGGCGCTGCCCAATCCGCCCAACGACGCGCGCGCGATCGCAAAAAGCCTGCGCGACATCGGCTTCACCGTGTCCGAGGGCCTCGATCTCGGTCGCGACGCGATGCAGACAACGATCCACGACTTCCTGCGCGAGGCGGCGCGGTCGCAGATCGCGGTGGTCTACTATGCCGGCCATGGCGTGCAGGTCGATGGCCGCAACTATCTCGTGCCGGTCGACATCCAGTTCCAGGCCGGCAGCCGCATGACCGATGCGATGGTCGACATGGACACCATCATGGCTGGGCTCGACGACCAGATCCGCACCAACATCCTGATCCTCGATGCCTGCCGCAACAATCCGATGGCGCCGCAGGTGGCGTCCACCGGTGCCAGCCGCGGCATCGAGGGCGGATCGGGCCTTGCTGCACCGGCTTCGCTTGGGTCGGGCTCGACACTCGGTGCCGGCACGCTGATCGCGTTTGCAACCGCACCGGGCCAGGTCGCGCTCGACGGCGAAGGCGCCAACAGCCCGTTCTCCGCGGCACTGTCGCGCCACCTCGGCACCCCCGGCCTTGAGGTGCAGCAGATGCTGACACGGGTCCGCGCCGAGGTCGTAGCGGCGACCAAGGGCAAGCAGGTGCCGTGGTCGAACTCCTCGCTGCTCGGCGAGGTCTATCTGGCGGAGAAGTGAAGCATACTCTTTCCACGTCATTGCGAGCGCAGCGAAGCAATCCATCGCACCACAAGCTGAGGAATGGATTGCTTCGCTTCGCTCGCAATGACGAGTTGAAGCAGCGGGGCTTATTTCCCCCACACCTCGTTGGCGACCTCGACAGCAAGGCGAAGCTTGGCCCACTGCTCCTCCTCGGAAAGGACGTTGCCCTCCTCGGTCGAGGCGAAGCCGCATTGCGGCGACACGGCGAGCTGCTCGATCGGGGCGAACTTCGCCGCCTCGTCCAGCCGACGCTTGACGTCGTCCTTGTTCTCGAGCTCGCCGAACTTCGAGGTGATGACGCCGACCACCACGACCTTGTTGCCCTTCGGCAGGAAGCGCAGCGGCTCGAAGCCGCCGGCGCGGTCGGAATCATATTCGAGGAAGTAGCCGTCGTAATTGGTGCCGGCCAGCATGGTCTCGGCCACCGGCTCGTAGCCGCCCGACGAAATCCAGGTCGAGCGGAAATTGCCGCGACAGACATGCGTGGTGATCACCATATCGGACGGACGATCGGCGATCGCGTAGTTGATGACGCGGGCATAGAGTTCCTGCAGGCCGTCGGGATTGTCGCCGCGCTCGCGCGCCTTCTGCAGTTCCTCCTGCGAGCAGAGATAGGCCCACACCGTGTCGTCGAACTGCAGATAGCGGCAGCCGGCGTCGTAGAACGCCTTCACCGCCTTGCGGTAGGTCTTGCCGAGATCCTGGAAGAACTCCTCGAGGTCAGGATAAACCTCCTTCGAGATCAGCTTGCGGCCGCCGCGGAAGTGCAGCACCGCCGGCGACGGGATCGTCATCTTCGGCGTGACATGTGCCTGATCGGCGTATTTCTTCAGGAACCTGAAGTGATCCAGCATCGGGTGATGATCGGAGAAATCGAGCTTGCCGGTCACCCTGATCGCATCATGGCGGGTCTGCACGCCCGCGAACTGGATGCCCATGTCGGGGTGGAACAGCTCGCAGCCCGTCAGATGGCTGAGGAAATCGAAGTGCCACCAGGAGCGGCGAAACTCGCCATCGGTCGCGAGCTTCAGGCCGATCGAGGCCTGCTTGTGCACGACCTTCTCGATTTCCATGTCCTCGACCTTGCGCAGATCGTCGGCCGAAATCTCGCCCTTCTCGAGCCTGGCACGGGCCTCCTTGATCTTCGGCGGCCGCAACAGGCTGCCGACCTCGTCGGCGCGGAATGGAGGCTTGGTTCGCTGCATGGTCAACTCCCTGAAGTCGTCAATGTGCTTCTAATGTGCTTTGGCCCCGGACACGCCGAGGTGGCGATCGAGGACGGAGGGATCGGCCTTCAGCGCGCTGCTCGCGGCGTCATGCACGATCGTGCCGCGCTCCAATATCACAACGCGGTCGGCGAGCCCCAGAATCTTTTGCGCATTCTGCTCGACGATGATCGAACAGATGCCGCCGGAGCGCGTGATGGTTCCGATCGCCTTTAACAATTCCTCAACGATGATCGGCGCGAGTCCCTCGGTCGGCTCGTCCAGCAACAGCACCTTCGGGTTCAGCGTCAGCGCGCGGCCGATCGCCAGCATCTGCTGCTCGCCGCCGGAGAGCTGGTTGCCGAAATTGCTGCGTCGTTCCCTCAGCCGCGGAAACATCTCGTACACCCGCTCGACCGTCCACGGCCCGGGCTGGGCCACCGCGGTCATATTCTCCTCGACGGTCAGCGAACGGAAGATGTTGCGTTCCTGCGGCACCCAGCCGATCCCGGCGCGGGCGCGCTGGTCCGGCCGCATCGCGGTGATGTCGAGGCCTGCGAGCGCGACGCTGCCGCCGAAGCGGCGGGTGATGCCGACGATCGAATTGATCAGCGTGGTCTTGCCGGTGCCGTTGCGGCCGAGCAGCGCCAGCACCTGCCCCTCGGCGAGCACCAACGACATGCCAGGCAGCACCACCGCTTCGCCATATCCGGCACGCAGGCCCTGGATGGACAAGAGATCAGGCATCGGACGCCTCGCCGAGATAGACCGCCTTGACCTGCGGATCACGCGCGACCTCGTCGGGCGCGCCTTCCGTGAGTAGCCCGCCATTGACCAGCACCGAGATGCGGTCGGCAAAAGAGAACACCAGATCCATGTCGTGCTCGATCAGCAGCACGGTGACGTCGCGCGGCAGCGCCGCAACTGCGGCCAGGATGTCGTGGCGCTCGCTTTCGGGCACGCCGGCGGCCGGCTCGTCGAGCAACAACACGCGCGGCTTGGCAGCGATCGCGACCGCGATCTCGAGCAGGCGCTGCTTGCCATAGGGCAGCGTCGAGGTGAGCTCGGTCATCACATCGAGCAGATGGAAGCGCGACAGAATCTCGGTGATCTCGGTGTTGACGTCGTCGCGAGTTCCCATCCGCCGCCACCAGTCGCCGCCGCGCCCCATCCGCTCGGACACCGCAAGTCCGATGGTTTCGAGCGGGGTCAGCTCGGCATAGAGCTGGTTGATCTGGAAGGTGCGTGACAGTCCGCGAAGCACCCGCTTGTGCACGGGCAGATCAGTGATGTCATTGCCTTCGAGCAGGATGCGTCCGCTGTTCGGCTTCAGCACGCCGGTGAGCTGATTGATGACGGTGGTCTTGCCGGCGCCGTTCGGTCCGATCAGCGCGTGGCGGGCGCCCTGCGCCACCTTCAGCGAGAGATCGCGGGTGACGCGGAGGCCACCGAACGCCTTTTCCAGCCCTTGAGTTTCGAGCGCGATCGTCATGACGCGTCACTCTCGGGAACGGCGACGACCGCCTTGCGTCCGGCGAACTGGCGGATGATCAAATTCGGCACGAACAGCACCCAACGATGGAGGCGCGCGCGACCGACCAGCACGATCACGACCAGTACAAGGCCGATCCAGAACAGCCAGTATTGTGGGGTGAGGTTCTGAAACAGTTCCTGCAGCATCTTGAACACGACCGCGCCGATCAGGCCGCCGTAGAGATAACCGGTGCCACCGATCACAAGCACCAGCATCAGGTCAGCCGAGCGCTCGAAGGCGAAGACGTCGAGCGAGGCCAGCGCGGTGGTCTGGGTGAACAGCGCACCCGCAATGCCGGCATAGAAGGCGGCGAGCGTATAGACCGCGATCAGACGGCGATTGACCGGCATACCGATCGCCGCTGCCCGCAGCGGATTGTTCCTGATCGCGCGCAGCGACAAGCCGAACGGCGAATGCACGATGCGCCGCGCCAGCAGGAACAGGACGAACAGCACGATCAGCGAATAGAAGAAGCCGGTCTTGCCAAACATGTCGAAGGCAAACAGCCCGAGGATCGGCTGCATCTCGATACCCTGCAGGCCGTCGGTGCCGCCGGTGATGGCGGAGAAGCGTTCGGCGAGCGCTTCCAGCAGCAACGCGATGCCGAGCGTCACCATCAACCGTGTCAGATCGACGCCGCGGATCACCAGGAAGCTGGTCAGGAAACCAACCACCGCCGCAACGAGACCGGCGGCGACGAGCGCGACGACGGGCTCATTGATGATGCCATGCAGCGCCAGCAATCCGGCCGAATAGGCGCCGACGCCGAAGAAGGCCGCATGGCCGAGCGAGACGATGCCGGCATAGCCGAGGATCAGGTCCAGCGACAGCGCGAACAAAGCGAGCCGCACGATATCGGTCATGATCAGATAGCGCGACGGGAACAGGAAGGCGCAGGCCAGCGCCATCACCCAGAACACGGCCTCGCTGATCCGCCAGCGCGCGCTGGCCATTGCGTGAGAGGAGACGTCAGAGAGCGCGGTCATGGCGGGCTCAACGCGCAGCGGTGCGGCCGAACAGGCCGTTCGGGCGCCAGATCAGGATCACGATCATCACGGTGTAGATCACGAACGGACCCACCTTCGGGAAGTAGTACTTCCCGGCAACATCGGCGATGCCAAGCAGCAGCGAGGCCAGGAACGGCCCGGTGATGCTGGAGGAGCCGCCGACCGTCACGACGATCAGGAAGTAGATCATGAATTTCAGCGGGAAATACGGATCGAGCCCGAGGATCTCGGCACTCAGCGCGCCGCCGAGGCCGGCAAGGCCGCAACCAAAAGCAAAAGTGAAGGCGAACACCTGCGGCACGTTGATGCCGAGGCCGATCGCGGCACGCGGATCGTCGACCGCGGCCCGCAAGCGGCTGCCGAACCGCGTCTTGGCCAGGATGAGCTGCAGCGCCACGGTCAACAGGCCGCAGATCACCACGATCATCAGCCGGTACCGCCCGATGCCGACGCCGAACAGATCGATCTGCCCTTCCAGCGCCGCCGGCAGCTTCATGAAGACCCGTGACGATCCCATGATGAAGTCGACCCCCGCCACCGACATGAAGACAAGGCCGATCGAGAACAGCACCTGGTCGAGATGGCTGCCGGCGTAGAGATGGCGGTACAGCAAACGCTCAAGCAATATGCCGATCGCGGCGCTGGCCACGAAGGCGAGCGGCAGCGCCGCAAAGAACGGCCACCCGGAATTGTTCACCAGCACGGCGCAGACATAGCCGCCGGCCATCGCGAAGGCGCCGTGCGCGAGATTGACGAAGTTCATCAGCCCGAGCGTCACCGCAAGCCCGCAGGCGAGCACGAACAGCAGCATGCCGTAAGCGACACCGTCGAACAGGTTGGTGAGGACAGAAGCCATGGATCAACTTAACCGGGGGCAAGTACGAGTGACTACGTCACGAATGTCAAATACACCGTCATGGCCGGGCTTGTCCCGGCCATCCACGTCTTCCTTGCTCGCCGGGAAGAAAGACGTGGATGCCCGGCACAAGGCCGGGCATGACGTGGTGAGAGCGGAGCCCACGCCGCTGACGATGCTATTTCTTCGTCTTGCCGGAATCCTTCACCGCCTCGAACGTCTCGAACTCGACATTGTAGAGCTCGCCGTCGACCTTCTCGACCTTGCGGATGTAGATGTTCTGCACGATGTCGCGGGTTTCCGGATCGATCGAGATCGGGCCGCGCGGGCTTTCCCATTTCATGCCCTTCATCGCCTCGATCAGCTTGTCGCCGTCGGTGTCACCATTGGTCTTCTTCAGCGCCTCGTAGATCAAATGGATGCCGTCATAGCCGCTCACCGCCATGAAGCCCGGACGGGTGCCGAATGCCTTCTTGTAGGCGGCGACGAAATCCTTGTTCATCTGCGAGGGGTGCGCCGCCGAATAGAGATGTGCCGTCACTGCGCCGAGCGCGGCATCGCCCATGTTGTTGAGCAGATCGTCGTCCATGACGTCGCCCGGCCCGATCACCCTGATGCCGCTCTTGTCGAGGCCGCGCTCGGCATACTGCTTCATGAAATTGCCGCCCTGCCCCGCCGGCACGAACACGAACATCGCATCGGGCTTGGCGTCCTTCATCCGCTGCAGGAACGGCGCGAAATCCGGATTGGCCAGAGGCACCTTGACCTCTTCGACGATCTCGCCACCGCCGGCGGTAAAGTGCTGCTTGAAAGACGCCAGCGCGTCGTTGCCCGGCGCGTAGTCCGAGGTCAGCGTCGCCACCTTCTTGATACCGTTCTTGACCGCCCAATCGCCGATGATGGTGGACGACTGCGCCAGCGTGAAGCTGGTGCGCACGATATAGGGCGAACGCTCGGTGATGATGGAGGTGCCGGCCGCCATTACGATTTCCGGGATCTTGGCCTGCGTTGCCAGCGGCGCCGCGGCCAGTGCCGCCGGCGTCACGCCGAAACCGGCGATGAAATTGACCTTGTCGTTGACGATCAACTCCTGCGCGAGGCGCTTGGTGTTGTCGGGGATCGCGGCGTCATCCTTCAGGATGATTTCGATTTTCTTGCCGGCGACGGTGTCGCCCTTCTGCTGCATGTAAAGCTTGATGGCATTGTCGATCTGCTTGCCGGTCGATGCCTGGCCGCCAGTCATCGGCAGGATCAGGCCGATCTTCACAGAATCTTCCGCGCGCGCGGGCGCGGCGGTGCACAGCGCCGACATGGCAGCCGTCGTGGCAGCCCAAAGCAACATCTCGCGACGATTGAACATGGACGTCCTCTCCCCCTTGCAATCTTTTCGAACCGAGTCCCCCGGCTCTGCCTCACGTTAACCCACTTGCTTTGCGGCCAAGCCGCAACGCGACAAGGCGTCTTCGGCCGCCCCGTTGTCAATCGGACGATGGGCGAGTGTTACGTCCCAACGCAGCTAACCCACCTGGCGACTAATGGTATTAAAATACCACAATCTTCGTATCAAAATCAACCGCTACTGCGCACCACGCAGCGCAGGTCGCCTGTCGAAGCCGACCCACTTTATTTGTACGATTGTACAAATGGAATGACGCTGTCAACAAAGCAGCACAATTGCGGAGGAAGCGTCGCGCCTCAAATCCATCATCCTTAAGGACAAGGGTTGTATCCTCAGCATATGCCGAACCGCATCCGCCACATCCTCGCCTTGACCGCCCTCGTGCTTGCGGCTTCCGCGCTCAGCGGATGCGGAACGATCAACGAGAAGTTGGCGAACGGTGCCGGCGATATCCTGCCAGTCTGGGCCGGTGGGCTGCCCCGGGACGTTCCACCGCGCCAGGGGACACCTGAATACGACGCGTTCATGAAGGAGCGGGAGCGCAAGCGCCTGATACCCGCGGCCGAACGCGGCGATGACCCCAAGGAATTAACCAAGGACGCGACCAAGCCGGCGCCAACGTCCACATCACAGGACGCGGTTCACTAGTGTCTCGACAAGACGCATGAAACACCGCGCATCTCTCATTCGGCGGCGCGCGGCTGAGCGGTTGCCCCTAGTCCGGCCGCCTCGAGTTCGATCGTGTCATCGCCTGTAGCAGCCCTGGAATGATCGGCCGCCAACAGAATGTAGAACGCCGGCACCACGAAGAGTGTGAACAGCGTGCCAATCGAAAGTCCCGAAGCGATCACCAGCCCCATGTTGAACCGCGAGGCGGCGCCGGCGCCGGACGCGGTGATCAGCGGCACCACGCCGATCACCATGGCCGCCGTCGTCATCAAGATCGGGCGCAGCCGGATCGCGGTGGCTTCGATCACCGCATCGCGCCTGGAACGGCCGGCATGCTGCAGCTCGTTGGCGAACTCGACGATGAGAATGCCGTGCTTGCTGATCAGCCCCATCAGCGTCACGAGGCCGACCTCGGTGTAGATATTCAGACTCGCGCCCTTGATGCCCAACATGATGAAAATCAGTGCGCCTGCGATCGACATCGGCACCGAGACCAGGATGATCAGGGGATCGCGGAAACTTTCGAACTGCGCCGACAACGCCAGGAAGATGATGATCAATGCGAAGCCGAAAGTGGCGGCGAAACCGGATGACTCCTGGATGAACTGCCGCGACTGTCCGCCATAGTCGATGGTGTAACCCTTGGGCAGGGTCCGGTCCGCGATCTCCTTCAGCGTCGCGAGCGCTTCGCCGGTGATCACGCCGGGCATAGCTACCCCGGAAATCGTGGCGGCATTGACCTGCTGGAAATGGTTCAACGATTCCGGAACCGTGGTTGTTTTCAGCGACGCCACCGTCGACAGCGGAACAGCCGTACCGTCCGAGGTCTTGATGTAGTAGTTCAACACCTGATCGGCGTTGAGCCGCTGGCGCTGCTCGACCTGAGGAATGACCTTGTAGGAACGGCCGTCTAGGCCGAAGTAATTGACGTAGCCGCCGCCCAGCATGCTGCCGAGTGAACCGCCGACATCGCTGAGCTTCAGCCCGAGCTGCGCGGTCTTTTCGCGATCGATGATGACCGAAGTTTGCGGCTGGTCGACCTTCAGGTCGTTGTCGAGGAAGATGAACTTGCCGCTCTTCGCCGCCTCCGCAGTGAACGCCTTCGCGATGCCATCGAGCCGGTCGAACGGATCCGTGGTCTGGATCACAAACTGGATCGGAAGACCGCTCGCCCCAGGCAGCGGCGGCAACTGGAAAGCCACGATCTTGGCGCCGGCAACGCCGGCCATCTCCTGCTGAAGGGCAGGCTGCAGCTCCGCCGCGGTCTTGTCGCGCTTGTCCCAGGGCTTGAGCACCCAGCCCGCGATCGAGCTGCCGATGAGATCGAGCTGGAATACGCCCGCGGTTTCAGGATGCGCGGAGATGCGCCGGTACACCTCAGCCGAGTACAGCAGCTTCTGCTGCAGCGTCGCGTTCGGCGCGACGGTCGATTGCATCAGGATCGCACCCTGATCCTCCTGCGGTGCCAGCTCGTTCTTGGAGTTCGTATAGAGCCAGTAGATGCTGCTCAAGATCAAAGCCGCAAACACGACTGTGACCGGAATCGTTTTCAGGCTGCTGGCGAGCAAGCGTCGATATTGATGTTGCAACGCCTCCATCCGCGTATCGATGAACGCAACGATGCGATCGTCGAGTGTTGGGTTGCCGGTGTTCGGCGGCTTGAGGATGAAGGCGCAGCACATCGGCGTCAGCGTCAACGCGACGACGGCCGACACAGCGACGGCGCCGGCGAGGGTAAAAGCGAATTCGGTGAACAGCGCTCCGGTCAAGCCGCCCTGGAAGCCGATCGGCACGTAGACCGCGATCAGCACGACGGTCATGGCGACGATAGGACCTGCAAGCTCGCGCGCGGCGGCGATCGCGGCCTGCAACGGCTTTGCGCCCTCCGCCAGGTGCCGGTTGACGTTCTCGACCACGATGATGGCGTCATCGACAACGAGGCCGATCGCGAGCACCAGCGCCAACAGCGTCAAGAGATTGATCGAGAAGCCGAGCGCCAGCAGCAGGGTGAAGGTGCCGACCAGCGAGAGCGGTATCGCGATCACCGGAATCAGCACCGAACGCCACGAGCCAAGGAACAGGAATACCACCACGGTGACGATGAGAAGAGCTTCGACCAGGGTATGGATCACCTCGTCGATCGAGCTGTTTACGAATTCGGTCGAGTCATAGATGATCTCGGAATTCAGTCCGTCCGGCTGCTGCGCCCTGATGTCGGGATAGACCGCGCGTATGCCCTTGATGACGTCGAGCAGGTTGGCGTTCGGCGCCACCTGGATGCCAATATAGACCGCGCGCTTACCGTTGAAGCCGACCGATGAGTCATAATCCTCAGAGCCCAGGGTGACGTTGGCCACATCGGACAGCTTGACGTTGGACGCACCCGCCTGCTTGACGACAAGGTCGCGAAACTCCTGTAGCGACTTCAGGTTGGTCGCGGCCGTCAGATTGACCTGCACCATCTGGCCCTTGGTGGTGCCTAACCCGGTAATGTAGTCGTTGCCGGACAGGGCGGTCGACACATCGGACGCGGTCAGGCCATACGCCGCGAGCTTGAGCGGATCGAGCCAGGCGCGCAGCGCGAAGGTCTTGTTGCCGAGCAGTTCCGCCGTCTGCACGCCCGACACGGCCTGCAGCTTCGGCTGCACCACGCGGATCAGATAATCGGTGATCTGGTTCGGCGCCAGCACGTCGCTGCTGAAGCCGAGATACATGGCGTCGATGGTCTGACCGACCTTGACCGTAAGCACCGGCTGCTGCACGCCGCTCGGCAGCTGGTTGAGCACCGAGTTCACCTTGGTATTGATCTCGGTCAACGCCTTGCCGGAATCGTAGTTCAGCCGCAGGTTGACGGTGATGGTGGAAGTGCCGGATTGACTGGTCGACGTCATGTAGTCGATGCCATTGGCCTGGGCGATGGCGTTTTCCAGCGGCGTGGTGATGAAGCCGGCGACGATCGCCAGATCGGCGCCGTAATACGTTGTCGTCACGGTGACGATCGCGTTCTGGGTACGCGGATATTGCAGGATTGGCAGCGAAGCCATCGACTTGATACCCAGCACCAGGATCATCAGGCTGACGACAATCGCAAGCACCGGCCGACGAATAAAGATATCGGTAAAGGACATGTTCGCCTCCCTCACTGATCGGCCGGTACCGGATTTGGATCGTTCGCCACGGGAATCGAGTTGTCGACCTTCAGCAGGCTGCCGTTGCGCAGCTTGATCTGGCCGGCGGTGACGACGGTCGCGCCCCGATCGAGACCCGAGATCACCGCCACCTGATCGCCACGGGTAGCGCCGGTCTTGATGAAGGTCTGGCGGGCCACCATCCCCTCCTTACCGGGCGCGTCGCTCTTGACCGCGAGGAAGACCGAATCTCCATAAGTGTTGTAGACGATGGCGGTCTGCGGCAGCGTCACGTAGCTGGTGGCATGGCCGATAGTGACGTCGATCCGCGCGAACATACCGGGCAAGAGCTTGCGATCCGTATTGTCGAAGATCGCGCGGATCTGGACGTTGCGGCTGGTTTGATCGACCTTGGAATTGAACGCCTGCACGACGCCGTTGAAGGTACGTCCCGGAAACGCGTCGATCCGGGCAGCGACCTCCTGCCCGACCTTGACCTGATCGACCGCCCGCTGCGGCAGCGTGAAGTCGACATAGAGACGGTCGAGCGCCTGCAGCGTGACGATGGTGGTGCCTGCGGTCAGATACTGGCCGACATCGACCTGACGCACACCGAGACGCCCGGCAAACGGTGCCTTCAGCGTCTTCTGATCTACCAGCGCCTGCTGTTGGGCGACCAGCGCAAGCGCGTTGCGCTGATTCACGACGTCATTGTCGACCGTCGCCTGGCTGACCGCATTGATCTTCAGCTGGCCCTGATCGCGCCGCAACGTGATGGCAAAGCCGTCGGCGGTGGCCTGCAAAGACTGCAGCTTGGCGACATCGTCCTCCTTGCGCAGATCGACCAGCACGTCACCGGCGGCGACATCCTTGCCCGATTCGAAATGGATGCTGTCTACGATACCGGATTGCTGGAGCGAGAGATCGGCGCCGTTCACCGCGCGAAACGTGCCGATGGCGGTCAATCCCGACTGCCAGTCGCTGAGCACCGCGGCGGTCGTCGACACCGTCTGCGGCGGATCGGCGAGCGAGGCCATCGCCTGCCTGATCATGCCAGCGCGGAAATTGACGAACCAGGCAAGCGCGGCGAATACCGCACCGACAACACACAGCATGACAATCATGCGCTTCAACATGGCTTCAGACTCTCGCATCAGTTGGCAGGCGGGCTCTGCTGTGCCGGCAATGCCCCTGCAGGAACGAATATCGCGGCAATGCCCGCCGGCTTTGCCGCAGCCGCGGGGGTTTCATCGACACGATTCCACCAGCCGCCTCCGAGCGACTGGTACAGCGACACGCTGTCGGCATAGCGCGAGGCCTGCGCCTTCACGCGGTTGATCCGCGCCGTCAGCAGCGTCTGCTCGGCATTGATGACCGAGATGAACGTGGTGGAGCCGGCCTTGAACTGGGCCTGCGACATCTTCAGGCTTTCGGCAGCTGTATTTTCCGCCTCGACCTGCGCCTTCAGCAGCGCCGCATCCGACTGGATGGCGCGCAGCGAGTCGGCGACGTTCTGGAATGCGGTGATCACGGTCGAGCGATACTGTGCGCTGCTTTGCACCAACGCGGCGACCTTGGACTCCTTGGTATGAAAAAGAGAGCCGGCGTCGAAGATCGGCCCCGTAACGCTCGCGGCGATGCTCCAGGCCGCGGTCTGCGGGCCATACAGCGCAGACAGCGCCAGCGCTGAACTGCCGCCCGACGCCGACAGCGTCACGTTGGGCAGCATGTTGGCGGTGGCGACGCCGACATTGGCGCTGGCCTGGTGCACCTGGTTTTCGGCGGCGCGGATGTCCGGCCGCTGCTGCACCAATAGCGACGGGACGCTCACCGGCAGATCGCGCGGCAGGCGCAGGTTCTCCAGCCGTACCGCCTCGCCCCGATCCTGGTTCGGCAGCCGGCCGAGATAAGCCATCAGCTGGTTGCGGTTCTGCGCGCGCGACTTTTGCAGCGGCGGCAGGGTTGCGAGCGTCTGCGCAAGCTGGGCCTTCTGGGTCAGGACGTCGCTGTTGGAGACTGCGCCGAGCGCGAACTGCTGTTCGAGCAGCGCAACCAGCTGCCGCTGACCGTCGATCTGTTCCTGGGTCACGCGGATCTGCGCCGCGTAGGAGGCATCGCTGATCGCGGCCGTAACGACGTTTGCCGTCAACGTCAGATAGGTTGCTTCGAGCTGGAAGCGCTGATAGTCGGCATTGGCGAGATCAGCCTCGATCCCGCGCCTCTTGCCGCCGAAGATGTCCGGCGTGAATGAAACCGGGACCGAGGTATTGTAGAGGGTGTACAGGGATGCCGGTCCGGTGAGCCCGGACTGCGCCGGCGACACCTGATTGCGCGTCACGCTGGCGTCTCCGGTGATCGACGGCAGCAGCGCACTGGTGTCTGCCGCCGCAACCTCGCGTGCCTGGCGCAGCGCAGCCTGCGCCGCGACGAGGTCCGGATGGCTATCGATCGCTTCGCGGACGAAGGCCCCGATCTGGCGCGAGCGAAACACTTGCCACCAGGCCGCCGACACGTCCGCGCCGCTCACGAATCGCTGCGCCGTGCCGCCGGGCCCATCCGCGGCCTGGGTCGCTGGCAATCCACCTGCGGTGTAGCCGTTCACCGCCGGCGCGGCGAGCGGCTCGAAATCCGGGCCAACCGCGCAGCCGCCCAGAGAGAGCGTGGCTTGAACCAGAGGTATCAGGGCACTTTTATGGAGAAATGTCTTCAACGACATCAGGCGCTCACGATAAAACTGAACAGTTCAGTACTTGACCGCCCGACAGAGAATGTCAATAGTACTGAACTGTTCAGTTTTGTTGCTAGGCAGCCTGATGCCCAAACCAGGCCAGATTCTCTGTTCTTCCCAGTTGTTGATGCGCGGTCATCGTGCACGTTGACACCGACGACCGATTCGCAAGCCGACGGAGCCATCATTGATCGAGACGATCGCCCATCCTGCTCACGAGCAGCCGAGCGCGCCGGCGGGCCGCAAGATGGACATCGTCATCCGCGCGGCGTGGCAGCTATTTCTCGACCAGGGCTTTTCCGCAACCAGCATGGACGCCGTCGCGAAAGCTGCCGGCGTGTCGAAGGCTACGCTCTATGCGTATTTTCCCAGCAAGGAGGCCTTGTTCGCCTCACTGATCGTAACGGAATGCGAGAGCCTGCAACGCGACTTGCCGATGCCCAAGCTGTCGGGCGGGTTGCGCGAGGCGCTGCGGGAGTTCGCCAGGCAATATTTCCGGACCTTCATCAATCGAAAGGACGTCGCCTTTGTCCGTATCATCGCCAACGAAAGCGGCCGGTTTCCTGCACTCGCCCGCCTGTTCTATGAAAGCGGCCCACAGGCGACGATCCGGCGGCTTGCTCAATTCCTCGAAACCGCCAAGGTAGATCATCTCCTGGAATTTGACGACTCAATGGAAGCCGCCAAGCAGTTCCTCTCGCTCGTCCGCGGAGAGCTCCCGCTGCGTATTGTGCTCGGCCTCAACGATTTTACCGAGGAGACGATCGAGCGGGAAATCGAGGCCGGAGTGACGTTCTTCCTCAAAGCGTGCCAACCTGCCTCACTCACAAGCTCGGTATAACGCTAATCGACAAACACCACCGTCTTGCGGCCGTTGAGGATGACGCGGTCGGCAAGGTGGTAACGAATCGCGCGCGCCAGCACGCGGCGCTCGATGTCGCGGCCCTTGCGGACGAGATCGTCGGGCATATCGCGATGGCTGATGCGCTCGACGTCCTGGTCGATGATCGGCCCCTCGTCGAGAGCGCTGGTGACGTAATGCGCGGTGGCGCCGATCAGCTTGACGCCCCGCTCATGCGCCTGATGGTAGGGCTTGGCGCCCTTGAAGCCCGGCAGGAACGAATGATGGATGTTGATGCAGCGGCCCGACAGCCGCGCCGACATCTCGTCCGACAGGATCTGCATGTAGCGCGCCAGCACCACGAGATCGGTCTTTGTGTCCTGCACCAGCTGCCACACCGCGTCTTCCTGCGCCCGCTTGGTCTCCTTCGTCACCGGCAGATGGTGGAACGGGATGTCGCCGAAATCCAGCGACCCATAGGCCTCACGCGGATGGTTGGAAACGATCGCGGTCGGGATCATCTCGAGCTCGCCGGTGCGCCAGCGATAGAGAAGATCGACCAGGCAATGGTCGGACTTGGACACCAGCAGCATCACACGGCGGCGGCTGGCGCGGTCGCGCATCTGCCATGCCATGCCGAAGCGCTCGGCGATCGCGGCAAAGCCGGTCTGCAGCGCCGCCAGCTCGACCGCAAGGTCGGCCGCGGTGAACACCACGCGCATGAAGAACTTCTGGGTCTCGATATCGTTGAACTGCTGGGCGTCGAGGATGTTCTGCCCATTATGGGCCAGAAAGGTCGACACCGCCGAGACGATGCCTGGGCGATCCGGGCAGGACAGGGTCAGAACGAACTGATGGTCGGGCATGCAAATTGACCAAGACTTGAGCAGGAGCGTGGAGCGGCGAATTGCGGCCCTCGTCTATCACCGCCCGCGCTCTTGCGCCAATCCTGCTGCGGGTTCAAATCGAACACATGACTGCAATATCTGTTAAGGCACTCTCATGGCTGACCGGCTGACCGGCTACCGCATCCTGATCCTGGAGACGCGCGAGGAGGCGCAATTCTCCCGCCTGCTCGCCGAGCAGGGCGCGGACGTGCTGCAATGCCCGATGTTCACCATCCACGATGCGCCCAACCCGGCGCCGATCGAGGCCTGGATTCGCCGCGCAATCGAACAGCCGCTCGACGATCTCGTGCTGATGACCGGCGAAGGGCTGCGCCGCCTGATGACTGTGGTGCGCCGGATCGGCGTCGAGGCGGAGTTCGTCGGCAGCCTCGCTAAGCCACGCAAATTCGCCCGCGGCCCCAAACCCGGCCGGGCCCTGCGCGAGATCGGGCTGGAGCCGCAAGTGACGACCGAGAAGCCGACGTCGGAAGGCGTTGCCGAGATGCTGTCGAAACTCGACCTCAGAGGTCATCGCCTCGGCCTGCAGCTCTATCCGGACAAGGACCACGGCAAGCTGATCGGCGCCATCACAGCGCAGGGCGCCGAGGTCGATCCCGTGCTGCCTTACGTCTACGACGCCCGGGCGGCCGACGCCAACATCGTTACCGCGATCGAGGAAATGGCGGAGCGCCGCATCGATGCGATCGCGCTGACGAGTTCGGGCCAGGTTCGCCGCCTGATCGACGTGGCCAAGGCGCATGGTTGCGAGGCGCAATTGCGCGACGGATTGACCAACACGCCGATCGCCTCGGTCGGGCCCGTGGTGTCGGACGAGTTGAAGGCTTGCGGCCTGCGCACGGACATCTATCCGGCGAACGACGCCTTCTTCATGAAGCCGCTGATCTCAGCGATGGCGACCGCGCTGGCGAAGAGCCCACCGCGGAAGGCAGAGCGATAAATTTCGCTGCCGTCATTGCGGAGAGCGTCAGCGACGAAGCAATCCATTCGTTCCTCGCGTGGAGGGGTGGATTGCCTCGCTTCGCTCGCAATGACGATGGGGAGTGAGCGGCGTTTACACTGCCGCCTGCTTCGTCTCGCTCAGGTAAGCCTGATACGCGCGCTTGATGCCGTCGTCGAGCGAGGTCGAGGCGCGCCAGCCGAGCTTGGCCAGACGGCTGACATCGAGCAGCTTGCGCGGCGTGCCATCGGGCCGCGAGGTGTCGAAGCTGATCTCGCCGCGATAACCGACGGTGGCGGCGACCACGCGGGCGAATTCGGCGATGGTGATGTCCTCGCCGGTGCCGATATTGACCAGTTCGGGCGAGGAATAGGTCTTCATCAAATGAATGCAGGCGTCGGCGAGATCGTCGACATAGAGGAATTCGCGGCGCGGCGTGCCGGTGCCCCACACCACGACGTTGGCCGCATTAGACACCTTGGCTTCGTGGAAGCGGCGGATCAGCGCGGCGACGACGTGGCTGTATTCGGGATGATAATTGTCGCCGGGACCATAGAGATTGGTCGGCATCACGCTGATGAAGTCGGAGCCGTACTGGCTGCGATAGGCTTCCGCCATCTTGATGCCGGCGATCTTGGCGATGGCATAGGGCTCGTTGGTTGGCTCCAGCGGCCCCGTCAGCATCGAATCCTCACGCAAGGGCTGCGGCGCCAGCCGCGGATAGATGCAGGACGAGCCGAAGAACATCAGCTTCTCGCACCCATGGGCATGGGCGGCCTGGATCACGTTGGTTGATATCGCGAGGTTGTCGTAGAGGAACTCGGCGCGCAGCGTGTTGTTGGCGACGATGCCGCCGACCTTGGCCGCGGCAAGAAACACCGCCTGCGGCCGCTTCGCGGCGAACCACGCGTTCACGGCGGCCTGGTTGCACAGATCAACCTCGCTGCGCGAGATGGTCAGGAGTTCGGCGCCCTCGCCGGCCAGCCGGCGCATCAGCGCCGATCCAACCATACCGCGATGGCCGGCGACGAAGGCGGTCTTGCCCTTCAGCTCAAACGGAGTGCTTGCCATTGCCGGCGTCCTGTCTGGCGTCCGCAAGATCGCTGGCGACCATTTCCTTCACCAGCTGCGCGAACGGCGTCTTCGGCGCCCAGCCGAGTTTGGCGCGCGCCTTGCTGGCGTCGCCGATCAGGAGATCGACCTCGGTCGGACGGAAATAGGTCGGGTCGATGCGCACCAAGGTCTTGCCGGTGGCCTTGTCGACGCCGGTTTCGTCGACGCCCTCACCACGCCATTCGATTGCGCGGCCGACCTCGGCAAACGCCAGTTCGACAAATTCGCGCACCGAGCGCGTCTCGCCGGTCGCCAACACGAAATCGTCCGGCGCATCGGCTTGCAGGATGGCGTGCATGCCCTCGACATAGTCGCGCGCATGGCCCCAGTCGCGCTTGGCCTCGACATTGCCGAGATAGATGGTGTCCTCGAGGCCGACCTCGATACGGGCGACGCCGCGCGTGATCTTGCGGGTCACGAAGGTTTCGCCACGCATCGGGCTCTCATGGTTGAACAGGATGCCGTTACTGGCGAACATGCCGTAGGCCTCGCGATAGTTCACCGTGATCCAGTAGCCGTAGAGCTTGGCCACGCCGTAGGGCGAGCGCGGATAGAACGGCGTCGTCTCCTTTTGCGGCACTTCCTGTACCAGACCGTAAAGCTCCGACGTCGAGGCCTGGTAGAACCGCGTCTCCTTCTCCATGCCAAGGATACGGATCGCTTCCAGCAGGCGCAGCACGCCGATTGCATCCGCATTGGCGGTGTATTCCGGGCTCTCGAAGCTAACCGCGACGTGGCTCTGCGCGGCGAGATTGTAGACCTCGGTCGGCCGGATCTGCTGCATCAGCCGGATCAGATTGGTGGAATCGGTCATATCGCCGTAGTGCATCAGGAACGGCACGTTGCCGGCGTGCGGGTCCTGGTAGAGGTGATCGACACGCGCGGTATTGAACGAGGACGACCGGCGCTTGACCCCGTGCACGGTATAGCCGAGGCCGAGCAGATATTCGGCGAGATACGCGCCGTCCTGCCCGGTGACACCGGTGATCAATGCAACGCGCCGCTTCGTATCCTGAGCTGTCATGTCGTCTCCAGAGGGCGCGAACCCCGCGCGGCCCCAATCGGGCCGGTCTGTAGCATCCGACCCGGCCCAAGTCTAATGGCCCGGCCGCCCGGAATCGGGGGCCTGGAGCCGATAAAATGGTCCTTCGCGGGCCGGCCTTTCATCACTCGCCGTAGCGACGCAGCCGATCGAGATCGATGATCGTCACCCCGCCATATTCGAGCCGGAGCAGTCCCTCCCGCTCCAGCCGTTTCAGGCACTGGTTGGCGTTCTGCCGGGAGATTCCCGACAACGCGCCGATCTCCTCCTGGGTGATCTCCAGGTGCAGCGTGAGGTCGGGATAGAGAATCGGATTGAACAGCGAGGCGATCGAACGCGCGAGCCGCGCGGTCGCATCCAGCGTGCGGCCATATTCGAGCAGCGCGATGAACTGGCCGAGCCGCTCGTTGAGCTGTCCAACCAGGAAACGGTTGAAGCCGACGCTGTTCTCGAACAGCCAGACGAAGGTCCGGCGATCCATCATCGCCAGTCGCGTATCGCGCAGCGCGACCACGTCGTAGCGCCGCGGCTCATTCTTGAGCACGGTGCCCTCGCCGAACCACGCGCCGGCGGTGAGGCCGGCGAAACTCGCCGCCTTGCCGCCGCGCGACACGATGCCCATGCGCGCCAGCCCGGTGACGATGCCGGTCCAGTACTGGAAATTGTCGCCGCGCATGAAGATGAATTCGTTGGCGCGGTACGATTTCTCGGAGACGCCGGCACGGGCGATCTCGATCTCCTGCTCGGTCAGTTCGCGCGACCAGGCCGCGATGCGCTTGAGGTAATCAGCAGCAATCATGCGAGCGACGACATCCTCACCCCGACATATTGCACCGCAACAACACCGTTTCGGTCAGGAACTCAAGGCGCGGAATGCCCGCGAAAATTTCCTGACCAATTGTCGGGCACATGACAATTCAACCTATCGCTTTCCCGTATTGAGAGCCACCTCGCCCGACGCCGCGTGCAACCCTTAATGGATCGCCGACGGTGGATGACGGGAGGGTCGGACTAAGAGGGCGGGTGCGGCGTTACCGCGCATGACGCTGGTGATCGGAGCGAGCAAGCTCTCGGACACCTGGCATCATTAGTCGGATGGTTTCCGACAGCCGCCCATGTAAGATCGGCGGTGTGGTTCAAGCGATAGATAAAGAGCGCGCCAAGCGCCTGATCTGGAGGGAACAGGGTGGCTTACGGTCTGGAGGTGCGCGGGGTCTCATTGCGCTTTGGTGGCGTCCGCGCGCTGACCGAAGTGAGCTTCGGCGTCAATGACGGCGAGCTGTTCTCCATCATCGGCCCGAACGGCGCCGGCAAGACCTCGATCGTCAACTGCATCTCCGGCCGCTACAAGCCGACCGAAGGCCAGCTGTTCTATCACGGGAAGGACATCACCGGCCTCAATCCGAATGCGCGGCCCGCGCTTGGCATCGGCCGCACCTTCCAGAATCTCGCCCTGTTCCACCATATGAGCGTGCTCGACAACATCATGGTCGGCCGCCATCACCTCCTGAAGAACAATTTCATCACCGGGCCGCTGTACTGGCTGACCGGCGCGCGCCGCGAGGAGCTGGAGCATCGCCGCAAGGTCGAGGAGATCATCGACTTCCTCGACCTGCAGTCGGTCCGCAAGGCAACTGCCGGTACCCTGCCCTACGGCCTGCGCAAGCGCGTCGAACTCGCGCGCGCGATGGCGCTTGAGCCGCAACTGATCCTGCTCGACGAGCCGATGGCCGGCATGAACTTCGAAGAGAAGGAAGACATGGCGCGCTACATCGTTGACCTCAACGAAGAGTTCGGCATGACGGTCATGATGATCGAGCACGACATGGGTGTCGTAATGGACATCTCCCACCGCGTCATGGTGCTGGATTTCGGCCGCAAGATCGCCGAGGGCGACCCGGCGACCGTGCTCGCCGATCCGCATGTGAAGCGCGCCTATCTCGGCGAAGAGGACGAGGTGCTGGTCGATCCCGACGACAAGCCGGCGGTGACGGAGAGCGCCGCATGATGGACTACGCCGGACGCGCTGCCCAAGCCGATACCTATCCGAAGCTGCTGCGCCTCAACGCCAAAGAGCACGGCAACGAGATCGCACTGCGCGAAAAGGATCTCGGGCTGTGGCGTGAATTCACCTGGAACGACTATCAGACCCGCGTTCATGATTTCGCGCTCGGCATGGTCGAGCTCGGGCTCGGCCGCGGTAACGTGATCGGCATCATCGGCGACAACCGGCCGGACTGGGTCTCCGCCGAGATCGCCAGCCACGCGATCGGCGCGATGAGCCTCGGCCTCTATCGCGACGTGCTGGACGAGGAAGCCGCCTACCTGCTGAATTACGGCGAGGCCAAGCTCGTCTTCGCCGAGGACGAGGAACAGGTCGACAAGCTGCTCACGCTGGCCGATCGCGTGCCGCATCTCAAGCACATCGTCTATTCCGACCCGCGCGGCATGCGGAAGTATGATGATCCGCGCCTGATGGAGGCGAGCAAGCTCGTCGCGCTGGGCCGCGACCGCGCCGCGCGCGAGCCCGGCCTCTACGACGGGCTGGTCGACGCGACCAAGGGCGAGGACGTCGCCATCCTCTGCACCACCTCGGGGACGACCGCCAACCCCAAGCTCGCGATGCTCGCGGCCGGCCGCGTGTTGCGGCATTGCGCGATCTACCTCGCCTTCGACCCCAAGGGGCCGGACGACGAATATGTTTCGGTGCTGCCGCTGCCCTGGATCATGGAACAGGTCTATGTGCTTGGCAAAGGGCTGCTCTGCCGGATGAAGGTCAACTTCGTCGAAGAGCCCGACACCATGATGAATGATTTCCGCGAGATCGCGCCGACCTTCGTGCTGTTCGCGCCGCGGGTCTGGGAATCGATCGCCGCCGATGTCCGCGCCGGCGTGATGGATGCCTCCCCGCTCAAGCAGAAACTCTACGACATCGGCATGAAGCGTGGCCTTGCCGCGCTCAGCCAAGGCAAGCACTCGATATTATCAGACAAGCTGCTGTTCCGCGCGCTACGCGACCGGCTCGGATTCACGCGGTTGCGCTCGGCGGCCACCGGTGGCGCTGCGCTCGGACCCGACACCTTCAAGTTCTTCCAGGCCATGGGCGTGCCGCTGCGCACGCTGTACGGCCAGACCGAACTGCTCGGCGCCTACACGCTGCATCCCGAAGGCAAGGTCGACCCTGACACCACCGGCATCCCGATGGCCGACGAGGTCGAGATTCGGATCGACAACCCCGACATCAACGGCGTCGGCGAGATCGTGGTGCGCCATCCCAACATGTTCCTCGGCTACTACAAGAATCCCGAAGCGTCGGTGGCCGACATCAAGGACGGCTGGATGCTTTCCGGTGACGCCGGCTACTACAATGACAACCGACAGCTGGTCGTGATCGACCGCATCAAGGATCTTGCGGAGACCGCACGCGGCGACCGCTTCTCGCCGCAATATATCGAGAACAAGCTGAAATTCTCGCCCTATATCGCCGAAGCCGTCGTGCTCGGCGCCGGCCGCGAGGCGCTCGCCGCGATGATCTGCATCCGCTACTCGATCATCTCGAAATGGGCCGAGAAGAAGCGGATCTCATTCACGACCTACACCGACCTGTCCTCGCGGTCCGAGGTCTATGCGCTGCTGCGCAAAGAGGTCGAGACCGTCAACGCCACCCTGCCGCCGGCGCAGCGCATCTCGCGCTTCCTGCTGCTCTACAAGGAGCTCGACGCCGACGACGGCGAGCTGACCCGCACCCGAAAAGTCCGCCGCAGCGTCATCAACGAGAAATACGCCGACATCATCAACGGGATCTACGGCGGAAAGCGTGACATCCCCGTCGACACCGTGATCCGCTTCCAGGACGGCACCACCCAGCGCATCCGCACCACGCTGCAGGTCGTCGATCTCGGCCGCGCGGTCATCGCGGAGGCTGCGGAATGATGCAGCAACGCTCGGCGATGCTAGTTATCGCGCCCTCTCCCCTTGTGGGAGAGGGCAACTCCGCTAGTCAACGCAACCTCACTTGGGTGAGGGGTCCTCTCTCCACAATCCCGATGCGGAGACAACCCCTCACCCGGCTTCGCTTCGCGAAGCCACCCTCTCCCACAAGGGGAGAGGGTACAGCCGCCGCTCGGAGCGACTGCACTCCATGAACATCCAGTTCCTGATCCAGCTCATCGTCAACGGCCTCGTGGTCGGCACGCTCTATGGCGTGGTCGCGATGTCGTTCGTGCTGATCTACAAGGCGACACAGGTCGTGAATTTCGCGCAAGGTGAGCTGCTGCTGATCGGCGCCTGGGTGTGCTGGGCGCTGCTGACGAAGTATCAGCTGCCGTTCTGGATCGGCATGCCGATCACCCTGGTCTTCATGTTCGTTTTCGGCATCGCGATCCAGGTCGTGATCCTGCGCCCGATGATCGGCGAACCGATCATCTCGGTCATCATGGTGACCATCGGCCTGTCGACGGTGTTCCAGGCGGCGCTGAAGTGGATCTTCGGCGTCAACCCGCAGCCGTTCCCGCGGGTGTTCGAGAGCCAGTCGGTCAGCCTGTTCGGGCTGCAGATCCAGACCGTCTATGTGATGAGCCTCGTGGTCTCGCTCGCCATGATGGTCGGCATGGCCTGGTTCTTCCGCGCCTCCAAATATGGCCTCGCGATGCGCGCCACCGCCTTCAACCAGCAGGTCGCGCAGTCGCTCGGCATTTCCGTGAAGAGCGTGTTCGCGATGGCCTGGGCGATCTCGGCGACGGTTTCGGCCGTTGCCGGCGTCGTCGTCGCCGTGGTCAATGGCGTGTCCTCCGGCCTCTCCACCTATGGCATCAAGGTGTTTCCGGCCGCGATCCTCGGCGGACTCGACTCGGTCGGCGGCGCCGTGCTCGGCGGCATCATCATCGGGCTCCTGGAGAACGTCGCCCAATATGTCGACAGTGAGTATCTGCACTGGGGCAATCTCTACGAGATCGCCCCGTTCTACGTCATGATCATCATCCTGATGATCAAGCCGTACGGCCTGTTCGGCACCAAGGACATTGAGCGGATCTGATCGATGGCAACAAGCACTCTCATTCCGTCCGGCGACTTCCGCACCAGCTATGCGGCTGACACCACGATCTTCCCGACATCGACCAGCCGCAATTTCGCAATTGCCGGCATTGTGCTCGCCTGCTTCGCGCCGATGGTACTGGCCAATTACTGGCTCAGCGTCGCGATCCAGATCGGCATCTTCGCGATCGCAGCTCTCGGCCTCAACATCCTGGTCGGCTTCACCGGGCAGATCTCGATCGGTCACGCCGCGTTCTTCCTGTTCGGCGCCTTCACGTCCGCCTACATCTCCAACAACACGCCGATCCCGGTGTTCTTCGCGATCCCGCTTGCCGGTGTCGTCACCGCGCTGGTCGGCCTGATCTTCGGCGTGCCGGCGGCACGGTTGAAGGGCCTCTATCTCGTCATCGCCACGCTCGCCGCGCAGTACATCCTGCTCGACTTCTTCTCGCGCGCCGACTGGTTTTCCGGCGGCTCGGTGCCGGCCAGCGCCAACCCGTTCTCGATCTTCGGCTACACCTTTCGCGGCGACAAACAGTATTTCTACGTCGTGCTGGCCTATGTGGTGGTCTGCTATCTCCTCGTCACCAATCTGATGCGCACGCGCGACGGCCGCGCGCTGGTCGCGATCCGCGATCACTATCTCTCCGCCGAGATCATGGGCATCAACCTCACCAAGTACCGCACTTTGTCGTTCGGGCTTGCCGCCTTCTTTGCCGGCATCGCCGGCGCGCTCTACGCGCACTATCAGCTCATCGTCTCCCAGGAAGGCTTTGGCATCGAGCGCTCGGTGCTGTTCCTCGCGATGGTAATCATCGGCGGCACCGGCTCGGTAATGGGCACGCTGATGGGCACGGCGTTCGTCGTACTGCTGCCGGAATCGATGGAGTGGTTGAGCGCGGGGCTCAAAGGCAGCGCCATCGACAAGGCGCTGCAGCTCAACAACAACATCACCTTCCTGCGCGAGATCGCGATCGGCCTGATCATCATCGGCTTCCTGATGTTCGAGCCCGACGGGCTCGCGCATCGCTGGCGGCAGATCAAGACCTATTGGAAACTCTACCCGTTCTCGCATTGAAACAGGAACGGGACGCAATCAAAAGAACAGTTCAACGAATAACAGGAGGAAACCAAAAATGACGATTAGATCCCTTTTGAGCTCGGTCTCTCTCGCGCTGCTGATCGGCAGCGCAGCCGGCATTGCGCAGGCGCAGATCGCGATCGGCCATCTCGAAGACCTCTCGGGCGGCACGTCCGACGTCGGCACCCCCTACGGCCAGGGCGTCGCCGACACTCTCGCCTGGGTCAACAAGAATGGCGGCGTCGGCGGCAAGCAGCTCAACGTCGACAGCAACGACTACGGTTACCAGGTGCCGCGCGCGATCGCGCTGTACAAGAAGTGGTCTGCGCCCGACGGCAAGGTCGCGGCGATCATGGGCTGGGGCACCGCTGATACCGAGGCGCTGACCGGCTTCCTCGCCCAGGACAAGATCCCAGACATCTCCGGCTCCTACGCGGCCGCGTTGACCGATCCGGAAGGCACCAGCGGCAAGGCCAAGCCGGCACCGTACAATTTCTTCTATGGCCCGAGCTACTCGGACGCGCTGCGCGCCGAGCTGACCTGGGCAGCCGAGGACTGGAAGGCCAAGGGCAAGTCCGGCAAGCCGAAATTCGTTCATATGGGCGCCAACCATCCCTACCCGAACGCGCCGAAGGCCGCCGGCGAAGCACTCGCCACCGAACTCGGTTTCGAGGTACTGCCGCCGCTGGTGTTTGCGCTCTCTCCCGGTGACTACTCGGCGCAGTGCCTGAGCCTGAAAAGCTCGGGCGCCAACTACGCCTATCTCGGCAACACCGCCGCCTCCAATATTTCGGTCATGAAGGCCTGCAAGACCGCCGGCGTCGAGATCCAGTTCCTCAGCAACGTCTGGGGCATGGATGAGAACGCCGCCAAGACCGCGGGCGATGCTGCCGACGGCGTGATCTTCCCGCTGCGCACGGCGGTCGGCTGGGGCGGCGACGCACCCGGCATGAAGACGGTGATGGATATCTCCAAGATGTCGGACCCCACAGGCAAGGTCTACCGCCCGGTGCACTACATCGCCGGCATCTGCAGCGCGCTCTACATGAAGGAAGCGCTGGACTGGGCCGCCAAGAACGGCGGCGCCACCGGCGAGAACGTCGCCAAGGGCTTCTACCAGAAAAAGGACTGGGTGCCGGTGGGTATGGAGGGCGTCTGCAATCCCTCGACCTGGACCGAGAAGGATCATCGCCCGACGATGAAGGTCGACCTCTATCGCTCCAGGATCTCGGGCACGACCGATGGCGACATCAACGACCTGATGGCCAAGGGCACGATCAAGCTCGAGAAGGCGAAGACCGTCGAACTGCCGCGCAAGCCGGAATGGTTTGGCTGGTGAGTGGCGAGTTGGTCGCCACGAACAAGACCGTCATCCCCCGCGAAAGCGGGGGATCCAGTACGCCGCGGCCTCTCGGTTGATCGCTGGCGCCTCTGGAATACTGGTCACCCGCGTTCGCGGATGACGACAGTGGAGAGTGATCGAAGCAATGACTGAAACCGCAACTGCCCCGCGCACCGTACCAACGGCGGTCCCGCCACCGGCGCTGCTCAGCGTCAACAACATCGAGGTCGTCTATGACGATGTCATCCTGGTGCTGCGCGGCCTCAGCCTCGAGGTGCCGAAGGGCGCGATCGTGGCGTTGCTCGGCGCCAATGGTGCCGGCAAGTCGACGACGCTGAAGGCGATCTCCGGCCTGCTCAAGACCGAGGACGGCGAAGTCACCCGCGGCGAAATCCTGTTCGAGGGCCAGCGCATCAATGGCATCGATCCGGACAAGATCGTCCGGCGCGGCATTTTCCAGGTGATGGAAGGCCGCCGCATCGTCTCCGACATGACGTCGCTGGAGAATTTGCGGCTTGGCGCCTTCACCCGCCGCGACAATGGGGTCGCCAGCGACATCGACATGGTCTTCAAATATTTCCCGCGCCTGAAGGAGCGGACGGGACTGGCCGGTTATCTCTCCGGCGGCGAGCAGCAGATGCTCGCGATCGGCCGCGCGCTGATGGCGCGCCCGAAGATGATCCTGATGGACGAGCCCTCGATGGGGTTGTCGCCGCTGCTGGTCAAGGAGGTGTTCGCGATCATCAAGGAGATCAACCGCGATCTCGGCGTGACGATCCTCCTGGTCGAACAGAATGCGCGCGCCGCGCTCTCGGTTGCGAGCCATGGCTACATCATGGAACAGGGCAAGGTCGTGCTCGACGGCTCGGCCGACGAGCTGCGCGACAACGAGGACGTCAAGGAATTCTACCTCGGCGGCGCCGGCGATCAGCGCAAGAGCTTCAAGAACCTGAAGAGCTTCAAGCGGCGCAAGCGCTGGCTGTGAAGCTGGATGGCGTTTTCGGGCGAAGTGGAGAGCGGTTCGCGTGACGACAACGCATCACAACACCGCGGCGGCTTCAGCCGAGCACCTGCTCGGCTTCCGCGACCGCGCAGAGAACATGATAGAACGAGGACGCAGGGATCGTGGCGACCAGCGACTTGCCGTCGCGGTCGAACTGGTCGTACCAGCCGCCGGCTACGGGATGGCTGAGATAATGCCGCTCCATGCGCACCAGCGCCGCACGCGCCTCGTCCGCGGCGCCGCTTTCGCCCGCCTCGGCCTGCGCGATCCAGGCCTTTGCGATCTCGGTCTGCGGCCACAGCCGCCGCGAGTGACGACGGATATTGCCCTCGGCGTCGCCCTCGTCGACCAGGCAGCCGGTGGCCTCGTCGCGATAGCGCAGGGCGGATGCGAGGAGCTCGCCGCGCTGACGCCCGGTTGGGCATCCCGTGATGCGTTCAAATCCCTTCAGCAGCCAGACCCATTCCGCCTGGTGGCCTGCCTCGACGCTGACCGGCAGGATCCTCGACCAGTCCTCCTCGAAATATTCACCGAGCACGCGCGTCTGCTTGTCGAAGAGATTGGCCAGGAACAGCGCGAAGAACTCTCCGGCGCGGTTCTGGAACGACTGATCGTGGGTGGCGTCGAAACACGCGATCATCGCCTCGAACAGATGCATCTGCGGGTTCTGCCGGCGCGGCATCGAAGGCGGCAACCCTTCCTGGAAGCCGCCATGCGGCGAGCGCAGCTGCGTGTCGAGGAACGCCAGCAACGCGTCGATCTCGGCGCGAATTTGAGCGTCGTGGTCGAGCCCATGGACGGTCGCCAGCGCCAGCAGCACGAAGGCATGGTCGTAGGTGTCGCGAAGCGGGTCGAGCACGCCGCCTTCAGGCGTCAGCTGATGGACGTAGCCCGGCCGGCCGTCGGGCGCTTTCGCCTTCGCAAGCAGGTACTCCAGCCCCTTCAGCGCGATCTCGCGGCCTTCCGGGTACCAGCCCAGCTGCGCCGCCTTGGCGTAGCAGTAGATCTGGCGCGCCTGCACACGCACGCGGCGCGGCGCGGCGCGATCCGGACTGCCGTCCTGATGCAGCCGTTCGATGAAACCGCCGGCCGAGCCGTCCCAGCCGACGGTGGACCACAGCGGCAGCGCGTGATCGATCATGCGGCGCTTCAATCTTGCGACGACGTCGGCGGCTTCATCCGCCGCGACGTTGTGTGCTTCAGCCATTTTATTCCCTGGAACAGTCCCGATACCGGTGCTCGCCGTCTGATAGCACGCGCGAGGCGGCGCGTAACCCTGTGCAAATCTTCCTAAGGATCCGCCATGACCGAGCATTACGACGCCCTTGAAACGCGCGATCCGGCCGACCGCGAAGCCGCGCTGTTCGCCCGGCTGCCGGAGCTGCTGCACAAGGCCATGGAAGCGCCGGCCTATGCCGAGCGGTTGACGGGCACCGATCCTGCCTCCGTCACCAGCCGGGCCGCGCTGGCCCGCCTGCCGGTGCTGCGCAAGTCGGAACTCCCAGCCCTGCACAAGGCCGCCCCGCCCTTTGGCGGCTTCGTGACCGAACGGCCGGGTTCGTTCGCCCGCCTGTTCACCTCGCCCGGGCCGATCTTCGAGCCCGAGGGCCGCCAGGCCGATCCCTGGCGGGGGGCGCGGGCGCTGTTTGCGGCGGGCTTTCGCCCCGGCGACGTGGTGCTGAACACCTTCAGCTATCACCTCACTCCCGGAGGCTTCATTTTCGACGCCTCGGCGCGTGCGCTCGGCTGCGCCGTGATCCCGGCCGGCCCGGGCAATACCGAGCAGCAATTCGAGCTGATCGAGGCCTATCGCCCGATCGGCTATAGCGGCACACCGGATTTCCTGAAGATCCTGCTCGACACCGCGGCGAATGCCGGGCGCGACGTCTCCTCGATCAAGCGCGCGCTGGTGTCGGGTGCCGCGTTCCCGAAATCGTTGCAGGAGGAGATGAAGTCACGCGGCATCGAGGCCTATCAGGCCTTCGGCACCGCCGACCTCGGCATGATCGCATTCGAGACCGCCTCACGCGAGGGCATGACGGTCAACGAGGATCTGATCATGGAAATCGTCAAACCCGGCACCGGCGATCCGGTCGTTGCGGGCGACGTCGGCGAGATCGTGGTGACCTCGCTCGATCCGCATCATCCCTGGATCCGCCTGGCGCTCGGCGACCTCACTGCGGCGCTGCCGGGCAACAGCCCATGCGGCCGCACCAACATGCGCATCAAGGGCTGGATGGGTCGCGCCGACCAGACCACCAAGGTCAAGGGCATGTTCGTCCGTCCCGAACAGATCGCCGAGATCGGCAAGCGTCATCCCGAGCTCGGGCGGCTGCGCCTCGTCGTGACGCGCGCGGGCGAGACCGATCTGATGACGCTGAAGGCGGAAACCGCGTCGGCCGGCGATCCGCTACGCGACACCGTCGCCGCGAGCCTGCGCGCGGTGACCAAGCTGGGCGGCAATGTCGAGCTGGTTGGCACAGGCGCGCTGCCAAACGACGGCAAGGTGATCGCGGACGAGCGGTGAGCGATGTGATCTGAAGAGCTTCTGCTTATTCATCTTGATCCATCGGAATGCGGCAGAGTAACCTCCGCGCGCTTTGAACTGGGTTGGCATGAACGCAGAAAAACGAATACCGGAACTCGACGGACTGCGCGGCTGCGCTATCCTCCTGGTCACTGTCTGGCACTCGGTGATGCTGATCGACCCTTCAAAGGGAGCAATCAACTATTTGATCTGGCGGTTCTCGATCTTCGGCCAGTCCGGGGTTGACCTTTTCTTCGTCCTGTCGGGATTCCTGATCGTCGGGATTCTCAGCGATCACAAGGAGAGCGAGGCTTACTTTTCTACGTTCTATGCCCGTCGAGCCCTCCGTATCCTGCCGCCCTACCTCATCCTGATCATTGGCTTCTACCTGCTCACAAGGCTCCTTGGCACCGGCTATTACATCGGCGCGCGAGTTCCACTATGGGCCTTGCTGACGTTCATTCAGAACTGGTTCTTCGTGTCGACCCAGGGAACCGAGCCGGCTGCCATCACCGGCACGTGGTCGCTGGCCATCGAAGAGCAGTTCTACCTCGTTATCCCTGCACTCGTTTGGTGCGTTCCACGTCGATATCTGCTGTCCATTCTGCTTGCGATCTGCTTGGCCTCCGCTTGTGCGCGGGCGGTCTATTTCTGGTCGTTTCCGACGGATTTCTATGGGCCCTATGTCATGACGCCGCTGCGGCTCGACGGTCTTGCCATCGGAGGGGCGATCGCCGTTGCCTACAGGAATGACGCGATCCGGGCCGGGATTTTCGCCCATATCAAAACGATCCGATCGGCGTGCTTGCTGTTGCTGTCGATCGCGCCCTTCTATGCGTGGTCGCTTCGATCTGCATCCGGCCATCAAGTGCTCTACTATGTCGGCCATCTCTATCTGTCCTTGATGTACGGCCTCATCCTGATCCTGGCGACACGCCCCGGAGATAGCGCAACGAAATCTGCTCTGCGCTCCAATGTCCTGAAGTTTTTTGGACTGATCAGTTATTCGCTCTACCTGTTTCACACGCCCGCCAAGGGCCTCGTCTTCTACTTGTTCTATGGCGCACCCGAACGATTGCAGACAATGTCCGATGCGCTGCTCATGGCTGTCTCGGCCGCAGTGGCCATTGCCTTCTGCATGGGACTTTACCGGTTCGTCGAACGACCTGCTCAGCTCCGTGGCCGGACATTCAGCTACAATTCAAATGCGCAAGATTCCGACTCAATCGCAGTACAGAGACGCTAGAGCCGCTTCCGTTCCGATGGAATCGGAGCGGAATTGATTCACGAGAGCCAACGACCTGCCTCGGTCAATGTGGCGCAGGCCTACTGAGATTGGTCGGTTGGGTCATTGGGCAAAACCGCCCAGTAGGTCCGGCTGTTCGAGTTTGGGTCACTGTTGTCGCTGGCGGAGAACACCACACCACCGCGCCAGTGCGAATATCGCCCGGCTCCCTGCTTCGAAATCGCCTCGAACGTATTGTGGCCAGGTCCGAGCGGTACGGTATCTTCGTAGATCACAATCGGAGAGTGCTGTGGTTTTGCCGTCTCGGGGTCGGCCCAATTCGAGAGGCGATCCAGCGCCGGCTGATGACTGATCGTCGCGTGTTGATAGACCTCAAACGGCTTGACCAGCTGGACCACGATCTTGCCCTTGGGAATAACGTCAACGTATCTCTGCTTCACCCACGCTGCGGCAGGGAAGTAGAGGACAAACAACGCAACAATAGCAACACCAAGCCGGGTCATCGACGCACGACCATAGTTTGACCACATTCGTTCCGTGCTTCCACCGGCGAGGCGCCTCAGTTTCCAGAAATTTCGGTTCCGGAATGCTAGCATGGCCAAGCGCGTTTCGTTAAGGGCCGACGTCCGAGCGGATGCCACCAGCGGCGCTCGCAGCGACCGCTCCATCGGGCTTGACAACGCCCCAGCCCTCCAACGACCAGCCGCTCGACATTCATGCGGCAGCGAAATACTGCCACCGGTTCCATGGCTCCAGCTACCGAATGTGGCACGCGGCAGCACGGGTCTATTCGCGCGCGCACTTTGGCGATATCGCATCACCCCCGATTGTTTCCATATATTGCTACTCAAAAGTGTGTTGCATGCAGCTCCTCCGAACCATGCGCTGCCGCCCAACATTGACATTGTTTAATTTGTCCCACGTCCCCGCTTACGTCCTACTGGCATTCCACCTCGATCACGCGACTGAGTTGAGCAATGAAACGCCTGCTGTTCGCTTCGGCCTTTGCGCTGACGACAATGTCCGCGCACGCGGAGTCCAGCTATGTCTTCGACATGAAGATCGGGCTGGCGCCCTGGGCGTCCTGGATGCCGGTTGAACGGACGCCGGACGGCGTGCAGATGACGTTGCCGGGGACGATCGACGCCAATCATATGGACGGCATCGGTCCATTGTGGCTGCTCGCACACCTTCGCGTCACCGCCATCGGGGGACCAGGAATTGTCGATTTCGACCAGTCCGAGCTCACGATCCGCTTCCGCGCTCACAATCTCCAGTTACACGGCGCGCGAATCCTTTGGTGGCTCACCCGGCAACTGCCGCTGGCAGAAACCGATCCAAAATTTCCGTGGCAGGAGACGAACTGGGCCCTGACCTGCTGTGATCTCAGTTCAAAGCTGGGCGAAGATTGGCAAACCATTACCGTGAAGATGGACAAAGATCCGTCTCACTGGACTTACGCCGGCACAAACCTCATGCACCTCGGCGACTGGGGCAACCGATATGTGGAATATCCACTCGAGAAGGTGCTGAACGACAGCGTCGGGAGCCTGCATCTTGCGATTGTCGGCACCAACGCAACCGATCCGCCCAGCGGGAAGATCGAGATCAGCAGCATATCGCTCCGCACCCTGGAGCCCGCACGTCGCGTGCAGATGATCGGCATCATCCCGCTGATCGCGCAACAGAAATGGGATGAGGCGCGATGGCACCTCGAACGGCTGATGCCGAGCGATGACCCCGAGGTCAATTTTGAACTCGGCCACATCCTGGCATTGGGGTTGGGCGGCGCCCAAGACTATCATGGGGCGGCCGACTGTCTGCAGAAGGCCACCTCACTGCCCGAGGCGCGGCTCGAACTGGCGAAGCTCTATCTCTATGGGCTCGGCGTTCCCAGGGACCAATCGAAGGCCGTTCAACTCATGGAGACAGAATCGACGGCCGTCATCCCGGAAGCCGGCTACACGTTGGGCTTGGCGTATAGCCATGGCATCGGCGTCGAACGGAACGAGGCGAAGGCGATCTCGCTGTTTCAGTACGCGGCAGAGCACGGTCATGCTCACGCAATGCACGAGTTGGCACGGCGATTGAGCGACACCGATCCCGCAAAGGCCTATTATTGGTACAGGCTTGCGCGCGATCGTCTTCCGCCGGGATTGGTTGGCGCGCAAAGCGATATGCTCGACTGGAACATCAGAAGGCTGTCAGCGGCTCTCTCGTCTCCTTCGATCATGCTTGAAGATCTGGAGATCGAGCATTTCCACCCGATCCCCTGACGGGTAGCACGACCGGCTGGGAGCACGCGGGGTCCCCGTCTCGCAAACAGCTCACACCGGTGTTCGGGAAATGGCGACGGCTTTGCGGCGCGTTGCGTTGTGCTATTGAATGGCGGCAGAAGCCGCCTTCACGCGAACAAACGCACGATGCTCTCATGACCAGTTCTCTCATTGACCAGGCAAAGAGACCGGCCGTCTTCTTCGATCGGGATGGCGTTCTCAACAGGGACATCGGCTATCTCTTCGAAAGCAGCAGGCTGGTCTGGATCGACGGGGCACGCGAGGCGGTCAAGGCCGTCAATGATATTGGCTACTTTGCGTTTGTCGTGACCAACCAGTCAGGGGTAGCGAGAGGCCTCTACGAAGAGGCGCAGGTCCAGGAACTGCACCGCTGGATGGCGGATGAGCTTGCCAGGATCGGCGCCCGTATCGACGCCTTCGAGTACTGCCCGTTCCACCCGGAAGGAACCATCGAGCGGTATCGGCAGGTGAGCGATCGACGCAAACCCTCGCCGGGCATGATCAACGACCTCCTGGAACGCTTTCCGGTCGATATCCAAAGAAGCTTTCTGATTGGCGATCAGCCGACCGACCTCGAGGCAGCACGCGCGGCCGGTTTGAAAGCCTATCTGTTTTCAGGGCATAATCTGGAACTATTTCTGAAACCTCTGCTGCCGATCAGCTGAAACCGGCCAATGCTGCGGGAGATCGTCGGAGCGGTCACCACGCCCGGTGAGACGCCAAGACGCTTGAGCAAGGTGCTTGAGGACGGTATCGCGATCACATACAGAGCGGGTCTTCAGGTTATAGCCCAACGAAAGCATTTTACCGCGATGCCGTCCGAGCCCAGGCAAGAAGCGCCAACCCATCGGGAGACGTTTAAAAGGATCCTTTTCGCCACCCAGTTCTATCCGCCGGACTCCAGCACGACGGCAACGTATCTGGGCAAGATCGCCGACGCCTTCGCTGATGATGCGGAGGTTGTCGTCCTGTCCGCCACCAAGCACTCTGCGTCCCCGGCAAATGGCGTGCGCGCAAATCCGTTCGTGATCGAGCTGAACAGTCTTCAGGCAGGAAAGCACGCCGTCATCTGGCGTGCCCTGGCCGTCGTCGCTCTCGCCGCCTCCATGTTCTATTCCGTGCTGAGAAAGGCCCGCAAGGACGACCTCGTATTCTGCGTGACGACGCCATTTACGCTGCCTTATGCAGTCGTGCTCGCTGCCAAATTACGGGGCGCCGCAACCGCCCTGCTGATCTACGACCTGTACCCTGAGGCGCTCGAAGCAGCCGGCTTCATCAGTTCGAAATCCCCGCTCAACAAGCTCTTGCGCCTGCTGAACGGCATCATGTTCAGGGCGCTTGATAGCATCGTGGTCGTCGGTCGCGACGTCCCTCCGCTTCTCACGAAATACCGGAGCGTCGGCCCGGAGAAGATTCACTTCATCCCGAACTGGACGTTTCTGCCGATCGGCTATCGAGACCTGGCTCCAACAAACCCATTCCGGCCACGCGACAGCGCGCATCTGGTCGTCGGATTGTCGGGCAATCTCGGGTTCACCCACGATCCCGGCACGGTTTTCGAAGCGGCCAGGATGCTCCGAAGCGAAGCGGGCATTCACTTCCTGCTCTCGGGCTGGGGCGTCGGCTGGAAACAGCTCAGGGATCTTCAGGCCACGGAAAAACTGCCCAACGTCACGCTGCTCGACCCCGTTCCAGCCGAGCATCTCATCGACTTCCTGTCCGCCGCTGATGTCTGGACCATCCCGTATCGCCGCAACATGGCCGGCGTGTCGATTCCCAGCCGTCTCTACAATCTGCTGGCGGTAGGACGCGCTGTCATCACAGGCACGGACGATCGTTCCGAAGCGGCGATCGAAGTTCTCGGCGAAAAAATCGGCTGGGTTGTCCCCCCTGAGGATCCTGCACGCCTCGCCGAGGCGATCCGCGCTGCCGCAGCCGACCTGAGCGAGGTCGCACGAATGGGCCAGCTAGCGGCGGTAGCCGCCCAGAAATTCACCGAGGAAGCGGCGCTGGCCCGTTACCGCGACGTCGTCGTGCAAATCAGGGCTAAGAGCTAGAATTTTCGAACCAGCTCGATCACTTCGTCCTGCTGCTCGCGCGTGATCTCCGCAAACATCGGCAGCGACAGAATCTGTCCCTGGTCGCGATGCGCATTCGGGAACTGCTCCGCACGATGGCCGAAGCGCGCATAGGCCGCGAGGAACGGCAGCGCGGTCGGATAGTTGATCGCCGTCTGCACGCCGTTGGCATTGAGGTGCGCCGCCAAGGCGTCGCGGCGCGGATGCCTGATCGTGTAGAGATGATAGACGTGGCTGCGCGCGGGCGCGAGCTCCGGCACCACCACGTCCTCGATCTGGTTGAGCCCGGCGTCATAGACTTTCGCGGCATCCTGCCGCGCTTCGGTCCAGGCGGCGAGACGCGGCAGCTTGGCCGACAGGATGGCGGCCTGCATGCCGTCGAGCCGGCTGTTGACGCCTTCGATATGGTGCTGGTGCTTCACCAGCCCGCCGTGGCGCGCCAGCATGGTCATATGCTCGGCAAGATCGGCATCGTTGGTGACGACCGCACCGGCGTCACCCATCGCACCGAGATTCTTGCCGGGATAGAATGAATAGGTCGCGGCTTCACCGAACGTCCCGACCATGCGGCCCTTGTAGCGCGCGAGGTGCGCCTGGGCGCAATCCTCGATCACCCAGAGCTTGTGCTTCTTTGCGATCGCCATGATCGCGTCCATATCGGCCGGCTGGCCGTAGAGATGGACTGGAATGATGCCGACCGTACGCGGCGTAATCGCGGCCTCGATTGCCGCCGGGTCGATCGTGAACGTCGCACCGTCGGTATCGCAGAACACGACGGTGGCGCCGGAATGGGTGATCATCGCCGAGGTCGATATCCAGGAATGCGCGGTGGTGATCACCTCGTCGCCCGGCTTGACCTTCAGCGCCGCCATGGCGAGATAAAGCGCGTCGGTGCCGTTGGCACAGGAGACGCAATGCGCGACCTCGGCAGCCGCGGCGAACTCGCGTTCGAAGGCATCGACATAGCTGCCGCGAATGAAGGCGTTGTCGCGGATGACGCCGGCGATCGCACTATCGATCTCGCCCTTGATGGTCTGGTACTGCAACTGGAGGTCGGCAAAAGGCACCGGCATCGATCGTCCCCTTATTGACCTGCCAGCAGCCGGCGCGCCGGATTGCCGGCATAGGTGCCCGGCGTCACGATATCCTTGGTCACCACCGATCCGGCGCCGATGACGACGTCGTCGGTGATCCTGACCGGCATGATCGTGGCGTTGGAACCGATCGAAACCCGGTTGCCGATCACGGTCTCGCGCCACAGCTCCTTGCGCCCGCGCGCCGGCGCTCCGGTCGAGAACGTATCGTTGACGAACATCACGCCATGGCCGACGAAGCAGTCCTCCCCGATCGTGACCAGTTCGCAGACAAATGCATGCGACTGCACGCGGCTGCGCGCCCCGATGACGACGCCCTGCTGGATTTCGGTGAACGGACCGACGAAACAGTCGTCGCCGATCTTGCAGCCGTACAGGTTGCACGGCTCGACGACCCTGACCCCGGCGCCGAATTCGACGTCACGGATTCCCGCCTGGTGCACCTCGGGCCGGTTCACGATACGACACCCAGCCGGCTCAGCCGCGGCGTGAAGCGCAAGGCTACTTCCGCACCGGTCTCGATCGATTCATAGAGCGCGGAGATCAATTCCAGGCTCCGGCGCCCCTCGAGCCCGTCGACCAGCGCAGCGCGCTGGTTCACCAGGCAATCGACCACATGGTGATAGTACGCCTGATGGCCAAAGCCGTAGACATTGGGCGGGTTGACCGAGAATTTCTCGACGACGTCCTTGTCCGACGGCAACTCATCGACAAAGCGCCAGTGCCGGATCTGGTTGACGGCGAAGCCGGAGATTTCGACCGTTCCCCCCTCTCCCAGGATCGAGAGCGATCCCTCGAGATCGGTCGGGCGCGCGGCGGTGGTCGCTTCGATGATCCCGAGCGCGCCATTGCGGAATTTCAGCGTTGCGACGGCCGTGTCCTCGGTCTCGATCCTGGCCAGCGCTGTGCTCGCGCGCGCGTGAACGCTCACGACATCCCCGAAAAACCACTCCAGCATGTCGACGTGGTGGCTCGCCTGGTTGGTCAGCACGCCACCGTCATAGGCCCAGGTGCCGCGCCAGCTGTCCTGGTCATAATAGGCCTGGTCGCGGCACCAGCGCACGCGCACGGTGCCGAGGATGAGCTTGCCGAAGCGGCCGGCATCGAGCGCCTCGCGCGCCTTAACCACGGGCACGTTGAAGCGGTTCTGCTTGACGATGAACATCTTGACGCCGGCCTCGTCGCAGGCCCGGATCATGTCGTCGGCGTCCTGCAGCCGCAGCGCCATCGGCTTCTCGACCACGACATGCTTGCCCGCCTTGGCGCAGGCGATCACATGCGCGGGATGCATCCCGCTCGGCGTCAGCACCGCGACGGCATCGATGTCCTTGCGGCCCAAGAATTCGTCCAGGTCGTAATGGGCGGGAACTGCGAATTTCGCGGCGAGCGCATCGGCACGCGCGCGAACCGCGTCGCAAACCGCAACGAGGCTCGCTCCCTGGATGTGATTGCCGCCGAGCAGGTCCGAGTGACGCTTGGCGATACGCCCGCAACCGAGCAGGCCAAATCTGATCATGCACAGGCCCAATTTTGTCTAATCGCCAGCCATTGCAACCGGCCGAAAAGAGCCAAGGGAACAAGCGGCCTTGCCGACCGCTCGATAACGTCCATTACTCGGAAAACTTGCAACAAGGCAAGGCATATGCGCCGGTCGACCCGGCAAAACGGGGAGCAAATTCCCGATCGATACCGCCGCCTACGCTCGGACAAGGCTCCGGGCGCGCCGGCGCCTGCGAAATACGCAAGCCTGATCTCGTCGCTTTCGAGGACACTCTCCGCCTCAATCATTAACGCAGGTTTCGCCGCGGTTCGTGCGACGATAGAGTTCGATCGACAGGGGAGGCTTGAGATCGTCGAATGATCGAGCGTCTATCCTTTCGAAACACTTCGCCAGCCCGCGCTTGACGAGCGGTGCCTCCGGGGCCCAAACCAGCCAGGACGGAAATCTGTCCGGTCGCCGCTGCACCACGACAAACTCGAAATCATTGCGCATCCAGTTTTCGGCGGTTTGATCGGTCCAAAACGACAGATCTTCAATCTCCGTGATCGTCGACGCCCTCTGCTCGGCCGTCAGATTGTCGTTCAGGCGGCGGTAGGACGATGTCAGGGTCAAGGTGACAGGAGGGACTCGAATGCCTGCGTCAGACATCGCGAGCGGAATTCTTGAATCTGAACCGATAAACCCCACCACCGAGTTCGCCGGGAGCAGCGTCCTCAGACCATCGCCAACCTGGCGGAGCTCTCCGGAAAGGGAAGTTTCCTGATTGCGGATCGAAGGCAGCCGGTTGCTCCCCACGAGGTACCACGACTGCGACGACGCCAGCACAAGTGACAGCACGATCGCCGCGACCGAGATCATGCGGCCGGCCGTCTTTCTCACGGCCGGCTCGGACAATCCGTTCAGTGCGAGTGCGCCCGCAAGGGCCGCGAAGTAGTCGAAATAGTTGGCGTAACCCTGGATACAGACTGGACAGTACGCCTGGGCGCCCAGATGGTGGAATAGCAGAAGGAAGATGTAGACTGCGACAAATGTCGCGATCCATCCGCGGTTCGGCATCCGGCGAACCACCAAGGCTCCAAGCGCAAGGATGGTTGCCGCGACGGGCAGCACATGATGCGCCAGGAACCAGTTCACCATCATGTCCGAACCGAACACGTAGGAGAGTTGCTCGGTCAGGGAACGCGACGGACTGTCGATCATCAGCATCTGATGGCTGAGGTTCAACGCATGTGGGAAAAGCGGCGGGAGACCTCCGGTCCGAAACAGCCAGTCCGTGACGTTCGGAAACCACAACGAAACGTATATGAAGCGGCTACCCCAGACCCAGGCCAGCGCCGACCAGGTGAGGACGAAGGCCGCCGCGGAAACGAAGTACACACGCCAACGATCGCGACCGGCCCTGACCCAGACGATTGCCAGGCTCACGGCAATAAACGAAACTAAACTGATCCTGACAAAATAGATCATGGTCAGAACGACACCGAGTGCAACGACGACGGCGTAGCCGGCGCTGCGTCGCATCGACAGCATCAAGTGCAAAGCAATAAGCTGGAGGCAGATCGAGAGCCCAAACGGGGTCGCGCTGCTGAAATAGAATATGCTGTCCTCTGTCAGCGCGAAGACGACAATCGCAAAGACGATCGGCCAGACGCCGCAACTGAGCCGACGCAGGAGCTCCGCCAGCAGGCCGATGTTGACCGCCGTGATCAACACGGTGATCGACCGCGATGCGGCAACGTCGTGGCCGACGATCCACTGCCAAATCCCGATCACATAGAAGATCAGGGGCTGATACCATGTCGCATCCTCAGCGGAGTAAGGGCGGACAACTCCGGTGACGTACCACCACGACTTCAGGATGTACCCGGTTTCGTCCGCCCAGGTCCCTTGGCGGGGTACCGCGATTGCTGAAAGGATCAGCCACAGGAGGACGACGCAGCCGAGGGCAGCAATGCCTGCTGCCTGAAAACGCCTGTCACCTGGTGAAGTATGCATAATCTCGGTCGCCCCTGCCCGCTCATCCCCCGGTTTTCTTGCAGTCCTGCGCGACGAATTCAAGCTAAGGTGGACGGGCGGGTCGCCTTGCCCGAGGCCGAGCCATGGGGTATTCACCCGAACGCTTTCCGCCGGGGAATCCGGCGTCGGAAGGCCGGAGGATTTGATGTCGGGAACAGGACAGATACTTTACCGGCGCGCGCGCAAGGTCATGCCCGGTGGCACACAACTGCTCTCGAAGCGACCGGAAATGTTCCTTCCCGAGCAATGGCCGAGCTATTTCAAGTCGGCCAAGGGCGCAGAGGTCACCGACCTCGACGGCAAGACCTATCTCGATATGAGCTATTGCGGGATCGGCGCCACCATTTTGGGGTTTGCCGATCCTGACGTCGATGCGGCGGTAAAGGCTGCGATCGACTTGGGCTCGATGTCGACGCTGAATTGCGCCGAGGATGTCGAACTCGCCGAGCTGCTGGTCGAGCTGCATCCGTGGTCGGACATGGTGCGCTTCAGCCGCGCCGGTGGCGAAGCGATGGCGATCGCGGTCCGGATCGCGCGCGCCGCGACCGGCCGCGACATGGTGGCGTTCTGCGGCTACCACGGTTGGCATGACTGGTATCTGAGCGCCAATCTCGGCGCCACCACCGCGCTCGACGGTCACCTGCTGCCCGGCCTCGATACCAAGGGCGTGCCGCGCGGCCTCGCCGGGCTGATGCAGCCGTTCCATTTCAACAAGCTCGATGAGATCGAGGCCATCGTCGCCGAGCATGGCGAGCGGCTCGCCGCGATCGTGATGGAGCCGGTCCGCTCGAGCGAGCCGGAGCCTGCCTTCATCAAGGGCATTCGCGCGCTCGCCGACCGCTGCGGCGCGGTCCTGATCTTCGACGAGGTGACCTCGGGATTCCGAATCAACTCGGGCGGTGCGCATCTCGCCTACGGTGTCGATCCTGATATCGCCGTGTTCGCAAAGGCGATCGCCAACGGCTTTCCGATGTCGGCCATCGTTGGCCGTGAATCGGTGATGGATGCCGCGCAGGAGACCTTCGTCAGTTCGACCGCCTGGACCGAGCGCGTCGGCCCGGTCGCAGCCCTCGCCACCTTGCGCAAGCACCGCGAGCAGAATGTCGCCAGGCACCTGATGCGGATCGGCGGGCGCGTGCAGAAGGGTTGGGCGGAGGCGGCGCAGGCCACCGGCCTGCCGCTGCACGTCTCCGGTATCTCGCCGCTGGGCCATTTCGCGTTCGACCTGCCGGAGGCGCAGGAGGTGCGCACGCTGTTCACCCAGATGATGCTCGACCGCGGCATCTTCGCCACTGGCTCGTTCTACGCGATGTGGGCGCACACCGACGCCCACGTCGACCGCTACCTGGAGGCGGTGAACGAGGTGTTCCGCGATCTGCGCATCGCGATCGACCAGAACGCCGTCAGGCAATTGCTGCGGGGCCCCGTCGCCCATTCCGGGTTCAAGCGGCTGACCTGATCGGGTCGCGAGCTCTGATTAGCTTGTGATCCCGAAGATGTCGCGCACCACGTTGCGTGTCGTGGCCGAACGGCGCGCATTGGGATAGATGCCATGCAGCACGCTGTCGGCGGCGAGCGCACCGCCGTCGATAATGATGGCCCCTGTCGACACGAAGCTGTTGTCGCCCACCACCGTCTTGCCGATCACCCGGCTGCCGCCATACATCACGATGCCGCGGCCGAACGACGGATAGTCGTTATCGAGGTTCGCCCCGACCGTGCAGTTGTGATAGCAGATGAAATAATCGGCATAACTGGCGCGGCCGAGCACGGTGCCGACCGGATGCTGAACCGCGAACACGTCGGGCAGCTCCACCTCGTAGAACGCGTCGAGCGCGTGCAGCGCCTTGTTGAGCGCATAGGCCTTGTCGGCAATCGGGTGGCCGGGCCTCTCGCGGAATGCGCTATTGGCGAGATAATACAGGAAGATCGCATATTGGTCGGAGTGCCAATGCGAGAACCGCGCCTCGCCGTTGGCGAAGAAACCCTTCAGCCTGACACGGGAGAAGCAGTGCTCGACCCGTCCGAGCGCGAGATCCACGAATTTCAGCAGGTCGGAGAGATCGGTGCCGTCAGGGAACAGGTTCTCGAACTGCTTGCGCACATAGAGGGCGAGTTCGTTGCGGCCGAGCGAGAGCTGCACGGTGCTAGTTCCGACTTGAGGAGCTTGAACGCACGTCGAGACCGCGCGAGGCGAGATGACTGCGCAGCTTGATCGGACTGTGGTCGGTGAACAGGAACATCGAGGAGATCGCCACGGCGGACGCGCCGGCCTCCAGCGCGTCGATCGCATGCTGCAGTGAACCGCACCCGCCGGAGACAATCAAGGGCACGCTCAGCACGCGGGATGCCTCGTGGATGATGTCGAGATCATAGCCGGTCATGGTGCCGTCGCGGTCAATCGAGCCGAGCAGCACCTCGCCGCAATGCAGGTCCTCGCAGCGCCGCGCCCATTCGACCGGATCGAGCGCGACATGTTCGCGGCCACCGTCGATGAACACGCTGGCGTGGTTGGGGCCGATCGTTTTGTAGTCGATCGACACCGTCATGCACTGGTCGCCGAAGGTGCGCGCCGCCTCGCGCAGGAATTCCGGCCGCCGCACCGCTTCCGAATTGACCGACACCTTGTCGGCGCCAGCGCGCAGCAGCATGTTGACGTCGTCGAGCGTCTTGACGCCGCCGCCGACCGTGAACGGCATGAAGATTTCTTCCGACATCCGCTCGATGATCTCGACGACGCGGCCGCGCGAGGCGGCGCTCGGCACGATGTCGAGCACGATCAGCTCGTCGACGCCGTAATCGTTGTAGACCTTCGCGGTGGTCACCGGATTGCCGGCGATGCGCTCGTTCTCGAAGAAGCGGACATATTTCACGAGCCGGCCGTCACGCAGCAGGAATTTCGGGATCAGGCGCTTCTTCAGCATCGCGGGCTTTTCACGGATTCCAGCGCAGGAAATTGCTCACCAGCTCGATCCCGGAGTCCTGGCTCTTTTCGGGATGGAACTGGGTGGCGGCGATATTGTCGCGCGCGATGATCGCGGTGACCGGCTGGCCGTACTGGGCGTAGCCCACCACGTCGGTGGGCGCGTTGCAGCGCATGGCGAAGCTGTGCACGAAATAGAATGCTAGATTGCTCTCGCGGATGTTGGCGAGGATCGGATGGCTGCGTTCCTTCGCCACCATGTTCCAGCCCATATGCGGGATCTTCAGCGCGGGGTCATTGGGCGTCAGGCGCAAGACGTCGGCGTCGAACCAGCCGAGCCCGCGATGCGGGACGGCGTCGTCGGCGTGTTCCTCGGAGGTCTTGGCGAGGAGCTGCATGCCAAGGCACACCGCAAGAAACGGCTTGCCCTTCTCGCGGACATGGCGCTCGAGCATTTCGTCGATACCGCGGGCGCGGATGTTGGCCATGGCATCACCGAACGCGCCGACACCAGGCAAGATCACGTGCGAGGCGTTGGCGATGGCGTCCGCGTCGTGGGTCACGACAGGGTTGAAGCCGCAATATTCGACGGCGTTGCGCACCGACCGCACATTGTTGATGCCGTAATCGACGATCGCAACGTCTGACATCGCCCCGCTCCCAGCAGCGCCGTCACGGCGCCGTCCAATCAAGCCTCGATTATCCCTCGACTATCCCTTGCCGCCGATTTCGACACCCGGATGGTTCGGCCACGGCACCTGCGTGTTGTTCCACTGGTCCATGTCGGGCATTTTCCGGCCCGGCTCGACATTGTTCGGCGAGAATTGCCACGGGCTGACCTCGTGCTTGATCGCGATGCCGAGGAACTGCTCCTCGGTGAGCTGCAAATAGTCGAGGAACAGATCGAGGCTCGGCGGCCGCTTGCCGTCGAACTCCCGCACCAGCGCTTCGCCCTGCTCACGAGTCATGCGCTTGTTGCGGATGTCGATATTGGAGAGATGGTTGGTCCGGCCCATGCCGCGCTTGATGAATTTCAGATAGTCGCGCACGCCCTGGAAGAAGCACTCGATCTTCTCGTAATCGTATTCCGGCGGAATGCCCTCGACCTCCTGGCCCTTCCAGCCGAGTTCGCGCTTGATGATCTCGACGTGCTTCTTGGTGTCCCACTTGATGTAGCTGCCAAGGCAGATCGAGCGGCACTTGATCCGCATCAGCTCCTTGCGCGGCGGATAGACGAACGGATAGAGGTCGCGCTTGGCGACGCGGCCGCCCAAAAATTCGTACATGTCGTCGGCGGTGATGCCGAGATTCATCGCACGGTTGAAGCGCTTCTCGTCGACCTCTTCCATCTCGTCGTAGGAATAGAACGACTGATATTCGGCCAGGCTTTCGCCCCAGAACAGCAGCGGCGTCTCGTAGCGGATCGCGATCTGCATGGTGTGGGCATAGATGCCGGTATGACAGTGCCAGCAGAAGTCGCCGCGGCGCTTCAGCGATTCCAGCATCAATTCGCGCACCACATGCCAATTCGGCGTGAAGTTCAGCACATCGACGCCGAGCTGCTTGAAGACAGAGGTGTTGTTCTCTTCGATCAGCGGCCGGTAGAACCAGTGGTCGAAACGCACCACCAGCGGCTTCAGGCCGAGTTTCTTCACCACGTACCAGAGCTGGAAAACGCTGTCCTTGCCGCCCGAATAGGGAACGATGCAGTCGTAAAGGCCCTTGTCGCGGTATTGCGCAACCAGTTCCATCATCTGGCCGTGGCGCTCGTCCCAATTGATCAGGGTGTCGCGAACTTCGATCTGCGCACAGACGCTGCAGGAACCCGCATCATCGAACGATGTCGCCTCAGCCGTTTCCGGCAACAAGCATTTGCTACAGCTCAACATTTCCAGGATTCTCGCAATTGCATGATTTGCCGAGGGATTACCACGCCGTCCACCCACCGTCGACCGCAATGCACTGGCCGGTCACATAGGCCGACAAATCGCTCGCCAGATAGGCCACGGCGCCCTTCATATCGTCCTCACGCGCCATGCGCGCAAGCGGCGTGCGGTCCACGTACCGGCTCAGGAACGGCTCCGGCGTGGCCCGGAATACACCACCCGGCGCCACCGCATTGACCCGGACCCGCGGCGCCATGGTGGTCGCGAGCCATCGGGTCATCTGCAGCAGGCCACCTTTGCTCGCTGCATAGGCCGCCGGGTTGCCGAGGCTGGTTCCCTCGTAGAGCCGCCAATCCGGCCCGGTGAGCCCATAAATCGAGGAAATATTGATCACGCTGCCATGACCGGATGCCGCCAGGTCTTCCGCGGCGGCCTTGATCAGGATGAACGGCGCGGTCAGGTTGACCTCGATCGCCCGCCGCCAGGTCGCATCCGACTGCTGCGCGAACGGCACCGCCCAGCCCTCGAGCCCACTGGTGCCGACAAAGGCGGCACAATTCACGATGATGTCGATGCGGCCGAACTTTTCGCGCACCCGACGCGGCAGCTCCTGCACGGCGGCGGATTGCTCGAAATCGCACGCAAAGGTCTCGGCACTGACCGACCAGCTTTCGGTCAGCTTCGCCGCGACATCGGCACCAGTGGACTCCGCGATATCGACAAGCGCGATACTGGCGCCGAGTTCGGCAAGGCCGTTGGCAATGGCACGACCGATATGGCCGGCGCCGCCGGTGACGAGCGCAACGCGCCCACTGAGCGACATCATTTCGCGGAGCGAGCGCTCGGTGCTCATCCGAAGATCCTCTGGAATTCGTCGGAGGCGCGCTGCAGGTCGTCGAGACGACCGACATCGATCCAGTATTCCCGCAACGGGAACACCACCGATTGCTTGCCGTCCGCAATCGTCCGCTCGATCAGCGTCGGCATGTCGACGGTCTCGTTGGCCTGAAGATGATCCAGCACGCCTGGATCGAGCAGATAGACGCCGGCATTGACGAAGAATTTCTGGGTCGGCTTCTCGCGGATCCCGAGCAGGCGATGATCGTCGAAATCGATCACGCCGAACGGCACCGTCACCGCGTGCTCGCGGATGCCAACGGTGGAGAACGCCTGATGCTCGCGATGATATTTCAGCATCTGCTCGAAGTTCACGGTCGTGAGCAGGTCGCCGTTCATGACGAAGAAAGGCTGCTTCGGGCGCTCCGGCAGCAGCGAGAGCGCACCGGCGGTGCCGAGGCGCTCATTCTCCTGGAGGTACTCGATCTCGACGCCCCAGGCCGAGCCGTTGCCGAAATAGTCGCGGATCATCTCCGCCTTGTAGTTGACCGAGATGAAGAACTTGCCGAACCCGGCCTTGACGAAGCCCCCGAGCACGGTCTCCAGGATCGGCTTGTCGCCGACGCGGATCAGGGGCTTCGGAATGTCGTCGGTCAACGGCTTCAGCCGCGAGCCGAGGCCGCCGGCCATCAACACCACCCAGTGGTCGGACTGCTGCCCGAGCGCGAGATCGTCGATCAGCTTGACCTCGACCACCCGGCCTTCGGGATCGACGACCGGCAGCTGATGGATCGAATGCTTGCGCATCAGATTGAGGGCCGCCGGATTGGAAATGCCGACCGGCGCGGTGATCGGCGTGCGGTTCATGACGTGGTCGACGGACGCATCGAGGCCGATACCGCCGAGCAGCCCACGCCGCACGTCGCCGTCGGTCACGGTCCCGACGATCTTGCCGTCGCGCTCGACGACGGCAAGCTGCAAATGGCCCTGATCGATCCGCCGCAGCGTCTCGATCAAAGGCGTATCTTCACTGACAAAGCAAACTTCGTTCATGACCTAATCCCGGCCGCCGCCGGCGAATGCGCCAGCCTCGACATTTCTTGCGACCACGGCGCCGGCGGCAACGATCGATCCCGCTCCCACGCTGACGCCCCCCAAAACCACGGCTCCCGCACCGATATGCGCGCCCTCGCCGACCGACACACCGCCGCAAAGTATTGCCCCCGGAGCAATATGGGCGTGATCGCCGACAAGGCAGTCATGCTCCACCACCGCACGCGTGTTCACCAGGACATTGCGGCCGATCCACGCGGCCGGCTGGATCACGGCGCCGGCCATCACCTGCGCACCGTCGCCGAGCGCCGCGTCTGACGCGATCACGGCTGATAGATGCGATATGACCGGAAACCTGTAGCCCAGGCCGGCAAAACGGCCAAACAGCGCCCGCCGGCCCGCCAACCCGGAATCCGAACGCGAGGCTTGGTTGCCGAGACCGTTGGCGAGTTCGACTGCATTGGCGTCCATCTTCAGGATATCTTCGTCCGGTCCGGTGATCGGAATGCCGCCAACGGCCTCGCCGATGCGCGCCGGGTCGCGGTCTGTCACGGCCGTCGGCCGTATGCCACGGCTCAGCAATGCTTCGATGACAACGCGGGCATGGCCTCCGGCGCAGAGCACGATCAGGCTCATGGTTCCAGCGCCTCATTGGCCGCGTAGTCGCGCGGCGCGGGCCTGCCGAGATAGGTCCAGTACTCGATCGGCGGAATGCCATTGCCGGGCCGCTTGACGCCGAGATTGTCCTCGGTGAAGCGCTCGCCGCTTTTGATCGCACGGATGGCGACGAGGCTCCTGCGCGCCACCGTCCGGTTCGGCAGTTCTTCCGGGGCCGGCACCTTGCGGCCATCGCCGAGCGCGGCCTCGATATCGCGGATCGAAGCGATCATCGTGGCCATCTCATCCGGCTCGATCGAGGCGCGGTGATCGGGGCCGGGCAAATTTCGGTCGAGCGTCAGGTGCTTCTCGATCACGGTGGCGCCGAGCGCCACGGCGGCGGCTGCGATGTGAATGCCGCGGCTGTGATCGGAGAAGCCGACCGGAAGCCCGAACGCATCGCGCAACGTCGCCATCGCGCGCAGATTGATCGACTGCGGATCGGCGGGATATTCGGTCGTGCAGTGCAGGAGCGTGACCTTGGTGCGCAGCTCAGTCCAGGCCGCACGGTCAAGCAGGACGTTTGCGAGATCGGCCGGCGTCGGCCGCGTACGGGCATCGCCGAGATAGCCGAACGCGATGACGCCGAGCGCCTGCTCGACTTCGGCGAGCGTCGCCATGCCGGTCGACAGGATGATCGGCAGCTTGAAGCGCGCAAGATGCAACAACAGCGGTGCGTTGGTGAGATCGCCGGAGCCGACCTTCAGCGTGGCGACGCCGATGCGCCGGACGAGGTGGGTTGCGCTGTCGGCGTCGAACGGCGTCGACATGTAGGTAATGTCGGCGGCGGTGCAGGCGGCCGCGATGCGCGCCTCGTCGTCCTCGCTGAGCTCGAGCGCGCGCAGCATCTCGAGCTGGGATTGCTCGCTTCCGGTCGTGACCTTCTGATAGCTCGCCTTGGCAGCGTCGCTGGTCGCCAATTTGTCGGCGCGAAACGATTGAAACTTGACGACGTCGGCGCCTGCGCGCGCGGCCGCGCCGACCAGCGCGAGGGCCTGCGCAGGGTCGCCATTGTGGTTAACGCCAGCCTCGGCAATGATCAGGGTTCGGCGATGCATGCGGTTTCGTCGCGGGACGCGGTGGGCGACCGAAATCACCCTCCAATCAAGCGGTTGTCTTAGTCGAGTACACTGGTAAAAGCAACGCAAGCGGGTTGCGGCTGGTACAGCTGAAAGCCGTGCAGTGGTAAGAACTTGCGCATCCCTCGCGGGGATGCCAGCGGCAGGACTCATCGAAAGCGCATGGCTGAGACGGCACAGATATTGTTCCTGTTGGTGGGGCGCGGCGGATCGAAGGGATTGCCGGGCAAGAATTTGCGCGAAATCGGCGGGCTCAGCCTGATCGGCTACAAGGCGAAGTCCGCCCTGCAGTCGCGCTATTGCTCGCGGCTGATCGTCTCCAGCGACAGTGCTGATATCCGCAACGAGGCGGTGCGCCACGGCGCCGAAATGCTGTTCGAGCGGCCGGCCGAGCTTGCGACCGACACCGCCTCCTCCAACGACGTGGTGCTGCATACCATGGACTGGATCGAGGCGCATGAAGGACGGCGCTACGACGCCATCATGCTGCTGGAACCGTCATCGCCGTTCGCGCGCCCCGAACATTTCAACGAGGCGATCGAACTGTTCCTGGCGCGCAAGGCGAGCCTCGTGGTCGGCATGCGCGAGACCGAGGTCTCGTCGATCTTCGTTGGCACGCTCGGCGCGGACGGCTCGATCGGCGGCATCGTCGACAGGATGCTCAAGACACCGGCGCAGCGCCGCCAGGATCAGCCGATCGAGGTGACAATGAACGGCGCGCTCTATCTGGTCGGCTGGGACGCGATGCGCAAGCACCGCAAGATCTACGCCGATCCGGTCGCGAGCTACGGAATCATGATGGACCGGATGCACTCGATCGAGATCGAAAGCGCGGCCGATCTCGCCTATGCATCCTACGTCATCGAGCACGGCATGCTCGACGCCTCGCCGTGGCGGATATCGCCATGACGGCCGCGCCACGCCGCATCGCCGTCGTCACCGGGTCGCGGGCGGACTACGGCTTGCTGCGAGGCATTTTGACGCGGCTGCAGAAGATGGACGTCGATCTCAGCGTCATCGCCTGCGGCATGCATCTGGTGCCGAGGTTCGGCGAGACCTGGCGGATCATCGAAACCGACGGATTTCCGATCGCCGCGAAGATCGATCTGAAGCTCGACGACGATCGCGCCGCGACGGTGGCGCACGGTACCGGTATCGCCGTCTCCGGCTTTGCCGACGTGCTGCCGAAGCTCGCGCCCGATCTCCTCGTCGTGCTGGGCGACCGCTACGAGATCCTGGCGGCCGCGGTCGCAGCGACCCTTCTGAACATCCCGATCGCGCATATCCATGGCGGAGAAGTCACCGCCGGCGCCTTCGACGACGCCATCCGCCATGCCATCACCAAAATGGCCTGCCTGCATTTCGTTGCGGCCGAACCGTATCGGCGCCGCGTCATCCAGATGGGCGAGAACCCCGACTTCGTCTTCAACGTCGGCGCGCCGGGCCTCGATTTCGCTGATACCGCACCCGTGCTCAGCCGCGCCGAGCTATTCGCGCAATTGGGCATCACCGGCCCGGAACGCTTCCTGCTGGTGACGCTGCATCCGACCACGGCGCAGCCGGAAGCCGACGCGGCCAATGTCGCGGCACTGCTCGGCGCGCTCGCGGAGATCGGAGATCGGAGCTTTGTCTTCACCGGCGTCAATGCCGATCCCGGCTATCGCGCGATCGACGATGCAATCCGCGCCTTCGTGGCGTCGCGGCCGGATCGGGCACATTTGTTCACGTCGCTCGGCAGCGAGCGCTACTGGGCAGCGCTGCGGCTTGCCGATGCCGTGGTCGGCAATTCCTCGAGCGGCATCCTGGAGGCACCAGCCGTCGGCGTGCCTTCGATCAATATCGGCGACCGCCAACTCGGACGGTTGCGCGCCGCCTCGATCATCGATTGCCCGGCCGACTCCGCGGCGATCCAGGCTGCCCTCGAAAACATCTTTGCGGACCGGTTCCGTCCCGACCCGTCGCTTGTGCCGCCCTATGGCCTCGGGGGTGCGTCGGAGCGAATCGCTGGAACCCTTCAAAAGATCGACCTTCGCCAAGCTTTCCCCAAGCATTTCCATGACTTGGAAGCTCCCCTGAGCGGACCAGATCCAGTCTCATAGCGCTCGGGCGCGGTTGCTTGCACAACGCCCCAGGTTGTATAGATCGGCCGGGCCCGGGGATAATTATGCGGGCGCCGCCGGAGACCCGACATGACGACGATCGAGACGCTTTCCGACGTGGCACCGGCCGCGCATGCCGTCGATATCCGTGAGCTGCCGACCCCGCCCTATCGCGGCACCACCCTGCCCGACATCGACTATGACGCGCACCCCGCCTATGGCGGCATGCTGCCGAAGCCGACGCTGAGCGAACGGCTCTATGCGCTGAAGATCTTCGTGAAGACGTTCGCCTTCGTCAGCCTCCGCCGCATCGTCGATTACGAAAACATGCCGCTGCTGTCCAAGGAAGCCGGCTTCAGCGGCCTGAACTTCTCGACCGCGCTGCGCTACGTGACGATGTTTGCGCGCATCCGCGCCAGCCGCATGATCGGCACGCTGACCGGCGCGCGGCGCCCGGCCATGCCGGCGAACCCGGCACTGCTGAACAAGATCAAGGCGGACGGCATCGTCTGCCTGACGCTGGCGCCCGAGGAACTCGACCAGATCCGCAACGCGACCAATCCCGGCTTTGCCAAGCTCGACGAGCGCCGCGCCAATATTCTGCCGGAGAAACGCAAGTTCGACGACAACGTCTACTGGTGCACACGCACGGCCGATCCGGCCGCCTTCGCCACCGTCGAGAACGTCTTCAAGCGCTACGGCATCATCGAGGCCGCGAGCGCCTATCTCGGCCGCCCTGTCGGCGTGAAGCATGTCAACGGGCAGATCAACGACCAGGACCTCACCTTCTGGAAACGGGTGTTCCCCGACACCAAGCTCGCCGATCCATGGGGCAGCTATCTGCACATCGACGCCACCTACGGCATGCTGAAATGCGCGATCTACGTTCATGACATCGGCCCGGACGGCGGTCCGTTCTGCTACATCCGCGGTAGCCAGAACGCCAGGATCGGCTGGTTCGAAGGCATGGTCCGCCGCACCAATGACTTCTGCGGCTTCTCCGGACGCCGGCCCGACGCGCGCCAGAAGTTCATGGCGCTGCCAGCCTTCCTGCGCAGGAAGGCTGATTTCGGCGGCGACCTGCCGGACAATTCCCCCGACGTGGCCCGCCTGCGCGAAGGTCATTTCGCGGCGACCTCGAACTACGGCAATTGCGTCCTGTTCGACGGCAACGGCATGCATCGTGGCGGAATGGTCAACAAGGGCGAGCGGCGCTGCCTGTTCATCCTGCTCGCGGAGATCTGACGCGCATGCCCCGCAATCGGGGGCGCGATCAGCTTTGCGTACCCTACAGCTTGCTCGGCCGCTTCAGGTAGGCGGCAAGCTGGTCGGCGCTGAAATAGGCCGCCTGGCTGCGCAGCTTGCTATCCTTGCGGACAAAGGCGAGATCGATCTGCGCAAGCGCGCCGTCGAGCGACCGCATGTGCCCCTCGAGCACGTCATAGACCGCGAAGCCCGCCTCGTCGCAGAAGCGCACGATGTCGGCAAACTCGGGGATGCCGTGGCGCATCGGCATCATCGTGGTTTCCAGGATCAGGAGGTCGATCTCGCCGATGCGCGAGCCGAGCCCCTTCAGCACTTCGAGCTCGGCGCCCTGGGTGTCGACCTTGAGGAAGACCGGATGCTCCAGCTGCTCCGGCAGCAACGAATCCAGTCGCCGCATCGGCGTCGGCCGCGCCTCGCCGTCGAGCACCTTGCCTTCGACCTGCGCGAAGATGCTCGATCCGGAGATATCGTCGTGCACGTTGAAGGTGACTTCGCCGTTTTCGGCACCGGCGGCGACCAGGAAATAGTCGGCGTTGAGACGCTGCTTGAGCTGCTCGAGGATTGGACGGCATTCCGCGACCGGCTCGACCAGAAAGTAGCGTGCCCGCGGAAACGCGTCGTAGATCGGCGAGGTGCCGAACGCGATGCCGACGTCGACCACGGTCTTCACATCGAAGCCGAGCGACTTGAGGTGCTTGAAGAACAGGCCGAAGTTCCGCACCGGCGCATTTGTGCGCATCAGACGCAGGCCGATCGGCTCCAGCAGGCCATTGAGGCACTGGAACGCCGCTGAAACGAATGCCTTCATGAAGCGAGCGCCGGTTGTCTGGTGACGGGAAGCGTCCGATCGCAAAGTGCCCTCGCCCGCGAAGGTTTCGCCGCAGTTTGCAATCGACTATTCGGTTTGGTAAATCAGCCCGGCAAGCTGGTCAAGCGACCGCTTTTTCCTCGGAAACAGCCAAATCCGCATGAAAGTTCTGGTGACCGGCAGCTCCGGCTTTATTGGTCAGGCGCTCGCGCAACGATTGAAAGCCGAGAATTGGAAGGTCCTGGGTATCGACAGGCGCCCGGGTCCGTCGACCAATTTCTTGTGTGACATCCTCGACGCCAAACAGTTGCTGGAGACAATTCAGGCCTGCGCGCCTGATGCACTCGTCCATCTGGCGGCGCGAATCGACATCGACGAAAAGGCTGATGTTTCGGGCTACCCGGCCAACGTCGAAGGGGTTCGAAATGTCATTGACGCGGTTCGCAGCACCCCCTCGATCAAGCGGACCGTATGGACCTCATCGCAGCTGGTCTGTCGCGTCGATTACGCGCCGAAGAGCGACACCGACTATAATCCGGACTCGTCCTATGGGCGCAGCAAGGTCCTGACCGAGCAGACCGTCCGCGAACAGGACGGCGGAGCAACCCAATGGTGTCTCGCGCGCCCGACTACGGTCTGGGGACCGGGCATGAGCGCGCACTATCAGCGCTTCCTGCGCATGATTCAGCGCGGATACTATTTTCACATTGGACGCGAGCCCTTGCTGAAATCGTTCAGCTATGTCGGAAATATCACTCATCAGTACCTGCAATTGCTGAAGGCCGACCCGGATCGGATCCATCGCAAGACGCTTTATCTGGCCGATTATGAACCGCTCGACCTGGTCGCCTGGGGCGATGCCTTCCAACGCGCGCTTCGCGCCCGGCCGATTCCCAGGATGCCCGTGCCTCTCGCGCGGGCAATGGCCTACTCCGGTGACGCGGCAATCGCGCTCGGACTACGACAGTTTCCTCTGACCTCGCGCCGCCTGAAGAACATCCTGACCGAATACCAGTTCGACCTGACGGCGACCGAAGCGATCTGCGGATCGCTTCCCAGCACGTTCCAGCAGGGAATCGACGAGACGGTCGAATGGTTCAACAACCTGTCGCAGCCGAAGGCATAGCCGCGCGCATTGGTCTAGACTCGCAAGAGGCGGTCCACCGGTGAATACCGGCCAATCATTATTGGTCTTTCTCCTGATCGCCCTGCTTCGCGGTTCCGGTCCAGACGTCGACGGCCAGCCCGACGACGAGCATTGAGCCAAGCACCAACGCCGAGTTGGCGACGCCGAGCGGGCCCTGAACGGGGCTGAGAAGGATACTCGCGAGAACAAAGACCAGAAGCAGTTGCGGCGTCATCAGACTGGAGCGTCTTGCTCCCGCCGCGCTCCAGCCCGCCACGCATCCCCAGACCAGGATGTAGATGACGGCGCCTGCGATTCCAAAATCGATGAAGGCGGCAAGCCAGACCGTCGGGAAGAAGCCGTAAGTCCCGGCCGATCGCTGCTCGGCTTCCATGGTGGCGACATGCTGGTTCTCCGGCGCAAACACCCGCAGGATCGGCGACAGCACGCCGACCTCATAGACCCCCCACTGCCTGGAGAATTTGTCGCGTGCGTGCCAGGCGATATCGATCGTTCGGACACCGTGGGTCAGGTAGAAATAGGTGCTGAGGCCGATCATCGCGGCGCGCGCCGACAGGTGGCTGGATTCGAGCGCGGACGTGACATAGCCGCGCGGTTTCACGTTCCAGGCTTCCAGCCTGATCGCGAGCACCGCATCGGCGGAACTCACTTCCGGCGAAGGCGCCGGCGCAGCGGTCGCCTCGGCCATCCGCTTGCTGAAGTCGGTGGCGGTCATCACCTCCGCAGACTTCGGCTGGGTGGTCGACGAACCGGCTTCGGTTGAGGGACGAACCGGAGCCTCGTCCGCTTTCGGCGCAGCCTCAAGCTGAGGCTGAGCAGCATCGCGCTCCTTCTGCTTCGCCTGCAGTTCGCGGATCAGCGGCGATACCTGCGCGCAGAAATTCTGTCGGCTCGACCAGATCGAGCTCGAATAGATCGCAAACAGCCCGATCGCCACAATCGTCTTGAGCAGCAGATGGTGCCCGGGCGGCAGAGGCTTCCGTCCCTCGCTGATGCGCACCAGAATCGTGACGATAATCAGGACAAGGACGAACAGGATCGGCATCCGTCCGGAATAGAGCAGCGCGTAGCCCACCGGCGAGACGACCGACAGCTGCGCAAGCGCCGCCGCCCAGCCCTTGATCGCCTCGCCCCGCAACAGAAACACCACCACCGAGACGAAGCCGAACGAGAACATGATGTAGCCGAGATACAGCAGCGGCGTCCGCTTGATCGCAACGGCATCGACCAGTCCCGGCGCACAGCGCAACATCTCGGCATAACCGCCGTTGCTCACGCCGCTCAGGACGGTGCGATCAAGCGCAATAAATCCAATTCCGGCGATTCCGATAAGCGAACTCGCGATGACGATTCGATTCAGCATCATCGAGGAAGGCGCGTGCATTTGTCCCTGGCGCGCGAACCGGCGCTCGAACAGGACGCCGCCGGCGCGATACGCCACGAGGAACAGCAGCACACCCGCTCCGACCACCGTCAACACGATCAGCGACGGTTGTGCCGGATAATCGATCGGCCCAACGGCAACGAGGGCAAGCGCCGCGCACCAGACCACGACAATGAGAATAGCTGGCGACGAGGTGCCGCGAGCTAGCCGAATGAAGGGTTGCATATTGCCCCCGTTTGAAAATATCGCCGCAAAACGAGGGCTGTGTAGCAAGGTCATTACGACACCCCCATGACGCGCCAGTCGATCTCAGGGATAGAGCATGTCCGGATCCGTGGGAAGGCCGACGGTTTCAGCTACGCTGCGTTCGCCGCCATTCTCCCGCACATTGCGGACCGCCAAGGCCGTCAACGAGACGAACAGCACGGTGCTTGCGGCTCCGCCGGCCAGCGCCGCGCCATAGATGCCGAGCCGTGGAACCAGCAGCAGATTGAGCAGGGTCGACACAACAGCGGAACCGAGGTTGCAAAGCAGGAGGTATCTGTCCGACCGTGCGGCGTACAGGGCGTATGAGGGAACGTCAGCCAGCATGCGCAGGAAGATTCCCGGCAACATTGCGTAGAAGACCCAGATATTCGCCCCATAGGCAGTCAATCCGAGCACCGCCAGCATCGGTTTCATAACGAGACCGGAGGAGATCATCGCGCCCGCCGCCAGCGCCAGCATTGACCAGAAGAACGGGCGCAGCGCCGCCCGATAGGCCTGCGTCCCGGCCGTGTATCCGGCGATGACCTTCGGCAGGAACTGGTGCGAAACCGATCCACCGAGCGACAACATGCCGATCAGGATCGTCGAATAGAACGTGTAGATGCCGAGCGCATCACGCCCGACAAATTCATCGATGACGAAGCGGTCGACATAGGAAATAACCAACGCGCCCGCCGCGGTCAGCATGAACGGACGGGCCGTCCACAGGCCCTCGCGGATGGCCCGCCAGTCGGGACGGTATCCACGCAGCGTCCGCCAGGGCAGGTCGGAGAGCGAACGGGCCGAGAAGACAATCGCTGCCATGCCGCCGAGCGCCCACCAGATCAGAACCGTTTCGAGCGTGTGCGTCGAAGGCACCGTAAACATCAGAAGCGCGATCGCGTAGACCCAGATGCCGCCGCGAAGGAACACGCCAACATAGGCCCGCACCGGACGCGAGGTGATGATCAGGATTCGCGTCGCTTCGAGCGACAGATGCTCGGTGACGAGGATCAGGAGGAACCACGGCGCCAACCGGACCGGAAACCTGCCGGCGAAGATCGCAACGCCGACCACAAGGCCGACCAGCAGCAACGCAATCGCGCAGAGCGCGATCTGGTCCGCGATGATCCGGGTTCGCCGCTCCGGTGTCGCTGGCACCAGTTCACGCAACGTGTAGGAGTAGAACTCGAGCCCGACCGTCAGCAGTGCGAAAGCCAGCGCCGCCGTCAGGAGGCCGTATTCCCCCATCTCCGCCGGCGACAGCATCCGCGCCAACAGCAGCGACAGCAGGAAGCGGCTGGCGAGCGTCAGCACCCGCAGAATGAGGGCCGACATGGTGCCGGCGACCGCGGGGCGCGTCAGCAGATCAACCAGACGAGATCGCATCGCTGTTCCATCACCACCGGCTATAGACGTCAGGTTGCAGACAGCTCGCGGGATTGTCAGGCTGCGGTTCTGCAGGACTTCATAAATCTCGGCAAATACGCGTTCAGCGAACGTACCAGCGGCTCGACTGATTTGCGTGCAGCCTCGTTTTCAGGATCGAAATTGCGCCAGCCGAAATAATCGCCCTCGACGCTGATCGCCGCAAGGTGGCGCATGACGTCGCGTTGCGTCGCCGCGAGATCCTCTGGGACGCGCCATCGCGCGAGCTTCTCGGGAAGGCCCTCGATCTCGTCGACGTCGCGGACATGCAGGAAGTTCTGCTCGGTGGCGTAGTAGGGATCGGTTGCAACGGAACAAAGCCCTGCCAGCGCTGCCTGGAAACCGATCGTGCCTGTGAGGGTGACCGAAACCGCGCATTTTCCGATCAGGAGATTGGCCGGAACGTCGTAAGGAACCAGAGTGACACCAGGCAGCTTCGACAACCGCTCGAACAGCTCGCGCTGGCGGAAGCCGAACTGCAGCGGATGATCCTTGACGAACACGCGATAGCCTGCGCCCCCGAACACCTCGCAATAGCGCACCACCACGTCATCATGCGCCAGCATGCGCTGCGACGACAGCCAGTAGTCCATCGAGGCTTCGGGAAACAGCTGCAATCCCAGGAACACGCGCCGATCTCGCGGCACTTCGGAAACTCGCCCGTCCCAATCATGGTCGAGAAGTCCGAGGACCGCGACGTCGCCTGGACGCACCTTGTGCTTCAGCCGCTTCAGTGCATCGAGGTAATGGCAATTGTAGCGGTCGTGCTTGAAGAAACGCCAGACATTGAAAAACGCGCCGCGCAGCGCGTAGTAGCCGAATATCCGCCAGAACCTTACGAGCGTGAAGCGCTTGGCATCGCGCACATAGGACGGCGTAAAGTCCTCCTTGCAGAGCAGGCCGACCGCGGCCTCGACGTCGGCATTCGAGGGCTCGCGCAGCCAAACCGGCCGACCGCGGCGCATCAGCATGACCTGATCAGGAATGATCGAGGTGGTCATTTCGAGAAAGTCTATCCCGCGCCGGTTTGCCGTGCGCGCCATGACGTCCATGACATAGCGGTCGATGGTGAACGTCACGACGAGTTCGGGCACCAGCATATCAAACGCGCGCTCGATCGCCTGGACCATGCCGCCGATCATCCGGAGCGCTAGGCCGCGGTCGAGACTCCTGAGCACGCGGCACCGCAGGATGATGTCGGCGCAGCCGTCGTCGCCGAACCGCGCGATCGCAACCTCGCCTGCGTCACCCCTGTCGATAAAGCGATAGAAATCGTCGACCAGCGGATAGCCGCCATCATCGCGCAGATCGCTCAACACCACGGTGTCGGCGAATTCCATGCGCGACGCCAGGTATTTCCACCACGGGGTCGTGCTGTGAATGGTGAAGAAGACGACGCGGGACATCAGATCTTGTTCGCGTTTTCTTTCCCGCCGGCGGCAAGGAATGGACTGCTCGGCAGGTTGATGCAGCGCCTATACATGTCCTCAGCGACGTCAAGCGGCGAACGCGGGCAATCACGATACATCGGAAGCATGTGCATCGGCGTCCACAACGGCCGCGCCTTGACACCATGGCCATGCAGCGCCGACAGGAGCCGGTCGCGCTCGCCGGCACATTCGCGGTCGAGCACCAGCGTATTCAGCCAGTAATTGCTTTGTGCCCCCTTCGGCTCGCGATAGACGCGCGCGCCGGGAAACTGGCTGAAGGCCTGCAGGTAGCGTTCGGCAAGCTCCCGCTTGGCGGCGACCATCGCGGGCAGCCGCTCCATCTGCGCGCAGCCGAGGGCCGCGTTGATGTTGGGAAGGCGGTAGTTATAGGCCACCTCGTCATGGTCGAACGCCCAGGCGTGCGATTTCTTGGCGGTCGAGGTGACGTGCCGCGCGCGGCGGGCATGATCGTCGTCGCTGGTCAGGATCATGCCGCCACCGCCGGTGGTGACGATCTTGTTGCCGTTGAAGCTGAGCACGGCGGAGTGACCGAAGGTGCCACAGCTCTGCCCGTTCAAGATCGAGCCGAGCGATTCGGTGGCGTCCTCGACGACCACCAGGTCGTATTTCGCGGCCACCGTTCCCAGCGCCGCCATGTCGACCGGGTGCCCGAAGATATGGACGGGAACCACCGCGCGAAGCCGGCGGCCGGTCTCCTTGTTGATCCAGCCGCCATTCCGGTGCACCGCGATGGCCGCAAGATGCTCGTCGAGGGCCATGGGATCGAGGCCAAGCGAATCCCAGGTCGAATCGACGAAATGCGGGATGGCGCCGGCGTGGCTGACGGCATTCGCCGTCGCGACGAAGGTGATCGCAGGCAGCAGCACCTCGTCGTTGGGCTGCACGCCCTCGAGCAGCAGCGCGGCGTGAAGCGCGGCGGTGCCGTTGACGATAGCCACCGCATGTCGGGCGCCCGTCGCCTCCGCGACCATCTGCTCGAAGCGGGTCACGTACTGGCCGGCGGAGGACACCCAGTTGGTATCGATACAATCGAGCACAAACTGACGCTCGCGCTCGCCGAACCTCGGCTCGTGCAGTTCAACCGGGCGCGGCTGCGCGCCAAGAACGGCATCGACGGCGTCGAGAACCGGCTGCAGGTCGAGTGCCGCGCCGACATGGCTGGCTTGCTTGGACAAAATGCTCATCAGGGTCACAGCGTGTAGGCGTTGGCGCGATAGCGCGACAGGTTCTCCTGCCTGGTGAACCAGGCGATGGTCTGTTCGAGGCCCTTGCGCAGCCCCTCAAGGCCGCCAAAGCGCGGCGACCAGCCGAGCAACCTCGCGGCCTTGGCGTTATCAGCCCACAGCCGTTCCACCTCGCTTCGGTCGGGGCGGACGCGGACGTCGTCCTGCTCGATCTCGATCTCGGCCCCCATCAGCTCGGCGATCAGGCGCGCGGTGTCGCCGATCGATATCTCGAAGCCACTGCCGATATTGATGACCTCGCCGATACCGGCCCTGGTCTCCAGCGCCGCCAGGAAGCCGCCGGCCGTGTCGGCGACATAGTTGAAATCTCGGGTCGGGTGGACGCTGCCCAGCTTGATGCGGCGCTGGCCGGCTGCGATCTGGGTGATAATGGTCGGAATCACCGCGCGGGCGGACTGCCGCGGACCATAGGTGTTGAACGGCCGCACAACGGTCACCGGCGTGCCGAAGGAGCGCTCAAACGACAGCGCCAGTTGGTCCGCCCCGATCTTGGTCGCCGAATAGGGCGATTGCCCCTGCAGCGGATGCTCCTCGGTGATCGGAACGAACTGCGCCGTGCCGTAGACCTCGCTCGTCGACGTGTGCACCACATGGCCGACATCGAGATCGCGCGCCGCCTGCAGCACATTCAGCGTGCCGCGAATATTCGTATCGAGATAGGTGTCCGGCGAATGATATGAGTAGGGTATGGCAATGAGCGCGGCGAGATGCAGGACTGCACCACACCCCTTCATCGCGGTTCGTAACCCGTTTGGGTCACAAATGTTGCCCGCAAATACGTCAATCTTGTCGAGCACCTCGCTGGACAGCGTATCCAGCCAACCATATGATCCCATGCTATTGTAGTGCACGAAGGCGCGCACGCTGAACTGTCGGCGGACCAATTCTTCAGCAAGATGAGAGCCGATGAAGCCACCCGCGCCCGTCAGCAATACCTTTTGCAAGCTCCAAGTCTCCTTAAGTTCAAATTTCCTGAGCTCCAAGTTAGCTCCAAGCCTCCTTTAGCTCCAAGCCTCCTTGAACGCGGACACAATCCGGTACCACCGCCGCTTCTAGACACTCCGGTGCCGCCAGACCAGATGGAAAGTGCCGAAAGGCGAACGAACCATGCGACAGGCCGCATGACTTCGCTTCACGGTTGTGGGAAAATCGAATAAGATATTGAATTACTTTAGTAATCTGGATGACTACAGAAACATCGGATCAAACTGCCGTCCCGGTGAGGTAAATTTATCGAGGCAACCAGCTCCGCAAACGCCGCCACGTTCGCCTGCCCTCTCTGCAGCGCTATAACGGAGCGAGCAAGGGTTCGCGGGAGCGCCTGATCAGGGCATACGGAACGGCATCGGGGCTCAGAGCTTGATGGAACAAAAGACGCTGGCACGCACCACTGTCGCGCGTATTCACAGGCAACTGCAACAGCCGTTGTACGGGCCATTTGAATGGGCTATCGGACGGCCTGTTGCTGCCAAGCCTTGCTGGAGACGTTAAGTGGGTTGGATCGGTCTCGACCGGATGCCGGAACGTTACAGACTACCGGTCCTGATTTACCTTCATGTCGCGACGATCTGCCTGTCGCTTGCCTGCGTCGCGTATCTTTACTCGGATTATCATATCTTCTTCCGGCGCGATGGCCTGTTATCGGCGATCGTCGTCGCCGCGGCCTTCTCGACGGTTGCGAGTCTCTTCGTCTATGCCGAATTCAGCTTCGGTTACTTCGCAGGATTTTATCTCTTTACGATGATTGCAGGCTATCTCTGGCTCAATCAGTTCTCGGAGTTCATCTACAATCATACATTGAGCGGGCTCTCCGCGGCGGCGTCGGCCGTCGCATTTCTCCTGCCTGCGCTGTTCATTCGATCGCGTCTGCCGCAATACTGGACCCTCTCGCCAAAGGCGCTCGACCGCCTCGTTGACGTCATCCTTTTGCTCGGCGCGGTGGTGGTATCCGTCGGTGCGACTTACGACTTCCAGCTGGTTTCCATCGAGCACATCTACGAGTACCGCGAGTCGCTTCGCTCGCCGAGAGCTCTCAACTATTTGATGGGGATCATGAGCGGGGCCCTGCTGCCGTTCGCCTTTGCATGCTGTGTCGAGCTCAAGAAGAATAGGCGAGCGATGGTCGCGCTCCTGCTCCTTCTCGCTTTCTATCCGGTCACGGTGAGCAAGTTGGCACTCCTGACGTCCGCGTGGCTAGTCGTGATGACCATCCTTTCAAGGGTCTTCGAACTCAGGATTGCCGTCGTCGTCTCGCTGCTCGCGCCGCTCACGGTTGGGCTGTTGCTGTTCGCACTGTTCGAGTTCGGGTGGGCCTCGTACCAGATAGCGATCCCCTATTTCGGATTGGTCAATTTCAGGATGATTGCGATCCCGTCGCTGGCTATAGACTACTACAACGACTTTTTCTTCAAGCATGACCTGACTTATTACTGTCAGATCGGGCTGTTCAAGCCGCTGATGTCCTGCCCGTATGACGAGCCGCTCTCGGTCGTCATCTACAAGGCATTTGGAATCGGCGGCTACTTCAATGCATCGCTGTTCGCGACCGAGGGCGTTGCGTCGATCGGGGCGCTGTTCGCTCCCGTCGCGGCGCTCGCCTGCGGACTAGTCATCGGTCTGGCGAACCGGGCATCGGCAAACCTCCCGCCCCGCTTTGTCATGGTCTCCGGAGCCGTGCTAGTCCAGCTGCTGCTCAACGTCCCCTTCACGACCGTGCTGCTGACCCACGGCGCGATCCTCTTGTTCCTGCTCTGGTACATAACGCCGCTCACCACAGCGGAGCGTTCGTCCGACAAGGGCTATCCCGCCCCGGGCCTGCCAACATCCCGCTGAACGGCCCGCTGCATGGTGGCCGCAAAGCTGGCCGCGAATGCGCTGACATTGTCCTCCTGATGCGGGACAATATTGCGGACGACAGGCGTGCCGGTCTGCTGTGACACCTGCATGAGATGGTCCGCCAGCGCGGCCGGGTCATCAACGCCGAAATACCGCGCAGCTCCCGCGGTCTGCTCACGGTGCACGCCGATATCAGACAGGATCATCGGAACACCGAACGATTTTGCCTCCTCCACGGTCGAGCTCCATCCCTCGAAGCGCGACGGGTTGACCATTGCGGTTGCGGCCCGCAACAGCGCGTAGACATGGGGAAAGGGAATGATGCCTACATGGCGGAAATGCGTCTCGAGACCGCGCTTGCATATATCGGCATTGATCTGATCGTAATAGCCTGGCTCGCGCCGATCCTCCGTGCTGCCGGATGCGCAAACCACAACGTCGACGCCGCGGTCTTTTAGGATCGCCAGGGCGTCGACGACCAACTGGTGGTTCTTGTGGCGATAGAACTGATTGGGCAGATAAAAATAGTTTTGCGGCAGGCCATAGCCAGCAATGACTTGCGCCGGATCCGCGTTCAGGAAGGCGAGTTGCGGCTGGGTTGCGAAGCGAACCACGTTGACGTTGTTTTTGACCCGTGGATAATAGGTCCTGAAATCACCTAGCGCGCTTTCGCTGCTCAGCATGATGGTCCTGCGTCCTGCGATCTGCATGCGGAAGCCGAACTCGCGCCGCCAGCGCGCAGCTCTTGGAAACAGATGCGGCAAAGATCGATGTTGCAGATCGGGGATCCAAGCGATCGCCGGGATCGGCAGCCGCCAGCCGAAGAAGCGCGCCGACTCGACGACCGCATCGATCCGCGCGGCCTGAAACGCCGCGTTGGCTTCGCGCGCCAGGCCGAGGGTGAGTGCCTTAGCTAGTTCGGGCTGGCCTTCGAAGGCATCCGATCGAACGATCTCAACGCCGGGAATCGCGGCAAGCTCGGCGAGTTCACGCGCGTCGCCGCCGTTGCCGGCAAACACGACAGGAGCGAACTCGCCGGGCCGGAACCGGGCCAGCGCCGCGAACAGATTGCTCTGATAATTGTACCCGCCGGCCCAAAGGGTACGCGAGATGTAGTTGAACGCGATGCGCATCGGAGCTTGCGGTGTCATGAGGCCTGCTTCTTGAACCACGCCACATAGTCGACAAGGCCACGGTCGAGGGGAATCCTCCAATCGAACCCGATGCGGCGCAGGCTCTCGTCGTCGGCCAACAGGCTCACCGGATCTCCAGCCCTGCCGATCCCGGAGTATCGCACGATAGTGTCGCCGCCCCACTGCCTGATCAGACCGTCCGCGATGTCGGCGACGCTCGTTCCTCGACCTGAACCACCATTGACGACACGGAATGCGTCCTGCGACGCTGGTTCCGCGACGCCGGCAAGCAATCTGGCGACATCACGAACATCGGTCCAATCCCGGATCTCCCGCCCTGTTCCGCCGAGATTCAGCGACGGCACCTGCGCCTTCAGCCGCAAGCAGATGTCCCACAGCAGCTGTTTGCGGAGGTTGGGTCCGTAGACCGAGAACAGCCGCACGACAGTGCACCGGATGCCGAACGAGTGGGCGTAGCTCCGGCACAATTGCTCCATCATGAGCTTGTGCTGGCCATAGGGCGACATCGGAGCCGGCACCGCACTCTCCGGGATCGAACCGGAATGGTCGGCCCCGTAGACCGCCGCGCTTGACGCTGCGACGAGCGAGCAGTTCGGCGCGAACCCGCGCAACCATTCGAGCAGCCGGGCGGTGCTGGCGACGGTGCGGGAGAAATCCTCGAACGGCCGCTCGATCGACAGGCCCACCGACGATCCGCCGGCCAGATGGAACACCAGCGACGGCAGCCCATGCGCGGCCGCAAGCGCATTCAGATTGGCAGCGTCGACCTCGCCGTTGATCCAGCTCTGCAAACCGAGGCGGCGCGCCTCCGCGTCATCAACCGCCCCGTGGCCGACACCATGGACCGCATGACCCGCGTCAGCCAATTCACGGACCAGATGGCGGCCGATAAACCCGTTCGCACCGGTGACCCAGATCGACATGCACTCAAGCCTTGTGACAGACGAACGAATAGAGCCGGCCCGGCCGGTGGTCGAACCGTTCGGCAATCGAGAGCAGTGAGGCAAAGACGGAGCGCGACGCCAATGCGGTCCGCCACACCGGCGCAACCGGAATTGTCCGCGTCAGCTTCGCCACGACGGCATCGCGCAACGTCTCCGGCGTATAGGGGAACAGATTGATCGGACTTTGCAGCGGCGCCAGTGTGTCGATCGCGGAAAATCCGGCGGCCGTCAGCGCGCCGGTGTAGCGATCGAGCAGGAAGGCGTGTTCGCCGCCGTAGAGGTGATGCAGTGGATGCTGTGCGAGGAATTGCGGCAGATCGGTTTCCTTGCTGATGACGTGCTCGCGCGCCGCGATCAGCACGCCGCCGGGTCGCAGCACGCGGAACATCTCCCGGCACGCGCTTTCGAGGTCGCGCGTGTGATGCAGCACGGCGCGGGCAAACACGAGATCGAACGCAGCGTCGGCAAATGGCAACCGCTCGGAAAATTCCTCGACCACCTGGATCGGCAGCTGCGCCTGCGCCGCCAGTTCGCGGATCGCCGCGGCTCCCACGATTGCGCTTGCGTCCGGCTCAAGCGCGGTCACGGCAAAGCCGCTCCGGGCGAGCGCGTAGCTGGCAATGCCGCGCCCGGCGCCGACGTCGAGCGCCGTGCCGGAACGCCCCTTCAGCAGCGACGTGACCGCCTGCCATTCGGTGCTCTGAAAATAGCGCTTCGCTGCTGCGATCAGGGGATCGTCGTAGAACGCGTCGAGCACGAGCTGATGCTGGTCCGGCTGATGGCGCAGCCAAACCACGGCATCCTCCCAGCTCGTGAACTTGCGCTCATCGTTCATCGGGCGCGAGCTCCCTCACCAGCACGGCCGGATTGCCCGCCACGATCGAAAACGCCGGGACGTCCTTGGTCACCACCGCGCCGGCCGCAACGATGGCGCCTTGCCCGACCGTCACGCCGCGCAGCACCATCGCGCCTGCGCCGATCCAGGCATCATCACAGATTCGAACCGGGCTCTCGTCAAGCGAGATGTGGGATGGATGACCGCGCGTGAAGATCTCCCGGACTTGCCGGTGCCGTTCCGCGGCGCGCAGCGGATGCGTCAGATTGTCGAACACATTCGCCGAATGCGAGATCAGGACGCGGTTTCCGATCTCGATCGAGGCCGCCGACCAGATCCGGGTCCCCTCGCCGACATAGCACCATTCGCCGATCTTGATCTCTCCGCCATGCGCGAAGGTCAGCAGTTCGCCCAGGATACGGCTGTTGCGGCCAACCACGATTCTGTCGGCATCGCCGCGGATATTCCTGATCCGGGCATGGCGGCCGAGCGCTGCGTCCAGCTCCAACCGGCAGGTCGCGCGTCCGATCAGGCGCTGGATCAGGTAATCGAGATTCATGCCGTCAACTGCAGGCAGGCTACGGCGCGCGAAGATGCCGCCAAATCGTCGCCGCGTCCCTTGCCACTATGGATGTCGTGAACGCTGGCTTCGGCAAGCGCCGCGGCGCTCTGGCGCGACCAGCCATTCCGCGTATAGCCGAAATAGTCGACCTGCGACGATGTCGGCCCGAACGCTTCGATGATCCGCTCGACCATCGCGAGGTCGAATACTTGGTACCAGCCGAGATTGTCACGCTTGCCGAATGGCACCGAGATGAAGCAAACGCCGCCGGGCTTGAGAATGCGCTTGAACTCCTGCACCGCCGGAACAAAGCCGTCGCGGTCGGTTTCCGCGTCCTGCGGATCTCCGGTGTAGAGCATCTGATTGTCGAGACCGATGTGCTCGATCGTCGACATGCTGGCAATCGTGTCGAAGACGTGATCGCCGAACACCGTCTTCCTGAGATCACCGAACACATAGGAATAGCCATCGCGCCAATAGCACCTCCGCTCGGGCGCCAGGGTCATGATGGTGAGATCCGCGCCGCGCAACGGCGCGCGCTGCAGCAGGAAGTCGTGGTTGAAGGTCGACCCCGCGTCGAGCATCTTGCCGACCTTGTTGAGCCTGGCATACACCCACGGATATTCCACGACGCGTTCGTCCATCGCGATGCCGTAGCCCTGCGGCAGTTCGCGTCCGGCCTTGAGCACGCCCGCATCGATCGCCGAGGTGATGGTGTCGCGCTTGACCGTCTGATAGCCCGGGCCGAACGGCCGCGGCCGCAGCCTGAACAGCGGCACGGCCAGTCCGTCGGCCGCCCATTTCAGCTGATGGATCAAGTCACCCGCAGACATCATCAATTCCCGTTTGCCCGCCCCATTGGCCGGCCATGGGCCCCCTCTAGCACGGCTTAATCCGTGCGACGAGATCGGTGAAATGCGCCCATTGCGAGGCCTTGCTGTAGGTCTCTAGGAGACGCCTTCTGCCGGACGCGGCAATGCCGGCCGATTGCGGCCAGTCCTGCAGGCTGCGAAAGATCGCCTCGGTGGCCTGCTCGGGGGTTTCGTAGGTGCGCATGGTGACGCCGTCGGCCATCCCCTCCGGATAGCTGCCGGTGTCGGATACGAGCAGCGCCCCGCAGCCCATCGCCTCGAAGCAGCGCATGTTGCCGCGATCGTTCCCCGCCATGTCGATTGCGCCGTTGAGCACGATCTTCGCCGAGCCAAACAGCGCGTAGAGGTCGCGGCCGAACACCGGCGGCCGCGCGATCGCAGCGATCGCGTCGGGGCGCCGGTGCTTGCCGAGCGGCAACAACCGGCCGATCGCACTTTCCGCAAGCCGCGTCAGCCGCGAGGCGTCGAGACAGAACACGATCTGATGACCGGAGGCGAGGCCCGCCACCTGTTCGAGCGTCCTGCCCCGCGCGCTGTGATGCCGCGAATAGCCGCCGACGAACGCCACGTCGATCGGCCGCTCGCCATGGCCGTACTCCTCCATCACCGGGTCGATCGCGGGAAAGAACAACTCGGCGCGGCATCCCTTGCTGCGCCAGGACTCCAGGATCGAGGGAAAATTCCCAAGCACCGCGCCATAGGCGGTCAGGTCGGCATTGCCGGAGGGCGCGGCGCGCCAGCACAGCGTGGTTTTCACGCAAGCCGGAAGCCTGGCGACAAGCGCACTCGGATAGCGCACCGGATCGAGATTGTAGAACACCTCGGTTGCGTGGTGCTCGATCTGCGCCAGCAGGATGGCCTCGAGCGTTGGCGTCCCCGCCATGCCCTGCGCACGCGCCCATTGCCGCTGCAACACCTCGTCGTCGCCATTGGTGAAGAAAGCCTCCGGCGCACCGTCCAGCACCGGCTGCAGAAAATGCGCCGCGCCGAAGCGATCGTGCAGGAACACGTCGCGCCGCGCCTCGAACCGCGATGTGTTCTCGGCAAGCTGGTTCAGCCGCGGCAGATAGGATGGATAGAGGCCGCTATTCTGGAACAGACGCATCGTTCACGCGTACCTTGCCAACATCCATTTCATGTTCAGATAAGGCCAGATCCGGCCGACGGTCTCCCAATCCCAGCTCTGCTGAGCCGTCAAGCGGCCGACCGCCTGGCGAAGCGGCGCTTCATCGACGATCTCGGCGAACGCCGGCACGTTGCGGCCGAGCAGCTCGGCGGTCCAGCCGGCCAACGGCCCGTTCAGCCATTCCGGCATCGGCGAGTTGAAGCCGACCTTGCGGCGCGCGGTGCGGATGCTTTCGGGCATCAGGTTCGCCATCGCTTGCCGCGCCACCACCTTGGTGTAACCATCGGACGATTTGCTGGTTTCCGGCAACGCCATCGTATAGGTCACCAGCCGCCAGTCCATGAACGGCATCCGGACCTCGATCCCGTGCGCCATCGAGAGCCGGTCGAAATTGCGCAGGATCGTCGGCAGCGTGGTCGAGTGGAACATGCGGTAGAGCCGCCGGTTCAATGCGCCCCACTCGCGCGGCAGGTCATCGTCCTCGGCGACCAGCGGAAGCGGCGCGGGAATCGCGGCAAGGCCGCCGCGCAGGAAATAGTGCCCCTGGCGCTTGATCATCTGCGCCCGCAGGAAATCGACGCCGCGCTGCGCCAGCGACGACCGGGAGGTCAGCGCCGCCGCCGCGTTGCGGATCCGGAATGCGGCCGACTGGCCCTCCTGCAGGTAGGCGCCCATCAATTCGTCGGCGCCGTGGCCATCGAGCGACACCGTGACGTTCTGGCGCCGCAGCTCGCGATAGATCAGCCATGGCGCGCTCGGCAGTCCGATATAGACGTCGTCATTGTCGTCGAGGATCCGGTCGATGTCGGCGAGCGCATCGCTCCGCCCGATCTCGAGGAAGGTCGGTTTGACATCGGCCCAGGCCGCCGCTTCCTCGGCCATCGGCCGCTCGTCGTTGATGGCGCCGGGAAACGTCGCGACAAAGGCATGGCGCCAGGCGGTCGAGTCACGCGGCCCCATCCCGGCCTTCTCGTGCGCCGCCATCGCGCAGATCACCGCGGACGAATCGAAGCCGCCGGACAGGCAGGTGCCGATCGGCACGTCGCTGCGCATGCGCAAGGCGACCGAATCCTCGAACAGCTCGCGAAAGCGCGCCACGCGATCGGCTTCGGCATCAGGGATATCAGGCAGGTGATCCACCGTGCGCCACCAGCGCCGTACCTCGATGCGCCCCTGGCGCAGCCACATGCAGTGGCCGCCCTGCAGGCGGCGCAACTGCCGGAACAGGGTCCGCTCGCTGCCTTCAATCCCGAACGGGTCAAGCAGCAACCGCCGCGCCACGTCGGTATCGACAGAGGCCTCGACCAGCCCGCTCCGCGCCAGCGCCCGCTGTTCGGATGCGAACACGAAGCGCTCGGACGACAGCGCATACAGCATCGGCTTGATGCCGAACCGGTCGCGCGCAAGGAACAAGTCATCCGTGGTGGTGTCGTAGATCGCCAGCGCCCACATGCCGTTGAAGCGCGGCAGCATGTCCTCGCCCCAGGCCTGCCAAGCGGCGAGAATCACCTCGGTGTCCGACTGGCTGCGGAACACCGCCCCCTTCGCTTCGAGCTCGCGCCGCAGTTCGAGGAAATTATAGATCTCGCCATTGTAGAGGATCACATGACGGCCATCGCCCGACACCATCGGCTGATAGCCGCCGTCGGTGGGATCGATGATCGCGAGCCGGCGATGGCCGAAGGCCAGGTTTCGCCTCGCGCTGAACCAGGTGCCTTCGCCGAACGGACCGCGATGCGCGAGCAGATTGGTCAGCCGCGAGATGTCGGCCGGCTCGACGGGATTGTCACGGAGATTAACGATGCCTGCGATACCGCACATGTCTAGACGGCCTTGAAGGGCAAGAAGCGATTAGCGATGGCGCATAGATCGCGCCAGCAAACGGCGCGATAGGGGCCGAGTTGCGACGCGGCGACGGTGGCGACAAAGATCGCCGCTGCCGACATCACATACAGCGACACCACATACCACCAGGACGGCGCCTGGTCGAATGACCCGTGACCGAGCTGAGACGACAGCGCCAGCGCAGTCGCGATCCCGACACCGAGCGGTATCAGCACGAAATGGACGACGCGCGACCATATGCCTGGCACTTTGAAGGTCCGCCGCAACAGGACCACCGTGGTGACCATCTGCGCGATCATGCCGACACAGGCGCTCCAACCGGCGCCCGGCCAGCCGAAATACGGCAATGCGATGGCGCTGGTCGCGAGCGTGAAGATGCCCGTGAGCAGGGAGATCAGCGCGTTGGAACGGGACCGCCCCTGCGACAGCAAATAGAACGCAAACACGTTGGCGCTGGACCCCATTATTCCGCTGATCGACAGCACCACCAGCACCAGTTGAGCCTCGGCGGCGACCTCGGCACCGGTCCATCGATGGAGCAACGCGCCGGCGACCGGGATCAGGCCGCCCAACGCGCTCGCGGCGAGCACGTTGAGGATCCAGGAGGAGCGCAGCAAAAGATCGACCTTGCGATCATCGGCCTCCTTCTGCAGCGTGCTAAAGAACGGGAACAGGATCTCGCCGATCTTCAGCACGCCGATATAGACCGCCTCCTCCAGCCGCTGCGCGACGCTGTAGAATCCGACGAATTGCGGCTGCAGCAGCGCGCCGAGCAGATAGCGGTCCGCCTGGCCTGCAAACAACGCGCCGCTTTGCGCCGCCATTTGCCAGCCGCCGAGCTTGACCAATGCGGTGAGCGCATTGCGATCGAACGCGGGCCGCGCCACCCATTCACCGATCATGCGCCGCGACCAGCCGAACGCCATCAGCAGATTGGTTGCAAAGCCCAGCGCCTGGCAGCCGAGGAATGTCGAGGCGCGCGGCGCGTGCGGGATCAGCAGCAGCATCGACATCGCCGTCACCACCGTACCCGCGACGCTGATCGAGGCTATCCGCCGGTAATCCTGGCGCGCCGTGAACAACGAAAGGAAGACGACGAACAGGCACTGGAATAGCCAGCCGACGCCGGCCAGCACAAAGGCAAGCCGGAGATCGTTGGCGGCCGGGCCGCCCAAGTGAAATCCCAGTCGCGCGAGCGGCGCTCCGGCGAGGCAAAGCAGCGCCGCAATCAGGCTGCCCACGACGAGGGCAAGCGCAAGCGCGGTGGCGAAATAGCGTCGCGCCTCGCCGCGATCGGACGGCTCCAACCTGTGCGCGAGCTCACGCGCCGTCGACAGGCCAAGCGCATTGCTGAACATCAGCGCCGGGGCGACGCAGGCCGTCACCAGCCCCGCAACGCCGAACGCGGCGAGACCAAGACGGAAGATCACGAACGGCAGGATCGCGAGGTTGAGCAGCACCGCGACCGCGAAGGCAATCGCATTCCATGCCGAATTACCGAGCAGATCGGATGGACCTTTTCTCAATACCATGCCAGCTTTCGGGCCGTCGCTTCGATGCGCCTCAAGTGCCTCTGCCATCAAGGCAAAATCCCTTCAGCATCGGGACCGGGCTAGCAGCCGGCGCGGTGATTGTCGAGGGTCGGTCGGCGGCCGGATAGACCCGGCGCCACGGTTGCGAATTGGCCGTTGATTCCGCGCACCGAAACCGCCTATCTGGCGTCATCCGCGCGCAATTCCGCTCTCATCGCGCGGCCTGAAAGCAGCACCGTGGCCATCGACCCGATTCCGTTCAACCGGCCCTACATGACCGGAAAGGAGCTCGACCATATCGCCGAGGCGCATCGCGGCCTGCATTTGTCCGGCGACGGCAGCTTCACCAGGCGTTGCCACCAATGGATCGAGCAGCAGACCGGCTGCGCCAGGGCACTGCTGACCCATTCCTGTTCGTCCGCACTCGATATGACGGCGCTGCTGCTCGACATCGCCGCCGGCGACGAGATTATCATGCCGTCCTACACCTTCGTGTCGACCGCGAATGCGTTCGTGCTGCGCGGCGGCGTGCCGGTTTTCGTCGACATCCGCGAGGATACGCTCAATCTGGATGAACGCCTGATCGAGGCCGCCATCACGCCGCGCACGCGCGCGATCGTCCCGGTACACTATGCAGGCGTTGCCTGCGAGATGGATGCGATCATGGCGATTGCCAGACGGCACAACCTCGCCGTCGTCGAGGATGCTGCGCAGGGCGTGACCGCCTTCTACAAGGGCCGCGCGCTCGGCGCGATCGGCGACCTCGGCAGCTTCAGCTTCCATGAGACCAAGAACGTCATCGCGGGCGAAGGCGGCGCGCTGCTGGTCAACGACCCCGCGCTGGTGCGGCGCGCCGAGATCATTCGCGAGAAAGGCACCGATCGGGCCAGCTTCTTCCGCGGCGAGGTCGACAAATACACCTGGCAGGATGTCGGCTCGTCCTATCTGCCGAGCGAGATCAACGCGGCATTCCTGTGGGCGCAGCTCGAAGAGGCCGAACGCATCACGCGCGAACGGCTCGCATTGTGGCAGCGTTACCATTCCGGGCTCGAAGATCTGGAGCGGCGGAGCCTGCTTCGCCGTCCGATCGTGCCGGCGGATTGCCGGCACAACGGCCATTTGTACTATGTGCTGCTGGCGCCCGGCATCGATCGCCAAACGGTCTTGCAGAAGCTGAAGGACAACGGCGTCAATTCGGTGTTCCACTACGTCCCGCTGCACTCCTCACCAGCCGGGCAGCGCTTCGGGCGCGCGCATGGCGATCTGCCGCTGACGACGTCACTGTCCGAACGATTGATCAGGCTGCCGATGTGGATCGGCCTGACCGAAAGCCAGCAGCAGCGGGTTTGCGAGCTTCTGGATCAGATCCTCGGAACATGACGGCCATTTCGGACAGGCTCACAGCCCGTCCGGCTCGCCATTCTTCGGCGTCGCGCGCGGCGTGAAGGGCGCGTAGGAGCCGTCGAGCGCACCGGCAACGGGCATTGGAAGGACGCCCGCCGCCGGGGCCGTCGTGGCTTCCTGACGCTTCAGGGCGAGAACCTCGCTGCGGTCGGCCTTCTTGAAGGTGACCTCGCGGGGCTGGACGACGCTGAGTTGCCAGCCGGCATGGCTGTCGCCTTGCCTCAAGCGGACAACCTTCTGCGTGGTCTGGTCGAGAAACACCGCTATCGCATCACCATAGCCGACCACCGCCCCGATCAGCGCCAGCGCCGGACGCTCGGGTTGAGCCGGCGGCGGTGCGACGGCAGACTCGGCGGTCGGGGCCACCACCGCACGCTGCGGCGGACGCCGCGAGGCCGAGAAGATCGGCCTGGCTTCGGTCGCCGTCAGCGCCGACAACGGCACCGCCCACAGCGGATTCCCGCCCGGCAAGGGTGTTGCCGGCTCCCGAACCGGTCGCGCCAGCGGCTTCAAACCACCGACATCGACGGAATCGGAGCCATCGCCGGCATGGTCGGCGGGGAGAACCTCGAGTGACGAGGTCGCAGCCCGAAGCTCGGGCGAGACGCCGACCAAAGCAGTCGCTTCGCACAGCAGCGCGAGGGCCGCGATTTTAGGCCACCTGACCATCCTGATCCCAACACCAGCCGCTCGACACGATCGCGGCGTAACCGACTGGCCGGTAGCCTACCCGCGGCGGTTCATTCCAGCAACCAGACGCGATTCGCGGCCACGCCCCCGCTTCGCGCCCGCCATGTACGGTGAGACCGGCTTCCCAAGGCTATCGTCGCCCGCGTTCGGCTGGCAAATGTTGCCAAACGGCCACGCCCACCAAAATACGCAGGCAGCCAAGTCCAAAACACCGGCACGGGCCATCCCGACGCGTTGCCAGCCGTCGTAACGCTGTGAGATCATGGCGAAAATCGGTGCAGTTCGTGGCGCTGATTTGCGAATTGCTCGACGCATTGACCTAAAGATTTTTGAGACAGCACCATGGCCGACCTGAAATTGCTCAGCCGGGACGCGCAGCGCGGATTGCAGTCCGTGACGCGCCATTCGATCGCGGTCTTGCTCGCGACCACGGCGCTGGGCGTCGTCTCCGCACATGCGCTCGATGGCATCTGGACCGGCGCCAGTAGCAATGAGTGGACGGATGGCACCAACTGGACCTCCAACCCCAACGTGCCGGACGGCGTCGCGACATTTACGAACACCGGTCCGGCCAATCTCGACAGCAGCGGTCTGGTCAATATCGGCAGCGTCGTGTTCACGGCCACCCCCAATGCCCAAGCCTACACCATCAACACCAACGACATCTTCGTGGTGAATGGCGTCGGGATCTCCAACAATTCGACCAACACGCAGACCTTCAACGTCGGTTCCTCAATGGTGTTCACGAATTCGAGCACCGCGAGCGGAGGCAGCGCGCCCGTGACGTACAACGTCAGCGGCGGCTCGATGAGCTTCACCGACACCAGTACGGCCGGCACGGCGACGATCGTCAACAACGGCATTGTGCAGTTCAACAACAGCAGCACCGCGGGCAGCGCCAACATCACCAACAATTTGGAGATGGATTTCTTCGACAACGCGTCCGCCGGCAGCGCCACGATCGGCAATGCCGCCTCCGGCACGATGACCTTCAACAACACGGCGACCGCCGCCACCGCAACGATCACCAACGCTGGAACGCTGCAGTTCAACAACTCTTCGACCGCGGGCAGCGCGACCATCACGACCAACAACGGCGCCACGACGACCTTTAGCGGCACGAGCACCGGCGGCAGCGCGCGCTTCATTACCAATGCAGGCGGCACCTTCAACATCTCGGGCCTCACCTCGGGCGGCATGACCGCCGGCTCAATCGAAGGCGCCGGCAGCTATGTTCTCGGTGCGAAAACGCTGACCACCGGCAGCAACAATCTCTCCACCCAGGTCGACGGCGTGATCTCCGGCACCGGCGGCGGGTTGACGAAGGTCGGCACCGGTACGCTGACGCTGACCGGAATCAACACCTATACCGGTGCCACCATCGTCAATGGTGGCACGCTGGCGCTATCCGGCTCCGGCAGCATTTCCAGCTCCAGCGTCGTCACCGTGAACGGGACGTTCGATATCTCGGCGACGACCTTCCCGGGCGCCGCCATTACGACGCTTGCGGGAGGCACTGGCGGCGTCGTGCAGATGGGCAGCAAGGGCCTGTTCATCACCAACGGCTCGACCGAATTCGCGGGCTCGATCCAGGGCACCGGCGGGCTTGAGGTTGGCGCCGGAACGCAAACGCTGTCCGGCACGAACACCTACAGCAACGCCACGATCGTCGATGCCGGCGCGACGCTGGCGCTGAAGGGCAATGGCTCGATCGCAAGTTCGGCCTATGTCGGCTTCTCGCCCGGCGGTCTCGGTCAGGTCGGCACTTTCGATATCTCGCAGACCAATACGGGCGCATCGATCAGCGGGCTATTCGACGTCGCCGGCGTCGGCATCGTGGCGTTGGGCTCGAAAACGCTCACGATCACCAATGGCAGCACCTTCGCTGGCGTCATCCAGGATGGCGGCATCGGCGGCGGCGCGGGCGGCAATCTCGTCATCGCCAATGGCGCGGTACAACAACTCGCCGGCACCAACACCTATACCGGCTCGACGACGATCGCGGCTGGCGGCGAGCTCGACCTGATCACGCTTGGCCAGAATGGCAGCATCGCCACCTCCAGCGGCGTCATCAACAACGGCGTCTTCGATATTTCGGGCCTCTTCAACGGAGGCACCTCGATCAAGTCGCTATCGGGTGCAACAACCGGTTCGGTCAATCTCGGCAACAACACGCTGACGATCACCAACGCGAACGGGAATTTCGCCGGCGTGATCGGCGACGGTGGCGCTGGCGGCAACCTCGTTCTCGCGGGTGGCACGCAGGTGCTGTCTGGCACCAACACCTATAGCGGCACCACCACCGTCAACGCCGGCACGCTGGTAGTCGACGGCTCGATCGCCACCTCGTCACTGACAACAGTCAATGCTGGCGCCACGCTTGCCGGCTCCGGCATCGTCGGCACCACGTCCATCGCGGGCGGCACGCTGGCGCCGGGCTCGACCGGCGGCAGCGTGTTCGGGCCGCTCACGGTGCAGGGCAACCTCTCCTTCACCGCGGCCTCGACCTACATGATCCAGGTCTCGCCGGCCAATGCCGGCCGCACCAATGTGACCGGCACCGCCAACCTTGGCCTTGGCAGCGCGAAGGTGAGCGCGGTGTTCCTGCCTGGCAGCTACGTCAACCGGCAGTACACCATCCTCAATGCAACTGCCGGCGTCAGCGGGACCTTCGATCCGACCGTCACGTCCAACAATGCGAACCTGCAGACGTCGCTGAGCTACGACACCAACAACGCCTATCTCAACATCAAGCTGTTGTTCAATCCGCCGGGCGGCCTGAACGTCAACCAGCAGAACGTCGCCAACGCGATCACGGGCTTCTTCAACGCGACCGGCTCGGTTCCGGCGACGTTTGCCTCGCTGAACGCGGCCGGGCTGACGATCGCCTCGGGTGAGCTCGGCACCGGTGTGATCCAGTCCTCGATCAATGCCGACAGCCAGTTCCTCAATCTGCTGCTCGATCCGACGATCGCCGGCCGCGGTGCAGGCTTTGCCGCACCGGGCAGTGCCTCGCACTTTGCCGACGATGGGGACGCCTATGCCGACCGGCGCCCGGCGACGGCCAGCGAGCGCGACGCCTACGCGATGGCGACCAAGGCTCCATTGTTTGCACAGCAGCCCCTCAACCGCTGGAGCGTCTGGGCGGCGGGTTATGGCGGATCGGCCAAGACCGACGGCAACGCGGTGGTCGGCTCGCAGGACACCACGTCGCAGGTCTGGGGCGTCGCTGCGGGCGCCGACTACAAGCTCTCGCCGGACACGTTGATCGGTTTCGCGCTCGGCGGCGGCGGCACCAATTATTCGCTGGCGAACGGTCTCGGCAACGGCTCGGCCGACCTGTTCCAGGCCGGCGTGTACGGCCGTCACAACATCGGCGCGGCCTATCTGTCGGCGGCGCTGGCCTATGGCTGGCACGACGTCACCACCAACCGCACCGTGACACTGGCCGGTTTCGACCAGTTGCGGGGCCGCTTCCGCGCTGAAACCTTCTCGGCCCGGTTCGAGGGCGGCTACCGCTTTGCCACGCCGCTGGTCGGCATCACGCCCTATGCGGCGGCCCAAGTGATCAGCTTCCACCTGCCGTCCTACGCCGAGACCGCTGTGATCGGCACGCCGATGTTCGCGCTGAACTATGCGGGCCAGACCACGACCGCTGCTCGTACCGAACTCGGCCTGCGCACCGACAAATCCTACGCGCTACAGGACGCGATGCTGACATTACGCGGCCGCGCCGCCTGGGCGCATGACTACGACAACGCCAACTCGGTGACCGCTATCTTCCAGTCGCTGCCGGGCGCGAGCTTCGTCGTCAACGGCGCGCGCCCCAATCCGGACGCAGCCCTGGTCAGCGCCGGCGCTGAGTTGAAGTGGCTGAGCGGCTTCTCGCTCGCCGCCACCTTCGAAGGCGAGTTCTCCGGCAACGTCACAAGCTACGGCGGCAAGGGCGTCGCGAAGTATAGCTGGTAGGCGCTGGGTACACCTGGAGTGATGGCACCCTGTTGACGTCGGACCATTTGTATCCTATAAGATACAGATATGTTTGAGGTCCTGAAAACCGACCTGTTTGACAGTTGGCTTTCGAACCTCGCCGATCGGCGAGCCGCCGCCAAGATCGTGTCCCGAATAGAACGGCTCGGCCTCGGCAATCCCGGAGACGTCAGGCCCGTGGGCGAAGGCGTCAGCGAAATGCGACTGGCATACGGTCCGGGATACCGTGTCTATTGCAAGCAAACCGGACAACGCATCATTCTGATCCTGTGTGGCGGCGACAAATCGACTCAAGACCGCGACATCAAACGAGCCAAGGAAATCGCGGCACAACTCTGACAGGCAGCAAGATGGTCAAGATTTCGAAGTTCGATGCAGCGGACTATCTGAAGGACCCAATTTCGATTGCGGCTTACCTGACCGAAGCCCTCGAGACCGACGATCCTGCGCATATCTGTACAGCGCTCGACACGGTCGCGCGCGCCAAGGGAATCGCCGACATCGCGAAGGCGACCGGGCTGTCGCGCGAGAGCCTCTACAAGACCTTCAAGGAAACGGCGCGGCCGGAGTTCGATACGGTTCGCAAGGTCATGAACTCGCTCGGGGTGAAGCTGGTCGCCGAGCCTATCGACGCGCCGAAGGTTGCGTGAACGCTGTGCTGCCGATCGTCGGCTACTTGCTGCCCTGCCACTGTCCGGAGACGCCGAGCACGACGCGGATGCGGCCGTTGTTGGTGTCGCTGATCGCCGTGGTCTGCGGCACCTGGACGTCGAGCTGATCGACGAACAGGAAGGGCATGCCGACCTCGAGGTCGTACAGCAGCTTCTGCAGCGCCGGCTGCTCCATCTCGCAGCTGACGACGAGGCCGACATAGCCGTCCTTGGCCTGGGTGCCGAGCACGTCGACCTGCGAGGACTGCACCGTGCCGCCGACATTGCCGACCGCGGCCGCGACCCGCTGCAGCAGCGCCGCGCCCGCAACCGTCACCGTCGGCCCTTCGAGGAACGGCGTGCCGGGATGCTCGGCCGACAGCGCGGCCGGGCTGCGCGGCTTGCGCCCGCGCATTTGTTCCAGCAGGTCCGAGGTCTGCGCCAGCGCGCGCTGGTGGTCGAAGATGTCGGCGACCGCGACCGCACTTGCGGCCACGAGCCCGCCGAGCACGACGAGATAGAGCACGACTGCGATCAGCGGCGACTGCGCCAGCGTGCGCGTCACGATGTTGCCCGCGCTCATGGCGCCACCGTGTTGCCGACGGCGTTGCCCATATTGTTCTTGGGCTCGACCCGCGCCTCGATGTGGAAGCGTTCGCCGGGATCGGACGGCGCGCGCGTGGTCGGCGCGTAGAAAGTAGCGCGGGTGAAGTGCTGCGACTGCTCGATCAGCGGGATCAGCGACGGCGCATCGGTGGTGATGCCCGAGATCTGCAGCTTGTTGCCGGCCAGATGCAATTCGGTGACGTAGGTGTGGTCGGGCAGCAGCCGGCTCAGCGTCTCCAGCACGATCACGCTCGCCGGCGTCTCGTATTTGCGCCGCTCCAGCGCCGCGACCGGCGAGCGATCGCCGCCGTCGCCCCCGGCGCGGATCGCCGCGCGCCGCGTCGATATCTGCCGCGCCAGCTCATCCTCCTGGGCGCCGAGGCTGCTTCCGACATAGGCCGACACGCCGATCGCCAGGACCGCGACCACGGCGACAACGCCGAGCACCAGCTGCAGCACCCGGCTCAGCCGTGCCGCATCGAGATGGCCGCGCGCGCTCTGCTCGAACACCTTGACGGGGTTCGCCTGGCCTTCGACGCCGGTGCAGACCGCGACCGCCGACGGGTGGAACGCAGCCACGGCCTGCGTGTAGGTGGTCGCAACCTTGCGCGTGGTGGCGGCGATCATGGTAGAGATGGTGTCGCTGCCGCCGGCAACCGGCGCGGTGCAGCCGAACACCGCCTCGGCTGCACTCCACGGCGTCAGCCGGTCGATCTGTGCGCGCACGATGCCTTCGATGAAGTCGGCCGCCCGTGCCGGCAATTCCAGCGGCCGGAACAGGAAACGCTTCGGCTGCAGGATGATCTCGACCCTTCTGCCGCGGAACAGGGCTGCGAGATTGGGTGCCGTCAGCGCGCCGTCGGCATACGCGATGCGCGAGGGAAGAATGTCGACGTTGCCGGTCGCCTGCACTGCGAAGCCGCCGTCGTCGGCCTCGACCAGACGCACCACGCGCGGCGAGACGATGCGATTGACGCAGGCGATGATCGCGTTCGCGACGCTTCCGGTCCAGGCGCTCAGGGTCGCGCCGATGGTCGAAAACATGGTCATCTCGAAGAGGCCCTCTGCGGCGCCGTGCTGCCGTCGGAATTGTTGCGCCACGACAATACACGATAGGGCTCGTCGCCGCTGTCGAGAAGCAGGATCACCACCTCGCTGCCGCGGCGCCTGCCGTCACCGAACTCGGCATCGACGGTGACGCGGTAGGCCGTGGATGCGGCGATCGTCGCCCCCTCGCCGCCGCTGGTGCCGATCAAGGCGCGCGGATCAACCGTGGGGTCGGCGCGCTGCGACAGCACCGCCTGCAGCGTCTCCGGCGTCATGTTCGGCAGCGCCGCCAGCACCTGCGGGGCGGCGTCGAGTACGTTGACCTGCGGCAGGTTGCTGAACACGGTCACGAACGGCAGCATGCGCTCGATCACCGCACGCGGAATCCCGTAGACCAGCCACAGTTCCTCCGGTGCGGGAAACGGCGCGTGCCGCGGCAAATAGGCAACGCCCGAGGTCTTGTAGAACGCCGTCTCGGGATCGCTGTCGCCGAGTTCGGTCGGCGCCCGCCAGGCCAGGATGCGGTCGGCATAGCTGGCCGCATCGGACGGGCTGACGCCGAGCCCCGCGATCAGGCCGGACAACAGCCCCTTCGACGCGACATTGAGGTCGATCCGCGCCGCCTCAGAACGGAAGGTCACGAACACCCGGCCGGGGCCGACCCGGGCGTTGAAGGTTCCGCTGCTCGGGCGCGCGACATTGCTGTAAGTAGACAATTTCAGCGCGGTCAGCTCGACACCGGCGGTGACCATCGCCTCGACTTGGATCCGGTCGGTGCTGCCGGCCACGACCACGGCAGTGTTGGTAACGTAGGTGAGATAGACCAGCACCAGCGCGGCGAGCGCGGCAAGGATCCATAGCACCGCGATCACGATGAAGCCACGCTCCGATCCACGCTCCGATCCTTGGCCTCGCACGCTATCGTGGGGCGCGACCGTCAAAGCTGCTCCTCCTTCTTGTCAACGGCCGGATTGCTCCGCGCCGCGAGACAGGCCACCGCGTTCTTCGCGCGCGCGCATTCCGCCGGCGCATTGACATGCACGATCGCGGCGCTCGAGACCGCCAGCACCTGCCCGGTGCCGGCATCGCGCACGGAGACGCGGACCATGCTCGGCAACTGAACCTGGTCGCGCCAGCTCGGCTGCCAGACCTGATCGGGCCCGGCATAAGCGAAGGTCACGCGGAACGGCGCGCGGATCAGCACCACCTGATCGGCAAAACGAATCTGCGCATCCGCTGGCATCGGGCTGAACGGCGCGCGCTCGCGCACCAGCGCCAGCCCCTGGGCGTCGGCCTTCTCCATCAGGCGAATGATCTCGAGGCCGGGACGGATATTGGGCCCGACCGCCGTGCGCACGAAGGTGACGGAGAGCTCGGAGCCCTCGAACAGCGGCCGCTTGCCATCCCCGCTCATCGGCACCATCTCGGCGACCGAGAGATCGGCGAGCGCCCGCTCCATCCCGATCGCCAGCCGCTCGGCGCGCTGCACCCTGACGATGCCGCGGTTCCAGTTCGGCAGCCATTGCGCCGTGACGGTGGCGAGCGCGGCAAGGATCACCGTCATCAACAGCGTCGCCAGCAACACTTCGAGCAGCGTGAAGCCGGCCTCATCGCGCCAAAAATTACGCACTGACCGCCGCGGTCTCATTCGGCGGCCTTCGGCACCAGCCGCACGGTCGTGACCTGGATCTGCGCCCCGCCCGGCCCCTGCATCCGCATGTTGACCGCGAGCGGCACGAAGCGGCTCGACGGAGCATCGGCGGCCGCGGCATTGATCGGCGCGACGTCGATGCGCCAGCGATGCCCGGCCAGCGCGCCGGACTGCCGTCCCACCTTCAGCGCGTTGCGCGCCGGGAGTCCGGCCAGCACGGTTTCGGCGGCGCCGCTCAGCGCCAGCTTCTGGTCGATCGCACGGGTGCCCTGCACCGTGGTGGCGATCACGCCACCGATCGAGCCCAGCACGGCCGCGATGATCGCCAGCGCCACCAGCGCCTCGATCAGCGTAAAGCCCCGCTCGCCGTCAGAGGATCTTTTGCGGCTGCACGACAATGTCGACCCCCCCGGTCAGCCAGTTGACGCGAACCTCGTAGCCGATGCCGGGCCGCGCCAGCGCGATCGCGCCGCCGCAGGACATGCCTGACGGAAAGAAATCGATCGAGCGGCCGGCACTGCGGTCCGCGCAGCGCGACGCCAGCGCGGTGTTGATGGTGATATCATTGGGCAGCCGGACGACGCGGCCGGTGGCCCCGGAGCGGATCGCGCGCGCCTCGGCGTCGACCAGCGTCGCGATCTGGACGTGCCGGCGCAGTGCCGCGCTGCGGTCGGCCTTGAGCAGCGCCGCAGTCGCGACCGCATAGCTTTCCAGCCGCGCCCGCGAAGTGGCACGCGGGATCGCCGGCAGAATGATGGCCGCAAGCAGGCCGATGATCGCGAGGACGCATAGGATTTCGATCAGCGCGAAACCCGCCTCGCCTCGCGCTCGGTCAGCGCGTGCCACTGATGATGTCAGCTGCCGTGCCACTGCCGCCCTCCTGGCCGTCGGAACCGAGCGAGATGATGTCATAAGGCGCGCGCTCGCCCGGTGAGCGATAGATGTAGCTGTGGCCCCAGGGATCGTTGGGCACGACGCCGCCGCGCAGATAGGGGCCATTCCAGCCGGCCGCGTTGTTGCTGCGCGCCAATGCGGTCAGTCCCTCATTGCTGTTCGGATAGCGGCCGAGGTCGAGATAATAGAGATCGAGCGCGCTGGAAAAGCTCTCGATCTGGATCTTGGCGGCTTTGGCCTTGGACTCGCTGAGATAGTTGAGCACCCGCGGCCCGACCAGCGCCATGATCAGGCCGATGATGGTGATGACGACGAGGATCTCGACCAGCGTGAAGCCGGCCTCGCCCTTGCGCCGGCGTCGCCCCGGCCTCGTGACGGATGTCTGCAATATCTTCATCTCGAACAACCTCAATCAACAAACCTCAATCGACCAGCTGGCTGACAGACATCAGCGCCGTCATCACAGACACAATCAATCCGCCGACCACGAAGCTGATCACGATGATCGCCGCGGGGCCGGCGATGCCGACCACGCGGTCCAGCGTGCGCTGCAGCTTGGCCTCATAAAACTCTGCGACCCGGCCTGCCAGCATCGGCAACTGCCCGGTCTCGTCACCGAGCCGCAGCATCCGCACGGCCATCGCCGGCAGCGCCTCGGTATCGGCCATCGCATCCGACAATTTGGCGCCATGCCGGACCCGATCGGCGGCGTCGATCCACACCGTGGGCGAGCCGATCGAGGCCATCATGTCGACCAGGATGCGCAAGGTCGTCGTCAAATTGACGCCGCTGCCGAGCAGCAGCCCGAGGTTACGGCAAAACAGCGACGTCCGGTAATATTTCATCACCTCGCGGATCGCCGGCAGCCGCGTCAGCGCGGTCATCAAGCTGCGGCGGACGCCTTCCCGCCGCAGCGACAGCCAGCCGATCGCAATCACGGCGGCAAGGATCGCCAGCACCGCATCCGAATTGGCGCGCAGGAAGGTCGAAAGGTTGAGGAACCCGAGCACGAACGGATCGACCTTGGCGCCGAAATCCTGCAGCACGTTGGCGAACTGCGGCAGCACGAAGGTCAGGAAGAACAGCAGCACGCAACTGGCGGCGCCGAGCACGAACAGCGGATAGCGCACGGCATCGCCGAGCCGGCGCTTCAGCGCCTCGGTGCGGCTGCGTTCATCGGCCAGCACCTCCAGCACCCGGTCGAGCGAGCCGGACGCCTCGCCCACGCGAATGAGCGCGACATACATCGGCGGAAACAATCCCTGATGCCGCGCCATGGCCTCGGCCAAACTCTCGCCGGCCACAACGCGGGAACGGATGTCGGCGACCACCGGCCGCAGCCGGCCGAAATCGCGGTCGGCCGCGAGCAGTTCGAGCCCATCATTGATCCGCGCGCCGGCGCGCAGCAGCAGCGCGAGGTCGCGGGTGAAGATCGTGACGTCCTCCGCTTTCGGCTGGTTGAACAGGCTGAAGGCACGGCCCGCCGGGCTGCCCTCCTCCAGCGTGACATTGTCGACCAGCACGAGACCAAGCCGCTCGATCCGGGCCGCGACGTCGCCGGCGGCGGGCGCCGCGATCGCGCCGGAGACCAGCTCGCCGTCAGAGTTCATCGCGCGGTAGCGGTAACTCGGCATCACATCACCGGATCGTCGTGACGCGGAATACCTCGGGCACGGTGGTCATGCCGGCGCGGCACTTTCCGACCGCATCCACCAGCATCGTGGTCATGCCGCCGGCCATCGCAGCCTGGTCGATGGAGTGAGAATCGGTCTGCGGTCCGATCAGCCTGCGCACGTCATCGGTCAATTCGAGGATCTCGAACACACCGTTGCGGCCGCGATAGCCGGTGCCGCCGCAGCGCTCGCAACCGCCGGCCTCGTGAACCACTTCGCCGGCCTTGAAGCCGATCACGGCAAAGCGCGGATCCTTGTCGATGTCGGCGCTCGAGAGCGTGTGCGGCACCTTGCAGCGGTCGCACAGCACGCGCACCAGCCGCTGCGCCACCACTGCGCGCAGCGTCGACTTCAGCAGGAAGCCCTCGATGCCGAGATCGATCAGCCGCGGCACCGCGGCCGCCGCGGTCTCGGTGTGCAGCGTGGTCAGAACAAGATGGCCGGTCAGCGCCGCATGGATCGCGATATGCGCGGTCTCGGCGTCGCGGATTTCGCCGACCATGATCACGTCAGGGTCCTGGCGGACAAAGGAACGCATCGCCGAGGCAAAGGTCAGCCCGATCGCCGGCTTCACCTGCGACTGGTTGATGCCCGGAATCTCGTATTCGACGGGGTCCTCGATGGTCAGGATCTTGCGTGTCGGCTCGTTGAGGATCGACAGCATGGTGGCCAACGTCGTGGTCTTGCCGCTGCCGGTCGGGCCCGTCACCACGATCATGCCATGCGGCAGCGCCAATAGCTGCGACATGGTCTTCTCGTCGCGCGAAGCCAGCCCGAGCTTGCTCATCTCGAGCAGGCCGCGGTCGCGCGGCAGCAGGCGGATCACAGCACTTTCTCCGGCCTGCGTCGGCATCGTCGCGACGCGAACGTCGAGCTCGGCGCGGCTGACGCGGACGCGCGCCGCGCCGTCCTGCGGCAGGCGGCGTTCGGCGATGTTCAGCCCTGCGAGAATCTTCACGCGCGAGATCAAGGCTTGCGGCGGAATCCCCGAAGGCGACGGGATCGCACGCAGCAGGCCGTCGACGCGGAAGCGAACGACGAGACCGGTGCGGAACGGCTCGATGTGGATGTCGCTGGCGCGCAGCTCGACGGCACGCTCGAGCAGATCGTTGAGCGCGCGCACCACGGGCGCGCCGCTGGCGAGATCGCGCAGGCTTTCGATATCGTCGTCGGATTGCTGGCTCGATCCCTTCGCACTCTCCTCAGTGCCGGCGCCGTCGGCCTCGACGCGCTGGTCGAGCACGGTCGTGACATCCTCGAACGATGCCACGGCGACCTCGACCGGCTCGCCGAACACGATCTCGGCGGCGCGAATGGCGGCGGTGTCGGAGGGGTCGGCGACCGCGATGCGATAGCCGCCGTTCGGTGCGCGGAACGGGAAGATCGTGGACTCCCGCAGGAAGCGGCGCGAGAACCCGTCGAGGCACGGCGTCGCTGCGAGCAGTTGCGGCAGGGTCAGGCGCACCACGCCGAAATAGTCGGAGACCTCATCGGCAAATTCGGCAGCCGACAGGTCGGTCGCTTCCCACAATTCGCGCAACGGACGCGCCAGGGTTGAATTGGCGGGATGCTGGGCGCGCGCACGCGCGCGTGGCGGCAGGGAGTATTTTTCGAGGAGATGCTGTCGGAAGGTCTCTGCGGACAGGTCGCGCATCGAATTCCCACCGCTAACCTTGTTACTGGAATACAACAGCGATTGCCTGTAGCAACAGGGCCTTAGCGCTTGACTCTTCTAGTAGCAAAAACATAATCGTGGCGCAAATTTAGCAATGTCCGGGCCGTGGGGACCGGACGTGATTTCAGTATCAACTGTAGTATCGGTAGGCGTATTTTGTTCAAAGTGGTGCACCCGCTTTCGCGCCTGCGTTCAGGGTTGGCTGGAACGCTCGTTCTATTTTTGTCCGCCTTCGCGCTGACCGCGTGCATCGTCACCGCCGACCAATCGGTCGAGAAGAGCCCAAAAGACCCCCGCCCGCAGGACATCGCCGAGAAGGTCAATTCGATCGACCTGCTGCCCCGTCAAACCACGGATACGGGCGCGGGCGGCTTGCGGCAGCAGGACGCGTCACGCCCGGCGATCTATCTCAGCGACGGCACGACACCCGCCGGCGGCGCACTCGCCGATCGCGATGGCGGCGGCAACGGCTACGATCTCAATTTCGAGAACGCGCCGGTCGCGTCCGTCGCAAAGGTCATCCTTGGTGACGTATTGAACGTCGGCTACACGATCGACCCGCGCGTGCAGGGCACTGTGACGCTGGCCTCGGTCCGGCCGGTGCCGAAAGCGGATGCGATCTACGTTCTCGAGAATGCGCTGCGGATGTCGGGCGTCGCCCTGGTGCGCGACCGCGGTGGCAGCTACCGGCTGTTGCCCGCGGCGGAAGCAGGCCCCGGCAGCATCGACCGCAACGACACCGCCGAGGCCGGACAAGGCATCAGCGTGGTGCCGCTGCGCTACGTCTCGGCCCAGACGATCTTCAAGCTGCTCGACGGCTTCGGCGCGAAGGCCACCACGCTGCGGCCCGACAACGGGCGCAACACGCTGATCGTCACCGGCAGCGGATCCGATCGCGCGGCGACGATCGACACCATCCTGAGCTTCGACGCCGACTGGATGCGCGGACAATCGGCCGGTATCTTCCCGGTCCACAATTCATCGCCAGAGCCGCTGATAACAGAGCTCGAGAAGCTGATGGATTCCGGCGAGGGCGGGCTGAGCGCCAACGTCGTCAAGTTCCAGGCGATCAACCGCCTCAACGCCATTCTCGTGGTGAGCCAGAAGCCCGACTATCTCAAACGCGCCGCCACCTGGATCGCACGGCTCGACCGCTCCGACACCGAGGCGGTGAATCTGAAATCCTATCCGCTGCGCTACGGCAACGCGAAGACGGTCGTGGCGTTGCTCAACGACATGCTGATCGCCCCCTCCAGCGGCACCTCGTCCCTCGACAACGGCACCAGCCAGATCGCGCCGGGCTCGGGCGTGACGACGTCCTCGTCGGGCAGCAACCCGGTCGCCGCGCTCAGCGCGATGCCGACCGCGGCGTCCGGTGCGGCGACGCAGGTCACTGGCGCCGGCGGCGCACCGCTGAACGCGCGCGCCGCCCCCTCCGCGTCAGGTACGGACCAGCTGTCGGGCAATCTTGGAGCGCAAGGCAACAAGACGGGCAACAGCAGCTTCCTGCCCAATGTCCGCCTCACCGCCGACATCACCAACAATGCCGTGCTGGTCTACGCCAGTGGCGACTCGCAGCGCGTCATCGAACAGACCATCCGCCAGATCGACCGGCCGCAGCGCCAGATCGCGATCGAGGCGACGATCGCCGAAGTGACGCTGAACAATCAGTTGAACTACGGCGTGCAGTTCTTCCTGGCGAGCCAGAAGGGCTCGATCACCAATACGGTCGCGACCGGCGGCGGCACAACCAACACCGTCGATCCGCCGAGCAACGCCGTGAACGCCGCCGCCAACGCGCTGCTGAACCGCGCCCTGCCCGGCTTCAATTTCCTGATCGGTTCGGAGAATTCGCCGCGCGTCATCCTCGACGCGCTGCATAACGTCACCGACGTCAAGGTGCTGTCCAACCCGTCGCTGGTCGTGCTCGACAACCAGGCGGCGACGCTGCAGGTCGGCGACCAGGTGCCTTACTCGACCGGCACCGCCACCGTGCTGACCGCCAACAACACCGTCGTCAACACCATCGACTACAAGAACACCGGCATCATCCTGCGCGTGCTGCCGCGCGCCAACGCCAACGGCCACATCGTGCTCGACGTCGAACAGGAGATCTCCAGCGTCTCCTCCGCCGGCGCCGGCGGCCTGACGCCGACCATCGCGCAGCGCCGCGTCAAGAGCTCGATCGCCGTCACCAGCGGCCAGACCGTGCTGCTGGCCGGGCTGATCACCGAGACCGAGAACAAGCAGCGCCAGGGCATTCCGGGGTTGGATTCGATCCCCGGCGTGGGCGATGCGTTCTCCCACCAGGTCACCTCGCGGACGCGCACCGAGCTGATCCTGTTCATCCGCCCGACGCTGGTGCGCGACGCGGTCGATGCGCATGTGATCGCCGAGGAGATGCGCAGCAAGATGAACAGCCGGCTGGTCGGGACCAGCAATCCCGTGGTCGTGACCACCCCGCCCGGGGTGCCAGCGCGCTAGCCGTGCCTGATCCGGTGACCATGGACGACGCGCTCCGCCAATTCGGTCTCGCCATTGTCCTGGTTGCCGTCGTAGCGGCCAGCCTGCTGACCGTGCCCGGCCCGGATGGCGTGCTGGGCGCGTTGCTTGGTGCACTGATGCTGGCGATCGCCACCACCGATGCACGACGCTATATCATTCCGAACGAGCTGGCGGGTGCCGCAGCCGCGCTGGCGCTGCTCAGAGCCGCGACGGTGGGTCCGGACGCCGGCTGGTACAGCCTGCTCTGGGCGGGCGGCCGGGCGCTTGCGATCGCCTTGCCGTTCCTGGCGCTGATGGCGGGCTACCGGGCCTGGCGCGGCCGCGACGGGCTCGGGCTCGGCGATATCAAGCTCGCCGCGGTTGCCGGCGCCTGGCTCGGTCTGGTCACCGTGTTTGCCGTGGTCGAGGCCGCAACATTGGTGGCGCTGGCGGCCTATGTCGCCAATGGCGTGCTGCTGAGGCGGCCGCTGCGATCGAACGCTTTCCTGCCCTTCGGCCTGTTCCTGGCGCCGGCGATCTGGCTCGGCTGGCTGGCGGAAGCAATCCTTGGCTAGCCGGATTACGGCCGTGTGGACTCAATCCAACTGTAAGAGTGCTCCCACTAGCCTAGCGCCCGCGGCTGTCAGGTGGCCGGAATCCCACGACAGCAATTCCGCTTGAGATTTCGGACTGTGCGTGAGACAGCCTTGTTGATTGCAAAGCGCGATAAACGGTGAAACGAAGCGCACGTGCGTGTTGGCCGACATGCCGGCGAGCGCCTGGTTGATCTTGTCATAGGGTAACGGCTTCGGCGGCAATCGGTCAGGAAGCCTGCCGGTCGAATGCCAGAAGCCGTAGACTTCGGTGGGAAGGTCGGGCGCCCAGTTTGGAGCCTGCCCGACAACGACGACATCATCGACGTGCTGTTTGAGCTCCTTTAGCACAGCCACGAGCCCTTCGTCTTGCACGTTGTCCTGTTGATAGTTCCTGTAGCTGGCCCAATTCGCGAACAGAATCACTGTTTTCAGCTTCAGCTCGGCTATCTTTCGAAGCACGGCGAGGTTGCTATTCTCGCAATTCTCGTAGCTGCCGATCGTGGACGGAGGGCAGAAATCCCGCGTGAATTGCGCGATGTCGATGCCGTCCCGCTTGAGCCCCGCATAGAGCCGGCCGGCATATGAATCGCCCCAGATCAGCGTAGCGCCCCGGTTGCATTCGGCGCTGTAGTCTGCAAACTTCCCTTCCGTGTCCAGCCAGCACTTCCACACTCTTGCATTTGACGCGCCGTCGTATTGCAGGGTCGCAAGCACCTTCTGGATTTCGTCAGGATATCGCCAAAGCAGTCCGCCGCTTCGCCAGATTATGCCCGACAGACCGACGACGAGGGTCATCGCGGTGACCGCCAGCGGCCCCCCCCATTTCCGCAGGGACCCGAACCGGACAGGACGCTCAACGAGGATCATCGTCAGTGTTGCCAGCGCAAAGCTCGCCACAACCACGGCCGCCCTTGTCGTCAGCGACGTCGCGCCTGCAATCGCCGCGAACGAAAGAAGAGGCCAGTGCCAGAGATAAAGCGGGTAACTGATCAGCCCGACGAATTCGGGGCCCTTCCGGCCAAGCAGGTCCGAACCGAAGACGATAACAAGCACGGTTCCAATGACGGGGAAAAGCGCAAGTGCGCCCGGAAAAGGACTAGCCTTTGTCAAGACCAGCGCACCTCCAACAATGAGTGCAATCCCGATATAAGAGATTGGGTTGCGGCTCGTCACGTTCTGAGGGCGGCACGCGAGGACTCCCCCTATTCCGAGCTCCCACAGTCGCGACCAGGGCGCATAAAAGGCCTCGGTCGGATGATAAGCTACCGCGACGCAACTGTAGAGGAAGGATGCCACCACGACGACTGAGAGAATCGGGACGAGCCGGATCGACAGCCGCTTGAGCAGCAGCAGGAACAGCGGCCAGACCAGATAGAATTGTTCCTCGACGCCGAGCGACCAGAGGTGCAGCAAGGGCTTGGTCTCCGCCGCTCCGTCAAAATATCCAACCTCGCTCCACGATAGGAAGTTCGGAAAAAACAGCGCGCCGGCGAACGCGTGCCGCGCCAAGCCTTGATAGGTCGTCGGCAGAAGCTGCGACCATCCAATGACCAATGTGGCCGCGATGACGAGAGCGAGCGCCGGAACGATCCGGCGCGCTCGCCGCCTGTAGAAGCCGCGGAAGGTAAACTTGGATGCCTCCATATCCGCTAGGATGATGCCAGTGATCAGATAGCCGCTGATTACAAAGAAAACGTCGACGCCGATGAACCCGCCGCGTACGACGTCGGGAAACGCATGGAACGCGACCACCAGCACGACGGCAACGGCACGAAGACCATCAATATCGGCACGATATTTGGGCGTCATAGTCAACCGGACTTCTTGATTCGTTCAAAGCGACTGTATTTTCTCATCGCTCCCGGGTGGGCGCCCATTCCAACGCCCGCTGCCGCGCCTGCGCGATCTCGCCACGGGACATCTTGCCGGTGACGGCGTCGCGGATGCGCTGCCGCGCCTCGCGCGCCCTGGGCGGTGCGGCCGCGGTCGACAGATTGAGCCATTTGCCGGCTTCCACGATGTCGCGCGGCACGCCCTGGCCGCGGTCGTAGAGCAGCCCGAGCGAGTATTGCGCCAGGCTGTCGCCCTGCTCCGCGGCACGGCGATACCACATCGCGGCTTCCGTGTAGTTCTGCGGCACGCCGCGGCCGGTCTCGAACAGAAAGCCGAGATAGGCCTGCGCCGACGGATTGCCGTGTTCGGCCAGCGGAATGAAGATCCGCGACGCCTGCTGATAGTCCTGGCGATTGAGGGCGGACACGCCCTGGTTCAGCGATTGCGCCGGTGCGCTGCCGGTCGTGACTGCGAGAAGGGCCATCGCGGCGGCGATGACAGCAAGCTGTGACGGCAGGCTGCGTCTCATTCGGCTCAAATCCTCAAGGCGGGTCATCATCAATCCCATCGCGTGGCTCTGGCGCGGACACTAGAACATTTTCGACTCTGATTGGAATCAGAACCGCAGCGCTGCCTGCACCGAGCGGCCGGGCCGTGAGCGCTGATTTGCTCAACATGGCAAGCGCCCGCTGCAAAAATATTTCGGTTTATCGAAATCGCAAATCAGTGTATAGATGTCCCCGTGCCATCCACCCTCACGACCGCTTCTTCTCCCGATCCGATTGGGCTCACACCGCGCGGGCGACCACGACGCGGCTGCCGCCGGCCGGCCATCGCCATCCAGCCAGGGTCAGACGAACCTCGGCGCGAAGGACGGCGGTCAACGGACCATTGATCCGCGGGTCCAGCGTGAACTCCCGCTCGATGTCGTCGTTGCCACCCTTGCCGCGGCTCTTGAGGCGGCTCACGATCATCAACGGCAGCAGGACGGAGGTGTAGGATGTCGAGAACAGCACCTCGAAGCCGTTGTGGCGAAGCTTGGCTTCCAGTTCTCCGCGGCGGTAGCGCCGCTGGTGATAGGCGATGTCATCCGCGTGGCTCCACAGCCAGGGATGCTGGGGCACGGCGATGATAATGCCGCCTCCGGTTCGCGTCGCGGCACGCATCCCGCGCAGCACGCCCTCGTCGTCGGCGATATGCTCGATCACGTCAAAGGCGCCGGTGAGATCGAATACGCCGACGGCTGGGATGTTGCGCGCATCCATCTGGACGAACTCGACGCCGGTCGGCATGCGCTGCCGCGCATAGGCCAGCCCCGATGGGTGCAATTCGGAGCCGACCAGACGCTCCCAGTCTCGCGATCGAGCCACAGCGCTCAGTACGGCTCCGTTGCCGCAGCCAATCTCGAGAAAGCGTCGCGCGCCGGGAAAGAACTTGTCGATGAGGCCAACAATGAGCTCATTGCGCGCGACAAACCAGAAATGCTCGGCCTCGACTTTCGAAAGCATCTCGAAATTTTTCGGATCCATGCCGCTGATAGTGTCGGCAAGCTCCGGCGCAAAGGTCGGAATCCCGTCCTGCTCGGCAACTTGGTGCCCGCAGGCTCGACATTGCCAACCGAGGGGCCAAACGGGCTCGTCGGCAGGCAGATCCTCTCCGGCCGCGCACGCAAGACACCGCCGCCGGGGGGGGATTGAAGCGGTCATGCCGAACGAGCGCAACAGGCGGAAATGATCGGGATATTTGGCAATTTGACCATCGGATGATTATAAGCATCGAAAGCACTGCTGGCCAGCAACGATCAGCGTTATCAATTTCCCGGTAAGTGACACGTGCGCATTTGCATCATCCAATCCTGCTACATTCCCTGGAAAGGTTTTTTTGACCTGATCGGGCAATGCGACGAATACGTGATATTCGACAGCGTGCAATACGCAAAGCGGCATTGGCATAACCGCAACCTGATCAAGACCGCCAACGGCACCCAATGGCTCACCATCCCGGTGATCACCAAGGGACGGTTCGAACAGCCGATCAATGAGGTCGAGATCGAAAAGAAGTGGGCTGACAAGCACTGGCACGCGATCGAGCATGCCTACAAGCACGCGACATTCTTCGAGCAGTTCGCGCCCCTGGTAAGGAGCTGGTACGAGGCTGCTGACCAGCAATCGCGGTTGACCGACGTCAACGCGATCTTCCTTCGCAATATCGCGACGCTTTTCGGATTCAGAACCCGTATTGTCGTCGATACGATTTATCCGGCGGAAGGCACAAAGACTGAACGGCTATTGGGAATCGCTCGCGCGGCCGGCGCAAACCGCTATCTTAGCGGCCCCTCCGCGCGAGGGTACTTCGACGAGGCAATGTTCGCCGATGCCCGGATCACGGCGGAATGGATGAGCTATGAGGGCTATCCCGAGTATTCGCAGCTTCACGGCGGCTTCGAACATGCGGTCACGGTGCTGGATTTGTTGTTCAACACCGGTCTGGATGCGCCGCAATATTTGAGGAAGCTTGCCGGGGGCAAAGCCGACGACAATCTTCGCGCCAAATAATACGCCTCGGGCCTAAGGGGCCCGAGGCGTCAGTCTCTTGCTCGCACGAATGAGAAAGAACCCAAATACCTTACTGCTGACTCGCGGGCGTCGGAGTTGTTCCGAGCGTACCAACGACCCTGTTGTTCCCGTACGTCACAGAAGCCCCTCCGAACGCAGTTCCGTTGAAGACGATATCGGAGTTCGACACGCGGAGATTGCCGCTGCCCAGGATACCCGTCGTGTTGCCACTGATCGCGCTGTCGTCGACGCTGACAGCCCCCCCGGAATCGGCCTCGACCCCTGCCGTCGTGTTACCGGAGAAGACCGACCGCTTGGCCACAATATTGTTACCGCTGCCTGCAGCAACGCCGAAGAGGTTGTTGATCAAGCTCACGTTCTCAAGCTCGATGTTGTTGGGGCTTGTTGCGACACCGGCAACACCGGTCGATGTGTTGTTACTGATAATGGTGTTCCTGATGAAAAGCTTGGTGTTACCGGCTGTTCGCGCATCGGAAACTCCCTGCTGCCCAAACGCGGTGATCACACAGTCTTCAATCGAGACCACAGCTGCACCAACGATTCGAACGCCGATGGTTCCGGGCGTCGGAGTCTGGTTGAGTCCCTGGATCTGGATTCCGCGCAAAGTGACCCGGTCGGTTGCACCGGCATTGATCGTGACGCCAGGCGTGCCGGCAACAAGAATCGACCCAAGGGTCGCTGTGCAGTTGAGGGTCATGGCCTTGGTGATCGTGATGCCGCCAAAACCGCCCGGATCGAGGCAGTTTATTTCACCGCCCGCCGCCGTCTTCGAAATGGCACCGGCAAACGTCTTGCAGGGTGCGGTGCGGCTGCAGGGGTTGGCGTCATCGCCGACACCCGAAACCCACGTCCTGGTCGCTTGGGCGTGGGCAGGAGCCGATAAGACTGCGGGAAGCAACAATCCAACCAAAAGAGCAAGTAAACGAAAACGATACATGACCTACCTCCTTGTCCTAATTGAGATTTCTGGCAGAAAAAGCGAGAAAAATGAGAGAAGAAACAACGACTAGAAGTCCACACGCCACACTACCGAACGCGTACCGGTCATCCAAGGTCGTACACTTTCTAAGTTACGCTATTTGCAGTATCCCGCCACACAGAGCAACTAAAGATGTGGCCAATCGTGGGGTCTTACGGAAATCTGAGCATGCAAGCAGCAGGCGCCCCCTCCCTGAGAGTATGTCCCCTCGGCAACAAACCGGTTCAACCGATTTTTGCGATTTTTAAACCAACTCGCGGACGTTGCAATGCGACGAAGCCGCGCAACGCGACGGAGCCTGTGCCAGACAATCCGGCCCGGACCGAGCCAGCCGCCGCACGCTACTGGAACTTCTAATGTCTGGCGATCCGCAAGAGAGAATCGTGAAAATCTCCGTCGTGACAACGTTGTACCGGTCGGCTTCGACGATCGAAGAGTTCTATCATCGGACGATGAAAACCGCAGGGGAGCTTTTCCCTGACATCGAGCTAATCATCGTGAATGATGGCTCTCCCGACCACAGCCTCGACGTTGCGTTGGAGTTGCACCGCAAGGATCCACGCGTCGTCATTGTCGATCTGGCTCGCAATTTTGGTCACCACAAAGCGATGATGACCGGCCTCGGTTACGCCAACGGGGAATTGGTATTTCTTATCGACAGTGACCTCGAAGAGAAGCCCGAGGATATCAAGCTATTCTACCAACGCTTCGCGAAAGGCGATTGCGACGTCGTCTACGGCGTACAGGAAAGCCGACGCGGAGGGCTGATCGAGCGCTTTACCGGCGCGGCCTTCTTCACCTTGGTCGCCGCGCTGAGCGATCATCCGCTCCCCCGCAATCTCGTCACGTCGCGGTTGATGACGCGCGCGTATGTTCGCGCGCTGGTACGACACCGCGATCGCGACTTCCTGATAGCTCACCTGTGGGACATCACGGGATTTCGACAGCAGCCGTTGACCGTCGGTAAACTATCCCTTTCCCCGTCAACCTATTCGACCTGGCGACGGATCGAAATGGCGGTCAAACATGTGACTACGACGTCCACGCGACTGCTCTATCTTATTTTGTTTGCCGGCATCGCGATTTTTGGCCTCTCCGTTGTCGTGATCCTCTATTACCTCGCCCGGTATTTCACCTCGGGCATCGGCGTGAACGGCTTCACCTCGGTAATCATCTCGATCTGGTTTCTGGGCGGTTTCATCACCCTCATTCTCGGAATACTCGGCATCTATATCTCCAATATTATGGCGGAGACGAAGCGGCGGCCGTACACTGTCATACGCCGAGTCCACAAGACGGACGTCACGCGTGATCCGCCTGACAATATCATCGAGCCCCGAACTCCGACCTCCAGCCCAGACGAGAGCTTTCGTTGATGAACGACATCGTTCAGTCCAGGATTTTGCCGGAAGTTGCGTCCTATTATGCTTCAAAGCTCAAGGTGTACGGAGCGACGCCGCAGGGCGTCGATTGGAACGGAGTTGATTCACACCAGCTGCGGCACCGCCAGTTTCTTCGCCTGCTCGACGGAGATCCGGCCGCGAGCGTGATGGACCTCGGCTGCGGTTTCGGGGATTTTCTTGGGTTTCTCCGCGCCAACGGCCATCACGGCCGCTTCGTTGGTTACGACATCGCGCCAACCATGATCGAAAAAGCGCGCGAACTCTATGGCGAGACCGCTGACAACGAATGGAGGATCGGAGCCGTCCCCACGGAAACCGCAGACTTCGCGATTGCCAGCGGCGTTTTCAACGTCAGGGGCGACTTCGCAAGGGATGACTGGACACGCTATGTGCACAACACCATCGATCTGCTCGCAAAATGCGGGCGGCGGGGTTTTGCTTTCAACGTGTTGAGTCTGTCTAGCGATGCAGATCGCCGCCGGCCGAACCTGTATTATGCCGATCCCTTAGAAACCTTAGCGCACTGCCTCTCGCGCTATGGCCGTTCTGTTGCCCTCCTGCAGGACTATGGCCTTTATGAATTTACGGTCCTGATCCGACATTCTGCACCACCGATCGAACAGGCACGACCAGCGGGCGTTTAAATCGGCAAGGCGCCGTCCCACACCGCAAGACCGAATCCGGTCGCACCATATGCATTGCCGTTGTAGGCGAGCCATAACCGGTCGCGATGCCAGAACAGCGCCGGATAACATGTCATTTCCTCGTCCCAACCACTGGAAGAGGGGAGAAGTCCGAGAACTGCATCGAGACGGGTCCAATTTATTCCATCGATGCTTGATGCGGCTCCGACGCGATAATGGTCCCCGCGACAAGCAAAGCACATCAACAATCTGTCGCCGCATCTGACAACGCTTGGCCGGGCCAGCGCATATTCTTCGTTATTCGCGAATCCGAGGCTGGTTGCACCGTCACACGTCCAACGAATGCCATCGTTCGATCGGGCCATCTTGATCACATGCTGCATATCAGCATTCCCGACCGCTGGCCTCAGGTTTGAACCGTACCACATCCACCAATCTCTGGGAGCCAATCGCAATACGCAAGGATATGACAGCGTGTAAGGGTCTTCGGGCGACCGATCGAGGATAGGTCCCGGCGAAAATCGCTCGAACGGCGTTTGCAGTGTTCGCGATCGCGCCAGACCGATCGCGTTGCGCCACGGCGAGCGAACGCCCAAATTCCATCCCATGTAGTAAAGCGCAAAGCCGTCATCGGTTGCCGTGATGCAGCCAATTCCGACTCCACTGTCGTCGAAGGTGCCGTCTTCACCCGGCGACAACGCAGGTTGGCGCGCCACCTGCATAACACGCGGCGTTTCCGATACCTCGACGTCGACCCATCCGACGTATGACCGCCTCTCGATATCTCGCGAACTGTAGAACACGCGGAAAATATCCCCGTCGAGATGCATGGGCACCGGCAGCGCGGCGTGGCTGCGCGCGAAGGCATGTTGGCCATCAGGTGCAAAAACACGACCAAGGCGCTTCCAGGGCATCCCGCTCTCACAGGCTTCGGAGACGAGTGCTCGGTACCGGTGATCGCTCGGATCCGCGCGGCGCCACCACCGCAAGGTCCGGTTGATCTTCCAGGACGAGCGCGCCGGCGCCGAGCACACACTTCTTCCCGATCGTAACGTGATCACGGATCGTGACGTTCACCCCGACGAAGCTCCCCTGCCCAATCGTTACTCCGCCGGATACCACAACGTGCGATGCCAGAAAGACATCATCTTCGATCCTGGAATGGTGACCGATGTGATTGCCGCTCCATAGCGTGGCGTTCGCACCCACAGTTGCGAAGGGCTGGATGGTGTTGTTTTCGAGAATGAAGCAGTTCTCTCTGAGTTGAAAATCAGGAAATACCGTAGCGCGGCTGCTCAAATAGGAGACCAGCCGATATCCCTTGGCACGCGCGGCAGCGACCTTCTCGGCACGTACTGCGTTGATCCGTGCGTAGCTTACGGCGACGAAAAACCCGAACTCCTGGGGCGCGAATTCCTCGTCGACCCGCTCGAATGCCACCACTGGACGCCCGCGAAATTCCGTCTGTTTGAGGAACGCGCTGTCGACGGTAAACGCTGCCACTTCGTATTCGGAATCATGCGTGAAGTAGAAGTCCGCTAGCTCGGCGATTTCGCCGATGCCAAAAACGACGATCCGGTGCTTTTTCGATCGGTCGTGTGCCATCATGGGAAATGCTTGTAGCGCAACATTCGCGGTTCGCCCATGCCCTAGGTCGGTTCGGCGGATTTTGGCGTGTATGATCGTACCGGCGAGTTTCAGCCAAAGCAATCCGCTGTTCGACTCAGTGGATAAGCGTCGCGCTCGAATGTAGATCGGCGATCTTGATGTTCGCCGCCGTACTCAGATCGCCAAGGCCGCCGAAGAACTCATGCCCCAGGTGGTCCGCCGGCGACGGCGCATCCAAAGCGGCAATCTCCGAAAATGCCGACGGCTGACTGCCTCTGGGAACTGGACCAATGAATCCCAACAGGTCGGCATCGATGGTATTCACAACAGGCTCGGCGCGGAAAAAGAAGGAGCTGCCACTGAGCGGCTCGCCTGCCAGTGCCGCAGACGCGAACGATTGCACGGGATGTACGCTAGATTGATTTGCGGGAATCCCTGTCGTACCGTCGCCATTGAGATCCTGATGGAAGGTCGTCTCCAGCGATTCCAGCGCCGTGCTGCTGCCGGAGACGGAATCGACCAACTTGACGGTGTCATTGCCGTTGGCGTCGGTAGCCCAGACCGTATATTGATCCGCCCCGGCAAGCTTCCAGGCCACGTCATATCCGGTTGAAGTCGCCTCAGCGCCGATCGGCGACCAGCCGGCAAACTCGCCGACTGTGATCGCTGCCCCCTGATACTTCAGCGTCGGCCCGGTGCCGCCGCCGACGGGATTGAGATCGTATACATTTCCAACCTGCACCAGACTCGTTGATCCGTGCGACTCGATCGTCGTCGAAACAATGCCGATCACACCATCGCCATTGAGATCTTGATGGAGGGTCGTCTCCAGCGATTCCAGCGCCGTGCTGCTGCCGGAGACGGAATCGACCAGCTTCACGGTGTCATTGCCGTTGGCGTCGGTGGCCCAGACCGTATATTGATCCGCCCCGGCAAGCTTCCAGGCCACGTCATATCCGGTTGAAGTCGCCTCAGCGCCGATCGGCGACCAGCCGGCAAACTCGCCAACTGTGATCGCTGATCCCTGGTACTTCAGCGTCGGTCCGGTGCCGCCACCGACAGGATTGAGGTCATAGATATTTCCAACCTGCACCAGACTCGTTGATCCGTGCGACTCGATCGTTGTCGAGGGAATGCCGATTACACCATCGCCATTGAGATCCTGATGGAGGGTCGTCTCCAGCGACTCCAGCGCTGTGCTGCTGCCGGAGATGGAATCGACCAGCTTCACGGTGTCATTGCCGTTGGCGTCGGTGGCCCAGACCGTATATTGATCCGCCCCGGCAAGCTTCCAAGCCACGTCATATCCGGTTGACGTCGCCTCAGCGCCGATCGGCGACCAGCCGGCAAATTCGCCGACTGTGATCGCTGCCCCCTGATACTTCAGCGTCGGCCCGGTGCCGCCGCCGACGGGATTGAGATCGTATACATTTCCAACCTGCACCAGACTCGTGGATCCCTGAGACTCGATCGCCGTCGAAACAATGCCGATCACATGATCGCCATTGAGATCCTGATGGAAGGTCGTCTCCAGCGATTCCAGCGCTGTGCTGCTGCCGGAGACGGAATCGACCAGCTTGACGGTGTCATTGCCGTTGGCGTCGGTGGCCCAGACCGTATATTGATCCGCCCCGGCAAGCTTCCAGGCGACATCGTATCCGGTTGAAGTCGCCTCAGCGCCGATCGGCGACCAGCCGGCAAACTCGCCAACTGTGATCGCTGCCCCCTGATACTTCAGCGTCGGCCCGGTCCCGCCCGCAACCGGATCAAGGAAGTAGTGGCTTCCAGTCTGCGCCAGCTCGGTCGATCCGATCGCCTCGATCACAACGACGTTCAGCGCCATCGCCGCGGCGACTGCCGCATTGACCTGCACCAGACCGGCTCCGCTGACGGCCGAATTGGCCATCGGAAGCGCGGTCTGCTCCATGATCTGTTCGACCTGCGCCGGCGTGAGATTCGGATCGGCCGCCAGCATCAGCGCCGCAACGCCGGCGAGGCTCGCCGATGCGGCCGAGGTGCCGTAGAAGTCGCTGAGATTCCCGGAAACCGTCGTCGCGATGTCGTCCAGCCCCGAAACCACGACCGGGCTCAACAGATCGGGCGACGACAGCGCCGTGCCATTGTTGGCGAACAGCAGTTCGGTTCCGGCGCCCGACGACGAAAATACTTCGCTCTGCGCGCTGGTGCCGAAGGCCGGCGTCGAGGCCGCACTGACGGCACCCGCGGTGATCGCCCCGGGCGTCATCGCATGCCCGTACACCGTGCCGCTGTTGGCGCCGCTAATGGTGACCGGCAGACCGTCGGCGGCGGAGATCAGCTTGATCAAGGTCGGATCGGAATTGGGTATCGACGAGAGGTTGTCGATCACGATCTGGTAAGTGCCGGAAGCGGTGAACTGCAGTGCTGTCCACGGATTGGTGGACGAGCCGACCGACCTGTTCGACACCGAGCCCAGATAGGTTCCGTTCTGGAAGACGTTCAGAACGAGATCGGCCGTGGCGGAGCCATAGGCCTGGTTCCATTCGAGCAACAGCGGAGATGGATTGGTTGTGCTGGCGGTGACCGTGATGTTCAGCGCCATGCTGCCGCCGAAGCTCTCGGCGTCCACGAAGCCGTATCCGTCGAACACGCCGGAAATCGGCGTCCATGCCGCCTGATAGGCGTTGCTGGCGTTGTTGCCGGCGGCCGTGATGTAGGTGACGCCCTCGGCCTCTACGGTCTGAATGGCCTGCGCGACGACGCCATTCTGGAAAAACGGCTCGTCGTAATAGCTGACGTCGTCGCAGATCACTTTGCAGCCGGCGGCCGCAAGCGCGAGGATGCCGTTGGCAAAATCCTGCTCGCTGACATCGGCGGTGTAGAACGCAAGGCTGGCGCCCGGCGCGATGTCATGCACGATCTGCATCATCGCGCGGCCCTCGTCGGTTCCGCCCGAAGATCGGTCCTCCAGCACCTGGATATTTGCGGCGGACGGCAACGCACCGCTGGCCTCGTCCGCGGCGGCGCCGCCCTGATTGTTGAAGCTGTCCGAGATCACGCCGACCTTGATACCGGAGCCGTTGACGCTCAGACCGCTCTCGTTCAGGGCCTGCTGAACCTGCGCCGCGGTGGCGCCCCCGGAACTGACGGCAGAACTTGTGGCGCCCCCGCCCGTCCCCGATATCGGATTGGCCAAGCTGGCCAAGGTCGCGATCGGTTCAAAGGCGGATGCGGCCGGCTGGGTCAGCGCGGCCAAACCTGCATTCAGGTCCGAGACCTCGCCGCCAAGCACCTGGGCCGGAGCAACATGGGCGAGCAGCGTCCCGGTGACAGGCATAGCTGGTGTCATCGACCCCGACGAATCCATCGCGTCCCCGGTCGGATCCAAGCCGTCCCAGTTCGCAAGGAAATTGTCGCCGAACGCGTCGAAACCGTCGTGAGGGCGCTTCATCGCTTAGCCGAAAATCTTACTCAAAAGAATTGCCTCATTTGATCCCTTGCGGGCTTCTTGGATGAATCACCCAAAGACGGGTCGAGAATAACATGGCCCAATGACATTTCGTCTCCTGCAATTTTGCAGAAACAGCATTGGAAAATCATTAAAGCGCACGGGTCAACCGGCAGCCGCGGCTTGGGCAAATGTCAGCCATCAGCCCGGTGCTCCAGGTCGACGCCGCCGTAGATTTGCGGTTATCGTATCCACCCAGCCGTATTCGGGAGCCGGCCCGGACGAACCGGTCGTTTCCGGGCAATTCCAACGCCTAACAGTTGGAAAGGCTTGGCAAATTGTCTAAGTCAGACCGAACCGACTTCCGGAGCGGCCCGCCAAACAAGAGGTGTTCTCAATGCCCTTTCCGCACGCGTCCCAAGCCCTGTCCCGTTTCACCGTGCTCGATCTGACCCGTGTCCGCTCCGGGCCGACTTGCGTGCGGCAGCTCGCGGATTGGGGCGCCAATGTCATCAAGATCGATGCGCTGCTGGAGGATGCCGGCGGCGAGCAGCTCGGTGGCGCCCGTCAGGGATCCGATTTCCAGAACCTGCACCGCAACAAGCGCGCGATGACCCTCAATTTGAAGGACCCGAAGGGTCTGGACGTGTTCAAGCGCCTGGCGGAACAGGCCGATGTCGTGGTCGAGAATTTCCGTCCCGACGTCAAGGCAAAGCTCGGCATCGATTACGACAGCCTGCGCCGGATCAATCCGAAGATCGTCTACGGCAGCATCTCCGGGTTCGGTCAGGACGGCCCGTATCACAAGCGGCCGGGCTTCGATCAGATCGCGCAGGGCATGGGCGGGCTGATGTCGATCACCGGCGCGCCGGGCGAAGGGCCAATGCGGGTCGGCATTCCCGTCGCCGACCTCACCGCCGGACTGTTCTGCGCGATGGGAATCCTGACCGCGCTGTTGGAACGCGACGTCTCCGGCGAGGGCCAGTGGGTGCAGACCTCGCTGTTGCAGGCGCAGATTTTCATGCTGGATTTCCAGGCCTCGCGCTGGCTGATGGAAAAGGACGTGGCAAAGCAGGCCGGCAACAATCATCCGACCTCGATCCCGACCGGCGTGTTCAAGACGTCCGATGGCTACATCAACATCGCAACGACAGGCGGGCGGATCTGGGAACGCTGCGCGCAGGCTCTCGGCGCGCCCGAGCTTTTCAACCATCCCGACTACGTCACCGCTCCCCTGCGCTCGAAGAACCGCGACGCGCTGAATGCGACTATCGACAAGCTCACCCAGACAAAATCCGCCGAGACCTGGGTCAGGGAATTGAACGAGGCCGGCGTGCCCTGCGGACCGATCTACTCCATCGACCAGATGTTCGAGGATGCCCAGGTCAAGCATCTCGGCATTGCCCAGCACGTTCCCAATGACGAGAACCGGCATATCCAGCTGGTCGGACAACCGGTGACGCTGTCGCGGACGCCAAGCAAAATGGCCGCGCGACCGCCGGAGTTTGGCGAGCAGACCGAGGAAGTGCTGGCCGAATTCGGCTTCGACAAGGACGAGATCGCCGAGCTCAGGCAGCGCAAGGTGGTGTGAGAAAGCCGCTCGTGAGCGGCTGCAATCCAACGAGCACGCGCCTATCGGATGCGACCGTCCCATGACCGAACCTTTGTTGGGGCGCAGCATCAACCGCCTCGAAGACGAGCGCTTCGTGAGAGGTCGCGGCCACTACATCGCCGATCATGCGGCGCCAAACGCACTTCACGGCATGGTGGTGCGCTCGATCCATGCGCACGCGCGCATTGTTGCTGTTCAGAGCGAGTCGGCCAAGCAAATACCAGGCGTTGTGGTCGTGCTCACCGGAATGGACATGGCTACCGACGATATCGGCTCGCTGCCTTGTGCGGCGACCCATATTCCGATGACCACGCCGCTCGTGATCCCGCCGTATCACGCGCTGGCGCGTGATACGGTTCGCTATGTCGGCGAGCCCATCGCCTTCGTGGTCGCGGAAGACGCCGAAAGCGCGCGCGACGCCGCCGACGCCGTCGTCGTTGACTATCAGCCGCTGCGGCCGGTGATCGCGTTGGCCGATGCGGTTCTGCCGGAAACCCCGCGCATCTGGCCGGAGGCCACCAATAACATCGCATTCCAGTTCAACCGCGGCGAGATTGGCCCGGTCGAAGCAGCGATCCGCAGCGCCGCCCATATTGTGGAATGCGAATTGATCAACAACCGCGTCGTGGCCGCGCCGCTGGAAACACGCGGCGCGCTCGGCGAATTCGACGCCGCCAGCAACCGTATGCACCTGACCGCCTCGGCCGCCGGCGCGCATGGGATCCGCGACCAGCTCGCCGACTCCGTTTTTCGCATCCCGCGTGAAAAGCTACGCGTCAGCATTCCCGACGTCGGCGGCGGTTTTGGGATGAAGAACGTGCTCTATCCGGAATGGGTGCTGGTGCTATGGGCAGCACGTCGCCTCGGCCGTCCTGTCAAATGGATCGGAGACCGCAGCGAGGATTTCCTTGCCTCCGCGCATGGCCGCGACAGCATCGCCCACGCCCGCCTGGCGCTCGATCGCGATGGCCGGTTGCTGGCGCTCGAAACCAGGGTGCTGGCCAATCTCGGCGCCTATGTCTCGACGGTGGCGCCTCTCGTGCCGACCATGGCGATGGCGAGCGCGATGGGCGGCGTCTACGACATCCCGCTGATCGCGTTCGAGACGAGAGGCGTGTTTACCAACACGACGCCGGTCGACGCCTATCGCGGCGCCGGCAAGCCCGAGGCGAATTACCTGATCGAGCGCCTGATCGACATCGCCGCCGCCGAGCTCGGAATGGATGCGCTAGAACTGCGGCGCAAGAATATCTTTCGTCGCTTTCCGCATCCGAGCGCAATGGGGCTTACGGTCGAACAAGGCAGCTTTGCCTACTCGATTGATCACGCCGTCGCCACCACGACCGGATTTGAGGCGCGCCGGAAAACTTCGCGCGCGCGCGGACTGCTGCGCGGGCTCGGCTATGCCTGCTTTCTCGAAACCGCGCGCGGCCAGCCCAATGAGATGGCCGAATTGGGTTTCGGCGAAGACGGCCGGATCGATCTGAAAGTCGGCACGCACTCCAACGGCCAGGGCCACGAGACCACCTACGCCCAGATCGCAGCCGACGCGCTTGGCCTGCCGATCGAGCGATTTCGATTCCGACAGGGCGACACCGACGATCTCGACCGCGGCGGCGGCCATGGCGGCGCACGTTCCATGCACCAGGGCGGCACCGCGCTGGTGATGGCGGCCGAAGGCATGATCGAAAACGGCCGAAAACTCGCGGCGCGGCTGCTGCAGACTACCGTCGACGCTGTCCATTACGAGGCGGGCATACTGCGGGTGGCGACGACCGGCCAGGAGATCAGCCTCGACGATGCGGCGCGAGCCTCGTACCAGATGCCCCGCGACGAGTTCGCGCCGGGCCTCGTGTACCAGGCAACCCACCTCTGCGACCGCTACACCTTTCCCAATGGCTGCCATGTTGCCGAAGTCGAGATCGACCCCGCGACCGGTCACGTGACGCTCGACCGCTATTCCATCTTCGATGACTACGGTCGCCTGCTCGATCCGCGCCTGACGCTGGGGCAGGTTCATGGCGGCGTGGTTCAGGGGATCGGCCAGGCGCTATTCGAGCACGCCTGCTTCGATGGGGAGACCGGCCAGATTTTGACAGGTTCGCTGATGGATTACGCGCTGCCCCGCGCCGGCGATATTCCTTCATTCGAGGGCCGGCTGACGTCGGACTTTCCGAGCCACGCCAACCGGCTGGGCGTTAAAGGAAGCGGTCAGGCCGGCGCGATCGCGGCACCCGCCACCATCATGAACGCCGTGATGAACGCACTGGGGCCGCTTGGCGTGCGCCATCTCGACATGCCCGTAACGCCCTGCCGTGTCTGGCACGCGATCCAGATGGCACGGGGCCGCTCGAATGAACAAGCGGCCCAAATCTAGCTTCGTCGCAGCAGCCGTCCGACGCTGCCCACCGCCCTGTCGATCAGGGGCCAGAACAGCAGCGCTATCGCAAGCGTCGTGATCGAGCCGACCAGACCGTTCGACCAGAACACCGTCATGTCGCCACCCGATCCAATCATCGACAATCGAAACGCGTCCTCGGCGCGGCTGCCGAGCACCAATGCGAGCGTGAATGGCGCGAGCGGGATGTCGATCTTCTTGAAGACATAGCCGACGACACCGAAGCCCAGCATCAGCCAGATGTCGAACATCGCATTCTGGATCGCATAGGCACCGATCGCGCAGGACACCACGATCATCGGCGCAACGGCCGCGAAGGGCACACGCAGGATCGAGGCAAAAATTGGGACGGTGGTCAGCACCAGCACCAGGCCGACGACGTTGCCAAGATACATCGAAGCGATCAGGCCCCAGACAAAGTCCTTGTGCTCGACGAACAACAGCGGCCCGGGATTGAGGCCCCACACCATCAACCCGCCGAGCAGGATCGCCGCGGTACCGGAGCCGGGAATGCCGAGCGCGAGCATTGGCAGCAGCGCGGCGGTGCCCGAGGCATGCGCCGCGGTCTCCGGCGCGAACACGCCTTCGATACGGCCTTTGCCGAAGCTTTCCGGGTCCTTGGAAAAGCGCTTGGCGAGATTGTAGCCCATGAACGAGGCCGCGATCGCGCCGCCCGGCGTAATGCCGAGCCAGCAGCCGATGAGGGACGAGCGCAACAGCGTCACCCAGTATTTCGGAAGGTCCTTCCACACCGAGAGCACCACGCGCAGGCTGATGCCGGCGGCGTGTCCGCGCAGCGCCAGACGTTCTTCCATGGTCAGCAGGATCTCGCTGATGCCGAACAGACCGATCACAGCGACAAGGAAGTTGATGCCGCGAAGCAGGTCGGCCGAGCCGAACGTCATGCGAAGCTGGCCCGACACCGTGTCCATGCCGACGCCGGCGAGCAGAAGCCCGAGCGACATCGAGATGACAGTCTTGTGCTTGGCTTCACGGCCGAGCCCGACGAATGAGCAGAAGGTCAGGAGATAGACGGCGAAGAATTCCGGCGGACCGAACTTCAGCGCAAACGACGAGATCATCGGCGCCAGGAAGGTGATCAGGAGCACAGCGACCAGCGAGCCGATGAAGGACGAGGTGAACGCCGCGGTAAGCGCTTCGGCCGCCCGGCCCTGTTGCGCCATCGGATAGCCGTCGAAGGTGGTCGCGACCGACCAGGCCTCGCCGGGGATGTTGAACAGGATCGAGGTGATGGCACCGCCGAACAGCGCACCCCAATAGATGCATGACAGCATCACGATGGCCGAGGTCGGGTCCATCGTGAAGGTCAGAGGCAGCAGGATCGCAACCCCATTCGGTCCGCCTAGCCCGGGCAGCACGCCGACGAAGATGCCGAGCACGAGGCCGACCATCATCAGCAGCAGAGTTTTCCAGGTCAGCAGGACGGCAAAGCCGTGCAGCAAGAGACCGAAGGCTTCCATTACTTGTTCCCAAACATTTCGTCATTGCGAGGAGCCAACGGGTCCGGCCTTCGGCCGGCCCGATGACAAGCTCCGCGACGAAGCAATCCATTCTTCCTTCGCCGCGGCATGGATTGCTTCGCTTTGCTCGCAATGACGGGACGGGTCATGCCGATCGCTCAGTAGCCGAACGCCGCTTCGAGCGGGCCCTTCGGCATGATGACGTCGAACGCGATGTCGAAGGTCACGAACATCACGGCGGTGAAGATGAAGGCGGTCGAGAGCGACTTCCACAGCGCGATCTTGCCGACCAGCCGCATGAAGCCTGCGATCAGGAGAAAGCTCGCGACATACAGCCCGAGGAACTGCGTGGCGAGGCAGAACAGGAATGTCGGCACGAACACGGCCATCACCCGGCGAAGCTGGGCGCGGGTGACAAAGGTTTCAGCGGCTTCGCGGCGCGAGACAAATGCGACGCCGAGACCGTAGAGGCTGGCGGCGCCGAGGATGACCGAGAGATAGAACGGAAAATAGCCCGCTTGCGGTCCGGTCGAGTCCCATGACGCGCCGGCGCGCCAATTGTCCCATCCGAGCAATATCGCGAGCGCAAGCAGCAGCAGCGACACGACGACGTCGACAACGCCGGTACTGACGACCGCAGGCGAGTTGGCCTCGGGCGCGGTCGGATCGTCGACGACGATTTCAATATCAGTCTTGGACATAGATCGGAAGAATCCGCGCTAGCGAGGGCGAGGACTTGGATAGCGTGCCGATACAATCGACGTCAATGCAGCCTTCAGCCGGCGGCAGAGCGTTCGGGAAACGCACTCGCAAGTGCAGCACGGTCCGCCCTGAGCACACCGCGCTCGGTGATCAATCCGGTCACCAGCCGCGCAGGCGTCACGTCAAAGCCGAAATTGGCGACCGGCGAACCGTCCGGGACCACGCGCACGGTCTCGATCCGTCCATCCGCGGTGCGCCCGGTGAGATGCGTCACTTCGCTCGCCGCGCGCTGCTCGATCGGAATCTGCCTGATGCCATCATCGATACTAAAGTCGATGGTCGGCGACGGCAGCGCAACATAGAACGGCACGCCATTGTCGTGCGCGGCGAGCGCTTTCAGATAGGTCCCGATCTTGTTGCAGACGTCACCATTGGCCGCGACCCGATCGGTCCCGACGATGGCCAGATCGACCATGCGATGCTGCATCAGATGACCTCCGGTGTTGTCCGGGATCACCGTATGCGGCACGCCGTGATGACCGAGTTCCCACGCGGTGAGCGAGGCGCCCTGATTGCGCGGACGCGTCTCGTCGACCCAGACGTGAACCGGAATGCCACGATCATGCGCCTGGTAGATCGGTGATGTCGCCGTTCCCCAATCCACGGTTGCAAGCCAGCCGGCATTGCAATGCGTCAGGAGGTTGACCCGTTCACCCGGCTTCTTCGTCGCTGATATCGCCTCGATCAGGCCGAGGCCGTGGCGGCCAATGTCTCTGTTGATCTCCACATCTTCGTCGGCGATCTCACGTGCGCGGGCGTAAGCCGCCTCCGCGCGCGCCGCGGCCGGAAGCGGCGCAAGCGCGTGCTGCATCTCGTCGAGCGCCCATTTCAGGTTGATCGCCGTCGGCCGGGTCGCGATCAGCATCTTGCCCGCGCGCTCGAGTGCCGCGTCGGAGGCATCGTCATGCATCGCGAGCGCCATGCCGTAGGCGGCGGTGGCGCCGATCAGCGGCGCGCCGCGGACCAGCATCGAGCGGATCGCCTCGCCGGCCTCGTCAGCAGTCGTGATCCTGGTGACGATGAACTCGTGCGGCAGCCGCCGCTGATCGATCGCGCCGACCGACCAGCCATCGGGCTCGAGCCAGATGCTGCGAAAATGCTGTCCGTCGACCTTCACGACCGCAACACCCGTCCGGCGACGGCATCGAGCTTCCCGAGAAGCTCCGGATCACGGGCCTCGGGCGCCGTGATCAGCGCGGTATCCAGTGCGCGGTCGGAGCCGATCGGACACGGCTCGTGCTGGCGCGGGAGATCCTGCGCCAGACGTGCAACCAGCGTCTTTGCCTTCTCGGCATTCGAGCTCAGTACACGGATGATATCCTGCACCGTCACCGCATCGTGGGCTGGGTGCCAGCAATCGAAATCGGTGACCATCGCCACACTGGCGTAACAGATTTCGGCCTCACGGGCGAGCTTGGCTTCCGGCATGTTGGTCATGCCGATCACCGAATAGCCCTGCGCCTTGTAGGTCAGGCTTTCCGCCAGCGAAGAGAACTGCGGCCCCTCCATGCAGAGATAGGTGCCGCCGCGCGCGAAATTGATGGCCTCGGCTTCGGCTGCAGCCCCCAGATGCGCTGCGAGAAGCGGCGATACCGGATGCGCCATCGAGACGTGCGCGACGCAACCTTTTCCGAAGAACGAGCTCTCGCGCTTGTGGGTGCGGTCGACGAACTGGTCGACCAGCACGAAGGTGCCCGGCGGCAACTCTTCCTTGAATGAGCCGCAAGCGGACAGCGCGACCAGGTCCGTGACCCCTGCCCGCTTCAAGACGTCGATATTGGCGCGGTAGTTGATGTCGGACGGCGACAAGGCATGCCCTTTGCCGTGCCGCGGCAGGAACACGATCGGCAATCCCGCCATCTCGCCACGCCGCAGCGCCGCCGACGGCTCGCCCCACGGGCTCAGAATCGTCTCCTCGCGGACGTCTTCCAGACCCGGCAGGTCGTAAATTCCGGATCCGCCGATGATCCCGAGAACGGCTTTGGTCATGATCGCTCCTCTCGGTCGTGCGGCGGCGATAGCCGATTGGGCACCCCGCACGCTCGACCATAATGCGGCGCAATAATCACCGCGTGTCGGCGAGTTGCAAGGCCATTCCGCGCTGAAGGTAAAGCGATTGCCGCCATGGCGGGGCCGGCTATTTTGCGACGAATCCCGCTTCGTTCATCAGCGTCGCGTTAAGCTTGTCGTCGTCCTCGAGGAACTCCAGCATGTCCTTGCCGGTGAGGAAGATCGGCTTCAACGCCTGCTTTTCCATGTAATCCTTGTACTCGGGCGTCTGCGTCACTTTCTGGAACAGGTCGGCATAGAACGCCTGCTGCTCGGGGGTGACCTTGCCGGGCAGGAACATCGCGCGCAGCATCAAATACTGCACGTCGAGCCCCTCTTCCTTGCAGGTCGGGATATCGTTCCAGGACTGCGTCTCGGTGACCTTGGTCTTGTAGGCGATGCGCTCCTTGTCGAACACGCAAAGCGCGCGGACCTGGCCGGCACGCCAGACCTCCAGGTTTTCGCTGGGGTTGTTGACGTTGGACTCCGTGTGGCCGCCGACCAGCTGGGTCGCAGCCTCGCCGCCGGACTTGTACGGCAGATAGGAGAATTTCGCGCCGGTCTTCTGTTCGACGAAAACGGTCAACACGTGGTCCTCGCGCTTGGACCCGGTGCCACCCATCTTGAACGGCGCGCTGGCGGCCTTCGCCGCCGCGATGAAGTCCTTCACCGTCTTGGGGCCCGACGCATTGTCCCAAAGCACGAACTGGTCGAGCGCGATCACCGACACCGGCGTAAGCTCGTGCCAGTCGAACGGAATCTTGGCCGACAGTGGCAGCATGTAGATCAACGAATAGGCGATCAGCACCTTGTTGGGATCACCCTCGCTGGACTTCATGTACATCAGCGCTTCCGCACCCGACGCGCCGCCCTTCAGCGAGACCACGATCGGTTGCTTCATCAGATTGTTCTTCTGGATCGCCGCCTGCATCATGCGCGCCATCTGGTCGGACGCGCCGCCCGCGCCGGCCGCGACCACGATCTCGACCGGCTTGCTCGGCTCCCAGGCGGCGAAGGCCGGCGTGCTGAGCAGCATCGCGGCAATGGCCGCCGTGGTTTTCACAATCTGTCCCACGTGTTTCTTCCCTATCTATTTGTTCGGGTTGATGAAACCCGCAAGAATGGCCGGTTGCCGTCATTGTGCGGATAATGCCGGTGAGTTCAAGCTGCGAACTACCGCATCGCGCATGACTTTGGAATGAGGTTGATGCGCAAGTTCCGGAATCAAAAAAGCGCGGGCTCACAGGAAGCCCGCGCCTCGATGTCGGCTCAATCGCGTCCGGTTACACGACCAGGATGTCGTGCGGATGGAGGACCACGCCCGCCTGCACGCTCGCCACCGCGATCGCGGAGGCCTGCGTTCCATCAGCACTGAAATAGAGCGTCTGGTTGGCGGTATCGAAGTGCAGCTCGGCACCGGAACCGGAGAACAGATTGTCAGCGGAGGTCTCGAAGGTCGACGTCACATCCATATTGGCGCTGAGGCCGCCGCCAAATCCGCTGGCGGAAATGGCGATTCGATCGTGCTCGGTGGTGTTGTTGAAGTCGGTGATCACGCCCGGCCCGTCCGTCGAATGCAGGAACGCGAAGGTATCGTTGCCGCTGCCGCCGGTCATGACATGGCTGCCGGCATTGCCGATCAGGATATCGTTGCCGGCGCCGCCGTTCAGCGTTTCGTTGCCGTTGGTCGCGATCAGGATGTCGTCTCCGCTGGTGCCGGTGAGCGCCGTCGCCGAAGCGGCATTGTTGGTGACGTTTGCAGTGGCTGAATTGCTGGTCGCATGACCGTCCGATGACGTATAGGTGAACGAGCCGCCAGGCGTAGAATCATCGGTGAAAAAAACGTCAGCCCCGCTCAGCGTGGCGCTTCCGCCCGAACTCGAACCGACACCGTTGACGAAGAGATGGTCGGTCGTATCGGGATCGGTGTTGTTGGCCGCAATTGCCCATCCCGGAATATCGACGGTGCCGTTGGCATCGACATCGGTGACGATGTTCTCGCCGACCGCAGTCGGCGCATCGTTGGTGCCGTTGATGGTGACGGTCACGTCCTGCATCGTCGAGCCGCCATGATTGTCGGCCACGGACACCAGGTAATCCTGGGTCAGGGACTGGCCCTGCGCCAGGAACTGGATGTCCGCATTGTTGACCGTGAAGTGCCAGGCGACCGATCCGCTGCCCGACGCCTCCGTGACCGGATCAAGCGAGAACGTGCCGACATAGCCGCTCGTCACCGGCGCGAAACTGGCGGTATGGATGTCGCCCGTTTCGGCGTCGGAAAACGAAATCGCGCCGGAGGTCTGTTCGGTCGGCGGTCCCGACGCCGCGGCGACGCTGACGGAATCGAGGATCATGCCGTCGGAATCGTCGGTGTAGGTGAATTGCAACGGCGTGGCCGAGGCCGCCCCATCGCCGACGACGTCGAATGCATAGTGATTGACGCCGGCGGGCACGTTGCTGAGCGACAGCAGGGACAGGCCATCCCAGGTCACCGAGAGCGGGCTGTCGACGCTCTCCGGATCGCCGATGACGTCGAAGCTGATGAAATAGTGCTGGCCCGGCGTCGTCGCGATGTCCTGCGACAGCGTTTCGGGAACGTTGGTCGGCGCGAGTTGCACCGAGTAGTGCCCAAAACTGCCCCCGAACTCGTACTGCTGGACCTGGATATGCGAGCCGCTGGTGGTCCAGCCGGTGAGATCGCCGGTTTCGAAATCGCCGTTGATAATGGCCGGCGGACCCGCATCCTCCGTCACGGCGCCACTGGCGCTTGCCGCGGTGACGATCGGATTGTCGTTGGCACCCGATATGTTGAAGGTCAGCGTGGTCGTGGCCTGATGACCCTCGCCGTCATCGACCGTGTAGGTGAATTGATCGGTGACATGGTCACCTGCCTGCAGGGCGTCGACCGACGCGTTTGCCACGTATGAGTAGACGCCGTCAGGACCGAGGATAAGCGAGCCACAGGTGCCGGCGACCGCTATGCCGACATTGGCCGCGCTGCCGTTGACCTCCGCGATCGTCCGTGGCGTGCTCGAATCAACCGGGTGCGAGACATCGGAAATCTGGCCGCTGGCAATCGTATTGCCAGCGTCGGTGCCGGCCGTGTCTGTCGCGTCGACCGCCACCGGCGTCACCGACAATGGATCCGCCGCACCGTCGATCGTGACCGTGACGGTCTGGGTCGAACTGGTCGACCCGTCGGCGACCGTGACATCGTAGCTCACGGTCAATGTCTCGCCGGTGCTCAGGAAATCCAGGTCGCGGTCCGGAATGCTGAAGGTCCAGTCGAGTGACCCCGTGCCCGAGCCGGTTGAATCGTGCAGCGTGGTGGCCAACGCCGTCTGCAGGTCGGCGAAAGTATCGGCCGGCAGGAAGCTTGGATTGGCGGACCAGGAGGCGGAATCAAATGCGACACTGACCGAGTGGACGTCCGACAGGTCGGCGTCGGTGAAATTCAGGGTTGCCGGGCTTGTCATGTCGGGCACGCTTGAATTGGTCACCCCCGGCTGCTCGGCGAGCGACGCATGCTCCGGTGCGCTCGCCATCGTCACGGGGTCGTTGGCGCCGGTGATGACCACCGAGACCGTCTGGGTCGAGCTGGTCGAGGCATCACTGACCTTGACGTTGTAGTTGACGGTCAGCGTTTCGCCGGCGGCAAGATAGTCGAGGTCGCGGTCGGGAATCGCGAAATTCCAGTCGATGCTGCCGTTACCGCTGCCGGTGGAATCGTGCAAAGCCGTCGTCAAGGCGGTGGCAAGATCCGCCTGCGTCGCAGCCGGAACGGTTCCCCCCGACGTCGAGGCCAGCGTCACTGCGACCGTATGTGTGTCGTTGGTGTCGGGGTCGGTGAAGGCGAGCGTCCCGGCCGGCACGGTCGGCGTCGTGTCAGGGGTCGCGGAACCGGTGGTGTTCGCGAGCTCGGACACTGTGGACGATTCCGCCGCGCTGGTGATCACCACGGGATGGTTGGTGCCGAGAATCGTCACGGTGACGTTCTGCGTGTCGGTTGCCCCGGACGGGTCCATGACGGTGACGTGATAGACCAAAGTCAGCGTTTCGCCGCCGCTGAGGAAATTGGTCTCACCATTCGGCAGCGCGAAACTCCAGGAGATATCTCCGAGAAGGTGGCCCGTCGAATCCGGGCTGAGCGCGGTCCCGAACGCTGCCAGCAACGCAGCGTTGTCGAGCGGGATCGAGCCGCCTCCCGAACGGGCGGCGGACACCGTGGTCGAGACCGTATGGGTGTCCGAGAGGTCGACATCGCCGAACACGAGATCGCCATGGGACGTCAGATTGCCTGCGGGACTGACGTTTTGGCCCTCGACCAGATGGGCGGATTCCGCGGGCGACAGGAACACCGGCTTGTCGTTGGTGCCGACGACCGTCACCGTGACGGTCTGCGTCGAGATCCCGCCAGCATGATCGTCGAGCTGGACGGTGTAGGTGATGTTGAGATGCTCGCCAGCCGCGAGGTAGTCAAAGGCCAGGTCCGGCGCCGAGAACGTGGTGTTGATCGTGCCGGCGCTGGAGCCTGAATTCTTGATGACGTTGTCGACGTTGTAAAACGACATCAATTCGCCGGTCCCGAGCGAGCCCGGCAGCAGGCCGGACGTATTGCCGGAGGCGCTGGCTGCGATGACGGTCGCGGTTTGACCCGTGTTGGTGAGGTCATCGTCGGTGAAGTTCAGCGCGACGTGAACGGTATCGGGCGAGAGCGACAGCGTCTGGTTGGCCTGCTCGGTGACGGTCGCAACCGTCGACATGTTGATGACCGGCTTGTCGTCGGTGCCGGTGACAGTGACCTTGACCGTCTGGATCGTCGAGCCGCCGTGATTGTCCGAGACCGTGATGTCGTAGGTCAGAACCAGGGTCTGGTTCTTGGACAGGAAATCAAAATCGTCGTCGGCGTCGCTGAACGACCATTTCAGGGAGCCCGAGCCGCTGTGATCGCTGGTGATCTGGGACGTCATCGCGGCCTGGAAATGCGTCAGCGAAGCTGCCGGGATGATCGAGCCGCTTGAAAGCACTGCCGAATGAAGGGTGGCCGCGGTTGTGTGAGTGTCGCCGTGGTCGGCATCGGTGAAATTCATCGTGCCGGACAATTGATGCAGCGCGGTGGAATCGGTGGTGTTGGCGAATTCCGTAAAGCTGCCGGACGCGGACGAGGACGTAAAAACCGGAATATGATTGGTCATAGAAAACCCCTGCGTGCGTTGACACATGCGCTGCAGCAAGCCTGCTGCAGCGGCGTAACGATCAGCCCTGGATTGTTCGCAAACCGCGTTCGGCGTCAGAAATGGTGATTGGCAATGGGTGCCGACGCGGTCGACATCGTCGAAAAAATTAGCAGTGTCGCTTCTCAGTTTGATGACCTGTGGCTGCAGCCGCAGTCACAAGCAGATTCGAAGACACGTTTGATTCGAAGACACGCCGATTGAACGGTCGCTATTGAATGGTCGCGTGAAAAACAAAAAGACAACGAGCAACAACCGGAAACGATCATAAGCTTGAGGTTGTAATGGCGTCAATACGAACGTGTTGTGCATTGAACCTTCGCCGCGCGACGCGCACTAAGACTTGGGTAGTCAGGTCAATCGCGCGGTCGGTGGAACATTCGCGTTTTGTGAAACAGCGAATTCAGGCTGAAGTGGGCGATCGATATCGTCGATGGAACACAGGATTTAATCCATTCCGATTCCACACAAAAATAGCTGTCCCGACCGGCTGCGAGCCACCAGCTCCGCGAAGCAATCGTCATTTATCCGCTCGCGGTGACGCTGTCTGAGTGGCGTGCGCCCGCCCCTCAATCGGGTGAGACGGACAGATCTACACACTGATTCAACATTCCGATCAACGGAAATAACTTTAGCGCCAGTGCCTGCCACGTCGGGCAAGTCGGCGCCTGGGGCGCACGCTCACAAAGCCCCGATGCCTGCTTGGCCGTCATCGCTCTGGCTGCGCTCGTGATCTCCGCGGGACTACCTCTCATAAACTAGTACCTTGCTATAACAGATACCTTGCAATATGCTTTCTCCGAACCAGGCCAACCGCGCGGCTGCCATGACCGAACCGAACCAGATCCAGCTCAAGAAAGGCGCGCTCGAATTGTGCGTGCTGGCGCTGCTGGCGCGCGGCGAGAGCTATGCCTACGAGATTGCCAGCGCACTCGCGGCCGGCGTCGGCATGGGAGAGGGAACGATCTATCCCCTGATGCGGCGCATGCAGGACGACCGACTGGTCGAAACCCGCCTCGCTGAATCGAACAGCGGCCCGCCGCGCAAATACTATCGGCTGACCCCGGCCGGCCGCGCTGCCTTTGCAGCGCAGAAACGCGAGTGGCGGACGTTCACCGACGCCGTCAACCAGTTGCTGGGAGAACGCTGATGAACCGCGTTGCCTTCTTGACCATTCTCAATGATGGGCTCGCCGGACTTCCGGCGCGGGAGATCGACGATATCCTCGCCGACTACATGTCCTATTTCGACGAAGCCGAGGCCTCCGGGCGAAGCGAGGCCGAGGTGGCTGCGGCGCTCGGCGACCCCCGGCGGCTAGCGCGCGAACTGCGCGCCGAAACCGGGCTGCGCCACTGGGAAAATCATCGCAGCCTGCGCAATTCCGGGGTCGCCCTGCTGGCGCTGGGCGGATTGGCAACAGTCGACATTCTGTTCCTGCTGCCGCTGCTGTTCGCGGCGATGCTGATCATGCTGGTGATGGGCCTCATCGTCGTCGCGCTCGGCATCGTCGGCATCGGATTGCTGCTGAGCCTCGTCAAGCTCGGGCATTTCGCCTCGATCGCCGCGATGCTGCTGCGCGCGGTCGCCGGCATCGGGCTGATCGCCGGCAGCGTCGGGGGCGGCGCGATACTACTGCTGGCGCTCAACAGCGCAGTGAAGATGCTCGGGAATTACGCCCGGCTGCACTACCGGCTGCTCAAGCCGGAACAAGATTTAGCCTAACAGGACTTGGCCTAACAAGGTAGGAGGTGCGTCATGAACAGACGTCTTGCGGGGATCGCGGCGGTGTCACTGAGCATTGCAGCGGCGTGCGCGATCATCACGGTTCTGATTTCGGCTACGGACTGGATCGACGGCGATTCCCGATCCTGGGCCGGGACGTTGCGCGGCTGCGCGGCGCTGCCATCGGCGAAAACGGCCGGTTCGGGCGAGCGCCGCACCGTCGATCTCGGGTGGCTCGGCAGCGACGTCGTCAAGATCAAGATTCCGGCGCAGGTGCATTACCAGCCCTCACCCAAGCCGCAGGCGAGCGTCAGCGGCGACGCCGACCTGATCAGCCATGTCCGCCTGCGCGATGGCACGCTGGAGTGGGACACGGTGGAGTGGGACCGCCTGGTCGACTGTTTTCCGGCGGGCGATCTCGTCGTCCAGTTCGCCGGCCCCGCGGTCACGGCATGGACGTTGAACGGCTCGAGCGAACTCGACCTGTCCGACATCAAGCAGGATGCGCTGCGCATCACCCTGCACGGCAGCGGCACTGTGACGGCAAGCGGCGAGGCCAAGGAGGTATCGCTAGAGTCCGCAGGCTCCGGCCGCGCCGACCTCGGCCGGCTCGTCGCCCAGAAGACCAGCGTGAACATGAAGGGCAGCGCGGATCTGAAGCTCGCCGACATCAAGCAGGATGTGCTGCGCATCACCATGCACGGCAGCAGCGTCGTCACCGCCAGCGGAGCGGCCCGCGAGGTGTCGCTCGAGTCCGCCGGCTCCGGCCGCGCCGACCTCGGCCGGCTGATCACCGAACGAGCCAGCGCGCAAATCCACGGCAGCACCGACGTCGACCTCGCGCCGCGCCAGGATGCCGATATCTCGGTTTCCGGCAGTGCCGTCGTGAAACTGCATGGCGCCGTGGCGCGGATCAATTCGCACGTATCCGGTTCAGGAGAGATCAAGCAGCTGCCGTAGGCTGGTTGCAGTCGAGCAGCCCTGCGCAACGCGGAGGAAACGCCGATGCATGCTTCCAACCAAGTTTGCAGATTCCTGGCCGCGATCGGATTCTGCCTCGCGGCAACGTTGGCGCAGGCCGCCGGCCTGCGATCGATCGATATTCCCGCTGACGCCGATGGTCCGGCCATTCACGGCATGATCTGGTATCCTTGTGCCGAAACGCCGGGAGAGATTCATGCCGGCGCGTTCATCTTGCCGGGGGTGAAGGATTGCCCGCTCGCAGGGGACCACCTGCCGCTGATCGCCGCGTCCCATGGGCAAGGCGGCACGTTTTTCGTCAATCACGACACCGCCGAGACCCTCGCCGACAACGGCTTCATCGTCGCAGCCATCAACCACCCCGGCGATACCGCCCGGGATCTAAGCCGCTCCTCCGGCGACCTCTCGGTCTTCGTCGAGCGGCCCACCGACATCAAGCGCCTGATCGACTTCATGATCAGTGCGTCGCCGTTCGCCGCAAAGATCGGCCAGGACAGGATCGGTTTCTTCGGCTACTCGCGCGGTGGCTATACCGGGCTTGTGTTGCTCGGCGCCAATCCGGATTGGGCCGGAGCGGCCACGAGCTATTGCCGGCAAAGCCAGCTACCGCTCTGCAAAGAGATTCTCGGCGGGAAATACCCGTCGCAGCCGCTCACGCACGATCCGCGGATCAAGGCCGCGGTGCTGGTCGATCCGCTGGTGATCTTTTTCTCCGCCGAGAGCCTGGCGCCGCTCAAGGCGCCGGTTCAACTCTGGGCATCGGAACACGGCGGGTACGGCGTGCTCCTCCACGACATCGCCGCTGCGGACGCAAACCTTCCGGTCGCACACGACTATCGCGTGGTTTCGAACGCCGGGCATATGGCCTTTTTCCTTTGTCCGCCGGCGCTGGTCGAAGCGCGGTCCGAACTCTGTGTGGACGCGCCGGGCTTCGACCGCGCCGCGTTTCACGCAGAGTTCAACGCCGACGTGCTCGCATTCTTCCGGAAATGGCTGGTCCGGCCCGCGGAGTAAGGCCGACTACGGTGACGGTGCACTGACTGCAGCGTGGATGGTACGGCAATGTTGTGCCAGCCCCTCGTGCGAGACTACGAATCTCTTCAACGGCGTCTCTATGTCGTAGAAGTAGATGTTGGCGACGAAGCCATATATGCCGGCGTCGATGGCCGTCGGTCTGTCGCCGTGCACATAGCCTTGCCGCGGGATCAAGTTCGCGAGTGCGGCGAGATCGGCGAGCCCGCGGGCCATCGCGGCGTCGGCCTCGAAGCGGCCGATGCCTTGGTAATAATAGCGCTGAGCGTTGAACTCCTTGGCCTTCATCAACCCGTCATCGGTGAGGCTCGGATGCTCGCGCTTGAGCGCATCGCGGAACTGGGGCCAGTAGCGCTCGTCCTTCCAGCGCGAATAGGACATCACCCAGTAGAGATCATCGAGCGTACGCGCGATGAGGAGATTGGTCGTGCGCTGCGCCGGCGTCAGCGCCAAATCCAGCGTCACGCCATATTTTTCGGTGATATAGGCGAGGATGGTCTCACTATCGCCGACGCTGTCATGGCCGTCGACGATATAGGGCAACTGCTGGCGCGGCGCCTTCGATGCATCAAAGATGTGTTCGTGCCGAAACGGCACGCCGGCGAGCTTCAGAAAAGCGAATACCTTCAGACCGTAGCCATTATTGTCGGCGACGCCGAACAACGGCGGATAGGAATAGAGCGTGAGCATGGTGGCCCGTCACGTTCAAGATGGCTGCAGGCTACTTCAAAATTGGTCGGTCGGAAAATGTGCGCGCCCGGAATCAACCGGCCCCCGCAGCCTCTACTTGCCCTTAAAGCTGGGTGTCCTCTTGTTGAGAAACGCGTCCATGCCCTCGCGAAAGTCCTCGCTCATATAGGCACGCAGGATCAGGTCTTCGCCCTCGTCGCGCGACAATGTGCGGCGGATGCGACGCACCGCTTCCTTGGTCACTTCGAGCGTGATCGGCGCGTGGCTCGCAACGAGCTTCGCGGTCTCGTCGGCGCGGCGCTGCAAGGTCGCGACGTCGGGCACGATTTCGTTGAGCAGCCCGAGCGCCAGCGCTTCCGGCGCTTCGACCAGGCGCGCCTTGAAGATCAGGTCCTTGGTGCGCGCCGGACCGATCAGCGAGACCAGGCGCGAGATGTTGGACATCGAGAGGCAGTTGCCGAGCGTGCGCGCGATCGGGAACCCGATCCGGGTCGCCTCGGTGCCGATGCGGATGTCGCAGCAGGCCGCAATGCCCGCGCCACCGCCGGTGCAGGCGCCGGCGATCGCTGCGATGACCGGCACCCGGCACTGCTCGAGCGTACCGAGCACACGATCGATCCGCGCCTCGTAGTCGAGCGCATCCTGCGCGGTCTTGAAGGCACGGAACTGCGAGATGTCGGTGCCCGAGGCAAACGCCTTGTCGCCGGCGCCGGTCAGGATCAGCGCCTTGATCGCATGGTCCTGATTGATGGTCTCGCAGATCGCCGCCATCTGCTCGTACATCGCAAAGGTCAGCGCGTTGCGCGCCTGCGGCCGGTTGAATGTGATCCGCGCGATCCCGTCCTCGACGGAGTAGATCAGGTCTTCGGTCGGAGTGACGGGCGCGTTCATGTCTCGCTCTTTCTCTTGTGAGGATTCAATGTCAGGCAACGGCGGCCTGCTTCTGCGCAGCGTCGCGTCCCTTCAGGACGTCCATCGCCGCCAGCACGCCACCGGCGCGATGTGGCACCTTGGCCAGATCGAGGCCCATCTCGACCCCCGACAATGTACCCATCAGCATCAGGTCGTTGAAGTGGCCGATATGTCCGATCCGGAACACCTTGCCCTTGACCTTGTTGAGACCGGTGCCGAGCGACATGTCGAAATTATCCAGCACGATCTTGCGGAAATGGTCGGCATCGTGTCCTTCGGGCACGCGCACCGCGGTCAGCGCCGGCGAATGCGCGCCCTGCTCCTGGCACTGTGTCTCCAGGCCCCACGTTTTGATGGCCGCGCGCGTCGCCTCGCTGTGGCGCTTGTGGCGGGCGAAGACGTTGTCGAGGCCTTCTTCCTCCAGCATCTTCACCGCCTCTCTGAGGCCGAACAGCAAATTGGTCGCGGGCGTGTAGGGCCAGGTCCCAGCCTTGTTGATGTTGATGACCTCCTGCCAGTCCCAATAGGAGCGCATCGCCGGGTTGGCCTTGGCCACGGCCAGCGCCTTTTCCGAGACGGCGTTGAAGCCGAGGCCTGGCGGCAGCATCAGTCCCTTCTGCGAGCCGGCGATGGAAACGTCGATGCCCCAGGCGTCGTGCTCGTACTCCAGCGAGCCGAGGCCCGAGATGGTGTCGACCATCAGCAGCGCCGGATGCTTGAGATCATCCATGATCTTGCGCACCTCGCGCGGATAGGTGACGCATGCCGTTGAGGTCTCGTTATGGACCATGCAGACCGCCTTGATCTCGTGCGCCTTGTCGGCGGACAGCCGCGCCTGGATCTGTTCGAGATCGGCGCCATGCCGCCAGTCGCCCGGAATGAAGTCGACGTCGAGCTTGAACTTGTCGGCGATGCCGTGCCACAGCACCGCGAACTGCCCGGTCTCGCACATCAGGACCTTGTCGCCCGGCTGCAAGGTGTTGACGATCGCCGCCTCCCAGGCGCCGGTCCCGGACGAGGGATAGATGATGACCGGCTGCTTGGTGCGGAACACGCGCTGCATCGCGGCAAGAACCGCAAAGCCGATCTCGGCAAACTCCGCACCGCGATGATCCATGGTCGGCATATCCATCGCCCGCAGCACCCGATCCGGCACGTTGGTCGGTCCCGGAATCTGCAAAAAATGCCTTCCAGAGTGCACGGTCATAGGCGTCCTTCCCGGTCTTGCGCAGGTCTTCTTGCGCAGGGCTTGTTGAGCCGCTCGCATATCACTATTCGCCGGGTTTGTCCCCCGCCGGACGGGAGGCCGTCATGCATATCCAAAGACCCTATCCCAACCCCTCTTGGCCCCTCCGCCGGCGCGCGCCGGCGGCTTTATTGAGCGGCCACCACCTTTCCCGAGGAGGCCAGTTCCTCGGCCTCATCGAACGGCCGCTCGGGATGCATCAGCAGCGCGGAGAAGCCGCCGAGCAGCAACAGCCCCATCGACATCAGGAACGGCAGGTACCAATTCCCGGTGGCGTCGATGACGAAGCCGGCGACCAGCGGCGAGACGATGGCCGCGAACGCCGATCCCGTGTTCATGATCCCCGACGCGATGCCGGAATGTTTCGACGCGATGTCCATCGGGATCGACCACATCGGGCCGATCACGAGTTCTGCACAGAAGAATCCGGCCGACAGGCAGATTGCAACGACCGTGATGTCGTGAAAAAACAGGATCGGCAGCAACGACAGCAGCGCGCCGGCAAATCCCACGATCGTGACACTGAGCCGCGCCAGGCGCACATTGCCGGTCCGCACGAGGATGCGATCGGAGATGACGCCCCCGAGGCTGTCGCCGATCACGCCGGCGAAAAATACGCCCGATGCGAACAGCGCCGAATTCTTGATGTCGAGACTGTAGTTGTTCTTGAAGAACAGCGGCAGCCAGTTGAGGTAGAGCCACAGGCACCAGCCGTAGCAGAAGTACGTCAGCGTCACCGGCCACATCCGTTGCAGCAGCGGCCCCCATGGCACCGCCGGCCGCTCGCCTTGCGGACGGACGGGGAGCACCGCAAGTTCGGCCGCGGTGATGGAGGGATGGTCTTTCGGCTCGTTGCGGAAGTACCAAAGCCAGACGACGCCCCACAGCAGACTGATGAAACCAAGCACCACGAATGCGCCGCGCCAGGTCAGCCAGAGGATCAGCAGCGCGACGACCGGCGGGGTGATGGCGTTGCCGAGCCGCGCAAACGAATGGGTAAGCCCTTGCGCAAAGCCGCGGCGGCTCGCCGGCGTCCAATACTGCATCGCGCGTGTCGCGGTCGGAAAGGTCGCGCCCTCGCCGAACCCCAGCGCAAAACGCGCGACGAACAGCGCGGCGAGACCATGGACGAAGCCGGTCATGATGGTCGCCGCCGCCCAGATCATCCCGCACCAGAACAAGGTCTTGCGCGGCCCGAAGCGATCACCGACCCAGCCGCCGATCACCTGGAACAGCAGATAGGGATAGGCGAAGGCCGAGAACACCAGACCGAGCTGGGTATTGCTGAGACCAAGCTCCTTCTGGATATCGCCTGCCGCGGTGCCGATGTTCACCCGGTCAACATAGGTGATGAAATACATCACGCAGAGCAGCGCCAGCACGACATGCGTCGCCTTGAACCGAAGCCTCATGGTGTCCCTTCCCGAATTCGCGATGTTCTGAATTATGTGCGTTCGCGATACCGTAACGCCCTATCGTTTGAGCATGATCTTTTCGGAAAACCGCTTCACACTTTTCCGGATCATGCTTTAGGTGCTGACCACTTTCAGAGGCGGCGACGAATTGCTCTGCGTCCGTTGCTCGAGCGACTTCATCGCCGCATCGACGCCGCCGGAGCGGTGCGGAACGCCGGCGGCCGACAGGCCCATCTCCACGCCGGTCAGCGCACCGAGCAGCGTCAGCTCGTTGCATTCGCCGAGATGCCCGATGCGGAAGACCTTGCCGGCGACCTTTGACAGGCCCGAGCCGAGCGACATGTTGTAATTGTCGAGCACGACCTTGCGGAACTGGTCGGCATCATGTCCGGGCGGCATCAGCACGGCAGTCAGCACCGGCGAAAACTCCGAGGGCTCCTGGCAGAGTACCTCGAGGCCCCATTGGTTGACCGCGGCGCGCGTCGCCGCAGCAAGTCGCTGATGGCGGGCGAACACATTGTCGAGCCCCTCCTCCAGCAGCATTGCGATGGCTTCGCGCAACCCATAGAGCAGGTTCGTCGCCGGCGTATACGGGAAGAAGCCGTTGGCGTTCGGCTTCAGCATCTCCTCCCAATCGAAGTAGGAGCGCGGCATCTTGTTGACCTTCGATGCAGCGCGGGCCTTTTCCGAGATCGCGTTGAAGCCGAGGCCGGGCGGCAGCATGAAGCCCTTCTGCGAGCAGCTGACGCTGACATCGACCTTCCATTCGTCGTGCCGATAGTCGACCGAGCCGAGCGAGGAGATGGTGTCGACCATCAGCAGCGCCGGATGCGAGGCGCGGTCGATCGCCGCGCGGATGTCTGCGATGCGGCTGGTGGCGCCGGTGGAGGTCTCGTTGTGCACGACCATCACAGCCTTGATGGTGTGCGCAGTGTCGTCCGCAAGCCTGGCTTCGATCTGGGCCGGATCAGCACCGCGGCGCCAATCACCCGCAACGAAGTCGACATCGATGCCGAAACGTCCAGCCATCTGGCGCCACAGCGTCGCGAAGTGGCCGGTCTCGACCATCAGGACCTTGTCGCCCGGCGACAGCGTGTTGACGATCGCTGCTTCCCAGGCGCCGGTCCCCGACGACGGGAAGATCACCACCGGACCTGCGGTCTGAAAGATCTTCTGACTGCCCTCGAGCACGGCCCGCCCGAGTTCGGCGAACTCTGCGCTCCGGTGATCGATGACCTGCGTGTCCATGGCGCGAAGCACGCGGTCGGGGACCGGGCTCGGTCCTGGAATCTGCAGGAAATGGCGTCCTTGATGCATGAAAACCTCCCATCGGCGCATTTTGACGAGCTGACGAAAGTCAGTTTGCATTCATTTTATGTCTTTTCAATAGATATTTCTAATTCGATTATGGACGTCGACGCGATCAGGCTGCTAAATTACCGTGGTGAATATGAAATCCACGATTCCCGAAGCCGGGACTCCAATCGCCGAACCGGCCGCCGGTAGTGACCGCCAGGAAGCCTCCCTGCACGGGGAGATCCTGCTGCGGCTTCGCGACTATGTTGTCGAAGGCAACATCCCAGAGGGGGCGCGCGTTCCCGAGCGACAGCTCTGCGAGATGCTCGGCATCTCCAGGACGCCGCTGCGCGAGGCGCTCAAGGTGCTGGCCGCCGAGGGGCTGATCGAACTGTTGCCCAATCGCGGCGCGCGGGTGCGCCAGCTCAGCGAGCGCGACCTCGAAGAGCTGTTCGATGTGATGGCCGGGCTTGAGAGTCTGGCCGGACGGCTGGCCTGCGAGGCCATTACCGACGAGGAAATCAGCGCGATCGAGCAGCTGCATTACGAGATGTACGGCCACTATCTGCATCGCGACATGCACGGCTATTTTCAGGTCAATCAACGGATCCATGAGAGCATCGTCGCGGCCGCGCGCAACGAGACGCTGAAGACCGCCTATGGCAACTTCGCAGGGCGAATCCGGCGCGTCCGCTACTCCGCCAATTTCGCCCGCAAGCGGCAGCGCTGGGCCGAGGCGATGCGCGAGCACGAGGCCATCCTCGACGCCCTGCGCCGCCGCGCCGGAAGCGAATTGAGCGACATCCTGTTCCAGCATCTGCGCAACAAGCGGGCGGCTGCCATGGAGCACCTGAGCGAAGCCGGAGCCGAACCGGCCGCGACGTGAGGGTGATCAAGCTTGCCGATTTTGAATTCATAATGTAACTAGCCACGCAAAAGAATGTACAATCCAGGAGAGCGCTAGAACAGCCCTCTCGAATCACCGTGGATTTGGGATGAAGAACGCCGCCTCATCGCTCGAACAGCGCCTGCGGTCGAACCTGACCGGCGACGTCTTTTTCGATGCCTTCAACCGCGGGCGCTACGCCACCGACGCCTCGTTCTACCAGATCATGCCGGCCGGCGTTGTCGTCCCCAAGACCATGGACGAGGCGCTGCAAACGCTCGCGATCGTGCGCGACGACGGACGAATTGTTACCCCTCGCGGCGGCGGCACCTCGCAGTGCGGACAGACCGTCAACGACGGCATCGTTGTCGACCTCTCCAAGCATCTGAACCGGATCATCTCGCTCGATGTGGCGAACCGCTCCTGCATCGTCGAGCCCGGTATCGTGCTCGACGATCTCAACCGCCAGCTCAGGAAGCACGGGCTGTGGTTTCCGGTCGACGTTTCCACCGCCTCGCGGGCCACCATCGGCGGCATGGCCGGCAACAATTCCTGCGGCGGCCGCTCGCTGCGCTACGGCACCATGCGCGACAACACGCTGTCGATGGACGCGGCGCTCGCAGACGGCACGCTGCTGCATTTCGGCGAGGTGCCGCGTGACCTTGCACAGGTGAATTCACCCGAAGGCGGCCGGAAGCTGTTCCGCGACATGCTCGATCTCGGCGAACGCGAGGCCGCCGAAATCTCCGACAAATTCCCGAAGGTGCAGCGCCGGGTCGGCGGCTATAATCTCGACGCGCTGGTGCCGCGCAATGCGCCGAACAACATGGCGCATCTGCTGGTCGGCTCGGAGGGCACGCTGGCCTTCACGACGCAAGTCGAACTCAAGCTGTGGCCAGTGATCCGCAACAAGGCGCTCGGCGTTTGCCATTTCGGCAGCTTCTATGAGGCGATGGATGCGGCACAGCATTTGGTCAAGCTGCGGCCGATCGCGGTAGAACTGGTCGATCGCACCATGATCGCGCTCGGCCGCGACATCGCGATGTTCCAGCCGATCATTTCGGCGGCCGTGCGCGGCGATCCCGATGCGATCCTGGTGGTCGAGTTCGCGGAGGAGGATCAGGCCGACAATCTCGTCCGCCTCAAGCAACTCGGCGAGCTGATGGCCGATCTCGGCTTCGGGTGGGACAGGCCGCAGCGCAAATGGGGCGGCGTGGTCGAGATCGTGGAGCCCGCATTGCAGGCCGGCATCGCCGATTTCCGGGCCGCCGGCCTCAACGTCATGATGTCGATGAAGCAGGAGGGCAAGCCGGTCTCCTTTGTCGAGGATTGCGCGGTACCTCTGCCGCATCTCGCCGACTATACCGAGCGGCTCAACGCCATCTTCGCCAAGCATGGCACCCGCGGCACGATGTATGCGCACGCCTCGGAAGGCTGCCTGCATGTGCGCCCGGTGCTCAACCTCAAGCTCGAAAAGGACGTCAAGGCAATGCGCGCCATTGCCGAGGAGACGTTCGAGATGGTGCGCGAATACAAGGGCTCGCACTCCGGAGAGCACGGCGACGGCCTGGTGCGCTCGGAATTTCACGAGGTAATGTTTGGCGCGCGCATCGTCGCCGACTTCCGCGAGATCAAGGCGCGCTTCGACCCCGACAACACGCTCAACCCGGGCAAGATCGTCGATCCGCCCAAGATGGACGACCGCTCGCTGTTTCGGTTTTCGCCGGACTATCGCGTCGGCGAATTGAAGACGGCGCTCGACTGGTCGGCCTACCCCGGTGCCGGTGGCGGCTTCCAGGGCGCGGTCGAGATGTGCAACAACAACGGCGCCTGCCGCAAGCTCGAGGGCGGCGTGATGTGCCCGTCCTATCGCGCGACCCGCAACGAGAAGGACGTCACCCGCGGCCGCACCAACACGTTGCGGCTCGCGATTTCCGGTCAGCTGGGGCCAGATGCGCTGGCCTCGGACGAGATGATCGACACGCTCAAGCTCTGCGTGTCCTGCAAGGCCTGCCGCCACGAATGCCCTGTTGGCGTCGACATGGCCAAGATGAAAATCGAAGTTCTGGCAGCCCGCGCGACAAGACATGGCCTGTCGCTGCGCGACCGGTTGGTGGGTTATCTGCCCCGCTATTTGGATCTGGCGTCGAGCTTTGCGCCACTGGCGAATTGGCGCAACAACAGCCCGCTATTGCGCACGCTATTCGAGAAGCTTGCCGGCATCAGCGCCAACCGCACGCTGCCGGCATTTCGTCGCGACACGTTCCGGCCCGACGCCGTCGTGTTTGGTCCGCCAGATGGTCGCGAGGTCGTGCTGTTTGCCGATACATTCAATCGTGGCTACGAGCGCGAGAATCTCGATGCTGCACTCGAGGTTCTGATCGCCGGCGGGTATCGGGTGCACTTGCCGCGTCCTTCGGACCACGCCCGGCCGCTGTGCTGCGGGCGAACATTCCTGTCGGCAGGCCTCGTTGACCAGGCCCGCGCCGAACTGGACCGGCTGGTTGCGACCTACGCGCCGTTCGCGGCGCGTGGCGTGCCGATCGTCGGACTTGAGCCGAGCTGCCTTTTGACGCTGCGGGACGAGTTGCTGTCATTGCGATCGGATCCGACCGCGAAACAGGTCAGTGCGCAGGCGCTGTTGTTCGAGGAATTCCTGGTGCGTGAGGCAGAGGCCGGCCGCCTCAGCCTGCCGCTCGGGGCGGTCGCCGCAAAGGCCATGGTCCACGGCCATTGCCATCAGAAATCGTTCGGCGCCTTCAAGCCGGTCGAGAAGGTGCTGCGTCTGGTGCCCGACCTCGACGTCGAAACTGTCGAATCGAGCTGTTGCGGCATGGCCGGCGCCTTCGGATATGGTGCCGAGACCTACCAGGCCTCGATCGACATGGCCGAGCTATCGCTGCTGCCGGCGGTCCGGCGCGCTGATCCCGCGACGCTGATTGTCGCCGACGGGACCTCCTGCCGGCACCAGATCAAGGACGGCAGCGGGCGCACCCCACTTCACGTTGCACGCGTATTGGCGATGAGCCTTAATTGTGCGAAATCCAGTTCCAACAATCTGTCGCCCGCAAAGGAATGACCCATGGCTGAGCTCACCCTCGACATTGCCCGCAAGATCCTCGATGCCGCATTGGCCAAGGGGATCGAGAAGAAGCTCAAACCGCTTGTGATCACGATCCTCGACGCCCGCGGCGCCGTGAAGGTGACCGCTGCGCAGGACGGTACCAGCCTGATGCGGGCCGAGATTGCGCATGGCAAGGCCTATGGCGCGCTGGCGCTGGGCATGGGATCACGGGCGCTGTTTCAGCGCGCGCAGGAGCAGGCCTATTTCATCGACGCCGTCAACACGCTGGCGCAGGGCCGCATGGTGCCGGTGCCGGGCGGCGTCCTGATCCTCGATGGCACCACGCTGCTTGGCGCCGTCGGCGTCAGCGGCGATACATCCGACAACGATGAGACCTGCGCGGTCGCAGGTATCGAAGGTGCGGGATTTATAGCGAATGCGGGATAGCATCCGCTTGATCGGCACTTCTGCAGCGCACCGCATAGTCATAGCGTAAGCAACGGAGATGCACCCGTAGCTAAACTGGATTGAGCGCCCCCCTTCCGAAGGTGGAAGCCAATGCTCTACTCGTGCCGGGTGCGCTACCGCTCTCGATAGAAATGCGTGCGAGCTATTCTTCGAGTCCACCACGGTTTGCGCGACGCCGATTGCCGACGTCGGAGCACGTGGACAGCGCGCACAAGTGAGCCACCGGCGTTGCTTCGTGTGCGTCGGCGGGCCATCCAGAGCGTAGAGCATCGCGGGGTCCCCGATAGGTTCAAATCCCGGACTCGCAACCACCGATACCGACACTCGCTGCTCGTGGCCATTTGACCCGTTATTAACCGCAGTGGGGCCGATCATAACTTGGTTAGCAGGACCTGCGGCGCGTGCGTCCCGAACGCAGTGAGCATCTTCTAAGTTGTTGATTTTTATAGCTGTGCCGTGGCATTTCGTCCGGTTCTGTTCACCCCCATTCCCTGAGTGAAAGTAGGGCCGGTCCGCGGGCCCAAGGCCTCTTGAGGAATTGACCACCCCTACCCAGCAGTGAGCGACACTGATCCCTACGGTGGATCTACGCCGTTAGTCCAAGTGGGATTTTGGTTTTATTTCGCCGAACTCTTCGCGAGTGAACCAACAATCGCGTCATTCTGACTGTGGGCTGACCACTTCCGATCTACTTCTGACAACGGACATCGTCGGAGCCAGTCGACGTGTCTCAAACGGGCCAATAGCAGGCTTGCGAGGTGGTGCCCAGCGCTGTGGAGACAGCGCGACGTGTTGTCGCGACAAGAAAGCCCCTTTCCATCATTGCTAGACTGATGAGAAGTAGCCGGAGGGACTCGGCAGACCCTTCAATTGGTCTCGCGGTACGAACGATTTAGGTCCCCTGGTTCGAATCTTCGGACAGGCCCATCAGGAAGCTATTCAAGGTTTTAACGGATTGCCAAGCATGCAGGCGCAGCCTTGGAAAGGATTTTCCCCGCAATCGGCGCTGTGATCCGCTTTCGCAACCGGTCGGCGAACGCTATGATCCTGTGGGCTTTCTACGGCATCGCTTACAAATGAGCTACTTTCAACGCATCTTGAGGTTCGGACTAAATAAGGTTCTTGAAGTGCCGGCTGACCTCGGCTGCCGCATTGTCGCGTTGCCCCAGGTCGCCTCCCGACTTGATGCCAACTACGAAAAGGCAAAACAGGAATACGCGCGACACGTTCCATCGATTTTAGGGGACGACCAGACGATTGTCGACGGACTAAGGACGAATGGCGTTTTTGTCACGTCGCTGGAACGATTGAATATTCCGGGTACTGAATATTTTCTGGAAAAGGCCGACGCTCTTGAGCGCCAACACCTACCCCTCCAGCGTTCCGTTCAAGCTGGAGCTGACGCGATTATGGCTCACCCTGAAATTTACCGATGGGGACTTCATGGTCGACTGCTAGACATCGCCGAGAACTATTTGGGCGTGCCCGTCGGTTACGACGGCATAAACATCTTTTTCACCATGGCCGACGGACGCGAGACCGGTGTTCGTCTCTGGCATCGCGACAGCGAAGATCGTCAGATGCTGAAAATAGCCGTCTACATTCATGATGTGGACGAAGGCAACGGCCCATTCCAAGTCTTGCAACGTCGCATTCCCAACTACGACCGTTTGGCCAGCGGGAGGTTCCCTGTGTTAACACAGCGCCAGCTGGAAGGAGTTCTGCCCGATTTCGATATGGTTCGGGACGTTATCACGTGCATTGGAAAGCGCGGCACGGTTGTATTCTCGGACACCGCGTCATTCTATCATCGCGGAATGCCGGCGATCACGCGCGACCGCTACGCGATCTTTTTCAACTATATGGGCCGCGTGCCGCTGCGACCATTTCGTTGTGAGCGCACGATGATCTCTCGCGCGCAAGTCCATCAACTCGCGAAAGAACTCCCGGCGCGTCAGCGTGACTGCGTGCTGTGGAGAAACGCCTTGCCGCTGGTCGCTCGTATCCTTCCGCCTGCGCCGACTTATGGAAGTACGTGACAGGGCTGCAGAACGTCGCCAGAGATTCTTGGTATTTGTCCTCGCCGAGCAGCAGTCGGAGGCGAAACGGGCGAGCCACGGAATGTGGCGCGGTAGCTTTGTCGAACCTTGGCGATATCGTGCTTGCAGAAAAGCAGGCGGATCACCTGTTGGCTGTTCTGATTAGGCTCACCTATCGGGATCTCGGCGGTAACCGCCTGTTGCTCAATTCTGAAATGCTACTCGAACAAAATCGCCCTGCCGCCAAATCACGCTGCACTTACGGGCGGTGTGAAAATTATCGAACGTTAATTCAAAGTCCAGCGGCAAGACGTGCCCCGCAAACATTGGTACGAGACGAAGCATTTGATCGGCTACGCGATGCGATTATTACCGGTCATTTCCCACCCGGTGCACGTTTTGTCGAGCGAGAACTGTGCGAAGCGATGGGGGTCAGCCGGACCATGATCCGTGAGGCACTGAGGCGGCTTGAGGCCGAAAAGCTGGTGCGCGTCGAACCGCGTCGTGGTCCAGAGGTCGTGCGCTTAAGCCGGAAACAAGTTGCCGAGATCTACGAGATCCGAGCGATATTGGAAGCAATGTTGGTACGCCGCTTCACTGAGATGGCGAGCGACCAGGATATCGCTCAGCTCCGCACCATTTTCGAAGAGATTATAAGGGCCGACGAAAATGAGAACGTTTACGATCTCGTCGACCTCATGAAGAGGTTTATTGAGCACATGATGCGTGTAGTTGATCACGAGCTCATTAGCGACATCCATCAGCAGCTTATCGCGCGCATCAGTGTTCTGCGCGTGCTCTCGATGTCCATGCCGGGTCGCATCCAGAGCAGCATGGGCGAGCTTACCGACGTTATCGAGGCCATCGAGCGGCGCGACGCCAATGCTGCCGCTGAGAGCCTCACTTACTATGTTCGCAATGCAGCTAATGCGGCACTTGCCCGCTTCGACGCCACCCAGACTGACTCTTAGGTTCGACCTTCGCGAATGCGACGCTCAACCGAAACCTTCGCTGGTCGGTCGGCGTTTTCATCCGACCTTGGTCCATACGTTTCCGGCTTTCGAAGACGCTACCGCGGCTTCGATGAAGCGCATGCCGGCCAAGCCGTCACGCACGGTCGGATAGATCGTTCCGGCATCGAGTGAAGCGCCGGTCCGCGCGGCGCGGATTGCCCGCGCAGCTTCGGCATAGATCGTGGCAAAACCCTCGAGATAACCCTCAGGGTGTCCACTCGGCACGCGGGAGACTCGGGCGGCTTCCGGCAGCGCCCCAGCGCCGGCGCGAGTGAGCAACTGCTTCGGCTCGCCGAAGCGGGTGAACCATAGATAATTTGGATCGGCTTGTGTCCATTCGAGCCCACCCCTGGTGCCGCAAATGCGCAGCTTGAGGCCATTTTCGTTGCCGACCGCCACCTGGCTCGCCCACAGCATGCCACGCGCGCCGCCCTTGAAACGCAACAGTATCTGGACGTCGTCGTCGAGCAGTCGGCCAGGCACGAAGGTGGTGAGCTGCGCCAGGATTGCATCTGTCTCCAGTCCGGTGACGAAAGCAGCGAGATTGTAGGCGTGCGTTCCGATATCGCCGATGGCGCCGCCAGCCCCGGACCGCTTCGGATCGGTGCGCCACTCGGCTTGCTTGCTTCCCGAAAGCTCGGCGCGCTCGGTAAGCCAGTCCTGCGGATATTCTGCCTGTACGACGCGGATGTCGCCCAACTTGCCTTGCGCGATCATGGCACGTGCCTGCCGCATCATCGGATAGCCGGTGTAGTTGTGGGTGAGGACGAAGACCTTACCGCTCTTTTCCACCAGATCGACCAGCTCCCGTGCCTCCGCCACGGTGGTCGTCATCGGCTTGTCGCAGATCACGTGGATGCCGGCCTCGAGGAAAGCGCGGGCGGCCGGTGCGTGCACATGGTTGGGAGTCACGATCGACACCGCTTCGATCCCGTCTGGGCGCCCGGACTCGGCCCTCGCCATCTCCTCGAACGATCCGTAGGATCTTTCGGCCGCAATGCCGAGTTCCAAGGCCGACGCCTTGGCCCGGGCAGGCTCTGAAGACAGCGCGCCCGCGACCAGTTCGAACTGCCCGTCGATCCGCGCCGCTATGCGATGAACGGCACCGATAAAGGCGCCCTGACCGCCGCCCACCATGCCAAGCCTGATGCGGCCGCCTGCGCTGTCGTACCCGCTAGCTTCGATCGCCATGCGAACCTCCTAAGCCAAGCCGAGCATCTTGCGGTTCGCAAGATCGTCGGTGCCTGCCCCGGCAAAATCGTCGAAGGCGCGCTCGGTAACGCGGATGATGTGACGCTTGATGAATTCCGCACCTTCGCGCGCGCCGTCTTCCGGGTGCTTGAGCGCGCACTCCCACTCCAGCACCGCCCAGCTGTCGAAATCATAGGATGTAAGCTTGGAGAAGATGCCGCCGAAATCGACCTGTCCGTCGCCCAGCGAGCGGAACCGCCCTGCCCGGTTCGCCCAGCTCTGGAAACCGCCATAAAGGCCCTGCCGGCCCGTCGGATTGAATTCGGCGTCCTTCACGTGAAAGGCCTTTATGCGCTCGCGATAGATGTCGATGTAATCGAGATAGTCGAGCTGTTGCAGCAGGAGGTGCGACGGATCGTAGAGCAGGTTCGCCCGCGCGTGGCCCTTCACCCGTTCGAGAAAAATCTCGTAGCTGACGCCGTCATGCAGGTCTTCTCCGGGATGAATCTCGTAGCAGACATCGACGCCGTTCTCGTCGGCATAGTCGAGGAGCGGAGTCCAACGTCTTGCCAGCTCATCGAACGCTGCTTCCACGAGGCCGGCCGGACGCTGCGGCCACGGGTAGATATAGGGCCATGCCAGCGCGCCCGAGAAGGTGGCATGTGCTTTCAAGTCGAGATGTTTCGATGCTCTAAGCGCGCGTTTCACCTGATCGACCGCCCATTCGGTGCGTGCCGACGGGTTGCCGCGCACTTCAGGCGCCGCGAAGCCATCGAAGGCAATATCATAGGCAGGATGGACCGCGACGAGTTGCCCCTGCAGATGAGTGGAGAGCTCGGTGATCGCCAGTCCGTGCCGTGCCGCGACCCCGCTGATCTCGTCGCAATAGGCCTTTGAATCGGACGCCCTCTTCAAATCGAAAAGTCGCGCGTCCCAGGTCGGAATCTGCACGCCTTCGTAGCCGAGCGACGATGCCCATTCGCAGATCGCGTCAAACGAGTTGAACGGAGCTGTATCCCCGGCGAACTGCGCCAGGAAAATGGCTGGGCCTTTTATCGACTTCATGAGCTTTCTTCCCTGATCCGGCTTCTTGCGAACACGATTCACCCAACTGCGGCAGCGGCGGCATCCACACGCCATGAAACTCGGCGTTCCAATATTGCATCCATGACGAGGGACGGTCCGGGGGTGGGCCCGGACCGCCAAGGACTCGCCCGGCAGAAATATCCTTACTTCAGGAGCTGCCCGACATTGTCTTTGGTGACGAGATCAAGACCCGTGTAAATGATCTCAGGCACCTTCTCCCCCTTCTTGATCGCCAGTAGAACATCCATGGCCTTTTCGCCCATCTCGAACGGCCGCTGGCCGGTCAGAGCGTTGGAATAGCCGTCGCGCAATAGCTCGAGCTGCATCTTGAGCGTATCGGCCACCACCAGGGTGAACTTGCCGGCGTCGATATCCTTCTTGTTCTTATTGACGAACGCCTTGTAACCCTCCGGCGCGAACATCGGCCAGCCGCCGATCGGCACGATCGCGGCAAGGTCCGGCGTCGCGGTGCGCAGGTCGGACATCTGCTGAACAGCGAGCGCGGAGTCGTCATTGCAGAATGTCGGCGAGCCGGAAACCTCGGCCCATTTCGACCCCTTGAGCGCTTCGCGGACACCATCGACGCGCTCGGCGAGGTTCTTGGCACCCGGGCCGCCCGAGATCATGGCGTACTTGCCACCCTCGGGCCGAAGCTGCAGCAACTGCTTGCCGAGCGCGAGGCCAAAATCCTTGTTGTTGGTACCGATATACGCGATGCGCTTGGAGCCCGGCGCATCCGCATCGAATGTCACCACCGGGATGCCCGCCGCGCTTGCCGCCTCGATCGACTTGGTCATGGCCGCGACGTCGGCAACGGAGATCGCAAGGCCGTCCACCTTCTGCGTAACGAAGTCCTGGATGATCTGCGCCTGGGTTGCCGGCTCATGCTCGATTGGCCCTTTGTAGATGCACTCGACATTGCCGAGTTCCTTGGCGCGCTTCAAGCAGCCGTCTCGTGCTACATCGAAGAAGGGGTTGTTCATCGCCTTGGGCACGATGACGAAACGGTACTTCGTCTCGGCAAGAGCCGGGCTCGCCATCATTGCGGCAATCACGGTAGCAAGAAGAATTTTCTTCATTGGTCGCTCCTCCACGCGTTGTTGCCTATCCTGAAGATCGTCGGTGCCGGGAGGCGGATAGACGACGCCGTTGTTGGCGCCTCCCGATCAGTACCCCTTAAATCGTGCGCGAGCGCATTCGGTCGATCAGCACGGCCAGGATGATGATCACGCCTACCAATGTTTGCTGCCAATAGGAATTGACCTGCGCGAGCACGAGGCCATTGCGGATCACCTCGAGCAGGACGCAGCCGATAATGGCGCCGAACGGACCGCCAATCCCGCCCGCCAGGTTGGCGCCGCCGATCACCGCTGCAGCGATTACGTTGAGCTCATAGGAAGTCGCCATGTTCGCGGGCGCCGAGCCCAGCCAGCCGGATACGATGATCCCCTGCAGTCCTGCAGCAAGCGCGGCGATCACATAGACCTTGATCTTTACGCGCACGACCGAAACGCCGGTCAATTCGACGGCTTTCTCATTGCCGCCGAGAGCAAAGACGTGCCGACCGAACGTGGTGTGGTGCAAGACGACGGCCATCACCGCCGCGAGGATCACAAGATAGAGGAAAGGCGCGGGCATTCCGTACAGGTCGCCCGACGTCAGCGCGTAGAAATAGTCGGCGTCCGGGCCGCCCGGGAAGCTGCCCCGGCCGTTTGATACGACATAACCGAGACCGCGCACGATCGAGAGCATGCCGAGCGTGGTGACGAAGGGTGACAGCCGAAGCACCGCGATGCAGAAGCCATTGACGAGCCCGACGAGCAGCGCGGTTCCAAGCCCGGCAAACATCGAGACGAGCAGGATCAGGCCCGGCAAATTGGCGGCCACGGTCTTTCCGTCGGCGGCCACATGCACGAACAGCGAGGCGCCGGGCATGCCCGGCGTCGAGAGACCCGACATGACCATCGAGGTGATCATGGCGGAAAAGCACATCGTCGAGCCGACCGAGAGATCGATACCGCCCGTGATGATCACGAAGGTGGCGCCGAGGGTGGCGATGGCGATGAACGAGAAATTCTTCGCCACGTTCTGCATGTTCCCTTCGGTGAAGAAGTAGGGGCTCGCGAAGTGCATCACGACGAGCAGCACCAGCAGCGCGAGCGTGACGTAGGCGGTCTGCGAGGTGAAGAAGCCGCGCTGCCACCACCTGGCATGGCCGACATTGGCAAAGGAGACCGGGGATTCCATTGGCACGGACATCACGCGGCCTCCTTCGCGCCAGTGATAAGGGCGGTCACTTCCTCAGGGCTCGTGTCCTGGACCGGCTTGTCTGCCCTCTTCTCGCCGCGCCGCATGACGACGACGCGGTCGCAGACGGCGAAGACGTCCGGCATGCGATGAGAAATCAGCATGACGGCAACGCCCTGCTCCTTGAGGCGATGGATCAGGCTCAGCACCTGCTCGACCTGCCGGACCGAGATCGCCGCAGTCGGCTCGTCCATCATGACGAGCTTGGCGTTTGACAGTCGCGTCCGCGCGATGGCGACCGCCTGGCGCTGGCCACCCGACATTTGCTTGACGAGATGGTGCGGCCTGGTCTCGGAGCGCAATTCACCGAACAGCTCCAGCGCGCGTGCCGCCATCGCCTTGTGGTCAAGGAAGGAGAACGGACCGAATTTCCACGTGAGCTCGCGTCCGAGGAAAACGTTTGCCGCAGCCGTCAAATTGTCGGCGAGCGCGAGATCCTGGTAGACGACCTCGATCCCTACCTCGCGCGCATCGAGCGGACGGTGGAAATGAACCTTCTTGTCTTCGAAGCGGATCTCTCCGTGGTTTGCCGGAAAATTACCGGCGATGATCTTCACCAGCGTCGATTTGCCGGCGCCGTTATCGCCCATCAGGCCGACCACTTCTCCTGGGAAAATCTTCATGTCGACGCCATGTAGCGCCCGGATCGCGCCGAAATCCTTGCCGACACCTCTCAATTCCAGGATGGGTTGCCGGGCAGTATCGTCCGTCACCATGGCGATCTCCCTCTCAAATAATGCTGCGTCAAATCGCATTCGCTCCGATCAGACATACCGGTTGACCATGGATTCCAGATATTCCTGACGTCCCGAGCGCGGCTGCGGATCCAGTCCGCCAGCAAGCGCCCGGTCGGCAAGCTCGGCCAGCGAGCGCTGTCCTGCGAGGATCGCGCGCCCCTCGGCGTCCGCCCATCCAGCATAGCGTTCGACGATCGGAGCCGTGAGCGCGTTGGCTTCCAGCATATCGGCGGCGGCAAGCAACGCACGGGCACAGGCATCCATCGAGCCGACGTGGGCATGGATCAGGTCATCAGGCTCGATCGACTGACGCCTGATCTTGGCGTCGAAGTTGAGACCGCCAGTGGTGAAGCCACCGCGCTTCAGCATTTCATGAAACACAAGGGCCAGTTCTGGCACATTCATCGCGAACTGGTCGGTGTCCCAGCCAAGTAGATCGTCGCCGCGGTTGATATCGAGCGAGCCGAAGATACCAAGTGCCTCGGCAAGCGCGACCTCATGCTGGAACGAATGGCCGGCGAGGATGGCGTGGTTTTGCTCGATGTTGAGCTTGACGTCCTTGAGGAGGTCGTAGCGTTCAAGGAAGCCGGAGCAGGTGGCGACATCGAAATCGTATTGGTGCTTGGTCGGCTCTTTCGGTTTCGGCTCGATCAGGATCGGCCCCTTGAAACCAATTTTATGCTTGTGCTCGACCACAAGCGAAACGAAACGGCCGAGCTGGTCGAGCTCGCGCCCGATGTCGGTGTTGAGCAGTGTCTCGTAACCCTCGCGCCCGCCCCAGAGCACGTAATTCTGGCCGCCAAGCCGATGCGTCACCTCGAGCGCCGCCCGGACCTGCGCTGCCGCGTAGACGAACACCTCTGGATCCGGATTGGTCGCCGCACCCGCCATGTAGCGGCGGTGCGAGAACAAATTGGCCGTTCCCCAGAGCAGGCGCACTTTGGCCGCCGACATCTTCTGCTCGAACAGATCGGCAATGACGTTGAGGTTCTTGACCGACTCGGCAAGCGACCGGCCTTCCGGCGCAACGTCCGCATCGTGGAATGTGAAGAATGGCACATCGAGCAGGCGGAACAGCTCGAATGCGACATCGGCCTTGGCGCGGGCAAGCGCCATCGGATCATCGCCATGGTGCCATGGCCTGAGAAAAGTCTCGCCGCCGAACGGATCGCTCCCGATCCAGCCGAACGAATGCCAGTAGCAGACGGCGAAACGCAAATGATCTTCGAGCCGCCGGCCACGGACGATGCGGTCCTTGTCGTACCAGCGGAAGGCAAGCGGTTTGTCCGGCTTAGGACCCCCATACGCGACCGGCTCGGTGGTTGCAAAAAAGTTCGTTGATGCGTTCACGCGGACAGCTCCTTGAGCGCGGGATAAAGTTTTCGCCACTGCCGATAGGCGTCATCGTAGGCGACCATCGTCGAAGCGCGCGGCACGAAGCTCGCGAGCCGTCTCGGACGGGTGCATACTTTCGCTGGCTCTTCTTGGGTGGCAGCCATCCGGCCGAGCCGCGCGGCTCCCAGCGCCGCACCGACCTCGCCCTCCTCGACGCGGCGGACCGGAATGCCGAGCACATCGGCGATGATCTGTGCCCACAGCGCCGAGCGCGATCCGCCGCCCACGAGATCGACCTCCGCGATCGCGGGACTTGAGCCGCCCATCGCAGCAAGATTGTCGCGCACGGCGAAGGCCACACCTTCGAGCACCGCCTGAACGATATCATCGCGTCCGGTCGCGCTGCGCAGACCGACGAAGGCACCGGCAGCAGTGGCATCATTGTGCGGTGTGCGCTCGCCGTCGAGATAAGGCAGGAATTGCACCGGGCTCGGCCGTTCGACGGCCTCGCCGAGCGGGGCGAGTAATTCGGATTCAGGCGTTGCCAGAATGCGAGCAAGCCAGCCAAGCGAGGCGGCGGCCGACAACATCACGCCCATCTGGTGCCAAAGGCCGGGAAGCGCGTGGCAGAAGGCGTGGACCGCCGAGCGAGGTGCCGGCGCAAACCGCTCCGTGACGCGGAACAGCACACCCGAAGTCCCGAGCGAAAGGAAGGCATCGCCAGGCGCAATGGCGCCGAGTCCGATCGCGCTGGCTGCGTTATCGCCGGCGCCACCGGCGACCACCACGCCGGGTGCCATGCCCCAACGCTGCGCGAAGTCGGCAGATAGAACTGCACTCGGCTGGCTGCCTTCGACCAGTCGCGGCATATGGTGGAGACCGAGCCCCGTCGCTTCCAGGATGGTCTCGGACCAGCAGCGCCGACCGACGTCGAGCCAGAGCGTTCCGGCCGCATCCGACATGTCCTCGACCATCTCGCCGGTCAAGCGGTAGCGGACATAGGCCTTGGGAAGAAGAACGTGAGCTACCCTCGCGAAAACATCCGGTTCGTGCCGCGCCACCCACATGAGCTTGGGAGCGGTGAAGCCCGCCATCGCCAGATTCCCGGCGATCGCGTGCAGCGAGGGGCACCGGCGCTCGAGTTTGGTGCACTCGGCATGGGAACGGCCGTCATTCCAGAGAATGGCCGGGCGCAGCGGCCGGCCGTCGGCACCAAGCAGCGTAGCGCCATGCATCTGGCCGGCAAGGCCAATGCCCCGAACCTGCGCCGTTTCGCGCGGGTGCCTGGCAGCGAGATCGTCGACCGCATCGATCGCCGCGTCGACCCAGGCATCCGGATCCTGCTCGGACCAGAGCGGCTCAAGATGCGACAGCGCAAGCTCGCGCGAAGCCGCAGCGGCGATCGCACCCGCGTCATTCACGAGCACGGCCTTCACACTGGACGTGCCGATGTCCATCCCCAGATACACGAGCCTTCCTCCCTTTCGGCTCTCACGCGGCGTGCGAACTGCGTCGCCTTTCCCGCAAAGTGCCGACTTTTTGAACTCGGCCTGCCGCTTAGAACCGCCTTACGGTGGTGGGCCCTACGGCAGATTGTCCCTCATCACGATGTCGATCCGGATATTCTCCTGTTCACTCAAGATCGGTTCGCCTCGCGCGAGCGCGAGCAGCACGCGGATGGCGGCCCGCGCCTCATGCCCGGGGTTCTGCGAGATGGCCGCATCGATCACACCCTGCAGGAGCAGCCTGCGCGTCACGACAGTCACGTCGTGCCCAACGAAAACCACCTGCTTCTCACGCCCGGAGTCGATCAGTGCCTTGGCAACGCCAAGCGTTCCGGCGCCGACATTATAGAGACCGGCAATGTCAGGATGATCGCCAAGCAACCTCATCATGAGGTGTTCTGAGCATTCATCCGCGTCCCGCCCCTCAAGAACGGGTAACACATCAAGTTGCGGAAATTCGGAGGCCGTCACCTGACTGAAGCCGAAGATACGCTCGGCATGGTCCCGCAAGCCTTGCGAACCGGCGACGATAGCGACCTTCCCTCGACGAGGACCGACCAGCCGCCCGACCAACGTGCCCGCGGTGCGCCCGGCGGCAATGTTGTCGATGCCGACATAGTGATGGCGGCGCGACGACGGCACGTCGGACACCAGCGTCACGACATTGGTGCCGGCATCGACAAGATCGTTGATGGCGGCGCGGACGCTCGGATGATCGAGCGCCACGACCGCCACTCCATCGAAGTCGCCGGCGAGGGATTCAAGGGTAGCCGCGAGAACGGCAGGATTGAACACGTCGGTAGCGACCATCTCGACCGCAAGGCGTCGGGCCGAAAGCCAGGTCGACATCTCGCCGAGATAGGACTGGATCTGCTGCATGAACAGATTCGGCCCGGACGGCATCACAAAGGCGAAGCGCCGTGCTCGCCCGCGGGCCAATTCCGCCGCAGCGACATGGGGTTGGAATGCGTTCCGCTCGATCGTCTCCTTCACGCGCCGGACGGTGTCCGGTCGCACGCCGGCGCGATTGTGGAGGACACGATCAACGGTTGCGAGGCTGACGCCAGCCTGGCGGGCAATGTCCTTGAGCGTGAACGCCATATTCGCTTCTCGCTTCTCCATCCTTGTCACGCTAGCAGAGGCCCAATGAGGTACGCAACTCATTTTGAGGTTCGGCCATCGACTATCGCTCTGGGAAGCCCGCCCCCAAAGGCAGGGCACCGCGCTAAATCCGACAAGCGCTCAGTTTGGTAAGCGGCAGACGCCAGCGGGAACTGCACTGTGCCGTCTGACGGCTAACCCGGTGAGCAAGCGCCCGGAGGGCCGAGCTTGCGGGGATGGGAGGTGACGGCAGAGCCATCGATCAAAAGTAAAGCTCATCACAGACTCACCGAGACTCGGACAACGCAGGCCAGACTCGCTGGCGTAGCCGAAGCCAGACGCTCACGGCCGTCGTTCATCCCGTTGCGGCAAGTCAATTCGCGGCGAGATATGCGCTGTGAAGAATATCCGGATTCTCGCGTAATTGTTCGGGTTCGCCGGAGAACCGAATATGTCCCCGCTCCATGACGTGGACGCGATGTGAAATCCGCAACGCGATATTCGTGAACTGTTCGATCAACAACCCGCCGACGCCGTCCGTGGCAAGCTGAGTGATCACCGGAACCAGCCTGGCCACGATCACGGGAGCAAGATCGAACGACAATTCATCCGCAAGGATATAGCGCGGGCGATCGACGATGGCCTGGACGAGTACGACCATTTGCTGCTGACCGCCGGAGAGCGATCCCGCCCGCGCGTCGAGTTTTCGACGAAGCTCGGGAAACGCATCAAGCGCAGCCTCAATGCCATCTTCCCGCTTGCGGCCCGGCAGATGATGACCGGCGACCCGAAGATTATCGAAGACCGATAGTTCGCTGAGTACGTGGTGCCCTTCGGGGACGGCTGCAACGCCAAGGCGGCGAACCTGCTCTGGCCGAAGGCCTGCACTCGATTTGCGGTCGATGAATACGTCGCCGGAGGAAACGGGCAATGCACCAGCCACGGCGAGAACCAGCGAACTCTTGCCAGCCCCGTTGGCGCCGAGCAGAGCGGTGACCTGCCACGGCGGAATCTCGATATCTATACCATGCACGACCTGCTTGCCACCGCGCGCAATCGCCAGACGCTCGATCCGGATGCAATCGGTCATGCCGCTTCTCCGAGGTAGGCGGCGCGTACTTTCGGATCCTTCAAGGTCGGACCTACCGGGCCGTAGGCGATCACGGTGCCGAAATCGAGAACCAGCGTCTTCGTGCGGGTCGAGGATGTCAGGTCGACGTCGTGATCGACGAGCAACACCTGGGCGCCGCAGAACGCCGGCATGCCTATGATGGTCTTACGCAGGAAATCCGACTCGGATTCGCTTAGGCTGGCGCCGGGTTCATCCATCATGATGATCTTCGGCGCACCGACGATGCATCGCGCGATTTCGAATCGCTCACGATCAACGAACTGAGCCGACGGATTTACGCAGAAGCGCTGCGGCGTTCGGGTGGGAAGATTTCGACAGCAGCGCGGATGCTTGGGATCATCAGGCCCCAGTTCGTTTATCGGACAAGGGAATTGGGCCCGGGAATTGAGGACCAATGCTGACTTTGCGGTGTTTCTACGCGCTTACCAAAGCACTGACGCAGCCACGCGCAGCACCGAAAAGTTAACTCAGCGGAATCGCTCTTGCAGCAATATCTGCGCAATCTTTGCAAACCTTGTGTTCGACCTGTCCTATTTTTACGCCATCGTCGCCGATTTCCGCGCGCGCATTCCGTACCTCTTCTCGAAACCAGGATATCCGGTTTTGATGAACTCGCACTGTCTGAAAACAGCGGCGTGGGAATATGCGAGACACGAAAAACAGTCGGTCGAAAAGCGAGCGCCTTCGGCGTCTCGTCAATCAATGCCATCAGCAACGCAACACTCATAATGCAATAACTGAAGAACCTTATCGGCAAATGCTTAATGCTGCCAAGTGCAGGCGTCATGAGTCCGATACCCGACACTGCGCTCGGACTTCCTAGATGGGTCATTCGCTTCGTTTTTACAGTCGGTCAGCTTCCAGACTACCCTCAACTTCGGACATGTCGCTGCACTGCGCCAACTGACGCGATGGACGAATTCCGGACTCATGCGCCCTAGAAAAGTCAGGCTTCGTTCGGTCGCTTCGACGGTTATGGCGAGCAAGGGTCGCCAACCGCCGACGAACAGACACAACTTCAAATGTTGATTTCGAAGGCCGGACGAAGATGTTCGTCTCGCTATTCCAGATATGGCGTCAGCACATTTTCGATCCATTTCATGAATGCGCGGACTCGGCGCGACAGATTGCTTCGATGTGCAACGACGAGGGACACGGCGAGCGCCCGGCGACGATAATCGGGTATGATCTCCACAAGCGCTCCACTCTCCAGGTATCGGCCAATCCCCAAGAGTGGCGCCTGAATCAGGCCAAGGCCGGCGAGGGCAGCGGCTTCGTAGGTCTGCGCACTGTTAACGTGTAGCGCACCTGGCAACTGAAGCGTCGCGTAGCCGTCGCCGTCCGGATATTCCCATCCATAGGGTCTTGCGGCCAGCATCGTCGAAAAATGAATTGCCCGATGCTCCTGACGCTGGAGATCTTCTAGCGATCGGGGGACGCCATAGCGCGCTAGATAGGCGGGACTGGCAGCGTTGACCATACGCAACCGGCCCAGCGGGCGGGCGATCAGCGTCTCGTCCCTTATGGATCCAAGCCGCAATACACAGTCGAACCCCTCTTGAACCAGATCGACCTGCCGATCCGTACTCGACACCTCCAGCTCCAACTCTGGATGAGCCGCCATGAAATCCGGTAAGGCCGGCACGATCGTTGTCCGTGCCACCTCGGTCGGAAGATCGACGCGTA
>NZ_JYMT01000042.1:0-803213 GCF_000938305.1 Bradyrhizobium sp. LTSP885
CTCGCAATTGTGCAAGTTCACTAATTCGCTGATTGAATGGGTTCAGTTTTGGTCGCAGCGAAGTCCTTTGGTGTCTGGCCGCCAAGGGCCTGATGAGGCCTGTGGTTGTTGTAGTAGATCAGGTACTCGAAGAGTTCATTGGCGAAGTGATCGAGGTTATCGAAGGTTGCCCCATCGATGACGTCGTCGTCGAGGGTACGCCAGAACCGTTCGATCTTGCCGTTGGTCTGCGGCCGATAGGGTCTGGTGTAGCGATGCTTGATGCCGAGTTCGAGGAGCATGGCTTCGAAGGGATGCTCTTCACGGTTGTTTCGGGATGCGAACTCGGCGCCGTTGTCGGACATGATTTCGGCGAAGACCAGCCCATAGGTGACGTTGAGGGTGTTGATCATCTTCAGCGTCCTGAACATGACCGGCAAGGCTTTCTTGGAGGTGATGACCTCGGCCCAGGCCAGGCGCGAGCAGCTGTCGATCAGGCTGACGATATAGGCCGTGGCCGGGGGTGGCGCCAGGAACACGTCGCGTGGCAGCTGATGCAGATCGACATGGCCAAGTTCGCCGAGCTTGTCCTTGATAATGCGGCGTTTCTCCTCGCGCATCGCCGGCGTGCGCCGGTTCAGATGATAGCGTTTCAGGACCCGGTAGATCGTCGACGGCGAGGGTAGCGTATCGCGCCGCTCGCGCAAGACAGCATGGATCTCGTAGCGGTTCATCCCCCTCTGGCGGCAAGCAACGATCTCGGCCTCGATGCCTTCCGGTTCGCGCCGTTCCTTCCACTTCGGTCCGCGCCGCCGCGGCAAGAGGTCGGCCTCCTCGCCGCTTTGCAAATAGCGGTTGTAACACTTCCGGAAGGTTTGCGAGCAGGTGCCGTGATGCCGATAAAAATCTCCGACCCGGCGGAACGTTGCCGACCGCCCGGCTTTCACCGCCTCGTATTCCGGGATCAGGAACCGCCACTTCTGCAGGTAGTTCCGCTCAATCGTCCGGTCGTAGCTGTTGTCGCGCATCGAATCCTCCCGCAAGAGAATTCAATCAGCGAATTAGTGAACTTGCACAGCAATGACGGGGGAGAGAGCTTACGTCCCGCAGAACGTCTGCGTGACGCGCTGCTCCGGCAGCGGAGGTTCGGCGTAGGCCGCGTACTGCGGGTGGTCGTCGAACGGTTTTGATAGCACCGTCAACAATTCCTCGAACGGTGCGTAGTCGTCGTTGCTGACAGCCGCCTGGATCACCGCTTCGACGCGGTGGTTGCGCGGGATGAAGGCGGGGTTGACGGCGTGCATCGCGGCCTTGCGCTCGGCCGATGTCTGCGGCTCCAGCGCGGTGCGCTCGCGCCAGCGGGCTGCCCATTCGTCGAAGGCTGCGGGGTCGGTGAATTGGGCGCGGACATCGGCGATGCCGGCCTCGTCGCCCGCGGCATGGCCGAGCTGGCGGAAGGTCAGGGTGAAGTCGGCCTCGTTCTTCGCCATTGCGTCGAGCAGGTCCTGAATCAGCGCCTCGTCGCCGTCGCGCGCGGTGAACAATCCCACCTTCTCGTGCAGGCCGGCCTGATAAGCCGTCGTGAACTTTTCCGGGAATTCGCCGAGGATCGCCTGCGCCTGCTCGATCGCTCTGTCCTTGTCGTCCGTGAACAGCGGCAGCAGGCATTCGGCGAGCCGGGTCAGATTCCACAGCGCGATCCGCGGCTGGTTGGCATAGGCGTAGCGGCCCATCTCGTCGATCGAGGAAAACACCTGGGCGGGGTTGTACGCGTCGAGGAAGGCGCAGGGGCCGTAATCGATGGTCTCGCCCGAGATCGAGGAGTTGTCGGTGTTCATCACGCCGTGAATGAAGCCGACCAGCAGCCAGCGGGCGACGAGCTCGGCCTGTCGCGCCACGACGCCGGCGAGCAGCGCGTGATACGGCTGGTCGGCGTCCTTCACGTGCGGATAGTGCCTGGCGATGACATGGTCGGCGAGCGCGCGGATGCCGTCGGTGTCGCCGCGCGCGGCGAAGAACTGGAAGGTGCCGACGCGGATGTGGCTCGCAGCGACACGGGTCAGCACCGCGCCGGGCTGCGCGATCTCGCGCTGGACCCGTTCGCCGGTGACGACAGCGGCAAGCGAGCGGGTGGTCGGAACGCCGAGCGCAAACATCGCCTCGCTGACGATGTATTCGCGCAGAACCGGACCGAGCGCGGCGCGGCCGTCGCCGCGGCGGGAGAACGGGGTCGGGCCGGAGCCTTTGAGCTGGATGTCGCGGCGGACGCCACCCTTGTCGATGACCTCGCCGAGCAGGATGGCGCGGCCGTCGCCGAGCTGCGGCACAAAGTGCCCGAACTGGTGGCCGGCATAGGCCATCGCGATCGGGTCGGCCCCGTCGGGGACGCGTTTCCCGGCGAGGATCTCGGCGCCCTCAGGCGTCGACAGCAGGTCGGCGTCGAGGCCGAGCTGGATGGCCAGCGGCCGGTTCAGCTTGATCAGCCGGGGGGCGGCCACCGGGGTCGGCGCGACCCGGGCGAAAAAGTTCGCCGGCAGCGCCGAATAGGTGTTCTGGAACGGGAAATGGACGGTCATGTCGGAAAGATAGGGCTACGGGGCGAATAGGCAAACGGTTCGCGCCAATGGTCCCGAAAATGTGCGATTTCGGGCCAAAACCGGCCGTTCCCTTGGTTGCCGCACCCGGCCTCGTCGGGTAAACCCTCCGCAACATCGGATAGGCCATTTTGGCTTGGTCCGATTCTCCTCCGACATCAGTTTTTGGAACTAATATGCATCGCTACCGGTCACACACATGCGGCGCGCTCCGAGAGAGCGATATCGACCAGACGGCCCGGCTGTCAGGCTGGGTTCACCGTGTCAGAGACCATGGCGGCGTGCTGTTCCTCGATTTGCGCGACCATTACGGCATCACCCAATGTGTGGCCGATCCGGATTCGCCGGCGTTCGCCGAGGTCGAGAAGTTCCGCTCGGAGTGGGTGGTGCGGATCGACGGCAATGTCCGGCGCCGCCCCGCCGGCACCGACAATACGGAATTGCCGACCGGCCTGATCGAGATCTACATCAAGGAGATCGAGGTGCTCGGCCCCGCCGCCGAGCTGCCGCTGCCGGTGTTCGGCGAGCAGGAATATCCTGAAGACATCAGGCTTAAGTACCGTTTCCTCGACCTGCGTCGCGAGAAGCTGCATCAGAACATCATGACCCGCGGCGCTGTCGTCGATTCCATGCGCAAGCGGATGAAGGAGCAGGGCTTCTTCGAATTCCAGACCCCGATCCTGACGGCGTCCTCACCGGAGGGCGCGCGCGATTTCCTGGTGCCGTCGCGCATCCATCCCGGCAAATTCTACGCGCTGCCGCAGGCGCCGCAGCAGTACAAGCAGCTCCTGATGATGTCGGGCTTTGACCGCTACTTCCAGATCGCGCCGTGCTTCCGCGACGAGGACCCGCGCGCCGACCGCCTGCCGGGCGAGTTCTATCAGCTCGACGTCGAGATGAGCTTTGTCACCCAGGACGACGTGTTCTCGGCGATGGAGCCGGTGATCACGGGCGTGTTCGAGGACTTTGCCAAGGGCAAGCCGGTCACGAAGAACTGGCCGCGGATCCCGTTTGCCGAAGCGGTGCGCAAATACGGCTCCGACAAGCCCGACTTGCGCAACAAGATCGTCATGCAGGAGGTCTCCGAGCACTTCCGCGGCTCCGGCTTCAAGGTGTTCGCGCGGATGCTGGAAGACCCGAAGAACCAGGTCTGGGCGATCCCGGGCACCGGCGGCGGTTCACGCGCGTTCTGCGACCGCATGAACTCGTGGGCGCAGGGTGAAGGCCAGCCCGGCCTCGGCTACATCATGTGGCGCGAGGGCGGTGAGGGCGCGGGTCCGCTAGCCAACAACATCGGACCTGAACGGACCGCTGCGATCCGCGACCAGCTCGGCCTGAAGGAGGGCGATGCGGCGTTCTTCGTCGCCGGCGACCCGGAGAAATTCTGGAAGTTCGCTGGTCTCGCACGGACAAAACTCGGCGAGGAGCTGAACCAGATCGACAAGGATCGGTTCGAGCTCGCCTGGATCGTCGATTTCCCGATGTACGAGTATGACGAGGAGAACAAGAAGGTCGACTTCTCGCACAACCCGTTCTCGATGCCACAGGGCGGTCTTGACGCGCTGAAGTCGCAGGACCCGCTGACCATCAAGGCGTTCCAGTACGACATCGCCTGCAACGGCTACGAGATCGCCTCCGGCGGCATCCGCAACCACAAGCCGGAAGCGATGGTCAAGGCGTTCGAGATCGCGGGCTATGGCGAGCAGGAAGTGGTCGACCGCTTCGGCGGCATGTACCGTGCGTTCCAGTACGGCGCGCCGCCGCATGGCGGCATGGCGGCCGGCCTCGACCGCATCGTGATGCTGTTGTGCGGCACCAACAATCTGCGTGAGATCTCGCTGTTCCCGATGAACCAGCAGGCCATGGACCTGCTGATGGGCGCGCCGTCGGAAGCCTCGGCCAAGCAGCTCAAGGAACTGCACGTCCGGGTCAATCTGCCGAACAAGGGATAGGCGGAGAGGCTGCGTAGCCCGGATGGAGCGAAGCGAAATCCGGGAACGGTGTTGCCGCAGGAGAGACTGCCCCGGATTGCGCTCCGCTCCATCCGGGCTACGGGAGCGTCATAACCCTGTCGAGGCCTCGATCTTAAATTGCGCGAGCGCCACCAGCGGATCGGTCCTGAGCAGCTGCATCAGTTGAGCCGCCGGCACCTTGCCGAGCGGTGTCACTTTGATGACGAGCGTCTGCCCCGGCGTCTCGACAAAGCTTGTGACGGCCGCAAGCAAGGCGTTGGCGTCGGGATTGGCCGCGCCGATCGCCTCGCCCTGCGCCTTGATGGCGTCGAGGATGGCGCGCCGCGCGTCGTCGCGGCTGATGTTCTGGACGCCGGCAAACTGCGCGATCCCTAACTCGACGCAGCCGAGGTCCCGCAGCGTGATCTCGAGCGAGCCGGCCTCGATCTGACCCGCCACGGTCGCTGCCTGCGCCGTATCTGACGAAAAGACCCCGCGCGGCACGTTGGCGAGCGAGACGCGCGCCTGCGCCTTCAAGAGGTTACCGAGTTCGAGCGACACCGGCTCCAGTGCGAAGCTGCGGGATGCTTCCGTCCAGGCCGCGCCGAGATCGAAGTCGAGCGCGATCGTATCCATCCCGGCGGCGGCGAGCGGCTGCAATCCGACGTCCGTCCGGTCGATCGGCGAGGTCAGCTTCGCGGTGACATGGGCCTTGCTCGGGATCGGTCCGACAAACTGGCCCCAGCTCAGGTTGATGGTGTCGATGTTGATCGGCTTGCTGGTGTTCTTGTAGGGCGCGACGAGGCCTTTGACCTCGACGCCCTGGATCAGCGGCAACAGCGCAAAGGCTTGCGCGGCCGACGGCTTTTGCGCGGAAAACTCCGCGGCCATTCGCATCAAACCGGAGATGTTGAGGGATTTCAGCGCGAAGCGTCCGAGCTTGACGGGCCCCTTGGGCGCGCGCGCATCCAGGCCCTCGAAGGCCATTTCGCCGATCTTGCCGTTGTCGATGTTGAACCGCATCGCCTGGAGCTTCATCGGGCCCTGCGGCGTATCGACCGAGAGCCCCTGCAGCTCGGTGTTTCCGATCCGGATGCCCGCATAGAGGGTGGCCATTTTTTCCATCATATCGCGCACTTGCGCTTGTGTCGGCGGCGCGGCGCCAGCCGGCGGGATCGCTGCCATCAGGGCGGGGAGTTGCAGCCGTGACGGCTTGAAGGCGACGTCATCGATGGTCATGCCATCGATCCGCATGTTCAGGCCTTGCGTTGACGTGATGATGTAGGGACCGGCCGAGATGTGCCGGTAGGCGCGGTACTCCTTGTCGTCGTTGGCCTTGCCCGGATCGAAGATGGCGGCCATCGCGCTGACATCGACGTCGGAGGCGACCAGATTGGCGAGATTGCCGGTCATCTTGATCGGCTTGCCGGCCGGTTGCGAATTGACCGTGAAGGTGAACCCGTCGGTCTTGATCGAGGCGATCTTGCCGTCCTTGAGGTTCTCCAAAGCAACGCCCAAATAGGCGAACTCGCCGCCGTCGCTGTGCATTTGGGGGCCGAAAGTGATCGTCCCTTTGACCTCGGGGACGCTGACCGATGCCGCGCTGATGCTTGCCAGCTGTTCGAACCCGAACCGGTACAGATCGAACAGCGACGCCGACGCCGGGAGCTGGCGAGGGCCGGCTGGGCCGGAGTAATCTTTCACCGCTATCCGCGGCAATTTGTAGGTCAGGCCCGCGATCGTCTGGCCTGGTGCCGCCGCGCCGACCTCGACATCGGTGGCCTCGATGCTATCGGCGGAAAATCGCGTTGCGTCGCCCTCGCGGACGCCCGACGCTGTGAAGCTGGCAATCTTGATGCTGACCGGAGGCTGTGTGGCCGATTCGCTGGCAATGTCGGCGATCGTGACCGTGCGGCTCCGCAGGTCGAACGAGACCTTGCCATGATCGGCTTTGGCACCCGTGGCGCGGATTTGCGCGAATACCGCCTCGACCTCGCCCTTGACCCGATGCTGGATGTAGAAGTCGAAGCCGAAGAAGCCTCCCACCGCGACGACGACGACCGCAATCAAGCCCAGCAGGATTTTCTTCATTCGGTCAACTCCGGATCAAGCAGAGAACAAAATTGCCATTCCCCGGCCCGATGACCGGGGAGAGAAGGGGTGATACGGCTGCGCCGGGGTGCCTGCCGGCGGCCTGTTGACGGGGAAATTATCGAATATTGCATCCGAGCGGCTGGACGTGCTTCACATCCGGCTCGATTTGCCGGCAAACTGATTTGCCTTGGACTAGCATAGAAACAAGACTTCAGGGCCGGAAACGCGGGAGCACGCATGTCGTCATCGTCCGAAGAACTCCATAACGCGGCGCTCGCCTATCACCGCCTGCCGCGGCCGGGGAAACTTGAGATCCAGGCAACCAAGCCGCTCGCCAACCAGCGCGACCTCGCGCTGGCCTATTCGCCCGGCGTGGCAGCGGCCTGTATGGAGATCGCCAACAATCCGGCCGAGGCAGCGACGCTGACGACGCGCGCCAATCTGGTGGCGGTGGTCTCGAACGGCACCGCGGTGCTTGGCCTCGGCAATATCGGCCCGCTGGCCTCCAAGCCCGTCATGGAAGGCAAGGCGGTGCTGTTCAAGAAATTCGCCGGCATCGACGTGTTCGACATCGAGATCGACGCCAACACCATCGAGCGGGTGGTCGAGACGGTGGCGGCGCTGGAGCCGACCTTCGGCGGCATCAATTTGGAAGACATCCGCGGGCCGGAGTGCTTCGAGATCGAGGCCCAGCTCAAGGCGCGGATGAAGATCCCGGTGTTCCACGACGACCAGCATGGCACCGCCATCATCGTCGCAGCCGCGATCACCAACGGCCTGTTGCTGAACGGCAAGAAGCTGCCTGACGTCAAGATCGTCTGCTCGGGTGCCGGCGCGGCAGCGATCGCCTGCCTCAATCTGCTGGTGTCGATGGGCGCGCAGCGCAAGAACATCTGGGTCTGCGACATCGATGGCGTGGTCTACGAGGGCCGCAATACCACGATGGACCGCTGGAAGGCGGTCTATACCCAGACGACCGATGCCCGCGTGCTCGGCGACGTGATCGGCGATGCCGATATTTTCTTGGGCCTGTCGGCACCGAACGTGCTGAAGCCCGACATGGTCAAGCGGATGGCGGATCATCCGCTGGTGATGGCGCTCGCCAACCCGAACCCGGAGATCATGCCGGACGAGGCGCGCCAGGCGCGCCCCGATGCGATGATCTGCACCGGGCGGTCGGACTTCCCGAACCAGGTCAACAACGTGCTGTGCTTTCCCTTCATCTTCCGCGGCGCGCTCGATGTTGGCGCCACTGCGATCAACGAGGAGATGAAGCATGCGGCGGTCGACGCCATCGCGCAGCTCGCGCGCGATCCGCCGTCGGACGCCGTGGCCCATGGTTTCGATACCGGCGAGACGCAGGGGTTCGGCCCGGGCTCGCTGATCCCGAGCCCGTTCGATCCGCGCCTGATCCTGCGGATCGCGCCGGCGGTGGCCAAGGCCGCGATGGAGTCAGGCGTCGCGACCCGGCCGATCACCGATTTCGACGAATACGCCATCAATCTCGAGCGCTTCGCGTTCCGCTCCGGCCTCACCATGAAGCCGGTATTCGCCAAGGCCAAGACCCAGCCGGTGCGCGTGATCTACGCCGAAGGCGAGGACGAGCGCGTGCTGCGCGCGACGCAGGTGGTGCTGGAGGAGAAGCTGGCGCGGCCGATCCTGGTCGGCCGTCCGTCGGTCGTCGAAGCCCGGATCCAGCGCTTTGGCCTCTCGATCAAGGCCGGGCGGGATTTCGACCTGGTCAATCCCGAGGACGATCCGCGCTACCGCTCCTATGTGCAGTCCTATATCGACGTCGCCGGCCGGCGCGGCGTGACGCCGGAGGCGGCGCGCACGGTGGTTCGCACCAACAACACGGTGATCGCAGCACTTGCGGTGTCGCGCGGCGAGGCCGACGCGATGCTGTGCGGCGTCGAGGGCCGCTACATGAGCCATCTGCGCCATGTCCGCGAGATCATCGGCTTCCAGCCGGGGATCAGCGATTATGCCGCGCTGTCGCTGTTGATCACCACCAAGGGCGCCCATTTCATTGCCGACACCCAGGTGCGGCCGAATCCGAGCGCGGAGGAACTGGCGGAGGTGGCCTCGCTTGCGGCGATCCACGCCCAGCGCTTCGCGTTCAAGCCGCGGATCGCCTTCGTGTCACATTCCGACTTCGGCAGCTATGATACCGAGTCGTCGCGCAAGATGCGCCGGGCCACCCAGCTGCTGAAGGAAAGGCATCCGGAGATCGAGGCTGACGGCGAGATGCAGGGCGACACCGCGCTGTCGGCGTTGGCGCGCAAGCTGGTGCTGCCGCATTCCAAGCTGGAGGGCGAGGCCAACATCCTGATCATGCCGAATCTCGACGCCGCCAACATCGCCTATCAGATGATCAAGTCGCTGGCGGACGCGCTGCCGGTCGGACCGATCCTGATCGGCCCGGCGCGCCCGGCGCATATCCTCACCCCGTCGGTGACGGCACGCGGCATCCTCAACATGACCGCGGTCGCCGCGGTCGAAGCCCAGGAGCGGGCCGGCCGCGCACAGCCGACACTGTTTGGGTAAGAGCCTGCTTGTTTGAGCATGACCTTTTCGGAAAACCGCTGCGCACTTTTCCGGTTCATGCTCTAGCGAGACCGATTCGATTTGATCGAAGCAGGCGGAACGACCATAATCGTTGCGCCTGCTCCGTCCGATTTCTGCCATCCAGTGAGGCCGACCCATGCCAGCGTTCATTACTTTCGGGCGCGTTTTGTTCGCCGTGCTGTTCCTCTATTCGGGGGCGACCAAACTCTTCGGCATCCAGGCGACCGCCGACATGCTGACGGCCAAGGTGGTCATTCCCGCCGTGATCGCGCCCTATATGCAGCAGATCGAAACCTTTGTCGGCATGCCGTTCATGCAGCTACTGGCGATCACGATCGGCGGCTTCGAAATCCTCGCTGGTCTGATGATCGCGGTGAACGTGCTGACGCGGTTCTTTGCGATCCTGCTGATCATCTTCATCTGCGTTGCGACCTTTTACGCTCATGACTTCTGGAATCAGGCCGCGCCCGACAACGGCAAGACCTTGATCGATGCGCTGAAGAACCTTTCGCTGATCGGCGCGCTGTTCGTCATCGCCGGCTACGGCCGCGGCCCGCGCAGCACCGAGCCAGCTTACGGGGACGTGTAGGGCGATCACTGTAGGATGGGTAGAGCGCAGCGAAACCCATCACCTTTGGGCCGAGAAATCGATGGGTATCGCTGCGCTCCACCCATCCTACGAAGTCATCTTCTACGATCCTATGGGGACGTTTTGGGCTCGCGCCGCCACGGCGTGACGCTGACGTCGTGTGCGGCGTCGATCAGCTGCGGCTCACCGGCGCGCAGGCCATGCGCCGCCAGCACCTGCTGCGGGGTGCGGGCGGGGACGCCGGGGAAGCATGGCTCGCCGTTGGGGATACGCACGCGCGGCGCGACCGACAGCCAGAACGTGTCGTAGCGGTCCATGAACATGCCGAACACGCTGGGGCCGCCGATGATCGCGACTGTGCCCGATGAGACGCCGGCCTCGCGGCTTGCCCTCTCGAAGGAACAGCCGGCGGGATTCCACAACAGCGCCTTTGGATTGGTCGGGTCGGGCGCGATGGTCTCGACATCGCCGGTCAGGATGATGCGGCGGCGCTTCGGGGCATTCGGCTGCTCCTCCTCGGAGTGGCGACCGTGCACGACCAGATCGGCGCGGTCGAGCGCTGATGTGAAGAACCGCTTGTCGCCCTCGACCTTGAGATCGTCGGGCATGACATTATGCGCATTCGCCAGCCGGCCGTCGGCGGAGACGATGACATAACCCTCGATACGCAGCGCCGGCACGCGTCTTGTCGTCCGCTGTCGGCGCTTACTGGTTGACCGTCGTGACGACGCTGTCGACCGGCCGCGAGCTCACGGTCGGCAGCTTGACGTCCTTGGCGAGCTCCTGCTCGTATTGCGGCAGCACCGTCGCCGGGAATTTCGCGCGCATCGCGACCACCTTGTAGCCGCCGGCCTTCAACTGCGTCAGCAGTGTCGGCAGCGCCTCCGCGGTGTGCTTCTGGAAGTCGTGCATCAGGATGATGCCCTTGCCGAGCTTGGCGAGCCTCTTCATCACGGTGTCGATCACGGCTTGCGAATTCTTCGACTTGAAGTCGAAGGAGTCGAGGTCGCAGGAGAAGATCGCGATGTTGCGAGTGCCGAGATAGGTCACCATCTGCGGCGGGTGCTGCAGCGCCGGGAAGCGGAAGAAGGGCGCGGGCGAGACCTCGAGCGCCCATTTGACCGCAGCCAGTCCGCGCTCGATCTCATCCTTCCTCTGATCATCGGTCAGCTTCTTGTTGCTCTGATTCTCGTGCGACCAGGTGTGCGAGCCCACCGTGTGGCCTGCGGCATAGACCTGGCGCAGGATCTCAGGGTGATAGGTCGCGTGCTTGCCGATCGGGAAGAAGATGCCCGTGGTGCATTCATCCGCCAGCGCCTTCAGCACCGCCGGCGTGTTGGCCGGCCACGGACCATCGTCGAAGGTCAGCACCACCTCGTGGTCGCGCAGGAAGTCGAGCTGCTTGAAATGTTCGAAGCCGAAGCCCGGACCGCCCGTGGTGTCGATCTCGACGGTGCGGGCGACGCCGAGCGCAGTCGGGTTGTTGCAGGCGGCACGCGCCGGCTGCGCGGGTTGCTGCGGCGGGACCGGAGCCGCAGCAACGGGCGCCGGGGCAGCAGCCGCAGGTGCGGGAGCTGCCGCCTGTGGTGCGGCCGCTGGCGCTGCGCCCTTGGCTGCCGGCGTCTGGGACCAAGCTGCACTCGACGCGAGCAACGACACCGTCCCCGCGAAAATCAGACCTGCCGCAATGCGCATGGTGTGTTCCTTGCTGATCCCGCTCCCGGTACGGCCTGTTGCCGTGGCCGGGCGGCTCTCACCCCGTAACGAGAATACCCTAGTTGGATCGCCGCCGCCAAGGCAACGACAAGGCAACGGACGTGGCGGCTTTGTGTCCAAAATCCCCGACCGATCAGTTAATTCCGGGGATTACCACGCATCACGCCGCCGCAAGAGTCCGGGCGATTGCGGTCTTGATCCGTGTGTCCTCTGGTGTGACGGACTCCGGGAAGACGTCGGCGATGTAGCCGTCGCGGCCGATCAGGTATTTGTGGAAGTTCCAGTGGGGCACGTCCTTCGGTCGCGCCTCGGCCGCCCATCGGTAGAACGGATGTGCGTTGGTGCCCTTGACGACCGCCTTGGCTGCGATCGGGAAGGTGACGCCATACTGGTGCTGCGCCGTCTCGGCGATCTCGGTCGGGCCGCCCGGCTCCTGACCGCCGAAATCATTGGAGGGGACGCCGATGATGGCGAAGCCGCGATCGCGGAATTCGGTCCACAGCTCCTGCAGGCCGGCATATTGCGGGGTGAAGCCGCAGAGCGAGGCGGTGTTGACGATCATCAAGGGATGGCCGGCATACTCGGCGAGGCGGATGTCGCCGCCGGCCAGCGCCGGAAATGAGAACGCGTAAGCCGTGATCCGGCTCATCGCGGGCAGCTCGGCATGCACCGTGCGCGATCCGGCCGCAGCAGCCAGTCCCGCCACGATCAGTGTCCTGCGGTCGATCATGGTCATGTCCCCGGACAGATTCTGTGGGGGATCATAGTCCAGGTTGCAGGTCTGGAGCTTCAAGATGCCGTCATTGCGAGCGAAGTGGGCTACGAATGCCCCGCCGAGCCTAGCGCAGCGGCACGATGAAGTCGGTGCCTTCTCCGGTCTCGCCCTGGTTCACGCCAAGGTCGGAGACGATGATCGATCCGCCGGTGCCCAGCATGTCGGTGATCCGCGCCATCGTGTCGGCGGGAATGGTGATGCGGTCGAGGGCCTCGGCCGGGCTGTTCACCGTGGGCTGCGGCTTCGTCTCGATTGCCGCGGCGCCCGTCATCTTGTGACGGCGGGAGGGCCGATCCTCGTCGTCGATCCGCGCGGCATTGCGGGTCGGCAGTGTGACCACCGACCAGTGCAGCGCATTGGTATCGGTCTTGTCGGCTTCCGCCGTGAACACATGCGTGCCCAGCGGCCGGTCGCTCGCCGCGATCGTCACCGGCGACTCGAACAGCGGCGCAAAGTTCTGCCGCACATAAAGCTTGGAATCTTTGCGGCTGATATAGACCGCGATTTGGCCGGTGCGCTTCGGCACGTCGGCCTTTGCCAGGGCCGGCAGCCGAGCCGGATCTTTCTTCGCATCGGGCGCGTCGGCTGCCTTCACCGGGTCGGCGGGCTTGTCCACGCTTTTGGCTGCATCGACCTTCGGCGCCTCGGCGCCGGCAACGTCGGGCTTGGCCGTATCGGATTTCGCGACATCAGCCTTCAGTTCATTAGCCTTCGGTTCATTAGCCTTTGGTTCAGCAGCCTTGGCTTCGGCCTTCACATGGTCGCTTGCGGAGACCTCGGTCTTCCCGGCGTCGGAGCTGGCGGTGACGGGCGTTTCACCGATCGTCTTCTTGTCAGCGGTCCCGCTGCTGTCGCTGGCGGCTGCATCGGTGGACTTGCTCTCGGCCGGCTTCTCCGTGGTTGCGGAGGTCGAGGGCTTGTCAGCGGCGGCCTGGGCGTCCGGTTTGGCGTCGTCGGCCTTGGCTAAACTGGCCTCACTCTTGACGGCATCTTTGGTCGCTTCCTTGTTGGCTTCGTCGGGCTTGTCGGCGACGGAGGAGGCGGCATCCGACATCGTCGCCGACGCGCTGGCGGCCGGCATCGCGCCGCTGGCGTCAGCGGTATGGGTGTTGTCGCGCAGCGAGGCCTGTTCGACATGACCGACCGTCGAACGCAGCTCGAGGCTGGTCTCCGGCTTGTCCGCGCCCTTGTCGCCCTTCACGCCGAGCGGCGCATCGGCCTTCGGAACATCGCTGGCGACCGGTTGCGGCACGACCCGCTGCGTCACCAGCAGCGGATGCGAGAAACTCTCCGGAGAGATTGTGCCGGGCGTGACGATCACGCGGGCACCCATCCGGGTCCAGTTATACATCTTGACCGCGAATGCCATCGGCATGCGGATGCAGCCATGGGAGGCGGCATAGCCGGGCAACACACCGGCGTGCATCGCGATGCCCGACCAGGTGATGCGCTGCATGTACGGCATCGGCGCGCCGCTATAGATGTTGGACTGGTGGTATTTTTGCTTCTGGATGACGCTGAACGCACCCATCGGGGTCGCATGCCCCTTCATCCCCGTCGACACCGGGCTTTCGGCGTACAAGCCATTGGCGTCGTAGACCCGCACTCTCTGCTGGTCGATCGAGACGTTGACGATCACCGCGCCCTGCGGCTTGGTACCGGTTTCCTTCTCGACGCCAGCGTCCTTCCTGGCCGGATTGCGCCGCGGCTTTGGCCGGTGTGGCGGCGGCGCCGGCTCGGCCTGGCTGCCGTAATAGGTGGTATCCCCGTTCCAGTAGTAGAGCGCTGCATCGGCCGGCGCGGAGGCGCCGACGGTGCCAGCGGCGGTCAGAACCGCAAACTGCCAAAACCGCTCATTTGCGAAATCAAAAATCGAAATCCGACGGCCGCTTGCGCGCATATTCCGAATCCCAGTCCAGACTAATCTGTTGGTTGTTGCAGACGGAAAACACGTTCACCAGCACAAGGGTCCTAACCCCTGCGTGATCGCGTGATTTTCGCGGAAAGCGTAACAAAAAAGCCTCACATAAGGTTAAAGCGGCGCTGAGATCACCAACCTGTTAGCGCCTACCGGTGCGGCCTTTGCGCACTACATAGGCCGAGACCCACCCGCGGAGACCTTTATGACGTCGAGAAGTGTGAGCCTGTGTGACCTTCGTGTTCTGTCTCGTTGGGGGTGTGCGTTGCTGCTTCTGGCGGTGGCCCTGGCGCAGGCCGGCCCGGCGGCTGCCGCTGACGACCCGGACCTGATCTTCCGCCGCTCGACGGTGTTCAAATGGCTGAGTCCCAACGACAAGCTCGCGACCTATGGCGTCGACGATCCCGAGGTCGAGGGCGTCGCCTGCCACTTCACGGTGCCAGAGAAGGGCGGCTTCAAGGGATGGATTGGCGTAGCCGAGGAAGTCTCTGATATCTCGCTCGCTTGCCGGCAGATCGGGCCGATCCGCTTCAAGGATAAGATGAGCCAGGGCGACGACATGTTCAGCAAGCGCCGCTCGCTGTTCTTCAAGAAGATGCAGATCGTCCGCGGCTGCGACGCCAAGCGCAACGTGCTGGTCTACATGGTCTATTCAGACCGGCTGATCGAAGGCTCGCCGAAGAACTCGACCTCGTCGGTGCCGATCATGCCCTGGGGGGCGGCCGACGCCAGCGTGCAGAAATGCGGCGAGTTTATTCAGTAGCCAAAACAGATGGTTCGGCTGCGAACTTCAGCCAGTGCGCAAATCGGCTATCGGCTCAGCTCTTAACTTGCCCGAGCTGCCTGGCACGGAAGTCGAAGCCGGCCCGTTCGGGCCGGACACTGGTGTCGCGGCATCCCACCAGCCGGACCAGCTTTTGCGGCGCGCATTCATTGTCGCCCATGACGTGGGCGCCCTGATGCGACATCGCGCCCGCCATCTGTGGCTGGCCGGGCTTACGGGTCGCGGAGTCCTTGCCAGCACCCATGTTGCCATTGTCCACGACTGACATCCTTCGTTGGATTGGGGGACGACAACGTGCCACCACGAAGATGGTTGCACGGCGCGCACATCAGTCGGCGGGAACCCAGATGCGGTTCACGGGTCGACTTTGCTGCGCCGCAGTCTGTCTCACCAGAGGAACGTTAAGAAAGCGGCAGTGACGGTGGCCCGCCCAACTGGGCGTTCGCCTCGAATTTCATATGCCTCGGATCGATCCGAATAGCTCCTGCAGGGCGGTGCCGCTGAAATTACTCGTCTTTTTTGGCCAATGTTTCGTCGGACCGTGGCTGACGAAACAATTCTCGCGCCGACGAAACCGTTTTTTGTTTTTGGCGCAGAACTCCGGAAACGCGAGATCGTTATCAAACCGTCAACCAAACGGCGGCGACGCCGATCGCACTACCGGAGACAGACAAATGCGGACCATCAGCTTCATCCTCGCCTTTGCCTTCGTGTTGGCCGGTCCGTCGCTGGCGGGTTCCTCGGACAATGGTCTGCCCGGCATCGGCACCTTCTCCTACAACGGCTCGCCGATTTCGACCTCGGCGCCGGTGGTGATGGCCGCCAACTAACCGCGACAAGCAAACCGAACAAAATTGCCGGTAAAGGCTCCATATGTTGCTTCGTATCTGTTCCGCGGCCATCCTCGCGTCCTTCGCCTTCGCTGGCGCCGCGCAGGCTCAAACCCAGCTTCCCCTCGAGTCGGTGCAGCTTCGTACGCTGTTCAAGATGCCCGACCAGCGTGAGGAATTCGTCCGCCAGTGCGTGCCGCATATGGCTGGCCGTTGGGCGCACCCCGATGCCGTGTGCGGCTGCTTGCACGACCATGCCGCAGCGGTTGTCGATGACGCCGACCTGCGTCAGGCAGTGTTGCGTGGCATCAGCGAGACCGGCGTGCCGACGATCGAGACCGACTGGGTGCCGCGGTCCAAGCAGTCCGAGATCGGACCGACCTTCACCAAGATCGCCAAGCCGACGCTGCAATGCATGTTCGAGCCGTCGACGACGACGAACTGAGCGGCACGCTCTCAAAGCGACGACGAAAGTGGCGCCTCGCAAATGCGGGGCGTTTTACTTTTTGGCAAACCGCGGCACGCAGGTGATGCTGCGCACCACGCCGTTCTGGTTCAGTTGCGCACCGGTGACCAGCTTGATCTTCCCCGCCGGGCACGTTCCGTCATCGACCAGCACGCGCTGACCGACGCGCAGATCCACGATGTCGCGCTCGTGCGAAACGGCCTGGGCCTGTTGGGCCGACGCGCCGACGTCCGTCGCGACAAGTGCGAGGGAGACGAGCAGCACACCGATGATCAGAACCAGGACATTGCGATGGCCGGGCATCCGGTATTTCCCATGGCTAGAGCGTTTTCAAGCGAAGTGGATACCGGTTCGCGTAAAGAAAACGCGTCAAAATATGACTCCAGAACTCCGTTCCGATTCCATCGGAACGGAAATGGCTCTGACGCCGATTGAACGCGTGCGACCTTAGTCAGGCGGTGCCGATTCTCATAGGGCGCGGCGGTGCGTGCGCGCCTTTCGATGTCTTGCGGCGGGCGCGCAGCGCAGCCAGCGCGGCCTTCGCCAATTGTTCCGCCGACGCGACGAGTTGCAGAACCGGATGGCCGGAGAATCCGAGCACGAATCCCGATAGCGGCGCCGCACGGTGATAGGTTTCGGCGAGCAGCCAGCCGCCGACGCCGGCGGCCGCCTTCGCCTCTGCTGCAACGAGCGGATCGGTCGACGGCGCGAGGCGTGCCACCAGATGCAGGCCTTGCGAGGGGACCGGAACCGTGAGTTCGCCTTCGGAAGCTGCCGCCAATGTCGACGCCAGCACATCGCGCGCGTCGCGATAGAGTTTGCGCGACTTGCGCAGATTGGCGGCGAAGGCGCCGGAGTTCAGCATGTCGGCGACCGCGCCTTCCATCAGGGTTGCGGGAAAGCGGTCGAGCGCGGCACGCGCCGCCGTGACCGGACCGACCAGTTGCTCGGGCAGGGCGCAATAGCCGATCCGCAATCCCGGAAACAGCGTCTTGGCAAAGGTGCCCATGTAGATCACGCGGCGCAAATGATCGATGCCGGCGAGCGACAACAGCGGCGCGCCGTCATAGCGGAACTCGCTGTCGTAATCGTCCTCGAACACGAAGGCGCCGGCGTCCTTGGCCCAATCGAGCAACTCGAGCCGACGCGGCATCGACATCTGCACGCCCAGCGGAAACTGATGCGACGGCGTGACGTAGGCGGCGCGCGCCGTCGGTGCCGATGCGCGCCCCTTGGCGACGCGCATGCCCGACGCATCGACCGGCACCGAAACCGGACGATAGCCGCAATGCTCGATCGCGCGCCGCGCGGCCGGATAGCCGGGATCCTCGCACCAGACCTGGTCGCCGGGTTTGAGGATCGCGCCGAGCACGATGCGCAGCGCGTGCAGCGTGCCCGACGCCAGCATGATTTGATCGGGATCGCAGCGCAGCCCGCGCGCCGACAAAAGGTGATCTGCGATCGCGGCGCGCAATTCGCTGCTACCGCGGGGATCGCCATAGTGGAGATGCTCGGGTCCGAACGCGCGCAGCCTCCGGCCGGCAAACGCGCGGAAACGCTGCAGCGCGCGTGCGTCGATATGGGTGCAGCCGAGCGACAGCGCGCTGTGCTGTGGCGGCTCGATCATGATCCTGGTCTTGCGCGGTGCGCCGGCCTGCGCCGGGATCCGCGCGGCGACGAAGGTGCCGGAGCCTGTGGTCGCGACCGCAAAGCCGTCGGCGATCAGCCGCTCATAGGCCGTGGTGACGGCGTTGCGGCGGAAGCCGGTCTGCTTGGCGAGCGCGCGCGACGGCGGCAGTGGTTCGCCGGGTTTCACGATGCCGCCGACGATGGCGTGGCACAGCGCCTGATAGAGCCGGTTCTGCGAGGCGGCGCCCTGCGTGACATGGGGGCCTGCAAGATCGAGCGGCAGCTCGGCCTTGCCCGGCGAAGACTTGCCTGGCGGGGATTTGCGCAAATTGGTCGGAATTTTTCGCATGGAATTGGCACTATCGCAGACCAAATCGTCCGCTACAACCGTTCTAACATTCCAATCCAGCGAGGCATTGCCGTGACCGAAGGCGCATCCACTCCCTCCTATCCGCTATCGTCCCGCAACCGGGTGAAGCGCCTCCACGAACGCGGCTTCTACGACCATGAGACCGTGCACAGGATCCTCGACGCCTCGATGATGTGCCACGTCTCCTACGTGATCGACGGCCAGCCCTATTGCACGCCGACCTTTTTCTGGCGCGAGGGGACGAAGCTCTATTGGCACGGCTCGAGCGCGAGCCGGATGCTTAGGAACCAGACGGAGGGCGAGCGGGTGTGCCTGACGGTTGCCCATCTCGACAGCCTGGTGCTGGCGCGCTGCGGCTTCAATCACTCGGCCGATTATCGCGCGGTGATGGCGTTCGGCAGCGCCTATCTCGTTACCGACGCGGAAGAGAAGCAGCGCGCCGTCGTCGCGATGGTCGACCGCTTCTTTCCCGACCGCACCGCGACCTTGAGGCCGAGCAACACGCAGGAAATCAAGGCGACCTCGTTCATCGCGATGGAGATCGAGGAGGCCTCCGCAAAGGTTCGCTCCAAGGGCGTCGCCGACGACGCCGAGGATTACGAGTTGCCGATCTACGCCGAGCGTATCCCGGTCCGCACCGTGCTCGGCGCGCCGGAGCCGTGTTCGCGGCTGCTCGACGGCGTGACGCGGCCGGCGACGCTCGATGGCTATTCGGAAGGCCGCCTGCTCGGAGATGCATTGCGGGATGCCTATTTTGCGGAGTACCCCGCCGGCTGAGATCGGGTTACGGTGGCGCTCCCGCCTTCTGACATCCCCTGACGGAGCTGCTGCATGACTGCCGATACGCAACAACGAATCCTTGCTGCCGTTGACGAAGGGTTCGATGCGCAGCTTGCGACCACGCAGGCCTTTGTGGCGATCCCCTCGACCCGCGGCGCCGAGGGGCCGTGCCAGGACATGATCGGCGACCTCCTGCGCCAACGCGGCTATGAGGTCGACGACTGGCACATCAATGTCGATGACCTCAAGGATCTGCGCGGCTTCGGCCCGATCGAGCATGATTTCTCGAAGGCGCGCACCGTTGTCGGCACCTATCGGCCGGCGACCAATGCCGGCAGATCGCTGATCCTGCAGGGGCACTGCGACGTGGTGCCGACCGGCCCGCTCGAGATGTGGGCGACGCCGCCGTTCGATCCCGTCATCAAGGACGGCAGGATGTACGGCCGCGGCGCCTGCGACATGAAGTCGGGCACCATCGGTGCCCTTTACGCACTGGATGCGATCAAGAAGGCGGGGCTCAAGCCGACGGCGCGGATCCATTTCCAGTCCGTCATCGAGGAGGAGAGCACCGGCGTCGGCGCGCTTTCCACCTTGCAGCGCGGCTACCGCGCCGATGCCTGCTTCATCCCGGAGCCGACCAACGGCAAGATGATCCGCTCGCAGGTCGGCGTGATCTGGTTTCGCCTGAAGGTGCGCGGCTTCCCGGTGCATGTGTTCGAGGCCGGTGCCGGCTCCAATGCGATCATGGCGGCGTATCATTTGATTCATGCCCTCGAGAAGCTCGAGGTCGCCTGGAACGAACGCGCCAAGAGCGACCGCCATTTCAAGGACGTCAATCATCCCATCAACCTCAACCCGGGAATCATCAAGGGCGGCGACTGGGCCTCCAGCGTGCCGGCCTGGTGCGACGTCGATTGCCGGATTGCGGTGCTGCCAGGCTGGTCGATCTCGGAGTGCCAGAAGGAGATTCTGGCCTGCGTCTCGGCCGCTGCGCGCGACCACCGCTTCCTCTCCAACAACCCGCCGCAGGTTGAGTGGTCGGGCTTCCTGTCGGAAGGGTACGAGCTGGCGAATTCCGAAGCACCGGAAGCGGCCTTCGCCAAGGCGCATCAGGCGGTCTATGGCGGGGCGGCGGAAGACCGCGCTTTCACGGCGCTGACCGACACCCGCTTCTACGGGCTGAACCACGACATCCCGAGCCTATGCTTCGGCGCCACGGGAGCGGCGATGCACGGCTTCAACGAATATGTCGATCTGGAATCGTTGCGGCAGTCGACCAAGGCCACCGCGCTGTTCATCGCCGAATGGTGCGGGGTGGAGCAAGCATAGCCTTTTTGTGTGGCGTCCCCAGATAGTTTAAGCTTAAAATAAAGACTGGGCGGCCGGCCCCGCCGGTGGCAAAGTGCTGCCCGACCGTCGGCGAGTCCTCGGGGAGCCACGATGCGCGATTGGGATGACGCTTATGCAAATTCGGCCCACGTGCCGGGGTCGGACAAGCTGCCGGCGCTGTGGACCGAGCGCGCGGCGGCCTATCGCGCCGGGCTCAATCGATTCAAGCCTGATATTGCCTATGGATCGGGAGAGCGGCAGCGGCTCGACCTGATCCTGCCGGACGGCGACAGCAAGGGCCTCGTCGTCTTCGTGCATGGCGGCTACTGGATGCGCTTCGATAAATCGTCGTGGACCGACCTCGCAGAGGGGGCGCGAAACCACGGCTGGACGGTGGCGCTGCCGAGCTACACGCTGGCACCGGCCGCGCGCATCTCCGACATCACGGCAGAGATCGCGGCCGCGATTGCCTTGGCTGCGGCCCAGGTCTCCGGCCCGATTCGGTTAGCCGGCCATTCCGCGGGCGGCCATCTTGTCACGCGCATGCTGTGCGACGACGGCCCGCTCGAACCTGAGGTCTACAACAGAATCGCGGCGACGCTGTCGATCAGCGGTCTGCACGATCTGCGGCCGCTCCTGAAGACCAGGATGAACGATACGCTCGGGATGACCATGGACGAGGCAACGCGCGAAAGCGCCGCCCTGCATCTGCCGCGGGGCACGTCGCCGCTCACCGCCTGGGTCGGTGGCAGCGAACGTCCCGAGTTCATCCGCCAGGCCGAGCTGATGGCCAACATCTGGACCGGCTTCGACGTGCCCACGCGCCTCGTCGTCGACCCCGGGCATAACCATTTTACTGTTGTCGATGGGCTGAAGGATCCATCCTCCGCCATCACAAGATGCCTTGTCGGCCTCGGTTGAAGGCAGCGGATCGATCGGGAGGATGTGTCATGAGCAGTAACGCCTACGATCCCGCGACCGAGGGCGCCGAGACCGACTTCGCCCGGAAAATGTCGTATGCCGACTATCTGCATCTCGATGCACTGCTCGGCGCCCAGCACCCCGTCTCGGACGCGCATGACGAGATGCTGTTCATCATCCAGCATCAAACCTCCGAGCTGTGGATGCGGCTCGCCATCCACGAGCTCCGCGCCGCGCGAGCCGCCATCGCCCGCGAGGAGGTATCGCCGGCGATGAAGATGCTCGCGCGTGTCTCCCGCATCTTCGAGCAGTTGAACAGCGCCTGGGACGTGCTGCGCACCATGACGCCCAGCGAATACACCCATTTCCGCGCGCGGCTCGGACAGTCCTCGGGTTTCCAGTCGTTTCAGTACCGGCAGATCGAATATCTCCTCGGCAATCGCAATGCCGCGATGCTGCAGCCGCACGCGCATGATGCCGAGGTGATGACGTTGCTCGAAACCGAGCTTGCCACGCCGAGCCTTTATGACGAGGTGCTGCGGCTTGCCCACCGCAAGGGGCTCACCATGCCCGCGAACGTCCTGTCACGCGACGTCCACGAAAGCCATCACTTCGACGAGGGGGTGATGCAAGCCTGGCGCCGCGTCTATGAGGCTCCCGAAGCCAACTGGATGCTCTATGAGCTCGCCGAGAAACTGGTCGACTTCGAAGATTATTTTCGCCGCTGGCGCTTCAATCACGTGACGACGGTGGAGCGCGTGATCGGCTTCAAGCGTGGCACTGGCGGCACCGGTGGGGTCAGCTATCTCAAGCGGATGCTTGAGGTCGAGCTGTTTCCCGAACTGTGGCGCGTCCGCACCATCCTGTGAGCGAGTAGCCATGACCGAAGCGAAATCGCAACTGCGCGTCTACGACGACACCAGGGCAATGTTTCATCTGCCCGCGGATGTCATCTATCTCGACGGCAACTCGCTCGGTGCGCTACCGCTGGGCGTTGCCGAACGCGTGGCGCATGTCGTCACAGCCGAGTGGGGCGACGAGCTCATTCGCGCGTGGAACACCGCCGGCTGGTACGTGCAGCCGCGCCGCGTGGGCGATCGCCTCGCCCGCCTGATCGGCGCCGAGCCGGGCACCGTGATGATGGGCGACACGCTGTCGCTGAAAGTCTATCAGGCGCTTGCGGCCGCGCTCGACATGAACCGGGAGCGCAAAATCGTTCTCTCCGACACCGGCAATTTCCCGACCGATCTGTATATGGCGGAAGGGCTGATCGCGACGCTCGGGCGCGGCCATCAATTGCGGCTGGCGGCGCCGGAGGAGGTCGAGGCATCGTTGTCGGACGACATTGCGGTGCTCTATCTGACCGAGGTCGACTACCGCACCGGCCGCCGCCACGATATGCTGACGCTGACCAGGAAGGCGCATGCGCTCGGCATCGTCACGGTCTGGGATCTCGCGCATTCGGCCGGCGCGCTGCCGGTCGATCTTGCCGGTGTTGGCGCCGATTTCGCCGCCGGCTGCACCTACAAATATCTCAACGCCGGCCCCGGCGCGCCGGCCTTCCTCTACGTCGCGCCGCGTCATGCCGATCAGGCGCGCGCTGCGTTGTCGGGCTGGATGGGCCACGCAAATCCGTTTGCCTTTGATCTCGGTTATCAGCCTGCCGGCGGTGTCGAGCGCATGCGCGTCGGCACACCGCCGGTGCTGGCGATGGCCGCGCTGGAGGCGTCGCTCGACATCTGGGACCGCGTCGATATCGGCGAAGTTCGCGCGCGCTCACTGGCGCTCGGCGACTTGCTGATAGCCGAGGTCGCGCGACGCTGCCCGTCGCTGAAGCTGGTGACACCGCGCGCGCACGCGCAGCGCGGGTCGCAAATCTCCTTCGCGTTCGCCGGCGGGTATGCCGCCATGCAGGCGCTGATTGCCCGCGGCGTGATCGGCGACTTCCGGGCGCCTGATATCATGCGGTTCGGGATCACGCCGCTCTATATCGGCGAAGCCGAGGTGATGAAGGCCGCCGGGATCATCGAGGAGGTGATCAATGGCGAGGTGTGGCGCCGGCCGGAATATCAGGTCGTGAATGCGGTGACGTGAGCAACGAACGTCACTCCAGGCACCATTGCGAGCGCTCATAGGCGCTGCGGCCACAACGCCTTGACAATCGCATCGAGCCCGTCCGTCAGCGCCGCGGGGCCGGGCTGCAGGATGATGGTCGACTTGATCTCGACGATGCGATCGTTGCGCACCGCCGGAATCGTATCCCAGCCGTCGCGCTTGCGGATGCGGTCGGGGACGACCTTCTTGCCGCACCAGGATGCCAGGATGATATCGGGCGCAGCATCGCGCACGACATCCGGCGCGATGATGCGGTCCTTCGCCGCCTTGTGCACGCGCAGATGCGGCAGTGCGTCCTCGCCGCCGGCGATCTCGATCAGCTCGGAGACCCAGCCGATGCCGCTGATCAGCGGATCATCCCACTCCTCGAAATAGACCTTTGGGCGCGGTGCCGGACGCGGCGTCGCTGCAATCGTCGCAAGCCGTTGCTCGAGGTCCTGCGCGAGCCGTTCGGCGCGCTCCGCGGCGCCGACGATGGCACCCAACGTGCGGATCATCGCAAAGATGCCGGCCAGGTCGCGCTGGTTGAAGACATGGACGGCGACGCCGGCACGGACCAGATCGGCGACGATGTCGGCCTGCAGGTCGGAGAAGGCGAGCACCAGATCGGGCGCCAGCGCGAGGATCTTTGGAATGTCTGCGGAGATGAAGGCGGCGACGCGCGGCTTCTCGCGGCGGACTTGCGGCGGCCGCACCGCGTAACCGGAGACGCCGACGATGCGGTCCTGCTCACCGAGCAGATACAGCGTCTCGACGGTCTCTTCGGTCAGGCAGACGATTCGGCGGGGAGGGAAGTCGCGCATGAACGACGTATGCAGAATCGGGGGCAGGTTGTCACGGCGGGCATGACCTCCGACGTCATTGCCTGATTTACCCGGCGCGTACATTCTCCGCGCAGTGAGAAAAATGCGATGCCGGAGGACCGATGACGCCGCTCGAAAAAATCCAGTCGATGAAGATGCCGTTCGCGGAACTGAAGGGCGTCACCTTCACCGCAGCCGACAAGGATCGCGTGGTCGCCCGGATGACGGTGCGACCGGAACTCTGCACCCTCAACCACACCATCCATGGCGGCGCCATCATGGCATTCGCGGATTCGGTCGGCGCTGCCGCCACCGTGATCAACCTGCCGGAGGACGCCAAAGGGACCACGACACTGGAGAGCAAGACCAACTTCATCGGCGGTGCCATGGAGGGAACTACTGTCATTGCGACAGCGACGCCGGTGCATCGGGGGCGGCGGACTCAGGTCTGGCAGACCCGGCTGGAGACCGAGGACGGCAGACTGGTTGCGATCGTGACCCAGACGCAGATGGTATTATGGTAGCGCAATAATATGATTTCCCAATCAAGTCATGGTTTATTCAAATGAATCAAGACACTTGAATTATATGGTGCGATGCACAATATAATCCGGACTAGGGATTCGACGCCTCCTCGAGGGCTATCACGAGGAGTTATGAAATGAACTATGATTCTATCAGTACAACGGCTGCCAAGGGCACCGTGCGAACCCTGAGCCAGCAGGAGGAGCTTCCCCTGCTGCGCGATCACCTTTTGAGACTGGACCGAACCAGCCGGCATGATCGGTTTCATGGCTTCATCGATGACAGTTTCATCCGTCGCTACGCCGAGCGGTGCGCCAATGATGGCACCGTCATCATCGCCTATGTCGAGGATGGCGTCGTCCGCGGTGCAGCCGAGTTGCATCCGCCGGAGCAGTCGCCGGACGCCCAGCCGGAGATCGCCTTCAGCGTGGAGCGGTCGGTCCGGCGCAAGGGCGTCGGCAGCATCCTGTTTCGCAAGCTGATCGCTGAGGCCCACGCCAAGGGCTACACCAGCCTGCGGATCACTACCGGCGCGCAGAACGACGCGATGCGGGCGCTCGCCAACAAGTTCGGTGCGCACCTGACCTTCCGTCACGGCGAATCCACCGGCAGCATCGACCTGAGCGAGCAGAGCCAGAGCGAGCCGGCGCCGGCAGCCGCCGCGGTTTCGCCGGTCGAGGCCGTCCGCGCGATCGCCGACATCAACCGCGCCTATTGGCGGATGGTGATGCAGATGTCGGGCTGGGGCCGGGCCGCCTAGTAGAGCATCCGCCAGCAACAAACGAAAAAGGGCAATTCGCTCAGCGAATTGCCCTTTCTTTTTGATCAATCGGTTTGTTGTCAAGTGCCGGTGCGGGCCGCAAAGCGGCGGACCACGCGGCGCTCGACCACGATGGAGCGCTGCGCGCCCTGTTCGCCGGCGATCACCCGGGTGGCCGTGCCGGTCCGGGCGCTGACGCGAGCGGTCTTCTTGACCTCCGCCAGCACTTCTTCATAGGGCAGGCCCATCAGGGCAGACGCGATCTCGGCCTGGCCTTCCACGTCATCGGTGATGCCGATGGCCGCGAAGATTGCCTCCTCCAGCGTCGGCGGATCATGCCGTACGCGCCGGGTCCCATACTTGGTGTTCCAGTCTCCGCTCATCGCCGCCTCGCTTCTGAATCGCGGGTGATACGTAAGTTGCCTTATGTTGCATTGCAATATGAAACTGATGTGGCATTTCAGCCATGCGTTCAGGGTCTCTCGATCTTGTGAGCGTCATAAAGCTCAAGAGTGGTCGCCGCAGCGGCCAAGGGCTGCAGCGAGCGCACCAATTCGCGGGTGGCAGGGACCGCGAAATGGGTCTGCAGCGCGGCGAGATCAGCCCATTGCTCGAAAAAACACCAGTCTCAGCGGATTCTCGCAGTCGATATGGACGGCATGTGAGATGCAGCCGGGCTCGGCGCGCGAACGGTGCACGTGTTCGAGACTTAGCCGCCGCACTTCGTCAAAGCTGTCGGGGCGGGCGGTCACGCTGCCAGTCACCACGATCATGCCGCCCCCCTTGTTCGTCCTATGGCGCGGCTTCGGCCGCCCCTGAGAAATCCGCCGGCTGCTGCGGCCAGCGCTTCAGCGCCGCGCGCCCGGCATCGGTCAACACATAGATGCCGCGCTCGGCGCGATCGAACCAGCCATAGACATTGTGCAACAGGATCTTGCCGGCGTCCGGAAAATCGACGCGCAACTCGCGCACCTTGCGCGGGCCGTTCGCAAGCGCCGAGGCGCAGGCCAGCGCCTGCTGCCGATAGGCGGTCATGATCGGCGCCCGGGTCGAGCCTCCCAGGACCGGATCGCCCTTGCGCTTGCGATGCTCGGCGATCAGGCGCGACCGCTTCTTCGGATTGCGGCGGGGTGCCGCGGTCGGCGGCTTCACCAGCACCTCGACATCGCCGGTCGAGGTGACGCCGAGCATGCCGAAGCCGAGCCGGCGGCACAGATTGCGGTAGCGTGCATCGCTCTCGCGGCCCTTGCCGCGGATCGAGATCTTTGCGGCGATCCAGACCTCGTCGGCGGCGCCGGCGCGATCGACCGCCTGCAGGATCAGTTCGAGATTGAACGCGAGCTTGAGTTCCCCGATCACGACAACCGGCGGATCGCCGGCACTTAGCGCGACCAGATCGCAGCCGCCGACCTCGCCCTTGACCGTGAAGCCGAGCTTTTCGAGGAAGCGTTTGACGGGCAGATAAAGCGCGGTTTCCAACGGTAGGCTCCGGCGGCGCCCCAGGCCGCGACTCGATTCGCAGCAGCATAGCGCGGATCGGGTCCGCCGACCGCGACCGGATTTGCCCAACGCCCGCTTGGACGGTTATTGTTGCTGCCGGGACAAGGCGCAACAATTTCCATGATCAAGAACGGGCTCTATCACATCACCATCGACTTCCTCGACAGCGTTTCCGGCGGCAATCAGGGCGTCATGGTGCTGCGTGACGGCCAGATGCGCGGCGGCGACTCGTTCTTCTACGCCCACGGCAGCTACACCGCGGCGGACGGCAAATGGAAGGGCGAGGTCACCAACCAGGAGCATTCGCCGACCTATGGCGAGCGGCCGGTGTGGGAACGCAAGGTCGTCACGATCGGGTTTACCGGCACCTACACCGATGAGACCGCCGAAGGCGACGGCATCGCGCTCGCCGGAAAGCAGAGCATCCGCTTCAAGTCGAAGCTGCGGCTATTGATCCCGGATTGAGCAAGTCGAGCGATTGTCCGGCGCGATGCGCTGCCAGTGCCTCCTCGGCAAGGGCGTCAAATTTCCCGCCCTTTGCGTCCCGCTCAATCGCTGCGTCGAACCGCTCCGCATCGGTCTCTTCGATGTCGTTTGCTTTGATCATACCTTCTAGACCCGTCCGTTGACCGGCAGCAGCGCGCCGGTGACGGCGCTGGCGGCGTCGCTGGCGAGGAACAGGATGACGTCGGCGAGTTCTTTCGGCGTCACCCATTTGGAAACGTCAGCCTTCGGCATCGCGGCGCGATTGGCTGCGGTGTCGATGATCGAGGGCAGCACGGCGTTGACCGTGACCTTGCCCTTCAGCTCGGCCGCGAGTGCTTCGGTCAGGCGATGCACGCCGGCCTTCGAGGCGGCATAGGAGCCCATGCCGGCAGCGGCCTGCAGCGCGCCCAGCGCGCCGATGTTGATGATGCGGCCGGCGCCGGTCGAGGAAAGATGCGGGATCGCGGCGCGCGAGGCGTTCAGCGCGGTCATCACATTCATCGCATACATGCGCTGCCAGGTCGCGGGCTCGCCGTCGGCGACCGACTCGAAGGTGAAGCCGCCGGCGATGTTGATCAGCGCATCGAGCCGGCCGAAATGCGCGGCCGCCTTGTCGATCGCCGATCTGGCCTGCGCGGCGTCGGTGAGATCGACGCCGCCGAGCTCGATGCGGTCAGCCGTCGCCGCAACCGACGACGCTGCATGATCGATACCGGCGACGCGCGCGCCCCTTGCGAGAGCTTGTTCGGCGACCACCTTGCCGAGCGCGCCCAGGGCGCCGGTGATGACGATGGCTTTTCCGTTCATAGTGGTCTCCGTGCAGGGAACAGGCAGGCGTCCACTATGATTAGGTGGATTTCATTTGCAATGCCGCGAATTTCGCTACCTACTGCGGGTATTGTTCAATTCATTCGCGCAAAGGATGTTTGCGATGCCCGCACCCAGGCCATGCGAAACGCATCTCGATATTGTGAAGCTCCAGCACGGCTTGCCGCATCTGGCCCAAGCGCTCAAACGTCAACGCAAGGTCAAGGTGGTGGCGCTCGGATCGTCATCGACCGCGGGTGCTGATAATATTCTGCCGTTCCCGCCGCGACTCGAGATGCTGTGGCGAAGCCAGAAACCGTCCTTCGGCCGGATGATTGATGTGATCAACCGCGGCATCGGTGGTCAGGAGGCGCCGGAAGAGTTCTCGCGCATCGAATCCGATGTCATCGCTGAAGCACCGGTGATGGTGATCTGGCAGGTCGGCACCAACGCCGTCTACAAGAACTACAACTTCGATCAGGTACAAGCGACATTCCAGGCGGGACTAGACGTGCTCGCCGGGCTGCCGCTCGACGTCGTGGTGATGGATTCCCAGTACACTCAGGCCATCATCGGAACGCCTGACGTACTCAAGCTTGCCAACCAGTTCATGCCGATGATCGCCGAGGTCGCAGCAAGCAGGCAAGTCAACTTGTTCCGCCGTTTTGCGCTGATGAAGCAATGGGTCGATGCCGGAATTCCGTTGTCCGAACTCGACGACGGCGCGCAGGAGCATCTTCATACAAGTGACTGGGCGACCGATTGTGTGACGCAGGCATTGCTCGGTGCGATCAACGATGCCGTGACGCGCGAGCTGATCACGTAAGACTACGGGTGTCGCGCGATCAGTAAAATTTGCCGCAGTTCTGTAAGTCGATAGCAGAATCCTTCCGATAGAAGCGAAGTCCGACCAAGGCAGGGGTTCGTTATGGGATATCTTCCGGATCACGGTTTACCGCTTGTTCAGCTTAAGGAGCAGCGGCGCGACCTCGTGGTGGCGCTGCAGAATCGCAACGGGCCGGTGAGCTGTTGGGAGTTGATGCAGATCGCGGCAATCCAGCAGGCGATCTCCGCATTCGAGGACGTCATCGCCGATCTCGACGCGGAGCTCGAACTCGAGGCCGCGGCCTGAACTTCACGCCTGCAAATAGCGGCCTTCAAGCGCCTTGCGCTCGGCCTGTCCGAGCCCGATTCCATCTCGGAAATAACGATCGAGGTTGCCGTAATCGGCATCGATCGCCTCGAACGCAGCGTGCAGGAACGCGGGCTGCACGGCGCCGAGCACCTGCTTGACGTCGTCGGGAAGCTCGGTGCTGGCGGACGGATCGCGCTTGTAGAACTGGTTGGTCAGGAGATAGTCGTCCGCGATTACCTCGCCGGGCACGCCGAGCGCGTGCAGGATCAGCGCGCAGGCAAAGCCGGTGCGATCCTTGCCGGCGGTGCAGTGGATCACGAGCGGCGCACGATCTTCGAGCAGATGGGCAAACAGCGCGCGATAGCGCGGTGTGTTGTCCTGAACATAGCCGCGATAGGAGTCCTGCATCACCTCGACCGCGTCGGCCTTCGACGGCGGCCGGCCGCGCGCGGCGATCGCGCGCAGCGCGGCCACGACTGTCGGCTCGACGGGAAGTGAATGCACGGTGATTTCGGCCATGCCGCACGGCGCTTCAGTGCGTTCGGTCACGCCGCGGAAGTCGAATGCGCTTCTGACCCCGAGTCCGCGCACCACCGCGACGTCCGGCTCGGTGAGATGGCCAAGATGATTGGAGCGAAAGATCTGCCGCCAGCGCACCGTTCGTCCATCCCGCGTCGGGTAGCCGCCGAGGTCGCGAAAATTGCTCGCGCCGGAAAGATCGAGATGGCGGGCAGGGATTTCTGACATCGGACCAACCTGTGCTCACATCGTCGCGGACTTGACGCAGGACTGGTCTATAGCTGGCCTCTCGCTGGGAGAATATGACTTATCCTGGGAGCGTCTCGTTCGGCAGGGCGACCCGTGACGGCCTGCAACCCGGCATGAAAAAAGGGCCGAAACCTTGGTTCCGACCCTTCTTTACTGTTCCGACGCTGCCTGATGTGTCCTGCGCGTCGTGCCCCTCGATCGCGCCGGCATCAGTGATCCCGGCCCGGTTTGGCGTCTTCGATCGCCGCCTGATGGTACCAGCTGTCGCTGCAGTTGCTGGTCTCAACCTGTGCCGCGAGCGCCGTCCTGGCGTCGCCATAGCGACGTCCGCTGAGAGCTGCGCGGCCCCCGGCCGGGAATTGATAGATCTTGGCAGATCCCTCATTTAAGCCTGTGTTCATCATCGCAAAGTCTCCTTGGTCCGGAATGCGAACCACCATGGTGCGCCCGACTCCTTCGTGCGCCGTTACCGTCCTCTGCATATCGGCCGAGGCCCGTGAGGGTGCAAGGTGACTAAGACGTAGTCACATTCTGTTTAATTCGTAGGCAATTCCGCGTTTGCCTCCTGCGGGGCAGTATGCAGATGACCAACGCTTGGGCCGGAGTGGTGGTTGCTAGAAGCTTGCCGGGCGCGGGCGGGCCGGAGGCGAACTGTCACACGACACTGCCACGGCTTTAATCGGCAGGGCGCCTTCGGCCGGATTTGCCGGAGAATCGGGCGCTGGCGCAGGTCTGAAAGCGGAATCTGGCTGCCCAAAACGCATGCCAGCCGCGCTCCTATGTCGCACCAAAAAATGCAGTGTCCGCTGTGGACACCAGCGAGCACGGCGGGTGCCGCATTGCAGCGACTGGCATTTTAATTGCTTGGTAGCAAGTGGCCGATGGTGGCCGGGTACACGTGCGGCGATCGACTTGCTTTCGGTTTCCTCACGTTTTTGCATCATCAACAGAGAGGTTCAATGACCAAGTACAAGCTCGAGTATATCTGGCTCGACGGATATACGCCGACGCCGAGCCTGCGCGGCAAGACGCAGATCAAGGAATTCGCGTCGTTCCCGACCCTCGAACAGCTTCCGCTCTGGGGCTTCGATGGCTCGTCAACCCAGCAGGCTGAAGGCCATAGCTCTGACTGCGTGCTGAAGCCGGTCGCGGTTTACCCCGACGCTGCGCGCGAAAACGGCGCGCTGGTGATGTGCGAAGTCATGATGCCCGACGGCAAGACGCCGCACGCCTCGAACAAGCGCGCCACCATCCTGGACGACGAAGGCGCATGGTTCGGCTTCGAGCAGGAATATTTCTTCTACAAGGACGGCCGCCCGCTCGGCTTCCCGTCGGACGGTTATCCGGCGCCGCAGGGCCCGTACTACACCGGCGTCGGCTACTCGAACGTCGGCGGCGTCGCCCGCAAGATCGTCGAAGAGCACCTCAACCTCTGTCTCGGCGCTGGCATCAACCACGAAGGTATCAACGCCGAAGTGGCGAAGGGCCAGTGGGAATTCCAGATCTTCGGCAAGGGCTCCAAGAAGGCCGCTGACGAAATGTGGATGGCTCGCTACCTGATGCTGCGCCTCACCGAGAGCTACGGCATCGACATCGAGTTCCACTGCAAGCCGCTCGGCGACACCGACTGGAACGGCTCGGGCATGCACGCCAACTTCTCGACCTCGTACATGCGCGAAGTCGGCGGCAAGGAGTATTTCGAGAGCCTGATGTCGGCCTTTGAGAAGAACATCATGGACCACATCTCGGTCTACGGGCCTGATAACGACAAGCGCCTGACCGGCAAGCACGAGACCGCGCCCTGGAACAAGTTCAGCTACGGCATTGCCGACCGCGGCGCCTCGGTTCGCGTTCCGCACTCCTTCGTCAACAATGGCTACAAGGGCTATCTGGAAGACCGCCGTCCGAATTCCCAAGGCGACCCCTACCAGATCGCATCGCAGATCCTGAAGACGATCTCCGAAGTTCCGACCGGCGTGAAGGCTGCGGCCTAAGATCCCGTTGGACCCGGACGGCAGCGTCCGGTATCGCAATCCGGTCCGCCAAGCGAAAGCTTGGCGGACCTTTGCGTTTTATGACATCGCTTGTGCGCGGCTTCACACGGAAAGCGGTTTCGCTGCGTTATGAACCGCGCTAGACAACGCGGGCAATTTGCGCTGCCGGGGACGCGGCACTTGTTTGAGGGGTTTTACAAGGTTCGATTCGAACTCGGCGGCACCGTTGGCCGCAGCGTGATGTATGTCGGCGAAGGCGGGATGCTCGGCGGCAACTCGGCCTTTGCCCATATCGGCACCTACCGGAAGAACGGCGACGAGGTCGCCATCGAGATCAAGACCGTTCGCCACAACCCCGATCCGAACTACCGCGCGATGGCCGGCACCGACGACGCGACGCTGATCGCCAAAGGCGGGCCGGATGGCGATCTCTATCGCTTCAAGGGCGAGCTCAAGGAATTGCCCGGCGTGTCCTTCCAATCGGTGATGACACCGATCACGGCGGACGAAATGCCGATCGCCGGCGGCGTCGGCGAGGGCTGCGTCGTCAACGGCCTCTATTCGATCCACATCCGCATGCTCGACGGGGTCGATGGCGGCCTCACCGGCGTGATGCTGCTCAACAATGGCCGGATCCTCGGCGGCGACGCCTTCTTCTACTATCTCGGCACCTACACCTCCGAGAACGGCCGTTGGAAGGGCCAGATCCTGAATCAGGAGCATACGTCGGCGAAGGGCGAGAACCCGATCTTCGGCGGTCACGAGGTCGGCATCGGCTTTGCCGGAACCTGCGACGAGGAGGGCGCCGTGCTCGATGCCACCGCGCTTGCCGGCAAGCGCAGCCTTCGCCTCACGGCGTTGCTCAAGTTGTTGCGGCGGGCGTAGGCTCCAATGGACAATTCAGTCCGCGTGCTCTCGACATTGGCGCTGAAGGGCGCCGTGGCGCGGCTTGCCGAGACTTATCGAGCGACAAGCGGTGTCCGGATCGATGCCGATTTCGCGCCGACGCTTGCGTTGCTCGAGCGCCTGCGCGGTGGCGAGGCAGCCGATCTCGTGATCCTCACCCGCGAGGGCCTCGACGAGATGATCGGCGAGGGCCGTGTTGTCGCCGACAACTCAGTCGATCTCGCGCGCTCCTATGTCGGCCTCGCAGTGATGGCGGGCGCGGCGCATCCCGACATCGCATCTGAAGCCGCGCTGCGCGCAACGCTGCTCGGCGCGCGGGCGGTCGCCTATTCGCGGCTCGGCGCGAGCGGCATCCTGTTCGCACGGCTGATCGACCGGCTCGACATCGCCGCCGAGATCAACGCGCGCGCCGTGATCATCCCGTCGGGCTTCACCGCGGAAAAGCTCGTTACCGGCGAGGCCGATCTTGCGGTTCAGCAGATCAGCGAGCTGAAGCAAGTTGACGGCACCGATGTCGTCGGCCCCATTCCGCTGAATTTGCAGACCGCAGCGGTGTTTTCAGCCGGCCGCATGACCGCGTCGGGGAACGCTGATGCCGCCGATCATCTGCTGCGCTATCTGGCCTCAGCCGATGTCGCGCCGGTGCTGCGCGCGACCGGGCTTGAGCCTTGAATTTGCCGGCCTGGCGACGCAACCTCCGCCCATGATCAAACGCCTCCATGCCATTGTCGTTGCCGCGGTGCTGGCTGCGCCGGCGCTTGCTTATGCGCAATCGGCCGATCTCGTGCTGTGCGACCGCGTCGCAGCCAGTCCCTCCGATCCCGACAAGCCGGCCGACGTCAAGGGCGTGCCTGAGATCGCCGTATCAGACATTTCGACCGCGATCAGATATTGCGCGGTCGCTGCGAAATCGTCGCGCCGCGCGATGTACCAGCTCGGGCGCGGCTATGCCGCCAACCGCCAGACCGCGGAGGCGGCTGCAGCCTGGCGCAAGGCCGCCGACAAGGGCTCGACATCAGCGATGGTGGAACTCGGCGTGCTCTACGGCACCGGCACGGGCGTCGCCAAGGACGAGGCGCAGGCCCGCCAATTGTTCGAGCGCGCGGCACAGGCGGGCAATGCGCGCGGCATCAGCAATCTCGCAGCCCTCGGCGGCAGTGCGGCCTCCGATCCGGCGCGGGCGCGCGAATTGCTCGGCAAGGCTGCGGAGACCAATCCAGAGGCGCAGTATCAGCTCGGCATGATGCTGGCGGACGGCAAGGGCGGCGCGCAGGATGACGTCGCGGCACGCGCATTGTTCGAGAAGGCTGCCGCGCAAAATCATCCCGGAGCGCTGGAACGCATGGGCGCCTTCGCGCAGGCCGGTCGCGGTGGCCCGAAGGATGCTGACGCCGCGAAAGGCTACTACGAGCGTGCCGCGGCGCTCGGTGACGAGGATGCCAAGAAAGCGCTGGAGCGCGCCCGCTGTCCCTACGTCATCAAGGACAAGCGCGGCAATGCGGTGACGAATCTGTGCTTCTAGCCGAACTGGAACGCGGGCTCTTCCATATCGTTGACATGCGGCAGGTGTTGGCGAGGCGAAGTCATGATCCGCAAGCTCAGTTCCGGCGAGTACCGGCTGTATTCCCGCAAGGTCAATCCGAAGACCGGCAAGCGCCGCAATCTCGGTACCTTCAAGTCACGCCCGGCCGCGGAAAAGCATGAGCGCGAAGTGCAGTACTTCAAGCGGCATTGATGCCGCCAGCAGCGACGCGGCGCTGCGGCCTCAATCCTTGATGAGGAGAACGCCGCCGATGACGAGCGCAATGCCGATCAGTCGTGAAACCGACACAGGATGCGGCGTCAGCCCGAAGACGCCGAAATGATCCATGGCGATGCCTGCCAGCATCTGACCGGCGACCACCAGTGCCAGCAAGGTCGCAGCTCCCAACGACGGCAACAGCAAGATCATCAGTAGGATGAACACGCCGCCCAGGAGGCCGCCACTCCAGGCCCACCACGGCGTTGCCGTCACCAAATTCCACGACGGTACCGGCTCGTGCCGCACCACGAGCACCACGACCATTGTCAACAGACCGCCGAGATAGCTGACGAGCCCGGCCCAGGCGGGCGAGTTCAGGGCGGAGCGCAGATTGCCGTTCAGGACCTGCTGAACGGACACGCTGATGCCCGCACCGAGCGCGAGCAGAGAGAGAAGCCAGACTTGCATGCGACGCCCCCAAAGACCGATTGGCGAAGTATTCCCGGTCTGGTTCTGATGGCAATGACAGGCATGCGTGCGGGCTAGCTGCGAAACGCATGGAACGGGCTTCCACCCGGGCTCCAGATCGAATAAGAGGCCGCAACCTCCTATTTCCCCACATGTGTCATGATCCGCCTCGATAACGTCTCAAAGCAAGTCGGCCACCAGATCCTCTTCATCGAAGCCTCAGCAGCGCTGCAGAAGGGCGAGAAGATCGGCCTGGTCGGGCCGAACGGCTCCGGCAAGACCTCGCTGTTCCGGATGATCTCGGGCCAGGACATCCCCGATGAGGGCCAGGTCTCGGTCGATCGTGGCATTTCGATCGGCTATTTCAGCCAGGATGTCGGCGAAATGTCCGGCCGTAGCGCGGTCGCCGAGGTGATGGACGGGGCAGGGCCCGTCAGTGAGGTCGCGGCCGAGCTCAGGGAACTCGAGGCCGCGATGGCCGATCCTGACAAGGCCGACGAGATGGACGACATCATCGCGCGTTATGGCGAGGTGCAGCACCGCTTCGAGGAGCTGGACGGCTATGCGCTCGACGGCCGCGCGCGCGAAGCGCTGTCGGGCCTCGGCTTCAGCCAGGAGATGATGGAGGGCGACGTCGGGAAGCTCTCCGGCGGCTGGAAGATGCGGGTCGCGCTGGCGCGCATCCTGCTGATGCGGCCCGACGTGATGCTGCTCGACGAGCCGAGCAACCATCTCGATCTCGAAAGCCTGATCTGGCTCGAGCAGTTCCTCAAGGGTTATGAAGGCGCGCTCTTGATGACCTCGCATGACCGCGAGTTCATCAACCGCATCATCAACAAGGTGGTCGAGATCGACGGCGGCCAGCTCACCAGCTATTCCGGCAATTACGAGTTCTACGAACAGCAGCGCGCGCTCAGCGACAAGCAGCAGCAGGCGCAGTTCGAGCGGCAGCAGGCGATGCTGGCCAAGGAGATCAAGTTCATCGAGCGCTTCAAGGCGCGTGCCTCGCACGCGGCCCAGGTGCAGAGCCGCGTCAAGAAGCTCGACAAGATCGAGCGCGTCGAGCCGCCACGGCGGCGGCAGACGGTGGCATTCGAATTCCAGCCGGCGCCGCGCTCGGGCGAGGATGTCGCCAGCCTGAAGAACGTCCACAAGGGCTATGGCAGCAAGCGGATCTATGACGGACTGGACTTCATGATCCGCCGCCGGGAGCGCTGGTGCGTGATGGGCGTCAACGGCGCCGGCAAGTCGACATTGTTGAAGCTGGTGGCCGGGGCAACCGAGCCCGATGACGGCGCGGTGACGGTCGGCGGCAGTGTCAAGATGGGCTATTTCGCCCAGCACGCGATGGATCTGCTCGACGGCGAACGCACCGTGTTCCAGTCACTGGAAGATGCGTTTCCGCAGGCCGGCCAGGGCTCATTGCGCGCGCTTGCCGGTTGCTTCGGCTTCTCGGGCGACGATGTCGAGAAGAAATGCCGGGTGCTGTCGGGCGGCGAGAAGGCGCGTCTGGTGATGGCCAAGATGCTGTTCGATCCGCCGAACTTTCTGGTGCTGGACGAGCCGACCAACCATCTCGATCTCGCCACCAAGGAAATGCTAATCAATGCGCTCGCCGAGTTCGAGGGCACCATGCTGTTCGTTTCGCATGATCGGCACTTCCTCGCCGCGCTCTCCAACCGTCTGCTGGAACTGACGCCGGAGGGCATCCACCAATTTGGCGGCGGTTATACCGAGTATGTCGCGCGCACCGGGCAGGAGGCTCCGGGGTTGCGTTCGTAGCCCGGATGAAGCGAAGCGAAATCCGGGGTCAGTCTTCCCGCTCGCCAAAATCGCCTTTATCGAACGCTCCGCTGCCACCCCAGTCCGCCGGGAAGATTCCGTCGCGGACGTACCGATGGAGCGACGAGTGTGGCCAATCCGCTGGCGACGAAACGGGGCAGTGCTTGGCCGGATTGTAGTGGATGTAGTCGACGCAACGCTCAAGATCACGTTCGTTGCGGATGGTGTGCTCCCAAAAGCGCTTCTGCCAAAGCCCATACTCGCCACGGTGGTTAGCTGAAAGCGGCACGCCAGCGGCGACCAGCCCGCGAGTAAAGTGGCTCTTGATCTGCCGCCATCGATCCGAGAAGTCGGCATCGCCGGATGGCAGCGTCATCACGGTGTGCAGGTGTTCTGGCAGGATTACGATTGCATCCACCGTAAACGGCTTCTTGTCGCGCGCTGCACGAAATGCCGCGCGCAGCAGTCCAACACGCTCAACAAGCAGCGACGACCTTCGATCTTCCAGTGTGACTGTGAAGAAGAACGTTCCGCCGGGTATGAAATTGCGTCGATAGCCCACCATGCGGGTAGTTTACCCCAGATTTCGCTTCGCTTCATCCGGGCTACACGAGCCTAGTTCTTGACACCTTCCACAAAGCCAATTGCACGCTTTTGGGCATCTGCCGATGCCACGGCATTGGCGGGAATGGATTGGCGGCGTTGGCCGGGGTCGTCGAAATCGTGGGTCGCGCCCGGATAGAGCACGACGTCGATCTTGCTGCCCGCAGCGATGGAGCGCTGGGCGACGTCCTGACACTCCAGCGGCGACACTTCCTCGTCGTCGGAGCCGAGCAGCATGGTGATCGGTGCGGCTGACGCAAGCGTCTGCGCCAGCAGAGCCTTTGGTCCGCAGCCGGGATAGAACGCCAGCGCTGCGCGAAAGCCCGATGTCGCCGCGCCCTGCCGCTGCATGACGTTCAGCGCGGTGCTGCCGCCGTTCGACCATCCCTGCAGGAAGACGCGGTTGCCGACGATGTCATTCTGGCTGCGCATCCAACTCAGTGCGCCCTCCGCATCGAGCGGCCGGACCGTCAGTTCATTGACATCGGCGCGATCCGGATCGCCATGGGTAAAGCGGCCAAAGCCGTGGGCCTTGCCGCGCGGTCCAAAACTGTCCGGCAGCAGCGCGACGTAACCGCGGTCTGCCCAATATTGGCCCCACATCACATGCCGCTTCGACAGGCCGCCGGCGTTGCACTCGGCGGACGGACTGGTGCGCGACACCAGGGTGCAGCCCTTGTTGACGTTGATCGAGTACGGACCGCCACGGCCATGCAGCAGCACGATCGCAGGGTGAGGGCCCGACGATGGTGGCTTGAACAGATAGGCGACGATCTCGGTCTTGCCGTCCGCGCTCGGAAAGAACACGGTGTCTGGCGCGGCGGAGGCCGCGTGTGCCGGAAGCGATGTGAGCATCAGCAGCAGGGTGAGCTGAATCGCGCGATTTGTCATGCCCGCACATTAGCAGCTTTTCGGACGACTTGCGGCATCGGCGCATGGCACGTCGCGGTGGGCCCCGGCTTGTAGACCCGCGGAGCGCCCGTTACCATTTACCAAAAAACGGGAGTGAAACGGCCATGAAGCAGATCAGGATCGGCGACATCACGATCGACGCAGTGATCGAGCGCGAGGGACCGTGGCGGCGGCCGCAGGACTTCTTCCCCGCCTATGACGACGCCGTGTTCCGGCATCACCTGCCGACCATGGAGCCGGAGGTGTTCGATGCTATCAGCGGCATGATGGTGATCACCTATCAGACCTTCGTGGTCCGCACACCGCGCTACACCATCCTGGTCGATACCTGCACCGGTGAGGACAAGGGCCATCCGCCGCCGTTCGACTTCCCGGGCAAGGAGCGCTGGCGCAACGAGCTGTTCGCGCACGGCATCTCCTACGAGCAGATCGACTACGTGTTCTGCACCCATCTCCATATCGATCACACCGGCTGGAACACGACCTTGCGCGACGGGCGCTGGGTCCCGACGTTCCCGAACGCGAAATACGTGTTCCACAAGCGCGAATATGCGGCCTGGGAGGCCGAGAACGCCAAAGGCGCCAATCCGCCGGGGACGGTGTTTCGCGACAACTGCCTGCCGATCGTCGAGGCCGGGCAGGCGCTTTTGGTCGATGATGATTACGCGCTCGACGACACCGTTACGCTCACCCCGACGCCGGGCCATTCGCCGTGCCATTGCTGCGTCAACATTGTCTCGAAGGGTCAGCGCGCCGTGGTCGCCGGCGATCTGATGCACCACGTGATCCAGTGCCGCGAACCGGACTGGTCCGCGAAACCCGATTGGGATCCGAAGCAGTCGGCAGCATCGCGCCGGAAGTTCTTCGCCTCGGTTGCCGAGACCGGCACCCTGATCCTGCCGATTCATTTTCCGACCCCGACGGTCGGCCTGATCAAGTCGGACGGCGACCGCTTCGACTATCGGTTCAAGCGGGACTAGGGGGTATCAACGGTTCAACGCGACATCCCTGAACGCCGCCACCAGCGGCCGTTCGAGCTTGCCATTCATGTCCAGCAGGATCTCGTAGGCCTTCTCCCGCGGCATCGTCGGCTTGTAGCTCCGCTGCTCGATCAAGGCGGCAAAGATGTCGGAGATGGTCAGGACTCGTACGATATCCGAAATGCTCTCCGCGCACAGTTTGTCGGGATAGCCGCTGCCGTCGAGATACTCGTGGTGATGCCGCACCGCGTCCAGGATCTCGGCCGATATGCCTGGGGTACCCTTCAGCACGTGGTATCCGGCAGCAGGATGGGTCTCGATCATGGCGCGCTCGGCCTCGTCGAGCCGACCGGGCTTGTCGAGCACCGCGAGCGGGATCCCTGCCTTGCCGATATCGTGGAACATCGCCGCCGAATAGAGCCGTTCGATATCGGCCCTGGCCATGCCGAGGCTGAGGCCGAAATCGACGGCAATGCCGGTCACCAGCAGGCAGTGCTGATAGGTGCCCTCGTGATGGCGTCGTACTGTGGTTAGCCAGTCAGAGAGGCCGTTTTCCGCGATGCTTTCGGCGATCCCGGCACCGGCGAGCCTCGCTCCAGCAACATTGATCGCGGAGCCGTTGATCACGGCCGAGAACATCGAGGCAATGCTGGCGACACCTGCGGACGCAGCCTCCTGAGCGGTCGTCGCTGCCGTCTCGTCCGGAACGATCGATGGCGCGTCGATATCGGTCAGCATTGCCAGAAGCTGCGCCGGCTTGACCGGATTGACGAGCGCATGCGTCGCGCCGAGCGCGTAAGCCTGGACGATTGCGAGGCGCGTGCGCTGATCGATGATGAAGATGCGCGTGGGAACTCGCACCAGCTTGCGGGAGGCCGCCCTCAACGCCGTAATATTCTCGACCACCCGCAGGTCCGCGCTGACCACAATCGCATCGGCGCCGTTGCTGCGAAAACGGGCGGCGTCGAGCAACTCGGTCGTGACCTCGAACGTCGGTCCGAGGATATCGCAGACGGACGTCAGCTTGGCGGGGGCATCGGCGACAATATGAATCGGCATCAAACAGGTCTCGTCAGCCGTCTAGCGTCAAGGAGCGCCTCACCCAAGCCGGACCAGGCGTGGCCGGCGTGTGACCTGGGTGAGAAATCGATCGAGCCCGCTGCAAAGTTGATGCGCGAGATCCTCGTTGATCTGGAATTTCGAGACTGTCCCGGCGCAATTGATCTCGAGACGTGCGCGCAGTGGGTCGGTACACTCCGTCGAGATCGTGACGTTCGTTACGTTCAGAATGGTCATTTGGGTTCCCCTCAGCCTTGATGAATTCCGCCAATCCTTATTTCGGAACGACGGGATGTCCCTTCTTCTTTTTTTCCTCGATGAACCTAACGCCGACCTCGGTGCCGTCGACACGGATCAGTTCGCAGCGGCGAAAGGCCAATCCCCGCGATGAGAGCACGAGGAAGAATTCGTGCGCCCCGAGAACTTCGAGCGTTCCGTCGACTTCGAGCCGCGCTCCGCTCTGGGAGACGTCGAGCAGAGCGCAACTGCGATGCCAGGTGCCGTCGACTCCCATGAGGTTCACGGGGTGGCGGGTTTCGAGCCGGACGCGCCCGGCCTTGCGGTCTCCATAAGCCATCACGGTCTCCGCGGCGCGGCCGACGGTGCGGCGGTCAGATCACTGAACGAGCCAAACCGCACCGCGCGCTGGGCGTTTGAAAGCGGCATTGCTTCAAATCTCTCTCGGGCGAGTTCAAGCTCCTGTTGCGAGATCCTCGGCGCGGCCGTCCGGCTGTTGATGATGGCCGCCGTCGTATTCCAGTTCAGCCGCGATGCCCGGCAGGCAACCACGAGCCCGTGGATCTCGGCGGACTCCATCAGCGGCTCGATCGTCTCGGTCGGCACGGCCGCCAGCTGTGCCAGGGCTGCGACAACATTGTGGTGTTCGCCTCTCACGGCGAAACGATTGACGCTGGAATCGTTCAATTGACCCGAATTGTTGAGCGCCATGACCGCAGCCTTCGCTTCGGTGTAGTCGATGGCGACGGGCGGTTTCGCCCGGGCGCGGGCGGCAGCGCTGGCATCGATCGCCGTTCGGATCGCGGCTTGTGACGACGGAGGCGCGGTCTTGAGGAGTTTGGCCTGGAGGCGTGTCGCGCATCTTGCGACGAGATCGCCGAGTGCGCCGGGCGGCAGGTCGTTGCGCGCGACCAGCGAGCAAGCGATGTCCTCGTCGCGCTCCGCGGTATCTATGAGCATGGCAAAGCCTGCGCTGGTAAACTTCGTACCGGGATTGCTTGCCAATTTGCGAAGGACGCTGCTGTCCCCCCGCATCAGTAAGACATCGGTAAGCTCATCGGTGACGTTCTTTCGGGCTGCGATCGCGCAAAGGTGCTCTTCGGCACGCAACCAGGCGATGTCGATCAGATCGGCATCAGGGATGCAATCACAGTTGCGCAGGATCGGAGCCGCGACGTCGGCGTCATCATGATTGGCAAGGCGCCGCGCCAGCTCGCTCGGCACCAGGCGCGAGTCGGCAAAGGCGCGGCTCAGCGTGGTCAGGGTCCGCAGCTCGACGCCTTCCATCAAGCGGACCAGGACGTCATCGAACACGCCGATGTGGTGCTCGTTGAGCCGGTGGGCGTCCTCAAGAAAAAGACCAACCACCTGCCGCAACATCCGCACACGGCGGTCGGACGGGCCTGCTTTCAGAACATGGTCGAGTTCGGCAATAAGATCGGTCGAGGCAATGGCTGTCATTGCGGCACCTAAAAATGCTCCGCGACAGGGAACTACATTGTTCCCAGAACCAGTTTGCTCTCCGAATATTAATGCCCCCATAGAGTTTTATGGATACAAATGCCCGGTACGGTGGAAATCCCGCCAAACGCTATCGAAAATCGGCAGCAGCCGCACTTTGTCATATTGTTTAAGCCGGATATTGCACCGCAACTACCTCATTGTGTTCGTTGGACGATTCGGAACCGGAGCGTTGATTCAATTAAAGATGTCGGCGCGCGCAAAGGCGCGGCGACAAGTGCCAATTTTCAAGATCGTTTCAGATGAACAACAGTTCGATGGCGCCATTGCTGGTGCCGAGGGTCTATCGATTTAACGATGTCGATGCCTTCAGGAGTTCGATCAGAAACCTGAACGTGGATTTCACGCCGCTCGCCCGGAGAATTTCGGCCGAGCAGGTGATCCTCAGCCTGCCGGGATGCGACATCAACTACACGCAATCGTTTCCGCGGATTATCGATGGGCAATTCGCGCACGGTACCACCGCAATCGGTTTCACGATGGACGACGGCGTTCCGATCCGGTTCAACGGCGCCGAACGTGATCGTGCGGCGCTCGTGATCGGCAATGGCGGTGCCTTCTTCACCACCGTCGAGAAGACGCCACGCCAGTACACCTCGATCGTCTTCACGCCCGAGATCGTCGATCGCGGCTGGCCCAATTCCATTGTCAAATTCAGCATCCACGAGATCAGCCAGCCGGCGCAGGATCGGTTGCGCGAGGTGGTACGGCAAGCCATGCTCGTCGCGTCGCAGCAAGTCGCGGCAGCCGAAATCGTCGCCACCGGCACCGCGATCAAGGAATCCCTGCTCGCGGCGATCGACGGCGCCTTCGCCGGGATCGTTCCAGCCGAGTGGACGAGGCGGGTCAACACGACGCGTCAGTTCAAGGTCTTCAACCAAGCGCGAGCCGCACTGGCCGGGAACGTGGCTCACCCGATCTACAGCGGCGACCTTGCCAGGGAGATCGGCGTGTCCGTGCGCACCCTGCACGATGCCATCCAGCGATATCGAGGCATGAGCATGCACCGCTATTTGCGCCTGCGGCGGCTCTGGCTGGTACGCCAGCAACTCCTTGGCGGCGCGCCCAGCGTCAAGGCTTGCGCCCTGGCGTACGGCTTCTGGCACCTGAGCGACTTCTCCAGGGCCTACCGCTCGCAGTTCGGTGAATCGCCGTCCGAGACGCTGGCGGCATCGCGTTCGTCCTGACCGCCGCTCGCGATCTGGCCCGATTGACAAGGTCAGCAAACAACAGGCTTGCACGGAATCTTAACGGCCGCCGAAGAGCATGTTGGCCGTCTACTCTAGGGATTGGTGATGTATCCTCGGCGGTTTGCGCGTGTTCGTCCGGCAGGTGTTGTGTCCACTTCGGTCAAGCTTTTGCTCGAACCGAAGACGCCGCTGCTCGAATGCAAGCTGCTGGACTATTCGGCCGGAGGCGCCTGCATCGAGTTGCAGCGCGCGGTGCAGTTGCCTGAGCGTTTCGAAATGTTTCATGGCAACATCAGGAAACGTTGTCGGCGCGTCTGGACGCGAGGTCTGCGGGTCGGCGTCTCATTTTGAGCGCTCGAGCATTTAGCGTTCGAGCACTCCTCCGCGAGCGTCGATCAACGCCACATCGGGCCGCGTTCACGCGGCCCGATACTGTCTCGGTTGATCAAGCTGGAAGAAAAACTGGCGAGGGGCTCAGGCGCCGCTTTCACACTTCTTCATGAAGGAGTTCTTGGCAGCGCCGGCGAGCTTCTTGCCGTCCGAGCCGACCGCCTTGGTCTCGCAGGTATCGGTCGTGCACTTCTTCATGAACGAGGTCTTCGCCGCGCCGGCGAGCGCCTTGCCGTCCTTGCCGACCGCCTTTGTTTCGCAGGAGGCGTCTTGTGCAAATGCCGAGCCGGCTGCAAAGGTCGCGATCACGGCAGCCAAGAAAATCCGCTTCATTTGGGTCTCTCCCTAAACCAAACCAGTGGCCGGATTGGATATCGGATTCTTGACCCGATCAAGTTCCCATGGTGGATTTTGGCGGTAAAAGGCCCGATGACGGGAGAAAATTTCCTGTATTGAGCGTGGAACAAAATGGAGGAAGCACGGAATGGACTTCGAGACGCTGGTACAGACACGCCAAAGCGTGCGCGGGTTCAAGCAGCAGCCGGTGGCTCGGGCGACCATTGAGGAGATCATCGAGGTGGCCAAGCGGGCGCCGTCCTCGATGAACACCCAGCCCTGGCACGTCCATGTCCTGACCGGGGCGCCACTGGAAGAGGTGCGGCGGCGCAACATGGAGGAGATGATCGCCGGCGCCAAGGCGAAGCGCGACATCGTCAGCCATGGCGAATATGAGGGCGTCCACCGCGGCCGCCAGGTCGACATCGCCAAGAAGCTGTTCGGCGCCATGGGGATTGCCCGCGACGACAAGCCGATGCGGCAGGATTGGGTGCTACGCGGCTTTCGCCAGTTCGACGCTCCGGTTTCGCTGGTCTTGGCCTACGACCGGATCCTGGATCCCGGCGCGGTCTGCCATTTCGACCTCGGCGCGCTCTGCTACGGCATCGTGCTGGCAGCCTGGGACCGCGGGCTCGGCAGCGTGATCAACGGGCAGGGCATCATGCGCTCGGACATCGTGCGCGAGGTCGCCAATATCCCGGAAGACCAGGTGATCTTGACCTGCGTCGCCATGGGCTATCCCGACGACAGCTTTGCCGCCAACGCGGTACGGTCCGATCGCGAGGCCAACAGCGATTTCGTTCGCTATGTCGGTTTTGCCGACTGACGCAAGGGAGCTTGTAGCCGAAAGGTGAGGTCACAGCGGATGCGACACTGCAAATCGACCGTTGCGTGGCTCCTGCTGGCGCTGTTCGGCTTCGCAGGGTCCATCGTGATGGGGCGGGCGGAGGGCATCAGGCTCGATGAGCTCAAGCTCTCGGTCCCGAATGCCGGCTCCAGCGGGCCGGCCACGGCGCGGCTCGATGCGATCGTGCTGCGGCCCGACGACGGGCAGCCGCATCCGCTGGGCCTGCTCAATCACGGTTCGCCGCGTTCGGCGAGCGATCGCCCGTCCATGAGCCCTTACGGGATGCGGGCGCAGGCCACCGAGTTCGCGCGCCGCGGCTGGGTCGCGGTGGCCTTCCTGCGCCGCGGCTACGGCGCGTCGCAGGGCGGATGGGCGGAGACCTATGGTCCGTGCGCCCATCCGGATTACGCCAAGGCCGGCCGCGCCGGTGCCAGCGACATCGCGGCCGCCGCCCAGTTCATGTTGAGCCAGCCCTATGTCAGCAAGGGCAAATGGATCAGCGTCGGCCGCTCGGCCGGCGCTTTTGCCACGGTGGCGCTGGCGTCCACCATGCCGTCGGGGCTTGCCGCGGTGATCGTGTTCGCGCCCGGCCGCGGATCGAGCGGCCCGGACACGGTGTGCGGGGAAGACGAGCTTGTCGACGCCTTCGCGCAGTACGGCAAGTCTGAGCGCGTGCCGCTGTTGTGGGTGTCGGCCGACAACGATCACTTCTTCGGTCCGCAACTTGTGACGCGATTGTCCGGCGCCTTCGCGAAGGCCGGCGGCAACCTCACGCTGGTGAAGACGCCCCCGTTCGGCAGCGACGGGCACATGCTGTTCGGCGCGGATGGTGTCGCGATCTGGGCGCCGATCGTCGATCGATTCCTCAAGGCGAATAACCTCGTGCTGCGCGACAAACTGCTCGACGTCCCCGCACAGCCGGCGCAATTGCGCGGTCGTTGACCATGTCGCGGGATATTGAATTCCGCGCGGTGAGAACTGAGCACGCGGCGCAACGGTGCGCGTGCGTTTCCGCTATTCGCGCCGATCCAAAATGCGCTACTGGTCTTGAAACAACAGCGCAGGCGAGGACATCAGATGAGCGATGACGAGCAAACAGCAATGATCCGCGAGACGGTCGCGAGATTCGTCGATCGCGAACTCATCCCGCTCGAGCCGCAATACCTCAAATCGAAACTGCCCGGCAGCGACCATCCCGAACTGACCGGCGAACAGCGCAAGCGGTTGCGCGACGTCTCGAAGGAACTCGGCTTGTGGGGCCTCGATGCGCCCGAGGATCTCGGTGGTCACGATTTGCCGACGCACACCATGGCCGCGGTGCACGAAGAGCTCGGCCGCTGCTGCGTGCCGTTCGTGCTGCCGCCGGATTCGCCGAATTTGCGCATGCTGCAGGCGGCCGGCACCGAGGCGCAGAAGACAAAATATCTGCAGCCCTATATCGAGGGCCGGATGACGTCGGCGATCGCGATCTCCGAACCCGGCGCCGGCGGCGATCCCGCAGGCATGAAGACGCGGGCGGTGCTCGACGGCGAGCAGTGGGTGCTGAACGGCCGCAAGATCTGGATCAGCAACGCGCGCGCCGCCGATTTCATCATCGTGATGGCGCGCGTCGGCGGCGACCAGCGGCAGGGAGGCATCACCTCCTTTATCGTCGAGAAGGGCACGCCGGGCTTCATCATCGAGCGCGAAATCCCGATGCTTGGCGGCGGCTCGACCTACGAGATCGTGTTCGAGGACTGCCGCGTCCCGAAGGACTCCGTGCTCGGCGAGGTCGGCAAGGGCTACGCGCCGATGCAGCTACGCCTGCGTACGCGCCGGCTTGAGATGGGATCGACCTGCATCGGCATCACCAGGCGCGCGATCGACATGCTGTGCGAGCATGCGAAACAGCGCGAGACCTTCGGCGTCAAGCTCGCGGAGCGCCAGGCGATCCAGTGGTGGATCGCTGACATGTCGACGCGCATGCACGCCTGCCGGCTGATGGTGCGCGACGCCGCCGACAAGACCGACCGCGGCGAAGACATCAGGCATGAGGCCTCGATGATCAAGGTGTTCGCAACGGAAATGGCCTACGAGGCCTGCGACCACGCCATGCAGACGCTCGGTGCGCTCGGCATGACGCTGGAATTGCCGCTCAACGCGCTGTGGCAGAAGGCGCGCCTGATGCGGATGTATGAGGGCCCGAGCGAGGTCCATCGCCAGGCGATCGCGCGGCGCGTGCTGGGGCTGCGCGGGGGCTGACGCTTCTTTCGCTGTCTGCGCGTGCCAAATGCCCGCGACGATCTCAGGCAGCCCGCACGTCGGAGAGGAAGCGGTTGACCTGGCCGGCGAGGTCCTTCGACTGTGTCGAGAGCTGTTCGGCTGCGCCCAACACCTGGGTCGCCGCGCTGCCGGTGTCGTCGGCGGCGTGCTGGACGCCGGAGATATTGGAATTGACCTCCTGGGTGCCGCGCGCGGCCTCCTGGACGCTGCGCGCAATCTCCTTGGTCGCGGAGCCCTGTTCCTCGATCGCGGCGGCAATGGCGGTGCCGATCTGGTCGATTTCGGTGATGACGTCGACGACGTTCTGGATCGCGGTGACGGTCTCGTCGCTGGCGGCCTGAATCGCGGCGATCTGCTCCGAAATCTCGGTGGTCGCCTTGGCGGTCTGGCCGGCCAGCGACTTTACTTCGGAGGCGACGACGGCAAAGCCGCGGCCGGCTTCGCCGGCGCGCGCCGCCTCAATGGTGGCGTTGAGCGCGAGCAGATTGGTTTGTGCTGCGATGTTCTGGATCAGCGTCACGACGTCGCCGATTTTCTGTGCGCCCTCGGCGAGCGAGCGGGCGGTGTCGCCGGTGCGGCGGGCGTGGTCGACCGCGCGCGCCGCGATCTCGGTCGAGGTCGAGACCTGGCGCGCGATCTCGGAAATCGAGGACGTCAGCTCTTCGGTCGCGCTCGCCACCGTCTGCACGTTGGTCGAGGTCTGCTCCGACGCAGCCGCGACGATGGAGGCCTGGCGGTTGGTCATGGCAGCCGTCGCCGACATCGATTGCGCGGTCTGTTCCATTACCGACGATGCCGCCGACAGGCCGCCGACCAGCTCGGTGACCTTCATCTCGAAGGCGCGGGTGAGGTCGTCGAGCACGTGGGAGCGGCGCGTCTTGACGTCGCTCTCGGCTTCCTTCTCGGCGGCCAGGCGATCGGCTGCGATCCTGTTGTCCTTGAACACCTGCACGGCGGCGGCCATCGCGCCGATCTCGTCGTGGCGCGCGGTGCCCGGGATCGCCTCAGCGACGTCGCCGGCAGCAAGCCGCGACATGCGGCCGGTAAGGGCGGCGATCGGGTTGAGGATGCGGCGGCGAACAATGACGATCAGACCGGCGCTGGCAACCGCGACCGCGATCAGCCCGATCAGTGCGACCACGAAGCTGAAGCGCGCCGACGAATAGGCGGCCGCGAGCCCCTGTTCGGCGTTGTCATAGAAGGCGTCACGCACGGTGATGATGGCGGCCAGGCCGACCTGGGATTCGACGAAATAAGTGTCGACGTCCTGCTCGTATTTGCCCGACACCGCGCCTTCCTTGGCGAGCTTCAACGACTTGCCGAAGCGCTCGACATAGTCGGCCTGCATCTTGCCGAGCGCCGCCGCGACGTTTGCCGATGTCGCCGGATTGTTGCGCAGTTCCTGCAAGGTCGAGAGGATCTGCTCAGTGCGGCCGGTGCTGCGGAACAGCTCCAGCCTCTCCGGCTCGGTCGCGGCGCGCTTGGCCCCGACCAGCGCCTTGTGCAGGCTGGCATTGAGGCCGCCGATGTCGCGCAGCGACCAGGCGACGTTGGCGTAATTGGCCTGGCGATAGGCATTGCCGTCGAGGCCGGCGAGCCGGCGCACCTGCTCGTCGAGCAGCGCGGTCACCCCGGCGTTGAAAACCGAATTGTCGGCGACGATTTTGGTCGCCGCGGCGCGGCGCCCATCGATGGGGCCGGCGATGGCCGTCGCGATGGCGTCGCGAAGGGCGGTAAACCTGACCTTAATTGCATCGATCGCGCCTGCGATCGCCTCGCCATCGTCGAGCGATCCCGGGAGGGTGGCACGCACCTGGTTGACCCTGGCGAGTGCGCTGTCGGTCAGCTGGCGCAGCCTGTCGAGCTCGGCCGTCTGCTTCTGCTCGATCGCGCCGCTCCCGATCAGCAGGTTGGTGGCGTAGCCGCGCTCGGGGTTCAGGTTGCGCGGGATATCGCCGACGGCGCGGACGATGTCGAGCCGGCTCTGCGCGGTCGAAGCCTTGTCTATCGTCTGGTACTTGGTGACAGCGACATAGGCCGCGAGAACGCCGCCGACCGCAGACAGCGAGACGATCGCAGCCGTCAGGAGGGTACCGATTTTCATGGGATGCGCGCCGTGACGAGAGGGGTGTGAGAGCCTCAACCGTACCGGGTGCGCATTAATCTTGGGTTTACGATACAGGACCGCGCCGGCGCTGCGGGCACACGATATCTCGGCCGAAAGTCGAATCCGGTTCGTCGCGGCAGCCGCCCCGTGGCCCGGGCGGTCCTGACCTCAGTGCTCGTCTTCGTCCGCGCCCTTGGTCGCGGTGCGATGCTGGGTCGAACCGGTCGAGCCCATCTCGCCGCAGGGAAGCTGTGTCCAGCTGCCATCGGCGGCCTGCTGATAGGCTTGGCAGCCGGTGGACGCGGTGGATTTGTCGTCAGCCTTCTGGTGGTCGGAACTCTTCGCCAACGCAGGGGCGGCAACCGCAGCAAAGGCTGCGAGCGAACCTGCGAAAACCAGCCTTGCGATCCGCATGTCGGGTTCTCCTTCGAAGCAGGGCGCATATCGGGAAATGAATTTGGCGATTTTTGGCCGCGGCGGGCCGGTTGCAGGAGATTTGCTTAATGGCCGGAAAACGGGTGGCATGGGCGATTAAGGTTTGTGAATGCCACCGTGCCGTCGCGACCGTGTGGTAGGGTCTGACCGTCATGACCCACCGCATTCTCGTCCTCTACGGCTCCTACCGCTCGGATCGCATGGGCATCCGGCTGGCGCATTTCGTCATCGATGGCCTTCGCGCTCGCGGCGACGACGCCGAATTGATCGACGCAAAAGAGGTGGGCCTGCCGATGCTCGACCGGATGTACAAGGAATATCCGAAGGGGCAGGCGCCGGCCGCACTCGAGACGCTGGCCGGAAAAATCCGCGACGCCGACGGCTTCCTGTTCGTCACGGGCGAATACAATTGGGGCATCCAGCCCGGCTTGAAGAACCTCACCGACCATTTCCTCGAAGAATGGTTCTGGCGGCCGGCCGCGATCGCGAGCTATTCGGCGGGCCGTTTCGCCGGCGCGCGCGCCGCGACCGCCTGGCACGGTACGCTCTCGGAGATGGGCATGGTCGTGGTCTCGAGCACGATCGCCGCGGGTCCGATCGCACATACACTTTCAGAGGACGGCAAGCCGATCGGTGATGGCGGCAAGGCACTGGAGCGCGCCTTTCCGCGCTTTGCCGACGATTTTGCGTGGTGGATCGAGGCTGCCAAGGCGCAGCGTGCGCGCAAGGCGCCGCCGTACTAAAGATGTGGGCGTCTATTCCTTCGTCCTGATATAGCCCGCCAGCCGCGTCTTCTGGTCCGAGCACCAGCTCGTCATGCCGGCGCGGCGCTGGTCGAGGTCGGTGGACTGGGTGGCGATCGCGACGTCTGTCATCAGATCGTCGGACTGTTTCTCGCCCATTTTGCCGCCGGTATGCATGAAAGCGATCGCCTTGCGCACCTGCTCGGTCGTGCCGTCGGGTAGCTGCATCTCCTGCGCCTTCTGGACGAGGTCCTGATAGACCACGTCGGTGCCGGGACATTCGATCTTGGCGGCAAACGCCTGCAGAACATTCGTGACATAGGTCAGGCGCGGATCGGCGGCATGGGCCGGCGTTGCGGCAACAAGCAAGCCCGCGATGACCAGAGCGTAACGCATGAATTCCTCCCAATGTTTTCGACGCTTTTTTGCGAGGCTACCGTTCGCGGGAACTCACTGCAACACCTGAGACACACCATCGCGCCGAACCGATCAAACAGCCGTGTTCCATGCGGTGCTGCCACGATTTCAGCACGATTGCGGCACCATGTGCCGCGGGATGACACAGGGGAGAACGATCGTGCCGAAGTCGGGGCTTGCGGTGGTGCTGTTGGGTTCGCTCGCGCTCGGCGGCTGCATGCAGACGACATTGTCGCCGGTGACGGACGCCGCCATGACGGCGCGCGACCGGCAGTTGCTGGCGCATCCGCCTTACGCGCAGGCGAGCATCCCCGAGCAGTTTCAGCGTCACATCGTCGACTACCGGCGCCGCGAGCAGCCCGGTACGATCCTGGTCGATACCGACGCACGCTATCTCTACTACGTGCTGCCCGAGGGCAAAGCGATCCGTTACGGCGTTGCGGTCGGGGAGGAGGCGATGGCCTTCTCCGGCGTCGCCACCGTCGGACGTCTGGCCGAATGGCCGGACTGGGTTCCGACGCCCGACATCCAGGCCCGGCTCGGGCCGTATCCGGCCCGCGTTGCAGGTGGGCCGGCCAATCCGCTCGGCGCGCGCGGCATCTATCTTTACCAGGGCAACAAGGACACGCTCTACCGCATCCACGGCACCAACCAGCCCGAATATATCGGGCAGGCGATTTCGTCGGGCTGCATCCGCATGAACAATGCCGATGTCATCGACCTCTATCAGCGGGTCAAGCCAGGCGCGACGGTGGTCGTGCTGCCGCCAGGACAGAGTGCTTAATCGCCAAAGCGCGTAGTCGTCAGAGCGCGCAATCCACCATCGGTCAGCAGCAGGTCGGCGGACTGCGGTTTCCCGCGTCCGCCGTCCAAGTCATCGTCAGCGCACCGGCATCGGCGGACGGACAACGGGGCCGTCGTCGTCGGCCTCAACAACGGCGGATTGCGGCGGCGACTGCAGCGGCAAGGGTGCAGCAGCCTGCGGCGCCGGTGCAGCGACTGCCGGCAGTGGCGCGATTGACGTCCGCCCGGTCGGCACCGGAGGTGGCGGCGGCGGGATATATGCCTGTACCGGGCGGCGGACCGGCGGCGGTACGACGGCCGCGTGCGGTGGCGGCGGTACCGTTGCGCGCGGGCGCGGCGGGACGGGTCGCTGCTCGATGGCCCTGGTTTCGGTCGTCCTCGCGGCACGCTGCGACAATTGATCCTGGCTCGCCTTGAGCTGGGCGATGCTCGCCTTGAGCTGCTCGATCTGCTGTCCCATCGACGCGAGGTCGCGCGCCATCGACTGCAGTGTTTGATCGGGTGCGACTGCTGCTGCAGTCGGTGCTGCCGGAGCAACGGCTGCGATTGACGTCGCTGCTGCGGCCGGCGCAGGCGTGGCCACGGCGACGTCCTGTGAGGGAGCCGCCGGCGCTGCGCCTGCCGCCGGTTGATCGGCGGTCGCTGCTTGCACCGCTGGCGCGGCCTGTTCGGGAGCGGACGCAGCCTTGCCGGGAATCAGCGATGACAGCATCGCGACCTGTGGCGTCAACTCCGCGACCAATTGCTTGGCGCGATCACCGTAATGCTGCCACGCGGCGGCACCCATGGCGCTGATGATCGCGAACACGAACCAGAAGCCGCGGATCGCCCATCTGTTGGGGCGGGGCGGAGCGCGATCGTGCAGGACATCGTCGAGCCGGATGTCGTCGGCCGCGGTGGCGCGATACATCGGCGCAACCGGTGGCACGGGCGTGACCGGCGGTACGGACGCGATCGGCGGCGCAGACGATGGAGCCGCGATGCTCGGACCGAAATGCGGCTCGCGCTGCTCGGGCGATCCCGTGCTTACCGGTGCGAGCGTGGCGGCGGCGCTCTCCGTGCGTGACGGCGCGAAATTTGGTTCGATCGCGAAAATATCGTGCGGATCGGCGTCTTTCATCATGAGCGTAGATTGCATTGGCGGTCCCCGTTGTCAGTCCAAGGTCAAACCGCAAATGGGCGGCCGGCGCGTTTACGTCCTGTATCGACCCCTGGCCCTGTCCCCACCACTCCAGTCCGGTTTGACCAAAGCATGGCGAGAGGGTGGAGAGCTTGCGGTGTTTCGGGAACCCGATTTGGAGCGAGGGGGCATCTTTCGGCCCCGGAAGGGCGAGGCGGATGACCCGTGGTGGTTGTGGCCCAATCAACACACCCGAACGGAAATCAGACCGCCCGAACTGCGTCTTGCCGCATCACGCCTCCGTTCCGCCCCGATTGGATTCAGCTGATAGGCGGACGTTGGATTTTCGGCTTGGGCTGGGGCGCGAGTTGGGGATGCAACATGTCACGCGACGGTACTGTTTCTTTGGACGTCGGCGTCAAACACAGCGCATACAGCGCTGCAGCTCATGCGCGAACAGCGCTCCGCCTGTTCGCCATCGCGATCGGCGCCGCCTCGCTTGCGGCCTGCGCACAATCCTCCGTTGTCAGCCAGCGCTCGCAGGCGTTCGCGAGCCGCCCAGCGTTGATCGAGCCGACACGAACCGCGGCATCGCCGGCCCGCACGCGCGTCGCGGTCGCGCGCACGCACACGCCTTACGCGTCGCGCAAGAAGCCGGATGACAGCAAGATTGCATCTCAGGGGCTCGCGAGCTTCTACAGTGAGGGGCAGCAGACCGCGAGTGGTGAAAAATTCGACGGCCGTGAACTGACTGCCGCGCATCCGACATTGCCATTCGGGACCAGGCTGCGGGTCACGGACGTCAAGACCGGCCGTTCGGTGACGGTGCGCGTCAATGACCGCGGACCCTACGTGCCCGGGCGGATCGTCGACGTCTCCTATTCGGCGGCGCAATCGCTCGGCATGGTCGGCAAGGGCGTCGCAAACGTCAGGCTTGATGTCGTCGAGTAACCGACAAGGCGATTGCAGGCGGCGGTACCACACTATGGCAAGAGTTCCGGATTCGGGATTTTTGCCGGTGCGATCGGGAAAAAGTCCCGGATCATGCGCGCTTTAATCCTGTTGGTCCGCGCGACCGGCACAAATAGGATGGTCGTCGCTACTTCCCCGCGCTCTCCTTTTACAGGCGCGTGGATTTCTACCCAATGAACCTTTCCCCGCCTTCGCTGTCAGCAGAAGGCGGGGTTTTTCTTTTGGGCGGCAAGTGCCCACCTTGATGAGAAAGACAGCGCAGGCGCGACCGCACGTTGCGCTTTGCTGCATCTCGAACAAACGCTTCCACCAAATTGTCACGCTCCTGGCGAATTGCGGCCCAACGCCGCTGCCAACAGACGGCAGGGATGGGTGCACGTCTGGAGGGGATGCAGCGTTGGCTTACAAGATGGTCGCAGAACGCGACAACGAGACGGTCAGGGTCGAGCGGGAGAGTACCTGGCTCATCGTCGCCAAGGCGAGGGTTTGGGCAAGCGAGGGATGGCAGGTCGTGATCACCGACAAGGACGGCAAATCCTACCCGCCGGAGGAATTCGACAAGCTGCTGGCGGCGTGACGACGATCAGGCGCTAGCGCTGTACCGAGATCAGCATCATCATCGGGCGCTCGAGTTCCTCGGCCAGTTCAGGCACTGCTGCGATCTGCTCCTCGGTCGGCGAGAATTCCTCGACATGACGGATTGAAAAGCTGGCAGCCATCAGCGTGTTGAGCGTCGTGCCGATCGTGCGGTGATATTTGAGAACGCCCTTGACGTACCAATCGGTCTGGCGTTCGCCTTCGCTGAAGTAGCGGTTGACCGGCCAGGTCTTGCGGCCGTCTTCGTCGTGCGACCAACGCGGATGCGCGGCCGCCATGTAGAGGGGATGTTCGATGGTGAACACCAGGAGCGAGCCCGGGGCGAGCGCGCGATACAGCGTGCGCACCAGGCGATCGAAATCCTTGATGTAGTGGAATGCGAGGGCGCTGTAGGCGAGATCGAACGAGGCTTGCGGCAGTTCGAGCGTTTCGAGGTCGGCGATCTCGTATCTGATTGCCGGATCGCGCGTCATGGCAGTTGCGCGGGCGATCATGTTCTGTGAGAGGTCGATGCCGAGCACGGCCGATGCGCCTTGCTCCCGCATCCAGCGCGACGCCCAGCCGAAGCCGCAGCCGAGATCGACCACGCGCTTGCCTGAGACGTCCGGGAACATGGCACGGATCGCGGGCCATTCGGGGGCGCCGACGAGCCCGCGGACCTGCCGCGGTAGCTGGCTGTAGCCGGCAAAGAAGCCGGGATCGTCATAGATGTTTTGCGCCATGGTCGCGGTGTTTGAAGCAGACGGTTGATCCCGCTGTGTGTAGCCCGCCAGCGCGGCAGGTGGAACGGTCGATTTGCGCCGGCGGCAGGAACCAAACATCCCGGCGATGTCTCCAGCGTGGCGGCTTGCGTTCGTCGGAGATTCCGGGAACTCTCCCGCGACAGGCACCAGACAAATTTCATTTGGGAGAATTCGCCATGGCCTTTTCACTCTACGACGCGACCGTCGCGAACTATCTACAGATCCTTGGCGCGGTCTCGACTTTCCTCGACAAGAGTCTTGCGCATTTCAAGGAGAATGGCGTCGATCCTGCCGAGATCGTCGAAACGCGGCTGTTTCCGGACATGCTGCCGTTCCGCTTCCAGGTCATGTCGCTCGCGCATCATTCGCGCGGCGCGATCGAGGCCGCGCGGAACGGCGTGTTTGTGCCACCCTCGGGCCCACGGGACCTCGACTATGCCGCGCTGCAGGCGTTGGTGACGGATGCCCGCAATGAACTTGCTGCATTGGCGCCTGATACGGTCAACGCACTGGTCGGCCGCGACGTCACGTTCAAGGTCGGCGAACGGTCGATGCCGTTCACGGCGGAAGGCTTCCTGATGTCGTTTTCGCTGCCAAACTTCTTCTTCCACTCGACCACGGCCTACGACATCCTCCGCCACAAGGGCGCGCCGCTGGGCAAGCGCGACTTCATGGGCCGGTTGAACCTGAAGAAGTGAGCCCCGCGGGACATCAGCGATTCCGATGAAGCTTCTGATTTTCGGCTTCGGCTATTCGGCGCAGGCAATCGCCGAGCGCTTGCGCGGATCGGGCACCGAGATTGCAGCGACCGTGCGGACGCAAGCAAAGGCCGACCTGCTGGCTCGGAGCGGCATCCGCACAAGGCTGTTGTCGGACGCGCAGCAGGATCCCGCGATCGCGGATGAGATCATCGCGAGCGACGCGATCCTGGTGTCGATCCGGCCGGATCAGGGCGGGGATCGTGTGCTCGCGGCCGTTGGCGAGGCGATCGCCGCGGCGCCGCAGCTGCGCTGGATCGGCTATCTCTCCACCGTCGGCGTCTATGGCGACCACGCCGGCGGCTGGGTCGATGAAACGACGCCGGTTGCGCCACGCGAGGGCCGCTCGCGGATCAGGGCGGAGGCAGAGCAGGCCTGGCTCGGCTTCGGTGCGGCGCACGGCAAGGCCGTGCATCTGTTTCGACTGGCCGGAATCTATGGCCCCGGCCGTAACCAGCTCGTGCAATTGGCAGCGCGCACCGCGCGTCGGATCGTCAAGCCAGGCCAGGTCTTCAACCGCATCCATGTCGCGGACATTGCCGCCGTGATCGAGGCCTCGCTGAAGCGCCCGCGCGCCGGCGCCATCTACAATGTCAGCGACGACGAGCCCGCGCCGCCCCAGGATGTCGTCGGCTTCGCCGCGCAGCTCAGCGGCGTTGCTCCGCCACCCGAGATTCCGTTCGAGCAAGCCGACCTCACGCCGATGGGACGGAGCTTCTATGGCGAGAACAAGCGCGTTCGCAACGGGCTGATCAAGCGCGAGCTCGGTGTTGTGCTGCGCTACCCGAATTATCGGGAGGGGCTGACGGCACTGCGGGCGAGCGGCGAGGGGCCAAGTGGTGCCCTCGGATAGGGGCAACGGTCGCGCGTCAATGATGTTAGGCGCCGGGCGATTCGTTGTCTTCGCGAATCGTCTCGAAGACAATTCAATCATAAATAGAATTATCCCATAGCGGTTGTGAAGCGCGTGGAACGATGGTAGAAAACCTGAAGTAGTTTTTTATTTTTAACGCAACTCAATTGCTGCTGATCGGCGGTGTTGGTCTCGGCCGCGCGTCTCGCTCTTGATGCCTGAATGCATGCGGTCGGGCCTGTTCGGGGGCTCGCATGAAAACCTTGCTGTCTGCAATCCTGCTGCCGCTGTTGATCGCAGTGGCGATCGTGGCGGCACCGCTGCGGCCATTCGCGCAGACAAAGCCGCAATATCAGCCGCAGGCGGTGTTCTGCGCGGACGGGACCGGCACGCTGTGTTCGAATATCCCCGGCTATATCGGTCCGGATTCGCGATTGGGGCTGACCCTCGGCTACGATGGCCTGTTCGGCAAGCTGCCGGGGAATGTATCCGAGGACGTGCAGACGCCGTTCGACAATATGGCCTGGCAGATGTTTGTGGCGCTCAATTGGGCGGCGGACGCGACCTTGAAGCCGGCGGCGCAGGGGCTGACGCAGCCCGGCCCGCGGGTCTGGCAGACCTATCGCAAGGTCAGCGCGCTGTTCGGCAACTCCAAGGTCAGGGCGCCCTGCGCCCAACAGATTGCGCTGCCGACCTTCTATATCGGCTCGGACGGCAAGGGCACGCCGGCGCCGAACAACGAAGAGTATCTGCAGGCTTCGACCAAGCTGCCGCTGATCGACGTCAACGGCAACTGGACGCTGTTCGAACGGCGCGTCAATGAGATCGAGGCGGACTACCTGCGCGCTCCCGGCGGATTGCATGCGGAAACGCTGACCACGCGGAAGGGCCAGCTTGCCTTTATCAAGAACCACCCGCAGGGCGCCGAGTTCACCTCGTCGGGCACGATTCCCGATGGCAAGAACGGATCGATCGAGATCAAGGCGGCCTGGCGCATTCTCGACATTGCCAGCGGCGACGATCCATCGAAGTTTCTGACGCAGAATATCTTGCTCGCGGTCTCCGGAGATCTCGTCGGCAACGGCCGCCCGTTCTGCCGCAGCGAGAAGGTCGCGCTGGTGGGCATGCACATCCTGCAGCGCAATCCGAAGGATCCGAAGAACCCGGCGCTGCTGCCGCAATGGATCTGGGCCACCTTCGAGCATGTCGACAACGCGCCGCAGGCCGCATCGCCCTGCAATGTTGCGAACGGCTGCGGTACCAACAAGGCAACGGACTGGATCAACCAGCCGAGCTGTGGACCAGCCGCAACAGCCCCAGGCGCGCACTATTCGTTCTATGCCTCTCCGCAAGCCGGTCAGGGCACCAACATCGGGCCTCAGGGGCCAAGCGGTGCGAAGACGAAGTTTCCCTGGAATTCGGCCAAGCCCTACGCGCGCGGCGGAACGACGCCGGCATCGGCGATGCCGCAGGTGGTGCGCTGCTGGCAAATCTATCCAACGACGACAGTGCTGAACGAGCAATGGCGGATGGCGCTCGGCTCGCTCAAGAGCGTATTCCAGAACTATATGCTGATCGGCACGCAATGGGGTGGCACTGTCGAGCCCCCCACGCCGCCAAATCCGATGCCGGCCGCTGCGGTGCCGGGCATGCTCTCGAACCTCACGCTGGAAACCTACATCCAGAACTACACCGGCAGCGACAGCAAGCTGCCGGGTCCGGGCACGTGCGTCGGTTGCCACAACTTCGCGACGCTGGTCGACAAGAAGACCAAGGCGAATTTCAGCTTCCTGCCGGGCCTGGCGAACCCGGACACCGCGCGCAGCGAAATCAAGACAGCCGATTGAGGCGGCCTCAGCCGGAAGGCCTAGGCGCGCTCGGGCAATTTGCTCCAGCGCGGTGCTGGATCGAGCGGCGTGCGATAGAGTTCCCTGTTGTCGGCATCGGTGACGCGCACCGCGCAGCCGCGCGCCTTCAGCTCGGGCTTCACCTGCGACAGCTCGTCGGCCAGCTGATCGGCGCGATCGGAGGCGACGCTGATGTCTTCGAGGATGATGGTCCCCTGATTGCGGAACTCTTGTCCCACCACGAGATCGAATTTGTAGTACGGCATTCCGAAATTCTCCGCCGAAGGTCCCTTACTTTCGGTATGCAGCACAGGGTAACACTGAGTCGACGGTTCCCTAAGGCACATCGCGCACAATCATCGGGCGATCGGCGCAAAATCGATGTGCAGCGGGTCGTGTGTGATGCGTGAATGCGCAGCGTGTCCGTAGTTCACCGGAGATTCGCTGCACGCCAAGCGTTAATCCGCCTTGCCCAGTGCGTGCCTGGCGCGCCATTTCGGGCCGGGGCCGCGCATGTAATGCCGCTCGGGCCGGTAGGGATTGCAGACGCTTTCGATCAGCGCGAGCAGTGCATTCAAGCGGCGGCGCAGCGGCGTCATGTCTGCGCCTTAGTGCAGCTGGCCGAGCACGGCCGCAAACGGCAGCTCGAAAACTTCGTCGCCGAGATCGTCGGTGACATGCAGGATCCAGTTGCGCCAATCTTCCGCGCTCGGGATCATGACGTAAGTGCGCACCAGCCGCTCGGCATGCTCGCGCGCTTCCGAAAGGTTCATGGCAGCGCCGGTCCGGTCCACCAGGACGTGTTCGTCGTCGGAGCAGTGGAAATAGAGGGCGGTCATGTTCTGATTCCCATGTGGCGATTCTCGCGCTTGAGATAGCAGCGCGCAGCCTTGCCGAGAATCCGGGTGATACCCCATCGGTAAACTACGGGGAATACAGCACATTTGAATCAACTGGCCGTGATGACACCGTGACGTCAGAAAATCGCCTCACCGATCGCAACCTCGCTGCGCGGGCCGAGCACGATCACCTGTCCCTCTGCATTCTTCGCACCGAGGATCAGGAGTTCCGAGGTGAAACCCGCGATATTCTTCGGACCAAAATTGCAGACGCAGACGACCAGCGAGCCGAGCAGCGCCGCCGGCTCGTAATTGGTGATCTGCGCACTGGACCACATGATCCTGTCAGCGCCGACATCGACGCCGACCTTCCAGGACGGATTGCGCGCGCGCGGAAACGGCTGCACGTCGACGACCTTGCCGATGCGAATATCGAGCCGGGCGAAATCGTCGTAGGCGGCGAGTGGTTTCAGGGGAGACATCCTCACCGCTCCTGAAAGGCGAGGCGGACGCCGAGCGCGATGTAGATCGTGCCGACCACGCGGCCCTGCCATCGCCCGATGCTTCGATTCCGCCTGATCCAGGGGCTGATCTGGCCGGCCGCCAGCGCCAGCAGCGAGGTGTAGGCGGCGCTCATCGCGACGAAGATCAGGCCGAGCGTTGCGAACTGCACGACCGCGGAGCCGTGACCGGGGTGGACGAACTGCGGCAGGAAGGCCAGGAAGAACAGGGCGGTCTTCGGATTGAGCATCTCCGCCAAGATCGCCTGGCGGAACGCGCGCCGCGCATCAACCGGCTGCGCGGCGGGAAGCGACAGGTCGTCGCTCTTCGCGAACAGCGCGCGGATGCCAAGCACTATCAAATAGGCCACGCCGGCATACTTTACGATTGAGAACGCCAACGCCGAGGTCATCAGCACGGCCGACAGGCCGAATGTCGCCATCGCGGTGTGGACGAGATCGCCAAGCGCAATGCCGAACCCGGTCGCGACGCCAACGCGCGGCCCGCCGGTCACGGAGCGCGCGAGCACCAGCAGCACGGCCGGGCCGGGGATCAGGAACAGGCCGAGCACGACCGCGGCGTAGGTGAGCAGAGTAGTAATGTCGATCATGACGTTTGTCCCTGATGTTGAGCTGCGGTGATGGCCTCTGCCTCGAAGCGGCGCGTCGGATGAACCAATTCCGCGGCGCTTTCGACAATGCGCATTTCCTCGGTCCCCCTCAGCGCGGTGCGCTCCAGCACCGCGAAGACGGCTGACGCGGCGTGGCTGAGCGCATCTGGTGTCTCCGATCCCCGAACACGTGCTGAGACGAACAGCGCGGCGAAGAGATCGCCGGTGCCGTTCGGGCTGATCGGCAGTCTTGGCGTGCGCACGCGCCAGGCCTTGGTGCGTTCGATCGCGAGCGTCTCGATCGCGTCGTCAGGCGTGCCGGCGAGCTCGGCGCTGGTGACGATGACCGTCGACGGACCGCGCGCGATCAGCGTGCGGGCCTGCGCGATCACACCATCGATCGTCGTGGCCGGCGTACCGCAGAGCCATTCGAGCTCGAAATGATTGGGAGTGATGATGTCGGCGAGCGGGCACAGCCCGTCGCGCACCAGCGGCGGGATGTCCGGTCGCACGAACAGGCCGCCGTCGCGATCGCCGAGCACGGGATCGCAGCAATAGAGCAGGGCTGGATTAGTCGCCTTGGCGCGGGCGACGAACTCGGCCACTTCAGCGCCGATGTCGGCCGAGCCGAGATAGCCCGACAGGATCACCTTCGCGCCGTCGACCGCGCCGCGCTCCTCGATTCCGCGCAAGAGGTCGGCGACCAGTTGCACATCGAGCACCCGGCCACGGATGGTCTCGTAGCCCGGCCGGTTGCTGAGCAGCGTGGTCGGCACCGCTGTTACGTTGATGCCGTGCGCCTGCATCGGGAACACGGCGGCGCTGTTGCCGACATGGCCCCACGCGACTTGCGACTGGATGGAGATGACGGTCATGCGGCGGCTGCGTCAGCCGAACAGTGCGGCATAGATCACGTAGATCCAGCTCAGGATACCGTGGATGATCGCCCACAGGATCGAGTGGTTCTTGGTGTAGGAAATCGCGATCGCCAGCGCCGAGCCGAACCCCACGCCATATTTCGCGCCCTCGACGCGAACGCCGTAATATCTGCTGCCGTTCATGGTGACCCCTTCGGTTCGTGGCGTACCGTAACCCACCGACCCCTGCGAGTGAACGGCGGATTGCGGCCTGCTCATACGCCCTGCGAGCCCTGCATGCCCGTGGGTTGATCGGTGCCGGGCGCTGACGTAAGCGTCCGTCATGACCAAGCCGGCCGGCGCCGCGATCCCAGCCCAGACATCGGAGACCAAGCCGGCCCTGCTCGGGGTCGCCTGCGGCCTTGGCGCGGCGCTGTTCTGGGCGCTCGGTTTCGTGGCGACGCGGCACGCCCTGAAGGTCGGCTTCACGCCCGCCGACCTCCTGATGCACCGCTTCCTGTGGTCGGGCCTCGCGTTCCTGCCGGTGGTGCTGCGCGCCGGGTTCGGCAATCTCTGCGGCATCGGATGGGGCCGGGGACTGGCGCTGATGGTGCTGGGCGGGCCCGTGATGGCCATCATCAGCTACTCCGGCTTCCTGTTCGTGCCGCTGGGGCACGGCAGCGTCATCCAGCCGTCCTGCGCGACGCTCGGCGGCCTGTTGCTGGCAGCAGTGTTCCTCAAGGAACGCATCTCGCCGTCGCGCCTGATCGGCGCACTCGTCATCATCGGCGGCCTCGTGGTGATCGGGGCCGACTCGATCAGCCATATCGGGGCGAGCGGCGTGCTCGGTGACTTGATCTTCGTGCTGACCGGACTGATGTTCGCGGGCTTCGGCACGCTGCTGCGCTTCTGGCGTGTCTCTCCGTTCTCCGCGGCCGCCGTCATCAACGTGCTGTCGCTCGCGCTGCTGCCGATCTATTTGGCGACCGGCGGGCTCGCCAGGCTGGCAGCGATCGGCTGGCCAGAGAACGCGCTGCAGGCGCTGGCGCAGGGGATCCTTGCCGGCCCCGGGGCGCTCTATCTGTTCGCGGCGTCGATCCAGATCCTCGGCGTCGCGCGTGCCGCGGTCGTTCCTGCGATCGTGCCAGCGCTGACGCTGCTGATCGGCTGGCTTGTGCTCGGCGAGCCGCCAACCGGCTTGCAGGCGGCGGGATTGATCACAGTGCTGGCGGGGTTCTATCTCGCGCAACGGCAGCGATAACAGCCCGGATATACGTCCCATGGCGAGAGCGAAGCATCTTACAAGCGCATGGCGGCAGGTGGCAGCTTGGCGGCGCTACGCATAGTTGATGGCCGCGCAGACTTCCGCCACGTGTTCTTTCATGTCACATTGCTGCATGAGCGAAATCGAAACCTTGTTTGGCGCGCTACGCCAGTCGGCCGACGATGGTGTCGTCGACATGCTCGAGCGCATGGTGCGGGATGCGCCGGATCATGCCCTCAACAGGATGAACGCGCTCGATCTCGCAGGCAAAACCGGCCTCGACGAGGAGCGAGTTATCGCCGGGCTGCTGCATGCCGTCGGGCTCGGCATGCTGGAGATGACGTGGAGCGTGATGTGCCCGAGTTGCGCCGGCGTGCTCTCCGCCAACAAGAGCCTGAAGACGCTCAACAGCGCGCAATACACCTGCGGGTTTTGCGCCGCGGGTTATGAGACGACGCTCGATAATCTGGTTGAGGTGACCTTCACGGTCAGCCCGCGCCTGCGCAAGATCGCGGCGCATCGTCCCGACCTGTTGTCTGTCGCCGACTATTATCGTCAGGTGTTCTGGAGTTCGGCGATCGATCTTCCCGATGATCTGGAGAAGGTGCTGCGCGACGTCACGCTCGAGACCGTCGACCTGCCGCCGGGGGAAAGGGCCATCCTGTCCCTGAACGTGCCTGTTGGCACGCTGATCCTGTTCGACCCGGTGACGCATGCGGCGCAATTCCTTGACGTCAAAGGCGAGGAGGCGCGCGAGCGCCAGAACCTCGCCGTGACCTTCAACAAGATCCAGCTTGCCGTCGACACCGTCGCCTTACGCCCCGGGCCGCTGCGGCTGACCCTGGAAAACCGCACCGACAATCGGGTGTTGCCGGCGGTGTGGGTGGCGAGCCAGGCGCTGGACGACCTGCTGACGCGGCGCAAGCCCTTCCTCACCGCAAAACGCCTGCTCACCAACCAGACCTTCCGCGACCTCTACCGGACCGACACGCTCGCGATCGGCCAGCGGCTCAAGATCCTGAGCCTGACGTTTCTGTTCAGCGACCTCAAGGACTCCACCGCGCTCTATGAGCATGTCGGCGACCTCGTCGCCTTCGATCTCGTCAACGAGCATTTCCGGCTGCTGCAGGAGATCATCGCCTCCGAACGCGGCGCCGTCGTCAAGACCATCGGCGATGCCGTGATGGCGACCTTCGAGACCCCCGACCGTGCCATCGCCGCGGCAATCCGCATGCGCGAGGCGATGAGCGATCTCGGCGCCGAGCGCCAGCATCAAAGCCTGCGGCTGAAGATGGGTATCCACGAAGGCTCATGCCTTGCGGTCACCCTCAACGGCCAGCAGGACTACTTTGGTCAGACCGTCAACGTCGCCTCGCGCGTCCAGGGCCTCGCTGCCTCGCGCTCGATCGTGGTGACGGAATCCGTGGTGGAGAATGCCGAGACCAGGACGCTGCTCGAGGCCAACGGGCTGACACCGACGCGCCGGACTGTGGCGTTGAGCGGCATCGCGGACAAGGTGTCGGTGTACGAAATATCCTGAACCGGTCCGAGCGCCCCGCCATGCACATCCTCCGTCCCCAGTTTCGCATCGAGGAGCAACGCGCACTGGCGTTTGCAGCGGAACGCGGCTTCGGCGTCATCGTCGCTACGGATGTGCGCGGCCCGCGTGCCTCGCATGTGCCGTTCGTGATCGAGCGGCGCGACAGCAGCGTGATCGTGCAGATCCATCTCACCGCCAGGAATCCACTGGTCGAGCTCGCCGACGGCATTAGGCGATTCCTGCTGATCGTCTCCGGTGACGACGCCTATGTCTCCAACGACTGGTACGCCTCGCGCGACAACGTCTCGACCTGGCTCTACGAAGCCGTGCATCTAAACGGCGTCGCGCATCTGCGCGAGCGCGACGAAAACCGTGGCCACGGCGACGCGCTGCTCAGCGCCTCCGAGGCGCGGCTGCCGAAGCAACCCTGGGATCTCGCGCAGATGGAGCCGGAAAAACGCGAGAGCATGCTGTCGGCGATCCGGGTGATCGATCTCGTCGTCGACGAGATCGAGGGGCAGTCAAAACTCAATCAGCACAAGAGCGATGCGGATCACGTCGCGGTCGCCGATCAATTGGCCCGCGCGGTGGAGACGGGACACCGGCGGCTCGCGGACAAGATGCGGGCGCTGCGGCCGGGGCTTGGGTATGAGTCGCGGCGCGATGACTAGGTCGATGAGTCCTATGCAAACGCGCTGTTAAGAATTGCCTCGCGCTGATTTTCTCGATTCCGATTCGTTCTTTGCGAACAAAATGGAGTCGTATGGAGAACGTGTCGTGCTCCGCAATCAGAATCCTGTAGCCCGGATGCAGCCAACGGGTCGCGCGAATGCGCGCCCGATGACAGGCTCCACGAAATCCGGGACCCTCAACGCGTGGTGTCCCCGGATTGCGCTGCGCTCCATCCGGGCTACGAACCTCGTCCGTGTTAAGAACTGCGCGACATCAGAACGTGCGCAAACTTGTTGTTAAGAATCAATCCGCGCCGATTTGTCCGATTCCGATTCGTTCTTTGCGAACAAAGTGGAGTCGGACGGGGAACAAAGCTGCGGCGATACCGCGTCAGGATCGCCACCAAATCGCCGCAACATCCGATCTGCTTTGCCGGAACGGATTGCCCCGCTCGCTCGTTCTTTACGGCTGACAGACAGGAGTGATCCATGCGAAAATTCATCCTTCCCATCGTCGCAGTGCTGGCGTTTGGCGCGGCGACGCCGGCCATGGCGTATGATTCCGGTGACCAGATGTCGATGCAGGCTGCGATCGGCGTTGCCAACCAGCTCGGCATCATGACGGTGTCCCACACCGAGTTCCTTGGCGACGAATGGGAGATCGAGGGCCGCGACGGCCTCGGCCGCTGGATGAAGGTCGATGTCGACGCGCAGACCGGTGAGGTGCGCAATGTCGATCGCAGCTGGTAATCGCGTTCGTTAAGCCCGCGTTTTTCGCTTGCTATGACGAGGGGGCGCATCTTTGATGCGCTCCCTCGATCAGCGGCGTGAAACCATGGCCAAGAAAACGAAGAAGACCAGGAAGCGGACATCCCGGCGAACCGTCCTGTCGATCGACATCGGCGGCTCCCACGTCAAGGTCATGACCGACAAGGAGCGTGTCAGGCGCGAGTTCGAGTCCGGCCCGGATCTCACGGCCAAGGCGATGGTGAAGAAGGTCCAGGAACTCACAAAAGACTGGTCCTACGACGTCATCTCGATCGGCTATCCCGGGCCTGTGGTCCACAACCGTCCCTTAAGGGAGCCCTATAATCTGGGCCGCGGCTGGGCTGGCTTCGACTTCGAGGAGGCGTTCGGCCGCCCGACCAAGGCCGTCAACGACGCGCTGATGCAGGCGATCGGCAGCTACCAGGGCGGCCGCATGCTGTTCCTCGGCCTCGGCACTGGCCTCGGATCAGCGATGATCGTGGACGGCATCTTCGAGCCGATGGAACTCGGCCATCTGCCGTACCGCAAGGGCAAGACATTCGAGGATGATGTCGGCGCCGCCGGCCTCAAGCGCCTCGGCAAGACAAAATGGCGCAAGGTGGTCGACGACGTCATTGCGCGCCTGTTCGCCGCACTGGAGCCCGACTACGTCGTGCTCGGCGGCGGCAATGCCGAGAAGGTCGACAAGCCGCCGAAGAAGGTGCGGTTTGGCGACAATGCGAACGCGTTCGAAGGCGGGTTTCGGTTGTGGGCGAGGGAAGGGACTAAATCGACCCGCCTGCGCCAATAACGCGTCAAGCGGATCGGACAAAGCTGGACTATGCTTGCGCTGACGAGTCCGGGAATCGCCGCGCATGCGGTGGTCCCTCAAGCCAAGGAGACCAGCCGTGGTGAAACCGTTTCCATCAAAGACCCACATCGGCAATCACACGCTGCATCCGGAAACCCTGATGCTGAACTACGGCTACGATCCGCAATTGTCTGAAGGAGCCGTCAAGCCGCCGGTGTTCCTGACCTCGACCTTCGTGTTCCGGACCGCGGAGGACGGCAAGGACTTCTTCGACTTCGTCTCGGGCCGTCGCGAGCCTCCGGAAGGGATGGGGGCTGGCCTGGTCTATTCGCGCTTCAATCATCCCAATAGCGAGATCGTCGAGGATCGGCTCGCGATCTATGAGCGCACCGAGAGCTGCGCATTGTTCTCCTCAGGCATGTCGGCGATCTCGACGGCAGTGCTGGCGTTTGTGCGGCCGGGCGACGTGATCCTGCATTCCCAGCCGCTCTACGGCGGAACCGAAACGCTGTTCGCCAGGACGCTCGCGGGTTTCTCGATTGGCGCGGTGGGCTTTGCCGACGGCATTGACGAGGCCGTCATTCGCGCGGCCGCGGAGGAGGCGATGGGCAAGGGCCGTGTTGCGATGATCTTCATCGAAACGCCGGCCAATCCGACCAACGGCCTGGTCGATATCGCGCTGGTCAGGCGCGTCGCCGACATGATCGGCAAGGCGCAAGGGCATACGCCTGTGATCGCCTGCGACAACACGCTGCTCGGGCCGGTGTTTCAGCGGCCGATCGAACATGGCGCCGATCTGTCGCTGTACTCGCTCACAAAGTATGTCGGCGGCCATTCCGACCTGATTGCCGGCGCCGCGCTCGGCTCGAAGAAGCTGATGAAGGACGTCAAGGCCCTGCGCGGCGCGATCGGCACGCAGCTCGATCCGCATACCTGCTGGATGATCAGCCGTTCGCTCGAAACGCTCAGCCTGCGCATGGAACGGGCCGATCGCAACGCGCGGATCGTGGCCGACTATCTGCGCGACCATCCCAAGGTGGCGAAGGTCCATGATCTGGCCCACCACGACCCGGCGTCCCCCGCCGGCCGCGTGTTCGCGAGCCAATGCAGCGGCGCCGGCTCGACCTTCTCGTTCGACATCGTCGGCGGTCAGCCTGCCGCCGAAAAATTCCTCAACAGCTTGCAGATCTTCAAGTTGGCGGTGAGCCTCGGTGGCACCGAATCGCTCGCGAGCCTGCCCGCGACGATGACGCATTCCGGCGTGCCTGCGGATATCCGGCAGCGGATTGGCGTGCTCGACACCACGATCCGGCTGTCGATCGGCATCGAGCATCCGTCGGATCTGGTGGCCGATATCGCGCAGGCGTTGAGCGCGGTGTAGGCAAATGCGTAGGGCGGGTTAGCGCAGCGTAACCCGCCGGCTGGATCGCGAAGAACGGCGGATTACGCCTTCGGCTAATTCGCCCTACGCTCGCTATTTTGATACGATCTGTATCTGACGCTGAAACAGCAACAGACTGAAAACATCGGATGCCGGCCGGGAAGGTTTGGTTAACGTGACTCACCTCCACTCCTCGCGGGGCTTAAAATCGCGAAGGGGCATCAGATGAGCATCTCATCAGCCACAACGGCATCTAATTCTTATTCACCGCTCGACCGACTCCAGCAGGAGCTTGCAAAGGAAGTCTCGAGCGGCCAGATCTCCTCGACCGACGCAACCGCGTTGTCGTCGGCACTCGACGATATCGACTCTGCGATGAAGAGTGGCGCGAGCAGCGCGTCGTCGGGCAGCGGCGGAAGCCCTCCGTCGCCCGACGCCATGCAGTCCAAGATCGATGACCTGATTCAGAATGAAGTTTCGAGCGGGAAGCTGACGTCCGATCAGGCCAGCGAGTTGAAGAACGTCTTTGCCAACGCCTTCTCCGGCGGCCCCGGATCGTCGGCAGACAGCAGCGGCAGCTCAAGCAGCAGCGGCACGTCAACCAGCAGCGATTCCTCGTCAAGCACGTCATCGTCGGCGTCGTCAGACACCGACAAATTGCTTCAGGAGCTTCTCCAGGCCCTCCAGAGCTCGATGGGCCAGGGTGCTTCGTCGTACAACGGGAGCGGGTCCTCGTCGTCGTCAAGTGCGGCGAATACGTCGCTTGTGGTCAATTACACGACGTAGGCTCAGTGAGTAGGGCGGGTTAGCGTAGCGTAACCCACCGACTCGCGGAGTTGGCGGATTACGCCTTCGGCTAATCCGCCGTACGCTTGCTGACCACACGAGGTAAGTAGCCCGCATGAGCGAAGCGACATGCGGGGGAGTTATGGTCAGCTGGCGGAGCAATCCCGGATATCGCTGCGCTCATCCGGGCTACGCTCGCTTGCCAACGTCATTTGCGATCAAAAGCGGAGCGACGACTTAGTTTCCCCAACCAGAATTTCAAAGCCATTGTGAGCGAAGAGTTCGTACGTATGAGACGAACGCGTCAACTCGTCGGTTTCATTGCCGGGGCCGATGGTAACTCTAGGAATGAGGGGGTTGGAGCCCGGTTTGCTCGGCGCTTCGCCATCCAAGCGAGGAGCCAGGTTGAACTTACAATAGGCAACCAATCCAAAAGGGCTCTTTGAACGAAATTCCATTTGCCCATCGCCTTCAATGCCAGTTGCTCGAACCAACCGCCATTCTCGCTCAAGCTGGAACGAGCCGGACTTGAAGAACGGGGCGTAGCTAAGAATCAGTCGACAGAGGAAGTTGACGACATTTCTCAAATCGTCTTGGTTCAGAGGTTTCCGGAGAGTGCTCAGTTTGTGAAGGTTATCCCTCAGCACTGCGGTCGCGATCGCTAATGTTCGCTCCTCGCCGTATAGTACCGGGCCGAGTGTGAAACCTTGAGCGAGGGCAATTTCCCGAAGTTTGCGGGTGTCAAACCCTAGCGAATAGCCGGCTCTACCAGCGTATTGAAACCAATGCTCGTTCCGATCTTCGTCGACGCAAAACGAACAGATGAAGACATTCCATGTATTATAAAGGCCTGACACAAGGTCGGCTATTCGATCGCTCTCATCCTGCCCGAAGAGCTGTTTAAGTTCCTCGCGCATACGCGCGATCAAATGGGTCGCGAAAGTAGATATCTCCCGCTTATCGTTAAGGTATCTGTATTCGGTACACCAAATGGCCTTGTTTTTCACGATCCCAATTACAGACTCGGCGTTAGTGTAATGCCATAGAAAATCGGGGGGAGCTGTCTCTTCCCACATAAAGTCAGGGATTGGGCTCGTCTTGATGCCTGAATCCGTCCTCGCCACGATTTCTATCCCCCGGGGCGTTGAGTGTTTGGTGCCGACCGATCTTTACGTTGCTTGGATAACACGCGCATTGGTTGTGGATGGTCCCCGAATAGCCAAAGTGCAACAGTAATAGCAAGTAGCGCGCATGAGTGATGTGCGAATGTCATTCGGCGCTATCCCGCCTAGCAGCCCCGGATATCGCTACGCTCATCCGGACTTCGCTCATCCCGACTACGCTAGTTAGTCTGCCTCATGGGCTCAGTCTTTATGACAGACTAGCCGTTCCGGATGGCTTACTCTCGCGTAGGTTCTCTTGCGGCGTTCTTAGTTAGCTCTGCCTTCCCCTCCGCAATCTTGGCTTTCTTGTCGGCAGCTATCGCAGCTATTTTGGCCAATCTGTGCCGTCTATTGTGCCGAGCGACATACCATTCCTCGAACAGCATCTCGATCAACTCGATCAAAGCTTGCGCCTCACCGGGATCAACTTCAACGATTAGGTTGATATCCCTTTCCATGTGAGCACCGATATTGCCGATCGATCTTACCTGGTCGATGGCTTCTGCGCTTTCGTGAGTTACTCCCGCGGGTGCTTGGCCAGAATCTATCTTTGTTCTGAGCTCCTTGATCTCAGCGTCCAACGTGCCCTTGGCTATGCCGCAGAAATCTCGAATCATCCCCTGCAAGCAACGACGTGCGAGTGTAGCGCTTGCTTTCGGACTCAGGTCCCGGATTCGGCAAGCTTCGTAATAGTCTGCGACCAGTGGCCGCGGAATGCAGTCGGGCTGTGGGATAGCGCTAGACTCGGGAAGGAGGCGCCACTCCCTAATCTGGTCTCCGAACTTGTTTTGACCTGGGCCGGCGCGATTTATCCACTCGTGAAGATAAGCGTACAGCGTAAGCTTTTTGCAATTGTTGTTGAGACAAGAGTAGGCGACGAGTTTGACACCGACGTCGCCAAGATCAAGTGGTGTCAAATAGAGGTAGTTTAGATCGGCATGGCGATTGGCTTCCGTAGCGATTTGACGTCGCGAGCAATGAGGGCATGTCCAATTAAACTGGGTCATGAAACAGCCGCCAATAACGGACGCCAAGGCTAGCGCACTGCTGAAGAACGGTAAGGGCAGCCATTTGGGCCGCCCCTCCGCGCCATTGTCGCTCCTTCAAACAAACCGAAGGGCTCACGAACACCCCGTCGTGCTTCCACACGTATCGCACTTCATGCACGTCCCATTCCGCACGAGCGTGAAGTTGCCGCACTCTGAGCACATCTCGCCTTCGTAGCCCTTGGCTTTCGCCTCGGCGCGACGTTCGGCCTTGCTGGGTGCGGCGGCGGCCGCGGCTCCCGCCTTGCTCCACTGTAGCGCCTCGAGCTTCTCGGTCGGCGAGAGGTCGTGGTTGGCTTCCTGCTTCAGCGCGACTGCCCCTTCCAATGTGTCGGAGACCCGCGAGGTGGCGCTGTGCGAGGCCAGCGACGTGACGCGGGAGCCGCCGGCAGGGGCACTGTCGGAGTTCGCGCTCACTGCCGTCGAGCCGCCGCGCATCACCACGAGGTTGTCGGTGCGCGAGCGGGTCAGGCCCTTCGACAGATACTTCGTCGCCTGGTGGTTCTGGGTCTCCGGGTCCTTGCCTTCCTCGACGCCCTTGCCGAGCGCGTCGAAATTGCTCTCGCGGGGATCGACATGGGCGAGGTCGAAGCGGCTCATGTAGCTGACCGCGAGCTCGCGGAAGACATAGTCGAGGATCGAGGTCGCGTACTTGATCGAGTCGTTGCCCTGCACCGGGCCCGCCGGCTCGAAGCGGGTGAAGGTGAAGGCGTCGACATATTCCTCCAGCGGCACGCCGTACTGGAGGCCGAGCGAGACCGCGATCGCAAAGTTGTTGATGAAGGAGCGCAGTGCGGCGCCTTCCTTGTGCATGTCGATGAAGATCTCGCCGATCCGGCCGTCGTCATATTCGCCGGTTCGCAGATACACCTTGTGGCCGCCGACAACCGCCTTCTGGGTGTAGCCCTTGCGTCTATCAGGCATCTTCTCGCGTTCGCGCATCACGACGATGCGCTCGACCAGCTTCTCGACGATCTTCTCCGAGACCTGGGCGGTACGCGCCGCCATCGGCTTCTCGTAGAACGCATCCACCGCATCGTCCTCGTCCTCATCGTCGGAGATGAGCTGCGAGTTGAGTGGCTGCGACAGCTTTGAGCCGTCACGATAGAGTGCGTTGGCCTTCAGCGCGAGCTTCCACGACAGCAGATAGGCGGACTTGCAGTCCTCCACCGTGGCGTCGTTCGGCATGTTGATGGTCTTCGAGATCGCGCCCGAGATGAACGGTTGCGACGCCGCCATCATGCGGATGTGGCTCTCGACCGAGAGGTAGCGCTTGCCAATTTTGCCGCAGGGATTGGCGCAGTCGAATACCGCATAATGTTCTGGTTTGAGGTGCGGCGCTGATTCCACCGTCATCGCGCCGCAGATGTGGACGTTGGCGGCCTCGATCTCGCGCTTGGAGAAGCCGACGGCCGCGAGCAGGTCGAAGCCGGGGGCGGCGATCGCCTCGGCTGAGATGCCGAGCGTGTTGCGGATGAAGTCCTCGCCAAAGGTCCATTTGTTGAAGGCGAACTTGATGTCGAACGCGGTCGGCAGCGCCTTCTCGACTTTTGCGATGGCTTCGTCGGTGAAGCCTTTTGTCTTCAGGGTCGTGGCGTTGATGCCGGGGGCGTTCGACAGCGAGCCGTGGCCGACGGCGTAGGCCTCGATCTCCGCGATCTCGCTCTCGCGATAGCCGAGTACGCGGAGCGCTGCCGGCACCGCCTGGTTGATGATCTTCCAGTAGCCGCCGCCGGCGAGCTTCTTGAACTTGACCAGCGCGAAATCAGGCTCGATGCCGGTGGTGTCGCAATCCATCACGAGGCCGATGGTGCCGGTCGGCGCCACCACGGTGGTCTGGGCGTTGCGATAGCCGTTGACTTCGCCGAGCGCGAGCGCGTCGTCCCAGGCGAGCTTGGCGTGCGCGACGATGTCGGCCTGCGGGCAGGAGGCATGGTCGAGCGCCACCGGATTGACGGCGAGCCCCTCATAGCCGCGGCTTTCACCGTGCGCGGCGCGGCGGTGGTTGCGGATCACGCGCAGCATATGGCCGGCGTTCTTCTTGTAGCCGGGGAAGGTGCCCAATTCCGCGGCCATCTCCGCCGAGGTCTTGTAGGCGATGCCGGTCATCACGGCGGTCAGTGCGCCGCAGAGCGAACGGCCTTCCTTCGAGTCATACGGCAGGCCCATGGTCATCAGGAGGCCACCGATGTTTGCAAAGCCGAGGCCGAGGGTACGGAACTCGTAGGAGAGTTCGGCGATCGCCTTCGACGGGAACTGGGCCATCATGACCGAGATTTCCAGCACGATGGTCCAGAGCCGGCACAGATGCTCGTAGGATTCGATGTCGAAGCGCTTGGCTTCGACATTGTAGAAGGTGAGCAGGTTGGCGGAGGCGAGGTTGCACGCCGTGTCGTCCAGGAACATGTATTCCGAGCACGGATTGGACGCGCGGATGTCGCCTGACGATTTGCAGGTGTGCCAGTCGTTCATCGTGGTGTTGAAGTGCAGGCCCGGATCGGCGGAGGCCCAGGCGGCGTGGCCGATCTTTTCCCAGAGGTCGCGCGCCTTGAGCGTTTTCGTGACCTTCTTGGTGGTGCGGCCGATCAGGTTCCAGTCGCCGTCGGTCTCGACAGCGCGCAGGAAATCGTCCTTCAGCGAGACCGAGTTGTTGGAGTTCTGGCCGGAGACGGTCAGATACGCCTCCGAATCCCAGTCGGTGTCGTAGATGTCGAACTGGATGTCCTTGTAGCCCTGCTTGGCGAACTGGATGACACGCTTGATGTAATTGTCGGGCACGAGGCTGCGGCGCGCGAGTTTGATCTCGCGGCGGAGCGCAGGATTCTTCTCGGGATCGAAGCAGTCGTCGCCACTGCCTTCGCAGTTGACGCAGGCCTTCATCACGGCCTTGAGGTGCTTCTGGTTGATCTTGGATCCCGTGACGAGCGCTGCAACCTTCTGCTCCTCCTTCACCTTCCAGTCGATATAGGTCTCGATGTCGGGGTGATCGACGTCGACCACCACCATCTTGGCGGCGCGGCGCGTGGTGCCGCCACTCTTGATGGCGCCCGCCGCGCGGTCGCCGATCTTGAGGAAGCTCATCAGGCCGCTCGAGCGGCCGCCGCCGGACAGGCGCTCGCCTTCGCCGCGCAGGCGGGAGAAGTTGGAGCCGGTGCCGGAGCCGTATTTGAACAGGCGCGCCTCACGGACCCAGAGGTCCATGATGCCGCCCTCGTTGACGAGGTCGTCACTGACGCCCTGGATGAAGCAGGCGTGCGGCTGCGGATGCTCATAGGCCGACTTGGACTTCGTGAGCTTGCCCGTGAAGGGATCGACGTAATAGTGGCCCTGGCCGGGACCATCGACGCCGTAGGCCCAGTGGAGACCGGTGTTGAACCATTGCGGCGAGTTCGGCGCGACCATCTGTTTTGCCAGCTGGAAGCGGATCTCGTCGAAGAAGGCGAGGGCATCTTCTTCGTTCGAGAAGTATTTGCCCTTCCAGCCCCAATAGGTCCAGCAGCCGGCGAGGCGGTCGAACACCTGCCTGGCGGAGGTCTCGCCGACGATGCGCTCGTTCTCGGGCAGCAGGCTCAGCGCCTCGGTGTCGGGCACCGAGCGCCACAGCCAGGACGGCACGGTCTCTTCCTCGACCTTCTTCAGCTTTGCTGCGACGCCGGCCTTGCGAAAGTACTTCTGCGCCAGCACGTCGGAGGCGACCTGCGACCAGAAGTCGGGAACCTCGACATTCTCGGCCCGGAACACGACCGAGCCGTCGGGATTGCGGATTTCCGATGTCGTCAGCCTGAAATTGATCCCGGCATAGGGAGATTGTCCGCTGGTGGTGTTGCGTCGTTCAATGCGCATGGTCGGCCCCGTCTCTTCTTCTGACCGGTCCCGCGTTTCCCGCAGGTTTGCCGGTAATGTTATCCTTGAGCGAACTTTCGGAACACGCGAGATCGACCCGCTCTCCCGTCATTCGCAGCTCAGCCGGTAGACCCGGCCTGTTTCTCTCATCCGCGGGGAAGCCGGCTTTCACCGGCCCTGCGGCGGCACGTCCTCGGTCGGTCCGGAGATCCGGGCCTGCCAGGCCATGCATTCAACGCCCCAACACGTCACACGACACGCCACTTGCACGCATCTTTGCGGGCCGGTTCCGGCCTCTGATTTTTCGAGCCTTGCGGCCCGTCTAGGCGCCCCTGAGATGGTCCAAAATCAGGGCAGACAAACCCTTCACCCGCGGCCCAAAGGGCCTGGCGGAGTGGTCATTTTGGAACCCTTGTGGGAGCGACCGGCGGGGACCCAAACACACTCGCGCCGAACAGGCAGAAAGCTAGGCCATGTCTGTTGCGCCCGTCAAGGACTAGTACGAGTTTCTGAATCAAACACTAAATATGGTGGACAGTGGGGGATAACAGGGGGCAATGCCGCGCCTGTGATGGCTCCAAGTATCGGTGAGTCCTCAGGGATTCCCAAGCCAAAAAAATCTCATTTGGGCTGTGGATCGGAGCTTCGCCCCGCTGTTCACAGGCGAACTATTTATCGGCGCCTGCGGATTGATTTTTAGGGACTCACGTAAGCCTACGGGCAAAGCATGGATCAGGCATGTCAGGCGCGTGATGGTCGGGCGACAAAATCGCAGGCAAGGTGACCTCTGATTCCACACCCCTGCCGGGTCCCATGACAGTTCCGACACCGCCTGCGCGGGCGCGCCTTGCGCCCGCTGGCCTGATGTTCCTCGCCATCACCTCGGTGGGCTGGGGCTTCAACTGGCCGGTCACAAAATTCCTGATCGGCGAGCTGCCGCCGCTCACCTTGCGCGGGGCGACCGGCGTGATCGGCGCCGCACTTCTCGCACTCCTGGCGCTGCTTCGGTCGCAGAGCCTTAAGGTCGAGGCACGGCTCTGGCCGCGGCTCGTGCTGTATGCGGTGCTCAACGTCACCGGCTGGATGGTGCTGATGGGGCTCGCGCTGCTTTGGCTGCCGGCGAGCGAGGCCGCGCTGATCGCCTACACGATGCCGGTCTGGGCCTCGCTGCTGGCCTGGCCGGTGCTCGGCGAGCGGCCGACGCTGTTGCGCACGATTGCGCTGGTGATGGCATTCGCCGGGCTCGCCGCGATCATGGGCGGCAACGGCGTCAGCGCCAGCGAGGAGAAGCTGCCCGGCATCATCATGGCGCTGTGCGGCGCCATCGCCTTTGCGCTCGGCACGGTGCTGGCGAAGAAATATCCGCTCTCGATGCCGCCGATCCCGGCCGCAGCCTGGCAGATCGGGCTCGGCTGCGTCCCGATCGCGATCGTGGGCGCGTTGATGGAGACCACACATCTCGATCGGGTGACAACGCTGGGCTGGTGGCTGCTGGTTTACTCGACCGTGATCCAGTTCTGCGTCGCCTATGTCGCCTGGTTTGCCGCGCTCGCCCGCCTGCCGGCCTCGGTGGCGGCGATCGGCACCATGGCGGTGCCGGTCATCGGCGTGGTGGCGTCAGCGATCGCGCTGCACGAGCCGCTCGGCCCGACCCAGATCGTGGCGTTGGTCTTCACGCTGTTCGGCGTGGTGCTGGCGACGCGCTAGACTAGCGGCGCGCGAGCTGGGGCGAGGGGCGCTTGCGTGATTTCGGAATAATGGAATAATGCCGCTGAGTTGCCCGACATGTCAAGGTGTCGTGTCGCGCGCCGGCAGCCGCCGGCTACTTTGCATGGGGTTGTTTTCGATATTTTGGCAGTACGCTCCTGCGGCAGGCGGGCTCCGCAGGCGGGGAGAGGTTAAGCAAGCGAGGCTCGAGACCAATCATTCCGTCAGCGCCTGCTGGATCATCCGCGCGAGCTGCGACTTGCGATAGGGCTTGGCCAGCAGCAGCACGCCGGCATCGAGCCGGCCGTGATGCACGATCGCGTTCTCGGTATAGCCTGACGTGTAGAGCACTTTCATGCCGGGGCGCCGTTTGGCGACCTCGTCGGCGAGCTGCCGGCCGTTCATGCCGCCGGGCATGATGACGTCGGTGAACAAAAGATCGAATGTCTCTCCCTTGTCGACCAGCGCGAGCGCGGCGCGGCTGTCGGGGGCCGCGATCGTCTTGTAGCCGAGGCTTGCGAGCTGCGTGGTGACGTAATTGCGCACCAGCGCGTCGTCCTCCACGATCAGGATGGTCTCGCTGCCGCGTGGCACCGGCGCCAGCGCTGATGGCTCCACCGCGATCTGGCCGCGGGCGGGCTGCAGATAGAGCTTGATCGTGGTGCCGTGGCCTTGCTCGCTGTAGATCTTGATGTGGCCGCCGGATTGCTTGACGAAGCCGTAGACCATGCTCATGCCGAGGCCGGAGCCCTTGCCGACCTCCTTGGTGGTGAAGAACGGATCGAACACCTTGTCCTGCACCGCCTGCGACATGCCGGTGCCGGTGTCGCTGACCGCAAGCAGCACATAGCGGCCCGGCGCGACGTCGGGATTGGCCGTCGCGTAAGCCTCGTCCAGCACGATGTTGCTGGTCTCGAACAACAGCTTGCCGCCCTCGGGCATCGCGTCGCGCGCGTTGATCGCCATGTTGAGCAGCGAGTTGGCGAGCTGCGACGGATCGATATGGGCGTTGGCGACGTCGGGGGCCAGCACCGAATTGATCTCGATCTGCTCGCCGAGCGTCGGGCGCAGCAGCTTGGCGATGTCCTGCACGGTGCCGTTGATGTCGACGGTGCGCGGCTCCAGCGGCTGGCGGCGGGCAAAGGCGAGCAGATGCTGGATCAGCTCGCGGCAGCGCTCGGCGGCGCGGTCGATCAGCTCGGCGGTCCTTGCGAGCGTCGGCTGGCCGCGCAGGCTTTCGACCAGCGTCTCGGTGGTGCCGGTGATGATCGTCAGCATGTTGTTGAAGTCGTGCGCGACGCCGCCGGTCAGCTTGCCGATGGCGTCGAGCTTCTGCGACTGTTGCAGCTTGTGCTCGGTTTCGCGCGAGGCGGTGATGTCGTGATAGACCAGCGCCGCACCGGTGATCTGACCTTCGCCATCGCGCAGCGGACGGCCGGAGACCACGAGGTGGATCTGCGGTGCGCCGCGGACGGGACGGGCAATGAACTCCAATCCGTCGAATTCCTCGCCGCGCAGCGCCTTGGCCGACGGCATGTCCTCGACCTTCATGGTTGTGACGCCGTCGGACTGGAACACGTTGCTGAGCGCGCGCAGCAGTTGGACTGTCATGCCCGGCTTGTAGCGCAGCATCTTCGAGGCGGCCGGGTTGGCGAGCAGCACAGTGCCTGATGTGTCGATCACCAGCACCGCCTCGGCCATGCTGCGGAAGGTGGTTTCCATGACAGCGGTGGAGCGGCGAAGCTCTTCGAGGGCGGCGGCGAGATCCTTGGTGCGTTCGGCGACCTTGGCCTCGAGCGACAGGTTGGTCGCCTGCGTCGCGGTCAGCGAGTCCTGGAGCACGCGCCGCGAGCGCCGGGTCGTCAGCGTCAGCACGGTCGCCAATAACAGGATCAGCGCGACGCCGGCGAGGTCGATCGCCAGCAGCAGGCGGCCATAGGTCTTCGATTGCTCGGTGCGGACCGCGAGCAGGCGGCGCTCTTCGGTGACCAGACGCTCGAGCTCCGCACCGACCTTGTCCATCAGCGCGCGGCTCTCGCCCGCGGAGATCAGCGCTGCAGCGCCGGCGGTGTCCCCGGCGCTGCGCAGCCTGATCAGTTCGGCGCCGAGCGCAATGCCGTGGTCGACTTGCGTCTTGGCTTCCGCGAGCAGTTGCGTTTCCTCGGGCGCTGCCTTCACCGCCGCGATCAGGCTGTCGAATGCGGAGGTGAGAGCTTTGCTCTGTTCGCGAAATTCGTCGGCGAAGGACGGGTCTCCGGTCAGCGCGTAGGCGCGCGCCGCGCTCTCCACGCCGCGTGGCAATGGCCGCGTGTCCGATATCCGCTTGAGGATGCTGAGCGTGCGATCGGCCGATTCGATCTCGCTGCGTGACTTGACGTCGAGCCCGATCGACGCCGCACTGATGACGAGGAGGATCGCGAGGCCGCTGCCGAGGATGAGACGCTGGGAAGCCATGACGCCGGGATGAGCGGTTATTTCGAGAGGCGAGCGGACGAGGGCGACTTCGCGAGGCAATCGTTGATGGCGGCGATCAGCGCCTGCGGCGTGAACGGCTTGCGCAGGCAGGCCGCCGCGCCGAGCTCGATCGTCATCCGCAGGAAATCCGGCGCCCGGTCGGCATTGGCGAAAGCATAGCCAGACATCGCGATGATGGGGATATCGGGCGCACGTTCATGGAACACGCGGACCGCCTCGAAGCCACGCATATGCGGCATGAAGACGTCGACCAGCATCACATCGAAGGTCGCACTTTCCAGCGCGCGCATGCCGGTCTCACCGCCATCGGCGACGGTGACCTCGAAGCCCTGGCGCTGCAGGCAGACCTCGATGGCAACGCAGACCATCGGGTCGTCATCGACCACGAGAATGCGCGGCACGGTGCTTCCTCTTCAGTGGGCTTCGCGTGCCGGCGACTCGCTTGGCCCGTTGCGTGATTAAGTCGGAACGGAGACGGGTAGTCTGTATGATAGAGTGCATATGTCGTTTGATGACAAGCATAATCCCAGCTAGTCGTGACACATCACCTGCATTTGTCCACCCGTTGATTGCAGGCCCGGATTACAATTCCATGACCGCAGTTCCCGTCGCCGGCCGCGCCCCGATGTTGCCGCTCGGCGTCACACTCGCCGTGATCGACAATTGATTCTGCCGCACGCGTCTCGCGCCCCCGCGTCAGCCGACTCGCACGCATGAAAAAGGGCGGCGTTGCCGCCGCCCTTTGATCATCACGAATTCAGGCCGGCATTACGGGCAGGGATGCCGCAGGCCGTCATTGCCGAGATACGTGCCCGAAGCCGGGTCGTAGGACCTGAAGCGCTGCACGCAGTAGCTCGCATCGCCGTCCGGCGCCGCTTCGACTGCGACAGGGGCGCTGTCGTCATCGTAGTAGCCGTTGCTGTTGTCATAGTAACCGGGGCCGTAGCCATAGCCGGGGCCGTAATAGCCGTTGGCAGCGATCGCGCCGCCGACCACTCCGCCGACAACCGCACCGGGCCAGAAGCCGCCGCCGCCATGACGATAGCCGCCACCGCCGCCGTTCCAGCCGACCCGGCCACCGCCTCCGCCGCCCATCCGCTGGCCGCCGCCGATCGCTCCGCCGCCCGGACGCGCGCCGACACCGGGCCGAAGATAGGCGCCCGCGCCAGCGCCGCCGCCCGGCCTGGCGACAGCGCCACCGCCGTGGCCGGCTCCGCGAGCCGGGGCTTGGGCAAAGCTTTGAGTTGGCAGCACCAGCGGCAGCGCAAGCGCCGCGGCAGTGCCCAGAACCTTCAGATTGATCATTTCAGACTCCATGAAACCAGATGATGTCTAACCTTTGCTGAGGTCAGACGTTCCCGCGCGGCACATTGATTGTCCGTTATCTTTGCTTCGCAGCCGGCGCATGTATGGTGCGTGAATGCGAAAGCCTCCTGCCGCGTCATTTGGTCGCCGTCAGGGGTATCCTGGCCCGGTCCGACCGGGCGGCAGGCCGGCCGGCGGCTGGACATTTGGGGGTTCAGGTGGCATCAGAGCCTGACTGTCTCGAACCCAAGACTTGTCTCGAACCGACCGGCCGCGCATGAAACAATTCCTGCTCAAAGTCTTCACCTGGTGGAACGGCCAGACCTTTGGCACGCAATTGTGGACCTCGCGCTACGGCGAGCTGGTCGGCACCGACGAGCAGGGCAATCGCTACTATCGCACCAAGGGCGGCAAGATCGACCCGACGCTGCTCTTTGAGCGCCGCTGGGTGGTCTACAACGGCTATGCCGAAGCAACACGGGTACCGCCCGGCTGGCACGGCTGGATGCATCACACTGTCGACGTCCCGCCGACCGAGCAGAACTACACGGCGCGGGAATGGGAGAAGCCGCACGTGCCGAACATGACCGGCACGCCGCAGGCCTACCGCCCGTCCGGCTCGACGCTGGCGAGCGGCCGCCGTCCCAAGGCGACTGGCGACTACCAAGCCTGGACGCCCGGTAACTGATTCATCTTCCTGGAAGATTTTCACGAACGCGTCTGGGTGCAACGCAAGCGTGCCTGTGAACAGCGGTAACAGCGGGGACAGCCGCGCCCGGGCGAGCTTCTGCGCTTGCGCCAGTCCCGGGTTAGCGGCTCAATAAGGACATCTTACGGAGATGGGAGACCATCGCGTCGGATCGGGCTCCAGATCGCGACTGTCCCGATGAGCAGCGGCTTCCGAGTAGGACACGGCCAGGAGATAGGCCCTTGGTGCAGATGTTCTGAAATCGCCCGCTAATGTGAGGCCACCGTGAGACAGGAAAGGCCGCCCGGGAAACCAGGCGGCCTTTTTCTGTTGGCGATGACTGCCGACTTTTGCTTCGAGCGGTCTGTCCAGGAGCTCGGTTCACCACTCCCGCTTGCGGGCAGGGCTATCACTGCCAAAATATCGAAAACAACCCCATGCAAAGTAGCCGGCCGGTGCCAGCGCTCGACATGACAACTTGACATGTCGGGCAACTCAGCGGCATAATTCCATTATTCCGAAGTCGCGCAAGCGCCCCTTGCTCCCGACGATCGCATATGGCGTTTGCGGACTTCCTTGCTACTGCGCGAGCCGCGCCGCGGCACGCTCCATCTGTTCCGTGCGGCGCACCTGCGAAGGCGCGATCCGCTCTTTCACCGAAGCGAGCACCTCCGCCGGCGCGGTGTCGGGCGAGCCCGCATTGAATGGGGGTGCCGGATTGTATTCGATCCCGAGCTGGATCGCTTCCGCCATCCTGCGGTCGACCAGCTCCGACACCAACGTCAGCGCAAAATCGATTCCGGCGGTGACGCCGCCACCGGTGAAACGGTTGCGGTCGACACAAACGCGCGTCTTGGTCGGGATCGCGCCGAAGCCTGCGAGGAAATCGATCGCGCTCCAATGCGTGGTGGCACGATAGCCCTTCAAGAGACCGGCGGCGCCGAGCACCAGCGATCCCGTGCAGACCGAGGTGATGTACTTCGCGCCGGCGGCCTGTTTGCGCAGGAAGGCGAGCATCTCCTCGTCGCCCACCATGTCGTTGGTGCCAGCCCCGCCGGGCACGCAGATCACGTCGAGCTGCGGGCAATCGGCAAAGGTCGTGGTCGGTGTCAGCACCATCACGGAATCGGTCGGGACGGGCTCGATGCGCTTCCAGATCAGATGTACCTTGGCACCGGGAACTGCGGAGAACACCTGCAGCGGACCGGTAAGGTCGAGCTGGGTCACCTTGGGGAATACGAGCAGTCCGATCTGCAGCGACGTCGACATCGATAGCCTCCAAATTGCGCTTGACGGGACCACCATGGCATGGTGGCCTTTCGTCCAAAATGCCATATATCCCTCATTTCAGGACATGGCACTTCTGCGAAAGGATTTGACGATGATCGGCGTCCTGATCTTTCCCGACTTTCAGTTGCTCGACGCGGCCGGTCCGATCGCAGCATTCGAGATCGCCGCGCGCTTTGCCAACGATACGCCCGCGATCCGAACGCTCGCGGTGAAGGCCGGGCCGGTGCGCAGCTCATCCGGCGTCGAGATGCTGGCGCGCGGGCTGAAGCCATCGGCGGCGATCACGACGCTGATCATCGCCGGCGGCAATGGCGTGCGGACGCCGGCCACATGTCCGACCACGCTTTCGTTCGTGCGGCGCCTGGCAGGGCGCGGCGTTCGTATCGCCAGCGTCTGCTCGGGCGCCTATGTGCTGGCGGAAGCGGGTCTGCTTGACGGCCGCCGCGCCACCACGCACTGGCAGCGCACGCCGCATTTCGTGAAGGCCTATCCGAACATCAAGCTCGAGCCCGACCAGATCTACGTCCGCGACGGCAACATATGGAGTTCGGCCGGCATCTCTGCCGGAATCGACCTGTCGCTGGCGATGATCGCGGAGGATTATGGCGAAGAGGTCGCGCAGAACACCGCGCGGCAGCTCGTGCTGTATCATCGGCGCAGTGGCGGGCAGTCGCAATTCTCCTCGCTCTTGGAATTGAAGGCGCCGAACGGCCGCTTCGGGCCGCTGCTCGCCTGGGCGCGCGAAAACCTCGATGCGCCGCTGACGGTCGAGGACCTCGCCGACAAGGCCGGCATGAGCTCGCGGCATTTCACCCGGGCCTTCATCGCCGAGACCGGCACCACGCCGTCGAAGGCGGTGGAGCGGCTGCGGATCGAGGTGGCGCGACAGCGCGTGCAATCGTCGGGCGAAGCGATCGAGCGCGTCGCCGAGATCACCGGCTTTCGCGATCCCGAACGGATGCGCCGGGCCTTCATCCGCGCCTTCGGCCAGCCGCCGCAATCGCTGCGCCGCGCGGCGCGGGCCGGATAGGGCGGCGATCCATAGTCCCGATTTGCGGGAGTCGCTTTACTTGCCGCTGGCGAAGGACGCGACGAGTGCATCGACTTCCTTCTGATCTGGACCCTTGCAGCGGGCGTTGACGCGCGGACCGGTGGCGTAGCCGATCCATAGGACGATCTCGTGCGGCCGCGGCGCGTCGTGGATCTGCGCCGGGGTCGAATCAAAGGCATCGAGATCCCAACCCTCGTCGAGGGGCCCATAGATCAGATCGACCGTCGTGCCCGGCGGGCCCACCTTGGCGTGGCCCGGAATGATAACGCGACCACGCTTGATCGCGCTGCGCATCGCCATGCCCAGTCTCGGATGGATCATCGCAGCGCCATGCTCGAGGTCGCCTCCGATGCCTACCACCGCCGCCTTGGTGTAGGCGCGCAGCTGCGCCGGGCTCGCGCCAAGCGTCGCCAGCGCCGTCTTGGTGAGCGAAGCCCCGAGCTCGAGCGAATAGTCGATCAGGGGCTTGAGGTCGGTACCGGCGGCCTTACCGGCGAGCGGGTTCTCGAACACCGCGGCAATTGCGATGCGTCGCAGCGGGGGGCTGGCGGCCGCGCCGTACTCGCTATTGATCTCTTCGACGAGAGCAACGGTCTTGCGGATGATCATGATGTGTTTCCTCCTCTAGCGTTTAGTGCGGCTTCGTCTCAAGCAGGCCCAACCGTTGCGCGAGCCAGCGCGTGGTGGAAGCCTGGATCAGGATCGTCATCAGGATCGCGATGAAGGTGACGGAGGCGATCATCTCGGCGCCCGGCGCCTTCATGCCGAGCAGCAATCCGGCGAGGGCGGCCGGAATGACGCCGGTTTCGCGGGTCCAGCACATGAACAGCATTTCGGCAAAGCTCCAGCGCGCGCGGCGATCCGGCAGCGCGCAGAGGAACACGGTGGCGGGCCGCGCCACGAACATCAGCACCAGCGTGACCGCGACGCCGTCGAGCCAGTATTGCTTCATCAGCGCGAAATCGACCTGTGCACCAAGCAGGATGAAGATGAACAGGCGCAGGATGAACGCCGTGGTGAGTACGAACTCGTCGAGCCTCTCGGCTTCGCCGGGTTCCATCCTGAAGCCGAAGCTTTCCTTGTTGCCGAGCACGATGCCGAACACGAACACCGCCATGAAGCCGGAGGCATGCATGCCTTCGGCAGCAAAGTACGCACCGATCACCGCGACGACGGTGACGACGGGGGCGTATTCGGCGAGGAAGGCCCATTTCTCGTGCGCGATCAGCAGCGCCGCGAGAGTGCCGAGCACGATGCCGGCGACGATGCCGATGACGGAATGCTCGATCAGTCCGAACAGCGAGGCGGAGAGCGAGAACGTGCTACCGGTTGCCACGCCGAGGATGCTGAAGGTGATGATCGCGCCCATGGCGTCGTTGAAGGCGGACTCGCTCATCACGGTCTGCGCGACGCGATCACGGATATGGACCTGGCGGAAGATCGGCACCAGCGTCGCGGGGTCGGTGGAGGCGATGGTCGCCGCGAGCAGGAAAGCCACGATAAGGGGAATGCCGAGGATGACATGCGCGGCAAATCCCGTGATCGCGGCTGTTATCACGATGCCAACGGTTGCGATAACCAGGATGGTGATCCAGACCTGCTTCAACACCGCAAGCCGCAGCGTCGCGCCGCCGTCGAACAGGATGTAGCTTGCACCGAACAGCAGGATGATCTGGTTCAGCGCGGAATCAGCGCCGATCTGCACGAAGCCGAGCGCATGCGGGCCGATCGCGATGCCCGTGACCAGGAACACCGCGACATCGGGAATCCTGATCTTCTGCGCGACGAACGCAGCAATCGTGCCGATCGCCAGGATCAGGCCGCAGGAAAGCAGCGTGTGTCTGGCGATCTCGATCGAGGAGGACACGTCTAGCCCAGCGCCTTCAGCCAGGCGCTGATTTCTGACACCGCGACATTGGCCTGGTTGAGCAATTTGCCCATGGTGAAGAAGCCGTGGAACTGGCCGGGGAAATGGCGGTAGGTGACGGGTATGCCGACATCCGCGAGGAATTTTGCGTATTCGTCGCCTTCGTCGCGCAGCGGATCGGCGCCGGCGGTCAACACATAGGCCGGCGGTAGTCCGGCGAAGTCTTTCGCGCGCGCGGGCGAGGCGCGCCAGTCGCTGCTATCGGCGCCACCGAGATAATGGTTGGCGCACCAGCCGATCACCGTATGGGTCAGCAGGACGCTGGTCTCGGGCTCCCGGTGCGAGGGATGCTGTCGCGCGAAATCGGTCGCGGGATAGATGAGCAACTGTCCGGCAAGCTTCGGTCCGCCATCGCGTGCCGTGAGCGCAACCACGGCTGCGAGATTGCCCCCCGCGCTGTCGCCCCCGACGATCAGGTGCGACGCGTCGACGCCGAGGTCCTTTGCGTTGGTGGCGACCCATCGGGTCGCTGTGACGACGTCATCAACCGCGGCGGGGAAGCGATGCTCGGGCGCCAGCCGGTAGTCGACCGAGATCACGATCAGTTCGCCCTCATGTGCGAGCTTCTGGCAAACCACCTCATGGGTATCAAGATCGCCGAACACCCAGCCGCCGCCGTGGAAGAACACCAGGCACGGCGCCAGCCCGGCCGTCTTGCGCAGCGTCGTCGGCGCATAGATGCGCGCCGGGATCGTGCCGTGTGACGCTGGGATCGCGAGCGGCTTGCTCGATTCGAGCGCGGGAGGTTCGGGATTACTGACATGGCGCGCGGCCCGATAATATTCGCGCGCTTCCGGTGCGGAGAGCGTTTCATAGGCGGGGCGGCCGGCTTCCTGGACCGCCTTGTAGACGGCGGCGGCATCGGGATCGAGAACGACGGGCATTGCGAGGACCTTCTATTTTGGTGACGTCATTCCGGGATGGTGCGCTAGCACCAGACCCGGAATCTCGAGATTCCGGGTTCGATGCTGCGCATCGCCCCGGAATGACAGCGGACCCTAGGCAGCGGTGCGGCCGCCGTCGACGGTGTAGGCGGAGCCGGAGACATAGCTGGCTTCGTCGGAGGCGAGGAAGGCGACGATGGAGGCGACCTCGGTTGCAAGCCCAAGCCGGCGCGCCGGGATGCGGTCGACGATCTTCTCGACAGGCGGCGGCGCGTTGCCGCCGGAGCGGCCCTGCAGGATCGTGCTCAGCATCCGGCTGTCGATCATGCCGGGGCAGACGCAATTGACGCGGACGCCGGTGCCGGTGCATTCCCAGGCCGCGCTCTTGGTCAGGCCGATCACCGCGTGCTTGCTCGCGCTGTAGACCGCGATCATCGGCGACCCCATCAGGCCGGCGATCGAGGCGGTGTTGATGATGCTGCCCTTGTTCTGCTTCAGCATCACAGGCAGCACATGCTTCATGCCGAGGAAGACGCCGACCACATTGACGTCGAGCACGCGGCGAAAGCTCTCCAGCGAATAGTCCTGGATCGGCTTGATGTCGCCCTCGATGCCGGCGTTGTTGTAGAAGGCGTCGATGGCGCCGAACCGGTCGACGGCGGATCGGACATACTCCTTGACCTCGTCTTCACTTGTGACGTCGGCGGCCACGGCGAGGGCCTCCGCCGAGGCCGGCAGAGCCTTGATCGCGGCCTTGAGGTCAGCCTCGCGGCGGTCGACTGCGACAATCCGCGCACCGCGCGCGGCAAACAGATGCAGCGTCGCGGTTCCGATGACGCCGGCAGCCCCGGTGACGACGGCGACCCGGCCATCGAGACGGATACGATCGGGCATGGTTGGTTTCCTCTGGCTGGTCCGGTTGCGTGCCGGATTTTCCTGGTTTTCGCGCGCGGCCGCGCGGCTTCAGCCCGCGAACTATCCCACGTGTCCCGGAGGCTGACCAGTGCTGGGGAGGGGTGGCAAACCGCCCTTTCCCCGCCGTATTCGGCGTGTTAACCGGTGGTCCTGCGAGCGGCTGATAAAGGTACACTTGTGACGAGCCCGATTCGCCTGATTAAGCCGCACGAGATGTTCCGAACCATTGCCCTGACTGGCTTCGCGGCCATTGTCGCCGCCTCAACCGTCGCGCTTGCGCCGCCCGCGCGCGCGCAGATCGGCACGATTTTCTCCGATCCCGCGCCGCGCCCGCCGGGTTCGATTCCGCGTGGCGGACAGGTGCAGCCGCCCAACGACGACGACGAGGAAGTGCCGGAACTGCCGCGCGGCCGGTTGTTGCCGCCGCCGACCCGGCCGCTGCCGCCGGCCCAGGCCGTGCCGCCGCCCGGCAGTGTGCAATCGCAGCCGTTGGCGCCGCCGCCCGGCGTTCCCCAGAACACCCAGCCCGGGGTTGCGGTTCAGCCGCCGCAGCCCGGCGGCCCCGCCGTCGCCAACACGCCGCCCGGCCAGAACCCGCTGCCGGGCCTGCCGCCAGGGCAGCGCCAGCCCAAGGGCACGCCGCAGCCGTCAGGCGCGCCGCCGGCCGCCGCGACGCTGCAGCCTGGCGATGAGGTCGTGACCGAGCCGCCGTCGACCAAGATCACCAACAAGAAGGCGAGCTTCTCCGGCCTCGACAAGATCACCGGGCGCATCATCAATTTCGACGAGGATATCGGCGAGACCGTGCAGTTCGGCGCGCTGCGGGTGAAGACCGATGCCTGCTACACGCGGCCCTCGACCGAAGCCGCCAACACCGATGCCTTCGTCGAGGTCGACGAGATCACGCTGCAGGGCGAGGTGAAGCGGATTTTCTCGGGCTGGATGTACGCGGCAAGCCCCGGCCTGCACGGCGTCGAGCATCCGATCTACGACATCTGGTTGACCGACTGCAAAGGGCCGGACCAGACCATCGTGACCGCCGCGCCCGATCCGCCGAAGCAGCCGACGACACCGCCGCCGCCAGTGGCGCAGAAGCGCCCGGCTGCGCCGAAGCAGGCGGCGCCGCGGCCGCCGCCGCAACCGCAATTCCAGCAGCAGCCGCCACCTCCGCCGCCCCCGCAACAGCAGCGGCCGGGTGGATTGTTCGGCGGACTGTTCGGGAATTAATTTCGTTGAGCGATGATCGCGAGGGCGTCGGCGCCTTTGACCGGCTGCGTGGCGTCGAGCGTGCGGAACTCGGCCGGTGCGCCCGGGACTGCGCGGTCGAGCAGCGCACGATAGCGCCGCCGCGGGATTTCGATCGCGCCAAAAGTCTTCAGATGCTCGGTGACATATTGCGTGTCGAGTAGTTCGAACCCGCCTGCGATCAGGCGCGCCACGAGATGCACCAGCGCGACCTTCGAGGCGTCGCGCGCGGTGTGGAACATGCTTTCCCCGAAGAAGGCACGGCCGAGGCTGACGCCGTAGAGCCCGCCGACCAGTTCGCCGTCTTGCCAAACCTCGACGCTGTGGCAGTGGCCAAGCGCGTTCAACCCGACATAGAGATCGCGGATGCGCTTGTTGATCCAGGTGTCGTCGCGGCCCGGATGCGGCGCCGCGCAGCCTGCGATCACGGCCTTGAACGCGGTGTCGACGGTGACTGTGAACAGATCGGAGCGCACGGTGCGCGCCAGCCGCGAGGCGACGCGGAAGCCGTCGAGCGGAATCACGCCGCGCAGCTCCGGCTCGACCCAGAACAAGGTCGGATCGTCGGCGCTCTCCGCCATCGGGAAGATGCCGCAGGCATAGGCGCGCAGCAGCACTTCTGGCGTGATCTCGGAAGAGACGGAGTCGCGTGACGTCATGCGGCCGAGGATAGCAAACCGCGGGCGTCCTTGCGATGGGCCGTGTTCGACCATCGCGCGGTGTTGACGGGACGCTCAGGTTCCTCCACAAGCCGCGCCGTTAGGTCGCAGGCGGTCGATCCATGCTGCGACGCTATGCTACGTTGCAACGAAATGGCGGTGGCACCGGGGGCATGGCGGCCGCACGCCCGACAATCAATAATCAAGAAAGATACGTGAGGGGGACGCTGCATGAAGATGTCATGGAGGACGTTTGCACCGCTGGTGGTCTGGCTGGCGATCTATCTGATCCCGGTGCCGGCGGGGCTGAACGTCGATCAGTGGCACTATTTTGCAGTGTTCGCCGCCGTGATCGTTGGCCTGATCCTGGAATCGATGCCGGTCGGCGCGGTCGGCCTGATCGGGCTGACGGTCGCCGGCGTCGGCGGCTATGTCGAGCACGATCCGAACAAGTCGCTGCGCTGGATGCTCAGCGGTTTCTCGGAAAGCACGGTGTGGCTGATCGTCGGCGCGTTCGTGTTCTCGATCGGCTATCGCAAGAGCGGGCTCGGCCGTCGTCTCGCGCTGCTCTTGGTGCGGACGCTCGGCCGCCGCACCATCGGGCTCGGCTATGCGGTGGCGTTCTCCGATCTGCTGCTGGCGCCGGCGACGCCGTCCAATACGGCGCGCTCGGGCGGCACGATCTACCCGATCGTCAGCAACATCCCGCGCATCTATGGGTCCGAACCCGGTCCGACCGCGGGCAAGATCGGCACCTTCGTGATGTGGACGGCGTTTGCCACCACGGCGGTGACGAGTTCGCTGTTCCTCACGGCGCTGGCGCCGAACGCGGCCGCGCTCGCGATCGCCAAGAAGCTCGTCAATGTCGACGTCGGCTGGTCGCAATGGTTCATCGGCTTCGCGCCGCTCGGCCTGCTGTTGCTGCTGCTGGTGCCGCTGCTGAGCTATGCGATCTGCCGGCCCGAGATCAAAGAGAGCCCGGAGATCGTGACGTGGAGCCGGGGCGAGCTCGCCGCGATGGGGCCGCCGTCGCGCCAGGAATGGATCATGGCCGCGCTGGTGCTGCTGGCGATGTTCTTCTGGATCTGCGGCTCCAATCCCAACATCAGCCTGCCGCTGTTCGGCTCCAACTTCATCAACGCGACCACGGTCGTGTTCGTGGTGATCTCGCTGATGCTGGTCACCGGCGTGATCGCGTTCGAGGACATTGTTGCCGAGAAGAGCGCGTGGGAGGTGTTCTTCTACTTCACCTCGCTGCTCACGCTGTCGTCGGGCCTGAACGAGATCGGCTTCATCAAATGGGTGGCGGAGGGTTACGCCAGGCCGCTTGCCGGATTGTCGCCGCTCGCAGGTATGATCCTGCTCGTCTCATTCTTCTTCTGGGTCCACTATTTCTTCTCGAGCATCACCTCGCATGCGGCAGCGGTGCTGCCGGTCGTGCTCGCGGTCGGCTCCAGCATTCCCGGCCTGTCGGTGCCGACTCTGACGTTACTGTGCGTCTATTCGCTCGGGCTGATGGGCGTGATCTCGCCTTACGCGACCGGACCGGCGCCGATGTATTACGGCAGCGGCTATATCGGGAAAGGCGACTTCTGGAGATTCGGGCTGATCTTTGGCGTGATCTACTTTGTCGGATTGTTGCTGATTGTGTTGCCCTGGCTACAGGCGATCGGGTAAACTCCGAACCAATCTGGCGTGAAGAGCGACAGTGGAGTAGGACCTTCGTTTGGAGTAGGACCATCCTTTCCGATTGTTAACGCGCTTTGTGTGCCGGAAGCGTTCAAAATGCTCCCTCGAGTGTGGCGCGCGCGGGTTCAGGGGACACACGGAACCGCGCGAGCTCATTCGTCTTTCTTTGTGGGCAGCTTATGGACCAGCAGACAAAACACCCGTCGATCCTCGTGCCTGAACAGACCAGGCGGTCGTCGCGCGGCCGGGTCATTCTGACCACGCTTGTCGTGTTGCTGTTGCTCGCCGGCATCGTCTGGTGGACGCGGCAGCAGGCTGCGCCGCAGCCGGCCGGCGGCGGGCGCAATTCTGGACCGATGTCGATCGTGCCGGAGACCGTCGGCAAGGGTGACATCGGCATCAATCTCAACGCGCTCGGCACCGTGACGTCGCTCGCGACGGTGACGATCAGAAGCCAGATCAGCGGCTATCTGATGAAGATCGATTTCAAGGAGGGCGACGAGGTCAAGAAAGGCGACCTGATCGCCGAGATCGATTCGCGCCCCTATGAGGCGACGCTGGCGCAGGCCAAGGGAAACCTCGCGCGCGACGAAGCGATCCTGAAGGGCGCCCAGGTCGATCTCACGCGCTACCAGGGCCTCGCCGCGCAGAACGCGGTGCCGCATCAGCAGCTCGACACCCAGATCGCGCTGGTGGCGCAGGACCAAGGCACCGTCGAAGCTGATCGTGCCACTGTGAAATCGGCCGAAGTGAATCTGCAATATTGCCGCATCCTGTCGCCGCTCGACGGGCGGGTCGGGCTGCGCCAGGTCGACCAGGGCAACTACGTCACGCCTGGAGACACCAACGGCCTCGTCGTGATCACGCAGTTGCACCCGATCAGCGTGCTGTTCACCTTGCCGGAGGACAATCTGCAGGCGGTTGCCAAGCGGCTGCGCGACGGCGCGGTGCTGCCGGCGTCGGCCCTCGACCGCAGCGGCAGCAACAAGATCGCAGACGGAACGTTGCAGACCTTCGACAGCTCGATCGATCCGACCACCGGCACGATCAAGCTGCGCGCCCAGTTCGAGAACGACACGCGCACGCTCTATCCGAACCAGTTCGTCAACATCCGTCTGCTGCTCGACACCCACAAGGATGTCACGACGATGTCGACGGCTGGAATCCAGCGCGGCGTTCCCGGCACCTTCGTCTATCTCGTAAATGACGACAGCACCGTCACGGTCAAGCCCGTCAAGCTCGGCGTCACCGACGGCGACCGGGTCGAGGTGGTTTCGGGGATTGCGCCCGGCGATCGCATCGTGATCGATGGAGCCGACAAGCTGCGCGAGGGAGCCAAGGTGATCGTTCGTTCCGCCGCGGACGCTGCAAATCCGGGCGCTGCGGCCAAGGGGACAGTGAACGGGGCAGCGAAGGGGGCTGATCCCGACAAGGCGGGAGGCGGCAAGCGCAAACGCTCCGAGGACGGGCAGAAGCAATGAACCCGTCGCGGCCATTCATCCTGCGGCCGGTGGCGACGACCCTGCTGATGATCGCCATCATGCTGTCCGGCATGCTGGCGTTCAGATTCCTGCCTGTCGCGGCGCTGCCGGAGGTCGATTATCCCACCATCCAGGTGCAGACCTTCTATCCGGGCGCCAGCCCTGACGTGATGACGTCGTCGGTGACGGCGCCGCTTGAGGTGCAGTTCGGCCAGATGCCGAATTTGAACCAGATGAGCTCGGTGAGCTCGGCCGGCTCCTCCGTGATCACGCTGCAGTTCGGACTGTCGATCTCGCTCGATGTCGCCGAGCAGGAGGTGCAGGCCGCGATCAACGCCGCGGGCAATCTGTTGCCGTCGGACCTGCCGGCGCCGCCGATCTACGCCAAGGTCAATCCGGCAGACGCGCCGATCCTGACGCTCGGCCTGACGTCGAAGACCATGCCGCTGACGCAGGTCGAGGATTTCGTCGATACAAGGCTGGCGCAGAAGATCTCGCAGCTTCCCGGCGTCGGCCTCGTCAGCATCAGCGGCGGCCAGCGCCCCGCGGTGCGTATCCAGGCCGACATCCGCAAGCTCGCGGCCTATGGCCTCAACATCGACGATCTCCGCACCACGCTCGGCAACGCGAACGTCAACACGCCGAAGGGCAATTTCGACGGCGCGATGCGCGCCTACACCATCAACGCCAACGACCAGATCCGTAACGCCAGCGACTACAAATCGTTGATCGTCGCCTACAAGAACGGCTCGCCGGTCCGCCTCAGCGACGTCGGCAACGTCACCGACGGCGCGCAGAACGACAAGCTCGGCGCCTGGATGAACCAGACGCAGGCGATCATCCTCAACATCCAGCGTCAGCCCGGCGCCAACGTTATCTCGGTGGTCGAGGGCATCAAGGCGCTGCTGCCGCAGCTGCAGGCCACGTTGCCGGCCGCGATCGATCTCGACATCCTGACCGACCGGACTGTGACGATCCGGGCCTCGGTCCGCGATGTCGAATACGAGCTATCGCTCGCGGTGATGCTGGTGGTGCTGGTGATCTTCGTGTTCCTGCGCAACGCCCGCGCCACCCTGATCCCGAGCCTGTCGGTGCCGTTGTCGCTGGTCGGCACGCTGGGGGCGATGTATCTGTTCGGCTTCAGCCTGAACAATCTGTCGCTGATGGCGCTCACGATCGCGACCGGGTTCGTGGTCGACGACGCCATCGTCGTGATCGAGAACATCTCGCGCTATATCGAGGAGGGTGAGTCGCCACTGCAGGCTGCGCTGCGCGGCTCCGAGCAGATCGGCTTCACCATCATCTCGCTGACGGTGTCGCTGATCGCGGTGCTGATTCCGCTGTTGTTCATGGGCGATGTGGTCGGCCGCCTGTTCCGTGAATTCGCCATCACGCTGTCGGTCACGATCCTGATCTCGGCCGTGGTGTCGCTGACCTTGGTGCCGATGGCCTGCGCCAAGCTGTTGAAGCCGGAGAGCGCATCGCACGAGAACACGTTCCAGCGGCTTGCCCGCGAAGGCTTCGACCATGTCATCGCGATCTATGGCCGGATGCTCAATTGGGTGCTGGACCGCCAGACCCTGGTGCTGCTGATCGCGCTGGCCACTTTCGGCGTGACTGCGTGGCTCTACATCGTCATCCCCAAGGGGTTCTTCCCGTTGCAGGACACCGGCGTGATCCAGGCGATTTCGGAGGCGCCGCAATCGGTGTCCTATGCCGCGATGGCCGAGCGCCAGCAGCAACTCGCGAGCGCGATCCTGAAGGATCCTGATGTCGACAGCCTGTCGTCCTTCATCGGCGTCGACGGCACCAACACCACGCTGAACAGCGGCCGCATCCTGATCAACCTGAAGCCGCATGAGGAGCGCAAGGCCGACATTGCGACGGTCATGAACAGGATCAAGGCGAGCACGGCTTCGTTGACCGGCGTTACGCTCTATATGCAGCCGGTCCAGGACTTGACCATCGAAGGCACGGTGAGCAAGACGCAGTACCAGTTCATCCTGCAGGACGCCGATCCGGCCCAGCTCGCCGAGTGGACGCCGAAGCTGGTCGACAGGCTGGCGCAACTGCCCGAATTCAGCGACGTCGCGAGCGACATCTCCGCGCAGGGGCTGTCGGTCTTTGTCGAGATCGACCGCGACCAGGCGGCCCGGTTCGGAATCACGCCGGCGACGATCGACAACGCGCTCTATGACTCCTATGGCCAGCGCATCGTCTCGACCATCTTCACCAACTCGAACCAGTACCGCGTGATCCTGGAGGCCGATCCGTCGCTGCAAAACTCGCTGCAAGCGCTGTCGGCGATCTACCTGCCGTCATCGGTCGGCTCGACGCCGGTGCCGTTATCGGTGATGGCGAAGATGCGGGAGGAGACCGCACCGTTGCAGGTCTCCCATCTCGGACAATTCCCGTCCGCGACGGTGTCGTTCAACCTCGCGCCCGGCGCCGCACTGGGCGACGCGGTGACCGCGATCAAGCAGGCCCAGATCGATATCGGCCAACCGCTCGGTGTCATCACGAGCTTCCAGGGCGCGGCACTGGCGTTCCAGTCGTCACTCTCCAACCAGCTGTTCCTGATCCTGGCGGCGATCATCACGGTCTATATCGTGCTTGGTGTGCTCTATGAGAGCTTCATCCATCCTCTCACCATCCTCTCGACACTGCCTTCGGCCGGCATCGGAGCGTTGCTGGCGCTGATCGTGGCGGGGCAGGACCTGACCATCGTCGCGATCATCGGCATCATCCTGTTGATCGGTATCGTGAAGAAGAACGCGATCATGATGATCGACTTCGCGCTCGATGCCGAGCGCAACGAGGGCAAGCCGCCACGCGAGGCGATCTACCAGGCCTGCCTGCTACGCTTCCGGCCGATCATCATGACGACCATGGCCGCGGTGCTCGGTGCGCTGCCGTTGATGATCGGCACCGGCGCGGGCTCCGAATTGCGGCATCCGCTCGGCATCTCCATCGTCGGCGGCCTGTTGGTGAGCCAGTTGCTGACCCTGTTCACGACGCCGGTGATCTATCTCTGGTTCGATCGGCTCGCGATCAGATTTGCCGGGGGCGCCGGCGAGGTCGGCGAGGCAAGCGGGTCGCATTGAGCCATGGGCCCGTCAACACCCTTCATCCGCCGGCCGGTCGCAACGACGCTGCTGACCTTCGGCCTCGCGGCGGCCGGTGCCATCGCCTTCTTCAAGCTGCCGGTGTCACCGCTGCCGCAGGTGGATTATCCGACCATCTCGGTGCAGGCGACGCTGCCCGGCGCCAGTCCACAGGACGTCGCGACGACGGTCGCTAGCCCGCTGGAGCGGCATCTCGGCCAGATTGCCGATGTCACCGAGATGACGTCGTCGAGCTCGGTCGGCTCGACCCGCATCACGCTGCAGTTCGGGCTCAACCGCGACATCAACGGCGCCGCGCGCGACGTGCAGGCCGCGATCAATGCGGCGCGGGCCGATCTGCCGACCAGCCTGCGCAGCAATCCGACTTACCGGAAGGTCAACCCGGCCGACGCGCCGATCCTGATCCTGACCTTGACGTCGGATACGCTGACGCGCGGCGATCTCTATGATGCGGCTTCCACGGTGCTGGCGCAGAAGCTGTCGCAGGTCGAGGGGATCGGCGAGGTGGTGGTGGGCGGCAGCTCGCTGCCGGCGGTGCGGGTCGATCTGATTCCGCAGGCGCTCTACAAATACGGTATCGGGCTCGAGGATGTCCGTGCGGCGCTGTCGAGTGCCAATGCGCACAGCCCAAAGGGCGGGATCGACGTCGGCGAGCAACGCTTCCAGATCTACGCCAACGATCAGGCCAGCAAGGCGGACGATTACAAATCGCTGATCGTGGCCTACCGCAACGGCGCCGGCGTGCATCTTTCCGACGTCGGGGAAGTGACCGACGGGGTCGAGAACCTGCGCAATGCCGGCCTTGCCAACGGCAAGCCTGCGGTGCTGATCATCCTCTACCGGCAGCCGAACGCCAATATCATCTCGACCGTCGATCTGGTGAAGGGGCTGATGCCGCAGCTGCGCGCCTCGGTGTCACCGGCGATCGATATCGGGCTCGCGGTCGACCGCTCGACGACCATCCGCACCTCGCTGCGGGACGTCGAACGGACCCTCATCCTTGCCGTGCTGCTGGTCATCTTCGTGGTGTTCGCATTCCTTCGCAGCGCACGGGCCACCCTCATTCCGGTGGTTGCGGTCTCGGTGTCGCTGGTCGCGACGTTCGGGGCGATGTACCTGATCGGCTACAGCCTCGACAATCTGTCCCTGATGGCGCTGACGGTGGCGACCGGCTTCGTGGTCGACGACGCCATCGTCGTGCTGGAAAACATTACCCGTTACATCGAGGAGGGGCTGAGCCCGCTTCAGGCCGCGCTCAAGGGCGCCAACGAGGTCGGTTTCACAGTGCTGTCGATGAGCGTCTCGCTGATCGCGGTGTTCATCCCGATCCTGCTGATGGAGGGAATTGTCGGCCGGCTGTTCCGCGAATTCGCGATGACGATCTCGATCTCGATTCTGATCTCGCTCGCGGTCTCGCTGGCGACCACCCCGATGATGTGCGCCGTCCTGCTCAAACCCGAAACCGGGGAGGGCCATGGGCGGCTCTATTGGGCGAGCGAGCGCTTCTTCGAGGCGATGCTGAGCTTCTACCGCAGGACGCTGACGGCCGCATTGGAGCATCCTGCGTCCGTGATGCTGGTCCTGGCGGCGGTGTTCGGCCTGAACTTCTACCTTTACAGCGTCATCCCGAAGGGCTTCTTCCCGCAGCAGGATACGGGGCGGCTGACGGGCTCGATCCAGGCCGATCAGAGCATTTCCTTTCAACTGATGCAGCAGAAGCTGACGCAGTTCGTCACCATCGTCAAAAACGATCCCGCCGTCGAAACGGCGGTCGGATTCACCGGCGGCGGTCAAACCAATTCCGGCTTCATGTTCGTGTCCTTGAAGCCGCTTGGCGAGCGCGTGTCGGCCGATCAGGTCATTGCACGGCTGCGGCGTTCGCTGGCGGTCGTTCCAGGGGCAACCCTGTTCCTGCAGGCGGTGCAGGATATCCGGGTCGGCGGCCGGTCCTCCAACGCGCAGTATCAGTACACGCTGCAGGGCTCGACGTTCGAGGAGCTCAATGAATGGACGCCGAAGATCGCGGCGGCCTTGCAGCAGGATCCGATCCTGACCGACGTCAACAGCGACCAGCAGAACAAGGGCCTGGAGTCCGATCTCGTGATCGACCGCGATGCGGCGGCCCGGCTCGGCGTGACCGTCAGCCAGGTCGACAACACGCTCTATGACGCATTCGGCCAGCGTCAGGTTTCGACGATCTATGTCGCGCGCAACCAGTACCACGTCATCATGGAGGTCGCGCCGCGCTACTGGCAAAACCCGGAGACGCTCAAGGACGTCTATATCAGCACGTCGGGCGGCTCGGTCGGCGGGTCGCAAGCGACCAACGCCGTGGCGGGTACCGTGGTGGCGCCTGGAACCTCGGGCGCGGCCAGCGCGGCCAATGCCCAGGCCGCGCGCAATCTCGCCACCAACTCGATCGGCGCGACAGGGAAGGGCGTTGCCTCGACCGGATCGGCCGTCGCGACCAGCAGCGAGACCATGATCCCGCTCTCGGCGGTCGCCAGTTTCAAGCAGGGGTCGACGCCTTTGGCGGTCAATCATCAGGGCCTTCTGGTCGCCAGCACCATCTCGTTCAACCTGCCGCCGAACGTAGCGCTGAGCACCGCGGTCAGCAGCATCGAGGCTACCATGAACCGGATCGGTGTTCCGGCCACGATCCGCGGCACCTTCCAGGGCACCGCGAAGGCGTTCCAGGATTCCCTCAACGGCCAGCCGTTCCTGATCCTGGCGGCGCTGGTGACCATCTACATCGTGCTGGGCGTGCTCTACGAGAGCTACATCCACCCGCTGACGATCTTGTCCACATTGCCCTCAGCAGGTGTGGGCGCCTTGCTGGCGCTGATGGTATTCAAGACCGACTTCAGTATCATGGCGCTGATCGGCGTCATCCTGCTGATCGGCATTGTGAAGAAGAACGCCATCATGATGATCGACTTTGCCCTCGAGGCGGAACGCGGGCGCGGGCTGGAGCCGCTCGATGCCATCAGAGAGGCATGCCTGCTGCGCTTCCGTCCGATCATGATGACGACCATGGCAGCACTGCTCGGCGCCGTGCCGCTGGCGCTCGGCATGGGCGACGGTGGCGAGCTGCGTCAGCCGCTCGGCATCGCCATTGTCGGCGGCCTGATCCTGAGCCAGGTTTTGACGCTCTATACGACGCCGGTCATCTACCTCTATCTCGACCGGTTCCGCTTGTGGGTCCAGCGCGCGCGCCGTGGTGGCGCACCGCGGGTGCCGGGGTCTTCACTTCAACCGGGCGAGTAAATGCCGATAGTTGCTGCGTTGCGAAGCTTTCAGATGGCGCGGAAATCCGTCCGTGCGCGAGCGTTTCTGTTCGGCAGTCGGCCCGCGCTCGCCGTGGTCGTTGGTCTCGGCTTCGGCTTGTCCGGGTGCATTCCGGGATCGGAACGTCCCGAGCTCAATCTCGAAGTGCCCGCAAGCTATCGGACTGCCATCAAGGGTGACGCCGATGCGGCCGTTCCGGCGCTTGCCTGGTGGCGCGGCTTCCGCTCCGGCGAACTGACCGGGCTGATGGAATCCGCGCAGCTCTACAACCTCGATATCGCGGTGGCGATCGCCCAGATCGTGCAGGCCGACGCGCAGGCCGGCGTCTCAGGTGCCGCGCTATTGCCGTCGGTGAGCGGGACGGCCAACGCGGAGCGCGAGCGCGTGGCATCAGGCTCATCGACCGGCGGCAGCGGGACATTCTCACAATACAGCGTCGGGTTGACCGCAAGCTACATCGTGGACTTCTGGGGCAAGAACCGCTCGACGCTGGCGGCGTCCGAGGAGAGCGCGACGGCCTCACGTTACAACCGCGAGGTGGTCGCGCTGACCACGATGGCGACGGTCGCCAATACCTATTTCCAGATTCTGGCGGCGCAGGACCAGATCAAGGTCACCCGCCGCAATCTGGCTGCGGCGGACCGGGTTCTCGCGCTGATCAAATCGCAATTCAATGGCGGCACCGCCTCGCAGCTCGACCTGTCGCAGCAGGAGGCGCTGGCTGCGACCCAGCGCGCGGCGATCCCGCCGCTCGAGGTGACGCTGGGACAGAATATCGCCGCGCTCGCCGTGCTGGTGGCGCGCGCGCCGGCCAATTTCTCGGTGCGCGGCGGCAGCACCACGCAGATCGCGGTGCCGCGCGTCACCCCGGGGCTGCCGTCGGAATTGCTCTACCAGCGACCCGACGTCCGCGAGGCCGAGGCACAACTTGCATCGTCCAATTTCAGCGTCGAGGCGGCGCGCGCGGCGTTCTTCCCGCAGATCCAGCTCACCGGCTCGACCGGTTTCCAGAGCGCGGCGCTCGCGACGCTGTTCGGGCCGGGCGCCTGGTACTACACGCTCGCCGCCGGGCTGACGCAGCCGCTGTTCGACGGCTTCCTGCTGGAGAGCCAGCTCAAGCAAGCCAAGGGCGTGCAGTTGCAGAATCTGCAGGCCTATCGCAAGGCCGTGCTGTCGGCTTTCGCCGACGTCGAGAAGGCGCTGATCGCGCTGCAGAAGTATACGTTGCAGGAGCGCCTGCAGACCGACGTGGTGACCAGTTCGCGGAAAGCCTTCGAGGTCGCGGAAACCCAGTTGCGCGGCGGCACGGTCAATCTCATCACGGTGCTGCAGACCCAGCAGACGCTGTTCACGGCTGAAAACAATCTGGTCACGGTCAGGCTCAACAAATTGCTGGCCGCGAGCAGCCTGTTCCAGGCGCTTGGTGGCGGCTGGACGCCGGCCGGCACCCTGGCGGCGCTGCAATGAGGTCGGTCATGCAACGGTTCACGGCAGGTGTGGTCGCAGGCCTCGTCATCGCGCTGGGCATTCCGTCGGGGGCGAGCCGCGCGCAGCAGCAGCTGGCGCCCAACAGCATTCCGCTGGCGTTCGGCATGACGGCCGACCAGGCCACGCAGGTGCTCGGGGTGCCCTTGAAGTACGTCCGCGGCCGCCCCGGCGACGAGCTGTTTGTCGCGCTGCCCAATGTCAGGGGCAGCATATTGTCGAACCGCAGCGACGCGCTCTATCTGCAATTCGGCAGAGGACATTTGATCGCCTGGAAGGGCGACTGGGGAACCATCCGGCCATGAGGATCGCAACCATGACCGCAGCGAAGATCCTGCTCGCCGGCATCGCCATCGTGCTCTCGGTGAATGCGTCGTCGGCGCAGGAGCGCCCGTTGCGTTACGGAAACACCAGCGGCTGGTCTTTCGATGGCAGGGACGACGATCGCGATTTTCCAACCAACGGCTATTTCCCCGGCAATTTCGCCGCCGATCCCTTCAGCGCCGGCTTCGGCGCGGCGGGCCTGTTCGGGGTGACGCCGTGGCGCTCGGCGCGGCCCTATCCGTCGCAGGTGGTGTTCGGTGCGCCGTGTCGGGATTGCGGCCCGCACCGGACCCGGCGGCACCGGTCCCATCACGATTGAGCAAACATCGGAGGGAGGCGGGTTATTTCGCCGCCACGCTGCCCTGTGGTGCCGCGGCGACAAGGCGGAAGCGCACCAGCATCCTTGTGCCGGTGTGGCCGGGGTCGCGCTCGACGGTGGCGTCGAGCTTGACGGCCATCGCGGTCACGATGCGCTGGCCCATTCCGGTGCCGCGCGGATCGACCGTGTCGCCCAATCCGACGCCGTCATCGCTGATCGCCAGCAGGATGTCATTGCCTTCGGGCTTCAGCTCGACATGGATCGGGCCGGCGCCGTCGGGATAGGCGTATTTCACCGCGTTCATCACCAGTTCGTTGACGATGATCCCGATCGCAACCGCACGGTCGGGGTCGATCTCGATCGCCTTGGCCTTCAGGGTCAGCCGTGACATCCTGTTGCCTTCTGCCGATCGCCTGAGATCCTCGAGCAGCGCCCCGAGATACTGGTTGAGCATCACCGTCTTGAAATCCTGCGAGGTGTAGAGGCGGCGATGCACCTGCGCGACCGCGGCGACGCGGCCCATGGCGTTGGTCAGGGCCGCCTTCACATCGGCCTCGGTCGCGGAGTTGGCTTGCAGATGCAGCAGCGACGCGATGATCTGCAGCGAGTTGCCGACGCGGTGGTTGACCTCGCGCAGCAGCACCTCGCGTTCCGCGGCCAGCGCCGCGTAGCGGTCGCGCGAGGCGTGCACCTCGGCCTCCGCCTCGTCGCGCGCCTTCTGGATCTCCGCCCGCCGGATCGCGCCGTTGACCGCGACCTGGAGCAGGGGGATGAACTCGCCCCTGACATCCTTGACCAGGTAGTCCGCCGCACCGGCCTTGAGCGCGGTCACGGCGATCGCGGAATCCTGCGACGCCGTGACGAACACCACCGGCGGCGCGTCCGCTATCTTCAGGATCTGCTCCAGCGTCTCCAGCCCGTCGAGGCCCGGCATGTACTGGTCGAGCGCGATGACGTCGATGCCGCCCTGGGCGAGACGCGCAAGGCCGTCCTGGCCGCTTGCGGCATGCACGACCTTGAAGCCCGCGCGCGTCAGCCCGCGGTCGACCAGGCGGGCGAGCCCCGCGTCGTCCTCGATATAGAGCAGTGTCGGCGTTGCGCTGGTCATATGGCGGCTGGCGGAACCTGAATGACGGAGAAGAACAGGCCGAGCTGGCGTATTGCGTTGGCAAAGCTTTCGTAGTTCACCGGCTTGGTAATGTAGACGTTACAACCGAGTTCGTAGCAGCGCTTGATCTCCTGGGAGTCGTCCGTCGTGGTCAGCACCACCACCGGCGTCGCCTTCAGGTACTTGTTCTCCTTGACCCGCTTCAGAATATCGATGCCGGACGTGTCAGGCAGATTGAGATCGAGCAGGATGAGCAGGGCCTGGCCCTTGCGGTCGGCGCCGGTGCCATCCGTACCGAACAGGTACTTGATGGCCTCTGTACCGTTGGTGAATGGAACGATCTCATTGTTGACACCCGATCGCCGGATATTCCGCTCAATCAGGCGAGCATGGCCCTCATCGTCCTCGATCATGATGATGGTGACTGGATCGCTCATGAGTCTCTATCCCGGTTCTTGCCTGTCCAATTGACCGGCAGTGTTATCGTGAACGTGCTGCCGTTGTGAAGTTCCGATGCTACGGACATGGTGCCGCCCAGTCTGCGCACAAGTGCGCGGACATGGGCGAGGCCGATGCCCTGTCCGGGCTTGTCCTGGGTTCCCGCGCGGCGGAACAGGTCGAAAATGCGCTGATGGTCCTTCGCATCGATGCCGCGGCCGTTGTCCTTGACCTCGTAGATCGCAAAGCCGAGCTTGGTGCGGCCCCCGATCGTAACGGCGCCGGGAACGCCGTCCTTGAGGTATTTCAGCGCGTTGTCGATCAGATTGGAGAAAATCTGCTCCAGCGCGAGGCGGTCGCTGACCATGTTCGGCAGCGCACCGAGCTGGATCGTGGCGCTGCTCTCGGCGGCCTGATGGGCCACGGTCTTGACGATGCTCTCGATCAACTCGCGGACGTCGACGCGCTCCGGTTTGAACTCGCGGCGGCCTTCGCGGGTGAGATTGAGAATCGCGGTGATCAGCCGGTCCATCTTGGCGATCGATGATTTGATGAAGGCGAGCGATTCGGTGAAATCATCCGATAGCTGCTTGTCGGAGCCTTCGAGCTCGGGCTCCGCGGTATCGGTGGCGTCATCGGGCATTGCCAGCGCCATCGAGGCCGAGCGATTGAGCGTGGCGATGCGCTTGAAGATGTCGCCGCGCAGTTCCTCCAGTTCGCTGGTGAAGCCCATGATGTTGACCAGCGGCGACCGCAGATCGTGGCTGACGATATAGGCGAAGCGCTGGATCTCCTCATTGGCCTCGCGCAAATCGGCGGTCCGCTCGTCGACGGTCGCTTCGAGGTTGAGATTGTTGTCGAGCAGCCTGGCTTCGGCCTCGTCGCGGGCCTGCGAGGATCGCCGCAGCAGCACGATCGAGAAGCCGGCCAGCGCCAGTACCATGCAGGAGCCCGCGATGGTGACCGAGGACGCAAAAACCTGGGTCCTGTCAGCGGTCGCCGTGCGCAGCGCAAACAGGCGGTCTTCCTCGGCGCGCATGTCGCGGCCGATCTTCGCGATGGCCTCCAGCGCGTCGGTCGATGTGTTGTTGCGCAGGATGGCCACGCTGGTGGCCGCGTCGTTGTTCTTGACGCGGTCAATGCCGAGGGCGAATTCGGCCAGCCGTTGCTCGATCGCCGTTCTGAGTTTGGCGCTGTTGGCGACCTGCGCCGGATTGTCGGTGGTCAGATTCGAAAGATGGTCGAGGGCGACCGGAATACCCGCCGTCGCGGTCTGATATTCGGTCAAATATTGCGGTGCCGATGTCAGCAGATAGGCTCTGGTCGCACTCTCGGCGCGGCGGACCTCGACGAGCAGGTTCGCGATCTGGCTCTCGACCTCGACGGTATGGACGACCCAGGCATTGTCGTCGCGCGCCTTGTTGACCAGCAGGACTGATGCAACGCTGACTGCGATCAGCACCAGAAACCCCGCCGACAGCAGCAGGATTTGCAACGCCGTGCGCCGTCGTGAAACTGGCGTCACGACCGTCTCGTCAAATCAATGGAGTTCAATGCGTCCCCGCGGAAAGTCATCAACCCTAGCATACGCCTGAGCGGGGTTGCGGGTTCCAGGGGACCGCGATTTATTTCTTGATGTCGTCGGGCTGGCCGGCGAGGTACTGCTCCAGCCAATGGATGTGGTAGTCGCCTTCGATGATGTCGGGCTCGCGGACCAGCGCGCGGAACAGCGGCAGCGTCGTCTCGATCCCCTCGACCACCATTTCGTCCAGCGCCCGGCGCAGCCGCATCAGGCATTCGCCGCGGGTCTTGCCGTGTACGATCAGCTTGCCGACGAGCGAATCGTAATAGGGCGGGATCACGTAGTTCTGGTAGACGGCCGAATCGATCCGAACGCCGAGACCGCCCGGCGGATGGTATTGCGTGATCCGTCCGGGTGAGGGACGGAAGGTCTGCGGATTCTCCGCATTGATGCGGCATTCGATCGCGTGACCGATGATTGCGATCTCGTCCTGCCGCGCCGGCAGCTCGCCGCCGGCGGCGATCCGGATCTGCTCCAGCACGAGGTCGATATCGGTGATGCTCTCGGTGACGGGATGCTCGACCTGGATGCGGGTGTTCATTTCGATGAAGTAGAACTCGCCGTCCTCGTAGAGGAATTCGATGGTGCCGACGCCGAGATACTTCATGTCCCGCATCGCCTTGGCGCAGGTCTCGCCGATCCTGGCGCGCGCGGCGGCGGCGAGCACGGGCGAGGGGCCTTCCTCCCAGACCTTCTGGTGGCGGCGCTGCAGCGAGCAGTCGCGTTCGCCGAGATGGATGGCGCCGCCGCGGCCGTCGCCGAGAATCTGGATTTCGATGTGGCGCGGCTTCTGCAGGTATTTCTCCAAATAGACCGAGGCGTCGCCGAACGCCGACCTGGCTTCGTTGGCCGCGGTCGACAGCGCCAGCGCCAGGTCAGCCTCGGTCTGCGCGACCTTCATGCCGCGGCCACCGCCGCCGGCGGCCGCCTTGACCAGCACCGGGAATCCGATCGCCTTTGCGATCGCCATCGCGTCGTCGTCAGGTCCGACGCCGCCGTCAGAACCGGGGACGACGGGAATGCCGAGCCGCTTTGCGGTCTTCTTGGCCTCGATCTTGTCGCCCATCAGGCGGATGTGCTCGGCCTTCGGGCCAATGAAGTGCAGATTGTGATCGGCGAGGATCTCGGCGAAGCGCGCGTTCTCGGACAGGAAGCCGTAGCCGGGATGCACGGCATCCGCTCCGGTGATCTCGCATGCCGCAAGCAGTGCGGGCACGTTGAGATAGGAATCCTTCGAGGGCGGCGGGCCGATGCACACGCTCTCATCGGCGAGCCGCACATGCATGGCGTCGGCGTCGGCGGTGGAGTGCACCGCGACGGTGGAGATGCCGAGCTCCTTGCAGGCGCGCAGCACGCGAAGCGCGATCTCGCCGCGATTGGCTATCAGGATCTTGTCGAACATCGCAGCGCCTGACGTTGACGATTTCTACTCAATGATTACGAGCGGCTCGCCGAATTCGACCGGCTGGCCGTCCTCGATGAGGATCTGCGTCACCGTGCCGGCGCGCGGCGACGGAATCTGGTTCATCGTCTTCATCGCCTCGATGATCAGGAGCGTCTGGCCGGCCGTCACTTTCGAGCCGACTTCGATGAACGGCTTGGCGCCCGGTTCCGGCGACCAATAGGCGGTGCCGACCATCGGCGAGGGAACGACGCCCGGATGTTTGGCAAGATCGGCCGCAGCCGCCGGGGGCGCCGCAACAGCGGGCATGGCGACCGCCTGCACAGCGGCTGCCGGTACGGAGGCGGCGATGCTGATATTGCGCGCGACGCGCACGCGCAGGCCGGCGCGCTCGATCTCGATTTCCGTCAAATTGGTTTCGGCGAGCAGCAGCGCAAGCTCGCGAATGAGGGCGCTGTCGTCGCTCTTCGACTCGCTCTTGGACTCGCTCTTGGATTTTGCGGCTGATTTGTCGTCTGGCTGGCGCGCCATGATCTTGATCCGGAATCTATCTCTGGTGACGGGGAACGTCAGGATTGGCGATTAAGTCTTTGCCTTGGCATCGATCTTGGCACCGATCCTGGAGGCGAGGCCCATGATCGCGAGCCGGTAGCCGTCGATGCCAAAGCCGCAAAGCGACGCGAACGCGGCTTTAGCAGTGAACGAGTGATGCCGGAAGCTCTCGCGGGCGTGGATGTTGCTGACGTGGACCTCGACGGCGGGGATTTTCACCGCCACCAGCGCGTCGTGCAGCGCGATCGAGGTGTGGGAATAGCCGCCGGCGTTGATGATGATGCCGACCGCCTTCTTGGCATGGGCCTCATGGATGAAATCGATCAATTCACCCTCGCGGTTGGACTGCCGGCAATCGGCGGCGAGCCCGAACTGCCTGGCGGTGTCCGCGCACAGTTTCTCGACATCGGCGAGATTGGCGTGGCCGTAGGTCTCGGGCTCGCGAGTCCCCAACAGATTGAGGTTCGGGCCGTTCAGCACATAGATCGTTCCGGCAGCAGCCATTCCAGGTTCCGGCCAAGGGTTCCGACGAAGGGTGAAGTGGGCCGGGTTATAGGTAACAACCGGCCGCAGGGGAAGCCTTTAGGTGGTTTGGGCCAGTCTTCAACAGCCTCGTCTGGGCTGTCAGATAGCTGCCGTAACCTTCGGAAAATGCTGATTAACCACATTCTGTGGTAGGCGCCATCCGGCCGGTCCGGGCGGCCCACGGGCGGCATGGATTGATGGCAAAACCCCGCCCCAGGAGGGGGCGGGGTTGGTAACCGGGAAGGGGCCTCATGCCCCTTCGCCTCGAGGTCGAGACTAGTCCTCGATGATGTAGACGATCTCATGCGTCTCGGGCTGCACGATCACGTAACGCCCGCCGACCAGGATGAAGTCATAGCCGCGCCATTCCGGATAGATCGTCACGACCCGTTCCGGCACCGGATAGAAGTGAACATCAGCCGGCACCCGCGTGCCCATCGACACATTGAAGTTCACGTTGGTGACCTCGGTCACCTTCTCCGACCGGATCGCGGTCGAGATCTGGGTGCGTTTCTCCGCCGGCGGAGCCGCTTTTGCCGAGGTCGCCGCGTTGCCGGTGGTCTGCGCGCGGTTGGTGTCGGTCGGGGCCTTGGTCTGCGCGTTCTGGTTGGTCGGCGAGGTGGTGCCGCTCTTCTCGGCATTCATGTTGCCGTTCTTGTCGCGGCCCTCGGCCTTCAGGTCCTTCGGAGCGGTCTTGTCGCGCGCGCCTTCGTCAGAGCTCATGCTCTTCGACTTCTGGGTGTTGTCCTGCGCGCCCTTGGTGGCGGCACCGGCCTTGTCGTTGGATTCGGCCTTCATGCCCGAGGGACTGCTCTTGGTCGACTCGGCGCCCTTCTTGCCGCCGGGCTCGCGCTCCATCGTACCCGAAGCTGCGCCGCCGGACGGTGCACTGTGCTCCATCGCCGCGCCGCCGCCGGTTGCCGGTGAATCCTTAGCCGCGCCCTGTGCATTGGCGAAGCCTGTGCCAGCGATCAGGGCCGCAGCAGCGACCGAAATCAGAAAACGGTTAGACATCATATTTCTCCTCATTCATTAGCATTGCCCGCGCCGACAACGGGGCAGCATGTGCGATGTTCCTCGCGATATCCGGTTCCCCGCGGTTTGTTTCGTGAATGCGCGATGAACGCGCGCGTGCTCAATCGCGCTTGCGCGTGAGATTGTTCTGCGTTCGGGCCAACAAAAAATCCGGCTGCGCAGCAGCCGGATTTTGCAGGGAACGAAATCGCGTCGTAGCGTCGATCAGCAGGTCGCCTTGCCGCAGCGGGCGACGCCGATCTTCTCCTTGAGACTGTCGGCACCGACCGCGCCGATCACGACCTGCTTGCCGATCACGTAGCTCGGCGTGCCGTTCATGCCCATGGCTTCGGCGAGGCGGAAGTTCTCTTCGATGGTCGCCTTCGCTTCCGGGCTTGCCATGTCCTTTTCGAGCTTCGCCACGTCGAGACCGATGTCCTTGGCAACCGCAAGCGCGCGCGCCTTGTCGGCGGCGCCGCGGCCGCCCAGCAGCTTCTGGTGAAACTCGAGATACTTCTTGCCGGTCGGGTCCTGCATGCGGACGGCGACGGCGACCTGCGCGGCCTCGACCGAGCCCTGGCTCAGCACCGGGAATTCCTTCAGCACGACCTTCAGCTTCGGATCCGACTTCATCAGATCGAGCATGTCGCTCATCGCACGCTTGCAGTAGCCGCAATTGTAATCGAAGAACTCGACGAAGGTGACGTCGCCGTCCTTGTTGCCGAGCGTCACGCCGCGCGGCGAGTTGAAGATGGTGTCGGCATTCTTGGCGACGCTCTGCTCGTGCTTGTCGGCTTCAGCCGCGGCCTGGTGCTTGCTCAGCTCGTTCATCGCCTCCTCGAGCACCTCGGGGTGCGCGACCAAATAGTTGCGCACGATGGTCTCGATGTCGCCGCGCTGGGTGTCCGAGAAGCTCTGGGCGGACGCCGTCAGCGGCGCACCGCAAAGGGCGAGCGCGACCAGGGCAGGGGCAAGAAGGCGGAGCGTTCGCATAGGGATAATCCTTGTTCGGCGGAACTCTAAATACGGCAGGGCGGCGAGCCGGTTTCGATGATCGTTGTATGGAACTGAGGTTTATTTCTAGTTGTTTTTCTCGCCCGGCATAGGCTTGGCGCTCACAATGTCGTCAGCCTTGACCCAACCGGGGGGGCCGATCGCAAACCGGGTCTTGGCGCGCGACGCAAGGTCGCGGGCGGTCTTGTTGTCGCCGCGGAGATAGGCGGCCTGTGCTGATGCCAGATCGGCCTGCGCATAGTCGCCCTTGCGGCCATAGGCCATCGCGAGCTGGGTAAAGCCAATCGGCGCCTCGGACTCGCGCGCGATCGCGGCGCGCAGGATGTTGATGGCCTCGTCGGTGTAGGCCTTGTTGTCGGAGGCGACGAGCGCCTGGCCGAGCAGCATCTCGATCAGAGGCGCGCTGTTCGAGAGTTGTACGGCCCTGCGCAGCGGCGCGATCGCCTCTACGGGCCGGCCGCCCTCGAGCAGGGCCTGGCCGCGCAATTCATAAAAGTAGGGATTGTTGGGCTGCACTTGGATCAGGCCGTCGATCTGCGCGATCGCCGAGCGCAAATCGCCGTGCAGATAGGTCGTGATGGCCCGCGCATAGCGCGCCGGCATGCTGGTGTTGGTGAGCGGATAGCGGCGGTAGACCGTATCCTGCCGTTCCATGAATCCGGAGATCTTGGCGCGCATCATGTCGTGGCGGAGCTGCAGCGCGGGATCGTCCTTCTTGTCCCAATAAGGGCTGGCGTGCGCGAACACTTCCAGCGCCTGGACACGATCGATCGGCATCGGGTGCGACTGCAGGTACGGATCGGCGCCATGGGCCGCGAACAGGCTCTCGTCGGTGAAACGCTTGAACGTGTCGTACATGCCTTTGGGCGACTGGCCGGTGGCGGTCAGGAACTTGACGCCGGCGCGATCGGCGTTTTCTTCCTGCTGGCGCTGGTAGGACAATAGCGAGCGCATGATCACGGATTGCGGGGCCGAGATCGCGGCGGCGCCTGCACTGGAGAGACCATTTCCGGCGCCACTGCGCGCCCCTGCGGCGATCGCGCCGGCACCGAGCAGCATGGCGATGATCATCTGGGTCTGCGCCTGCGCCAGCTGCTCGTGCAGCTTGGCGAGGTGGCCGCCGGCCAGATGGCCGGTCTCGTGCGCCAGCACGCCGATGATCTGGTTCGGCGTTTCCGACTGCAGCAGCGCGCCATAGTTCACGAAGATGCGGCGACCGTCGGCGACAAACGCGTTGAACGCGCTCTCGTTGATGATCACGATCTGGATGTTCTGCTTCTCCAGGCCCGCCGCGCGCAGGACCGGGCGGGTGTATTCGCGCAGCAGCTGCTCGGACTCGGTATCGCGCAGCACCGGGGGGCCCTTGCCCTGTTGTGCCTGTGCGGTGGCTATGGGGCCGAGCGCAAGTGCAACCGCCGTGACGAGTGCGGTCAGTTTGAACGTCCCGGTGCGAAGCGGAGGGCGGAACAGCATGGGGCGATCTACTGGCAGTGGCGGGCCCGCGAAAAGGCAAAACCCGATTCCGGCCCTGATTAGATCAGAAGCGCGGCTCCGTCTGTTGTTTTTGCGGTCTTTTGTCACGCGAACCGGTATTCACTCAGTCTGAAAACGCTATAAGAAGCTACCGAATACGGCCAGTCTTGGGCGGTAACCGGTGCGGGAACCCCAATTCGGCTGCGGCCGCCCAAATAGCAGATATCCATGCTCGATGCGACAGTGAGAGACCGTGTAGCCAGCCTGTTGACGGCATCCACGCGGAGCAACGTTCCGCCGTTCATGGTGATGGACGTGATGGCCGCAGCGGCTCGAATCGAGGCCACCGGCGGCCGCGTCATCCACATGGAGGTCGGTCAGCCTGCCGCGTCGGCACCGAAACCGGCGATCGCGGCTGCCCAGGCCGCACTGCAGGACGGGCGGATCGACTATACGTCAGCGCTCGGAATTCCGACCCTGCGCGCGCGCATCGCCCGTCATTACCGCGACACGTATGGCTGCGCGGTGGAGCCTGACAGGATCATCGTGACCACGGGCTCGTCGGGCGGCTTCATCCTGGCGTTCCTGGCGATGTTCGAGCCGGGTGACCGGGTGGCGGTCACCGTTCCCGGCTATCCGCCTTACCGGCACATCCTGACCGCGCTCGGCTGCGAACCGGTGCTGATCGAAACCTCACATGAGACGCGCCATGCGCTGACCGGCGAGGCGCTGCTCGCGGCCCATCGCAAGGCGCCGCTGAAGGGCGTGCTGGTCGGCAGCCCAGCCAACCCGACCGGCACGATGATGTCGCGCGAGGCACTGTCGAGCCTGATGGCCGCCGCCGACGGCGCCGGTATCCGCTTCATCTCCGACGAAATCTATCACGGGCTCGACTACGCATTCCCGGCAGTGACCGCGGCCGAGCTGTCGCCGCAGGCGCTCGTGATCAACTCGTTCTCGAAATACTTCTGCATGACCGGCTGGCGCGTCGGCTGGATGGTGGTGCCGGACGTGCTGGTGCGGCCGATCGAGCGGCTGCAGCAGAATCTCTCGATCTCGGTGCCGACGCTGTCGCAGATCGCGGCTGAAGCCGCATTCGACGGCCGTGACGAGATGGAAGCGATCAAGCGCGGCTATCGGGAGAACCGCCGCATCCTGATCGAGGGCTTGCCGAAGGCGGGCCTGACAAAATTCCTGCCGGCGGATGGCGCATTCTATCTCTACGCCGACGTATCCGATTTCACCGCCGACAGCTTCGCGTTCGCCAGCCAGATGCTCGAGAAGACGCATGTCGCGGCGACCCCGGGCGTCGATTTCGATCCGATCCACGGCCGTGCCTTCATCCGCTTTTCCTATGCGCGCTCGGCAGCCGAGATGCAGGAAGCGGTTGCGCGGATCGCGCATTGGCTTAAATAGCCCGCAATCTTCAAGAGCCATCCCGGAGTTTCCCCCTTGTCAGTCAAATCGGTTTCGCAGCCCGCCGTCGCGCGGCATTTCCCACTCGCGTCGGTGCTGTGGCCTGCGCAGGCCGGAGATGGGTCCGGGATCGCACGCGCGGTCGTGCTGGTGCTGCTGGGCACTGCGCTGCTCGCCCTGTCGGCGAAGGTCAATCTGCCGCTGCCCTACGTGCCGATGACGCTGCAGACGCTGGTCGTGCTGATGATCGGTGCGACCTATGGATGGCGCCTGGGGAGCGCGACGATGGTTGCGTATCTCGCCGAGGGCGCGATCGGGATGCCGGTCTTTGCCGGCCCTGTCGGCGGCCTCGTGCCGCTGCTCGGCCCGACCGCCGGATACCTGTTCGGATTCGTTGCAGCGGCGTTCGTGACCGGCTTGCTGAGCGAGCGGGGCTGGGATCAGAGCGTGATCTGGCTGTTTGCGGCGATGGCGATCGGCCATGTCGTCATCCTCGCCACGGGCTTCTGCTGGCTCGCCTTCGGCGCCGGGCTCGGCGTTGAGAAGGCATGGCTGGTCGGCATCGTGCCGTTCATTGCCGCGACATTGGTCAAGAATGCGTTGGGGGCTGCACTGGTGCCGGCCGCGCGGCGCGTGGCAGATCGCCGCGGATAAGACCGCAAGGCGCGACCGGTTCCATTTGACTCGACCGGCCAAGTTGTTCTTGGCTGGCACTGCCGTCTCTGAGGGGGGAACGACATATGGCAACGACAAACGTTGCCACGGGCGCGCCGGCGACTGCCGGCACCAAGCCGTGGTATAAGATTCTCTATGTCCAGGTTCTGATCGCGATCGTGCTCGGCGCAATCGTGGGGGCGATATGGCCTCAGCTTGCGACCAACGACTGGATCAAGGCGCTCGGCGACGGCTTCATCAAGCTGATCAAGATGGTGATCGCGCCGATCATATTCTGCACCGTCGTCTCCGGCATCGCGCACATCCAGGATGCCAAGAAGGTCGGCCGCATCGGCATCAAGGCGCTGGTCTATTTCGAGATCGTCTCGACCTTTGCGCTGGTGATCGGGCTCGTCGTCGGCAATGTGCTCCGTCCCGGCGCCGGCTTCGGTGGCGCCGCGGCGAACGCCCAGGCGGTCGCCGGCTACGCCAAGCAGGCCGAGGCGCAAAAGAGCGTCGACTTCTTCCTGCACATTATTCCGGATACCGTGGTCGGCGCGTTCGCGCAGGGCGAGATCCTGCAGGTGCTGCTGTTCTCGGTGCTGTTCGGCTTTGCCATCATGGGCCTCGGCGAGCGCGGCCACACCATCCGAAACTTCATCGACGATGCCGCGCATGCGGTGTTCGGCGTGATCTCCATCGTGATGCGCGCGGCGCCGATTGGCGCCTTCGGCGCGATGGCCTACACGATCGGCAAGTTCGGCACTGGCGCGATCCTCAATCTGGTGGGCCTGATCGCGACGTTCTACCTGACCGCGGCGCTGTTCGTGCTCGTGGTGCTGGGCATCATCGCGCGGATCGCGGGGTTCTCGATCTTCAAGTTCCTGGCTTATATCAAGGACGAATTGCTGATCGTGCTCGGCACCTCGTCCTCCGAGAGCGCGCTGCCATCCCTGATGGAGAAGCTCGAACGGCTCGGCTGCTCGAAATCGGTGGTCGGCCTCGTGGTGCCCACCGGCTATTCGTTCAACCTGGACGGCACCAACATCTATATGACGCTGGCGACGCTGTTCATCGCCCAGGCGCTCAACTTCGATCTCTCCTTCAGCCAGCAGCTCACGATCCTGGTCGTGGCGATGCTGACCTCGAAGGGCGCATCGGGCATCACCGGCGCGGGCTTCATCACGCTGGCGGCGACGCTTGCAGTGGTCGATCCGCGGCTGGTGCCCGGGATGGCGATCGTGCTCGGCATCGACAAGTTCATGAGCGAATGCCGCGCGCTGACCAATCTCTGCGGCAACGGCGTCGCCTGCGTGATCGTCGCCTGGTGGGAGGGCGAGCTCGATCGCGACAAGCTCAACGCCAATCTCGCGCGGCAGATCGATCCGACCGACATGGAGACCGCCGTCACGACCGATTAATCGCGTCCGGGGTCAGAACCGATCCGGCCGATACGGCGAGGCGTCCACGGAGGGCGCCTCGCCGTTCATCATTTCGGCGAGCAGCCGCGCTGTGGCGGGGCCGAGCGTGAAGCCTTGATGGCCATGGCCGAAATTGGTCCATAGCCCGCGATGGCGTGGCGCAGGCCCGAGCACCGGCAGCATGTCGGGCGTGCAGGGGCGCGTGCCGAACCACGGCTCGGGTTCGACCCTGGTCCCGATCTCGAGCAGGCCTCGCGCGGCGGCTTCTGCATGGCCGAGTTGAATCGGCGTCGCGGGAGCGTCGGGGCTGGTTAGTTCCGCACCGGTGGTGATGCGGATTCCCTTGGCCATCGGCGCCATCGCATAGCCCATCGCGGTGTCGACCAACGGCAGATCGAGCGAGCGGCCGCCCTGATAATGCATGTGGTAGCCACGCTTGCGCACCAGCGGAATCCGGTAGCCGAACTTACGCAGCAATTGGGGCGACCAGGGCCCGAGCGCGACCACCACGTTGGCGGCGTCGATGCGGCCTGCGGCGGTATCGAGCGACCAGCCGGATGAGGTCTCCGTCAGCGTCTGCGCGTCGCCGCGCGAGAGCGTGCCGCCGAGGCGCTCGAACAGGCCGGCATAGGCCGAGACGAGCCCACCGGGATCCGACACGGTCCAGGGTTCGAGCCAGTGGATGGCGCCGGGCAGGTCGTCACGCAGGATCGGTTCGGCCCTGGCGAGCTCGGTGCCATCAAGGACGCGAAACGTCACGCCATAGTCGCGCTGGTTCTCCTCCGCGGCAGCAATCGCTTGCTCCAGCGCTGCGGGATCGCGGTGAAGGATGCGAAAGCCGGCGCGACGGATCAGATTGTCGGCGTGGGCCTCGCGGATCAGCGTGTCGTGCTCCGCCGTGGCGTGGGCGATCAGGCGCGCCCAGGCGACGGTGGCCTTGCGGTGCCGCTCGGGCGTGGAGTGCCACCAATAGCGCAGCAGCGGGCCGGCGTGTTGCGGCAGCGAGGCGAGCCGATAACGCACGTCATTGGTGCGGCCCATCGCGATCCTTGCAAGCGTCGCGAGATCGCGCGGCATCGGATAGGGCCGGACCGCCTCGCTCTGGATGATCCCGGCATTGCCGTAGCTGGTCTCCCGGCCGGGCTCTTTGCGGTCGACAAGCGTGACCGACCAGCCGCGGCGCTGCAAATGCAGCGCCGTACTGACGCCGACCATGCCGCCGCCAAGAACGATCGCACTTTTCATTGATACCTGTTCTCCGTCAGGCGGGGCTCGACACAAGCCGGGGCCGGGTCGTGCCGATGGTTGAAGCGACGACGACGGACATCGCCGTCATGACGATGAGGAAGCCGAAGGCTGCGTCAAAGGATCCCGTGCCGCTCACGATGAAACCCATCACAGCGGGGGCGACGAAGCCCGCGCTCTGGCCGCCGAGATTGACCATGCCGACACCCGATCCGATCTGGTCGTCCCGGAGCAGTTTTGTGGGAAGCGCTATCACCGAGGCCAGCACGAAGCTTTTGAAGAAGTAGACCAGCGACTGGTACACGATCAACGCCGTGATCGTCTCCGACTTGTACATCGCGTAGAGGAAAACGCCAGTCAGGGCGGAGCTGCCGATCAGGAGGTATTTCTCGCGCTCGTCAAAGAAGGTCGTCATGACCCAGCCGCCGATCGCGGTCGCGATCGTCGCCAGCACGAATGGAATCGGCGTCAGCATGCCGACGGCCTTCAGATCGAGCCCGCGCTGCTGCAGCAAATAAAGCGGCATCCAGGAATCCAGCCCCTTGTTGACGCAGCTCAGGCCGAACCACACCACCATCAACTGCCAGAGCAGCGGATTTTTCATCAGCTCGCGCATCGGCGTGCGGCTGGCGGTTGACTTTGTCACACCGGTATCGGCAGCGCGGCCGATATGAGGCACGACGACGAAATAGACCAGCGCAAACAGGATGCCGGCGAAGCCGATCGCGTTGAAGGCATGGCGCCAGCCGAGCCAGAGGATGAGCGGCGCCATGATCAGCGGTGCGATCATGCTGCCGGCATAGTTCGATGACAGCAGCAGTGCCGACATCTTCGGCCGGCTGTCGCGCTTGAACAGCTCGGCGACAGCCCGGATGCTGGCCGGCGGAAAGCCGCCCTCGGCGATGCCGAAGATGAAACGGATCGCCAGCAGCGAGCCGAGCGACCACGCGATGCTCGTGAAGGCGGTGAACAGCGACCACATCGCGATCGTGATGATGACCACGTATTTCGAGCCGAAGCGATCGGACAGCCAGCCGCCCGGGACCTGCATCACCGCGTAGCCCAGGAAGAACGCGCTGATGACGATGCCGAGATCGGCGGCCTGCAGATCGAAGTCCTTGCCGATCTGCGCCAGTGCCAGCGAGATCGCCGCGCGGTCGATGTAGGAAATGCAGAACGCGAGGTAGAGCAGGACGAACCCGACGACACCAGTGTTCCGCTTCGGCAGGGCAGGCATCATCATCTCCGATCACGCACCGCGCGCCGCGGTGCAGCTAGCGTTGGTGTCGGTCTAGTCCCATGCGAGGAAGCCTGGTGCCGCCGACAGCGGCGGCGCCGCGGCGAGCCGCGCGAGATCGGGGACCGGGCGGCGCAGGTCGGGAGTAGCCGCGAAGGCGGCCTCGAGCGCGGCCGCGACCGCCAGCACGATGGCGTCGCCGCCGCGTGGACCGACAATCTGCAGGCCGAACGGCATGCCGGCCTCGTCGATTCCGACCGGCAGACTTAAGGCCGGGTGTCCCGCGAGCGTTACGCCATAGGCAAGCGCAAGCCAGTGGAAATAGGACTTCGTGGGTTCGCCGTCGATCTCGGTGGGGTAGAGTTCGGACCAGGGACGCGGACTGAGCGTGATCGTCGGGCTGATCAGGACATCGCACCGTTCGAAGAAGGCCTGAAACGCACGGTAGATCCGCGTCTGCGTGGCTGCGGCACGCGCATAGTCCTGGAGATCGTAGCCGAGGCCTTCTTCGATATTGGCCCGTACATTCGGGCCGAGCATTTTAGGGCGTTCCTGGTAGGTCTTGCCATGCGTCGCCAGGAACAGCGCCGCGCGCAGCACGGCAAAAGCGTCGTCGGCGCCGGAGCAATCCGGCGTGGCCTCACGGCATTCGGCAACCATCGGCGCAAGTTGCGCGACGCGATGACGGAAGACGCGCCGGATCGCGCGCTCGGTCGGCGCAAAGTCGAAATCTTCGGTGAAGGTGACGCGCAGCTTGGCGAGCTCCGAAGGGCGGGGTGTGTTCCAGCGCTCGGGACGTCCGCGCAAGGGCTCACCCGGCAGCGTGTAGGCGAGGGGGTCGCGCACATCGTCGCTCGCCATCACTGACAGCATCAGCGCGACGTCGGCGACATTGCGCGCCATCGGGCCGTCGGTCGACAAATTGGACCAGCCGAACGCGCGCCGCTCGCTGGCCACGAGGCCGTAGGAGGGGCGCATGCCGACGATGCCGGCATACGCTGCGGGGTTGCGCAGGCTGCCGCCGGTGTCGGAGCCGGAGGCGAGCGGGGACATCCCGCATGCCAGCGCCACGGCGGAGCCGCCCGACGAGCCCGCGGCCGAACGCAACGGATCGAACGGATTGCCGGTGGCGCCGTGCACGGGATTGCGGGTGTTGCCGCCGGCCGCCCATTCCGGCGTGTTGGTCTTGCCGATGATGATCGCGCCCGCCGCGCGCAGCCGTGCGACCGAGGCCTGGTCGGTGGCCGGAACATGATTGGCGAACAGCGGGCTGCCATAGGTCGTGCGCAGCCCGGCGGTGTCCTGGGTATCCTTGATGAGCAGCGGAAGCCCGTGCAGCGCACCGACATCGTCACCGCGGAGGATCGCGGCCGCGGCCGACTTGGCGGCCGCGCGCGCACCCGCCTCATCGAGGGTCACGACGGCGTTGACCGCGGGGTTCGTTGCAGCGATGCGCGCCAGGCAGCCGTCGAGCAGCTCGACAGGCGAGACTTCGCGCTTGGCCATCAGCCGTGTCAGCTCGACGGCGCTCGAATCGCAGAGTTCTGCCAAGTGTGATCCCTTTCCGTTTGTGAAAATTATTTAGCACATCGGAAATTAAACTCGAGGCTTCAATATTGGCCAGGACGGCCATTTTTGTGCATATTTGATAGGAATTCTGCTTGAACGATCGTCATCTGCCTTCCAACCGACGATCCGGAGCCCAGAAGAATTAGACCGATCGAACAACAATTTTTCTGGCCGCTGATACGTGATGGAGATCGAACATGAGCGACATCACCACGCCCGAGGGGACCAACTCCCAGCTCGGCCAGTGCCTGAAGGCCGCCCGCCAGGTGCGGGGCCTGACGCTGAAGCAGGTTGCTGAGCGGACCGGAATGGCGTTGTCGACCTTGTCGAAGGTCGAGAATGGGCTGATGTCGCTGACCTACGACAAGCTGCTGCAACTCACCTCGGGCCTGCAGATGGAGATCGCCGAGCTATTCAATCCCGCGGCCGGCCGGCCCGGGCGGGATCGACCCGTTACGGCCCGCCGCAGCATCAGCCGGGCCGGGCAGGGGCAGGTGATCACCACCAAATTTTATACCTACAGCTATCAATGCACCGACCTGATCGGCAAACGCATGGTGCCGATCATGGCCGAGGTGCGGGCCCGCTCGCTGGAGGAGTTCGGCCCGCTGCTGCGCCACGCCGGCGAGGAGTATTTTCTGGTGACGAGCGGGCGGGTCGCGGTTCACACCGAATTCTATGCCCCAGAAATCCTGAACGCGGGCGATGGCATCTATCTCGACAGCACGATGGGGCACGCCTACCTCAACGCCGGCGACGAGCCGGCCACGGGTGTCTGCCTGTGCACGAGCGAGGCGCCGGATCTCTATGATCAGCTACGCCAGATCGCGACCCGCGACGCGGCTTCGCTCAACGAAGGCGGCTGACGTTCGGCGCGCCTGTCCCAATAAAAAACGCCCGGTTTGAACCGGGCGTTTTCGTTTGCGATGGGTCCTACTAGAGCGTTTTCAAGCGAAGTGGATACCGGTTCGCGTGAAGAAAACGCGTCAAAACAAGAATCTAGAGCCCCGTTCCGATTCCATCGGAACGGAAAAGGCTCTAGTCGCCGCCGCCGAAGCGCCGCGACCACCATCCCTTGCGGGTCGGAGCCTCGGTGGTGGCAGCCGGTCCGGCCTCTGCAGCGGGGGCAGAGTGCGACGATTCCGCGGGGCTCTGGACCAGCTCGGGCGCTTGAGCTTCCTGCGCCGGACTCGAGGCGAAGCTGACCTTTTCACGCACGGTCGAACGTCGCCGTGCGGCACGCTCGGCCTCGGCCGGGTTTTCGTCGGGTACGACGGACGCCTCGGCAGGTGCCGGCTCGGTCGGCTGGAACTCCGGCGGAGGTGCAATCGGCTCGGGCTCGACCAGCGATGGGGCGGGCTCGGTCGAATGGCCATCGAAGTCAGCGACCGCGTCAGTGACTTCCGGTGCCGACGTCGGGCCCAGCTCGTCGGCGATCGATCCCGCGAGACCGTCTTCCGGACCACCGGTGCCACGCCGGCGGCGGCCGCCACGACGTCCACGGCGGCGCGGGCGGCGCTCGCCATTGGCGCCCTGATCGCCGCGCGCAAAACCCGGTTGCTCCTCGCCTTCCTCCTCGTCGCCTTCGGCATCCTCGGCCGCGACCGCTTCAGTGGCCTCAGGCGCCACATGCATGAGGGCGTCAGCGTCCTCGCGCGGCGCCGGGCCGCCCTCGCGCGTTTCGCCGCTGGCGCGACCGCGCCGCCGGCGACGCCGCTTGTTGCGGCGCTGACCATCACCTTCGCCCTCGGCACTGGCTTCCTCGCCGGCTGCCGGGTCGTCGGCAAGGCTCTCGGTCTCTTCGGTTTCGACCTCGACCTCGGCCTCGTATTCAAACGGTTCCTCGTCGTCATCGGCCTCTTCAGGCTGCCCCGGCGTTGCAGCGGCCTGCGCCACCAGCAGCGCCTTGGCCGCTTCGAGCGTATGCACCTGTTCGCCGCGATCGATGATGTAGGACTGCTGGGCGCTCACCGTGGCGTCGGCGACCACCGCCAGCGACACCTTGAAGGCGTTCTCGAGATCGCGCAGATGGCCACGCTTGTGGTTGAGCACATAGAGCGCGACGTCGGTGCGGGTGCGCACCACCAGATTGTGGGTTGCGCCCTTCATCAGGATTTCTTCGATGCCGCGCAACAGCTGCAGCGCCACCGACGAGACCGAGCGGACGTGACCCGAACCGCCGCATTGCGGGCAGGGCTCGGTCGAACTCTCCAGCACGCTGGCGCGGATGCGTTGGCGCGACATCTCCAGCAGGCCGAAATGCGAGATCCGGCCGACCTGGATCCGTGCACGGTCTTGCCGCAGGCAATCGGACATCTTGCGCTCGACCGAACGGTTGTTGCGCTTCTCGTCCATGTCGATGAAATCGATGACGATCAAGCCGGCGAGGTCGCGCAAGCGCAGCTGCCGCGCGACTTCCTCTGCCGCCTCCAGATTGGTCTTGAGCGCAGTGTCCTCGATGTGGTGCTCGCGCGTCGCCCGTCCCGAGTTGACGTCGATCGAGACCAGCGCCTCGGTCTGGTTGATGACGATGTAGCCGCCTGAGCGCAACTGCACGGTCGGCGAGAACATCGCATCCAACTGGCTCTCGACGCCCATGCGCGAGAACAGCGGCTGGCCGTCGCCGTACAGCTTCACCGCGCGCACATTCGCCGGCATCAGCATCTTCATGAAATCACGCGCTTCGCGGTAGCCGGGTTCGCCCGCCACCTGGATCTCGTCGATCTCCTTGTTGTAGAGGTCGCGCAGCGAGCGCTTGATCAGCGAGCCTTCCTCGTAGACGAGGCTTGGGGCCTGCGACTTCAGCGTCAGGTCGCGCACGGTCTCCCACATCCGGATCAGATATTCGAAGTCGCGCTTGATCTCCGGCTTGCTGCGGGCAGCGCCGGCGGTGCGCAGGATGATGCCCATGCCCTCGGGCACGTCGAGGTCCTGGACCACTTCCTTCAGCCGCGAGCGGTCCTGGGCCGAGGTGATCTTGCGGCTGATTCCGCCGCCACGTGCGGTGTTGGGCATCAGCACGGCGTAGCGGCCGGCGAGCGACAAATAGGTGGTGAGCGCGGCGCCCTTGTTGCCACGTTCTTCCTTGACGACCTGGACCAGCATCACCTGGCGGCGCTTGATGACTTCCTGGATCTTGTACTGGCGGCGCGGCCGGAACGCGCGTTCCGGAACTTCCTCGAGCACGTCGTCGCCGCCGACGGACTCGACGACTTCCTCTTCCTCGCCGTCTTCGTCGTCGTCCTCATCGTCGTTGGCTTCGTCGGCATGCTCGCCCTGGGATGCGGCAGCGTCGCCGCCATGCTCGGCTGCGACGTGGTCGTCGCCGGTCGCATGAATCTCGTCACCATGGGGCGCGTCGTCAGCGTGGGCCGCGTTTTCCTCGGCCTGCTCCTCATGCGCCCGCTCAGGCTCATGATTGTTTTCGACGACGGTGTCCGGCACCGCTGACGCAGCGGATGCCTCGACCACGGCAGCGACGGGATCGGGCTGCGCGTCACCAGCCAGCGCCTCGCTCACCGTGGGGGCGTGGTCGTGCTCATGCGCGTGGTGATGATCGTGGTCGTGATGATGGTCATGGTCGTGATGGTCGTGATCATGATGATCATGGCCGTGATCGTCATGGCCGTGGTCGTGTGCCTCGTGCTCATGACCTTCGTGGGCAACCACGTCGTGCTCATGATGTTCGGCATCGACGGGATGTTCGTGCCCGTCGTGGGGCTGCGGCGCCTGCGGATCGACAGCGGCGCCTTCGATCACCTCGCTCTGCACGCGATCGCCATGGCCGCGGCGGCGGGCGTTGCGATGGCGCGACTTGCGGCGGTGGTGGCCGCGGTTCTCGTGCTCTTCCTCGGCCTCGCGGTGGGCGCGCTCGTCGGCCTCGATCAGCGCCAGACGGTCGGCGACCGGGATTTGGTAGTAGTCGGGATGGATTTCGCTGAAGGCAAGGAAGCCGTGACGATTGCCGCCATACTCGATGAAGGCGGCCTGCAGCGACGGCTCTACGCGTGTGACCTTGGCGAGGTATATATTGCCGCGCAGTTGTTTGCGCTGGGCAGTCTCGAAATCAAACTCTTCGACGCGATTGCCACGGACTACGACGACCCGGGTTTCTTCCGGGTGGGTGGCATCGATCAACATCTTGTTGGGCATTTTGGGGCTCTTGACGGCGGCGGGCGCGGTGCATGGCGCGCGCAAGCTGCGCGGCCCGGTGACGCGACGGTCCACCTGATTCGGGGGTGAGGGGAAGGCCAAAACGCGTCTTGAGGCGCAGAGCCGATCGGGAGCCCACCGTTACGATGCGACGGGCGGAGCTTTCGCCTCGCGTCAACGCGATCGTCTCGGGGATCCTGGTCGGCAATACAGTCTGGCGCATTAAGCGTCGGCCCGTCTAAACATGGTGGCGGCGAGAAATACCGCCGTATCTTTTGCTGAAAGCCCAGCGCGGCGCCGAAGCGCCTGCCGGCCATCGCATATCGAGGCCCCGTGAGGAGCCGGATAATCAGTTGTGCCGTGTCTCAAAACCGTCCCTCTGGCGAGAGTGTGCCTGGGACCGGACGCCGCTCGGGCTCGAAACCGCCCCTCCTTGTCAGCCGCGCGCTGCGCTGGCTGCGGAGGGGATCGGAAAAACACGTTAGACCTTTCGGGACCGAAAGTTCCACCGCTGCACCGGGAGGCTGAACGCGACACAACCGGGAGTACTAGCCGTCAGCATTCCGTACATACGTGGATTGGCAGTCAGGCGCAAGAGAAGCGTCGCGGCAGGGCAACACTCGATCCTTTTCGCTCTGGCGTCATTAAGGCACGATTAACCGTGTGGTTTTAATCGGGTAAGACGCTGCTTGGGAGGCACCGAGTCGGTGGCGAACCGCGCAAATCACCTTGTTTTGCTGGGATGCGGGCTGTTGTGCGCCGCAGCATTGGTGTGTGCCGAGCCGACCGGTCCGAGCGCCGCCGAGGGGCCGAAGGCCATCGAAGCTACTCCGGTCAAAGCTACTGCCGCCAAAGCCGCTCCTGTCGAGGCTACCCCAAGCTTCCCAATCGCGTCCGACGCGCGACTCGCCGGCGACGGCAAGCAGACCCGCTTCATCCTCGACCTCGACCGGAAAGTCGAGTTTCGCGCCTTTCCGCTGGCCGACCCCTATCGGGTGGTGGTCGACGTCCCGCAGGTCACCTTCCAGCTTGCGGCCGGCACCGGCGCTGCCGGCCGGGGGCTGGTGAAGGCATTCCGCTACGGCCTGGTAATGCCCGGCGGATCCCGAATCGTGTTCGACCTCACGGGGCCGGCGAAGATCGCCAATTCTTATGTGCTCGACGCCGCCAACGGCCAGCCGCCGCGACTGGTGCTGGAGTTCGAAGAGGTCGACCGCACCACCTTCGTGCAGTCGCTCGCCCCGGAGAACCGGCCCGATCTCAAGCCCGCGATCTCCGACGCCAATGCCAATGCCGCGGTCGTCCCTCCGGCCACGACGGCGGCGCTGACGCCGGCCGCGATACCGGACGCGCGCCCGCTGATCGTGATCGATCCTGGCCATGGCGGCATCGACAACGGCACCCAGTCCGGTGGCGAGATGGAGAAGACCCTGGTCCTGGGATTCGGCCTCGCTTTGCGCGACCGGATCGAGAAGTCGGGCAAGTACCGGGTCGTCATGACCCGGACCGACGACACGTTCATTCCGCTCAATGACCGCGTCAAGGTCGCGCGCACCCAGTCGGCCGCGCTGTTCGTGTCGATCCACGCCGACGCCTTGCCGCGCCGCGAGGGCGATGCCCAGGGCGCCACGATCTATACCCTGTCGGACAAGGCCTCCGACGTCGAAGCCGAGCGGCTGGCTGACGCCGAGAACAAGGCCGACTCCATCGGCGGCGTGAACCTGACCGATGAGCCGACCGAGGTCGCCGACATCCTGATCGACCTCGCGCAGCGGGAAACCAAGACCTTCTCCAACCGCTTTGCCCATCTCCTGATGACCGAGATGAAGACCACGGCAAGGATGCACAAAAATCCGCTCAAATCGGCGGGTTTCCGGGTGCTCAAGGCGCCCGATGTTCCGTCCGTTCTGGTCGAACTGGGCTATGTCTCCAACAAGGATGATCTTGAGCACCTGGTCTCGGAGAGTTGGCGGAACAAGACCGTCGGCTCGATGGCCCAGGCGATCGACGCGTTTTTCGCCAAACGGCTGGCAACTGCCGGACCGGCCAAATGAAATCAGCTGCGTGAAAAGGCCGTTGCGCAACAGAAGCCCTAGTTTGGCCACAGCCGCGACGGTATAGAAAACGGACCGCAGAGCCGTCAGAATCGACCATATTGTCTGACGGCTCTTGTATATTGGCCATGCGCAACGATCGTTTGTTGCGCCCAGGCTTCGCCGCGTGAGACGCTTTCGCACGTTAGGACCGGCGCTTCCGAGAACCGAGCGCCGACGGGTAGGGACGGAACTTCGATAATGCGCCTGCTTGTGCGGTTCATGGGATTCTTGTTCGCCGCCGGAACCGTCGTGTTCCTGGTCGGCATCGCCGCCGTCGCCGGTGCGATCTGGCATTTCTCCAAGGACCTGCCGGACTATTCGCAGCTGCAGGATTATGAGCCGCCGGTGATGACGCGGGTGCATGCCGCTGACGGCGCGCTGCTCGGCGAATACTCCAAGGAGCGGCGGCTCTATCTGCCGATCCAGGCGGTGCCGAAGCTCGTGATCAACGCGTTCCTCGCCGCCGAAGACAAGAACTTCTACGAGCACGGCGGCATCGACTATTCCGGCATGGCACGCGCCGCGATCCTCTATGCACAGAACTACGGCTCCAACCGCCGTCCGCAGGGGGCCTCGACGATCACCCAGCAGGTTGCGAAGAACTTCCTGTTGACCAACGAAGTCTCGTTCGCGCGCAAGATCAAGGAAGCCTTGCTCGCGATGCGCATCGAGCGCGCCTATTCCAAGGACCGAATCCTCGAGCTTTATCTGAACGAAATCTATCTCGGGCTCGGCGCCTACGGAATCGCAGCCGCGTCGCTGGTCTACTTCGACAAGTCGGTCAACGAGCTGACGATCGCGGAGGCGTCCTATCTCGCGTCGCTGCCGAAGGCGCCCGCGGCGCTGCATCCGGTGCGCAACCGCGACCGCGCGATCGAGCGGCGCAACTATGTGATCGACCGTCTCCTGGAAAACGGCTGGATCAAGCAGGCCGACGCCGACAAGGCACGCAAGGATCCCCTCGTCGTCACCAGCCGCAGCAACGGTGCTCACATATTCGCCGGCGAATATTTTGCCGAGGAAGTCCGTCGCGACATCTTCGAACGCTATGGCGAAAAGAAACTCTATGAGGGCGGCCTGTCGGTCCGCACCACGCTCGATCCGAAAATCCAGGTGATGGCGCGCAAGACCATGGCGGCCGGTCTCGTCAACTATGACGAGGCGCAGGGCTGGCGCGGCGCGATGCAGAAGCTCGACATTTCCGGTGATTGGGGTGTCAAGCTCGCCGACGTCAAATCGCTCTCCGACGTCGCGCCGTGGCGGTTGGCTGTTGTGCTTGATACCAGCGACCAGTCGGCCCGGATCGGCTTCCAGCCGGGCCGTGAGCTCGGCGGCGCAGTCAGCAAGGAACGGCAGACCGGCATCATCACGATGGATGGTGCGCGTTGGGCGCGGAGCAAGGGCAAGACGCCGACGGCCGTCTCGCAGGTGCTGCAGCCCGGCGACGTCATCTATGCCGATCCGCTGGTGAACAAGGACGGCAACGCGGTCGAAGGCCAGTATCGCCTGCGGCAACTGCCGGAGATCTCCGGCGCCATGGTTGCGATGGATCCATGGACCGGCCGCGTGGTTGCGATGGTCGGCGGCTTCTCGTTCGATCAGAGCCAGTTCAACCGGGCGACCCAGGCCTACCGGCAGCCCGGTTCGTCGTTCAAGCCGATCGTGTATTCCTCGGCGCTGGACAATGGCTACACGCCGTCGAGCATCGTGGTCGACGGGCCGATCGAGATCGACCAGGGGCAGGGGGGCGGCGTCTGGCGTCCGGAAAATTTCTCGACCGGTCACTATTACGGCCCGACCACGCTGCGCAACGCGCTGACGCATTCGCTCAACACGGTGACGGTGCGGCTTGCACAGGATGTCGGCATGCCGCTGATCGGCGAATATGCCAAGCGCTTCGGCGTCTATGACGAACTGCCGAATTTCCTTTCTTATGCGCTCGGCGCCGGCGAAACCACCGTGATGCGAATGGTCACGGCCTATTCGATGTTCGCCAATGGCGGCCGCCGCGTGAAGCCGACCTTGATCGACCGCATTCAGGATCGCTACGGCCACACCATCTTCAAGCACGATGCCCGCGAATGCCGCGGCTGCGACGCGCCTGGTGGCTGGAAGAACCAGCCTGAGCCGCAATTGATCGACCGCCGCGAACAGGTGCTCGATCCGATGACGGCCTATCAGATCACCTCGATGATGGAGGGCGTGGTTCAGCGCGGCACCGCGATGGTCATGCGCGACGTCGGCAAGCCAATCGCCGGCAAGACCGGCACCACCAACGACGCCAAGGACCTCTGGTTCGTCGGCTTTTCCCCGGACCTCGTGATCGGTCTCTATCTGGGCTACGACAAGCCGCGCTCCCTCGGCCGGAACGCGCAAGCGGGTCATACCGCGGCACCGATCGCCCGCGATTTCATGAAGCTCGCGCTCGCCGACAAGCCGGCGACGCCGTTCAAGATCCCGGCCGGCATCAAGCTGATACGCGTCGATTCCAAGACCGGCACGCGGGCCGGTCCGGGTGGCGGTGGCAATACCATTCTGGAGGCGTTCAAGCCCGGGACGGCGCCGCCTGAGGGGTATTCCCCCAGCGTTGCCGACGCCGACGGCCGCGCGCCTCAGCCGTCGCAGGGGCAGCAGCCTGATACGGGTCTGTTCATGCGCCCGGGAACCGGCGGGCTGTATTAGCGCGCCTTCAGGGCAAATCACCGGGCAAATCACCGGGACAGCGCGGCCAAGCCGATTGCGCTTTGCCGCGCCGCTCGCTACATCCCTCGGAGCTATTGCACCGAACAGTCGAAGAGCCATGCGCGCCGAAATCGAACGCCTTGTTGAAGAGATCAAGCAGTCAGTCGGGCTGCTGAGGAGGCATCTTTGACGTCGATCAATCGACGGCACGCCTCGCTGAGCTGAACAAGCTCGCTGAAGATCCCAATCTCTGGAACGATCCCCAGAAGGCCCAGAAGCTGATGCAGGAGCGTACCTCATTGGAGGACGCGCTTTCCGGTATCGGCAAGGTCGAGCGCGAACTCGACGACAATGTCGGGATGATCGAGCTCGGCGATGCCGAGAACGATTTGGGCGTGGTGGCGGAAGCCGAGGCCGCGCTCAAGGCGCTCAAGAAGGAAGTCGCCCGCCGCGAGCTCGAGGCGCTGCTGTCGGGCGAGGCCGACCGGTTCGATTCCTATCTCGAGGTTCACGCCGGCGCCGGCGGCACCGAAAGCCAGGATTGGGCCGAGATGCTGCTGCGCATGTACACGCGCTGGGCCGAGAAGCACGGTTTCAAGATCGAATACCTTGAAGAGACCCAGGGCGAAGAAGCCGGCATCAAATCCGCGACCATCCAGATCAGCGGCCACAACGCCTATGGCTGGTTGAAGACGGAGGCCGGCGTGCACCGCCTGGTGCGGATCTCGCCGTATGATTCCAACGCGCGCCGGCACACGTCGTTTTCCAGCGTGGCGATCTTCCCCGTGGTCGACAACAGTATCAAGATTGATATCGCCGAGTCCGACGTCCGCACCGACACCATGCGTTCGGGCGGCGCCGGCGGCCAGCACGTCAACAAGACCGAGTCGGCAGTGCGGCTGACGCATATTCCGACCGGCGTGGCGGTGGTCTGCCAGGCCGGGCGCTCGCAGCACAAGAACAAGGCCCAAGCGTGGGACATGTTGCGTGCGCGGCTCTACGAAATCGAGTTGAAGAAACGCGAAGAGCAGGCCGCCGCCGACCAGGCCGCCAAGACCGACATCGGCTGGGGCCACCAGATCCGCTCCTACGTGCTGCAGCCCTATCAGATGGTCAAGGATTTGCGCACCGGCGTGCAGACGTCTGATACGTCGGGCGTGCTCGACGGCGATCTCGACGAATTCATGGCCGCGACGCTGGCGCAGCGCGCCTTCGGCACTGGGCCCGGCGCGGTCGAGGATGTGGATTAGCCCATGCAACGCGTTGCCTTCATCGGGTTGGGACGGATGGGCCACGGAATGGCCGGGCGCTACCTCGATGCCGGCTTCACGGTCTCCGTGTGGAATCGCAGCAAGGCCAAGGCGGAAGACCTGATCGCGCGCGGCGCGCTCTGGGCGACCTCGCCGGAGGATGCCGCGATCGACGCCGATGCTGTTGTCACCATGGTGGCCGACGACGACGCCTCGCGTGCGGTGTGGCTGACCAAAGACGGCGCCGCCGCGACCATGAAGGCGGGCACGCTTGCGATCGAGTGCTCCACGGTGTCGTATCAGCACACGCTCGACATGGCGCATGAGCTGCGCGGCCGGGGGCTGGTCTACATCGATTGCCCGGTCACCGGCCTCCCCGAGGCGGCCGCCGCGGGCAAGCTGACGCTTTTGGTCGGCGCTGATCCTGCCGATCTCGACAAGGCGCGGCCGTATCTGGCGCCGATCGGCAGCACCGTCCGTCATTTCGGCGCGGTCGGCACCGGCACGGTGTTCAAGCTGATCAACAATCTGATCGGCGCGGTGCAGATCGCAAGCCTCGCCGAGGGCGTTGCGATGGCCGAGCAGGCCGGTCTCAACATGCAACTGGTGGCCGAGGCACTCGGAACCGGCGCGATCGCCAGCCCGCAGGTGATCCGGCATTCCAAGCGGATGGTCGCCCGCGACTTCTCCGGCGCCTCCTTCACCGCGGCGCTGCGCCACAAGGATGCCGCCTACGCGGTCCGGCTTGCCGAGACGTTGTTGCCCGATGTCCCCGTCAGCCGCGCGGCGCTCGCTGCCTACGACCGCGCGAAGGCCCACGCGCCCGACGCCGACGAAGGCCAGATGATCGAGATCGTGTCGCGGCCGAAATAGCTCGGCCGGCGGTTGTCGGAAATCGGGTGGGAATATCAGCTGCGACTGACTAGTCATCTGCAGCGCAGATGAGAGCCGGACATGCCTTCCACTGACAACAGGATCGACAGCCGCGACTGGGTGCTGCTTGGCGTGCTCTCGGTGCTGTGGGGCGGCTCGTTCTTCTTCAACGGCGTCATCGTGCGGGAATTGCCGCCGCTGACCCTGGTGCTGCTGCGGGTGGCGCTGGGGTCCGCGATCCTGCTGCCGCTGCTGCGATTCCGTAAGATCGACTTTCCGAGCGGCTGGTCGGGATGGGCGCCGTTCTTCGCGATGGGCCTGTTCAACAACGTCCTGCCGTTCTCGCTGATCGTGTTCGGGCAGACCTATATTTCGAGCGGGCTGGCCTCCATCCTCAATGCCACAACGCCGCTGTTTGCCGTGGTCGTGATGGCGGTGGCCGGTGAAGAGAGGTTGCAGGCGCGCCGCGTTGCCGGTGTCGTCGCGGGCCTGATCGGGGTCGCGATCCTGCATGGCGATGCGCTTGGCTTCGAGACCAGGCAGGGCATCGGCATCCTGCTGTGCCTGGCGGGCGCCTTCAGCTACGGCCTCGCGGCGCTGGTGGCGCGGCGGCTGCCATCGCGGGTGCCGCCGCTGGGAACGGCGACGTTCCAGATGCTGGCCTCGGCCGCGATGATGGTTGTCGTCGCCGGCATCGTGGACCGGCCCTGGCAATTGCCGATGCCTCATATGACGACGTGGCTGGCGGTGCTTGGTCTTGCAACATTGTCGACGGCACTGGCCTATATCGTGTTCTTTCAAATCCTGCAGCGCTCCGGGGCGACCAATGTGATGCTTGTGACGCTGCTCGTTCCCGTCACCGCGATCCTGCTCGGCTATCTCGTGCTCGGCGAGCCGATCTCGCTCCGCGAGGTGATCGGCGCGCTTGTGATATCAAGCGCGCTGCTGCTGATCGACGGGCGTGTGTTGACATGGATCAGCCGCGCGCCTTCTTCCACGCCTCATACCACCCCGTGAAACGTCCGCTGTCGCGCGCGCCGCCGTGCCAGGCGGCGGTGGCGGTGCCATCGTCGGCGACCAGCACCACCGCATCGAGCCCCTTGGAGCGGCGCAGCGTGTCCATCGCCTGATCAGGTGTCTGCGCGATCGGCCCTGCGACATTGAACGATGTGTTGACCGACATCTCGACGCCGATGTGGCGTCCCAGCGCCTTCAGATAGGCGTAGGTGAGGGGGTCGTCCTTGGCGCGCACGATCTGGATCCGGCCGGTGCCGTCGGCATGCACCACCGCCGGAATTTTTTCGCGCGCCTGCGGCTTCGAATGTGCCGTCAGCACCATGTAATTATAGGCATTGTAGCCGTCGTCGGACGCACCGTCCTCCAACACGAAATAATCGCGCGCGGCTTCCAGTGTCGCCATCGGCGCCAGCGGGCGAATTGCTTCGCGGTATTTGACGCGCTCATTGAGCCGCTCGCGCACATCGGGATCGCATGGGTTTGCCAGGATCGAGCGGTGCCCGAGCGCACGCGGACCGGTTTCCGCGGCGCCCTGATAGATCGCGATCACGCCGCCTTGCGCGACCATGAAGGCCATCAGGTCGGCGATCGCGTCGCGCCCGTCAGGCGTCGCGACACTGCCGATCTCGGTGGACGCGACATCGTCGGCTTGCAACGCCGCTGTGATATCGGCATGCGACGGCGGCAGGCCGCAATAGAATGCGTGCGACAGCGGCGCGCCGCGCGCAGCACCGGCCATATGCGCGAACAGCCACGCGGCGCCGATCGGCACGCCGGGATCGCCGGGCACCGGCGGCACCCACAGATGCAGCCGCGTCTTGCGCTGTTGCGCCTGCGAAAACCAGGCCTCGTTGAAATGCTCGAGCAGCCGCATGTTGGCGAGCGCATTGAGCGCCACGCCGCCGGTCAGCACCAGGCGGTCGGTGCCGGTGATGCGCAGCAGATGATCGACAACGTGGATCATCGCGTCCTCGAACACCATTTGCGTTGCGGCGGCCTTGTCGAGCCGATCCTTGGTGTCGGGACGGTGATGGATGTCCTCCACCCGCAGCATCGCGTCGGGATTCCAGAGCTGGTCCGATCGCAGCGGCGGCCCGAGGATATCGATCAGCGACGCCTTGTAGGGATTGTCGACCGGATCGCTATACCAGTTTGCCATCGCTCGATTGAGGCGCACCTCGCCGTCAGGACCGAGCTGCAGCACTTCTTTCAGCCGCTGGTAATACGGATTGGTGGCGCGATTCATGTCGCCCCAGGCGGCGGCGCCCATGTAGCGTCCTTCGCTGGACAGCCAGGTCCAGCCGCCCTGGCTCGACGAGATCACGCTGTAGAAAGCGCCGAGCGAGTCGAACAGGCTGTCGTTGCAATAGAGCTGCTTCATCTCGCCGTTCTCGGCGACGTAGAGCGAGATCGAGCCGGCATCGCCGGTGCCGTCGAGCACGGCGATCGCGACCGGCTCGTGGTGGTCGGCGAACGGCGAGGCCGCGAACGAGAACCAGGCGTGGTTGTCGTGATGCGGCATGCAGATCAGCGGCAAGGGTTCCGCCAGCCCGAGTTTGCGGCCGAGCTTGGGCGACAGGCGCCGCACCTGGTCCAACTGGCGCAGGTTGATCGCAGCCGCGAAGGGCGTGCGCAGCAGCTTCAGGCTGGCGGGCGCCTCCTCGAACGAGGTGCGAACCAGCATCGACGTCAGCGCCGGGTAATCCCACGTCGTGACAAAGGCCGCGATATCGCCGATGTCGCGGCCCATCCGCCGCAGTACCTCGCGCATGTCGTCCAGCGCGGCTTCGGGATATTCGGTGGTGTGCTTGTTGCCGGAGAAGCGCTCTTCCTCGTTGTTGACGATCAGGCGCGGCCCGCCGCTCTGCGTGACCTCGACCAGCGCGACACCGGTGTTGTGTGTCCCGGGACAGGCCAGCCCCGCGATGTACACAGTTTCGCCACGTTGCAGCCTTTCCCGGATCGAGGCGAGGGTGCGTTTGGCGGTGTCGCTGTTTGCCTTGTGCAGGCCGAGCCGCGCCATCGCCGGCTCGCTGATCCGGCGCGTCAGTTCGTAGCCGGCCGCCGCGAGGCGCGGATGGCGCGGACCGATACGTATTTTCGGCTTAGGCAATCAGACCGCCCCGACTTGTGAGTCCCCGATAAATCTTCAAACACAAATAGCACCACGCAACAACGCCGTTTCGTCCGGCGAAAAAACCGGGTGCTTGCAAGCACATGCACGACTTGCGAGACTTGCCCTCAAAGCCAACGACAGAAATCGGGAGGACATGATGCCGGCTCGTCCTGGATATAGTGTTGCGATTGCGGCCTTCGCAAGTGCGGCATTGATCGCGACCGCCGCGTTCGCGCAGAAGACATATGATCCCGGCGCGACCGACACGGAGATCAAGATCGGCAACATCATGCCGTATAGCGGCCCGGCGTCGTCCTACGGCGTGATCGACAAGACCGAGGCCGCGTTCTTTGCGATGATCAACGACCAGGGCGGGATCAACGGCCGCAAGATCAACTTCATCAGCTACGACGATTCCTATTCGCCGCCGAAGGCGATCGAGCAGGCGCGCAAGCTCGTCGAGGGCGACGAGGTGCTCTTGATCTTCCAGTCGCTGGGCACGCCGTCGAACGCGGCGATCATGAAATACATGAATGCCAGGAAGGTGCCGCAGCTGTTCGTCGCTTCCGGCGGCACCAAGTTCGGCGACCCGAAGAACTTCCCGTGGACGATGGGCTTCCAGCCCAATTACCAGAGCGAAGGGCGGATCTACGCCAAGTACATCAGAGACAATTTCCCCAACAGCAAGATCGCGGTGTTCTGGCAGAACGACGACGCTGGCAAGGATCAGTTCAAGGGTCTGAAGGACGGGCTCGGCGACAAGGCAAATATGATCATCGCCGACAAATCCTATGAGGTCAGCGATCCCTCGATCGACTCCCAGATCGTCGCGCTGCACGATTCCGGCGCCGACATCTTCTTCTCCTGGGCCGCGCCGAAGGGTTCGGCGCAGGCGATCCGCAAGGTCGGCGAGCTCGGCTGGAAACCAAAGTTCTTCCTCGCCAACACAGCGACCTCGGTCGCCTCGGTGCTGAAGCCGGCGGGGCTCGAATATTCCAAGGGCATCATCTCAACGGCGTATCTGAAGGACCCGACCGATCCGACCTGGGACAAGGATCCGCCGGTGCAGCACTGGCGCGTCTTCATGGACAAGTATTATCCCGACGGCGACAAGACCAATGCCAACAATCTCTATGGTTACGTGCAGGCGGAGGCGATGGTGCAGGTGCTGAAGCAGTGCGGCGACAATCTCACGCGCGAGAACGTCATGAAGCAGGCGGCCAATCTGAAGAATTTCCACTCAGACCTGATGCTGCCTGGCGTCATGGTCAATACCGGGCCGGACGACTACTATCCGATCGAGCAGATGCAGCTCCAGAGATTCAATGGTGAGGCATGGGAGCTGTTCGGCGATGTGATCACGGGCGAGGTCGGGCATGAGGCGACAAGGTAGGTGTTTGCCAGTCATGCGAGCCCGGCTCGCGCCAACTCACCGCGGTCGTCCCGGCGAAGGCCGGGACCCATAACCACCGAATTGGGTTATGAGAGAAGCCGACGCCGCTTGTGCCCTTTCCGCGGGCGGCGGCGTATGGGTCCCGGCCTTCGCCGGGACGACAGGGAGTTTGTTGCGCGGCGTGTGAATCATACGTCCGCATTCTCGCGACATGAATTGTCCGAGCTTTGCATTTCGTTCGCCCTCTTCTTGAGTAGAGGGCGCAGGGAAAGCCGGGTGCCGATCGCACCCATGGGCCCCGTGCAACAAAAAGCACGGGGGTAGGACCACAGGTGTAACCGGGAACTCCGGCTTTCCCTGCGCGATGGTTTACGGCTTATACGTGCTCTCCCCGGCGAAACCGGGCTTTTTTGTCACCGTCGCCAGTAAGAAGCGGGTGCCTCAAACTGACTTTCAACCTACCACTGGGGCTCGGGACCACACGATTTCACCGTCCGCTTCACGCGCTCTCGTCAGTCGCACGCTCGGCGTCCACCGCATCCCACCGCGCGTTCGTGACGTGCGCTCGCCCCTCATTCGGGTGGGACGGGCATATCTATACACTGAGTTACGATTCGGATAAAGCGAAATATTTTTGCACGGAGGGCTTGCGCCGTCGGGCAACTCAGTGCCAGGGGCGATGCCTGTCCTTTGCCATCACACCCATGGTTCCCGCGTAATGATGGGCGTCCGAGGCAGGATCACGGGTGAATCCGAGTCTGAAACAGTGTGATCCTTCACGCGGATGCGCGAGGGCTCGGCCGCGGCGAGCCCTGTGAGCATCTTCTCGGGCCGGCGGTTGCGCAGCGCCATGCCGCCGGCGACGCCGACGCCGATCACGTAGATCCAGCCCTCGTGAAAATCTGTGAGATGCGAGTTGAGCAGCGAGCTCGTGATGTTCTGCACGACCACGACGAGCCCGATCCAGGCCACCAGATCGCGGCCAGCGAACAGCCTGACATGGCTGATCCACATCGCGTAGAGCAGAAAGACGCCGATGAGCCCCCATTGAATGGCGACATTCAGGGTCTGGTTGTGCGGGTTGTTGACCACTTCGGCCTGTAGCCCGGTCTGCCCGGCCGCATCGCGCGTGAACAAATACTTGATCGAACCGGTACCGTGCCCGAGGATCGGCGCCTCGGCGATGAACTTCAGCGACTTCTGCCAATAGGTCAGCCGCTGCGCCGTCGAGGCGATCCCCGAAATATCCTGCGCGTGATATTCAACGGTGACGTCCGCGATGCGCTGGCGGAGGTAGGGCGACGTGGTCCAGATCACGAGGCTTACCAGCGCAACGCCGGCGAACAGCGCCCTTGTGGCCTGCCTGCTGAGATGCAGCGACGCGAACAGGATCAGCAGCACCGGCATGTAGACCAGCGCGGTTCGGGCCGAGACGACATAGAGCATGTTGGCGACGAACAGCAGGATCAGCGCCAGATAGAAGGTTGCCGCCGCCCATTGCCGTGCCCGCAGCGCCGTCAGCGCGGGCAGTGCCAGCGCGAAGGCGCACAGCGCGAACTCCTGGCTCTGGTCGAGATAGTTCTTCACCGGGACGCCGGCAGACGCCGTGTGGGCGAGCTTGAGCTGCGGCAGCGCCAGCACGATCCAGGACAGGATCATCATCAGCGTGCACGAGATCAGGAAAGCGGCAAACACCCATAGCCCGCGCTGCGAACGCTGGAAGTATGCCAGCAGGAACGGCAGCGCGAGAAGCTTGCCGAGCGGCTTGATGCCGTGCAGCCGCTCGGCCCAGCTCGCTTCCGACCACACCATGCCGACAAGCGCGAGCGCGACGAGTGCAAGCGTCAGCGCGCAGGCCGGGGTGGCGAGATCGAGGACGAACTGCTCCCAGTCGATGGTCGGGATGACAGCGACAAGCCAGAGCACCATGAAGATGGCCGGCGCCGAGGTCGACCACGGCAGGGAGGCCGCGGCGAGCGCAATCAGGGCGTCGGTCGTGCGGGCATAGGCGGCCGAGCGGCACAGGTCCCGGCATCGCTCCCGCAACGACGGCTCGGGTTCGGGGTCGAAGTCGACAATATCGAGGTCGGTGGTCACGATCGGGGCCTTACGTGCCGTGCGTCGCGAGACTGTCGAAGGCGGGTGCCGCAGGAGAGGCGAGTGCAGCGGGGATCACAGTTGCGGCGACCACACGATGGGACAGCAGGTCGCGCGCCTGGGTCTGATGGCCGAAGCGCTCGGCGAGTTCGGTCCGGCGCTCCCGGATGCTGTCGCGCAATGCGTCCTGCCGCGCCATCACGCGGGTGACCGAGGCCCTGATATCGTCGATCGAGAACGGATCGAAATAGTCGGCGAGCTCGCCGGCGACCTCGCGGAACACCGGGATGTCGGAGCACAGCACCGGCGTATTCGCCGCCAGCGCCTCGATGATCGGCACGCCGAATCCTTCGGCGAGGCTCGGCATGATCAGCCCGTGCGCTTCGGCGATCAGCGCTGCCTTCTCGGCTTCATCGACGTAACCGGAGAATTTGACGTTCGGCGGCAGGTTGCGCGAAAGGCTGGGGTCACCGGTATAGCCGATCACGATGAGGTCGGCCTGGGGCAGCTTGCGGAAGGCGCGGATCACGGCGGCGAGGTTCTTGCGCGGCTCGGCCGAGACGATCACGACGAAGGACGGCCGGACGGTCCGCGCGGCCGCTGGTACAGGCAGATTCGGCACCGCGAAGCGCGTGCGCGGGTAAACCACGCGCGCCGGCAGGTTTGCAAACTGCGGCAGCAGGGCACGGAAGCGGTTCATGCTGTAGTTCGAGACGAACGCCAACTCGTCGGCCTGCTGCAGGCTGGTGAACAGGCGGGACAGGAATAGTCTTGTGGCGACGTCAGAGAGCTTGAGGTCGGTGAGCGGCAGCAAATCGTGCACCACGCAGATCACCTTGGCGCCGCGATCGCGCCGGATCGCGACCCGCGTCGGGGTGTCGACGAGAATGACGTCGTAGCCGCGCGCGTCGATCCGCGGCGGCGGCAGTCGCAGCAGTGCCGAGGTGTCCTGATAGGTGTAGAATCCGGATTCGAGCTGGAACTCACCGAACAGCTGCAGGTGCCGCAGGTCGGTCGGGATGTATTCGAGCCCGGCCGCGCGGTTCTCGATCAGCTTGACGCTCGTTGGCAACAGGCGGACCGCGCGCAGGAAGCTGACGGCGAATTCCAGCGAGGTCGCGGCGCGGAGTTTGTTGCGGAGCCAGTCGACGGTGCGGCGCAGACCGCCGCTGCGCATCATCGGCGCGTTCATGTCGGCCTCGTCGAGGAAGCGATAGAGCGCGAGCAGTTCGATCAGCCGTGAATCGTCGGGCAGCAGCCGGGCCCGCTGCTGGCGGCGGCGCAGCTTGCGATAGCGGCGCGTCGTCTCGACCAAGAGCGTCAGCTCGTGGCCGTCGGCGGCCAGCGAGCGGACCAGCTCGCGGGTGAAGTGGAAGATGCCGCGCTTGTGGTTGGGCTCACCGAGCGCCTCGCTGACGACCAGGATCTTGTTCATGCGCGCTTTTCTCTGAGCTCGAGGGGATGCAGGCTGGGCGCATCCAGCGAAACCGTGCTGGCGATGCGGCCATGGTCGAGATTGATGATGGTGTTGCAGGTGCGGCGCAGCAGCCCGTGATCGTGCGAGGCGATGATCACGATTGCCGCGGTCTCGACCATCTTCTGCAGGCGCTGCTCCGCCTTGGCGGAGAAATTCTCGTCGACCACGCTGAGCCATTCGTCGAGCAGCAGGATGTCGGCCGGGAACGCGGTCGCGGTGGCGAACAGCACCCGCATCAGCATGCCCGAGGAGAACATCCGCAGCGGCAGCCGCTGCATGCGCTCCTCGAGCTCGGTGAACGCCCAGATATCGTCCAGCATCGCCTGCGTCGGCTTCCGCCCGCTGATCCGCAGCAGCAGGCTGATGTTGTCGGCGGCCGTGAAATCCAGGTTGGCGCCGGCGCCGAGGCCGAGCAGCGGCACGATATTGCCGGAAATCTCGAGCTCGCCGCTGGTCGCCGGGAAGACGCCGGCGATCAGCCGCAGCAGGGTTGACTTGCCGGAGCCGTTCGGTCCGGCAAGCCCGATGCGCGCCCCGGGCTTCGCATCGATCGTGATGCTGTCGACCGCGCGGATGGTGCGCATCTCGCCCGGCTGGCGGAACAGCCGCCCGAGCAGTCGGCGCTTCAGCGAGAAGTCGTAGGCGCCATAGAGCGGATAATCGAGACAGACGTCGCGGAGCTGAATGCTGGCCATGCCCTAGATCCAGAACGCGGCTTTGCGCAGATGGGCGACGGTCACGACCGAGGCGACCGCGAGCGCGGCGAGGCAGGTCAGCACGTAGGCGACGCTGCCCATCGGGACATGGCCGGTGGCGAGCGGGTCGCGCCAGATCGCGAACAGATGCGTCAGCGGATTGAACCGCATCACCCTTGAGCCGCGGTCGATCATCTCCGGCGTCCAGATGATCGGCGAGGAGAGGAAGGCCAGCGTCAGCGAGGACTCGATGATCGGCTTGATGTCGCGGTAGCGCGTCGCCAGCGCGCCGAGCACGAGGCTGAGCGCGAGCGTGCAGACGATGAAGAGGACGAGCCCGGGAAGGGCGACGAGTGCGCCGCTGATGTCCCGTGGCGTCAACGCGAGCCACAGGATCAGCGGCACGACCGCGTTGTGAAGCGCGAACAGCGCCTGGCGGAACGTGCATTGCAGCAGGAAGATCACCGGCGGCAGCGCGCGATCCTTGATCAGGCTGGCCGAGTTCTGCAGCGCCGTGGTGGCGTCGAGCACCACGCTGTTGAGGAAGGTCCAGGCGGTGAGGCTCGCAGCCAACATCGGCAGCCGCGCCACCGCGCTGGCGTTGGAGAAATGACCGATCACGGAGCCGAGCACGGCGACCATGATCGCCATCTGGATCGACATCCAGAAGGGTCCAAGGAGGGAGCGGACGTAGCGGTGACGCATGTCTGACCAGGCCAGCGCCGCCGCAATTTGGATCGCGCTGACGAGACCCCCCGCCGTGTGGGGACGCGAGGCTGGGGCTGGTGAACCAGCGTCCTTCGCGGCTATGGCTTCTTCAGCAACGACCATACGATACACCGTCTCGACTCTCTCCTTGAAAGCTGTGGTTGAGTATTTCGTCATGGCGCGGTGGCGCCCGGCCTGTCCCATGCGCTGGCGCCGTTCCGGATCGTCGATCAGGGTCTCGATCGCCTCGGCCAGCGCGTTGGGATCGCCTGCTGGCACCGTGATCGCCTCGATCCCGTTGCGCGCGACATAGGGCACGCCGGTGTCGAGCGCGGTGTTGATGACGGGGCGGCCTGCGGCCATCGCCTCGAGCTGCACCAGCCCGAAGGTCTCCGCATTGGTCACCGACGGCATCACGAAGACGTCGGCGATCCGCATCAGCTTGACGCGCTCGCTCTCGGGGACCGAGCCGAGCAGGCGGACGCGGTCCTGCAGGCCGTAGTCGCGGATCAGCTGTTCGAGCTGGTCGCGCTCGCGGCCCTCGCCGACGATCCAGACCTCGAAATTCCTGCTATGGGCGGCGCGGATCAGGACGTCGAAGCCCTTGTAGGGCACCAGCCGACCGCAGGCGAGGACGAGACGGCCGCGGCTGTTGACGTCGGCTGGCCGGAGCACCGGCCGGTCATACTTCGCAACGTCGACCCCGAACGGAACGGCGTGGCACTTGTCGGCGAATTCGCGCAGCAGCGGCGTATTCTCGACCAGCACCGGATCCGAGACGATGATCGCGGCGGCGCGCCGCAACGTTCGCCGCATCATCGGCTCGACGAACCAGCGCAAGGCCGCATGCGAGACGATGTCGGCGTGCCAGTGCACGACCAGCGGACGTCTGCGGCCGAACCCGAACGCGAACACCAGGTCGGCAAGCGGAAATGGCGCATGCAGCGCCAGCAGATCGTGCTCGGCGATGCGGCGCCACAGCCGCCATGGATAGGTTGGCGCCGCCGGCAGCGACAGCACATCGCCGAACGAGTGCACGCGCTCGACCGCGACGTCGTTGACGACGATCCGTCGCTCACCGCCGGACTGCGAGCAGACCAGGACCGCAGCGGCGAAGCTGTCCTTCAGCCCGACGCAGATGTCGCGAATCACCGACAGCGTGCCGCCGAACAAATCGGGGTAGTAGACCTTGAAGATGTGGAGCACCGACGGACGGCGCGCCAGCTCGTTGACCATGGTCATGGGCTGATCGGCTCCGCTCAGGCCGCGAACAGCGCGACGACGAACGGCATCGCCAGCGCAGCGAAGAACACCACCGAGCGCAACAGCGCCGGCAGAACGGGCTCGATCGGGCCGCAGGCGCTGCGCGGCGGGAAACGAAGTGTGGGAGCGCCGAACCGTCCGGGGGCGCGGACCGAATGAAGAGACATGGCGTCGAATCCCTTGCTCAATGGATGTCAAATACGTGGGAAAATTTCACACGTCAATTGAGTGGGACTAAAATGTGGGATTATGTCCCACGTATGGCGGTGATGATTTTAGTTGGGCCCGGGGAAATACGGATGCTGACGGCACGGCCACGCGCGGCGTTCGCGGAGAGGCGATTCGGGAGAGGCTGGAAGGTGTCAGGCCGGCTCGGCGGTCCTGCCTTCGATCGATCGCTGCAGCAATTGCCTGATGGCGCCGATGTCGAACTGGATTTTCTCAGGCAGCTTGGCCGGCGGCGGCAGCGATGATTCCTGTTCGACCACGACGCGCTTGCCGCCATCCGCCGTCAGCGCAATCGAGACCGATTCGGCCTGCGCCTGCGATTTCAACACGGCATGCGCGCGGCAGGCATACTCACCGGCGCGCAAGGCCCCGAAGCCGAAGGCGAGGAGGCGGCCATAGATGTACAGCGCAAGCAGGTCGGTGTCGTCGAAGCGGCGGGAGGAGCCGGGCGCGACGCCCGGCAGGCAGGGATAGCTTCCCGCCATGACCGTCGACACGAAATCCTCGTACGGGACCTGCGCGGTCTTGCAGGCTTCCGCGATCTCAAGGTCGAATCGGATGGACGTCATGTGGCTTTCCGTGCCCGGCGCGCACCATCGCGGGAGACCGGGAGAATCGGCAGCCCGCCGCAAGCGTACTATGTTTCCAATCGTGACTTTGTTTCTTATAAGTGGGAAAAGTTCACACGTCAATGGCCGTCGGTCAAGAGGTGGGATTGTATCCCACGGCATCTGCGGTTAAAATTTGGGCATGAATGCCAAAGTCCCGAAACCGAAGCCGGCATCGGCGCCGCCGATCGCCGCGGCGAAGCTGCATTCGCCACTGGCGCGGATGCTGCGGCCGCTGGTCCGGCTTTGCATTCGCGGCGGCATGACGTTTCCGGCTCTGACCCAGCTGTTGCGCGAACTCTACGTCAACGTTGCCGAGCATGATTTTGCGCTCGAAGGCAAGGAGCAGACCGACAGCCGCGTCAGCCTCCTGACCGGCATCCATCGCAAGGAGGTCGCACGGCTGCGCGGCGCCGGCGCGCCGGTCAACGAGGTGCCGGCAACGCTATCGCGGACCAGCGCGATCATTGCGCGCTGGCTGGCCGCGCCGGAATTCACCGATGCGAAGGGCGACCCGCTGCCGCTGCCGCGCACCGCCGAGCGCGCCGCGCCGTCGTTCGAGGCGCTGGTCGAATCGATCACCAAGGATGTGCGGCCGCGCGCGGTGCTGGACGAATGGCTCGACCGCAAGCTCGTCACCATCAATGCCGACGACGAGATCGTGCTGGTCGAGGAAGCCTTCGTGCCGCATGGCGACGACGATCGCAAATGGCACTATCTCGGCCGCAATCTGCATGACCATGTCGCGGCCGCCGAGGCCAATGTGTCGTCGGCTGTGCCGCGCTTCCTCGAGCGCGCCGTGCATTATGACGGGCTGTCGGCCAAGCTCGCCAAGCGGCTTGAAGGACGCTCGCGCGAGCTCGCGATGGAGGCGCTGAAGGTCGCCAACCGCGAAGCCAACCGTGCATTGGCCAAAGACAAGGGCGGCGATTACCGCTGGAATTTCGGCATCTACATCTACCGCGAGGGTCCCGACGGCCCGGTCGATGATGATGCCGACGAAGGCGGCGCGTCGTGAAGGGCCCGCCGGTCATATCCCGCCGCGTGCTGCTGGCGGCGTTCTGGCTTGCCGGCACGTCGCTCGCCAGCGCGCAGGTGAGGAAGCGCGGCACCGATCAGGGCATCGGCGGCACCGGGATCACCGGATCCGACCAGGGCATCGGGGGCACCGGCATCGTCGGCGTGATCCAGCGGTTCGGCAGCATCTTCGTCAATGGCGAGCGCATCGCCTACGGGGCCGACGTGCCGGTGCACATCGATGGCGAACCGGCGACGGCGAAATCGCTGCGGATCGGGCAGGTCGCGCGCGTGGTGGCGCAGCGCGGCGCCAACGGCACGCTGTCGACCACGCGGATCAACGCGGTCAGCGAGGTGGTCGGGCCGATCGAGCACGTCAAGTCCGGCGAGATGGCGGTGCTCGGCCAGAAGGTCGTGTGGGCGGGCCAGGAAAGCTGGCTGAAGCCGGGGACGCATGTCGCGGTGTTCGGCCTGCGGCGCACCGACGGCGTCATCGTCGCGAGCCTGGTGCAGGAGCGCCACGATGCCGCGACGCGCGTCACCGGTCCGCTCGAGCGCGACCGCAGCGGAAGCTTGCGGATCGGCGATCTCAGGCTCACGGGTGTCGACCCGGCGCTCGCCGGGCAGCGCGTGCAGGTCGACGGCCGCGTCACGCAGGGGGTGATGCAAGCGGCGCGCAGCCGGGCCGACGACTTCTCCGATCTCGCTGGCGCGAACCGGGTGCTGATCGAGGCCTATGTGCGGCGGGTCGGCAGCGAGCTGCAGCTCGGCTCCGGCTTTGTCGCGCGCGACAATTCGCGCTTCTCGCCGTCGGCCGATACCCGCGTGGTCGTCAATGCCACGCTCGAAGGCGCGCGGGGCTTGCGGGTCGAGTCGGTGCAGTCGGTCAACAAATTCCCGGGCTCGTCGGTGCGAGGACCTGCTGCGCCCGCGCATCAGCCCGGTGCGGCGCCCGGGCACGGCGGCGGTGCGCCGCACGGCGGTCCCGGCGGCGCGCCATCGGGGCCATCAGTTGGCCCCGCTGGCGGTGGTCCTGCTCCTGCTCCCGGCCCTGGTTCAGAACCAGGCGTTGGTGGCGGCATGTCGCCGCCTGGCGGCTTCAGTCCGCCATCCGGCGGTGGCGGTCCCTTTGGGCCTGGCGGCGGCTTCGGCGGTGGCCCGCCTGGCGGCATGGGCGGCGGCCGGCGCTGATCGTCACATGCAAAAGCACCGGCGCAGGCGGGCCGCCTGCGCCGTGGATCTGTCATTATTGAATGAGGAGAGCTTGAGGTCTCAGCCGGCGCTCAAGCGGACACCGGCACGCAGGAATTTCTGCGGATCGACCGCTTCGCCGTCGATGCGGGTTTCATAGTGCAGATGCGGTCCCGTCGAACGGCCGGTCGAACCGACCGCGCCGATCACCTGGCCGATCTTGACGACCTCGCCGACCTTGACGCCGATCTCGGAGAGATGGCCATAGCGGGTCGCAAGGCCGTTGCCGTGATCGACCTCGATCATGCGGCCATAGCCGCCGGCCCAACCCGCCGACGTGACCTTTCCGTTGGCGGTGACACGCACCGGATCGCCGGCGGAGGCGCGGAAGTCGAGGCCGGTGTGCATCGCCGGGCGACCGAGGAAAGGATCGGTCCGCACGCCGAAGCCGCTGGTGAACTCGACCTCGCCGACAACAGGCTTGCGATAGGGCACCAGCGCCAGCGTCTGATTCAGCCGCTGCATCTGGGCGCGGTTGATGTTGATCCGATAGAGCTGGCGCTCGAACGGACCGGCGTCGGACGGAAGCTTGACGGGGACGAACGGGCCGCCCATGCCGGCGCGCGGCGTTGCCGCCTCGAGCTGGGCCATGTTGAGGCCGAGATCGCTGATCACGCCGCGCATCCGCCGCACCCGCGAATCGATGCCGTCCTCGACCGATGAGAGCGCGGCGAGCTGGCGCCGCTCGACCTGGTCGAGCGAGGTCTGCAGGCGGACCAGCGCGCTGTCGACGCCCTGGGCCTTGGCGAACTGGCTCGGTTGCGTCTTGGCGATCAACGGGGCGCGGGATTCCAGACGGGCTTCGCGATCCGGCGGCGCGACGAAGATCACGGTGTCGCTGATCGGGGACGGTTTTGGCGTGCCGGACGACGGCGCAGCGTCTGCGCGGCCCTGCGGCTTAATTGATCCGGTAACCGCGGCGTCGGGAATCGTGCCGAGCGCGGTGGCGCGCGATTCCAGCGCCGACTGGCGGCGCATGATCTGGTCGAGCTTCTGGTCGAACTGCTCCTGGTCGAGGAGCTGGCGGCCGGTGGTGCGATCGACCTTGGCGCGGAGGTCAGCGATGCGGTCTTCATAGGCGTATTGCATTTCGGCCTGGCGGGCGATCAGCCGGGTCAGGACGTCGTCGCGGAAGGCGAAATAGGTCGCGGTTGCGGCCGACCACATCCCGAGCAGGACCACGGTCCCGACCGCAATCCAGAATACGACCGGCCCGAACCGGACCTGCTTGCCGGCATGCACGATGGTATAGCCGGCCCCCGAGGCTGCCGCGGCCGACGCGAGTTGGGCGGCCGGTCGGCGCGCCGGGGCCCGGCCGTGGTCCTGCGGATGATGGTGGTTGGCATATTCGAGATGATGACCGGACCGGCTCGACATCGGTACTCCCGCGGCCGGTCGGACCAAGTTCCGTACGGCTAATTTGCGGGGGCGATTTGACCCTCCCATGGTTAATTTTCAGGAAACGGAGCCGCTCCAGTTAGAGCGACCGGACCGCCTCGAGCACCTGGTCGGCATGGCCGTCGACCTTCACATGGCGCCAGATTCGGGCGGCCTTTCCTTTCGAATCGATCAGAACTGTCGTGCGAATAATCCCCAGGAAGGTCTTGCCATACATGGATTTTTCGCCCCAAGCCCCGTAGGCCTCCAGCATCTGATGGGTCTCATCGGAGATCAGAGGAACCGACAGCTTGTGTTTGTTTCGAAACGACTCCTGCGCCTTAACCGTATCTGCGGAAACGCCGAGCACCGCGGCGCCGGCGTCCGCGAAGGCCTGGTTCAGCCGGGTGAAGTCGATCGCCTCCCGGGTGCAGCCCGGCGTATTGGCGCGAGGATAGAAGAACAGCACCAGTTTGCGATCAGCGAAGTCCTTGAGCGAGACGCTGCCGCCGCCGTCGCGCGGCAGCGTGAAGGAGGGGGCCTTGGCGCCTTCGGCGAGAACCCCTGCGGCAGATTTGGTCGCGGCCGCCGGCTTCGGCTTTAACGGTTTCGAGGCGGCCTTGTGCGAGGCTTTGGCTTGAACGGTCCCGGCGGTCTTGTGTGATGTCTTCACAGCCGCCGTGCGGATTTTCGCCGCGGACCTCCCCGTGCTGGTGCCTGCGCCGCGCGCAATCGTTGTTGCCGCGCGCTTTCCGGTTGTGTTGGAGGATTTCTTGCGCGTTTTCTTGGACATACGCCTTCCTTTCGTCGCTTTCCGCGGCTCAACCATTGGGGTATTGCGGGTCTCATTCGCAGCGGCCGGATTCGCATCCGCCGCTGGGCAAGTTTGATGGCCTCGGAGTATGGTTACAAGGAATTCGACGCGTTATCGGTCCGCTCGTTGAGCAGGCTTCTGATTGGTTGGTTTCGTCCTTTCTTGGGTCGGCTTGCGAACAACACGATTAACCAAGGACACGCCGCGATGCCGGCACAGGAGCGCTCGATACCAATCGACGGGCGCCCCGATGGCGGCAATCAAACTCACCGCCAGCACCGAGAGGCAATGGCAAGGAATACGCCGCCGCAGGGGCCGAATCCGCGCGCCGAGGCCGAATTCTCGCAATGGGAAGACGACGCCGCGTGGGACGAGCAGGATGAAGCGGCGGGTCACCGCGCGCGGCGGCTGCTTGCGCGCTCCAATACCAACCTGCATCGCTTCAGCGACTTCTGCACCGGCCTGCAGCGCTGGCTGAACGGCGGGCGCTGGCTGCGGCGCATCGGACTGGTGCTCGCGGTGCTGGTGGTGATTTTCGCGACCAGTTTTGGCGCGCTGTGGTGGCGGCTCGGCGCCGGTCCGATCAATCTCGACGTCGCGACGCCGTGGCTCGCGGCCGCAATCGAGCAAAACATCGGTCATGGCAATACCGTCGAGGTCGGTGGGACCCAGATCGAGCGCGCTGGCCGCATCAGGGTCGCGGTGCGCATTCGCGATATCATCGTCCGCGACCGCGACCACGCAATCGTCGCGAGCGCGCCGAAGGCCGAAGTGCGGCTGTCGGGAACGGCGCTGCTGATGGGGCAATTGCGGGCGGAAAGCCTCAATCTGGTCGACGCGGAACTGTCGGTGCGGATCACACCGGATGGCTATGTGACGGTCTCCGCCGGCGATACCGCAAAGCCGCTTGCCACCGGCGTGGCGTCCAAGAAGGAAGCGGGATTGGCGCCGACCTTCCCGCGTCCGGGACCTGCTGCACCGCCGGCGGCCGCGCCCGACACCGCGGCGACCGCACCACCCGAGCCAACCCAGAACGGCCTGCTCGCAGGTCTCGACTGGCTCGACAGCCTCAGTATGACCGGCCTCGACGGCCAGAACCTCAACGAGATCGGCCTGAAGAACGGCAATCTGGTTGTCGACGACCAGCAGCGCGGCAACAAATGGAGCTTTGAGAATATCAGCCTGAGCCTGCGGCGGCCGAGCAGCGGCGGCGTCGCGCTCAGCTTCGGCGAAGAGGGCGCCAAGCCCTGGTCGGTGCGCATGGTGATCGGGCCGCAGACGAATGGCGTGCGCTCGGTCGACATCAAGGCCGACAAGGTCTCCGCCAGCGACATTCTGCTCGCGCTCAGGACCAAGGACCTCACCTATACGGCCGACCTGCCGCTATCGGGCGAACTGAAGGGCGAACTCGGCCGCGACGGCCTGCCGACCTATTTCCGCGGCAAGATCACCACGGGCGCCGGCAACATCATCGACACCGACACGCCGAGCTATCCGATGGCGATCGATTCCGCCGAGATGAGCCTCGAATGGGATTCGGGACGGCGCGTGCTGCTGGCGCCGATCAAGATCGTCTCCGGTGCCAACCGGATCACGACGCTCGGCCATCTCGAACCGCCGAATGACAACGTCACCGAATGGCAGGCAGGCCTGTCGGGCGGCACCATCGTGTTGGCCGGCATCGATAACGAGCCGCCGCTGATCTTCAACCGCATCAACGTGGCCTTTCGCTTCGACACCGAAAAGAAGCGTGTGATGCTGACCCAGGCCGACATCAGCAACGGCGAGATCGGCGTCGCCGGTACCGGCAGTATCGACTATTCCGGCGAGGCGCGGCTGCAGCTCGGGTTCGCGGGCACGCCGATGTCGGCCTCCGCCTTGAAGCGGATGTGGCCGACCATCATCGTACCCGAAGTGCGCGAATGGGTGATTGAGCGGATCGACCGCGGCACGCTCCAGCGCATCGATGTCGGCGTCAATTCGCCGGTGCACAATCTGTCCCGCAAGGGGCCGCCGATCCCCGATGACGGTCTCTCCGTCAACATCGTGGCATCCGGCGTGACGGTGCGCCCGGTGGACAAGATGCCCGCGGTGCATGATGCCGACCTGAAGGCCAGGGTGACCGGCCGTACCGCGACCGTGACCATCGGCCAGGGCATTGCCGACACGCCGTCGGGCCGCAAGATCGCGCTGTCGGACTTCACCTTCGAGGTGCCTGACATGGCGCCAAAACCGTCGCCCTCGAGGGTCAAGTTCCGGGTCGACTGCCCGGTGCCGGCCGCCGCGGAGATCCTCGCCTCCGACCGGCTCAGCGATGTCTCCGGTCCGCCGATCGATCCCAACGCCAGCAAGGGCAACGTCTCAGCGGTGTTCAATCTCTCCATGCCGGTCAAGGGCGAGCTGACCAAGGCCGATACGATCTATTCCGTCACGGCTGACGTCGCCGGCGTGGCCGTCGACAAGCTGGTGATGAACCAGAAGCTCGAGGCCAACACGCTGAAGGTGATTGCCAACAACGCCGGCTATCAGGTCAAGGGCGACGTCAAGATCAACGGCCAGCCGGCCTCGCTCGACTACCGCAAGCCGGCCGAGGGCGATGCCGATGTCAAGCTGCAGGCGACGCTTGATGACGCGAGCCGCGCGCGGCTCGGGCTGGATCTCGGCCCGGCCGTCTCAGGCGCGATCCCGATCAAGCTGATAGGCAAGATCGGCAGCGGCGACAACAACACCAAGATGGGTATCGAGGCCGACCTGACCGCGCTGAAGCTCGACAACATCCTGCCGGGCTGGGTCAAGGCATCGGGCAAGGCGGCCAAGGCGACCTTCAACGTGGTGCCGAAACCGCAGTCGACCCGGTTCGAGGACATTGTGGTCGAAGGCGGCGGCGTCTCGATCAAGGGCGCGCTTGAGGTCGACCTCAACGGCGACCTGATGAACGCGAACTTCCCGGTCTATGCGCCTTCGGAAGGCGACAAGACGTCGCTGCGGGCCGATCGCGGGCCCGACGGCGTGATGAAGGTGACGATGCGCGGCGATGTCTTCGATGGCCGCGGCTTCCTGAAATCGGCGATCTCCGGCCGTGAAACCGACGCCAAGAGCAAGACCAAGAACGTCGACTTCGACATCGACGTGAAGCTCGGCGCGGTGGCAGGCTTCAACGGCGAGGCGATCCGCAGCATCGACGCCAAGATGTCGCGCCGCAACGGTTTCATCAAGGCGTTCACGCTGAACGGCAAGGTCGGGCGCGATACGCCCGTCACCGCCGACATGCGCGGCCGTCAGCAGGGACGCGAGGTGATCTACCTGCAGACCAGCGACGCCGGCGCGTTCCTGCGCTTTATCGACACCTATTCGAAGGTGGCCGGCGGCCAGTTGACGCTTGCGATGGAGCCGCCGACGCCCGATCCGAGCCCCAGGGAAGGCCTCATCAATATCCAGGGCTTTTCGGTGAAGGGCGAAGCCCAGCTCGACCGCGCCGTCGCCGGCGGGCCGGTCAGCACGCAGAACGGCATCGGGTTCGACGCGCTGCGCGCCGAGTTCACGCGTCAGAGCGGTCAGCTCGCGATCCGCAACGGCGTCGTCAAGGGGCCGAGCATCGGCGCGACCATCGAAGGCAGCATCGACTATGTCGGCAACCAGGTCCGGATGACCGGCACCTTCATTCCGATGTACGGGCTGAACAACATGTTCGGCCAGATTCCGTTCTTCGGGATATTCCTCGGCGCCGGCAGCAATGAAGGCCTGATCGGCGTGACCTATGAGGTCGTCGGCACGCCGAGCCAGCCGGTGCTGCGCGTCAACCCGATCTCTGCGCTGGCGCCCGGCCTGACGCGGAAGATCTTCGATTTCAAGCAGTACAATCCGACCGACCTGCCTTCGACGAACAACTGAAGCGTCTTCGAGCGAAGTGGTACCGCCGACTTTGACCGACTACCGCAGCACATTGTCGGCTGTCGACTAAACGCGCAGACACTTCATCTTGGCCATCGTTCCCTGAGTTGCACTGCACCGCACTTCTATGCCCGCATAGGAAGCGTCTAGGTCCGAATGGATCAAAAGCGCCGATCTGGTGCTCAGCTAATGATTTCCGGTCCACTCTGATCAGCGAACTTCCTCAGAGCTGGGGGCTGGTCCGGTTCTTGCTACAAGCGGGCTCCAACGCACCTATTCGATACCGCCGCCGATCCTTTCGACGACCAAACTATCCAATATTGCGAAGCATTGCTGTGAACAGCAATTGACGATGGAGAATCCCGTGCGGAAAGACCTCTTCTTGGCGCTGACGCTGGCAACGCTTCTTTCGGGCCAGGCAACCGCAATGGCGGACGAACTCACGGGCACGCTCGCGAAGGTGAAGGAACTCGGATATATCACCATCGGACACCGCGAGGCGTCGGTGCCGTTCTCCTACTTCGACGACAAACGGCAGCCGGTCGGCTTCGCCATTGACATCTGCGCCAAGATCGTCGACGCGGTGAAACGCGAATTGAAGTTGGACAAACTCGAAGTGCGGTATCAGCTGGTGACCGCTTCGGCGCGCATTCCGCTATTGGCCAACGGCACGATCGACCTCGAATGCGGCAACACCACCAACAACGCCGAGCGGCAACAGCAGGTCTGGTACACCAATACGCATTTTTTGACGGCAAGCCGTTTCGTCTCAAAGGTCGAATCGAAGATCAGCTCGATCAGCGACCTCAAGGGCAAGACGATCGTCTCACCGGCCGGCTCGACCAACATCAAGCAGGCGCTCGAATTCAATAGCAGATTGAATCTGGGGATGAGGATCATCCCGGCTCAGGATCAAGCCGAAGCGTTCCTTATGGTCGAGACCGACAGGGCGGTGGCCTTTGTCCAGGACGACATCGTGCTCGCGGGCCTGATTGCCAACGCGAAGGATCCAAAGGCTTACGTGATCTCGGAGGACGCGTTCTCCAAGCCCGAGCCGTATGGAATCATGCTGCGTAAGGATGATACGGCGTTCAAGGCTGTTGCCGATGCCGCGACCGCAAGCCTTTATCAGAGTCCCGAGATTGCGGCGCTCTACGACAAATGGTTCACCCAGCCGATCCCGCCCAAGAGCGTCAATCTGGATATCCCGATGAGCCCGGCGATGAAGCGGGCCTTCGCGAAGCCAACGGATTCACCGGATCCGTCGACCTACTGATCGGTAACGCCCGTTTGATCTGAGGCTCACTTCTCGGAATTTGGTCCATCGCGGTCAGGCTCGCTCTCGTCGTCGAGTGGTTAATCTGATTGCAAGGGCGGTGCGAGCGCGAATTGAAGAAGCCGAGGTGGCCTATCGGAATTCAACTATTCCGCAAATTGCCGTTTGAAGGCATCGGTTTAGACGTGGTTCAAGCGCCCAAACTTGGGCCTCAAATCGTGCGGTATGAACTGACTCTTTGAATCCTCTACCGCCGCAGCGCCGGCACCACCAGGAACGGGATCATTCCGAGCACCACGTTGACAAGCGCGAACGCCATCAGCGGATTGTAGCTGTGGGTCCAGTCGTGGAGCAGGCCGCCGCCCCAGGAGCCGAGCGCCGAGCCCAACCCACTGCCGATCGAGATCGTGCCGTAGATCGTGCCGACGCGTTCGCCGCGGAAGATCTTCAGCGCGGTCGCGGTGATTAGCGGACCGCGTGAGCCGATCATGCTGCCGAAGCAGATGACGAAGCCGGTGAGCAGCCAGTAGTTTGGATGCCATTGCAGCAGCCACAGCAGGATGATGCCGGCGATCGAGACACCGTAGCTGAACAGCACCGACGGCCGGCGGCCGATGATGCCGTCGAGCGTGGTCACGCCGAGCATGCCGATGATCGTGGCGATGCCGGAAAATCCCCACGCGGTCGCTGCCGTCAGCGGCGAGAAGCCGGCGTCGATCAGGTAGGCCACGATCTGCGCGGTAAGCGCGTACATTGCGACCGCCGTGAAGAAAAAGGTGCAGAAAAGCGCCCAGAAGGTGTGGTGGCGCATCGCGCCGAGCAGCGTCCATTCCGTCTCGATCGCCGTCGTATTGGTTTTCCTGACGACATGCGGCGAGCCGTTGGCGAGCCGCCGCCAGGGCAACAGCAGCAGAGGCGGCAAGAGGCAGAGCGCGACCGCGCCGAACGAGAAATAGGCGTTGCGCCAACCGAAGCGGTCGATCAGCACTTGCGACATCGGCAGCAGCACCAGGACGCCGGTGCCCGCGGCCGAATAGATCACCGCCATCGCGGTCGGCAGCCGTGGCCCAAACCAGCGGCCGAGCAGGATCGAATTCGGCACATTGCCGATCAGCGCAGTGCCGAGACCGACGCAAAGACCGATGCTGAGCTGGAATTGCCACAGCGCTTGCGCATGCGCTGCGACCAGGAATGCGCCGCCGAGCAACGACAATCCAAGCGCAAAGACGATGCGTGGCCCGGAACGATCGAACAGGCGGCCGACAAATGGCGCGGTCAGGCCGCTCGCAAGCCAGGTCAAGGAATAGACCGAAACAACTTGTGCCCGATCCCAGCCGAAATTTTCCGAGATCGGCTTGAGGAAGACAGTAAAGCTGTCGCTGAGGCCGCGGCCGATCACCGCGAGCGCGAAGCAAAGCGCCAGCACGCTCAACGCGACGTGCACTGGCTCGCGCGGTGTCGTGAACGCTTCGTCCCGTGGTGTGTTCTGATCCATCGACGCTTATTCTTGAGCGCGATCGGACGCAAAACCGGAAGGCCACTTTTGCTGATCGCGCTCGTAGGGAGCGCGTTTTCGGCGCGCCCTACAACCGACAAATGCGAATGCGCCTATGCAGGCTTGAGCAGGACGTGGCGCTTCTTGCCGAGGGACACTTTGATTGCGCCATCCCTCAGGTCTTCCGGGGTGAGCATATGCATGATGCTAACCACCGGCTCATCATTAATTTTCACGCCGCGGGATTCGATCAGACGTCGAGCCTCGCCGTTGGACCGAACAAGCTTGGTCAGTTGCACAGCAATAATGACAGAAAGCCCCTCGGATCCGTAGAAGAACTTTTGCTCGTGCTCCGGTATGAGCTCCGTCGGTAGCGTCTCCGCTGCTGCGCCTTCCTCAAACGTGCGGCGCGCGGTCTCGGCGGCTTCATTGGCCGCATCGCGGCCGTGGAGCAGGGCGGTCGCCTCTGTCGCCAGCACCTTCTTGGCCTCGTTGATCTCGCTGCCCCCGAGCGCCGCAAGCTTGTTGATTTCGCCGATCGGCAGGATCGTGAACAGCTTGAGGAATTTGACGACGTCGGCGTCCTCGGCGTTGCGCCAATATTGCCAGAAATCGTAGGGCGAGAACTGGTCGGCGTTGAGCCACACCGCGCCCTTCGCCGTCTTGCCCATCTTGTCGCCGGAGGCGGTGGTGAGCAGCGGCGTGGTCAGCGCGAACAATTGCGGCGTGCCCATGCGGCGGCCGAGATCGACGCCGTTGACGATATTGCCCCACTGGTCGGAGCCGCCCATCTGCAGCCGGCAGCCGACGCGGCGCGACAGCTCGACGTAGTCGTACGCCTGGCAGACCATGTAGTTGAACTCGATGAAGCTCATCTCCTGCTCGCGCTCGAGCCGGAGCCGCACCGAATCCATCGTCAGCATGCGGTTGACCGAGAAGTGCCGGCCGATATCGCGCAGCATCTCGATCCAGTTCAATTTCGTCAGCCATTCGGCATTGTCGAGCATCACCGCATCGGAATGCCCGTCGCCGTAACGCAGCACCTTGGCGAACACGCCGCGGATCGACGCCTTGTTGGCTTCGATTTCCGCCACGGTGCGGATCGCGCGCGTCTCGTCCTTGCCTGAGGGATCGCCGACCATGGTGGTGCCGCCGCCCATCAGGGTGATCGGCTTGTTGCCGCTCTGCTGCAGCCAGTACAGCATCATCATGGAGAGGAAGTTGCCGATGTGCAGCGACGGCGCGGTGCAGTCGTAGCCAACATAGGCGGTCGCTTCGCCCTTCGCGGCAAGCGCGTCGAGCCCCTCGAAATCGGAGCACTGGTGAATGAAGCCGCGTTCCTGTAAAGTATTCAGGAAATCCGATTTAAATGCCGTCATTTCTCTGCGACTCAGATCATTCTTGTTTTACGGTTTTTGCATCTATTTGCGGAACCTTGGCGCAAAGGCTGCCGCAGCCGGACGCGCTGTGGCATTATAGGATGTACTTGTTTGATACAAGCCGGCGGTTCCGGCCGGAGCTTGACCTTCAATGATGCTGACGGCACTTGGACTCATGAGCGGGACCTCGCTCGACGGGGTCGACGTCGCGCTGATCGAGACCGATGGGCGCCAGGTCAAGGCGTTCGGGCCGTCGGGTTACCGGCCCTATACCGATGGCGAGCGCAGCCTGCTGCGGCAAGCACTCACCGAGGCCGTTCATCTGCCGCAACGCGACGCGCGTCCGGGAATCCTGCGGCAGGCCGAGCATGTCGTCACCATCGCCCATGCCGAGGCGGTCGCCAACTTCATCGTCCAGCACCGGATCTCCTGCCAGGATATCGATATCGTCGGGTTCCACGGCCAGACCGTGCTGCACCGCCCGGAGCGGAAGCTCACGGTACAGATCGGAGATGGTCCGGCGCTTGCGAAGGCGATCCACATTCCGGTGATGCATGATTTCCGTGCTGCCGACGTCGACGCCGGCGGGCAGGGCGCGCCGTTCGTGCCGGTCTATCACCGCGCGCTGGCGCAATCGCTGCATCGCGAAGGGCCGATCGTCGTGGTCAATATCGGCGGCGTCTCCAACATCACCTATATCGACGGCACGGACACGCTGATCGCCTGCGACACCGGACCCGGCAATGCGCTGCTCGACGACTTCATGTTCCGCGAGATGCATCAGCCATTCGACACCGAGGGCCGCTTCGCAGCCCAAGGCCGGCCGGACGAGGCCTGGATCGCGCAGGCCCTGACGCTGCCGTTCTTTGCGCTGCCGCCGCCGAAATCGCTCGACCGCAATGATTTCGCGAGCCTCAGGCTCGGCGCGATCGCACCAGCCGACGGCGCGGCGACGTTGACCGCCTTCACCGCGTCCGCGATCGCCCGCATCGTGCCGCTGCTGCCGAAACCGCCGAAGAGCTGGATCGTCGCCGGCGGCGGCGCCTCCAATCTCACGATGCTGCGGATGCTGCGCGAGCGGCTGCAGCCTGCGACCGTCGAGCCCGCCGGAACGGTGGGTTGGGCGTCCGATGCGATCGAGGCCCAGGCCTTCGGCTTCCTGGCCGCGCGTGGCCTCAAGGGCCTGCCGCTCAGCTACCCCGCCACCACGGGGGTGCCGATGCCGATGACCGGGGGCGTCATCGCGCGGCCGTGATTGGGATGCAGATGCATCGATCTTGACGATTTAATGCAGTTGCATGTAATTAGATGCAAGTGCATTAAACGTGAGGTTTGCGATGGCCGCCCTGAAGCTGATCAGCCACAAGCTTTGCCCCTACGTGCAACGCGCTGTCATCGCGCTGCTCGAAAAGGGCGTGCCGTTCGAGCGGATCGACATCGATCTCGCCAACAAGCCGGACTGGTTCCTCAAGATCTCGCCGCTCGGCAAGGTGCCGGTGCTGGTCGTGACTGATGATGACGGCAGGGAGGTCGCGCTGTTCGAGAGCAACGTGATCTGTGAATACATCGAGGAGACGCAAGGAGGCGCCCGGCTGCACCCGCAGGATGCACTGGTTCGCGCCGAGCATCGCGCCTGGATGGAGTTCGGCTCGGCCATCCTCGGCGATCTCTGGGGACTCGAAACCACCACCGACGCCGCGATGTTCGAGAGCAAGCGGCAGGCGGTCGCGGCGAAATTCGCGCGGGTCGAGGCGGCGCTGGGCGCAGGCCCGTTCTTCGCCGGCCAGAATTTCAGCCTGGTCGATGCGGTGTTCGCGCCGATCTTCCGTTATTTCGACGTGTTCGACGAACTGACCGATCTCGCTGTCTTCGCCGACACGCCGAAGCTGCGGGCATGGCGCGTGGCGCTGGCGCAGCGGCCGAGCGTGCGCAACGCCGTTTCGCCCGATTACCCGGGCCTGCTGCGTGCGTTCCTCGTGCGATACGACGCGCATCTGCTGAAACTCGCCGCGTAGCGAGCCTTACTTCGTAGCCCGGATGAGCGAAGCGATATCCGGGATCTTACTCGTTGCGACCCGCATGTTGCCTCGCTCATGCGGGCTACGGGACTGTGTCCGCGTCAACGCACGTTGGCGAGGCGCATGTCGAGATAGCCGGTCACGGTTTCCATCAGCGGCTCGAGCTTGCCGTCGAAGAAGTGGTTGGCGCCGGGGATGACCTGCTGATCGATCACGATGCCCTTCTGCGTCTTCAGCTTCTCGACCAGCGTGTTGACGTCCTTGGGCGGCACCACGGCATCCTTGTCGCCATGCACGATCAGGCCCGACGACGGACAGGGCGCGAGGAACGAGAAGTCGTAGAGATTGGCCGGCGGCGCGATCGAGATGAAGCCCTCGACCTCGGGCCGGCGCATCAGCAGCTGCATGCCGATCCAGGCGCCGAACGAGAAGCCCGCGACCCAGCAGGCGCGTGCTTCAGGGTTGATCGCCTGCGCCCAGTCGAGCGCGCTTGCCGCGTCAGACAATTCGCCGGTGCCGTGATCGAACGAGCCCTGGCTGCGGCCGACGCCGCGGAAGTTGAAGCGCAGCACCGAGAAGCCGCGATGCGCGAACGCATAGTAGCACTGGTAGACGATCTGGTGGTTCATCGTGCCGTGGAACTGTGGATGCGGATGCAGGATCATCGCGATCGGCGCGTTCTTCTGCTTGGCCGGATGGTAACGGCCTTCGAGGCGGCCAGCAGGGCCGGTGAAAATGACTTCAGGCATCGTGATCCCTTATTGATCCCTCGATTGATCCATACGCATCAACCGGATGTGGGCTGACTTCATCAGCTTCGGCAGACAAAGCGGCTCATCGAAAGGGTGATCGGCGTCGGTTGGACGATGCCCCGCGGGGCGCAGTCAAACGTTGAGGCCGCCTTCTAACATGAGCGGTGGGGCAAAAATCAAGGATTTTGTGCGCCTGTCAGCTCCCGCAGGCAAATCGCGATGCTGCCATAACTTATTGATAGTCGGGGAGAAAGGCCGGCGATGCGCGACCGACGCGGTGGCGAGGCGCCTCAGCTTGCGGATTGTACCCGATCAAATCTGGCACGGCGGACTGCCGCTGAATATCTATGCCGGCTTCGGCTATGGCTGCTATCAGTGGTTCTGCATCGTGGCCGTGCTCGGCTTCGCCAGACGCTGGCTCACGGCTGACACGGCCCCGCGCTGCTACCTGACCGACGCGATCTTCCCGTACTACATCGTGCATCAGACCGCGATCATCGTGATTGCTCACGCGCTGCGGGGACAGGACCTGCCGGCCTGGCTTGAGGCCTCGATCGTGATTGCGGGGACGGCTGCGACCTGTGCGCTGGCCTATGAGATCATCCGGCGCGTCAATATCCTGCGGCCGCTGTTCGGCCTGAAACTGGCCTCGCGTCCGGTGCTGCTGACCACACGCGATCAGCCCGCCGAGTGATGGGACGTTTCGCGAAAGGTGCTAAGACGGGGGCATGACCGACCGCGTCTATCTCGACTGGAATGCCACCACGCCGCTTCGCCCCGAGGCGAAGGCGGCGATGGTTGCTGCTTGGGAGCTAAGCGGCAACCCGTCATCGGTGCATAGCGAGGGCCGCAAGGCGCGCCGGCTGCTCGAGGACGCCCGTGCTGCGATGGCACAAGCCGTCGGCGCCCGGTCGCAGGATGTGGTGTTTTCATCGGGGGGAACCGAGGCCAATGCGCTGGCGCTGACCCCGGGCCTGCGCCGTGGCACCAGCGCGCCGGTGACACGGCTGCTGGTCTCGGCCGTCGAACATGCCTCCGTGCTGGCAGGCGGACGGTTTACGGCTGACGCGATCGGGACCATCAATGTGACCCGCGCCGGCGTGGTCGATCTCGGCCATCTGCGCGCGCTACTGGCCGACGGTCCGCCCGCGCTGGTGTCGGTGATGCTGGCGAACAACGAGACCGGCGCGATTCAGCCGGTGGCTGAGATTGCCGGGATCGTCCATGCGGCGGGCGGATTGCTGCATATCGACGCCATCCAGGCGTTCGGAAAGATCCCGTTCGATCTCGGCACGACGCAGGCCGACCTGCTGACCCTGTCGGCACACAAGATCGGCGGTCCGAAGGGCGTCGGGGCGCTTGTCCTTGCCGAAGGCGTAGAGGGGCTGGAGGCGCTGTTGCGCGGCGGTGGCCAGGAGCTGGGGCGCCGGGCCGGGACCGAGAACGTCGCCGGGATTTCCGGGTTTGGCGCGGCGGCCAAGGCGGCGATGGCGGTGTTGAAGGCCGATGCCGCCAGGATGCGGGGGTTGCGGGACCGACTGGAGCATGGGCTGCGGCAGACGCCGGGTCTTCTCGTCTTCTCCGACGAGGTGAAGAGGTTACCAAATACCGTTCTTTTCACCACCCCCGGGATGAAGGCCGAGACCGCCGTCATCGGATTCGATCTCAACGGCGTCGCGGTCTCCTCCGGTTCCGCCTGCTCGTCGGGGAAAGTTCAGCCATCTCACGTGCTGGAGGCAATGGGATACCATCAAGAGCTGGCACAGGGAGGGGTGCGGCTCAGTCTTGGCTGGTCTACCACGGAGACAGACGTCGATTTGGCCCTCAAGGCTTGGCTTAAGCTCGCCGATACCCTAGTTAAGGGAGAGCGACGAAACACAGCTTGAACAGTTCTAAGCGCGTGATTTCGTCCCTGAAGCATCGTAATAGACTTTCGGAACATCCACCGCGGTCCTTGAAACCGCGAGCGGAGGATTGAATGCCTGCTGTACAAGAGACGGTCGAGCGCGTCAGGCGCATCGACGTCGACCAGTATCGATATGGGTTTGAGACGCTGATCGAATCCGACAAAGCCCCCAAGGGGCTGTCGGAGGACACGGTCCGGTTCATCTCTGCAAAGAAGAACGAGCCCGCCTGGATGCTGGAATGGCGCCTGGAGGCGTTCCGCCGCTGGCTGACCATGACCGAGCCGAGCTGGGCGCGGGTCCACTATCCGAAGATCGATTACCAGGATCTCTATTACTACTCGGCGCCGAAGCCGAAGAAGACCGTGAACTCGCTTGACGAGATCGATCCGGACATCCTCAAGACCTACGAAAAGCTCGGCATTCCCCTGCGCGAAGTCGAGGTGCTTGAAGGCGTCGTGCGTCCGGAAGGCGAACGCAGAATCGCGGTCGACGCCGTGTTCGACTCGGTCTCGGTTGCGACCACGTTCCAGAAGGAATTGAAGGCCGCCGGCGTGATCTTCATGCCGATCTCCGAAGCGATCCGCGAACATCCCGAGCTGGTGAAGAAATATCTCGGCACGGTGGTGCCGACCACGGACAACTATTTCGCGACGCTGAATTCGGCGGTGTTCTCCGACGGCTCGTTCGTCTACGTGCCGCCGGGTGTGCGCTGCCCGATGGAGCTCTCGACCTATTTCCGCATCAACGAGCGCAACACCGGCCAGTTCGAGCGCACGCTGATCATCGCCGACAAGGGCTCCTACGTCTCCTATCTCGAAGGCTGCACCGCGCCGCAGCGCGATGAGAACCAGCTGCACGCTGCCGTGGTCGAGCTGGTCACGCATGACGACGCCGAGATCAAATATTCGACGGTGCAGAACTGGTACCCGGGCAACTCCGAGGGCAAGGGCGGCATCTACAATTTCGTCACCAAGCGCGGCGACTGCCGCGGCAGGAACTCGAAGATCTCCTGGACCCAGGTCGAGACCGGCTCTGCGATCACCTGGAAATATCCGAGCTGCATCCTGCGCGGTGACAATTCGAGCGGCGAATTCTACTCGATCGCAATCTCGAACGGCTACCAGCAGGTCGACTCCGGCACCAAGATGATCCATCTCGGCAAGAACACGTCGAGCCGGATCATCTCCAAGGGCATCGCCGCCGGCAAATCGCAGAACACCTATCGCGGCCTGGTCAGCGCCCATCGCAAGGCCACTGGCGCCCGCAACTACACCGCCTGCGATTCGCTCTTGATCGGCGACCAATGCGGCGCACACACCGTGCCCTACGTCGAAGCCAAGAATTCGTCGGCGACGTTTGAGCATGAGGCGACGACCTCGAAGATATCCGAGGACGTGCTGTTCTACTGCGTCCAGCGCGGCCTCTCGCAGGAAGAGGCCGTCGGCCTCGTCGTCAACGGCTTCGTTAAGGACGTGCTGCAGCAACTGCCGATGGAGTTCGCGGTGGAAGCGCAGAAGCTGATCTCGATCAGCCTTGAAGGTTCGGTTGGTTAAATCCATCCCGCCAAGGGTCGCGAATGACGCGCCTCGGGATGATGCTCAGGAAGAATGTGATGTCATTGCTTGAAGTGAAAGATCTGCAGGTCCGCGTCGAGGAACGTGAAATCCTCCATGGGCTGTCGCTGACGGTGAATCCGGGCGAGGTGCATGCGATCATGGGACCGAACGGTTCCGGCAAGTCGACGCTCTCCCATGTCATCGCCGGCAAGCCGGGTTATGAAGTCACCGGCGGCCAGGTCCTGTTCAAGGGCGAGGACCTGCTGGCAATGGCGCCCAATGAGCGCGCCGCGAAGGGCGTGTTCCTGGCGTTCCAGTATCCGGTCGAGATTCCCGGCGTCACCACCTGGAACTTCCTGCATGCCGCGCTCAACGCTCAGCGCAAGGCGCGCGGCGAGGACGAGATGTCGTCGCCGGCGTTCCTGAAGAAGGTTCGCGAGGTCGCCAAGTCGCTGAGCATTCCGCAGGACATGCTCAAACGCGGCGTCAACGTCGGTTTCTCCGGTGGCGAGAAGAAGCGCAACGAGATCCTGCAGATGGCGCTGTTCGAGCCGGCTGTCTGCATCCTCGACGAAATGGATTCCGGCCTCGATATCGACGCGCTGCGGATCGCGGCCGACGGCGTCAACGCGCTGCGCTCGCCGGAGCGTGCGATGGTCGTGATCACCCACTATCAGCGGCTGCTCAACTACATCGTGCCCGATGTCGTGCACGTGATGTCGAAGGGCCGGGTCGTCAAAAGCGGCGGCAAGGAACTGGCGCTGGAACTGGAAGAGTCCGGTTACGCGCAGTTCGAAGACGCCGCCTGACAGGTACGGATATTGAGATGAACGTTGTTGCAAAGACCGAGACTGGGCGCGCACTGGGCGATGCATTCGCCCTCGTAAGCGACCGTCTGCCGGGCGGGGGCAAGATCGCCGACCAGCGGCGCCAGGCGTTCGAGGCCTATGAGCGCGCAGGGTTGCCGCATCGCCGGATCGAGGACTGGAAATACACCGATTTGCGCGCGCTGATGCGCGAGGTGCTGCCGCTTGCGCCGGCGCCGGACGTTGCCGCGTTGAACCGAGCAGCGGCCGTCGTGAAGAAGCAGGCGATCGACGGCGTGCGGCGTCTGGTGCTGGTCGATGGCGCCTTCGCGCCTGATCTCTCCGATCTCGGCAATCTCGACAAGGGGCTGAGCATCCGGCCACTGCGCGAGGTGCTGGACGCCGGCGACGGCACGCTCTCGGCGCAGGCCTTCGCGTCGGACAATTCCAATCCCATGATCGCGCTGAACGGCGCGATGGCAACCGATGGCGTCGTCATCGAGATCGCTGACGGGACGGTGCTGACCAAGCCGTTGCATATCGTGCACGTGGCGTCGAGCGCCGCGCCGGCCGCGATGTTCACGCGTTCGCTGCTCCGGCTCGGCCGCGACACCGGCGCGACGCTGGTGGAAAGTTATTTCGCCGCCGAAGGTACCAAGGCCTACCAGGCCCATGACGGGCTGATCGTTGCGATCGGCGACAATGCGCGGCTCGATCATATCAGACTCGTCGAGGACGGCAGCGACGCTTTCAATATTTCCTCAGCCACGATCACGCTTGGCGCGCATGCGCATTTCAACACGTTCGCCATGACCACGGGCGCTCATCTCAGCCGCTACCAGCTCACCGTGACGTGCGCCGGCGAGGGCTCGAAGGTCGAGACCAACGGCGTCAATCTGATCAACGGCAAGCAGCACGCCGACACCACGTTGTTCATGGATCACGCGGTGCCGCATTGCGACAGCCGCGAGATCTTCCGCGCCGTCGTCGATGACCGCGCGCATTCCGTGTTCCAGGGCCGCATCATCGTCCGCCCCGACGCCCAGAAGACCGACGCCAAGATGATGACCCGCGCGCTGCTACTCTCCGACGAGGCGGAAGCCGACAACAAGCCGGAGCTCGAGATTTTCGCCGACGACGTCACCTGCGGCCATGGCGCGACCACCGGCGCGCTCGACGAGAGCCTGCTGTTCTACATGCGCGCCCGCGGGCTGCCGGAGAAGGAGGCCCAGGCGCTCCTGATCCAGGCCTTCGTCGGCGAGGCGATCGAAACGATTGTGAGCGACGCCTTGCGCGAGGTTGCGATCGCGGCGGCGCGGCGCTGGCTGGAGGCGAGGGCGTGAGCATGCATCCGGCAGTCAGCAACGGCGCCTACGATGTCGCCCGCGTGCGGCAGGATTTTCCGGCGCTGGCCATGCAGGTCTACGGCAAGCCGCTGGTCTATCTCGACAATGCCGCCTCGGCGCAGAAGCCGAATGCGGTGCTCGACCGCATGACCGAGGCCTACAAGAGCGAATACGCCAACGTGCATCGCGGCCTGCATTACCTCGCCAATGCCGCGACCGAGGCCTACGAGGGCGCGCGCGACAAGGTGGCGAAATTCATCAACGCGGGCCGTAACGAGGAGATCATCTTCACCCGCAACGTCACCGAGGCGATCAATTTGGTGGCGTCGTCGTTCGGCGGCCCGAACATCAAAGAGGGCGACGAGATTGTGCTCTCGATCATGGAGCACCACTCCAACATCGTGCCTTGGCACTTCCTCAGGGAACGCCATGGCGCTGTCATCAAGTGGGCACCAGTCGACGACGAGGGCAATTTCCTGATCGAGGAGTTCGAGAAGCTCCTGACGTCGCGCACCAAGATCGTCGCGATCACCCAGATGTCGAACGCGCTCGGCACGCTGGTGCCGGTCAAGGAGGTCATCCGAATCGCGCATGCCCGCGGCATTCCGGTGCTGGTCGACGGCGCCCAGGGCGCGGTGCATCTGCCGGTCGACGTGCAGGACCTCGATTGCGATTTCTACGCCTTCACCGGCCACAAGGTCTACGGGCCGACCGGCATCGGCGCGCTCTATGCCAAGCACGAGCATCTGGTGGCGATGCGCCCCTTCAATGGTGGCGGCGAGATGATCCGGGAGGTCGCCAAGGATTGGGTCACCTATGGTGATCCGCCGCACAAATTCGAAGCCGGCACGCCGCCGATCGTCGAGGCGATCGGGCTTGGTGCTGCCATCGACTACGTCAATTCGATCGGCAAGGAGCGCATTGCCGCGCACGAGCACGACCTGCTCACCTACGCCCAGGAGAAGCTCCGCGAGATCAACTCGCTGCGGCTGATCGGCACCGCCCGCAACAAGGGTCCGGTGATCTCGTTCGAGATGAAGGGCGCGCATCCCCACGATGTCGCGACCGTGATCGACCGCCAGGGCATCGCGGTGCGTGCCGGCACGCATTGCGTGATGCCGCTTTTAGAGCGGTTCAATGTCACGGCGACCTGCCGGGCGTCGTTCGGGATGTATAATACCAGGGAAGAAGTCGACCATCTGGTGCAGGCGCTGATCAAGGCGCGGGAATTGTTCGCATGACCGATACGGCCGAAGTCAAAACTGCCAACATGGAAACCACCTCGGCGCTGCCCGCGGAGGAGACCGAGCGCCTGGGCGGCGAGATCGTCGCCGCGCTGAAGACGGTGTTCGACCCGGAAATTCCGGCCGACATCTATGAGCTCGGGCTGATCTACAAGGTCGATCTCAAGGACGATCGTTCCGTCGACGTCCTGATGACGCTGACCACGCCGAACTGCCCGGCCGCCGGCGAGCTGCCGACGATGGTGGAGAACGCGGTGGCGAGCGTTCCCGGCGTCGGCATCGTCAGCGTCAATTTGGTGTGGGACCCGGCCTGGACGCCGGATCGCATGTCGGACGAGGCGCGCCTCGTCCTTAATATGTGGTGATGCGTTAGGGGAACGGGTTTAGGCTTTAGGCAAGAACCGGCAATTGATTTGCCGCTGGGACTGACCACATGAATGACATGACACAAGCTTCTCCGACGCCAGCCAAGCCGAAGCCGCGGCCCCGTCCGCAGGTCATGAGACTGACCGATGCCGCCGCGGAGCGCATCACCGAGCTGACCCAGCGCGCCGATTCCGAAATCGTCGGCCTGCGCGTCGGCATCAAGAATGGCGGCTGCGCCGGGCAGGCCTACACCGTCGAATACGCGCACGATATCCGCCCGACCGACGAAGTGGTCGAGGACAAGGGCGTGAAGATCCTGGTCGAGCCGAAGGCCGTGCTGTTCCTGCTCGGCACCGAAATGGACTACAAGGCCGACAAGATGCAGGCCCAGTTCGTGTTCAACAACCCGAACCAGGTCTCGGCTTGCGGCTGCGGCGAGTCGGTGCAGCTAAAGCCGGCGACGGTTTGACCGCTGCCATGCCGGCCTTGTGCGTGATGGTGGGCGCATGGACCGCGAATTCCTGATCGACCTGTTCGCCGATTTCGGCCCGGTCACGCTGCGCCGGATGTTTTCCGGCTACGGCATCTCCGCTGATGGCACCAACTTTGCGCTGGCCCTGCGCGCCGGCCTCTATTTTCGTGCCGACGACGAGACCATCCCGCAGTTCGAGGCCGAGGGATCGAAGCCGTTCCAGTATCAGACGCGATCGAAGACGGTGATCGTGAACTCGTATTGGGAGTTGCCGGCGCGGCTGTTCGACGATTCCGGGGAGCTTGCGGTCTGGGCACGGTCGGCGCTGGTCGCCGCCCAGCGCGCGACGTTGCGCAAGCGTCCGAAAGCGCGGAAGGCCAAGACTCCCGCGAAGAAGGCTGCGGAAAAGAAGACTGCGCGCAAGAAGGCCGCAGCGAAAAGGTCCTCATCTTGAGGGGCTAAATACCTCCACGTCATTGCGAGGAGCGACAGCGACGAAGCAATCCATCGGCTCCGCATATGCGGATGCATGGATTACTTCGCTTCGCTCGCAATGACGGTGGAGAGAGTAGAGGCTAAGCCACGCGGCTCTGCGTCTCGGCGTTGTATTCCGGATCGGCTTCACAGATCACGCGGTTGCGGCCGGCACGCTTGGCGGCGTAGAGGCAGGCATCGGCGCGCTCGATCAGCGAGTCGGTGTCGTCACCCGGCTTCAGCATCGAGACACCGACCGAGATGGTGACGCGGCCGAGGATCTCGCCGGTGGACTTCTTCTTCAGTTCCTTGGCCATCACGGCGCGGCGGATGTGGTCGGCGACCGTCAGCGCCTGGCGCAGCGCGGTGTTGGGTAGCACGACCGCAAATTCCTCGCCGCCATAACGGGCCGTGATGTCCTGGCCCTTGATGGTCTGTTTCAGCGACTGCGCCACCAGCCGCAGCACCTGGTCGCCGGTGAGGTGGCCGTAGGAGTCATTGAACGACTTGAAGTGGTCGATGTCGAACATCAGCAGCGACAGCGGTTCACCGCTGGCAAGCGCGCTCTGCACCGCCATCTCCATCGATCGGTCGAAGTATTTGCGGTTGCCGAGGCCGGTGAGCGGATCGGTCAGGCTCTCTGCGCGAATCGCCTCCAGGCTGTGCTGCAGATCGCTGATCTCGGACTTCGACAGCGCGAGCCGGTTCTCCAGCGCCATATTGGTCTCGCGCATCTCGTGCGTCGACTTTGCCAGGCTCTCGACGATCGCCTTGATCTGATCGCTGGTTGTTGCGGTCGCAAGCCGGTCGCTGGCGCCGACGAGGCTTGCGTCGTAGGTCGAGGACACGCCAAGCGCGTCGGTAATCAGTTTCATCACGGCGTCGATCTCGCCGATGACGCGGGCGCCGACCTTGTCGATACGGTCGGATGTCTTGATGTGCGACAGGTAGGTTTCGTAGATCTGCTCGAGATCGGATTCACTCAGCTTGCCGCTGCGCGCCAGCGTCTCGTTGATGATCTTGTTGAGGGGAGCGTTGTATCCGGTCGCGTAGACATACCAGATCTCGTAGTTGCGGGGCACGGCGGTCTGACGAAGAGAGCGGATTTGGCCAAGCGCAACTTCGGCAAAAGCCATCGTGCGTTCGTGTTCGTCCAGCAGCTTGACCACTGTTACGTCCCCAATAGCGAGCAGCGCCGGTTGATGTCCGGCAACAATGACTAAATTATCTGCGCAAGGGTAAGGGACGAGAATGAAGGCAAGGTAAACAGTAAAATTACGGAAAACTGGGCTCTATCGCCGCAGAATGCGCTCGATCTCGTACAAATCGGGCGCTGCTTTTCCAAGCTTTCGTTTGATGGATCGTCCTGGCGCGAATCCGCGCTCACTTCTATCGGTCGCGCGCCGCAGATCGGGCACGGCACGTCGTCGACGGCACCGGCTTTGGTCTGAAGTTGATCAGACCAAAGTTCAGGCGTTAGAGCGTTTTCGAGCGAAGTGGATAACGGTTCGAGCTGGGAAAACGCGTCGAACAACAATCTAGAGCCCCGTTCCGATTCCATCGGAACGGAAGCGGCTCTAGACGCGCGCACGCACCGGGCGCAGCAGGAAGGCCGGCAGATGCGAATGATCGGCGGGCTCGTGGTCCGCCTCGCGCTGCGGCCGACGCGGTTCGCTGCGGCCGATCGACGGTACGTGTGGCGCTGCGGCCTGCGGCTGAGCCGGGTTGCGGCCGCCTTGGTGACGAGGCTCGCGTTCGGGGCGGGGCTCGCGTCCTTGGTGCGGCTCCCGTTCGGGGCGTGCCTCCCTGGGCTCCCTGTCCGGACGCGGTTCACGCTCGCGGCGGGGCTTGCGATCGCCGCGGGGTTTGTCGCGCGACCCGTCGCGGCTGCGCGACCTGCGCGGCGCATCGGCCTCGCCGGACGCCTCGCTCTGAACGGTGAAGTCGCCCTCGGCACGCGGGATCTGCTGGCCGATCAGCTTCTCGATCGCGGCCATCGACTTGGTGTCGAGCGAGGTGACGAGGGAGATCGCGGTACCGGTGCGTCCGGCGCGGCCGGTACGGCCGACGCGGTGGACATAATCGTCGGGGTGGTGCGGCACGTCGAAATTGAAGACGTGGCTGACGGCCGGAATATCGAGGCCGCGGGCGGCGACATCGGAGGCGACCAGCAGCGGAATCTCGCCCTTGCGGAATTGATCCAGCGCGGCGGTGCGGGCGGACTGATCCATGTCGCCGTGGAGGGCGCCGACGCTGAAACCGTGCTTCTGCAGCGACTTGTGAAGAATGGCGACTTCGCGCTTGCGATTGCAGAAGATAATCGCGTTGTTGAGATCCTTGGCGTCGCGCAAGAGGCGGCGCAGGATCTCTCGCTTCTCGTGTGACTCGCGACCGGCAGGCACTTGCGACTGCATCACGCCAACGGCTGTCGTCGCGGGCTTTGAAACCTCGATCCGCGCCGGATTGTGCAGGAAGGCTTCGGTGATGCGGCTGATCTCGGGCGGCATCGTCGCGGTGAAGAACAGCGTCTGCCGTGTGAACGGGACCAGCTTGCAGACACGTTCGATGTCGGGAATGAAACCCATGTCGAGCATGCGGTCGGCTTCGTCGATCACCAGAAGCTCGACACCGGTGAGCAGCAATCCGCCGCGTTCGGTGTGGTCGAGCAGCCGGCCGGGCGTTGCGATCAGCACGTCGACGCCGCGCGTCAGCTTGGTGTCCTGGTCGCCGAACGAAACGCCGCCGATCAAAAGCGCGACGTTGAGTTTTTGCCCGGCGCCGTATTTGTCGAACTGTTCCTTGACCTGGGCGGCGAGTTCGCGGGTCGGCTCGAGGATCAGGGTGCGGGGCATGCGGGCCCGGGCACGGCCCTTTTCGAGCATGGTGAGCATCGGAAGAACGAAGGCGGCGGTCTTGCCGGTGCCGGTCTGGGCGATGCCAAGAACGTCACGACGGGCGAGGACGTGAGGGATCGCCTGTTCCTGGATGGGAGTGGGGGTGGTGTAACCGGTGGCCGCGACTGCGGCGAGGACCTTGTCGGACAGGCCTAGATTGGAAAAAGACATTGAGCCTCTGGTCGATACCGCCGTTCGGAATCGAAGGTATAAGGCTGTCGCGTTCGGCCCCGAAACGGCTGGCTTCTAAAAAGCTCGGGGGCTCTGACTGACGCAGACGGGCGGCAAACCTGACGAATCGCGTTTCGATCCGAGGCCGCGTTGAGCCGAAACATAGGGTCGAAACCGGCAAAGTCAATCTTGGAACGGGCCAGACGACGGAAAAAGCTTAATGTTTTCGCACAAATAAGCGTCTTTCCGTCATTTTCCGGTCAAATGACTCACCGCTTCGGGATCGGACGGCGCAGCGCTGGTGAAGGGGCTTGCCCCGGTTTGTGCCCTGAACTCGCCGGGTGTGACGCCTTCGGATACGTTGAAGACCCGGTAGAATGTCGCGAGGCTTCCGAACCCGCAAGCGTCGGCGATCTCGGCGATCGATATCGGCGGTGTCTCGCGCAACAACTGGCGGCTCCGGGCCATGCGCAGCGCAGTGACGGTCTGCGAGAAGCTCGTCCCGGTTGTCTCGAACAGCACGTGGATGTAGCGGACCGATACGCCGAGCAGCGCGGCGACCATGGCCGGCGACAGCGATGGCTTCGACAGATGGCGGCTGATCAGACGGCGCGCCAGGCAGAGGCGGCCGACGCGAAGGGTCTGCTGGGCACGGCGGCTGCCCGGCCTGAGCGCTCCGCGATCGATGAGCGCGAACTCGGCGACGGCCTTGACCAACGGCGGAATGCTCGCCGCGTCGCCGCACTCCATGGCCTCATCGAGCTCGGCGGCGCAGGCATCGCGCAACGGGGCGAAGCTGTGATGGCCTGATGTCGTGTCGAGCGGATGGCTGATAGGTCCAGGCACGGGATCGATGCCCATGTCGAAACGATCCAGGGCTGGGAGCGCGCCGGCCGTGGCCGGATCCAGACTGCTATTGTGCTCGTGCTCACCACGCATGGCGCGTCATACCTCTGCCGGCTTGGACGGTGCCGTTCACCCCGGACTCCGTCATGATCGGTTCCCCGCGCACGTTCGCGGCCGGCATCGTCTTGGCGCGCGGCCGGGCAGGCGACTTCTCAATGCGCGCACGGAAATCATTTGGGCCGAAATGCCGCAGCATGGTCGCGGGGGCTAATTTGCCCAGCCTCGGTCTCTGTCGCAGCGCCTCAACCATGATCCCCACGACCCCTTGCCAAGTATTCCGGCTATCGAAATATTGCAGCGAGTCTTGTCATGTTGGTCGGTGAGTGTCTTGGTAAGCTCCTGGCGATATTTCTGAAATTTTTCTGATATTCGCTTTTCGCACCCGCAAAAGCGGCCAGTTTGAGGTTGTGAGGACCAAGTGCTTCGTTTTGCGGGATTTGAACTCGATCCGCAGCAGGCGCGGCTGCGCGGTCCCGACGGCGAACAGATCCGGCTGCGGCCGAAGTCCTTCGACATGCTCCATCTGTTCGCGGCCAACGCCGGCCGCGTGCTGAGCAAAGAGGAGTTGTTCGCGACGATCTGGCCGAACGTCCATGTCGCCGACGACAGCCTGTTTCAATGCATTCGCGAGGTTCGGGCGGCGCTCGGCGATGAGCGACGCCAACTGATCAAACTGGTGTCCGGCCGCGGCTACCTGTTCGAGGCCGAGGTGTCGACTGAACCGGTCGGCGTTCCGGTCAACGGCGGGGCCGCCCTGTCAATCCAGGCCGCTTCGGCCGAGCCGGTCACCTCGGCCACGCCGATCGCCGAACCGAAACAGTCGCCACGGTCCATGTTCGGGATTCGTGGACCCGCGGCCATCGCGACGGTCGCTTGCCTCTGCGCCATCATCGGACTTGCCGTCGCGGCTCCCGTTCTGCGACCTTCCCTTATCTTCAGGCCAAAGCCATCGACCGTCGCGGTGATGGCGATCGTCGGGGCGGCCAACGATGCGCGCAGCGCGGCTGTGGCTGGAGGTGCGACCGATCGTCTGGCTGATGGTCTTGCCAGGATCGAGAATATCCGGGTCATTGCGCCGCGATACGAAGCGGCGGGGGGGCGCCCGGAACCTGTGTCCGCACCGTCAGCGCCATCGGACTTTGAAGTGCGTGGCGAATTGCAGCGCGGGGAGCAATCGTGGACCTTGCGGGCGCGCCTGATCAGGACTGCAACCGGCGAAGTTCAAACGGTCGCCACGGTTTCGGTCGACGTCGACGAGCTTGACCCGCAACTCGAGCAATCGCGGCTTGCCGCGGGCGTGGGTCACCTGCTGGCGAACCGCCTTAACGGGTTGCTGGAGGGCGGCGAGCCTTCGGCCGCGACCGGCGGTGCAACCGGCAGCGCCAAAACGACGATCGAACAAGCGACCGCGTCGATCAATCAGACGACGCGTGAGCGTTTTGGCATGGCGCAGACGATGCTGCAAAAGGCGCTCACCGCCGAGCCTGACAATGTCGATCTCGGCGTTGCGCTGGCGGCGCTTCAGCTCCGCGGCATCCAGATGGTCTGGTACAGCCCGGACGAGGCGCTTGCGGCTGAGGCCAATGCCGGCACGACGCTGGAGCGCGCGCTGCGGGCGAAGCCCAATTCGATTCCTGTGCTCGAGACCTATTGCCGTTTCCTCAGCGCCACCAACCATTTTGTCGAGAGCCTCGTGACCTGTTCAAGGACGCTCAGCTTCGATCCGTGGGACGGCCTTGCCCTCTATCTCGTCGGCCTCGGGCAGATTTACCTTGGCCGTTTTGAAGATGCGCTTGCGACGTTCCAGCAAGCCGACCGTTTCGATACGCCGCAAGTGTCGCGTTGGACATGGCTTCTCGGCGCCGGATGGGCTGATATGATGACGGGCCGTGGCGACGATGCGTTGCCATGGCTCAAGCGATCGATCGCCATTACCCCGGCATCCGGTCGCTCGCATATGCTGCTGGCTGCGACCTATCAGAAATTGGGCCGGACCGACGAAGCAAAGGCGGCCATGCAGGAAGGGTTGAGATTGCGGCCTGGCACGACGGCACTCAACGTTTCGTCGTCGACCAAGAATGTGAGCCCGGTTTTTCTTGAGGCATCCCAGCGGATCATCCGGCTGATGGTCGCGGCAGGATTGCCCGAAAGCTAGATTGTTTTGGCCGCCGCGCTCAGGCCGGCTGTGTCCTGTAGTCGCCCGGCGTCATGGAGACGGCTGCGTTGAAGACGCGGTAGAAGGTCGCAAGGCTCTCGAAGCCGCAGGCGTGAGCGATGTCGGCGATCGGCCGCTGCGGCGCCTCGCGAAGCAGGCGGCGGCTGTGATCGAGCCGCAGCGCGGTCACGGTCTGCGAGAAACTCATCTCCGCAGTCTCGAACAGCATGTGCACATGGCGGACCGAAATGCCGAGCATGTCGGCAACCAGGGTCGGCGACAGCTCGGCCCGCGACAGATGTTGCGCGATCAGGCGGCGGGCCAGCGAGAGGCGGCCGACCCGAAGCGCCTGCTGCGCGAGCCGGCTGCCCGGCCGCGCGATGCCGCGCTCCATCAGCGCCATCTGAGCCAGCGCGTGCACCAGCGGCGCCGTGCCTGCCGGTTCGGCCTCATCGCTGCCTTCGACGATATCCTGGAAGCATGATTCCAGCAGCGGCCGCAGCTCGGTCTGATCGTGCACCGGCTTGGGGACGAGGGAGTCGAGCCCGGCGTGTGGCCACGGAATATCCGCGACCGGGATCTTGAGGACGCGCAGGTGGAAGCCATCGTCGCTGAGCGGGGCGGTGCGATAGGGCAGGTCGGAATAGCTTGTCGCGAACATGCCGTCGCGCACCGAAAATTCGTCGAGCCGCGTGCCGCTGAACCAGCCGCCGCCGCCGAGCTGCTGGTAGATGCAGAGGCTGTCGCTGCGCGCATCGGCGATGTCGCCGACACGCCGCTCGACCCGGTAGGGCGAGGCGCGCAGCTCGATCAGCCCGGCATTGCCAAACTTGCGAAGCGAGAATTCGCCGAAGAAATTCCCGCGACGCTCGGGCTCGAGCTCCGCGGTGACGCCGAACAACCCCTTGGCGCGCACCTCACGCCAGTAGTCGAAGCGATCCTGCGGATCGACGTGATCGGTAGACCAATTGTACACGGGACGGCCCTTGAAAATGTGGGGAGGTCGAACCGAATGGGAGGCCGAATCTATCACGCGACCAGTAAAAAGAAACGTTAGCGGCGGGGTATCGGCTGCCACGGCCTCATTTTTGGCCGGCCGGTCGGTGAGAACGGTCGTGCCGCGGCTGGCCTTGAACCGGCCCGGCGGCTGGTCCGACTATTAGCCGGCGGCCACCGAGCCGCTGGACCTGTCGTGCGGGTGGGGAACGGGATGACACGCCGGCCTTCGATACGATCTGCAACCGCCATCGCGGCGGCCTTCATGGCCGTATTCCTGGTCGTATTCCTGGCCGGATTCCTGGCATCGACTGCGCCCGCGCACGCCGAAAAGCGTGTCGCGCTCGTGATCGGCAACAACGACTACAGGAACGTGCCGAAGCTGCAGAAAGCCGTCAACGACGCCCGCACCATGGGCGACACGCTGAAGCAACTTGGTTTCAGCGTCATGGTGGCCGAGAATTTGAACCGCCAGGCTTTCTCCGAAACGCTGCTCGCCTTTGACCGCGCGGTCGAGCCCGGCGATACCGCGTTCTTCTTCTACGCCGGCCACGGCTTCGAGATATCAGGCCAGAACTTCCTGCTGCCGACCGACGTGCCGGCCGCGACCGAGGGGCAAGAAGAGCTGGTGCGCGATGCCTCTGTGCTCGCCGACCGCATCATCGAGCGGCTGCAGAACAAGAAGGCGCGGACCGCGATCCTGGTGTTCGATGCCTGCCGCAACAATCCGTTCGAGCGCTCCGGCACGCGCGCCGTTGCCGGCGGCGGCGGGCTTGCGCCGATGACGCAACTGCCGGAGGGCGTGTTCTCGGTGTTTTCAGCGGGGCCGCGCCAGACCGCGCTTGACCGTCTGTCGAACGACGACGCCAATCCGAATTCGGTATTCACGCGGACCTTTGCCAGGGAGCTGCTGCAGCCCGGAGAGAACATGGTGCAGGTCGCGCAACGGACGCGGCGGCTGGTGAGCGAGATGGCCGAAACCGTGAACCACAAGCAGATCCCGGTCTATTTCGACCAGATGGTCGACGACGTCTTCCTGAACGGGATGGCGAAGGGACAGGCCGAGGCGGCCAAGCCTTCCGCACCGCCGCAACAGGTGGCGGCGCTGCCGCCGGTGTCGGTGCCGAAGCTGCCCAAGGAGGACGCCGTCAACGCGCCGATCGCAAGCTTCTCGCGTCACAATGGCGGTTGGACGGTGGTGATCTCGATCGCCGACCCGGCGCTCGGGATTTCATGGCGAATGGGCGATGCCGGCGATTTCCGCGAAACCGGCTTCATCGATACGCTCGATCCACGGACGCGGAAGCGGATGCCAAACCCGTCGATCGAACTGCCGGCCGACGCACCGGCTGGCACGATCCAGCTCCGCTACGTCGATACGCAAGGCGAGATGCAGGGGCCGTTCCCAATCAGGTTCGATCCCGAAACGGCGCTGATCCGCGACCAGCGCAAGATCCTCGACATGACCGCGACGAGCTGGCTGTCATTCCGCGAGTTCAACGGCTTGCTGGTCTACTACACGCACCTGATGTCGTATCGCTGCGCGATCCGCGAGGTGCGCATCGGCATCGATACGGCGGTGCCGGACAAGGTGCTGAAGATGCCGGCCTGCGATCTTCGCGATCCCAGTGCCATTCCGTCCGACGCGCAGCCCTATCTGAAGCTGGCGCCGCAAACCAAATCGGTCTCGGTCGAGTTGACCTATCGCGACGGCAGCGTGTCGGAGACCAAGACGTTCCGGCGCTGAAGGCAATCGGTACGAATCGGGCCGAGCAAGCAATGGTGGTCCGGGGGCGCTCCTGCCGGCGGTGTGCCTGAAATGACGGCGCTCTGACAGCAATTCGGCCAAAATTTGTTGCCGGTGAGCAACGGCGGCCTCGAAAATGGGCTTTGCGGCCGCTTGGGCAGCGTTCCTTCTCGCATGCAGCCCTCTTCGGAATTATCATTGTGGCTGGATTTGCTTTTATTTTTTGAGGATTTGGAATGCAAAAGTCGTTGAGATGGGCTTCGGCCGCGGTCGCTTCGTTGAGCTTGGGAACTCTCGGCAGTGCGATGGCCGCGGATATGGCGGTCAAGGCTCGCCCTGTCGCCGTTGATCCCTCATACAACTGGTCCGGCTGGTATGCCGGCGTGAACGGCGGCTATTCCTGGGGCAATTCCAGCGGAAGCCTCGCTTCGTTTACGACGGTCGGCGTCGCAGATTTTGGCCCCGCTGTTGCCGCGGGCGGAACGCCCAGCTTCCTTGGTGCAAAGCACGAGGGTGGCTTCGGCGGCGGTCAGGTCGGCTACAATTGGCAGACGAACAAGTGGCTGTTCGGTCTCGAGGCCGATATCCAGGGCGCCGATATCGGCCAGACCTCGACGATCGTCTTCCCCGGCGTCGTCGGCGGCATCGTCCCAAGCGTTTCCACTGGTCGCGATCACATTGATTGGTTCGGTACCTTCCGCGGTCGGGTCGGCATCACCGCGAACAACGTCCTGTTCTATGGAACGGGTGGCCTTGCCTATGGCGGAGTTCGAAGTTCGGTCACCAACGTGTACACGCCTTTGGTCTCCGGCAACTTCGCCGGCAGCACGAGCGATACACGCGTCGGCTGGGCGGCTGGCGCGGGTATCGAGTGGGCCTTTGCCCCGCATTGGAGCGTGAAGGGCGAATACCTTCATGTCGATCTCGGCAGCTCGAACGTGACGATGTTTGATCCGGTGAACTTTCCGACTGCGTCCGCGACCTACCGTTTCCATCATCAGCTCGACACGGTCCGTGTCGGCGTCAACTATCTCTTCGGCGGCCCGGTCGTTGCGAAGTACTGATCGCGCACCGTCGTTCGAGCAAGCTCTGGAACCCCGGCCGCTGGCCGGGGTTTTTTGTTGGAGCATCCCGAGCGGATAGAGGCTCGCCAACCTCGCCACGCCATCGCTGCTTCCTGAAAGGTTGCAGCAGTCATGCAGGATTGGCGCTACAACTCAATCTGGAGCGGTCTCATCAGCGCGAGCGGGACGATGGAATCGGACAGGACTTCCGCGATGCCGACACGACACACCCTCAAGACCCGCTGCTGCATTGTCGGCGGCGGACCGGCTGGCATGATGCTCGGCTATCTGCTCGGACGCGCCGGGATCGATGTCGTGGTGCTGGAGAAGCACGCTGATTTCTTCCGCGACTTCCGCGGCGACACCGTGCATCCCTCGACCTTGCAGGTGATGGATGAACTCGGCCTGATCGACGGCTTCCTGAAGCTGCCGCACCAGAAGCTGCAGAAGCTCGATGGCATGTTCGGCGGCACGCCGGTCCGGATCGCCGACCTCAGCCGCGTCAACGTCAAATACCCGTTCATTGCGATGATGCCGCAGTGGGATTTTCTGAACTTCCTGCGCGAGAGCGGCAAACGTTTTGCGTCGTTGAAGGTGCTGATGAGCACCGAGGCCACTGATCTGCTCCGCCGCGGCGACACCATCGCCGGCGTGCGGGCACAGACCCCGGACGGGCCGATCGAGATCGAAGCGGATCTCACCATCGCCTGCGACGGCCGCCATTCCACCGTGCGTGAACGTGCCGGCCTTGTCGTCGAGGAGATCGGCGCGCCGATGGATGTGTTGTGGTTTCGCGTCGGGCGCCGCCCTGACGAGACCGAGAACTTGTTTGCCCGCGTCGAGCCGGGCAAGATGATGGTGACGTTCGATCGCGGCGATTATTGGCAGTGCGCCTATGTCATCGCCAAGGGACAGTACGACGCGGTGAAGGCGAGGGGCCTGGCAGCGCTGCTCGACGACGTCGTGCGGATGGCGCCGATCCTGAAAACCGGTATTGCCGAGGTCAGCAGTTTCGATGACATCAAGCTGCTGACCGTCGCGATCAATCGCCTGACGCGCTGGACGAGGCCCGGTCTGTTGTGCATCGGCGATGCCGCGCATGCGATGTCGCCGGTCGGCGGCGTCGGCGTCAATCTTGCTGTGCAGGACGCGGTCGCGACCGCAAATATCCTGGCGGCGAAGCTCGCGCAGGGTTGCCCGTCCGAAGCTGAACTCGACGCGGTCAGGCGGCGGCGTGAATTTCCGGTGCGCGTGACGCAGCGGATGCAGGTGGTCGCCCAGAACAACATCATCACGGTGGCGCTCAAATCGGGCGATCGACCGCTCAAGGTGCCATTCCCGATGCGGCTGGTCACGGCTGTGCCCTGGCTGCAGGGACTTATCGCGCGCTTCGTCGGTGTTGGTGTGCGGCCCGAGCATGTGCATTCGCCGGCTCAGGATTCGCCGACACTTGGCTGACAGGCGAGTTGCGCCGGTAACAATCCATCAAGGATAATGGCCGCTTAAAATAACCCTTAGAAGTTGCGTGGCTGCAACAGCGGAGAAGATTCGAAACCGGCATGCGCGGATTCTGCGTTGCCGTATCGGCCGGTTTTCTTTTGGTAAGGGTCTCTCTGGGAAAGCTGGCACCCATCAGACAATTTTGGGAGTGCCACCATGTCTCATGCCAAACTGATTGCCGCGCTCACCGTCACGACCGCGCTCGGTGTCAGCGCCGCTTCGGCCGCCGACCTCGCAGCCCGTCCCTACACGAAGGCGCCGGCTTACGTTGACTCGATCTACAACTGGGCCGGCTTCTATGTCGGTGGCAACGTCGGCGGCTCCTGGACCAACCAGGAATGGACCAACACCGCCAACACCACGGCGTTCGGCGATCTCGGCCCGGGCCAGGGCTTCCGGCAGCGCGGCAGCGGCGTGTTCGGTGGCGGCCAGGTCGGCTACAACTGGCAGGCCAACAACTTTGTCGCCGGTCTCGAGGGCACGATCGCAGGCCTCGACAACAAGGGCACCCTCGTCAACAACGTGTTCGGCGCGGGTCTTGACGATCGCTTCAGCTGGCGCGCGGACTGGATGGTCACGGTGACCGGCCGTGCCGGCTTCGCCGTGCAGAACAATTTGTTCTATGTGAAGGGCGGCTATGCCGGCGTGAACAACCATCTCTCGGTGGTCGACACCACGCCGCCGTTCACTGGTTCGGGCGCCCAGTCGAACTGGCACAATGGCTGGACGGTCGGCGCCGGCTGGGAATACGGCATCACCCAGAACTGGATCGTCGGCCTCGAATACGACTATGCCTCGTTCGAGAAGAAGAGCTACCAGCTCGCCGGCACGGCTGCGCCTGCAACCTATGCCTTCGATGCGCGTCCGGTCGACATCCAGTCGGCGGTGGTTCGCCTGAGCTACAAGTTCGGTGCGCCGCTGGTGGCGCGCTACTGAGCCTTGGTGTTCATCTCGGACCTGAAAGCCCCGGCATTGTCCGGGGCTTTTTCTTGAGCTTTTCCGTGGACCTTTGTCTTGGGACCGTCTGGGCCGCCATCGGCCCGTTTTCCGAGCGCCTGGTCGCTCCGTGGACCCCTGTGTGCCCGGGAACCCGATTCACGCCGCTCAGCGGTGCCATCGAGGCGCCGCTTTCCACCCTTTTGGCCGTTCAGAAGCGGTCGCACCCGCTCTGGTCGCAAAAGTGGACCGAGTTTCGTTGCATGGTTGCAACGGGTGGCCGAAATCAGTCGCATCCAGCGCACCGAAGCTGAGTTCCTTGTGGCGGTATTGGCCGAACGGCTGCAGGTTGTTTCAACATTTCTAATCGATTTTTGAGCGGAGGGAATTGAAATGCGCAGATCAGCTTTGGCGCTCGCAGCACTGCTGGCGATCGTTGGAACAGGGGCAGCTTCCGCCGCGGATATGGCGCCGCGCTATACGAAGGCACCGCCCCCACTGGCTCTCGAAACGCCATGGACCGGATGGTATGTCGGCTTGAACGCCGGCGCCGCGATCAATGACTCCAGCTACAACCTGACGCCGTCGGGCTGCTTCACCAACCCTGCCGTACTGTGCGGTGGGCCGCTGACGAACAACCCGATACGGAGCTATTCGGCCGGCCAGCATAACGTGGACGGAACCGCCGGCGGTCAGGTCGGCTACAACTATCAGTTCTCGCCGATTTGGGTTGCCGGCTTCGAAGCCGACATCAACTGGAACGGGACGCGGCAGACCGACACGGTCGTCCAGCCGCTGGTGGCGCCGCTCGCCGGCAGCTTCCTTCACAGCGTCTCGACCAGCCTCGACTGGTTCGGCACCGTGCGTGGCCGCGTGGGCTTCCTGGCTGCTCCGACCCTGCTGCTGTACGGCACCGGCGGCCTTGCCTACGGGCAGGTCAAGTCGTCGACGGCCGCGAGCTTCACCACGACGGCTGACGTCTATGCCGGCACGTTCTCCGACACGCGCGTCGGATGGACGGCGGGCGCAGGCGGCGAGTGGATGGCGTCGCGGAACTGGTCGATCAAGGCGGAGTATCTCTACGTCGATCTCGGCAAGACAAACTATACCAATGCCTGTACCACGGCGGTCTGCGGGGCCTTCGTGCCGCTGCCGACATACAACACGTCGGTGACCACCCGCGAGCATATCGTCCGCGTTGGCGTCAACTATCACTTCAACAGCCCGGTGGTTGCGAAGTACTGATCTGTCCCGGCGAACAGTCTAAAGCCTCGGCCTCCGGCCGGGGCTTTTTTCATGGCGTAATGCTGTCTCAGACCATCACGGAATATCCGCCATCGACGGGGATGGCGGTGCCGGTGACGAAGTCGGACGCCGAAGACGCCAGGAACACAGTGATCCCCGCGAAGTCGTCGATCGCGCCCCAGCGCGCAGCCGGCGTACGCGCCAGCACGCGCTCGTGGAGACCGGCGACCTGCTGGCGCGCGCCTCTCGTCAAATCGGTGTCGACCCAGCCGGGAAGGATGGCGTTGACCTGGATATTGTCCGGCGCCCACGCGTTGGCGCAGGCGCGGGAGAACTGCACGATGCCGCCCTTGCTCGCGGCATAGGCCGTCGCGAAGCTCGCGCCGAAGATCGACATCATCGAGCCGATATTGATCACCTTGCCGTGGCCGGACGCCTTCAGTGCCGGATAGGCGGCCTTCGAGCACACGAACGCGCTGGTGAGGTTGGTGTCGATCACCCTGTTCCACTCCTCGAGCTCCAGCTCGTGAGGCGGCTTGCGAATGCTCATGCCGGCATTGTTGATGAGGATGTCGATCCGGCCGAGATCTTTGACGACCCGGTCGATCATGGCGGAGACCGCCGAGGCGTCGGTGACGTCGGTCGTCACGGCGATTGCCTTGACGCCGCGCTGCCTGAGATCCTCGACGGCGACAGCTGATTTTGCCTCGTTGCGTCCGACCACGGCAATGTTGGCTCCGGCGTCCGCAAGACCGCGCGCCATCCCGAGCCCGATACCGCCATTACCGCCGGTGACGATTGCGACTTTACCGGAGAGATCGAACAGTCCATTTTTCATTGTTTTTGTCCGCTTGGTTGAGCCAGCGGAGAGTGCACGATCGATGTCGCCTTGACCAGATCGCGGTGAGCGATCGGCCCTGCGCGCAGGCTGCATGCCGCGGGCAGGCTTCTGTGGACCGCGTTCCGAGCAACAAAAAAGCCCCGGCGAGCCGGGGCTTTTGAGCTGCGATTAAAGCAGCGATCAGTAACTTGGATCAGTACTTGGCGACGACCGGGCCGCTCCAGTTGAAGCGGTACACCAGCGAGGTGGTGACGGTCTGGACCAGCGGCTTGAAGGTGATGTCACGGCCGTTGGAGAGGTTGGTCACGTCGGAGAGTTCCGAGATGTTCTTGTTGTCGTAGTAGGCAGCGCGATATTCGGTCTTCATGAACCAGCCCGGCGCGGTGACGCCGAAGAAGCTCAGGTTGTTCTCGACGCCGGAACCGACGAACACGCCACCGCGGTCAAAGCCATTGGTGTGCAGGCCGATCGGGGTACCCGTGATGGTGCTGAACAGCGTCGTGCCCTTCCAATGCGACTCGGAATAACCGACATTCACATAGGACAGGACATTCGGCGCAATCAGGTAACCGAGGCGGACGCCGGCGGCCCAGCTATAGTCGTTCTTGATGTTGCCAGCGGCGAACGGGCCCTGATCCTGAATAGTGCCCTTGAGGCTGCCAAACTGGCCGTCCGCGAGAACACCGAACACCCAGTTCTGGTTCAACTGCCAGTCGTAACCGGCACCGACGGTGCCCAGCCAGCCATCGCCGCCCTGGCGCTGGTTGAAGCCGAGGATCGGTGCGCCACCGACAGTCGCCTGGACGCCGGTATCAGCGTCCCAGATGCCACCGCCGCCGCCGCCGAAGATGTAGAAGCCGGTCCAGCTCGGTGCCACCGGGAGCGGCGCGGGAGCCTTGGTGTAGGGGCGGGAGGCGAGGTCAGCCGCCGAGGCCGATGCCGTCATCGCAGCAACCGCGGTCAGCGCGAGCAGAAACTTTTTCATATCCAAATCCTCGACTTTAGCGTTCCAGCGGGTCGCTTGCGGGGGCGCCTTGGCACCGATTCCCGAAACTCATGTCAGGGACTATACGTGGTTCAGCCGGAAATGCTGTTGCGGGGGGGACACAACCGCCCGAAAACGAAACGCGCGGTGTTCTCCAGAAAGGCGAGTGAAGGCCACCCAAAAAATTGAGATATCCAAGAAATATAAATAAAATCAATACTTTAAAGTCTAGACGTCGAGTATATCGTCGCTGGCGAATTCGGCCTTGTCGGAGATGAAGGCAAAGCGCGCTTCGGCCTTGGTGCCCATCAGCCGCTCGACCGAGTCGGCGGTGCCTTCGCGGTCGTCGGCCAGCAGCACCACGCGCAGCATCGTGCGCCGAGCCGGATCCATGGTGGTTTCCTTGAGCTGCGCCGGGTTCATTTCGCCAAGGCCTTTGAAGCGGCCGACATCGACTTTCGCGTTGGCGTTGAATTCGCTCTTTATCAACGCGTCCTTGTGGGCGTCGTCGCGCGCATAGACCGTCTTGGTGCCGTGGGTAAGGCGATAGAGCGGCGGCACGGCGAGATAGAGATGCCCCTCGTCGATCAGCCGCGGCATCTGCCGGTAGAAGAAGGTGATCAGCAGCGAGGCGATGTGGGCGCCGTCGACGTCGGCGTCGGTCATGATGACGATGCGCTGATAGCGCAGATCCTCTTCACGATAATGCGCCAGCGTGCCGCAGCCGATCGCCTGCACGAGATCAGAGAGCTGCGCATTGGCGGTCAGCTTGTCTTTTCCGGCAGAGGCGACGTTGAGGATCTTGCCGCGCAGCGGCAGCACGGCCTGGGTCTCGCGGTTGCGCGCCTGCTTGGCGCTGCCGCCGGCCGAATCGCCCTCCACGATGAAAAGTTCTGAGCCTTCGGTGCCGGCGTTGGCGCAATCGGCGAGCTTGCCGGGCAGGCGAAGCTTCTTGCCCGCGGTCTTGCGCGCGGTCTCCTTTTCCTGACGACGGCGCAGCCGTTCTTCGGCACGATCGACCACGAAATCCAAAAGCCTGTTGGCCTGGTTAGGATTGGCCGAGAGCCAGTGGTCGAACGGATCCTTCATCGCCTGTTCGACGATGCGCTGCGCTTCAGCGGTGGCGAGGCGATCCTTGGTCTGGCCCTGGAATTCAGGCTCGCGCACGAATACCGAGAGCATGACGGCAGCGCCAACCATCACGTCTTCCGAAGTGATGGAGGCCGCACGCTTGCCCTGGCCGGCGCGTTCGGCATGGTCCTTGAGGCCGCGCAGCAGCGCGCTGCGCAAGCCGGATTCATGCGTGCCGCCATCGGGCGTCGGCACCGTGTTGGTGTAGGACGACAGGAAGCCGTCGGCATCCGCGGTCCAGGCCACCGCCCATTCGCAGGCGCCGTGCGCGCCGCTGCGGCCGGATTTGCCGGAGAAGATATCCTGATGCACCAGCGTGTCGGCGTGGATCGCCGCGGCCAGATAATCCTTCAGGCCGCCGGGGAAATGGAAGGTCGCTTCAGCCGGAACGTCCTCGACACCCTTCAACAGCTCCTGGTCGCAGCGCCAGCGAATTTCGACACCGCCGAACAGATAGGCCTTCGAGCGCGTCATCTTGAACAGACGCTGCGGCTTGAATGTCGCCTTGGCGCCGAAGATCTCGGTGTCCGGCTTGAAGCGGATGCGGGTGCCGCGGCGGTTGTTGATCTTGCCGAGTTCTTCGAGCTTGCCCTTGGGATGGCCGCGCTCGAACGTCATGCGGTAGAGCTTCTGGCTGCGGGCGACCTCGACCTCGAGCAGCGAGGAGAGGGCGTTGACCACGGAGACGCCAACGCCGTGCAGGCCGCCCGAGGTCTCGTAGACCTTGGAGTCGAACTTGCCGCCGGAATGCAGCGTGCACATGATGACTTCGAGCGCCGACTTCTTCGGGAATTTCTTGTGCGCGTCGACCGGAATGCCGCGGCCGTTGTCGGTGACAGTCAGGAATCCATCGGCGGTCAGTTCCACCTCGATGAAGGTGGCGTGGCCTGCCAGCGCCTCGTCCATCGAGTTGTCGATCACTTCGGCGAACAAATGATGGAGCGCCTTCTCGTCGGTGCCGCCGATATACATGCCCGGGCGCCGGCGAACCGGTTCCAGCCCTTCCAGCACCTCGATGTCATCAGCGGTATAGCTGTCCTCAGCGTTCCCGCCGGACCGGGCAGCGACCTTCAATGGCGCACGGCCCTTCGGCTCCGGGGCTCCGAACAGATCGGAGTCTGATTTACTTTTTGCGTTCGATTTCAGTGGCTTGGACATGGTTCTTCAGGTGGCGCGCGATATTGGGCGCAGGCGAATCGGTTGTTCTGACTATGCCACGGATGGGCGGCGAAAGGGCGGCGGCCGGATTGGTCGAGGCAATGCCTCAGTCCCGGCCGTCCCGTAAATAGGAACCCGCGCTTAGCCCCGCGAGGTGCGGAACACAATGATCGTGAACAGGGCCATGGCGACGACAACGATCAGCGATCCGGCGATCGGAGCGGCTTCAAGCGAGGGGCCCTTCAGCAGCACCGTCGCAACTCCGACCGGAAACAGGATGCCGCCCACGATATGCAGCCAGCCCTGGATTTTCGCCAGCAGCATAGCGCCCGCGGCCGGTACCAGCCGGTAGTAAAGCCCAAACAAGAAGAGGAGCACGCCACCCACGAGATTGAGATGCGCATGTGCTGGCGCCAACGTGAAGTTCTGCTCGATCCCCATGGCGATGCCCGCGAGCATTCCGAACAGCAACACCACAACGCTCACGCACATCATCAGTGATCCGATCATCCAGTGTTTCCTTTGTCTTGCTTGGGAGATGCCAGCCGGCCCGGAAGGCGGGCGGGTTGTGGGAAATCACGATTGATCCCCGCCTTTGTGACTTGATGTCACGCAAGGGGCTGGCTTACGTGTTTCTTAGGCGATGGGCCCGCAGAAAGGTTCAAGGGCATCAACAGGCGGGAAGGCACTCAACGAGATGGAAGATTTTGCGCGCGCACTGGCCGACTTCGTGCGCCACCATCAGGCTTGGGCCGCGCCGATCGTCCTGCTGCTGGCGTTCGGCGAGTCGCTGGCGTTCATCTCGCTGTTGATACCGGCGTGGGGCGCGCTGGTCGCGATCGGCGCGCTGATAGGCGTCAGTGGGATCAGCTTCTGGCCGGTCTGGATCGCCGGCGGCATCGGGGCAGCGCTCGGCGACTGGGTCTCCTACTGGTTCGGCTATCGCTACAAGGAGCAGGTCGCGCAGATGTGGCCGCTGTCGCGCTATCCGGAAATCCTGCCGCGCGGCGAGGCGTTCGTCAAAACCTGGGGCGTACCCAGCATTTTCATCGGCCGCTTCTTCGGCCCGCTGCGGGCCTCGGTGCCGCTCGCCGCCGGCATCTTCGAGATGTCGTACTGGCGATTCCAGATCGCCAATTTTGTGTCTGCGCTGGTCTGGTCGGCCGCGCTGCTGCTGTTCGGCGACGTGATCGCGCAGGTGCTCGAATGGATGTGGCGGACGGTGTAAGGTCTTTGGAATAACGCAAAGGAATAACGCAAAGGCGCGGGGGTTAGCCCCGAAACCAGACAAGCGGGACAATATCGCTGTCATCGTCACACCGGGAGGACACCACATGGAACTGACACGTCGTCACGCGCTTGCCGGCGCTGCAGGGTTCGTCGCCGCGCCGTTATTGCCGGCCGCTCCCGCCAGCTCTGCCGCGCCGATCGCCGACAAGCAGGCGCCGAGCTTCTATCGCTACAAGGTCGGCGATATCCAGGTCACCGTGGTGTCCGACGGCAAGAACGTCTTCAAGCTGGAGGATTCCTTCATCCCCAATGCGAAGCGGGACGATGTGAACGCGGCGCTCGAGAAGGCGTTCATGCCGCGCGACATGGTGTCGATCTACTTCGCGCCGCTGGTGATCAACACCGGCGGCAAATTGATCGTGATCGATACCGGCAACGGCGCGCTGTCGAAGGCCAACAGCAAGGGCGCCAACGGCCTGTTCGCCGACAACATGGCGGCGGCCGGCTTCGATCCCAAGAATGTCGACATCGTCGTGATCTCGCACTTCCACACCGACCACGTGAACGGCCTTCTGACAGCCGAGGGCATGCCGGCATTTCCAAACGCCGAAGTGCTGGTGCCGGCTACCGAATGGAAGTTCTGGATGGACGACGGCGAGATGAGTCGGGCGCCGGCCGGCCGCATGCAGGGCCTGTTCAAGAACAACCGCAACATCTTCGAGGCCGGCCTGAAGAAGAAGGTCACGCCGTACGAGTGGGGCAAGGAGATCGCGCCCAGCCTGACATCGGTCGAGACGGTCGGCCATACGCCAGGCCACACCTCCTATGTGCTGGCGTCCGGCTCAGCCAAGGTCTTCATCCAGTCCGACGTCACCAACAACCCGAACCTGTTCGCGACCAATCCCGGCTGGCACGCGTCGTTCGATCAGGATGGCGACGTGGCGGAGAAGACCCGCCGCCGCATCTACGACATGGTGGTCGCAGAACGGCTCCAGGTGCAGGGCTTCCACTATCCGTTCCCGGGGCTCGGCAATGTCGTGAAGGACGGCAATGGCTACCGCGTCGTGCCGGCGTCGTGGAATCCGGTGATCTAGGCCGTCATTCCCCGGTGCGCAATTGCGCACCTGAGGGCGATGCGCGAGCATCGAACCCGGAATCTCGCGCCGTAACCTCTAGATTCCGGGTTCGTCGCTACCGCGACGCCCCGGAATGACGGGACTGCATCTTGACGCCAAGCGGGCGCGGCCCTATAGCCGCGCCCATGATCAACGCCGCGACCATCATCATTGCTCGCCGCCGCCGCGCCATCGCGGTATGGGCGGTCGTTCGCGTTTAGACCATCGCCTCTGCCGCCGGATCTCATCCCGCGGCGCGCTCCCAAAAAGACACGCGGTTCGATCTGGCGGCTCCTACGTCACTTTGGGAGTTCCGACCATGTATACGCCACCGGTATTCAAGCCCGACCGCGCCGCAAGCCTCGCCTTTGCGGAAGCGCGCGGATTCGGCATGGCCTGCGCGTGGGATGGCGCCAAGCCGATCGCCTCCGCGCTGCCGTTCTACCTGAGCTACGCCGATGACGGCACGCCGCGGGCGCTGTTTCATGTCGCCCGTCACAATCCGCTGGTAAAGCTGGCGGGCGGCACATCCTGGCTGCTGGCCGTCAACGGCGCGGATGCCTATGTGTCGGCGGACTGGTATGTGTCTCCGGACCAGGTGCCGACCTGGCTCTATCAGGCCGTGCACCTGACCGGGCCGGTGCGGATATTGTCGGATGACGAACTGGCGGTTCAGATCGATACGCTGAGCGCCAAGTTCGAGGACCGGCTGGCGCCGAAGAAACCCTGGACGTCGGGCAAGCTGACGGCCGCGCGGCTGGAAGCCATGAAGCAGGCGATCGTGGGCTTTGAGATGACGGTGGAAGAGGTGGAGGGCAGCTTCAAGCTGAACCAGCACAAATCCGAAACCGATTATGCGGCGGTCGCAGGCAACCTTGCCGCGCAAGTGGACGCCGGTCCGCAAGAGATCGCGCAGCTGATGCGGCAGGCGCGGCCGGATGTCTTTGCAAACCAAACTGACGAGCTCGAAAGGAACGTGCCATGACCCTCACCGATACCAACCCGAAGACCAAGAATGGCGCGACTAAGGCCACCGTGTTCGTCGATGGTGGATCCGGTACCACCGGCCTCGGCATCCAGGAGCGGCTGAACCTGTTGGGCGACGTCACGGTGAAGCACATCGCCGAGGACAAGCGGAAGGATGCCGGCGCCAAGCGCGCGTTGATGGAGGAGGTGGATCTGGTGATCCTCTGCCTGCCCGACGACGCCGCAAAGGAGACGGTGGCGCTGATCGACACCATTGGCAACGCCGCTCCGAAGGTGCTCGACGCCTCGACTGCCTATCGGGTCGCGCCCGACTGGGCCTACGGCTTTGCCGAGCTCGCACCCGACCAGGCCGACAAGATCCGGACCGCGCGGAAGGTTTCGAATCCGGGCTGCTATCCGACCGGTGCGATCGCGCTGCTGCGGCCGATCGTCGATGCCGGGCTGCTGCCCGCGGATTATCCGGTCACCGTCAACGCGGTGAGCGGCTATTCCGGCGGCGGCAAGTCGATGATCGCGAGCTTCGAGGAGGGCACCGCGCCAGCCTTCCATCTCTATGGCCTCGGCTTCGAGCACAAGCACGTGCCGGAGATGCAGCTCTACTCGCATCTGACGCGGCGGCCGGTCTTCATCCCGTCGGTCGGCAACTACCGGCAGGGTATGCTGGTCTCGGTGCCGCTGCAGCTCGATGCGCTGCCCGGCAAGCCGGATGGAGCGGATCTGCAGGCCGCGCTGGCGAAACGCTATGCCGGCAGCAGATACGTCGCGGCGATGCCGCTGCAAAATGACGCCAGCAAGGGCGGAAAGATCGAGCCCGAAGCGCTCAACGAGACCAACAAGCTCGAGCTCTATGTCTTTGCGAGCGACAAGCACCACCAGGCGGTGCTGGTCGCGCGGCTGGACAATCTGGGCAAGGGCGCCTCGGGCGCAGCCGTGCAGAACATGCGGCTGATGCTGGGGCTGGCCGACACCTGACGGCTCGCGCACCGTGGACGAGGACACGTTGCAATTCTACCGGCGTAACGCCGAGGCCTATGCCGGGTGGGCGAAAGCGCCATCGACCCGGCTCAGGGGCTTTCTCGGCCTGTTGCCGCCCGGCGGAGCGATCCTCGAACTCGGCTGCGGCGCCGGCAATCATGCCGCGGTGATGCTCGCCGAGGGGTTTGTGCTGCGTGCGACCGATGGTTCACCCGAGATGGCCGCGGTCGCCGCGAGCCGTCTCGGTCATCCGGTCGAGGCAATGTTGTTCGATCAGCTCGACGAGCTGGAGGCCTATGACGGCGTCTGGGCCAGCGCGTGTCTGCTGCACGTTCCGCGCGACGAACTCGCCGGCATTCTCAGCCGGATCCATCGTGCGCTGAAGCCATCAGGTGTGTTCTACGCGAGCTACAAGATCGGCCACGATGATGGCCGCGACAGCATCGGCCGCTACTACAATTATCCCTCGCCGGACTGGCTGCAGGCGACCTACGCGTCAGCCGGGCCGTGGACGCAGCTCTCGGCCGACACCAGCGAGATCAAGAGCTTCGACGAAGCGCCCGCGACGATGCTGCATATCGTGGTGCGCAAGAACGCGGAATAGAAGCGCCGGTGCGGCTGTTGCCGCGACCGGCGACGCTGTGCAGCTCAGGGGATATTGAAGATCACGAGCGCCAGTACGGCCTGGGCGATGAAGCCGATCGTGAAGGCCGGCGTGCGGAGGTGCGCCCGCAGGCTTTCGCAACGATACAAAGCGAAACGACTACGCTTGAAAGGAACGTGTGATGACGAAGAAGAAAATCGGCATTTTGGGCGCGTCCGGCTACACCGGCGCCGACGCGGTGCGCCTGCTGGCGCGGCACCCGAATGCCGAAATCACCGCGCTTACCGCCAACACCCATGCCGGCAAGGCGATGAGCGAGGTGTTTCCGCACTTCTTCATGCTCGACCTGCCAAAACTCGTGGAACGGGAAAAGGTCGACTGGACGCAGCTCGATGCCGTGTTCTGCGGACTGCCGCACGGAACGACGCAGGAGATCATCGCCGCGGTGCTGAAAGCCAATCCCAGAATCAAGATCCTCGACATGTCCGCGGATTTCCGGCTGCGCAACAAGGACAGCTACGCGCAATGGTACGGCCATGAGCACCGGGCGCTCGAATTGCAGGGCGAGGCCGTCTATGGGCTGACGGAACTCTACCGGGAGAAGATCGCGGCCGCGCGGCTGGTGGCCTGTCCCGGCTGCTATCCGACGGCGGTGCTGCTGGCGCTGGTTCCGCTGGCGAAGGCAAAGCTGATCGACGTCGACGATATCGTCATCGACGCCAAGTCGGGCGTCACCGGCGCCGGACGCGGACTGAAACAGAACACGCTGTTCAGCGAGGCCGGCGAGGGGTTGTCGCCCTATTCGGTCGGTACTCATCGACACTCGGCGGAGATCGAGCAGGAGATCGGGGTCGCCGCTGGCTCGGCTGTGACGGTGAACTTCACGCCGCATCTCATTCCGATGGCGCGGGGTGAATTCTGCACATCCTATGTCAAGCTCAACGGGGCTACGCCGGACGATTTGCGGGCCGAACTGGAAAAGGCCTACGCCGACGAGCCGTTCGTCCATGTGGCGAAGAAGGGCGTGTTGCCGCAGACGCAGAACGTGCGTGGTTCGAACTACGTCCAGATCGGCGTCGTCGCCGACCGGATCAAGAACCGCGCCATCGTGCTCTCGACGCTCGACAATCTCGTGAAGGGCTCGGCCGGACAGGCGATCCAGAACATGAACCTGATGTTCGCCTTGCCTGAAACCACCGGACTGGCGCAGATCGCGCTGTTTCCATGAGTGGGGGTGGTCGTCGTGGACGAAGCACCGCGACGATGCTGCATGTCGTGGTGCGAGAGGCGGTCGCATAGAGGCGCCGTTGCGGCTGTTGCCGCGACCGGCGAGGATATGCAGCTCAGAGGATCTTGAAGATCGCCAGCGCCAGCACGGCCTGAGCGATGAAGCCGATCGTGAAGGCCAGCGTGCGGAACACCGGCAGGCCGAGCGTGTAGACGATCAGATGGGCGACGCGCGCCCAGAAATAGACCGCGCAGGCCATCACGGTCCATTTGGTCGAATAGTCGGCCGCGTTGAGGATCAGCACCAGCGGTGCGAAGATCACGAGATTTTCGACCGCGTTGTCGTGGGCGAACATCAGCCGCGTCGCCCATTCCGCATGCGGCTTGTCGTTGCGCGAGGGATTCGCCATGGCGCCGCCGAGGCCACGGACCTGAGTCCGGTTAAGAATGTAGGGGACCCACAGCAATCCGGTCAGGATCACCGTCAGCGACAGCCAGAACAGTTCACGCGTCATCGTATCCCCCTCAACTGATTTCGATTCCCGACCCGCCGGGACGATCTGCTTATAGCGGAGAGGCCGGCCGCGCGCTACGCGCGGACGCGGACATAGCTGCCGGGAGCGTCCTCGAGCGGCGGCACGCCGGACGTGCCCACCGCGCGGGCCGATACCTTCTCGGCGTCGAGGTTTTCCAGCCATTCGCGCCAGTTGGGCCACCACGAACCCTTGTGCTCCTGGGCGTTCTTCAGCCAGTCGGCAAGCTTGACGTCCTTGATGTCGTCGTTGGTCCAATACTGGTACTTCTTCGATGCGGGCGGATTGACCACGCCCGCGATGTGGCCGGATCCGGCGAGCACATATTTCACCGGGCCGCCGAAGAATTGCGAGCCGTAAAGCACCGATTCCGCCGGCGCGATGTGATCCTCGCGCGTCGCGAGGTTGTAGACCGGAACCTTGACCTTCGACAGGTCGAGCAGCGTGTTGTCGAGCACCATGGTGCCGGTCGACAGCCGGTTCTCCAGGTAGCAGTTGCGCAGATAGTAGGAGTGATTCGACGCCGGCATCCGCGTCGCATCCGAATTCCAGTGCAACAGGTCGAACGAGGAGGGCGGCTGGCCCTTCAAATAATTGTTCACGACGTAGGACCAGATCAGGTCGTTCGAGCGCAGCATGTTGAAGGCCATCGCCATCTTGCTGCCCTCGAGCACGCCGGATTCGTGCATGTCGCGCTCCAGCGCCGAGATCTGGTCTTCGTCGACGAACACCAGCAGCTCGCCGGCAAGCGTGAAGTCGACTTGCGCCGCAAAGAACGTCGCCGAGGATACGCGCTGGCGGCGCTTTTCCGCGAGATAGGCCAGCGTCGAGGCGAGCATGGTGCCGCCGACGCAATAGCCGGCGGTGTGAATCTTCATCTCGCCGGTGACCTTCTCGATCACGTCCATCGCTGCGAGGGGGCCATCGGTCATGTAGTCGGCCCAGGTCTTCTTGCCGAGCTCCTTGTCCGGATTGACCCAGGAGATCAGGAACACCGTGATGCCCTGGTCGACGCACCATTTGACGTAGGATTTCTCAGGCCTGAGATCGAGGATGTAGAATTTGTTGATCCATGGCGGCACGATCAGGAGCGGCGTGCGCAGCACGCTTTCCGTTGCCGGCGAATACTGGATCAGCTGCATCACCTCGTTCTGGTAGATCACCTTTCCCGGCGTTGTCGCCATGTTGACGCCGACCTGAAGATTGCCCGGATCGGATTGGCGGATGCGGAGCGTGCCGTGTCCGGACTCGATATCCTCCGCCAGCATCTTCATGCCGCGCACCAGATTGTCGCCGTTGGACTCGACAGTGGCGCGGAGCACTTCCGGATTGGTCAGGACGAAATTCGACGGTGCGAGCGCATTGGCGATCTGCTGGACGTAGAATTCAGCCTTCTTGCGGGTGTGCGGATCAATCCCGTCGGCGTTGCGAACCAGCTCCTGCGCCCATTTTGAGGTGAGCAAGTACAGTTGAAGCACGAAGTCGAAGAACTGGTTCGACTTCCACTCGGGATCCTGGAAGCGCTTGTCGCGCGGTGCCGGCTCGATCGCCGGCTTGGCATCCGCCTCGCCGGCCATGCGGCGGACCGCCGTGCCCCAGAGATCGAGATAGTCCTTGCCGAGCTTGATCTGCAGATCGGAAGCCCGCTCCTTGTCGGACAGCCAGTATTCGGCGATCACGCTGAAGGTTTTGATGACCTCGCCGACTTCGTTCGGGGGCTTGTCGCGGACTTCGCCGGTTTGGCGCGGCTTCAAATAGGCGGCCAGCGCCTGACCGCTGCTCTCCATCGCCCGGGCGATGTTCATGGCGAAGGCTTCGGAATTGAATTTGGGGGTGGTCTGGGCTTCAGTGCTGACGTTGTTCATTTCAAGGACACTATCGTTTCGTTTGGTGCGCGTCATCGCGCGGTGCGGCAACGACAACAGGTTAAAAGCCGGTGTTTCGCTTTGTTGCACTGCGACAAAAAAACATTAGTTCTGACATATTGAAGCCTCAGGGGTCGCATTTGTTGTTCCAGCTTTAATCGTTTCGGGCGACAATGGTTTGAACGGCTAAAGCGAGAATTAATGCAGCGGGGACGCTGCAAGGCTCGTACCAGTGCGACCCGTGTCGGCGACGCGCCTTGTGCGCCTGCTTGTTGGGGACTTTTCGGCGGATGCCGATTGATCGGATGATGAGGGGCCTTGCAGCCGCAATTTTGCTCGCGTCGATGGCGGGGCTGAGCGGCTGCGCCAGCACGGTCGCGGACCTGCCGGGAGTTGGCGTGCCGACCGACGCGCCGGCCCGGCCGAAGGAAGCCAGCGGCTATCTCCCGGTTCACGATCTTCCGCCTGATCGCAGCGAAGAGGCGATGAAGCCGGCCGACCAGGCCAAGCTCCAGGCGGAGCTGAAGGCCGCGCGGGACCGGCAGGAGACCGCGGCAGCCCAGAATTCAACGGGCAAGTAACCGCGCACAGGCCGATCGACGCTGGCGCTGCCGGGTGTCCGTGCTAAAAGAACCTCAATTCAACCGCATGTCCGGTCTTTGACCCCAGTCCACTCCTGAAATCGCGCTAAGCTATTGATTCGGTGCGATTTCTTTATGAATCCTGTTCCGGCTTCGGTCGTGAGACAAGGGTGTCGATTCTGGCATGCCGGTTGTTGGAGCAAGGGTCCCATGGAAGATTTCTACCGCATTCGCCGTCTGCCGCCTTACGTGTTCGAGAAGGTCAACCAGGCCAAGGCGGCCGCGCGCAATGCCGGGGCTGATATCATCGACATGGGCATGGGAAACCCGGACCTGCCGACCCCATCCCACGTGATCGAGAAGCTGAAGGAAACACTCGGCAAACCGCGCACCGATCGCTACTCGGCCTCGCGCGGCATCAACGGCCTGCGCAAGGCCCAGGCCGCCTATTACGCGCGCCGCTTCGGCGTCAAACTCAATCCGGATACGCAGGTCGTTGCGACCCTCGGCTCGAAGGAGGGGTTTGCCAACGTCGCCCAGGCGATCACCGCGCCGGGCGATGTGGTGCTGTGTCCCAACCCGAGCTATCCGATCCACGCCTTCGGCTTCCTGATGGCGGGCGGCGTGATCCGCTCGGTACCGTCGGAGCCGACGCCGCAATTCTTCGAAGCCGTCGAGCGGGCCATCCAGCATTCGATCCCGAAGCCGATCGCCCTGATCGTCTGCTATCCATCGAACCCGACTGCCTATGTCGCGGATCTCGATTTCTACAAGGATCTCGTCGCGTTCGCGAAGAAGCACGACATTTTCATCCTGTCCGATCTCGCCTACGCCGAAGTCTATTTCGACGACAACAATCCGCCGCCGTCGGTGCTGCAAGTGCCCGGCGCGATCGACGTCACCGTCGAATTCACCTCGATGTCGAAGACGTTCTCGATGGCCGGATGGCGCATGGGTTTTGCGGTCGGCAATGACCGCATCATCGCAGCACTTGCGCGCGTCAAATCCTATCTCGATTACGGTGCCTTCACGCCGGTCCAGGTCGCGGCGACCGCAGCCCTCAATGGCCCCGATGACTGCATCCGCGAGATGCGCGATACCTATCGCAAGCGCCGCGATGCACTCGTGGAGTCGTTTGGCCGCGCGGGGTGGGAGATTCCGCCGCCGCAGGCCTCGATGTTCGCCTGGGCGCCGCTGCCGAAGGAATTCGAGGCCGTCGGCAGCATGCAGTTCGCAACGCTGCTGGTGGAGAAATCCGGCGTCGTGGTGTCGCCCGGCGTCGCCTTCGGCGAGCATGGCGAAGGCTACGTCCGCATCGCAATGGTGGAGAACGAACAGCGGATCCGGCAGGCTGCGCGTGGCGTGCGTCGCTTCCTTGAAAGCGGCATCGAAACGTTGCACAACGTGGTTCCTCTCGCCAATCGACGCTAATCCTTCCAGGTTCCAAATCTCATGGTCGCACCGCTGAAAGTGGGCATAGCGGGGCTCGGCACCGTCGGTGCCGATGTCGTCCGCCTGATCGAAGCGCAGGGCCGCGTGCTGTCCGAGCGCTGTGGCCGCGGCGTGCGCGTCGTTGCCGTCACCGCGCGTTCGAAAGCCAAGAAGCGCGGCCTCGACCTGCGCGGCGTCGAATGGGCCAAGAGCCCGCAGGTGCTGGCCGAGGATCCCAATATCGATTGTTTCGTCGAATTGATGGGCGGCGCCGGCGATCCCGCGTTCGCCGCGATCGAGACCGCGCTGAAGGCCGGCAAATCGGTCGTGACTGCGAACAAGGCGCTGATCGCCAAGCATGGCTTGCGTCTCGCGCACGCCGCGGAGAGCCATGGCGGCGCGCTGAACTTCGAGGCGGCGGTCGGCGCCGCGATCCCGGTCATCAAGACGCTGCGCGAGGGCCTGGCCGGCACTAGCGTCAACCGCGTCTATGGCATCCTCAATGGCACCTGCAACTACATCCTGACCCGGATGGAGCAGGAGGGCCTGTCGTTCGCCGAGTGCCTCAAGGACGCCCAGCGCCTCGGCTACGCCGAAGCCAACCCGTCCTTTGACGTCGATGGCCACGACACCGCGCAGAAGCTCGCGATCCTGGCGAGCCTCGCCTTCGGAACCAAGGTCGCGCAGAGCGCCGTTTATGTCGAAGGCATCTCCTCGATCACGCCGGAGGACCTCCGCGCCGCCGAAGAACTCGGCTATCGCGTCAAGCTGCTCGGTGTCGCCGTGCGCACCGCCAAGGGCATCGAGCAGCGCGTGCATCCGACCATGGTGCCGAAATCGTCGTCGATCGCGCAGGTGATGGGCGTCACCAATGCGGTGACGATCGACGGCGAAGGCATTCCGCCGATCACGCTGGTCGGGCCCGGCGCGGGCGGTGCAGCAACCGCCTCCGCCGTGCTCGCCGACATCGCCGATGTCGCTCGTGGCATCCGCGCCAAGCCGTTCGGGCGTCCGGTCGAACGGTTGCGTGACACCATCAAGGCACCAATGGAACGTCATGAGGGTGGCTATTATATCCGCCTGATGGCGCGTGATCTGGCAGGCACTGCCGCAACTATCGCCACCCGGCTCGCGGAGCAGAAGATATCACTGGAATCGATCGTGCAGCGGCATCCGGATGGCGTCGATGTGAACGGGTCGGCCAAAAAGCCTTCACCCGTTCCGGTCATTCTGATTACCTACGCAACCAACGAAGATGCGGTGCACCGCGCGCTGGCTGCAGTGCAGCGCGACAAGGTCATCAGCGGCCGGCCGCAGGTGATCCGGATCGAGAAAAACTAGCGTGCGGCCGAACGGGTCGGGCGCGAAATGATTGATGCGATGCGGGCAGGCTGGCCCGCAGCGGGACTTAAAGTGAGGCTTAAGGAGTACGCCATGTCGACCCATATTTCCGTTCCGCCGCAGATGCTGCTCGAGCGCATCCTGACGCTCGAAATCGTCCGGGTGACGGAGCGCGCGGCAGTGTCGGCCGCGCGGCTGCGCGGCCACGGCCAGGAGAAGGCCGCCGACAAGGCCGCGGTCGACGCGATGCGGCGCGAGCTCAACAAGCTGCCGATCGAAGGCACGATCGTGATCGGCGAAGGCGAGCGCGACGAGGCGCCGATGCTGTTCATCGGCGAGAAGGTCGGGCTCAACGCCGGCCCCAAGGTCGACATAGCGGTCGATCCGCTCGAAGGCACCACGCTGTGCGCCAAGAACATGCCCGGCTCGATCGCCACCATGGCGATGGCCGATGGCGGTACGCTGCTGCACGCGCCCGACGTCTACATGCAGAAGATCGCGATCGGCCCGGGCTTTGCCAAGAACGTGATCGAGCTCGACGCGCCGCCGGCGGACAACGTTCGCCGCCTCGCCAAGGCCAAGGGTGTCGATCCCTCCGCCATTACCGTGCTGGTGCTCGACCGTCCGCGCCACGCCGACATCATCAACAGCGTGCGTTCGACCGGCGCTGCGGTGCGTATCATCACCGATGGCGACGTCGCCGGCGTGATTCACTGCGCGACCCCCGATGACACCGGCGTCGATATGTATATCGGCACCGGCGGCGCGCCCGAGGGCGTGCTGGCGGCGGTCGCGCTGCGCTGCATCGGCGGCCAGATGCAGTGCCGCCTGATCCTCGACAGCGAGGAGAAGCGCGAGCGCGCCCACAAGATGGGCGTCACCGATCCGAAGATGATCTATGGCATCGAGGATCTGGCGAGGGGCGACTGCCTGTTCGCCGCCACCGGCGTCACCACCGGTTCGTTGCTCTCGGGCGTGAAGTTCAGGAAGGACGTGATCGAGACCGAGACGGTCGTAATGCGCTCCGTCACCGGCACCGTGCGCTACATCAAGGCCGAGCACCGTCAGCTGGAGAAGTTCCACCTGGATTGATGCCGTCGTCATTCCGGGGCGATGCGAAGCATCGAACCCGGAATCTCGAGATTCCGGGTCTGGTCCTTCGGACCATCCCGGAATGACAGACGAAGCAACAAAAAGAACACGGGAGACGAACATGTCTGATATTTCCGGGGTCAAGGCGCTGGTGTTCGACGTGTTCGGAACGGTGGTCGACTGGCGCACCAGCCTGATCAACGATTTCACCAAATGGTCGGAGACGCGGGGCATCAAGGCTGACTGGACCGGCTTGGTCGATGGCTGGCGTGCGGTCTATGCGGCGTCGATGGACGAGGTGCGCAAGAACCCGCAGAACGGCTACGTCATGCTCGACACGCTGCACCGCCAGTCGCTTGAGAAGCTGGTCGCGCAGCTCGGGATCAAGGGGCTGACCGAGGCCGACCTGCATCACCTGACGCTGGGTTGGCATCGTCTGCATCCGTGGTCCGACAGCGTCGCCGGCCTGACCCGGCTGAAGACCAAATACATCATCTCGCCGCTGTCGAACGGCAACGTCGCGCTGCTGACCAACATGGCGAAGTTCGCCGGGCTCCCGTGGGACCTGATCATGTCCGCCGAGCTGTTCGAGCACTACAAGCCCGATCCGGAGACCTATCTCGGTGCGGCCAAGCTGCTCTGCCTGCCGCCCGAGCAGGTGATGATGGTCGCCGCGCATAATTACGACCTCAAGCACGCCCAGCGGCTCGGCCTGAAGACAGCGTTCGTGGCGCGCCCGGCCGAATATGGCCCGCTGCAGAAGGTCGATTTCGAAGCCACCGGCGACTGGGACATCATTGCCAAGGATTTCGGTGGGGTAGCCGACCGATTGGGCTGCTAGCACTGGCCTGCAAATCATTGAAGCGTTACGATTCCTGCTAGCTGGGAAGGGATCATGACGCTGCAGGCATCCGCACTTCCCGTCGAGGCGCCGCCGGCGTTTCTTGGCGTGAGCCGGTCGTTGACCGGAAAACTCTGGCGCGACCGGCTGGATGCGCGCGGGGCGGCGCGGGCGCTTGCCATCGTCCAGCGCCATAACTTGCCGGAGATGCTGGCGCGGGTGCTGGCGGGGCGGGGCGTCGAGCTTGACGCTGTCCAGGATTTCCTCGATCCGACCATCCGCAAGTTGATGCCCGATCCCCATACCGTGACTGACATGGAGGCCGCGGCGCGTCGTATCGCGGATGCAGCTGCGCGCGGCGAGATGGTTGCGATCTTCGGCGACTATGACGTCGACGGCGCGACTTCGGCGGCGTTGCTCGCCTGGCATTTGCGCCATTGCGGGCTCGATCCGTTGATCCACATCCCCGACCGCATATTCGAAGGCTACGGACCGAACACCGATGCCGTCCGCGCGCTGGCGGCGAAGGGCGCGACGCTGCTCGTCACCGTCGATTGTGGCACCACCAGCATCGAGCCGCTGGCGGAAGCCAAGAAGCTCGGGATGTCGGTCGTCGTGATCGATCACCATCAGACCGGTGACGAGCTTCCCGTGGTCGATGCGCTGGTCAATCCGAACCGGGCCGACGATCTGTCGGGGCTCGGCCATCTCGCGGCCGTCGGCCTCGTGCTGGTGACGCTGGTGGCCGTCAATCGCGAGCTGCGTCAGCGCGGCTTCTGGACCAGCGAGCGGCCGGAGCCGGATCTGCTCGGCATGCTGCATCACGTGGCGCTTGGCACCGTCGCCGACGTCGCGCCATTGACCGGGCTCAATCGCGCCTTCGTGGCCAAGGGGCTGATCGCGATGCGCCGGCGTGACCATGTCGGCCACACCGCGCTGATGGATGTGGCGCGGCTGAATGGTCCGCCCGAGGCCTGGCATCTCGGCTTCATGCTGGGGCCGCGCATCAATGCCGGCGGGCGGATCGGACGCGCCGATCTCGGCGTCCGCCTGCTGCTCGAAGGCGACATCTCGGAGGCCGCGCGGATCGCAGCCGAACTCGACCGCCTCAACGGTGAGCGGCGCCTGATCGAGCAGGCGGCCGAGGCGCAGGCCGAAGCCGAGGCGCTGGCCTCGCTCGGGCTCGAGGACAAGGGCGCTGTCATCGTCACCGCTGCCGAAGGCTGGCATCCGGGCGTGGTCGGCCTGGTGGCGGCGCGGCTGAAGGAGAAATTTGCGCGTCCAGCATTTGCGATCGCGCTCGAGCCCGGCGGCATCGGCACCGGATCGGGCCGCTCGATCGGCGGCGTCGATATTGGCAAGGCGGTGCGGCAGGCAGTGCACGATGGCCTCCTGATGAAGGGCGGCGGCCACGCGATGGCGGCCGGCGTGACGCTGCGCAAGGAGAAGCTCGCCGAATTCCGCGCCTTCCTGGAGAACGCGCTCGCCGCCGACGTCGCCAATTCGCGCCACGAGAACGAACTCTTCATCGACGGCGCGGTGACCGCGCGCGCGGTGACGCCGGAATTTGCCGCAACGCTCAATCGCGCAGGTCCCTTCGGCAGCGGCAATCCGGAGCCGGTGATCGCGCTGCCGTCGCATCAGCTGGTCTATGCCGACGAGGTCGGGCAGGCGCATCTGCGGCTGCGCTTCAAGTCCGGGGACGGTTCCATCGTCAACGGTATCGCATTCCGCTCGATCGGGCAGAAGCTCGGCAACGCCTTGACGCAAAATCGCGGCCAGCAATTGCATGTGGCGGGCTCTCTCGCGGTCGACCGTTGGCAAGGCACCGAACGTGTGCAATTCCGTGTGCTCGATGTCGCGGTGCCGGATCAGGGCCCGGCAGTAATCAGATAAGAAAAAATTGGGAGTGGACATGTCGGGACAGGTTGAAGGCAAGGTCGCGCTGGTGACCGGCGGCGCGTCGGGCATTGGCGCAGCGGTGGTCGAGCTTTTGGCGCAGGAGGGCGCGAGTGTCGTTGCGACCGATATCGACGAGTTGAACGGGCCCGAGCTCGCCGCACGGCTCAAGACGGCCGGGCGCGACGTCAGCTTCCTGCAGCAGGACGTCACCAGCGAGGAGCGCTGGATCGAAGTCGTCGCAGAAGTCGGCAAGCGCTTTGGCCGCCTGGATATCATGGTCTCGAACGCCGGCATCGGCATCGGCGCGCCATCGATCGTCGAGATGTCGCTTGCGGATTGGCGGCGGCAGACCGCGATCAATCTCGACGGCGTGTTTCTGTCGGTAAAACATTCCCTGCCGCTGATGCGCAAGCATGGCGGTGGCTCTGTTATCATGATGTCGTCGCTCGCCGGCCTCCGTGGCGCGGCGACCCTGGCAGGCTATAGCGCCACCAAGGGCGGCGTCCGGCTGTTCGCCAAGTCGATCGCGATGGAGTGCGCCCAGATCGGCGACGGCATCCGCGTCAACTCGGTGCATCCCGGCATCATCGACACGCCGATCTGGGGCAAGATCCCGACCGGGGCCACCGGCGCCGGCCAGAACGCGCCGGTTGATCCGGAGGAGCGCGCGAGATTTGCCACGCCGCTCGGCCGCGCCGGCCAGGCGATCGAGATCGCGCAGGGCGTGCTGTATCTGGCGTCGGATGCGTCGCGGTACGTGACGGGGACGGAGCTCGTGATTGACGGCGGGATGAATGCGGGTGGGGTAGTGCGCAGGGCGTGAGCGCATTCGGTCGTCATTGCGAGTCAAGCGAGCGCTCTCCCCAACCGTCGTCCCTGCGAAAGCAGGGACCTATAACCACAGGGTTGTGTTGTTGAAGAAGGCTGTGGCCCCAGCGTCGTGCAACAATAATCTTCGGTGGCTATGGGTCCCTGCTTTCGCAGGGACGACGGCGAATATGTGGCACTGCTTGTGAGTCATACACCCACATTCTCGCGACATGATTTGTCCGAGCGTTGCATTTCGTTTGCCCTCTCACTCTTTGACGTGAGGCCTTGCCACGTCGGGCAACTCAGTGATTGTCCCCTGCGAGGTTGATTGAGCCGTCACGGGTCCTGCGGCCGCGCACGGCATATGATTTGCAAGGGAGTACTCGATAGGCCCAAGCGTGCTCCGCCGCTCGGCGTAGCTCACATGTGCGGCGCCTCGACAGAGTTGATAATGCAGACGGACACGCGCATCAGTTGCTACCACACGCGGTTGGATCCCGATCGATGAATGCCTCCACAAAGCCTGTCCGGATCGGGGTCGATATCGGCGGCACGTTTACTGACCTGCAAATCTTCGATGCGCGCGACGGCCGGATCGTTGCCTACAAGCTGCCAACGACACCGGAAGATCCGTCGATTGCGCTGGTCGAGGGCATCAAGACCGCCGGCCGACGCTACGGCTTTACCTTGTCTGATGTCGGCTATCTCATGCACGGCACCACGATTGCCACCAATGCCGTGCTCGAGCGCAAGCTGCCGGCGGGGGCTTTGGTGACGACGGCGGGTTTCGAGGATGTGCTGGAGATCGGCCGCCACTACCGTCGCGAGGTCTATTCGATCCATCCGCAGCCGGTCCCCGCGCTGATCCCGCGTAACAGGCGCTTCGGCTTCCACGAGCGGATGCGCTTTGACGGCACCGCCGAACGCGTGCCGACCGAGGCCGACATCGATGCCGTCATCACGCAATTGGCTGCAGTCGACATCGAAACGGTCGCCGTCGCCTTACTCCACGCCTACGCCAATTCCGATCACGAGCAGCGCCTTGCCGATCGCATCCGAAAAGCGCTGCCGAGGCTCGACATTTCACTGTCGTCGGTCATCAGCCCGGAAATCCGCGAATATGAGCGGACCAGCACGACCGTGCTCAATGCGCTTTTGCAGCCCGTTGTCCGCGCGTACATCGAACGCCTTGGCGCACGCATGCGCGCCGAGGCGTTCGCTCCGCATCTCCTGATCGTGCAGTCGAACGGCGGGGTGTGTACGCCGGCCACCGCCGCTGCCGAGCCGGCCCGTCTGTTGTTATCGGGCCCGAGCGGTGGGGCAATGGCCGCGCTCGAGCTCGCGCGCCAATTCGACGAGCCCAATCTGGTTGCCGTCGACATGGGCGGCACAAGCTTCGATGTGTCGGTGGTCCGCGATAATAGGCTCGAGATCGTCACCCTGAGCGAGATCGACCGGCTGCCCGTACGCCTGCCGATGATCGAGATTCGCACCATCGGCGCCGGCGGCGGCTCGATCGCACGAGTCAATGCGGCGAGGCAGATGACGGTCGGCCCTGAGAGCGCTGGCGCACGCCCGGGCCCGGTCTGCTACAGCCGCGGCGGCACCGAGCCGACAGTAACCGATGCGAATCTCGCTCTGGGCCGGCTGGATGCCGCCACCTTCCTCGGCGGCGCCATGGCGCTCGATCGGGATGCGGCCCGCGCCGCCATCCTGGCGCGGGCCGGGGACCCGCTCGGGTTCGATACGGATGCTGCCGCCGCGGGCATTCTCCGCCTGACCAACACCAATCTCGCCGCGGCGATCCGCGTTAGTCTCTTCGAGAAAGGGCTCGATCCGCGCGATTTCACCATGCTGAGCTTCGGCGGCGCAGGATCGGTGCACGCCTGCGCGGTGGCGGACGAGCTTGGCATCCGGCGCATCATCTTTCCGGTCGATGCCAGCACGTTCTCTGCGCGCGGCGTGCTGATGGCCGATATCGAGCACGCCTTTGGCCGTTCGGGTGTGCGGCGGTTCGACGGCAGCGCCGTCGCATGGGTGCGTTCTTGTTTTGAGAGCCTCAAGGCTGAAGGTGCGGCACGCCTTGAAGCCGACGGCATTGCGCCTGATGACCGACAGTTCGAGCTGTCTGCCGATCTGCGCTATCGCGGTCAGGCCTTCGAGCTCAGCGTGCCCTGGGGAGAGATTTCGCTCGACGATGACGGCATCGGCGAAATTGGCCTTCGTTTCCACGCCCAGCACGCGCAACGGTTTTCCTACGCCAGTCCGGAAGATGCGATCGAGCTCGTGACCCTGCGGCTTGCGGCCATTGGACGAATGGCGCGACCGCAGATTTCTGCTGAACAGCCTTCTCACACCGACAGCCCCACGGCCGGTCGCCGCAGTGTCTACGTCAACGGTCAATGGCAAGACGTAGCCACTTGGCGACGCGACGCGATCAGAGATTCGCTCGAGATTGTCGGGCCCGCCATTGTCGAGGAAGACTATACGGCCGTTTACGTTGCACCGGGCTGGTCGCTCGCGCGCGGGCGAGATGGTCATCTGGTGGCTGTCAACAACGAGGAGTTGGCATGACGACGCTCGATCCCATCGAACTCGAAGTGTTGCGCAACGCGCTCACGGCTGCGGCCGCGGAGATGGACGTCACGATGTGGCGGACCAGCCGCTCGACCATCGTGCGCGAGATGCTCGACTACTCGACGGCCATCTTCGACGCTGATGGCAACAACGTGGCGCAGTCGGCACGCATTCCGCAGCACCTCAACTCGATGGGCTATTTTCTGCGGACGATCCTCGATCGGTTCGTTCCGGCCGACCTCTGGGAAGAGGGCGATGTCATCATCTCGAACGATCCCTATTGCGGCGGCCAGCATCTGCCTGACATTGCGGCCTTCCGCCCCGTTTTCTCGGGGGGCAGGCGTGTCGCGATCGTCGGCACGCTTTGCCACCATCTTGACATGGGCGGCATGTCGCCCGGCAGTTACGCCGCCAACGCGACCGAGATTTATCAGGAAGGATTGCGGATTCCGCCCTCGAAGCTTTTCGCGAGAGGCGTGCGCAATGACGTGCTGTGGCGACTGATCGCCCAGAATGTGCGCCAGCCGGTTGCCGTCATGGGTGACCTGCAGTCGCAAATCGCCTCGCTCGGCGTCGGCGTGCGCGCAGTCGAGATCCTGACGGCGCGATACGGCGCAGACACCCTGATCGCGTCGTGTTCGGCGATGCTCGACGCTTCCGAGGCTGCCATGCGTGACGTCATTCGCGCCATCCCCGACGGCGCTTACGAATTCGAGGACTTTCTCGATGACGATGGCATCGACGTGGCGCGGCCGGTGCGCATCCATGCACGGATTTCCGTGACCGGTGACACATTGGTCGTTGATCTCTCCGGCTCGGACCGCGAGGTCCCGGGACCGATCAACGCGACCCTCGGTTCGACATCGTCTGCTGTCTATTTCGCCATCGTCGCCGCAGCTGACCGCCCGATCGTGCCGAACGCCGGCTGCTACCGTCCGATCGAGATCGTCGCGCCCGAGGGCCTGATCGTGTCGGCGCAGCATCCCGCGCCCGTCGCGCATCGGCTTGCACCTGGTCACGTCCTGCTCAACGTTCTGTTCGGTGCTCTTGCGAAGGCGATCCCCGGTCGACTGCCGGCGGCCTATTATGCCGTCAGCTACGTCTGTTCGTTCCAGACCATGGAAGCCAGCGGCGCGCGAAAGGTGCTGGTCGAGATCGAGGTCGGGGGCTGCGGTGCGCATCCTGATGGCGACGGCGCCAGCGCGCATTCGTTCGGCATGCACAACAACGCCTCGATCCCGATCGAGATGATTGAGAGCAGCATGCCCATCACCATGGTTGAATATGGCCTCGCGCCAGGGACGGGCGGAGACGGGCGGCATCGCGGTGGTCTCGGCCTGCGCCGAGCCTGGCGCATCGACAGCCAGGCGGCGACCTTTACGGGACAGATGGATCGCTTCCACTTTCGGCCGTTCGGGCTCGATGGCGGTGAACCTGGGGCCGTCGGCCACCTTGATCTTATTCGCGATGGAAAGGCGCAGGCGCTGCCCTCGAAGATATCCAACATGCCGCTGCGAAACGGCGATGTGATCCGGCTTGTGACCTCTGGCGGCGGCGGCCTCGGCCCGCCGAGCGAGCGGCAGGCTTCCTTGCGGCGGCGGGACCGCGAGCAGGGCTATTTGATGGAATAACGCATGTCTTGATCGTTTAACTCGGAGAGGTGAACGTTATGGATCGCAGAACGCTTCTTTTGGGCGGCACCGCAGCGCTCGCCGCCAGCACTTTGCCGGTATCCGCTCAAAACGATGGCGAGATACGCATCGGCTTTACTTACCCATTGTCAGGTGCGAACGCCCAGACCGGTGTCGACGCGCAAAGGGCGTTCGAAACCGCGGCCGAGATCATCAACAACGACTACGATTTCGACTTGCCGCTGGCGAAGGGCGTCGGTCTGCCGGGACTTGGTGGCGCCAAGCTGCGGATGATCTTTGCCGACCATCAATCCGATCCGCAGAAGGGGCGCGCCGAGGCCGAGCGCCTGATCACCCAGGACAACGTCTGCGCAGTCATCGGCACCTATCAGAGCGCGGTCGCGGTCACGGTCAGCCAGATCTGCGAGCGCTATCAAATTCCGTTCGTCTCCGCCGAAAACTCCTCGCCGAATTTGCATCGGCGCGGCTTGAAATACTTCTTTCGTCCGGCACCGCATGACGAGATGTATTCAGCGGCGATGTTCGATTTCTTCGATGCGATGAGGAAGAAGGGCACCAAGATCGAGACGCTGTCGCTGTTCCACGAGGATACCATCTTCGGCACCGACTCCGGCAACGCGCAGGCCAAGCTTGCGGCCGAACGCGGCTACAGGATCGTCGCCGATATCAAGTACCGCTCCAACACGCCCTCGCTCTCGGCCGAGGTGCAGCAGCTCAAGTCAGCCAATGCCGACGTGCTGATGCCGTCCAGCTACACCACGGATGGCATTCTCCTGATCAAGACCATGGCCGAGCTCGGCTACAGGGCGAATGCGATCGTGGCGCAGGACGGCGGCTTCTCCGACAAGGCGCTCTATGACGCGGTCGGCGACAAGCTCGAGAATTTGATCTCGCGCAGCACCTTCTCGCTCGATCTCGCCACCAAGCGGCCGATGGTCGGCACCATCAACGCCATGTTCAAGCAGAAGTCCGGCAAGGATTTCAACGACCTCACCTCGCGCGAGTTCGTGGCCCTGCTGGTGCTGGCAGACGCGATCAACCGCGCCAAATCGACCGACGGCCCGAAAATCCGCGACGCGCTGGCCGCAACCGACATTCCGGGGGAGCAGACCATCATGCCCTGGCGGCGCATCAAGTTCGACGAGACGGGCCAGAACAACGACGCCGACCCGGTGCTGCTGCAATATGTCGGCGGCAAGTTCGTCACCATCTCGCCGCCGCAGGCCGCGATTGCCGAGGCGGTCTGGCCAATGAAGTGAGAATTTCGCTAGAGCACTTTCGGTTCTGATTGAATCAGAACCGAAGCTCTAGATTCTTGTTTTGACGCGTTTTCTTCACGCGAACCGGTATCCACTTCGCTCGAAAACGCTCTAGGCGTGATGCAGCCCGCCGACGTCAAATCGTTGTCGCGCTCTGTTGGCCCGCAACGACGCTGAACTCGTCGCAGCCTGCGTAAGCGAAGCGACATGCGGGAGTGCTTTCCCGGATATCGCTCGGCTCACCCGGGCTGAGCCGGCTTCGCTCGAAAACGCTCTAGCGCTGAGATCTTGATCGCTTGAGATCGGCGAATGTAAGCTTCCCGGCAAGTTGCAGGCTGCTGCAAGTCCAGCGGGCTTTATTTGCGTACTCGCCCAAGAAAATTCTGGTCTCGAGGCAGTCCGTGTAGGATTTGTAGGTGAGGTTGTCTCTGCACGTTATCGAGAAGGGTCCAAGTCCAGTTGTCCCTCCAGCCGACTCGCTACACCCAACCCAAGGTAGGCCACCGTGTGGAAGGCTTGACTCGCAACCACCGTTGCAATTGCTGGCGACCTTCTCCAGCGCGGCAATTCTGGCCAATGGTGGACCTGATCCACCCGTGGGCGTGCCGTCGTCGACCGATGACGTCTGGCGGGCCGACGATCTGCGGTGAGACACCACCGTGTGTGCCACCCGCTCCGGCCTGCTTGTCGGCCTTGCCACCTGCTTCGGCGCTTCGACCGTGATGGAGGGGAGCGGGGCGGTGGCGTCTGTTTGCGACGCGGCCGGCCCGCACAGCGCGACAGTTGACAACATAGCGACGGCGGAAGGCACGACAAGGCTTGACGACCATCTCATGACCATGTCCTTTCAAGGGACGCACATGCCGTCCCAATTGCATTACCACACCTTTCAACTAGCCGAAATTTCCGAAGTTGGCCACCGTAGGTCAAAAAGATTTCTGTTTGACCCTTGGCGATCCTTGGCGATCCGTCGGCTCGCAATGCCGCCGAACTATCCGCCCTGGCGCAACCGCGCCAGCACCTTCAATCCACCGTAACCGTCGGCGGGCAGCAGGCTCATTTTGGCCTGGTAATCCTTGATCGCCTGCATGGTGTCGTTGCCGACACGGCCGTCGGTTCCGCCGGTGTCGAAGCCGGCCTTGGTGAGCCGTGTCTGCATCTCCTGCACTTCGGCCAGCGTCAGGATGCGCTCCGATCCCGGGAACGGCTGGATGAAGGGCGGTCCGCCGAGACAGCGATCGCCAAGATGGCAGATCGCCAGCGCATAGTTCATCGACGGATTGTAGCTCTTCACTGAATTGAAGTTCGGTCCGAGCAGAAACGCCGGGCCGCCCGCAACGGGGATCCAGAGCTGCGCGCTCGCATCCGGCTGCGGGAAGGGCTGACCGTCCGCGCGCGTCACGCCGGCGCTCGCCCAGGCGGCGTACGTGCGGTTGCCGCTTGAGCCGGCACCAGGCGCGCGGACCTCGTAGCCCCAATGCTCGCCGCGGCGATATTTGCCGCGATTGAGCAAATATTTTGCAGTCGAGCCGAGCGCGTCGTCGGGCCGGCCGAACGGCGAGACCTTGCCGTCGCCGTCATAATCGAAGCCGACATTGAGCCAGACCTCCGGCATCCATTGCGAATGCCCCATCGCGCCGGCCCAGGAGCCGTTCATCTCCTCCGGCGTGCCCCAGCCGCGCTGCACGATCTTCATGGCGTTGATCAGCTCGGTCTCCCAATAGGCCTTGCGGCGCGGCTCGTTCCAGGCGAGCGCGGCAAGCGAGGGGAACACCGGCGTCATGTGGTTCTGCTGCACCAACGGATCGCCATAGGCTGACTCGACACCCCACAGCGCGAGCAGCGTGCCGCGCTCGACGCCGAAATCGCGCTCGATCCGGGTGAACAGCGCCTCGTTCTTTCTCAGCGCTTCCTTGCCGTGGATGATGCGCCAGTCGGAGACGCGGCGGTTGATGTACTGCCAGATCTGCTCGTGGAATTCAGGCTGGTTGCGCATCTGCTTGAACACGCTCATGTCGGGCTCGACCCGCGCCATGCAGCGGTTCCAGGTCGCGTCCGAGATGCCTTTTGCAATTGCGCGAGCGCGAAAACTGTCACGCCACTGATCGTAGCCCGGAGGCGCGGCCGCCAGCGCGCGGAGCGGATTGGCGAGCATCGCGGCCGCTGCAAGCGCCGTCGTCAGGACGGATCGGCGGGCAGGGGAACTCGGAGAATCAGGCTGTTTCATCCGGCCAGTCTAGCGGCGCTGATGGTGTGAACCAAAAGCCGTGATGCCGCGGAGGCTAAGTCTCCTGCAACCCTGTGGCAATTTTTGACAGCCAGCGCCTGATTGCGCGTTCAGCCGTGGGCGTGAGGCTGGCGGCCAGCCGCCGTTCCAGCGCCTGGGCGTGGCGGCGACATTTCACCAGCAGCGCGGTTCCACGGCGGGTCAGGGTCCACTGCAGCGCCCGGCCGTGGACCGGGTGCGGTGTCTTGCGGATCGCGCCGTCGCGCTCGAGGTTGCCGATGATGACGCCGACAGTTTGCGGGGTCAGGATCGTAACCCGCGCCAGATCGGCGCCTGACAGCCCCGGATAGGCCTTCAGCATGGTGAGGACGACGAATTGCGGCGTGGTGACGCCGAGGCGTGCCAGCGCGCGCTCCATCGACAGCCGCGACGCGGCCTGGGCCTGGCGGAGCAGGTAGCCGAGGTAACCCTGCTCGCCGCGCTTGCCCTGGCCGGGCGGCGGCGGGACTGACAGCGCGAGGGCGCCATCGCCCGCTGGCGCTTTTCGGAACGCCGCCGGCTTTTTCCCGGTCCGGCTCTTCGCGGGCCGTTTTCCGGCGGCGCCGGATTTTCCGCGTTTTCGCATTTCGGCCATGCCGCCTGATCTTGCCTTCGCCGATTTTGCAGTCTTGCTGATCATATCAGTGCTCTTATAAGATATCAGGACTCTGATAACATGAGGTCAAGCCAATGTCACACGCTCGCAAGGAATACGCCGATTTCGAGAAGCTCGCGCCCGACGCGTTCGCCGCCGTGCGTGCGCTCGGGCAGTTCGCGGCGAAGGCCGGCCTCGACAAGCAACTGCTCGAGCTCGTCAAGCTGCGCGCCTCGCAGATCAACGGCTGTGCGTTCTGCGTGCAGTTTCACATCCTGCAGGGCGAGAGCCTCGGCATTGCCACGGACAAGCTCAACCTCGTCGTGGTGTGGTGCGAGGCACCGCAATTCTCAGGCCGCGAGCGCGCGGCGCTTGCCTGGACTGAAGCGTTGACGATGTTGCCGAACGGCGTCAGCGACGAGGTCTATGCAGAGGCGACCGCGGAGTTCTCCGAACAGGAATTGACCTACCTCACCTCGGCGGTCGCATCGATCAACGTCTGGAACCGGTTCGGCGCGGCCTATCGCTGGACGCCGCCGGCGCGGAAGCAGGCGGCGAACGCAGCCGCGTCTTGATTCAAGGAAGCGGATCTAAAACAACAACCACAAGGGAGAACAACCGATGACGTCGATGGCTACGACACCGTCCCTTCCATTGATCCGGCCGCCACGGCCGGTTTCGCTCGCAATCGTTGCGGGGCTGGCGTGCGCCATGGCGATCGGCAAGGCCCTGCCTGTTACGATGGATGCGATCACCTCGGCCATCGTGCCGCTGTGCGCCGCCGCGGAGGGATCTGCGCTCAACAAGGTCGAAATCATCACCTCGCACGCATTGCCGAATGTGGCGGGCAAGCGCGTCACCGTGGTCCGCGTGACCTACGGACCCGGCGGATTTACCCCGCCGCATCGCCACGCCGGTTCTGTGACGGCCTACATCACCAGGGGCGAGATCCGCTCCCAGCTCGGCGGCGGGCCGGTCGAGACCTTCACGGTCGGCCAATCCTTCTTCGAGGCGCCGGGCTCGACCCACGTCGTCTCGGCCAATGCAAGCAACACCGAGCCGGCGGAGCTGATCGCCGTGTTCGTGGCCGACGAGGGCGCGCAGCTCACGACGATGCTGGAGTAGCCACGGGTCAGGAGCACTGGACCACTTTGCTCCAACTCCGCAGCAGACTGGACCTTGCAAGCATGGCAGGTGAGGGGATTGATGGGGCTGCGGCGAGATGGGTGCTCTCGCCGTCTGCTGCTGTTTGACGTCACGAAGAGGACAATGCCATGGTCGATTTCAAGGGGCTTTCTGCGTTCCCGATCACGCCCTCGGACCCCGACGGGCGGATCGATGCTGGAGCCCTGCGCGCGTTGCTGGAGCCCTTGATCGCGGCAAGAGTGGATTCGATCGGGCTGCTCGGCAGCACCGGGTCATATCCATATTTCAGCCGCGAGGAGCGGCGGCGAGCGGTGCAGGCGGCCGTCAGCGTCGCGGATGGTCGGACGCCGATGCTGGTCGGCGTCGGCGCGCTGCGCACCGACGACGCGGTGAGACTAGCGCAGGACGCGCGCGATGCCGGCGCGGCGGCGGGGTTGCTGGCGCCGGTGTCCTATACGCCTCTGACCGATGACGAGGTGTTCGAGCACTTCCGGACCGTCGCGCACGAGAGCGGGTTGCCGATTTGCATCTACGACAATCCCGGGACGACGCATTTTCGCTTTACGCCGGCGCTGATCGGCCGTTTGAGCCGTGTGGAGGGCATTGTCGCGGTGAAAAGCCCCGCGCTGGACGCCGCTGCCTTGCCCGGCCATATCGCGGAGTTGCGGGCCGCCGTCCCCAACGGCTTCCCGCTGGGTTACAGCGCCGACTGGAATTGCACGGCAGCGCTGCTGGCAGGCGCCGAGACCTGGTACAGCGTTCTCGGAGGAGTCTTTCCGAAAATCTGCCTCGACATCGTTCGAGCCGTAGCGAGTGGCAATACTGCCAGGGCGCAAGAGCTCGACGCACGTCTGCAACCGGTCTGGCAATTGCTGAAGACCTTCTCGAGCCTGCGGGTCGTCTACGCGATCGCCAATCTCAGCGGAATCTGTGCGGCCGAGCCGCCGCGTCCGATCTTGCCACTGCCTCCGGACGCGCAGCGGAGGATCAGAGATGTGTTGGCCGGACTGGAGATCAGTTGATCCCGGCTTACGCCAGATCGTAAGGCGCCGAGCGAGCCCGATCCGTTGTTGGTTGTCGGCGCCCGCGCAAATCTGCTCGCTCGACTGCTGACGTCGTCCTTACGACTTGAACGCCAGACTGGTGCAGTACCCAATCGTTTCAAGATCTCTCAAGCCGAGAGCCAGTCCGGCCGTCTTGCATTCGTTGTAGGTCTTGTAGTGGCCGACGTTGCGGCACGTCGTCGAATAACTGATAGAAGACCAGTTGCATCCGACCCAGGGCTTGTTGCCGGACGGCAGGCTTGATACGCAACCATCGACGCAGCTGCCGGTGATCATATTTGGAAGCCTTGCAAGCTTCTCCATCGGCGTCAGCGTCGATGCGCTTGGCGACGTCCTATGGAGTACGCTGCTGCGGACAATGCTGTGCTGGATCGGCTTGTGCGGCCTCGCGACGTGGCTCGGCGCGTCGACCGTGACGTCGGGAAGCGTGGTGGTGGCGTCGCCGGTTTGCGACATTGCCGTGCCGCTCAGGCCGCACAGCAGCAGTGGGATCGACAAGACAGCGATAGCTCGACTCGCAACGAAGAGTGACGAAAACTTCATAGTCCGTGTCCTCCAAATGCGGGGACGGCCAATTCCATCCTGGGACGCAGGATATCACGTCCCGACGCGAATTTGAGCTACGGACAATTTCAAATTGTGTCACCAAGGGCTGAAACAGGCCAGGACCTGCCACGCCAAAGGCTGGTCAGCTCACACGCTCCATCGCGTTGTCGGAGGACGGTGGCGCGAGCAGCACGTCGATCTCGAATGAAAGTGTCTGCCTCAGCCCGTGGGGGTGTCGGTTCTCGATCTCCAGGAATCCACCTTGTCGCTCAATGATTTCCTTCGCAATTGCAAGCCCCAGTCCGGCGCCCGGGATCGGCTGGCGACGCGCAGGATCGACGCGAAAGAATGGTTCGAAAGCGCTTTCAAGGAATTTCTCGGGAATGCCGGGGCCGTCATCTTCGATGACGACGCGCGCTACTCCGTCGGACGCCGCGACGCTGACGATCGCGCCGCCGCCGTGTGTCGCGGCGTTGATCACAAGGTTCCGCAATGCCCGCGTTAGCGCGATCGGAGAAATTCTGACGACGGCTGGCTCGATATCGGCGGTCCGAACCGGCAGCTTGATCAGGCGAAGCTCATTGCAGATGCCGCCAACGAGTTCGTCCAGCCTGGTGATTTCGGTGCCCTTTCCGACTGTTTCTTCACGGACGAGCTGGATCGCGCTGTCGGCAATCCTGTCCATCTCATCGAGATCACGGATCCATTCCGCGCGTTCGCCATCCCCGAGGAATTCCGCACGGAGCCGCATGCGGGTCATCGGCGTTCTCAAATCATGTCCGGCAGCGGCAACCAGTCGGATCTTGCTGTCCATCGCCTTCTTCAGGTTCCTGGCCAGCACGTTGAGAGCGCGGGCAGTCGCCTTGATCTCTGCCGACCCTTCTTCGCGGATGACAGGCAGAACACCATCTTTCCCGACCGACAGCGCCATGGTCTCGAGGAATTTGAGTTGCTTCGTGGTCTGATGGGCGACGGTGAGAGCGACGCCTATGACGCCCGCCGTAACGAGCGCCATCCACCCGGCCAGGCCGTACCAGACCTCGAGCGGCGGCGTGTGGTCGGGCACCGGCCAGCTGAGCCAGCCCGGCCCCATTTTGATCGACGCCCAGACGCGACCGTTCGGTGCCCGCTTGACGAAGATGTCGAACTGGCTATGTGACTTCGCGAACGACTGCTTCAGGAGTTCGGTCGGCTTCTCCAGGATTTCTCCTTCCGCCGGCGCCGGCTGCAGATGCAAAATCGCAGTGTCGTCCTTGAAGGTGATGACGTTGGAAAAGGCCGTGACGCGATCCGTCAGTCCGTCGCGAAAATTCTGTTCGACGAGGCGCACGACCATCTGCGACATCACTGCGCCGGCCAGGACGACGACGCACAGGACCGAACAGACGAGCATGAGTGTGATGCGAACCCGAATCGAATTCATGGCTCTTCGCCGATTGTTTCAACACGTGCCGAGAACGTATAGCCACGGTTCCGCACGGTTTTGATCAGTTGCATGTCTTCGTTGTCGCCGAGCTTCTTGCGCAATCGGCTCATGAGGACGTCGATCGACCGGTCGTACACGTCTTCGCTGCCGCGGTTGGTGAGGTCGAGGAGCTGGTCGCGCGTGAGCAGCCGTCCCGGGCGTCTGACGAGCGCCAATAGCAACTCGTATTCGGCGCTGGTCAGTTCGAGTGGAAGCTCGGCATCGGTGCAGACCTGGCGGGTGCCAGGGCGCAGCCTGAATTTGCCGAACCGGTGTTCGACGGTCTGCGCAATCTTGATGTCCTGAGCTGTTTTCCGGCGCAGCACTGCGCGAATTCGTGCCAGTAATTCGCGCGGATTGAACGGCTTTCCGAGATAGTCGTCGGCGCCGATTTCCAGGCCGATGATACGATCGACGTCCTCTTTCAGGGCGGTGAGGAGAATGACCGGGACCTCGGATCCCTCGCGACGAAGGTCGCGGCAGATGTCGAGGCCGGATCCGTCGGGCAACATCACGTCGAGAACGATCAAGCTCACCTCGTTTGCGATCAACGCGTCCTTCATCGTCCGCTGATCGGAAGCCAGATGTACGCGATAGCCCTGCTCGGTGAGATAGCGGCCGAGCAATCGCCGGATCTCGAGATCGTCGTCGACGATGAGAATTTGCGGGACGCCTTGCATGCCAAGATCCAGATCGATGTGGCCCATCACGTCAAATCCGATTCAACCATCGTCACTCCCGTTGTGCGAGTCCCAAACGGCAGCAGCGCCGCCGATTTAGGTCACTGGACGACCGGTGTCGCATCATCGGTCCACTCTGGCGGCTGTCCCAGCTTGCCGCCGAAGAGGGCGGGAATGCCGACGCGACCAAACGCGTCGCAAGCGGCATATTTTGGCGTTCCGCCGAACGACGATTGCACGTGTTGCCCGGTCAGGAGCGTCAGATGATGGTCAAACGGGTTCTCGCCGGTATTCAGCAGTTTGCTGAAATCGGCGCCGAATTCGCCCGCCAGATCATAGGCGTCACCTGACGCGGCGACCCGGGCATTGCTGGTCAACATGTCCGCACCCCGCGCCCAGACGAAAGCCGCGCGCTGCCGGCCGCTCGGGTCCTTGGCTTCCGCCTCGACCGATAAGGCACCCATCCCGTAGGGAATGCGAGGTACGATAATGGGGACGCTTGAAGTTATGAACATTGGCGCAATCGAAGCGGCCTTGGATACGCCTGCCACGACCGCGTCGGTTATCGTGACATGGGTGATGGTGATATGTGCCGTGAGATCGGCGGGCTGCCCCGGAGGGACGACAACAAATCGATCGCTCAACCCTATGCACAGCGATCGATCAATGTGGTTGGCGATGACACGGCGCTGCTTGTCCGACAGTCCGGGTGTTGTGGCTGCGCCCGAATACGCCGTGGGCGTGATCGCGACGGTCCTGGCCGCCAGCACGTCGGCCTTGTCGATTCGAAGTTTTGACTTGGTCGCAAGGCCATCCGCGGGGCCCAACTCGTCGTATGACGCCAACGATCCCGCCGTTTCCAGCTGCGCAGTCGCGCACCCAGCCAAGGTGACCACGAGGGTCGACATGAAAATGACCTGGGATATCGTTGTTCGTGGCGCAGCCCGCATAAGTAGTCCCCAATTGTTCGGAACTACCGTCGTAGGCGGCCATCATGGCCGGCAAATTTCGGAACATTGCAGACACGGAGGCGCATATTGCTGAATGTTGCAGAGCGCTCTAATTGCCGCCACCCTCCTGGATGTCGATGTGATGCGCGACGTCGTCGGGCAGGGCATGGGCCACGGCGGCCGCGGGTCCCGGCTCCGGCCCGATCTCGCGGCCGCGGCCGCGGATCAGCCGCTCATAGGACGACACCAGCGTGGTGTAGGGATTGACCCACAGCCAGCCGTCGCGCGTGAACACCTGCACGTCGAAATGCAGGTGCCGCGACGTGCCGTTGGGGTGATCGAGATAGTTCGAGACCACACCGATCTTCTCGCCCTCGGCGACGCCGCGCCCGTTGAGCAGGCCCTCGGCGTCCATTACCGACGGGTTCATGTGCATGTAGCGGAAGCGGACATGCTCGGTTGTTGTGTTGACCTGCAGGGTCGCGGCCTGCTGCTGCGGCGAGCGGATCACGATGCTGTCGCGCACCGCGACGATCGCCTGCTGCTTGGGATCGCAACCATCCTTGCTGTCCGCCGGACATGCGCCCGGTCTGATATCCTGGCCCTGATGGCCAAAGCCGCTGGCGCATTGCCCGACCTCGAAGCTGCGCGCCTCGCAGAAATTGTCCTGCCAGGGATAGCTGTCGGCAGGCCCGTCCGATTTGCGCTTCGCGAACGACTGCGAGTGGGCGAAGGCCGGCGCCTTCTCGAGCGGAAAGCGGATCTGCGAATAGGCGGTGACGTCGGCGTGGCCGCCTTGCTTGCGCCCGCCGCTGTTGGCGATGATGTCGCCGCTCGGGTGATAGGTGAAATCGGGCGAGGGCGCCGTGGGCCGTTCGGCGACGTCGGAGGCGATATCGTTGCGTGGCCGCGATGGCTGTCCGCCGGCGATGCGCAGGGCCTTCAGGAAGCGTTCCGCGACGGGATAGGCCTCGCGGCAGGCCAGCCGCTTCGGGCGCGTCGCGCTGTCGAGGCACTGGATCGACACGACATAGGGAATGCCGAAGCGGGTGAAGGCGTAGCGGACATAGCCTTCCCGGATGAAGCGCCGCATGTCGGGGAATTGGGCCGCCAGCGGCTTGACCGGTTCGCCCTTGCCGCCGAGCCGGTCGACCAGGTCGTAGACCAGGATCGAGCCTGATATCTGCACCTCGACCGGCTTTGCGTAGGTCCGCTGCGGCATGCCGTCGCCGGCGCCTGGTTCGAGCGAGAATACGGCGTCATACCCGGCTGCGCCGGCATCGAAGAAATCGGCAGGGCGGAAGTCAGCCTGATAGCGCTGCAACGACAGGCTGTCCGGCGCACCGCGCTGCCGTGCATCGAAATAGCTTGCAGTATCGAACGGCAGCAGCACGGGAACAGGGCTGCGCGCGATGCCGGGGAAGATCGTTGATGTCATCGCGTTCAACTGCACCAAAGCGGGCATTGAACGCGGATCGGAGGCCGGGACACGGCGCTGACTGGCGAAGGTGAAGCTTTGGGCGATGGCCGGCTGGGCGTTGATCTCCTGCCGGAGCTGCTCGAGCACCGCGCGCCATTCGACCCGCATGGCCGAGATCGATGGTGTCCTGAACTCGTCGGCGCAAGCGCCGGGCAGGGGCAAGAGCAGGGCTGCCAGCCAGCAACTGACGAAGCTGACAACCTTCCTGTTCAATGCACCCCCCGGCCCATGCGAGTCATCGCCAGAGACTAGAGCGTTTTCGGTTCTGATTGCATCAGAACCGCAGCTCTAGATTCTTGTTTTGACGTGTTTTCTTCACGCGAACCGGTGTCCACTTCGCTCGAAAACACTTTGGCCGCCTAATCCTTGGCGCGTTCAACGTAGGAACCGTCCTCGGTCATGACAACGATGCGCGTGCCCGTGGCGACGTGCGGTGGCACGCCGGTGCGGACGCCATTGGAGAGGATCGCTGGCTTGTAGGAGGAGGAGGCGGTCTGGCCCTTGGTCACCGGCTCGGTCTCGACAACTTCCAGCGTCACGCGCTGGGGCAATTGAATCGCGACCGGATTGCCGTCGTGCATCGAGAGCTTCACGGTCATGTTTTCCTGCAGGTATGGCGCCGACGATCCCACGGTCTCCTTGGAGACCTGCACCTGGTCGTAATTCTCGCCATTCATGAAGTGGAAGCCGTCGCCGTCTTCATAGAGGAAGTTGTAGTTCTGGTCCTCGACGGTGGCCTTCTCGACCTGGTCGGTGGTCTTGTAGCGCTCCGCGACCTTCACCCCATCGCCGATGCGGCGCATTTCGATCTGGCTGACCGGGGTGCCCTTGCCCGGGTGAATATTCTCGGCTGACAGCACCACATAGAGCTTGCCGTCCTGCTCGATGATGTTGCCCTTGCGGATGGAGCTGGCGATGACTTTCAAAGGTGTTTTCCTGAATTTGACGGCCGTGGACGCAAACCGAATGGGCTGTCCCTAGAGCCATGGGGCGATTTCGGGCTGCAACATACTGATTTGTCCCTGAGATGCCAGCCTTTTGCGGCCGATTTCGGCCGGTTGCCAAGGTTCAGTCAGGGGCGCATGGACAAGGCGGGCGTCTTTCGACATGAAGGGACGAATTCCCGCGCGTTTCCGTGAGATGTCAGGCTATGCCAGTCGTCAATTGGCTTAATTTCAATGGCTTGCACTTGTTTCCTCAACAAGATGGCGGGCGTCTTGATGTCGATTCCAGAAAGCCGGAGGCGGCATGACCGTACAGGACAAGCCCTCACCCTGGTGGACAGCGGCGCGCTATGCCGACCGCAGGCCGTTCCTGCTGGCGCGGAGCGCGATCACAAAGGCGGTCAGGGCCTGGTTCGAGGAGCAGGGCTTTGCCGAGGTCGAGACCGGGGTCCTCCAGATATCTCCGGGCAACGAGACGCATCTCCATGCGCCACGCACCGAGCTGATTCTGGCCGACGGCTCACATGCGACGCGATTCTTGCGCACCTCGCCGGAGTTCGCCTGCAAGAAGCTGCTCGTAGCCGGTGAAGCGAAAATCTACGAGTTCGCGCGGGTGTTCCGCGACCGCGAGCGTGGCGATCTGCATTTGCCCGAATTCACCATGCTGGAATGGTACCGCGCCAATGCGGGCTACGACGCCATCATGGCCGACACGATCGTCGTGATCGCCCACGCCGCGCAGGCTACCGGGATCGGGCCGTTCTCGTTCCGCGGCAGGACCGCCGACCCCTTCGCCGAACCGGAACTGCTGACCGTGGCTGCGGCCTTCGAGCGGTTTTCGGCCATCGATCTCCTGGCGACGATTGCCGGCGGCGAGGGCGATCGGGCGGCGCTGGCGGCGGCCGCGAGCGGGCGGGTGCGGATCGCGGACGACGACACCTGGTCCGATATCTTCAGCAAGGTGCTGGTCGAGCATGTCGAGCCCAATCTGGGGCAGGGCCGGTTGACCGTGCTGTTCGAATACCCGTCACCGGAAGCCGCGCTGGCCCGCACCAAGTCCGGCGATCCGCGGGTGGCGGAGCGCTTCGAGGTCTATGCCTGCGGCGTCGAGCTTGCCAACGGCTTTGGCGAGTTGACCGATGCCGCCGAGCAGCGCCATCGTTTCACCGCCGCGATGGACGAGAAGGCCCGCCGCTACGGCGAGCGCTATCCGCTCGACGAGGATTTCATCGCCGCGGTCGGCCAGATGCCGGAGGCGAGCGGCGTCGCACTCGGGTTCGACCGGCTGGTGATGCTGGCGAGCGGCGCACCCAGGATTGACCAGGTGGTCTGGACCCCGCCTGCAGGAGAGACATGAACAGGATCGATCCCAAACTGGCGGCGACGCTGCGCCAGCCGCGTGACCTCATCGAGGCCGGTCTCGCGCCGGCCTCGGCGCTTGCCGACCTGGAAAAGGTGGCGGCGCGCTATGCGGTCGCGGTGACGCCGGAGCTAGCCGCACTGATCGATGTGGCCGATCCTGATGATCCGATTGCGCGGCAGTTCGTCCCGAGCGCCGAGGAGCTCGTCGAGCAGCCCGGCGAGACGGCCGACCCGATCGGCGACGATGCGCATTCGCCCGTTTCCGGGATCGTGCACCGCTATCCCGATCGGGTGCTGTTCAAGCTCGTCCACGTCTGCGCGGTGTATTGCCGGTTCTGTTTCCGCCGCGAAATGGTCGGACCGGGCAAGGCTACGGCCTTGTCTGATGACGCCTATCGCGCGGCGCTGGATTACATCCGCAAGCATCAGGAGATCTGGGAAGTGATCCTGACCGGTGGCGATCCCTTGATGCTGTCGCCGCGCAGGCTGTCGGAGATCATGGCCGATCTCGCCGGGATCGACCATGTGAAGATCATCCGCATCCATACAAGGGTGCCGATTGCCGATCCGGAGCGGATCAATGCCGACATGATCGCGGCACTGCGTTGCGACGGTGCGACAACCTGGATCGCGGTCCACGCCAACCATCCGCGCGAGCTGACCGCGAATGCCCGCGCGGCCTGTGCGCGCCTCACTGGCGCCGGAATCCCGCTGGTCAGCCAGTCCGTGCTGTTGCGCGGGGTCAATGACGATGCCGCCACGCTGACAGCCCTGATGCGGGCGTTCGTCGAGTGCCGGATCAAGCCGTATTACCTGCACCACGGCGATCTCGCGCCGGGCACCGCGCATCTGCGTACCACGATCGAGGCCGGGCAGGAATTGATGCGGGCCCTGCGCGGGCGCGTCTCAGGCCTGTGCCAGCCGGATTACGTGCTCGATATCCCCGGCGGCCATGGCAAGGCGCCGATCGGGCCGACCTATTTGTCGCAGTCAGCTTCCCGCGAACGTGAAGATTCCGCGGAACGGCGGTATCGTATCGTCGATTATTGCGGTGACGTTCACGTGTACCCGCCTGAAACATGAGCCGGCGATGAGCCGGGCCGGGGACGGACGGCAGGGGCCGCCGGGGGACGCGGCAGAAGCGGGATCGAGAATGCTGTGATGCCCGGATTCTTTGTGGTGCCGGCCGGCGCGGGAATCTGGCTACTTAGCGCGATGGCCGATATACGGAAGGTGCAGGATTGCGCAGCACGCGGGCGACGCAACTGCGCGACCATCGATGCCCCGAACGGGCGCGATCAAAGGGCTGAGAAGCGGAGACGCGAGATGCGGAAAACAGTTTTGTCGTTGGCGTTGCTGGTTGCTGTCGGGGCCACCCAGATCCTGGCGCAACAGGCGTTGGCGCAGCAGGGCGGATCGTCCACCGCGCAGAAGGGCGGCCAATTGCCCCCGGCGCCGGTCGGCCACCGCCAGCCGCGGGCCGGCGATGTGCCGAGCGAGAAGAATCTGAGCAATCCGAACGATCCGGCGAACAAGGAAGACGCCGCGCTGGACAAGAAGATCAAGAGCATCTGCCGCGGCTGCTAGCCGGGACAGGAGGCAGGCGGAGCGCGACATCGCGCGCCCCGCCGTTGGCGCTCAATCCAACCCTCAATCCATCTTGCCGCGTCAGGCCGTGAGCTCCTTCAGGCTGCCTCGTCGCGCGCCTCGCCGGGCCGCGACGGCGTCAGCCAACTGCTTCAGCACAGTAACTGTCGTATCCCAGTCGATGCAGCCGTCGGTGATGCTCTGGCCATAGGTCAGCGCGGTGCCTGGTACGACGTCCTGGCGACCCGCGACCAGATTGCTCTCGATCATCGTGCCGACGATGCGCTGCTCGCCGCCCGCGATCTGGCGAGCGATATCGGCAGCCACCAGCGGCTGGTTCTCCGGCTTCTTGCTCGAGTTGGCGTGGCTGGTGTCGATCATCAACCGTGGCACAACGCCGGCGCGGCCGAGTTCGGCCGAGGCAGCATCGACGCTGGCGGCGTCATAGTTCGGCGCGCGGCCGCCGCGCAGGATGACGTGGCAGTCCTCGTTGCCGCTGGTCGCCGCGATCGCCGATCGGCCGCCCTTGGTCACCGCCATGAAGTGATGCGGGTGCGAGGCCGACTGCACCGCGTCCGCCGCGATCCGAACGCCACCGTCGGTGCCGTTCTTGAAGCCGACCGGGCAAGACAATCCCGACGCCAGTTCGCGATGGATCTGGCTCTCGGTGGTGCGCGCCCCGATCGCCGCCCACGACACGAGGTCGGCGATGTATTGCGGCGTCGTCATGTCGAGGAATTCGGTGCCGGCCGGCAGGCCGAGATTGTTCACCGCCGACAGCACGCTGCGGGCCAGGCGGAGCCCCTTGTTGATGTCGAAACTGCCATCGAGATCGGGATCGTTGATCAGGCCCTTCCAGCCGACGGTGGTGCGCGGCTTCTCGAAATAGACCCGCATCACGATCTCGAGGCGGTCGGCGAGCTGTTCGCGCAGGCCGGCGAGGCGCTCGGCATAGTCGACGGCCGCCGCGGGATCGTGGATCGAGCAGGGGCCGACGACGACCAGCAGGCGGTCATCGGTTCCGTGCAGGATCGCGTGGATGGCGTTGCGGGCGCCCATCACGACCCGCGTCGCCGTCAGGGTGCGCGGGACCTCCCGCATCACCTCTTCGGGCGTACTCAGCTCTTTCAGTTCCTTGATCCGAAGATCGTCTGTTGTGCTCAACACGGCTTGGCTCCTTTGGGGACTGGGACCTGCCGGCACAAAAAAAGCCGCCAGGATCTGGCGGCTTGGTTCGGACTTATGCTGCAATTCTTTAGATTGAGCGTGATCCTCCTGCCGCCAGCAAGCTGTCGTAGCTAAAGTACCAATAGCTGGTGGCGGCGGTGATCATGGGGCGGCTCTATAGCGCACGGATTTTGGCTTGTCATCCAAAATCCGACAGCGCCGGACTTGTCCCTCTATGAGGCGTTGCGTGCCGCCAGCGCCATGCCGATCAGGGAGGCGCCGCCGAACATTAGGTTAAGGCCGACGAGCAGACCGAGCGCCCATTCCGCGGAGCCCGGCAGGCCGGCAATGATGAAGAAAGCGATCACGATGTCCATCAGGCCTGCGATCAGCAGCCACGACCAGCGCCCGGACAATTCGCGGCGATGCTCCAGCGCGTACATGATGGTGGTGACGCCCTCGGCGAGGAAATAGGCGCCGACCACGATGGTCAGCGTCAGCACGCCCTGGACGGGGCGCGTCAGCAGCACCAGGCCGGCGAGAACGGCGAGGGCCGCCGAGATCAGCGACCACCAGAAGCCCGGCATGTTGCGGGCCCAGAAGGTCACGATCAGCCCGCCGACGCCGGAGATCAGGAACATCCAGCCGAGCATGATGGTGACGGCGAGGCTCGCCAGCGGCGGCACGATGACAGCCGCGATGCCGAGGATGACGAGCAGGATGCCTTCGAACAGGAAGGCCTTCCAGTGCTCCTTGACCGCGGCGCTCAGCTCCGACCTCAGCTTGTCGAGGTTGTTGGAAAGGGTCATCGCGGCTCTCCCGGTGTCGGAGCGTGAGCGCTACCCTAGCCCGGACCGGGTGCCGACGAAAAGCCCTGCGGCGCCGTTCGCATTCGGTTGCGGCCGAGAAAGTAGACCGTCGTGGTCGCGATCAGGAGGGCAAGACCGATCAGGATCGACGTGAAGCCGATCGGAACCAGGATGAACGAGGCATTGCGCTCGGGGTTGACGTACCAGTGATGCAGCGAGGTGAGCAGGAAGGCGACGCCGGCAAAGCCTGCGCCGCTGCCGATCAGCAGGAGTGCCCACATCCGCCGCAACTGGCTGAGCCGCTCGCGCGCAAGTTCGGTGCGCGGTGCGTGATGCCTGCCGACGCGCCGTACCAGCCGTATCGCGAAGCCGATTGAAGAGAAGCCGATCAGCACGCTCGCAGAACCCAGCAACAGTCGCGCCGTTGAACTGAGGTCTGGATTGCGCTGCAGGGAGAGCAACGGAAAGTCGAACGCCGCATGCAGCGCGATCGGCGCGAACAGCACCAGCGCCCAGCTTGAGATGCGCTGCCAGTCGCGGTTGCGCCGGTGCGCGCCGAGTGCGCCGCCCGAGCGGGCGATCGCAAGGTAAGCGCCGGCGATGACGCCGAGCGAACCATGGAAGGGGACGGTCAGCACACTGCGCAGGGCCGCGAGCGCGCGCCACATGTCCTTGTGCTGGACCAGATAGGCGAGGTTTTCATAGGCGGCAAAGCCAAGTCCGGCCGCGGCGCCATAGACCACCGTATCCATCGGGTCGGCGAAGGCGCGGCGCCGCGCCGAGATGGCGACGATGACGAGGACCTTGACGATTTCTTCCGGCGCCGCGACGCCGAACAGCGAGCGGACCGCCTGCGTCATCCAGGGATTGCCGGGAATCGCGAGTAGCGCGTTGAACGGCACCCGCGCCAGGCCCAGCAGCGAAATGCTGGCCGCGCCGAGCACGAAGGCCAGCCACACCTGGGTGGGCGGCCCAGGGCGCTCGTCGGCGGCGATCACCAGCCAAAGCACCAGCAACGCAGGCGCGATGGCGGCGACGCCAATCACAGTCGGAAGTGACTCAAGCAACCACATGAACGAAATCTGACCTCGCTTTGGACGAAAATGGCCATAAATCCAGCGCTTTGCAAGTCGGTCCGCCGCCGTGGGCCCGTATTCGGAACTCACATTCTGCTGTAGCTGACGGTTGGCTTCAGACGCGCGAGGATCAAGCGGCGCGATGAACGGCGTGGTAGACGTGCATTGTTGTTCAGACGGGAGGCGTTGCCGGGTGCTGTTACGTGGAGCGGAGACTCATGCGCGGTCGATCCTCAAGGCCGTCAGCTGGCGGACGCTGGGAACTCTCGACACCTTTGCGATCAGCTGGTTCATGACCGGCAAGGTCGCGATCGCAGGCTCGATCGCCGGGCTCGAAATCGTGACCAAGATCGCCTGGTACTATGTGCACGAGCGGGTCTGGGCGGTGGTTCCGTTTGGACGGCGCGCCTAAAGCGCGATCAGCGCGGTGCGATGGCCCCTTGGGCCGGTTGCGCCAGCAGGCGCCGGCAGGCTTCGACAAAGACTTCGGCCCCCATGACGATGTCGGCATCGTCGGTGTTTTCGGTCCAGTGATGGCTGATGCCGCCGATCGACGGCACGAACAGCATGGCTGATGGCATGATGGTGGCGAGGGTCTGGGCGTCGTGGCCGGCACCGCTCGGCATTCGCACCGATTTGCCGCCGGCAAAGCCGGCGCTGGCTGCCTCGATCGCATCCTGGAACGCGGTGTTCATGATCGCAGGCACACCGGTTCTGATACGCTCAACCTCGACGCTGCAACGGCCTTGTGCGGTGACCTCGGCCGCCAAGCCGCGCAGATGCGCCTCAAGCCGCGCGATCACATCAGGATCATCGTCGCGGATCTGGAACAGCATCTCGGCGCCGCCCGGAATGATGCTCGTCGCGCCGGGATCCAGGGTGATGCGGCCCGTCGTCCACACCGTGCGCGGTCCGCACAAAGCAGGGAAGCTGTCGTCGATCGCGACGCAGAATCTTGCGAGCGCCAAGCCCGCGTCCTTGCGGATCGCCATCCGCGTGGTGCCGGCATGGTTTTGCTCGCCGGTGAACGCGATCCGGTACTGCCAGATCCCGACGATCGAGGTGACGACGCCGATCTTGAGGCCACTGCTCTCAAGCGCCTCGCCCTGCTCGATATGGGCCTCGAGATAGCCGATGTGGCGACCCGGTTCGACTTGCAGGCGTGGGCGGCCGGCGAGTCCTGCGTCCTGCAACGACTGCCGCATCGTGCGATCGCTGCTGCGGTCGCGCGCGGCATCGATATCGGCTTCGGTGACGGCACCGACATAGGAGCGGCTGCCGAGGAAATGGCCGAAATGTCCTTCCTCGTCGCACCAGGCCGCCACCTCGACCGCGCCGTTCACGCTGCTGTCGGGGTTGAGCACGCGTGCCGCTTCGAGCGCATAGATGACCCCAAGTGGGCCATCGAGCCAGCCCGCATGGTTCTGGCTTTCGAGATGCGAGCCGGCGAGCAGCTTCGGTCCCGCCTTTGCGCTACTGCCGAGAACGTTGCCGATCCCGTCGATCGTCGCGATCAGACCTGCCTCGGGGAGCCGCTGCGCAAGCCAGTCGAGCGAGCGGATATGCGGTTCCGAAAATGTCGGCTTGTGGACACCGGTCTTGTAGGCGCCGATGGCCCGGAGTGCGTTGAGGTCGGCGAGCACACGCCTGCCATCGAAGCGACCGTTGATGTCAGACATGATCGGGTTCCTGTTTTGCCGTTTGTGCCTCAATACCGTCTTCGTTGGATACGATGGTCGGTCAACAGGGCAAACGATTTCTTAGCGGTTCTGCTTTTAGGTCACAGTACGAATAGCGTGAGAGTGTGAACATGTCCTCGTTCCGGAACTGGGTGAGCAGGGCTGCGGTCCTGCTTCTGCCGATCTCGCTTGGTGCCTGTGCGCAATATGCGCAATACGGCATGACGACCACCTCGGCACCATCAGGACCGGGACCGATCGCCTGGGACGGCGCCGGACGGGATCCCAACCTCGCGCCGCCGCAACGGCATGCGCGGAACGCCTCGCCGGCTGTAGCGCAATCGACCGACAGCCGGCAGCCGTTGGCCGCTGATGACGACGAACAATTGGCGCGGAAACTCGTGATCTGCAGCACCTGCATCAAGCCCGCGACGCAGCCAAGCGACCGCCAGGATGTGGCCAGCGTCACCAACCGGTAAGCGGGTTGCTGGTCCGGCCGCCGCGTGAGTTCGCCTCTCACCCAGGCGGGCCCATCGAAACCATTACATTTTCACCGGTCGCCTGATCGCGCGGTGTGATCCACCAGAGCAGCATCAACAGCGCCAGCCCGTTCGACAGCAGCGTGGTCGACAGCGGCACGTTCAACAGCGTGTGCGGGACGATCGCGCCGGAAATCAGCACAAAGCGCGTTGGCAATCCTGCCGCGGCCTTGTTGCCGACCCCGATGATGAGCCCGCAGACCAACGCCGCCAGCGGCATCCACAGCGGCCCGACCGACGCAACGCCCTCGGTTGCGAACAGCGACGCGTTCATGCTGCCGATATGGTACTCGTTGGCCATCAGAACGCCGAGCTGGTCGGAATAGGGGCAACTCATCAATGGTCTGAGGAAGGACACCTGGCAGAAATAGGTGTGCGGGTGATGCTGGAAGAAATCGAAATAGTGCTCCAGCGAAATCGCAGGAACCGCCAGCAGCCGGAAATCCAGGATCCCAAACACGATCTGGCGGAAGACGTTCATGTCTTGCTTCCCGCTGCCGGCGATCGCTACCAGTCCGATCAGCAGCGGTATCATGAGCGACAGGATGACAACGATCCGCGCCTCAAAGCGCACAGACATCGCCGCCACTAAGACCACGAACGGCGCGATGAGGATCGCCGTTTTGGTGAACGTCACCGGATAATATGCCAGCGATACGATGCAAAGCGCCGCCACCATCCATTTCCGGTCGCGCATGAAGGCGCACGCCAGAGCGAAAGGGATCAAGGCGCCGTTGACATTGCCGATCGCATATTCAGCGAGGCGCGGGCGCGCGATCGCAGCCCTGTATTTCTCCATTTCGTCGAAGCCGACGATATGGAAGTCGTCAAGCGCGCACCAAATCAACACGAAGGTCGAAATCGCGAGAATGATTTCGGGGGCCCGGTTCAGAACCGCGGCCGGGAGCTGTGGGCGAATGATATCCCCGCGGACCATCAAGGCAGGCAGCAGAAACAACACGATCGAGATCGCTGATGCGACGAGGGCCTGATGGTGATCGTAGCTGAGCAGGCTGAAGGCATTGAGCCAGAAGTAGCCTGCCATCATCACGAAGAGATAGAATCCGACCAGATAGCCGAAGCTGAAGCGCGCAAAAACGAACGCGGCTCCGATTGCGATGGTCAGGCAGACCGGCACCGCAGAGAGCGCCAACCACCGGTCGTTAAATCCGACGTGGAACAACGGCTGGATCCACGAGACCTTGGTGAAGGAAAAAAACAGCAATCCGAAGAACGCGAACAGGAGGGCGGCGCGCGTCAGCGCCTCGACCTGGGATCGCCTCGAATCGAGCGGCGTCCGGCCCGGCAAGGGGACCGCGTCTTCGAATTCGCGAGACCGGCTGTTTGGGTTGCTACGCCGCGACACGATCTTCGTTGCACTTTTCATCGGTGGTCAGGATCGCCGGCATGGCCTTTTCATGGATGGCTGCAACTATGACATTCAATGTCGTCGGTCGTCTGCGTCGTTGTGAGGAAAGTCGCAGACCAGGTGAGGGCCCGGCACCGGCCTGGGCTCGGTGCCGCAGGTCGGCAGTGCGCGAATCGAGACCACACATAGTGGATTTTTACGGTGTTCCAAACAGGACAGCACCTTAACAATTGGAACAGTTAGCGCAGCCAACAGCAATCCGCTGGGATTAAGTTGCTGTCGCAAGGCATTGAACAATCGGGATAATTTTGGGGAGCTTCGCGCTGTGGCGCTCCCTAGCGGAATCGAACCGCTCTCTCCACCGTGAAAGGGTGGCGTCCTAACCGATAGACGAAGGGAGCAAAACTCCCGGCAAATCAATACGTTACCCGTGAGATGCGCCGGACCGGCCACAGCCGTTCACCGACCGCGACGGGCGAACGTATAGTGGCGAATGGCCGGGCGGGCAAGCGCTCAGGAGGGCCTTTTCCCGGCTTGGCGCAGCCGTCGCCACAATCCCAGAATCGCTCTAATGCCGGATGATTTCGCAACCCTTTGTAAAGCCACCGGCGGTAGGGCTGAGCCTTGGGGATGATGTGATGGCTTTAGGGACCAAGAAGCGCGAAGCGCGCAAATCGCTGCGCCAATCCGGCTGGATCACGCTGGACGGCGGATTTGCCGCGCGCCCCTGCATGGTCGAGGATATCTCGCCGTCAGGCGCCAAGATCACGGTCGCGGACAACAACACGCTGCCGGCCAAGCTGCGGCTTGCCTTCTCGCGCGACACCCGCAGCGGCCGGGCCTGCGAAGTGGTCTGGCGTCGCGGCAAGACCTGCGGCGTCAAATTCGTGAGGTAGAGCGTTTTCCAGCGAAGTGGGTACCGGTTCGCGCAAAGAAAACGCGTCAAAACAAGAATCTAGAGCCCCGTTCCGATTCCATCGGAACGGAAACGGCTCTAGCCGCGTCGTGAGGTAACCGCGTCGTGAGCTAGCGTCTTGAGCTAGCCTCTTGGGGCCACGCGCGATAAAAGGCCTGATGCGGACAACATCCTTCGCCATCATTGTCGCCTTGCTGCCGGCTGTTGCGTTGGCCCAGCAAGGCAACCGCTGGAATCTTCAGACACCGACCGATGCCGGCAAGACGCTGCCGTCGAAGGCCGCGGCGCGAAGCAATTCCTGCGCGTCGCTCGGGCCGGGCTTCGTCAAGGTCGAAGGCACCGACACCTGCGTGAAGCTTGGCGGTAGCACCAGCGTGGGCGTCGGAACGTCCGCCGGGCGCTGACGCGCCTCCTCTGCAAGTCACGACATCGGCGGTGCAATGAAGCGGACGAATCCGGGCCGCTGTGCGATCTCGTTGAACCAGCGCTCCAGATTGGGCAGCTTCGGCTTGCTGACGCCTTCGACGCCGAGCCAGCGCCGCGCATAGGCGCCGATTGCAATGTCGGCGATGGTGAATTGATCGTCCTCGATGAAGCGGCGGGTTGCGAGTTGAGACTCGATAACGCGCCACACGACGGCCGCGGCATCGACGTCCTTCTGGATCTGCACCATGTCGCGCTTCTCCGGTGGCGTGCGCACCAAGGCCCAGAACACCGGGCGGTCGACCGGCTGCAACATCGACAGCGTCCAGTCGAGCCAGCGGTCGACCGCGGCGCGCGCCTTCGGCGATTGCGGATAGATCGGCGAGCGCTCGCCATAGGCCATGCAGAGATAGCGCATCACCGAGTTGGATTCCCACAGCACGTAGTCGCCGTCGACCAGCGTCGGCACGCGGCCATTCGGATTCATCGCGAGATAGTCGGGCTGATCGTTCTTGCCGAACTGCATGCCGGCGTCGACGCGCTGGTGGGGCAGGTCGAGTTCAGCCAGGCACCAGAGCACTTTCTGCACATTGACCGAATTGGCCCGGCCCCAGATCGTCAGTTGCTGGTTGCGATCAGTCACGCGTTCTCTCCCGCTGTTGCTGTTTGCCGATGGTCTTAGCGGAGTGCTTTGGGAAAAGCGCGGGATGAATTGTCCGGAGTACAAAAAAGAGGCCCCGCCGCGTCACGGCAGGGCCTCTTGCACCTCAGTCGGTTGCAGCACTTAAGTCCGTTGCCGGCGCGCTGCGCGGCAAACTGAATTCAGCGGCCGAAGAACAGCCACAACAGGATGATCACCGGGATCGGCACACCCAACAGCCAAAGCAAAAGTCCTCTTCCCATTGTCGTCTCCTCCGTGATGGAAGAGCAACGTCGTGGGCCGCTTCATGTTCCTAATCTGGATCCGAACCAGGTATCCCGCGGATACGGAGGCGTCAATCCAGGCTCGAACAGGGCGGAGGAATCGGTCTAGTGCTTACCAGTGGCCGGTGTTCGGCATCGAGGTCCACGGCTCCGCCGGCGGCTTCGGATCGCCCTTCTGCAAGAGCTCGATCGAGTGCAGGTCGGGCGAGCGGACGAACGCCATGTTGCCGTCGCGCGGCGGGCGGTTGATGGTGACGCCCATCTTCATCAGTCTGTCGCAGGTCGCGTAGATGTCGTCGACCTCGTAGGCGAGGTGGCCGAAATAGCGGTCCTCGCCGTACTTCTCCTCGTCCCAATTGTAGGTGAGTTCGACCAGCGGCGCGCCGCGGGTCTGCGGCACCGATTTGAGCAAATGGAGATCTTCGGGCGCGCAGAGAAACACCAGCGTGAAGCGGGCCTTGTCGTTGTCGATGCGGCGCACTTCCTGCAGCCCGAGCGCGTCCTGATAGAACTTGATCGCGCTGTCGAGGTTGCGGACGCGCAGCATGGTGTGGAGATAACGCATAGTTGTTGGCTCCCTGGAGTTTTCTGGGGACGGTTCGGTCGAGCGGTTCGCGGCACTCAATAGCAGCAAACGACGTGTCGTGGCAGGGTGTCGCAGGCGCTTCTGCAATGCCGGTCCGGTCACGGGTCCTGGTCGATCTGGCTGGGCATCGGCGTGTCAGCGCGCTCTTAATGTTTTGTAAACGGATTCGGGTGGAATGGCCGTCGGGACGGCTCCGGACCGGGTGCCACGCGAGTTGCGCAAAAACGCTGCAACGAGCCCCGCTCGCGAACCGGCCCGGTTCGCGCCATAATGCTGCAACCGGAGGCGGGCGACGAGGGTGATGAAGAACGGACTTTACTCACTTCACATGCACATGACTGACGGTGTGAGGGGCCGGGACAGCGGCATTCTGATCCTGCGCGATGGCCTCCTGGTCGGCGGCGGTCCGCATTTCTGGTCGGTCGGCGCCTACACGGTCGGGGACGGGACCTGGAAGGGCCATCTCCGCACCAACCAGCACACCCCGTTTCCGGATCCATTCGTCCGGCCGCTGTCCGGCGGGCAGGAGGTCAACAGCGGCTTTTCGGGGACGTTCTGGGAGGACGGCGCGGACGCGTTCGGCACCGCGCTGGTGGGAACCCGCAGCCTGAGCTTCCGGGCCACCCTGAAACGGCTGGCCGAGGGCTGATCCACCGGATCGTGCCGAACACAGGTGGCCTGTGGATTTGTGCGCAGCAAGATCACGAAGCCACTTGGTAAATCCGGCTGGCGCCCCTGTGGATTTGCTGCGGACAAGCTTTGGATAAGTCGGTGGAAGACTTTGGCGGCGGCGCACGCTGAACGTTTCCGCATCGGCGATAACCCTATTCAGTTAGGTTAAGCGCAGGATCGCGTTGCACCGACCTGTGATTGCGTTACGGATGGCTGCGGTGACAGCCATGATGCCTTCGTTTCACAATGCTGACAGACCGACCCACCGACGCGTGATGGTGGTGGGGCTGCTGTTCTGTGCTGGCTTTGTCGCGATCAGCTTTTGGCTCCGGCCGCAGCCGGAAAATGACCACGTGCTGGTGAAGGCGGATAGGTTGGTGCGTACCGCGGGCGACCCGCACAAGGCGAACTAATGGAGGTGCTGCCGACCGGCTCAGTCCGGCAGCTTCCCATTCGGATGCTTGTGATACGTCGCGATGCCGATGAAGCCGGCAAAGGCCATCACATTGAGCACAAGTTCCATCCATGCTGGCATGACGCCAACCTCGCTTTCCCGCGAGCTTAAACCCGCAGGTTGTCTTTCTGTTCCGGCGCAAACTGATGGTAGCCCTGCGCAATCGCATGGCTATGGAACCGCACGGCATCTCGCGTCCCATAATCGCTCCAGGGTTTTCAATTGCGCGCTAAAGCGTGCCTGCAGCGGGATGGATCATCGTCGCGCTTGAATTTCCAGATCATGCTTCGGGTCGCGCGAACTTAAGCTGTCTTGCGCTGAAATCCGCTCCAGGCCCCGCCGAGGGTGCTGGCGTAATAGTCCTGGCGCTCGCGTTGAAATCTGTCCTGCGTTGCCTTGAAGCTGGCGATACGCGCGGCGATCTCCTCGCGTTCCCGCGCGAGGCTGTCTTCCTTCTCGGTCATTGCCCATCCTGCTTGTGGCCCTATCCCCATGCGAATAGACGCGGGCGATTTGGGCGCGAATGCGGAATGGACGTTGCAGGATTGTGATGAAGCGAAGGCGGTGGATAAGGCGCACGCCGTCTTGTCGCTCGCGCAGCTTCCCGCTAGCCAAAAGAAAACCGGAGACCGCCATGGCAAAGATCGATCTGGACGCACTGAGCATCGAAGAACTCGCAAGCCTGCGCGATCAGGCGACCGAAAAGCTTTATGAGAAAGTTGCGGCACGCCAGGCGGAGCTAGAAGCCGAGCTTCTCAAGCTCTCGCAATATGCAAGGCCGGTGAAGAAGCTGCCGACGGCGGCGCCGATTGCCAAGGTTAGGAAGAGCGACGAGGCTGATACGCCAAAGGAGCAGGTCGCCAAAGCGGCCTGACCGCCGCGCAGCGCATCGATCCCGCAGTCGGTTGAGCCGTGCTATGGTTGGCGCGGCCAACCGGACAATGTCCAGTGATTGCAAAACACGTGATCGCAAAAGACGTAGTTGCAAAAGATATCGGCAGCGGCGTCGAGCAACTCGGCAAGATGATCGCCGAGGCGTCCTCCATTGTTCCCTTTACCGGCGCCGGCATCTCCACCGAGTGCGGCATTCCCGACTTCCGTTCGCCCGGCGGCCTCTGGACCCGCAACCGGCCGATCCCGTTCGACGAGTTTATCGCCAGTCAGGAGGCGCGCGACGAGTCGTGGCGTCGCCGCTTCGCGATGGAACCGACCTTTGCGGCGGCTCAGCCCGGTCGCGGGCATCGCGCGCTGGCTTCGCTCTATCGCGCCGGCAAGGTACCCGGCATCATCACCCAGAACATCGACAATCTGCATCAAGCCTCGGGCTTCAAGGCCGATGACGTGATCGAACTCCATGGCAACACGACCTATGCCCGCTGCATCGGCTGCGCCAAGGCGTACGAGCTGTCGTGGGTGAAGCAGCGCTTCGACGCAAGCGGCAGCGCGCCTGACTGCGCGGGCTGCGGCGATCCGGTCAAGACCGCGACGATCTCGTTCGGCCAGTCGATGCCCGAAGATGCAATGCGCCGTGCGACGGAACTCACCCAGCATTGCGATCTGTTTCTGGCGATCGGATCGTCGCTGGTGGTGTGGCCGGCCGCGGGCTTTCCGATGATGGCGAAGAACTGCGGCGCGCGGCTCGTGATCATCAACAACGAGCCGACCGACCAGGACGACATTGCCGACCTGGTGATCCGCCACGACATCGGCGAGACGCTCGGTCCGTTCGTAGGCAATTGATGCCTATTTGATTCGCTGACGCGCAAGCCTGTTCATAGTTCCCGGCAGATTCGTTTTTTAGCTATGCGCCGCAGGCGGGAGTGTTATCTTTTGAGTCGAGAGATTCGCGCGGCGTTATCGTGAGTTGGTCATGGTGAGCGCCGTGTTCAGGCTTCGCCGCAACGACGGCAAATTACAATTGATGTGTGGGGTCCGGGGTCATGGGGTCGGACGGATTTGAGTCCAAGAAGCTTGGCGGACCGCCGGCGGGCGCGTCAGGACAGGGCAGACTTGGACCTGGCGAATATACGAGCGGCGCGCCGCGTGATGCGGCGATGGATCCGTTCTCCGGCCTCGGCGATGCCGCGGCCAATCTCGTTGAAATCTCCGGCATCATCAAATGGTTCGACGCCTCGAAGGGCTACGGCTTCATCGTCCCTGACAATGGCTGGCCGGACGTGTTGCTGCACGTGACCGTGCTGCGGCGCGACGGTTATCAGACCGCCTATGAGGGTGCGCGCCTCGTCGTCGAATGCGTGCAGCGCGCGAAGGGCTACCAGGCCTTCCGCATCGTCTCCATGGACGAGTCGACGGCGATCCATCCGGCGCAGATGCTGCCGCCGCGGACCCATGTCACTGTTACCGCGACCAGCGGACTCGAGCGTGCGCAGGTCAAATGGTTCAACCGGCTGCGCGGCTTCGGCTTCCTGACCTGCGGCGAGGGGACGCCTGACGTCTTCGTCCATATGGAAACGCTGCGCCGCTTCGGCATGACCGAGCTGCGCCCTGGCCAATATGTGCTGGTGCGCTTCGGGCCCGGCTCCAAGGGCATGATGGCCGCCGAAATCCACCCCGAGAGCGGTCCGTCGGCGCTGTCGTCGCACTAAATCAATTGGCCGCCCTGACGGAAACGTGAGCCGCTTGGCGGCTCCCAAGGCTCTGGCATTTGCCGCAATCGTCGGGTTAGGGTCCGCCGGAAATTTCTCCGGCGTGAGTATCTCTGCATGAATTTCTCTTCGCTTGTTGGGCGGCTTCGCCCGTCGCTGATGGCCTCGCTCGTCATCATGTTCGGCGCACTGGCAGGCCCGGCTGCGCAGGCCGCGTCCTTCCAGCCGCTCGAGATCGTCACCAAGTCAGGCGTTCACGTGTTCTCGGTGGAGATCGCGACCACGGAGCAGGAGAAGGAAACCGGCCTGATGTACCGGAAGGAGCTGGCGGACGGCAAAGGCATGCTGTTCGACTTCTCGCCGGAGCAGGAGGTGTCGATGTGGATGAAGAACACCTATGTCTCGCTCGACATGATCTTCATCCGCGCTGACGGCCGCATCCTGCGGATCGCCGAAAGCACCGAGCCGCTCTCGACCAAGATCATCCCGTCGCGCGGGCTGGCCAAGGGCGTCCTGGAGGTGGTGGCGGGGACCGCGCAGAAATACGGCATCCAGCCCGGCGATCGGGTCGGGCATCCGCTGTTCAGCGGGCATTAGAGCGTTTTCGAGCGAAGTGGATACCGGTTCGCGTTAAGAAAACGCGTCAAAACAACAATCCAGGGCCCCGTTCCGATTCCATCGGAACGGAAACGGCTCTGGCTTTTCGGCTGAAAACGCTATGAAAACGCCTGAACCGGTGCCTTGCTGACGCCGGTTTATGCGTGTATCGACATGGCTTCTCGGAAACCTCGGGGTATAGCGCAGCCTGGTAGCGCGGCAGTTTTGGGTACTGCAGGTCGTTGGTTCGAATCCAGCTGCCCCGACCAACCCTTTCCCTTTGCCATCCTCTGGAACCTGCCGCGGACGCTAAAGACCGGCCGCGTGCGCGGCGGCGGCATGCCCATAAGGAAAACCCCGCGGGCGGCGCGGGGTTTTCAGTCGGCAGCAATCGGGATTTAAGGGCCAGCGCTGCCGGCATTGTGATAAACTAGAGATTGCATCTTAAAATGCAACAGCGCCGCCTGAACGGAATATGATCATCCAGGCGGCGCTGCGCGAATTACTGGGCCCTTAAATCCCCAGTCTGTGTTGGTCGCGCCTTGAGCTGAAAAGGTTCAAGGGAAAGCAAGTATTTTCAGCCGCTTGCCGCAGAGCGGGGGGCTCTCCTCAATGCACAAATGGATGTGGCTTGCCGATCGAGCAGGCGGGCTGGCAGGGTAGCGCCGCCCCAAAACAAAAATCAGCGAGGAGACACCATGGCGCGCAAACTGATCGATATCTCGGTTCCCCTGCAGAATGACGTGCCGGCCGATCCGCCCGGTCTCCACCCGACTATCCATTACAGCGATCACCAGCAGGGACTGCCGCGCATGCTGCAGTTCTTCGAGGGGCTGAAGGCCGAGGAACTGCCCGACGGCCAGGGTTGGGCGATGGAGATGGTGTCGCTCTCCACCCACAACGGCACGCATCTCGATGCGCCCTGGCACTTCCATCCGACGATGAACCGCGGCGAGCGGTCCTGGACCATCGATGAAGTGCCGCTGGACTGGTGCTTTCAACCGGGCGTGAAGCTCGACTTCCGGCATCTGCCTGATGGCTACGTGGCGACAGCTGATGACGTCGAAGCCGAGCTGAAGCGCATCGGCCATACGCTGTCGCCGCTCGATATCGTCGTCGTCAACACCAGCGCCGGCGCCAAATATGGTCGGCCCGATTACGTCACCTCGGGCTGCGGCATGGGCTATGAAGCCACGATGTATCTGCTCGAGCGCGGCGTGCGGCTGACCGGCATCGACGGCTGGAGCTGGGACGCACCGTTCGTCTACACCGCGAAGAAATATGCCGAGACAAAGGACGCGAGCCTGATCTGGGAAGGTCACAAGGCCGGCCGCCATATCGGCTATTGTCACATCGAGAAGCTGCACAATCTGGAGCAGCTGCCATCGACCGGCTTCATGGTCTCGTGCTTCCCGGTGAAGATCGAGCGCGCGTCGGCGGGATGGACGAGGGCGGTCGCGATCGTTGACGGCTAACTGTTCCCTTGCAAAAGTCCGCAAACGCCATAGGCGATAGTCCTGGGCGAGGGTGCTTGCGTGATTTCGGAATAATGGAACAATACCGCTGAGTTGCCCGACATGTCAAGTAGTCGTGTCGAGCGCCGGCAGCGGCCGGCTACTTTGCATGAGGTTGTTTTCGATATTTTGGCAGTGCGCTCAGTTGCAGAAGCCGCGAATGCCATATGCGATAGCCCTGGGGGGAACACGGGCGATCCGATCAATCCCGCTGATTGTTGCCGCGAGGCTACAGCCTGACGCAGGTAAATGTGCCCTAATACACGTCGTGGTCGCGAGCGGTTCGATGACTGAGCACGGTAGCTCGTCATGGTATGACCTGATGGTTTCGCAGTTCTCTCCCGTGGACTTGAGCCCCGGCGTTGTCCGGGGCTCTCTCTTGTCCGATGACGGGGCGAGGAGCTATCGGGAAGCTTGTATCTCCGCGCCGCGCCCCAGCGCAAACTGGCCGACCGGCCCCTCGACGTGAAAGTCGAGCCCGGTCATCTTCGCAAACAGATCGATATTGGTGGTGCCGATCGCACAGCCGCCGAGGCCCAGATCGGTTGCCATCATGTACAGCGTCTGGGTCAGCACGCCGACATCCTTCAGGATCAGCGCATAAGCGATCGCGCTGTACTTCCAGGAAATCCGGCCAAATCGCGCTGCGATCGTGATCAGGATCTGCGGCGGCGATGTCGCGTCCATGGCAAAGACGGCGCTTTGCAACATGGATTCGAAGTGTTGCGGGTGGACGTCGATGGCTGCGAGCGCGTGCGCATCGGCGTCATAGTGATAGAACCCCCGCGCCAGGCCGTCGCAATTCGCAACCGCCAGATAGAGCTCGAGCTCATAGGCGCTGCCCGCCCCAGGATAGGGCCGGCCGGTGTATTCGATGTCAGGGCCGTCGTCGGCGAATTCAAGCTGGCTGCTCCATTTCGACCTGATGCGCGCGACGCTGTCGAGCAGCGTCGAAAGCTCAGCCAGCGTGATTGGTTTCTGGTCATCGAAATCGCGCGTGGAATGCCGTTCGTGCAGCAGTTTTTCAAACGGTGAGGCGGTCCTGCTGGACTCCTGCAGCTTGATGGTCTTGCCGGGCCAGGTGGGCCGCACCGCCGGCAGTGGCGCGATCAGGCCGGTGTGCGGATAGAGGCCGCCCAGCGGATTGGCCTGCCGGCCTTCCGTGCTGCGGGTATGGAACAGCAGGTCGTGAAAATCCCACAGCACAAGGCCGTCATCGCCCTCCGCCTGCCGGAGCGCATCGGGTTTTGCGGTGTCGACCTCGATCAGGATCTGGCAATCCAGCAGCAGCGCGAGCAATGCCGGTCCCGGGTAGTCGTCGCGACGCCTGATGCGGCTGACCGTCTGCGGCGTGGCGAGGATCGTGAGCAGGGGCGCAATTCGGGGATCGCAGATCCTGAACACGGCGCCGGCCCGCGGTGATTCCAGGATCATGTCGGTGCCGCGCCGCCGCAGATAGGCGAAGCGTGACAGCGCGATCGTCGTCGCGTCGCCAAGTTTTGGCGTTCGTGGCCAGTAATCCGGGATCTGCGGTTCGATCACCACCAAATCATCATCGGTGTCCGCGCGCCGCAGGTGGTATTCCACGAGACCGCGGCGCGCCAATTGCCGGATCAGGCGCTCGACATCTCGCTCGACCGCATCACCTTCAGTCGAAGGGAGAGCCAAGCCCGACCGCAAGTCCTGGGCGCGCTCCGCTGCCGCGGCGCCGAAAATCCCCAGCGGCTCCGCATAGCCGTCGAAATGCGCGGCTATGCTTCCGTCAGCCTGCGCATCGAGGGTGACTTGCGCATTGAGCCGAGCGAACAGAGCCGGCGGCGCGGCGCTTTGCGATTTCTTTTTCGTGGGCGCGCGCACGCCGGAATCACCTCAACTATGCGGGAGGAACGGCGTCAGTTCGCTTTCCAGCGACGGCCGATCGCGCAATCCAAGCTTGACGGGGACATCATAGAGCCGCCCCGGCCCGAAGCGGCGATAGAAATGCCGCATGCCGGGAACGATGACCCGGACCACCGGAACCTCGACGTCCGGCCGGGTCTGATCCAGCACCAGAAAGTCCATCCCGGCGCGCGCCGCGATCTCGACACAGGCATCGGCCTGCGCGCGCGCATTGTCGAGCGGCACCTTGGCCGCGGGGGCGGGCGGAATGATCGGATTGGGATCCGGAATCAGGAACGGATAGTCTTCCAACCGCAGCGGATTGATGCCATCGAGGCTCGGCTTTTCGCCCGTGCCGCCGCCCATCAGTCCGATCGACAGGAACTGGTTCAACTCCGTCAACGACCGCAGCAGGGCGATGCGTGGGTCGAAGTGCGAGCCGGAGCCGAACTCGATATTCTCCTGTCCGTTCTGCATCCAGTGCACGATCGCGACATAGGTCGGGATGGCGAGATCGCTGGTGATGTCGAGCACCCACAGCTTGCGGCCGGATTCCTCGAGCTGGGACTTGAGATCACGAACATAGGAATCATCGAACTGGTTGAGATCGACTTCCGCCCGCCGCGATCGGTTGTACCACCAGATCGCGTAGGCATCGCGCTCCATCAGTTCAAGGAAGCCTTGTGTGATCGCCTCCTCGCGGGTGTTGCCGGCCGCGCAGCCGTTGGAATCGGCGGCGAAGCCTGCCGGGCCCTCGTAGAAAAAATACAGCAAGCTGGTTGGGATCTGGCGGAAGCGTTTGTCGCGCAGCGACCAGACCGGGGTCCATTCGATCCGTTCCGACGGATCGAACGGTTCCGGCGCCGGTTGGGTGGGATGCGAATCGTCGTGATTGTGCACGCTGCGGGTGCGGAACTGCTCTTCGCTGAACAGCAGGATGTCGTTCGGGCGGATCGCATCACCTGCCGGAAAATCGGTGAAACGTTTTCGAGCCCGGATTTCGTCGCCTTGAAAGATTCCCGAATAGCGCTCGATCGCTTCCATCAATGCGCTGGCTTCGCCTTGCTCGGCGGTGCTGCCCTTGCCGAAGCTGCCGCCGCTTAGCCCTGAGCGGAGCTGGTCGACGCTCTGCGCCGGCGCGGAGAAATTGTGCTGGGCGTAGAAATTGGTGTTCATCGGCAGATCGACTTCGATCCGCTCCAGCCGCGTTACCACGCCGGTGAGCGGGCTGACGTGCTTCTTGAACTTCGCCACCGTGGCGCGCGACGACACGGCGCGATAGCCGCCGCTGGTCATGACGAGCTTGGCGCCCGGTCCCAATTCGATCGGCTGTGGTGCCCGCCGCGGGTTTTGCAGTTTCTTGCTGCCGCAGGTCGGACATTGCGGGCGATGCGCCACGTAGTGCCTGGCGATGGTCGAGCCCAGCAGGTCGAGGCTCACGATGTGATTGCGCAGATCGGTGCGGAAGCCGCTTGCGATCGCCTTGGCTATCTCGACCGCCGCAAACTGAATCGCGCTTTGCCCGACGGTGTGCTGCGTAAGCGGCGACACCGCGACCGGACGCGCGCCGCCGCGATTGAGGAATCCCTTGACCTCGCGGTTGCGGATCATCCGATCGAACAGACAGGTCCAGCAGGCGCTCTCACCCGGATTGAAGACCGGGCCGACCAGGGGGAACACGCCGGAGGGTTGAACCAGCAGCCAGGGAGACTTATCGGAGACCCGAGCAAGGTTGCGCTCGGCCAGCCGCTGGTCGAGATAATCGTTGACCAGCGTGACCGTGAGGTTGGGCGATGTCTTGACGATGCGGACGCCGATATCCCCGAGCGCCTTGGTCAATTCAGCCGCGCCTTTGACGTCGATCGTTTCAAGCTTCACGCGGCAGTTCTGAAGGTTTTGCTCGGCGACCGCGGCGGGCAGGCCGAGACTTTCCCAAAACCCGGCGACAACGTCGTTGGGAGCTGGCGGCTTCGAGATCAAATAGCGGCGATCGAGCAGCCGCTTGATAGCTTCATTGATGGTGTCAGGGGGAAATCTTCGCCCGAGGTCGCCAACCAGCTTGGCGACACTGCTTCCGTTTGTGCCGATTGCCGAAGCAAGCGCGCAGTAGAGCTCGCCGTGAAGAAAGAATTTGCGGTCTTCTGAATAGAGGCAGACGACATCGGGAGGCAGTACGTAGGCCGTGAAATTCGGTGCGAACTGCAAAACGTCCTTGTTGGCCTGCGGAGTGGATTTTTTGGGCAAAGACTCGTTCCTGTACAGCTTGCGCGCCGATGTTGCGGAGCAGGCAAGGCGTTGAGCTCAGCGTCCCCACGCTGTTGCCCGAAGCGCGCCGCGCCATGACACATCACAACATGAAACGGCGACAACATGGAAGGTCGACAACATGAAATGGCCGGGCCGACCTGCGTCGAACCCGGCCATGACGATTGATGTTGGTCAACGCGATGCTGTCTGGCTTAGCAGACGCGGCAGGCGCCCCACGACAGGCAGCAGCCGCCGCCGCAACCACCGCCGCAGCGGCAACCACGACAACCGCGGCAGCCACGGCAACCGCGGCAACCGCCGCAGCCGCGCCACGCGACCTGAACGCCAGCTCCGACGTTCTCCTTGTCGAACAGGTGGAACGTTGCCAGGCTGACGTCGGCGATTTCTTCCTCGCCGAGTGTGATGGCTTGGGTCGGCACGTAGTGCGAAGTCTGCGGCAAGTCCGCCGCCGGCACTGCCGATGCGGACGCACTTCCCACCAGTGAGAGAGTCAATCCGGCCGCACCCAACGCGGGCATGGCGGCCTTGGTCACACGCTTCCGCTTGGGGGCTTGCTTCACCCGTGGCATAGTCGCATCCTCCATTCCTGATAAAACTGTAGTCTCGAGTCCACCCTGCGTATTTGTACGCTCGACAATCTGACCATGCAAGACTCGCTATGCTGTCGCACGACGTTTCGTGATGCATTCATGCTGTTCATCGAGCGTTCATGCTCTTGTTCATGCTGCGGTTCATCTTGATGAACGAGATCAGCAGCCGGTGCTGTGACGGGCCCTTCGTCGACAATTTCAAGCTGCGCGAAACGCCCATGCTGCACTGCGATTACCCTGAGGACGAAGCGAGGAATCGGCATGGAGGGTGATGGCGCGAGCTTCGCCTGGTACGAACTGCTGACCACGGATGTGGCGGGCGCGAGCACCTTCTACGGCAGCGTGCTGAGCTGGGAAGCGAAGGACATTTCCACGCCCGGGCTTTCTTACAATTTGTTCATGTCAGGCGGGAGCCCGCGAACCGGCCTGATGGAGCTGCCGGAAGAAGGCAGGCGGCAGGGAGCGATGCCGAGATGGATCGGCTATGTCGGCGTCGGCGATATCGACGCGACCGTTGGCCGGATTCAAAAGCTTGGCGGCGCCGTCTATGTGCCGCCGACCAACACCAATATCGGCCGCGTCTCGATCGTCGCCGATCCGCAACGGGCGACGTTTGGATTGGTGGGCGGTTTGAAGGTCGCTCCGTCGATGGTCGCTGACCTCGATGCGCCCTGGGGTGTCTGCTGGCATGAATTGCTGGCCGCCGACTGGCGCAAGGCCTTCGGGTTCTACAGCGAGGTTTTCGGCTGGCAGCAAGCTCAGTCCGATTTGGCTGCCGACGAGCCCTATCAGTTGTTCTCGGCTGGCGGGCTGACTGCCGGCGGTATCTTCAACAAGCGGCCGCTCGAACCGATCCCGTTCTGGCTCTATTACTTCAATGTCGATGACATCGACGCCGCCACAGTGCGGGTGAAGACCGGCGGCGGACGGGTCTATGCGGGCCCGCTGGAGTTGCCCGACGGCAGCTGGATCGTCCGTTGCCTCGACCCTCAGGGCGCTGCATTTGCTCTGCAGGGAGCGCGAAGTCAGGACAGCATAGCGAAGGCACCAGCCGCGGAATATAGCTGGACCAGCTCCTGGGGCGGGATCTCGTCGCAGGGCAGGTGGCGCAACGACCGACCGGCCGGCAAGGGCCGGCCGCCGGGCAAGTGAGGCAGATCGTCAGCCGGCCTTCGGTCAGGCCGCTTTGGCCGGCGCCGCAGGCGGCTTGGCTGCTGCCGGCGGCTTGACCGGCTTGTCCTGCCGTTTCGACCAGGAGATGTAGTAGGCCACGATCGTCATGATCGCGATGCCGGAGACGCTGACGAAGATCTGGGCGAACAGCGAGCCCGAGCTCATCGACAGCTCGAAATGCCCGACGAAGGACAGGAACACGCCGACGCAGAACACCGCGAGCGACTGCTGGCCGCAGACGATGACCGGATCGAACACCTTCCACTCCAGCGCCGACCAGTCCTTCGGCACGAAGCGGATCACCAGCACGGTGATGACCACGAAGTGCAGGAATCGATAGGGCGCAAGGTTGGTCTTGTCGTTCGGGTTGAACTCCGCATAGAGCCAATGCGGGAACATGGCACCAAGGCTGTCCGGGAAGCGCCCTGCCATCGTCATGATCAGTGCGAAGATCATATAGGCGATGCAGAACCAGAGCGTGTAGGGCGAATTGATGATGTGCATGTTCTGGCGTGCACCGCCCATCGCGCACCATGATCCGAATACGAACAGCACCTGCCAGCAGTATGGATTGAAGTACCAGGTCCCCGCCGGGTAGGCCGCCAGATTCCAACCCATCTGCCGCGCGACCAGCCACAGCGCGATCGACGCCAGCATGGTCCAGTTCGGCTGCCGCAGCATGATCCACAGCACCGGCGGAAACAGCCCCATCAGCACGATGTAGAGCGGCAGCACGTCGAGATTGACCGGCTTGAACTTCAGGAAAAGTCCCTGCCGCAGCGTCTCGGTCGCATTGTCGACGAGGCCGGCGACGTTGAACTCGTTGATCATCTCGGAATCGCCGAAGCGCAGCGCGAGGTAGCTGATCGAGGCGATGTAGATCACGAACAGGATGATGTGGGCGACATAGAGCTGCCAGACACGCTTGGTCAGCCGCGTGGCGCCGACGATGAAGCCGCGCTCCATCATCATGCGGGCATAGACAAACGACGCCGTGTAGCCGGAGATGAAGACGAAGAGGTCGGCGGCGTCGCTGAAGCCGTAATTCCGGGTCGTGATCCAGTTCACGATATTGTCGGGGATGTGATCGAGATAGATCGCCCAGTTCGCGATCCCGCGGAACAGGTCGAGCCGGAGGTCACGTCCTTTTTCGGGCAGGTGAGCGTGAATTTCCATGGGGTCCCGCTTCTTCGAGGTGATGCTTCGGCCTCGCCGCGTGGGGCAGAACGATCCCGAAGCCCAGATTGTCACAGCTTAGCAGAATGACTATACCGGTCCGGTGAAGGTAGCTTCCGAGGGCAGGGAATCACCGATCAAGTCCCGAACGGTGTCTCTATACTGTCCCGGCGGTTTCCTCCAACCGCTTCAATCTTGCACCTCCCACGGGGCCCGACCATCCATGACCGCACGCATTTTTAAGCCCGCCAAAAACGCGATGCAATCGGGACGTGCCAAGACCAAAGAATGGCAACTGGATTACGAACCGGAGCAGCCGCGGACGGTGGAGCCGCTGATGGGCTGGACCTCATCCGGCGACATGAAGCAGCAGCTCACGCTCCGCTTCGAGACCAAGGAAGAGGCGATTGCCTATTGCGAGCGGAAGGGCGTCGCCTACCAAGTGCTCGAGCCGAAGGATTCGGCGCATCGCCAGATCGCCTATGCCGACAATTTCGCGTTCGGCCGCTGGGAGCCTTGGACTCACTAAGCTTTGGACCCACTAAGGGGCCAGGAATCAGGCCGCTGGGTTTGGAACGGCGAGGCTGCCGGCAATGGGCAGCGGGGCGTCCTTGGAGACGCCGAGCACCGGAAAGCTTCTAATTTTACGCACATTGGGCAGGCCTGCGAATTGCAGCAGCTGCCGGCGCATATCGTCGACATCGGGTGCGACGCATTTGAGCATGAAGTCGGCATCCCCGGAAATCCGCCAGCATTTCAGGAAACGCGGAACGGCAGCGACCGCCGCCTCGAATGCTTCGATCGCGGCCAGATTCTGGCTGTCGAGCTGGATCAGGACGAAGGTCGTCACCTCATAGCCGAGCAGCCGTTCGTCGATTGTGGCGCGGATCGCCTGGATCACGCCAAGGCTGCGCAAGGTCCTGACACGGCGAAGGCAGGGTGGGGCGGTGATGCCGACACGGGCGGCGAGTTCGTTGATCCTGATCCGGCCATCCTGCTGCAGCTCGGACAGGATCTTGAGGTCGATGTCGTCGAGCTGGTGACGCTCCGTCACGGCTGCTCACCGGCCAGGACGCTGCGTTGACGGCTGCCGCCCTTGCCTGTCTCGCCGAGCACCGCCTGCGGCGCCACCCCCGACAGCACCAGCTTCTCGTGGGCCGCGACGATCGCCTCCTTGGTCAGCCGGCCGCCGGGGCGGTACCAGGTGCACAGCCCGGTCAACAGCGCGATGATGGCAAAGGTTGCGACCTGGATGTCGACCACCTCGAAGGCGCCTTCGGACACCCCGTCCGCGAGGATCTGCGCCAGCCGCTGCTCGTAGGCGCCGCGCAGCGTCACCACCACGTCGTAGTTCTTCGGCTCCAGGCTGCGCAGCTCGGAATTGGCGATGAAGACCTCGCGCTTGCGGGTCATGTGGTAGGTGACGTGGAAGGCGACGAAGCTGCGCAGCCTCTCGACCGGATCGGTCTTTCCCTCCAAAGCGAGGTCAAGCTGCCGCAGCAAATCGTTGATATGGTCCTGCACCAGGTCGAACAACAATTCCTGCTTGGTTGAGATATGGTTGTAGAGCGAGCCGGCCTGGATGCCGACCTCGGCGGCGAGCTGGCGCAGGCTCATCGCCTCATAGCCTTGCTCGAAGATCAGGCGCACGCCGGCCTTGCGGATCGCCTCCAGCGTCGTGGGGCCGTGTGAGCCGATCGTGCGTGCCATCGAGGGCCTCGGGATGGGTGTTGGCTTGCCAGAGACGTGCAGAAACAAGCAAACGACCGTATGTTTGTTGCACAAAATCCAAGCAGATTCAATGCGCTGCGGAACTCACGCACGAACTATAGCAGAGCCGCTTGCGAAAGAAATAAAAAAACGTATGATCGTTTAATTGCAGAATGAATCTCACAGGGAGGGATCATGGCCTCGAACCAGGCGGCAATCTTCAATTTCGACCTCGGCGAAACCGCGGATGCGATCCGCGAGACGGTGCATGATTTCTCGAGCAACGAGATCGCCCCGCGTGCCGCCGAGATCGATCGCAGCAATCAATTCCCGCGCGACCTCTGGCCGAAGATCGGTGCGCTCGGCCTGCACGGCATCACGGTCGAGGAGGAATATGGCGGTTCGGGCCTCGGCTATCTCGAGCATTGCATCGCGGTCGAGGAGATTTCGCGAGCCTCGGCCTCGGTCGGGCTTGCCTACGGCGCGCATTCCAACCTCTGCGTCAACCAGATCCGCCGCAACGGCAGCGAGGAGCAGAAGCGGAAATATCTGCCCAAACTGATCTCGGGCGAGCATGTCGGGGCGCTGGCGATGTCGGAGCCGTCGGCCGGCTCCGACGTGGTCTCGATGAAGACCCGCGCCGAGAAGAAGGGCGACCGCTTTGTGCTGAACGGCAACAAGATGTGGATCACCAACGGCCCGGTGGCCGAGACGCTGGTGGTCTATGCCAAGACCGATCCGAACGCCGGCCCGCGCGGCATCACCGCTTTCATCATCGAAAAGGGCATGAAGGGTTTTTCCACCGCGCAGAAGCTCGACAAGCTCGGCATGCGCGGCTCCGACACCTGCGAATTGGTGTTCGAGGATTGCGAGGTGCCCGAGGAGAACGTGCTCTCCGAGGTTGGCCGCGGGGTCAACGTGTTGATGAGCGGGCTCGACTATGAGCGCGCAGTGCTGGCGGCCGGTCCGATCGGCATCATGCAGGCCTGCATGGACGTGGTGCTGCCTTACGTCCACGAGCGCAAACAATTCGGCGAGCCGATCGGCACGTTCCAACTGGTGCAGGGCAAGCTCGCCGACATGTACACCACGATGAACGCCTCGCGCGCCTATGTGTACGCGGTGGCGAAAGCCTGCGACCGCGGCGAGACCACGCGCGAGGACGCCGCAGGCGCCATCCTCTACGCTGCCGAGAAGGCCACCCAATGCGCGCTGGATGCGATGCAATTGCTCGGCGGCAATGGCTACATCAACGACTATCCCACCGGCCGCCTGTTGCGCGATGCAAAACTCTACGAGATCGGCGCCGGCACCAGCGAAATTCGCCGCATGCTGATCGGCCGCGAGTTGTTTGCAAAGACGGCGTAGGATTCGCGCGATAATCTTTTCCACAAGTCCTTGTCGGTATCCCCAACGAGACGTGCAACGCACATGCCGCTTCATTCGACGATCGATCCCACATCCTCCGAATTCGCCCGCAACGCCGACGTGATGCGCGGCCTGGTCGCGGAGCTTCGCGACAAGCTCAATCAGGTTGCCGGCGGCGGCGGCAAGGTGTCTCGCGCCCGTCATACGTCACGCGGCAAGATGCTGGCGCGCGATCGCGTCGATCTCCTGGTCGACCCCGGCACCGCATTCCTCGAACTGTCGCCGCTGGCCGCCAACGGCCTCTATGGCGGTGACGTGCATTCGGCGAGCGTCGTGACCGGGGTGGGACGCATTTCGGGGCGCGAATGCATCATCGTCGCCAACGACGCCACCATCAAGGGCGGCACTTACTACCCGATGACGGTGAAGAAACATCTGCGCGCCCAGGACATCGCGCGGCAGAACAATCTACCTTGCGTCTACATGGTCGATTCCGGCGGCGCGTTCCTGCCGCTGCAGGACGAGATTTTCCCCGACGAGCGGCATTTCGGCCGCATCTTCTACAACCAGGCGCAGATGTCCGCTGCTGGCATTCCGCAGGTGGCGATCGTGATGGGATCCTGCACGGCCGGTGGCGCCTATGTGCCGGCGATGTCGGACGAGAGCATCATCGTGCGCAATCAGGGCACGATCTTCCTCGGCGGCCCGCCGCTGGTGAAGGCTGCGACCGGTGAGGTTGTCACGGCCGAGGAACTCGGCGGCGCCGATGTCCATTCGCGGCAATCAGGTGTGACCGATCACTACGCCCAGAACGATGCGCACGCGATCGGGATCGCCCGGCGCATCGTCGGCACCCTGAAGCAGCCGACGCCTGCGTCGCTCAATATGCGTCAGCCGCAAGAGCCGTTGTTTCCAGCGGAAGAGATCTACGGCGTCGTCTCCGCCGACGGCAGAAAACCGTTCGACGTGCACGACATCATCGCGCGGATCGTCGACGGCTCCGAATTCGACGAGTTCAAGAAGCTCTACGGGACCACGCTGATCTGCGGCTTCGCCCATATCTGGGGCTATCCGGTCGGCATCATCGCCAACAACGGCATCCTGTTCAGCGAGAGTTCGCTGAAGGGCGCGCATTTCATCGAGCTGTGCTGCCAGCGCGGCATTCCGCTGGTGTTTTTGCAGAACATCACCGGCTTTATGGTCGGCAAGAAATACGAGGCCGGCGGCATCGCGCGTGACGGCGCCAAGTTGGTGACGGCTGTTGCGACCGCCGGCGTGCCAAAATTCACCGTCGTGATCGGCGGCTCCTACGGCGCCGGCAATTACGGCATGTGCGGCCGGTCCTACAGTCCGCGCTTCCTCTGGCTGTGGCCCAACGCCCGCATCTCGGTGATGGGCGGCGAGCAGGCCTCGATGGTGTTGAGCCAGGTGCGCCGTGACAATATCGAGGCCAAGGGCGAGGCCTGGTCGGCGGACGAGGAGGACAAATTCCGCGCGCCGATCCGCGCTCAATATGAGAGCCAGGGCAATCCCTATTATGCCACCGCGCGGCTCTGGGACGACGGAGTGATCGATCCCGCCGATACGCGGCTGGTGCTGGGGCTTGGGCTATCGGCCGCCGCTAATGCGCCGATCGAACCGACGAAATTCGGCCTGTTCAGGATGTGATGCAGGATCTGATGATGGACCGCTCAAAACTCTACCGGCGTTTCCGTACGCTGCTGATCGCCAATCGCGGCGAGATCGCCTGCCGCGTCATCCGCTCCGCGCACGCCATGGGGCTGCGCACAGTGGCGGTCTATTCGGAAGCCGACCGCGACGCCATGCATGTCGGGCTCGCCGACGAGGCCGTGCTGCTCGGCCCCGCGCGGGCGCGCGACAGCTATCTCAACATTGAGCGCGTGATCGCCGCCGCCCGCGAGACCGGCGCCGAGGCCGTGCACCCCGGCTATGGCTTCCTCTCGGAGAACGCCGAATTCGCGCAGGCTTGCCTCGACGCCGGACTGGTGTTCGTCGGCCCAACCGCCGAGATGATGACGGCGATGGGATCCAAATCGGGCTCGAAGGCGCTGATGGAGAAAGCCGGTGTGCCCTTGGTGCCCGGCTATCACGGCGAGGCCCAGGACGAGGCGACCCTTGCGGAAGCGGCCAACCGGATCGGCTTCCCGGTATTGGCGAAGGCCTCCGCCGGCGGTGGCGGCCGCGGCATGCGCGTGGTCAATTCGGCCGCCGAATTGTCGGCCGCGATCGTCAGCGCCAAGCGCGAGGCCAAGGCGGCGTTCGGCGACGACCGCATGCTGATCGAGAAATACGTCCAGAACCCCCGGCATATCGAGGTTCAGATCGTCGGCGACAGCCATGGCAATCTGCTCTCGCTGTGGGAGCGCGAATGCACGCTGCAACGGCGGCACCAGAAGGTGATCGAGGAGGCACCGTCGCCGACGCTGAATTCAGCGCAACGCGAGGCGGTCTGCGCAGCCGCGCGCAAGGCGGCCGGTGCGGTCAACTACGTCGGCGCCGGCACCATCGAGTTCGTCTCCGACGGCAAGGACGTGTTCTTCATCGAGATGAACACGCGCCTGCAGGTCGAACATCCCGTGACCGAGTTGATTACCGGCATCGATCTGGTCGAATGGCAGCTCCGCGTCGCCTTCGGCGAGGCATTGCCGCTGAAGCAGGACGAGATCAAGCTCGACGGCCACGCCATCGAGGCCCGGGTCTACGCCGAGAACCCGCAGAAGAATTTCATGCCCTCGGTCGGCCGGATCAAGACCTGGCGGACCCCACCAGAGGGCGACGGCCTGCGCATTGATGCCGGCTATCGCAGCGGCGACGCCGTATCGCCTTACTACGACGCGATGCTGGCCAAGGTGATCGCCTGGGCGCCGACCCGCGAGGCCGCCATCGAGAAGCTCAACCGCGGGCTGGAGCAGACCGACGTCCGCGGCATCGTCACCAACATCCCGTTCCTGTCGGCGTTGGTGATGCATCCGGAGACACGGGCCAACAGGATTGACACCGGCTTCATCGAGCGCGAGCTGAAGAACCTGACCGCCGACAAGGGTGGTGCCGGCGAGTTCGAGCTTTGCGCGGCGGTGGCTGCGATCGTCAACGAGGAGCAGAATGCCGCGCGAGGCGCCGCCAATTCGCCCTGGCAGACCTTTGGCTGGATGCCGGTCGGCCGCCGCCAGCGCGTCTTCTCGTTCCGGCATGGTCATACCGCCGAGCAGACCATCACGTTGCACTATGGCCACGGACCATCGACCTTGTCCGTCGGCGGGCACGAACTTGCCTTCACCATCTCATCACCTGGTGACGGCGGATTCGATCTGACGCTCAATGGACTCAAGTCGCGCGTCGCGTCCGTTGTCGACGGCCACGAGCTTTATCTGCGCACCCGCAACGGCCGCTTCGACCTGCACTGGATCGATCCGTTCGGCGGCGAGAGCGAGGAGCAGGTCGGCGAGGACAAGATCGTGGCGCCGCTGCCGGGCACCGTCGTTGCGCTGCTTGCCGAGGAAGGTGCGACATTGGAGAAGGGCGCGCCGATCCTGACGCTGGAAGTCATGAAGATGGAGCAGACCTTGCGCGCGCCCTATGCGGGCGTGCTGAAGAAGCTCAAATGCAAGGTCGGCGACATCGTCGGCGAAGGTGTCGAGCTGGCCGAGATCGAGCCGGCGGCGGCGTCATGAGCGATCATATCAGCATCATCGAAATGGGGCCGCGCGACGGCCTCCAGAATGAGAAGACGCTCGTTAGCGTCGAAGCGCGCATCGCGTTTGTCGAGACGCTGGTAGCGGCAGGACTCACCACCGTCGAGGTCGGCGCCTTTGTCTCGCCCAAGGCGATCCCGCAGATGGCGAGTTCGGACCAGGTGCTGCGCGGTATCAGCCACGTCAAAGGCGCCGAATTCCATGTGCTGGTGCCGAACGAGAAGGGCTACGACGCCGCGCGCGCAGCCGGCGCCAAGGTCGTGTCGGTGTTCGCGGCCGCATCCGAAGGGTTTTCGCGCGCCAACATCAATTGCTCGATTGCGGACTCCATCGAACGGTTCAAGCCGGTTCTTGCGCGCGCCAGGGACGATGGCGTCAAGGTCCGCGGTTATGTTTCCTGCGTGCTGGGATGTCCGTTCGACGGCGAGATCAAGCCGAAGGCTGTCGCTGATCTCGCGAAGATATTGTGGGATCTCGGGTGCTACGAGATATCGCTCGGCGACACCATCGGCGTCGGCACGCCGCTCAAGGCCAAGCAGATGCTGCGGGCTGTCGCCGGCGAGGTGCCCGCTGACAAGCTCGCAATGCATTTCCACGACACTTACGGCCAGGCGCTCGCGAACCTCTATGCCGGCATGGAGGAGGGCGTTCGTGTCATCGACGGTGCCGCCGGCGGTCTCGGCGGCTGCCCCTATGCGCCCGGTGCGACGGGGAATGTGGCGACCGAGGATGTCGTCTACATGCTTGAGGGGATGGGGATCAGGACCGGCGTCGACATGGAGAAGCTGCTCGCGGCGACCAACGAGGTCGCGGGGTTGCTGGGTCGCCCGCCGGTGAGCCGCGTCGCGAGTGCGTTGAACGCGAAGAAGCGCCGCACAACTTCGTAGCGTGGGTAGAGCGAAGCGAAACCCACGGACAGTGATGGGTTTCGCTTCGCTCCACCCATCCTACGGGAGGCTCACCGGCTTCCGTCCGACCCCATCACCAAATCCGGCAGCCAGGTGGAAATCCCCGGGAAGAAGCACAGCATCAGCACCGCGAACATCATCAGCAGCACGAACGGCAGCGTGCCCCAGATCACCTCGCTCAGGGGAATATCCGGCGCGACATTGCGGATGACGAAGATGTTCAGGCCGACGGGCGGATGGATCAGGCCCATCTCCATGACGATGGTCATGACGATGCCGAACCAGATGATGTCGAAATTGGCAGCGCGCAGCGGCGGTAGAACGATCGGTGCCGTCATCAGGATGATCGAGACCGGCGGCAGGAAGAAGCCGAGCATGATCACCATCACCAGGATCGCGAACAGCAGCTCCCAGCGCGGCAGATGCATGGCGACGATGGATTCGGCGACCGACTGCGAGATGTGCAAATAGCTCATCACGTAGGAATAAAGCAGCGACATGCCGATGATCATCATCAGCATGGTGGATTCGCGGATCGTCGATTTCAGGATCGGCGCCAGATCGCGCGGCCGCCATACGCTGTAGATCACCGCAATCAAGGCGAGCGCCAGCAGGCCGCCGAGACCGGCGGTTTCCGACGGCGTTGAGTAGCCGCCATAGAGCGCGATCATCACGCCGGTCAGCAGCAGTACGAACGGCAGCACCCGCGGCAGCGCGCTGAAGCGCTCGGCCATGGTGAACTCGTCGTGCTGCAGGATCGCTGCGTCCTTGCCGGTTGCGTCATAGACGGCGCGGGCCGCGGCATATTCTTTCCGGAAGCGATACACGGCGTAGACGCCGAACAGCGTCACCAGCAACAGCCCGGGGCCGATGCCGGCGAGGAACAGTCGGCCCAGCGATTTCTCGGCGGCGACCGCAAACAGGATCATCGTGATCGACGGCGGCAGCAGGATGCCGAGCGTGCCGCCGGCGGCGATGATCCCTGCGGCGAAGCCGCCGGAATAGCCGCGCTTGCGCATCTCGGGGATGCCGGCCGAGCCGATCGCCGAGCAGGTTGCCGGTGAGGAGCCCGCCATCGCTGCGAACAGCGCGCAGGCGAACACGTTGGCGACGCCGAGACCGCCGGGCACGCGATGCAGCCAGGCATGCAGCGCCGAATAGAGATCCTGACCGGCGCGGGATTTTCCGATCGCAGCGCCCTTCAGGATGAACAGCGGGATCGACAGCAGCGTGATCGAGGCCATCTCCTCGTAGACGTTCTGCGTCACCGTATCGAGCGAGGCCGCCGGCATGTAGATGGCCATGAACACGACTGCAACGGCGCCCAGCGCGAACGCAATCGGCATGCCCGAGAACATCGCAACCAGGGTGGCGAGCCCGTAGGAGACGCCAATACCAAACACGGTCATCGGCGCGCGCCACCGGTCAGCGGAATGATGATCTGCAGCAGGATCTGCACGCAGAGAAGTGTCATGCCAAGCGCCATCAGCACATAGGGGATCGCGAGCGGCGGCGACCACATCGAGTTGGAAACCTGGCCGTCGACATAGGCCTCATGCGCCAGGGTCCAGGACTTCCAGGCGAAGAAGGTGCAGAACGCGAAGCTCGCGACATCGACCAGCCAGAGCCTGACGCTGTTCGCCCGCGTCGAGAGCAGGCCGACGAATGCCTCGATGCCGATATGGCCGCGCTGGCTCTGCACATAGGCCGCGGACATGAAGGTGGCGCCGACCAGCAGGAACACGGCGGCCTCGTCCTGCCAGTAGTTCGCCATGTGGAAGACGGCGCGCCCGAGCACGCTGTAGCTGAGGACCACGCAGGCCGCGATCAGGGCGATCGCGGCAAACACCACAATGATATTGTTGCAGATGGAAAGCGCGCGTTCGAGCACCGCCACGGGCGTGTTGCCCGCGACAGGGCTTGCGGCTTCGGCTTGATCCGGGATCGGACCATGCATCATGCGGCGACGTCGCTTGCGAGTTTCAGTAGAGTGGCCGCGGTCGCAGTCTTGGCGCCGTAGTCCTTCCAGGCGGTATCGCGCGCAATGTCGCGCCACTTGCCGACGATCGTGGTGTCGAGCGCGCTAACCTTGGCGCCGGCCTTCTCATAGACTTTGGCGACCTCGGCGTCGTCGTCCTGCGCGCCCTTGCGGCCGAAGGCTTCCAGCTCCTCGCCGACCGAAAGGATGATGTCCTGCTGGTTCTTGGGCAGCTTGTCGAAGATCGCCTTGGACATCATCAGCGGCTCCAGCATGAACCAGTAGGACGCGCCTGCGCCCGAGGTCAGGGATTTCGCAATCTCCTCGAGGCGGAACGAGATCAGGCTGGTGGAGGAGGTGATGCCGGCATCGCAGGCGCCGGTCTGCATCGCCGCGTAGAGCTCGTTGGAGGGCACCGACAGCACGGCGGCGCCGGCGGTCTGAAGCACCATGTCCATTTCGCGCGAACCGCCGCGCACCTTCATGCCCTTGGCGTCTTCCGGCGCCACGATCGGCTTCGAGCGGCTGGCGACACCGCCGGCCTGCCAGACCCAGGAGATCAAGATGATGCCCTTGTCGGCGAGGAAATCGGTCAGCGCCTTGCCGACCGGCTCCTTCTTCCAGCGCATGCCCTGGTCGTAGGTCGTGACGAGACCCGGCATCAGGCCGATATTGGTCTCCGGGAGTTCACCGCCGGCATAGGGCATCGGATACAGGCTGAGATCGAGCGCGCCCTTGCGCATCGCCGAGAACTGCGCGTTGGTCTTGATCAGCGAGGAGTTCGGATAGACCTCGGCGGCAAGCTCGCCGCCGGATCGCTTTGCCACCTCGGCTGCGAACACCCGGCAGAGACGGTCGCGGAAGTCGCCCTTGTCGATGGTGCCGCCGGGGAACTGGTGCGAGATTTTCAGTGTGGTCGCGGCATGCGCAGTGCCTGTGCCCATCTGCAGGATGGCGGGCGCGGCGAGGGCGGACGCGAGGACGTGGCGGCGTGTGAGCATGGGTTCCCCCCTGAAGAGCTTCTTGATGGGCTGTTAGGCCGGCGCTGGGCGCACCTTAGCCGGTCTTCGCGTGAATCTTCTCTAGTCTGATAGTTCGAGGGCTCTGATAGTGCGAGTGGACGCGCGACGGCAAGCTCCGGCTTGTTGCGATGCACAGTGCGGCGCGACGACGCAGTGTCGTCCGACCCCCGTGCGCGGTGGATCATCCGAACGCGGGCGGCGCCGCGGTTCAAGAATTCGTCATTGAGGTAACGTTCGATGGTCCTGACGCGTCGACAAGATAGCGGCACTCGTCGCTCTCACATTCGACCACACCAGGGATGACCATCATGACCACCAAGACCTGCATCGGCCTTTCGGCCGCGCTCCTCTCGTTGAGCGTTGCGCTCGCACCCGCCGCGTTTGCCCAGGACAAGATGGGCAAGGACGACGGGATGAAGAAAGAGGACACGATGTCCAAGGAGGGGTCCAAGGATGCCATGAAGAAAGACGGTGGCATGATGAAGAAGGACGACGCCATGAAGAAGGATGGCGGGATGATGAAGAAAGACGACGGCATGAAGAAGAACTGACCCGCCGGCACAATGCCATCATCGCCGGGCCCGCTATCGTGGCGGGCCCGAAGCGTATCAGCCTATCGCTTCTTCTTGCCGCGCTCCTTGCGGGCGGCGTAGCGGGCGTCGCGCTTGGCCTTCTGATCGGCCTCTTCTGCGGCGAGCCTGGCAACTTCCTCTTCCTTTTCGCGGGCGATCCGGACGGCCTCGGCCGCCGCGGCCTCTTCCTCGCGCCGCTTCTGTTCGGCCTTCTCGACCTCGCGGGCCTCTCTGGCCTTTTCACGCCGTTCGGCGGTCGCTGCGCGCTCGTCGGCGCGCGCCTTCACGGCCGGATCATCAGGACCCGGCTGGGTGCGAAACTTGTTGAGGATCTGCTGCCGCGCCAGCAGGGCCGCTTTCTGGCGGTCGGCAAAACCGGGTTCCTTGAAGCCACTCATAGAGGAAGCCTTGCTGCTTTCTGTTCGGGGGATGGGGTTTCAGTTGGGCGTCTAATAGGTGAAGCCTGCGCAAAACGCCAGCGTTGAACGAGGGCGACAGAGCAGGGGAGATATGAGTGAACAGCAAATAGCCCAAAAACCATCCTGATGGGTGCGCTGGTCACCGCGATTCGCCGAAAATTCTAACCGCGCGGGACCTGCTCGGGCCGCCCGTTGGTGCCCAGGACCTTTGCGCCCAGAACCTTTAAGCCCAGGACCTTTAAGCCCAGGACCTTTAAGCCCAGGACCTTTAAGCCCAAGACCTTTGTGCCCAAGACCTTGGCAACCGTTTCGGCCGTCATCGTGGCCCGGTCGGAGGCCCGTTGGACCTCCAGCCTGTCACGCGCTCTTTCCTGGACCAGCAGGTCGATCAGCCGCCGCCGGCTGGTCTCGTCGATAGCTTCCGATAGCAATCGCCGGTAACGCTGATAGTCGTAGGTGGTTTCCCGGGTCGCTTCCCGGGTCGATTCTTGTTCGCTCATTGGCACGCTCCGCACCACGCGCTCCCTGAGCGAGCAGTTTTTCGCAACCAGCCGCAGCGTGCAACGGAATAGCGGCCTGGATGCTCCGGCAACGCATTTAATTGCGCGAGTGTTGCAGAATTGATCGCACGCCACCGTGCAAAGCGGCCATGATGGGCGCTCGCATGATTTGGAACCGATGCATTCATGAGCGATTCCGACGAGGGAGGCAGCCGCCGCGGCGCGCTGGTGGGACTGCTGGTGGCGGCGGTGATGCTCGCGGTCGGCCTCTGGCTTGCCCATGACCTGACCGCAGCGAGCAAGCTACAGGACTGCCTGATGTCGGGCCGCACCAACTGCAATGTGATCGAGCCGGCGCGCTGATGGTTCTTGCGGCAGTGCGGTATAGATCCCACATCAAGGTCCAAGGGGTAGTCCGAAAGTTCGGTCCGAAGTGTGGTTTTGATCACATAGGCCGGTGATGGGCGGGCGCCTAGACTTCTGGGGATCGACAGGAACCAAGACCATGATACCCAATCTGTGGTCCCGAAAGGCCGTGGTGCTGGCCACCGTGGTCGTGACATGCGCTTGCCTGGTGGCGTTTGTGGCGTTTAGCCTGGCCTCGCCCGAGCAGGTCTCCAGCGCCGCGCTCGGCCCGGACTGGCAATGCAGCAGGGTCGCCTTCGTGCTTACCACCTGCTCCCGCGTGGACAATGTCGCGACCGGGGCGATCCAGGTGCGGGCGAAGGAAGACTGCCCCGAGCCGTGACTCGAGCGGCTGGCCGATCCAGGCTGCCCGCATCATGCCTTATTGTTTCTTGGCGGCACGCGACTTGATCGACAGGCCAAGGCGCATCGCCATTTTCTTGATTCGGTCCGGCGAGCGCCCGGTGGCCCTGGCGACATCCTCGAGTGTCTTGGAGGAGCGTGCTAGTTCCATCAGTCGGCGGTCCTCCTTGAATGACCAGCGCGGCTTTCGGGCCATCGTCTCAATATCCTCGTCTTGGCAGCAACAAGGCCGTCAGGCAGAATCGCCTGACGGCCTTGCCGGTGTGGGCCCGGACCTTGGGGAAATGCCCGGTGGATAAGCAATACTGCTTGCGGATAAGGTCGCAATTGAAACTGGAACTTAACCTAACCAATCAAGGTTACTCCAGTGGAACACGGTGGGAGGCCATATGCGCAAGGTCGCCATTCTGGGTGCCGCAGCGCTTGCCCTGTCCGGCTGCTGGTCCGATACCGAGGTCACGGGATCGACCAACACCTGCGCGGCCAATCTCTATCGCCAATACAATCCCAAGGTCATGGACCAGTGCGTCAACGCCTGCATCAAGTGTGACCACGGCAATGTCACGACCTGTACGACCTCCTGTACGCTGAAGGGGGCGCGATAGTTGATCCGCGCACTCGCTGACGTGAGCGGTGGCTTCTACAGTTGAGGCAATGGTCGCGGGCGATATCAGTCCGCGTTCATGAACTTCGGCGCACGCCCATACATCAGCGCCCGCCACAGCCATTCGATCGGGCCGTAGCGGAAGCGCTGCAGCCACCACCGGCTGGCGATTGCCTGCGCAACATAGACCGCGATGACGATCGCAAGCCCGGTCACGGAATCGAGCTTGCCGAACAGGCCGAGGCCATAGCCATAGAACACAAACCCGAGAATGACCGATTGCAGGATGTAGTTGGTGAAAGCCATCCGTCCGACCGGCTCGGCCCAGCGTAACAGACGCGCGCCGGCCGTGGTGGTCTCCACTGCCAGCACCAGCGCAGCATAGCCCAAGGCGAGCGCAAGCGTGCCCGCGGGACCACTATAGGCCCGTGCAAATGGCGCGAGCGTCAAGGAAAGCCCGGCCGCGATCGCCAGCGCCGCCGCAAGCCACAACCATGCGACCGACCGATGTGCCGCCGCGAACAGGCCGGCCCGCCAGCATGCCGCGCCGAGCAGGAACAGCCCGAGCGTGCGCGGGAAGACGTAGCTGTGCAGCGGCAGGAACGCCGCGACCTCCTTGATCCGGTACGCAAGAATCTCCGAAGAACCAGCCGTCGCGTAGATGCGGTTGGCTTCGCCGACATGGGCGACGAGCCAGGATCGATCGGGAAAGGGAATGATGGTCGGTAGCACCGGCTGCAGCAGATAAAGCGCGAGGAAGGCCACGCTGCCGGCCGCGATCAGCCATGTCGGCGCAAACAGGAACGGCAGCACGACCAGACCCGCAAGCGCGTATTCGGCGAGGATATCGCCGTTCCAGATCAGGAAGAGATGGATCAGGCCAAAGCCGAGCAGCACCAGCATTCGCCGCACCAGGAGACGCGTGCGTTGGTCGTTGTGTGCGAGACGGTCGAACTGGATCGCAAGGCCGACCCCGAACAACAGCGAGAACAGCGCGAACGCCTTCATGTCGATGAAGATGTCGAGCACGCGGTCGACAAGGCCGCCGAGCCCCTGGTCCGGCGTGCGCGGCAGGAATTGCTGGAAGATCGAGACCCGGAATTCGGTCTCTAGGTTGATCGCGAGCACGCCAAACAGCGCAATCCCGCGCAGGGCGTCGATCGAGCCGAGGCGGGACGAGGGGGCAGTAGGGGCGGCCGACGGACGAACGGCGTCGCCGCTGACGATGGTCATTTCGAATCCCGGGCATCGGCCTGCGACGCAGGAGACTACTCATCAATCGTGGGCCTTGCACGATGAAATGAACGGCTTTATCGCGGTAGACGCGACGCCGTCGAAGACGAAAGCTGGTGATCGTGGGACACAACTCTATGAGCGAAGCTTCATATGTCGCGGTCGATTGGGGCACCAGCAGCTTGCGGCTGTGGCTGATGGATCGTGCTGGTGGCATCCTCGGGGAACGCCGCAGCGACGAGGGCATGATGGCGGCGGCCAAGACTGGCTTTGCATCCGTGCTGCAATCGCATCTCGATGCCCTCGCTGTGGCGGCCAATTTGCCGGTCGTGATCTGCGGCATGGCCGGCGCGCGGCAGGGCTGGGTCGAGGCTGGTTACGTCGACACGCCGGCGCGTCTCACCGATATCCTCGACCGCGCCGCTCGCGTCCCCGACCAGGCACGCGAGATCCGGATCCTGCCGGGGATCGCGCAGCGCGATGCGGGGGCGCCCGACGTGATGCGCGGCGAGGAAACCCAGTTGCTCGGCGCACTCGGCCTGGATGCTGCTGGCGAGGCCATCGTGTGCATGCCGGGGACGCATTCGAAATGGGTCCGCGTCCACGGCGGCACCGTCGAGCGCTTTGCGACCTTCATGACCGGAGAGCTGTTCAGCGCTGTTGTCAGCGACACGATCCTGTCGCATGCGGTTGGTGGCGCCGAGGATGCCGTGGACGCCGATGCCTTCACATCGGCGGTCGCGGAGGCTTTTGCGACGCCGGCGCTCGCCGCCAATTTGCTGTTCCGGGTACGATCGCGGCAGCTACTGTTCGGAGGCAGCGCATCGGCCGCGCGCGAGGCGATCTCGGGCACGTTGATCGGCCTCGAACTGGCGGCGGGACTTGCCGGACAAACGTCGCGAGCCGCCGTCACGCTGATTGCCTCGGGGCGGCTTCAAGTGCTCTATCAATTGGCTCTCGAAACCCTCTCCGTGCCCAAGAGGTCCGTCGACGCAGAGGATGCAGTCCGCCACGGTCTTGCCAGGGCGGCCGCGGCAATCTGGACGACATGAAGGATCAATCCAAAGGATCTGCCAATGAGTATTCCGTTCCCACCGATGAAGCGTCCGCTGGTCGCGATCCTGCGCGGCGTGCGGCCGGACGAGGCCGATGGCATCGTCAGCGCGCTGATCGAGGCCGGCATGACGGCGATCGAGATTCCACTCAATTCGCCGGAGCCGTTCCGTTCGATCGCAACTGCGGTCAAGCTTGCGCCCGTCGATGTCCTGATCGGCGCGGGCACCGTGCTGACGACTGATCAAGTCGATCATCTCCATGATATCGGCGGCCGGCTGATGGTGTCGCCGAACGTCGATGCCGACGTGCTGGCGCGCGCCGGTGCGCGGTCGATGGTCACACTGCCCGGCGTGTTCTCGCCAACCGAAGCGCTGCTGGCGGCGAGGGCCGGCGCGTCAGGCCTGAAATTCTTTCCGGCGAGCGTGCTTGGGGCCGCCGGCATCACTGCAATCCGCGCCGTGCTGCCGCCCGACCTGATGATCGCCGCCGTCGGTGGCGTCTCCGACACCCATTTTGCGGAGTATGTGAAGGCGGGGATTCGCGCGTTCGGCCTCGGCGGCAGCCTCTACAAGCCGGGCATGAATGCTGCCGAGATTGCGGTGCGCGCGAAGCTGGCGATCGCAGCGTATGACGCGGCAATCGAAAGCGCTTTATAGGACTCGTTCAGTCTTACGCTGCCTCGGCAGAACGGTAGACGGCTGTGCCAACCGGTTGTCCGCCGACCGAAAACTGGACTTTGTGGGCGCGCCAGTCACCATCGCGCACGGTCTGGAGAATGATCCTCGCAAGGTCGGTGTAATCGTCGGGTTCGCCTGGGTCGAGGGTGAAGCCATATTTGGGAAGCAACTGGTTCAGGCTATCTCGCACTTCCAGAACGACAGGCATCTTGCGGGCTTCTCACAATTTCGGAGGATGATCCTTTAAAAATGGGATGTGAAAATTAAGAGCCGGTTAACCGACGGCATTTCATCGCGCGAGATCGATGCCGACTGCGTGATCGTGTTAGAGCGAAGTGGATACCGGTTCGCGTGAAGAAAACGCGTCAAAACAAAGCATCTAGAGCCCCGTTCCGGGGCTCTAGTCGTCCTGTCGGCCGCCATCGATCACCTGGAACAGCGGCGCGGCCTCGCGGGGATGCTCGAGCAGTTCGTCGACCATGGCAATGGCGGCTGTGCCGTATTTCGCGGTCGCAGAATCCAGCGGCCGTTCGGCCTCGTCGGCGAGCGCAAGCCTGGCGCCTTCGAGCAGCGTGCGGGTTCGCGCGGCGGGCTCGTCACCGGCCGTCAGCGCAGCTCTGGCGATCGATCGCAGGACGAACAATTCGCCCTCCAGCCGTAGCAGTCGATCGTTCAGTTTGGTCAGGACGGTGTTCAGGTTCCGCATGATGTCCTCGGTCGCTCTTGGGGGCACATAGCGTTTTCGAGCGAAGCCTGTCCCGGACAGGATCCGGGATGGACGCCGGTTCGCGTGAAGAAAACGCGTCAAAAAAAGAATCTGACCACCCAAGCCATTACACGGCGCTTTCTTTACAGGTCCTTGTTGCCGGAATTGTTGCCTGTCGAACGCGGATACCCAGCGCAATTGAGCGCTGCGCCGACGGCGTCAATCTAACCTGCTTCTTGCGCAAATTGAGATAGTAGAATAGTACCGATTGCATTGCGGACATCAAACCTTTTTCAAGATGAACATTGCGACCGATATCGCGTTGGTGCTGCACGCGGCGGTGACCTGCCGCTCAGCGATATTGAGCGCGATGGATACTGTCTCTGACAGTTTCGGCGAAGCGCTCCTGCTCCCCATCCTGGTCCTGACGATTTTGCGGTTCGGCGCCTGTCGGCTGACCGCTATGGCGCGGGCCGCCATGTTGGGCGGTCAATTGCAGTCCCTGGAACCGACATCTCGAGGCGTGTAATAGGCAACGGAGAGATCTGTGCTCTGGTGGCTCTGGACAGCGATTGCGATAGTCACCCTTGTTTTCGGGGCGAAGTGGTTCGTCGGGTGGTGGATACGGCACAACGGAAACTGGAACCGAGACTGATTGCGAGCATGATTGATCAGCCGACTAGACCGGCCCGTTGCAAATCATGCAGGCCGGGCTCGATCGGCGGCGCGACTGTCTCGAGGGGGTGGGGCGCGATAGGGGCAGTTGCTCCATTGGTCCTGCTGCTCTGCCTCTCCGGCTGCGCGGCAACCACCGAATATGCGTCGACACCTGAGGTGACCGCGTCGCCAGCGCCGGCGGCCGCACCGCCAACGCCAGCGGCGGAAACACCCAGGCGAGACTTGACCGTCTCCGAGCGGGCCACGCTGGCTGATGCGTTCTCAGCCAGTTTGAGCGATCGCGAGGGCGCGAAATTCAGGTGGACCAGAATTCCCATCGTCTCCGGCGAGGGCCGGCGATCCCTTGACTACTGCGCCCAGCTCAATGTGCGGAACAGCAAAGGCACGTATCAGGGGATGCAGCCATTCCTGGCGACGATCATCATCGAAAACGGCATCGTGACGGGCGGCGCAATCGCAGCGACCATCTCCGAAGGTGTCGCACAGGATCCGGCGCTCGTTCCGACGCTCTGCCGGCAGAAGGGACTCGATCCCTTCGCGTAGAACGAGATTGCTGCGGTGCCTTCCGCGGGCTGCGCCGTACGAGGCGATCGGACCATTGGCGCGACGCGCAACCGCTTGCTATGCTCACCCGTGGTTGCAGGAGGGACGATCCGCGCGGCCAGGTTCGCAACGGAGCAACGGCTATAGGTCGTGACGACAGGGGTTGGTCGTACGGTATGGCAGAGATTAGCAAGCTGCTGAGGGAAATCCCTAAAAAGCTGGAGGCCGCGGAGCAGCTGTCGCGCGCGCTCGAACTTTGCACCAGGGATGGATTCCCCGACCATGCAGCGTTTGATCCGTGGCTCGCCAGAAAGCTGAGGAAGCGAAATCACCTCGTGCCCACGTCGGATCCGCTCGGCGCGCGACACAGCTTTTTCACATCGACCAGCGGGGAGGTCCAGCGCCTGGCCAGGCTCATGAAAGGGTCCACCAGGGAAAAGCCAGCCGGCTTGCAGGACGCTCTCAAATACGAGCTATTCGCGTGTTTCTTTCGCGGCAGCGAGCAAGGAAGGCAGTTCCTCGAGAAGATCGTGCAGGAATTCGATGACGCCGAGCTCACCGAAGATCTGTCGGCCGCTTCATCCATCGAATTGCGATTGCGTCTCTTCGCCGCGATCGAACGGGAGCGCGGCCAGGACGCATTCATGATCCTGGGGCGTCTGAATGAAAACGATCTGGATCCCGGCGAATACGCCTATCTTCGGGCGCTGTGCCACTTTCGCTCCGGCCAATTCAACGAGGCGATTCAATATGCGGCCCGCGTGCCGCTCTCTGCGGTCGACGGCGCCCGTGCAGTTGAGCTTCGTGCGAAGAGCCACGCCTATCTGGGCGATGTCGCGGGAGTGAAACAGACGATCGCGCTGCTGGCGAAGGACGACTTCACCGTGTGCCAATTGCTGCTGCTGGCAGAGTTGACGGCCTACCATTCAGATAGCCTTGCTCACGGCCTCTCTTTGGTTGAGGACCATCCGCTGTTCGCTCGTCCTGCCAACATATCGCCGGACGATCCGGGATATGGCGAGTTCCAGAAGTTTCACGTCCGGCTCCTGACCGGATTCCAGGAACGGCTTCACGAGATTGCCGAAGCAAAGGCAGCAGAGGATGAGACAGAAGCGGTATCGATGGATGTGGATGCACTCGTTGCGACTGACCCCGTGCTCAAGCGCACCTGCGTTGCCGCCATTTTCCGATCCCAACTTGCCGACACTGCGCCGCAGCCGCCGATCGCACAATCGATCGTGCAGTCATTGGTCCCGTCAATTCAAGCCAGGGACAACGAAGCCGTTCTGATCCTGTTCCAGTCGCTGTATCGGATCGGTGCCTTCGACGAATTCATGCGTCAGTTTCCCAGCATCTGGACTGAGGACTTGCATGACGAAGGTTGGATCGATCTGGTCGGACTTGCCTATGAGGTGGCCAGCACCACCAGGCACAAGCTTGCGGATCAAATCCGGAAGGTGATCGAAGCGCTAGGTGCCAAGGACGTTCAGGCTAGTGCAGAAGAAGCGGCCCGCCGCCAAGAGATCGTCAGGCACCTGACCCCGATGGGGCGCGAGGCCTATCGGCTTGCTGCAGCGGCGATGGATGAGACCGATCAGCGAGACGTGCTCTGGCGCGATGCCGGGTTGCTCGCGCTCGGTTATTTCCGGATCCTCGAAATCGAGTTGAACCAGCGCTTCCTGAGGCCGGTCGCGAATGGCATCGTCCTGGCCCAGCTCGCTAGCGCGACCGCGGCGGCGTCGGAGGACGGCAGGAAGCCCTGGAAAAATGCGCTGAAATCGTTGAAGAGCTTGGTGTCCGATCCGTCCGAGCGGCTGATGCTCGGCCCGCTTCGGAACATGTGCAGCGATTTCGCCAATCCACCGCCTGAGGTCGATGCCAATTTGCGGAGGTTCGTGCAGGCGGCATTCGAGGCCCAGCTCACGCCCGCGGGCAAATTCGCCTTCTACGCGTCCCAGCTCACGGATACGTTCTCCTCGGCTCGGGTCGGCAGCTACCGCAACCCGCCCGCGCATGGCCGGTTTGTCGGTCTCTCCGAGGCGCAGACGTGCCGACGGCTCGTCGACGAAAGCCTCAAACTTTATTTCACCTGGTTCCGCGATTACGCGACCTGAGATTGACGCGGCTGACGGCTTCCATGGCGACCTCTTGATTGGGGTCACGCACCATCTGGTTCGTTGAACGGCGCGGCCTGGGCCTGCATTGTTGATCACGGCAAAGGTCCGTAGATTGGTCGCGATCCGGCGTCCCGGTTCGGACGCGGCGATCCGACTCAATTGAATCGCGGCATGCGCCAGCATTCCGCAGCAGTGAAGGAACCCACGTGAAGATCGCCGTCGAAACATCAGTTGCCGCGCCGATCGGCGATGTCTGGCGAGCCTACACGACGCCTGAGGATATCAAGCAGTGGAATGCCGCCTCCGACGATTGGCACACGACTACCGCAGCGGTCGACCTTCGCGTCGGCGGCGCTTTCTCCTCGCGGATGGAAGCGAAGGACGGCAGCATGGGCTTTGATTTCGCTGGAACCTACACCAAGGTCGAAGCGCCGAACCTGCTCGAATATTCCTTCGGCGATCGCACCGCGCAGGTCGCGTTTACGCCCGAAGCCGGCGGCGTCAAGGTACGGGTCAGTTTCGACGGCGAGGAAACCCATTCGGTCGAGCAGCAGCGCGGCGGCTGGCAGGCCATCCTGAACAGCTTCAAGCGCTACGTCGAAACGCCGCGACGCGGCTGATCCCGGGCAATGCCGGGCGGCGCGATCGTGGTCGACATGCCGCCGTTTGCGGTAGATAATGCATCGCCTGGAGCAAATGCGATGCGGTCAGTTCTGGCGCTTGGCCTGTTGATCATCCTGTGCGCTTCGGCGAACGCCGCGCCGGAGCGTCACCCCCGCGCACGCCAACCGGCGGCAGCGCGCCCGCCAGCGGCGGTACGTCCGCCTGCGGATGCGACCTCGACGCCTCGCGTCGCAGTTCCCGGCTGGAGCGACGAGGCCACGCGCCGCTGGATGGATCAATCCACCCACTACGGAGAAGGCGATTAATCGTTTGCGATTAGTCTTGGCTACCAACCGTCCGGCGCTTGGCAGATGTCCTGCCAAACATTCGGGGGGTAACGTTCTCGCCAAAGGCTTGGCGTGCGCAAGCTCAATCGTCGTCTGTCTCCGTCTCCCGTGGATTTGATCGTGAGCGTGCGCTGGACGTTCGAGAAGCCGCCGGGGCCTTTTTCGCACGCGTCCCTTCGTCCTCACGCAACTGCTTCCGCACGCGCCGGGCGATCCGCATCGCCCGCTTGATGTTCGGGTCGTGGGAGTCTTCGTCGAAGAACAGGACGACCTCGCAAGCCGGACACTGGCGCGAATAGCCGTTCTGCAGCCGCTTGGCGCGATCGCGAAAGACGTTCTTGCAGCGCGTGCAATTGATCTGGACGGAATCTTCCATGGCAGCCTTGAAATGTCGGCGCGAAGCCTGCCGGCCAGCTCCTCGATGAAGCAAATACGTATAAAAGCCGGCGAATCGCGCGGCGCTGGCAATCCCGGCAGACCGGGCACGTCAGGGAGTGACGGCAAGCTAATCTGGCTCACCTGACTAATGGCTCCAGTTGGTTTCCAAAGTCAATTCATGTGTAGAAGCTGCTTCTTACGAATCCGTCGGCAGGGAAAGGTTGTTCTCTTCCGAAATGGCGGTAGCGCCGACACCCGCAATGGCGGCACGACCTGTTCGCAATCAGCCCGCAAAAGAGTTTTGCGTTTCATTGACGCCGACGCGAGGTCACCCAACGATGGTCCGGCGCGTATCGCTCTCAGGTCCGGAACAGTTTCGGCGCCGGCGACGTCGCCGCTTTGCCCAAGGCATTGTCCATGGCTTCTTCATCGCGCGAACCGCTGTCGATCACGACCGATGTGTTGGTCGTCGGCGGCGGCATGGCGGGTGCATGGGCGGCGAGCGCCGCTGCGGAGGCTGGCGCGCGGGTTATCCTAGCTGACAAGGGTTATTGCGGCACCAGCGGCGTGACCGCGGCGGCGGGTCCCGGGCATTGGTGGGTTCCGCCGGATCCTCCCGAAGCGCGCGCGACGACCGTGCGCAATCGCATGGCGGCGGGGCTTGGGCTCGGCGAAGCCGAATGGATGCACCGCATCCTCGATCAGACCTGGCGGACGCTGCCGCGGCTTGCACCGTACTACAAATTCGGCGTGGACGACGACGGACGGGTCAATCATCGCGCGGTACGCGGACCCGAATATATGCGTGCGCTTCGCCAGTTCGCGCTCGGCCACGGCGTCACCATTCTCGACCATTCGCCGGTGCTGGAACTATTGGCGCGCGACGATGGCTCGATCGGGGGCGTTCGTGGTCTGCGCCGGCAGGACGGGAACAGGCCATACCGGATCGAGGCTGGCGCCGTCGTGCTGGCGGCGGGCGGGACCAGTTTCCTGTCGCACCTTCTGGGATCGCGAACCAACACCGGTGACGGTTATTTGCTGGCGGCCGAAGCCGGCGCCGAATTGTCCGGCATGGAGTTCACCGCCGCCTACACCATCGCGCCGGCGCATTCGACGATGACGCGCAGCATGGCCTATTCCTTCGCGACCTATTACGACGCCGATCGGCGCGAGCTCGATCTGCCGCTTGGGCCGGATCAGACCGTGCGTCTTGCCCGCGCGTTGCAGCGCGGACCGGTATATTGTTCGCTGCATCGTCTGCCAAACGATGTGAAGGCGAGGCTGCATACGATTTCGCCGAACGTACCGCTGGTGTTCGATCGCTGGCGGATCGATCCCTACCGCGACCGGTTCGAGGTCACGCTGCACAATGACGGCACGATCCGCGGTCTCGGCGGCGTGCGCGTGGTCGATGCGGATTGCGCGACATCGGTGCCGGGCCTGTTCGTGGCGGGTGACAATGCCTCGCGCGAGAAGGTCGCGGGCGCGATCTCCGGCGGCGGAAACGTCAACTCGGCCTGGGCGCTGTCGTCGGGAGTATTTGCTGGCCAGGCGGCCGCGCGCCTTTCGCGTGGGACCAACAGCCGTTCGGCGCACCTTGAACCGCTCGGACAGGCCGGACTTCGACCGCGCGCCGACGCGAAGGCTCTTCAGCTTGTCGGGATTCGGGACGCCGTCCGCGCCGAGATGCATCCGTTCGACAAGACTCTGTTCCGTACCGCTGCCGGACTTGCGGCGTCCCGCGGCGCGCTCGACACTCTCTGGAGTGAGATCGTCGACCATGCGCCCGCCGACACGCTAGCATGGCGCGAAACCGCGGCATTGGTGGCGACGGCACGCTGGTCGGTCGCGACGGCAGCAAGGCGCAGCGAGAGCCGGGGCATGCACCGCCGCGAGGATTTCCCCGAGCCGGATCCCAAACTTGCGACCAGACTTCTCAGCGGCGGATTGGACCAGGTCTGGGTCACGCCCGATGGTGCGGCCGCGAGCTCTCGGCTCGGTCAACTGGAAAGCGCTCTATGATTGAAGTCATCGTCTCGGACCGCTGCACGAATTGCGGCAAATGCGTTGAGGTCTGTCCAACCAACGTGTTCGATCCCAGCCAGGCAGGTCCGCCCATTCTGGCGCGCGTGGACGATTGCCAGACCTGCTTCATGTGCGAGCTGCATTGCCGCGCGGACGCGATCTATGTCGCGCCCGATTGCGACCGTCGTGTCCCGACCACCTCTGACGAAGCCCTGGCCGCGGGGCGCCTCGGCCAATACCGGCAGCACTCCGGCTGGGACGAATGGGCGGATCAGTTTCCCAACGAACAATGGCTGATGGAAACGGTGTTCCGGCGTGCCGGCGAAGCTGCGCAGAGACGTGAACCTCAAGAGAGATAATTTGATTTGCACCGTCGACGTGCGTCATCCTGTTGTTGCCGAGCGTCAGTGATCTTTGAAAAGACTATCTTGCGACGAACGCCTAGCATGTCACGACCTTGCAATCGTGAGCGCGTGACATGAATCAGATCGTCGAGAAGCCGAAGAAATATTCACTGGTCGAGCGCGTGCCGGCCGCCTCGTTCGAAGAGGAGAGGCTGCACCGCAAGCAGCGGCTGGCGGCAACCTTCCGGTTGTTTTCCCGCTATGGGTTCGATCAGGGGCTGGCCGGGCATGTCACCGTGCGCGATCCCGAATTTCCCGATCGGTTCTGGATCAATCCGCTCTCGAAGTACTTTGGGCAGATCAAGGTCTCGGACCTTCAGCTGGTCGATCACGAGGGCAACATCCTGATCGGCGACAAGCCGATCAACCAGGCCGGCTTCGTGATCCATTCCGCGATTCATGCCGCGCATCCGGAAGTCATCGCCGCGGCCCACACGCACTCGACCTATGGCAAGGCCTGGTCGGCGCTCGGCCGTCTGCTCGATCCGCTCACCCAGGATTCTTGCGCCTTCTACGAGGATCACGCGCTGTTCGATCCGTTCTCCGGCGTCGTGCTCGAGGCGGAGGAGGGCAGGAAGATCGCGGAAGCCCTTGGGACGAAGAAGGCCGCGATCCTGCAAAATCATGGTCTCTTGACGGTCGGCCCGACGATCGAGGCGACCGCGTGGTGGTACATTGCGATGGACAATGCCGCACGAACGCAACTGCTTGCCGAAGCGGCCGGCACGCCGAAGCCGATACGTCACGATGTGGCGAAGCTGACCGCAAGCCAGGTCGGCACCCACAAGGGCGGCTATTTCAGCTTCCAGCCGCTGTGGGACTGGATCTCCGAAGCCGAGCCGGATCTGTTCAACTAGAGCGTTTTCGAGCGAAGTGGGTACCGGCTCGCGTCAAGAAAACGCGTCAAAACAAGAATTGAGAGCCCCGTTCCGATTCCATCGGAACGGGGCTCTAGGTGGACACGTTTTTCTGCAACGAAAGGATATCTGTCATGACAAAGCCCAGCGCTGTGTTCGAGGAAGTCGTTTCGGCAAACGGCAAATACGCCGGCGACTTCGGTGACAAGGGCAAGCTTGCGTTGCCTCCGGCCCGCCGCTTCGCGATCCTGACCTGCATGGATGCGCGGCTCGATCCGGCGAAATATGCCGGCCTGGCGGAAGGCGATGCCCATGTCATTCGTAATGCAGGCGGCCGTGCGTCTGATGATGCAATTCGCTCGCTTGTGATCTCCCACAAGCTGCTCGGCACCAACGAATGGTTTGTGATCCATCACAGCGACTGCGGCATGCAGTTGTTCACCAACGAGATCATCGGCGATCTCTTGGTCGATGATCTCGGTACCGCACAGTTCGACGGTCAGAAGTGGTCGAACCCGCATCACCACGGTGGGTCCGTCGCCGGCAAGTTTGTCCACTGGCACACCTTCGAGGACAACGCCAAGAGCGTCGTTGAAGACGTGCAGCGGATCCGCAGCCATCCGCTGGTGCCGAAGCAGGTCCCGATCTACGGATTTATCTACGACGTCAAGACCGGACGCCTGGACGAGGTCGCCGAAGCGACGGCAGCGGGAAGGGTGACAGCATAAATCGGCGCCCCTCGATCCGGGTCGCGATTGCATGACGCCTGCGCTTCACCGCCGGTCCCTGCCGGCGGTGAATGGCGCATCAAACGCGTGAAGAGCGAGGGATCGAAGCCGAGACCACCTACAGGTCGATCAAGCCGCCGTCGACGAACAGTTCGGCACCGGTGGTGTAGGTGGCATCAGCCGCGAGGTAGAGGGCTGCTGCGGCGACCTCGGCTGATGTGCCGGTGCGGCCGAGCGGAATGCGGGTCTTGGCCCCTTCGATGAAGCTATCCTTCTGAGCCGGCGTAAGACCGCCCTTGTCGAGGATTGGCGTGATGATCGGGCCGGGGCTGATGGTGTTGACCCGGATGCCGCGCGGCGTCAGCTCCTTGGCGATGGTGCGGCCGAACGAACGCAGCGCCGCCTTGGTCGAACCGTAGATGGTGCTCCCTCCCAGGCCGCCGCTCGAACCGGCCACCGATGCGGTCAGGATGATCGCACCGCCGTCCGGAATGACCGGGATGGCGTGCTTGACCAGGAAGAATGCGCCCTTGACGTTGATGTTGAACTGGCTGTCGTAGAGGGCCTCATCGACTTGCGCGATCGGCGCGAATTTGGCGATGCCGGCGTTGACGAACAGCACGTCGATGCGGCCATGCTTGGTTTTGACCTGGTCGACGAGCGCCTTGGTGGCGGCGACGTTGCCGGCGTCCGAGAGCAGCACCTCGATCCCGGGCAGCGTCGGCTTGGCGGCTTCCACCGAGCGTTCGCTGGAGCCGGTCACGACGACCGTTGCGCCTTCGGATTGAAACAATTTGGCGGTCTCCGCACCGATCCCGGTGGTGCCTCCGCTGATAAGGACGATCTTGCCGTCGAGCTTGGCCATGAAATTTGCCTTGTTAGAGTGGGTTTCGTGTCCGAGAGATGGGGGCTCGCGCGGCCGGAGCAATGGCACGGCAACGGACTTTTGCTGAGTATCGCGACCTTTGACGCCTTGATTCCCGGCCGGCAGCTGCCTTCGTCGTCCCGGCCGCGGGAGGCCTGCGACGTCGGATATGTCAGGCAATCACGCAATCGCCTGGATGTTGCTGGAATAGACGCTCGCCGGCCGGCTCAGGCCGTAGTGATCGCGCAGCGTCGTGCCGGTGTAATCGTGACGGAACAGGCCGCGCTTGCGCAGGATCGGCACGACCTGCTCGGCGAAGACGTCGAATCCACCGGGCAGCCAGGGCGGCATGACGTTGAAACCGTCGGCCGCGCCATTCTCGAACCAGGTCTGGATGTTGTCGGCGATCTTTTCCGGCGGGCCGGCAATCACCCAGTGGCCGCGCGCGCCGGCCAGGCGCTGCACCAGCTGGCGGATCGTCGGTTTCTCGCGATCGACGATGTCGACCACCAGCTTGAACCGGCTGGCGACGCCGCGCGCGCCGTCGGTGTCGATCAGATGGCGCGGGAACGGGCCGTCGAGGTCAAAGCCGGAGAGGTCGAGACCGATCATCTGGCGGAGCTGGGTCAGCGAATATTCCGGTTGGATCAGCTCGTTGAACTCGTCCTGCAGCCGATCGGCCTCGGTCTGCGTGCTGGCGATGAACGGGCTGATGCCGGGCAGAATCTTGACCTGGTCGGGACTGCGGTCGAAAGCGCGGGCCTGGCGCTTGATGTCGGCGTAGAACTCCTGCGCGCTCGCCAGCGTCAGGTGCGCGGTGAAGATCGCTTCGGCGAAACGGGCCGCGAAGGCTCTGCCGTCATCGGACGAGCCGGCCTGGACGTAAACCGGCCGCCCTTGTGGTGTCCGCGAGATGTTGAGCGGTCCACGGACCCGAAAATGCTTTCCGACGTGATCGATCGAGTGAATCTTGCTGGTCTCGGCGAAAACGCCGGAGATGGGATCGTTGATCAGTGCGTCATCTTCCCAGCTGTCCCACAGCCGCGTGATGACATCGAGATATTCTCGGGCCCGCTCGTAGCGCTCGTGATGCGGAGGATGCTCGGGCAGGCCAAAGTTCTGCGCCGCCTGCGTCGTGCTCGTCGTCACGATATTCCAGCCGGCGCGGCCACCGCTGAGATGATCAAGGGAGGCGAACAATCGGGCCAGATTGTAGGGCTCGGTATAGGTCGTGGAGGCGGTTGCGATCAAGCCGATCCGCTTCGTCGCGACGGCAATCGCGGCCAACCAGGTGATCGGCTCGAAGCGGAAGCGCTGCGCATAGCGGACATTGTCGGCAAGTGCCGGTCCGTCGGCAAAGAAGATCGCGTCGAACTTGTGCGCTTCGGCCTGCTGCGCCAGTTCCTGATAAAAGGTGACGTCGAGGATACGCTCCGCGGCCGATCCCTTGTAGCGCCAAGCGGCCTCGTGATGGCCGCCGGGATAGATGAAGAGATTGAGTGAAAGCTTGCGTTCGCTCATGTGTGAGGCTCGCTAATGTTGGTCTTGTCAGTTGTCGGTCGGTGCCTTGCGGACGAAAGCGAAGCGCAAGTAGCGCTCGAGCGTCAGCCCCTCGGGCGTCCGCTTCGCTTCGACGAGGCGAGCGAACGCGCGGCGCACCTGTTCGCGTTCGGTTGGCGAGAACGCCTCCAGAAAGTTGCCGAAAGCGCTGGCTTCCGACCACCGCAGCAACGAATCGGCGTCCTCATGGACGTCGACCAGCGCCCGCAACTCGCTGCGGTAGTCGGCGAAGCCGTTTGCCGCAAAGTGTGACTTGAGCTCCTCGTCGGTCGACCCGAGCACGGGGTTGGAGTCAGGGCGATGATCGGCAATCCCGGCGTCGGCAATGGCCTGGCGCAGAAACAGGCGCGACTGGTGTGGCCGGGATGGGTCCTGCACATTCAATCCAAGGCGGCCTGCCGGCTTGAGCACGCGACGGATTTCACGCAAGGCGCGATCCTTGTCCGCGATCCAATGGAACACGCTGTTGAGATAAACAGCATCGAACTGGCTATCGTGGAATCGTGCGAGATCCTCGGCGCGGCCAATGTCGAATTGCAGATTGTCCGCCTGCCGAAGGCGGGCGATCTCGACGCGGCCGGCAAGGGGATCGATGCCGATCACATGGCCGTTTGGGCCGACCAGCCCGGCCACGAATTCGGCGAGCCGGCCGGTGCCCGTTCCGATATCGAGCACATGCTCGCCTGACTTGATGGCCAGTGGCCCGATCAGGAATTTGCCATGACGGAACTGGACCAGTCCCGCCTCGTCGTAGGAGCGGGCAAGTTCCGGAGTGTCATGGTCAAGGCTGATGACGCCACCAGGTTGCGGCATTTCCAAAAGTGTCCATTGTTTAGCGGCTGCGCGACAGCGTGCGCGTACATTGCACCGGATTCTACGTCGGTGATCGCAAGCATGTCGATGAAATGAATTTGCGTTGTTGTGCGGGAAACCAGCATGAACCGTGTGAGCTGATCGTCGATCGGAGATAAGTGCGTTGGCATGAGTGACGCCGGGCGGCGTTACAAGCGGTTCTCTGTGTCGGTTGGCTTGATTTGTCTACTGCGAGGCGGCTGAAAGGTTGGAGAACGGGACGTCCGCCGCAAATCTTTCAGTGGCTGCGTCGTCGACGACGCGAACGTTGCTCGCCGCCGAAAACAAAGCTGGTTTCGTTTCATTGACTGAGCAGCGTTCGCTTTTACGATTTACGGCCTCAAAGCGAGGTCATCATGCCGCAATCCGATCCCGACAGCGTTGCCCGCGAAACCCTTCGCCTGATCGGGCCGGACCCGCAGAACTGGGTGCCGGATCGTGACGGTGTCGACCACAACGTCGTGGTGGTCGGCGGTGGACAGTCCGGCTCGGCCTTCGCCTTTGCGCTTCCGCGAGCGGGGATCGGCAAGGTATCGGTGATCGATGCCGCGGCCGACAGGACCAGGGCCGGCGTGTGGTTGACCAGCGCACGGATGCACAAGCTTCGTACGCCAAAAACGCTCCCGGGCCCCGAGCTGGGTCTCCCCGGTCTCGGTTTCCAGGCATGGTACGAAGCGCGTTATGGGGCCGCGGCGTTTGACGCGATCGATCGCATCCAGCGGCTCGACTGGGCGGCCTATCTCGACTGGTACCGTAAGGTGACTGGCGTGACCGTGCGTTACGGCACGCGGCTCATTGGGGTCGAGCCCGCTGCAGACCATCTTCGGCTGCATCTGGAGCGGGACGGTTCAGCGACCGTCGAGACCACGCGAAAGCTGGTGCTTGCGACCGGTTTCGCGGGGAGCGGAGGCGCCTACGTCCCGCAGGCGTTGCAAGGTTTGCCGAAGCGGTTTTATGCGCATACGTCGGAGAAAATCGACTTCAAGGCGCTGCGCGGAGTGTCGGTTGCAGTGATCGGCGGTGCCGCTTCGGCTTTCGACGCCGCAGCCGTCGCACTGGAAGCCGGTGCTCGCGACGTCCGCCTGTTTGCGCGGCGCGAGAGTTTGGCGGCGCTCCCGGTGATCCGTATTCGCGGCTATCCAGGGGCTTACGACAATTACGGCGCGCTGCCGGATGCGGTGCGGTGGCAGCAGGCGATCCGCTTCCGACAGGCCGGTTCAACGCCGCCACCGGATGCGATCTTACGTGCGGTCTCGTTCCCCAATTTTCATCTGCACCTGGGCGCTCCCTTGATTTCAACGCGATTGAAGGGCGTGCGGCCGGTCGTTGAGACGCCGCAAGGCGAGTTCGCATTCGATTTTGCGATCGCGGGGACGGGTTATTCCGTCGACCTCGGTGCGCAGGCCGAATTGCGCGACGTCGCGGACGAGATCCTGCTCTGGCGCGATCGCTTGACGCCGCCTGATCACGCGCGGGACGAGACGTTGTCGGCCTATCCTTATCTGGGGGCCGGGCATGAGTATCTGGAGAAGATACCCGGTCGTGCGCCGCATCTGAAGGATATCCACGTCTTTAACCCGGCCGCCTTCGTCAGCTTCGGTCTGCCGGTTGGGGATGTCCCGAGCTTCAAGCGCGACATCCCGGCGATCGTGGCGCGGATCAGTCGCGATCTGTTCCTGGCCGACCTCACGGCGCATGAGGCTCGCATCAACGGAGCGATTGCAGAGGATTTTGCCCCTGAGCTCTATGCGCCAGCCGTCTGGCGGCCGCCGCAGCATGTTGCGGCCGAGTAGGAGCTGAGCCCCGGAATGACTCGCTTATCTCCGCCGTCGCTTTGGCGACCGGCGCCTGGCGGAGGTTTTTAAAAGGGATCGCAGCCGTGAGGACACGATTATGAGTTCGATAGCCATTGATAACGTCATTCCGCGCGCAGACATCGTCAAGCGCGCGGCGCGGCTGGGCGCCGAGATCAAGAACGTCAGACTATCGGGCGACCTTTCCGACGAGGTCGTCCGCGCCATCAACCAGGTGCTGCTTGAGCACAAGGTGATTTTCTTCCGTGATCAGGGGCATCTCGACGATGCCGAGCAGGAGCGTTTCGCTGTCAGGCTCGGCAAACTGGTGCCGCATCCGACGGTCGGTGCGATCAAGGGGACGTCGTCGATCCTGGAGCTGGACTCGGGCCGGGGCGGAGGACGCGCCGATCAGTGGCACACGGATGTCACGTTCGTCGACGCCTATCCGAAGATCTCGGTACTGCGCGGCGTGGAGATCCCGCCCTATGGCGGCGATACCATCTGGTCGAATACGGCGGCCGCCTATCTCAACCTTCCGGCACCCCTGCAGCGGCTTGCCGACGAGCTGTGGGCGGTTCACAGCAATGCCTATGACTACGCGGTGAAGGCGCGGGCCACCGAAGCCGATCGCAAGCATTTCGACGAGGTGTTCACCGGTACGGTCTACGAGACTGAGCACCCGGTGGTGCGCGTCCACCCGGAGACCGGCGAACGCACACTCGTGCTTGGCAATTTCGTCCAGCGTTTCGTCGGCCTGCCGAAGTATGACGGCCAGAAGCTGTTCGACCTGTTCCAGTCGCACATCACGGCGCCGGAAAACACCGTGCGCTGGAACTGGAACACCGGCGATGTCGCGATCTGGGACAATCGCGCCACGCAGCACTATGCGGTCAACGACTATGGCGACCAGCACCGCGTGGTTCGACGCGCCACCATCGATGGTGACGTACCGGTCTCGATCGACGGTCGCCACAGCGTGACGCGCGTCAAGACATCCAAGCCCCAGACCGCCAAAGCCGCTTAATTCAAGCCCACCCAGGGAATTCACAAAATGAACGCGATCATTCGCATCCTCCGCGCGCGGCGCCGCGCCGCGCCCAGGGCCGCACGGCTTCTGTTGGCCGGCGCCGTGGCGCTGGGCATCCCGGCTCCGGCGTTCGCCGAGCCGCCGCTCGAGAAGACCGAGATCCGCTACCAGGGGTGGGCCGGCCAGGTGACGTTCACCGAACTCGCCGAGGACCTCGGCTATCTCGCACCGCTCAAGCTCAAATGGGTCGGTAACACCATCAGCGGGCCGCAGGATATTCAGACCGTGGTCACTGGCGACATCGACGTCGGTGGCGCCTTTTATGGCGCGATTCTCAAACTGATCGCGGCCAAGGCGCCGATCAAGGCGGTGGTCGGCTATTACGGTTCCGATGCCAACACCTATCAGGGCTACTTCGTGAAGGACGACAGTCCAATCAAGACGGCGCGCGACCTGATCGGCACAAAGGTCGCGGTCAATACGCTGGGAGCGCATCTGGAATTCGTGCTCCGCGAATATCTGGCCCGCAACGGCCTCAGCGCCGGCGAGGCCAAACAGGTGACGCTCGTAGCAATCCCGCCAGTCAGCGCCGAGCAGGCACTGCGGCAAGGTCAGGTCGAGGTCAGCGTGCTGAGCGGCGTGTTGCGCGACAAGGCGTTGGAGCGGGGCGGCATCCGCTCCCTGTTCAACGATATTGATCTGTTCGGTCAGTTCACCGGCGGCGCTTATGTCCTGCGGGACAAGTTCATCAAGGACAATCCCAACACCGCCCGCAAGCTGGTGGAGGGGATTTCGCGGGCGATCCAGTGGGCACAGACCACACCGCCGGACGAAGTGCGAGCCCGGTTCGACAAGATCATCGCCGAGCGCAAGCGCAATGAGGATGCATCCTCGATCAAGTACTGGAAGAGCACCGGGGTTGCGTCGAAGGGCGGCGTGATTTCGGACGCCGAAATCCAGGTGTGGATCGACTGGCTGGTAAAGGACGGCCTGTTCAAGCCGGATCAGATCAAGGCCGCTGATACCTACACCAACGAGTTCAACTATTTCCGTCCCGGAAAAACGGCGGAAGCCCGATGACGTCGGTCAAGATCCGCTTCGAGCAGGTCAGCAAGGAGTTCGTCACGCGCGGCGAGGGCGGCCGCCCGGCAGGCCACTTCACGGCGCTGGAGGACATCACGTTCGATGTTCGCGCTGGTGAATTCCTGACCGTGGTCGGGCCAAGCGGGTGTGGGAAAACCACCTTGCTCGATCTGCTGGGCGGACTGACCATCCCGACCAGCGGCCGCATCCTCCTTGACGGCCGGCCGATCGCTGGACCCGGCCGCGACCGCGGAATCGTCTTCCAGCAATATGCGCTGTTTCCCTGGCGCACCGCGGCGCAGAACGTCGAGTTTGGGCTGGATATTGCAGGTCTCAAGGCCAGGCAGCGGCGCGACATCGCGCGTCATTTCCTCGACCTGGTCGGTTTGTCGGGGTTTGCCGACCGCTATCCGCACGAGCTTTCCGGCGGCATGAAGCAGCGGGTCGCGATCGCCCGCAGCCTCGCCTATGACCCGGAAGTGCTTTTGATGGACGAGCCCTTTGCGGCGCTCGATGCGCAGACGCGTGAGACGCTGCAGGGCGAACTGCTGCGGATCTGGCGCGCGACCGGCAAGACCATCGTCTTCATCACCCATGGCATCGATGAGGCAGTTGTGCTCGGCCAGCGGGTGGCTGTGATGACGTCGCGTCCGGGCCGGATCAAGCAAATCGTCGACATTCCCGAGGTGTTGCGCAGCGAGGCCGAGGACGTGCGGTCGCTGCCAGAGTTCGGCCGCGTGCGGCACGAGGTCTGGAGCCTGCTCCGCGAGGAGGTGCTGAAGGCTCAGCAGGGGCAATTGAGCGGCGCCGTCACCCGACGCTCCGACCGATCGGTAGAGGATCTTGCTCATGTCTAGCCTCGAGATGCTGACGCTTCTGGAACTTGCGCATGGGCGGCCCGGAGCCGCAGCCGGCGCGCGGCCGTCGTTCGCTGCAAGTCCGGTCCTGCCGGCGATCCGCTGGCTTGCGCGTTTCGCCCGGCGATCCCTGTTGCTTCTGGTGCTGCTGTCGGCATGGGAGGCGGTCCCACGGCTCGGACTGATCGATCCGGTGTTCTTTCCACCATTCTCCGAAGTGATCGCTGCCGGCTGGCAGCTGGCGCAAACCGGCGAGCTTTACGATGACATGGCCGCCAGTCTGCTGCGTGCCTTGAGCGGATTTCTGATATCGGTCGTCCTTATCGTACCGCTCGGCCTCGTGGTCGGCTGGTATGCCCGGCTTGGTGATCTCTTGAACCAGATCATCGAGATCTGCCGCAACACTGCTCCCCTCGCACTATTGCCGGTCTTCATCCTGCTGCTTGGGATCGGCGAAGTATCGAAGATCACGATGGTGGTCTATAGCTGTGCCTGGCCGCTCCTGCTCAATACCATTGCCGCAGTGAAGCAGGTCGATCCGCTCCTGATCAAATCGGCGCGCACCATGGGCGCGAGCCCGCAGCAATTGTTCCGAAAGGTGATCCTTCCGGCCGCGCTTCCCACCATCTTTGTCGGCATTCGTCTCGCCAGTGCATCGGCCATGCTGGTGCTGGTCGCGTCCGAGATGGTCGGCGCCAAGGCCGGCCTCGGCTATCTCATCATCAACAGCCAGTACAGCTTCCTGATCCCGCAGATGTATTTCGGCATTCTCGGGATCACCGCCATTGGCCTGGCGTTCAATGCTGTCCTGGAGGCGCTGGAGCGCCGCTTCATGCGGTGGAAGGCACCGGTGTCAGCATGATATCGGCACTCAGCTGCCGCTCGGCGTGTTCCGCGCGGTGGCCTGCGTCACCACACTGTTCGGCGCCACGTCCTTGGTCAGCCAGACGTTGCCGCCGATGGTCGACCCGCGGCCGATCGTGATCCGGCCGAGGATGGTCGCGCCGGCGTAGATCACGACGTCGTCTTGCACGATCGGATGACGGGCGTCACCCTTGATCGCCTTGCCCTCGTCGTCGGTCGGGAAGTGTCGCGCGCCGAGCGTGACCGCCTGGTAGATACGGACATTGTCGCCGATGATGGCGGTCTCGCCGATCACGACGCCGGTGCCGTGGTCGACGAAGAAGCCGGAGCCGATGCTGGCGCCGGGATGGATATCGATGCCGGTCCGGGCATGGGCGATTTCGGACATCAGGCGGGCCACCAGCCGCGCGCCGAGACGGTACAGCAGATGCGCAAGCCGATGGTGGATGACGGCGGTCATGCCGGGATAGCCGATCAGGATCTCTGGAAAATTGCGTGCCGCCGGATCGCCGACGAAGGCCGCGCGAAGGTCGTTGATCAGGAGCCCGCGGACCGACGGCAGCTGGGACGCAAAGGCACGCGTCAGTTCGACCGCTTCTTCGCGCTCAAAACCCGGTTCGAGCTCGTCGCCGACAAACAGCGCGCCGCGATGAATCTGTGCGCTGAGCGAATCCAGCACGATGCTCAGCGTGTTGCCGACGAAATAGTCGATATTCTCGCCATCGAGATCGGACTGGCCGTAATGACGCGGGAACAGCGCCTCGGTCAGGCCGTTGAGGATTGCCTCCAGCGCATCGCGCGAGGGTGCACGGCGGGCCTCGCCGTCACGCCGGATGCTATGGGTCTGCTCCCGGGACGCACGCAGTTCACCCACGATCCGGTCGAGTTGCCAGCGGCCAGGCGGACTGTCAGTCGCGCCGGCCGATGACGGAGGTGATTGCGGAGGGATTTCGCGCTTCATGGTCTCTCCTTGTCCTATCGGACATGCGCCAGGGGAATGCTGACCTCGGCCAGGAGATCGAGATCGGCCTCGTGATCGATCTGGACATACTGGCCGTTCCAATAGGTCAGCCCGGACACCCGATGCGACAACTCCATGCCGGAGAGGCGTGCCACGATGATGCCGTGCGAATGCCGCTCGATGATCTCCTCCACCTGGCATTCGACCAACGCGAGCGACTGTGAGAGCAACGGCACGCCGGATGCACCGTAGGTCCAGGCTGCGCCCTCGAAGCGCTCTTTGCCTTTCAGCCGGCCATTGCTGAAGCGCTCCGCCAGCGCCTCTTGGTCGGAACCCAGGATGTTGACGCCAAACTGCCGATGACGGGCGATCGAGGCGAAAGACGAAGCCTGCCGGTTGATGCTGACCAGCAGCCGGGGCGGGCTCGCGCTGAGCGAGGTCAGCGAGGTCACCGTCATGCCGGTGATGTCATCGCCTTGTCCTGCGGTGATGATGCAGACGCCGCCAGCCAGGCGGCGCATGACGAGGCGAAACTGACGCTCGATCTCATGATCGGCATCGACGAGGTGGATATCCGGCTTGCTCATCGGGCTTCTTCCTCTTGTTGCTTCGCCGGATCGGACTTCGTTTAGAAGAAGCCCTTGGCCGGCAACGGCGTGCCGCTGATCTCGTATTGTCCGATCGAGCGGGCCTTGAAGGTGTTCGGATTGTGCGAGGCCAGCGTCCGCGCATTGCGCCAGTGGCGGTCGAAATTGGTTGCCTTCTTGGTGGCGGACGCACCGCCGACGTCGAACAGCAGGCTGCCGCTGCGGATCGCGAATTCATCCGCGACGATCTTGGCCTTGGCAGACAGCAGCGCCGCCCTGTGGGCCGCATCGACGGCGCTCGCATCGCCGGCATCGAATGCGTCGGTTGCGGCGTCAAGCGCTTCCGCGGCCGCCAGCACGACCGTCTCGGCGGCAAACGCGCCGCTTGCGATCTGGCCGACGGTCTGTTGCAGCAGTGGGTCATCGGTCGGGACCTCGCTCGGCGCGTAGTAGAACGTGCGCTTGCGGGACCGCACCAGGGCGGTGGCGTCACTCAGGACAGCGCGCGCGATGCCGGCGTTGATCGCGGTCAGGAACAACTGTGCAAACGTGTTCGAATAGGGGATGCCGTAGCCAGCATCAGGCGCATCGAACACGACTTCCTGACGTTTGACCCGCACGTTGCGGAAATAGGAGGTGCCGGTCGCGGTCAGCCGTTGCCCGAGGCCATCCCAGTCGTCGACCAATTCGATGCCTTCGCGCTTGACCGGGATGAGAACGGCCGCGTTGGTACCTTTTGTGTCGGCGGTGCGGACGAGGACATAGTCGGAATAGAGCGTTCCCGTGCTGTAATACTTCGTGCCGTCCAACAGGTAGTCGTCACCGTCGGCCGTCAGCGTCGTATTCGGCGTGACATTGCCTACCTTCGGCGTATCGAGCTCGGTTGCCGCAAGCCCGATGATGGCGCCATCGGCAACCGCCTTTTGCCACTGCCTGTGCTGGTCGTCCTTCGGCCGGCGCACCAGGCGCTCGACCACGCTGAAATGATTGCGCAGGATGTGCGCAACGTTGGCGTCGGCTTCGCCGAGGCGAATGACGATCTCGAACAGAGCGCGGATCGACACGCCGGCGCCACCGGCGTCGGTCGGAAGCCGCAGCGCGCCGAGGCGCGCCTTGCGGATGAGATCGATCTCGGCGAATGGCAGGACGCGTTCGCGTTCACGGTCGCTGGAACCCTCCGCGATGCGGCTGAGAAGCGCATCGATGTCGGGTGACTGGCTGTTCAGGCGGTCGGACGGCTCGAGCGAGGTGGCGGTGACTGGCTTGTTCATTGATGTGATCCGGAATGGCTTTGATTGGCGAGATCGTCCCACGATTTCCGATCAACCAAAATAGAGCGGTTTTCCAATTGTCGCAGGTTCCGGAGTTTTCTGGTTTATCCGCACTCGCAACACGGCAAGGAATATCTTTTGATGTGCCATTGCTTGATCTCTCGCCGCGTATTGTCGAAAACACGCTGATCCGACGCAGGAATTCGGAGACAGCACATGACGACACGACCGCTTCGCTTTGGCATCTGGGCGCTGGTGCATGGTTCGCGTGCCGCCTATCAGGATCCCGAGGAGCCCTATGACGCGTCATGGGAGCGCAATCGCGATCTGGTGCTTGCGGCCGAAGAACTTGGATACGACTCCACGCTGATCGCGCAACACACGATCAATCCGCATCAGGAGGATCTGGATCAGCTCGAAGCCTGGAGCGCGGCGTCGGCAATTGCCGCGCTGACCAGCAAGATCGAGATCATCGCAGCCATCAAGCCTTACCTCTATCATCCCGTCGTGCTGGCAAAGCTCGCGCTGGGAATCGAGAACATCAGCCGCGGCCGCTTTGCCATCAATCTGGTCAGCGCATGGAACCGTCCGGAGCTGGACAAGGCCGGGATCGGATTCGCCGAGCATGATGCCCGCTACGGCTATGGCCGCGAATGGATCACGGTGGTGTCGCGCCTGATGCAGGGCGAGCGGCTGACCTATAAGGGCGAGCATTTTGATATCCGCGACTATGTGCTGCGGCCCACCAGCCTCTATCGGCCGCGGCCGTTGATCTATGTCGGCGGCGAATCCGAGCCGGCGCGTGCACTGGTCGCCGACCACGGCGACGTCTGGTTCATCAATGGGCAACCGCTGGAGGATGTCGCCGGCCTGATCGCCGACGTGGCGGCTCGGCCTCGGGCGGCGCAGCCGCTCCGCTTCGGCCTGTCCGCCTTCGTCATCGTGCGCGAGACGCAGGCGGAGGCTCAGGCCGCCTATCAGCGGTTGCTGGATCTCTCGAAGAAGGACGCGCCGATCAAGGCGATCCAGAAACAGAACACCGATCCGAAGGTCGTGATGATGCAGACGATGCAGAAGTCGGCGCGCGTCGGCAGCAACGGCGGAACCGCCGCAGGCCTGGTGGGCAGCTATGATGAGGTGGCGGACCGTATCGTGGCGTTCCATGCCGCCGGGATCGAATTGTTCATGCTGCAGTTCCAGCCGTTTGAGGCGGAGATGGAGCGTTTTGCGAAGGAGATCATCCCGCGCGTTCGGCGAACTGAGCCGCCGCCGGCGGTCGACAGATCGCCGGCTTTGGTCGGCTCGGGCCGACCGTCACGCTGAAACGAAGTCCGGCACGCTGGAGGCAAACCGGCTCGGTGGATGCGGCAGCCCGAAATGACTGCGCAGCGTGCTGCCGGCATAGTCATGCCGAAACAGCCCGCGCTTTTGCAGGATCGGCACCACGGTGTCGACGAACACCTCGAGCCCGGAGGGCAGCACATCAGGCATCAGGTTGAAGCCGTCTGCGGCGCCGGCCTTGAACCAGGCCTCGATGTCATCGGCGATCTGTTCGGGCGTGCCGACGATGATCCTGTGGCCGACGCCACCACCGAGGGCCCGGAGCAGTTGGCGGACCGTGAGATTGCCGCGACGCGCGATGTTCACCGTTCCCTGGAACATGGTGTGGTTGGCGTTGGCTGGCAGCGGCAGCGGATCGGGCAGGGGCTTGTCGAGCTCAAGGATCGCAGGATCGACCTGCAACGTGCCGGCAAGGCGCGCGAGGCTGTATTCGATCGGAACCAGCTCCCAAAGCTCATCCTGGCGCCGCTTCGCCTCGGCTTCCGTGCTGCCGATGACAGTGGCGAGGCCCGGCAGAACGACAATGGCGTCACCGGAACGGCCATAGGCGACGGCGCGGGTGCGCAAATCGCGCGCATACGCGACACCTTCGTCGATGGTTTGCGCGAGCGTGAACACCGCTTCAGCCTGGGCGGCCGCGAGATCCCGGCCGTCGCTGGAGCCGCCGGCCTGAACGGTGACGGGGCGCCCTTGCGGCGAGCGCGGGACGTTGAGCGGGCCCGCCACGGTGTAGTGCGCGCCGCGATGGCCGATGGAATGAACCTTCGATGTATCGACGAACCTCGCGGTCGCCTTGTCGCCGACAAAGGCATCGTCCTCCCAGCTGTCCCAGAGCGCGTGCACGACTTCGGCAAACTCCTTGGCGCGCTCGTAGCGTGCCTTATGCTCGAGCACGTTGGAGAGACCGAAATTGCGGCTGGCCGATGCGTCGGCTGTGGTGACCGCATTCCAGCCGGCGCGGCCACCGCTCGCCAGATCCAGCGTCGCGAAACGGCGCGCGATGTTGTAGGGCTCGTTGTAGGTGGTTGACGCCGTCGCGATCAGCCCGATGCGGGTCGTGGCCGCAGCCACCGACGCCAGCACGATGGTCGGCTCCATCGACATGAACGACCGATAGTCGATGCGGTCGGTAATCGCGGGCGTGTCAGCGAGGAAGATCGCGTCGAGCTTGCCGCGCTCGGCGATCTGCGCAACCCGGACATAGTGACCGACGTCGAAGCAGGCGCGAGGGTCGCTCTCGGGCAACCGCCATGCCGAGGCGTAGACGCCGGAATGCAGCAGATTGACGTTGAGGTGAAGTTGACGAGGGGGCATGACACGCCTTGTGCTGCGATGAGATCACCCAGCAAGTATCGCTCCGACGCGCGCAAGAAAACACAAGGCGGCCGGTCGCGGGCAAAAAGAAATTTCTGTCTCCGCTGGCACCCTTGCACGCAATCTCGTGTCGCGCCGCGGTACGGCGTTGGAACAGCCGGCATCGCGCAACACAAATCTTCTTCCTGCGGCGACAACGGTGAAAGACTCGTCCAAGCCGTCGCAAATATCTGAAATTGCCAGACGAACTCGCACGCGTAACGATGTCGAGGTGACGCGCGGCATGATCGCGATCGATTCCGCCTGGAGACGTGAACCATGACGATCCCAACCCATCGCGCCGAGCGCGTGTCGGCGCCAGCCGGATCCGTTGAGTTCGACGCCGACGTCCTAGTGCTCGGCGGCGGACCTGCGGGGACCTGGGCGGCGGTGAACGCAGCGGAGCGGGGAGCGCGCGTGGTGCTCGCCGACAAGGGATTTTGCGGCACCTCGGGAGCGACCGCGGCAGCCGGCACCGGTGTGTGGTACATCGATCCGGATCCCGCGCTGCGCGAGACCGCGATGGCCAACCGGGAGAAGTTGGGCGGCTATCTGCAGGATCGCCGCTGGATGGCGCGGGTGCTCGACGGCACCTATCAGCAGAGCAATCGTCTTGCCGATTGGGGATACCCCTATCCGTTGGACGACCGCGGCAGGTCGCAGCGCAATTCGCTGCAGGGACCGGAATATATGCGGCTGATGCGCAAGCGCACCAAACAGGCCGGCGCCACCATTCTCGATCACAGTCCGGCGCTCGAACTGCTCGTGGACGACGACGGCGCTGTGGCGGGCGCCAGCGGCGTGCGCCGGCAGAAACATGATCGCTGGACGGTGCGCGCCAAGGCGGTGGTGATCGCGACCGGCGGCTGCGCGTTCCTGAGCAAGACGCTTGGCTCGAACGTTCTGACCGGCGACGGCTATCTGATGGCCGCGGAAGTCGGTGCCGAATTCAGCAGCATGGAGTTTTCCAACCCCTACGCGATCTCGCCGGCGTTCGGCTCGGTGACCAAGACGCTGTTCTACGGCTGGGCGACCTTCAGCTATGAAGACGGCAGTGTGGTGCCGGACGCAGCATCCAAGGGTGGGCGGTCGGCGATTGCCCGCGCGCTGCTGCAGGGACCGGTTTACGCGCGCCTCGACAGGGCCGACGACGATGTGCAGCACCAGATGCGTGTATCGCAGCCGAATTTCTTCCTGCCGTTCGACCGCACCGGCATCGATCCCTTCAAGGATCGCTTTCCGGTGACCTTGCGGCTTGAGGGTACCGTCCGTGGCACCGGCGGCCTTCGTATCGTCGACGATAGCTGCGCCACCAGCGTGCCGGGGCTCTATGCAGCCGGCGATGCGGCGACGCGCGAACTGATCTGCGGCGGCTTTACCGGCGGCGGCAGTCACAATGCCGCTTGGGCGATGTCGTCAGGCACATGGGCCGGGCAGGGCGCCGCCGACTACGCCGCGCAACTCGGCAGGGCCACCGGGCGGAAACTATCGTCTGCGGGAACCATTGCGTTTCGTAGCCGGTCGCGGCGCGCCTTCGAGCCTGCGGCGCTGGCAAGAGCGGCCCAGGACGAGGTGTACCCATACGGACTGAACTATTTCCGGGAAGCATCCCGGTTGCAGGGGGCATTGGCGCGCCTTGACGCAGCATGGCGCGACGTTTCGGAGGCGGATGCAGCCGGCGAGGCCGATGTCTTGCGCGCCCGCGAAGCTGCGGCGATGCTCGCGACGGCGCGGTGGATGTACCGCAGCGCGCTGGCGCGGCCGGAAAGCCGCGGCATGCACCGCCGCGACGATTTCCCCGATCTGGACGACCGGCAGCGCCACTACGTGACCACCGGCGGCCTTGACGAGGTCTGGACCTCGGTCCGGCCGCATGCCGACGTGGCCTATGCGGAGGCTGCGGAATGATCGAAGTCATCGATGCCGAGCGCTGCACGTCCTGCGATATCTGCGTGAACGTGTGCCCGACCAACGTGTTTGACAAGACGGATGGAATTCCGGTAATTGCCCGCCAGGGCGATTGCCAGACCTGTTTTCTCTGTGAACTTTATTGCCCCGAGGATGCGCTTTATGTCTCGCCGTTCGCGGATGAGACGCAGCCGGTCGATGTCGTCGCGCTCAAGCGAACGGACACGATGGGTAGCTACCGCCGGGCTGTCGGCTGGACCGATGACACACGCGATCGCCGCGGCGTCGACCGCAGCTATCTGCTCTTTGGTCACTGAGGTCCGGGCTACGATCCCGGGCGACCAAGGCCACCTTGCAATCGGATGATTGAATGAACGTGCATCAACCCCTCGCGACCGTGCGAGCTGTCGAATCTCCGCCGCCTGTCGCGCCCGCGCCGACTGCGAGCGACGCCATGGTGCGCTTCGAGGCAGTCTCGAAGATCTATCCCGCCTACCGCGACAAGCCGAGCGTCCAGGCGCTGCGGGACGTCGATTTCGCGATTCCACGCGGCTCGATCACCGGCGTGATCGGCCGCTCCGGCGCCGGCAAGTCGAGCCTGGTGCGGCTGATCAACGGTCTGGAGAAGCCATCGGCCGGCCGCGTCGTCGTCGATAACAGCGAAATCTCGGTGCTTGCGGGCCGCGAGCTGCGTCTGGCGCAGCGTTCGATCGGCATGATCTTCCAGCACTTCAATCTGTTGTCGTCGCGCACCGCCGCGGCCAATATCGCGCTGCCGCTCGAGATTGCCGGTTGGTCGAAGGCCGATATCGCCGTCCGCGTCGCGGAGTTGCTCGACCTCGTCGGTATATCCGACAAATACGACCGCTATCCTTCCGAGCTGTCCGGCGGCCAGAAGCAGCGCATCGGCATTGCCCGTGCGCTCGCCACGCGGCCGAACGTGCTGCTGTCAGATGAAGCCACTTCGGCGCTCGATCCGCAAACGACGCGCGCGATCCTGGATCTTCTGGCCAACATCAATCGTGAGCTCGGCGTCACGATCGTGCTGATCACCCACGAAATGTCGGTTGTTCGTCAGCTTGCCAGGGACGTCGTTGTGATCGACGACGGTCATATCGTCGAGCGCGGGAACGTCGCCGACATCTTTACGCATCCCAAGCATCCGGTGACGCAGGCCTTCCTCTCGGAGGTGGTCGGCGACAGCGTGCCGGTGTCGTTGGCCAGCCGCCTGGAGGCGGAGGCGATTCCCGGCGGCAAGGCCGTCATTCGCGTGCAAGTGCAGGGCGTCGATGCCGGCAACACAATCGTCGCGCGGCTGGCGCGCGAACTCTCGGTCGATGTCGCGCTGCTGTCGGCCCGTATCGACGAGATCGGCGGTCAGCAGGTCGGCTCGCTGACGTTAGCCATTCCTGGCGGCGAAGCCGCGGCGGCGCGGGCCGTATCCTATCTGTCCCAGCACAAATTCCCGGTGGAGCGCCTCGGCTATGTCGCGTGAACTCATCAACCTGATCATTCAGGCGACCGGCGAGAGCCTGTTCATGGTGTCGGTCGCCGCGCTGGTGGCGACCGCGTTCGGGCTTCCGATCGGAGTTTTCCTGGCCACCAGCCGGAAGGGCGAACTCTTCGCGGCGCCGGCCGTCAACGGCGTCCTTGGCATGGTCGTCAATGCGACCCGCTCCACGCCATTCATCATTCTGGTCGTCGCCATCATTCCGTTCACGCGGCTGATTGCCGGCACGTCGATCGGCTCCGGTGCTGCGATCGTGCCGCTGACCATCGCGGCGACGCCGTTCATTGCCCGCCTGGTCGAGGGGGCAATCCGGGAGGTCGACGGCGGGTTGATCGAGACGGCATCCTCGTTCGGCGCCAGCCCGCTGCAGATCGTGTTCAAGGTCCTGATCCCGGAGGCGCTGCCCGGGCTGGTGCTGGCCCTGACACTCGCGGTCGTCAGTTTGCTCGGCTATTCCGCGATGGTCGGCGCCGTCGGCGGCGGCGGTTTGGGCGATCTCGGCATCCGCTACGGCTATCAGCGCTTCATGCCCGAGATGATGCTCGCGGTTGTCGTGGTGCTGATTGCGCTGGTGCAGACGGTGCAGACCGTCGGCGACTATCTGGCGCGCCGGGTCAACCGCCGGCTACGCCATCGCTGAGCCAGGACGCACTTGTGGCGCGTAATGATGCGGTTCTTGTGACGTCACTTAAGCGTCGCGATGGGCCAATGGGTGACATTTAAGGGCCAATAGGTGACATTCGCCTAAATGTCTTTTGTCAGCGAACTCGACGAGGAGTGCCCTTATGTCGCCAATGGGATGGGAGGCACTCGGGCAGTGGGGTGAAGACGTCGTTCGCATCGAACCACTCGCTGGCGGGGTCGCCAACGACGTGTGGAGCGTGCGTGTCGACGGGCACCTCGCGGTCGGTCGTCTCGGTGCCAGGAGCAGCGCTGATCTCGCGTGGGAGACTGAACTCCTCCAACACCTCGACCGTGAAGGTCTGACCGTGCCGGTGCCGATCCCGACGACAGACGGCCGGCTGTTCGCGGACGGTTTGGTGCTGATGACATACGTGGAGGGCGGACCGCCCGAGACCGAGGCCGACTGGCGTCGCGTGGCCGACACGCTCCGCCGGCTGCACCGGTTGACGCAGGGCTGGCCGCAGCGCCCAGGTTGGCGATCGTCGACCGACCTCCTGCACGCCGAGACCGGGACGAGGATCGACCTCGGCGCGATGCCGCCTGAGGCCGTTGCTCGATGCCGAGCCGCGTGGGCGCGGCTAATCGGACGTCCGACATGCGTCGTCCACGGCGACCCCAACCCGCGCAACATCCGCATGACCGCAGATCGGGTCGCGCTGATCGACTGGGACGAGTCGCATGTTGACGTCCCCGATCTCGACCTGGCGCTGCCCCACAACGCCGCCGGTCTCGATGGCGGCGCGCATGACATCGCCGCGCAAGCATCGGCCGCGTGGGAAGCCGCCGTCTGTTGGGACGACGAGTACTCAATCAAGCGACTTGCCCAAGTTCGAGCGGTCTGAACCGCGACAGCGGCTCGACGACCGCTTTCGGTCATTTTCGACGGATTCAGCGGGGGTATCGGCAGGTTGAAAACTCGGACGCATCGCGCCGCGAGAATGCGGAAGCTTGATTCATAAACCGTGCAACAGACGCTAGGATCCCTTCGGCGCCCAGATCTTGATGTCGGTGGTATCGACCTTCCTCGGCAGCAGGCCCTCGGCCGTGAAGATGTCGGCAATCCGCTGTTGCTCGGAAAGGTTGGCCGCGGTGACCGCGCCGACCTTGTAGGAGCGATGGCTGTTGGCCTCCTCCACAATGGCGGCGTCGATGCCCCAGAGGCCGGCGAGCAGGCTCGCGGCCTCCCTGGAATTGGCCTTCACCCACGTGCCGGTCTCGACGAGCTTGGCGAAGATCACGTTCAGCGCGTCGGAACGTTTTTCGGCGAACGCAGCCGAGGCGAGGTAGTAGCGCTTGTAGCTGGCAAGGCCGTTGCTGCCGTCGGTCAGGATGCGCGCGCCGGACTGGCTCTGCGCGCTGGTGAGGAACGGATCCCAGGCGACCCAGGCATCGACATTGCCGCTGACGAACGCCGCGCGACCATCGGCCGGTGTCAGATAGGCCGGCGTGATGTCCTTGAAGGTCAGCCCGGCCTTCGCGAGCACCGCCAGCAGCAGAAAGTGGCTGCCGGCGCCCTTGGTCACCGCGATCTTCTTGCCTTTGAGATCGGCGAGCGACTTGATCGGCGAATCCTTCGGCACGAGAATCGCCTGTGCGGAGGGCGAGGCGGCTTCTTCCGCGACATAGGCGAGCCTGGCGCCGGCGGCTTGCGCAAAGATCGGAACCGTGTCGGCGACGTCGGCGCCGAAATCGACGCTGCCGATGTTGATCGCTTCGAGCAGCGGCAAGCCGCTGGTGAACTCGTGCCAGGACACGGTGATCCCGAGCGGCGCGAGTGCCTTTTCCAGCGCGCCATTGGTTTTCAGGATCGCCGTCAACGTGGACGATTTCTGGTAGCCGATCCGGATCTCTTCGGCGGCTGCCGGTTGCAGCAAGCAGGCCATCGTCAGCAGTCCGAACGCTCCGAGGGCGAGACGGCGCTTGATGGGGATGCTCCGAATCGACGTGAAAAGGCGGGGTATCAGCAACATGTGCAGCGGCTTCCTGGAATGACTGGATTGCCGTCATTTGCGGGCCATCGCCGGCTCCTGGCAATTGCGGAAAATCCACTTGGACTGGAGTAATCTTCTCCGTCGGCGGCAGATGCGAGAAGGATGTTCCAGGCGCGAAGGCGAGGCCTGTGCCGTCAGGTCCTGGCCATTCCGCCGTTCAAGTCATTCTATTTCTGCCGCACGCGCAGCCACGGCATCCCGCGAAGGCAAAAAAATTTGAACTATCATTTCATTGATTTCAACCGCGGGGCGGGAGATGACCATCCCAGCCAATTGATTTGTTCCATGGAGACCATGATGTCCTTTCGTTTCACTTTGGCGCTTGCGAGCGCATTTGCCGTATGGTCGGCGGTAGCGGCCGCCGAAACGATCAAGATCGGCGTCACACCCGGGCCGCATGCGCAAATTCTGGAGGCGGTGAAGCCGATCGCGGCAAAAAGCGGCCTCGATATTCAGCTGATCGAATTCTCCGATTATGTCGTGCCCAATGCAGCGCTCGATGCCGGAGATATCCAGGCCAATTCGTTTCAGAACCAGCCTTATCTGGACAACCAGAAGGCCGACCGCGGCTACAAGATCGAGCAGGTGGGGCCGACGGTCAACTTCCCGATTGGCGTCTATTCCAAGAAGCACAAGGCCTGGGCCGACATTCCCGACGGCAGCAAGATATCGATTCCAAACGATCCCACCAACGGAGGGCGGGCGCTGCTGCTCCTGCGCGACAAGGGCGCGATCAAGCTGAAAGACGGCGTCGGCTTCAAGCCGACGGTTCTGGACATCACGGAAAATCCCAAGAAGCTGAAGTTCATCGAGGTTGACGCGGCCCAGGCACCCCGCGCGCTCGACGATGTCGATGCCGCCGTCATCAACACCAACTATGCGACGCAGGCCGGGTTGGATCCGGTCAAGGATCCGATCCTGCGCGAGGATCCGAAGGGGCCTTACGTCAATCTGATCGCGGTTCGCACCGCCGACAAGGATAAGCCGTGGGTCAAGATCCTGGTGGACAGCTATCACAGCCCGGAGATTAAGGACTTCGTCCTGACCAAGTTCAAGGGCGCCGTGCTGCCGAGCTGGTAACCGTAAACCGAGTCGCACTGCTGCCGTGTTAGCGCGTCGGCTCGGCAACGGCACGCAATGCCGTGGCTCCGAGCCAGAGATTCACAGACGTTGGAGACATTCGTGCGCATCTTGATGACTGCTATTGCTCTGGCCGCGTTGCTGGCCGGCAGCGCCAGGGCCGAGACGATCCGGGTCGGGGCCACGGGTGGACCGCACGCCGAGATACTTGACGTCGTGAAGAAAGTGGCGGCCAGCCGCGGGCTCGACATCAAGGTCGTCGAGTTCACCGACTACGTGGTTCCGAACCAGGCGCTTGCCCTGAAAGACCTTGAGGCCAATTCGTTCCAGCACGAGCCTTACCTGAAGAACCAGATCTCCAAGACCGGTTGGAAGATCGTCAAGGTCGCCACGACGATTGCCTCGCCGCAAGGGGTCTATTCGTTGAAATACAAGAAACTCGCCGACCTGCCCGAGGGGGCGCGGGTCGCGATCGCGAACGATCCATCCAACGGCGCACGCGGCCTGATGATCCTTGCGTTGCATGGCCTGATCAAGCTGAAGGACCCGACCAACGTCGCGTCGACCATCGCCGATATCACCGACAATCCGAAGAAGCTCCGCTTCATCGAACTCGATGCCGCGCAACTGCCGCGCTCGTTGCAGGACGTCGACCTGGTCTCGATCAACAACAACTATGCGGTGCAGGCCGGCCTCAATCCCGCCGTTGACGCCATCGCCCACGAAGCTGCCGATGGACCCTGGGTCAACATCCTTGCCGTGCGCGAGGAGGACAGGGACAAGCCCTGGGTCAAGCAGCTGATCGACGCCTATCATTCCGACGAGGTCAAGGCATTCCTCAACCAGCGATTCAAGGGCACCTACATCGCGACCTGGTGAGCATCGGAAGAGACGATCACAGGCGGGGCGCGGTGGCGCGGATCGCGGCGGCCAGCGTCTTCAGCGAATGCCTGGCCTCGCGGTCCCTGCGCGACAGATGAAGCACGACGGCGCGCGAAGGCAGTGCCGGGAGATCGAGCCGACCGCCGACATCGATCGTTCCCGCCGGCGCGACCCGGCGGCCCAGGGCCGCAACGGCGAGGCCAGCCGCGACGGCGGCTCCGATCGTCGCAACGCCCCCGCCGACGAACACTTCGGTCCAGGCGATGCCGGCCTTGTCCAGCGCTTCGATCGCCATGCTGCGCACGCTGCAAGGATCGGCCTGGGTTGCCAGACGCAGCGGCTCGCCGCGATGGTATTCGAAATCGGACGATGCCATCCAGCCGAACGCCTCCTGGATGATGACCTCGCCGCCGCGCCGACGGCTGTCATGGCGCAGCACGATCGCCGCGTCGATGACGCCACGATCGAACTGGTCGAGGACATCGCGTGACGCCGCAACGCGGATCTCCAGCACAAGCCCCGGCTCAGCGTCGCGCATCCGTCGCAGCAAATGCGGCAGCTCGGAGCCGACGATATGATGGCTGATGCCGACGATGAGCCGGCGCGGCGGAACGCCGAAGCAGCCGAGCGCGCTGTGATGTGCGGCGATAAAGGCGCGCGCCGGCTGCAGGAACGCGTTGCCGTCGGCCGAAAGCCGGACGAGCCGCGGCGTACGCTCCAACAGCCTGCGGCCGAGCGCATCCTCGAGTCGCTTGATCTTCAGACTGACCGCGGATTGCGAGCTGTCCATCGCCTCCGCGGCGCGGGTGAAGCTCTTCAGGTCGGCGGTGAGAACGAAGGCCTGCACGGCCTCCGGATCGAGCGTCTTCATGAATCGACCATTTCATTTCGAAATCATTGAAACACTATCTCATGCGGTTTTCGAATGATCAATACGAGCTTAGTTTTCGGGTCGTCACTCTGCTCAAAAGGAACAACCCGATGATCACCGCTCACTACGCTCACCGTCTGCCCGCGGATTACGACATCGCGCTTATTCGCGAGCGCGCAAAGAAGCGCGGCGCGATATGGGATGCAGTGCCCGATCTCTTCTTCAAGGCCTTCCTGCTACGCGAGCGCGGCCGCTTCGGCGCCATCGCCAGCAGCTATTCCTCGCTCTATCTGTGGCGACACGACGAGGCCTTCCGCGACTTCCTTGTCAGTGGCCGCTACAAGGTGGTGACCGACGGTTTCGGTCGTGCGGAAATTCAGACCGGCTTTGCCCTGGATGCCCGCAAAGGCAGCGGACAAGTCGCCCGTTTCGCCTACAAGGACGAGCGAAGGATCGCGCTGGATGCCGACCTGACGGCGACCTTTGCCGCCGAGATCGAGCGCAGTGGGAAGGAAGCCGAAAAGGCCGGCGCGGTCGCTGCCATCATCGCGATCGACGCGAAGAACTGGACCCTGACGCGGCTCGTGTTATCCGAACACGAGCCTGACGGCGAGCAGCGCGGCGAGGCCTACGAAATTCTGCATCTGGCCAGGCCGCTGCTTGAAACGCTGCCGCGCGCGGCCGACCAGTAAGCTGGCGGATTCCGGTGCGCATCTGGATCCTTGCCGCTGTGCTATTCGGCGGCGTCGGATCGGACCGTGCCAGGGCCGGGCGAGGGCGCCCGGCGAAAGCTTGAACCCGGATGCGTGGCGTGAAGCAGCGGTCCGCGTCCAGGGAACAGCTTTTCGCGCAACGTGCCCTCGCGATAGGCGGTCTTGTAGACGCAACGCGACTGCAACTCCGGAACCACGAGGTCGACGAATGCGGTGAGTGATTCCGGCGCAACGAGCCGGAACAGGTTGAAGCCGTCGACGTCGGTTTCATCGGCCCAGGCGATCAACTCGTCCGCCACATCCTGCGGCGAGCCGACCACAAAGGGCGATCGCGCGCCGACATGGCTGAGCGTCGCGAGATCGCCGACCTTGACCGGGCGATCGCTGCGCAGCGTAAAGTTCTCCACCATCGACTGGATCGCGTTGCTCTCGACATATTGCACCGCCTGGTCGGGGCGGTAGGTCGAGAAATCGATGCCGGTCCAGCCCGAGAGCAAAGCGAGCTGGCCGGTCTGATCGACATGCGCGGCGTATTCCTCGAGCAGATCGTTGGCTTCCGCGCGGGTTGGTGCGACGATCACGGTCGCCCCAGCAAACAGGCGGATATCGTAGGGATCGCGGCCGAATTCTTTTGCGGCGTCCCTAATATCGCGGACGGTCCTCGCGAGAATCGGCTTGGTCTGGCCATTGAGGAAGATCGCTTCGGCATGCCTTGCCGCAAAGGCACGGCCGCGCTTCGAGGCGCCGGCCTGATACAGTAGCGGGGTCCGCTGCGGCGAGGGTTCCGCGAGATGGATGCCGTCGACCTTGTAATGACGTCCCTCGTGACGAACCGGATGGATCCTGGCCGGATCGGTGAAGATGCGGGACGCACGGTCGCGGCGGACCGCGCCATCCTTCCAACTGCCTTCCCACAATTTGTAGGTCGCGGCGAGAAACTCTTCGGCCGCCTCGTAACGCTCGTCATGCGCACGGTTGGCATCAAGCCCCATCCCGCGTGCGCCGCTGTCGAGATAGCCTGTGACGATGTTCCAGCCGATCCGTCCGTTGGTGAGGTGGTCGAGCGTCGAGAAACGGCGGGCGAATTGGTAGGGGTGCTCGTAGGTGAGGTTGGATGTAATGCCGAAGCCCAGATGTTTTGTGACCAGCGCCATGGCCGAAACGAGTAGCGTCGGCTCGGCATTCGGCAACTGGACGGCGTGGGTCAGCGCCGTCTCCGAACTGCTGCCATAGACGTCATAGGTGCCGAACACGTCGGCCAGGAAAATGCCGTCCAGCAGACCGCGCTCGGCGGTTTTGGCGTAGTCGACCCAATAGTCCAGCGAATTGTAGTTGAGCGAGGTGTCGCGCGGGTGCGACCACAGGCCGGCCCAATTGTGGCTCGGCGCCATCATGTTGAACGCGTTGAATCGAAGTTCTCTGGATCTGGCCATCGATTTGTTCCGGCAATATGGGTGCCGGGAAGGTTTATCATTTCACCGGGGTGGCTTTGTTTTCTATTCGGCTGACCGGCATCAAAATCGTGCTCCGCTTCAATTCCTGCTCAGCAAAGTTTCGCTCTTGCTCTTCCGTGTCACGGATCGAGGCGGGAAATGCTGCAGCACAATTCGCTTCCATTTGCAGAATTGTGTTCCGGGAATTGTCGTGTCGCGCGTCAGTCGCGGCTTGGATGCGGCGAAACAAAAGCCACGCGATCGGTGCATCGCCTGAAAGATTCGCGGCGCAATGCGGTGAGGAGCCAGCACGCTCATCGCTATTTTCCCGAACGTCTCGACAGCGGCAAAAGCGCCGCGCATCATTTCAAAACGCGTAGCGCTTGGTTCACGGATCTCAGGAGATTTCGAAATGCCGGTCGAAACAAAGAATGCCGAGACTCTCGCCTTGCATGGTGGGTCCTATCGGGCCGATCCAGCGACCGGAGCGGTCGCCGTTCCAATCTACCAGACCACCTCGTTTCAGTTCGAGAACACCGATCATGCCTCAAAGCTGTTCGCGCTGGAGGCGATCGGGCAGATCTACACCCGGATCAAGAACCCGACCACCGATGCCTTCGAGGAGCGATTGGCGGCGCTGGAGGGAGGTGTCGGCGCGCTGGCCGTCGCGTCGGGCCAGTCGGCGACGGCCTACGCGATCTTCAACATCGCCCAAGCCGGGGATAATATCGTTTCATCGACCGATCTCTATGGTGGCACCTGGACGCTGCTGTCGCAGACGTTGAAGCAATTTGGCATCGAGGTCCGCTTCGTCGATCCGGCAGACCCCGAGAACTTCCGCCGGGCCACCGACGCGAAGACCCGCGCTTACTTCGCTGAAACCCTTCCGAACCCGAAGCTCAATGTGTTCCCGATCCGGGAAGTCGCGGACATCGGGCGTTCGCTGGGCGTGCCGCTCATTCTCGACAACACGGCCGTGCCGCTCATTGCGCGCCCCTTCGACCATGGCGCCGCGATCGTGGTCTACTCGACGACGAAATATATCGGTGGCCATGGCACATCGATCGGCGGTGCGATCATCGATGGCGGCAATTTCGACTGGGCGGCGCATGCCGAGCGTTTCCCGTTGCTGAATCAGCCGGACGACGCCTATCACGGCGCGATCTGGACCGAGGCGGCCAAGCCGTTCGGCCCGATCGCGTACATCCTGCGCGCGCGCGTCAAGGTGCTGCGCGATCTCGGTGCCGCGCTCGCGCCGCAGAACGCCTTCCAGTTCATCCAGGGGCTCGAGACGCTGCCGCTGCGGCTGCGCCAGCATAACGAGAATGCAGTCAAGGTCGCCAACTTCCTCGCAAGGCAGCCCACAGTCTCGCATGTGATCTTCCCCGGCCTGCAGAGCGGGGAGAACCGGCGCCGCGCCGACACTTATCTCAAGGGCGGCTTTGGTGGATTGGTCGGATTCGAATTGAAGGGCGGTATCGAAGCCGGCCGCCGTTTCATCGACGCGCTGAAGTTATTCTATCACGTCGCCAATATCGGCGATGCTCGCTCGCTGGCGATCCATCCCGCCTCGACCACCCACCAGCAACTGACAGGGGCGGAGCAGCTCTCGGCCGGCGTGACGCCTGGTTATGTGCGCCTTTCGGTCGGGATCGAGCATCCTGACGACATCCTCGCCGATCTCACCCAGGCCCTCGCTCAAGCCGAAATTGGTGACAGCGCCCGCAAGGCGGCCTGATCGACAACCCAACAAGAAACGGATCTGAATAATGAAGAAACTCTTGCGCCTGGCGCAGGCCGTTGGCCTGTCGCTTGCTTTGACCGGCGCCGTCTTGGCTGATGAACCTCTGAAGATTGCCACCAGCGCCGGTCCGGTCGGCCAACTGGCTGCTTTTGCAGCCAAGCTGGCCAAGGAGAAGGGACAGGATGTCAAGATCGTCGAGCTGTCGGATTGGGTTGCGCTGAACGAGGTCGTCAATAGCGGCGACATCGACGCCAATTTGTTCCAGCACGGCACGTATCTCGCGATCCAGAACAAGCAGCGCGGCTTCAATCTGGTTCAGGTCGACAAGGTCGGCGTGATCGCGCCGGTCGGGCTGTTCTCGAAGAAGATCAAGTCGCTTGACGAAATCAAGGCCGGCGACAGCGTTGCAATCCCGAATGAACCGCTCAATGGCGCACGCGGACTGATCCTGCTCGAGCGCGCCGGACTGATCAAGCTGGCGCCGGGGAAGGGCTTTTCCGTCAGCCGGTTCGATATCATCGAAAACCCGAAGAATCTGAAGATCGTCGAGCTAGATCCCGCCCAGACCTATCGCTCGCTCGATGATGTCAGCCTCGCGCTTGTCAACATCACCTATCTGATCCCGGCCGGCGGCGACCCGAAGTCGGCGCTGCTGATCGATCGCACGGTTGATGATGGTCTGGTGCTGCGCTTCACGGCACGGCCGGACAAGAAGGACGATCCGCGCCTGAGGGCCTTCATCGAGGTCTTCAACTCACCCGAGGTCAAGCAGTTCATCGAGCAGAAGCTGCCGGCCTTCATTCCGGCCGGCTTCAGCAGCTGAGCGGGCCAGCCGGGTTGCGAGCCCGCTGCATTGGTTGCGGATGTCGGGGATTGCGATGATTTCCCAGAACGCCGCGCGGGTCAGCGGACCGACCGCGAACAGGCGCCGCGACGGAATGCCGTCACGGTCGACGATCGCGCAATTGCCATCGGTCTCGATGCCGATCGAGAGCGGATCGACGCGCGCCAGGCCTTGGTCAAACAGGCTGCGCACCGCCGGGTTGGCGGTGGCGCGCGGATCCTTGACGATACCGGTGCAATCGACGACGGCGCCCACTTGCATACTGTGGACCTGCATGTCGCCGCGCCGGCGGTAGGTGATCTCGGCACCAGCCTCGTTCGGCTCGATCCTGGTCGCCTTTGCCGCCATCATGGTAACCTTTCCGGCAGAGAGCGCTTCGATGATGCGGGCCTCGACTTCCGGCGCCATCCGATGCCGATGGACGTCCCACCAGGCACGCGCGTGCTCGAGGAAACGGCGTTTTGACCGCGGCGGTAGCTCACGCCACAACCGCTGTGTATAGGGACGAAGACCGTCGATGACGCTGCGCCAGTCACCGCCCTGGGCGACATGCGCATCAATGTGATTGCGAAGCCAGCGCAGCAGTCGACCGACGCTGGCGCCGAAGGGAATTTCGGCTTCCTCGATCTTCACCGCATCGACCCGGCGATGGGGTTTGGCGAGAAGGCCGCGGCGCGACATCGCGACAATCGGTCCCCGATGTCCGTCGCGCAGCAGCGACAGCACGTAGTCGATCATCGTGAGCCCGGTGCCGAGGATCAGCACGGCTGCATCCGCGTCGATCGGAGCGGCGGACGGCGGCGCCCAGGGATCGGCATGGCCGCGATGGGGAGCTCTTGTGTCGTGTCCGGTCGCGAGAACCACGAAGTCACCGTCAAGGCGACGACCGTCGCTCAGCATGACCGCCACCTCAGCCTGTCCCTCGCTGATCTCGATGCAGGTGCCATGCACGATCGACAGATCCTGCGCGTCGGTTGTCCGTTGTTCGAGCAGGCTCGCGATATAGTCGCCATAAATGCGCCGGGGCACGAAACAATAGGGATCGGGACACAGCGGCACATCGACCTCACGCGAGACCAGCCAGCGCCAGAAGTGATCCGGCTGGTCCGGCAGCGCACTCATGTTCGCAACGCGTACGTTGAGCAGATGGTCGGGATTGCCGGTGTGATAGGCGATGCCGCGGCCGATATCGGGGCGCTGCTCGATCAGCGTGACACGAAGCTTGGAGGTTGGCTGATGCAGCAGTTGGTAGGCGAGCAGGACGCCACTGGCTCCGCCGCCGACGATGATTATGTGCCGCCTTCCGTATCCCGTCATGCTGCCTCTGCCGATCAGCCGGCCGTACAGTATGTACGGCGCGAGGGAATCAACTGCTAGAAAGCAATGCGATCAATTACGCCAGCGACGGCTCCAGCCGCTGATGTGTCGGGGCAGTCAAGACGTCTGCTTTGGACCCTCGGGACGGAAGCGAGGGGAACTAGCCGTGCGGTCCAAACAGGAAGATCTCGTGGAAGTTATCTGTTCCGTCCGGGTTCGCTGAGCGCACAAGCCGTCGACGCCATCTTTTAAGCTGTCGGGCTGTGCGGCCAAGAACGTAAAGCCAGGAAGATGCCTGCAAGACAGAAGCTCCTTCGCATTCCACGTCGCACGAAAGCTAACACGCCTTTGTTCTGGCCGCTCGTGGAAGTCGAGCGCGCGATTGATTTTGAAATCGAACGCATGCGCGGACGACCTTTGCGAGAAGAGTTATTCCGTCGTCTGGAGCGAAGCGGAAAAATCATTCCGGCGACATCTCGGTGAAAGCCTGCTGGGGTTCGCTTTGCTCCGGTTCCCGTTTGCCGATGCACTAGTTTGCACACGCCGGAATCAGTGTTGGCGAGGAGATCACCGTCGCTGCAATAGGCGCCACACATAAGTGTGCTCATTTCTCCGCCTGCCGCGAACGAGGTACCGCGCCGATCCCGCAACTTTGGATACCCATTTCATTGACCATCGTGCTGTTCCACTAGATATTCGCGAGTAGCAGGTTGTGCTGCTCAAGGTCACCGCAATGAGAACGAGAGACGAAAGCTTGATGCGCGACATGCGAAGCCGCATGCCCCATCGCTGCGTCTCGGCGGCGACCGGCGTCTGTTGTTGTTGTTGATCGCTTCGACACATTCAAAGCCAACAACAATCCGACAGGAGCGCCGATATCAGGCGATTGAGCACGCATGTCCCAAGCCCACATTTCTCAAGCCCACATTTCTCAAGCCTATGTCATCGAAGTATCAAACCAAACCGCGGGTATCGTTGTCAGCGATAACAGTGGCTTCTGCTTCTTCTCCTCCGAACGCGCCTTTGACAGCCTTGACGGTGGTTATTTCAGCTCCGCGCGTGCCGCCGAACGCGCGGCGAGGGCGCTGGTCGAGCGGCGCCGGCAAGCCCGGACTCAGCCGGCGTCAACCTCTGGCATCTAATCGATATCTGAAAGGACAGACATGACCACGAGACGTAGCATTCTTGCGGCCGCCCTGGTGCTCTCAGCACTTGCAATCTCGCCGGCAGTTGCGGAAGACAAGCCAACCGAGATCCGGATCGGGACGCAGAAGGGCGGCCTGTTTCCCGCCGTCCGCCAGCGCCACACCGTGGAGGACGCATTCAAGCCGCTCGGCATCGAGGTCAGGTGGATTGACTTCCAGTTCGGACCGCCGCTGCTCGAAGCAATCAATGTCGGCAGTGTCGATTTCGGCTTCGTCGGCGATGCGCCGCCGATCTTCGCACAGGCCGGTGCCGCCAAAATCCGTTATGTTGCGGCGGTGACGTCGGACGGCAACAACCAGGCGATCATTGTGCCGGGGAACTCTCCGATCAAGACGCTGGCCGACCTCAAGGGCAAGCGAATTGCATTCGGCAGGGGATCCAGCGCCCACAATCTGCTTGTCGCGGCGCTCGAGAAAGCGGGGCTTTCCTGGAGCGACATCACGCCAGCGCCGCTGGCGCCGGCCGACGCAACCGTTGCTTTCTCCAGTGGTGTCGTCGACGCGTGGTCGATCTGGGATCCTTACCTTGCGCTGGCGGAGCTCAAGGACAAGGTGCGCGTCATCGCCTTCGACAAGGACGTGCACAAGCCGAACGCGTTCTACATCGCCGGATCCGACTTCGTTGATAAGTACCCATCCGCTGTTGCAAAGCTCAACACCATCTTCGCCGCTGAAGGGACCTGGGCCGCCGGCCACCGCGAGGAGGTGGCTCGTGCCCAGGCCGATGCCACCGGCGTGGACATCGAGGCGATCAGACGTTTCGTCGACCGGTCCAACTATAAGGTGGTGCCCGTCGATGCTGACATCATCAGGAGTCAGCAGGCCGTTGCTGACCGCTTCGCCCGGATCGGGCTCATTCCGAAGCCGATCAATGTTTCGGATATCGTCTGGAAATGGACTCCGGGGTCGTGAGGCATCGCCTGGCAGGAGCGCATGGGGTTTCACGCTTTCGCGCAATTGTGTCTGAACGGGATGGCTTCGATTTCCGACGACGTTTGATGTTCTAGAACTCGCCCTCGAAGGTGCGCGCCGCCAAAATATCGAAAACAACCCCATGCAAAGTAGCAGGCCCGCGCCTGCATTCGACAGGCGACTTGACATGTCGGGCAACTCAGAGGCACACTTTCACTATACCGAAATCGCGCAGACGCTTCCCGCCCCATCCTCGCGGACGCTGCGGTGAGAGCGCACTTAGTTGCCGCTTGCAAGGCGCCAGCCGTGCGTCGATTGAGTGCACTGTCAGCGTAACTTCGTAACTTAAATCAGGGGTATATTGGCTTGTGGGTCAGCCTGGCGTTTCCAAGCGATTGCGGGCCATTGTTTAAGTTGTGGCCCACCCGGCCATGCTCGTCGCCTTCGTCCGCTAAAGCGCTATTTGGAGCCGACGAAATAGAAGTCTTGCCGGCCAGAAATTGAGCCGTAACTGAAAGGTTGCTGCCGCCGATTGGTAAGTTCCAAAACGTCGTCGCGAACTAAGTCAAACAAACGACGCACCTCAACATCGGGGATTTGAACTTCCCTAACGAAAGCTAATGTGAACGGGCTGTCGACGCCTTCCCCATCAAATGCCTGCTGCCCATCTTTTGCGGCGTAGACAACAAGGGTCCCGGCGTCCGGTTCGATCGCTGCAAGCCCGCTTGAAACTGATCGAGACGCAACCGCTAGCGTTCGCTTCATCCGAACCTTAAATGGATTGTCGCGGCACGCATCGAGTATCACGAGCCGAAGCTTCTTTGCGCGTTCAGCAGCGTTGAGAACTTGTTCCAACGACACAGCTTCAAAGGCAGTATCTCGATCAGCAGCGATCTTAGCATCGGTCGGCACGAGAAAATTTACACCCCCAATCTCCATACCGTGACCCGCGTAGTAAATGATTGCCCAATCGGCCTGATTCGCTTCCAGAGCAAATTTTTGTAAGGCGGTCTCCATCGCCCCCTTCGAAAGGTTAGTCAGCAATGTAACCGCGTTGAAGCCAGTTTGCTTTAGAGTCTCAGCGACCAACCGCGCATCCCGCTCTGGGTTAGGTAGCTGCGGAACGCTTGCATACGTTGAGTTACCAATGACAAGTGCAATGCGACGATCGGTTGACGATCGATCGTTTTTCTCTCGTTTGGCAGACGAGGCGGTCGAACTGGCGGATGGCGCAACTGTCTGGTCGATCGATGTCGAAGACAAAATTTTATCGAGGAGCGAAATTCGTCCCGCTGCTCCGCACGACAAAGCAGATCCTTTGATGTGCCAATTAGGTCGAATAAGGGTCTGGAGACCTTGCATGGTCCAACCCAACGTAACCATGTCCATCCCCGGACCGTCGAGCGACAGATGTTCAACGTTTATGAACAATCTCTGACCATCGTCGAATTCAACGGAGAAGCCAGTCGGCGACATGCCGCGCTTGTCAAACGCGATCTTCGCTATCTTTCCTTCAAACGAAAAGGGATGGCCTGGGTCACATCCCTTCGACAAGTTAGAAAGCGACACGACCTTATCGTGAAACACTTTGTACTGGACACCTTTCGGATCGGAACTCTTGTGCCAGCCTTCCATTCCGTAGTCAGAATCGTCTTGGGCCCGAACGCTTGAGCCAAACCAAGTGATTGACAGCGCCAAAAAAAGCATGGCGGCACGTTTGAAGGGCACGGATAACCTCCTCAGTTTTCCTCTTCAGTTTAATACTAATCAGCCGGTTGCTCGGGAAGAGCGAGTTTTTCGGCAACCGCTCCTGCAATGTGGAATTTTCCAGCGGGAACGAGCACTTCGGGAACGAGCTAAGGAACGACAGTCGAGCACAAAATTATGGGTCCAGCGCCGTCACCGTAATTCCGGCGCCCACGCCGCCGTTGTCAGCGATTCGGGACGGGTGCGAAGACAAACACGAACAGCTTCCAGCGCTCATAGCCACTATCGGGAAGCTTGATCGGCTGACACTGCGTCACGGCGCTGATCGCATCCGCGACGGCCATCTGGTAGGCGTCGGTCCCGTTCTTCTCTTCGGGCACCGGAGTGCCATCGAGCGACCCGTCAGGCTTGAAATGGACCATCAGGGCGACCTTTTGATCCCGCGCGGCGTCTCGCGGCTTCCAGCAGCGCTGAATCTGTTTGTAGATCGACGTAGCCTCGGTCGAGAGCTGCTTCGGCGGAATCGCATTGGCCGGTTGCGCGTGCGCGACGCTGGTCAGAACCGCACACGGCAGGACAATGGTTGCGAGCAGCCTCGGCGTGAACATGACCCGATGACCCTTGTGGTGAGACGCTTGCCCTCAGACGTCAATCACTGGCGATCCCAGCAGGATTCGAACCTGCAACCCACGGAGTAGAAATCTTCCGAGAAGCGTGTCTTTTCAATAGGTTAGAATTCCGGTGTTGCGGTGGCGTTGCGCGGGGCGAGGTAGCCGGGATAATATCGAGGGGTTACCCGTGTTGGAGAACGACGGAGGAATCATGGTGAACGACGAAAAAGAGATTAAACCCCTGGAAGATATTTTGTACGCGCGAACTATGACCACAGGACATATTTCTGAGGCCTTGAGCCCGCAGGCTCCAGTCGCGCCGCCGGCTCCGCCAGCTCCGCCGATTGAGCCACCCTCGGAAGCGCCGACACCTCGCCCCGAAGCGGAAAAGTGAATCATCTAGTTCCCGACAAAGAAACGATCGACCTCGTCACCTTCTACGCCGGTGTTGCGACGATCCTAGCTATGCCCTTCGGCGTTGGCGCAGTTTGGTATGCCGCACGTCAATTATCTCTCGCGCGCAAGGCAGGATCCGGTGCTTCACTAATCGCTCCGAGCGAAGCATTTAGACAATGCTGGAGGGAGTTCCTTTCGGCTTCAGACGACACTAAACGAAGGTACGCTTTCGGCGATCTCGCAAACAGCCTCGAGGTTGCCTGCGCGGTCTTTCGGGACAAGGTGTTCTTCGGGCGATCCGCAGATCTACTCGAGAATTACCTGGTTAGCGTTTTTCCGCTCATCGAGGGAAACGCGGAAGCTCGGGCAAGGATGGAAAGTCTTCTACAGACGTCACGAACGTTCGAAAATGTAGTGGAGTTTCTAAAGAACCACCGCGACGAAGGCCTTCCCCGCCTACCGACATCACCCCAGTAAGCGCGCCTGTACTGATTCCGCCGCCCGTTGATCCCCTTCGGCATCTGCAAACAGGTGCCCATAGATATCGAACGTCACCTTGATCGAGCTGTGCCCCATTAGGCGCTGGATCTGCTTCGGATTATAGCCGCTCTCGATCCGGAGTGAGGCACAGGCGTGCCGCAGGCTGAGTAACTGGATATGGCTCGTCAGTTCTACATCGGCTTCGCGCGGAACACGGGCCTCGAAGCGGCGATAATAACTCGCCCGGGACACGCCGGCGAGCTTGCAGAGATGCTGAACGTCGACTTTGCCGGCGTCAGATGCAGTCATGACTTCGATGACTTCCGTGAGACGGGCGCGATTGAGCCTTGCCGATCCGCTGCGTCCAAGGCGCGCAAGGCTTTGTGAAAAAAATCGATATCGAGCGCCTGTTGTCCGATCTTGCGTTCAAGTTCGGCAATCTTCGCCCGCGCCCTGGCCAGTTCGCCGCGGCTGCCCGTCGCCGCCGGTTCGGCTAATGGGCGTAACTTGCGAGGCCCGGGTTTGGGGCCGCGCTTGCGATTCAATCCCTCAGGTCCGTGGGCCTTCCACGCCTTGATCCAGTCATGCAGAAGCTTGCGCGATATCCCAAGCTTGCGGGCCACAGGCAGAACGCCTTCGCCGCCTTCAGCACGCTTGATCGCCTTCTGTACGCCGTCGGAAACGTCCGGATCGCCATTTTGTCTGTCATCGGTCATCCTCAGGGATAACCTGTCACAGAAATTAGCGTGTCTCACTTACGGGGTGCAGTCCAGCACTGTCACCGTAACTCCACCGTAACTCAGGCCTTGCTTCCATCCGTCGCGAACGCACGAGCCAGAACCAGAGGCGTGGCAGCCGACACCGCAGGATCCGCCCAAAAAAGCGGAGGCGGGAAGTAGGCGACGACGACAAGGGCGCGGGGCTTCTCCCGCGCCCTTTTAAATTGAAGGCCTACTGTAATCCCTGCGGGCTGCTAATCGCACCCACGGGACTGATCGTACCTCCGCCACCGTTATTCAAGAGACTGCTGTCGACATGCGACTGAATGGTGCCACTCAGGCCGACAGCATTGTAAGAGAGGTCGCTGTCGCGAACGCGGACGGTGCCATTCGCAATTATGCCGGTCGCGTTGCCCAGGATGATGCTGGAAGTGATCATCACGGTCGCGCCGGTATCCGTCTCGACGCCCGCCGTGACATGCTGCGACGCGATCGAGTTCTTGATGATGGCCTGAGCGCCGTTTCCAATCGCGAAACCGAAGTTGGAGTCGAACGTGCTGACGTTGTCTAACGTCGCCTTGACTGTCGAGGCGCCCGACGCAGCTGCAACAGCAAGCGCTGTGCCAAAATTGTTTCGGATAACCGTGTTTTTGACGAGGAAAGCGCCGTTGTTTGCGGCGTTAAGAATACCATTCTGAGTGAAACCATCGATCACGCAGTCCTCGATACTGATTGCGTTATTGTTGTTGGTGGTACCGATGATCGAGATGCCCTTTGTGCCGGTGAGAATTCCACTGATGCTGAGACCTCGAAGCCGCACGATCATCGACGGCGCGGAATCCACGTTGATCGTGACTCCGACGGTGCCGGCTGCAAGTATGGAGCCGTAAGTTCCGGTGCAGTCGATGCCAATAGACTTCGTAATCGTCACGACTCCGTAGCCGCCCGGATCGAGACAGTTGATTTCACCCAGCGCTGCGGTTTTCGAGATCGCACCCGCGAAGGTCTTACAAGGGGCCGTGCGGCTGCATGGATTGGCGTCGTCACCGACACCGGATACCCACGTTCGTGTTGCCTGCGCATGAGCCGGAGCTGAAGTCAGAAGCGGCGAAAGCAATGCCGCGGCAAGAGCGAGGATCGCAACGTTTCGCATTGTCACCTCCAAATGAATGAAAAATATCGGCCGGCCTAATAGGCATGCCATAGGCATCCTAACCTTCAAACTGGCCTTGTGTTAAGCGGTAACCTGCGCCCGTGCAGCAGTCGCGGCATGCCGAACGGGCCTTCAGCTTTGCCTTGCAGGTGGTCGCCAAGTTTGATCGCTATCGTGTTGGGTCCGGCGAACATCTGGTAGCCTCCGATTCTAGCGAGGCATCCCATTCGTGGCACGTGGAAATTCGGGGCAACGCACCGCACTGAATGTCGGTGCTACTTCGAGAACAAATCCCGAAAGCGCCATGTACCGTCCGTGTGCCACGGACTAACTGGGACTATTCGGGAAAGGCTGAAATTAAAGGGTTTTCTTCGTAACCTAGCGGTACACCGAAATTCGGCGCTCAATAGCAACATCGCATTGAAAACGTTGGCGATCCCAGCAGGATTCGAACCTGCAACCCACGGAGTAGAAATCCGTTACTCTATCCAGTTGAGCTATGGGACCGTTGCCGTCTTCTACCACCCCCAATATGAAAAATCCGCTGTCGCGCCAAGCCTGTCCCGGCCGATTTTTCGTGATTGGGGATGACGGGGGCCCGGGGGCGCTCGCCGGGTGCGGCATTTTCGCAGCCCATCGGCGTTTGTGAACGAGCCCACAGCTCGCGCTGGGCGTGCGTGATATTACTAAACATGTCCAGCGTGTGATGGCCTGCGCTGGCTGAAGTGACGCGAGACTGCCGGCAGGCTGCGGTTCAAAACCCCATCAATGGAGACGAGAATGACCCACCATATTATGCGTGCAGCATTACCCCTGCTGTGCTTCGCCCTGACAGCATCGGTCACCCCGGCGCTGGCGCAGCAGGCGCCATCGATCCAGGTCGGATCGGATACAAGGGCGAAATCGGAAGCCGAGTGTCTGAAGGATGCGAAGTTCGCGATCACCGAGACCGGCTTCGGTGTCACCTTTACGTCCGGTCCCCACATCGGCGGCGCCGGCGCCCTGAACGGGGTCGGCGCTGCCGTTATCGTCACCTGCCTGTCGCAGGGCGCAAGGACCTTCATCGAAGTGGTGGGCACGAGCCTCGACGGTAACGTGGCAGGCGAAGCCCGCAACAGGGTTCGGACCATTACGATGGGGCCGCCGAGCTGAAACTGTCCCGCCGCAAACAGCCTGGCGTTCGCCAGGCGGTGCGCCGAGGTTGCGCTGGGCCGAAAGCCCAGCGCAACGGTCGCCGGACCGCGGCATTGCGGTGACCGTAGCCAATGTTGCTAGCGGCTCGAACGAAGGCGCGCCCTAACGGAGGCGATCGTTGCCTTGCGCTGGCGGCAGCTTGATCGGGACATGCGGCGAGGTGCTGACGACCCTTACGCTGCCGTCATGGGCGTGGCTTCTAATTGTTTCCAGGATCAGAAAGAACTTTTCCGCAAGCATGGCGAACCTCCGCTGGCGGGTGAATCTGATGCGCATGTTACGGCCGTGCTCGCCTCGAGAACTATGACACATCTCACACTTGTCTCGCACTTGGCCGCCTTCAGCGCCGATGACGACGGCGGTCCGTATCCAAGGTAAATAATCCACTTCCAGCGCGGCTTGCTCCGAACCGATCGTGCGGGCTGCGCGACAAAGGCTGGCGGCGGACCGCGACCTGTGGGTCCGGCGTCAACGGCGTGCCGGTATCCGCCGCCTGCCGCCGGTTAGGGATTCGTCGGGCAATGCTGTATGCGACTTTTCAGCCCGTTCATGTCAGCGCCATGAGTCCGTCACCTTTTCGCGCACTTTTGCGTCCCACGCGGCTGTCGTCCGCGGGGCCTTTGGGAGCTCCATCATGATCGGCTTGGTTCGTGTCGCTGCAATCTGTGCCGCGCTGGTGCTTGGTATTAGCTTGGCGCAGGCTGCGGACAAGGCCTTCAAGCGCGACGACCTCGCCGATTCCGCGATCAAGCTGGAGGCCCAGATCAAGAGCGAGGCGGGCGCCGTCAACAAGGGCGCGGCAACGCTCAAGAGCGACGCCGACGCCGCGTTCAGGCGCAACGATTTCCGCTCCGGCCTGCAGATCCTCGGCCAGATCGCCGCTGCTACGCCGGAGGACGGCGCCAACTGGCTGCGGCTGGCAAAGACCATCTTCCAGATCCGCTCGGCCAGCTCCAGCGAACAGACTTTCCTGATGGAGCGGGCCTCGACGGCCGCTTACATCGCCTATCAGCGCGCCGGCAATCCGGGCGAGGAGGCCGATGCGCTGGCCGTGCTCGGCAAGGCGCTGTCGGAGCGCAAGCTGTGGCGCCCGGCGCTGGATGCGCTGCGTCTGTCGCTCGACCAGCGCGAGGTGGCCGACGTCCGCGGCCAGTATGAGAAGATGCGGGACGAGCACGGTTTCCGGTTGCTCGATTACAGCGTCGATTCCGATTCCGCCTCGCCGCGGGCCTGCTTCCAGTTCTCGGAGGATCTCGCAAAGCGCGTCGACTTCGCGCCGTATTTGGCGCTGGCCGGTACCGACAAGCCGGCTCTCTCGGCCGAAGACAAGCAGCTCTGCGTCGACGGGCTGAAGCATGGCGAGCGCTACAACATCAATCTGCGCGCCGGACTGCCGTCTGGTGTCAAGGAGGGCTTGCCGAAATCGGCCGAGTTCAACATCTATGTCCGCGACCGCAAGCCGTTCGTGCGCTTCACGGGGCGTGCCTATGTGCTGCCGCGCACCGGACAGCGCGGTATCCCGGTGGTCAGCGTCAACACGCCGGCGGTGAAGATCGACGTGTTCCGGATCGGCGATCGCAATCTGATCAACACGGTGATCGATAGCGACTTCCAGAGCGCGCTGAGCCGCTACCAACTCTCCGATCTCGGCGATCAGCGCGGCGTCAAGGTGTGGTCCGGCGAGCTTGCGACCGCGACCACGCTGAACCAGGACGTCGTCACCGCGTTCCCGGTCGACCAGGCGCTCGGCGATCTGCAGCCGGGCGTCTATGTCATGACCGCCGCACCCAAGAGCCCGGGCAACGACGAAGACAGCTCGCTGGCGACGCAATGGTTCATCGTCTCCGACATGGGCCTGTCGGCGTTTTCAGGCAATGACGGGATCCACGTCTTCGTCAACTCGCTGGCCTCGACCGAGCCGGTCGCCAACGCCGAGGTGAAGCTGGTCGCCCGCAACAACGAGATTCTGGCAACCCGGAAGTCCGACGCGGCCGGCCACGTGCTGTTCGAGTCCGGGCTGGCGCGCGGCGAGGGCGGGCTGTCGCCGGCGCTGCTGACGGTCACGAGCGACAAGGCCGACTACGCCTTCCTCAGCCTGAAGACCAACGCGTTCGACCTCAGTGATCGTGGCGTCGCCGGGCGGACGATTCCGGCCGGCGCCGACGCCTTCGTCTATGCGGAGCGCGGCGTCTACCGCTCCAACGAAACCGTCTACCTCACCGCGTTGCTGCGTGACGGGCAGGGCAATGCCCTGACCGGGACGCCGCTGACCATGGTGATCGAGCGGCCCGATGGCGTCGAATTCCGCCGCGCCGTGCTGCCCGACCAGGGCGCTGGCGGCAGGACGCTCTCGGTCGCGCTGAACTCGGCGGTGCCGTCGGGCACCTGGCGGGCTCGTGTGTTCACCGATCCGAAGGGCAATTCGGTCGGCGAAACCACCTTCATGGTCGAGGATTACATCCCCGAGCGGATCGAATTCGACCTTTCGGCCAAGGACAAGCTGATCAAGGCTGAAGTTCCGGTTGAACTCGGGGTCAGCGGGCATTTCCTCTACGGCGCGCCGGCCTCGGGCCTGCAGCTCGAAGGCGACATGCTGGTGGCGCCCGCGGCCAATGGCCGGCCCGGCTACCCCGGCTACCAGTTCGGCGTCGACGACGAGAAGACCGCCAGCAACGAGCGGACCCCGATCGAGGGCCTGCCGGAGGCCGACGCCAATGGCGCGGCGACCTTCCCGGTGAAGCTGGACAAGGCACCTGGCTCGACCCGGCCGCAGGAGGCCCAGATCTTCATCCGCATGGCGGAGACCGGCGGCCGCTCGGTCGAGCGCAAGATCGTGCTGCCGGTGGCGCCCGCGACCTCGCTGATCGGCGTCAAACCTGCCTTCGGCGACAAGAGCGTCGCCGAGGGCGACAAGGCCGATTTCGACGTCGTGTTCGTCGCCCCCGACGGCAAGCAACTGCCGCGGGACGGGCTGCGCTATGAACTGTTGAAGATGGAGTCGCGCTACCAATGGTACCGGCAGAATTCGTCGTGGGATTACGAGCCGGTCAAGTCGACCAAGCGCGTCGCCGATGGCGATGTGAATCTTGCGGCCGACAAGCCGCTGCGGCTGACGTTCCAGCCGCAGCCCGGCCGCTACCGGCTTGATGTGAAATCGACCGATGCCGACGGCCCGCTGACCTCGGTGCAGTTCGATGTCGGCTGGTATTCGGACGGCAGCGCCGACACGCCGGATCTGCTGGAGACCTCGATCGACAGGCCGCAATATGCCTCCGGTGACACCATGACCGTGTCGGTCAATGCGCGCACCGCTGGCAAGCTCTCGGTCTATGTGCTCGGCGACCGCCTGCTGACGACCCAAAGCGTCGACGTCAAGGAGGGCACCCAGCAGGTCAAGCTCCCGGTGGCTAAGGATTGGGGCACCGGCGCCTATGTGATGACGACGCTGCGCCGGCCGCTCGATGCTGCCGCCGGGCGGATGCCGGGCCGCGCGATCGGGCTGAAATGGTTCGGCATCGACAAGAAGACCCGCACGCTCGCGGTCGAGCTCACGCCACCGGCGCTGGTGCGGCCGGGTTCGACGCTGAAGATCCCGGTCAAGCTCGGCGGGCTCAATCCCGGCGAGGACGCCAAGGTGGTGTTGGCTGCGGTCGACGTCGGCATCCTCAACCTGACCAACTACAAGCCGCCGGCGCCTGACGATTACTATCTCGGCCAGCGCCGGCTCACCGCCGAGATCCGCGACCTCTATGGGCAATTGATCGACGGCATGCAGGGCACAGCCGGCCAGATCAGGAGCGGCGGCGACGCCGGTGGCGCCGAGCTGCAGGGCTCGCCGCCGACGCAAAAGCCGCTGGCGCTGTATTCCGGCATCGTCACGGTCGGCCCTGACGGTACCGCCGAAGTGAGCTTCGACATCCCCGAATTCGCCGGCACCGCGCGGGTGATGGCGGTGGCGTGGAGTGCGACGAAACTTGGCCGCGCCACTGTTGATGTGACGGTGCGCGATCCCGTGGTGCTGACCGCGACATTGCCGCGCTTCCTGCTCACGGGTGACAAGGGCACCATGAGCATGGACATCGACAATGTCGAAGGCGCCGGCGGCGACTACGCCGTCAGTGTCAAGACGAGCGGTCCGGTCAAGGTCTCGGGCAATCCGACCACGACAGTCAAACTCGCCGCCAAGCAGCGCTCTTCGCTGGCGCTCGGTCTCGAGGCCGGTGGCTCCGGACGCGCCGAGTTCGACGTCGATATAGCTGGCCCGAACGGACTGACGCTGGCGCGGCACTATGCGCTCGACGTCAAGCCGGCAACGCAGGTGCTGGCGCGCCGCTCGGTTCGCACATTGGCGAAGGGCGAAAGCCTGACGCTGACCTCGGACATGTTCTCCGACCTCGTCCCGGGCACCGGCAGCGTGTCGATCTCGGCGAGTCTCTCGACCGCGCTCGATGCCGCGAGCATCCTGAAAGCCCTCGACCGCTATCCGTATGGCTGCTCCGAGCAGATCACGAGCCGCGCGCTGCCGCTGCTCTATGTCAACGATCTCGCCGCCGGCGCGCATCTCGCGATGGATACCGCGGTCGATCAGCGCATCCGCGATGCGATCGATCGGCTGCTGGCCCGACAAGGCTCCAACGGCTCGTTCGGCCTGTGGTCGGCGGGCGGCGACGATGCCTGGCTCGATGCTTACGTGACCGACTTCCTGACCCGGGCCCGCGAAAAGGGTTTTGCGGTGCCGGACGTGCTGTTCAAGACCGCACTGGATCGTGTGAGGAACTCGGTGGTCAACGCCAACGAGCCGGAGAAGGACGGCGGCCGCGATCTGGCCTACGGCCTCTACGTGCTCGCGCGCAATGGCGCAGCGCCGATTGGCGACCTGCGCTATCTCGCGGATACAAAACTGAGCAATCTGGCGACGCCGATTTCCAAGGCGCAACTTGCCGCGGCACTGGCGCTGGTCGGCGACAAGGCGAGGGCCGAGCGCGTCTATGCGAACGCGCTCGACGCGCTGAACCCGAAACCGGTGCTCGAGTTCGGCCGGGTCGATTACGGCTCGGCGCTGCGCGATGCCGCGGCGCTGGTCTCGCTCGCCGGCGAAGGCAACGCGCCGCGCGCAACGCTGACCCAAGCCGTGCTGCGGGTCGAAGCGGCGCGCGGGCTGTCGCCCTACACCTCGACGCAGGAGAATGCGTGGATGGTGCTGGCGGCGCGCGCGCTCGCCAAGGAGACGCTGGCGCTCGATATCAACGGCCAGAGCGTCAAGACCGCGGTCTATCGCAGCTACAAGGCCGAGGAGATGGCGAGCCAGCCGCTCAAGCTTACCAACACCGGCGATGCGCCGGTGCAGGCGGTGATCTCGGTGTCGGGCTCGCCGGTGACCCCGGAACCCGCGGTCGCCAACGGCTTCAAGATCGAGCGCAGCTATTTCACGCTCGACGGCAAGCCAACCGACGTGAGCAAAGCGAAGCAGAACGATCGCTTCGCCGTGGTGCTGAAGGTCACGGAAGCAAAACCGGAGTTCGGGCACATCATGGTGGCGGACTATCTGCCGGCCGGGCTCGAGATCGACAACCCGCGTCTGGTGTCATCAGGGGATTCCGGCACGCTCGACTGGATCGAGGACGGCGTCGAACCCAAGGACACCCAGTTCCGCGATGACCGCTTCACTGCGGCGATCGACCGGGCCGCCAACGACAAATCGGTGTTCACGGTCGCCTATGTCGTGCGCGCGGTGTCGCCGGGCAAATACGTGCTGCCACAGGCCTATGTCGAGGACATGTACAACCCCTCGCGCTACGGCCGCAGCAGCACCGGCGCGGTCGAGGTCAAGTCGGCGAAATGAGCGGGACCGTGACCATAGCGTCGGCGCGCAGATCGCGCTGGCGATGGCTCAGGGTGACGGCGGCGATCTGTCTTGTCGCGACGCTGGTCGTGACTGGTGCCTTCGCGACCTGGGTCGCTTCGCTCGGACCGTTGCCACTGGCCGAGGCAAAGCAGGTTTCGACCTCGGTCGTCGACCGCAACGGAAAACTGCTGCGCGCCTACGCGATGGCGGACGGGCGTTGGCGGTTGCCGGTCGATGCCAAGGCCGCGGTCGATCCCACCTATCTGAAGCTGCTGTTCGCCTATGAGGACAAGCGTTTCTACGCGCATCACGGCATCGATCCACTGGCGCTGTCGCGCGCCGCATTCCAGCTGCTTACAAGCGGCCACATCGTCTCCGGCGGCTCGACCATCACGATGCAGCTGGCGCGGCTGATGGAGCCGCGGCAGCAGCGGTCGATTTACGCAAAACTGCGGCAGATGGTGCGTGCGGTCGAGCTGGAGCGGCAGCTCTCCAAGGACCAGATTCTCGATCTCTACCTCGCGCTGGCGCCGTTCGGCGGCAATCTCGAAGGCGTGCGGGCTGCCTCGATCGCCTATTTCGGCAAGGAGCCGAAGCGGCTGTCGCTCGCGGAGGCCGCGCTGCTGGTGGCGCTGCCGCAATCGCCGGAACGGCGGCGGCTCGACCGCTATCCAGAAGCCGCACACATCGCGCGTGACCGCGTGCTCGACCGCATGGTCGGGGACGGCACGGTGTCGATGGACGACGCGGCGCAAGCCAGGGCCGTGCCGGTGCCAAAGATGCGTAACCAGATTCCGATCCTGGCACCGCATTCCGCCGATCAGGCAGTCGCGACGATCAAGGATCAACCTGTCATCAAGCTGACGCTGGATGCCACGCTGCAGAAGAACCTGGAGGCGCTGGCGCGCGACCGCGCGATTGCGCAGGGACCGGACGTCTCGGTCGCGATCATCGCGGTCGACAATGCGACCGGCGACGTGCTGGCGCGCGTCGGCTCGGCCGATTATTTCGACGAACGACGGGCAGGCCAGGTCGACATGTCCCGCGCGGTGCGCTCGCCGGGCTCGACGTTGAAGCCGTTCATCTATGGCCTCGCCTTCGAGGATGGTTTTGTCCATCCCGACAGCCTGATCGAAGATCGTCCGATCCGCTTCGGCACCTACGCGCCGGAAAATTTCGACATGACGTTCCAGGGCACGGTGCCGGTGCGCAAGGCGCTGCAATTTTCGCTGAACGTGCCGGCGATCGAACTGCTCGATCGCGTCGGCGCGAGCCGTCTGTCGTCGCGGCTGAAGCAGGCCGGTGCTAACCTGGTGCTGCCCAAGGATGAAGTGCCCGGCTTGGCAATGGGCCTCGGCGGTGTCGGCGTGACGCTGCAGGATCTGGCGCAGCTCTATGCCGGGCTGGCGCGGCTCGGCGCCACAACGCCGCTGCGCGAGATCGTGCGGGCCAATGACATCAGGGAAACCATGCGGCTGATGGATCAGGCCGCGGCCTGGCAGGTTGGCAACGTCTTGCTCGGCACGCCGCCGCCGGAAAACGGCGTGCATGGCCGGATCGCGTTCAAGACCGGCACCAGCTACGGTTATCGCGACGCTTGGTCGCTCGGCTTCGACGGCCGCATCACCATCGGCGTCTGGGTTGGCCGTCCGGACGGCGCGCCGGTGCCCGGCCTGGTCGGCCGTTCCGCGGCGGCACCGATCCTGTTCGACGCCTTCGCCCGCACCGGCAAGGTGCCGGCGGCGCTGCCCAAGCCGCCGCGCGGCGTGCTGGTCGCAAGCAATGCGAAGTTACCCCTGCCGCTTCGGCGCTTCCGCCCGCTCGGCGAACTGGTCCGCAGCGGCAACGATTCTGCTCCGCACATCCAGTTCCCGCTGAACGGCTCGCGCATCGACGTCGATCATTCCGATGATGGCCGCCTTGCGGCGATGCCGGTCAAGGTCGCCGGCGGCGTGCTGCCGCTGACGGTGCTGGTGAATGGTGTCTCAGCCGGAGACATCGACAGCCGGCGCCAGCGCCTGATCGATCCGCCGGGGCCGGGCTTCGCCCGTGTCACCGTGATCGACGCGACGGGTGCGGCCGATACCGTCGTGATCCGGGTGCAGTAAACGCTTTAGCGGATGAACGACCAGTTCTTGTAGAACACGGTCTTGAATGAGGCCGCGATCACGGCCGCGCCGGCGATCGCCGCGTCGAAGACGGGCTGCAAATGGTTCGGGCGGACGATGTCCATGAACAGGCAGTAGCGCGCCTGGTCGACATCGTTGACCGACTGGTGGAACAGCGTGTCATCGAACATGAACAGCGGCTGGTTCTTCCAGTAATGGGTCTTGTCGTCGACATTGATGAAGACGCCGTCGCTGTCGATCGGATCGAGATTGTAGAGCACGCGGAAGGTCAGGCGCAGCGGACCGAAATGCCATGATGTCTTTTCGCGCTGGTTGAACACCGACACCGCGATGGTCTTGATGTAGCGGTAGTCCTGTTCGAAGGCAGGAATCCGCACGGTGATATCCTGCTTCCGTGCGAACCATTTGAACGTCAGCATGCCGCGCTTGCGGTCGCCCAGCACTTCGGCGACGCGCGCCTTGATCAGGTCGCCATTCTCGACGAACGCCTTGACGCAGGCTTCGACCTCGGCGCGATGCGCAGCCGGGAGATCTTCAAGCCGGTAGGTGCCGAGGTTTCGGGCCGACAACAGGTCCGCCAGCAGGTTGATCGGCGACAGCAGCCAGGTCGGGATGCCGTTGCCGAGGAAATACTTCTCGGCCATGTCGGGCGTGACCTTGAAGTGCCGTTTGATGTCGAGGGCGCCGCAGACCAGGAAAAACAAAACGAGATAGGGCACCAGATAGAGCAGGGGGACCAGCACAAGCAGCGCCACTGCGTAGCGCCGGACCCGCTTCCGGGTATTTCGGTCGATTGCCATGGTCAATATCTGCTTAACGGGTCGAAAAACGTGGTGAACTGAACGGTGATACCCTTTATGCCGTCCCCGGCACCGCGGCAAGGCGGGAGACGGGGAAAGACCGAATGCGGTGTTGTTTGCAGTGCGGTTTCATCGTATGCGAAAAACATGGTTGAAACCCTCCAGCCCCGCCGCTTCGGAGCAGGCCAACAGTCTGTAAAGCCTGCGCATTCCAGCCGCAGGCTGTTCATGGCGTTCGAGTTCGCGACGGCCAGCCACCCGCGCGCGGTTCTGTTCCTGCTGTTGTGCTGTTTGGTGCTGTTTCTGCCCGGCTTCTTCACCATCCCGCCGATCGATCGTGACGAGGTGCGCTTTGCCCAGGCGACCAAGCAGATGGTCGAAAGCGGCGATTACGTCGACATCCGCTTCCAGGACGATGTCCGCTACAAGAAGCCGGTCGGCATCTACTGGCTGCAGGCGGCGTCACTGAAGACCGTTGCAGCGCTCGGCCTGCCACGGGCGCAGGTGCGGATCTGGGTCTACCGCATGCCATCGCTGATCGGTGCCATCGGCGCGGTACTCCTGACCTACTGGACGGCGCTTGCCTTCGTGACGCGGCAAGGCGCGGCCTTGGCCGCGTTGATGCTCGCGAGTTGCGTGCTGCTGGGCGGCGAGGCGCGGCTCGCCAAGACCGATGCGATGCTGCTGTTCACCGTCACAGCGGCGATGGGCGCGATGGCGCGGGTCTATTTGTCGTGGCAACGCGGCGAGGACCCCGCGCATCCGCCATGGGGACCCCCTGCGATCTTCTGGACAGCGCTGGCGGTCGGTATCCTGATCAAGGGACCGCTGATCCTGATGTTCGTCGGCCTCGCGATGGTGGCGCTTGCCGTCCTCGACAGGTCGGCGGCCTGGTTTTTGCGCATGCGCCCGGTTTGGGGCCTGATGTGGATGCTGGTGCTGGTGCTGCCGTGGTTCGTGCTGATCTTCCTGCGCGCCGGCGACACCTTCTTTGCAGATTCCGTCGGCGGCGACATGCTGAGCAAGCTCGGGGCGCAGGAATCCCATGGCGCTCCACCCGGGCTCTATCTGCTGCTGTTCTGGGTCACGTTCTGGCCCGCTGCGCCGCTTGCCGGCATGGCCGCGCCGGCGGTCTGGCGGGCACGGCGGGAGCCCGGCGCGCAGTTTCTGCTGGCCTGGCTGATCCCGTCCTGGATCGTGTTCGAGGCGGTTCTGACCAAGCTGCCGCATTACGTGCTGCCGCTCTATCCGGCGATCGCGATCCTGACCGCGGGCGCGCTCGAGCGGCGCGTGCTGTCGCGCTCCTGGCTGGTGCGGGGCGCGGCGTGGTGGTTTGCGATCCCCGCGCTTGGCGCGGTGCTGGTGACGGCAGGGGCGATCAAGCTGATTCACCAGCCGGTGTTTCCGGCCTGGCCATTATTCGCGGTCGCGATGGTGTTCGGCCTGGTCGCCTGGTGGCTGTTCGAGGAGAGCCGCGCCGAGCGCTCGCTGCTTAACGCCGTGATCGCCGCGGCATTGTTGGCGGGTGGCACCTATGGCGTGGTGGTGCCGCGGCTCACGACGATGTTTCCAAGCCAGGAAGTGGCGCGCGCGCTGCGAAATGTGACCTGTGTCGGTCCGAAAGCCGCCGCGGCCGGGTACCTGGAGCCGAGCCTCGTGTTCATGACCGACACCTCGACCCTGCTCACGGATGGATCGGGTGCGGCCGATTTCCTGGGGCAGGGCTCCTGCCGCTTTGCGCTGGTCGAACAGCGCTCGGAACGCGCCTTCGTGCAGCGCGCCGAGGCGATCGGGCTGCGCTACGAAGCACCGGTGCGCGTCGAGGGTTACAATATCTCGCAAGGCAAGGCGGTCTCGATCGCGATCTTCCGCTCCGAAGGGACGGAATGACATGCCGACGGCGCCAGCAACGGCGGAATCCGCGAATTATGTCGGCCGATTGCTGACGCTGGTCTGGCTGTCCTTCGCCCAGCTGGTGCGCGCGCCATCGCATTCGCGCCGCGCCGAAGCCGCGCGGCGTTCGGCACGCCACGTGCTGCTGCTCGTCGTCATCATCGGTGCGGTGATCCTCACGCTGATGTACGCCGTCGACGTCGAAGAGATCAGCTTGATGCCGCCGCGCGGCACGCCAAGCCTGTGGTGGGCGCGCATCCTGACTGATTTCGGCAAGGACACGCACGTGATGTGGACGCTCGGTGTCTTGCTGATCGTGGTTGCATTGGCGGCGCCCGCGTTGCGCGGCGTGTCGCGCGCGACGTTGCTAGGCCTCGGAACGCGGCTGCAATATCTGTTTCTGTCGGTGGTGTTCTCGGTGGCTGTGGGTGAACTGATCAAGTGGATCGTTGGCCGAGGCCGGCCCTTTGTTGGCGGCAAGGCCAATGCCTTCAACTTCCAGCATTTCGCGGGCACCGAGGCCTATGCGAGCTTTCCGTCGGGACATTCGATCACGGCGTTCGCGCTGGCATTTGCCGTATCCGCCGTGTGGCCACGGACGCGTATCGTCATGCTTGTCTATGCGCTCGTGATCGTTGCGACCCGGCTGGTGCTGCTGGCGCATCATCCGAGCGATGTGGTGGCCGGCGCGCTGGTCGGCGTAACAGGCGCAATGGCCGTGCGCTACTGGTTCGCCGCCCGCCGCCTTGGTTTCGCCATCGATCGCGACGGCGCGATTGTGGCGTTGTCCGGACCGTCGGAAGGGCGCCTCAAAAGGGTTGCGGGGAGCGTCTTCGCCCCATAAAAGCGGTCGCCCGACGGGATCGGGCCGGTTCCAGCCGCTGATAACACCAACCACGAGTGCCGAATTGCCTGCTCCCGACCAGACGCCGGTCGCCGTGTCCATCGTCGTGCCCGTGCGCAACGAGGCGGACAATATCGCGCCGCTGATCGCCGAGATCGCAGCGGCGCTCGACGGCCGCTGGGTCTACGAGATTGTCTACGTCAATGACGGCTCGACCGATGCGACGGGCGATCGGCTGGCCGCGATCATGGCGCAGCGGCCCAATCTCAGGCAGCTCCGCCATGCCGTGTCATCAGGCCAATCCGCGGCGGTGCGCAGCGGGGTGCGGGCCGCGCGCGGCGCGATCGTGGCGACGCTCGACGGTGACGGACAGAACAATCCGGCGTTCCTGGCTGATCTGATCGCTGCGGTCGAGAGCGGAGGCGGCCGCGTCGGCCTCGCCGCAGGCCAGCGCGTGGGGCGCAAGGACACCGGCTTCAAGAAAATCCAGTCGCGCATCGCCAACGCCGTGCGCGGCGCGATCCTGCGCGACGGCACCCGCGACACCGGCTGCGGATTGAAGGCGTTCCCACGCGAGGTGTTCCTGTCGATGCCCTATTTCGACGGGCTGCACCGCTTCCTGCCGGCGCTGGTCCGCCGCGAAGGCTTCGCGATCGCCTATGTCGACGTTGTCGACCGGCCGCGCCATGCCGGCGTCTCGAACTACGGGTTCTTCGACCGGCTCTGGATCGGGATCATGGATCTGATCGGTGTGTGGTGGCTGATCCGCCGCAAGAAGCCAACGCCTGTCGTCACTGAGGTGACGGACGTCACTGAAGTGCCTGATGTAACCGAGGTGAAGTGATGCTGATTCAATTCGGCCAGGCGCTGAGTGCCTATTTTTACGACGTCTTCATCGCCAAGTTCGATTTCTGGCTGGCGTTCGGCCTCGTCGCGCAATTGCTGTTTACCGCGCGCTTCCTGGTGCAGTGGATCTCCAGCGAACGCGCCGGCCAGAGCGTGGTGCCGATGGCGTTCTGGTTCTTCTCGATGGGCGGCGGGTTGATGACGTTGGTCTACGGCCTCGCCAAGCGCGAGCCCGTCATCATCATCGGCCAGGGCCTCGCCACGCTGATCTATATCCGCAACATCATGCTGATCGTGAAGAGCCGCGGCAAGGCATCGAAGGCGCTCGATCGCTGATCTCTACGGAATCCGGAGCGCACAGCGTCAATTGCGACCAAATCCAAGCGAAGGTCAAAGAATCGCCTCAGAGCATGTCATTCATCATGCCGGTTCGGCGCCGATGATCGGCTGCCGCGGGGCGTGAGAAGTGAGTGTGCATTCGCGGAAGAGGGATGAGGTCCGATCGAGTAACGAGCCACCGCTGAACAGCGCGAGCGAATTACCGGATCGGCGAAAAATCAGCTTCCGTTGGATGGCTGCGACCGTTCTTATGGGAGGCGCCGCCCTGGCCCTGCTTGGTGGTGCGCTGCGCGGTGCACTGGGCAACCGCGCTCAATTCGCTGTATCGCCCGTCACGTCCTTTCCAAGTCTGGCGGAGCAGGTGGTTGACGAGGCCCATCGTGGTGACCGCTTGGATCGGACGTCCGTCGCACCGGGCAGTCCGTCTGCGATCAGGATCGAACAGCTGAGCGATGCAGGCTCGGTCCGCCCGTTTACGCGTGTGTCAGCCCGGCTCGCGCAGCTTGATCCCGAACCGCAAAGTGTCAATCATCGCGAGCCGGTGGGAGAGGGCGACAACGATAAGCCAGCTGGCGAGCAACAGACGCTGTTGTCGCAATTGCCGCCGATCATCCGAGACGGGGCGTCGCACCGAAAGTTGCCGGACAGCGTTGGCTCCTATGTTGACGCCGAAGAAGCGCGGCAGCCGCTAATTTCCATCGACGGGGCTCTCAACGTATCCAACGTTCCGGAACGGCCTTCTTCCTCCGACAGCCATCGACATGTTGTGATCGCCAGAAGTGGTGACACGCTTTCGGGCGTTCTGCGCGCGGTGGCGACGGGAAAGGAGGACGAGCAGGCCATCCTTGCGGCTGTTCCGTGGCCTGATGGCGGAGCGGCGTTGTCCAGTGGCGAGAAAATCACAATCATCGAACAGAACAGAGATGCCGTCTTGCCCGAGCGGCACATCTTGAAAGTGTCGATCAAACGGACAGATTCAACCGTCGTCGCTGTCGGTCGTACCGACACAGGCCGATACCAGGCAATCGTGCCGGAGCGGCCGGGCGTGGCCTCACGCAACGATGACTTGCTGCGTGTTTCGACCGACATGCATTCTGTCCCAGGCGAGACGTTGCGTGACGGGCTTCAGGCGCTTGCACGCTCCAATCACGTCGACGAAGCGATCGTTGCTGAATTCATGCGGCTCTGCAGCCGCGATTTCGACCTCGACGGGCCGCTCGGCGATTCGGATATGGCCAATATCATTTATGCCCCGAACGAACTTGGCCAACCCGAGCTGGTGTTCGTCGACTTGACGGCCGGTGGGCAGACGCACCGCTATTATCGCTTCGCGGCGCCGGACGATGGCAGTTCGGATTTCTATGATGATGACGGACATTCCGTCACCAAGTTTCTATTGCGCAAGCCGGTCGTCAGCGGTCGCCTCGGCGACGGCTTTGGTTGGCGTATTCATCCGATCCTGGGGGACCGCCGCTTCCACGAGGGCGCCGATTTTGCGGCACCCTATGGTTCGCCAATTGCGGCAGCGGGCGCCGGCGTCGTCGAGACCGAGGGATACGAACGCGGTTACGGGAAATATATCCGGGTCCTCCACGATCGCGGTTATGAGACGACCTATGCCCACATCGCTGATGTCCCGCCCGGGCTGAAGGTTGGCGACCGTGTTCGCCAGGGAGAGACGATCGCCTACGTCGGATCGACGGGGCTCTCGACAGGGCCGCATCTCTATTATGAAGTCCGGATCAACGGCCGCAACGTCGATCCGCTTCGGATGAAATTGTCGGGCGGCCGGGACCTGCAAGGCGATCTCCGTGGCGCTTTCGATCGCCAGCGCGAAAGTATCGATCAACTCGCGTCCGCCTCCACGTCTCCGCACCGGTACTTCGGCTCCGAGCACTGACCCCTTGGGGTTTTTCAGGCCAGCAGTTTGGCGAGGAGGCGGCCGAGCGTGTTCCGCTCGTCTTCGTCCAGAGATGCGAACGACAGGGCAAGCACCTTCATGACCCGCTTGCGGCCCTCGCGGAGAAGCTCGGTTCCTCGCGGTGTCAACCGATGGTGGGTTACGCGCCCAGGGCCTTGAAACCTTTCGATCAGTCCAACGCGCAGCAGGCGGGCCGTCAGCGTCCCGAACGCCTGATCGGAATTGAAGCTCAGTTCGGCCAGCCGATGCATAGAGGCACCGGGATTCCGCTCGATCTCGCGAAGAGCGCTCCACTGGACGAGGCTGATGCCCATGGCGGCGAGACTGGCGTCGAGCCCACGATGATGGCGGTACTGGGCCGTCTTGATGAGCAGGCCAACATCCTCGCTTGTGTATCTCATATCAATATGATTATATCAAGATATTGATATGTCAAGCGGAGCGAAGATATGGCTATTGCGCGTCACACCGTCGACCTGTTCGCAGACACGCTGCACCTGTCCTTTGCCGAGGCCGGCGCGGGACGCTGCTTTCTGCTGCTGCATGGGGGAGCGGGCCCGGCCTCGATGTATGGGCTGGCCGAATCCCTTTCGGCGAAGGCGCGTGCGGTCGTACCGATCCATCCAGGTTTCAATGGTGAGCCACGGCCGGAGCGCTTCGGCCGGATCGATGATCTGGTCCTGGCTTATCTGTCGTTGATCGAGCGATTGGACCTGCGGGACGTCGTGCTGGTTGGCAACTCGGTGGGCGGCTGGATCGCGGCCGAGATGGCGCTACGCCTGTCGCCAAGGCTCGCAGGTGCGGTCTTGATCAATTCGGTGGGGATCGACGCTGGGACGCCGGAGCTATCGATCGTCGATCCCACCGCTGTGCAGCCGGCGGAACGTGCCGCTCTTGCATTCCACAATCCCGAAAAATTCGCCTTCGCAGCGTCGACGCCGGAAGCGGCGGCAGCGATGGTGGAGAACCAGAAGGCGCTGCGGGCCTATGCCGGTGAGCCCTTCATGCACGAGCCGACGCTGCTTTCGCGCCTGGCGAAGATGCCGATCCCGACGCTGGTCATCTGGGGCGAAAGCGACCGTATCGTCCGCCCGGATTACGGCCGCGTGCTGGCCTCCAGCATTTCCCACGCACGCTTCGCGCCGGTGGCCGCGGCCGGCCATTTCCCGCAGATCGAGCGGCTGGAGGAGGTCGAGCGCCTGATCAGCGACTTTGTCGGCCGACTTTGAAGGGTTGACGAAACCGAGCGCGCCTATATCCTGTCGACAATCGACCCTCGACAGGATGACTGGACGCAAGATGGACCTGAAACCCCCGGCGCGCATGGCGTTAGGCGACTCAGTGGCCAACATCCTTCGAAACGCGATTCTTGATGGGTCCTTGCGGCCGGGGGATCCGCTCCACGAGAACGTCCTGACGCAACAATTGTCGGTCAGTCGCTCGCCGATCCGCGAGGCGTTGCTTCAGCTCGAACAAGAGCGGCTGGTGGACAGTCGGCCCAACAAATCCGCAGTCGTCCGGAAGCCGTCCCCTGAGGAAATCCGTCAGGTCTATACGATCCGATCTGCGCTGGAGGGGATTGCGGCGCGCTGGGCTGCCGAGAAGGCGACACCGGCCTTGGTGGCAGAACTGCGACGAAGGGCCGATGACTTGAACGACGCGACGATCGCCTCCGAAGCAGGCGACGATCCGGCAGTCCTCGGTCAAGCAATCGATTTTCATGCGGCCGTTGCCGAAGCCGCGGGCTCTGCGGAACTCCAGCGCTTGCTTGAAGGTCTTCGCAATCAGATCAAGCATGTCATGGCGGTCGGCCTCGCGAGCCTAACCAGCCGTCGTGCGGGAGAAATTCACGCGGAGCATCTCGCGCTCATTGATGCGATTGCCGAGCAGGATGGGGACCGAGCCGAGCGCCTTGCGTCCGCCCACGTTCGTGGTGCGCGTGACCGGCTTGTCGCTGAAGCTGACGCGACTGATTGAACGACCAAACCAGAATCGGCTGACGGAAAATGGACCACGGTTTCCGACGATTGCTGGAGAATGCGCTCGGATCTCTCTGCGCGGGAGCCGATGGCATTTGTAAGGAGATGACGCCAAGTGGCGGGGTCCCCCGCCTGAATTACATGACCGGCGGTTATACGTGGGACCGAGAGTATGTCTGGGATAGCTGGGCGAACTTTCAATGGGCCGGCTTCCTGGCCGGCCGACTGTGGCTCCTGTACGAGCTGACGCGAAACCAGCGCTATGGCGACGCGGCCATGCAGATTTGTGATCGTATCGGCCCCGTTCTCGCGAAGCATCCGACGCTGTTTTCCTCGACCGGCATCGACATGTATTACGCTCTCACGCTGGGCTATCAGATATCGAAGCGCGAAGAGCTCCGGCGATGGGCGTTTTCCGGCGGAGAGAATTTCGCCAACATCTTCGATCGGAAGGCTGGCGCGTTTCTCCAGATCGCCGGCGCGAACCGTATCGTCATCGATACCGGCCTCAACCTTCCATCGATGCTGTGGGCTTCACAGTGGGAGCCGGACCGCGCCGCCCTGGCGTATCGCCATCTCAATACCGTGCTTGAAATGGGGCTGGTTCGTGCTGACGGCTCGACCTGTCACGCCGCCGCGCTCGATCCAGAGACCCGTGCAGTGACCGGCCTCTTCAGCCTGCAAGGGTGGAGCGACGATAGTGTCTGGGCGCGCGGGCAGGCCTGGGGAATGCTCGGCTTTGCTCATGCCTATGAGGCAGGTCGGCAATCGCAGTATCTTGAGGCGGCGCAGCGGGCGGCCGATTGGTATGTGGACAATGCACCGCAGGGCTGGGTGCCGCGCTACGATTATCACGATCCGAACCGTGAGAATCTACCGTACGACTCTTGTGCCGCCTGCATCGCCACCGCTGTCCTGCTGCGGCTCGCACGGTGGCTGCCGGATAGAGCCGACCAATATCGAACCGTCGCCCGGGAAACCCTTAAGGCACTGCTTTCCAATTTCCTCACGGCCGGCGGCGTTGTGCTGCACGGAACGTGGGGAAGGATGCGGCACGTCGAGGTAGGCAAGCCGCGGCTCGGGCGATTCCCGCAGGAAGACGTCATGCCTTATGGCAATTATTGGATCGCCGAATGCCTCTTCCGCGAGTTGTCGAACGACTGGTCCATCCTTGCACTCGACGCCGCCGGCAGTCGTTGAACAGAGGAAAGCAACACCATGAAATTCACGCCGAGGGGAATCTACACGGCCATCGTCACCCCGTTTACGGAGTTGGATGAATTCGACGAGCCGACATTTCGCAGGCTGATCGACTTTCAGATCGACGCCGGCGTGGCCGGCCTGCTCGTCATCGGCGGAAGCGGAGAGTTTGTTAGCCTCACACCTGCTGAGCGGGAACGCGTGATTGAGGTCGCCATAGATCATGTAGCGGAGCGCGTACCGGTCATCATCGGTGCTTTGGCTCCGGGGACGCGCGAGGTTCAGGAGACGGTGCGCCGCGCCGCCAAAGTCGGTGCCAGTGCTGCGCTTGTCTTGCCCTCTTACTACATCAAGCCCAGCGCCGCCGGCATCCATGAACACTTTGTGCGTGTGGCTGATACGGCGGACATTCCGATCGTTGCCTATAACAACACGTCCCGAACCGGCATCACGCTCGATGTAGCCTTGCTGGAGAAATTGGCGACGATCTCTTCCATCGTCGCGCTGAAGGAATGCGAACGCGATCTCGCCGTCGTCGCCACAAAGATCAGGGCCGTCGGGGATCGCATCGCGATCATGTCAGGAGACGACGATCTCGGCTTTCCGACATTTCTCCTGGGAAGTCCCGGCGGCATCTTCACGACGGCAAACCTGATTCCCGCATTTCACCGAAATCTGTTCGAGGCCACGGTGAATTCCAATATCGCGATTGCGCGTGCCGCGCATTACGCGCTCCTGCCGCTGGTGGAGGCCCTCTACACGGCTGATCATCCTGGGCCGCTCAAGGACGCAATGGCACTGATCGGATATCAGGTAGGTCGGGCTCGCGCTCCCCTGCAACGCGCAACGGCGGCGAACCTGGAGCGGGCGAAGATCGCCCTGCAAAGGTTGGATGCTATCTCGTTCGAACAGCCCTAAGTCGGCGCAGGCGATGCCAAGCACGCCGCCCTTCCGCGAATGCGTCTTGAAACGCTGTGGTCAGGATCGGCCGGGTGCCGGCGCCGGGAGCTCTGCGGCCACCGCCGCGCTGGCGCGATCGGCCGCGGTCTCGCCGGTGGCGTCGAGCACGGGATAGGCGACCGAGCAGATGTGCGAATGGATGCGGCGGAGGTCGCGCAACACGTCGAGATGCAGCGACGTGGTCTCGATCGTTTCGGGCCGGCCTTCACGCAACCGATCGAGATGCCGTTCGGTGGCGGCCAGTTCGGCCGTGCGCAACGCGGCCTTCTCGGCGAGCAGCTTGCGCGCCTCGGTGACGTCGCCGGACATGAATACGCCGAACCCGGCCCGCAGCGAATCGATCGTTCGCTTGTGGAAGGCGGACAATTCCTCGGCGCCCTCGCTGGAGAATTGCAGGCGGCGCTTGATCTTCTTGGTCGCGAGCTCGCTCAGATTCTTGTCGATGATGTCGCCGATATGCTCCAGATTGATCGCAAAGGCGACGATCTCCATGGCGCGCTGGCCCTCGCGCTCGTCGAGGCTGCCGCGGGTGAGCTTTGTCACGTAGAGCTTGATCGCCTCGTTCAGGCTGTCGACGTTGTTGTCCATCCGCGACACCTGGTCGACCAGGGCGCGGTCGTTGGTCATCATCGCCGCCATCACCTTGCGCAGCATAACCTCGACATGGTCGCCCATATGCAGCACCTCGCGCGAGGCGTCGGCCAAGGCAAGCGAGGGCGTCTCCAGCGCGCTCTCGTCGAGATAGCGCGGCCGTGACGGATCGGTCTCCTGGACGCGCTTCGGCAACAGCCGCTTCAGTAGCCGCGCCATGCTGTCGAGGAATCCGATGAAGAGGATCGCGGTTGCGACGTTGAAGACGACGTGGAATTGCGCGGTTGCCTTGGCCAGATCCGGCTGCCAGGCGTGAATGTGCTCGGTGATCGGACGCAGGAACGGCGCCACCAGCAGGATGCCGACGACGCGATTGACGAGATTGCCGAGGGGCAGGCGATAGCTTGCCGGATTGTCGCGGTGCGCGCCCTCCATCAGCGGATTGATGGCGCTGCCGAGATTGGCACCGAGCACCAGCGCAAACGCCGCATAGGGCGAAATGAACTGGGAATAGGCCAGCGACATCACCAGCAGCACGCTGGCGACGCTGGAATGCACCAGCCAGGTGACGACGGCGCCGATCAGGATGCAGAGCACGGGATCGCCGGTGATCGCGCTCAGGAAGACCCGCACGCCGGGCGCGTTCTCGGCCGGCGCCATTGTGTCGAGCAGGATGTGCAACGCCAGCAGCATCAGGCCGAGCCCGATCGCGACGCGGCCGATGTCCTTGATCCGGGAACGGGGCCCGCTGCGGAACGCGACCAGGCCGAGGATGAACAGCACCGGCGCGACGGCCGCGACATCGAACGACAGGACCTGCACGATCAGGGTGGTGCCGACATTGGCGCCCAGCATGATCGCTAGCGCCGGCACCAGGCTGACCAGCCCTTCCGCGGTAAAGGAACTCGTGATCAGGGCGGTCGCGGTCGAGCTCTGGAGCAGGGCGGTCAGGCCGAGGCCAGCGGCAAAGGCGGTGAACCGGTTGTTCAGCGCCTTGGCCAGCAGCAGCCGCAGGTCAGGGCCGAAGGCGCGCAAAATCCCGCTGTGGACCATGTGAAGGCCCCACAGCAGCAGCGCGACGCCCCCCATCAGATCGAGCAGAACAAGGCTTCCCATGCGTGTTGGCATCCCCTGGAAAATCGAGTCGAAGGGGTTACGCTACCGCCAAATAACCGGGGATCAACCCCTTTTTGTTCTCTTCGGAACCCGCTTAGGGCAGGCGCTGCGGCGCGGGCGGTAAATGAACCCGGAAGACAATTGCTCAATTGCGAGATGTTCCACTAGGCAGTTCCCAATCTTTCCCCGCTATCACTGACGGAACGAAGATTGTCCAACAAAGGCTTGGGGATCAGGATGTTTGCAAATCGCCGCCAGAGCGAACGCCGTGCGTGCCGAAATGTCGCCAAAATCCAGATGGGGACGGGCTCGCTGCCGCGTGACTGCATGATTACCGATATCTCGTCCGGCGGCGTCAAGGTGATCGCCGAATATCTGGAGATTCCAGAGGAATTCACCATTATCCTGTCGTCCGGCGGCCCCCGCCAATGCCGTCTGGCCTGGCGGATCGGGCACGAATTCGGCGCCCAGTTCGTCGACTGATCGCACGATTGACAGAAGAGGCCGCAAAAGCGGCGGCCTCGCCGCGACCGGTGTTGCCTCCCGGCGATTTCGGCGGCGCTGACATGACGGCGCTATGATACCAAACTTAACCGGAACTTAGGGTTAAGCTGTGAGCATCGCGGAACCTTTGGTGTTCCGAGTCCCTGTTGATGCTCCAGAAATCACCCCGACAAATAAGCCGCGCGAGCCGTCTCGCTTGTGTGGCCTCGGCCGCGATCCTGTTGATCGGGTTGTCCGCTTGCCAGACGTCGGGGCCGTCTGACATCACCGGGTCATTGGGCGACAAGGCGGACCCCAGCCAGGCTTCTGCCGATCCCCGCGGCGATATCGAGACCTATCGCGATCGGGTCCGTGCCAACCCCAAGGATGCCGACGCCACGCTGAAATACGCCAAGGCGTTGCGCGCCACCGGCCAGCGGGCGCAGGCGGTCGCGATGCTCGAGCAGGCGGTGATGGCCCAGCCCGGCAACAAGGCACTGCTCGCCGGCTACGGACGCGCGCTCGCCGACAACGGCAATTTCCAGCAGGCGTTCGACGTGCTCGGGCGGGCCCACACCCCGGAAGATCCGGACTGGCGAATCCTCTCCGCGCAGGGCGCCGCGCTCGATCAGCTCGATCGCCATGACGAGGCGCGGCAGTACTACACCAGCGCGCTGAAGATCAGGCCGGACGAGCCTTCGGTGCTCTCCAATCTCGGCCTGTCCTACCTGCTCTCCAAGGACCTGCCAAAGGCCGAGGAGACGTTGCGCCGTGCCCGGGAGCACGCACCCGGCGACATGCGTGTGCGAACCAATCTGGCGGTCGTGGTCGGCCTGCAGGGCCGTCAGTCCGAGGCCGAAACCATCATGAAGGCCGATTTGGCACCGGAGGAGGGGGCGGCCAATGTCGCCGCGCTGAAGCGGCTGCTGTCGCGGAAGGACGCGAGCCGGACCGATACGGACAAGATTCCGATCGCCAGCCACCGCAACGATTAGGCGCACCAGCCAGTAACGGCGGCGATCATCCTGCGGCCCTGCGTCCGTCGTCGCGACGCCCCTGCAGCTTCTTGAGGATTGGCGACAGGAAGGACTCGCGCGCTTCAGCGAGGTCCGGACGGCCGGTCAGGCGCTGCGCGATCTGCAGAAAGGTCTTCGTGGTGCGGTGACGCGCGGAAACTTCCGCGATCATCTGGCCGTTGTTGGCGGCCTCACCGAACAGCCGGCAGTCGAACGGAATCGTCGCGATCGGCTGGCTTTCGATCGTCTTGGCGAAGTCCTTGACCTCGATTTCCGGGCGCTTCGGCATGCCGACCTGGTTCAGGCAGTAAAGCGGCGGCCGGTCGTTGGGGCGGGACGCCTTCAGCAGGTTCATCATGTTCTTGGCGTTGCGCATGTTGGCGAGATCAGGCTCGGCGACGATCAGGATGTCGTCGGCGCCGACCAGCACGCGCTTGGTCCAGGCGGTCCATTGATGCGGGACGTCGAGCACGATGCATGACGTGGTCATGCGCATCGTATCGAAGATCGCATCGAACGCGTCGGCGCCGAAATCGTAGACCTGGTCCAGGGTCGCCGGGGCCGCCAGCAGGCTGAGATGGTCGCCGCATTTGGAGAGCAGGCGCTCCATATAGGCGGTGTCGGGCCGCTCGGGCGAGAACACCGCGTTGGCGATGCCCTGCGTTGGATCCTGGTTGTAATCGAGGCCGGCGGTGCCGAAGGCGAGGTCGAGATCGATGACGACGGAGTCGAGGCCGATGTCGCGCGCGATGGTCCAGGCGACGTTGTGCGCAACGGTCGATGCGCCGACGCCGCCCTTGGCGCCGGCGACTGCGATCAGGCGGCCGACGGAGACGGCTTCAGACGCCGAGAACAGGCTGCAGATCGAGCGCACGATGTCGAGCACCTGCACCGGCCCGATGACGTAGTCGTTGACGCCGCGGCGCACCAGCTCGCGATAGGGCGCGACATCGCTGGCACTGCCGAGCACGACGACGCGGGTGCCGGGATCGCAGACCCCGGCGAGATCGTCGAGGCCGGCGAGGAAATCCTTGTCAGGCTCGGTTTCCAGCACGATGACGTTGGGCGTCGGAGCCTTGTGATAGGTTTCCACCGCTGCGGCGATGCCGCCCATATGGACGGAGAGGTGAGCCTTGGCGAGCCGGCGGTCCGCGGCGGCGGCGCGTGCGGTCGTTGCCGTTGCGACGCTGGCGCAGAAGGCCTGCACCGAGATGCGCGGCGCCGGCGCGATGTAATCGTTGGCGTGCGATTGCTCGTCTTGGGGTTGGGCGGTCATTTGCCTGCGTCGCTCAGCTTGGCCTTGTCGGTGTCGGGATAGGCGGTCGCGGTCGCGGTGCCCTTGCGATATTTCTCGAACGCGATCGCGCGGCGCGGCGCATATGGGGCAGTCTCGCTGCGCGGCTGTTCGAGGTCGGACGGATTGTCGATCATCGCCGCCATGTTGCGCTGGGTGGCGCAGCCGAAATTGTAATATTCCTTGTTCTCATTGTAGGCCGGGTCGTACAGGTTGGGGCCGAGATCGGCCGGCCACAGCCCGCAGGGGCCGGCGACTGCGGCCATCTTGGGATAGCTCAGACGGACGGTGGCAAGCGCGCGCGGATCGTCCGTGTGGTAGGTCCGCCTGGTGATGGCGTGGGCGGGCACGCCCATCGACGCAAGCAGTCCGCGGATCTCCTGATAAACCGACTGTGCGGCGCGCGAGTTCGGCGTATCCACCGGCACGTCGACGGCGATCGATCCGGTGCCCTCGCGGCGCCAGGTGCGGGCCAGTCCCATGACGTCGTCGCGCTGTGTCTCGGTCAGGTTGCCGCGGGCATGGCCGACGAACACGACAATGGACTGTTCGCCTTCGGTGACCGCGATCGGATGGCGCTGCCGGTAATCGTCCGGGACGGTCCCGGTCACGACATCGGTGGTTGTGGTGTTGCAGCCGCCAAGCGTGATCGCCGTGATCACGAGGGCGCCGAACAGCGGCAGCGTTCCGATGCGGCCGGTTTGTTTGTTGCGTGTCATCGTTCGATCCCCCAACCCAAACCCTGCGTCAGTCGATGATGAAGCCGAAATTGACCGGCGTGGCGCCGATCGGCTCGGCACGGGCGGCAACGCCATAGATACGGTTGACGCGCGCCAGCAGCGCCGACTGCGAGTCGGAGGCGGGCGCGAACCCGTCATCCGGACGGGACAGCTCCTTCTGCGCGACGGCACGCACCACATAGGGCGTCACGATGACCATGAGCTCGGTCTCGTCGTTGACGAAGTCCTGGCTCCTGAAGAGCTGCCCAAAGATCGGGATCTGGTCCACACCGGGCATTCCGTTGACGGCCTGCTTGGTCTGTTTCTGGATCAATCCCGCCATCGCGATCGAGCCGCCGGACGGGACTTCCAGGGTGGTGTCCGCGCGGCGGGTCTTGATCGAGGGGATCGTCGTTCCGCCGGCGCCGCCGGTCAACGCGTTGTCCATCGAGACTTCGGAGACTTCGGTCATCACCTTCAGGCTGATCCGCCCTTCCGACAGAACCACCGGCGTGAAGTTGAGCGAGATACCGAACTTCTTGAAGCTGACCGTCTGGACGCAGTTTCCAATCGTGCCCGTCGCCGATGTTTGGCAGGTGACGCCGGTCGGAATCGGAAACTCGCCGCCTGAAACGAAGGTTGCGGACTCGCCCGAGATGGCCGTCAGATTGGGCTCTGCCAACGTCCGCACCACGCCCGCGCTCTCCATCGCGCGCAATGTCGCGGTGACCGAAGGCAGACCCGCCTTGGTCAGGGCCGACGTACTGATTCCGTTGCCGGAGACGAGCGGCCCGTTGTTCGCGGTAAAGGGGTTGCTATTGTTGAAGACAACCGCCGCGGTGCCGTAGTTCATGCTGGCGCTGAGATCGACGCCCAATTGCTTGACAACATCGCGGCGCACTTCGGCGACGGTCACCTTCAGCATCACCTGGTCGCGGTCGCGCACCGCGATCGAGTTGACGACCTTGTCGGCGCTGCCGACCAGTTTTGCCGCGACGTCGCCGGCCTGCTGGGCCTCGACCGGGCTCGACACCGTGCCGGTCAGCACCACGCTGTCGCCAACACCTTCGATATTGACGCCCGGCAGCATCTGCTTCAGCGCGGCGCGCATGCCGTTGAGGTCGCGCTTGATGGCGATGTCGTAGGAGGCGACTTGGTTTCCGTCGGCGTCGAAGAACACCACATTGGTCTGGCCGACGGCGGCGCCGATAATGTAGGCGCGCTGCGCCGAGCGGATCACCGCGTTGGCGATCTTCGGGTCGGCGACCAGAACATCCTTGGCCTCGCGCGGCAGGTCGACCACCACCGACTTGCCGACGCCGAGTGAAACGAAGTGCATCTTCACCGGAATGCTGCTGGTCACCGCGACATCCGCGGTCTTGTCCGAATCTGCTGCGTTAGCCGCAGGCAGCGCCGGGACGAGCGTCAGCGCGGCGACCGCCGAAAACGACAGCAAGCGAACCAGCCCGGTCCGCACCGTCAATTGTCTTGCACCCCAAATCATATCGAAGTCCCCCACATCACTTCTGTGTCGCCTGAGAGCTGAGGATGCCGAAGCGAACCACACTGATGCTCTCGCCCCGCTTCGGGGCCTGTTCGTTGGTCGAAACCTCGACCGAATTGTCTTTGCCGTCGGCGATGCTGCGCAGCGCGAGCGACAGGGTGCCGCTTTGCCGGGCGCGGGCGAGCGTCTCGGCCTGTTCGGGCTTGAGCTCGAGCGTCACGGTCTTGCCGACGAGGGAGTTGCTGCCATCCTTCTCCTTCGGCGCCTGGTCGATCGCGAGCACGCGGACATTGGTCAGCAGGGTTTCGGTGGCAACGACGTCGGAAGCGCCGCGGTCGGGATTCTTCTCCCGTCGCGACAGGATGACGTCGACGCGGTCGTTGGGCAGGATGAAGCCGCCGGCACCGGTCTCCGGCGTGATTTCCGTGGAGATCGCGCGCATGCCGGAAGGCAGGATCGCAGCCATGAAACCGCTGCCGTTGGCCTTGACCAGCTTCTGCTCACGGATCGGTTCGCCGACGATGAAGGGGGCGCGCGCAATCGCGCCGATGACGTCCTTCATGGCGTCGGCATTGGTGTCCTGGCGCATGAAGCCGTTGCTCGCGGCTTCAGCGGGCCAACGCTGCCATTGCACGTCTTCGGGCTTGACCGTCTGACCGAGGCCGATGTCGGACCTCGCCACCAGCACCTCGACAGTCGGAAGCTGGACGACCTGCGCGACAGGAGCCGGCTTGTTGTTGTCGGTTCTGCTTGCGAGATACGTGGCCGCGAGGCCTGCTACGCCGGCGATGGCCAGGACCACGATGCGTGCGGTCTTCATGCGATTGTCTGAATGCCCTTGACAGCGGGCAGTCGCGACCTTGCGGCGGACAGCCCTTCCCGGGAGCATGACTACGGCAGTAAAGGTGTAAGGGAACTTGCCAGGGCGGCCGGCCGGTTAAGGGATTGGTGGGGATGGTGAACGGCTGGTTATCGGCGCCATCGCGACTCCGCAAAATCGCGGAGGCGGGGCGTGACCGCCGCGCAAGACATCGATCGCGATGCGAAGCCGCACAGCGCCGCCATGGTTAATATCGTCTAACGCCCGCCCAGCGTGTACAGATCAGAGTGCGGCCTTCAGCGCCGCAAATCCGCGATCGAGATCGGCCTTGAGGTCGTCGACACTCTCGAGCCCGATGTGCAGCCGCAGCGTCGGTCCGCCCGGCGCCCATTTGGTGGCGGTGCGATAGTCGTTGCAGTCGAACGGCACGATCAGGCTCTCGAAGCCACCCCAGGAAAAGCCCATGCCGAACAGCGTGACCGTGTCGAGCAGGGCGTCGACCGCCTTTTGCGGCACCGGCTTCAGGACGATGCTGAACAGGCCGGAGGCGCCGGTGAAGTCACGCTTCCAGATCGCGTGCCCAGGATCGGTTTCGAGGGCAGGGTGCAGGACGCGGTCGACCTCGGGCCGGGCTGCGAGCCAGTGCGCCATTTCGAGCCCGGAGCGGTGGTGCTGCGCGAGCCGCACCGACAGCGTGCGGACGCCGCGCAGCGCGAGATACACATCGTCGGGCCCGGCATAGACGCCGAGCAGGCGGATGCCCTCCGAGATCAGCGGCCAGGCCTTTGCATTCGCCGAGATGGTGCCGAACATGATGTCGGAGTGACCGCCGATATATTTGGTCGCGGCCTGCATGCTGATGTCGACGCCCTGCTCGAGCGAGCGGTGATAGAGCGGGGTCGCCCAGGTGTTGTCGTCGATCATGAGCGCGCCGTTGGCATGCGCGACGGCAGATATCGCGCGGACGTCGGGCATCTCGAAGGATTGCGAGCCGGGCGCCTCGACCAGCACGGCACGGGTGTTCGGCTTGAACAGCGCAGCGATGCCGGCGCCGATCAGGGGATCGAAATAGCTGGTCTCGATGCCATAGCGCGCCAGCATGCCGCTGCAGAAGTTGCGCGTGGGCCGGTAGGCATTGTCGCAGACCAGCAAATGGTCGCCCGCCTTCAGCACTGCGAGCAGCGTGGTGGTGACGGCGGCCAGCCCCGACGGCGCGAGGCCGACGCCGGCACATTGCGGGCCTTCCAGCGCCATCAGCACGTCCTGCAGCGCCCGCGTGGTCGGGTTGCCGTGGCGGCCATAGCTAAATTCGGCGCGATGGGCGTGGAGGTCCTCGGCGCTCGGATAGAGCACGGTCGAACCATGGAACACCGGCGGATTGACGAAGCCTTTTTGGCCCTTGGTGTCACGGCCGGCCGTGACCAGCCGGGTTGCGGGATGTTGCTGATGGGGGGGCGTGGAGGCGTCGGAGGAGGTCATGGGTCGCAACCGTTAGACTTTTTGCCGCGGCCGCCACGCGTCGGGAGGACGGGGTCGCGCCGGGGGTTATTACTAACAAGACGCAGAAGACGCGCGTCAACCCCTTGACCCGGCCCCTCAGTCGCTATGTGATGCACTGCAACTACCAGTCGCCGCACGTTGAGGGGCCTGCCGCGACCGTCGATCCCTTGCCTGACCGTTTTGCACGTCAAACTGCCGGTCAGACCAGCATTTCTTGCTGCAGGGGATCATCGGGTTGGCCCGTGAGCGCAAGGCGAACAAAAAGCATCGTCCACGGTCGACCCTGAAAGGCCCCGCCCATGAAACGCGTTTCCCTGGCTCTCACCCTTGCCGCCGCCGCCGCTGCCCTGTCGGTTCAGGCCGCTTCGGCGCAAACCCTCAAGACTATCAAGGACCGGGGCATGCTGTCCTGTGGCGTCAGCCAGGGCCTGCCGGGCTTTTCGTCGCCCGATGACAAGGGAAACTGGACCGGGATCGACGTCGACGTCTGTCGCGCGCTCGCGGCGGCGGTCTTCAACGATCCGACCAAGGTCAAGTTCGTGCCGCTCTCGGCCAAGGACCGCTTCACGGCGTTGCAGTCCGGCGAGATCGACGTGCTGTCGCGCAACACGACCTGGACGGTGTCGCGCGATACCTCGCTCGGCGCCAATTTCACCGGCGTGACCTATTACGACGGGCAGGGCTTCATGGTGAAGAAGTCGCTCAAGGTCAATTCTGCGCTCGAGCTGAACAGTGCGTCGGTTTGCGTGCAGACCGGCACCACGACCGAGCAGAATCTCGCCGACTTCTTCAAGGGCAACAACATGAAGTACGAGGTGATCGCTTTCGGCACCGTTGACGAAACCGTCAAGGCTTACGAATCCGGACGCTGCGATGTCTTCACCGACGATGCGTCCGGGCTCTATGCCAGCCGCCTGAAGCTCGCGAACCCCGCCGATCACGTCGTGCTTCCGGAAATCATTTCCAAGGAACCGCTGGGGCCGATGGTGCGTCACGGCGACGACCAGTGGTTCGACATCGTGAAGTGGACGCTGTTCGCAATGATCAATGCCGAGGAGCTCGGCGTGACCCAGAAAAACGTCGATGAGATGCTGAAATCGGACAAGCCGGAACTGAAGCGGGTGCTGGGCACCGACGGCAATCTGGGCGAACAGCTCGGCCTCACCAAGGACTGGGTGGTGCGCATCGTGAAGTCGGTCGGCAATTACGGCGAGACCTTCGAGCGCAATGTCGGCACCGGATCGCCCCTCGGCATCGCCCGTGGCGTCAACAATCTCTGGAACAAGGGCGGCATCCAGTACGCGCCGCCGATCCGCTGATCGGTCCTGGCCCGCGGCTGCGGCGATGAGCATCGAGCCCCGAAGACCGCCGCTTCAGTTTGTCCTCAGGCTGAAGCGGGCGCTTGGCGGCAAGGCCGGCTGGAACGGGCTCGCCGTCCAGATTGCCTTCGCCGCGATCCTGGCCTGGATCGCCTATGAGATCGTGGCGAACGCCCGCGCAAACCTGCAGACCCAGCACATTGCGTCGGGCTTCGGCTTCCTCAACTACAATGCGGGCTTTGACGTCAGCCAGAGCCTGATCGCCTACACGAACTCCGACACCTACTGGCGCGTGTTCTTCGTTGGCCTGTTGAACACGCTCCTGGTCTCGGTGATCGGAATCTTCTTTGCCACCGTGATCGGCTTCGTCGTGGCGCTGTGCCGGTTGTCGCCGAACTGGCTGGTATCGCGGATCGGCGGCATCTACGTCGAAACAATCCGAAACCTGCCGCTGCTGTTCCAGATCCTGTTCTGGTACCTCGCGGTGCTGGCGGCGCTGCCGGGACCGCGGCAGAGCATCTCGATCTTCAGCACGTTCTTTCTCAACAATCGCGGCCTGATCGTACCGCGGGCGGTCGGCGAACCGGGGCTCGATCCGTTCCTGGCCGTGCTCGCGGTCGGCATCATCGCGGCGCTGGGCGTGCGGCACTACGCGCGGCGCGCGCTATTCCAGCGGGGACAGATGATCCGGATCTGGCCCTATGTGCTGGGTCTCATCGTCGGCCTGCCGCTGGTCGCGACGTTGATCTTCGGGTGGCCTTTCATCTTCGAGGTGCCGCAACTGAAGGGCTTCAACTTCGCCGGCGGGGCGCGTGTCATCCCCGAATTCGTTGCCCTGACGGTCGCGCTGTCGACCTATACGGCGTCGTTCATCGCGGAGATCGTGCGCGCCGGCATCATGTCGGTCCACAAGGGACAGATGGAGGCGGGCGCGTCGCTCGGCTTGAGCCGCGGCACAGCGCTGCGGCTGATCGTGGTGCCGCAGGCGATGCGCGTCATCGTGCCGCCGCTGACCAACCAGTACCTCAATCTCACCAAGAACTCGTCGCTTGCAGTCGCCATCGGCTATCCGGATCTGGTGTCCGTCTTTGCCGGCACGGCGGTGAGCCAGACCGGGCAGGCCATTGAGATCATCGCCATGACGATGGGCGTCTACCTGTTGCTCTCGCTGACAACGAGCGCCGTCATGAGCATCTATGGCTGGCGCATCAACCGGAGCCTGGCGGCATGACGGATATCGCGGCATCGACCTTTGTCAGGCAGGACCTGGTCGCCGAGCGCCCGGCGCCGATGAAGACCACCGGATTCTTCGGCGTGCTGCGCTCGCGCCTGTTGAATTCACCGACCAACATCCTGCTCACGATCCTCTGCCTGTTGCTGGTCTGGTACGTCGTTGTTCCGGCGCTCAAATTCCTGCTGGTCGACGCTGTCTGGACCGGCAAGGATCGCACGGCCTGCCTGTCCGAGACGGCGGGATACAGCGTCGGCGCCTGCTGGCCCTATGTCTGGGCGAAGCTGAACCAGCTCATCTATGGCTTCTATCCGGAAGCTCAGCGCTGGCGCGTCAATCTGACCTTCCTGCTCGGCGTCGCGCTACTCCTGCCGCTACTGATTCCGCGCCTGCCCGCAAAAGGCTTGAACTCCGGCCTGTTCTTCTTCGCTTTTCCGGTGGTGGCATTCTTCCTGCTGCATGGCGGCGGCATCGCCGGCTTCGGCGTGAGCTGGACCGCCGGCCTGCTGCAGCTGTTCGAGCAGAGCATCAGTGGAGTTGGCGAACTCCTGGTCAATCTCAGCCAGAGCTCGGCGATCGGCCCGCTGCTCTGGGGCCTCGGCAAGGTCATAGTCCTGGTCGGTCTCCTGATCCACTGGCTGATCTTTCCGCTGACCTGGCTGCACGATCAGCTGCAAACATCCCAACCGGTGTGGGGCGATTTTCTCGTTACGGCTGTGATCGTCTCGGCCATCTTGTTTGGTCTTGGCGGCGGCATCCGAACCGGCCGCGCGGTGCTGATCCGCAGCCTGCTGACGTTTGCCGGAATGGCCGTTGCGATCAAGCTGATGGGACTCGACCGCGGCGGTTTTCCGATTGTCGATACACGGCTGTGGGGCGGCCTTCTGGTGACGCTGGTCATCGCCATCACAGGCATCGTCGCCTCGATGCCGATCGGGATTGCGCTGGCGCTCGGCCGCCGCTCGACCATTCCGCTGATCCGGATCTTCGCGATCACCTTCATCGAATTCTGGCGGGGCGTGCCGTTGATCACGGTCCTGTTCTTCGCGACCTACATGCTGCCGCTGTTCGTGCCGGGTAATTTCACGATCGACGGCTTGATGCGCGCCTTGATCGGGGTGGCGCTGTTTACCGGTGCCTATCTGGCCGAGGTCATCAGGGGCGGCCTCGCCGCCGTGGCGCGCGGGCAGGCGGAGGCCGCTTCCGCGCTCGGCCTGTCGTGGTGGAAGACGACGTCGCTGATCGTGCTGCCGCAGGCGCTGCGCTACGTCATCCCGGGCATCGTCAATAGCTTCATCGGGCTGTTCAAGGACACCTCGCTGGTCTCGATCGTCGCGCTGTTCGATCTGCTGGGCTCCTTGCGGGCGTCGTTCGCCGATCCAACCTGGACCACGCCGACCACCGCGTTCACCGGTTTCGCCGTCGCCGGGATGATCTACTTCGTGTTCTGCTTTGGAATGTCGCGCTACTCGCTCTTCGTCGAAAACCGTCTCAACGCCCATCGCCGCACCTGAACAGGGTCATCATGTCAACCGATCCGATCGTCAACATTTCCAACCTCAACAAGTGGTACGGCGACTTCCACGTGCTGCGCGACATCAAACTCGAGGTCGGCAAGGGCGAGCGCATCGTGATCTGCGGCCCGTCGGGCTCCGGCAAGTCGACCCTGATCCGCTGCATCAATGCGCTGGAGGAATTCCAGGAGGGCGAGATCGTCGTCGACGGCATCGAGTTGGGTCCGAATCTGCGCCGTGTCGACGAGGTGCGCCGCGAGGTCGGCATGGTGTTCCAGAGCTTCAATCTGTTCCCGCATCTGACTGTGCTCGACAATTGCACGCTGGCGCCGATCTGGGTGCGCAACATCCCGAAGAAGGATGCCGAGGCGGCCGCGATGAAGTTCCTCGAGCGCGTCAAGATCCCGCATCAGGCCAACAAGTTTCCGGGCCAGATGTCGGGCGGTCAGCAGCAGCGCGTCGCGATCGCGCGCGCGCTGACCATGAATCCCAAGGTGATGCTGTTCGACGAGCCGACCTCGGCACTCGATCCGGAAATGGTCAAGGAGGTGCTCGACACCATGGTCGACCTTGCCAAGGAGGGCATGACCATGCTGGTCGTGACCCACGAAATGGGCTTTGCCCGCGAGGTCGCCAACCGCGTCGTGTTCATGGACGCCGGCCAGATCATCGAGTCGAACACGCCGCAGGAATTCTTCGCCAACCCGCAACACGCGCGGTCAAAGCTTTTCTTGAGTCAGATCTTAAGGTGACGTTCGCCGTCATTGCGAGCGGAGCGAAGCAATCCATTCATCCGCACGAGAAGCATGGATTGCTTCGTCGCTTTCGCTCCTCGCAATGACGCCGGAATCAGCGGTCGCCCGTCACACAAACGGCAGCTCGATCTTGCTGCGCTTCTCGAGCCATGTCGGCACCGGCAGGTTCTTCGAGCGCATGAAATCCGGATTGAACAGCTTTGACTGGTAACGGCCGCCGGAGTCGCAGAGGATCGTGACGATGGTCTTGCCGGGACCGAGCTTCCTGGCGAGGCGAATGGCGCCTGCGACGTTGATGCCGGTCGAGCCGCCAAGGCACAGTCCCTCGTGCTCGAGCATTTCGTAGATCACCAGCACCGCTTCCTCGTCGGGGATCAGGAACGCGTCGTCGACCTTCGCGGTTTCGATGATCGGGGTGATGCGTCCAAGCCCGATGCCCTCGGTGATCGAGCTGCCCGGCGTCACCTTGGGCTCGCCATGCTTGAACAGCTCATACATCGCAGCACCGCGCGGATCGGCGCAGGCGGTCGTGATACCAGGATTCTTCTCCTTCAGATAACGGCTGATGCCGGCAAGCGTGCCGCCGCTGCCGACGGAGCAGATGAAGCCGTCGAGCTTGCCGCCGGTCTGCTCCCAGATCTCGGGTCCGGTCGACTCGTAGTGCGCCTTGGCGTTGTCGAGGTTGTTCCACTGGTCCGCGAACAGGACGCCGTTCGGCTCGCTCTTGCGGAGCTGATCGGCAAGCCGCTTGCCGAGGTGCGCGTAATTGTTCGGATTGGAGAAGGGCAGTGCCGGGGCCTCGACGAGCTCGGCGCCGCACAGCCGCAGGAAGTCCTTCTTTTCCTGGCTCTGGGTCTCCGGAATGACGATCAAGGTCCGGTAGCCGCGCGCGCTCGCGACGACCGCCAGCCCAATGCCGGTGTTTCCCGCAGTCGACTCGACCACGAGCCCACCCGGCTTGAGCTCACCGCGCTTCTCGGCTTCCAGGATCATCCATTTGCCGGCGCGGTCCTTGACCGACTGGCCCGGATTCATGAACTCGGCCTTGCCGAGAATGGTGCAGCCGGTCAGTTCGGACGCGCGCTGCAGCTTGATCAGTGGCGTATTGCCGATCGCTTCGATGACGTCTTTGTTGAATGTCATGTCAGGGGGTATTCTCTTGCCGGTCAGTGTTTTGCTTCTGCCGGAAACTAGTGTGCCCATCGCAAAAGGGGAAGGCTTTTGCAGTGCGGCGAAATTGGGGGAAAAACTTGCGTTAACCAGTCGGCGGCGCAGGCCGAGGCAGCGTATGGAAAGATTGTTTTGAGCGAGCGCTGCGATCTGGGCGAATCTTGCTGCAAATCGCCGTTCCGCATCAACTCGGCGATCACTGCCGACGCGTTCAATTCAAGACGATCGTTCGACCTTGTACAGCCTCACATTGAGGGCGCCGATCTCAAAACCGAGCCTGCAATACGCGAGGTAGTATTCCCACATCCGCTTGAAGCGGAGATCGAAGCCCAGCGTCTCGATCGACGGCCAGGCGTCCATGAACCGATCGTGCCATTCCGCAAGGGTGCGCGCGTAGCTGTCGGCGAAGAACTCCGACGAGACAAGCCGCAGTCCGGAGTTCTTCACCTGTTGTTCAACGATGTCGGCGGTCGGCAGCATTCCGCCAGGGAAAATGTAGCGCTGGATGAATTCCGGCCGCCTGCGATAGCTTTCGAAGCGGCTTTCGTCGATCGTGATGACCTGGACCACCGCGACGCCGCCAATAGTGAGCCGTTGCCGCAGATTGTCGAAGAACAGCGGCCAGTAGGCTTCGCCGACCGCTTCCAGCATCTCGATCGAGACAACACGATCATAGCTGCCCCTGGTGTCGCGATAGTCCTCGATCCGCAGGTCGGACCTGTCGGCGAGACCGCGCTGTGCCAGTTGCTCGCGCGCGTAGCCAAGCTGTTCGGTCGACAGGGTCAGGCCGGTGACATGGCAGTCGGCTCGCGCGATGATCTGCTGCGCCAGCGCACCCCAGCCGCAACCGATCTCCAGCACGCTCTCGCCACCGCTGAGATCGAGCAACTCGGTCACGCGATCCAGCTTGTTCTGTTGCGCCTGCTCGAGTGTTTCGTGAGGCGAAGCGTAGATGGCCGACGAATAGGTCATGCTCGGATCGAGCCAAAGGCGGTAGAAGTCGTTGCCGAGATCGTAATGGGCGCGAATATTGCGCCGGCTGCCGCGCCTGGTGTTGCGGTTGAACAGGGCGTGACGGAGCCAAATGAGGGGCTGCGGCGGCCTCAGCCGCTCGAACGAGGCGGCTTCCGTCGATCGTGGTGCAGCCGCGCTCAGGAAGGTATGGAGGTTTGGCGTGGACCATTCGCCGGCGAGAAATCCCTCGGCAAAACCGAGATCGCCGCTGACCAGCAGCCGCAGCAGGCATTTCCAGCTGTGAATCTTGATATGCGCCTGGTCTCCACCGCGCATGCCCGAGATCACGATACCGCGCCCGCCGGGCACCTGGATTAGAATTTCGCCGCAGTCGAGCCTGCGCAACATCCGCCGCAACAGCGCGCCGATCGTCGCGCGCAGCACGGTGGGCCATCGAACAGGGAGCAAGCCCGGGACGGTTTGCTGATGGTCAGAGTGCATGCGAATCGATCCGTTGCTTGGGCGATATGGCGGCGAGCGTGATGGTGTCAGTCGATGCTTGCGGGCGGTCGCGCAGCCCCATGCCCTTCAGCCAAAGCCGCAACGCTTCCCAATGAATCGCGAGCATGACCTTGGCTGTAACCAGGGGGATCGTCAGGAAATTGCGCAGCAGCGCTCCATCGCTGATTGTCTCGCGCGATGCCGTAAGGCAGGCGCTGAGCATCGCTTGGCCGCGTTCGCTTGCGCCGATGCCGAGGGCAAAGTGCTGACCTGGCTCGTTCAGCCGGAAGCGATAGGCCATGCTCATGTCCATGAAGGGCGAGACGTAGAACGCCTTGCGGCAGTCGTGGCGGATATTCCCATCGCCAGCCTCGACCGGCGCGACGTAGGCATGGCGCTCACCGAACGTGTTGTGAACCTGATAGATGATCGCGGCGAGCTGCCCGCAACTCCGGTAGCAGAAATAGACGCTGAGCGGATTGAAGCTGTAGCCGAGCGTCCGCGGCATGCAGAACAGCCGGATCGCCCCGCCTTTGATGTCGATCCCGGCTCGCGCCAGATGGCTTTCGGCCTGGACGCGCAGCGACGTTGCGCTGCCGTCGCCGTGATCGGAATCATGCAGCGCGAACAGGTTGAAGTGGTTGTGGGAGAATAGCCGAAACCGTGATGCGAGCGCCGGGACCTCGTCGAGATCGAGCAGCATCCAGAAAGCGCGGTAGCGGAAGCGATGCACTTTGGGCCGCAGCCGTCGATGCATCACGCTGCCGCGATAGAGGCAGGAGTGCAGCGTCATGATAGCAACTCCGGCTCGGGCGCGAAGGGAGCGGTTCTATCGAACACGATGCGTCCGGACTCGTCAGGTACGGTCCAGGGCCTGCGCACGCCGCCGAGCTGTTCGGCGACCGCAAGGCCGGATTGCAGCCCGTCTTCGTGGAAGCCGGCGCCGAAATGCGCGCCGCAGAACCAGACATTGCCCTTGCCTTGCAGCGACCAGAGCCGGCGCTGTGCTGAAATCGCGGCGGCATCGAACACCGGATGCTCGTAGAGTTCGGTGTCGTGCAGCGTATCGGCATGCGGCGGGCGGGCAGGATTGAGCGTGACGAACAACGGCAGGCGCCCTTCAATGCCCTGCAGGCGATTCATCCAATAGGTCACGCCGGCCGGTGCATCGGATTGCTCGCGCCAGCCGACATAATTCCAGCTCGACCACGCCGCGCGGCGCCGTGGCATGAAGCTCGGATCCGAGTGCAGCACGGCGAGATTGCGGCTGTAGCGGAATGCGCCGAGCAGTTCGATCTCGTCGCGCGTTGGCGCGTCGATGACGGCGAGCGCCTGATTGGCATGCGTCGCCAGCACGACGTGATCGTAGGAGCGGGTTTCCCCGCTGATGTCGGTGACCGCGACGCGGTTGGCGGTGCGTCGCACGCTGACCACGCCGCATTCCAGCCTGATCCGGTCGGCGAACGATCGGATCAGCTGTTGCACATAGACCTGGCTGCCGCCGGTCACGGTTTCCCAAGGCGGCCGGCTCGTCAGTTGCAGCAGCCCGTGATTGTGATGGAAGCGAATGAAGGTCGCGGCCGGGAAGGCGAGGATCTCATCCGGCGGAGCCGACCAGATCGCGCTTGCCATCGGCAGCAAATGGTCGTCGCGGAAGGCGGCGCCGTAACCGCCTTGCTTGAGATAGTCGCCGAGGCTGATTGTCTCGTTGCCCAGGAGCGTGGCATCGCGTGTGGCGTGATCGTAGAACCTGACGAGGTCGCGCAGCATCGACCAAAAGCGCGGACGCAGGAGATTCTTGGGCTGCGCCAGCAGCCCCCGAAGGCCGGTCCCTGAATATTCAAGTTCGCCCTCATTGAGGGATACCGACAGCGACATTTCCGATGGCTGCGTGGGCACGCGCAGATGCTGAAACAGCGCGGTCAAGTTAGGATAGGTCTTGCGGTTGAACACGATGAAGCCGGTATCGACGGCGATTTTTTTGCCATTGATCGACGCCGTCACGGTGTTCGAGTGGCCGCCGATCCGATCGGACTTTTCATAGACGGTCACGTCGTGCCGCTGGCTGAGCAGCCACGCGGCCGACAGGCCGGAAATGCCGGTCCCGATCACGGCTATGTTCAACTTGACGTCGCTCCTCAAGGTTCAACCCTCTGCGGCACAGCCAATGCACCGGCTGGTTCCGGGGACGGCTCTACGGAATGAAACGACAGATCGTGCGGGTTGGATCACCGGCTGTGATCCAACCGTGGCCGGGCGACGTTTCCGTAATATGCATGCGGTCGCACGACATTGTTTCGGGGTTATCGCTCTGGTCAGGCCGGGCGCGATCCGGTACTCACGTCGCAGAGGTGTCGGCGACAGGGAGTGCCCGCGCGGCATGCAGAGTGAAATTCCCGGCGATGCGACGTCGGATGCCGCCAGATGGGCCGGGCTGATCGAGGCCATTACGGTCCGGCGGGATCGCGAGGCGTTCGCGGCGCTGTTCCGGTATTTTGCTCCACGCATAAAGACCTTCATGCAACGCTCCGGGGCGAGCGAGCAGAGCGCCGACGAACTGGCGCAGGAAGCGCTACTCGTGGTCTGGTCGAAGGCCGCCCTGTTCGATCCCGCAAGCGTTGGCGCCGCAGCCTGGATATTCACGATTGCGCGCAACCTGCGCATTGACGCCCTCCGTCGTCAGAAACGAACCCCGACACATGATACGTCCGAAGCCGAGCTCGAGTTTCGCCTCGACGAGGGGCCACAGCCCGACGCCGGTGTCCGTGCCTCGCAGATCGAGGGGCGGGTCCGGGATGCGCTGTCCGTGCTGCCGGACGAACAGTTGCGGGTGATCGAGCTGTCCTTCTTTCAGGAAAGGGCCCATGCGGAGATCGCGCGGACGCTGGATATCCCGCTCGGGACGGTCAAATCACGCTTGCGGCTGGCCATGGCCCGGCTGCGTGGCTTGCTGGATGACTTCTCATGACGGTCCATCATCACCCTCCGGACGAACTGTTGGCGGCGTTTGCGGCCGGCGTGCTCGACCTTGGCCAGCATATTGCCGTTGCCACGCATCTGGTCGGCTGCGCGACGTGCCGCGCCGCCGTGCGCGCGATCGAGCATGTTGGCGGCGCGGTGCTGGCCGGACTGCCGCCGAGCGCGATGTCGGACGGGGCGCTTGAGGCGTTGGAGCGACGGTTGGACGAGCCTGTTCGCGTTGCCGACGCACCGGCGCGGCCACGGGCCCGCGGATTTACCGATGTCCCAGGCCTGCCGTCCTTCCTGGACGGCTATCCCGGCAGCTCCTGGAAATGGATTGCGCCGAAGGTGCATTTGCGGCCGATCCGATTGGCTGAGCCGAGCGCAACGCGGGTCTTTCTTCTGAAGTCCAGCCCGGGAACGAAGATGATCGACCATACCCACACCGGCTTTGAGATGACCTGCGTGCTGTCGGGCAGCTTCGTTCATGCCGGGGGCCATTTCGGGCCCGGCGATTTCGATTTCGGCGACGGATCTGTCGATCACGACGTGACGATCGATTCGGCGGAGGATTGCATCTGCCTGGTCGCGATGCAGGGAGACCTGAAGCTGAACGGACTGATCGGCCGCCTGCTGCAGCCCCTGATCCGGATGTAGCCGGTGGCGGGAGACGCCTCATGAGCCTGCTCCAAGCGGTGTCCCACCTCGCCATCATGGCGTTCGCGCTGTCTGCAGTCATGACGACCGCTTGGCTGATCCAGCGGCGTAGCGGGCACACCGGATGGATCGATGTTTGCTGGACATTCGGGACCGGCGCGGTCGCTGGCGTTGCCAGCCTTGTCCCGTTCCCCCAGGGTGGCGGCCCGACTGCGCGGCAGATCATGGTCGCACTGCTGGTCGCGATCTGGTCACTCCGGCTTGGCGGTCATCTCCTGTCGCGGACCTCGAGGGTCGGCGATGATCCGCGCTACCGCGACCTGATCGATCAATGGGGTGCCACGGCCGACATGCGGATGTTCCTGCAGGTGCAGGCTCAGGCCGCCGTTGCACTCATCCTCGCGGTCTCGGTCGCGCTCGCTGCGCACAATCCGCGACCGCAACTAGGCCTCAGCGATGGCCTCGGCGCAGCGCTGCTGCTGGCCGGCCTGGTCGGCGAGGCCTTGTCGGATTGGCAACTCCGCAAATTCCGGTCGGACCCGGCCAATCGCGGCCGGATCTGCGAGATCGGTCTGTGGAGGTGGTCGCGCCATCCGAACTATTTTTTCGAATGGCTGTGCTGGCTGGCCTATCCGGTGATCGCGATCGACGGTGCCTATGCAGCGGGCTGGATTACGCTGCTGGCGCCGGCCTGCATGTACTGGGCTCTGGTTTACGTTTCCGGCATACCACCGCTCGAGCAACACATGCTGCGCTCGCGCGGCCAGCAATTCCGCGACGTCCAGCTGCGGACGCGGCCGTTCTTGCCGCTCCCAAAACTGACCTCAGGCGGTTAGCTTGCCCGTGATCCAGCAGGCGGCCACTGCTGCGATCCCGCCGAGCAGGGTTCCCCAGGCGATATCGATCAGCGTCAGCTGGAGCGTCCAGTTGCGCAAGGTCGCCTGATTGGTCAGGTCGTAGGTCAGGTAGCTGAAGAGGCCGAACAGCGCGCCGTTGAGCGCTGCCTGGGTGAGGCTTTCGGATTTCAACCCGGGAAGCACGGCGAAGATGACGAGCCCCGCGGGGTAGATCAGGTAGAAGGCCACAGCCGGTGGCAGGTTGACGTCAGCCAGCAGGATGTCGCCGAGCGTCGGACGGTATAATCGGCTCGCCATGGTCCCAAGCCAAGCCATATCGCAAAGCAGGAAGACCAGGAGCGTCGACAGGTAGGCGTAGGGATAGATCATGTCGGAGCCCGAAGGTTGAACGATGCCGTCGACCGCGGGACGGCGGCCTCCGACTGATAACGACCGGCCGCGGCATCTGGATCATGGCTTGGCTCCCTCACGCCTGCGGATTCGATGCAACAGCGCGGAGAAATCCCCATGAATTCCTTGTAAGAATTGCAACGCTGACACATCTGCCCGGACCGTACGGAAACGCTATAAAAATAGAGGGAGGCGCGACGTTCGGGCGGCCTTAAATCGCCTGCGGCTGCGACCTTGAGGGGTCTTGAGAGGGCTGTCCGCCGCATCTTCCGATGGGGTAGTATAACGGCCCGGTTCCATTGGAAGCATCACCCCGTGAACGTCCCCCAGACCACCACCAAATGCGTCATGCGCGCGCCACGGGCGGAGTCTGTGTTGCTCGGAGACCGGGTGTGAGCCAACCCGCGTCCGAAATGGCACCTGGAGGCCGGTTGGGCCTCATTGTACGCTTGCGCCGGGTCGCTGGCCGGTCGCTTATCGCGCTGGGGCTTGTCGCAAGCTCCGCCGGCTGCATCCTGACCCAGGACATCCCCGATCCGGCGCTCGACGTGCCCCAAGGCTACAAGGCCGCCCGGCTTGGCCGCCCCGGCGACGCGCCTCCGACGCTTGACTGGTGGCGGGGGTTCCGGTCGGCCGAGCTGACCCAGCTGATGGAGGAGGCCCAGACCGTCAACCTGGACATCGCCGCGGCGGTCGCGCGGTTTCGTCAGGCCGATGCGCTGGCGCGGCAGGCCGGTGCGGCGCTGCTGCCGAGCCTGTCCACCGGCGGATCGGAAGCCTATTCGCGGACCTCGGGCTCCAGTGCCAGCGGCCTTTCGATCGGCGGGCGCGAAGTGGTCAACTACAACGCTTCGCTGAGCGCGAGCTATCAGCTCGACTTCTGGGGCCAGAACCGCGACGCGGCCCAGGCCGCCGAGGAGACCTCGGTCGCCAACCGGTTCGATCGCGAAGTGACGGCGCTGACGACCCTGACGACGGTTGCGACCGCCTACTTCACGGTGCTCGGGACCCAGGACCGCCTGCGCACCGCCCAGCGCAATATTGCCAGTGCCGAGCGCGTGCTGAACGCCATTAACGACCGCTTCAAGGCCGGCACCGGCACCGATCTCGACGTCGCCCAGCAGGAGAGTGTGCTCGCCAACCAGCGCGCGCAGGTGCCGCCGCTGCGGCAGACGCTCGACCAGAATATCAACGCACTTGCGGTGCTGGTGTCGCGGCCGCCGGAAAGCGTGCGGATCTCGGGTGGCACGCTCAACGCCGTCGCGATTCCCCGGGTCACGCCGGGCCTGCCGTCGGAATTGCTGACCCAGCGCCCCGACATCCGCAGGCAGGAGGCCCAGCTTGCCTCGGCGACCGCCAATGTTGGCAGCGCGCGGGCGCAGTTCTATCCCAGCATCCAGCTGACCGGACAGGGCGGCTACCAGAGCTCGGCGCTGGTGTCGCTGTTCCAGCCGCACGCAGCGTTCTTCAACCTGGTCGGCAGCGCGACACAACCGATCTTCGACGGCGGCAAGATCCTCGGCAATTTCGAATATACCCAGGCCAAGCAGGACGAACTCCTGCAGACCTACCGCAAGACGGTGGTCCAGGCCTTCACCGACGTCGACAATGCGTTGGTCGCGATTCGCGAGACCACGCGGAAGCTGCAGCTGCAGCGTGACGTGCTGACGGCATCGCGGCGGGCGTTCCAATTGGCCGAGCAGCAGCTTCGGGCCGGGACCGCCGACATCGTAACTGTGCTAAACACGCAGCTGACTCTCTTCCAGGCTGAAGATGCCTACTCCCAGGCTCAACTCGCCCGGCTGCTGGCGATAGTGAGCCTGTACCAGGCGCTGGGGGGCGGCTGGGAGCCGAAGATGGAGAGACCGGTCGATGCTCTTTAAGCCCGACACCAAGGACGACGAGAGAAATGCCGCGCCGCGCAAGCCGGGCCTGGTCTCGCGCCTGCTCAAGCGCATGGTGTCGCTGATCATCACACTCGTGATCCTCGGCGGTCTCGGTTATCTCGGCTGGCTCGCATTCCAACAAAAGCAGGGCGGCGGCCGTGGCGCGGGGGCGCGGCCTGATCTTCCGGTGCCGGTACTTGCGGCCACGCCGCGCGTGCAGGACGTGCCGGTTTATCTCGACGGCGTCGGCTCGGTGAAGGCGTTGAACACGGTCACCGTGCGCTCGCAGGTCGACGGCAAGCTGATCTCGGTCAAATTCGTCGAGGGTCAGGACGTCCAGAAGGGCGACGTGCTTGGCGAGATCGATCCCGTGATCTACCAGGCGCAATACGACCAGGCGGTCGCCAAGAAGGCGCAGGACGAGGCGCTGCTCGGCAACCAGAAGCTCGATCTCATCCGCTATCAGCAACTCGCCGCCACCAATGCCGGCTCGAAGCAGCAGGCCGATACACAGAAGTCCGTGGTTGCGCAGCAGGAGGCGCTGGTCAAAGCCGACCAAGCCGCGGTCGACAATGCGGCGGCGACGCTGGGCTACACCAAGATCGTTGCGCCGATTTCGGGGCGCGCCGGCCTGCGCCAGGTCGACCAGGGCAACATCGTCCACGCCGCCGACACCACCGGGCTCGTGATCCTGACCCAGCTGCAGCCGATCGCGGTGTGGTTCAGCCTGCCGCAGCAGCAGATCGTGCGGGTCAATGCGGCGGCGGCAAAGGGCCGGCTTGCGGTCGACGTGTTCGGCAATGACGGCGTCACGGTCGTCGATACCGGCACACTGACCGGCATCGACAACCAGGTCGATCCGACCACGGGCACGCTGAAGCTGAAGGCCGAATTCCCCAACGCCAGTTATCAGCTCTGGCCCGGCCAGTTCGTCAACGTCCGCCTCAAGGTCGAGACGCTGCCGCAGGCAATCGTGGTTCCGACCTCGGCGGTGCAGCGCGGCCCGGCCGGCACCTTCAGCTATGTGATCGGCGACAACGACATCGTCACCGCCAAGGCGGTGACCGTCACGCAACAGGACGAGCATGACGCCGTGATCGCGAGCGGCCTCACCACGTCGGACCGGGTGGTGACGACGGGCTTTGCCAATCTCGCCGAAGGCTCCACGGTCGTCATCGGCAAGGATGATCAGGCCCCGACGGCGGATCTCGCGCCGCGCAAGCGCGGCCGCAATCGAGATGGCAAGGGGGACGCAAAGGGCGGCGGTCAGGGCCAAGGCCAAGGTCAAGGCAACGAGGCCAAGAAGGACTGGCAGGGCAAGAACGGCGACAAGACCGGCGAGCATCGCGGCCGGCGCGAGCACAATGAGGGCGACCAAAAGGGGCAGACCGGACCGGCGCCGGCGCCCGCGGCAGGGGGCGAACAGTCAGGCGGCGCAGCGAAAGCGCAGCCATGATTGAGATACCGACCTCGTAATGTCCGACTTGATAGCGAGCACGCAGCCATGAGCGTCTCCGAACCGTTCATCCGCCGGCCGATCGCGACCTCGCTGCTCGGCATCGCGCTGTTGATCGGCGGCGCGCTCGGGTATTGGGCGCTGCCGGTCTCGGCGCTGCCGCAGGTCGACTTCCCGACCGTGCAGGTGACGACCCAACTGCCTGGCGCCAGCCCGGACGTGATCGCCTCGCTGATCACGGCGCCGCTCGAGCGGCAGCTCGGCCAGATCCCGTCGCTGTCGTCGATGAATTCGACGAGCTCGTTCGGCGTCAGCCAGATCTCGCTGCAGTTCGACCTCAACCGCGATATCGACGGCGCCACGCAGGACGTCCAGGCCGCGATCAATGCGGCGGCCGGCATCCTGCCGAAGACGCTGCCGTACCCGCCGGTTTACGCCAAGGTGAACCCGGCGGACGCGCCTGTGATGACGCTGGCGCTCACCTCCGACACGATCTCACTGCGGGCGATGAGCGATCTCGCCGACACCATCCTCGGGCAAAGGCTGAGCCAGATTTCCGGCGTCGGCCGGGTCTCGATCCTCGGTGGCCTGAAGCCGGCGGTGCGCGTCCAGGCCGATCTGGCGCGGCTTGCGGCCTATGGCATCGCCATGGAGGATTTGCGCAACGCGATCGCCGGCGCCAACGTGTCGGGGCCGAAGGGATCGCTCGACGGCGCGCAGCAATCCTACACCATTGCCGCCAACGACCAGATTGCAGCGGCCGACGCCTACAAGCCGATTATCATCGCCTACCGCAACGGGTCTCCCGTGACGATCGGCGATGTCGCTGTGATCGTCGACGGATTGGAGAACGACCGCACCGGCGGTTGGTACCAGGGCTTGCCTGCCGTCATCATCGATATCCAGCGCCAGCCCGGCGCCAACGTCATCGACGTGGTCCGCCAGATCCGCGCCGAGATCCCGCGGATGCAGCGGACGATCCCGGCCGGCGTCAATTTGACCATCGTCGCCGACCGCACGGTCACGATCCGCGCCTCGGTGCATGACGTGCAGTTCACGCTGATCCTGAGCGTGGTGCTGGTGACGCTGGTGGTGCTGTTGTTCCTGCGGTCGCTACGGGCAACCCTGATCGCGGGCGTGGCACTGCCGCTGTCGCTGATCACGAGCTTCGGCATCATGTATTTCGCCGGTTTCAGCCTCGACAATCTGTCGCTGATGGCGCTGACGATCGGAACCGGCTTCGTCGTCGACGACGCCATCGTCATGATCGAGAACATCGTCCGCCATATGGAGGAGGGCGAAACGGTGATGGAGGCGTCGCTGAAGGGCGCCAGCGAAATCGGCTTCACCGTAATCTCGCTGACGGTGTCGTTGATCGCGGTCTTCATCCCGCTGCTGTTCATGTCGGGCCTGGTCGGCCGCATGTTCCGCGAGTTCGCGCTGACGCTGACGATTGCGGTGGTGACCTCTGCGGTGGTCTCGCTGACGCTGACGCCGATGATGTGCTCGCGGCTGCTCAAGAACGTCCATGAGGAGGTCGCGGTTCCGGGCCTGGCTGCGATCAGCCGCTTCATCGACCGGATGGTGGAGTTCTATCACCGGACATTGCTTCGGGTGCTGCGGCATCAGCGCGCCACGCTGCTGGTGACGTTCGCGACCATTGCGCTGACGCTGATTATGTATGTGATCGCGCCGAAGGGCTTTTTGCCGCTGCAGGACACCTCGTCGATCACGGCGGTGACCGAGGCGGGCCCCGACGTCTCGTTCGCAGAAATGCAGCAGCGGCAGACCGCGGCTTCCGACATCATCAAGGCCGATCCTGATGTGACCGGCGTCGTGTCAGTGATCGGCGCCGGATCGGTCAACCCGACCACCAATGTCGGCCGCCTGGTGATGACGCTGAAGCCGCGCGACCAGCGCCGTGACGACGTCGCGCAGGTCATCGTGCGTCTCAAGCAGAAGGTAGCGTCGATCCCCGGCATGACCGTCTACTTCCAGCCGGTGCAGGACGTGCAGATCTCGACGCAATCGAGCCGCTCGCAGTACCAGTACACGCTGACCGGAACCGATGCGGCCGACGTCTTGCAATGGTCGCGAAAGCTCGTCGCGGAGATGCGGCGCGACCCGATTTTCCGCGACGTCTCGTCGGAGGCGCAGGAGGGCGGCCTGCGCGCGGCGCTGGACATCAACCGTCAGCGCGCCGGCCAGCTCGGTGTCAGCCTGCAGGGCGTGACCGACACGCTCAACGACGCCTTTGCGCAACGACAGATATCGACCATTTACGGCCAGGCCAACCAGTACCGCGTGGTGCTCGAGGCCTTGCCGATGTACCAGCGCGATCCATCGATCCTCGACAAGCTCTATCTGCCCGGCGCGAACGGCGCTCAGGTGCCGCTGTCGGCGGTCGCGACACTGAGGCGGACGACGGCACCGCTCGCGATCTCGCACCAGGCGCAATTCCCGTCAGTCTCGCTCAGCTTCAACCTCGCGCCGGGCGAGGCGCTCGGTGATGCGGTCGAGGCCGTGAAGACGATCGAGACCCGTATCGGAATGCCCGGTAGCATCGTCGGCATCTATTCCGGCGACGCCGCCGAATTCGCAAGGTCGCTGGCCGGACAGCCCTGGCTGATCCTGGCCGCGATCATCACGATCTATATCGTGCTCGGTGTGCTCTATGAGAGTTACATCCACCCCATCACCATCCTGTCGACACTGCCCTCGGCCGGCGTCGGCGCAATCCTCGCGTTGATGCTGTGCGGGCAGGATCTTTCGGTGATCGGCCTGATCGGCATCATCCTCTTGATGGGCATCGTCAAGAAGAACGCGATCATGATGATCGACTTCGCGCTCGAGGCCGAGCGTCACAAGGGCATGTCGCCCTATGACGCGATCGTACAGGCCTGCCTGCTGCGGTTCCGTCCGATCATGATGACGACGCTGGCCGCGCTGTTCGGCGCGCTGCCACTCGCGATCGAGAGCGGCACCGGGTCCGAGCTGCGCTTCCCGCTCGGCATCTCGATCATCGGCGGCCTTCTGCTCAGCCAGTTGCTGACGCTCTACACCACGCCCGTGATCTATCTGGCGCTCGACCGGCTCAACCGCCGGATCGAGACGGCGGTGCCGGAGCCTGGCCCGCAGGGACCGCCGGTCGCAGGTGCGACCGAGGGGATGCAATGATCTCGATCTCGGAGCCCTTCATTCGCAGGCCGGTGGGCACCACGCTGCTTGCGATCGGGCTGTTCCTGATCGGGATCGTCGCCTACGAGTTCCTGCCGGTCTCCTCGGTACCCAATGTCGATTTCCCGATGATCCGGGTGTCGGCGTCCCGGCCCGGTGCTGATCCGTCGGTGATGGCTGCAACCGTCGCCGCACCGCTCGAGCGCAAGCTCGGCGAGATCGCCGGCATCGACCAGATCACCTCGACGAGCTCGCTCGGCTCGACCAGCATCCAGGTGCAATTCTCGATTGGCCGCGACATCGATCACGCCGCGCGCGACGTGCAGGCTGCGATCAACGCCTCGCTGGCCGACCTGCCGAGCGACCTGCCGTCGCTGCCGAAATTCCACAAGTCCAATCCGGCCGCAGCACCGGTTTTCGTGCTGGCGCTGACCTCCAAGACGATCTCGACCAGCGCGATGTACGACGTCGCCGACACCGTACTGGCGCAGCGGATCTCGCAGGTTCCGGGGGTGGGCGAGGTGACCGTCAGCGGCGCGGACCAGCCGGCGGTGCGCATCGCGCTCAACCCGGTCGCGCTGGCGAACGCCGGGATCGCGACCGACGACGTCCGGACCGCGATCGTCAACGCCAATCCACTCGGACCGGTCGGCATTTTCAACGGCGTCCGCCAGAGCGAGACGCTGTCGATCAACAAGCAGATGCGGACCGCGGCCGAGTTCCGCGACATCGTGATCAAGAGCTTGAACGGCAATTTCGTGCGCCTGTCCGATGTCGCCGAAGTCGAGGACTCCGTCCGCAACGCGCGCTCCATTGCCTGGTTCAACAAACAGCCCGCGGTGTTGATCCAGATCACAAAGCAGGGCGACGCCAACGTCATCGATACGGTTGACCGCGTCTGCGCGATGCTGCCCGAGTTGAAGCAATGGATTCCGGCCGGCGTCGAGATTTCCACGCTGGTGGACCGCACCAGCACGATCCGCGCCAGCGTCCAGGACATGCAGCTCACGCTGCTTGCGACCGTGGTGCTGGTGATGGTCGTGGTGTTCGTGTTCCTGCGCCGCCTGGTGCCGACAATTGCCGCCGGCGTCTCGGTCCCGCTGGCGCTGGCCGGCACCTGCGCCGGGATGTGGCTTGCCGGGTTCTCGATCGACAATCTGTCGCTGATGGCGCTGGCGATTTCCGTCGGCTTCGTGGTCGACGACGCCATCGTGATGATCGAGAACATGTATCGCAATCTCGAGCACGGCATGGCGCCGTTTCCGGCGGCGCTCGAAGGCGCCAGGCAGATCGGCTTCACCGTACTGTCGATCTCGTTGTCGCTGATCGCGGCGTTTACGCCGCTGGTCTTCATGGACGGGATCGTCGGCCGGCTGCTGCGGGAATTCTCGCTGACGCTGACCTTTGCAATCGTGGTCTCGACCGTGGTGTCGCTGACCATCACGCCGATGATCTGCGCGCATTACATCAAGGGAACGACCTCGGACCACGCGACCTGGTACGACCGCGTCATCGAAGGCACGCTGACACGGATCGTGGCATTCTACGCCTCGACACTGCGGGTCGTGCTCGGCTACCCCTTCCTGACGCTGCTGGTGTTCTTCGCCACCATCGCGCTGACGGTGACGCTCTACATCAAGACGCCGAAGGGATATTTCCCGACCGACGACAGCGGCTTCGTGATCGGCTCGACCCGCGCATCCGCCGACATCTCGTTCCAGGCGATGCTTGGGCTGCAGCAGCGGCTTGCCGACATCGTGATGGCCGATCCCGCGGTCGCCGGCATCGGCTCCTCGGTCGGCGGCGGCACGACCAACCGCGGCACAATGTTCATCAGCCTCAAGCCGCCGGAGGAGCGGGCAGGTCTGGCGACCGCACTGGTGATCGATCGGCTGCGGCGCAACCTCTCCATGGTGCCGGGCATCCGCCTGTTCATGTTCGCAGCGCAAGACATCCGGACCGGCGGCCGGCAGAGCGATTCCGACTACCAGTACACGCTGTCCTCGACGGATCTCGACCTGTTGCAGAAATGGGCGCCGCTCGTGTCCAAGCGCATGGAGACGGTGGAGGGCATCACCGATGTGTCGTCGGACCGCGATCCGGGCGGCCTGCAGCTCAATCTCGTGATCGACCGCAAGACCGCATCGAGCCTCGGCGTCCGGGTGCAGGATATCGACAATGCGCTCAACAATGCGTTCTCGCAGCGGCAGATCTCGATCATCTACACCCAGCGCAACCAGTACATGGTGGTGCTGGAGATCGATCCGAGATTCCAGAGTGATCCGTCGAACTTGGAGCGCATCTTCGTCGCCGGCGCCAACGACGTGCAGGTGCCACTGTCGGCTGTGGTGCACGCCCAGCGGGGGCTATCGGCGCTGGCGGTCTATCACTCCGGTGGATTCCCCTCGACCACGGTGTCGTTCAACCTGCTGCCGGACGTGCCGCTGGAGATCGCGACCACCAACATCCAGCAGGCGGTCAACGAGCTGCACATGCCGGAGGGCATTCGCGGCAGCTTCGACGGCAATGCCGGCGACTTCAACAAGACCAGCGGACGGCAGCCGCTGCTGATCCTCGGCGCGCTGATCGCGATGTATATCGTGCTCGGCGTGCTCTATGAGAGCCTGTTGCATCCGATCACGATCATCTCGACGCTGCCATCGGCCGGCCTCGGCGCGCTCTTGGCTCTCCAGATCACCAACACGCCGCTGACGGTCATCGCTTTCATCGGAATCATCCTGCTGATCGGCATCGTCAAGAAGAACGGCATCATGATGGTCGACTTCGCGCTGGAAGCCGAGCGCCATCAGGGCCTGTCGTCGCAGGAGGCGATCTTCGAGGCCTGCCAGGCCCGCTTCCGGCCGATCCTGATGACGACGATGGCCGCGCTGTTCGCCGGCATCCCGCTGGTGATCGCCACGGGGCCGGGCACCGAACTGCGTCGGCCGCTCGGCATCACCATCATCGGCGGCCTGTTCGTCTCGCAGATTCTCACCCTCTACACGACGCCGGTGATCTATCTGCTGATCGACCGGTTTAAGGACTTACCGGCGCGACAGCGGCTGAGCTGGCTCAGCGCCGCAGTCGGACTGATCGGGCTGGTGTCCGGCATTGTCAGGCTGGTCCTGCATTGATGTTGCGGGCGAGGCCATCCACGGCGTATAGCCGTTGAATGTCAGAGCTAGCTAACGAGACGGACCAGTTGGCGGAGTGCCCGCATTGCGGCAAGCCGCTGCCGCTGTGCATCTGCGACAGCGTCACGCCGATCGAGAGCCGCATCTCGCTCCTGATCCTGCAGCATCCGCAGGAGCAGGACAGGGCGCTCGGCACCGCTCGGCTGGCGGCGCGGCATTTCAAGACAGCAGTGGTCAAGATCGGCCTGTCGTGGCCGAGCCTGGCAAAGGCGCTCGGTCGGCCAGTGGCCGATCCCTCGCGCTGGGCGGTGCTCTACCTCGGTTCTGCCAAGGTCGAGGACCTCGATACCGATGCGGAGATCGTCGCCATCAACCGCAAGGGGGAGGTCGAGCCCGGCCAGCGCAGTATCCTCTCCGACATCAAGGGCATCGTGCTGCTCGACGGCACCTGGAGCCAGGCCAAGGCGCTGTGGTGGCGCAATGCCTGGATGCTGAAGTGTCAGCGGGTGATTCTCGGGCCGAAGCGGCCCTCGCGCTACGGCAATCTGCGCAAGGAACCGCGTCGCGACGGTCTGTCCACGATCGAGTCGGCGGCAATGTTGCTGGCGGGGATCGAGAAGCGGCCGGATATCGCTGAGACGTTGATCGGCAGTTTTGAGCGGATGTTGGCCAGATTTCGCGAGGTCCAGGCGAAAATGCCGGAGCTGGCGCCGAAACCGAAGAAGAAGGATTACCGCCGACGCCGAAAGGGTTAACGCTCCGCCTTGGTTGCCTATCGGAGAGAGGCCGTATATGAGTGCGGCCCGTGGGGCCACGTGGCGGAGTGGTTACGCAACGGTCTGCAAAACCGTGTACACCGGTTCAATTCCGGTCGTGGCCTCCACTTGTCTCATCAACGACTTGCAGCGAATAGATGAGAAGCTGCCTTAGAGCGTTTTCGAGCGAAGTGGACACCGGTTCGCGTGAAGAAAACGCGTCAAAACAAGAATCTAGAGCTTCGGTTCTGATTCAATCAGAACCGAAAATGCTCTAGCAGGCAGCGTACCAGCCTTCAGGAAACGGGACCAGCGGCCAGGGCGCGCGGTTGTCGTTCGCAGCACGCGGCGGCGGCTGGATGCGGGGCAATGGCTTGACCAAAAAAACCTCCTCGGAAACGGGCGCGACGGCCGTTCGCACGGCGTCCAACAACAGATCAAATTCGACTTCGCTCATCGCGCTCTCCGGGGTTCGAGAGCGCCATCGTTGCAAAACTGTCTTGTGTCTGGATTGAGCCGATCGTTCGAATTTTAGCTAAAGAACGCCGACGCCCGGCCCCGGTTAATGATTTGCTGCTGACCCCACCTGGAACTTAAATCCGGCTGCCCGGATCTCGTGTGAGAAAAATCACATTCTACAAAAAACGGCTCGCGTAATTCCCTGACATGCCGCGTGCGGCAAGCATCGGAATGATTTTAGGGAGACGCGATCATGAACGCAAGCTTCGTGCAGATACCGGAGGTCAAGCGCCGTGCCGGTCGCGCATCAGCTCTCGGTCTTGTCCTCACATTGTTCGCGAGCGAGGCGGCCCTGGCTGAGCCCGGCACTCCCGAGCAGCGCAAGGCCTGCACGCCCGACGTCTATCGCCTCTGTGCCGGCGAAATCCCCAATGCCCGCGCCATCACCGCGTGTCTTCGCCGGCAGAAGGCGAGTTTGAGCCCGGCCTGTGCGGCGATATTCGAGCAGTGAGGGCTTGCCCAGAGAATGGTCTGGGTCACGAATGAATCTTGAGCAGGCCTGCCCAATTCGCAGGCCTTGCTGATCCAATTTTTTGTACGTCCCAGGACAAGCTTTCCCAGCTCGGTTCCCCGTAGCCTTTCCCTCGGGTTTTGGAACATGGCCCTCGCCATGACAAATTCGAAGGAACTGGCAACATGCAAAAATGGCTTTGTACGGAAGCACGGCGCGCGTCAGGTTCATTGCGCCTGGCGGTGCTGGGCGCAATCGTCGCCGCTGGATTCCTGGCACCGGTCGGCGCGCAGGCTGCGCCTGCCGCATGCGCTGCCTTGCAGGAGAAGTACCCGGACTGGAAAGGCAAGACGCTGGTCAACGCCATCAACCCGCACACACCGGGTTATGAAGCGATCGATCCGAAGGATCCCAGCAAATATGTCGGCTTCGACATCGATCTCGGCGAAGAGATCGGCGAGTGTCTCGGTTTCAAGCTGACCTACAAGGCGGTGACCTTCGCAGCACTGCTCACCACGCTGGCGAGCGGGCAGGCCGACATTGTCATCTCCGACATTTATGCGACCGAAGAGCGGGCCAAGGCCGGCGACTTCATCACCTATTCGAAGGTGTTCGACGGTGTGCTGGTTGCCAAGGGCAATCCGAAGAAGATTACCGGCATCAACACCTCGCTATGCGGCGCGGCTGCGGCGGAAAATACCGGCTATGTCGAAGTGCCGCTGGTGCAGGCGCTGATCCCGGAGTGCAAGGCTGCCGGTAAACCCGAGCCGACGCTGCAGCTCTATGACAACAACGCCAACTGTATCCAGGCGATCCTCGCCGGACGTGCCGACACCTACGTCAACGACGTCAACACGGTCGATAACGCCGTAAAGGCCTATCCGGACAAGCTGGAGAAGGCGATCGCGGTGACGATTCCCTATTCGGTCGGCATCGCCGTGCCGAAAGACAAGCCGAAATTCCGCGAAGCCGTGCTGGCCGTGATGATGGAGATCTACAAGTCCGGCGATCAGGCGGCGCTGCTCAAGAAGTGGGAGCTCGACCCGAACAACCTCAAGGAACCGGGTCTTCTGACGGTTAATTGATGTCGCTGTTCGCGCACTATCTCAGCCTGCCGTATCTGCTCGAGGGCATCGAGGTCACGCTTCAGGTGACCATCCTCGGGCTGTTCGGCGGGCTGATCCTCGGGTTGATCCTCGCATGGATGCAGCTCGGCCGCTTCTGGTGGCTTTCGGCATTCGCGCGGGGCTACACCGTGATCTTCCGCGGCACGCCGCTGATCCTGCAGATGGTGTTTGCCTACGACGCGCTGCCGCACATCGGCATCAAGCTGCCGGCGATCCTCGCCGCCGGTCTCGCGCTTGCCTGCAATGAGGCGCCGTTTATCGCCGAAATGCTGCGCTCCGGCGTGCTCGGCGTCGATCGCGGACAGGTGTCGGCCGGTCAGGCCCTTGGCATGACGCCGGCGGTGCTGATGCGGCGGGTGATTGCGCCGCAGGCGATCCGCACCATGATCCCGGCGTTCGGCAACGAGACCGTCAGCGCGCTGAAGAATTCCTCGCTCGCCTCGGTGATCGCGGTGCAGGAATTGACGTTGCGCAGCACGCAGCTTGCGTCGTCGACCTTCGACTTCTTCTCGATCTTCTTCGCTTCAGGCCTGCTGTATCTCGTGCTGACCGGCGCCGTCAGCGTGATCCAGCTGGCGCTGGAATGGACGCTCGATCTCGACCGCACCTCGCGCCAGCGCAAGCTTGCCGACTATCTGCCTTTCTATTTACCTTGGCGTCGCGCTGACCTCGCCACCAAGCTCGCCCTGGCCGACAACGCCGCGCCCGCCGTCGACGTCGCGGCCGCGATGCAGCCGGATATTCCGCTGCCGCCGGCGCGAGCCCTGACGCGGGAGGATCGCGCGAAGCGGGCCGCGACCATTGCGCGCAATAACATTGCGGTCGAGGTCAAGGATTTGCGTAAGTCCTATGGCACGCAGGCCGTGCTCGGTGGTCTCGACATGACGGTGCGCGTCGGCGAGGTCGTGGCGCTGCTCGGGCCCAGCGGCTCCGGAAAAAGCACGCTGCTTCGCTGCATCAATCATCTGGAGGAGTGGGACGCCGGCACCGTTCGTGTCGGCGGCCGCCGTCTCGGTTTCTCCGACCACGGCAAGGCGTTGACGCCGCGCGCGGTTGCCAATGAGCGCGCCAGCGTCGGCGTCGGGATGGTGTTTCAGCAGTTCAACCTGTTCAGCCATTTGACGGCGAAGGAGAACGTCGCGGGTCCGCTGCGCTGGGTGCACGGCATGACAGGGATCGATGCCGACCGCCGGGCCCGCGAACTGCTCGATCGGGTCGGCCTGAGCCATCGCGCGGATGCGTTGCCGCGCCATCTGTCCGGCGGCCAGCAGCAGCGGGTGGCGATCGCGCGTGCGCTCGCGCCAAACCCCAGCGTGCTGCTGCTGGACGAGCCGACCTCGGCGCTCGATCCCGAACTCGTCAATGAGGTGCTCGAGGTGATCCGGCGGCTCGCTGTCGACGACGGGCTCACCATGATCATCTCGACCCACCAGATCCGTTTCGCCGACGAGGTCGCCGACCGCGTCGCCTTCCTCAGTGGCGGCGCGATCCTGGAGGAGGGACCGGCGCATGAGGTGCTCTCCAACCCGCGCAACCCCGTCACGGCGCGTTTCCTCAGCGTGATGGACGCCGAGAAAACACCGGAGACGGTGCGATGAATTCGACAGGGACCAACCAAACCTTCCGACTGCTCGAAGAGGCACTTGCATGAAGCACTTCAACCTGCCGGTTTCACCGGCGACCGTCCACTGGGGCTATTTCAGCAAGAAAGTGCAGCCTGCGGTGACGCTGCGCTCGGGCGACCGCGCCACGATCGAAACGCTGACCCATCACGCCAACGACGACTACGAGCGCATGATTGCCAATGATCCCGGCGCCGAAAGCGTGTTTCACTGGACCCGCGAGCACAAGGCCGTCGCGCGCCGCGGCTCGGGCCCGACCGAGGGACCGTTCATTCGCGGTTCCGGCGAAGGCATCGGCGTGCACTTGCTGACCGGTCCGGTCGCGATCGAGAATGCCGAGCCGGGCGATGTCCTCGAGGTGCGTATCCTCGACATCAGGCCACGGCCGAGCTGCAGTGCCTGCCACGCCGGCCGCTGCTTCGGCTCCAATGCCGCCGCGAACTGGGGCTTCCACTATCACGACCTGATCGAGGAGCCGAAGCCGCGCGAGGTCATCACCATCTTCGAGCTCGACACCTCGGGCGAACCGTTCGCCAGGGCCGTCTACAACTATGTCTGGACGCCGCAGACCGACCCTGATGGCATCGTGCATGCGACCATCGATTATCCCGGCGTGCGGGTCGATCACGGCACGATCAAGAAGCGCGAGAACATCCTGACCGGCGTCAAGGTGCCGGCGCGGCTGCATTTCGGCACCATGGGACTGGCGCCGTCGGAGGCTGATTTCGTCAGCTCGATTCCGCCGAGCTACACCGGCGGCAATATCGACGACTGGCGGATCGGGAAGGGCGCGCGGATGTATTATCCGGTCGCCGTGCCGGGAGCGTTCTTCTCGGTCGGCGACCCCCACGCCGCCCAGGGCGACAGCGAGCTCGGCGGCACCGCAATCGAGACCTCGCTGACCGGCGATTTCGAATTCATCCTGCACAAGAAGAACGACCTCGGCGGCACCAGCCTCGAAGGACTGACCCACCCGATGCTCGAAACCGAGCAGGCCTGGTCGGTCTACGGATTCACCTATCCGAACTATCTCGCGGAGCTTGGTGCGAACGCACAGACCGAGATCGCCAGCCATTCAAGCCTCGACCGCGCCATGCGCGACGCGTTCCGCAAGTTGCGCCGGTTCCTGATGACGGTGCATCGCCTGAGCGAAGACGAGGCGATCTCGTTGATGTCGGTGGGCGCCGATTTCGGCGTCACCCAGGTCGTGGATGCCAATTGGGGCGTTCACGGCACGATCCGGAAGAACGTCTTCCGATGCGACTGAGACATTGAACGTTTTGGCGTCGATTTGACGCCGCCATTTCGGCGGAGGAACAGGCTTGTCTGGCACGCGGGTTGCTTCGATCAGTCCCGATTGGGGCGATGCGATGAACTTCCGTCCGTTTACGAGTGAATCCTATACACAAGACGACCGCCCGGAGGCGTGGCGGGACGTGCTGGGCACGGTCGGCCTGCAGCCGGCCTCTGCCGGGACCTCCTATGACGGTCATGCCACCGCCTTGCACCGCAGCGCGCCCGGGATTGCGCTGACCCGGATCGCGGCGGGGTCGCAGACCGTCGCTCCCTTGCCGCAAGGCGCCGACGGCCTGCCGATCGCGGTGCTGCCGATCGACGACGGCGTCATCCTGCGGCATGGCGGCAGCCACCGGATCGTGCCGGTTGGGCATCTCCTGCTGTTGCCGAGGTGCGGCGATTGCAGCGTCGTGTTCCAGCGCGACATGCGGGCCATCGTGCTGTCGGTGACGCCGGACGCGCTGCACGGCCGGATTCCCGGCAAGCTGCGGTTTGGCGAGGCGCGTGTGGTCGCGCCAGGCGGGCTGGCGGACATCTTTTCGCGGATGCTGGATGCGACGGCGCGCACATTGGAGATGCTCGGCGACGTCGAATGGGCAACTGTGGCGCAGGCGATGGCTGACCTGTTGCTGACCATCGCGCATCAACTCGCGGACACTGCTCCCGACGGCCGCCATACCGCGTCGCAGGCCGCGATCCTGCACCGGATTTGCCAGGCCATCGAACGCCGGCTCGAGGATCCCGACCTTGCACCGGCTGCTGTCGCGCAGGCCGAAGGCATTTCCGAACGCTATCTGCAAAAGCTGTTCGAAGGTGTCGGCGACAATTTCACTCATTATGTGCGCGAGCGCCGATTGCAGCGCGCCTGGGCCGACCTGTCCAATCCGGCGCAAGCGCATCGGTCGATCTCCGAGATCGCCTATCGCTACGGCTTTGCCGATTCCGCGCATTTCAGCCGCACGTTTCGTCATCGCTTCGGCCTGCCGCCCCGCGAATTCCGGCAGCAGGAGGCCGAGCGCGCCGCGCCGGCGTCGATGCCGGCCGGACAACGCGGCTGGCCGCAGGATGCGCTGGCGCAGCTGCGCGTGCATCAGCCGGCGGCCACGGCGAAGCGAGCCGCGCTGGTTTCCAGGACCGATGCTGCTGACGATGCCGATCACGTCGCGCCAACGCACCACCATATCGCGGTCGAGGCGTCGCGGGTGCATTGGGGCTATTTCAGCCGGACGCTGTCGCCGCAGGCCGAGATCGGTTCGGGCGACACGATCACCATCGAGACGCTGACGCAGCATGCCTCCGACGATCCGGACCGCATGATCTCAGGCGATTCCGGTGCCGAAAGCGTGTTCGGCTGGACCGGTGCGCGGAAGAATGTCGACCGGCGTGGCGCAGGGCCGATGGATGCGTCGGTGTTCGGGCGTGGCGCGGGCGAGGGGTTCGGCGTGCACATTTGTACAGGCCCGATCGCGATCAGGGATGCGCAGCCCGGCGACGTCCTCGAGGTGCGCATCCTCGACATCGTGCCGCGGCCAAGCCGCAATCCGCAGTTCGAGGGCCGCGTGTTCGGCTCCAGCGTCGCGGCCTGGTGGGGCTATCACTACAACGAATTTCTCGCCGGTCCGAAGCCGCGCGAAGTTGTGACGATCTACGAAATCTTAGCAGGCACCGATCGCGATGATGATGCCGCGCCGCATGCCCGCGCGCTCTATTCCTATCGCTGGGAGCCGCAGACCGATCCGTTCGGCGTGGTGCATGCCACCTATGATTATCCCGGCGTTCCCGTCGCGCCCGGCAGCGTCAAGCGCCGCCATGCGGTGCTTGACGGCATCCGTATTCCGCTGCGCCCGCATTTCGGCGTGATTGCGGTGGCGCCGCGCGAGGTCGACTTGGTCGACTCGGTGCCGCCGTCCTATTTCGGCGGCAATCTCGACAATTGGCGGCTCGGCAAGGGCTCGACCGTCTATCTGCCCGTGTCCGTGCCGGGCGCGCTGCTTTCGGTCGGCGATCCCCATGCAGTGCAAGGCGACGGCGAACTCTCAGGCACCGCGATCGAGTGCTCGATGACGGGGACGTTCCAGGTGATCCTGCACAAGAAGGGCAGCCATACTGGACAGCCCTATGCCGATCTCAGCTATCCCCTGATCGAGACCGAGACGGACTGGGTGCTGACCGGCTTCAGCCATCCGAACTATCTCGCCGAGTTCGGTGCGCAGGGCCAGAGTGAGGTCTATGCGACGTCCTCGCTCGATCTGGCGATGAAGGATGCGTTCCGGAAGATGCGCCGCTTCCTGATGAGCGTCAAAGGCCTGAGCGAGGACGAGGCGATCGCGTTGATGTCCGCCGCGGTTGACTTCGGCGTCACCCAGGTGGTCGATGGCAATTGGGGCGTGCACGCCATTCTGAGCAAACGGCTGTTCGACTAAAGCGTTTTCGAGCGAAGTGGATACCGGTTCGCGCTGGGAAAACGCGTGAAACAAGAATTTGGGCCCTGTTCCGATGGAATCGGAACAGGGCTCTTGGGCTGATCGCGCAAAGCGGAGATCGACAGTGAAATTCCACATGATTGCCGGCGGACCGAAGCCGGTCGCGCCCTTCAGCCATGCCGTGGAGACGGACGGTTTCGTGTTCGTCACCGGTCAAATGCCGGATACGCCGTCGGCGCCCGGCGTGCTGCCGGATGGGATCGTCGCGCAGACCAGGGCCGTGATGGAGAATTTGCGGGTCGTGCTCGCGGGCCTGGATCTCGGCCTGGAGCATATCGTGATGTCGCGGATTTATCTGACGCGCTTCAAGGAAGACTATGCCGCGATGAACGAGACCTACCGGAGCCTCTTTCCGCCGGATCGGCTGCCGGCGCGAACCTGCGTCGGCGTCACCGGGCTCGCCTATGACGCGCTGATCGAAATCGATCTGGTGTGCCGCCGGCCGTGACGGGCGCGCCGTCGCCACTATATCAGCCTAAAGTAGAGTGAGTTTGTGCGGTTGAGCCTACGCGACAAGCGCGAACGAGGCCTTGAAACGTAACTTGTTAACCATACCTGAATTGGAGTTCACGTTCAGGTAGAGCTAAGATGCAGAGCTTCGTCCTCCATGACCTCCCGTTTCTGCTCCTCCTGGCTTCGCTGGCATTTGCCGGGATAGCCTGGGTGCAGATCGGCGGTTGGTTGAAGAGGGCGGCAAACCTATCGCTGCTCTTCACCCTGTGGCTGGGATTCTACATTGTTCAATATTTGGCCGGAGTGACGCTGAGCGATTACATGCTCCAGACGGTTGGACGTGGCTTCTGCAAGTTGGTCGCGGTTGAGCGGTGTGCAACACGACAAGCGGAGGAGGAGGACAGGCTTCAGCGGCAGCTGAAGTTCTATCACGATGCTGCTGGTCAAGAGGCCGCGCGACAGGTTCAAGCCGAGTTAGAACGCCGCGCCAAGATTGAAGAAGCCGACAAGCTCAAGGCTCAAGTCGAAAAACCGGCGGAGAAGCCGATTGGCGAGAAGGCTCCGACCGATCCCGTTGGTTAAACTCCGGATCTGTTGCCGGCGGTCGTCGTCCCCGCACCAAGTTTGGTTCTCAATGTCGCGCGGTTCGGCGCGCGCCATGTGCTCGCCGCCGGCCAGAGCTATCGCCTCGTGGCCGCCTCCTTTTATACAACTACCATGCGGGTGCGTCGCGGTTCGCTTACCCTGATAAAGGACGGAAAATCGGAGTTTGACTGCGTCGCAGGAGCGTCATTCAGGATATTTACCCGTGGCTGGTCGTCGTTTGTGCTGGAAGCGGCGGAGGATAATACAGTCGTCGAGGTGGCCGCACTCGAGTATGGCGACCAGATATCGCCCAAGCCGTTCCCGTTCGAAGTACAGTAGCTGTACAAGTGGAGACTTGGTCAGACGATGGCGCGGCCGCGCCGGTCTGGGCCCGCTACCTGGCCGACTGGACCTTCTGGAATCACGTGCGGACGGTCGCCTCGACCGCGGCGACGGCGCTGTTCATCTTCGCGATATCAGCCCGGTAGCGGAGGGGAGGGGAGGTTCCGCATTTTGTGCACGATTTGTCCGCCTGCGAGACGATCGCTAACCAGGTGAACGCCGCACGCCGCTGTGCGACTCATCTCCAGGAGGATTTTTCATGAAGCATATCTTGTCGGCATTGCTTGTGATGGGAATTGCGCTGCTCACGGCACCCTCGCGCGCCGCTGACAACCGCAACGTCTCCGTCGTCAACGAGACCGGTTACGCGATCAAGTTTCTCGGCTTCAATGGGCCCGACGATGGCCTCGAAGAATGGGACAACGAACTCGAGGGCACTCTGAAGAACCAGGACTCCGCCTATGTCGAGTTCAACGACGAGGACGATGGTTGCGTCTGGAACATCAAGGTCGACTGGGCCAACTACGACGATTCGGTGCTCTGGAAGAACGTCAATCTGTGCAAGTTCAACGTACTGAGACTGCGCTACGATCCCGGCACCAAGACGACCTCGTTCCTCGCGGAGTGAGGGGGGCGGCCCGTGAGGGGCGAGAATCATCACGGCGCGGCAGGCTCGCCGCGCCGTTGGCATGCTCGGCGCCCCGGCGGAGAGCCGGCGGTAGGGCGGCGGGGCGGGGGCGAGCCGCCGCGCAAGGCGGCAAACCCTTGCACCGCTGGGGGTTTACCGTCCCTGTTAAAGTTGCGCGGGAGCCGCCATTTGGTTCTTTGCAAGGCCGGAAGGCTTTGTTATACGCTGCGCGCGCGAACAAATGTTTCGCCTATTCCTCGGTAGCTCAGCGGTAGAGCATTCGACTGTTAATCGAATGGTCGCTGGTTCGAATCCAGCCCGGGGAGCCAGTTCTGGCCCCATCGACAGCCCATCGCCGATCACAAGCCCGTGGCCTGCGGCAGATAGGTAAAATTAGTCGCCAAATCGACGTAATCGCCTTTGACGCTACGCCTCGCCGGGTTTTGAGAGGTGGTTTTGCATGTCCGTGAGCCTGATCGACCTGTCGATGTCACAGCCGACCCTCGTTCCCAGCGATATTCCCGTCATCAGCGACGACGAGTGCGTGCGCCGGCTGGCGAAAGCTGTCGAGGAGCACGATTCCGAGCATCTCGATGAAGTGGCCCGGCTGATCGGCCGGCTCGCCGTCACGATCGAATAGTGACTTGCGGCGCGCCCGGTTGAGATAACGGCGTGTTGCGTTTTGGCGGAGCCTGTTCCAAAAGATGGCCTTGTTCTAGCTTCTACAGCGGCAACGCCGCGCGACTTGCAGGGTCCCGCCAATGTCCGGTTTTTCGACCGCGCGCCAGTTTATGGTCGATGGTCAGGTGCGTCCGAGCGACGTCACCGACGAGCGAATCCTTGATGCCATGCTGACCGTGCCACGCGAGGCTTTCGTGCCCGACGGCAAGCAGGCACTGGCCTATCTGGACCTCGACCTCGACGTCGCCGCGAGCGGCGCGTCTAGGCGCTGCCTGATCCAGCCGGCAGTCCTCGCCAAGATGCTGCAGGCGGCCGAGATCGCGAAAACCGATCGCGTGCTGGTGGTGGGCTGCGCGACCGGGTATGCCGCAGCGGTCGTCGCGCGCTTCGCCGGGCAGGTGAGTGCGATCGAAAGCGATCCGGCCCTTGCCGCCAAGGCCGCCGCCGTGCTCGCCGAGGTCGGCATCCACAATGTCGGCGTGAAGGCCGCAGCTGCAGCCGATGGCGATGCTGCGGGAGCGCCGTTTGATGTGATCGTCCTCAACGGTGCCACCGAGGTCGTCCCGAGCGGGCTCTACAGCCAGCTCAAGGACGGCGGCCGGTTGGTCGGCGTCTTCGCCCTCGAGCAGCCGCCGCGCGCCAGCCTCGTGACGCATTCCCACGGCGATTTCGGGCACCGCGAACTGTTCGACGCGACCGCCCCGATTTTGCCCGGATTGGAACGGCTCCCCAGCTTCGTCTTCTGACCGCTAGTGCGCTGCGGCAGCTGATAAAATCCCGTTCTGAATCAGAAGTGTGGCCCGTTTGCCCCACGTGAAGAGTTTCCACCGCGCGCCGTTGCGGGGTAGTTCCGTTGCCCTTAGCTGCGGACTAAGGTGAGGCGGGACTCACTTCGTCTGAAGCGGCGTCCGGCCCGTGTTCTTGAGCCGGCGACTACAAAATGAATGGATTACCGGGGATGCGTGGGGTGAAAGTTGTCACCGCGGCTGCGATTGCCGTACTTCTGTTGGCTGAGATGGGCCCGGTGCCCGCTCTCGCCGATACAATCGAGGCCGCGCTGGTGCGGTCCTACCAGAACAATCCCCAGCTCAACGCCCAGCGTGCGCTGGTGCGGTCCACCGACGAAAACGTTCCGCAGGCGCTCTCGGGCTACCGTCCGAAGGCCTCGCTGACCCTAAGTGGCGGGGGGCAGTACACTGACGAGAATGTGCCTAGCACCGGCAAGCTCTCTGGCGCGCAGATCCCGCGCAGCGCGGGCCTGACGGTGAACCAGTCGCTGTACAACGCGCAGACCCCGGAACGGGTGCGTGCCGCCGAGAGCCAGGTGTCGTCGGCACGCGAGGGGTTGCGCGTGCTCGAGCAGACCGTGATCTTGAACGCGGCCACCATCTATATGGACTATCTCCGCGACGCTGCGATCGTGGAAGTTCAGCGCAGCAACACCCGCGTGCTCGAGCAAACGCTGAAGCAGACCCAGGATCGCTTCAATGTCGGCGAAGTAACGCGCACCGACGTGGCGCAATCCGAGGCGCAGCTTGCGGCAGGCCGAACTCAGCAACTGACCGCGGAGTCCAACCTCACGACGACGCGGTCGAACTTCCGCCGCATCATCGGCAACGAGCCGGAGAACCTCGCACCGGGCTCGCCGGTCGATCGCTTCCTGCCGGCATCGCTTGCCGGCGCCGTCGAGCTCAGCCTGACCCAGAACCCGAACGTGACAGCCGCGATGTTCGGCGTCGACATCAATTTCCTGCAGGTCAAGGTCGCCGAAGGCGCGCTGCTTCCGACGGTTGGGTTGCAGGCGACGGTGACCCAAGGCTACGAACAGCAGTTGTCGGTGAACCGCGCCTTCAATGCGGCGGCCCAGGTCCAAGTGTCGGTGCCGCTCTACCAGGGCGGATCAGAATACGCGCTGATCCGGCAGTCCAAGGAATCGCTGGCGCAGCAGCGTCTTGTGCTGGAACAGACGCGCGATCAGGCGCGCGCCAACACCGTCACCTTTTGGGGCCAGTTGGTCGCCGGCAAGGCGCAGGTGACGTCGGCGCAGTCGCAGGTGACGGCATCCGAGATCGCGCTGAATGGCGTGCGGGAAGAGGCTAAGGCCGGCCAGCGCACCACACTCGACGTGCTGAACGCTCAGCAGGCGCTGGTCAACGCCCGCAATGCGCTGGTGACCGCGCAGCACGACCGCGTCGTCGCGTCCTACAATGTGCTGAACGCGATCGGTCGGCTGTCGCCGCAGGTGCTCGGCCTGAAGACCAATGTCTACGATCCCGGCGTACACTACCAGCAGGTTCGCGACAGCTGGTCCGGCGTGCGCACGCCCGACGGCCGCTAACCGCCACATCAACGTCGCTTGCCGGGCCTAGTCTTCGGTTCTGAGTCAATCAGGACCAAAGACGGGCCCGTTTGCTTGCAATCGATAAATGCCCTGACATACCGTTTTATCGGGCAGCAAGGCGATTCGCGACGGGGCCTATCGCGTGGCTGGATGCGACGCCGGATGTGTGGGCGATGCTAGCCCGCAAGGCGTTGGGTGGGCTTGATCTGGGGACAAGTCGGGCGCGAGCGACGAAAATCTCGACCCGCATTATCGGAACCAGCGAATCCTCTGGGGCTTGGTGTAAAATGGTTTCGATGTGGAGTCGGCGATGACGCAACCTGCGAAGGTCCAAGAGCCCTCGATGGAGGAGATTCTGGCGTCGATCCGTCGCATCATTGCCGACGACGAGGCCAAGCCGGCCGCTGCCGAGAAGCCCGCGGCGGTTGCCGCGCCGCCGCCGAAGGTCGAGCCGCCGCCACCACCGCCTGCCAAGGCCGCGGTGAAGAGTTCTCCGCCCGCGCCACCGCCAGCCGCGAAGGCTGCCGCGGCGCCACCTCCGAAGCCGGTGGCGCCGGCACCGGCCGCAAGCAATGGCCAGGACGACATCGATGCGCTGTTGGCCAGCCTCGAAGAGGCGACCCCGGCGGCGGAGGTCAGGCCGCCACAGCCGGATGGCGACGTGTTCGAGCTCACCGACGACATGGCATTGCCGGACCCGGCTCCCGCGCCCGCGCCGTCGTTCCAGAAGGTCGAGCCGCAGGACGATGTCGAGTTCACGGAATCGGCCGCTGCCAGGTCGCTGAACCGGCAACCGTCTTATGAACCGCCGGCGATCGAAAGCGCGCCGGCACCGCCGATCATCTCGGGCACGACGATGCGGGCGGTCGAATCCGCCTTCAACTCGCTGGCCAACACCGTGCTGAGCAACAACGCGCGGACGCTCGAAGACCTGGTCAAGGAGATGCTGCGACCGATGCTGAAATCCTGGCTCGACGACAATTTGCCGGGGCTGGTCGAGCGCATCGTCAAGGCCGAGATCGAGCGGGTTTCCCGCGGACGGTAGGTCCAAGGGGCCTCCAGGGAGAGGCCCTGCGGCCCTCATTCAGCCACCCAGAACTGCCACAATTCGTCCTTTCGGCGCGCCGGTCGGTTGACTTGGTGCGTTCGGGCGGCTTTCTAGAGCGTTTTCAAGCGAAGCGGATACCGGTTCGCGTGAAGAAAACGCGTCAAAACAACAATCTAGAGCTCCGTTCCGATTCCATCGGAACGGAAATGGCTCTAGCCGTTTCCATGGTCCACAGCGCATTGTCATGATCGAGAAAAACTACCAGCCCGCCGATATCGAAAGCCGGATGTCCCGCATCTGGGAGGAGAGCGATGCGTTCAAGGCCGGACGGCCCGAGCGCAAGGATGCCGCACCCTTCACCATTGTGATCCCGCCGCCGAACGTGACCGGCTCGCTGCACATGGGCCACGCCCTCAACAACACGTTGCAGGACATCCTGTGCCGCTTCGAGCGGATGCGCGGCCGCGACGTGCTCTGGCAGCCCGGGACCGACCATGCCGGCATCGCGACCCAGATGGTGGTCGAGCGGCAGCTGATGGAACGCCAGGAACCGGGCCGGCGCGAGATGGGCCGCGCCAAGTTCCTTGAGCGGGTCTGGCAATGGAAGGCGGAGAGCGGCGGCACCATCGTCAACCAGTTGAAGCGCCTCGGCGCATCCTGCGACTGGTCGCGCGAGCGCTTCACCATGGACGAGGGCCTGTCGCGCGCCGTCGTCAAGGTGTTCGTCGAGCTGCATCGCGAGGGGCTGATCTACAAGGACAAGCGTCTGGTCAATTGGGACCCGAAGCTGCTCACCGCGATCTCCGATCTCGAAGTGCAGCAGGTCGAGGTCAAGGGCAGCCTCTGGTACCTGCGCTATCCGATCGAGGGCAAAACTTTCAATCCCGACGATCCGGCGAGCTTCATCGTGGTGGCGACCACGCGTCCCGAAACCATGCTGGGCGATACCGCGGTCGCGGTGCATCCGGACAATGAACGGCTCGGCCATTTGATCGGCCAGCACGTCATCCTGCCACTGGTCGGCCGCCGCATTCCCATCATCGGTGACGATTATGCCGATCCCGAAAAGGGGTCGGGCGCAGTCAAGATCACGCCGGCGCATGACTTCAACGATTTCGAGGTCGGCAAGCGCCACGGCCTGCCGCAGATCAGCGTGCTCGACCAGGAGGGCTGCCTCACCCTGGTCGACAACGAGGACTATCTGCGCGGCCTCCCCGAAGGCGCTTCGCAGCTCGCCGAGGAGTTTCAACAGATCGAGCGCTTCGCTGGGCGCAAGAAGATCGTGGCGCGGCTGGAGGATTTCGGCTTCCTCGAACGGATCGAACCGAACGCCCACACGGTGCCGCATGGCGACCGCTCCGGCGTCGTGATCGAGCCCTATCTGACCGACCAGTGGTATGTCGACGCCAAGACGCTTGCGCAACCTGCGATGGCGGCGGTGCGCTCGGGCGAAACCACGTTCGTGCCGGAGAACTGGGGCAAGACCTATTTCGAGTGGATGGAGAACATCCAGCCCTGGTGCATCTCGCGCCAGCTCTGGTGGGGCCATCAGATTCCCGCCTGGTACGGGCCCGACGGCAAGGTGTTCGTCGCCGAGACCGAGGAAGAGGCGGTCGGCAATGCGCTCGGCTATTACGTCGAGCAGGAGGTCATCACGCCGGAGCAGGGCCATGAGATGGCCACCGACCCGGCCCAGCGCGAGGGCTTCATCACGCGTGATGAAGACGTGCTCGACACCTGGTTCTCGTCCGCGTTGTGGCCGTTCTCGACGCTCGGCTGGCCCGACGACACGCCGGAATTGAAGCGCTACTACCCGACCAACACGCTGGTCACGGGCTTTGACATCATCTTCTTCTGGGTCGCCCGGATGATGATGATGGGCCTTCACTTCACGAAGCAGGCACCGTTCTCGACCGTTTACATCCACCGCCTCGTCCTCGACGAGAAGGGCGCGAAGATGTCGAAGTCGAAGGGCAACGTCATCGACCCGCTCGGCGTGATCGACGATTACGGCGCCGACGCGTTGCGCTTTGCGCTGACGCGCGAGGCGGCGCAGGGCCATAACATCCGCCTGTCGCCGCACCTGGTCGAGACCAATCGCAATTTCGCGACCAAGTTCTGGAACGCCTGCCGCTTCGCCGAGATGAACGAATGCGTCAAGCCGGACGATTTCGATTCCAGGGGCGCAAAGGAGACCTTGAACCGCTGGATCGCGCACGAAACTTCGCGGGCCACCCGTGAGGTGACCGAGGCGATCGAGGGGCATCGCTTCAACGACGCTGCCGGGGCGATCTACCGCTTCGTGTGGAACGTGTTCTGCGACTGGTATCTCGAGCTGGCAAAACCGGTGCTGATGGGCGAGGAGGGCGCGGCGAAATCCGAGACCCGCGCCATGGTCGCCTGGACACGCGACGAGATCCTGAAACTATTGCATCCGTTCATGCCCTTCATCTCCGAAGAGCTGTGGGCGGTGACCGCCAAGCGCGACGGCCTGTTGGTGCTCGCGTCCTGGCCGCGCAAAGCGACGGCCCTGACCGGCGAGCAACTGGCGTCGATGGTGATGGCCGGGCCGAATGGCGAGATCATTCCGCCTGTTATCGTCCCAATCGATGAGGATGATTTCACCGATCCCGCAGCCGAGGCCGAGATCGGCTGGGTGGTCGACCTCGTTACTGCGATGCGCTCGGTGAAGGCGGAAATGAACATCCCGCCGTCGACGCTGACCCCGCTGATGATAGCTGACGCGTCCGACGAGACCAGGGATCGCGCGCAGCGCTGGAACGACACCATCAAGCGACTGGCGCGGCTGTCCGATATCTCCTTCGCCGATCGCGCTCCAGAGGGCGCGGTCCAGGTGGTGGTGCGTGGCGAAGTCGTCGCACTGCCGCTGAAGGGCGTGATCGATCTCGCCGCCGAGCGGGCGCGGCTGGAAAAGGAAGCGGCCAAGGCCGACGCCGACATCAAGCGCGTCGATGCAAAGCTCTCCAACGAGAAATTCGTGGCCAATGCGCCGGAAGATATCGTCGAGGAAGAGAAGGAAAAGCGCGAGGCGGCCGTTGCGCGCAAGGCCAAGATCGTCGAGGCGCTGGAGCGCCTGAAGAAGGCCATCTAGAGCATTTTCGAGCGAAGAGGACACCGGTTCGCGTCAAGAAAACGCGTCAAAACGAGAATCTAGAGCAGGACGCGCAGCCGTCGGCAAATCGGCGGCTCTTGTCGTCACACTGGCGTCACACCGATCCCGGCCACGAGTCGCCACATCGCGCACGCCATGATTGTATCACAATAATGTTTCCAGCATCGTGCAGCGGTCGCGGATCGGAAGCGAACTCGTTGTTGCGGCGGCGACATTTCGCGCCGGCGTTCGATTTAAACGCGGAGGTAGCAAATATTGACGCATGCATCTCCGCGTGAGATGTTGCTAACGATTTCTATCGGCGCGACTTCGAACCGTGTGCGAAGTGATGGCCGTGATTTTTGAACGACCATCGATTTTTATTGCAAATGTGCCCGTCATCGGCGCGACACCAGCTCGAAACGAACAAGCACGCTTCTAGCCGCCATAGCGATCGGGATGCTCCGTCTCAGTTCCGCGGTTCCGGCTGAATGGGACGTGGCGATTTTTACCTGGAGGTTTTTGTCCATGGCCGATTTCGTCGACAAGATTGTCAAAGATCCAAAGAATCCGCCGGCAACCGTGATGTTGTCGGGCTATCTCGGGGCCTCATCAGAGGCCGATCACACGCGGCTTTATTTTGATCCGAGCCTGAGCAGTTACGTCGACATTCCGAACGCCGACATCCTGCACCAGCAGGACGCAAAATCCGATGACGGGCTGCAGGCGAGCCACGTCTGGATCGCGCGCAGCGCCCAGCTCATCCACGGCGCCCCGGCTGCGGACAAGCCCAAGGGAACGTTCCTTGAGGGAGCGATCATGCGGGATCACATCGCCGCGGCCGCCGGTGGCGGAGTTGGCGGTGGTCAGGCCGCGTGGCCGGTGACGATGGACCCGTTCCAGTGTCCGCACACATTCGTCGTGTGTCACCACACCCAGTTCAGCCCAACGGCAACGGCAATACCAACGCACGTGATCTGCAACCTGCGAACGCTCACGCCGGCCTGTCATCATACGCTCGGGATCGTCTGCCTGCCGCGCACCGTCGCTGATCCCGGCTGCCTTGCCTCGGCCAATATCGCGTGCCCAAGCATTGGCGCCTGTCCGTCGATCGCGTGCGGCGATCCGGGACAGCAGGCCGGCACGCCACAGGTTGCCGCCGCGGCGTTCCCGCCGATCCAGACGCCGACGCTAAGCTCCGGGGGCCTTGCCTGTCCGACTTCCCATTGCGGCGGCCCTGTCCATCACACGATGATAGCGCAGGCGGCGATCCCAACGGTGTTGGTTGGGGGGATCTGCCCGTCCTTTGGCTGCCATCCCCCGGTTCACCACACGATGATGCAGCAGATGGCGATCCCGACGGTGTTGGTCGGGGGGATCTGCCCGTCCTTTGGCTGCCATCCCCCGGTTCACCACACAATGATGCAGCAGATGGCGATCCCGACGCTGTTGGCGGGAGGGCTCTGTCCGACCTTTGCCGTGCATTGCGGTGACGGCGGTGGCCAGCACACGATGATGCAGTTCATGCCGAACAATCCCGGCTACAGCACCTGGTACATGTGCCCACCGCGATAGGGCAGCCACGTTCCACTGACGACAACGATGTCCGCTGGCGCCTGCTGCGCCGACGGACATCGCCATGAGGCCTCAACAGTCCTGCTCAGGCGCGCACGGCCCCCGCATGATCCTGTCGCGAAGCAACGTCGTTCACTATCTGCTCGATCAGGGCCTGCTCAGCTATGGCACGGTGGTCAATGACGACCTCACGGTTGCCGACAGCACGCGGCGAAATCGAAACTTCAAGGTGCTGCGGGGAGCCGAGCAGGGCTTCTTCATCAAGCAGATCCAGACCTTCGACCCACCGACCGTCGCAACGCTCGCGGCCGAGGCGGGCTGTTACCAGCTCGCGCGCGAGGTGCCGGAATTGTCCGCGCTCGCGGCGATCGTGCCGCGTGATCTGCTCTACGACCGGCAACGCCATATCCTGGTGACCGGACTGCTTCCGAGCGCCGAGTCGCTGATGGAACATCACCGACGGCTCAACGCCTTTCCGGTGGATGTGGCGCGATTGTTCGGCGGACAGCTCGGCCGGCTGCATCGCGAGTCATTGCCGCCGCTGGAGGGACGCCCTGAAGCCTCGCTGTTTCATCGCCAGCCGCCATGGGCGCTGTCCAGCCACCAACTGGGCACGTTCGGCGCGCTCAACGGCGCCAGCAGCAAGCTGTTGCAGATCCTCCAGGACTATCCGGATTTCCAGCGCACGCTCGACGAGATGCGCGGCGACTGGCGGTGCGAACGGCTGGTGCATGGCGATCTGAAATGGGAGAACTGCGTGGTCTATCCGTGTCGTTCCAACGACGGCAAGCTGGACGGACGGATCGTCGACTGGGAGCTTGCCGATATTGGCGATCCCGCCTGGGATGTCGGCGGAATGCTGCAGGCCTATATCTGCTTCTGGATCCTGACGATGCAGTTCCATGCCGATGTGCCGCTGACCACCGTCGAGCAGAGCGCGCCGCATCCGATCGCGGGCATGCAGCCGTCGATCCGCGCGTTCTGGGCGGCGTATGTCGCCGAGCTGAGGCTCGAATCCGCGGCAGCCGACACCATGCTGATGCGCAGCGTCAAATACGGCGCCGCGCGCATGATTCAGACCGCCTATGAAGCGATGCAGTATTCGGCGCAGATCTCACCCAGCGCGCTGGCGCTGCTTCAGGTCAGCCTCAACATCCTGAAGGAGCCGAAGCGCGCCGCCACGCAGCTTCTGGGATTGTGAATGCAGCAGGCATTGGAAGTTGAGTTGACGGCGATCGTGCAGGCGGTGGCGTTCCCGGTGCCAGGCCTCGTTACGTTCGCCGGGCGCACGGCACCGCACGCCGCTGCGGCAGCGGCGCCAACGGGTGTGCCGGACGGCACACCTCTGGTCGCTCAGTTGCAGTCTCTGTTTTACGAGTATTGCTACTGCCGCCGCTTCAATGGCGCCGCGCCGGATCGTCTCGCGGTGCCGTTGGCCAGCGATGACCTGGCGCCGGCGCTCTCGGTCGCGAATGGTAGCCGCGATCGCTGGGACGCCGGGTGGCAATTGAAACAAACCTTGCCGAATGGCCAGATCGTCGCGGTCAAGGGCGCGATGACGCGCATGGCGTGGCCTGGTGAGTTTCATGCGCATGGTGCGCCCGGCGTGCCGCCGCAGCCTGGCGCCGAGATCAGCCTGTTCGCCCCCCGCGAGTCGCTGCTGTCGCAACCGGGCTTCTATTTCGCGTTCGGCGAGACGCTGGCCGATCAGCAGGAAGATTTTGGCGTGGTGCGGTTCTACTGGAACACCACCGTGCAGGGCGCTCCGCGGCTGGTCGGCGCGATCGCTGCGGCGCTGAACCGCTTCGCGGTTCCGTTCCGCTTCAAATGCCTGCGGCTGCCCTCGCAGTATGACCGCACCGATGCGGCTGTTCTTTACGTGGCGCGGCGGCACCATCGCATCATCACGCTGCTCGCGCCCGAGATTCATGCCGCCGTGCGTCAGGAACTGAAGCCGGCAACACCGCTGTTCTCAAAGCCGCTCGCCGACGGCCTCGGCTTTGCCGAGGATCCGCGCACCGGCGAAAGCTTTGGCATGCACCGCTGCCGGTTGATGGCGGAGGCGGTCTGTCGCGCACATCAGCGCGGGCACGAGGCCGGCGAAGTACGCCTCCGCGAGATCGCCGAAGCGTTTGCAGCCGCGGGGTTGTCGCTCGAACGCCCATATCTCAACATCGGCTCGGCCGACCCATATGATTTCGAGGAGCTGCGGGCAGCATGACGACCTCGCGCGACGAAGCCTTTCTCGAGGTTGCGGCGCATCTCGGCCGCCGTCTGTGCCGCGACGCGCTTTGGGCCGGCGGGCGCTGCAACTGGCTCGGCGACTCCATGGAGTTCATCGACGGGGGCTGGAACGTAGCTCATCGCTCGCTCGGCGCCGATCTCTATGGCGGCACCAGTGGCATCGCGCTGTTCCTGGCGAGGCTGTACAGCCTGACACCCGATCCCGCGTTGCGCGCCACCGCGCTCGGAGCCCTCGCACATGCTCATGCGCATGCACAGAAGATCCCGACAGCGCTGCGTCTTGGGCTCTACACCGGATCGACCGGCATCGCCTATGCGACGGCGATCGCCGGCGAAACCTTCGAAGACCAGGCCCTGATCGACAGGGCCTGCGACATGCTTGTCGAAGCGACGGCCGGCGAGGATGACGATGTCACGCTGGATGTGCTCGCTGGTGCGGCCGGCGCCATTGTCGCGCTGATCGATCTGCGGCACCTGGCAAGGCACGACCTCGTGACGATCGCGCGCCGGCTCGGCGAACGGCTCGTGGCGCGCGCCAAACGAGGCGAGGGCGGCTGGTCATGGGGCGGCCCTGCAGGGCACGCCGAGCGCAATCTGACAGGCTTCTCGCACGGTGCCGCGGGCATCGCCTGGGCGTTGCTGGAATTGTCCGCGGTGACCGGCGAGGCGCGCTTTCGCGACGCGGCCGAGCGCGGCTTTGCCTATGAGCGGCAGTGGTTCAGCAAGACCCATCAGAACTGGCCCGACTTTCGCGCCGACATCCCGACGCCGGCCGGTCAGCCGGGCTTTATGATGGCCTGGTGCCATGGCGCGCCGGGCATTGGCCTGTCGCGGCTGCGCGGCTATCAATTGACCGGTGATCCGACGATGCGCGGCGAGGCCGAGGCTGCGATGCGCGCGACGATGCGGACGCTGGCCGACCCGAATGTCGGTTCGCAATTCGATTTCACGCTGTGCCATGGCCGCGCCGGCAATGCCGAGTTGTTCGTCACCGCCGCGCAATTGCTCGATGATCCGACCGCACGCGCCGTTGCTGAAGGCGTCGGGCGCTACGGCATCGAAACCTATCGCCGCAAGGACCTGCCCTGGCCTTGCGGCGTGCCGGGCGGCGGCGAGACGCCGAACCTCCTGCTCGGGTTAGCCGGTATCGGTCATTTCTACCTGCGGCTCTACGATCCCGAGAGCGTTTCGTCGGTGCTGATCCCGCAGCCAAGGCACGTCGCGGAGCTGCGCAAGCTGGTTGCGATGCCCACGACCCCGCCTTCCAGCGCGCAGCCGCTCCGCCATCAGCTCTAGATGTTTTGACGCGCTTTCTTCACGCGAACCGGCATCCACGTCGCTTGAAACCGCTCTAGGTGGACGCAAACTTCTTGCTGAGAAACTTGGACCCCTTCACGCCGTAGCGCCAGGGCAGGTCGACGGCTTTGGTGAGGCCGATCCGCACCCCCGTGGCGATCTCGGGCGTCTCGGTGCGCGCATAGAGCGCATACGGCAGACGGTCGAGCGGCAATTCGCTGTGGGCAATCGTGATGCCGAGCGCCTCGCAGAGCTTGCCGGGGCCGGAGCACAACGCGTGCTCGTCGCCGAGCCCGCGCCGCCGGCGCATCGCGGCTAGGCCGTGGGTCGGCTCCAGCGCGCGGATCAGCACGGCGCTGGCGGAGCCGGCCTTCTCGCAGACGAAGTTGACGCACCAATGGATACCATAGGAGCGGTAGACATAGGAAAAGCCCGGCGGGCCGAACATCACCTGGTTGCGCGGCGTCGGTCCGCGGTACGAATGGGCGGCTGGCTCGCTGTGATGATAGGCCTCGACCTCGACGATGAGGCCCCCGACGCCGTCGACCAGCAACGTCGTGCCGATCAGGTCGGGCGCGACCTCGTGGACGCTGCGGTCGAAGAAGGACCGTTTCAGCGGCTTGCCGAGGCGTGGCGCGGTCGATTTGGGTTTTTGAGCCATTTTGAGGTGGGAATCGGAATGGAACAGGTACGAGGGTGCCAATAATGTGCACACTCTGCTAGAGTTTGACAGCCGGGTTGCAGGCCGCGCCAACACGGATTAGCTAAGCTCTCTCGCGACTTGCAGGCACCTATGGTCACCATCGTCGATACCATTTCCACGACCCCGTTGCGCCCGCGGCACCCCGAAAAGGTGAACCGGCCCGACGCCGTCTCGCCGCCGAAGCCGGACTGGATACGGGTCCGCGCGCCGAACACGCGCGGCTATGCCGACACGCGCAAGATCGTGAAGGAGAACGGCCTCGTCACGGTCTGCGAGGAAGCAGGCTGCCCGAATATCGGCGAATGCTGGGACAAGAAGCACGCCACCTTCATGATCATGGGGGACACCTGCACGCGGGCCTGCGCGTTCTGCAACGTCAAGACCGGCATGCCCGGCGCGCTCGACCTTGCCGAGCCGGAGCATGTCGCCGAAGCGACCTTCAAGCTGGGGCTCGCCCACATCGTCATCACCTCGGTCGACCGCGACGATCTCGCCGATGGCGGCGCGGAGCATTTTGCACAGACCATCCGTGCCATCCGCGCGCGCTGCCCGACCACCACGATCGAGATCCTGACGCCGGACTTCCTGCGCAAGGACGGCGCGCTGGAGCGCGTGGTCGCGGCCAAGCCCGACGTGTTCAACCACAATCTGGAAACCGTGCCGTCGCGCTATCTGGTGGTTCGTCCCGGCGCCCGCTACTTCCACTCGATCCGGCTGTTGCAGCGGGTCAAGGAGATCGACCCGACCATCTTCACCAAGTCAGGCATCATGGTCGGCCTCGGCGAGGAGCGGCACGAGGTGTTGCAGATGATGGACGATCTGCGCTCGGCCGATGTCGATTTCCTCACCATCGGCCAGTATCTGCAGCCGACCCGCAAGCACCATGCCGTGATGAGTTATGTGACGCCGGACGAATTCGCGGGCTATGAGCGCGTCGCCTACACCAAGGGCTTTCTGATGGTGTCGGCGAGCCCGTTGACCCGCTCGTCGCATCATGCCGGCGAGGATTTCGCCAAGCTGCAGGCGGCGCGCGTGGCCCGCGGCCGCTAGATCCCCGGGTTACATCGATGCAACGCGTTCTGGTGATGGGATCGTCAGGGTCCGGCAAGTCGACGTTTGCGCGGGGGCTTTCCGATATCACCGGCATTCCGACCGTGTCGATCGATGCGCTGTTCTGGAAGCCCGGCTGGGTCGAATCCGAGCGGGAGGAATTCCAGCGCCGCATGACCGAAGCGGTGCAGCAGCCGCGCTGGATCATGGACGGAAACTTCACGACGCACGGCGCAGGCGAGTTGCGCCGGCAGCTCGCGGATACGATCATCTGGTTCGACCTGCCGCGGTCGACCTACATGTTCGGAATTCTCCGGCGGATCGCGGGGAGCTATGGCCAGGTCCGCCCGGAGATGGCGGAAGGCTGTCCCGAGAAGATCGACCTCGAATTCTTCCGCTACGTCTGGACCTATCGACAACAGCAGAGACCCAAGCTTTTGGACTATTTTCAAGGCCTGCGCGCCGATCAATCGCTGGTGTGTTTTACCGATCGAGCCCAGGCGGGCGCTTATCTGAAGGACCTCGCGCGCCAGCAGAATCGTGCGAGTATCCACTGATGCCGCGATTCCAAAGCAAGCGGCGGGTTCACCACACCGCGCCGCAAATGTTCGATCTGGTCGCCAACGTCGAGCGCTATCCGGAATTCGTGCCGCTGTGCCAGTCGCTGAAGATCCGCCAGCGCACGCCGAGGGACGATGGCACCGAAACCGTGGTCGCCGACATGACCGTGTCGTTCAAGCTGGTGCGGGAAACCTTCACCAGCAAGGTGACGCTCGACCGGCCCAATCTGAAGATCCTGGTCGAGTATCTGAGCGGCCCCTTCAGCAATCTCGAGAACCGCTGGACCTTCGAGCCGAAGTCGGAGACCGATTGCGATGTCGGATTCTACCTCGCCTATGAATTCAAGAGCCGGATGCTGGCGATGCTGATGGGCTCGATGTTCGACGCCGCATTTTCACGATTTGCCTCGGCGTTCGAGAAGCGCGCGGATCAGGTCTACAGGAAGCCGGCCGTCACATAGCGCGACTCATCCCCGCGGCGTCCGCCGGCGTTTCACGGCGTGGCTTCGCGGCGAACGGGCAACCCGCGGCCGCAACCGGCTGACAGCTTCGCGGCGAGGCTTGGTGGCCTGCGGAGGACGCGCCAGCTCGATCAGCATGCGCAGGGCCTCGACCACCGAGCGCTGGCGTACGGTGCTGCGGCCGATCGCGCCAAACCGCTGCTCGCGGTGGATGATGCGGCCGTCGCGCGATGCGACGGCAAAGTGGACCAATCCCACCGGTTTGCCCGGCGTGGCGCCGCCCGGGCCCGCGATACCGGTAATTGAGACTGCAAGGTCGACGCCGGCTTTTTCCAGCGCGCCGACCGCCATCGCGGTCGCGGTTTCCTTGCTGACCGCGCCGAAGGTCTCGAGCGTTGCCGCCTTGACGCCGAGCATCGCCCGTTTGGCCTCGTTCGAATACGTGACAAAACCCCGGTCGATCACGTCGGACGAGCCGGGAATATCGGTCAGTGCGCCCGCGACGAGGCCGCCGGTGCAGGATTCGGCAGTCGCGATGGTCAGCTTGCGCATTCGGCACAGGTCGAGCAGCGAGCGGGAGAGGGCACGCGCGTCGCTCCCGCCCATGTTATGCGCTCCGGCCTTTGTCGTCCCAACCTTTATCATCCCAAGGAAGACGGATGGTCGCGCTCGCGGTCGCCGCGATGCCTTCCTCGCGGCCGGTGAAGCCGAGCCGCTCGCTGGTGGTTGCCTTGACCGCCACGCGCGAGATGTGGACGCCGGAGATCTCCGCGATCCTGGCCCGCATGGTGTCGCGCAGCGGGCCGATCTTGGGTCGCTCGCAGATCATCGTCACTTCGAGATTGGCGATGCGCCCGCCGCGCGCAGTGACGCGCTCGACGGCGTATTTGAGGAACTGGTCGGAGGAGGCGCCCTTCCATTTGCTGTCACTCGGCGGGAAGTGCGAACCGATATCGCCGTCGGCCAGCGCGCCGAGGATGGCGTCGACCAGCGCATGCAGTCCGACGTCGCCGTCGGAATGGGCCAGGAAGCCCCTCGTGTGCGGAACGCGCACGCCGCAGATCATGACATGGTCGCCGTCGCCGAAGGCGTGCACGTCGTAGCCGGTGCCGGTCCTGATGTCGCCGAGCTGGCTTGCCAGCCGCGCTTCCTCGCGCACGAAGTCTTCAGGGGTGGTGAGTTTCATGTTGGCAGAGTCACCTTCAAATGTCGCAACCGTCAATCCCGCCCATTCCGCCAGCGCCGCGTCGTCGGTGAAATCGCTGCGGCCCTCGCGCGCCGCACGGCGATGCGCCTCCAGGATCACGTCAAAGCGAAAGGCCTGCGGCGTCTGCGCGATCCGCAGGCGGGCACGGTCCGGGGTCGCCTCGACGTCGCCGGTCGCGCCTGCGACCTTGATCGTGTCGGTGACGGGGATCACGGGGATCGCGGCGCCGGTGCGACCGGCGGCCGATATCGCGCGCGAGATCACCGCAGGGGTGACGAAGGGGCGGGCGGCGTCGTGGATCAGCACGATGTCCGGCTTCTCGGTCGCGAGCGCCTCAAGCCCGGCATGTACTGAAGCCTGGCGGGTCGCGCCACCTGGGGTGGGCGGCTGATGCCGGAGGCCGGCAACGGCGTCCTGGAACAGCGCGGTGTCATCCGGATTGACCACGGGCTGCACGGCAAACACGTCCGGATGCCCGGAGAAAGCCTCCATGGCACGGTAGATCACCGTCTGTCCGCCGATCGTCCGGTATTGCTTCGGCCCACCCGCGCCAGCGCGCAGTCCGCGCCCAGCTGCGACAAGAATGGCTGCGGTGCGCTCAGGCTTCGGCATTTTGAACCAGTGTCAGACGAATCGGGGATGAGGAAAGGGCGGCGGGGCAGCCGCGCACAGCCACTTACCATGACCGCTGTGCAAGAACAGAGCATTTCCAGATGACTGTGGGAAAAGCAGATTTTGTTGCACTGCACTTGCACAAATGGTAGAACTGTCTAAACTGTAGGCATGAAGCTTGACTGCACAAGATTTGTGCGTAAGAAGTACGGCGTCGGCTGCGATAGCGTGGTCGACAGAACGACGAGATGTCCGTGACCGGCGTGCAAAGTGTTTCCCATAACCCATTGAAGATAGGCGATATTGCTGTCGCCAATCGGGTTCTCCTCGCGCCCATGTCCGGCGTGACCGACGCGCCTTTCCGGCGACTTGCAGCGATGCTCGGCGCGGGTCTGGTCGTCTCGGAGATGACCGCCAGCGACGATCTGGTGAACGGCAGGCCGATGTCAAAGCTGCGCTGCGAAGCGGCAGGAATCGGGCCGCATGTGGTCCAGCTCGCGGGCTGCGAGACCCGCTGGATGGCTGAGGGAGCACGGATCGCCGAAGGCGCCGGCGCTGACATCATCGACATCAACATGGGCTGTCCGGCACGCCACGTGACCGGGGGCCAGTCGGGCTCCGCGCTGATGCGCGACCTCGACCATGCCGTGACTCTGATCGAGGCAACGATATCAGCAGTGAAGGTGCCGGTGACGCTGAAGATGCGGCTCGGCTGGGACGAACGATTGCTGAATGCACCGGACTTGGCCCGCCGCGCCGAGGCCGCCGGCGTGCAGATGATCACCGTGCATGGCCGTACCCGCTGCCAGTTCTACAAGGGCGAGGCGGACTGGACTGCGGTGCGCGCCGTGAAGGATGCGGTCGCGATCCCCGTGGTCGTCAACGGCGACATCACCTCATTCGACAAGGCCGTCGCCGCGCTCGATAAATCGGGCGCCGACGCCGTCATGATCGGCCGTGGCGCGCAGGGACAGCCCTGGTTGCCCGGCCAGATCGGCCGGCGCCTGGAGACGGGCATCGTCGAAGCTGCGCCTGATCTCGCGGTGCAGCTCAACCATATCCGCGTGCTCTATGACGAGGTCTGCAGCCACTATGGCCTGCGCATCGGGCTCAGGCATGCGCGCAAGCATCTCGGCTGGGCGCTCGAGAGCGCTGCCGCCTATAGCTGCGCGCCGGCCGCGACGTTGAAGGGCTGGCGGCAGAAGATCCTGACATCAGACGAGCCGTCCAGCGTGCACCGGTCGCTCGAGCATGCCTACGATGACTTTGCCTGGAGTGCTGCCGCATGACGTTAGCCGCGGAACATCGCCGGCCCGTGCCCACCGACGGTGAGGCGATCCTCAATGCACTGCCCAATCCGGTGCTGCTGGTGGCGCCCGACGGACGGATCGTCGATGCCAACATCGCCGCCGAATCCTTCTTCGAGATCTCGACCCAGTTCCTGCGCCGGCAGTCGCTGAAGGAGCTGGTGCCGTTCGGCAGCCCTCTTCTCGCGCTGATCGAGCAGGTGCGGAGCTCGGGATCGCCGGTCAACGAATACAAGGTCGATCTGGGCACGCCGCGCATCGGCGGCGACCGCCAGGTCGATCTCCACGTCGCACCGCTCACCGAGCGTCCCGGCCATATCGTCGTGATGCTGCAGGAGCGCACCATCGCCGACAAGATGGACCGCCAGCTGACCCATCGCAGCGCCGCGCGCTCGGTGATCGCGCTGGCCGCGATGCTCGCGCACGAGATCAAGAATCCGCTGTCGGGCATCCGCGGCGCAGCCCAACTGCTGGAGCAGCAGGCCTCCTCCGAGGACCGGCTGTTGACGCGGCTGATCTGCGACGAGGCGGATCGCATCGTCACGCTGGTCGACCGCATGGAAGTGTTCGGCGACGACCGGCCGGTGGCGCGCGGACCGGTCAACATCCATTCGGTGCTCGACCACGTCAAGCGCCTGGCGCAATCGGGTTTCGCGCGCAACGTCCGTTTCATCGAAGATTACGATCCGTCGCTGCCGCCGGTGCTGGCCAATCAGGACCAGTTGATCCAGGTATTCCTCAATCTGGTGAAGAACGCGGCCGAAGCCGTCGTCGATCTCGGAAGCGATGCGGAGATCCATCTCACCACGGCGTTTCGTCCGGGCGTGCGGCTGTCGGTGCCCGGCAAGAAGTCGCGGGTCTCGCTGCCGCTGGAGTTCTGCGTCAAGGACAACGGCTCCGGCGTGCCGGAGGACCTGCTGCCCAATCTGTTCGATCCATTCGTCACCACCAAGCAGACCGGCAGCGGCCTCGGCCTTGCGCTGGTCGCCAAGATCGTGGGCGATCACGGTGGCATCATCGAGTGCGAGTCACAGCCGCGCAAGACCACATTCCGCGTGCTGATGCCGATGTACAGCGCCGCCAAACCACATGACCAAAGCAGCCGCGATGACGTTCCGGGTACGCCGTCGCCTGCCTCTCAGAATGCACGATGAGGAACACCACCAATGCCTGCAGGTAGCATACTTGTCGCTGACGACGACACCGCGATCCGGACCGTTCTGAACCAGGCGCTCTCGCGCGCCGGCTACGAGGTGCGCCTGACCGGCAATGCCGCCACGCTGTGGCGTTGGGTCAGCCAGGGCGAGGGCGATCTCGTCATCACCGACGTTGTGATGCCGGACGAGAACGCATTCGACCTGTTGCCGCGGATCAAGAAGATGCGGCCGAACCTGCCGGTCATCGTCATGAGCGCGCAGAACACCTTCATGACCGCGATCCGCGCCTCCGAGCGCGGCGCCTACGAGTATCTGCCAAAGCCATTCGACCTCAAGGAGTTGATCACCATCGTCGGCCGGGCGCTGGCCGAGCCGAAGGAGCGGGTGGCCCATACCGCCGACGAAGGCGAATTCGATTCGATCCCGCTGGTCGGTCGCTCGCCGGCGATGCAGGAGATCTACCGCGTGCTGGCGCGGCTGATGCAGACCGATCTGACCGTGATGATCTCGGGTGAGTCAGGCACCGGCAAGGAATTGGTCGCCCGTGCGCTGCACGATTACGGCAAACGCCGCAACGGCCCGTTCGTCGCGGTCAACATGGCGGCGATCCCGCGCGACCTCATCGAGTCAGAACTGTTCGGCCATGAACGCGGCGCGTTCACCGGCGCCAACACCCGTGCCTCGGGCCGCTTCGAGCAGGCCGAAGGCGGCACGCTGTTCCTCGACGAGATCGGCGACATGCCGATGGAGGCGCAGACCCGCCTGCTGCGCGTGCTGCAGCAGGGCGAATACACCACGGTCGGCGGCCGCACCCCGATCAAGACCGACGTCCGTATCGTCGCGGCCTCCAACAAGGATTTGCGGATCCTGATCCAGCAGGGCCTGTTCCGCGAGGACCTGTTCTTCCGCCTCAACGTGGTGCCGCTGCGCTTGCCGCCGTTGCGCGAGCGCATCGAGGATCTGCCCGATCTGATCAGGCACTTCTTTTCGCTCGCCGAGAAGGATGGCCTGCCGCCGAAGAAGCTCGACACCCAGGCGCTGGAGCGGCTCAAGCAGCATCGCTGGCCGGGCAACGTCCGCGAGCTGGAAAACCTCGCGCGCCGTCTGGCCGCACTCTATCCACAAGACGTCATCACTGCCTCGGTGATCGACGGCGAATTGGCGCCGCCCGCGGTCGCCTCCGGCGGCAACGCCACGGTCGGCGTCGACAATCTGGGCGGCGCGGTCGAGGCCTATCTGTCCTCGCACTTCTCCGGCTTCCCGAACGGCGTGCCGCCGCCGGGCCTCTATCACCGCATCCTCAAGGAGATCGAGGTCCCGCTCTTGACCGCAGCGCTGGCGGCCACCCGCGGCAACCAGATCCGGGCCGCCGATCTGCTCGGCCTGAACCGCAACACGCTGCGCAAGAAGATCCGCGACCTGGATATTCAGGTCTACCGGAGCGGGGGATAGGTCGCCGGACACGGTTACCGCCGCAAATGGTGCTGGGAACATTGTCCTTGCGCCGTGGAAATGTCGCAATTCGGCAACATTGTGATATGATTGCATCAGTCCGCTAATCCAGCGGGACGAAAGCTCTCAGATTCATCGCCGGAATGACCAGCGCAGAGACCACGGTTTCAACGTTAGACACGTCGCCGGCCGCGCCGCGGGGCTTTCCCCTGCGGAGGTGGCTGGCGCCGTTTGCGGCGGTCACGGCGCTGCTGTCGGCATTCCTCACCTTCGTGGTGCTGAGCGGCCTGACCCCGGTCGAGCCGACAAAGCACGTCGTCTACTCGCTGCTGCTGATCAACGCAGCCATCATCCTGCTCCTGGTCGGGATCATCATCCCCGAGGTCTGGAAAGTGTTCCAGGCCCGGCGGCGGGGCAGGGCCGCAGCCCGGCTGCATGTGCAGATCGTCAGCTTGTTCTCCGTCGTCGCGGTGCTGCCGGCGGTGCTGGTCGCCATCATCGCCAATGTGACCCTCGACCGTGGCCTCGACCGGCTGTTTTCGGGGCCGACGCGGGAAGCGATCCAGAATTCGCTGAGCGTCGCCCGCGCCTATACCTACGAGCACGCGCAGCTGATCAATGGCGACATCCTCTCGGTGGCCAACGACCTCTCCAATGCGCGGGTGATCTACGACCAGGATCGGCGGACATTTCAGGAATTGCTGACGGCGGGTGCTGCGGCCCGCAACCTGACCGGAGCGATGCTGCTCGACAAGGACAGCAACATTCTGCAGAACGCCGACAACGGAATGACGCAGTACTTCGTGACTCCGCCGAAGGAATTGCTCGACAACGTCGCCGAAAACAAACCCGAAATATCGGTCTTCCCGGAAGAGAATTATGTCGCGGCGGTGGTTCGGCTGCGGGGTTTTACCGACACCTTTCTCTATGTCGCGCGCGTCCTCGATCCGCGCGTCATCGGCCAGCTGAAACAGACCCAGGCGAGTGTCGCCGAATATGCCCTGACGGAATCGCGCCGGCTCGGCATCCAGGTCACGTTCGCGCTGATGTTCGCGGTGATCGCGCTGACCATCCTGATGGCCTCGGTGCTGATCGGTCTCAATTTCGCCAACCGGCTGGTCGAGCCGATCCGCAATATCATGAGTGCGGCCAACCAGGTCTCGACCGGCGACCTGCATGTGCAGGTCCCCGTGGACAAATCCGAGGGCGACCTCGCCCAGCTCGGACAGACCTTCAACAACATGACGCAGGAGCTGCGCACCCAGCGCGACGAGCTCGTCAACGCCAGCGACCTGATCGACAGCCGCCGCCGTTTCATCGAAGCGGTGTTGTCGTCGGCGAGCGCCGGCATTATCGGCGTCGATGCGTCCGGCAGCGTCGGCATCCTCAACCGCTCGGCCGAGAAGCTGATCGGGCACGCCGAATCCGAGACGCTGGACCACCCGCTGTCGGACGTGCTGCCCGAGCTCGACGAGATGATGAAGACCGCGCGCGACGGCACCCAGCGGCTGGTGCAGGGCCAGATCACCATCAACCGCGACGGCCATGAGCGGAACCTGTCGGTGCGGATCTCGGCCGAGCAGACCAACCCGGCGCGCGACAGCTACATCATCACGCTCGATGACATCACCGATCTGGTGTCGGCGCAGCGCACCTCGGCCTGGGGTGACGTCGCCCGCCGTATCGCCCACGAGATCAAGAATCCGCTGACCCCGATCCAGCTCTCCGCCGAGCGCATCCGCCGCAAGTTCGGCAAGACCATCACCGACGCAAAGGACAAGTCGATCTTCGAGCAGTGCACCGACACCATCGTGCGTCAGGTCGACGACATCAGGCGGATGGTCGACGAATTCTCGCGCTTTGCACGGATGCCCAAGCCGGTGATGGAAGGCGAGGACGTCGCCGACGTGGTGAAGCAGGCGGTGTTCCTGATGAAGGTCGGCCATCCCGATCTCGACATCGAAGCCGACATCAAGCAGGACCCGCTGCGCGCGCAGTTCGACCGCAGGCTGATCTCGCAGGCGCTGACCAACATCATCAAGAACGCGACGGAAGCGATCGAGCAGGTTCCAGCCGACGAGCTCGGCAAGGGCCGGATCGACGTCGTTGCCCAGCAGGAGAACGACGACATCGTCATCGACGTCGTCGACAACGGCATTGGGCTACCCAAGGTCGCCCGCGCGCGCCTGCTCGAGCCCTATGTCACGACGCGGGCCAAGGGCACCGGACTCGGGCTCGCGATCGTCGGCCGCGTCCTGGAAGACCATGGCGGCCGCATCGAACTCAAGGATGCATCCGACTTCCGCGAAGGCCAGCGCGGCGCCTGGATGCGGCTGCGCTTTGCCGTGACCGGGGAGGCGGCCAAACCTGGTGACAACAAGCCCGGTGACAACAAGCTTGGCGACAACGGGCTCGGACCGGACGCGACCGAACCGGGTGCTGAAAATAATCCGCCGGGGGAGCCGACCGGCGACCCGGCACAAGCGACCAACAATGAACCAAGAATCAAAGCCGCAACGGGCGATTGACAAGGCAGGCGTAACCCCATGGCAAGTGACATTCTGATTGTCGACGACGAGGCTGACATTCGCGACCTCGTTGCGGGGATCCTGGACGATGAGGGTTTTGGCACCCGCACCGCGCGCGACAGCGATTCCGCGCTGGCCGAGATCGCCAACCGCCGCCCGCAGCTGGTCTTCCTCGACATCTGGCTGCAAGGCTCCAAGCTCGACGGCTTGCAGCTGCTCGAGCAGATCAAGAAGGACCATGCCGATCTGCCTGTGGTGATGATCTCCGGGCACGGCAACATTGAAACCGCGGTCGCCGCGATCAAGCGCGGCGCCTATGACTTCATCGAAAAGCCCTTCAAGTCGGACCGGCTGATCCTGGTCGCGAACCGGGCGCTGGAGACCTCACGGCTCAAGCGGGAGGTGAAGGAACTCAAGCAACTCGCTCCATCGGCAAGCGTTCTTACCGGTCGTTCGGCCTGCATGAACCAGCTTCGCCAGACCATCGACCGCGCCGCCAAGGCCAACAGCCGCATCCTGATCGTCGGACCGTCGGGCTCCGGCAAGGAGCTCGCCGCGCGTACCCTCCACCATGCCTCGGGCCGCTCCGAAGGGCCGTTCGTGGTCATCAACGCCGCCGCGATCACGCCGGAGAGGATGGAGGTCGAGCTGTTCGGCATCGAAGGATCGAACGGCGAGCAGCAGCGCAAGCCGGGGGCGCTCGAGGAAGCCCATGGCGGCACGCTGTTCATCGACGAGATCGCCGACATGCCGCGCGAGACCCAGAACAAGATCCTGCGCGTGCTGGTCGACCAGACCTTCCAGCGCCAGGGCGGCACCGCCAAGGTGCATGTCGATGTCCGCATCATCTCGTCGACCGCGCGCAATCTCGAGGAGGAGATCGCGGCCGGCCATTTCCGCGAAGACCTCTACCACCGTCTTTCGGTGGTCCCGATCCGGGTGCCGCCGCTGTCGGAGCGGCGCGAGGACATCCCCGAACTGATCGACTACTTCATGGACCAGATCTCGGCCACGACCGGCCTGCCGAAACGGCAGATCGGGCAAGACGCGATGGCCGTGCTGCAATCGCATGTCTGGCCCGGCAACGTTCGTCAGCTCCGCAACAATGTCGAGCGCGTCATGATCCTGGCCGGCGGCGGACCGGAGGCGATCATCACCGCCGACATGCTGCCGCAGGACGTCGGCTCGATGGTGCCGGCGATGCCGACCTCCAACAATGGCGAGCACATCATGGGCCTGCCGTTGCGCGAGGCGCGCGAGGTGTTCGAGCGTGATTACCTGATCGCCCAGATCAGCCGGTTCTCCGGCAACATCTCGCGCACCGCGGAGTTCGTCGGCATGGAGCGCTCGGCGCTGCATCGCAAGCTGAAGGCGCTGGGGGTCGGTTGACCCCCGAAGGTGAGTTGCGTCGAAGAGGGGCTAAAGGTCGCCATCGGCATCGATGCGCGTTCGCGCGAACACCTCGCGCAGCATTTGTGAGATGACTCTCACGGGGGCCGTGCGCTTCAAATCGGTGTGCACGACGAGCCATACGTCTCGGGAAACCAGCTGTGCGTTCGGGAGAACCGGGACCAGCTTCGGATCTGACGTTGCCATGAAGTCTGGTAACGCGGCGATACCGGCACCGGCCCGTGCTGCTGCCTGCTGTATTTCGAGGCTGCTGGCATAGAATGAAAAGGATCGCCCTTTTGCAAAATCCTCGATTGCCGCCTGCTGTGGGGCGCGAGTCGGTGGCCCGTCATAGCCTATGAAACGCCAATTCTCTTGCCCGGTCGCGGTGAGGTATTCGGGGTTCGCGTAAAGCCGAAAATTCATCTCGCCCAGCTTGGTGATCGTGAGATCTCCGTCTTCCGGGCGGCTCAGGCGGATGGCGATATCTGCCTCACCTCGCTCAAGAGAAGCGGTGCGCGCTTCGCCAATGATTCTGATCGTCAGTCGTGGGTGACGATTTTGCAGATCGACCAGTGGTGCGGTCAGAATCTCGACGGCAAGGGCTGGCGGCGCACTGATGGTTATGATTCCGGATAATTCAGAGCGCACACCATCAACGAGTCTTCGGACGGCCCGGGTATCGGCCTCCATCTTGTCCGCGATAGTGGCGACGCGCTCGCCGTCGGCCGTCAGGGTCCAGCGCCGGCCGCGCCGGTCGACGAGCGGAATGCCGAGGTCGTCTTCCAGCGATGCGATGCGGCGGGCGACGGTTGCGTGCTCGACATCGAGCATCCGTGCCGCAGCGGACAGAGAGCCTGTCGACGCCAGGGCGGAGAAGTAGCGGAGATCGTCCCAGTTCATCGGTTAAATTATTCACGGTTGATGTCAAAATATAGGTGATTTTCTATCGGACCGCCAGATGCCAGTACTCCGTTGCTAAACGGAGATGAGGCATGGACAAGAAGGTAGAACTGACCGCCGCGGGCGGTATCGATAAACTCAGGATTACGGACTGCGCACCTCTGCAGCCTGGTCCGAACGAACTCCGCATCCGCCACGAAGGTGTCGGCGTAAACTTCATCGACATCTACCAACGGATCGGCCTCTATCCCTTGCCGCTTCCTGCGGTTCTGGGCGTGGAAGGTGCTGGTGTCGTTGAAGCCGTCGGTGCCGATGTCGATAATATCAGGATAGGCGATCGCATTGCCTATGCCGGCGTCGCCGGCGCCTATGCGGCGACACGTCTTCTGCCATCCTGGCGCGCGGTCAAATTGCCGGACGACATCAGCACGAAAATGGCTGCCGGCTCGTTCTTGCGCGGGCTGACCGCACACATGCTTCTGACCCGCATTTATCCGGTTGGAAGCGGGACGACCTTGCTCATTCATGCCGCTGCGGGCGGCTTGGGCACCACGCTGACCCGATGGGCGAAACACCTTGGCGGCGTTGTCATCGGGACAGCCGGATCATCGGAAAAGGCAGAGATTGCGCGGGCGAATGGCGCAGATCACGTCATTGTCGGTCGCAACGCGGACCTCGCGTCGGAGGTCGGCCGGGTGACAAATGCCAAGGGGGTCGATTTTGCGATCGACGGCATCGGCGGCGACATGCTGCGCAAGTCTCTCGGCTGTGTCAGGCGGTTTGGGGTGGTCGCGTCGATCGGACAAGCAGCCGGGCCGATCCCGCCAGTTTCCGTCGAAGAACTCGGACCAATTCGTTCGCTGTCGCTCGCGCGTGCCAGCGTCATGGCCTATGCGGCGGAACAGCAAACCTATCGATGCGCCACGCAGGCCGTTATCGCCGCGATCCGTCAAGGCATCATTCCAAATGCCCGCACCGAATATGCCCTGACGGAAGTCGCCCAAGCCCAAAGCGATCTTGAATCCGGAAAAACCACCGGCACCCTGCTGCTGATCCCCTAGGGAGGGGTCATCACTGTCTGGGCAAGCACAAACGTCCGCGCCGTAGCACGCGATTCCGAGGCGTGCCGGCGGGTGGCCACTTATCCCCCAACTCAAGAATATTCGTCTATTTCCCCGGACTTTCTTAGAATTGCCACCGTGTTCCTACGGACTGACGCGCGAACCGGCTTGCCTAAAAAGCGCGCGTGGCCTCTAATCGTACCGCTATGCCTGCCAGAGGGGGATCTCAGGGCAGGCGGGCAGCCGGGGGAGGCTCCATCAGAGAGCCACATCCGGTTCAATAAAAAAGAAGCACAAGCTTGCGGGACAAAAACAATGGCGGCAGACCGCGCACAAAATCTACAAGACACCTTCCTGAACCACGTTCGTAAAACCAAAACACCGCTGACGATCTTTCTGGTCAACGGAGTGAAGCTGCAGGGCATTGTCACCTGGTTCGACAATTTCTGCTTGCTGCTGAGGCGCGACGGTCATTCGCAGCTGGTCTACAAGCACGCGATCTCGACCATCATGCCTGGCGCTCCGATCCAGTTGTTCGAAGGCGGTGAGGATGCACCGGCTTGAGAGTGAACTGATTGGAACCCTTCAACCGTGAAGGGGGCGCCGACCGGCCCAAGTCCAGGACCGGGGCGGCGGGGGACAGTAGCAGCGGGCGGGTGATCGTCATCGGCCCCTATCTGCGCACGCGCCGCGGCGACGGCGATGCGCAAACGGATTCGTCTATCCGCGACTACGAGGCGCGGATAGACGAAGCCGCAGGCCTCGCGCGTGCCATCGACCTCACCGTGGTGGAGCAGGTCATCGCGGCGATCAGCCAGCTCCGCCCGGCCACCTTTCTCGGCAAGGGCAAGGTCGAGGAGATCAACGGCCTGATCGCCGGCAACGATATCGAGCTCGTGGTGATGGATTGCGCGCTATCGCCGATCCAGCAGCGCAACCTCGAGAAGGCCTGGAGCACCAAAGTGCTCGATCGCACCGGCCTGATCCTGGAAATCTTCGGCCGCCGCGCCAAGACCAAGGAAGGCGCGCTGCAGGTCGAGCTCGCGCATCTCAATTACCAGCGCAGCCGCCTGGTGCGGTCCTGGACCCATCTCGAGCGCCAGCGCGGCGGCTTCGGCTTCATGGGCGGTCCCGGCGAAACCCAGATCGAGGCCGACCGCCGGCTGATCGGCGACCGCATCACGCGGCTCGAGAACGAATTGAAGAAGGTGCAGGCGACACGGCGGCTGCATCGCGCCGGACGCCAGCGCGTGCCGTACCGCGTGGTGGCGCTGGTCGGCTACACCAATGCCGGCAAGTCGACCCTGTTCAACCGCCTGACGCGCGCGGACGTGCAGGCCGCCGACATGCTGTTTGCGACGCTCGATCCGACCTTGCGCTCGCTCAACCTGCCGCATGGCGGCAAGGCGATGCTGTCAGACACCGTCGGCTTCATCTCCAATTTGCCGACCCAGCTCGTGGCTGCGTTCCGCGCCACGCTGGAGGAGGTGCTGGAGGCGCACATCATCCTGCATGTCCGCGACATCTCGCATGAGGATGCCGAGGCCCAGGAGCGCGACGTCGAGGCGGTGCTGCACCAGCTCGGCATCGATCCCGAAGCCGACGGCGGCCAGCGCGTCATCGAGGTCTGGAACAAGATCGACCGCTTCGATCCCGAGGAGCGCGACAATTTGCGAAACATCGCGGCCCGGCGCCCGCCGGAGCGGCCTTGCTTCCTGGTCTCGGCGGCCTCGGGCGAGGGGATCGAGGAACTGCTCGCCGCGATCGAAGACCGGCTCGCAGCCACGTGCACGACGCTGAATCTCTCGATCGACGCCTCCGACGGCGCCGGCATCAGCTGGCTGCACCGCAATGCCGAGGTGCTCACCAAGGAGCTGCACGGCGAGCGCTTCGACATGACTGTGCGCGTCGACGAGACCAAGCGGGACATCGTGATGTCACGGTTTGCCGCCGTGCCGCGTGTCGCATAGTTCTGGCTTGTCAGGTTCAGCCGGACTCCAATTGCTGGAATACGACGCTTCCATGACACGGCCGGCCTGCGACCCGCCGCCGCACTTTCTGTTTGAATTTCCCGTCGCCTTGGTTCATTGCGCTGCTGGGTGCAAAGGCGAGGGCGATCGATGCAGAATTCGGGCGAAGTCGTAACCAGCGGGACGCACGCGGGCCCGAACGGGGATCTCGCCCATGAGCGGGCTCCCGATATCGTCGAGGCCCTCAATGCGCAGGAGCCGGCGGTCGCAGCCTCGATGCTGCGGGCGCTGCCGGCCGAGCGGGCGATCGAGGTCCTGGATTTGCCCGGGCTCGACAACACCTGCGAGATCATTGCTGAGCTGCCCACCGAGACCGCGGTTGCGCTGCTGTCCGGCGTCTCCGACGACCGCGCCGCCGACATCTTCAAGGAGCTGATCGAGCCGCTCCGGACCACGCTGCTCAACCGCCTCAATCCGGACACCAGGGCCACCATCTCGACGCTGCTGGCCTATCCGGAACGCAGCGCCGGCAGCATCATGACCACCGAGTTTGTCAGCGTGCCGTCGAGCTGGACCATCGCCGAGGTCCTGCATCACATCCGTATGGTCGAGCGCACCCGCGAGACCGTCTACTCGATCTTCGTGACCGATCCGGTCAAGAAGACGCTGATCCAGGCGGTGCCGTTGCGCCGGCTGATTTCGGGCGATCCGCATGCCAGCGTGCTGACCGCGGCGCCGGCGCGCAAGCCGCTGATGATCTCGCCCGAGGCCGACCGCATGGAAGCGGCGCGGCTGATCTCCCGATACGACCTGCTGGCGGTCGCGGTCGTCGATGGCCCCGGCCATATCCTCGGCATTGTCACGGTCGACGACGTGATCGACACCATCGTCGAGGAATCGACCGAGGACGCCCAGAAATTCGGCGGTATGGAAGCGCTCGACGAGCCTTATCTGCGGATCAGTTTCCTCGAGATGATCAAGAAGCGCGGCGGCTGGCTGTGCGCGCTGTTCCTCTCGGAAATGCTGACCGCAAGCGCCATGCAGACCTTCCAGAGCGAGCTGGAGAAGGCGATCGTCCTGACCCTGTTTATTCCGCTGATCATGAGCTCGGGCGGCAATTCCGGCTCGCAGGCCACCTCGCTGCTGATCCGGGCGCTGGCCCTGCATGAGTTGCGGCTGCGCGACTGGTGGCGGGTCGCCTTGCGCGAACTGCCGACAGGCCTGGCGCTCGGCGCCATCCTCGGCGTCATCGGCATGGTCAGGATCACGCTCTGGCAGACGCTCGGCATCTTCGACTACGGTCCGCATTGGGGCCTGGTGGCCGCAACGGTCGGATCTGCGCTGGTCGGCATCGTGACCTTCGGATCGCTCTCGGGATCGATGCTGCCGTTCATCCTGAAGCGGATCGGCTTCGACCCCGCGAGCGCATCCGCGCCGTTCGTGGCGACGCTGGTCGACGTCACCGGCCTCGTGATCTATTTCGGCGTCGCGGCGGTGATCCTGCGCGGCACGCTGTTGTGACGATCTGTGAGTAGGCTACGCATCTGCAGCCACGAACCCGCTGTCGTCCCTGCGAAAGCAGGGACCCATAACCACCGCCTCTTATTGTTGAGCGCAGTCGCAGTTCCGCAGCTCAGCGGCGCGCGATGCTGAAGTGCGCGGTACTGGCAGCTTCAGCGAACCGATAGATCACGCGGTATGGGTCCCTGCTTTCGCAGGGACGACAGCGGATTTCGCCTCGTTCCAGAGCGCGTCCATCTCCTGCAATGTGGCGTCCTGCAGCGAGCGGCCCTTCGCGGCAAGGGTCCTTTCGATATACGCAAACCGCCGCTCGAACTTCGCATTCGTTCCACGCAGCGCCGTCTCGGGGTCCGCGCCGACGTGGCGGGCGAGGTTGACCAGCGCGAACATCAGGTCGCCGGTCTCTTCCGCAATCTCCTGCCTGTCATTGCGGTCGAGCGCGGATTCGATCTCGTCGGCCTCCTCGCGGATTTTGGCCAGCACCGCGCGCGGGTCGTTCCAGTCGAAGCCGACGGTGGAGGCCTTGCGCTGCAGCTCCATCGCGCGCGCCAGCGGCGGAAGGCCGGCCTTGACGCTTGCGAGCAGGGAGGTGTGTGCGGTGTCCTCCGGCGGTCGTCGCGCGGCGCGTTCGGCTTTTTCTTCGGCCTTGATGCGCTCCCAGGCGCTCTTGACGCCGGCGGGCTGGATGTTGCCGTCCTTGTCGGCGAAGACGTGCGGATGACGGCGGATCATCTTGGTTGTAACAGCCTCGACGACGTCGCCGAACGCAAAGGCCTTCTGCTCCTCCGCCATGCGGGCGTGATAGACCACCTGCAGCAGGAGATCGCCGAGCTCGTCGCGCAGATCCTCGAAATCGCCGCGCGTGATCGCGTCCGCGACCTCATAGGCCTCCTCGATCGTGTAGGGCGCGATGGTCGCGAAATCCTGCTCGAGGTCCCAGGGGCAACCGGTCACCGGCGTGCGCAGCGCAGCCATGATTTCGATCAGGCGTGAAATGTCGCGGGAAGGGGTCATCGGGCACCGGCGCGTGAGAGGCGCGGCTGTTATGCCAAATCGGCCCCGTCGATCCCAGCGAAACGCGCCGGAATCGAGACGCTGTCCACCGATTGGCCGCGGCGTCAGAGGATGCCAAATCGCATCCGGGGTGCTAAATCGCCTCTCATGGACGATCAGATCAACTCCGAGACCGCGCTGGTGCTGTTTTCCGGCGGCCAGGATTCCACCACCTGCCTCGCCTGGGCGCTGCAGCGCTTTGCCCGCGTCGAGATGCTGGGCTTTGCCTATGGCCAGCGCCACGCGATCGAGCTCGACTGCCGCGACCGCCTGTTGTCCGGCCTCACATCGCTGCGGCCGGACTGGGCTGCGAAACTCGGCGACAGCCATACGCTCGCGATCCCGACCTTGGCGGAGGTCTCCGACACCGCGTTGACTCGCGACGTCGCGATCGAAATGGGCGCTGACGGGTTGCCGAACACCTTCGTGCCCGGCCGCAATCTCGTATTTCTCACCTTCGCGGCAGCGCTAGCCTATCGCCGCGGCATCCGCCACATCATCGGCGGGATGTGCGAGACCGACTATTCCGGCTATCCCGATTGCCGGGATGAAACCATCAAGGCGCTGCAGTCGGCGCTCAATCTCGGCATGGCCAAAAACTTTGAGCTGCACACACCGCTGATGTGGCTCGACAAGGCTGCGACATGGCGGCTGGCCGACGAACTCGGCGGGGCAGGGCTGGTCGACCTGATCCGCGAGCACTCCCACACCTGTTATCTCGGCGACCGCGGCGCGCAGCACGATTGGGGTTCCGGCTGCGGCGAATGCCCGGCCTGCGCGCTGCGGGCGAAGGGCTGGCGGGAGTATGCAGCAGGGCTGTGAGGCTTTTAGGCCGTAGGTACTGCCGGTCCGGCCGCAGGCTCGGAGAGGGCGTTCGCGGCCCCTGCCGCCAGCCGAATTGACGGCGCGTCCACGGCCTTCTCCATGGCCATGGCGGCAACCAGAAACGAAGGCACGTAAGCGACAAAACTGATCAGAACGGACGTGCCATAAGAAAGCCCGGCGGCTTGAGCGGCCAGGAAGACGGAGCACGCAACCGAGAGCAGCACCGGGATGTGTGCTAGATAGAGCGGAAACGAGATGCGGCCGAGGTATTGGCCGGTCGGCCTCGCGAGCAGTCGCTGTGCCGCCGGCCAGCCGGTGATTAACGCCACCAGCATCACCGCTGAGATTGCGTGCCAGATCGACGCGTCGGCCTGAACCGTCAAGCCGGGGGCGATAATCGGAGGGAACGGAACAAGCGCCGTGATCGCGAGCAGCGCATCCCAGATCGGCCAGCGCTCAATGCTGAGCGGGACTGTGCCCAGCGTGAGAACCAATATCAAAATGGCCGGGCGCCAGCGCAGGCGTGCGGTGAAACGCGGAGCGTCCAGAAGATACAGCGCCGCGCCGAACAGGACCACCGAGATGTAGCTGCGCGCGAGCATGATGCCCAGCGCAAGCATGATGATTGCAGCCCACCGCGGCCGGTTGGCCGGCAGGCGCGTGGCGAAAATCCCGATCAGCAGAAGCGAGCCGAGAAATTCGACCGGCATTGTCCAGAGAACAGAATTATAAGAGTTCGCGCGCGTCGGGATGCCCAACAGGCTGTTCCAGGCCTGAAAAAGTGCATCAGTGAGACTTGGCTGCTGCGTGAACTGGCCCGACAGCCAGGTCGAGCGCGTGATCGCGGCAGCCTCGTGATTGAACGCAAGTCCTGACGCCAGGACGAACCAGCCGAACAGGCTGGCCGCGAGCACTGGAAGTCCGAGCCGGAGTGTCCGCTTCACGACGAGCGCAACCGCGGACATATCGCTGGTATGGAACGATTTGGCGAGAACGAACCCTGACAGCGCAAGGAAGATGCAGACCGCATAATTGCCGCCTGCCGCGATGAACAGAAAAGGGTAGGCCGAAAGCGCGACTTCCCAGGACCCCTGCGCGTGCTCGGGGCGCCCGGTGTAGATGGCGAAATCGAAGGCCATGACGAAATGCGACAGAGCGACGTTGAGCGCCGCGATGCCACGAAGGCCGTCGAGATAGGACATGCGGGAGGAAGGCATGGGAACGGCTCGATGACCCCGGTTACGAAAGGCAGCGAGTGTGTGGCAAGTTAGCTAACAAAGCCTTGCCTCGGCAGTCTACCGATGGGCTCTGGCCCCTCTACGCCGGGCGCGTGGGTCACTGATTTGCCCGACGGCGCAAGCCCCGCAGCTGTCATCGCCCGGCCTGTGCGCAATTGCGCACATGGACCGGGCGACCCAGTACGCCGCGGCCCATCTGCTCGAGCACGACCGTCTCTGGAATACTGGATCGCCCGGACAAGCCGGGCGACGACACCGAGGGTCGGCCGATTGATCATCGAAGCGGAATCTCACCCCGGAGCGAGCGCGCCGCTACTCGAAATCCGCCGGCGTCAGCTCGATCGGCTTGCCGTGCGGCGTGCGGTCGGCGGCGTGGTCCCAGGCGTCGCGGTAACGGTGCAGCGTCTCCGGCGTCGTCACGCCCTTTGTAGCGACGAGGTGTTCGAGCGTGGCCAGCCAGTGCTGGTAGTAGGTCTCGCCGGTATCGGGATCGCCGGCAGCTTGCGCACGCTTGATCTGCTCGGCGAGGGCGGCGGCCCATTCGCTCCAGGTGAACAGGCCCCGCTCATGAAGCGACAGCGCAATCGCAAACGCCTGGGCTTCCCAGGGTGCGCGGAACACCGGACCTTCATCATCGCGCGGAACGCCCGGCACCGCCTTTGCGGCGTGGCCGGCTGCTTCTGTGTCCATCACACGTGCTCCAGATAGGGCTCGAACGCATCGATCGAGATCTTGACGGTCGGGTCGGCATCCGGCCCCCAGAGTTCGTGCCCATCGAACACCACGGTGTAGAGCCATTGCGGATTCTCGCCGGCGTCGTTCGCTGCGGTGTCCGGAAAGACGTGGCAGCCATGGTCGCGTTCGACGATTCCGACATGGCCGCGCACGTAGCGCGGCAGCCGCGTATGGGTGGCGGGATGGATGTTCCTGGCGCGCACTCTGTCGCCGGCCTTGAACTTTGCAGGCGCCGGTGCTGCGCGGCCGAACTTGCCGCGGACCATCGTGCGTTCGACGTCGCTGACAGAAAGCTTGCCGGGTGCGAGCGGCTTGGCCGGCTTCACCGCATGTCCGGCAGCAACGTCCTCTTTCGCGAGATAGCCCTTGTCGAGCAGCAGGTCCTCAAGCCCGAGCAGCCATTTCTTGTAATAGGAACTCGACAGATAGACATGCGGGGGCAGGGCCTCGCGATAGAATCGCGAGGCGTCGATGTTGAAGGCGCCGGCGGCGCCCATCGCGCGCACCATGGCCAGCACCCGTGATTCCCATACTTGATGGAACATCGGCTCGTTCGGTTCGGGCTCGACCTTGCCGAACCCGTCCATGCCGCCCATGTCGTGCACGCCGTTCACGATCGCGCTCCCGGCTTTCGCGGAAACCCGGTGCCGATCATGGAATCGCGCGTCACCAGTTCAGCGAGCTGCTGTTCGCTCCAGCCTTCGGTACCTTCAGGCCGCATCGGCAGCACCAGGAAGCGCGTCTCCGCGGTGGAGTCCCACACCCGGATTTCAGTCTCCTTCGGCACGCTCACGCCGAAATCGGCGAGCACGCCGCGCGGGTCCTTGACCGCACGCGAGCGATAGGGCGACGCCTTGTACCAGACCGGCGGCAGCCCCAGCATTTCCCAAGGGTAACAGGAGCAGAGCGTGCACACGACCATGTTGTGACGGTGAGGTGTGTTCTCGACCGCGACGAGATGGTCGCCGACCCGGCTGACATGGCCGAGCGTACCGACCGCTTTGGTGGCGTCTTCGAGCAGCGCTGTTTTGAAGGCGGGATCGCTCCAGGCCCTGGCGACGACCTGGGCGCCGTTATGCGGACCGATCTTGGTCTCATAGGCCTGCACGATCGCGTCCAGCGCTGCCGGCTCGATATAGCCTTTCTCGGTCAGGATCGATTCCAGCGCGCGCACCCGCAGCTCGGTCTCCGACAAATCGGAATGGTCGTGATCGTGGTGATGATGGTCGTGATGGTCGTGATCATGTTCGCTCATGCGGGCAGGATAGGCGAAGAGGCCGTGTTGTGTCGAGGCAAGCGCACGACAGCGCGAGCAGGGGAGGTATTCATTGGCCGACTATGTGACGATCGAGAAGGGCGCTGACGTTCCGCCATCAGGCGCTCAGCAACCGTGGCAGATCGAGCTCTTCACCAGTTTGTCCACCGCCGCGTCCTGGCGGGCGACCGCCGGGCCGTTGTCGAGGTTCGCGCCCTTCATTTGACTGCCGACACCCGACGAGGACAGGGCGGTCCCCGCGGCGTTGGTGCCCGGCGCGCCCGGAGACGTCCCGGATGCTCCGCCTGTCGAGGAGTGGTGCATGCCCCCGCCGCCACCGCCCTTGCCGAAGCTTGCCGTGGTCGGGATGGCGATCGCGGCCGCGATACAAAGGATGGAGACGATTCTGATCATGAAATCCCTCCGGTCTGTGAGTCAGGTTCGATGGTACTTCAGGATGGTCCCCGGGGCTACGCACAAACGCATGAACGGACGGGAGCGAAGACGTTCCCAGGGAGCTACGGTCCGCATTGTCTTATGGTTGCTACTCAGGTGTGATACAACCGCGTCAAAGCGAGCTGAATGGCACAGGGGCCGATCATGTTGAGAGCCATTGTTGCGTTCGGATGGCTTGTCGTCGTCGCCCTCAATCCGACCGCTGCGTCGGCCTGGGGATATCAGGGTCATCGCGTGGTGGGCGCGATCGCGGACCAGTTGCTCAAGCCCGCCGCAAAGGCGCAGGTCCAGCAGATCCTCAACGAGGTCGACGAACGCGGCATCGACCTGCGCAAGGCCGCGCCATGGCCGGACTGCGTCAAGAGCGTCGTCCGCCATGATGACGGCCGGTTTCACTATGAGGTCGATCCCGATCATCTCGAGTTCGAGGTGCCCTGCACGCCGTTCAACTCGGCGCGGGAGAGGGCGCGGATGGTGGACTACGCCGCCCGCAACTGGTCGACCTGCTCTTATACGCCCGACGGCTTTGAGCGCGGTTGCCACAACACCTTCCATTTCGTCGATATCGCGCTCCAGCGCAGCTATTTCGATCGCAACTTCCAGGGCACCAATCCGCACGATCTGGTCGCGACGATCACGGCCGCCATCGCGGTGCTCCAGGGCAGGCCGATCCCGCCGCCGTTCCCGTTCTCGATCAAGGACAAGAAGGAGGCGCTGTTGCTACTGGCGCACCTGATCGGCGACCTGCACCAGCCGCTGCATGTCGGCGCAGTCTATCTCGATGCCAATGGGAAGCTCGTCGATCCCGACGTGGCCCACAAGGTCGATCCGGACACCGACGCGATCGGCGGCAATGCGATCCAGGACGGCGTCGCGGTCCCGTTCCAGACCATCAATCTGCACCATGAATGGGACGACATTCCACCCGATCTCGGCGATGCCGCCACCGGCGAACTGATGGATGCCGCGAAGTCGGTCCGAGCGAGCGAAGGTGCGCCGGAGGGCTGGCCGGCGGCCTGGGCCACCGACACGCTGCTGGTGGCGCATGACGCGTTCAAAGGCCTGAGCTTCAAGCCGACACAGCCGCCGGCGCAGGCGAAGTGGATCGTCACGTACGACAATCACACGGACTATTTGCAGGCCGCCGATGCCATCAAACGCAAGCAGCTGGCCAAGGGCGGAGCGCGGCTGGCGGAGCTGCTCAATGCGGTCTGGCCGTGAGGGATCGGTCGTGGCTGAACCTTGGACCCCATATCCATAATTCGCATAAGGTATATTATGGAACATTTATATCTACAATTAGATCAGATGTTTAGTGGGAAATCTTCGCACGGTCCTCGACCTTGGCCGTCATTTGGCGCGACCGACTTGCTACGGCAGATGCCGCCGGCCATCGCGCTCAAAGCGTGTCGCGCCACGCCCGATCGTCTCGTCTGAAAGCCCATATTGCCGCGGCGTACGGACGCTGCAATAAGCGCTGACATCAACAGAGATCGCTGGTGACCCCGCGGCATCAGGTCCGTATAGGATTGGCATCTCACAAGAACAACAAGCCTCGAGGGAGAAACCAATGAGCTTTTCACGACGTACGCTGCTGAAGGCCTCCGCCGCATCGGCCGTGCTGGGCGGCGTTGGCGCGCCATTGGTCGCGCGCGCCCAGACCGCCGAGTTCAGCTACAAGTTCGCCAACAATCTGCCGGAGTCGCATCCGTTCGTGGCGCGCGCCCGGGAGATGGCGGCGGCGATCAAGACTGAGACCAACGGCCGGTTCGACCTCCAGGTGTTCCCGAACAGCCAGCTCGGCTCCGATACCGACATGCTGAGCCAGGTGCGGTCCGGCGGCGTCGAGTTCTTCACATTGTCCGGCCTGATCCTGGCGACCCTGGTGCCGGCGGCCTCGATCAACGGCATCGGCTTCGCATTCCCTGATTACCCCACGGTCTGGAAGGCCATGGATGGCGACCTCGGCGCCTATGTGCGCGGCGAGATCAACAAGTCCGGCCTCGAGGTGATGGACAAGATCTGGGATAACGGCTTCCGCCAGACCACGTCGTCGAGCAAGCCGATCACCGGGCCTGACGACTTCAAGGGCTTCAAGATCCGCGTGCCGGTGTCGCCGCTGTGGACCTCGATGTTCAAGGCGTTCGATGCGTCGCCGGCCTCGATCAATTTCAGCGAAGTCTATTCGGCGCTGCAGACCAAGATCGTCGAAGGCCAGGAGAACCCGCTGGCGCTGATCTCGGCGGCTAAGCTGTACGAGGTCCAGAAGTACTGCTCACTGACCAACCACATGTGGGACGGCTTCTGGTTCCTGATGAACCGCCGCGCCTGGCAGGCGCTGCCTGAGGATATCAGGACCATCGTCGCCAAGAACGTCAACGCTGCTGCGGTCAAGGAGCGCGAGGACACCGAGAAGCTCAATGCGACCGTCAAGCAGGAACTCTCGGGCAAGGGCCTGGTCTTCAATCAGCCCGAGGTCGCGCCGTTCCGCGACAAGCTCCGCGCTGCCGGATTCTACGCCGAGTGGAAGGGCAAGTACGGCGACAAGGCGTGGGAGCTGCTTGAGAAGTCCGTCGGCAAGCTGTCGTAAGTTGGTCACGGGAGCCTTGTCATGGCCCAGGTGAAGGCTCAGGTCGAGGTGACGCCGGCCGTGGCCGGCGAGGCGGCGTCAAAACCCCCTCGCCGCCGCTCCGTTCTCGGGTCCATTGAAGCGGCGCTCGGGATGCTGGTGGAAATCCCGGCGGCGATCCTGGTCGTCACCGAAGTCGTGATCCTGTTCGCCGGTGTGATCTCGCGCTACGTGCTGCATTCGCCGCTGATCTGGTCCGACGAACTGGCCTCGATTCTGTTCCTGTGGCTCGCGATGCTGGGCTCGGCGGTTGCGTTCCGGCGCGGCGAGCATATGCGCATGACGGCGCTGGTAGCGAGCGCCGGACCGAGGCTTTGGGGCTATCTCGATGTCGTCGCGACCTGCGCAGCGTTGGCGTTCCTGATCCTGATCCTGCGGCCGGCCTATGAATACGCCTATGAGGAAAGCTTCATCACGACGCCGGCGCTGCAGATCTCCAACACCTGGCGCGCGGCGGCGCTGCCGGTCGGCACCTGCCTGATGGCGCTGTTTGCGCTGCTGCGCCTGGCGCGGGCCGGCGACGTCAAGACCTTGCTGATGGCTGCGGTCACGGTCGCGGCCCTGATTGGCCTGTTCTGGCTCGCGCAGCCCTTGCTGCGGCCGCTCGGCAATCTCAACCTGGTGATCTTCTTCGTCGGCGTGGTCGCCTTCTGCGTCTTCGCCGGCGTGCCTATTGGATTCGCTTTCGGCATGGCGATCTTCGGCTACCTCGCACTGACCACGCGGACACCGCTGATGGTGCTGGTCGGCCGGATGGACGAGGGCATGAGCCATCTGATCCTGCTCTCGGTGCCGCTGTTCGTGTTCCTCGGCCTGCTGATCGAGATGACCGGGATGGCGCGCGCCATGGTCGCGTTCCTGGCGAGCCTGCTCGGACATGTCCGCGGCGGCCTGCACTATGTGCTGGTCGGCGCGATGTATCTGGTCTCGGGCATTTCAGGGTCGAAGGCCGCCGACATGGCGGCTGTGGCACCGGTGCTGTTTCCGGAGATGAAGCAGCGCGGCGCGAAGTCGGGCGATCTCGTCGCCCTGCTCGCGGCCACCGGCGCGCAGACCGAAACCATTCCGCCGAGCCTGGTGCTGATCACCATCGGCTCGGTGACCGGGGTCTCGATCTCGGCGCTGTTCACCGGCGGCCTGCTGCCGGGCGTCGTGCTGGCGATCACGCTGTCGGGGCTGGTGTGGTGGCGCTACCGTGGCGAGGACCTCAGCCACGTCCAGCGCGCCAAGGCCGGCGAGATCGGGCAGGCGTTGGTGGTCGCCCTGCCCGCATTGGCGCTGCCTTTCGTGATCCGCTACGCGGTGATCGAAGGCATCGCCACCGCGACCGAGGTGTCGACCATCGGCATCGTTTACGCCCTGGTTATCGGGCTCGTGATCTATCGCCAGTTCAAATGGCGGCGGCTGTTGCCGATGCTGATCGAGACGGCGTGCCTGTCGGGCGCGATCCTGTTCATCATCGGTACCGCAACCGGAATGGCCTGGGGCCTGACCCAGTCCGGCTTCTCGCGCGCGCTGGCGGCGTCGATGACCGGCCTGCCCGGCGGTTCGGCGAGCTTCATTGCGGTCTCGATCCTGGCCTTCGTGATCCTCGGCAGCGTGCTCGAGGGCATTCCGGCGATCGTGCTGTTCGGGCCGCTGCTGTTTCCGATCGCGCGGCAGGTCGGCGTCCACGAGGTGCACTATGCCATGATCATCATCCTGGCGATGGGCATCGGATTGTTCGCGCCGCCGTTCGGCGTCGGCTATTATGCCGCCTGCGCCATCGGGCGCGTCGATCCGGCCGAGGGTATCCGGCCGATCTGGGGTTACATGCTGGCGCTGCTGATCGGCCTGATCATCGTCGCCATCTTCCCCTGGATATCGATCGGCTTCCTCTAAGTGCCCCTGCGGATGGGATAGAGCCATGAGTGCAGCTCACAACCAGTACTCAATCGGGCTGGACAAGACGCCGGCCAATTACGTGCCGCTGACGCCCCTGAGCTTCCTGGCGCGCTCGGCCGCCGTCTATCCCGACCATATCAGCACGGTCTATGAAGGCCGCAGCTTCACCTGGAAGCAGACCTACGAGCGCTGCAAGCGCTTTGCGTCCTATCTCGCCGGCCGCGGCATTGGCCACGACGACACGGTGGCGGCGATGCTGCCGAACATCCCGGCGATGAACGAATTGCACTTTGCGGTCCCGATGGCCGGTGCCGTGCTGAACGCGCTCAACATCCGTCTCGACGCGTCGTCGATCGCGTTCCAGCTCGACCATGGCGGCGCGAAGATCTTCCTCGTCGACCCCGAATTTTCCGCCGTGATCGCGGAAGCTTTGCCCCTGATGAAAGGTGCAAAGCCGTTCGTGATCGACGTCGACGACGCAGCGTATGCCGGCGGCAAGCGGATCGGCGAGATCGAGTACGAGGCGGCGGTCGCGCAAGGTGATCCCGCTTTCGTCGAACGGACGCCGGCCGACGAATGGGACGCGATCGCGCTGAGCTACACGTCGGGCACGACGGGCAATCCCAAAGGCGTGGTGACGCATCATCGCGGTGCGTATCTGAACGCCGTGAGCAACATTCTGGCCGGCAATCTCGGCCAGCATCCGGTCTATCTCTGGACGCTGCCGATGTTCCACTGCAATGGCTGGTGCTTTCCATGGACCCTGGCCGCGACCGCCGGCATCAATGTCTGCCTGCGCAAGGTCGACCCGGCCAAGATCTTCGAATTGATCCCGCAGCACGGCGTCACCCACATGTGCGGCGCGCCGATCGTCTACAACACGCTGATCAATGCCCCGAGCGCTCCCGGCGCCGGAAAGGCAACGTCCGTGGTCGGGCTGATCGCGGGCGCGGCACCGCCGGTTGCGGTGCTCGAAGGCGCCGAGCGTATCGGCATCAAATTGACCCATGTCTACGGCCTAACTGAGGTCTATGGCCCCGCCTCCGTCTGCGCCGAGCAGCCCGGCTGGGACGAACTGTCGGCTGACCAGCGCGCGCAATTGAAACGGCGCCAGGGCGTCTCCTATCCGCTGCAGGAAGGCGTCACGGTGCTCGATCCCGAGACCATGCGCGTGGTGCCGCGCGATGGCCAGACCATCGGCGAGGTCATGTTCCGCGGCAATATCGTGATGAAGGGCTATCTCAAGAACGAGAAGGCGACGCAGGAAGCTTTCGCTGGCGGCTGGTTCCACACCGGCGATCTCGGCGTGCTCGATGAGCATGGCTACGTCATCATCAAGGACCGCTCCAAGGACATCATCATCTCCGGCGGCGAGAACGTCTCCTCCGTCGAGGTCGAGGACATCCTCTACAAGCACCCGGCCGTGCTGTTCGCGGCTGTCGTCGCCAAACCCGACCCGAAATGGGGTGAAGTGCCCTGCGCCTTCATCGAGCTGAAGGATGGCGCCAAGGCGACCGAGGCCGAGCTCATCGCCTATTGCCGTGAGCACATGCCGGGCTTCAAGACGCCGAAGTCAGTGGTGTTCGGCGCGATCCCCAAGACATCCACCGGCAAGATCCAGAAATTCCTGCTGCGTAACGAGGTCGGGTCGGCGAAGGCGATCACGGCGTGAGAGAGGCACTCAGCGCTCTGCAAGCTGGCTGAGCAGCTGATAGAGCAATTCCTTCTGGCCAGCCTTGAGCGGCGCCAGCGTCTTGGCAGTGCATTCGATTTCGATCGGGATCAATTGCTCGACCAGCGCAACGCCCGCAGCGGTCAGATCGATCAGGATCAGCCGCTTATCCGTCGGATCACGCCGGGTCGCGACCAGGCGCCGCTTCTTCAGCCGCAGCACCACGTCGCGGATATTGGCAGGCTCCATCGCGACGAGCCGGCCAAGCAGGTTTTGCGAGAGCGGGCCCCGCTCATAAAGCCGGGCCAGCGTCGCATATTGCGGAGCCGTCAGGTCGTAGGAACCGATCTGTTCGACCAGATTGGACGACGCACGTTGATAGGCGCGGCGCAGCAGGAAGCCGACCTGATCCTCCAGCCGGTAGCTCGAGGCCAGTCGCCTGGCCGGCGCGGCAGATTTAGTCGACGTTCTCGGCATCGCGGTACATCACCTTGTGGCGCGTGGTCGAAACCCATTCGTCGATCTGGGCTTCGGTCATGAAGTGCGAAGCATCGAACCTGTTCCAGTTGCTGATATCAGCCAGGCTCTTCTTCCAGCGCTTGTACGGCGCCTTCGCGGGCGGGCCGAAACACATGATATCGAGCACCGACAGCTCCTGGGGAATGCCGAGCAGCGGCTTCATGGCCTGCTGCGCCTTCTCCTGCCCGATCGCGGTCACCCACCAGACATTATATCCGAGCGCCGCGGCTGCCAGATGCGCAGACATTGTGGCGGCCGCCACGCTCTGGAGCAGGATCCGCTCCGCATTCTCCTTGTACATCTTGTCGAGCTCGGACCCGTCGTTGAGGACGGGAAACGCTTTCACCCAGCGGAAATCGCTGGCGACGACGATGAAGCCCGGAGCTGACGCCAGTCCGCGGTAGTCGGGCGTCGGAAACTTCATCTTGAGCCGGGCGCGCATCACCTGCTCTTCGCGGAAATACTCCGTGATCTTGTTCTTCAGGTCCTGATCGGTGACCGCAATGAAGTGCCAGGGCTGGGCGTTCGCACCCGATGGGGCGTGCCGCGCCGCCTCCAGGATCAGGTCGTAATGCTCCGACGGCATCGCGTAGCTGGAATCGAATGCCCGCGTCGTCAGTCGGTTTTTCACGACGTCCATCAGCGCGTCGTATCGCGTCCGATCGGTGTAATCGCGCGCCGCTGCAGTTTCCGCCATCTGATCCTCCCTGATCTATTCGTTATGATCATAACGATATACCCTCTGCGCGAAAGGTCAACGCAAGACCGCGGGCGATCTTACGCAACCGCCCGCCCGCCCGCCGGGCGGTCGGTCCATAGCGGTGGTGGTAGCAAGGCCCGATCCGCGAAATGGGGTGAATCCCCCCGCTCCTTTGTCGAACTGAGGGAAGGCGCGCGGGTGACGGAGGCCGGGAAATCCGGCGCGCTCCCGAAGACATCGACCGAAAGATTCAGAAATTCCCGCGGCGCTATCAGCCCAGTTCAGCGTAAGCGTTTCGGCGTGGCGCAATCAGATCGTCGTCGTTCGCCGGTAGACACAGCGAGCGATGCCTTGCCGCGTCGATGAAGGCCAGAATTTCCGCAATCGCGGGATCCGCCTCCGTCAGTTGCCTTACCTCGTGGAGACGCGCGGCAAACACACCGGGGCCGCGAAATAATTTTTGGTAGAACGCTCTGACCACCGCGAGACGAGCGTGGGTAAAATCACGGCGTCGCATGCCAACCAAATTGAGCCCGGCGAGACCCGCGTACTGGCCGCTTGCGAGGCCAAACGGGATGACGTCGCCACGCACGCAACTTGCAGCCCCGATCATCGCCTGCGCCCCGATTCGAACGAATTGATGGGCCGACGAGAGGCCTCCCATAAAAACAAAATCGCCGATTTCGCAGTGGCCGCCGAGCGTCGCTGATGTCGCAAAGATGACGTCGTTCCCTACGACGCAGTCATGACCGACATGGCTGCAATTCATGAAATAGCCGCGATCGCCGACTCGGGTAACGCCGCCACCCGCGACGGTTCCGGCGTTCATGGTAACCTGCTCCCGGATTGTGCATTGCTGGCCGATCTGAAGTTTGGTCAGTTCGCCGCGATAGCTCAGGGCTTGCGGGGGCGTGCCGAGCGAGACGAACGGATAGATCGTGCAGCCGCCACCGATGGTGGTCTCCGCGGTGATGTGCACGTGCGCGATAAGCTTGCAGTTTGCGCCGATAATGACACGGGAACCAATAACGCAATAAGGACCAATCGACGTGCCGGCGCCGATCACCGCCCCGTCCTCAATCCGCGCAGTGGGATCGACGAGCATAGAGTTCCCTCAAAATGGATTGTTTCGCGACCCGCAGGAGAGGGCAAGCTCAAGCAGAGTGCAAGCTCAAATGCCGACCGCGGCTGTGTGACCTATTGGACCTACTGCCGCGCGACACGACGGGTTGCTTCAGTCCGCCCGCTCCAGCGCCAGGCGCATGCCGTCATAGGCCGGGATCACGCCGGCCGGCAAGCTTTGCCGCAACACCTCGTGATCGAGGTCGGAATGCAGGTTGGTGAGAACCGCCCGCTTCGGCTTGAAGCGATCGATCCATGACAGCGCGTCGCTGAGGCTGAAATGGCTGGGATGCGGGGCATAGCGCAATGCGTCGACAATCCAGAGATCGAGACCCTGCAGTGCGGGCCAGCTTTCCTCGGGAATGTCGTGCAGATCGGGCGTGTAGGCGGCGTCGCCAATGCGATAGCCGAGCGCGGGGATGTTGCCGTGCTGGACCAGGAAGGCAGTGAGCTCGAGCGGGCCGCCCTTCCCGTCGATCGTCCGGCTCTCGCCGGCCTCGATCGAATGGCGGTTAAGGATCGGCGGATAGTCGCTGCCCTCAGGCGAGATGAAGCAGTAGGAGAACCGCGCCATGATGTCGTTGGCGGTCGCCTGGTTGAAATAGACCGGGATGCGGCGGCGCTGGTGCAGCACGACCGAGCGCAGATCGTCGATGCCGTGGGTCTGGTCGGCATGTTCATGCGTCAAGAACACCGCATCGATGTGTTCGACATGGGTATCGATCAACTGTTCGCGCAAATCGGGCGAGGTGTCGATCACGACACGCGTGGTGCCCTGCTCCGTCGTGCGTTCGGCCATCATCGAGCAGCGGCGGCGCCGGTTTTTCGGGTTGTTGGGATCGCAGGCGCCCCAGCCCAGCGCCGGCCTTGGCACACCGGCCGAGGAGCCGCAGCCCAGAATTGTCAGTGTCAGCGTCATGCAGCAACCTTTGGCGCCGGCACCTTGGAGAATAGCCGGAAGAAGTTTTCGGTGGTCTGCCGCGAGATCTCCTCCAGCGAGACGCCGCGCGTTTCCGCCAGCACCTTGGCGACCTCGACGACATAGGACGGTTCGTTGCGCTTGCCGCGGAATTTGCCCGGCGCCAGATATGGCGCGTCGGTCTCGACCATGATGCGGTCGGCCGGCAGTTCCGCCGCCAGCGCGCGCAGCGTGTCCGACTTCTTGAAGGTCAGGATGCCCGTGAACGAGATCGACAGCCCGAGCGCAATCGCCTTCATCGCAAGCTCGCGCCCGCCCGTATAACAATGCAGGACGGCCTTGAACGGGCCCTTCGCCACCTCGTCTTCCAGGATCCGGCCGCAATCCTCGTCAGCCTCGCGGGTGTGGATGACAAGCGGCAGGCCAGTCGCACGGGCCGCCGCGATATGGGCGCGAAAGCCGCGCTCCTGCGCCTCGGGCGAGCCGTGTTCGTAGAAATAGTCGAGCCCCGCCTCGCCGAGCGCGACGACCTTCGGATGCCTCGCGAGCTCGATCAGCTCGCTTGCGGGAATACCGTCCTCCTCATCGGCATGATGCGGATGGGTTCCGACCGAGCAGTAGACATTTGGAAAGCGCTCGGCGATCGCGAGCAGGCCGCCGAGCCGCTTCACCCGCGTCGAGATCGTGACGATGCGGCCGATCCCGGCCGCCTCGGCACGACCGACGATCCCGTCGAGATCGTCGGCGAATTCAGGAAAATCCAGATGGCAATGACTGTCGACCAGCATGATGTCCGAACCGCCTACTCGGTCTTCGGTTCTACGTAACGCGGGAACACGCCGACGGGCGCCGGCAAGATCGTGCCCGGCTTGATGCGTTCGGCGAGTGCGGCAAAGCTGCGCGAGTCCTCGGGGATACCGAGGCTGTCGAGCAATTTGGCGCAGGACGCCGGCATCACCGGCTGCGCCAGGATCGCGATCTGCCTCACGACCTCGGCCGTCACGTAGAGCACCGTCTTCTGTCTGGCAGGATCGGTCTTCGCCAGTGCCCACGGCGCCTCGCCCGCGAAATAACGGTTGGCTTCAGCGACCACGGCCCAGACCGTGTTGAGCCATTGATGGATCTGCTGCGTGGCCATTGCGGACCGCGACGCCTCGAGCATGGCGTCGGCCTGCGCCAGGATCGCCTTGTCGCTTTCGCTGAACGCGCCGGGCTCCGGCAACACGCCGCCAAGCTGCTTGGCGATCATCGACAATGAGCGTTGCGCCAGATTGCCGAAGTCGTTGGCAAGGTCGGCATTGATGCGCGCGACGATGGCCTCGTGATTGTAGTTGCCGTCCTGGCCGAACGGCACCTCGCGCAGGAAGAAATAGCGCACCTGGTCGACGCCATATTGTTCGGCGAGATTGAAGGGGTCGACGACGTTGCCGACCGACTTCGACATCTTCTCGCCCCTGTTGAACAGGAAGCCATGTGCGTAGACCCGTTTCTGGACGGGAATGCCCGCCGATATCAGGAACGCCGGCCAATACACGGCGTGGAAACGGATGATGTCCTTGCCGATGATGTGGACGTCGGCCGGCCAATAGCGCCAGTTCGCGTCGCTCTCATCCGGGTAGCCGACGCCGGTGATGTAATTGGTCAGCGCGTCGACCCAAACATACATCACGTGCTCAGGATCGTTCGGAACTTTGACGCCCCAGTCGAAAGTGGTGCGCGAGATCGAGAGATCCCTCAGACCTCCTCTCACGAAACTCATCACCTCGTTGCGGCGCGAATCCGGGCCGATGAAGTCGGGCTGGCTCTCGTAGAGATGCAGTAGCCTGTCCTGATAGGCCGACAGCTTGAAGAAGTAGCTCTTCTCCTCGACCCACTCGACCGGTGTGCCCTGCGGGCCGCGGCGGACATTATCCTCGCCGACGACGGTCTCGTCCTCGGCATAGTAGGCCTCGTCGCGCACCGAGTACCAGCCGGCATAGCTGTCGATATAGATATCGCCGTTGTCCTGCATGCGATTCCAGATCGCCTGGCTCGAGCGATGATGCTGCTCTTCCGAGGTGCGGATGAAGCGATTGAACGAGACGTTCAGTCGCTCGTCCATCTCCTTGAAACGCGCCGCGTTGCGGGTGGCGAGCTCGAGCGGCGTCAGACCTTCGCCCTGCGCGGTTTGGATCATCTTCTGGCCATGCTCGTCGGTGCCGGTCAGGAAGAACACGTCCTTGCCGTCGAGCCGCTGGAAGCGCGCCAGCGCATCGGTCGCGATCGCCTCGTAGGCGTGGCCGATATGCGGCTGGCCGTTCGGATAGGCGATGGCGGTCGTGATGTAGAATATGTTGCCGCGATCCGCTGATACAGGCGCAGCTTTGGGAGCGACCGCCGCGGGCTTCGATTGCTTCGCAGCCGGGGCCGGCTTCGGGGCCCTTCTAACTGCCGCAGGTTTCGGCGCAGCAGGTTTCACGGGCGCCGGCGCAACGGCCTTTGCGGCTTGCTTCTTCGGCGAAGCTTTGGCCGCCTTCTTCGGAGCTTTCCCGACTGCCTTTTTGGCGGCCTTCTTTGCAGCTGACTTCTTGACGGTCTTCTTGGCCGTTTTCTTTGCCTTCTTGACGACCCGCTTGCTCGTCTTGGCAGCGGGTTTTTTGGCAGTCGTCTTTCTGGTCGCGCGCGCCGGCGAAGCCTTCTTCGTCTTGGCCTTTTTCTTGGAGGATTTCTTCTTGGCGGCCACCGCGGATTCCTTTGCAGATCAAAACAAGATTGTCGGGATAGAGGTCAGACGAAGCGTCTATCGGGTTGCGTCCGCAAGCATCGAAAACACCGAGAAAACCAGCGGCTTGCGCTCCAGATTGTAGGCTTCGGTATCGCGCGCGGCGCGGATGATCTTTTCCCATACCTCCGCCAGCCGTGCAAGGCGCGGCAGGTTGGCATTGGCGTCGCCGGTGCGCATCTTGTCGCTGATCCAGCGATCGATGCCGTCGACGAATGCGGCGAGCGCGACGCGGTCGCTGGTGCCGAGCGCTTCGCCGAGTGCGTGCAGTTCGCGCGGATCGACCTGAGGAAGCGTTGCCAGCAGCGCGGCTGTGCGCTGCTGCAGCTTGAGGGCGTCGCCGCCGAGTAGCGATAGCGCCCGCCCGACGCTGCCCTCGGAGGCCGCAGCCGCTTCGATCAGCGCGGGATCGTCGGCCGCGATGTCGGTCGCGGTGACGGCGCTACGTACGACGTCGTCCGTCTCCAGCGGCCGCAGCAGCAATTTCCGGCAACGGGACAGGATGGTCGGCAGCACCCGCGACGGCGCGTTGCTGACCAGCAGGAACAGCGATTGCTGCGGCGGCTCCTCGAGTATCTTCAATAGCGCGTTCGCGGCATTGGGATTGAGTTCGTCGACAGTGTCGACGATGCAGACGCGCCAGCCTTCGACTGCGGCGGTCGAGCCGAAGAACGAGATCGTCTCGCGGGTTTCGTCAACCGTGATGACGGTCCGCATCACGCCGCGATCGTTGAGGCCGCGCTCCAGCACCAACAGTCCGCCATGCGCGCCGGCGGTGATCTGCCGCGCCACGTGGTCGGCCGGATCAACCCGCAATGTCGGCGCCTGCTGCACCTGGGAGACAAGAGGATTGCGGAACGCCAGCACGAACCGCGCCATGCGATAGGCCAGTGTCGCCTTGCCGATGCCCTGCGCGCCGCCGATCAGCCAGGCATGAGGGATGCGGCCGCTACGATACGCGTCGAGCAAGGTGCTCTCCGCCTCGCGATGCCCGAACAAATCGGACGTCTCGCGCGGATGCCGGACTGCAATCTCCTGTTCGACCTTGCGTGCGCTCATGCGGAATTTGCCGCCGTTTTTAGCGTCATCACGTGCTCGCGCAGCGCGGTCCAGACCTGCGATGCGACCGTATCGGGGTCGGCCGTGGCATCGATCAGCACGCAGCGTTGCGGATCTTCGGCCGCGATCTGCCGGTAGGCCTCGCGCAGGTCCTGGTGGAACTTGACGTCTTCGGCCTCGAAGCGATCGGCCGCAGCGTTGCCCCGCCGCGCGGCGGCGCGTTGCAGCCCAATTTCGACCGGCACGTCGAGGATGATGGTCAGGTCGGGCTTGAGATCACCGATCGTGACCCGCTGCATGGCGTTGAGGAGGCCGGGCAGCACCTGCCCAAGGTGGCCCTGATAGGCGCGCGTGGAATCGAAGAAGCGGTCGCACAGCACCCAGATGCCCTGGTCGAGCGCGGGCAGGATCACGGTGCGGACGTGGTCGTCGCGCGCGGCGGCAAACAGCAGCGTCTCGGCGTCAGGCCCGAGCAGCTTGCCCATCCCCGACAGCACGAGGTGGCGGATGATCTCGGCGCCCGGCGAACCGCCCGGCTCGCGGGTCACAATGGCGCGCAGCTTGGCTGTGTCGAGACGTTCGGCCAGCTTTCGGATCTGGGTCGATTTACCGGACCCTTCGCCGCCTTCGAAGGTAATGAAGCGACCGCGCAAGCTCGGCCGTTTGACTGCTGCTTCCGCCATGTCAGAGCTTCTCGGCGCCGGCGCGGAACATGCCGATGACGAGCTCCTGGACGCCGTCGAGCGCACGGCGCATCGTCGATCCGGTGCCGACGGCATCCGCTGCAAACACCGGTGTCTCCATCGCGACATTGGCGCCGCGCCAGACCCTGACCACGCCGATCTTCTGACCGGCGGTGATTGGTGCCTTGACCGGGCCGCTATAGACCACGCGCGCCAGCAGCTTGTCGTTGCCATTCTTGGACACCATCACCTTGATCGGATCGGGGCTGACGAGCTTGACCGAACGGCTCTCGCCCCCGAACACCCGGGCATAGCCGACCGGCTGGTTGGCCGCGATCAGGATTCGCGTCTCAAAACTGCGGAAGCCCCACTCCAGCATCTTCTTGGCTTCGGTGGCGCGGTCTTCCGAATCTTCGAGACCATTGACGACGACGATCAGCCGCGTGTCGTTCTGCACGGCCGAGCCGACCATGCCGTAGCCGCCTTCCTTGGTGTAGCCGGTCTTCAATCCATCGGCGCCGGGCATCGCGTTCAGCAGCGGGTTGCGGTTCTGCTGGCGGATCTTGTTCCAGGTGAATTCCTTCTCGCCGAACAGTTTGTACATGTCCGGATAGGTCTGGATGACGTAGCGCGCCAGCGTCGCCAGCTCCCGCACCGTCATCTTGTTGGTGGGGTCAGGCAGCCCGTTGGAATTGCCGAAGGTCGATTTGGTCATGCCGAGCTCGCGGGCGCGCTTGGTCATGAAATCGGTAGCGAAGGTGTGCTCATTGCCGGCGATGCCTTCGGCGAGCGCGATGCAGGCGTCGTTGCCGCTCGGGATGATCGCGCCGTGCAGGAGGTCGTCGATCGAGACCTTGCTGTTGATGGCCGCGAACATCGTGGATGTACCGGACGGCGCTCCGCCCCGCCGCCAGGCGTTCTCGCTGATCCGGTACTCGTCCGTGAGCTTGATGTCGCCCTTCTTGATGGCGTTGAACACCACCTCTGCTGTCATCAGCTTCATCATGCTGGACGGCGCGCGCAGCTCATCGGCGTTCTTCTCGAACAACACGCTGCCTGAGGAGGCCTCGACCAGGATCGCGGTCGGGGCATCGCCGTCGAAACCGCCCTCTTCCTTCTTGGCGCCCTGAACACTGTTGTTGGCGGCGTAGACGACCCCGCTGCAGCCGATACCGAGCACCACGACGGCCGCAACCACGCCGCGCCAGCAACGCCCGGCGCGAGCGGCGAACGTGCGGGAAACTGCGGTCTGGCTTGCCATCGGCGATGTCCTGAAAGGCTGCGTTCTAACAGGTGGAAGTATCGCAAACAACTGAGGTATTTGCGCTTATGCACGGACGGTTGGATTGCCGCCTGCGCCGAACGTCCATATCGTCGGAACGACAGCAAAACCGGCAAACAAGGCGGAACCGCGATGCCTTCCTCACGCACCATCTCCGCCAACGGCATCGACATGTTCGTCCGTGAAGCCGGGCTAGGCCGGCTCGTCGTGCTCTGTCATGGCTGGCCGGAACTGTCCTACTCCTGGCGGCACCAGATCGACGCGTTGGCGGACGCCGGCTTTCGGGTCGTCGCCCCTGATATGCGCGGCTTCGGCCGGACCAGCGCGCCGGCTGAGGTCGGCGCCTACACGATCTTCGATACCGTCGGCGACATGGTCGCGCTGGTCGCGGCGCTCGGCGAGAAGCAGGCCGCGATTATCGGCCATGATTGGGGAGCGCCGGTGGCCTGGCATGCCGCGCTGTTCCGGCCGGATGTCTTCACCAAAGTCGCCGGCCTCAGCGTGCCGCCGCCATTCCGGGGGCGCGGCCGCCCACTGCAGACCCTGCGCGAGAGCGGCATCACCAATTTCTATTGGCAATATTTTCAGCCACCCGGCGTCGCGGAGGCCGAGTTCGAACGCGACATCGCCCACACCATGCGGCTGGTGCTCGGGCGCGGCATATCCGACCCCAACTCGATGTTCGTCGATGAGGCCAAGGGCTTCCTCGGCAATCTGCCGGGCGGCCAACCGCTGCCGGCCTGGCTGAGCGAGGCCGACATCGCCGAGTTCGCGGCGGGCTACGCGGTGTCCGGCTTCCGCGGCGGCCTGAACTGGTACCGCAACCTCGACCGCAACTGGGAGCTGACCGCGCCCTGGCAGGACGCCCAGATCCGCCAGCCTTCGCTGTTCATGGCGGGATCGAACGATTCGGTGATCAAAGGGCTGATCGGCGCCAAGCGCGTCGCAGACATGGAACGGGTGCTGCCGAACCTGAAACAGAAGCGGATCATCGACGGCGCCGGTCACTGGATCCAGCAGGAACGGCCGGACGAGGTCAACGCAGCGCTGATCGCGTTTCTCAAATAATCAGGCGAAAGTCTTGATTCAGTAGAGACCGCGCCCGCTCAGGACCTCCGACGGGCCGCGCGCATCGATCGGCACATAGGCCGTCGCCGGGCTCGGGCTCGCCGCATAGCGGTCATCGTTCTCGTAGGACACTTCCCGCGGATTGTTCAGGACGCGGCCACGCGAGCGGCTTGAGGCGGACATTTCGGACGTGGCGGTGGTCGAGGCGTAGTCGGCCGAGGTATTGCCGAGGCTATAAGGCCTGCCCTCGGGCACCGGAACGTCGCCGCGGATGCGGCCAGGGGATGAGGACACCTCCGGCACGAACGGCCGCGCCGAGGCGACCCGTACCATCGACGGCGATGGCGCCGGCGTGCCGGTGCGCAGGGTCGCGATCAGCTGGCGGTCGTCGGAGCCTTCGAGCGGCGCCCGGCCGACATATTCGACGCGGACGCGGGCCACGCCATTGCCTTTGAATTCAAGCAGTTCGGCGGCCTTGTTCGAGACGTCTATGAGGCGATTGCCGTGATACGGGCCACGGTCATTGACCCGCACGACGAGCGATTTGCCGTTGCTGAGATTGGTGACCCGCGCGTAGCTCGGCATCGGCAGGGTCGGATGGGCCGCCGTGAGCGACCCCATGTCGAACACCTCGCCATTGGCGGTCAGGCGGCCGTGGAAATCGTCGCCGTACCAGGACGCGATGCCTTCGGCGCGGTAGTTGACGTCCTCTTCCGGCACGTAGGTCACTCCGCCGACGACATAGGGCTTGCCGATCCGGTAGGTGCCGCCGCCCTTCGGCACGGGGTCGCCGAGCGCCACGACGCGCGGGCTCGAGGAGACGCCGTATTTAGGATCGACGCGGCTTGCGAACTGGTTCGACGAGGCGCAATTGGCAAGGAGGAGGCACGTGGCCACCGCAACGGCGCCGCGCGCCGTCCGGACGATCGAATCTGGCCGTTTAGTCCCCATTGCCCCAAGTACCACTCTGCCGGACGCCCGCCTACTCCGAGGCAGATGCACCCAATTCGTCACGATGCGGCCCACCTTCCGCACCACATAGTGAAGATATCGCAACCGGAACACGGCGGAAATGGGGTGAGCCGCCCCGTGGTGAATGGTTCGTTGCGCACCCCTCCGTTGATCTACGGACTTTTCATCGCGCAACGCCACCGCCCGTGGCGTCGCCTGTCCCGCGATCAGACACACTGTTGCAACAAATCATCAGTCGGGAGTGATCTCGATTCCGACAATTGAATCTTTTTGACTGTGCAAGCTTGCAATCGTCTTCTCCCCGGCGTGGGGCGCAAAGGAACGTTTGCGATGATCGAGACGGTTACAGCGGTTATGGGCCTGGTGAGTGTAGCCATCTTTTTGGCTCATGCCGTGGAAGGCTATCGATACCGGGCCTGAGGGCCCATTGAGGCGGAAAGACGCATCACCTCTTTCCAGGAGCGACTGTACGGAAAGCTTTAATCAATTCGGACGAGCATCGGATCAGGCAGGTGCATCATGCGCAGTCACGATTTAGTCTCCGACGGATTTCTGACCCTGACCGCAGCCAGCCTTGTGCTGCTGTGCTCGAGCTTGCTGGCCTTCGCGTTTAGCTGAATATCCGAACGCTAGGCGCCTCGGCGCCAATCCGGGGCTGCAGCTTGCCCCTTTCGCGTTTCTTTCCCCTTTGCTATGCCGCTCGCATCCGAGAGATGGAAGGGTGGCCGAGTGGTTTAAGGCACCGGTCTTGAAAACCGGCGTGCCCGCAAGGGTACCGTGGGTTCGAATCCCACCCCTTCCGCCAGTATATTGTTCGCCGTTGTTCTCCACTGTTCGGAATCCCCAGTAATATCAGCGCTCTCCTCGGCAAACTGTATTCTCTCGTTCGCCGTCGTTCCTCATAATCAGCGCGCTGACCGTAGCTAGGGCCCGTAGGTTCGGAGGACGGTTTGAGCGGAGGAACACATGGCTGGAAAGCTTCAAGCCCTACAGATCGAGCGCGAAACCAAGCCCGGCAAATACGCCGACGGTGACGGCCTCTATTTCGTGGTCGCTGGTCCGACGTCGCGGAGCTGGTCGTATCGATACTGGTTCGGCGGCAAAGAGCGATGGTACGGGCTCGGCTCATTCGAGAACGTGTCGCTAAAGGATGCCCGCCTCGCGCGGGACGCCGCCCGGCTCCGGGTCAAAGGCGATCGCAACACCCCAGGCGTCGACATCGTCTTGGAGAAGCGGACCGCCCGGGTCGAAGCCCAAGCGGAAGCCGCGGCCGCTGCGGCGCCGCCGGCTCCGACCTTCAGCGAGTGCGCGCAGGTCTATATCGACAAGATGTGGGACCGCTGGAGCGAGAAACATCGCGATCAGTGGCCGTCATCGCTGAAGACTTACGCCTATCCGACGATCGGCGATCTGACGATTGCGGAGATCAGACCGAGCCACATCCAGACGCTGCTTACTCCGATCTGGATCGCCAAGCGCGAGACCGCCAACCGGGTGCGCGGCCGGGTCGAGACAATTATCGCCGCGAACGTCGAGATCAATGATCCCGCGCCCAACCCGGCGGCGCTCACCAAGGTTCTGCGCGAGGCGCTGCCCAAACGGCCAAAGCGAGTCGTCCAGCATCATCCGGCCCTGCCCTATGAGGAAATGCCCGCGTTCATGGCCGCGCTCTCAACGGCCTCCGGACGGGCAGCGAAGATGCTTCGCTTCCTGATCTTCACCGCCTGCCGGACAAACGAGATCGTTGCCGGCGCCTGGACCGAGGTCGACCGGCCGGCATCGGTCTGGAAGATCCCCGGCGAGCGTATGAAGATGGAGGAGGATCACTCGGTGCCGCTGTCAGAGCCCGCCCTCGCTATCTTGGACGAGGCTCGGAACGGCGAGCAAGGCCAGCTGATCTTTCCAGGCGATGACGGCGAGCCGTTCTCGGAGAACGCGATGCTGGCGGTGCTGGCGCGGCTCGGCTACGGCCACGTCACCGTGCACGGCTTCCGGGCAACCTACGCAACGTGGGCCGAAGACTGCACGGATTATCCCGATGGTGTCCGCGAGGCCGCCCTCGCCCACAAATACAAGGACGAGACGACCGCGGCCTACCAACGCGGTCAGAAGCTCGAGAAACGGCGGGCCCTCATGCGGGATTGGGCCGCGTTCATCACAGGGGCGAATGTCATCGCTTTACGGGCGGGAAACGCGGGGCCCTAGCCCGGCGTCCTCCTGACCACCCGAGCCCGTGGTTTCACGGCATTGTCTCCATCTCCCAATCCATGGTTGTATTAAACATTGACTAAAACCAATGGGGGGACTGAAAATGAAGCAGATCATTTTGGTTGCGGCACTGGTACTCGCCACGACCTCTCTAAGCGCTCAAGAAGCGACTATTCAACTCGGGCGGAAAGCCAACGGCTTTTTATTGCCCCCGCCGGCTATAGACGTCACGCCGTGTATGGCGATCAATCTTGACCCATCATTAAAGAACTACAACGGTCTTGCTCGGCGCGTACAGAAGAGCGGCCAAGCGGTCATCTGCACACAACGCATTCCACGCGAAGTAAAATTCTCTGCACTAGCCTGCTACGTTTACAGCACGAAAGCAGAAGCTCGTGGGCCGGTCGCCTGGTACGAAGAACAACTGTGGACGACGACCGAAAGCCTCACCGAAAACACCCTACCCGATGGCACGCGACAGTACTGCTGGGAGATTATCAATTGGGCGGACCACGAAAGAGATTTTCATATTGGAATATCTAAATGAAACTTGGGGCGCGGAATGAGGTCCGCGCCTTACACTCGTCAGCCGCCCCGCCGTCCGATGACGGTTGTTGCCTTCCGATGCGAACCGCAATTTGAACGCCATGCCAGCCCGGTGAGCACGCATGTTTGGATCAATGTTTATCGGCATTTCTTGAAATCGGTCAGTTGTATGCTTCTGCAATAAGCAGGCGCTAGACGGCCACTCATCTAGCCTGCCCAGTTCAGCTGTTCTGACTCGTGTTTTACAGCGTATCTGTGATCATCGCTGGTCACCGATTGACCCCGTCCGCCGCGGCGAGTGCCATCGAGCGCGGAAATCCTGACGGGAGCGACCGCCGCCCGGAGTGCGTTGCGACGAACTGACGTCCTGACATCCTCGTGAACACCGACAACCAAGCAGGTGTTTCCCGATGTCAGAACCCATTACCCAGCAGAACGACCTCGCGGCGCCGGTCGTCGCGACCGCGAACCAGGCTATCCAGCGCCTGCAGGTCTCCCGCGCCACGCTCTACGAGCTGATCAACAGTGGCGTGCTCGAATCCTACACGGAGGGCCGCGCCCGCCGGATCACGATCCGCTCAATGGATCGCTATATCGAGCGTCGCCTCGCGGAAGAAGCGAAGCGCCGAAATCGCGTCGCGTGAGCAAGCACGATGACCCGGCGCCATACGCTCGACGAACCCCTCGAGGTCGACAAGTTCTGGCGAAACCGCCGGCATGACGCGGTCGTTACCTCGCTGGCGACCTTTGAAGGCAAGAACATCGTTTCTGTCCGCACTTTTGTCATGGACAAGAAGAGCGGGAAGCTCGTGCCCACGCGCAAGGGCCTTTCCATCCTGGTCCTGCGATTGCCGGAGCTCGCCAAGGCGATCAACAAGGCGCTGGCGAAGGCGCAAGAACTTGGCCTGCTGGACGGCGAGGCCGGCGAATGAGCGACTTCGTTGACACGTTCGAAGAGACGGCACGCCTCGATCTTCCGTATGCCGCGGAACAGGCGCTGGCGAGTTTTGAACGGACGCTCGACGCCGCACCGAGGAACAACGTCCCCCTGATATTCACGCGCGCATGTACCGAGGTGATGAGGCTCGCTAAGCCGGATGTAAATCCGGAGGATTGGCAGAGCCTAGTCGACCACCTGTACGGCTTGGGGCGGCGCTACGAGCTTGCCGACGATGTTGTGCAAAACCTGATGGAGGCGGGTGCGCTCGCCCCGCCTGACCGGCAGCCCGGACACCGCGCTGCGCCGCCATCGTCCCCGCTCGGGCCGATCGGCAAGCCGGCACCGGACCGGGAGCCAGAGCCGACCACGCTGATAACGCCCGCCCATTGGCCCGCCGAGGCGCCGCCGCCCGTCAATTGGCTGGTGGATCACAGGATCCCGCGCGGTGACGTCACGACGCTTCACGGCGACGGAGGCGCCGGTAAGACGGATATCGCCATGCAGCTCGCGGAAGGTTGCGCGCGCGGCGCCGGCTACTGGATGGGCCACGAGTTGGCCGCCGGGCCCGTGGTCATCCTCAGTGCCGAGGAGCCCGAGCGAGAATTGCGCCGGCGCATCTGGCTTCATAGCTGCCGGGACGGCTTCAATCCGGCGGACCTTGTCGGCCTGCACCTTTGGTTTCCCGATGATGTGGCGGGCGCGGTGTTCGCTACGCCCGCACGATCCGGGTTGATGGTGCCGAGCCCGCTGTTCCGGTCGATCGAGGCCGCGATCGTGGAGATCGCGCCGGTGTTGGTCATCGTCGACAACGTGGCCGCGACCTACACCGGCAACCAGAACGATCGCGTCATGGTCCGCAGCTATGTGAACCTCTGGCGCTCGATTGCTCGCTTGCCGAGCCTGCCCGCGGTTTTGCTGCTCGACCATCCGAGTTTGTCGGGCCTCACGAATGGCAACGGCCGTGGTGGCAACATGGATTGGCGCAACGCCGTTCGCTCAGCGCTGTATCTGCGCGTCCCAGAGGACAAGGTTGAGGCTGAGCGCGGCGTCCGCATCCTCGAGACCCAGAAATCGAACTACGGCCCCACAGGGCAGCCTGTACGCCTGCAATGGGGCGACGGCGGGCTTGCCCTGGAGAAGGGGCCAAGCTCGCTGGTGCGCCTCGCCGAGGACGCCAAGATCGATGAGCTGTTCCTGCAGCTGCTCGACAAGCGTCTCGCCCAAGGTCGCCCCGTGAGGCCCAGCACCGGCCGCGGCAGCGCGCCGGCCGAGCTCGCTGGCGATCCTGACGCCATTGGCGTGACGGCCGAGGCTTTCCGACGCGCGATGGAGCGGCTGTTCACCGCCGGCAAGATCAAGAACGTCGAGACCGGCCCAGCCTCGAAGCGCCGCAAACACATCGAGAGGGCATAGTCGTGACCTTCCATCGGTACTGCCATCGGTCTTCCATCGCTTCCGTCGCCCATGCCATCGGGTATTCCATCGCCCCTGCTATCGCCTTCGATCGGGTATTCCATCGGCGGTGTTCCATCCCCCCACACCCCTATAGCGATGGAAGCGCCCTCGCGCGCGCATTCCACCCGTGCTCCGACCGGCTGCGCTGTCGCTCCGCTCGGTCGAACCACTCTCGAAGGATCACACCATGACCGATGACAAAACCCCGACCACCCGCCAGGCTGTCGCGGCTCAAGACCGATCCGGCAAGCTCACCGTCAGCGGCAAGCTCAAGGTCGCCTTGGATGAAATGCTGTTCAAGGGCTCACGTAGAGCCGAGGCCGCCGCCGCCGCTGGAATGACAGACCACGGCCTACGTGAGGCGATGAAGAAGGTTCACGTGAAGCGGTACTACAACGCCGGTTTGGAGGTGTTGAGGACGAGCGAGAGAGCGAGGAACATTTCCGCGCTCGCGAAGGTCCGCGACCAATCAGATAACAGCATGGCCGTCGTGAGCGCTGCGAAGGCGCTCGAGCAGCTGGCCGAGCCGAACGGGCCTGGAGGCAGGGGCGGCGGACGCACGGGAGCCGGCTGGGCGATTGATCTCTCCGAACCGCAGCTGCCCGGCCTGGTCATCGTGATCCGCCCGAGGGAAGAGGCCTCGGCACTGCCGAGCAAGATGATCGATGTGACGCCGAACGATGAGTGACGGAACGTCCATCCTCCACACGAAATGCAAGAAACCCCTGCAAATGCTGGCGATCTTCACTCAACGAACTCGCGGCCGACCCGCAAGCTACGGTGCAAACCCACGGAGTGCGTTGCGCGGCCGGCGCGGTGGCGCAAACTGCAGTCATCAGGACCGCAAGCCTGAGAGCACGGACCCTGGGCTTTGCGGACCGGGCGCGGTGGAGACCAAACGAATGCAGACCCCCACCCTACCCCATCCGATATCGGCGCGGCCGCTTGGACCCCACCCGGGGGAAAAATCGGTCGCCGATCGGGCCGCTGGTATCGCTCGCACGCGGTTGCCTTCCGATTTCTTCCGGCCCCGAAATATTTTGGACCGCTGAAAATGTCTGAGCAGGTCATGCCGCCTGGAGCCCGCGAGTCGTTGCCGATCACCCTGCCCGACACATCGCTGGCGATCCCGCGCAGCGACGAGCGCCGCGACCTCTATCCGATCCGCAAACCGCCGGTGATCAACCGTCCGGCCAAACCCTCGCTTGGTCGTCGCCGGCGCCGCAGGTTAATGGAGTGAACACCCCCATGTCAGACGACTTAGAACCCGACGGGACCAGCATCGGCGGCCAAGCGTTCGAGCAGGTCATGCACGAACTCGGCTATCCGCGCTGGTATCGCGACGATCGAATTACCAAGGCGATCGACACTGCGTGGCAGGTATGCCGCGACACGGGCCGAACCGCCTTCGATATTGCAGCAGCGGTCCGAACGATCGGATTGCCGCCGATGCCCCAAGGCCAATGGCACTGAAAGGTCTGACGATGAAAAAGCAAAGCGAATATTCCGCGATCGAGTGGGCGCGATTGTTCCCCGATGAGCGCTACAGGGCCATGCAAGCCGAGAACGACGCATCGGCGGGCCGCAACATCATCCCCGTCCGCGGCGCCGACGGGCGCTCCACTGTGTTCATCGACCGCGCGACCGGCAAGCAGGTCGATGCCACGTCGGCGCGGCGCATTGGAGGACTCGTCTGATGCCAAAGGGCAAATTTACGATGGTGATCGACAAGCTCGACATTCACGACCACAGCCCCCGCGGGCATCGCGCGTTCATCTGCGAGATGCTCGAGCGGGTCAAGCAGGAGGTCGGCAGCGGTACGGCCGCGTCCGGCGATGTCTCCGCTGCAGCCCATCGGGTTGTCGGCTCGTGGGAAATCGAGGGGGAGTAACAGGCATGGCCAACCTTCAGCAGCACTCGAACCTGATCACCATCTGGAATGTCTCGAACCCGAGCGCTTGCGTTCAATATCAGATCAGCAGCGTCGGCGCCCGCGAGTTCATGGATCGCGACGCGAACTACGTCGAGACGCTGACAGCGGGTCAGACGCCCGATCCGACCAAATCCGGCCGGAACAGGATCATCATCGATGGCTTCGTTGGCCAGGCCTGAGGCAACCATGGGCGAACGCTTTGAAACCTACGAGCAGGCTTTGGCCCGCCTCGCATCGGCTCCCTCGGAAACGAAGGTCGTCGATATCCGGACCCGAGCGCCGTTCTATCCGCCGGGAAGCCTCGGCGCCACGCTGAAGGCCATCGCCGAAGCCTTCCCACCTGCCGAGCGATGGAGTGCCGTTCCGTGAACTCGGGCCAAGCCGCAGGCGGCTCATCAATCGCCAGCATCGGCCTGTCGACCTATGCCACGTTGCTCAAAGCGCAGGGCGTGGCAACGGCCGATCAGTATCAGGCCGACAGGCTGACGACCGCCGCGCAGTACGGCGACTTGAAAGCGGCCCAGACCGGCGGTCAAATGACGCGCAGCCTGAACCAGACGCTCGGCAATATCGATGCAGTGCGCGCGGCGGCGAATTCCGATCCGAACTCGCCGACCGGTGCGGCCTTCCGGGACAATCAGGAGAGCATCGGTGTCACCCAGCGCGGGATTGCAATCGGCAACATCAACGCGCAGACCGCACAGGAACGCAGCGATGCGGCGTTCTATCGGCAGGCATCTTCCGATGCGATGCTGTCGGGCGACATCTCGGCCGCAGCGGGCGTGTTCGGTGCCGCCTCGCCGCTTCTAAAGGGCAATGGAAGCAGCCAGAGCGGCGGTATGGGACTGTCACTCACAACTACGGGAGGACTGTACTGATGGTCGACCTTCCCACCGTCCAGAACGGCAATATCACATCGACCGCGCCACAGTCCGCCATCACGCCGGGCATCATCGAGCAAGGCGCCAACATGCGCGCCGCAGCCTATGGCAAGGTCGCCGATGACCTGATGGATGTCTCGACCGAGCTTGCGAAGAAACAGGCGGCCGATGACCTGATGAAGCAGAAGATCGTCCGGAATGCGGACGGGTCTGCCACCGTGGAAAATCCGGCAACCGCACCGCTGATTTTTGGCGAAGCCGGCAAGGCTTATGCGGATGCGGTGCGGATCGGCACGATTGCCCAACACAGCAACGACCTATCCCAGCATTTCAACGAACTGCATCAGCAATACCCAGCTGATCCCGCTGCTTTTAAGGTAGCGTCGGACGCGTTCCTGGAGAAGCGCGCCACCCAAATCACGGGCCCCATCGGAGAAGCCATCCAGCGCGAGGGTGGCCAGCTTCAGACCCAGCATTACAACGCTATCACCGACCGGGCCGCTTCCGCCGAATTGGCGACCCAGGGCAGTGCGATCAGCGCAAGCCGGCAGAGCGCCCGTGACGACGTCATGACGATGATGCGCGGCGGCGCTGCGCTCGAGGACCCCGCGGTTCAAGCGAAGATCCGGCAGTATGACGCGGCCACCGAGCTGCGCGCCGCGAATCCGCTGTTCGGCTATTCGAAAATTCAGGCTCAGCTTGATCGGGAGACCTTCCACAGCGCCGCGTCGGCAAACCGGTTCGTCTACAACAACGATCAGATCTACAAGGCTCAGGGCTACGACGCCGCGATGGAGGCCGCAAAGGACATCCTGGTCAATCCGGCCTACAAAATGTCGGATCCCGACCGCGAGGCCTTCTATCACAAAGCGACCGCGGGAATCCGCGCCAATGAAGCCATCCGCCGGCAGGACCTCGGCGAGGCCCGCGCCTCGTTCAGCGATCTTCAATTGTCCAGCGCCACCGGGCAGCCAATCGAAAGCGATCGCGTCGAGCAGACCGCCAAGGCATTCCGAGCGGCCGGCGACCCCGGCAGTGCCGCGCGCGTGTACGCATGGGCCGCACGCAAGCCGCTCAACGACTCGTTCGGGCAGCAACCGCTCGCCGAGCAGACCAAGCAGCTAGCTGCCCTGCATGGCGTCAACGCTGCAGCCGCGGCGTACAGCTTCTTTGTCGGCAAGGGCTACACCCAGGAACAGGCCGCCGGCATCGTCGGCAATCTGGTGCACGAGAGTGGCCTGGATCCGGCGGCATCGGGCGACAACGGTACCTCGGGCGGTTTGGCCCAATTCCACAATGAGCGGCTGAAAGCACTCCAGGCCTTCGCGGCCGAGCGTGGCAAACCGGCGACAGACTTCCAGACCCAGCTGGAATTCGTCGACCACGAGCTCCACACCACCGAAGGCCGCACGCTGGCGAAGCTGCAGGCCGCCAAAACGCCCGAGGACGCCGCTGGCGCGTTCATCGATTATGAGCGCCCGATGGGCTGGACCCAGGAAAACCCCGCCGGTGGACTCGGCTACGAATCCAGGAAGGCTTTGGCGCGGACTGTGTTCAGCGGCAAGCCGACCGACACGTCGATGGGACCCGCCGGCAGCGGTTGGCTGGAGGCCAACCGTCAACGCACACTGGACATGGCCGCGCAGACGCAATGGTCGACCATCATGGACGACTATCGCAAAACCGGAGCCCGGCCGGCGCCGCAGCTAGTGAACGACATCGTGAACGCCGGGCGCGCGTCCCGAAATGCCGGTTTCCTGGAGACCATCGCGGCCGACACTGCCCGGATGGGCCTCGCCCGGGATGCCTCGCGCAGCCCGCTGGCGACCCAACAGGATACGATTGTGCGGCTGGACGCTGCTGGACAGGCCGGCGACCTGTCACCCGGCCACGCAGCGCTCCTGACCGATCTGCAGAAGCGCAACGCGGCGATCACCAAGGGCCTCGACGAAAATCCGATCGCCACCACCGTTGAGAATTTCCCCGACAAGTTCAAGGCTCCGGGCCCGCTCGACTTCTCCAGCCCGGGCGCGCTGGCCGGTTCGCTCGCCAATCGCGCCGCGATCGCGCAATTTGCCTCCCTCAACTGGCAGACGCCGCAGCTTTCCGTGCTCGACCAGGCGGACGTGAAGCAGCTGCAGACCGCTCTCCAGGGTCCGCAGGGCGCCACCGTGCTCACCACCATGGCGAGCGGCCTGAAGCAGCCCGAAATGCTGAAGCTGCTCGAGCAGAAGGACGTCCGGGACACCATCACGGGCATGCAGTCGAGCGCCGACGCCTCGAAGATGACTGCAGCGAACTCGATCGCCGATGCCTTGTGGCGCAGCGATCCGGCTCGGGCGGAATTGCTGCTCGGACCGAAGGCAATCGACAAGCTCCACGCATGGCAGGGCCTGAAGGACAGCTTCAATTCTGAGGAGATCGCCGCCAACCTCAACGCGCCGCGGGACCCGTCCGTGATGAAGGTGCGCGAGGAAGCCCGGAAAGCGGCCCTGGAGGAAGCGGACAAGCTGAAGCCGGCCGATATCGCCTACAAGCTGGGCTCGGGGTCATGGTTGTTCGGCGGTAACCCGCCGGTGGGAGCGACCGCAGCCTATGCGCCGACCGGCAAGCAGGTCGATTATCGCTATCTGCCGGATGCCACGGCCGCCAACGTCCTGCGCGACGATTACAAGCAGACCTATGCGGCCCTGCGCGCGGATGGGCTCGACGCGGATAAGGCCTCCGAGCTCGCGGTAAAGCGGCTGCAATCGACCTGGGGCGTGTCGCAGGCGGCCGGCGGCATGCTCATGAGGTATCCGCCCGAAAACTCGCCGGCGTTTCCGGCGATCGGCGGCAGCAAGGACTGGATCTCAGATGACCTCCGGGCATGGGTCGCCAAGCGCGCAGGTCCGGAATTCTCGGAGGGCCCGCGCAGCCTGGAGGCTGGCGTCGCTCTGGCCGGCCGCGAACGCAATTGGGACATCGCGGGCCTGATTGCGGACAGCCGAACCGAGACCGAATTCTCTGCCGGTCAAAAGCCGAGCTACATCGTGGCCGTCCGCCGGAGTGACGGCACGCTTGCGCTGCTCGGCGCCGCGCGCGGCGAACCGCGGGTGACGTTCGATCCGAGCAGCCATGTCGCGGATTATGAGGCCCGCCTGAGGGCCAAGCTCGCCAACCTCACGGCCGTGCGTGCCAACCAATTTGCGCTCAGCCAGGCGCTGCCTTGACACACACGCGCGCGCACGCCGCCATGCGCCACGGCCGGCCCTGTGGCGCTTAAAATCCTTGCTGAGGCAAATGCAGCGACGATTCGCACCGGGAGCCGTCGGAAATCTGCATAGGATGCAAGAACTTCAAGGCCTTGAAGGCATTTCTTAAGCACCATATGGTTCCGTTGCTATACACGCCCTGAGTCCAGATCCGAGATGACCAGCACACGGCCAGCAGATCTCCCGGAGTTTGGGGCGCCACCGCTGACGGAGGTGGCGATTGGCGTTCAGTTTGACGTCATCCCCGGACTTTCGACGCCGCACGTCGGCCTCATCTGGCAGCACTTCCGAAAGGCGTTTCCGCTGGTGGAAGAGCAAGTTCCTCTTCAACCGGTGTTTGAGACGTTTGGTCCAAATCCCATGCCACCCGGGATGGGTTTGCAATTCTCCATCACCCCCGAGACACCTCGCGTGTTCTTCGTGAACGAAGCGCGCACGGAGCTTCTGCAGGTACAAAAGGACCGGTTTCTGCACAACTGGCGGAAGATCCAACAGGGCGATAATTACCCGCGTTTCGAGCGGATGCTGGAAACGTTTAGAGCGGGCTTTGCCACCTTCTCGAACGCACTTTCCAGTGAAGGACTTGGACCGATCATTCCGAATCACTGCGAGGTCACCTATATCAACCAGGTAGTAATCCCTTCGGGCAGCAACCTTTCTGATTTGGAAGGCGACCTGTTCGGCCAGCTTACCGGCAGCTTGGCCCTTGAGGATCTCGGAAGACCGGAGGACCTCCGTTTCCTCCTTCGGTATGTGATGAAGGATAATGAAGGCAGACCGGTGGGCAGGTTGATTGTTTCAGCGGAGCCGGCCCGGCGTGCGGATGGCCAAACGATTGTGCAATTGACCCTCACCGCGCGCGGTCGCCCGGCCACGCCTGACGAACGAGGGATCGTTGATTTTTTAAATAAGGGTCGCGGTAGCGTTGTGAGGGCATTTGCCCATCTCACTGGACCCAAAATGCATAAACTTTGGGAGCGAAAACAATGAATGCGCTGGCGCTAAGAGCGTTCGAAAACGAGTGGTACCAGTCAGCCAACAACCCGAGCGAGCTTGCGCGATCGAGCACAAAACCTGTCGTGCTTGCGCGTCCTCAGCTCAGCTCGCCGAGCGTCGTTCATCGCTCCAACTGGGCGCGGCCTACCATTGATCGTCTTAGCGCTTTAGCGCCGCTCGGAGACAATTGGGACCAGCGTGGATCGGCAGCCGTCAGAGCTGACGTGCTGCAATTCGCCTGGAATATTCTTGTTCAGATTATGCCATATGACGGTAAGCCACCTGTCATCGTGCCGCTTGGGAATGGTGGTGTCCAACTTGAGTGGAGCACAAGCGCGGCCGCTTTGGAGATCGAGGTTTCCCGGCCCTTTGAGGTATCAGCTTTGCTTGTTACTGAGCCTGGCGGGGAAGAAACGGAAAACGAATTGCCGACGGACACCTGGGATCGGCTGACCGAGACAGTTCGAGAATATTTCAGACAGTAAGCGGCAGCTGGGCGCCCGATCATGCCGGTTGCTCCTCAGCGCGACGCGAACGGCAAGATCGTCCCGCATGATCATCCAGAGATTTTGGATGACGACTTTGTGCTCAGATATATTGTCCCGCCCCAAGACTTGCACCCTGATCCAGGGAGTGGGACCACACGTGTTTCATCAGGTGCATATTCTGCCGGCGAAGGAGGAATGTCCGTCGATATCATTCGTTGGATGGCAGAAGCGGGCCTTCACGAACTCTACTATTTGCCGGATGAAACGTTCGGCGCCCGTCGGATTAACGTTGGCTTCCTGAGGAGCCTTGGATTGCAGGTTGGCTGGGATCCCGACAGCGGTCACCACCACCACGGCACAGTATGGGGGGTAAAGCAGACCCACCGGAGAAAAATCGCAAGGGTTGCGATATTGTCAAAGAAGGCTGAGGGCGAGACGTAACTTCGGTTCGGCGCGGGCTTTATCCGCAAATCCCCTTGTTGAAATCGACCACCTCGCTCCAGTCGATCCGCGTGTCGACCCAACCGACCCGGCCGCAGCCGGTGCACTCGAGGTGCGCGGAGATATCGGACCAATCCCAGTCCGGAAGGTCGGCCAGCTTCAGCCGGCCGTTGTGATGGCAGTTGACGCAGTAGACGAGCACCGTCTTGAATTGCTTGCCTGACGCGCCGGTCGCCTCTCGATCGACGGGGCCGGTCCAGTAGCGGAGGAAACGAGCGGGCTTGCGGCGCCAGGGCATCACGCATGAGAGCGCCGCTTGCCGCGGTGCGCAAATTCTCAACCGATGGCGGCTCGGAACAGCGCCGGGCTACTGCGCGTCGTGGGTGTGGAAAACTCTGATCAGAGCATTCCGTCGAGATGACGTAGTTGCACCGGCGGCAGATCGGTCAGCGTTGCCCAATATCGAACCACCAATTTTGCGCCTGACGGTGTTTGGTTTGGCTCATCGGCAATCACGAACCCCCAAACGTGCTTGTTCCAATGACCAACCACGATGTCGTGCGTGTCGAGTGCGGCGCCGTCGGGCGTGCCGCTCGGTTGCGTGATGAGCACAAGACGTTGATCCTTTGGAGTTCTGTCGTCGTCTTCGAATTTTTGCCAGTTCATTGATTTTCCCCGTTCATCTCCAAGCCGAACGACTGCACCTCCTATTGACCGGCGACGAACAGGTCGAAGTCAATATCGCCCTGGTCCCCGGCCCAATAGGTTGTGGAAGCGTCGATACCGCCCTGCCGGAGCGCATCGATAAACCTCAAGGCGAGGGCTGAGGGCTTTCGAGGGTCGCGTAAGCCTACCAGGACGCCCCTATCGGTTGACAGCGAGCCATATCCGGGCATCGGACCGAACGTGGGAATCTTCAGATCTCGCAAAACGGCGGCAAAGTCGTTTGCAAAACGGGCTTCTTCCCCAGTTCCTTCGTAGAATATCCAGAGTTGTGTGATGTCCTTCGCTATTGGCGCGAGCGAAGCTGCGAGCGATTTTTTCTGCTCTTGCGAGAGCTGCCGATCGGGCTTTGGTTGGATCGCCTGAACGCGATCCTCTAGGTCTTTCAGCTTCTTTAGAGCCTCATCGGGAGACCCGACCTGCAGCTTGGCCTTGTAGAGTTCAACCTGTTGTTTGAGCGCTGATACCTCGGTGCTGCTCAGGAAGTGGCTGACTGCAAAGCCAATGCCGAGCGCAGTGACGATCGCAACGATAAAGGATCGCGAAGCGGTTACGCGGGGAAACCGGTTTTCGATCGCGTCGAGTAGGTCTTTTGGCGCGTCTGCCATGCCCACTACGATTCCGCGTGCGGCCGGACGGCGCAAGCGATTCCCCGAAAAGGGGTGGATTATTAACGCAAATCAGTTGAGGATGTCCGCGGGTGTCAGAGCCCGGACCAGTGATATCGGCCGCATTCCCTGCAAGGAATTGCCTTGTCGCCTGCAAGCGACATGGCGGCGGCTGAAGGAGCCTTTGGCTCAACGGACGCGCTTGGCGGCGCGGTACCGACCGGACCTTTATGGCCGGGGCGTGCCGTTCTGTCCAGAGGGCTTCGGCCCTTAAAAGCGGTGCACCAGTCTCACTGGCTGGCTCTGACCCCCCGGCTGCTCCGTCTGTCACGGAGCGCGGCTGTCAGAGGCCGACATTCAGTGAGCATTCCCATGACAACCTTAACGCACGGAAATTCCCCACCGATCTCCTCCGCATGTGATCAGAGCGCGCCGGCCAACAAAGAGCCGATCGCAACAACACGTAGGAGTTTCGTCATGAATTCAATTGTCGCCCTTCCCATCATCGCTGCCGTCCCAACGATCGCGCCGGCCATACCCCCGGAGGCCGATCCGATCTTCGGTGCGATCGACGGGTATCGCCAAGCCCTCGCTGCGTGCGTTCCCGTCGACGGCGACATTCCGGATGCGTTGAGCGATCGACTGTGCAATGCGTCCAGAGCGGTGATGCGAACCCGCCCGGTTTCTCCCGCTGGTCTTGCGGCGTTGACCGGTTGGATGCGCGAGCGGGCCGACGACATGCGCGACTGCAGCACTTGGCACAGCGAAGATCTTTGTGCCCTTGCGGCCACTATCGACGATGCGACGCGCGGCATGAGCGGCCTCAAAGCATGGTCACCGGCAGCAGGCCGGAACGAGGAGCGATCCGACCCGACTTTCGCACTGATCGAAGAGCACCGCGCTGCCGAGATCGCCTTCAAGGAAGCCGTGCACGTCGAGTTTGGATATGAGAAGTCCGGGCCCGAAGTCGACAAGATGAAGCCTCGATCGAGAGGGGTATACGAGCGCGAGTTCGAGCAGCTTCAGGCATCAACGGAGGATGCAGGCGATCGAATGTGTGATCTGGTTCAACAACTCGTCACCACGTCGCCCACCACGCTCGCGGGCACCGTCGCGCTGTGTACTTATCTGGAGCCGATGTTCAACGATATGGAAGGCTCGAACTTGCCAGATGAGGTCACGGTGGGTGATGACGAGGTCGGGCCACAAGGCGCATTCGCGGGCACCGTCGCGCAGTCCATCAAGAACATACTTAATCGGCGCACCGCATGAAGCGCCGACGGCGATACCGGAAGCGGCTCATGACGCGTCGACGCCGCCGGGGCTGACAACATCGCGGGGCTACGGCCCCGCGTTTTTCTCCTTGAGACGCCCATCGATATCACTCAGGGCGTTAGCGAGCGCGTGAAACACCGGGATGAGGTCATCCCTTGAAATCGGACTTGCGCGATTGGTGTGACTGGCAAACTGCAAGAGAGCGCTGACAGCCTTAGCAATTTCTTCCGTCATTCTGGCGTTCCTTCGACCGCGTTGTTTTCACTACCGCGGGTTTCGCGTGCCAACAGCACCGGTGTACGGGTTCACGTTGCCGCTGGTGCTGAAGTTGTCGCGCGTGGTGTTGTTCGGATTGGTCGCGACGTAGGGCGCAACATAGGTGCCGCGGCTCGTCGTGTAGCCCGATGAGGTGTGCGTGTTCGGATTGCTGCCGGTGCCGAGATATTGCGCCTGTGCGGCGGTCGCGACCATGATCAAGGTCGCAGCGAGAGTGAGACGCTTCATTTCAATTCCCCCCTTGTTGTTCTCACGCATAGGTAGCCACGCCGCTGGTCTGGATACAACCGCGGGTTAGTACGGGATTCGATCCACTACTAACGTCTAAAGATGCGAGTGGCTTGACCGCGAATCCCCGCGGGAGTCTGATCCTCGCCATGGACGAAGAGCTTGCCGACTATCGACGCATGGAGCGGGTATGCCGGGAGGAAGCGGAGCGAGCCTCCCTCCCCGAGACACGCCGTGCGCTGCAGAAAATGGCGCGGGACTACGCCGCGGCGGCCGATGCGGCCGTAGCTAGGACCGTAGCATTCGATCGGAGGAAGCGGAAAAGCCGAGCAATTTCAGGGGAGTTGACAGGACACCCCTTCCGCCAACCGACAATCGCATCGTCCGGCCAACGGATTTGCCGCGACTGTAGGCGAGAGCGCCCGGCTCCTGATCGTCCCTCGTCCTCCAGATCGGACGAGGCTCATTCAGGTCTGACGAATGAAATCCACGATCAGACCCGTGATAGTCTCCGGAGCATCCTCAAAACAATAGTGCCCGACGCCCGCAAGACGCCTGACCGGTGCGTCTGGAAAGATCGCGGAAAACAGTGGCAGGAAGTGCTCTGCATGGAGCGTGCGATCCGCCTCTCCCCAGATGGCGAGCGCGGGCTTGCCGCGGATTGCGCGGTCGGCGGCGGGATCGGGCGTCTCGAATTTGTGGGCGCCGGTCGCAAAGCCCTTCGCCCATCCGATCGCGCCCAGGCAGTCGACCGGAGTTGCGAAAGGGGCGCCGTAGGCCGAGAGCCAGGCGTCGGTGATGACGGCGTTGTTCTCGAAGCCGTTGAGCTTGAGCGTGCTCAGGATGTTGAAACCGAGCTGCCCGAGCACCGGCTCGAGATCACCGCTTGCTTCGGCCTTTACGATCCATTGAAACCACGGCGAGACCAGCGCATTGGCGGTCAACCGATCGAACTGGTCCCCCTGCCCGAACGGCGTTGGTCCATTCGCCGAGATGACGCGGCGGATGCGATCCGGATGCCTGGCCGCGAGCCCCATGCCGACCGGGCCACCGAAATCATGCATCACGAGGGTGATGTCGTTGAGGCCGAGCGCAAGAACCAACGCCTCCAGATTATCGATGTGGTCCTGCAGCCAGTAGCTCCGGTGCGCCGGCGTCTCGCTCTTGCCGAAGCCCATATGGTCAGGAACGACCACGCGGTGCGTCGTGCTCAAGACCGGAACGAGGCGGCGAAACAGATAGCCCCAGGTCGGTTCGCCGTGCAGGCAGAGCACGACCCCTCCGTCACGCGGCCCCTCGTCGGCATAGTGCATCTGGAAGCCGGGAGCCCGGGTGAAATGCGGTGCGAAGGGAAAGGTGCCGTCGAATGTGGCGTCGGATCGGATCATGGCGGTCCTCGCAGAGGGTGGTTTTAGTTTGAAACCAACGTCTACCGCTTGAGGTTTCAGTTTGCAACCGCTATCTGTCGGGAGCGTAGCAACCGGGTCAGCGCACGGCGATCAGGGTTTGGAACAGGAAACGGCAGGCGAATCACGATGGCCAAGAGAGTGAGCCACAAGGAGTCCCTGTGCGGTGTGGCGCGGCCGCTAGACGCAATCGGCGACTGGTGGTCACTCTTGATTGTCCGCGATGCCTTCGACGGTCTCCGACGGTTCGGGGAGTTTCAAAAGAGCCTGGGGCTCGCCAAGAACATCCTCTCGGCCCGGCTCCGCAATCTGCTGGCGCACGGCATCATCGAGACCGTGCCCGCTCCAGACGGCGGTCCTTATCAGGAGTATGTGCTGACCGAAAAGGGCCGCGGCTTGTTTCCCCTGCTGGTTGCGCTTCGGCAATGGGGCGAGGACTTCTTCTTCGAGCCTGATGAAGCGCATGTGCTCCTCGTCGACAAGAAAGCCGGCCTGCCGGTGCGACGGTTGGAGCTTCGTGCGCAGGACGGACGCATCGTCGGTGCAAAGGATACTTTCGTGCGTTTGCCGCCGACATCGCCTGAGACGGAATAGCGTTGAGGCTGACCACGGCGCGCGCTTCTGGTCGGCAACCAAATATTAACCCTCGCTGCCGCACCCTCCAGCCGTGGAGGGTTCGACCAATGCAGACATTCCGGATTTCGCTGAGTGATGGAACGCGGAAATTCCACACGGTGATTCAGGCCCCCGATTCCGCCTCGGCGCACATCAAGGCCACCTACTTCTTCGACACTTCGAAGTGGCGGATTTTGAGTGTGGCGCTCACCGGCGCAGTGGCGGCGTAGTCGAAGCCCGACCACGACCTGCTGGCGGTCCAGCGCGACCGGCCATACGTTTCTCATCATACCCGTGTTCGCAACCGTCGCCCGCAAGGCGCGCGAAGTGTTGCTGCTGGAACGGCATACGGACACCAACGGCATTGTCGAGCGCGGCTGGAAGAGGAACCTGCTGCTCAACTTGTGAGCATGCTGCGGTTCCCTTGCACCCAGCCTTCGCTGACGTATAGCGGCTCCTACCCGGTTTGAGTTACAATGCTCGCGGGTGCGGAGGTGTGGCGATGGCGAAAAAGGGAATCACCGGCCACGACGATTGGGTGGTCACCGAGGCCTTGGCGACAGCGCTGGTTGCCCTCGAGCAGCTCCCGTCCAAACATCAACCGCGCGCGCATATGGAGGATGTCCTGAAGCTGCTGACCGCCAAATGCAAATCTGGCGCCGTCACCCTGCATCTTGCGCAGGCCAAATGCAGATTGTTTCCCGACACTGATCCGCTGGCGATCTACGAGCAATACGGTCTCAAGGACGGACAGGGCTAGCGGGCGGCGTTCATCAGGTGCCTGAACCTGCCGTCTCGCTGAAGAACTTCTCGAACTTGCCGTCCAAGCCCTGGAAGTCGTCGGCATCCGCAGGCGGCTCCTTCCGGTCGGAGATGTTCGGCCAGAGTCCGGCGAATTTGGCGTTGAGCGCGAGCCAGGTCTCGAGCCCTTGTTCGGTATCCGGCTTGATTGCGTCAGCCGGACATTCCGGCTCGCACACACCGCAGTCGATGCATTCCTCGGGATGGATCACGAGCATGTTCTCCCCCTCGTAGAAGCAATCGACCGGGCACACCTCGACGCAGTCGGTGTATTTGCACTTCACGCAGGCTTCGGTGACGACGTAGGTCATCTCAGGCGCCCGCCCTCGCCTTCCGAGCCGCGATCTGCTGCAACGCCCAGCGCGCGTTCTTGCGCACTTCGGGATCGGTGTCACCAGCGACCAGGGCGAGGTATGGCTCGCCGGAGGGATCGGCGATCTCGCCGAGGGCCGCCGCCGCCTCCTTGCGCAGATTGGCCTGCTCATGGGTGATGCAACCGCCGATCGGCCGCACGGCGCGGTCGAGTTTCATCTTGCCGAGGCTGCGGATCGATTTCAGCCGCACCTGCCAAAAGCCGTCGGCAAGGGCCTCGATCAGCTGGTCGGCGGCAACCGACCCGTTGGCATTGAGCCCCAACGTCTCGGCCGCCATCTCGCGCACCATCCAGTCGTCGTCCTTGAGGGCACGGGTGATCGACTCGGCCGCGGATTTCATCTGCGAGAATGCCAGCGCGCTGACGGCCGCGCGCCTGACATGGGCGTCGGAGTCGTTGATCGACGCAGTGAGCGCCGGAATCGACTCCTCCAGCTTGAGGAAGCCGATCACGCCGATGGCCTGGACGCGCACGGCGGCGTCGCTGTCCTGCAGTGCTTCGAGCGCGGGTTTCAGCGTGTCCTTGCGTCGCAGTTCCTTTAAGCTGCGCAGCGCGCCCATCCGGACGAAGGCATGGCTGTGCCTGACCAGCGGCAGGATTGCATCCGCACAGGCCGCGTCCTTCAGCTCGGCCAGGCTGTCGGCCGCGGCAGACGCCACGATTCTTTCCGGGTCGACCAGCAACTGCACCAGCGCGATCGCACTCTCCGGCCCGTCGAATTCGCCGAGCGCCATCGCCACCTGTTGGCGCACGCCGGCATCGGGATCGGAGACCATGCCGGCAAGATGCGCGACAGCCGCCGGATCCCCGGAATGGCCGAGCGCGATGATTGCGACGCGGCGCTCGGCCGGGTCCGCGGCCTGCAGCCGCTCGTCGGCGTCGTCGAGGTCGTCATAGGATTCGAACGGGCTCGACATGATCACCTCAACAGATAGGGAATGTTGACGGTCACGGCGCCGGTCGGGCAATCCGCTTCGCAGGGCATGCAGTACCAGCACTCGTCATAGGCCATGTAGGCCTTGCCGGTCATGTCGCTGATCCGGAGCACGTCGAGCGGGCAGACGTCGACGCACACAGTGCAGCCCTTGTCGGCAATGCACTTGGCGTCGTCGACGACGACGGGCACCGAGGTCTGGTAGGTCGCGAGGGGCATCGTTCAATCTCCTGTCAGTTACGGCTGGCATCACGCGGTGGCGCGGATGCGCTGCTTGTCGTAGAGGTCCTTCTCGTCGTCCGCGATCGGAACGACATAGGGCTGCACGTCACGCTTCTCGCTGGTCATCCGGCCGTCCTTCTTGCTCAGCAGCGTGTGGCAGAACCAGTTCTCGTTGTCTTTCTCCGGGAAATCCGTGCGCAAGTGATAGAGGCCCCAGCGGCTCTCCTCGCGGTAGAGCGAGGAATGGGCCGCCATGTCGGCACAATCGAGGATCGACTGGGTCTCCAGCGCGCGCAGCAATTCGTGGGAGTTGCGCGCGATCATGCGCTGCTCCATGTCCTCGCGCACTTCGGCGAGGCGCCGCTGGCCGAGCTCGAACTTGCGAGTGACCTTCGGCGGCTGCAGATAATCATTCACCAGGCGGCGCGCCTTGTACTCGATCTGGTTCGGCGGGATGCCGTCGTCGCGCCTGGTCGGTGCCATCACGCGATCGCGCTCCTTCGCGACATCGGCAGCATCGAAATCCGCAAAATCGTGATTGTCGGCGAACTCCATCGCATCGGTGCCGGCAACCGCGCCGTTGGTGAAGGCGCCCAGCATGTAATTGTGCGGCACGCTCGCCATGTCGCCGGCGGCATAGAGACCCGGCACGGTGGTGCGGGCGAAATCATCGACGAAGACGCCGGAGGCACTGTGGCCCGAACAGAAGCCGATTTCGGAGATGTGCATCTCGATCGATTCGGTGCGGTAGTCGTTGCCACGTCCCTTCTGGAACAATCCCCGCGTCGGCCGCTCGACCTTGTGCAACGTCGACTCAATCTCCTCGATCGTCTTCTCGTGGAGATGCTTGAGCTGCAGGAACACCGGTCCCTTGCCGGACAACAGCTCGTTGTAGAATTCGAGCATCATCTGGCCCGACCAGTAGTCGCACTCGATGAACCGCGAGCCCTCATTGTTGGCGGTATAGGCGCCGAAGGGACCAGCCACATAGGCGCAGGCCGGGCCGTTGTAGTCCTTGATCAGCGGATTGATCTGGAAGCATTCGAGGTTCGCGAGCGCTGCACCCGCATGATAGGCCATCGCGTAACCGTCGCCGGAATTCGCTGCGTTTTCGTAGGTGCCGAACATGTAGCCCGACGTCGGCAGGCCGAGACGGCCCGCCGCGCCCATGCAGAGGATCACGGCCTTGGCCTTGATCACCAGCAATTCGGCGGTCCGCGTGTTGACGCTGATCGCGCCGGCGACGCGGCCGTCGCTTCCCGTCAAAAGGCGCGTCGCCATGTAGCGGTTGGAGATCAGGATGCGGGCGCGGCGGAGTTGGCGGTAGAGTGCCTTCTTGACCGTGTCGCCGTTCGGCATCGGCAGCACATAGGTGCCGATGTGATGCACCTTCTTGACCGCGTAGTCGCCGTTCTCGTTCTTAAGGAAACGGATGCCGAAGCTGTCGAGTTCCTCGATGATCCCGTAGCAGTTCTGCGCGTATTTATAGACCGCCTTCTGATCGACGATGCCGTCGTTGGCGATGGTGATTTCCTTGGTGTACTGCTCGGGCGTCGCGTAGCCGGGAATGACGGCGTTGTTCAAGCCATCCATGCCCATCGAGATCGCGCCGGAGCGTTTGACGTTCGCCTTCTCCAGCAGAACGACGTTGGCCTTGGGATTCCTGAGCTTCGCCTTCAACGCCGCCATCGGGCCGGCAGTGCCGCCGCCGATCACCAGCACGTCGCAGGACACCTCCGACATTCCATCGACTATCTCGTCCATTGCCATCATCAGCTCCTGGTTCGCAACGTGACAGCAGCTTTGTTCAGCGCCGTCAGCAGCGATAGCAATTAGTTGTCACGGGCGAGAGAATGGCGAGGTTTGGCTCAATTGATCAAATCGGAGCCAACCGGTTGAATAACAATGCAGCATACGCAATTCGCGTGTTCGAGGCGCCCAAGGCGAATCTATCCTTCGCGTCGCCAATCCCGTGGCTTGTCGTTCTCCAAGGCTGGAGGGTTGCAACCGAGTCGTTGTTATTTGCGCCTGCGTGCAATTAGTTGCTATTGCAGCGACCGTTCCTCTCTTATTTTGCACCTGAGGAGATAGTTGCGATGACAATGACGGTTGCACCGACCGTGACAGGGTATGACGTCAGCCCTGATCTGGACTCGTTGTCGATAGCGACATCCCATGGCGACAGCATCACGCTGTCGGCCGAAAAGTTGCGGATGGCCTGCAAGTGCGCGCATTGTCTTCGCGCCCGTTATGACGATCGCTTCCCCGCGGGTTTTCCGGGCCTCGCCATCGTCGAGGTGGCCGATCTCGGCTACGGATTGAACATCGCTTTCTCCGATGGTCATAACCGTGGGATCTATCCGAAGAGCTACCTTCTGGATCTCGCCAGCCATTGATTTTGCTGGCCTTTCAGTCCCGTTTCGAACTTGCTTTGCGGCGGCTCGCCGTCCTTGGTCTGGCATGAAGCTTGCTGCTTTCTGGATCAGTTCCAGATGAACCGGAGGCAGGTCATGTTGCTCCATGCGGCCAATGCTATCAGCGGCAGCGTGACTCCCGGCACCGCCAAGACGCCCGGCGGCACCTCGCTGCTGCTCACCGAGAATCAGCAGGCGATCGGCGGTCCTCCGCCGCTGATGGACAAGCTGACGCCGCGCGAACGCGAACTCGTGCTCAAGTCGGGCCGCCGCAAGGTGCTCAATCGCGGACAGACCTTGTTTAGCCAGGGCGCCAAGCATGACGGCATCTATCTGATCGAGAGCGGCCGTGTCCGCGTGTTCTACATCTCGCCGCTCGGTCGCGAGATCACGCTGGCCTATTGGCATGTCGGCAATTTCGTCGGCGGACCGGAGGTGTTCGAGGGCGGCACGCATCAATGGTCCGGCGTTGCCGCCAGCAATTGCGCCGTCGTGCAGCTTCCGGGGCGCGAGCTGCGGACGCTCGCCACCGAAATCCCCAATCTGGCAATCGGCCTGATCGAGGGACTGACCTTCAAGGGCAAATGCTATTCCGCGCTTGCCCAGATGCTCGGAACGCGTTCGATCACCCAGCGCCTGGCGCACCTCCTGCTGCACCTGATGGACCTCTATGGCGTCGAGGATCCCGACGGCACGCTGATCGCGGCGGCCTTCACGCATGCGGATATCGCCCACATGGTCGGCGCCACCAGGCAATGGGTGACGATCAGCCTGAAGCGGATGCAGGACAAGCAGGTCGTGCTGACCAAGCGTTCCCAAATCGTGGTCTGCCGGCCCGACCTGCTGGAGGAGATGCGCGGCCAGGCGGCGGATTAATTCCTGTGCTCATCGGATTGGCTGCCCGCAGCAAATCTGCCCAACCGGTGTGCATCGGCCCTTTCCCGGCAACTAATCGACCGTGAGGACAAGTCCGCATTTGCCCGGATCACCGGCGCAACCAATCATGGCAGCATCGGCATATCCAACCGAGCGAGGATGAGAATGCTCCGCCATCTACCAGCACGCGCGATCGCGCTGTCGGCGACGGCCCTGGCCTTGATGCTTGCCGGCCCCGTGGCCGCGGAGACCGTCACTATCGGGATCGGCACCCAGGACACCACGACCAACACGGTGACCACGGGCGTCGTGATCCGGCAACTGCATCTGCTCGAGAAGTACCTGCCGACGTCAGGCAAATACGCCAACATCAAGTTCGAGCTCGAATGGCAGAACTTCACCTCCGGTCCCCCCGTCACCAACGGCATGATGGCCGACAAGCTGCAATTCGGCGCGATGGGCGACTATCCGCTCGTCGTCAACGGTTTCACCTTCGAGAACAATCCGGAGAGCAAGAGCCGCCTGATCGCGGTCGCCGCCTACAGCATGTCGGGGTCGGGTAACGGCATCGTCGTCCACAAGGACTCGCCCTATTACGAGCTCGCCGATCTGAAGGGCAAGCTCGTCAGCGTTCCCTTCGGCTCGGCCGCGCATGGCATGGTGCTGAAGGCGATGCAGGACCGCGGCTATCCCTCCGACTTCTTCCAGCTCGTCAGCCAGAGCCCCGAGGTCGGCTCGACCAATCTGCAGGAAAAGAAGATCGACGCGCATGCCGACTTCGTTCCGTTCGCAGAGCTGCTGCCGTTCCGCGGCTTCGCGCGAAAAATCTTTGACGGCGTCGAGACCAATCTGCCGACCTGGCACGGCGTCGTCGTGCGGTCCGACTTCGCCGAGAAATATCCTGATGTCGTGGTCGCCTACATCAAGGCGATCATCGCGGCCGACCAGTGGCTGCGCGCGGACCCGAAACAGGCTGCCGAGAAGATCCAGGAGTGGACCGGCATCAGCAAGGAGGTGGTCTACATCTTCCTCGGTCCAAGCGGCAACATGACGACCGATCCGACCATCAAGCCGGCCCTGATCGATGCCGCCGCGACCGACGTGAAGGTGCTGCAGAATCTTGGGCGCATGAAGGAGTTCGATCCGAAAAAATGGGTCGACGATTCCTACATCCGCAAAGCCTATGCCGAGATGAAGCTCGACTATGACGCGCAGCTTGCCAGCACGGCGAACTACGAGATTTCAGGTGAAGATACGTTCTGCAAGAAGCCGGTTACCGAGCCGCGCAAATCCGGCGAGGTCTGGGTCGACGGCGAAGGTATCCTGCCGTTCTCCAGCGCCATTTGCACGCTTGGCGCCTATGCCGACTTCAAGGCCAAGGGCAAGAAGATCAATGTTGCCTACGTCTTCGACGCCACGCGCGGGATCAAGCTGTTCGCCGACCAGGCCTTCTTCGCGGTCGGCGGCGGCGACATTGCACCGTTCCTCCTGAAGAAGGACGCCGAAGCCTACGCCGCCAAGAGCGGCGGCAAGGTCTCTGGCTTCAAGGTCTTGGGCTTCGAGGATGCGGTGAAATCGGCGGTCAGCGGAGGCAAGACGTGAGCAGCAGCCCCGCACTTGTCCGTCACGAGGAGGCTGCCGTGGTGACCGCGACCGAGCCGCCGGCCTCGGCGCCCGTTGCCACCCCGGCCGGCATCGGCGTGCTTGCCGGCCGGTGGTACCGGCTCAACGGGGACCGGATCCGCGCGATGCTGATCTGCATCGCGTCGCTCGTCGTGTTCCTGCTGGTCTGGCATCTTCTGACCAAATACCGCGTCGTGTTCTTCGTCCGCTTCACCAACGTGCCCTCGCCGCTCGCGGTCTATGACAGCTTTGCCAGAGCGATCCACGACCCCAAATTCCTGCTGCATATCGCGCTGAGTTGCCGTCGCATCCTGCTCGGCTTCTCGCTGGCGGCGTTGGTCGGCGTGCCGCTTGGTCTGGTGATGGGCCGCTTCAAGCTGGTTCATGAGGTGATCTTCCCGGTCTCGGAAGTGTTGCGTCCGATTCCGGCAATCGCCTGGGTGCCGATGGCGATCATGCTGTGGCCGACCAACGAGCAGAGCATCGTCTTCATCACGTTCCTCGGCTCGTTCTTTCCGATCCTGGTCAACACGCTGCACGGAATGACGCTGGTCGATCCGGTGCTGGTGCGGGCTGCGCGCTGTCTCGGCGCCAGGGAAACCTCGATCTTCCGGGAGGTCTATTTCCCCGCCTCGCTGCCGCACATCTTCACCGGGCTGACGATCGGCATGGGCGTCGCGTGGGTCTCGCTTATCGCCGCCGAGATGATCTCCGGCCAATACGGCATCGGCTACTTCACCTGGGAGGCGTATTCGCTGGTCCAGTATCCCGATATCGCACTCGGCATGATCGCGATCGGCGTGCTTGGGCTCGCATCGAGCCTGCTAATTCGGGCCGTTGGACGGCTCGCTATGCCCTGGGGGCGCGCATGAGCGTGGTTGAGACCCGACCCGTCCGTGGTCATATCGAGGTCAAGAACTTTGCGTTGAGCTACGAGACGATCGACGGCTCGGTCGCGGCGGTCACCAACACGGACATCCATGTCAATCCCGGCGAGTTCGTCTCGATCGTGGGTCCGTCGGGCTGCGGCAAGTCGACATTCCTCAACGCGGTTGCAGGTTTCCTGAAGCCGACCGAAGGCACGATCACGGTCGATGGCGAGCCGGTCAAGGGACCTAGCGCGGAACGCGGCATGGTGTTCCAGCAATATTCGTTGTTCCCGTGGAAGACGGTGCGGGAGAACGTCGAGTTCGGCCTCAAGATGCGCGGCATGGCACGGTCGCAGCGCGAGCGCGCGGCGCGCACCCTGCTCGGGCTTGCCGGCCTTGAAGCGTTCGAGAAGCACTATCCGGAACGGCTATCCGGCGGCATGAAGCAGCGCGTCGGCATCGTCCGCGCGCTCGCAACCGGCCCCAAGGTACTGCTGCTGGACGAGCCGTTCGGTGCGCTCGACGCGCAGACGCGCGTCATCATGCAGCAGATCCTCACCAACATGTGGCAGCGGCTGAAGATCTCGGTCCTGTTCGTCACCCACGATATCGACGAGGCGATCTTCCTGTCCGACCGCGTCTACTGCATGACGGCGCGTCCAGGCTCGATCAAGGCCGAGATTCCGATTCCGCTGGAACGGCCGCGACAGCAGTCAATGATGATGTCTTCGGAATTCCTCGCCCTGCGACGCGGGCTGATGTCACTGATCCGCGAGGAGAGCCTGAAGGCGATGGGCGGCGAGATCAGCGATCTCGGCATGCAGGGCCTCAACATCGAGCTGCATGGCCAATCGCTGGCGGACGTGATCTAGCGATCGGCGAAGGCGTCAGCGGTTAGTCGTGGCTGATGCGCCAGATCGTCCCGTTGCCGTCTTCGGAGACAAGCAGCGCACCATCGCGTGTCACGGTGACGCCGACCGGGCGCCCCCAGACCTCATTGTCGGCGACGACAAAGCCGGTGACGAAATCCTCATACTCGCCGGTCGGCGCGCCGTCCTTGAGGCGGATGCGGACGACCTTGTAACCCGTCCGCTTGGATCGATTCCACGAACCGTGCTCGGCTGCGAAGGCATCGCCGCGATAGTCAGGCGGAAAATTGTTGCCGGTGTAGAAGGTCAGGCCGAGCGAAGCCGAGTGTGGCTGTAGCAGGACGTCGGGGATCGTCACCTTGTCCTTCAGGTCGGGACGTTCGCCGGCATGCGCGGGATCTTCGTTGGCGCCGATGTAGTACCACGGCCATCCGTAGAACGCGCCCTCGCGCACGCGCGTCACATAATCAGGCACGAGGTTGTCGCCGCGGCCGTCGCGCTCATTGGTCGAACACCACGGCGTGCCGCTGCCGGGCTGGATCGCCAGTCCCACGCAATTGCGGATTCCGGTCGCGAAGAGCTTTTGATTCTTGCCGTCGGGATCGAAGCCGAGCACGGCGGCGCGATCGGTTTCAGAACCCCAGGCGGCGCCGAGCGCGCGACCGCGGCTCCAGGCCTCGATGCCTTCCGATGGCCGGCCAAGCCCTTCGCCCGCGTTGCCGGCAGAGCCGACCGACACCAGCATCCGCTTGCCGTCGGATGTGAACACGATGTCGCGCGTGGAATGGCCGTAGCCGTGTGGAAGATTGGCAACGATCGTCTCCGGCTTCCCCGAAGCCTTGAGGTCGCCGCTTCGGTACGCAAATCGAACGACGCTGTCCGTATTGGCGACATAGAGCCATTGCGGATTGTCTCCGCTTGGGAAGAACGCGATGCCGAACGGCTTGTTCAGGCCGCTGGCGTAGATCTCGTTGGTTGCGGGTTTGGTGGCACCGTCGGCGCTGCGCAGGATGCGGATGCGGCCGGGGCCGGTTTCGACGACGAAGATATCGCCATTGGGCGCGGTCCGCATGATCCGCGGGCCGCTCAGCCCCTCAGCAAACAGCTCGATCTTGAACCCTGCCGGTACCTGCGGAACGGCGAACGCAGGCCTCGGCACGATGCGGGACGCGTTGCTGCTGGACGCCGTCGCGCCGGGCTTCGGCAAATCCTGTGGCGTGATCAATCTGACGGTGCCGGGCTTGTCGCGCTGCCAATCACCGAAGGCGTCTGCGCCCTTCAACACCGGCTCGGCACTCGATCGCCCCATGGTCAGCGCGGCGATGGCGATGACGAAAATAGCCGCGCCGGCAAAGTTCAGTCCTGGCATGCCGTTCCTCGCGCGATTGCGTCGTCGTTGCGGCAGGTGGTAGCGCAAATTGGCCGCTGGCTCCGTTCACAATCTCGTCTTTGGCTTCAAGGTGAGTTCGCCCGTCGCGGCCGACGGCCTGGCCGACGCGCAACTAGCTCTGAGCCGGCCAGCTCCGCCGGATCAAGACCACCCGCTCGATCCGGTCGCACTCCCCGCAGCGGTACTGAAGGATCTCCTTCCCCTGACTGTCGGGAGAGCAGGTCTCGAGCCGCATGGTGACGTCACAGCTGACGCAGGACATCAGCGTCAGGAGCGGACTGCGATCGTCATTCATCGATGCCCGCGTTGAAGCGGTCGGATCGGCGATCATGGCGTTGGACAATGCAACGGAAATTGGGCGGCTCACCCCGAGGCAATGCCGATCCCGCGCCGCGGTTCCCGATCAGAAACCGCGCTGACGCCGGCTGAGGCGATATGGCGCAACTCTTAAGTTGTAGTCCGTGCGGCCATCAGGGCCGAATGGTGACACGGCCCGGCCCGGGCTTGCCCTTGTCGAGCTTCGTCCTTGCGACGGGACGCTCTGCCTGGCTTTGGGTCAGACGCTCGCGGACGGTCGGCAACCGATCGCAGCCGCCGGTGGCCTTCCAGCGGCCGATCAGGTCCGCCACCTCGGCCCGCATGGCCAACAGCCGATAGGACGCCTCGCTGCAGTCGAGATCGCGATTGACCTGATCCCGGATGGCAGCCTCGACCAAGGTCATTTCGGCCCGCAAAGCGCTGATCTTGCGTCGAATTTCGTTGATCTTGTTGTCCATGGCTTGTTAGAACAAAAATAGAACATATTGTCAAGTCAGCATACGACGAATGAGGTGAAACATGAGCATGGCGGCGGTGAAATTCGGCGGGGTCGCGGAGCGTCTCGGCGGGCAAATGACCCGTGCGCAGGCCGCCCGATTGAGGAGCCTTGCCGAGGAAGCCTATCAGCCCAGGCAGTACGCAGGCGACCTGACGTTCGAGGAGGCCGAGCGGCGGATCGGCGCCCTGAAAGCGGAGATCGCACTGGCGGACTCGTTCTGAAGCGCCTACGCCACGGCGGCCGGAAGCGGCCTGTTCCTTTCGGTTACCGTCTGCCCCGGGGGAACCTCACGTGCTGGAACTGGAGAAGCGGTCGCCGCTCGCGTTTTCGATCGCCCTGAAGGATGGGCGGACGCTTGAGACTGTCGGCGACGCTGCAGACTACCTGTCCAAGCTGAATGCGGACCAGCGCGAGCGCTCGCACTGGAAGACCGCAATCATGATGTTCAACAACGCGATGCGCGAAGCACGCTACCTCAAGATCGCAACCATGAATCTGCGGTCGGCGTTGCTGTACGATCGGCTGCTCGACGACGCCGGCCTCTGACTGTGGTGTCGCCGCTACAGCCGAATCGATCGCCGTTTCGTAAATGCGTTTCCGTTATGGCCGCAAACAAGGTAACGGCGGTACACATCGCGGCTCGAGGCTGATCGCGCTTCAGCCGCCATCTTGGGGCCGCCTCGGAGGGCCAAGGCGGCCCATTTCTTTGTCGAAGCAGTTCAGAGCAGCTTGGCGCGGACGAACAGCATGCGCAGCGCGCTGGTCGCCTGCACCGTCAGCATAGCGTTGCCGGCCGCCTTTTCGAGCGCGCTGACGGCATCACCGTGCAAGGTCCGGAATTCCATCCACTCGACCGCGCTGAGATTGGTGATGAAGCGATAGGCCTGGCCAACGGTCGCAAGCGTCACCGTCTCGCCGTTCAGCCGCAATTTGAACGTCGCCTTCAGCGGCGTGTCGGAAGTGGATACGTCACCCATGGCGCGGTTGTGCAGCGCGCCGCGTTAATGTCAATCTAATTTCTTCGCTCCCGTAGGCGCGTCAGTCCCAATCAGCGTGATGTCTGTTAGCGTCAGGCAGGGGTGATTCGTGCCTGATATTGCCAACACAGCCTATCTGGATGCGCTCAATCCCGAGCAACGCCGCGCGGTCGAGCACGGCATCGGGACAGACGGAACCATCGGCCCCCCGCTGCTGGTGATTGCTGGCGCGGGCTCAGGCAAGACCAACACCCTCGCCCATCGCGTCGCGCATCTGATCGTCGCCGGTGCCGATCCACGCCGCATCCTGTTGATGACCTTTTCGCGCCGCGCCGCCGCCGAAATGGCAGGCCGCGTCGAACGCATCGCGCGGCGCGTACTCGGCGACAAAGCTTCCGTGATGACCGACGCGCTGAACTGGTCTGGCACATTTCACGGCATCGGTGCGCGGCTGTTGCGCGAATTCTCCGAGCGCATCGGGCTCGATCCCGCCTTCACGATCCACGATCGCGAAGATTCCGCCGATCTGATGAACCTGGTTCGCCACGACCTCGGTTTCTCCAGGACCGAGAGCCGGTTTCCGACCAAGGGCACCTGCCTCGCGATCTATTCGCGTTGCGTGAACGCGGAGATGGGAATCGAAGCGGTGCTGGGTCAATTTTTCCCCTGGTGCGCGGGCTGGGCCAACGAACTGAAGCAATTGTTCGCGGCCTATGTCGAGACCAAGCAGCAGCAGAACGTGCTCGATTACGACGACCTGCTGCTCTACTGGGCGCAGATGGTCACCGACGCCAACCTCGCGGACGAGATCGGCGGCCGCTTCGATCATGTGATGGTCGACGAATATCAGGACACCAACCGCTTGCAATCGTCGATCCTGCTGGCGCTCAAGCCTGCGGGCCGCGGGCTCACCGTGGTCGGCGACGACGCCCAGTCGATCTATTCCTTCCGTGCCGCGACCGTGCGCAACATCCTCGATTTTCCAAACCAGTTCAGCCCGGCGGCCGAGATCATCACGCTCGACCGCAACTATCGTTCGACCGAGCCGATCCTGTCGGCTGCCAACGGCGTGATCTCGCTCGCCAAGGAGCGCTTCACCAAGAACCTGTGGACCGATCGGACATCGACCCGCAAGCCGCTTCTCGTCGCGATCCGTGACGAGGCCGATCAGGCCCGCTATGTCGTCGAGCAGGTGCTGGCCTACCGCGAGGAAGGCGCGCTGTTGAAGCATCAGGCCGTGCTGTTTCGCACCTCCTCGCACTCAGGATCGCTCGAGGTCGAATTGACCCGCCGCAACATTCCGTTCGTGAAATTCGGCGGCCTGAAATTCCTCGACGCTTCCCACGTCAAGGACGTGCTGGCGCTCTTGCGTTTTGTCGCCAATCCGCGCGACCGCGTCGCCGGTTTTCGCATCCTGCATCTCTTGCCAGGGGTCGGGCCGGCCTCGGCGCAGCGCGTGCTCGACCGCATGGCGGAGGCCGCCGATCCGATTGCCGCGCTGACATCCCTCCCCGCACCGCCGCGGGCCGGCGAGGACTGGCTGCTGTTCGTGCAGGCGATCGAAAACCTCCGCTACTCGGAATGGCCGGTCGACATCGAGCGCGCGCGGCTGTGGTACGAGCCGCATCTCGACCGCATCCACGAGGACAGCGAAGTCCGCCGCGCCGACCTGATCCAGCTCGAGCAGATTGCCGCGGGCTATCCCTCGCGCGAGCGCTTCCTCACCGAGCTCACGCTCGATCCCCCCGACGCCACCAGTGACCAGGCCGGCGTGCCACTGCTGGACGAAGACTACCTGATCCTGTCGACGATCCATTCCGCCAAGGGCCAGGAATGGAAGGCCGTCTACGTGCTCAACGTCGTCGACGGCTGCATGCCGTCCGATCTCGGCGCCGGGACGTCGGCGGAACTCGAAGAGGAGCGCCGCCTGCTTTATGTCGCCATGACCCGCGCCAAGGACGATCTGCACCTGCTGGTGCCGCAGCGCTTCTTCGTCCACGGCCAGGCCGCCAAGGGCGATCGCCACATGTACGCCTCGCGCACCCGCTTCATCCCGGACCGTCTGCTGCCGACGTTCGAGCGTACCACCTGGCCTCGCGCGGCCGCCGCAGGCCCTTCGTCGGCCAATCGCGCACCGCCGATCGACATCCGCGCTAGGATGCGCGGCATGTGGCGCTGACACCCAAAATATTCAGGGAACTGGAACGGACCTGCCGTCATTTTGTCCGGCAGGCCGTTCATGGCAAGAGCCGGCGTTGATCTCAGGGCGTATCCAGGAAACTGACGCCGACCCTAGTTTTCTTGGTCCAGATCACCCGGCACTCGTAGAGTTCAGAGGCATCATTCGCCATCACGAGGCGGAAGCGGTGCGGCACGAAAGCGGGGTTCTCGACTTCGATCGCCGCCCCTTCAGCTGACATGTTCACGATCACGCAATGCATGACCGAACCGCCCGACGAGACATAGCCGGGTTCATTGACCTCGGTTCGCGGATGCTTGCGCTTCTCGTCCATCCGGCTCGGCCTCGAACATCTTGACGCAGGCTTGGCGTCTCACCCCGGATTAGTCAACGGTTCGGACCTATCGCATCGGGCTTTCGCACCGCGATTTGTGTGCGGAAGTAAACCTTCGCGTGCATCGACCGGGCGCAAGTGAGCCCCGCGCAAGCCTAGGCTTGTGGTTCTCGACGCCAGAAGGATAGCCTCCGTCGATCGGCGGTGCGGCGGCGCGACGCCCGCTCTGGACAGAAATGAACAGGCGCCCAGGGGAGACGCCATGTTCGAGATTCTCGATCGCCGGACCAGTCTGACCGGCAACCAGATCAAGATCCTCGCTGCCGCCATCGTCGGCGACGCGCTGGAATTCTTCGACTACTTCCTGATCGGATTCGTGCTCGCGTTCCTGATCGGGCCCTGGAAACTCACGTTCGGCCAGTCCGCCACGGTGCTGATGAGCTCCGGCGTCGGCGCCATCCTCGGAGCCTTTCTCTGGGGCTGGCTCGCCGACCGGATCGGCCGCCGGATCGTGTTCATGGGCACAGTACTCAACTTCTCGATCGCGACCGGCCTGCTCTATTTCACCCCCGACAATGGCTGGGTCTATCTGACCGTCCTGCGCTTCTTCGTCGGCACCGGGGTCGGCGGGCTCTATTGCGTGGACCTGCCGCTGGTCCAGGAGTTCATGCCCTCGCACAAGCGCGGCTGGGTCGGCGGGCTTGTCACCTGCGTGATCCCGCTTGGCGTCGGACTCGGCGCCGTACTCGGCGGGACGATCGGGAGCGACCAATGGCGGCTGCTGTTCGCAATCGGCGTGTTGCCGTCGCTGCTGGTGCTGCTGGTTCGCCTGTGGGTCCCGGAGTCGCCGCGCTGGCTGTGCCGCCAGGGACGCTATGAGGAGGCCCGCAAGTCGCTCGCCTGGGCGCTGCAGATGCAGCCCTCCGAACTGCCGCTGCCGAGCGCGGCCGATGCTGGTCCGATCGTCAAGTCGAACTGGCTCGACCTGTTCAAATATCCCCGCAGCCTGATCGTCTCCTGGCTCGGCAATGCCGGCGCGCAGACCGGTGTCTACGGCATCACGCTGTGGGCTCCCTCGCTGTTCGTGCTGCTCCTGAAGGTTTCGCCCCAGGAAGCCTCCAGAATGATGGTCCTGCTCAGTGTCTCCGGCTTTGTCGGGCGCATCTCCTTCTCTTATTTCTCGGAACTGCTGGGGCGGCGTACGGCCGGCGGCCTGCTCGGCTTCGGCGCCGGCGCACTGACCATCATCGCCGGCTATCACTACGACTCGACGCTGTTCGGCATGTCCGCGTTCTGGCTGTTGCTGGCCGCGGCGTTCTTCTTCGCCGATGGCGGGTTTGCGATCGTCGGTCCCTATGCGGCCGAGGTCTGGCCCTCGCATCTGCGCACCTCGGGCATGGGCTCGGCCTATGGCTTCGGCGGAATCGGCAAGATCATCGGGCCGCTCGGCCTCGCTTTGATCGTCGGCTCCAACAACTACCTCAAGCCGGACGTACCGCTGACGCAGATTCCGACCGCCTTCGTTTATCTCGGCTGCTGGTTCCTGATGGCGGGCGCCGTCTACTACTTCTTCGGCCTTGAGACCCGCGGCAAGTCGATCGAGCAGATCGACAAGGAGCTGACCGGGGCCCCTGAGGTGGCAGCTCCCGCGACAGTCCGGCAAGCCTAAGCAATTGCAAGGCCGGCTTAGCCACGCCGACCTCAGCTTCGTCTAACCCCTGACATCAAGGAGAAGAACCATGCCATTGGGCGGACTGCAGCATTTCACCATCGAGCCGCAGGATCTCGAGGCGACCAAGGCGTTCTATTGCGACGTACTCGGGCTCGAGAATGGCGATCGTCCGCCGCTCGATTTCCCCGGCTACTGGCTCTATTCGGGCGGCCAGGCCACGGTCCATCTGATGGGCACCCGCAAGCCGCGCGACGGCATTGTGGTGCGCGGCACCAAGAAAAAATACGAGGACACCGGCCGCCTCGACCATATCGCCTTTGCCGCCACTGACGTCGAAGGCGTTCGCAAACGCCTGCAGGCGAGGCACGTCAAATTCCGCGAGCAGATCGTGCCACGAACCGGCGACACCCAGATCTTCCTCTATGACCCTGATGGCGTCGGGGTGGAGTTGAACTTCCCGAAGAGCTGAGCGCTCGCCTTCTCCGCATCGTCATGGCCGGGTACGGGCTTGCGCCGCCGGGTTCCCGACAAGGCCCCGACTCGGCCATCACTCGGGCGCGATCCGGTCCGCTTTTCTTCACCATTGAATGACGATCTAGCCGGGCCGCGCCGCTGCGGCAGAATAGCCGGGTGCCGCGCCTTCAACCTACCCCAGGGCCTGGTGGCCCGGCTATTCGTCCCCATTTCGTCGTCAGTGGATCCTCAATCGAGGCCGCGCTCGTGGCTGAGGCGGACCATTTCATTGATGAATATCTGTTTCTGCTTATCGTCGAGGCTCGCATATAACGGCTCGGCTGCGTCGGATACGTTGCGCTGATCGACCGCGCGGTCGTTGAGGAATTGGGCCTCATTGCGCATCTGCTCGATGATGTCGTCGGGCGGATCGCGCTGGGCGCGCGCGATACGCAGGTTGAGGCGGTCAGCGCCGTTGTGGCCGAGATAGTGCATCGCGCTGTTGAATCCGGCCCACTGTTTCTCCTGATCCGGCGTCAGGTTCAGCTCCTTCTTGATCCGCTCGATATTGGCGTCGCTGTTGGCGACCATTTGCTCGGCCGTGAGCTGTGGCGCCCCCTCTTGGGTCAGCACGGCAGCCTGCTTGGCGCCCTTGTCCTTGGCCGATTTGGCCGACTTGGTGCCCTTGGCACCCTGCTTGTCGCCGGGCGCCGCCGGCTGGGACTGCGGGTTCTTGCCGTTGGCAGCGGTGCTGTTGGGGGTGTTTGCGTTGTTGCCGGTGAACACGCTGGTCACACCGGTCACCACCCCGACCACGCCGCCGATGGCGCCGCCCAAGACTCCGCCGACCGGTCCTGCCGCCTTGTTGCCTTCACGCGCCCCCTTCTCGACGCCCTGCGCGATTTGCGCATCGACGATGTGGGGGGCCGCGACCAGCATCACGGTGGCGGCTCCAAGCGCGACGCACAGTTTCCACCGCACACGCATCTTCGCTACCGGGCTACGCATTATCGGCTCTCCATGATCGATCGTGGGTTTGAGGATGGTTGAATCCATGCGGGGCAAAAGTGCGCGTCAGCGAATCCGGACTTTATCGTTTCCAGCTTCACCGAGTCTATCGGCTGAGTGGCAGGACGACAAAACGCCCGTCGTTGAAACAGCTTGCCCCGTTCACGGGGAACCTGCGACGCAACCGCGCACGATACGCGACGGAGATCATAATCTCGCCAGCGTGCGGCGCAGCATGATCGTGAAAGATGCTGCAAACGGCCCGCAAGTGTGGCCGCGCCAACCGCGCTGCCCGAGATTTGACCACAACGTTAGTTCTACGCGCGCAAGCATCTGGTTTCTCGACAGGGGCCGGCAATTCTGTTCTGATCGGCACCGATGAAATCTCATGACGCCGCGCAAACGCGACGCACAAAAACATAACAACGAGATTTCCGAAGTCTTTTGTCCGTTGGCTCACCAGGGAGGGAACGCCATGTTACGGAGGAAGCTTTCACGCCGACAATTTGTTGCTGCGACAGCGCTGTCATCGGCCGCGCTGATATCAGCGCCCTACGTCCGCGGTGCCTATGCTGCCGGAAAGCTCTCGATCGGCTTCTGGGATCACTGGGTGCCGGGTGCCAACGACGCGTCGAAAGCTCTCGTCAAGGAATGGGCCGAGAAGGAAAAGGTCGACGTCGAGATCGATTATGTCACCAGCCAGGGCAACAAGAATTTGGTGACGATCGCCGCCGAAGCGCAGGCCCGATCCGGCCACGACATTTTCGCGATGCCAACCTGGTGGTGCCACTCCAATTCCGAGCAGCTAGAGCCGGTCAACGACATCATGGGACCGATCGTTGCCGAGAACGGCGAGGTCAACGGCACGGTCAAATATCTCGGACAGCTCGATGGCAAGTGGCTCGGCGTCCCGGCCTGCTGCGGCAGCCAGATCAAGGGTCCCTGCTCGCGCATCGACCTGATGAAGAAGCATGCCAACATCGACGTGCAGGAAATGTACCCGGCCGGCAGTCCGCCGAAGGCGGACAACTGGACGCTCGACACCTTCCTCAAGGCGGCGGAAGCCTGCCAGAAGGGCGGCTTCCCGTTCGGCATCGGCCTTGGCGAGACCAGCGACAGCGTCGACACGGCGGGTGCGATCTTCCAGTCCTTCGGTGCCCAGCTCGTCGATGCCAAGGGCAACCTGACCGTCAAGACCGACGCGGTGCGGCAGGCCCTCGACTATTACAAGAGGCTGATCGCCTTCCTTCCGCCTGACGTGTCGGCATGGGATGACGCCTCCAACAACAAATGGCTGGTCTCCGGCAGAGGCGCCCTCATCATGAATCCGCCGAGCGCCTGGGCAGTTGCCAAGCGCGACGCACCGCAAGTCGCCGAGCAATGCTGGACGCACGGCTTCCCCGCCGGGCCTAAGGGACGTTTCGCGCCTTATCTGCCCTATTTCTGGAGTATCTGGAACTTCTCGAAAAACAAGGAAGCGGCCAGGAGCCTCCTTATCCATCTGTCGAAGCCGGCTTCAATCGAGAAGCTGGTGGTCGCGAGCGGTGGCTACGACCTGCCGGCTTACGAGAAGCTCACGACATTGAAGGTCTGGCAGGAGGAAGGGCCGCCGAAGGGCACGCTCTTCCACTACCCGAACCCCTACAATCACCAGACATTGTCGATCGCGGCTTCGCCGGCGCCGCCCAAGATCGCCCAGCAGATCTACTTCCAGGCCACGCTGACCAAAATGTGCCTGAGATACTATCAAGGCGAGAAATTGGAGACGACGCTCACCTGGGCCGAGGGCGAGTGCGAAGGCTTCATGCGAAGCTGAGGAACCTGCGCTCCCGCGCGGCGCCGCATTCAGGTGGCCGCGCGGAGTATTGCCTTTATCGCGGCGTCCATCCGGCGCGCCGGCACGTTCGACCAACCCGCGCGAGGAACCTGCGTCATGGTTGATGTCACCTTCCAGCCCAACGGAGTTGCAGCAGCGCGGACTGCGCGTAAGCGTGGCGGCCTTCGCAACGCACTGAGGCGCAAGTCGACTTCGGCATTCCTGATGACACTGCCGCTGATCGTTCTCATCGCAGTCCTCGTGATCTACCCCGCCTTTTATTCGTTGCACCTGGCGACGCTGAACAAGTCGATGTCGAGATTCGTCGGCTTCGGCAATTTCGAGTTCCTGTTCAAGCGCGAGACCTTCTGGCTGGTGGTCAAGCAGTCCTGTATCTTTGCGATATCGGCAGTGCTGTTCAAAGCGCTGATCGGCTTCATTGTCGCGCATTTCGTGCACAACGTGCCTGCCAACAAGCAGCGCAAATGGCGCGGCATGCTGCTGGTGCCCTGGGTGATTCCGCCGGCGATGTCGACGCTCGCCTGGCTGTGGCTGTTCGATCCGTCCTACAGCGCCTTCAACTACACGCTCTCGTTCTTCGGCATCGGGCCCATCCCGTGGACCGGCGACGCCGTGTGGGCGCGCTTCTCGGTCATCCTGGTCAACGTCTGGTACGGCGCGCCGTTCTTCATGATCATGTATCTGGCGGCGCTGAAGTCGGTGCCTGAGCAACTCTATGAAGCGGCGGCGATCGACGGCGCCAATTGGTGGCAGCGGATCTGGTATGTGACGCTGCCGATGATGCGAAACATCATCGCGATCACGACACTGTTCTCGCTGATCGTCACCTTCGCCAATTTCGACATCGTGCGCATTCTCACCGCAGGCGGCCCGCTCGATCATACCCACATCTTCGCCACCTGGGCGTTCCGCGTCGGCATCGAGGGCAGCGACATTCCGCTGGGCGCCAGCGTTTCTCTCTTCATGGTACCGATCCTCGCCGTCGCGGCCGTCTTCATCCTCCGTGATATCAACAAACGCGGGAACGAAGCCTGATGAGCACGCTCGCAATCGACAAGTCCGGACCGACCCGCAATGTCAAATATGGCAGCATGAGCCGTGACCGCACCTGGGCGCTGCGCTGGTCGTATTTTTTCCTCACCCTGTTTGCGATCTTCTCGCTGGTGCCACCGCTCTACATGCTGATCACGTCATTGAAAGGCAGCGCGGAGATTTCGGCGGCGACAAATCCGTGGTGGATCTATCACCCGACACTCGAGAACTACGTTCAGCTGTTGACCTCGAACCAGTTCCTGCGCTTCTTCTGGAATTCGGCGTGGGTCTCGATCATCGTCGTGACGATCACCATGCTGATCAGCGTACCCGCGGCGTTCGCGCTGGCGCGGATGAAGTTCTGGGGCTCTGCGACGCTGGCGACCGGTGTGTTCCTGACCTACCTCATTCCCGACACGCTGCTGTTCATCCCGCTGTTCAAGATGTTTGCGACGATCGGCGACTGGACCGGCATCCAGCTCATCAACCGTTGGTACGTCCTGCTCTTCATCTATCCGACACTGACGGTGCCGTTCTGCACCTGGATCATGATCGGATATTTCGCGTCGATCCCGAAGGAGCTGGATGAGGCCGCCATCATCGACGGTGCGAGCTGGTTCCAGACGCTGACGCGTATCTTCATTCCCGTGGCACTGCCCGGTCTGATCGCCGCGACGATCTTCGCCTTCACCGTCTCATGGGCCCAGTTCCTCTATCCCCTCGTGTTCACGACCTCGACCGATCAGCTCGTGCTGCCGGTCGGCATCATTACGACCCTGATCAAGGGCGACGTGTTCAACTGGGGCCAGATCATGACGGGTGCCCTGCTCGGCGCCGCGCCGCCGCTGATCATCTACGCCTTCCTGATGGACTATTACATTGCCGGCCTGACCGCCGGTGCGACAAAGGGTTGAACACGACAAAGGGTTGAACTCATGGCTGACGTTACGTTGCGCAAGGTGGTGAAGCGTTACGACGACGTCGAGGCGGTGCGCGGCATCGATCTCGACATCGCCGACCATGAGTTCGTGGTGCTGGTCGGGCCAAGCGGCTGCGGCAAGTCGACGACGCTGCGCATGATCGCCGGGCTCGAGGACATATCCGACGGCGACATCATGATCGGTGGCGATGTCGTCAACGACGTGCCGCCGAAGGATCGCGACATTGCGATGGTGTTCCAGAATTATGCGCTCTACCCCCATATGACCGTCGCCGAGAACATGTCGTTCGGGCTGCGCCTCAAGCACTATCCGAAGGCCGAGATCAAGAGCCGGGTTGCCGAAGCCGCCCGCATGCTTGATATCACCGAGCTGGTCGATCGCAAGCCGAAACAGCTCTCGGGCGGCCAGCGCCAGCGCGTCGCGATGGGCCGCGCCATCGTGCGCAATCCGAAGGTGTTCCTGTTCGACGAACCGCTGTCGAATCTCGACGCCAAGCTGCGCGTGCAGATGCGGATCGAGATCAAGAAGGTGCATCAGAAGGTCCGCACCACGACCGTCTACGTCACCCACGACCAGGTCGAGGCAATGACGCTGGCCGACCGCGTCGTGGTGATGAACCATGGCCGCATCGAGCAGATCGGCACGCCCAATGAACTCTATCACCATCCGGCGACCCGGTTCGTCGCAAGCTTCATCGGGTCGCCCGCGATGAATTTCCTGCCGTGCCGCCTCGAGGATACCGCAGGTCAGCTGTCTGTGAGGCTGACCGACCGCATCGCCTTCCCGCTGCCGCCGCAGCGCGCGGCGCGCTACCAGGCCGTACCGCGCACCGACAAATTGCTGCTCGGCATCCGGCCCGAGCATGTCACGGAGTCAAAGCCGCATGTCGAGCCGGGTGTTGAGCCGTTCGATGCCGTCCTCGACGTCACCGAGCCGATGGGCATGGAGACGCTGGTTTATTCCACCCTTGAAGGCACCCAGATCTGCGGCCGGGTCAACCCCAATGCCGGCGCACGGGATGGCGGCCCGCTCCGAATGGCTGTGGACCTCAACAATATGCATTTGCTAAACGAGGTGACCGGCGCCGTCCTTTGACGGCCGACAAGAACTCAAGGGCAGGAAATGGCGACCAACAAGAAGAAGATTTTCATCACCCAGACCTTCTCCCCGGGCGCACGGGCTCTGCTCAACGAACGGGACGATGTTGAAATCGTCGAATTTCCGAACATGATTTCCGCCGAGGCCTTCCAGACCATGCTGACGCAGCATGCGCCGGTTCATGGCGTCGCGCTCGGCGCGACCCGCTTCGGCGAGCCAGAGCTCGAAGCCTCCGGGGATATGCAGGTCGTGACGCGGATCGGTGTCGGTTATGACGCGGTCGACGTGCCGGCGCTGTCGCGCCGCAAGGTGCCGCTGATGGTCGCGGGCACCGCCAACTCGCCGTCGGTCGCCGAACAGGCGTTGTTCATGATGCTGACGCTGGCCAAGCGCGCGCGGGAAATGCACGCGATGGTGAAAGATGGCACCTGGGCGAAACGGCTCGGCGTACTGCCGTTCGACCTCTACGGCAAGACGGTGCTGATCGTGGGCTTTGGCCGGATCGGCACGCGCACCGCCAAGCGCTGCCTCGCGATGGAAATGCAGGTGCTGGTGTACGATCCCTACAAGCCGGCCAGCGAAATCACCGCGGCAGGTTGCGAAGCGGTGCCGGACCTCAATGCAGCCCTGTCGCGTTCGGATTTCGTCACCATCCATTGCCCGAAGACGCCCGAAACCGTCGGCCTGTTCAACGCTGACAGGCTCAAGCACATGAAGCCGGCCGCCTACCTGATCAACACCGCGCGTGGCGGCATCGTCGACGAGAAGGCACTGCATGACGCGCTGGTATCGGGCAAGCTCGCCGGCGCCGGCCTTGATGTGTTCGAGGTCGAGCCGCCGCCGGTCGGCCAGCCCCTGCACAGCCTGCCGAACGTGATCATGGCGCCGCACGTTGCCGGCGTCACCGTTGAAGCGGTCGATCGGATGAGTGAGCAGACTGCCCGGAATATCCTGAGCGTGCTGGACGGCAATCCGCTGCGCCAGAACGTGATCAACCAGGACGTTCTCGGCTGATCTTTCGGCCTTGGTCATTCACGCCGGGACTGAATCTGAAGATCGGTCCGGCGATGCGGGAGCATGCAGATGGGTTTCAAGGAATTCGGCAATTATGATGCGGTCGGTCTCGCCGAGCTCGTCCGCAAGAAAGACGTAACGGCGCAAGAGCTGCTCGACAAGGCCATCGCCCGCACGGCGAAGGTCGATCCGCAGATCAACGCTGTTGTCGTCAAGCACTATGATTATGCCGAGCGGCAGATCGCCAAGGGCTTGCCCGACGGCCCCTTCACCGGCGTGCCGTTTTTGCTCAAGGACCTCGACCTGCTCGCGGGCACCCGCACCACGTCAGGCGCGAGCCTGTTAAAGGACTTCGTCGCCGACCACAACGGCACGCTGGCCCAGCGCTTTCTCGATTCCGGCGTCACGATCTTCGGCAAGAGCGCAAGCCCGGAATTCGGATTGATGCCGACCACGGAATCCCGCCTGTTCGGCCCGACCCGCAATCCCTGGAACCTCGCGCATTCGTCGGGCGGCTCGTCCGGCGGTGCAGGAGCCGCGGTTGCCGCGCGCATTCTCCCCGTCGCGCATGCGAGCGACGGCGGCGGCTCGATCCGCATCCCGGCATCCGCCTCCGGCGTATTTGGCATGAAGCCGACACGGGCGCGCAACCCGCTCGGTCCTGACCGCGGCGAAGGCTGGGGCGGCTTTTCCGTCGGCCATGTGCTCAGCATCAGTGTCCGCGACAGTGCGGTGATGATGGACGCAATCCACGGCCCTGAGCCGTCGAGCCCCTATGTCGCGCCGCCGCCGGAGCGGCCTTTCTCGCAGGAGGTCGGCCGCGACCCCGGCCGGCTCCGCATCAGCTTCACCGACAAGTCGCCCTATGGCGATGCCATCGATCCCGAGATCGCCCAGGCGGTCCGCGACATCGCCAAGCTTCTGGCGGGCCTCGGCCATCATGTCGAGGAGCGCGCGCCGCCGCTTGCGGCCGATCCTGGTCCGCTGATGACGACGATCGTCGGTGGCAACACGGCGTTGACGGTGCGATTGCTCGAGCAGCGCGTCGGCCGCAAATTGACGTCGGACGATGTCGAGCGCCTGACGCTGGCCAGTGCGGAGAATTCGCTGAAGCTGACGCCGGCGGACTATGTCGCCGCGCAACTCGCCGCGTTCCAGATCTCGCGCGGGCTCGCGGCCTTCTTCGAGAGTTGCGACATCTTCCTCAGCCCGACACTGTGCACGCCGCCGCTCCGTCTCGGCGAACTGAACACGATGTCCGAGGATTTCAGCCACATCGCGGAGGTCCTGCGCCGCTACATGCCGGGCACCTCGATGTTCAACATGTCCGGACAGCCGGCAATGTCGGTGCCGCTGGCCTGGAACAAGGCCGGACTGCCGCTCGGCATGATGTTTGCGGCCAAGCTTGGCCAGGAGGGACTTCTGTTCCGCCTCGCCGGCCAACTCGAGCAGGTTCACCCCTGGAAGGACAAACGCCCCCCGGTCTGCGCATAGGCTGACAAACCCCAGCCGTATCAGGTAGATAGGGAGTCGTATCGACGCCACGGGCTGGCGTCCTGTCTGGAGATCGAAACCGTGAGTAAAAACGACCCGACCGACAATGCGCTCGCGGCCATCGCGAGCATTCTCGATCAGACGATCTCGCCGCCCGAGCCGGCCAAATCGGTAGACAAGGAATTCGCCCCGGTGGAGGAGCCACCGGTGGCAATGCCGCCGCCTTTGCCGCAGTCGATCGCGGCCGAGCAAGTCGAACCGGAACATGTCGAACCGGAGCATCGAGAGCCCGAGCCGAGCGAACCGCCGCCGATCCAGCCGATCGAGGCCAACGGCTATTCCAAGGCAGGTCCCGGCCCGATGGCCGCACTGCGCTTCCGATGGACGGTGCGCGAGGACGACGGCCGTTACTATGTCGATGAGACCGTCGGCGAAGGATCGACCCCGCTCGTCAGCGGCCCGATGGACAAGGACGCCGCGATCAAGTTCGTCGACGATCGCGAGGCTGCGGCACAGCAGCGCTTCGAGCATTTCAAGCACGAGATGATCAGCCGCACTGCAATCGCCAGCCTCGCGCCCGGGGAGAGCGACGAAAACTAGCCTCAAGCCTGCGGCGGCCGCGGTGGTCCCAAAAAGTCCTTCTTCGCGAGATCGACGCCGGCATGGCGCAGGATGTCGTAGGCGGTCGCGACATGGAAGAAGAACTGTGGCACGCTGAAGGTCAGGATCAGCGATTGGCCGGTAAAGGACCTGGTGGCGCCGCTGCGGAACGTGAACACGACCTCCTTGTCGGCAGCCGCATCGATGGCAGCCGGCGGCAGCCCTTGGGCGAAATCGATCGTGGCCGAGATCCGGGATTTCAGCTCGGCGATATCTGGCTCGGCACCGGGCAATACCAACGGCTCACGGCCTGCCAGCAACGCGCAACTGAGGATGGCGTGGCGGAGCGCCTCTCCGACCTGCTGGCGAAGGCTGTACATGTTCGGTGAGAGCCGCATCGCCAGCAGCACCTCCGGATCGATCTTGCGAACCTTGGCATGAGCGTCGGCGTGATCAAGCAGCGCCGAAAGATTGCGGAGATACGGCACATAGACGCCGATGGATGCGTCCTGGAGTGAGATGGTCACGTCGGCTCCCGGTGGTCTGGCTCAATTGCGCCATCTGGTCTAAATGCTGGGCAACGACATGTCATCGGAATTGACGGAGAAGTTCATGTTTCGCGCATTGGCCGGCCTCGTTTTGGCATTGCTCTTGTCCTCGGCGCATGCCCAGGAGGCCCAAGCCCCGTCGCGCCTCGACGAGATCGTCAAGCGCGGTACGCTGCGTGTCGGCATGACCGGCGACTATTTGCCTTTCACCTCTCTCGACAGGGAGACCAGGACGTTCCGCGGTTTCGATGTCGACATGGCGCAAGCGCTTGGCAAGGCGCTCGGCGTCAAGGTCGAGTTCGTGCCGACGGCATGGCCGCAAATGATGAAGGATTTCGAGGCCGACAGTTTTGACATCGCGATGGGCGGCGTCTCCATCACCTTCGACCGGCAGAAGAAGGGTCTGTTCTCAACGCCGATCATGCGCGAGGGCAAGACGCCGATCGCGCGCTGCGCCGACAACGGCAAATACGACACCATCGCCGAGATCGACAAGCCCGGCACCCGCGTCATCGTCAATCCCGGCGGCACCAACGAGCGCTTCGCCCGAGCCAATGTGAAGAGCGCGGACATTCGCGTGTTCAACGACAACACCAAAATCTTCGACGAGATCGCCAAGGGCGACGCCGACTTGATGATGACCGACTCATCCGAGACGCGCTACCAGCAGAAGCTGCATCCCGGCGTGCTCTGCGCGGTGCATCCCGACACCCCGTTCGATTTCGCGGAAAAGGCCTACTGGATGCAGCGCGATGTGGCGCTGAAGGCCTTCGTCGACCAATGGCTGCACATCGCGATGGAAGACGGCAGCTACAAGAAGATCTACGCCGCATGGTTTGAATAGACCGCGGCAAACACGCCTGCTTCGGTGCGGAAAATTGACCGTCTCCCGGACCGAAACTAGACTGCGGTCCAGTGATTGAACCAAAGCCGCTACTCCACGACTTATGATTTGAAAGTGACCTGGGTCACGCTCCGCAAAGCTGCCGCCGGATAGTTTGGGGACTGTATTCCCTGCACTGGAGGTCGAGATGAAGAAGCTTCTGGCGATCGCTGCGCTTTTGTTGGCGAGCACGGCCGCTGCGCAGGCGCAATACAGCTTCGACTATGGCGGCCGCACCATCCGGATCGATCCCGATCGCGGGACGGTCTCGATCCCTGGCGTCTACGACAATAGCGGCCACCGAACCCGGCGCGCCAAGGGCGACGACGCCGATCGGAAACGCAAGCCGGCCGCGCCGCAGGAGGCCAAGACGGACACCAAGACCGATCCGCAGGCACCGCCGAGCGAAGCCCCTGCTGCGGCAGCATCACCGGCACCCGCTCCAGCCGATCAGGCTACCGTTCCGGCGGCGCCGCCGCCTCCTGCGCCGCCTGCCCTGACTGCAACGGAGCCCGCCAACACGACCGTGGCGGTGGCGCCATCAGATACGGCAGCGACCACGTCGCCTCCGCCCGCCCCGCCACCCGTGCAACAGCAGGCTGCGCCGACGGCACCGCCGGCGCCAGCTGCCGTTGCCGCGATTCCGCCTCCGCCGGCTGCCGCACCCAAGCCGGCTCCGAACCCCATGCAGGCGGCGAATTCGCCGCTGGGTGTTTGGCTGACGGAAGAGAAGGAAGGCAGGGTCCGCATCGAGCAGTGCGGCGCCAATCTCTGCGGCTACGCCGTCGACAAAAAGTCGAGCGAGAACGGCGAGCAGGTCCTGATCAACATGAAGCCCGCCAAGGAAAAATGGAGCGGCCGGATCCTCGATCCGAACACCGGCAGCACCTACGATTCCACTATCGCGCTAAAGGGCTCCGACACCCTGCGGGTGCAAGGCTGTGCGTTCGGAGGCATGTTCTGCGGCGGCCAGACCTGGACGCGGTCGAATTGATTGACGTGAAATTGTAGCCCGGATGAAGCGCAGCGTAATCCGGGACCGCGCCACATGACAGATCGACCCGGATTACGCTTCGCTCCATCCGGGCTACAGAAAGCAAAAAAGCCCCGCTGTGTGCGGGGCTTTTCGTTTGGGTATCAGCTGCGGCTCAGCCGAGCTTGCCGCCGTATTCCTCGTCGGTGACATGCTCCATCCAGGTCGAATAGACACCGTCGAGCGCCTCCTGCATGGCGATGTGGGTCATGCTGTTGCCCGGCGACGCGCCGTGCCAGTGCTTCTCGTTCGGCGGGATCCAGACGGTGTCGCCGGGCCGGATTTCCCTGATCGGGCCGCCCTTGGCCTGCACGCGGCCGATGCCTGAGACCACGTAAAGCGTCTGGCCGAGCGGATGGGTGTGCCAAGCGGTACGCGCGCCGGGCTCGAACGAGACACGCGAGGCGTTCAGCCGCGCCGGCGCGGGCGCCATGTTGATGGGGTCCTGCAGCACCGATCCGGTAAAGTTCTCCTGCGGCGCGCGGCGGGTCGGCCGCGAGCCGGAAACGTGGATATCCATGGACTTACCTCGCTTTGTTGAAGTTATTTCTTGCTTGCGGCGTAGCGCGCCTTGGTCTCGGCGTTCATCGGGTAGAGGCCGGGCAATGGGGCGCCATTGTTCACCTCGTTGACGATCCAGGCTTCCATCCGTTCCTGCTCCGGCCCTTCCGCCAGGATCAGGTCGAGGAAGGCCTGCGGGATCAGTACCGCGCCGTCCTGGTCCGCGACCACGACGTCGTTCGGAAACACCGCAACGCCGCCACAACCGATCGGCTCACCCCAGCCGACAAACGTCAGCCCCGCGACCGACGGCGGCGCGGCATAGCCATCGCACCACACCGGCAAGCCGGTCCCGAGCACGCCCTCGAGGTCGCGCACCACGCCGTCGGTGATCAGCGCTGCCACCCCGCGCTTGACCATGCGCGCGCAGAGGATGTCGCCGAAGATGCCGGCGTCGGTGATGCCCATCGAATCGACCACGGCGATGCAGCCTTCCGGCATCGCCTCGATCGCGGTGCGGGTCGAAATCGGCGACGACCAGGATTCCGGCGTCGCCAGATCCTCGCGGGCCGGCACGAAGCGCAGCGTGAAGGCGGGCCCAACCAGCCGCTTCTGCCCGGGCTTCAGCGGCTTGGTGCCGCGCATCCAGACGTTACGCAGTCCCTTCTTGAGCAGGACCGTGGTGATGGTGGCGGTGGACACGTGCGACAGCGTCGCGATCGCTTCGGCGGACAGGGACATCTGGGAGGATAGCTCCGGTGGGAGGAATGAGACGGGGCGCATCTTGCGGGGCCAGACCCTCGCGTCAAGGGCCGCGCGCGAATTCTGCGATCACCAGATCTTATCGCCGATATGCCGATTAATTTATTGAAGTTGCTGCATCATTTTGCACGAAGCGAATTCCACTCGGCATCAAAACACGCTAGCTTGATGCACCAAGAGTCCGCTCAATCCGATGCCCGAAACCTTAAACCCTCCCCGCCTTTTGCCGAGTGGCGACAGCGCCATCACGGTGGAATTCAGCCGCACCATCGACGAGGCCGCCAACCGGCGGGTGCTGGCGCTCGACCGCCTCATCGCCGCCGAACCGATCGCTGGCATCACCGAGACGGTGCCGACCTATCGGTCGCTGCTCGTCCATTACGATCCCGTGCAGATCGATTTCGACGCGCTTGGCGAGCAACTGCTTGCGCGCGCGGAACAGGCGCTGCCGACTGCGGCCGGCACGCGGCGCTGGCGCATTCCGGTCGCCTATGGCGGCGAGCACGGCGCCGATCTCGAGGACGTGGCGAAGACGCTCAACACCACGCCCGACGACATCGTCGCGCGCCATGTTGCGGGCGACTATCGCGTCGCCATGATCGGCTTCACGCCCGGCTGGTCCTATCTCAGCGGACTGGAGACGTTCCTGCACATGCCGCGCCGCCAGAATCCGCGTCTGCTGACGCCGGCCGGCACCGTCTCGATCGGCGGCATTCAGACCGGCGTGCAATGCCTCGCCGGCCCCAGCGGCTGGCACCTGCTTGGCCGCACCGCTGTGCGAACCTACCAGCTGCATCGCGACCCGATCTTCTTGCTGGAGCCGGGCGACGCCATCACCTTCACGGCGGTCGACGCCAAGACCTTTGCCGACCAGGATCGCGCGGCCGAGGCCGGCGCGTTCATCGCCGAACTGGTGACACCATGAGCAAGCTCGTCGTCACCTCGATCGGTCCGGCGAGTTCGGTGCAGGACGGTGGGCGCCCGGGATCACAGCGCTACGGCCTGACGCCGAGCGGCGCGATGGACCGGCTGGCGCTCGCGGCCGCCAACACGCTGGTCGGCAACGACCTGTTTGCGGCAGCCGTCGAGATCGGTCCGTTCGGCGCCAGCTTCACGGCGCATGGCGGCGCGGTGCGCGTGGCGCTCGCCGGTGCGCCCCGCAACGCCGACATCGGCGGGCGCGCCGTCGCCTTCGACAGCTCGGTGACGCTCGCCGACGGCGAAACCCTCACTCTCGGCTTTGCCCGCGGTGGCTCGTTCAGCTATCTGGCGATCGAGCATGGCATTGCAGGCGAACCGATGTTCGGCAGCCTCGCGGTCAACGCCCGCGCCGGGCTCGGCAGCCCCTATCCGCGCCCGCTGCAGAGCGGCGACGAGTTGAAGACGCAAGCTGCGAGCGGCGCGGCCGAGCGCCGGATCGAGCTACCGGCGACTCCAGAAGCGCCGATCCGCGTTCTGTTCGGGCCGCAGGACGACGAGTTTTCCGACGAGAACAAGAAGCTGTTCGTGGACAGCGAATGGAAGATTTCCGCCACCAGCGACCGCATGGGCTACCGGCTCGAAGGTCCGCAGATCAAGCATCTGCACGGCCACAACATCGTTTCCGATGGCACCGTGAACGGCAGCATCCAGGTGCCCGGCAACGGCCAGCCGATCGCGCTGATGCCGGACCGCGGCACCAGCGGCGGCTACCCGAAGATCGCGACCGTGATATCGGCCGATTTCGGCCGCTTCGCCCAGATCTCCGCCGGCCGCCCGTTCCGCTTCAAGGCGGTGACCATGGCGGAAGCGCAGGCGGAGACCAAGACGTTCCGCGACCTGCTGCGGTCCCTGCCCGATCGCCTTCGCGGGATCGACGAGTTCGGGCTCAACATCGAGGCGCTGCGAGATGCTAACGTCGCCGGCCAGGCGGTCAGCGCCACCGACGCCGCGACGTGGCAGGTTGCCGCAGCCGGCTAGATCAAGATCAACAACAACGGACCTGCTGTCATGACCACAACCATCGACCTCAATTGCGATCTCGGCGAGAGCTTCGGCCCCTGGGAAATGGGCAATGATGCCGCGATGATCGAGCTTGCGACCTCGGTCAACGTCGCCTGCGGCTACCATGCCGGCGATGCCGACATTATGCGCCACACGGTCGAACTGGCGAAGGCCCGCGGCGTCAGCGTCGGCGCGCATCCTGGTTATCGCGACCTGCACGGCTTCGGTCGCCGCCCGATGCCGGGGCTGACCTCGTCGGAGATCGAGAACCTCATCGCCTATCAGATCGGCGCGCTGCAGGCGATCGCGACCGCGGCCGGCCACAAGGTCACCCATGTCAAGGCGCATGGCGCGATTTCCAACGTCGCCTGCGAGGACGATATGACCGCAAAGGCGATTGCCAATGCGATCAAGGCGGTCGATCGCAACCTGATTTTCGTGGTGCTCGCCAATTCAAAACTGGTGCGCGCCGGCGAAGCCGCCAACCTGCGGATGGCGCATGAAGTATTCGCCGACCGCGCGTATGAGGACGACGGCAATCTGGTCTCGCGCAAGAAGCCCGGTGCGGTGCTGCACGACCCCAAGATGATCGCCGACCGCGTGGTGCGGATGGTGCAGGATGGCGCCGTCGTCTCCGTCACCGGCAAAGTGATCAAGATGCAGACCGATACCGTCTGCATCCACGGCGACACGCCCGGCGCGGTCGAGATCGCGCGCGGCCTGCGCCAGGCGCTGAAGGATGCGGGCATCGCGGTTGCGCCGTTCAAGACGGCGCATTGAGAGGAACTGTTGACGGGCCGCCGGCGACGCTGCCGGCCCTTTAGATTCCGTTAAGAGTCTTCTTAAACCCAAACTTGCCGTTTGGTTGATAAGTGCAGCTTTCCAAGCCTTGACCTTCCTCTCTGGAAAATTGGGTCCGAAAGCATGTTCCGCACCTCCATCTCGCTTGCCATTGCCGCGATTGCCACGGCCGCCTTCACCAGCGCGGCGTCCGCCGGCTGCTCCAGCTGCTACACGCCGCCTCCCCAGCCCTGCACGACCTGCTATCAGGTACAGTCGGTGCCGCCGCAATATCGCACGGTCCAGGAAACCGTGATGGTCGCGCCGGGCCGCGTCGTCGCGCATCGCATGCCGGCGCAATATCGCACCGTGATGGTGCCGAAGACCGTGATGGTCGCGCCCGAGGGCGTCGCCTATGAGCGCATCGCGCCGCAATATGCCACGCAGGAGCGCACGCAGATGGTCTCGCCGGGCTATTCCTACTATGCGCCGGTCCAGCCGACCTGCAACACCTGCGGCGGCGGTAGCTACGGTTACGGGTACTGAACGATCCGCATCCAGCCAAGACAAAGCCGCCGCCTGAGGACATCAGACGGCGGCTTTTTCAATGTCTCGAGACGTCAGAACGGGTGGATGGACAGCGTGCCGAACACGATGGCCGCGATCACCGCAAAGGCGCCGTACAGCGCCACGGTATGGACTCCGCTCCCGGTCTTCCGGGAAAGATTTCGCGCGTGAAGGTGCAGGCGGGCTTCCGCCGATAGTTCGCGCATGGTCGATCTCCAACGCCCCATTAGACGGCATATGGAATATCGTTCGCGCGCAGATTCAAGCGGGTGGCAAAAATAGCGATGCCATTCGCCTGAAGGAGACGGTTCCCAGTGAAAAATTCTTCGCTGCGGGTCGGCGCGAGAATTTCATTCGCTCGAATTTGAGGCGCCGGGAACCGGCCTAAAGCGTTTCGAGCGAAATGGATACCGGTTCGCGTGAAGAAAACGCGTCAAAACAAGAATCTAGAGCTCCGTTCCGATTCCATCGGAATGGAAATAGCTCTAGTACACGTCCTGCTGGAACCGGCCCTGCTTCTTCAGATCGGCGACGAAGCTGATCGCCTCGTCGGTGGTGCGCGCACCATGCTGGGCGACGATGTCGACCATTGCGCGCTCGACGTCCTTTGCCATTCGCTTGGCGTCGCCGCAGATATAGACGTTGGCGCCTTCGGCGAGCCAGGTCCACAGCTCGCGGCCGACTTCGCGCATGCGGTCCTGCACATAGAATTTCTTCTCGCCGTCGCGCGACCATGCCAGCGACAGCCGCGTCAGCAGACCTGCGGTCTTTAATGCGTTGAGTTCGTCGGCATAGAAGAAATCGCAGTCGGAGCGCTGGTGGCCGAAGAACAGCCAGTTCTTGCCGGGTGCGCCGGTGGCGCGGCGATCGAGCAGGAAGGCGCGGAACGGCGCAATGCCGGTGCCCGGCCCGATCATGATGATCGGAATCTTCGGATCCTGCGGCAGCGCAAATCCATGCGCCTTCTGCACATAGACCTTCAGCTCATCGCCCGGATTAATCCGTTCGGCGAGGAAGGTCGAGGCCAGCCCAAGCCGCTTGCGCTTGTTGACGAGGTAACGGACGCAATCGACGGTCAGCGACAATTTTCCGGGCGTCGCATTGTGCGATGACGAGATCGAATAGAGCCGCGGCTGCAGCGGCTCCAACGCCTCGACGAAGGCCTCCGGATGCGGCCGCACCTTCGGGAACTTCTGCAACACCGCCATCACGTCGAGCGTCGCCGCATCGCCATCGGGGTCTTCGCCCTGCGCCATCGCGCGCGCCTTCTCGCGCTGCGCGCCGCCGGTCAGGTACGACAGCAGTTCGAACAGCGAATCCGGCGCCGGTGACAGCGAGACGTCGTCCTGCAACACCTCGCGCAACGTCTTGCCGCGGACCTCGGTGGTGTGCGAGGCGCCGAGCATCGCGATGATCTGATCGACCAGGCCGAGATCATTGCGCGCGAAAATGCCGAAGGAGTCGCCGACGACATAGTCGAGGCCGCAGACCGCGAGGTCGAACTCGATATGCCAGGTCTCCTTCTCCGAGCCCTGCCTGTTGAGCAGCCGGCGCGACAGGAATTTTGCTGCAATCGGATTGTCGCGGGAGCGGCCGGGATCGCCGGCAGGTGCTGCCGCCGTGGCCGGTTCGGCTGCCGCTGACGTCGAGGCTGGCGCCGGCGCCTTGTCGATATCTTCATAGAGCGACTTCAGCATCCGCGCGGTTTCCTTGCCGCCGGGGACGCACAGATTGAGCCGCGCCTCACTCTTCGCCGCGATCGCGTCCGAATAGTCGTGGCAATTGTAGCCGCACTGGCCGCAATCCTGCTGTGCCATCGCCGCCATCATGCGACGCCGCAACGGGCGGCCTTCGGCGAGCTTCATGCGATCCGATATCGGCATGGTCTGGTCGTGCCACGGCGCTTCGCCATCATCGCCGTCGCCGGCCCCTTGCATGATCGAGCCGCCCTGCTCTGACGATAGCGGCGTCGGTGCATCCGACAACAGGCCTGCAAAGAAGCCGTTGAGCCAGGAACGCTGCGCCTCGGAGAACGGCGCGCTGGCCGGAATGATATCGAGCTTTGGCGGAGGGCTGATCTGGTTCATGCGGAGACCTCGGCATCGGCGAGCTTGCGCAGCGTCTCGCCATCGTGGCGGCGCGCAAATGTGAGAAAGGTTTCGTCGGGCGAAGCACGATTGTTGACGTAGGCCTTCAGCAGCCGCTCGACATAGCGAGGAGCGTCCTCCGCCGTGACGTCGTGAAATACCTCCTGCCCGACATCGGCGTCCGGACCGAAGCCGCCGCCGGTGAAGACATGAAAGCCATCGACCGTGTCGTCGGTATCGCCGACCGGGATCCGCGCGCCGATCATGCCGATATCGCTGATGTAATGCTGCGCACAGGAATGGTGGCAGCCGGTGAGATGGATGTTGATCGGCGTCTCGATCGGCACCCGCGGATCGCACCAGTCTGCAATCCTGGCGGCGTTAAGCTTGGTATCGGCAAGGCCGAATTTGCAACCGGCGCGGCCGGTGCAGGCGATCAGCCCAGCGCGCAGTTCAGAGGTTTTGATCGCAAGTCCGATCGCCTCGATCGCGGCGGTGGCCAGCGCGAGTTTCGCGTCGGGCACGCCCGATATCAGCAGATTCTGCCATACCGTGAGGCGGATATCGCCGTCGCCAAGATCGCGCGCGATTTTGGCAAGGCCACGCATCTGCTCACAGCTCACCTTGCCGAGCGGCAGTGCCACGCCGATCCAGTTCAGGCCGGCCTGCTTCTGCCGGTGCGGGCCGATATGGGCGGTGCGCTCGAATGCCGGCCGCGGTGCCATCGCTTCGGCGGGTACGCGCGTGAAGGGCTGGCCGAGCCGTTCCTCGACGAGGGTCAGGAACTTTTCCATCCCCATGCCGTCGATGACGTATTTCAGACGTGCCCTGAGCCGGTTGGTGCGGTCGCCGAGATCGATGAAGACACGAACGATGGCATCAGACACTTTTGTGGCATCGGCCGGCCTGACGATGATATCGGAGTATTTGGCAAAATCCCGGTGTCCGGTGATGCCGCCGATGCCGAGCCGGAACCAGACGCCGGGCTCGACGCCAAAGCCCTCCTTCACCTCGACCGCGCTGAATGCGATGTCGTTGGTCTCTTCCAGCACCGCGATCTTTCCGGCGCCGTCGAAGGCGACGTTGAACTTGCGCGGCAGGCCGAACAGCGAGCGGTCGTTGAGGATGTGGTAGTGCCACTCCCGGGCATATGGTCTGGTGTCGAGCAATTCCTGCGGATCGATCCCGGCGGTCGGCGTGCCCGTGACGTTGCGGATGTTGTCGGCGCCGGAGCCGCGCGAACAAAGCCCGAGATCCTGGATGCCCTCGATCAGCGCCACCGCGTTCTTCGGCGGAATCTCGCGCACCTGGATGTTGGCGCGTGTGGTGACGTGGCAGAACGGTCCGCAAAGCTCTTCCGTGAGATCGGCAAGACCCGCGAACTGCCAGTGCTTCAGGATTCCATTCGGGATGCGCAGCCGGCACATATAGGAATCCTGCGCGGGCGCGACATAGAAGATGCCGAAATAGCGCCAGCGGAAATTGTCCGCGGGGTTCGGCGGCGCATTATCAAGCGCCTGCTGCTTCAGGCGCGGATAGGCGTCGAACGGATGCTCCTCGCGCTTGAACTTCTCCTGGTCGGCGAGCTTCTTGCCCGATGCGGTGACCTTGTCCTGCGCCATGAGGTGCGCAGCGTCGGGGCCGACAGGCTCGGCGCTGGCCTTGCCTGCACCGCCGCCAAGGCCGCGGCCGACGCGGCTAATCTGCAGGCCGGTGGTAAAGCCTTCCAGATAGCGCTTCTGCTCGTCGGTGAAGTCGACTGAGACTGGCTCGATTTTCATGATTGAGACGAAGCTCCTGCGGCCACCTTGCGGGTGGGCCCAACGAAACGGGTTTGACCACTGAGGGCGCGAATTCGGCGCTACCGCCGGTTCGTTCCCAAAACGGTCCGAACAGCCTCGTTGCTGCGGAAATCCATCTTGGATATTGCCAGCCGCCTTCGGCGACGGGTGGCTGCACTGCAACATACAAGTCGCGTGCCACACCGAGTCGCGGAGAATATCCAGACGTTTCAGTGAGTTAGAAAACGGCTCAGAACGGCCAATCCGGCGATGGCCACGAAATCTGGGCATCCCGCTCAGAAAATGAGCTGAAACAACCAAGTGCCCAGAAGAGCATCACCCCGGATTCAGGGCTTCCAGCGTCCGATCTTGAAGGCCGCCAGATGGCCGGGGACATCATTCGGATCGAAGGGCGGGCCTGCGAACGCGCCGATGGCGTTGGAGGTGCCGGCGAGCCGTCCGGAGGCTGCGTCGTAGAGGTCGGGCCTGAACACCGCCATTGCGGCCTTCAGCGCGTCGGGTCGGAACGGCGTCTGGCCCCAGCGGACCATCTGCGCATAGAGCCAGGCCGCCTGTACCGGGTCCGGCCTCGCCGCCGCCTCCCGCCCGACTAACAGATAGCGGTCGCTTTCGCGCATGGTGCCGTCGGGCGAGATCTTCAGCCGGCCATCCAATGTGCGCTGGATGACGCTGGCGTCGACACCGATCCGCTCGGGTGAGCTGAGGATGCGCGCCACCTCCGGCCGATTGTTCGGCTCCTCGATGAACTCGGCAGCACGCAGATGCGCGCGCACCAGTGCCGCCACAACATCCGGGTGCTTCTCCGACCAGTTCTGGCGCAACGCCAGCACCTTCTCGACCGCGCTGAGCAGGATGTCGGCGACGAAATGCAGGATGTGGCCGATACCGAGATCGACCGCGATCGAATTCCAGGGGGCGCCGACGCAGAACGCATCGATGTGCCCATTCGCCAGGCTGTCCACCATGTAGGGCGGCGGCAGCACCACGAGCTGGACGTCCTCATCGGGATCGACGCCACCTGCCGCCATCCAGAACCGCAGCTGGTAATTGTGGGTCGAGAACGGAAACGTCATGCCGAAGGTCAACGGCTCCGCCCCACTCTTTCGCCGCTTTGCCACCACGCGGGCGAGCGCGCGCGACGTCGCCATCGGATCGAAACGATCGCCGTCGATCTCCTCCATCAAGGCCGCGTGCAGCGCCGGCGACACCGTGATGGCGTTGCCATTGAGTCCGAGATTGAAGGGCGCTGCGATCGGCACTTTGACGTGGCCGAGCCCGAGGCTCGAGGCGATCGCGACCGGGGCCAGCAGATGGGCGGCATCGAACAGCCCGATATTGAGCTTGTCGCGAACGTTCGACCACGACACTTCCCGCACCAGCGTGACGTCGAGGCCTTCGGTCGTGGTAAATCCCTTGTCGACGGCAACGATCAGCGCGGCAGCGTCGACCAGCGGAATGAACCCGATGCGCAATGGTGTGGTCATTTGAGTAGCTCCGACGCCGTCAGGATCGATTGCGCGATCTCGCCGATCTTCTTTTTCTCGCGCATCGCCGTCGAGCGCATCAGCACATAGGCCTCGTCCTCGGTCAGCCCCTTCACTTTCATCAGGATACCCTTGGCGCGGTCGATCACCTTGCGTTCCTCAAGCGCATGCTTGGTGCGGTCGAGCTCGTCCTGCAGCTTGGAGAAGGCGTTGAAGCGGGAGACGCAGAGATCGAGCAGCGGCTTGATGCGCTCCTTCTTCAGGCCGTCCACTATGTAGGCGGAAACGCCCGCCTCCACCGAGGCCTGGATCGAGGCGGCGTCGCTCTGGTCGACGAACATCGCGATCGGCCGGCGGACGGCGCGGCTAACCTGGAACATTTGTTCCAGCACGTCGCGGCTCGGGTTCTCGAGGTCGATGACGATGATGTCGGGGTCGAGCGCGTAGATCCGCGACAGCAGGCTCTGCATCTCGCTGATGTGGACGACGTCGGTGTAGCCCGCCTCCCGCAGCCCCTCCTCAAGGATGGCCGCACGGATCGGGCTCTCGTCGACGATGACGATTTTAGGAGACGACTCAGCGCTCATCAGCCACTCGCAGGACCCGGCAAGACGCATCCATAACACGCCGATGGCCCCCGGAAAGGGTTGTAATTCTCGGCAATTGGGACTAGCTCCTGCCTATCCATCAGGCAGATTCAGATATGCAAGAGGCCGCCGCGCCGAAAGTGAGCTTTGTGTCCTTGGGGTGCCCCAAGGCGCTGGTCGATTCCGAGCGCATCATCACCAGGCTGCGCGCGGAAGGCTATGAGCTCGCGCGCAAGCATGACGGCGCCGATATCGTGATCGTCAATACCTGCGGCTTCCTCGACAGCGCCAAGCAGGAATCGCTCTCGGCGATCGGCGAGGCTATGGCCGAGAACGGCAAGGTCATCGTCACCGGCTGCATGGGCGCGGAGCCGGAGCAGATCGAGGCGGCCTATCCCGGCGTGCTGTCGATCACGGGTCCGCAGCAGTATGAAAGCGTGCTGGAAGCCGTGCACCGCGCGCTGCCGCCGGCGCACAATCCGCATCTCGATCTGGTGCCGCCGCAGGGCGTCAAGCTGACGCCGCGGCACTATGCTTATTTGAAGATTTCCGAAGGCTGCAACAACCGCTGCAGCTTCTGCATCATCCCGAAGCTGCGCGGCGATCTGGTGTCGCGCCCGGCCAATGATGTGCTCCGCGAGGCCGAGCGGCTGGTCAAGGCCGGCGTCAAGGAACTGCTTGTCATCTCGCAGGACACCTCGGCCTACGGCGTCGACATCAAATATGCCGAGAGCCCGTGGCAGGGCCGCAGCGTCCGCGCAAAATTCTTCGACCTCGCCAAGGAGCTCGGCGAACTCGGGGCCTGGGTCCGCCTGCAATATGTCTACCCCTACCCGCATGTCGACGAGGTCATCGGCCTGATGACCGAAGGCAAGGTGCTGCCCTATCTCGACATCCCGTTCCAGCATGCGAGCCCAGACGTGCTGCGCGCCATGAAGCGTCCGGCCGCGCAGGAGAAGACGCTGGGGCGAATCCAGAAGTGGCGCGAACAGTGCCCTGAGCTGACGCTGCGCTCGACCTTCATCGTCGGCTTCCCCGGCGAAACCGATGCCGATTTCGCCTATCTGCTCGACTGGCTCGATGACGCCGAGATCGATCGCCTCGGCTGCTTCAAATACGAGCCGGTGGCCGGCGCTCCGGCGAATGCGATCGGCAATCCGGTGCCCGACGAGATCAAGCAGGAGCGCTGGAACGCGCTGATGGCGCGGCAGCAGAAGATTTCCGCCAGGCGCCTGAAGCGCAAGGTCGGCACGCGGCAACAGGTGATCATCGACGAAGTCGGGCCGACGGTGTCAAAAGGCCGGTCGAAGGCCGACGCGCCGGAGATCGACGGCGCGGTCTATCTGTCGAGCCGTCGCCCGCTCAAAGTCGGCGAGATCGTCACCGCGAAGATCGAACGCTCCGACCAGTACGACCTGCACGGCGGCGTCGCGGGATTCTGAAGTCTCACCTATCTGCGGCGAGCGCCGGGTCCAGCGTGCGAAGCACGCGATGGATTTGCACGGAGCTGCCGATGCCGGCATTGCGCACATAGGCATCGATGACTTCTTCGCTCTCGACCACGACGAGCCCGAACAGTTTGCGGTCGTCGGTCGCATAGGTGCACAGCCAGTGCATCTTCCCCTGGGTCGCGACGATGGCATCCAGCGCAATCCGCGCATGACGCGCCGCCTGAGCGTCATCAGTCACATCGAAATTTTCCGGAAGGTCTCGTTCGATCAGAAGCTTGATCACGGCGCCACCTCCAAAATTAGCTATCGAGCAGCCTAACACGCTCCACGAGCCGCTTGTGCGCGATATCACCTCCCGCTTGACATCGCCCATCCTCTCGCTGTATGGCCCATGCGCCATGAACCTGAACCGGACCAACCGCCGCGCCATCAGCCGTCGTCGCACCAGCGACGATGATGGGCCGCGCCGTGTCCGACGCCAGCGCTGATTAGATAAATCAGCCAAGGTTTTCGAGAAGGCCGCGCCCCAGAGCGCGGCCTTTCTCGTTTTTCGGCCTGCCCTTTCCCACACTGACCTCAGAGGAGACTGACATGACCAACGCCACCCATCCGTTCGACGCGCTGATGGACATTACTGCCCGCCCCGAGGTCGTGTTCGTGCGCGGCGCGGGCTCGTATCTGTGGGACGATAACCGCAACCGCTATCTCGATTTCGTGCAGGGTTGGGCCGTCAACCCGCTCGGCCATTCGCCGGAAGTGGTCGCGGATGCGCTTGCCGCGCAGGCGAAACGGCTGCTGACGCCGAGTCCGGCATTCTACAACGAGCCGAGCCTCAAGCTTGCAAAGGCGCTGGTCGAGCAGAGCTGCTTCGACCAGGTGTTCTTCGCCAATTCCGGCGCGGAGGCCAATGAGGGCGCAATCAAGCTCGCGCGCAAATTCGGCGCCAAGTACAAGAACGGCGCGCATGAGATCATCACCTTCGAAGGCGGCTTCCACGGCCGGACGCTCGCGACCATGTCGGCGTCGGGCAAGAAGGCGTTCGAGCCGCTGTTCGAGCCGAAAGTCTCGGGCTTCCGCAAAGCCCGACTGAACGACATCGAATCGGTGCGGCGGCTGATCTCACCGTCGACAGTGGCCGTGATGCTGGAGCCGATCCAGGGCGAAGCCGGCGTGTGGCCCGCGACCGACGCATTCATGCAGGAATTGCGGGCGCTGACCCAGCAGCGCGGGCTGTTGCTGATCGTCGACGAGATCCAGACCGGCATGGGCCGGACCGGGAAATTGTTCGCCTACGAGCATGCCGGGATCGAGCCCGACATCATGACGCTCGGCAAGGGCATCGGCGGCGGCGTGCCGCTCGCCGCCCTGCTCGCGACCGAACATGCCTCATGCTTCGATCACGGCGACCAGGGCGGCACGTTCAATGGCAATCCCTTGATGTGCGCCGCTGGACTTGTCGTGCTCGATCAGATCGGCCAGCCCGATTTCCTGAAATCGGTCGTCGATGCCGGCCTGGTCCTCGAGCGTGAATTGCAGCGGCTGTCGGCACGGCACGGGCTCGGCGATATCAGGGGCCGCGGCCTGTTGCTCGCGCTTGACCTCAAGATGCCGATCGGTGCTGCGATCGTCGCAGAGTCTTTCGCGGCCGGCGTGCTCGTCAACTCGCCGCAACCGGATGCGTTGCGCTTCATGCCAGCGCTCAATGTCACGCGCGAGGAGATCGCCGAGATGGTGGATTGCCTGGATACGGTGCTGACGAAGGTGGGTGCCGCGCGACGGGTGGCGTAGTGGTCTCTCGTCGTTCCGGGGCATCGCGCCAGCGATGAACCCGGAACCTCGAGATTCCGGGTTCACGCTTCGCGTGCCCCGGAATGACAGTCTCCTTACGGCCTCAAGATCGCCGCGCCCGTGGTGGCCCGGCTCTCCAGGTCGATATGCGCCTTCGCGACGTCCTTCAGTGCGTAGGCGTGGTTGATCGGCACGTGCAGCTTGCCGTTGATGACGGCCGCGAACAGCGTGTCGGCGCCCTCGAGCAGTTCCTTACGGGTGCCGACATAGTCGTTGAGCTTCGGCCGGGTCGCAAACAGCGAGCCGTGGGTGTTGAGGTCGGCGAGCGCGAACGGCGGCACCGGGCCTGAGGCATTGCCGAACGAGACGAACAGGCCGCGCGGCCTCAGGCACGACAGCGATCCCGGGAATGTGGTCTTGCCGACCCCGTCATAGACGACGTCGCAGAGCTCGCCGCGGCTGATTTGTTTGACGCGCTCGACGAAATTCTCCTCGTTGTAGAGGATGGCGTGGTCGCAGCCATTGGCGAGCGCGATGTCGGCCTTGGCCTTCGAGCCAACGGTGCCGATGACATGCGCGCCGAGCGCCTTCGCCCATTGGCAGGCGAGCAGCCCGATGCCGCCGGCGGCGGCGTGGATCAGCACGCGGTGGCCCGGCTCGACCTTGAAAGTCTTGTGCAACAGATACCAGACCGTGAGGCCTTTCAGCATCAGCACGGCGCCCTGCTCATAGGTGATGTGGTCGGGCAGTTTGACGAGTTTGTCGGCCGGGATCACACGCTCCGACGCATAGCCGCCGAGATTGAAATAGTACGCGACGCGGTCTCCCGGGTGGAAGTTGGTCACCCCCGGACCGACAGCCACCACCTCGCCGGCAGCCTCGTTGCCGGCAATGAACGGCAGGCCGGGCGCCTTGTAGAGGCCGGTGCGGAAATAGACGTCGATGAAGTTCAGCCCGACCGCGTGCTGGCGGATGCGCACCTCGCCTGCGCCGGGAGCGCCGACTTCGACGTCTTCATAGGTCAGGACTTCCGGTCCCCCCACCTTGTGCACGCGCACAGCCTTGGTCATATCAGTCGCTCCCCTTGGGTCTCACGTGACGCGAGCGAATGCCATCGGGGCCGCCTTGTCAACAGAGCGGCCCGGAACCGGTCTATCCGGCCGTCTTGCGGCGATTGCGCCGGGCCAGCACATTGAACAGCTCGACGGCGGCCGAGAACGCGATCGCGAAATAGATGTAGCCGCGCGGGATATGGAAACTGAATCCGTCGGCCACCAGCGCCACGCCGATCAGCACCAGGAACGCCAGCGCCAGCATCTTGGTGGTCGGATGCTCCGCGACAAATCGCGCCACCGGTCCTGACGAGACGTACATGATGACGCAGGCGATCACGACTGCCGCGATCATGATCTCGATATCCTGCGCCATGCCAATCGCGGTGATGATCGAGTCCAGCGAGAACACCAGGTCGATGATGATGATCTGCACGATCACCCAGAAGAACGCACTGGCGTTCGGCCCGGCCGCTTCATCGGCCTCGCGCGCCTCGACCTCGCCGTGGATCTCGTGGGTCGCCTTCGCGATCAGGAACAGGCCGCCGCCAATCAAGATGAGGTCGCGCCAGGACAGCGCGATGCTCTTGATCGTGATCACGGGCTCTGTCAGCCCGATCAGCCAGACCAGGATGCTGAGCAGCAGGATGCGGAACACCAGCGCCAGCAACAACCCGATCTGCCGCGCGCGCTTGGCCTGCGCGGGTGGGATCCGCGACACGATCACCGAGAGGAAGATCACGTTGTCGATGCCGAGCACGATCTCCAGCGCGGTCAACGTCAGCAATGCAGCCCAGGCCTCCGGGCTGGCGATCAATTCCATCATGCCTTGAATGCTCTCAATCTGCGGATCACGCTGTCGCTGCCGACGATGTAAGCGGCGATGACGCAAAGCCCGAATGTAATCGGCGCGCCGACCATGAAGTCGTGTGCCAGGGTGTAGGCGGCAAGCACGGCCCAGGCGCCGAGCAGCCAGAGCGTCAGCCAGCGCAGCCGCACCACGCGGAGCGGATGCACCACGTGAAACGGCGCGAACGTCAGTGCGATCAGGACCGCGACCAGCAGCGTCGACATGACAGGCGGCAGATGCAGCAGGAACAGATAGAACGCCGCGGCATTCCACAGCGCCGGAAAACCGCGGAAATGGTTGTCGTCGGATTTCATGCGGCGATCGGCGAAATACAGCGCACTCGAAACCACGATGCCGATGCCGAGGATCGGCGCCGCCACCGGCAGCAGCAGCCCGCTCGCGGTGATCGCATAAGCCGGCACGAACACATAGGTGACGAAATCGACCACCAGATCGAGCACCTCGCCGGACCAGTTCGGCTGCAGCCGCACCACGTCGAGCCGGCGCGCCAGCGGGCCATCGATCCCGTCGATAATAAGCGCGACGCCGAGCCAGCCGAACATGCCGGCCCAGTGCTCGCGCACCGCCTCCAGCATCGCCAGCAGCGCGATCCCGGCCCCGAGCGCCGTGAAAACATGAACGGAGAATGCGGCGGTCCGCATCCGTTCTGGCAACGCGTCCGGCTGGCTGGTCTGGTCCATGTGGCCGCAGTGCTATCAGGAATCGCCCCGCTTTGCATATGCACTGTTGCGGCGTTCCGTCGCGCAAATTGCTTGAAACTCTTAACAGTGACCGGTGGCTTGAAATTGACGCCAACAATGTCAATTGTCCTGGGATGACCGACACACTGCAGGTTTATGACGTTCTTGTAATCGGCGGCGGCCCGGCCGGGCTGACGGCCGCGATTGCGCTGGCCGACACGGGGGCAAAAACCGCGCTGCTGGCGCGGCACGCGCCCTATGCCGACAACCGCACCACCGCGCTGCTCGGCGCCTCCACCGATCTGCTGGAGCGGCTGGACATCTGGCGGCGCTGCAGCGACAAGGCCGCGGCACTCAAGACCATGCGTCTCGTCGACGACACCGGCCGCCTGATCCGCGCGCCGGAGGTGCGCTTCTCGTCCGACGAGATCGGGCGCGACCAGTTCGGCTTCAACATCGACAATCGCTCGCTGGTCGCAGCGCTCGAGGCGCGTGCCGGCGAATTATCATCGCTGACGCGGATCGACGACGAGGCCGCCACGATCCATCCTGGAGATGCCGCGGTCGAGGTCCAAACGAGCCAGGGCCGGTCATTGTCGGCGCGGCTTGTGGTCGGGGCCGATGGGCGCCATTCGCTGTCGCGCGAGGCCGCCGGCATCGAGATCGTCAGCCGCAAGCTCGGCCAGTCCGCCCTCACCTTCAACATCACGCATACAAGGCCGCACCGGAACATCTCGACCGAATTCCACACCGAGCATGGCCCCTGCGTGTTCGTGCCACTCAGCGGTAACAGAAGCAGCGTGGTCTGGGTCTGCGCGCCCAAGGAAGCCGAGCGGCTGGTAGCGCTCGGCGACGACGAATTGTCCGCAGCCGCGGAGACGCAGTCCCATTCCATCCTCGGCCGTCTCCAGATCGAGCCCGGGCGCCACGTCTTTCCTCTCGCCATCGAGCGACCCAGGCAATTCGCCAAGGACCGCATCGCGCTGGTCGGGGAATCAGCCCATGTGCTGCCGCCGATCGGCGCACAGGGTCTCAATATGGGACTGCGCGACGCCGCCGATATCGCCGACATCGTCGGGCAAGCGATCTCGCGCGGCGAAGATCCGGGCGCGCCGCAAGTGCTGTCGCGCTATCAGGCGGCACGGCGTCCCGACGTCGCCAGCCGAACCTGGGCGATCGACATCGCCAACCGCTCGCTGCTCAGCGATTTCCTCCCCGTCCAGACCATGCGCGCCGGCGGCCTGCATCTGATCGGTTCGGTCGGCCCGCTGCGGCGGCTCGCCATGCGCGAGGGTCTGGCGCCGTCATGGCGACGTTCCTCTTAAGGAAAGGCAAGGCGTCCGGTCTGGATGACCCACATCACGCTGGTCAGCGTGACCACGGATGCAAAAGTCCCGATCAGCACCGCGACCGACGCCGGCTCGATCCAGGTATCGTTCTGCCGGGCGATCACGAACACGTTCAGCGCCGGCGGCAGCGAGGCCATCAGCACCGCGGTCGCCGCCCAGGGCTGCGCGAACGGACCGAACAGCAGCATCAAGCCGAACGCCAGCAGCGGATGGATCAGGAGCTTGATCGCGATCACGCCGGGGACCTCCCACGGCACCCGCTTGAACGGCCGCAACGCGACCGTGACGCCGAGCACGAACAGCGCCATTGGTGCCGCGGCATTCTCCAGGAACTGGATGGTCCGGTCGAGCGCGACCGGCAGCGGGATGTGGAGTGCTGCGACCAGCGCGCCCAGCACCGCCGACATGATCAGCGGGTTCTGCACGATCTGCCGCAGCACCACGCCGAGCGCATGCAGCAGCGAGGGATGGTCGCGATCGGTTAGCTCGATCAAGAGCGGCACGATCGAGAACAGGAAAATGCTGTCGCAGCAGAAGATCAGTGCGGTCGGCGCCGATGCCTTGGTGCCGAGCACCAGCCCCGGGCCCATATAGCCGATATTGCCATAGGCACCCGACAGCCCCGCAAGCGTCGCCTCGCGCAACGTCAACCTTCCGATCGCCTTGCCGGCGACCATCGCCAGGAAGAAGGCGATCACGGTTCCGAGCGTGGTGGCGATCAGGAATGGCGGGTTGTTCAGCTCCGAGAACGGCGTCTTGGACATGATCCCGAACAGCAGCGCCGGCAGCGAAACATAGAGCAGGAAGAAGTTCATCCAGGCGAGCCCGCTCTCGGGCAGGCCCTTGGCCTTGCCGCAGGCGAAACCGATGAAGATCAGGCCGAAATACGGCAGCGCCAGGTTGAGGATATCGATCATTCTGAAAGTGGTTTCTAGGGCTTGGTTTGGGGACGGTTCGCCCCGGCTAGAATCGGTAAATCGGGGGTTAATTCGCGTTCCTGCCCCCTAGCATCGGCCACAATGTTGGTCTATCGAACGAGACATGATCAAAGCACGGACCGCCAAATTTCAGATCGGGCAGATCGTGCGCCACCGGGTGTTCTCGTTCCGGGGCGTGATCTTCGACATCGATCCGGAGTTCAACAACACCGAAGAGTGGTGGTTGTCGATCCCTGAGGATGTGCGCCCCCACAAGGACCAGCCGTTCTATCACCTGCTCGCGGAGAACTCGGAGACCGAGTACGTCGCCTATGTCTCCGAGCAGAACCTGTTGCCCGACGATTCCGGTGAGCCGATCCGCCATTCGCAGGTCGCCGAAATCTTCGTCAAGGACAAGGCGGGCGGCTACCGCCCGCGCAACCCGTCGCTGAACTGACGGCCTGCGCTTTCGAGCGTGGCGCATGGCGCCGCGATCACGGCTGCTTAGACCCCCTCATGCGCTGATAGCGCCGCCGCGACCGCCCAGACGGCGAAGCCCGACAGCGCCAATCCCGCACCGACCAGGCCGGTGGACGCCCAGCCATAACCCGCGGCGACGGCCATTCCGCCCAGCCACGGCCCCAGCGCGTTGGCGACGTTGAAGGCGGAGTGGTTGAGCGCAGCGGCGAGGCTTTGCGCTTCGCCTGCCACGTCCATCAGCCTGGTTTGCAGCACGGTGGCGAGCCCCCCGCCCAGCCCGATCAGCAGCACATCGATCAGCAGCGTCCAGAAATTCGCCGCCGCCAGCGGATACAGCGCCAGCGTCGCCGCTGACCACAGCAACAGCCCGCCCGCCGTGGCCATCAAGGCGCGGTCGGCGAAGCGCGGCACGATGATGTTGCCGGCCGTGAGACCCGCACCGAACACGCACAGCGCCACCGGCACCAGCGCAGGCGACACATGCGTCACCGCCAGCATCGTCGAGGCCAGATAAGTGTAGACGGAGAACAACCCGCCGAAGCCCACGGCGCCGATCGCCAGCGTCAGCCAGACGTGCTTGCGTCCGAGCGCGGAGAGTTCGCGCAACGGGCTCGCCCCGGTGTTGACGGTGTCACGCGGGGCGAACACCGCGACCAGGATCGCGGTCAGCAGCGCAAGCCCGGCGACGATCGCGAACGCCCAGCGCCAGCCGATCATCTGGCCAACCCCGTTGGCCAGCGGGACGCCGACGGTGGTAGCGATGGTCAGGCCCAGCAGCACGCGCCCCACCGCGCTGGTACGCTTGTCCATCGGGACCAGCGAGGCGGCGACCAGCATGGCGATCCCGAAATAGGCGCCATGCGGCAACCCGGCGAGGAAGCGCAGCGCCAGCATGGTGTGATAATCCGGCGCCAGACCTGAGAGGCCGTTCATCAGCGCGAAGAAGCCCATCAGCGCGATCAGCAGCGTCCGCCGTGTGACACGCGCCGACAGCACGGCGATAACAGGCGCGCCCACCACGACGCCAAGGGCGTAAGCGCTGATCGCGTGGCCGGCCATGGGCTCGCTGATGTGCAGATCGCGTGCGAAGAACGGCAGCAGGCTCATGGTGGCGAATTCGGCAATGCCGATGGCGAAACCGCCCATCGCCAGCGCGAGATGAACGATGCCCGGATGGAACACTCTGGCGGTGTCCTGGGCCGCGGTGTCCCGGGCAACGGTGTCCGGCTTCACACTGGCGTCACCATCGAGCGAGGTGCGCCGGGCCGGCTGCTCCATCGGGAGGTCCAGCGGTTCCCGCCGCTGCTTGTTGAGACGCTGGGACATTGGCCGAATTCCATGATTGCGAACGGCGGCCAGGGTTCGCGAACGCACACGCGCGCGTTTGCGCATCGACGGCGCGTGAACGCGCTTTCGTCTGGCCTCCCATGTTGGTTCTTTGATTGTGCTTCGATGTCGGGGTCGCACACGAAGCGCAGGACCACCAGAGCGACAAATCGCTATCAGCCAGACACTATCGCATGGCGCCGCATCTTGAATGAAGCCACAGACCTCAGGTGCTGCGGCCGTTCCGACAAGCTTTGGATTCTTGTTTGACGCGTTTTCTTCACGCGAACCGGTGTCCACTTCGCTCGAAAACGCTCTAACTGAAAAAGGCGCCCCTTCGGGCGCCTTTTGTTTTGCGGTATTCCCGCGCGCTTGCTTGCGCGCTTACTTGGCTGCCGGATTGGCCGGAGCCGGTGCGGCCCCACCCTGCCCGCCGGCTTCGAGCTTCTTGCGTTGCTCTTCGGCGCGCTTCTGCAATTCTTCCTGCAGCTTCTTCTGGGTTTCCTCGAACTGCTTCGGGTCGGTGGCGGGGCCGTCATAGGCCTTGGCGAACTCACCGTTGAGCGGCAGCGGCAGCGTCAGCGGCGCGCCATTCGAGTTGATCGCCTGGACCACCAGATTCTGGCCCTTCTTCAGGTTGGCGATCATTTCCGGCGTCGCCTCATAGTCCGACATACAGCCGTTCTGGAAGCAGATCACATAGGGGGACTGCTGCGGCGGATTGCCGTCGATGATGATGCGGGTGCCGTGAACGAGTTGCATGCCGAGCGGCAGCGTCACGCGCAGGATCTTCTTCGGCTCGCCTTCCGGCTCGATGACAACGGCAGCGATCACAGGCTGACCAGATTCGATGCGGCCGTCCTTGCCGGTGAAGCAGACCTGCTTGGCGGTGGCTTCCTGGCCCTTCAGGCAGAACTTGGTCCAGGGGGCGTAGATGAGCTGGATCTGCTGATCCGGCGGCGGCGGCTGTGCTCCCGCGACGGGCGGCGGAGCGGCCTGGGACTGCTGCGGAGCCGCGGGTGCAGGGGCCGGCGCAGGCGCTGCCTTCTGGGCCGCCTTCGGTGCCGCCTTGGGCGCAGCCTTCGGTGCCGCGGGCGCCGGCGCTGCGGGCTGCTGGGCCTGAGCGGCAGGAACCAGGAGCGCTGCGGACAGTGCCGTTGCCGCCATCAGGGCGACAATTCGCCCATGCGGCCGAACCGGGGCGGCCAAGATACGAAAATTCATTGCGGAAAACCCTTTCTGAACGGCAGCGCCCGAAACCGCTGCAGGCGCCGACACATAGCCGCGAAACACAGCTGCTCGCGCGGCTGTCTCCTAGTCAATTGAGGCGGATACGTGACAAGTGTTCCCGCCGGATCAATTGCACGCCTTCAATACAGCGGCGGACGGAAAGATCAATGGCGACAAGCGTGTTTGCGAGGATGTCACGGCGAGTTGCGGCAGCCTGTGGTAAAGCTCCCCGCGTGACGTCTTGCGAATCAAATCCGGCGCCTCATCCGCTCGTTGCCGGGCGTATCGGACGCCACGCATTGGCCTGGCTCTCCCTCGCCTCGACCCTTGGCTTGACCTTGGCCCTCCTGACAACAGGACCGGCCCCTGCGGCCGCGGCCGAGAGCACCGCAATCGCAATGCACGGCAAGCCGGCGCTGCCGCCCGACTTCGACCATCTGCCCTACGTCAACCCCGATGCGCCCAAGGGCGGCCGGCTGGTGCAGAGCCCCCGGGAGGGCACCTTCGACAGCCTCAATCCCCTGATTGTCAGGGGTCTCGCCGTGCAACAGCTCCGGGGCTACGCCTATGAGCGCGGCTATGTCTACGAAAGCCTGATGGTGAGGAGCAATGACGAGGCCTTCACCCTGTACGGCCTGCTCGCCCGCAGCGTCGAGACTGACGATTCACGGAGCTATGTCACCTTCCACATCGACCCCCGTGCCCGCTTTTCCGACGGCCAGCCCGTCACCGCCGACGACGCGCTGTTCTCTCTGGCGTTGTTGCGCGACCACGGCCGCCCGCTGCATCACCAGTATTATTCCAAGGTCGCAAAGGCCGAAGCGCTTGATCGGCTTACGGTGCGGTTCGATTTTGGCGGCGTCCCGGATCGCGAATTGCCGCTGATCCTCGGCCTGATGCCGATCCTGCCGCGCCACGCCACTGATCCCGCGACATTCGAGGAGACCACATTGGCTCCGCCGATCGGCTCCGGCCCGTACCGCGTGACTGATGTCAAGCCCGGCACCAGCGTGACCTTCACCCGCAATCCCGATTATTGGGGGCGCGACCTGCCCGTGAACCGCGGCCTCTGGAATTTTGACGAGATCAGGCTTGATTACTACCGCGACGCCAACGGACAGTTCGAGGCGTTCAAGCGCGGCCTCTATGACTTCAGGACCGAGCCCGAGCCGCTGCGCTGGCACGACGGCTATGACTTCCCGGCGGCGCGCAACGGCGAGGTGATCCGCGACACCATCAAGATCGGCGTTCCCTACCCGTCCGAATTCCTGGTGTTCAACACCAGGCGGCCGCTGTTTGCCGACGTCAGGGTGCGCCAAGCGCTGACGATGCTGTTCGATTTCGAATGGATCAACCACAATTACTATTTCGGACTCTATGCGCGCTCGGGCGGCTATTTCGCCGGATCGGAGCTGTCGGCCTATGGACGTCCCGCCGACGACCGCGAGCGCGAACTGCTCAAGCCGTATCTGTCGCATTTTGACCCGGACATCCTCGAAGGCCGATACCACCTCCCCGTCACCGACGGCTCTGGTCGCGACCGCGACATCCTGCGCAAGGCGCTCGCGCTGTTGTCCGACGCCGGCTTTGAGCCCGACGGCACGGTGTTGCGCCAGCGCTCGACGGGAGCGCCGCTGACCTTCGAGATCCTGCTGACGACACGCGAGCATGAACGCATTGCGCTCGCCTATCAGCGCGACCTGAAGCGCGCGGGCATCGACGCCGCGGTGCGGGTGGTCGATGCGGTGCAGTTCGAGCAGCGCAGGGTCAGCTATGACTTCGACATGATTCCCAACCGTTGGGACCAGTCGCTGTCGCCAGGCAATGAGCAGACGTTCTACTGGGGCGGCAAGGCCGCCGACATCCCGGGAACCCGGAATTACATGGGCGCCAGGGATCCGGCCATCGACGCCATGATCGCGGCGCTGCTGGCGGCACGGGAACGGCCGGATTTCGTCTCGGCGGTGCGGGCGCTGGATCGGACGCTGATGTCCGGCTTCTACGCTATCCCGCTTTTTAACGCCGGAGAGCAATGGATCGCACGCTGGAATCGGATAGAACGACCATCGACCACCGCGTTGTCGGGCTATTTGCCGGAAACCTGGTGGCAGAAGGCCGGCCCACCGCAGTGATACGACCTGATCCGATCCAAATGATACAACGGACGTTGAACCCGTGACCCAGCCGATCGCCTCGCCAACGCTCGATACCCTGTTCAAGCGGATCCTGGTGCGGCAGCCCGAGGCGCTGGCGCTGGTCGATCCGCTCAACAAGCAGCGCATCACCGGACAGACGCGCAAGCGCCTGACCTATGCCCAGGCCGACCGCGCGATTTCGGCTATCGCAGCCCATTTCATCGAGAGCGGATTGCCCGCCAATTCGGTGATCGCCGTCCAATTGCCCTCTACGGTCGAGTTCGCGCTGACGGTGTTGGCGGCCCATCGCGTCGGATTGATTGTGGCGCCATTGCCGCTGCTGTGGCGGCAGGCCGAGCTGACGGTCGCGCTCAACCGCACCGCGGCGCGGGCGATCGTCACCTCCAGCAAGATCGACGGCGTCTCCTATGCCGACTTCGCCATGAACGCCGCAGCAGAGGCGTTCTCGATCCGCCATGTCTGCGGCTTCGGCGACGACCTGCCGGAAGGCATGGCCTCGCTCGATCAGGCGATCCTGCAGGACTCCAGGACATCGCGTTCGGTGATCCAGGACGGACGCAAGGCCGCGATGATTTCCTTCGACGTCACCAGCGAAGGGTTGCGTCCGGTGCCGCGCGCGCATTTCAGCCTGATCGCGGGCGGACTAGCCATGTCGCTGGAGAGCGACCTGGCACAGGGCGCCACCATCATGTCAGCTTTCGCGCCGATGTCGTTTGCCGGCCTCTGCTCGTCGCTGGTGACCTGGCTGTTGTCGAGCGGAACGCTGGTGCTGCACCACCCCTTCGATGAAGAGGTGCTCGAAACCCAGATCAACGACCACGCCTGCGACACGCTGATTGCTCCCGCACAGCTCGCCTCGCGGCTCGACGAACACGATCTGTCGGCGCGGATGCCGAGCCTGCGCAACGTCATCGGCCTCTGGCGCGCGCCGGAACAGGTCGCCGCCAGCGCAGCCTGGACCGCCCAGCACGCGCCCCTGACCGATGTCTACCTGTTCGGCGAAGCCGGGCATTTCTGCGCCCGCCGTAACGCGGAGGATGGATCGCCCGCCCCGATCCGGCCGGGCCCGCACGGCGCGCCGCGCGACGTGCCGGGCGCGTCGATTGCCGGCGACATCCTGCTGACGCCGAAGGGCACGCTGGGACTGCGGGGACCGATGGTTCCCGCCGCCGCCTACGCACCATTGCCTCCGCCGGGTGACACGCTGATCGCATCGGCACCGCGCGATTTCGCCGACACCGAATACGCCGCACGGATCGACCGGGCGACCGGCACCATCAGCATCACCGCGCCGCCGTCCGGCATCATGGCGGTCGGCGGCTACCGCTTCCTCGCGCAGGATTTGCAGGAATGGTCGCGGCGGCTCGGCCACGGCGCGCTGTTGACGGCGTTACCGGATCGGCTCAGCGGTCATCGGCTGGCCGGGCGGGCGCAGGACAATGCGCGGGCCCGTGATGCGCTGACGGAACTCGGGCTTAACCCGTTGATGGTCGAAGCTTTTCGCGATCGTACGAACGGTACGCTGACGTAATTCTTAACCTCGCGTTGACGCTGTATTAAGCCGGCCGGACTAGCATTGCGGCCTTTGCTGATCCGCGCATCGGTGTCGAGCTTTCGCATGTCCCAACAGGGTCCGGTTCTCATCGTGTCGGCCGCCAAGCGGCCGTCATTCGCTGCTGTGCTCGATGAAGCCAAGCTGTTTCCGGTGGTTGCGACCGATTGGAACGACGCCGGGCGCGCCATCGAACAGGTGCAGCCGGCCGCCGTGATCGCCGCGCTTGATGGTATCGATGCCGCAACCTTGGCGACGCTGGCCCGCCGCGCCGCCGCCCGTGCGCCCTATCTGCCGTTGATCGCGGTCGATCCTGCGATCGCCCTGCCCGGCACCGCGATCCCGTTCTTCCAGCGCCGCAGCCATCCCGATCGTCTGGTGACGCGGCTCAACGCATCGCTGCGCGTGCGCGGCCTGCATGCGACGGTGATGCGGCGTCAGGTGCCGCCGGTCCCGATCGCGCTGTCGGATATCGATCCGGTCGGGGAAGCAACCGCGCTCCTGATAGGTCGCGGCGGCGCCTACCCGGCGCTGTCGGTCGCACTCGGCGAACGCGCCGGCGTGGTCGGTGCGCTCAGCATCGAGGCTGCCGCCAAGCACCTCAGCAACCGCGATATCGACGGCATCGTGCTCGGCGAGGGATTTTCGTCCCGGGTGATGGATGCGTTCCTGACGGTGCTGACTGAGGACGTCCGCTTCCGTACCTTACCCGTGGTGGTCACCACGAGCGAAGTCACGCCACGATACGATCTGGCCAACCTCGAGATCGTCCCGGCCGAGCCTGCGCGGATCGCTGACATCACATTGCCGCTGATCCGGCAGCACGCTTTCGAGGCGCGGCTCAGCCGCATGCTGCGCGCGATCGACGCCAAGGGCCTGATCGATGCCCGCACCGGGTTGCTCACCATTTCGGCGTTCGAGCGCGATTTCGCGACCGCCGTATTCCAGATCGGCGAGCGCGGCGGCGGCCTCTCGGTGGCGCGGTTCACCTTCGACGGCGCCCAACCCCGCGCACAGTTCGATGGCGCCCGGATCATCAGCCGCCTGATGCGCCAGAGCGATTTTGGCGCCGTGCAATCAGACGGATCGATCGTCGTCGTGTTCACCGCAACCGACCTGCGCAGCGCGCATGCGATCACGCGTCGGCTGTCGAGCGTGATGCGCCACACCCACCACGGCCGGCGCGACAGCCACGAACCCATCGTCAATGTGGTCGCGCTGCAGCCGAACGACTCAGTAAAGTCACTGCTGGCGCGGCTCAGCCAGGACGCCCAGCGCGTGGCGTCGTAGCCGTCCGACCGTTGAATCGTCACTCCGGCAGCAGTCCCATGCCTGCGGCCAGCAGCACGAGCGCTTCCATGATCATATGGGCGCAAAGCTGGGCGGCCATTCCGTTGACATCCTGTGGCGGACTGACGGTGTTGAAATCCATCGCGACAATGTTCAATCCTGAGAGACTGCGCAGTAGCTCGATCCCCTCCCGGGCGGACAGCCCGCCCCAGGCGGGCGTGCAGACGCCGGGCGCGACCGACGGATCGAAGACATCCATGTCCCAACAAAGATAGACCGGCCGCCCGCCGACCACCTCGCTGAACTCGGCGATGGTTTGCGCAAAACCGCGCCGCATCAGTTCGTCGATGGTGACGACGCGGAAGCCGAGCGACCGCGTGTGTTCGAGCACGCCCGGGCAATAGGTGAACCCGCGCACGCCGATATGCCAGGACCGCGCGGCGTTCACGACACCTTCCTGCGCCGCGTTAGTGAATTGCGTCGCCGCATTGTAGCGATCGTCGGGCGTGTAGGGATACGCGTCGGTGTGGCTGTCGATATGCAGCGCGACGAGATCCTTGTGGTGCCGGGCAGCGGCGCGCATCAGCGGAAGCGAAACCGACCCGTCGCCGCCGATCCCGACCGGCACCGCGCCAAGCTCGAGAATGCGCGCAGCGCTTGCCTCGATCTTGACGAAGGCATCATCGATGCGGCCCGGCACCAGCGCGACGTCGCCGGCGTCGACCGCGCCGAGCAAGGTCAGCACGTCGACATCCGCAAGCGAGGGATGATAGCGGCGAATGAGCCGCGACTCCCGCCGAACCTCCGATGGCCCCTGCCGGGCGCCGACACGGAACGGGTGCGTGCCGCAATCGAACGGCACGCCGAGAATGGCGGCCCGGCTGCCGGGGCGCGGCAATCCCGCCGGCAGTCCCATGAACGTTTCCGGACCCACAAAACCTGCCGCGTCACTCATTTTGTATTCTCTCTTGTCAGCATGTCGAAAGCCGTGAGCGCGTGCACGCGGGACACGATCGCCAGCTCGGCGATCTCCGCGTATTCGTCCGGCGCGCCCATATTGTGCGGTGTCGGCCCATAGACGACCGTCGGGATTCCGGCCATCCGGAACCAGCGCGCGTCGGAGCCGCCGACACGCATGTTGACGGCCGGGGCTGTGCCGATGATTTGCGCGGCCGCTGCCGCACAACAGGTGACGATCTCCTCACCGGGGTCGGTGTGATTGGGCTCGAAGCAGCGCAACACCCGCCAATTGATCCCTGGAAGATCGAGCGCTTGTTGCAACGTTGCGAGAACGGCTTTCGACGTGACCCCGACCGGCAGGCGCAGGTCGATCGCTGCGCGTGCGCTTGACGGCACCAGGTTCGGCGACACTCCGCCCGTGACGATTCCGGTGTTGACCGTAATGGTCGACAGGACCACGGCCTCACCTGCGCCGCACAGTGGTTCCGAGATTGATTTGGCATGAGCAATCGCATCGCGAACGGCAACGGGCATGGCGACGGCAAGTCCGCGCAGCGCGGTTACGCGATCAAGAGCCTCCCGCAAGCGGTCGATCGCATTGACGCCAAGATGGACATGGGCGCCGTGAGCCGCCCTGCCCTCCGCCGTGATCTCGATCCAGATGAATCCCTTTTCGCCGAAACGCAGCACCATCGGCGAACCGGCGTCTCCGATAATCGTGGCATCACCCGTGGCATGCGCCACATTGTCGAGCAGATACTTTGTCCCGCGCGGGCCCATGCTCTCCTCGTCACCCGCGAGCGTCAGCACGACTTCGCCGGCCCAGTCTGCGCGGTGTTCGGCCAATGCCGCCATGGCAGCCATTGATGCGGCAATGCCGCCCTTCATGTCAGCGGCTCCGCGGCCATACAGTCGGCCGTGCGCGATCTCACCTTCGGGGCTGACCGACCAGCTCGTGCGGTCGCCCAGCGGATATGTGTCGAGATGGCCGTTGAACACGATCCGATGTCCCGGCGCGCGGCCCCTGACCCGGGCGACCACATTGACGATGTCGGCCGATCCCGGATGCAATTCAACCTCGACGCCGGGGACATGGGCTCTGAGAAGGTCGGCCGCGAGTGCCGCCACCGCGCGGGTGTCGCCATCCGGATTCGGCGATGGCGTTGCGATCAGCCGCATCGCCAGGTCCACCATCTGGCTGGTGCGGTCGTTCGAGACGGCGTGGCGAATTTGATCAACGTCGTGCAAGACGGGATTCCCAGATACGGATCGAGTGGGTCAGCGGCCAGCAGATCACGAAATAGATCACCGCGATGAAGGTGAAGATTTCCAGCGGCCTGAAGGTCGATGATGAAAGCTCCATGCCGCGCCGGGTGACTTCGCCGACCGACACGACGGACGCCAGGGAGGAGTATTTGATGAGCTGGACGAAATTGGCCGCGAGCGGCGGCAGCACGCTGCGAATGGCCTGCGGGCCGACGATCCGCAGAAAGCTTTGCGTCGGCGACAGGCCGAGCACCTGCGCCGCCTCGCGGTGACCGACGGGCACGGTCTGGATACCCGCTCTGAACACCTCGGAGATGAACACCGCGGAATACAGCGACAGGCCGAGGATCGACGCGGCCAGCGCGTCGATCCTCACGTTGAAGACGATCGGCAGCACGTAATAGACCCAGAGCAGCTGCACCAGGATCGGCGTGTTGCGCACGATTTCACCGACCGACAGCGCGATGATGCGTGCAATCCGGAAGCGGGATATCTGCATGATCGCGATGACGAGCCCCAACAGGGTCGCCACCACGAGCGTGACCGTCGAAATGAACAGGGTCATTTCGATGCCGGAGGCGAGGAAGCCCAGATTGTTCGGGATGACGTCCCAGCGGAAGCTGTAGCTTTGCATCTGACTGCTCAGGGCGCGACGATCGAACCGAGCTTGTTCTTCTCGGCCGCGGCCTTGAGCCGACCATCAAGCTTGATCGTTCGAACGAACAGGTTGATGTAGTTGAGCCAGATCTGGTCGCCCTGGTTCATGACGTAGGCGTAGGGTGTCACCGACAGAGTTTCCGGTGGCGCCACCGTGATGGTCCAGTCGAACTGGGCATTCATTTTGATCGAGGCCGGATAGTCGGTCATGACGACGTCGACCCGTTGCGCCATCAGTTCGGCCGGGGTGGTGGCCGGCGCTGCGACCGCGACGGTCTTGGCGTTCTTGAAGTACGAGCGCATGAAGGTCTCGATATAGCTGCCGAGCGAGACGCCGGCGTTGACGCCCGGCTTATCGATATCCGCCCAGGACGTGATCGGGCCGCCCTTGCGCACGACCGCATAGACGCCGCTGGTGAGATAGGGATCGGAGAACGCCACGGCCTGCGCACGTTTCATCGTCGCACCGACGCCAAACATGCCGAGATCGCATTTGTTGGCCTGCAGATCGGCGATGAAGCTGCCGAAGCTGGTCTCCACATATTCCAGCTTGACGCCCATGTCCTTCGCAAGCTCCCTGGAAAGATCGATATCGATCCCCTCGAGCTGTCCGCTTTCGGGATTGCGAAACGAAATCGAATAGTACATCGGCCAGATGCAGACCCTGAGCACGCCGCTCTTGGTGACCTCGTACAGCCGCGACTGAATCTGCTGGGCAGCAACCGGCTGCACCGAGAGAAACACCAGGCAAGCAATTGCAAGTCGATACAGGTTTCGCATGGCCATCAATCCCTTTCGTGCGGTGATCACTCGTCAAACTGATTGAGAAAGCGCTGGGCGCGTTCGGTCGTCGGCTTCTCGAAGAAGGCTGTCGGAGCGCCGTGCTCGACGATCACCCCCTCGTCCATGAACACCACCTGGCTGGCCACACGGCGCGCAAAACCCATCTCGTGCGTAACCACCAGCATCGTCATGCCCTCGAGCGCCAGTGTGCGCATGACCTGCAGCACCTCGCGGCGGAGTTCCGGATCGAGTGCCGAGGTCGGCTCGTCGAACAACAGGATCTTCGGCTGCATGGCGAGCGCGCGGGCAATCGCCACGCGCTGTTGCTGCCCGCCGGACAACCGGGCGGGATAAGCGTCACGTTTCGCTTCCATGCCGACCTTCTGAAGCAGCCGTTCGGCGATGGCGACCGCCTCGTCCCGGCTGAGGCCGCGTACGCGCATCGGCGCCTCGATGATGTTTCCCAGCACCGTCATGTGCGGCCACAGGTTGAACTGCTGGAACACCATTCCGATCTCGGGACGCACCTTCCTGGCGGCACCGCGCACGCCGGACGACGGCTGAGCCTGTGACACCGTGGTGCCTTCCATCAGGATGCGTCCGTCGGACGGCGCCTCAAGCAGCGCCATGCATCGCAGAAGGGTGGTTTTTCCCGAGCCACTCGGCCCGATGATGCAGGTCGACTGCCCGGGGCCCAGCGCAAGATCCACGCTGTTCAGGACGGTGTGGGCGCCAAAGCGCTTGACCACCGCCTCGGCCGCCAGCACGGGCCCGATGCCTGAATGCGATGCGTGGCTTGTGTTCATACGAACGAACCTCCGGCTGACTTTCCTACGATACATAAGCAATAATGATGCCAAATTAAATTCTGCTCAGATTCGCGGAATTATCTGCTGGGTATCGGTAAGCGAGGTCGATCCAATACCACAAATTTCATGGCATTATCGGCGACATTTATGATATGTAAAGGCGCAAAGCGATATATAGATATAAGTTATGGATAGGCGCCTCATAGAGATCTTTCATGCTGTCATGCAGCATCGCTCGGCGACCGAGGCTGCCCGCGCGCTCGGCGTGTCGCAGCCTGCCGTCAGTGCCGCACTGAAGCGGCTCGAGGCGGATGTCGGATTTGCGCTGTTTCGCCGGGAAAGCCGGCACATCGTGCCGACGCCCGAAGCACATCTGCTGCACAACGAAGCGATCCGGGCGCTCGCCGGCTTCGCCGAGTTGGAGGACGCTGCTGCGGGAATTTCGGCCGGAAAGCGCGGCGTCCTGACCATCGCGAGTCCTGGCCCTGGGATTGTCTGGCTTCCGGGCGTCGTCAGCCGCTTCCAGCGAGAGCGCGCGTCAACCCAGATCAGGCTGCTGACCCGAAGCTCGGAAAATGTCCGCAGCCTGGTCTCGGCACGTGCATTCGACATCGGCGTCGCCGAGCCGCCCTTCGACCGCACCAACATGGTGTTGCGACGTTACCGGATGTCTTTGGACTGCGTGATGCCTGCAACGCATGCACTGGCTGACCAGAAGATCATCACTCCCGACCTGCTCGAGCGACATGATCTGATCATCACCTCGCAGAGCCGGACGACCTATGCCGGCGTTTCGCGCGCTTTTGAGGCCAGCGGCACGCCGTTTCATCCGGCGATCGAATGCGAATTCTTCGCCGTTGCCCTCAACCTCGTGATCGATGGCGCGGGGGTCTGCCTCGTCGATGCGCTCAGCGCGTCCGAAACCCTCAGGCGCACCGGCAATGCGAGCCCGCTCGTGGTACGGCCATTCGCGCCGTCGATCCATTACGAGGTCGGCGTGCTCAAGCCTACGATCGGCGACCTCAGTGTTCTCGCAGAGCAGTTCCTGAAACTGCTCGACGAGCACGTGGCGCCGTACCTAGTCCGATCCTGACCTGGGCTTGCTGGGCTGGCTGTCACGCCGCCTTGTGCGATGCTGAAGGCGACCATAGAAACAGCGGTGACGAGGTGTGGGGTATTAGAAATGAAAAGTGGGCGAGCGGGGTCGAGGGTGATTGTGCTGCACGGCGCGCACGGAGGGCCCGACACCAACTGGTTTCCTTGGCTTCATGCCGCACTGAACGCGGAAGGCATTGAAGTATTGCGTCCTCAATTCCCCACGCCGGAGGGGCAGTCTCTAGAGGCGTGGCTCCATGCCTACGATCTTGCTGTCAGTTCGTTGTCATTGGCTCCGACCATCCTTGTTGGACATAGTCTAGGGGCCGCACTGGCGCTGCGCTTGGTTGAGCGAGCAGTCGAGCCATTTGACGGCCTATTTCTGGCCGCGCCGTTCATCGGCGCGCTCGGCCTTCCCGACTACGACACCATAAATCAGTCGTTCTTTGCCGGCTCATTCAATTGGGCTGGTATTCGCGAGCGAAAGGGAAGCGCGTGCCGCTGTTGGGCCGGTGATAACGATCCCTATGTTCCACTGTCGCGCTCGCAAGTTGTAGCTGACTGCTTGAAAGCTCCCCTCGAGATTGTGCCAAGAGGCGGTCATCTTAACAGCGAGACAGGATTTAATGCTTTCCCTCAACTGCGCGACGCCATTCTTGCTGAACGCGCCAGCACAAGAAGTTGAGTGATTTGTTCTACACAGTACCTTTGTCCGATCCTGACTTAGATATGCCCGGGGCTGGCTGTCACGCTGCCTTCTTGCTCTCCGCGAGATTGGCGAGCTGCCGCAGGATCTCGGTGGTGCCGGCGAGCCGCTCTTCCGGCGTTTCCCAATCCTGCAAGAACACCACCTTCATGTCCGGCCGCACCTTGGCGGCCTGGCCGTGCTGGCGGATGAAGCCGACCAGCCGGTCGGGCTGCGCGAACTTGTTGTCGCGGAACGTGATGACGGCGCCCTTCGGCCCGGCGTCGACCTTCTCGACATTGGCTCTGCGGCAATAGGCCTTGATCGCGGCGACCTTGAACAGATAGCGCACCTCGTCCGGCAGCACGCCGAAGCGGTCGCGCATTTCGGCGGCGAAATTGTCGATCTCGTCGTCGGTCTCGAGATCGGCGAGGCGCCGATAGAGCGACAGCCGCACGCTGAGGTCGTTGACGTAATCCTCGGGGATCAGCACCGGCATGCCGATCGTGATCTGCGGCGACCAGCGGTCGGCGGCAGGCTCAACCACGCCGGCCTTGAGGTTGATGATCGCCTCCTCCAGCATCGATTGATAAAGCTCGAAGCCGACTTCCTTGATATGGCCGGACTGCTCTTCGCCCAACAGATTGCCGGCGCCGCGGATGTCGAGGTCATGCGAGGCGAGCTGGAAGCCGGCGCCCAGCGTCTCCAGCGACTGCAGCACTTTCAGCCGCCGCTCGGCCTGCGCGGTGATCTTCTGCTGCGCCGGCAGCGTGAACAGCGCATAGGCGCGCAGCTTGGAACGGCCGACGCGGCCGCGCAGCTGGTAGAGCTGGGCGAGACCGAACATGTCGGCGCGATGCACGATCAGCGTGTTGGCGTTCGGGATGTCGAGACCGGACTCGATGATCGTGGTCGAGAGCAGGATGTCATATTTGCCGTCGTAGAAGGCGGACATGATGTCCTCGATCACGGTCGGCGGCATCTGGCCGTGCGCGACCGCGACCTTCATCTCCGGCACGTTCTTGTCGAGGAAGTCCTTGACCCCGGCGAGGTCTTCGATCCGCGGCACGACGTAGAACGCCTGGCCGCCGCGGTAGCGCTCGCGCAGCAGCGCCTCGCGGATCATCAGCGGATCATGGGGGGCGACGAAGGTGCGGACCGCGAGACGGTCGACCGGGGGCGACGCAATGATAGAAAGCTCGCGCACGCCGGTCAGCGCCAGTTGCAGCGTGCGCGGGATCGGCGTCGCCGACAGCGTCAGCACATGGACCTGAGCGCGGAGTTGTTTCAGCCTCTCCTTGTGGCTGACGCCGAAATGCTGCTCCTCGTCGACGATCAGAAGACCAAGATCCTTGAACTTGATCGCCTTGCCGAGCAGCGCATGGGTGCCGACTACGATATCGACATGGCCCTCGGTGAGCCCCTTCTTGACCAGGTTCAATTCCTTGGTCGGGATCAGGCGCGAGGCCTGGGCGACATTGACCGGGAAGCCGCGGAAGCGCTCGGCGAAGTTCTTGGTGTGCTGGCGCGCCAACAGCGTGGTCGGCACCACGACCGCGACCTGCTTGCCCTCAAGCGCCACCGCAAAGGCCGCGCGCAGCGCCACCTCGGTCTTGCCGAAGCCGACGTCGCCGCAAATCAGCCGGTCCATCGGACGGCCGGTCTCAAGGTCCTTCAACGTCGCGTTGATCGCGCCCAGCTGGTCCTCAGTCTCCTCATAGGGGAAGCGCGCGCAGAACTCGTCATAGACATGCGGCTGCAGCGGGAATTTTGGCGCCTCGTGCAAATGCCGCTCGGCTGCGATCTTGATCAGCTCGCCCGCGATCTGGCGGATGCGGTTCTTAAGTTTGGCCTTGCGCGCCTGCCAGCCGCTGCCGCCGAGCCGGTCGAGCTCGGCATTGGCGCTGTCGGAGCCGTAGCGCGACAGCAGCTCGATGTTTTCGACCGGCAGGAACAGTTTTGTCTCGGCCGCATAATGCAGCTCGAGGCAGTCATGCGGCGCGCCGCCGACTTGCAGCGTCTGCAGGCCGACGAAGCGGCCGATACCGTGCTCGACGTGGACGACGAGATCGCCGGTGGCCAGACTCGTGACCTCCGAGATGAAATTGTCGAGCTTGCGGCTCGCCTTGCGCGTCCGCACCAGGCGGTCGCCAAGAATATCCTGCTCGCTGATGACGGCGAATTCGTCGGTCTCGAAGCCGGATTCCATGCCGAGCACCGCCAGCATGGTCTCGTTGCGCGGCGTTGCCTGCACGATCCGCCAGGTGTTGGTGCTGGTCAGGTTCAATAGCTTGTGGTCGCGCAGCATCGCGCCCATGCGGTCGCGCGAGCCCTCGCTCCACAACGCGATCACCACCTTCTTGCGCTGCGACTGCAGCGCGCCGACATGGGCGACGACGGACTCGAACACGTTGATGTTGCCGTCGGCACGCTCGGGCGCGAAATTGCGGCCCAGCCGCGCGCCGGCGTCGAACACGTCAGTGGTGCCTTCGGGCACCGCGAACGGCGTCAACCGCGCCAGCGGCGTCTCGCCGAGCAGTTTTGTCCACTCGGGCTCAGACAGATAGAGCCTATCGGTCGGCAACGGCTTGTAGATCGCACCGCCGCCGGGATGATCGAGCGCCTCGCGGCGGGCCTCGTAATAATCGGTGATCTGCTTGAAACGCTCGCGCGCGGCGTCCTCGCCCTGCGGCTCGATCGCGACGGTGGCGCCGTCGAGATAGTCGAACAGCGTGTCCATCCGCTCCTGGAACAGCGGCAGCCAGTGCTCCATGCCGGGGTGGCGGCGGCCTTCAGAGACGGCTTCATACAATTGGTCGTCACGCTCCGGCGCACCGAAGGCCGCGACATAGCCCATCCGGAAGCGACGGATGGTCTCCGTCGTCAGCTGGAATTCGGACACCGGCACCAGGTCGAGCCCGCGCATGTCCAGCAGCGTGCGCTGCGTCTCGGAATCGAAGGTGCGGATCGATTCCAGCGAGTCGCCGAAGAAATCGAAGCGCACCGGCTGGTCGAGGCCGGCGGGAAACAGATCGAGGATGCCGCCGCGCACGGCGTATTCGCCGGGTTCGCGCACCGTCGACGAGCGGCTGTAACCGTTATGCTCGAGCCATGCGATGATCGAATCCATCGGCACGACAAGTCCGGGCGCGACCGACAGCGCCTGCGCTGCGACGAGGCCGCGCGCCGGTACCCGTTGCAGCGCCGCATTCACCGTGGTCAGCACGATCAGCGGCTTGTCGGAGCCGGCGAGCCGCGACAGCTTGGCCAACGCGGTCAGGCGCTGCGCCAGAATGCCGGCATGCGGCGAGACGCGGTCATAAGGCTGGCAGTCCCAGGCCGGAATCTGCATCACGCCGATGTCGGGCGCAAAGAACTCCAGCGCACGCGCAAGCTGCTGCATCCGCGCGCCGTCGCGGCATACGACAGCAAGGCTCACCGCCGATCGTTTCGGCTTCGCCGCGATCGCGCGCGCCAGATCGGAGATGACGAGCCCCTCGGCGCCCTCGGCGACATTGGCGATGGTCAGCACGCGGCCGGGTGTGAGCATCGCGGCCGGAGATTTCGCAGCCAGCTTCATGCGTCGTTGTCCACGACCCGAAACGCCTTGATACGGGCGAACAACGGAGTGGCGTATTCGGCCGGCAGGACCCCGTCGCCGGTCAGCGCCGCATAGAGGTCGGGATCGGGCAGCTCGATCAGGTGCTCGAGCTGGCCCAGTTCGTGGTCGGATAGATCGGCGATCGCGGCATCGGCGAAACGGCCGAGGATCAGGTCCATTTCCTTGGTACCGCGATGCCAGCAGCGAAACAGCAGCCGCTTGCGGCGGTCATCGAGCCCGCTGCTCGATCGTGTCGATCCCGTCATGTCCCGATTCCATCCAACGCCAAAAGCCCGGACATGCCGGGCGGGGTTGATATAACGATGGGAAACGCGAATGTCAGCATGCGTTGTGGAGCCGGGGATCGCCAAAATCGTCATGGCCACAAAAAAAGACGTGGATGCCCGGCACAAGGCCGGGCAAGACGGTGAGAAACGGTCTTAGGTTTCCCGAATGCGCCCCAGCCTGCTCAATCCCCTGTTTGCGCCAGTCACGACCCTGCCGGGCGTCGGACCGAAGCAGGACAAGCTGCTGCGCTATCTGCTCAGCCGCAGCGAGACCCCGCGGCTGGTCGATCTGCTGCTGCACCTGCCGGCCAGCGTGATCGACCGCCGCGCCCGGCCGAAGATCCGCGACGCCGTCGTTGGAACCATGGTGACGCTGGAGGTCACCGTCGACCGTCATCGCCCGCCCCCGCCGCGCAATTCGCGCGCGCCCTATCTTGTCTATGCCAGCGACGACACCGCCGACGTGGTGCTGACCTTCTTCCGCGCCCAGCCCGGCTATGTCGAGAAGCTGCTGCCGGTCGGCGAGAAGCGCTACGTCTCCGGCACGCTGGCGATGTATGACGGCATCCCGCAGATCGTGCACCCCACCAACATCGTGGACGAAGCGGCGTTTGCCAAACTCTCAGGCATCGATCCGGTCTATCCGCTGACCGAGGGACTTGCGCTCGGCTCGCTCCGCCGCGCCATCGCGCAGGCCTTGCTCAAGCTGCCGGAGCTGCCGGAATGGCTCAGCCCGGAGGTGATCCGGCGCTGCAAATTTCCGCCGATCCGGGAAGCGCTCAACCGCGTGCATGTCCCGGTCGAGCTCACCGACATTTTGCCCGACGGCCCGTTCTGGTCGCGGCTCGCCTTCGACGAATTGCTCGCCGGCCAGCTCGCGCTGGCGCTGATCCGCGCCACACTCCGCCGCCCGGCCGGGGTGCGCAATGCCGGAGACGGCCATCTGCGCAACAGGATCATCGACGCCCTTCCTTACGCGCTCACGACATCGCAGCGCGACGCGGTCGCCGCCATCATCGAGGATTTGCGCCAGCCGGTGCGGATGCTGCGGCTGGTGCAGGGCGACGTCGGCTCCGGCAAGACCGTCGTCGCGCTGCTCGCAGCCGCCGCCGTCGCGGAAGCCGGCAAGCAGGCAGCGCTGATGGCGCCGACCGAGATCCTGGCGCGGCAGCACATCAAGACCATCACCCCGCTCGCCGAGCGCGCCGGGATGCGGGTTGCGATCCTCACCGGCCGCGAGAAGGGCAAGGAGCGCCGCGAGCTGCTGGCGCGCCTTGAAGCCGGTGAGATCGATCTGTTGGTCGGCACCCATGCGCTGATCCAGGATGACGTCGTCTACAAGGCGCTGGCGCTGGCTGTCGTGGACGAGCAACATCGTTTTGGCGTGCGCGAGCGGCTCGCGCTGACCTCGAAGGGCGAAGCGGTCGACGTGCTGGTGCTGAGCGCAACGCCAATCCCGCGCACGCTGGTATTGACCTATTTCGGCGACATGGACGTCTCCGAGCTGCGCGAAAAGCCTGCGGGGCGGCAGCCGATCGAAACCCGCACCATATCGATGAGCCGCCTCGACGAGGTCGCGGATAGCATCGGCCGCGCGCTCGACGCCGGCAAGCTGGTCTACTGGATCTGCCCGCTGGTCGAGGAATCCGAAGCCGAGGGCACCGAACACCTCACCAACGCCACCGAGCGCTTCGAGTCGCTGCAGCAACGTTTCGGCGACCGCGTCGGCCTGGTTCACGGCCAGATGAAGGGCACGGAAAAGGATCGCGTGATGGCGCAGTTCGCCGCGCACGAGATCAACCTCCTTGTTGCGACCACCGTCGTCGAAGTCGGCGTCGACGTGCCGGCTGCGACCATCATGGTGATCGAGAACGCCGAGCGCTTCGGGCTGTCGCAGCTGCATCAGTTGCGCGGCCGCATCGGGCGTGGCTCGGAGGCCTCGACCTGCCTGCTGCTCTACAAGGAGCCGCTCGGCGAAATGTCGAAGGCGCGGCTGAAAGTGATCCGCGAAACCACGGACGGCTTCCGGATCGCCGAGGAAGATCTGAAACTGCGCGGCGAAGGCGACGTGCTCGGCATCAGGCAAAGCGGCCTGCCCGGCTACCGCATCGCGCGCTCCGAGGTGCACGGCCAATTGATCACGCAGGCCCGCGACGAGGCGCTGCGGATCATGAAGGACAATCCGAAGCTGAACGGCGAGCGCGGCGAAGCGCTGCGCTGCCTGCTCTACCTCTACGAACGCGACGAAGCCGTGCCGCTGATCGGCGCCGGGTGAGGCCGTTAGCCCTTCCCCGTCTTTTCGCCTTCCGCGAACGCGGTCAACTGCGCGACGTCGGTCTGCTCGCCCTTCTCGTCGGCGGCGATGTGCTCGAACAGGCGGGCAAAACCTTCGTAGACGAGGTTTGCCGGGTGATCGGGGCCGAGGAATGCTGCGATCTCGCGCATTTCGGCGACCCAGCGATAGGCTTTCGGCACCATGTCCGGCAACGCGCCGTCAATCTTGGCGAGCAGCTGCGGCTGGCTTCGTCCGAGTTCTTCGCGCAGCGCGTCGGCAGCGCCGGCGCGGGTGGCGGCGAGCACCATTGCGGCAGCAACCGCGGTCACGCCCTTGTTAATGCCGGCGTAGGACATTTTCAGCGCCGAGGCCGCGCCGACCGGCCCCTGGACCACGCGCAAATCGAGGCCGAGCTCTTCGAGCACGGCGACGTCCCCGGTGTGCTCACCCGAGACGAAGAACGACGGTCCCGGATGGCCCGGTCGTGGCGGAAAGCCGATGATCCCGGCATCGACGAAGCGCGCGCCTGAGGACTCGACGATCTCCTCGACCTTGCGCACCGTCTCGACGCTGACGGCGTTGCAATCGACAAATATGGGTGTGGTCTGCTGCCTGGTAATGGCCGCGGCAAGCCGTTCGGCCAGCGCCAGCGCCTCGCCCGGAGGCACGATCGACAGGATGATGTCGGCGCCAGCGATCTCGGCATCATCGGCGGCAATCATGCCTGTTGCGGTGGCCCGCTGCGCGGTAGCGGCGCTGCGTCCGGCGAGCGAGGTCAGTACGCGCGCGCCGTGCTCGGTCAGGCGCTGTGCCACCGCGCTGCCCATGGCACCCGGCGCGAGGACCGCAATGGTCGTAGGCATCCTTGATCTCCGGTTCGAAGGCGTCAATCGGCGCGATGCGCCCGAGGCTTTGACAAAGGAGGTTCTGTCGGCTCGCGGCCGTCAGCCCTCGACCTTCACCGGCGACGTCGTCGGCTGCAGCGAAGCCTGGTTAGCGACGCGCGCAGCATTCGCCATTCCGGCAAGCGCCGCGACGCGCTTCTGCTGTTCGGAGGCACCGGGCTGCACCACGCCGGCCGACATGATCAGCGTCGCGGCATCCTCGGTGCTCATCTCGATCTCGATGATCTTGCTCTTCGGCACATAGAAGAAGAAGCCGGTGGTCGGGTTCGGCGCACACGGCAGGAACACCGAAATATGCTCCTCGTCGCCAGGCAGGCTGGCAGCGAGTTCCGGGTTCGGCGACTGCGAGATCAGCACGATCGACCACATCCCCGGTGACGGAAATTCGACCAGGCCGACGCGGCGGAAGCTCGACCCGTTACCGGAGAACAGCGTCTCGAACACCTGCTTCAGCCCGCGATAGATCGCCCGCACCGCGGGAATCCGCCCCAGCAGCCGCTCGCCGAGATCGACCAGGGTTCGCCCGATCAAATTGGCGGTCAGAAAGCCGAGCAGTGTCAGCGCTATGACCGCGACGATCAGCCCGGAACCCGGCAAGCCAAACGGCAGATAGGTTTCCGGCCGGTAGGCGACCGGCACGAACGGCCGGACCAGATTGTCGACCCAGTTCACGAACCACCAGGTCAGGTAAAAGGTGATGGCAATCGGACCCGCAACCACCAGACCGGTCAGGAAATAGTTGCGAAACCGCGCCATCAGCCCGCGTGGGGCATCCGGAGGCAGTTCACCTGACGTGACGGGAGGCACTTGGTTGGCGGTCATTACGGTTCCAGGTCGTCGAAGCGGCGTCGAAGCGGCCGAAGCCAGTCATCCAGCTAAGCCATCCTAGCAGGTTTTTGAAGGGCCTAGATGACCGTCAGGCTTGCGGCTATTCGACCGTGACCGATTTCGCCAGATTCCGCGGCTGGTCGACATCTGTGCCCATGATGACGGCCGTATGATAGGCCAGCAACTGCACCGGGACGGCATAGACGATCGGCGCGAAGGTTGCCCCCATATCGGGCATCACGATCGTCACCAGGGACTGGATCGTCGCCTCAGCCGCCCCCTTGGCGTCGGTCATCAGGATGATCTTGCCGCCGCGGGCGGCGACCTCCTGCATGTTGGAGACGGTCTTCTCGAACACCTTGTCGTAGGGCGCGATCACCACAACAGGCATGTGCTCGTCGATCAGCGCGATCGGTCCGTGCTTGAGCTCGCCGGCGGCATAGCCCTCGGCGTGGATGTAGGAAATTTCCTTCAGCTTCAGCGCGCCTTCCAGCGCCAGCGGATAGCTGGTGCCGCGGCCGAGATAGAGCACGTCGCGCGACTTCGATATCTCGCGCGCCAGCTTCTCGATCTGCACTTCGGTGGTGAGCGCTTCCGACATCAGCCGCGGAATCTCGACCAGGCTGTGCACCAGCTTGGTCTCGTCGGCATCGGACAGCTCGCCGCGCGCCTTGCCGGCGGCGACCGCGAGCGAGGCCAGCACCATCAGCTGGCACGTAAAGGCCTTGGTCGAGGCGACGCCGATCTCGGGGCCGGCCAGCGTCTGCAGCACGGTCTCGCTTTCGCGCGCGATCGTCGAGGTCGGGACGTTGACGACCGACATCGTGTGCGTGCCCTGCGATTTGGCGTAGCGTAGCGCCGCCAGCGTGTCGGCGGTTTCGCCGGACTGTGAGATGAAGATCGCGAGATCGCCCTTGCGCAGCGGCGCCTCGCGGTAGCGGAATTCGGAGGCGACATCGAGTTCGACCGGCAGCCGCGCCAGCTTTTCCAGCCAGTATTTTGCGATAAAGCCGGCATAGCTCGCGGTGCCGCAGGCCGTGATCGAGATGCGCTGGATGTCCTTGAAGTCGAACGGCAGCTTGACCGGCATCGCGACACGCTCGGTCGCCATGTCGACGTAGCGGGCGAGCGTGTGCCCCACCACTTCCGGCTGCTCGTGGATCTCCTTCGCCATGAAATGGCGATAGTTGGCCTTGTCGACCAGCGCGGTTGCGGTGGTGTGCTTGATCGCCTCGCGGTGGACGATCGCATTGTCCTTGTCGTAGATGGTCGCGCCCTTGCGGTTCAAGACCACCCAGTCGCCGTCCTCGAGATAGCTGATCGTGTCGGTGAAGGGCCCAAGCGCGATCGCGTCCGAGCCGAGATACATCTCGCCATCGCCATGGCCGATCGCGAGCGGCGGGCCGTTGCGGGCGCCGATCATCAAATCGTCCTCGCCGGCAAAGATGAAGCCGAGCGCGAATGCGCCGCGCAGCCGCGTCAGTGTCGCCCTCACCGCCTCGATCGGCGCAACACCGCCCTTGAGCAGATCGTCGACCAGATGCAGCACGATCTCGGTGTCGGTCTGGGTCGAGAACACCGTGCCCTTGGCCTCGAGCTCCTCGCGCAGCTCGCGGAAATTCTCGATGATGCCGTTATGCACCACGGCGACGCGCTCGGTCGAATGCGGATGCGCGTTGTTCTCGGTCGGCTTGCCGTGGGTCGCCCAGCGGGTGTGGCCGATGCCGGTATGGCCGCCGAGCGGCTTGGCTTCGAGCCGGGCCTCCAGGTTCTTCAGCTTGCCCTCGGCGCGGCGGCGCGCGAGCACCCCGCCATCCAGCGTGGCGACACCGGCGGAATCATAACCGCGGTATTCCAGCCGCTTGAGTGAATCCACCAATTGCTCCGCGACCGGAGCGCGTCCAAGAATGCCGACGATGCCGCACATGCGGTTCAATATCCCCAAATCGCCGAAAATTTGCCAAAGCAACGATACGGTCCCTTAACGGGAATCGCCGTGCGCAAGATACTCAATAATTATTGCGGATTGCGACAGTCTTAAGCGGAAAGGTTGACGCGTAAGACTGGTTAATCCCCCGTCTCCATTTTTACGAACTGTTAGCAAATCGGCTTCTGCATCGCGCGGCTCTCCCTGCCATCAAGCTGAAGTTAACCCGTTTCGGAGAGGCTGCCCGCCGCGGGAGGTACCCCGATGCACGAAATGCAAGATTCCGAGGCGCGGCGCCTCGACGTCCTGGCTAAGCTCGATATCCTCGACACACCGCGCGAACTTGCGTTCGATCGTCTGACGGCGCTGTGCCGGAAGATTTTTCACGTACCGATGTCGACGCTCACCTTGATCGACGGTCACCGGCAATGGTTCAAGGCCTCCGAGGGCATGGAGGATCGCGAGACCGCGCGCGGACCTGCGCTCTGCAACTATGCGATCGGGCAAGGCGACACGCTGGTGATCCCGGATACGCATAGCGATCGGCGGTTCGCGGACAATGTCCTCGTTCGCGGCAAGCCGTTCATCCGCTTTTATGCGGGCGCGCAGCTGCGGATATCCGGTGCGACCATCGGCACCCTGTGCGCGATGGATACGCGGCCGCGCGAATTCGATGGCGAACAGATCGGCATGCTGACCGATCTCGCCGCCATTGCCGTCGACGAGCTGTTGCTGCGGAATCTCAGCATGCAGGACAACCTCACCGGCGTGTCGTCGCGGCGTGCCTTCCGCAGCGAAGGCGAGCGCCTGGCCGCGCTGGCGGTGCGGCATGCGAGCCCGCTGGCCTGCGCGGTGCTCGACATCGATCATTTCAAGTCTATCAACGATCGCTACGGCCACGCGGTCGGCGACATGGTGCTGGCGGCGGTCGCAGACGTCGTGCACGATTCGCTGCGGGCCTCCGACGTCATCGGCCGGATCGGCGGCGAGGAGTTCGGCCTCCTGTTGCCGCGCACCCACCTGGTGCAGGCAATGAGCGTGCTCGAGAAAGTGCGCGCCGCCGTTGCGGCGACGCGGATCGAGACGCCGGCCGGCACGATCAGCGTCACCTGCAGCCTTGGCGGATCGGAGTTCGGCCTCGGCCAATGCTTCGACGACATGCTGCGCAATGCCGACCTTGCAATGTATGGAGCCAAGCAGTCCGGACGCAACCAGGCGCTGGCCTGGATCGACCAGACGCCGGCGCTTGCTCCGATCGCACGGCGTGTGTTCAAGGCCGGCAAGATCAGCTTCAACGCCGGTCATTCGACCATCGACTGCACCGTGCACGGACTGTCCCGCGAGGCCGCGACGATCGAGGTCACCACGACCGCCCACATTCCCGAGCAGTTCAAACTCGCGATCGCAGCCGACGCGCTGACGCGCGCCTGCCGGATCATCGCGAAAGCCGACAATCGGATCGATGTCGCCTTCACCTGACCGACCGCGCGGAGCAAGCATAGCCCGGATGAGCGCAGCGACATCCGGGTGCTAATCCCGCATATCGCGTTGCTCATGCGGGCTACAGGCGAGCCCAACCGTTATCGCCTGCATCAGATCGGCTCGACGCCCTCGCGATAGCTCTCGACCTTGGCATCGTCCGTTGGCACATGCCCCATCCGCTTCGCCCAGAATCCCGTCAGGATCGGGACGAGGATTGCCGTCACGAGGCAGGATGTGGCGACCAGCGCGGTCGCGGCCGGTGCCACGGCTTTGAAGCTTGGAATCATGTTGGCGATCAGAATCGGGTTTGCGATGGCGGCGCCTGCCGTGCTGGATGCGGCGAGACCCGCCGTGCCGTTGCCGCCTGCGACGAACCGATCGGCCAGCATCAGCGGAATGCCCGTCACGACGATCACGATCAATCCAAGCAGGATGCCGCCGAGACCGGTCTGCGCGATCACGTTCAGATCGATGCCGTTGCCCAGCGCAAAGCCGAAGAACGGAATCAGCGGATGAACGCATTGGCCGAAGAATTTGCGCAGATCGCTGTCGAGATTGCCGAGCGCGAACCCGATCAGGAACGGCAGCACGGCACCGACAAACAGCCGCGGTTCAAACACCGCAACGCCTGACGCACCCAGGACGAGCATGCTCACCAGCGGGCCAGACTCGATCGACATCAGGACGAAGGCTCCGGCCTCCTCCCTGGTGCCATATTGCTGCATCATCGCCGCGTAGAGACCGCCATTGGTCATGTCCATCGCCGTCGTGATGGCCAGCACCGACAGACCCGCGAAGATGCCGGTCGCGATCCCCGTCTCGGGCAGGAAACGCGCCGCGATCATCGTCGCAATCCACGCCACGATGATCTTGGTGACAAGCAACGTTCCAGATTTCCGCAGCACCGTGCCGGTCGCCCGCAGATCGATGGTGGCGCCCATGCAGAAGAACCAGACCGCCAGAATCGGGACTGTGCCGGTGATCAGCCCGTTGGTGAACGAGCCGAGATAGGCGCCCGCCCCCGGGGAAAATGTCTTGCAGGCTGCGCCGAGCAACAGGGGGATCAGCATGATCCCGCCAGGAACCTTTTCAAGGAATTTTAGAATTTTCACGCTGCCTCCCAGCCACCGACGTTTGCGATTCGATTTTCTTATCAACGGCAAATAGCCTGCCCGGCCGACATGCGCCACAACCGACAAGAAGTCCCGGCGCAATTCTTCGTGGGCGTCGCCGGAATGAGGAGGGAATGAAAGCGGGCGCTTACATCTGAGTTGCCCGACGGCGCGAGAATGCGAATGTGTGACCTGCAGTTGGCGCAACACATTCGGTGTCGTCCCTGCGAAAGCAGGGACCCATAACCACCGATGTCGATTGGTGTGCAACTCTGGAACGACGAGTCCCATTCACAACGACCGCCGCGGAGTATGGGTCCCTGCTCCGGAGCGCAATTGCGCCCTAGGCAGGGACGACATCTTTACGCGGCAAGAGCGGCTCGGAATAACGACGAGAAGCCCTCACTTCCCCTTCGGCGCTTTCGCCTTCATCTTGATCTCGCGGTAGCGCTTGGCGCCGCCTTCGCGGATGGTCTGCTGGTTGCGCTCGACGGCCAACGCGTCGTCGGGCACGTCCTTGGTGATGACGGAGCCGGAGCCGATATAGGCGCCGTTGCCGATCTTGATGGGCGCCACCAGCGAGGAGTTGGTGCCGATGAAGGCGCCCTCGCCGATCAGCGTCTTGTGCTTGGAAAAACCGTCATAGTTGCAGGTGATGGTACCGGCGCCGAGGTTGGAATTGGCGCCGATATGGGCATCGCCGACATAGGAGAGATGGTTGACCTTGACGCCGGCCTCGAGCACAGCCGCCTTGGTCTCGACGAAATTGCCGATCCGCGCGCCGTCGCCGAGCGAGGTGCCGGGCCGGATCCGCGCATAGGGACCGACCGAGGCCTTCTTGCCGATCTTGGCCTCGACGATATGCGAGAAGGCATGGATCACCGCACCGTCGGCGATCGACACGCCGGGGCCGATCACCACGAACGGCTCGATGGTGACGTCGTTGCCGAATGTGGTGTCGGCGGCGAGGTAGACCGTGTCGGGCGCGATCAACGTGACGCCGGCCTCGAGCGCGGCTTTACGCAACCGCGCCTGCATCACGGCCTCGGCCTCGGCAAGCTGCGCCTTGGTGTTGATGCCGCGCACTTCGTCTTCGCTGGTTTCAATCACGACGGCCTCCAATCCCAGATCCCTGACGATGCTGACGGCATCGGTCAGATAATATTCGCCCTTGGCGTTGCTGTTGCCGATCTTCTCGATGATCGCGAGCGCCGTTCTGCCGTCGAACGCCATCACGCCGGCATTGCACAGCGTGATCCTGCGCTCCTCGGTGCTGGCGTCGGCGTGCTCGCGGATCGCGACCAGCCGGCCGTTGTCGACGACGAGCCGGCCATAGCCGGTCGGATCGGCCGCCTGGAAGCCCAGCACGGCCAGTGCCGCGCCCTGTCGCAGCGGAGCGCGCATCCGCGCAAAGGTCTCGGCGGTGATCAGCGGCGTGTCGCCAAATACAACCAGCAGGTCGTCGGCGCCGCGCGCCAATGCTTCGCGCGCCGCCAGCACCGCATGCGCGGTACCGAGCCGCTCGCGCTGGACGAAGACCTGCGCGTCGGGCCGTGTGCGCCGCGCCGCGGCGGCGACGGCTTCATGGTCCGGGCCGATCACGACCGCGAGCGACGATCCCGCGCCGGCGTCGGCGGCGTTGAGCACATGCGCCAGCAGCGACTGCGAGGCCACGGGGTGCAGCACCTTCGGCAGCGACGAGCGCATCCGCGTGCCCTCGCCGGCCGCAAGCACCACCGTCAGGCTCGATCGCGCAGTCATCACCTATCCTCAACCTCTCGCGCAGCGCTCTGCGCCGGGCCGTCTTTAATTGTTTTCCCCGGGAGAAGAAACCGATTCGCCTCCGTGCGCACCCGGATTCAAGTTCCCGGTCGATTTCCTGTTAATCTTTGCCCTGTGATTCGGCGGGCCTTGAGGAGGGCCAAGCGCGCTTTGGCCAAAGATCCCGACAACCTTGCGGCGGATTTCGACACGGAAAGCTCGACCGGCCTGCTCGCCGAGGAGCACGAGTCCGGTCGCAGCATGCTGTGGCGCCTCGGATCGTGGGGCCTCGCCGCGGTCGGTGCTGTGATCGTCGCCGTGATGGCCAACCAGTCGTCACTGACGCTCAAGCGCGACCAGGTCGCGGCCATCGACGTCGCCCGCCAGGCGCAGCAGCTGCAGACGCTGGCGAAGGAGAGCCACAACGAGACGCGGCGGCTCGCCTCGGCGATCGATACGCTCAACAGCGACCGCGACCGGCTCTATTCGCGCGTCAGCACGCTGGAGCAAGGGCTGGATTCCGTCACCGGCGCGATCGCCAAACAGCCGCCCCTCGTCCCGCCGATGTCGGCACCGGCAGCAGCTGCGCTGGTCGCTCCGACCGCCCCACCGGCACCGGCGCAGCCGTCGGCAGCCCCGGCCGTCGCACCGGTTGCCACCGCACAGCCCGCCCCGTCCGACAAGCCTACGCCATCAGACAAACCGGCGACATCGGACAAGGCGGCTGCACCGGCCGAGAAGCCGGCCGCTACGACGGAGAAATCCGCCGCGGCAGCGGACAAGAAATCAGTCCCCGCTATCAGGCCGCAGCCGGCTTCGGACGCCAAACCGCAGGCGACCTCCGACACCAAGCCCCTGGTTGCCGACAAGCCGCAGGCAGCGTCAGACAGGCCGGCGACGACAGTGCCAGACAATTCCCAGTCCTCGTCCCTGTCCGCGTCACAGGCCGCGGCTGCGCCCGCCCCAGCCGTTGCGGCGAGCCCCGCTGCCGCCGCGGCGCCGGCCGGCGCGGACGCCGGCAAACCTTCAGCGCCGACGTCCCCGGCGATACTGACGGCCGATAATTCCATGATCGGACCGCCAGCGCCTGCCGCCGGCAAGCCGCTCGAACCGATCAAGCCGCCAACGGCCAACGACGTGAAGACCACGCCGATGCCCGAACTGGCGACCGCAGATCCCGCTGACGACGCTGAGGCGGACGACGCCGGGGCACCGAAGGCGCAGATCCAGCGCACCGAGTTCGGCGTCGATCTCGGCACCGCGAATTCGGTCAACGGGCTGCGCGCACTGTGGCGCGGCCTGTTGAAGGCCAAGGCCAACGCGCCGCTCGCCGCGCTGCGCCCGATCATCGTGGTCAAGGAGAACACCAACGGCCTCGGCATGCAGCTTCGCCTGGTGGCCGGACCGCTCAACGATGCCGGCACTGCCGCCAAAATCTGCGCCGGGCTCAGTCTGACCCAGCGGACCTGCGAGACGGCGATCTATGACGGCCAGCGCCTCACCATGAAGCCCGACGACGCGCCGGCGGCGGGCAAGCCGGTTCAGCCGCAGCGGCGGTTTGCGCCCAAGCGCGCTGCTGCGCCACCGCCGGTTGCCGAGGAGAAGAAACCGGAGCCGACGACGTTCTCCTCGATGTTCCGGCGCAACGGCCAATGATCATCTGCGGCAATATGTTGCGGTCAAACTCTCAACCGATTTCATCGGTCCGGGGGACCTTGTCCGACACGTCGTTCCCGACCATAGTGCCGCGATGACAAAACCTCCGTTCCGCCTCACGCCCTACCAGGTCCAGTTCCTGCTGGTCATCGGCTTCATCACCGTCGGCTACGCGCTTTACGTGCGCTATCTGGCGATCGAGCTCTCGACGGTGGCGCTGGCCTGCGACGGCGGGCTGCAGACGCTGCTCTGCCAGGCGCGCGTGCTGTCGACGGTGCTGTTCAAGAACTCGGTATTCGGGATCACGGCGCTGGTCATCGCGGTGCTGCACGTGATGCGGCCCTCGATCGTGCTGCTGACCGGCGGGCTGATCGCGGCCGGGCTCGGCATCGTGCTCTACAATGTCGCGCTGTCGGGGATCGCGATCGGCCTGCTTATCCTGGGTTTTGCGCGGCCCGCGCCCGCCACAGCGTAGCCGCGAGCAAGAGATACATCGCGCAGGTCCAGTCCGATTGCCAGTTGATCGTGCCCTCGTTGAACAGCATGTAGGCCGCCGCGAGCACAAAAAGGCCGGCGAACACGAACTCGGCGATCGGGCGGACGCCTTCCTTCGGGCGGTTGAGCATGGTCAGCAGCGCGAACGGCACCACCGCCATGGTCAGCGAGGCAAACGGGAAATCACGGTAGCGCGGATCGAAGGTGAAGCCGAGCGCGGTCTCGGCGGCGATCACGGTGGTTGCAACAAGCACGATCGCCAGCAGCGCCCCGAGCACGCCCTTGCCGCGATAGTCGCGCGGCCCGACCAGTTCCAGGAAGGTCGGCAGCGCCCGTCCGGCGATCAGCGCAGGCGCCGACAGCAGGGGCGCGGCGATGCCAACCGCCAGCAGCGCGCCCCACAGCAGCCAGCCGCCGGCGCCGTAGCTCTCATAGGACATCTTGTCGATGGCGATCCCGAGCAGCGCGCCGGCCACCGTCGCGGAGATGCCGACCGCGATCCAGGCCGAGGGCCGCGGCGTCCAGGGCCGGCGCCGCCAGGTCAGCCACGCCACAAGGAAGGTCAAGGCGCTGAGCGCCATGCCGACGCCCATCTGCAGCTTCCAGGCGGGATAGTTGCTGATGGCGATGCCAGGCGGATACTTCACCTGCCGTTGCACGGAATCGAACAGGCCCCAATAGCCGCCGACGGTGCCCTCGAGCCTGCGCTTCCAGGGCTGGTCGTAGGCCTCGATCAGGTTGACGCGAAACCCCTCGCGCTTGGCCAGATCAAGGATCTCCGAGACCACCCGCGCCTGGTTGGTGCGCGACGGCAGCGCGCCCTCCCGCATCCGTCCCGCGCTCGGCCAGCCGGTCTCGCCGATCAGGATCTCCTTGGCCGGGAACGACACCGCCATCCGCTTGCGGATCTCGTCGACATGGGCGGCGGCGAACTTGGCCTTGACCGGCGTGTCCTCCCAATACGGCAGGATATGAATGGTGACGAAATCGACCGCGTCATAGATCTCGCGGTTCTTCAGCCAATATTCCCAGACATCGGCATAGGTCACCGGAACATTGGCCTGCGCCTTCACCGCGCGAATATTGCCGGCGAGGTCGGCGGTCGTCATCTCGCCGCGCAACAGCACCTCATTGCCGACGATCAGCGACGTGATCACGCCCGGATATTCCCTAGCGAGCCGCACCGCGATCGCGATCTGCTGCAGATTCTTGAAGCGGTTGCTGCCGAGCCAGATGCCCTGCATCACCTTCAGGCCAACCTTGGCGGCGACGCCGGGGACCAGGTCGAGGCCGTTCTCGATCGAATAGGTGCGCACGCAATCGGTGACCTTGGCGAGGTCGGTCAGGTCCTGCTCGATCTGCTCGACCGGGATTTGTGTACTGGGGTCAAGAGGCGTCTGGGCGCCGCGGAACGGCGTGTAGGACACGCATTGCAGCTTGGCGTTGGGATCGATCGGCGCGTGCGCAAGCGTGATCGGTGTGGCAAGCCACCACCACACGGCTGCGATCACGGAGAGCGAGATCAGGAGAAGCGCCAGCGGCGTACGAAGCGAAATCGGTTCCATCCTCCGGGGGACCGTCGAATTAGCCGGTCGCAGCCCGTCTGCCAAGAGCGGGAATCGGTCAATACCATGGTTGTCCTGCGACAGTTTTGCGCTGCTGCTATAAAGTTGTGAGTTTGCTGGACAAAATACCAAATTCCAGTCATGGGATTTTGCTTGGGATTTCGCTTGGGATTTCGCCAGAGTCTCCGCCGCATTGGAGACTGATTTGGACGGCATCACGCGAGCCGTTAGGATGATCCCGCGGGGCTGGAACATATCGGGGACTACATGCGTCGACGGCTGCTTGAGTTGAAGAACACGGGTTTGCGCCACCTCGCCGTCACCGGCCTCGTGCTGCTGATCGGGGCCGGCAGCGCGTTTGCCCAGAGCGGCACCCCCAATCCGCAGGACCAGGCCAAACCGCCGGCCGGCAATGCCGCCGACGCCAACGCAAACGCCGCGAAGGAAGCCAACCAGCGCAAGACCGACGAACTTGGCGAGGCGCAGCAGGCGATCAACGGCCCGGCCGGCAATCCGGAATGCGTCTGGCTCGGCCGCCGCGTGGTTCGGCTGATGTGGAACGACGACCTCGATACCGCCTTCCGCCATCTCGACCTTTACGACCGGTTCGGCTGCCCGGGCGGCCATGTCCAGGCGGCGTTCCGCTGCCTGACCCGGTTCGGTGCCCAGATCGACGACAAGGTGCCGCGCAGCCTCGATACCCGCATCCACGCCTGCTGGATCAATCCCGGCGCGCAGCCGCAGGCAGCGGCCGCCGCCGCGCCCACTCCGGCGCCGTCGACGGCCGGCAACGCCGCGCCTGTACCGGCTGCGTCGCCCTCGCCGGCTCCGTCTGCGTCGCCGTCACCTGCGCCGCCGGCGAAATAGCCGTCAAGCAATTCGCACCAGCCGTGATTTTTCACGGCTGGAGCAGCTGGCGCCCTTAAAACGCCATCGCGGCATACCAGTTGTTAAATCGTGCGGTGGAGATATCCTTAAGTCCGCCGCCGTTTGGTCGAACCCAGGGGACGGGTTCGCTTCGTCCTCAATCTCAGGCCCCGTATGGTTTAGTCGCGATGCGCGCCGTCGTCGCCGTCCTGTTGCTTGTCACCGCCGCCCACGCTGCGCTTTGGGGTCTGTTCCAGGAGAAGCAGGCGGCGCCCGACTTCCGCGGCACACTGCCGAGCCTGTCCTATACGCCGTTCGAGCCGAAGCACACCGTCGTCGACGGCGATGCCGACAAGGTGCGCGCCGACCTGAAGAAGCTCTCCACGGTCACGCGGGCGGTCCGTGGATATTCGTCGACCGAGGGAAACGAACTGGTACCGCGCATCGCCGCCGAGTTCGGCATGAAGGTGATGATTGGCGTTTGGATCGATAAAGATGCGGACCGCAATGGTCGCGAAATTGCAGCCGCTGTCGATCTTGCCAAGAGCAACGGCAACGTCACAGGCATCGTGATCGGCAACGAAACGATCTTTCGGGGCGAGCAGATTCCGATCGAGAACCTCGGGCCGATACCGCCGATACTGAAGACCAATGCCACCGCTGAAGAGAGGGACCGATTTCTTGAAGAGAAGGAGCGCTTTCTCAATGAATCCGCGCGCTTCCTTCGCGAGGACGCCCCGCGCATCGAACAAGAGGAAGAGGGACGGCTTCAAGATGCCAAGTCGCAGCCCGAGGACAAGCGCGATGAAGCGATAAAATGGGCGGTCGACGAAAACAACGTTCAGCGGCTGATCAAGGTGATCCAGCGCGCCAAGAAGTCGGTCAGCGTCTCCCTCACTCCCGTCACCACGGGCGAAATCTGGAACATCTGGCGTGACCATCCGCAGCTCGCCAATTCGGCCGATTTCATCGCCGCGCACGTGCTGCCCTACTGGGAAAACTTCACCGATGGCCAGGCGGTGGATCAGGCCGTCGACCGCTTCAATCTCCTGCGCGACAGCTTCCCCGGCAAGCGCATCCTGATCGCGGAATTCGGCTGGCCGAGCCAGGGCTACAATTTGCGCAACGCCGAGCCCGGCCCGTTCCAGCAAGCCTCGGTTCTCCGGAATTTCGTCACCCGCGCCGAAGCCATCGGCATGGACTACAACATCGTCGAGGCAATCGATCAGCCCTGGAAGTTCTTCGAAGGCGGCGTTGGGCCCTACTGGGGCGTCTTCACGGCCGACCGCGAGGCAAAATTCTCCTGGACCGGCCCGATCGTCAATCCGGACTTCTGGAAGATCGCCACGGTCGCAGTCCTGGTCGGGCTGTTCATGTCGCTGCCGATCCTGCGGCTGGCATCGCCGACGGTGATGCAGGCGCTGCTGCTGTCGGCCGCCGCCAACGGCGTCGGCGCCTGGGCCGCGACGGTGTTCGACTATTGGACCGTGCACTATTTCGTCTGGGGCTCGGCCTTTGCGCTCAGCCTCGGCCTGGTGCTGCTGGTTCCGCTGGTGCTGATCGCGATGGCACGGATCGAGGAGATCGCGGCGGTGGCATTCGGCCGCGGCCCACGCCGGCTGATCAGCGAAAGCGCGAGGCTGGCGCCGGCAACGATGGGCGAGAATGTCGCCTTCCCCAAGGTCTCGATCCACATCCCCGCCTATTTCGAGCCGGTCGAGATGCTGAAGCAGACGCTCGATGCGGTGGCGCGGCTCGACTACCCGAATTTCGAATGCGTCTGCATCATCAACAACACGCCCGATCCGGAATTCTGGCGGCCGATCCAGGATCACTGCCGGACGCTCGGCGAGCGCTTCAAGTTCATCAATGCCGAGAAGGTGCAGGGCTTCAAGGCCGGCGCACTGCGCATCGCGATGGAGCGCACTGCCGTTGATGCCGAGATCATCGGCATCATCGATGCCGACTATGTCGTGCATCCGGATTGGCTGAAGGACCTCGTGCCTGTCTTCGCCGATCCGCGCGTTGGCCTGGTGCAGGCGCCGCAGGAGCACCGCGACGGCGATCGCTCGCTGATGCACTACATCATGAACGGCGAATATGCCGGGTTCTTCGACATCGGCATGGTCCAGCGCAACGAGGCCAATGCGATCATCGTGCACGGCACGATGTGCCTGATCCGCCGCACCGCGATGGACAAGGCCGGCGGCTGGTCCAGCGACACCATCTGCGAAGACACCGATCTCGGCCTGACGATCCAGCAGCAGGGCTGGCTCACGCACTACACCAATGTGCGCTACGGCGAAGGCCTGCTGCCCGACACCTACGAGGCCTTCAAGAAGCAGCGCCACCGCTGGGCCTATGGCGGCTTCCAGATCGTCAAGAAGCACTGGCGGCGCTTTCTGCCCGGCGCCAGCCGGCTGACGCCCGATCAGCGCCGCGAGTTCTCGCTGGGCTGGCTCAACTGGCTCGGGGCCGAAAGCCTCGGCGTGGTGGTCGCGATCCTCAATTTGATCTGGGTGCCGATCGTCGCCTTTGCCGACATCGCGATCCCCGACAAGATCCTGACGCTGCCGATCATCGCCTCCTTCATCGTCTCATTGCTGCACTTCGTCGCGCTGTACCGGCTGCGGGTGAACATCAAGGCCGGCCAGATGCTCGGCGCCATGATCGCCGCGATGAGCGTGCAATGGACGGTGTCGCGTGCGGTGGCGCAGGGCCTGATCACCGAGCATCTCGCGTTCGCCCGCACCTCCAAGGGCGGCCTGTCGCGGATGTCGATCGAATTCCAGGCGTTCTGGGAGGCCGTGATCGGCGCGCTGCTGCTGCTTGGCGCCGCCGTGCTGATTACCGTGAACGGCTCCAAGCAGGTGCGCGAGATCTACATCTTCGCCGGCGTGCTGGTGCTGGAGAGCCTGCCGTTCCTCTCGGCGGTCGCGATCGCAATCCTGGAGAATTCGCGCATCAACGAGTTCGCCTTCTGGCGCAACAGCGCGATCCGCACCGCGGAACTGATCGGCCTGCGCCCGGTCAGCCTGCCCTCGGTCGCCGCACCCGCCCAGCCCGTCGCCTCCGAAATGCGCCGGGACGGCTGAGCCGGACCGTCCGAACGCCGTGGACGACCAGCCGGGCCGACTTCAAGAAGCCGCCCTAACCGCCGGTGGTGCAAAGGCAATTCCCCAACGCGCCGGCACATGATCGCGCCACCTTCCGCTATTGACCCGATGCGCCCTGCCCCCTACACAGCGCGGGCTGGAGCATGATCCGGAGACGCGGGTAACCGCTGGCGTCACGACCGGTTGCTCAGGTGAGTGAGCGCGTAGCTCAGGCGGTAGAGCACGTGACTTTTAATCATGGGGTCGTGGGTTCGAGTCCCACCGCGCTCACCAAGCAAATTCTGTCCGGCCCGGACACATCGGTAACAAGTCGTACTTAAGACATGGGTGACAATCTCGTGGCCGATGGTTGTCCGAGAGCCTAAAGCCGCTTCTCGCTCAACCGCTCGCCTCTGGGCGCCGGTGGGCCCGCGCGACCTGCTAGGTTCCGTACTCAAACCCCGTGTTGTCGATGAGACAGAATGATTCAAGGCTTCCAAATGGAGGCTTTGATGGCAAGCTCCGATTTGACAGACGCCGAATGGACGATCATCGCGCTGTTGTTGCCGGGAGCCGAGGGCAGGAAGAATGGCCGGCCCCGACCGACGATCGCAAGGTTCTCAACGGCACCGGCACTCCCTGACGTCACCTCCCGGAGCGCTATGGACCTTACATGACCGTATACAATCGGTTGAATCGCCTGGCAAAGGCGGGCATCTGGCTTCGAAAATTCTAGGCGTTGGCAGCGCGCTCACCGCGGTCGCTGCAGCTGATCGACTCCCGCCCCAGCTATACATTGCAAATAAACGCTACCGCCCACTTTCGGTTGCCAGAATCTGAACTCTACAGTTAGACTCCACGTGTCCAACAAAGCTTGTCCCATGCCCAGCGCCGACCAACTCAAAGCGCTCCTCAAGGCCTACGCCCTGGGCGACGAGGCGCAATTTCATTCGATCGCCATGCAGATCGCTGCCGGCGAAGCTCGTATTGGACATGGCAAACTTGCCGAAGAACTCCGCGACCTTATCGATAAATCGCGTGCGCGAGTGCCAAGTGGCCCGACACCAATTCCTCTCGCTCGGCCAAGGGGTGAAATAGCTGACCTTTTAACGGTAACCTATCCGCATATTCGTTTGCACGATCTGGTTCTGAATTCCAGAACGCGGAAAGTCTTGGACCGCGTTATTCGTGAACATAAAACGATCCGCGATATTCGCGCTCATGGTTTGTCACCCCGCAAAAAGCTACTTTTGGTCGGGCCGCCCGGCACGGGCAAAACCATGACCGCCTCCGCAATAGCAGGCGAGCTTTCATTGCCCTTGTTTGTCGTCCGACTGGACCGCCTCATCACGCGATTCATGGGCGAAACGGCAACAAAGCTTCGCTTGATATTCGATGCGATCGCCCAAACCCGCGCGGTCTATCTGTTCGACGAGTTCGACAGCATTGGTTCTGAGCGCGGACTCGGCAACGATGTCGGAGAGATACGTCGTATCGTCAATAGCTTCCTGCAGATGGTTGAGCAGGACGCTTCTGACAGTTTGATCATAGCCGCAACGAATCACCCGGCAATTCTCGACCGAGCGCTATTTCGACGCTTTGACGATATCGTGCAGTATTCATTGCCATCGACGAGCGAAATTCAGACTGTGTTAAAAATCAAACTCGCCGGTGCAAAAACTTCTACCAAAATGAATTGGGGGGGGCTTTCGACCCTGGCGAAAGGCCTGAGCTACGCTGATGTGACCCGCGCCACGGGCGATGCTTTGAAGCATGCTTTGATTGAGGGGCGCGCCCTTACTCACACAGATTTGCTTTCTTCCATCGCAGAACGAAAAACGGTTTTGCGTGGAAGCATCAAGAGATAATTCAAATTTATAAGGGCAGTCGATGCCACGATACCCGCATCTGTTTCTAGTAAAAGCTGCAGAGACTTCTCGCTACACTGCTACGCGCGGCCATTCCAAGGAATTCAGCAACCCCGATCGAGTGCGCGCCAACCACGCAGCCCACGTCATCGGGGCTTTGCAAACCGCACAGGCACAGCGCGAGCCATTCCCTGTTCAGATTGGTAATGGTTTTTATGAATCGCCCGGTCTGACGTTATCCTTCGAAAGCGACCCGCATTTTCCGTTGGCGTTTGAGAGTCTGGACCTACAGAAAAGTAAGATCCAACTTCTATCGGTCATTACGGATGGCGAAAATCGAACCATAGCAACCATTCGCGTGCCCGACGACAAAGTCGCAACGCTGTTAAAGAAACTGGAAGCTTACCGCGACGCTGTCCCGGGCAAGCGCGACAATCGGAAGCTCGTAGAGAGTATCGCCGATATCAAACTCGCAACCCTGCGAGAATTGTGGACTGACGATGTTGACTTGTACCCCGCCGCAAACACCGAGATTGCCTGGGAAGTCTGGTTGCGTCGCCCAGAGAAAGGCGAACCGCTCCCAAGCGAGCGCGTTCGCGCAAGCGAAACGGATTTCGGATACGAAGTCATCTCAAATGACCTGGCGTTCGTTGATCGAACGGTTTTACTCATCCGCGGAACACGGGAGCAACTAGCTCGCGGCGCCGAAGTCCTGGGCGTTATCGCCGAGGTTCGTAAAGCGAAGATTACGGCTGACTTCTATTCTACGCTAAGCGCGGCCGATCAACACGCGATATCGGCGAATCTGATCGCGCGGCTTGGGCAACTCGATGCTAATGCTCCGGCCGTCGGTTTGCTGGATACCGGCGTAAACCATGGCCACCCGTTGCTCGCTCCCGTGATGTCGGATGCCGATGTGCAGGCTCTCAAGCCTGCCTGGGGCGGCCATGATACCTATCAGCAAGGCCACGGTACTCAAATGGCCGGGCTGGCTATCTACGGCGATTTAACTGATGTGCTCAGCAGCGACGGACCGATCGAACTGACCCACGGTGTCCAATCTCTAAAGCTTTATCATGCTCCAGACCCGCATCGTCCGGAACTCTACGGTACGGTAACAATAGAGGGAATATCTCGACTTGAGGTCAACGTCGCGCGTCGCAAGGTCTATTGCATTGCGATCACCGCCGACGCGCGCGATAAAGGGCGCCCGTCTTCGTGGTCTGCCGCAATCGACAATCTCGCATTCGGCGAGGTCAACAGTACGCCACGGCTCATTTTGATTTCAGCAGGCAACACCGGCCTGTTCGACCGCGTACTCTATCCGTCTTACAACGAGACCGCCTCCGTCCAGGACCCAGCTCAGGCATGGAATGCCCTTACCGTCGGCGGTTATACCGAGCGAGCGCTGATTGACGCGACGGCCAATCCGGGCTGGACCGCGCTAGCAAAGGCTGGTGACCTTGCACCATCGAGCACAACGTCGATGACATGGCCGCCCAATATGAAGAAGCCCTTCAAGCCCGACATCGTTATGGAAGCGGGCAATATGGGGTCGCCACCTGGCGGAGGCGATCCTGATTTTCTGCCCGAACTGCAATTGCTCACGATCAACAATGAGTTCGCCGCCGGTGTTGCGCCCTTTGTTGAATTTCACGATACAAGCGCTTCCGTGGCGTTAGCGGCAAACTTGGCAGCCAAGCTTATCGCCCGGTATCCTGACTACACGCCAGAAACCGCGCGTGGGTTTATGGTTCATAGCGCCCGGTGGACGGACGCGATGTTGACCCGGGCGCGCGATCAGCATGGCAAAATAGATACTACACGGCTTCTAAGGACGTTCGGCCATGGCGTGCCGAACCCGGAAATGTTGTTCTACAGTGCGCAAAACAATCTTACGCTTGTGGCTGAGAGCACTATGCAGCCGTATTTTCTAAATGAAGATGGCGCGCTTGCCAGCCGCGACATCAATTTTCATGCGTTGCCGTGGCCGCGAGACGCTTTGCTGGCTCTACCGTTCGATACGTCAATCGAAATGCGAGTGACACTTTCTTACTTTATTGAACCAAGTCCGGGCGAGCGCGGGTGGGACCGCAAATACGGCTATCCGTCGCACGGATTGCGCTTCAAGGTGGTTCGACCGACTGAGGATATTGAACAATTCAAGTTGCGCATCAATGCGCATGACAGGGATGATGATTACGATGAGGACCATGTAGGTGAAACCGGTACATGGGAGCTCGGCACTGGCGGCCCAACCAATGGCTCAGTGCATTCAAATACCTGGCACGGTACCGCAGCAGACTTAGCCAATCGCAGCCACATTGCCGTACATCCGATCCTTGGGTGGTGGCGCACAAGAAAGCGAGAAAATCGATATCAAAACTCGGTTCGCTATTCGTTGATTGTGTCAATCTTCACCCCTAGCGCGGATGTCGACATTTATACGCCTGTCGCGATCGAGCTGGGCATCGACATACCCGTCGAAATCCAATGACATACAAGAGCCCCATCGGGGACAAACGCTTCCGCGAGTTTAGGTTGACGTGTCCGTCCCCCAAAAAGATCATAATCATCGGGTCGTGGGTTCTTGTCCCACCGCGCGCTCCAAAACTTAGCACAACAGCTCCGAGCGGATAGAGCGTTCAGCCATTTATTGCTCGCGCGCGATCGGCCAGCAATTCACGTCGAGAGCTGCGAAGTAGTTGCGGATGCTTGCACCAAATTCAACCGCTCACGTCAGCATCGAGATAGTCGCCTGAACCTGGTCGGACGCTGAGGTCACGAGGCCGTCAAACGATGTCTGGCCGTGCGCGGCTGCTTGCAAAATGTATTCGGCGACCGCGGCCTTGCCGCCCCCCTCCGAGGGCTCTCGTCGGCTTGAGCTTCGTTGAGGCCGCACGGCCGGCGCGCCGCGTCCCCACGATGAGGGAGCCGAGCCGCAGCCAAGCCACGGCTGAGCGCGGCGTCATTTCTTCAGCAGCGGCTTTATCATTGCTTCCAGTTCCCAGAACGCCGGCGCGCCTACAAACCTTTTGCCGTTGATGAAGAAGGTCGGCGTTGCGTCGACTCCGAAGGCGTCAACGGCGAAGTTCCAGTCGCGCAACAAATCTTCAGCCAGCGACTGATCTCCCCAGCATTTATCGACGGCGCTGTTGTCCATGCCGGCCTGCTGCTTGCCGATCAGCCTCAGCGTCTCAATGGTCTGCCGCATCAGTTGATCCTGCTGCTTGAAAAACTGCGCGATCACCGCATAGAATTTCGAGGTATCAGCAATGCAGCGCGCCAGCATCATGGCGGCCTGGTCCTTGCCGTTGCGCGGAAATTCGCGAAACACGAAATGCACCTTGCCGGTGTCGATGTATTTCTCTTTCAGCATCGGAAACACATTTGCGCCGAACTCGGCGCAATGCGGGCAGACTATCGATGTATATTCCACGATCCTGACGGGAGCGTCAGTGGACCCGAGCGCCATATCGGGCAGCGAGCGCGGCTCGGCGAGGCGCGCATCCATGAGGCGCGCCTCCGTCGAATCTTGCGCCATCGCTGCGCCGATCAGCAGCGGTGTGAAGCCGGCGAGGGCGGTGATCCCGATCAGAAACACCGCAGCAGCGAAAACAATGCGGATGACGATCAAGTGACGGCTCCGAAGGTTGGGCGTGAGTGGGGACATCCAGATACCAGCCGGGCGACGATTTGAAAGACCAATTCTGGCGGCGGCCGATTGCTCGCCCGGCGCGGTGACAGCCCTTGGTCCATCGGCCGCCGCGTGCCGGCTCGCGCGGCCCATGGCAAATCAGCGAAACGGCACAGGTACGGCCTCGCGGTGTCGGCTTCGGCGAATCCGGGCCCCGGATGCCCTCCCCCTGCGAAGTGTGCCACGTTCCTGAATAGGTCCCAAGCTCACCGTGTACGTTCCTAAAGCGCGATGAGATCGGGTTGAATCGTCATCGCGCTTTAGCTCTTTGTTTGAGCATGATCTTTTCGGAAAACCGCTTCACACTTTTCCGGATCATGCTCTAGATACCCCAATGTCGCGAGCCGGACCGACGGGACCGGAATTGGGGCTTTAGTCCCTGTTCCGAGCCGCAAGGGCTTGATAGTTTGCGTGCGACGGCCTGCGCTGCTTTCATAGGCTATGCGGCCTCAGAAAATCACCTTCGGCGAGATGCGCTCGATGGGCGTTTGTGGCGTGCTGATCTACTGCGCCGACCACACCTGCAGCCACTCGATTTCGATCATGGCCGATCGCTTTGCGGATGAGGTACGGCTATCTGACCTCGAGCCGCGGCTTCTTTGCAGCGCCTGCGGTAACCGGGGCGCCGATGTCCGGCCGAGCTTCAACTGGCACCCGAAGGGACCAATCGGCGGCATGGGTTATCGATAGACCGTGAGATCTGCAAAGGGGCTGGAGCTTCTTCGAAGCGGCCCGCGGATGCTTGCGCCAAATCCAACCGCTCACGTCAGCATCGAGATGATGGTCTGAACCTGATCGGACGCTGAGGTCACGGGGCCGTCGAACGACGTCTGGCCGTGCGCGGCGGCTTGCAAAATGTACTCGGCGACCGCGGCCTTGAGACCGAAGACGGCTTGGTCCGCAGGTACTCTTGCCATCACCGCCTCTAGCGCATCACGCATCGTCTGGATGAGTTCGGAGCTGTATTTCATCGCTGCCCTCCGCTCGACCAAGATAGTCCGGGAGCCTCCGCCCGCCACTCACAAGCTTGCGATTCCATCGCCACGTTTTGGTGAGTTGAATTCAGCTTGAGAGTTTCCAACGCGCAATCGCTCGCGGGGCTTTGCTTTAGAGCGTCTCCAACCTCCAGCGCATGTGATTGGCAAAGCCGACTGTGAGGCTGCGGTAAAAGCGGGCCTCCAAGGCTTGCCAAGGAAAGCCCCGCTCCTGAGCTCATGCTCGGCGGGGCTTTTTTTTGCGCGGCACGATCGAGCGTCTCGCAACCGCCATGCGGGCAACTACTCGGTCGCCTTCTCAATTTCGGAATATTGGAAATATACCCCTGAGTTGCCCGACGTGTCAAGTTGCCTTGTCGAACGCCAGCAGCCGCGAGCTACTTTGCATGGGGTTGTTTTCGATATTTTGGCAGCGCGCACCTGCGGCGGGGCCCCNCCCCGCCGATGCGGAGCCTCTCCTCGGTATATTGCAGATCAGTGACCGACCATCCCCGACCCCATCGCGCCGTCGTAGCCTGACCAGCCCGGCTGAGCAGCAACATTGCCGGGCGCGGCATAGGCATTGTTGCTGTTTCGAAATTGCTCGGTTGCTACGGCGCGGTGATTTGTTCGCGTGCGGTAGTGTCCGGAGGCAGCCGCCGCCGCTTGCGCGGTTAAGACCGCAATGATCGAGGCACCGACGACTGCAAGAATTGTCTTTCGCATCGTTATCTCCCATTTTTTGGCGGAAAGTCTGCGTTTGTACTTTCCGATTGCCTGGAGATAGCGATGGTTGGGTGGTCTGATTATGGGTGAGATTTTGAATAGACTGTTCTTTGGGAAGGGATAATCAGCGACGACCGCATTCCTTTCATTCCGGAAACAATCGGCCCCGCGGGACCGCTTGCTTAGCCCGTTCTCAGCAAGCACACGATCTCGCTCGCAAGGACATCTAAGGAACCGGACATCGCGCCTCCTCCTAATGAGTTATGGCAGCATCCGGCGCGACCGGATAAGTTGATAGTTGTTTTTGCTCATTTATTGGACCTGCACAGTGCGGATCTTACTCATTGTCCTGGGGATATGGCTGCTTCTGAACGTCCTCTTCGTGGTCGTAATAGCCCCGCCGCGCAAACCGCGGCGGACCGAACCGGCGCGCCAATCCGGCAGTGACTTCGCGCCTGCACCGATCGACAAGAACGCCTATCCGTTTGAGGACGACGAGAAGGTCTCCCTCCGCCACACCATCGTCTCGGTCGGGATGGGCGCATTCTTCGTGCTGTCCCCGTTTTTGCTCGAGGCGATCGAAGCCACGAAACGCCTCTTCAAGAGAGGCCGCGAATAACCCGCCCTCCGCCTGGAAGCACTCATGACCTCGACCGGGTTTTCGACATGATCACAAGGCGCGATTGGGCATTCGTCGTGGTCTGCATCGCAGGCGCACTGCTGCTCGGTATCTGGAGCTTCCAATTGGGTCTCGAATTTCATCGATCCCAGTCCGGCGCCACCGATCTCAGCAGCGCGCGTCGACACGATAGCGCTCCAGACAATTTGGTAACCCGCGGCGCTGAGTAGGTCGGAGGCAGCCACGGGCTCGCTCCGTAAGGTCTAAATGCGTTGGCCACGCCCCCGCGAGCCGGCGTCAACGTGAAATACAAGTTCGCCCGCGTCAGTGATGCCGGAATCATAGCCATTGCGATATCCGGCCCGGTAGAACAGCGTGGCCACTGCGCACGAGCAAAGGGCCAGAATGACGCTCGTCATAGGTTGCCTGCCATCTTTCTTCGGCGGCCCAACACGAGCCACCAGTTGCGCCGCCGACCATAGCGCGGATTACGGCGCTCCCACGGCTAAGCCGTGTCCCGCATGGGTCTGACCCAGCGTTTTGAGTTTCGCAATTTTCGCTCCGCATTGAAACGATGCTGCGTCGCCGTCAGAAAAGCTACGCGCAAGCCATGCCGGGAAAACAAGCCATGCCGGGAAAACAAGCCATGCGGGGAAAGACGGCAATGTCGTCGTCCGTGTTCGCCCGATCGCGCCGCTTGCGACCGCCGATCGCCTTCGTGCGAAGGTGACGGATATCCAGCACGCGCAGCGCAATCGGCACGCGCTGCAAAATCCAGCGAGCGTGATCAGCAGCTTGCCTGATCACGGTCATCACGGTCGCGACGCGCGTGAAGATGCCGACCAGGAAGATCATCGAGAAGATATCGATGTAGGCGAGCATGTCGCCAAGCAGCAACAATTCGGGAGGCAGCGGAATCCGGTGCAAATAGGCGAAGACGAGGATGACGACCGGGATGAACGCGATAACCCGTCGCAACGTCAGCCGATCGAGAAAGGCAGCGAGTTCAACAACCAGGATTTGCCACAACCAGTCGCCCAGCGCGGCGGGCTTGTCGATCGTCCAAGTCTGCCAAAATGGCTGCCAAAACTGCTTCCAGATCTGCCACATCGTCGCGGGCGCCCCACTGCTGCAATGTCGGGCAGCTGCTCCAAATGGACCACGCCGCCACGGCAGGTTCAATACCGCCAGATGTCACGGATCGGATGACGCCTGGTTTCCGTTGCCGTCGAGCAGGCTGGCTTCGTCGCGGCCGGACTCCGCCGACGGAAAGACGCGCTCGTAGTTCGCGCGGGCCTCACGTATCAGTCGCGCACGCTCAAGTTCGGACTTCGAAATGAACCGGATAACTTCGCCCATTTGCTCTCCAACGCAGTCTGTTCGATCAACCCGATCGACAATGCGAACCTCGTGCCAGATTGGTCCAAGAGACCTAAGTTCCCTCACCTCGGTGCTGGTGACTTGCCGCGACATGTCTCACCGGATCACCCGCGGCGGCATCCGCTGCGGGCCGAATGCAAAGCGCGGATTGTAGCCGCAAGAGGCATCCTGGCCGGATGCGGTTGCCTGACACTGCTGGTAGGTCTGGAAACCGCAATAGCCGGGATATCCCTGCTGCCTGCCCTGAATGCACCAGGGATAGTCATACGGATCGGCCGCCGCTGGCGACGCAAGGCCCATAAGCGAACCGGCGCCGAGCGCCGCAAACGCCAGAACTGCCCAAATTGTCACGCGCATGGTCCCGTTTCCTCTTCCGATCGGCCCCACCCGTTGATGTAGGTACGGAAGCGGATTACGCGAGGTTTCCGGCCGCCGTCTCAAGAAGCCGTGAGGGACGATCGAGACCAGTTCCCCACGTTGAATGAAGGCGGCTGGCCGGCCTTCAACGTCCGCGCCTGATCCGTCGATGCCTGCTGTCCTGGCTCCGCTGGACGCATGTGGTCAACCGGCAGTTAACGCAACGGGTGCGGTTGAGGTGCGCAACTTAAGTGCGCTGCAATGCGCACGCTCTAATCTCGGTGCCGATCACCATGACGAACGACGACAGACGACCTTCAGTTTGTCGCACAGGGGGATATTCATGCGTTGTACGCTCGTCGCCTCAATCATCCTGTCGCTCACGCTTGGCCATGCACTGGCTGGACCAAGAACATCCGAGCCGTCCAATGCGCCCGCACCGACGCCGACCGGCTTCGAGAAATATCGCGGCTATGTTTTCGATCTCTCCGAGAATACCGAACGCAAGGACGTCGCTGACCTCGCCGACATGGTCCGCCGCCAGCTCGACGTCGTGGAAGCGGCGCGCTTCAGCCCGAGGGTGCTGCAATTCTTCCACAGCGTGCCGATTGTTGCGAGCGAGATGGCGTGTCTTGAGGAGGGAGCCGCCGCGGCCTGCTACGGCATCATGTCTCCTGAATGGGACCAGCGCACGACGCGCGATATCACCATCTGGGATCACGATAAGCAGCAGTGGACCAATTCGGACCCGCTGGCACTTGCCGTCGATTCCGGCATTGGCGTCATCAAACTGCGCCCGAACATGATGCGCTCTGAGAAGGACCCGGTGCTGCTGCACGAATTCCTTCACGCCTATCACGCCCGGCTGATGCCGAACGGTTATGAAAACAAGGTCATCAAGAATTTCGCCGGCGAAGCCAAGTCAAAGGAGCTGTTCCCAAAGGACGCCTACGCGTTGAAAAACCATCAGGAGTTCTTCGCGGTTACGGCGAGCATCTTCCTTGCGGGCAAGGATTCTGCGCACGAACCCTATACGCGCGCCAAGCTCAAGGAGAAGATGCCGGAATACTATAAGTATCTCGTCGGCCTGTTCGGCTTCGACCCGGAAGAGACAAGCGTCACGCCCGTCGCATCGGCGAACTGAATTTTGAAACTACTGAATCTCGACACTGCCGAAAAGAGCACGAGGCCCGGTGTGCCTAGGAGACCGGGCCTCGCGTCTTCTGTCCCCCGCCTCACGTGGCGGATCAGGTGATGTCTGATGACACGCGTGTTAGATCAAGTCTTCCGCGCGATCCATTCCGGATGACTACGGTATCGGCCGCGTGATCAGATCTCACTTGCTGTAGCTGTAAAATCCCTGACCGGTCTTGCGGCCGAGATGACCGGCATCGACCATTTCCTTCAAGAGCGGCGCGGGCCGGTACTTGGGATCGTTGAATCCGGTATAAAACACCTCCATCACCGACAGCATCGTGTCGAGGCCGATCAAGTCGGCGAGCGCGAGCGGTCCGATCGGGTGGTTACAGCCGAGTTTCATGCCGGCATCGATCTCCTCGGCGGTGGCAATGCCCTCCTGCAGCGCGAAGATCGCCTCGTTGATCATCGGGCACAGGATGCGGTTGACGGCAAAGCCCGGGCTGTTCTTCGCAGTGATTGCGACCTTGCCGACGCGCTTGGCGAAAGCGGTTGCCTTGGCGACAGTATCGTCCGACGTCTGCAGCCCGCGGATCAATTCAAGCAGCGCCATCACCGGAACCGGGTTGAAGAAATGCATCCCGATGAAGCGGTCGGGACGATCCGTCGCGGCCGCGAGCCTGGTGATCGAGATCGACGATGTGTTGGTGGCGAGCAGCGTGCTCGGCTTCAACGATGCGCAGAGGTCCTTCAGGATCTTGATCTTGAGGTCCTCATTCTCGGTGGCAGCCTCGATCACCAGGTCACAGGCGACGAGCTTGGCTTTGTCTGACGTCGCCGTGATGCGCGCCAGCGTCGCCTCGCGGTCGGCAGCGGTCATCTTCTCCTTGCTGACCAGGCGATCGAGGCTTGCCCCGACCGTCTTCAGGCCGCGCTGCACCGCGGCGTCGGATATGTCGACCATGGTGACGCCGAGCCCCGCCGCAGCGCTCACCTGGGCGATGCCATTGCCCATGGTCCCGGCACCGATGATGCCAACCGTCTCGATCATTGTGTTCGTCCTTCCCGTCGCTTGAGCCGCCCCGCGGCACCGTCAAGAAAATGCGGACCTGCCATCCGCGGAAAGCGCATGCATAGCAGTCCGCTCAGGCGGCCGATACGGGAATGGCTGGTATCCTGGTGATGCTATTCGGGGCGCGGCGGCAACGATTGCCGCGGGGGCACGGCCGCGCGTGGCGGCACCCTGAGACGCGGCGGCTCGGCGACGCGCGACGGCTCGAGCATGCGATTCAGCCTGACGATCCACCAGGCCAGCCGTCCGTAGCTGCGGCGAAGCGCCGGCAATATCCCCTCGTCGATGTCATGCTCCGGGTCCATCTCCGCGCCTTGCTAGCCTCCATCCTTGAAGGAACGGTTTGGTGCAATCGCGCAGTGGAGGATCAGCTTTAAGAAATTGACAACCAACCCTGATAGACCGAATCACCGTACTCATGAGGTAGACTGGTTCCACACGGAAATAGTGGCAAGGTGCGACCTTCTGCTACTTCCACGCGAGCCGGAAGATTGCTAGTTTGTTGCAGGGATGGCACTCAGAAACGCTGGGGGATGCGGTGTTTCGATTGTTTCGGTGGTGGAGGACGAGCAAGCTGACGTTGGCTTGCCCGAATTGCAAAGAGATCGCCTCATCGGGTGTGTTCCGGCGCGGGCGCTATCTGCTGGGCGACGCGCCATTGCGTTGCGACCATTGCGAATCCGCGACGCCGGTGACGTTGTGGCGCTTCGAGGGGTTGTCGCAACGCCGATGTGCGGCCGCCGGCCATGCCTATCCGCGGCAGTCGCTGCTGTCGGATTCGTCCGCGAACTAGATCGGCGACGTTCCGCAAAGCGCGCTGATGTCGCGGCTGCCAGTTGAGCGGCTGTTGCGCGCGACCAGTAATCTCCCGGATTGATGACCGATACCGTGGCGCTGCAACATCGCGCCGGCCGGCATGCCTCGCGTTGAGTTGATCGAATTTTGGAGCAAGCGCCGCGACCTAAGAAAATAACCGATGAGGGCTATGCCCATGCTTGCCGAAAAATTCTTTTTGTATCTCGAGACGTTGCTCAAGAGCCCAACCCACTCCGACGGAAGCCCGCGCGTGGTGAGCACGTCGCCCCATGTGCCGGTCAAGCTGCCGGGCAGCAAATAATCCGGAAGCCACATCGTCCGGAGGTCTGGACCACTGACGGGAATGCTGTCAGCCTCGTCGCGCGGACGTTTGGTCCGCAATGAGGTGAGCCGATGAAACGGGCAGCCCGTTGCCTCCGATATGCGCCGCTCGCCGCGCTCGCCCTGATCGTTGGCGCGCTGCCCGCGGCAGCCCAGGAGCTGTGGCCGGCCGTTCCGCCCGAACTAGGCCTGCGCGCGCCGCTGGCGGACGTTTGGCTCCCCTACCGCTGCAGCACCGGCCCCGTGCAAAACTTCTACCACGGCGCGCTCTACCGCGAACCGCCGGCGATCTATCGCGGCTACGCCTATCGTCCGTACTATCGCTACACCGCCTCGCGCGTTGTGCCGCGAACCTATGTCTGTGTGGACGAGCACGTGAGCCATCTCACAGCCCGCTGACGTCAGGTGCGTTACACGGGCTCCGTAAGACCACGGAGCCGTCATGGGCAACAGGATCGATTTCGGGACCATCATCGTTGCGGTCTGCGTTGCCGGATACGCGGCGATCATGCTCGCTTGTGTGGCCCAAACCGGGTTCGGCCTGTCCGCCGCGCAGATCCGTCATCTCTCGATGATCACTGCACTTTTCATCGCGCTCCCGGTGGCGCTGGATTTCCTTCGTCCACGGCCCGACAAGGCTCGCTGAGCCGGCGCGGATGACGGCATCGCGCGTTCGCCGCGCGCCCCGATCCGGGGCGTCGCCGATTCACTCAACGCAACATGGCGCTGGCTGAAACGACGCGAATCAGCGCTACTCCACAACTGATCATTGCTTGAGATTCCGGCGGCATGACCCAGCCCGAGGTCTTGGATCAGAATATTCGCGCCCTGCAGGAATGGCTGCGCAAGGCCTGGCTGCAGCTCGGGGATCCTTCGCTCACCGCTTTCTCTCGTCGCGAATTGCGCAACCAGATGAAACAATGCAGCGCGGATCTGCGCATGCATTTGCAGACCGCATCGGAGCGGCCACCGCAGCCCTCCGCGAAGCCCCCCAAGGCGTTCGCCAAGCCAGAGCTGCGGCTCCTCGCCCTGAGCTAGGCACAATCACGGGCCGTCAGGCGTTGCAACGCTCGGCCATGGCGCGCGTGCCAAAATGCCGCGTTGCCCGCCGCATGCGCGTCATACCTGCGGCCGGCTTGCGCCTGACCGCCCCACAAGGCACAGCAAATCAGCTCCGGCGTGCCTATATAGCGGCCGTCGTGTCGCGGCGAACGCCGCCGAATGCTTTAGGGACCCCTGTGTTATATCTGGAACTTGCGATCGTGGCGGTGCTGATCGTCGTCAATGGTCTGCTGTCGATGTCGGAGCTCGCCATCGTCTCGTCGCGCCCGGCGCGGCTTGCGGCCATGGTTGAGAAAGGTGTCAGAGGCTCGCGTCGCGCGCTCACCCTTGCCTCCAATCCCGGAAAATTCCTGTCAACGGTGCAGATCGGCATCACGCTGATCGGCGTGCTGTCCGGCGCGTTCTCGGGCGCAACGCTCGGCCAGCGCCTCACGCAATGGCTGCTCGATATCGGGCTGTCGCCGGGCCTTGCCAACGCGCTCGGCGTCGGCCTCGTCGTCGGCGTGATCACCTATGCCTCGCTGATCATAGGCGAGCTGGTGCCGAAGCAGATCGCGTTGCGCGATCCAGAGGCGGTCGCGGTGAAGGCCGCGCCGGCGATGACGCTGATGGCAAAACTCTCGCTGCCGCTGGTGTGGCTGCTCGAACACTCCGGCAAGGCGCTGCTGTGGCTGCTCGGCCATCGCGAGGACGCGCAGGACCGGATCAGCGAGGACGAGATCAAGACGCTGGTAGTGGAGGCCGAGAACGCCGGCGTGCTGGAGCCCGGCGAAAAGGAGATGATTGCGGGCGTGATGCGGCTCGGCGACCTTCCGGTCGGCGCCGTGATGACCCCGCGCCACGAGGTCAGCCAGATCGACCTCGCCGACCCCGCGCCCGAGATCCTGGCGACGCTGCAGAAGAGCAGTCACTCGCGCTGCGTGGTGTTCGACGGCAATCGCGACCACGCGCTCGGCATCGTGCAGGCCAAGGACGTGCTCGACGTCTATCTCGCCGGCCGCACGCCCGACATCCGCGCGCTGACGCGCGATGCGCCGATCATTCCCGAGACCGTGGATGCGCGCGACGTGGTCGCGATCCTGCGCGATTCCGCCGTGCATATCGGCCTTGTGCATGACGAGTACGGCACCTTTCAAGGCGTCGTCACCAGCTTCGACATTCTCGAAGCCATCGTCGGCGCCTTCCACACCGAGGAAGGTCCGGCGGAGCCCGCCTATGTCAGGCGCGACGACGGCTCCTACCTGATCTCGGGCTGGATGCCTGCGCTCGCCTTCGCCGACCTGCTCCGCATCGCGCTGCCCTCGCCGCGGCCCTACCAGACCGCGGCCGGCTATTTGCTGCACGAGTTCGGCACGATTCCCAATGTCGGCGAGAAGATCACCGCGCAGGACTGGGACTTCGAGATAGTCGATCTGGACGGCCGGCGTATTGACAAGGTCCTGGTGAGCCGCGTGGAGGCGGCCTGACGTTGCGGCCCGGCCCCCCTGTTGATAACAGGCAGGAAAGCGAAACAGGCGGTCCTGCTGTGCTATCGGCATAGCTGTCCGAGCCAATCACGGAACTGATCCCATGAAACTTACCCTCGTCGGCTCCCGCCATTTCGGCGTGACGACTTTGAACATGCTGCGCGAGCACGCCGTCGAGATCGCCAGGGTCGTCGTTCATGACGGCGAGGACCGGCTGGCAGCGGCAGCCAGAGCTGTTGGCATCGAGGTCGCCGTGCAGGCCGATCCCAAGCTGGTGACGGCGTCCGAGATCGCGCCCGGCACCGACCTGATCGTGACGGCGCACAGCCACGCCCGCGTCAGCAAGGAAGCGTTGACGGCAGCCCGGCTTGGCGGCATCGGTTACCATCCGTCGCTGCTGCCCCGGCACCGCGGGATTGCGGCGGTCGAATGGACCATCAACGAAGGCGACCCGATCGCCGGCGGGACCATCTACCACCTCGCCGACCGCATGGATGCCGGCGCGATCGCAGCGCAGGACTGGGTGTTCGTGAAGAAGGGCGAGACGGCGCGGGAGCTATGGGAGCGCGCGCTGGCGCCGCTCGGCCTGCGCCTGCTCGGAGAGGTCATCGATTACGCGAAAGCCTTCAAGACCCTGCCGGCAAAACCGCAGGATGAGCAGTTTGCGACCAAGGCGCCCAGCCTACCTGGCAGCAAGCATTAGGTCCGGAACGGCCACATCCGGACACGCCCGCAAGCAAGCCTCCCATGCGATTTTTTCGTTCCGGGCCCGGAACCAGATTCACTATGATGTGTTTGAGTCCACAGGAACTTTCCTGGATTCTGCGGTGCAGCAAACTTTGGTCACATTGTGCCCGGATAAGCCGTGCCATCACACCAAAATTACGGGGAATTGATTCATGCGTTCGAACCGCATCCGCGACCTGATTGCCTGCTCCCTCGCCGCTGCCGCCGTGCTTGCCGCTGCGCCTGTTTCCGCCCAGCAGCCCTATGATGGCCTTTGGCAGGTCACCGTCGTGACCAAGACCGGCAGCTGCGAACCGTCGGCCAGCTCGACCCTGACCGTGGCCGAGGGCAAGATCAGTGGTCCGGGTGCCGCAATCTCCGGCACGGTGGGCAGCGGGGGACTTGTGCGAGTCTCGATCAATGGTGCATATGCGAACGGTCAACTCAATGGCAACTCCGGATCGGGGAAGTGGAATGGGGCATCAGCTGGCGTACCGTGCAGCGGCCGATGGGAAGCGTCCCGTCAGTAAGATCAGCAGCGCGGCGGGAATTTTTGCCAGGGCGCGGCGGCCTGCATTCGCAGCCGTCGCGTTTTTCATGACGGCCTTTTTCGTGACGGTCTTGGCGAGCACCGCCGGCCACGCTCAGTCGGGCCCGTTCGCGGGCCTCGCCGGTAGCTGGTCGGGCAGCGGCTCGGTCACGCTGGACGACGGGTCAAGCGAGCGGATTCGCTGCCGTGCAACCTACCGTGTCTCCGGCCCGACCATGGCCATGACCCTCACCTGCGCCAGTGACGCCTACAAGTTCAACCTGGCAGCCGACCTGCAAGCTGAAGGCAGCGCAGTCACCGGCTCCTGGAGCGAGGCCAGCCGCAATGTCAGCGGCAGCCTGCAGGGCCGCGGCGGCGGCGGTAACTTCCAGGTCGTCGCGAGCGCCCCGGGCTTCAACTCCGACATCTCGCTGCGCACCAGCGGCAACCGGCAATCGGTGACGATCAGGGCCGACAGCCAGTTCCGCGGCGCCAATATCACGCTGACGAAGTAAGTTCGACCCAGTCAAAGAAGCCCTCGGGATCGCGCGATTCCGAGGGCTTTTGTCTGCATGATGCTAGGCCGTCCGCGGCTTCGCGAGCTTCTCGGCGGTCTGCTGGATGTTGCGGGCCAGCAGCAGCGCCTGCTCCTTGTTGAGGATGAAGTCGTGCGCGCCCTTCGCCGTCTTCATCGAGATTACCATGATGTCGGGCTGATCATTGGGCCAGCCGGTCGCGAAGCCCGTGAGGAATTCCGGCTTTGTGAGATTGTCCATTGCAGTCAGTCCTATGTGGCAGGAACGAACGCGGTGACTTCGATTTCGACCTTGGCGCGCTGGTCGACCAGGCCGTCGATATAGAGCAGCGTCGAAGGCGGAAAATTGCGGCCGAGCGTCTCCTTCCACGCAGCCCCGATCCCGGTGCCCGCGGCTTCATATTCGCTGCGGCTGGTCAGGTACCAGGTCAGGCGAACGATGTGCTCGGGTCCCGCTCCGGCTTCGCTCAACAGCTTGATGATACGCTTCAGCGCGCTGCCGATCTGGGCGGCCATATCGGGTTGATACTCGCCCTTCTCGTCACCGCCGGTCTGCCCGGCCAGCACGATCCATTGGCCCGGGCCGTCGAAAGCGACGCCATGCGAGAAGCCGCGGGGTTTCGACCATTCGGCCGGTTGCAAAACACGCATGAGCAGATCCTCCTGATGACTGTCATTCCGGGATGGCTCGTTTCATTTGCGCCCCGGAATGATCACATATTCGAACGCTGCTTAGCACCGATTACCCGGACGACGCATCACCGCATCGGCGGAAATGCGCGTTGCAAATCCTCGTCAACTCGCCGATACCGGCCGTCCCCGCCTCACCTCATCCTCGGCCATGGACCGCACTCCCTCAAAGACTCGCGCCGCGCTGTGGATGTCGGGTTGGCTATCGCTGATGTTGGTCATGGTGGTGGCCGGCCGCGAGGCGACGCGCGAGGTGAACGTCTTCCAACTGATGGAAGTGCGCTCGGTGCTCGGCTTCCTGATGCTTTATCCGATGATCCGCATCAATGGCGGCTTCGCGATCCTGAAGACGGCGCGCCTCCATTTGCACATCGCGCGCAACCTGATCCACTATACCGCGCAAGTCGGCTGGTTCTACGCGCTGGCACTGATCCCGATCGGCCAGGTGGTCGCAATCGAGTTCACGATGCCGATCTGGACCGCGCTGCTTGCGGCAAGCTTTCTCGGCGAACGGATGACAATCCCGAAGATCGCCGCGATCATGCTCGGCGTTGCCGGCGTGCTCGTGATCGTGCGCCCGGCCACCGGCGAGATCAATCCGGGACAGTTGATCGCGCTTGCCGCCGCTGTCGGCTTCGGCGTCTCGCTCGTCATGGTGAAATCCCTGACGCGGACCGAACAGGCAGTGGCCATCATCTTCTGGCTCTTGACGATTCAGGCGGTCGTGAGCTTCGTGCCAGCGCTCTACGTCTGGACTTGGCCACCGCTCTCGACGTGGGGATGGCTCGCAGTGATCGCGTCCTGCGGCACCTACTCACACTATTGCATGGCCCGTGCCTTGCTGCACGCCGATGCGACCGTGGTGGTCCCGATGGATTTCCTGCGGGTTCCGCTGACCGCGATCGTCGGCTGGCTGGTCTACGCGGAACGGTTGGATGCCTTCACAGTGCTCGGTGCCGCATTGATCCTCTCCGGCAACCTTTTGAACCTGAAGCCGAACGCACCGGTTTCAGCTCGCGCGTGACCATGAATTAGCGGGCGATATGTGAGCTAGGTCACGCCACGCGATTTCGCGAGCCGATAACGTCGGGCTTTGGGAACGCCGCCTTTCACCGCCGGGTGCTTGCAATTTTTGCTGCGTGAAGTGCAGCTTTTTCGTGTAAACTGGCGCTGCTTTGCCGCCCAAGTCTATTTTCGATTCTGCCAGGGGATTTCATATGCGCACCCTCACCCTCATTGCGTCCCTGATTTGCGTAGCGCTGACCACGACCGCGGCGCAGGCCGAAAAACGGGTGGCCTTCGTGGTCGGCAACGGCGCCTACAAGAACGTCACGCCGCTGCCGAACCCGACCGTCGACGCCAAGGCGATGGCCGGAGCCTTGCGCAATGTCGGCTTCGACGTCGTCGAAGGCTCCAACCTCACCCGCGACAAGATGACGGAAAAACTGCTCGACTTCGGCAAGAAGGCGCAGGGCGCCGATATCGCGGTGTTCTACTATGCCGGCCACGGCATCGCGATCGGCGGCACCAACTATCTGTTGCCAGTTGACGCCGACATCAAATCCGAAATGGACGTCAAGCTTGGGGCCGCGATCAACATCGACCTCACGCTGGATCAGACCATGAGCGATGCCAAGGTGAAGCTGGTGTTCCTTGATGCCTGCCGCGACAACCCGTTCGCCGCCAAGATCAAGTCGAACTCGGCGACCCGCAGCGTCAACGTGCAGACCGGACTTGCCGAGATGAAGTCCGGCGAAGGCACCCTGATCGCATTCGCGACCGGCCCGGGCCAGACCGCGCTCGATGGTCAGGAAGGCACCAACAGCCCGTTCACCCGCGCGCTGGTCGACAACATTGCCCAGCCGGGCATCGAGATCCAGCAGGCGATGACCAAGGTCCGCGCCCAGGTCAACGAGGAGACCAACAAGGGACAATTGCCCTGGGGCCACACCAACCTGATCGGCGCGGTGTACCTCAACGGCGCGCCCGCTCCGGCCAATAGCGCAGCGGCCGCGCCATCGGCTCCATCAGCGGTCGCCGCGGCGCCGGGCTCTGACGTCGAACTCGAGTTCTGGCGCTCGATCAAGGACAGCAACAAGCCGGAAGAACTCAACGCCTATGTCTCCAAATACCCGAACGGCCAGTTCAAGCCGCTGGCGCTGGCGCGCATCGCGGCGCTTGAGAACGGGCCGAGCACCACCACCCGCAACCTGACCACCGGCGTCGATCCCGCGACCTTCAACGACGAAGCGAGCCAAGTCACCGAGGACCAGATCGGTCTCGACAAGGGCCAGCGCCGCGACGTGCAGCGCCGCCTCAACGGCCTCGGCTTCGACACCAAGGTGACCGGCAAGTTTGACGAGACGACCCGCGCAGTGATCACGCGTTGGCAGGCCGCCCGCGGCTACCCGAAGAGCGGCTTCCTGAACAAGCTGCAGCACAAGGCCCTGCTGACCGAGATCGTCTCGACGACGTCGACGGCCAGCTCAGACGATGAGGATCGCCCTGCCCGCCGGCGCTCGAGCGGTGGCGGCGGAGGCGGTGGCGGCGGCCGTCACTATCACGGTGGCGGCGGCGATCCGGCCGGCGTCGGACGCTTCATGGGTGGCGTGATGGGCGGCATCCTGCGCTAGACGGCCCGCGCCACAATGCATCGACGGCAAAAAGCCCGGGATCGCTCCCGGGCTTTTTGACATTGAGATGGTGCTATTTCCCCGCGGCCTTGCGCAAAGCCGTGTTGATCCGGTCCTGCCAGCCCGGACCGCCTTCCTGGAAGTATGCCAGCACGTCCTGGTCGATCCGCAGCGTGACCTGCTCCCGGACGCCGGGCGCCGCTATCGTCACCGGCTTTGGCGGCGGTGCCTCCGCCACCTTGGTGGTGGCACGTTTGAAGGCGGCCTCAGCCTCGCTGCGGGCGTCGTTCAAGGTTCGCGGTCGCCTCGGCAGATCGGCCATATCTCAAGATTCCTTCAAAGTCTCAGATTCCTTCAAACAGCGCAGTCGACAGATAGCGCTCCGAGAACGACGGCACAATCACCAGGATGGTCTTGCCGGCGGCCTCCGGGCGCTTGCCGATCTGCAACGCCGCCGCGATCGCGGCCCCCGATGAAATGCCGCCGGGGATGCCCTCGTTGCGCGCCAGCGCCCGCGCCGTCTCAATTGCGGTCGAACTGTTGATCTTGACGATCTCGTCGATCACCGAGCGGTCGAGGATGTCAGGGACGAAGCCGGCGCCGATGCCCTGGATCTTGTGCGGCGTATGCTGGCCGCCCGACAGCACCGGGCTCTCCTCCGGCTCGACCGCGACGATCCGCAACGACGGCTTGCGCGGCTTCAGCACCTGCCCGACGCCGGTGATGGTGCCGCCGGTGCCGACACCGGCTACGAAGTAATCGATGTTGCCGCCGGTGTCGTTCCAGATTTCCTCAGCGGTGGTGCGGCGATGGACTTCCGGATTGGCGAGGTTCTTGAACTGCTGCGGCATCACTGCGTTCGGCGTCGTGCGCACGAGCTCCTCGGCGGCGGCGATCGAGCCCTTCATGCCCTGCGCCGCCGGCGTCAGCACGATCTCGGCGCCAAGGAAGGCCAGCATCCGCCGCCGCTCGATCGACATCGATTCCGGCATCACCAGCTTCAGCCGGTAACCGCGCGAGGCCGCGACATAGGCGAGCGCGATGCCGGTGTTGCCCGAGGTCGGCTCGATCAGCACGGTGTCGGCGTTGATGATGCCAGCTTTTTCCATCGCGATGACCATCGCAGCACCGATGCGATCTTTCACGCTGGCCGCCGGATTGAAGTATTCCAGCTTGGCGAGGATCGTCGCGCTGACGCCGTTGGCCTGCGGCAATCTGCGCAGACGCACGATCGGCGTGTTGCCGATCGCGTCGACGATGGAGTCAAAGACGCGTCCGCGTCCGGGTTGCACTGCACTCGTTGTCGACGATGCGGCCATCAAGCGGCTCCTGTGGTGGGAATGTGCAGGGAATGTGGGGTCATCCCTCATTAGAAGCAGCGCGTCATGACGCGCAAGTGAGAAACCGCCGCATCCAGCGTTGGTTGCATTGCAAAATGAAAACCTGCGCAAATAACGTAAAACCTACGTATTTGTGTTGCGACAAGGTCAAACAATTCGGGCTATATACTTTCGTTAAGTAGCTGAGGTTCAGAACGCAAAGGAGGTCACGATGCCAGCGCTTGCTGCAGTCCTGTCGACCGTCGCGTCCAGGCCCGATCCCCGCGGCAGCGAACTGCCGACCTGTCCGGTGTGCGCAGACTCCATGGTGGCGGCGGAAGCCTCCGCCTACCTCCATGACAATTTGATCAGTTATCTCTGGACCTGCGACACCTGCGGTTATGGATTTGTGACCAAACACGCGGTGAAACCGATCGTCTGCAACTGACGACCGCCGCTCACCTCGGAGCGATATCCCCGCGCGCCCATCCGGCGCGCGTTTCCGTTCTGAAGTCCTCGAACGTGCCGTTTGCGATCGCGCCGCGGATGCCCTGCATCAGTTCCTGGTAATAGGCGACGTTGATCTCCGACAGCAGCATCGCGCCGAGCGTCTCGCCGGAGCGCACCAGATGATGCAGATAGGCGCGCGCGTAGCTGCGCGCCGCCGGCCACGCGCTCTCCTCGTCCAGCGGGCGCGGATCGTCGATATGGCGGGCGTTGCGCAGATTGATCTGGCCGAACCTCGTAAACGCCATGCCGTGGCGTCCGTTCCGGGTCGGCATCACGCAATCGAACATGTCGACGCCGCGCGCCACCGCTTCCAGCATGTCCTCGGGCGTGCCGACGCCCATCAAATAGCGGGGACGGTCAACCGGCAGCGCCGGCGCGGTCTCCTCGATCATCGCCAGCATGACAGCTTGCGGCTCGCCGACCGCCAGCCCGCCGATCGCGTAACCGTGAAAGCCAATCTCGGTAAGTCCGCGCGCACTGACGTGCCGCAGCGCAGGGATATCGCCGCCCTGCACGATGCCAAACAGCATGGTGCCGTCGGGCGCTGTCTCGAAGGCGCGCTTTGAGCGCTCCGCCCAGCGCAACGACAATTGCATCGCACGCTCGATGTCGGCGTGCTCGGCCGGCAGCCGCACGCATTCGTCCATCTGCATCGCGATATCGGAGCCGAGCAGCCGTTGCACCTCGATCGAGCGCTCCGGCGACAGTTCGACCTTGGCGCCGTCGATATGAGAGCGGAAGGTGACGGCCTTCTCGGTCACCTTCCGCAGCTCCGAGAGCGACATCACCTGGAAGCCGCCCGAATCCGTCAGCATCGGGCCGCCCCAGCCGGTGAAGCGTTGCAGGCCGCCCAGCGCCGCGATGCGCTCGGCGCCCGGCCGCAGCATCAGATGATAGGTGTTGCCGAGCACGATGTCTGCCCCGGCCTCGCGAACCTCGCGCCAGTGCATGCCCTTCATCGCGCCGGCGGTGCCGACCGGCATGAAGGCGGGTGTGCGCACCATGCCATGCGGCGTGGCCAGGCGGCCGGTCCGCGCGGCGCCGTGGGTTGCGAGAAGCTCGAAATGATTGGGAAGGCTCATGCGGCTGCTTATTGCGTGCCGCCGGTGCCTGATCAACCCTCGCAGGTTTGCCCGTGCCCGGGCTCCCAGGGCGCGGACGGCTGGATGGAGGTTTGATCGAGACTTGTGCCTGACGGGCTCCCGCCTTAAATAAAACGAAACCGTATCGTTTTATGACGAGAATAAGGCGGCGAAACCCTTCGCTGCGCCTGCATCCCGCGCGAACCGTAACGGGCCTCAGATGTTCTCACCTTCCAAGACCCGGCTTCCATGACCCGGCAGTCCGCCTGCGCCGGGCTTCGAATGACGGCAACCGGCGCGATCCGGCAAGCGGTTCTCCTGTGCGGCCTCGCGCTTGCGCTGGCGGCCTGCAGTTCGCTCCCGCGCGTGTCTTACACCGCGGCCGACGCTGCCGATTCGCGCGTCCTCGATCTCGACGGGCTGCGGCGCTATGCGGATGACCCCGTCTCAAAATTCCAGATCGACAAGCAGGTCCCCTCGCAGGTCCAGACATACCTAGCCCTCTCCGGCGGCGGCGCCGACGGCGCCTATGGCGTGGGCGTCCTCAACGGCTTGACGGCGGCCGGCACCCGCCCGACCTTCTCGGTCGTCTCGGGCGTCAGCACCGGCGGCCTGATGGCGCCCTTCGCGTTCCTCGGCCCGGGTTACGACGAGACGCTGAAAGACGTCTACACCAGCGGCATCGCGGAAACCCTGCTGAAGGATCCGAGCATCATGCGGGTGCTGTTCGGATCCGGCCTATTCGGCAACACGCGGCTGCGCGAGCTGGTGGCCCGCTATGTCGGGCCCGACGTCCTCAGCGCCGTGGCGCGCGAAAATGCCAAGGGCAGAAAACTGCTGATCGTCACGACCGATCTCGACACCCAGCGGACCGTGATCTGGGACATGGGGCGGATTGCCGCCGTCGGGACGCCTGAGGCGCTGCAGCTGTTCCGCGACGTGATGGCAGCCTCGGCCAGCATCCCGCTGGTGTTTCCGCCGATCATGATCGACGCCGAGGGTCAGGGGCAGCGTTTCCAGGAGATGCATGTCGATGGCGGCGTGACGGCGCCGGTGCTGACGCTGCCGGACGCCCTGCTGTTTCAGGGACACGCGTGGCCCGCAAACGGCCGGCTGAACATCTACATTCTCGTCAACAAGAAGCTCGAACGGACCTTCGAGCTCGTGTCCAACTCCACCCTGGACGTCGCCTCCCGAAGCATTTCCTCGCTCACGCAGGCGCAGACGCGCTCGGTCATCCTCTCGACCTACGACTTCGCCAGACGCAACCGCCTGGGCTTCCATTTGTCCTATATCGAGCGCGACTACCCGGAGCCGGCGTCGGCCGCCTTCGATACGGCCTATATGCGCGCCCTCTACGACTACGGATATGCGAAGGCTGCGGCCGGCCGCGCCTGGACCTCGACGCCACCATGAACTGATAGCTCGAGACGCCCCCGAATGGACGAATCCGCCCGTCGCGGGGTATAGACTGGAGAAACCCGTCCGACGCACAACGAGATGAATGGGCAATGGGATTGACGGCAACCAAGGTCAAGGCGGCAAAACGCGGCGTCGTGAAGTCGCGCGGTGGCCGGCCGACCCGGGACGCCGCGATCGAGCGCGACCAGCGGCTGATCGAGGCCGCCACGCGCTTGTTCCTGGAACGCGGCTTCGACGCGACCTCGATCGACGCATTGGCCGAGGCCGCACGCGTCAGCAAACCAACCGTTTATGCGCAGTATGGCGACAAGCGCGGCCTGTTCACCGCGGTGCTTCGGCGCGAGATTGCGCGCTGGCTCGCGCCACTTGCAGAGGCCGCGAGCGAGATGCGGTTCGACGACCTGTCAGCCGGTGCGGTCGAGCAGCGGCTGATCGATCTCGGGCGCCAGTTGCTCACGATGAACTGCGGCGACGATGCGATCGCCTTCAGCCGGATCCTGACCGCCCAGGCGATCAATTTTCCCGAGATCGCCAAACTTGCCGTAGACGAAGGCTGGTCGAAAGCCGTCTCCACGACGGCCGAATTCTTCGATCATCTGGTCGCCGGCGGTGCCCTCGACCTCGAGGACACGACCATCGCGGCCGAGACGTTTCTCAACATGGTGGTCGGCCACACCCACCGGATGGCGACGTTCGGTATCCCGATCGACATGGCGACCGCCGAGCAGCGGATGGAGGTGTCGATCCGGCTGTTTCTGGCGGGCGCCCTTGGACCGCCGGACCGGTCCCGGGACGCGGCCAAGGCCCGGCGTCGGCCGGCCCGCTGACGGTTCTAAAGACGTTCGATTTCCGCTGCGATTTCCGCTGCGAATACCGCCAATTCGTCCTTGACCAAAACAAAACGAAACCGTATGGTTTTATTATAAAGAAGACGCGGGAAACCCGTGATCCAGCCCCCATTGGTCTCGCGTCGTCTTGAAAACTTCGATCGTCGCAAATGGAGCCGTTCTGTCCAAGACATTCGGCGGCCGACCTTGCATTGAAGGTCGGCCGCACCACTCTTGAACGTAATGGCTCCTGCGGCGGACGAAAGCATGGGTGCGGCGATGACAACAGGACGACTGCGCATGCTGGAGGATCGGGCGTTTGGAGCGCTGTTGCTGGCGACAGCCCTGTTGTTGCCGTTCGCGTCCCCCTCCTATGCGGTCGCGACGTTGGACACTGCTCTAGCTCCGCTCCAGGCTCCTGCCGATGATGCCACCGACCTCGACCCGGAAACGGTCCGCCGCGAGCTCGACAGTTTCCGCGCCGCCCGGATCACATTGCGCCAGGCGATGACCATCGCCGAGGCCCTGCACGCCGGCTCGACGACAGCGGATATCAGCTTCGATGGCGCCGCTGCGCAGCCGGTCTACCGGGTCAAGACTGTGCAGCGTGATCGCGTCTGGCGGCATGCCATCAACGCCACGACGGGCGAAGTGATGGACCACCAAGCCGCCTCCCCCCTCGCGACGCTCGATACCGAGGACCAAAGCAACCTGCTCGTATTGCGGGCGCTGCGGCACCGCCTGTCGGACGCCGTGCTGGTGGCCGAGCGCGCGGCGGCCGGAAAGGCAATCAGCGGCGGCCTTACGCGCGAGGCCGGCAAGCTCAATTTCGTGATCGTCGTGGTCAGCGGCGCCGATCTGAAACAGGTGATCCTCGAGCCCCCGCGGGCGCGCGTGCGCTAGAGCATTTTCGGTTCTGATTGAATCAGAACCGAAGCTCTAGATTGTTGTTTTGACGCGTTTTCTTTACGCGAACCGGTATCCACTTCGCTCGAAAACGCTCTAGGATCGACGGCTGCGCGTCCAAAATCGGTTGACGGGCGCAAAACTCTCCCTCATATATCCGCGCCATGATCACGACCACCAAACGCACGACCAAAACCACCAAGCCCTCTGGGGCCTCGGGAGGCGTGCGCGCGTAGTCGATCGAACCGCATCATCTCATCCCGAAGCCCCGCCTGATGAAGGACCGGGGCTTTTTTATTGCCTAAAGCGAACGCAAATCGAAGGAGGACAAAGTGAGTAACGATCCCGTCGTCGCGATTGTCGGCGTCACCGGTGCCGTCGGCGCCGAATTCATCGCCACCATGGACAGACGCGGATTCCGCGTCGGCAGACTGAAGGCGCTGGCGAGTGCCCGCTCCGCCGGCAAGACCATCGACTTCCGCGGCAAGCAAGTCGTGATCGAGGAACTCACCGAGCGCGCCTTCGAGGGCGTCGACCTCGCGCTGTTCTCGGCCGGCAGCGGCATCTCGAAGAAGTTTGCGCCGCTGGCGGTCAAGTCCGGCGCCGTCGTGATCGACAATTCCTCGGCGTTCCGGATGGATCCGAACGTGCCGCTGGTGATCCCGGAGATCAATGCGAACCGCATCCGCGAGCACAAGGGCATCATCGCCGTTCCAAACTGCGCCGCCATCACTGCGCTGGTGCCGCTGTGGCCGGTCCACCAGAAGAACCGCATCAAGCGCGTGATCATCTCGACCTATCAGGCCGCGAGCGGCGCTGGAGCGGCCGCGATGGAAGAACTCGTGGAATCCACCCGCGCCAATCTCAACGGTCAGGTCTTTACGCCGAAGGTGATGCCGCATCCCTACGCCTTCAACCTGTTCAACCACAACACATCAGTCGATCCGGAGACCGGCTACAACGACGAGGAGACCAAGGTCATCAAGGAGACCCGCAAGATCTTCGAGGACGAGAGGATCGCGATCGGCGTCACCTGCGTTCGCGTGCCGGTGCTGCGCGCCCATTGCGAGGCGATCACCTTCGAATGCGAGAAGCCGATCACCGAGGACCAGGTGCGCGCGATCATGGCGCAGGCGCCGGGCGTCAAGGTCGTCGACGACCGCGTGAAGAACTACTTCCCGATGCCGATCGATGCATCCGGCCAGGACGACGTGCTGGTCGGCCGCATCCGCAAGGACCTCAGCGATCCCTCGGGTCATTCGATCTCGATCTTCGTCGCGGCCGATCAGCTCCTGAAGGGTGCTGCGCTCAACGCGGTGCAGATCGCCGAGCTATTGCCCGAGCGCGTGATGGCGTGAGGCACCTCCCGCTGACCTGTCATCTCCGGCAAAATCGGGGATGACCGGTTGGCCTCTGACGGAATCCTTCGACATGAATTCCCCGGCTGAACAATTCGAGATCAGAGACCTGCACGCGCATTCCGCGCGCGAGCAACTCCTGCGCCTGAACAATGCCAGCGCCCGGGAAACGTCGCTGCTGACGGCGGCGCGGTTCGAGCAGCTGATCGAGACCGCAGCGGTCGCGCTGTTCATTCCGCCCTCCGCCGCGTTGCTGTTGGCGTTCGAGCACTCCGACGCCTACGACGGCACCCATTTCGGCTGGTTTCGCGGCCGGATGGACCGGTTCCTCTACGCCGACCGGATCGTCGTTGGCGAAGCATGGCGACGGCACGGACTGGCGCGCATGCTCTATCGCGAGGTGTTCCGGCAGGCCGCGCGTCGCGGCCTTGGCCGTGTCTGCTGCGAGGTCAATGTCGAGCCGCCGAATCCAATATCGGACGCTTTCCACGACTCGCTTGGCTTCGAGGAAGTCGGCCGGGCCACGATCGACGGCGGCGTCAAGACGGTCCGCTATCTCTGTTCGACGCTTGAGGCTTGAGGCTCAATCGCGCCCGCGAAACAGCAGGCAGGCGTCGCCATAGGAATAGAAGCGATAGCCGTCCTTGATCGCATGCGCATAGGCGCGCTTCATGGTCTCCAGCCCGGAAAACGCCGAGACCAGCATGAACAGCGTCGAGCGCGGCAGATGGAAATTTGTCAGCAGGATATCGACCGCGCGGAAGCGATAGCCCGGCGTGATGAAGATCGACGTCTCCGCCGAGAACGGCTGGATGGTGCCGTCGGCGGCGGCCGCGCTTTCCAGCAGCCGCAGCGACGTCGTACCGATCGCAACGATACGGCCGCCGTTGGCGCGCGCGGCGTTCAGGGCTGATGCGGTCTCGGCGCTGATGCAGCCCCATTCGGCGTGCATCCGGTGCTCCGATGTCTCCTCCACCTTCACCGGCAGGAACGTCCCTGCCCCGACATGCAAGGTCAGCCGGTGTAGCGTGATGCCGCGGCCGCGCAGCGCAGCTTCCAGCGCCGGCGTGAAATGCAACCCCGCCGTTGGTGCAGCCACCGCGCCTTCATTGGCCGCGAACATGGTTTGGTAGTCGGCAGCGTCCTGGTCGTCAGGCGTGCGCTTGGAGGCGATGTAGGGCGGCAGCGGCGGTGTGCCGACATCGGCAATGGCCTGATCCAGCGCCGGTCCGTGGAACGAGAACGACAAGGTCACCTCGCCGTCCTGCCCCTTGGCCTCGACCTGCGCGTCGAGATGACCGAGCAAGCAGACCTTGCCCTCGTTGCCGAACCTGACAGTGTCGCCGGGGCTGAGCTTCTTCGCCGGCTTCACCAGAGCCTGCCAGCGCGAGCCGTCGAGCCGCTTGATCAGGGTCGCCTCGATCTTCGGCTCGGTCTCGCGTCCGATCCGGCGGCCCTTAAGCTGCGCCGCGATCACCTTGGTGTCGTTGACGACGATCTGATCGCCCGGCTCGAGCCAATGCGGCAGGTCGCCGATGGTGGCATCGCGCAACACCCCGTCGGGATGCACCACCAGCATCCGCGCAGCATCGCGCGGGCTCGCGGGCCGCAGCGCGATGCTTTCGGGGGGGAGCTCGAAGTCGAAGAGATCGGTGCGCATGGCGCCTCACTCGGCGTCATTCCGGGGCACGCGAAGCGTGAACCCGGAATCTCGAGATTCCGGATGGCCGCGCAGAGCGCGGCCTCCGGAATGACGTTGTGTGTGGCTTACTTCGCGTCGGCAGCCATGTGCGCCTTGACGATCTTGTCCGGGTCCTTCACCGGCTCACCGCGCTTGATCTTGTCGACATTGTCCATGCCGTCGGTGACCTTGCCCCAGACCGTGTACTGGTTGTTGAGGAAGGAGGCGTCGTCGAAGCAGATGAAGAACTGGCTGTCGCCGGAATCCGGGCTGGCGGCGCGGGCCATCGAGGTGGTGCCGCGGACATGCGGCTCCTTGTTGAATTCGGCCTTCAGCTTCTTGCCGGAACCGCCCGTGCCGGTGCCCTGCGGGCAGCCGGTCTGCGCCATGAAGCCTTCGATCACGCGATGGAACACGATGCCGTCGTAAAAGCCCTCGCGCACCAGTTCCTTGATCCGCGCGACGTGGCCCGGCGCAAGATCGGGACGCATCTCGATCGTGACGGGGCCCTGGGTGGTTTCGAGGATCAGAGTATTTTCGGTAGCAGCCATGCTCGCTTCTCCTGGCTTCTGGGTGGATATTTCTTGTTTCTGAACGGGATCGCGAACGGGCGGCCGGCCACCGCACCGCCCAAGTTCTCGGTAAATGGCAACGGCGTGCAACGTTGCAACGCCTCCATCACCGCGACCCGGTATTGCACGCGGTCGTTATCAGTCGCCTGTTCCGATTCATAGCTGATCCTCGGATGGCCGAGGATCGCGCCCTCGCGGTTGAAGCTGACGATCACGGTGATGTCGATCGGGTTAGCTTTTTCCAGCGGCGGTGGCCGCCAGCAATTGTGAATGGCGAGGACGACATCCCGGATCGTGTCGAGTTGCGCCGGCTCGGCCGATACCCCCGCGCTCAGTGTGAACCACAGCAGTGGCGCGGCAAACCAGCAAATCGGTCTGCTGCGCGCAACTGCCATCAGTCACTTGATGTCGGATGCGACTTGCACCTTCACCATCTTGTCGGGGTCGGGAACCGGTTCGCCGCGCTTGAGCTTGTCGACCACGTCCATGCCGGACACCACTTCGCCGATCACGGTGTACTTGCCGTTCAGGCTCGAGCCGTCGGCGAACATGATGAAGAACTGCGAATTCGCCGAGTTGGGATCGCTGGTCCGCGCCATGCCGACTATGCCGCGCTTGTACGGCACGTTGGAGAATTCAGCCGGAAGATTCGGATATTTCGAGCCGCCGGTGCCGTTGAAATTCTTGCCGTCGCCGGTTTGCGCCATGAAGCCGTCGATCACGCGATGGAACGGCACGTTGTTGTAATAGCCGTCTCGCGCCAGCTGCTTGATCCGCTCGGCGTGCTGCGGCGCGAGATCGGTCCTCAGCTTGATGACGATGCGGCCCTTGGTGGTGTCGATGACGATCGCATTGGCCTTGTCGAGGCCAGCGGGCAGCGGTTGCGCGATCGCGGGAACCACGCAGAACAGCGCGGCAACGAATGCGAGAATTCGGATCATGGAAACTCCGGCTCAGGACGTTCGGGGTGTGGCTAATAGCCGGCGTCAACCGGCGAATTTGGCCTTCAGGCTAGCGGCGACCGATGACGGCACGAAGGCTGAGTAGTCGCCGCCCATCTGGGCGATTTGGCGCACCAGTGTGGCGGTGATCGGGCGGACCGCCACCGAGGCCGGGACGAACACGGTATGCACCTCGGGCGCCATCGCCTCGTTCATGCCGGCAAGCTGCATCTCGTAGTCGAGATCGGTGCCGTCGCGCAGGCCGCGAATCATGATGGTCGCGCCGAGCTTGCGCGCCGCCGTCACGGTCAGATTGTCGTAGGTGGTGCAATCGAAGGCGCAGCCCGCCTTCTGGGCGATCGGGGCGCACACCTGCGCCAGCATCTCGAGCCGTTCATCGGTCGAGAATAGCGGCTTCTTGCCGGCATGGACGGCCACGGCGACCACCAGACGGTCGCACAGCGCGACGGCCTGCCGGACCACGTCCAGATGGCCGTTGGTGACGGGATCGAAGGAGCCGGGATAGAGCGCGATACGGGGCATGGGTCCCGTCTAACCCGCCCCGCTTTCCGCGGCAAGCCAGCCCGGTTCCCGGCCACCGCGGTTTTTTATTTCGCCTGGGCCAGTGAACTAACCGTGGGATCCCAGCGTCTACCCGGCGGAATGTTTCGTCGCGGCGTAGCGGACGAAACAAAGCCGGCCCGGGACGAAACCATTTCCCGAGCCGGCGAAGACAGCCGGAAACTTGCGGCCGGTAGAGATTGGACAACGAAACGACGGGCCCGGGGGGCCCGATCACAGGGGACCGTCATGATCAAGGCATTTTCCGCCATCGCTGTTGCCGCGTTCATTGCCGCCGCGCTCACCGTTCTTCCGGGCTTTGCCCCGCAGGTCGAGGCTTCGACACCCCAGCCACTCGCCAAGGCTGACCGCCTCGATATCCACCCCGTCGGCAAGGACTGTTCGCAGCAGGCCTGGCCGAATTTTGAGGCCTCCTGCCTGCGCGCCTCTGGTAGCAAGCTGGTGGTTCGTGAAGCCCGCCTCGTTACCGCCGACCGCACCCCATAGTCAGTCCTGACCGTTACGGCGTCACTTCCGACCGTCACGCAAATCCCATGGTAATTTGCGACGTCCCGTCGCAGACTATGGTCTAACGCGCCCACCGGATGCCCCGGCGGGCGCGCGACCATCGGGGGATCTGCACGTGTCCACTACGCCAGCCATCGCGTCTTCTGGCCACCCTCCGAGCCCGCTTCCGATTGCCACGACACTCGGCGCCCTCGGGGTGGTCTATGGCGACATCGGCACCAGCCCCCTCTACGCGCTCAAGGAAGCCGCCAAGGCCGCCGCTCATGGCGGCGACGTCACATCGAGCCAGGTGCTCGGCGTGGTCTCGCTGATCCTGTGGGCGCTGATCCTGATCATCTCGCTCAAATACGCCATGCTGATCATGCGCGCGGACAACCGCGGCGAAGGCGGCATCGTCGCGCTGCTGGCGCTGCTCTCGGCGCGCAACGCGCAGCCCGGGACCTGGCGGGTGCATTTGCTCGTCGTCGGCCTGATCGGCGCAGCCCTGCTCTACGGGGACGGGGCGATCACGCCCGCGATCTCCGTGCTGTCGGCGATCGAAGGCCTCAAGGTCGACGCGCCGTCGCTGGCACCCGCGGTGGTGCCGATCACCATCGCCATTCTGGTCGTCCTGTTCTTCATCCAGAAGCACGGCACCGGTCTTATCGGCCGGATCTTCGGACCGGTGATGCTGGTCTGGTTCCTGGTGCTGGCCCTGCTTGGCATCCACGGCATCATGAAGGCGCCCGGCGTGCTGGCGGCGCTGAGCCCGACCTACGCGCTGAACATGATGCTGCACGAGGATTTCCGGATCAGCTTCGCCATTCTCGGCGCCGCCTTCCTCGCTGTCACCGGGGGCGAGGCGATGTATGCCGACATGGGGCATTTCGGCCGCTTGCCGATCCGGCTGGCCTGGTTCACGATCTGCCTGCCCGCGCTGGTGCTGAACTATTTCGGCCAAGCCGGCCTTTTGATCTCCGACCCGACCGCGATCGACAACCCGTTCTTCCAATTGTCCCCCGACTGGGCGCATTACCCGATGGTCGCATTGTCGGCGATCGCGACCGTGATTGCCTCGCAGGCGATCATCTCGGGCGTGTTCTCGCTGACCCAGCAGTCGATCCAGCTCGGCTTCCTGCCGCGCATGTATATCCGCCACACCACCAGTGATGCGATCGGGCAAATCTACGTGCCGCTGGTCAACTGGCTGCTCGCGGCCGCAACGCTTGGCGCAGTGCTGGCGTTCGGCACATCGGATGCGCTGGCCGGCGCCTACGGCATCGCCGTGTCACTGCTGATGGCGATCACCACGCTGCTCGCGGCGCTGGTCGCGATCCAGTGGGGCTATTCGCCGATCCTGGTGATCGCGGTGAACGGCTTCTTCTTCATCATCGACCTGATCTTCTTCGCGGCGAATTCCGAGAAGCTGATGGAGGGCGGCTGGTTCCCGCTGCTGCTCGCCGCGGCCGTCGCGTTCCTGATGATGACCTGGCGCGGCGGCGTGAAGCTGGTCGAGAAGGCGCGCAGCAAGCTGCGCCAGCCCGAAGAGGACCTGATCGAGACCGCGGTCAACAAGTGCCAGAGCCGCCTGCCCGGCACCGCCGTGTTCCTGGCGTCGGCGCCCAACGGCGTGCCGCTGGCGCTGACGCAATTCGTCAAGCACAACCACGTGCTGCATGAGCGCGTGCTGCTGGTCACCGTGCTGATCGAGGAGGCGCCGCGGATCTCCGACGACGACCGCGCCAGCATCGTCGAGATCGTCCCGGGCATTACCCGCATCATCCTGCATTACGGCTTCATGCAGTATCCGACCATCTATGAGGGGCTGAAGCTCGCCTGCCGGCAAGGCAAGCTGCCGGGCATCGATCTCACCGACGTGACCTACTACATCGGCCGCGAGACCATCATCCCGAGTGAGGACATCCCGGGCATGTGGGTGTGGCGGGAGTCGCTGTTCGCCTTCCTGCAGCGCAACGCCGAACGCACCGCCGCGTTCTTCGGCGTGCCAAGCGGGCAAGTCGTGGAGTTCGGGACCGAGATCGAGATTTAGCATCCGTAGCCCGGATGGAGCGAAGCGCAATCCGGGACAGTCGAGACCGCGTTCAGACTCCCGGATTTCGCTTCGCTCCATCCGGGCTACGGAACGAACCTGTTGCAGGCAGAACGAAGCTTCATGCCGCCCATCTCTTACGCAACTCGGATATTTGCTCCCCGCGCACAGTTCAAAGTGTTGCTCGGAATAGGCCTCACTTGGGCCTGCACGTACATCTTCTTCACGGGACTGACCGAAGCCACGCTGGAAGGCGAGCCATACGCTTTTCCGGTATTCGGGGGGGCCAATTTTCTGATCCTGATCAGCGCCCCGGTCGCACAATCCGTCTTCTTCGTTCTGGCCCAGAAAACGTCATGGCTGCTGAACCTTTATCTCGCGATCTCCATCGCCTGTTGCGCTGTCGCCGGGCTGCACGTGGCGGACGGCGGCTATCAATTCACCTATTGGCATCAAGGTGACTTGCTATGCAGACACGGGTGCGACGACGTATGGATCTTTGGCTGGCTGGTCTTCGGGCAAGCCTGCATTCTGGCGGTTTCGTCACCATTCGTTTTCGAGGATTTCCCAGGAATTTGGAAAGCGATAACGAGACTCTTCCTCATCATCGTACTTTCGTTGCTATCTCTGACGTCCTGCGCACTAACGATGTCGTTCTGAGATGATAGCGTCGCTGCGTAGCCCGGATGGAGCGAAGCGCAATCCGAGACAGCGGACGCGGCATGGCGAGAACCCCGGATTTCGCGTCGCTTCACCCGGGCTATAGGAACGCAAATGTCCGACGAGCCCCTTCAGCTAAAACCCCGGCTGGCAATCTCGATCGACCAGGCGCAGGCGATCATCGGCCGCGTCGCGCCTCGTGCAACGGTGCGCGAGGTCATCGAGCTGCGCGGCGGAGAGATCAGTACGATCCTCGAGATCGTGCTGACCGAAGCTGCAAGCTACATCCTCAAGGTCTATCCGGAACAGCTGCAGTGGAAGATGGCGAAGGAGGTCCATGTGCTCGGGCTCCTCGAGCGGGTCGACATCCCCGTTCCCCGCATTCTACTCGCCGACGACACGCGCTCGGTGATCGATCTCTCGTTCGTGCTGATGACCAGGCTCGACGGTGTCGAACTCGGCCGGCGCGATCCGGAGCTGAGCGCTCAGGATCAGTTTGCGATCTTTGCCGAGATGGGCGCGGCGCTCCGCACGATCAACGACATCACCCTCGACAGCTTTGGCTATATCGGCCCGAACGGGGTCTGGACGCCGCACCCGACCAACCGCGCCTACATGTCGGCCCAGTTCGACAAGAAGCTGACGGAGTTTTGCACGCGCGGCGGCGACGAGGCGTTAGCCGCCCGACTACGGGCCAGCATCGCTGCGCACCGACATCTGCTCGACGCCGCAGACGTGCCCGCCTCTGCCACTACGATCTCCATGCCGGCAACGTGCTGGTGACGCCACAAGGCAAGCCGCAACTCCTGGGAATCGTCGATTTCGAGAATGCCGTCGCCGGCGATCCGCTGATGGATATCGCCAAGGCGCTGTACTATTTCACGCCGAAGGATGCGCCCAAGCGCGACGGACTGCTCGCGGGTTACGGTGAACTCGGCCGCCCGGATTGGCAGGCCACGCTCGGCCTCTACCGGCTCGCCTCCACGCTGGAGCTGTGGTGCTGGTTCGCGCAGATCGGCAAGCCCGAGAGGCTTGGCGATCTGACGCAGGAGCTGGCGCGGTTCGAATAGACCCCGGCGGCGCTAACCGCCGTTCCCGTTCTCGTTTTCCTCTTCCGGAATGTGCTCGACCGAGACGACATGCTCGTCCTCGGCGGTGTCGAACACGATCACGCCCTGGGTCGAGCGGCCGGCGACGCGGATGTCGGCGACCGGGCAGCGGATCAGCTGGCCCTTGTCGGTGACCAGCATGATCTGGTCGGCATCCTCGACCGGGAACGAGGCCACCAGCTTGCCGTTGCGGTTGTTGACGCTCATCGCGACGATGCCTTTGCCGCCGCGCCCGGTGGTGCGGTACTCGTAGGACGAGGTCCGCTTGCCATAGCCGTTGATCGAGACCGTGAGCACGACCTGCTCCCTGGCCGACATTTCGGCATAGCGCTCCTGCGACAGCTGGATCGCGTTCGACGTCTCCTCACCCTCGGCATCCGAAGGCTCTTCAGTCGTGGCCTCGCCGGCCACTGCACGGCGCATCTTCAAATACGCCGAGCGCTCGTCCGAGCTGGACTCGACATGGCGCAGAATCGAAAGCGAGATCAGCGTGTCGGCTTCGGCAAGCGCGATGCCGCGCACGCCCATCGAGGTACGGCCGGTGAAGACGCGCACGTCGGTGACGGGGAAGCGGATGCACTGGCCGCCGGAGGCGGTCAGCAGCACGTCGTCATGATCGGTGCAGATCTGCACGTCGACGATCGCCTCGCCCTCGTCGAGCTTCATCGCGATGATGCCGGAGCGGCGGACGTCGACGAAATCGGACAGCTTGTTGCGGCGGACGTTGCCGCCTGTTGTCGCGAACATCACGTCGAGATTGGCCCAGGAGGATTCGTCCTCCGGCAGCGGCATGATGGTGGTGATGCGCTCGCCCTGCTCCAGCGGCAGGATATTGATCAGCGCCTTGCCACGCGCGTTCGGCGCGGCCACCGGCAGCCGCCAGACCTTCTCCTTGTAGACCTGGCCGCGCGACGAGAAGAACAGCACCGGGGTGTGGGTGGACGCCACGAACAGGCGCGCGACGAAATCCTCGTCGCGGGTCTGCATGCCGGCGCGGCCCTTGCCGCCGCGGCGCTGCGCCCGATAGGTCGAAAGCGGCACGCGCTTGACATAGCCGGCGTGCGATACCGTCACCACCATGTCCTCGCGCTGGATCAGGTCCTCGTCCTCGACCTCGCCTTCCTGCTCGATGATCACGGTCTTGCGCGGGGTCGCGAACTGCTGCCTGACCTCGGCGAGTTCGGTCTTGACGATCTCCTGGACCCGCGCACGCGAGCGCAGGATGTCGAGATAGTCGGCGATCTTCGCCGCGAGCTGGTCGAGCTCTTCGGATATTTCCTCGCGCCCGAGCGCGGTCAGCCGCTGCAGCCGCAGATCGAGAATGGCCTTGGCCTGCTCCATCGATAGCCGGATCGTGCCGTCGTCGTTGATGCGATGCCTGGGATCGTCGATCAGCGTGATCATCGATTCGACATCCCGCGCCGGCCAGTCGCGCGACATCAAGGTGTCGCGCGCGGTGTTCGGGTCGGGCGAGGTTCGGATCACCCGGATCATTTCATCGATATTGGCGACCGCGATCGCAAGGCCGACCAGGATATGGGCGCGGTCACGCGCCTTGCCGAGCTGGAACTTGGTCCGGCGGGTCACCACCTGCTCGCGGAACGCGATGAAGATGGTGAGCAGATCCTTCAGATTCATGGTCTGCGGACGGCCGGAATCCAGCGCCAGAATATTGGCGGGGAAATTCGACTGCAGCGGCGTGAACCGATAGATCTGGTTGAGCACCACATCGGGCACCGCATCGCGCTTCAGTTCGATGACGACACGATAGCCATCGCGGTCGGACTCATCGCGCAGATCGCCAATGCCCTCGATCTTCTTCTCTTTCACCAGATCGGCGATACGCTCGACCATCGTCGCCTTGTTCACCTGATAGGGAATTTCGGTGATGATGATCGCTTCACGATCCTTGCGGATGGTGTCGATCGAGACCTTGCCGCGCATCACGATCGAGCCACGGCCGAGATGATAGGCCGAGCGGATGCCCTGGCGCCCCAGGATGATGCCGCCGGTCGGGAAATCCGGGCCCGGAATGATGTTGATGAGATCGTCGATCGAAAGCGCCGGGTTGTCGATCAGCGCGACGCAGGCATCGACGACTTCGCCGAGATTGTGCGGCGGGATGTTGGTCGCCATGCCGACGGCAATTCCTCCGGCGCCGTTGACCAGAAGGTTCGGGAACCTGGCCGGCAGAACCGTCGGCTCGGTCTCGGAGCCGTCGTAGTTGGCCTGGAAATCGACCGTGTCCATGTCGATGTCGGCGAGCACGGCCAGCGCCGCCTTCGTCAGCCGTGCCTCGGTATATCGATAGGCCGCCGGCGGATCGCCGTCGACCGAGCCGAAATTGCCCTGGCCGTCGATCAGCGGCACGCGCAGCGAGAAATCCTGCGCCATCCGGACCATCGCGTCGTAAATCGACTGGTCGCCGTGCGGATGATACTTACCGATCACGTCGCCGACCACGCGGGCGGATTTGACGTATTTCTTGTCCGGCGTGTGTCCCTGCTCGTGCATCGAGTAGAGAATGCGCCGATGCACCGGCTTCAAGCCGTCGCGCGCATCGGGCAGCGCACGCGCCACGATCACGCTCATGGCGTAATCGAGGTAGGACTTCTTCATCTCGTCGAGAATGGAAACGGGACGAATATCGGAGGGCACCGGCGGCTCGCCGGGCTTGTCGTCTTCGGGTTCGGACAAAGGGGAAATCCGGTTAGTTCTGGTCGGGAATCATATAACCCACCGACGGCCTGATAACCACCCTTAACCACCCCAGGGCGGTCCCCGCAAGCCGTTTTTCCCTTCGTTTTTTCATGGACTTACCGGCCGGTTACAAGGTTTCGCAGGGCCTTGCATCGGACGGCGAATAGTGACTGGCGAATAGCCGGTGGAAACCCCTATTCGCCACGCGCGATTTGCCACTCATTCACTGCCCAAACACCACCGCATGCATGATCCGCCCGGGCACGAAGGTGAACAGCCCGGCAATGACCAGTGCGCCGAAGAAGATGCCGATCATCGTGAACCTGTGACGGCGGACATTGTGGGTCCGCGCGGCCATCACGCCCAATACCAGCATCACCAGCGAGAAGATCGACAGCAGGTGGATCGGGCTCCACGGGCCCAGCAGGCGGATCTGGTGGATCCAGAACGAGCTCAGCGCCACGACGAGCATCAGGATTACCCAGATCCAGCCCAGCGTCCGGTGCGGCACGGTGCCCTTCGGCGCGGCCAATTGCACCACGCCGAGCACGAAGGCGGCCATCGCCGCAAACGCATGGAGCGGGATCGCAGGAGCGGCGTCGAGAAGCGGCGCGAGCGACATATGAGACACCGGAAGCGATGACACCGAAGAGATCGACCGAACGGCCAATGTAATGAATATTTACATCTATCTTTACAATGTCAAGTTCAAACGATGCGTCAATTTGGCGTCGCAGTCTCTGCGCGTTACACAATGCGCGAAATGAAGTCAGGCCTCAGGGCCCGGGCCTCAAGACCCAAGCCTCAAGACCGTGTCTTGAACGCGCATTCCAGCATCATCGAACATGACCAACGTCCTATTCGTCTGCAGCGCCAATCGCCTGCGCAGTCCCACCGCCGAGCAGGTCTTTTCGACATGGCCCGGCGTCGAGACGGATTCGGCCGGCGTCTCGTCCGGCGCGAGCGTGCTGTTGTCCTCCGAACAAGTCGATTGGGCCGACATCATTTTTGTGATGGAGAAGACCCATCGCAACAAGCTGGTTCGCCAGTTTCCGCGCCATTTGAAGAACAAGCGCGTCATCTGTCTCGACATCCCTGACGACTATGCGTTCATGGATCCAGTTCTCGTCCAGTTGCTCGAAAGCCGGGTCAGCCGCTTCCTCCCTCGGGCCAAATCGGCCGCAAGAAAGCAGCGCGGCGACGCCGGCTGATCGTCGATTGCTCCGAGAGGTCGCGACTTAGAACGGGATGTCGTCGTCCATGTCGCTGTTGCGGGCGCCTGCCCCGCCGCCCGCGGCAACTGCACGGCGCGGCGCCGAGCTAACCGGACCGGCCGATCCGAAGTCGCCACCGCCGCTGTCATCGGAGAAGCTACCGCCGCCACCGCTGCGGCCGTCGAGCATGGTCAGGCTGGAGTTGAAGCCCTGCAGCACGACCTCGGTCGAGTATTTCTCGACGCCGCTCTGGTCGGTCCATTTGCGGGTCTGCAACTGACCCTCGATGTACACCTTGGCGCCCTTCTTCAGGTACTGCTCGGCGACCTTGCAAAGGCCTTCGTTGAAGATCACGACGCGGTGCCACTCGGTCTTTTCCTTGCGCTCGCCGGTGCCCTTGTCGCGCCAGGTTTCCGAGGTTGCGATGGAAAGATTGGCGATCGGACGACCGTCCTGCGTCCGCCGGATCTCCGGATCCTTGCCGAGGTTTCCAACCAGAATCACCTTGTTCACGCTTCCCGCCATCGCTTCTTCTCCGCCAAAACAGGGCCAGCCGGACATCGGCCGCCACTCTCAACCTTCGCCACTTACTGCAGGCGCCGCGGACGACCCTATACTGCGACGCCGGTCCGCCGCCTCCGCGATCGCGCAGGCCCGCAACGGTTATCCACATATAGCATCGCAGACGTCGATGTTCCAGTTTCGTTCTCTGCAACCAGCCGTAGCAGTGATCGCGACCATGGTGAGTCGGCCGGCTCCACCTTGCGAGCCGCGCGAGGCCTTCGCCACTTCAAGAAAAGTGCAAACAAATCATTACCTTGCCGCGATTTCACTTCTCCGGCGAGTGTTGCATTTGGGAGACGGCCATTGTGGTTGAATCGCGCTATGGATGTGACCGAACGGGCGTGGGCGCTCGCGACACTTTTCTGGACCTCAACGCTTCGGGACCAACGAGAAGCGGACAAGAGCTGGAGTTTGATAATAATGAAGAAGTTTTTGCTCGGAACGGTTGCCCTGGTCGCGTTTGCCGCGCCGGCTGCCGCTGCTGACCTCGCTGCACGTCCTTACACCAAGGCGCCCCCGATGATCGCCCAGGTCTATGACTGGAGCGGCTTCTACGTCGGCGCCAACGGCGGCTGGGGTTCGAGCCACAATTGCTGGGATCAGGTCCCGGGCGGTATCTTCATTGGTTCGGATGGTTGCCATGACGCAACCGGCGGCGTTGCCGGTGGCCAGATCGGCTATCGCTGGCAGACCGGCACCTGGGTGTTCGGCCTCGAAGCGCAGGGCGATTGGGCTGACCTGAAGGGCACCAATGGCAGCTTGATCTTCCCGGGCTTCTTCACCAACCAGACCAAGGTCGATGCCTTCGGCCTGTTCACCGGCCAGATCGGCTACGCCGCCAACAATGTGCTGCTCTACTTGAAGGGCGGCGCGGCGGTGACCGACAACCGGTACAACACCTACTTCACGCCGACTGGCCTTTTCCTCGCCAGCGCCAGCGACACCCGCTGGGGTGGCACGGTCGGTGTCGGCCTCGAATACGGCTTTGCTCCGAACTGGTCGGCCGCGGTCGAGTACGACCATCTGTTCCTGCAGGACAAGACCTACAACCTGACCACGCCGGGCGGCTTGCTGTTCAGCTCGATCCGCGAGCGTCAGGACGTCGACCTCGTCACCGTCCGCGTCAACTACAGGTGGGGCGGCCCGGTCGTCGCCAAGTACTGATCAGATGTACTGATCGGGCGATCTGACTTCATTCGAACGAAAGGCCGGCCTCGCGCCGGCCTTTTTGTTTGCGGACGGTCCGCGGCCATCGATCGACGGCGAATCGATATGGTTAAATATTAATAAACTGTAAAATATTCAGCGAAATCAAATTGATAGTCCATGTTGCGCGCGGGTGACGGTCGCGTTCAACCCCAGATGGTAGCCTGTCCCGCAATTGCAGATTCGAAGCGGGATGGATCCCATGAGAAAGCTTCTTGTTGCAGCCACCCTCGCCGCTCTCAGCGTCTCCTCCGTTTCAGCGGCTGACCTCGCCCCAGCGCCCGTAGCCAAGGCACCGGTGCCGCCGGCCGTCGCTCCCGCGCTCAACTGGAACGGGTTCTACGTCGGTGTTCAGGGCGGCGGCGACTGGGGGACCAGCAAGGAAACCTTCCGCGGCGCGCCGAACGATCCGACCTTCGTCGGCACCCAGACCTACGACACCAGTGGCGGCTTCGTCGGCGGCGTGATCGGCACCAACTGGCAGGCCGGCCCCGCGGTGTTTGGCCTCGAGGGCGACTATCACTGGTCCGGCATCAATGGCCGCTCAGCGGTGATCAATGTCGGGCCTCCGAGCTTGCTCGACACCTACTACACGGCCTTGCGCAGCTTCGGCGACATCAAGGGCCGGCTCGGCTATGCCGACGGTCCCGCGCTGTGGTTCGTCAGCGGTGGCGCCGCGGTTGGCGACATCCAGCACCGTTACAGTGCCGGGCTCGTGCCTCCGTCAGTTTCCGCCAGCGAGACACGCTGGGGTTGGACCGTCGGCGCCGGCGTCGAATACATGTTCGCACCGAACTGGTCGGCCAAGGTCGAGTACAACTACCTCGATCTCGGCAAGGGCTCGATCCAGTACACATCAGCGACCGCCGACCGCTCGGACTGGAACGACACCTTCCACACCGTCAAGGCGGGCCTCAACTATCACTTCAACTGGGGTGGTCCTGTCGTCGCGAAGTACTGATTGCGTGGGCTGATCCATGAGCAAAAGGCCGGCCTCGCGCCGGCCATTTTTGTTGCCCCAAAGCACTACCCAGGTGCCTCGAACTGCACGTTTGCCGTGCATTGTTGCGCTGCGGTTACACCATTTCCGGTCTTGTCCCTATAGATACACGTCAACGTCAGGCAACACGGCCGGCGCTCCCCTCCAAAGGCCCTCCAAAGGCTTGGAGGGAAACCACAAAACGGGACTGGGAATTTTTGAAATGAGGAATGTTCTGCTGGCATCGGCCGGCTTGCTCGTTCTGAGCGCGTTTGCACCGGCCATGGCTGCCGATATGGCGGCCCGGGCTCCCTACGTGAAGGCGCCGCCGTTGGCCGCCGTCTACAACTGGACCGGCTTCTACATCGGTGGCTTCGGCGGCTATGCCAGCGAGGACTCCGGCACGCCGAAGATGAGCGGCGGCTTCGGCGGCGGCACCGTCGGCTACAACTGGCAGGCCGGCAACATCGTGTACGGTCTTGAGGCCGACGCCGGTGGGGCTGACGTCAGCGCTTCGGTTACGGCGCTGGGCATCACCGCGAAGAGCAAGACCGACGCGCTCGGTACGGTTCGCGGCCGCATCGGCTTCGCTGTCGACCAGGTGCTGTTCTACGGCACCGGCGGCTACGCCTGGATCGACAACAAGATCAGCCTCAGCGCGCTCGGCGTGACCGTGTCGCAGAGCAACTTCCACTCCGGCTGGACCGTCGGCGCCGGCATCGAGGCGTTCTTCGCCCCGCAGTGGTCGGTCAAGGGCGAGTATCTCTATCGCGACCTCGGCAGCGAGACCTACTTCGGCATTCCCTCCGGCGACCTCAAGCTGCACAGCGTCCAGGTCGGCGTGAACTATCACTTTGGCGGCCCGATCGTCGCCAAGTACTGAGCCGAGTACTAGGTGAAATACTGATACGCTCACGACCAAATCGTGACGAAAAGGCCGGCCTCGCGCCGGCCTTTTTGCTGTGTGGGAACCCCCGCTGCTGACGGCTGCTGCCAACGGGCAAACTATCCGTTGATGGACGCAACTCGGCACTGGAAATCCCTGACCGTTCTTCCTACGTTCCAGCCTTCACAGCATCGGCGCAGGGTCCCGGCATCACCGGCGATGCGCGCCCCAAAAAGGCGCACGCGTCACGCGCCCGGAAATTGCCGCTATGGATGAAGTGCTCAAGTCGAAGCGCCCGCAGAACGGCTCCTCATCGCGCGCCATCACGATCCGCGGCGCGCGCGAGCACAATCTGAAGAACGTCGACGTCGAGATTCCGCGCGACAAGCTCGTCGTGTTCACCGGACTGTCCGGCTCCGGCAAATCCTCGCTCGCGTTCGACACCATCTATGCCGAGGGCCAGCGCCGCTACGTCGAGTCGCTGTCGGCCTATGCGCGGCAATTTTTGGAGATGATGCAGAAGCCCGACGTCGACCAGATCGACGGTCTATCTCCTGCAATCTCGATCGAGCAGAAGACGACGTCGAAGAACCCGCGCTCGACCGTCGGCACCGTCACCGAGATTTACGATTACATGCGCCTGCTCTGGGCCCGCGTCGGCGTGCCCTATTCGCCGGCCACCGGACTGCCGATCGAGAGCCAGATCGTCTCGCAGATGGTCGATCGCGTGCTCAATCTGCCCGAGGGCACCCGGCTCTATCTGCTGGCGCCGGTCGTGCGCGGCCGCAAGGGCGAATACAAGAAGGAGCTCGCCGAATATCTCAAGAAGGGCTTTCAGCGCGTCAAGATCGACGGCACCTTCCACGAGCTGTCGGAAGCGCCGACGCTGGACAAGAAATTCCCGCACGACATCGACGTCGTGGTCGACCGCATCGTGGTGCGCCCCGACCTCTCCCAGCGCCTCGCCGAGAGTTTTGAGACCGCGCTGAAGCTCGCGGAAGGTCTCGCCGTGATCGAATACGCCGACGCGCCGGCGGGTGCTGCGGACGAGAAGAAGTCCGACAAGAAGACCGCAAAAATCCACGACAAGAGCGGCCCCGAGCGCATTTTGTTTTCGGAAAAATTCGCCTGCCCGGTCTCCGGCTTCACGATTCCCGAGATCGAGCCCAGACTGTTTTCCTTCAACAACCCCTATGGCGCCTGCCCGGCCTGCGGCGGCCTCGGCGTCGAGCAGCATATCGACGAAGACCTCGTCATCCCCGACAAGGAGCTGACCTTGCGCAAGGGCGCGATCGCGCCCTGGGCGAAATCATCTTCGCCCTATTACATCCAGACCCTGACCGCGCTCGGCAAGCACTACAAGTTCGCGCTCGACACCAAGTGGAAGGATTTGCCGAAGAAGACGCAGGCAGCGCTGCTGCACGGCTCCGGCGAGGACGAGATCAAGTTCTCCTATGAGGACGGCGTGCGCTCCTACGACACCAAGAAGCCGTTCGAGGGCGTCGTCACCAACATCAACCGCCGCTACCGCGAGACCGAGAGCGAGTGGGCGCGCGAGGAGCTGGTGAAGTATTTCTCCGACGTGCCCTGCGAGGGCTGCCACGGCTACCGGCTCAAGCCGGAGGCGCTCTGCGTCAAGATCGGGGCCAAGCATATCGGCGAGATTTCGGAGCTCTCGGTGCGGCGCGCCGGCGAATGGTTCGAGACCGTGCCGGCGGCGCTGAACGCCCAGCAGAACGAGATCGCCGCGCGCATCCTGAAGGAGATCCGCGAGCGGCTGAGCTTCCTGCTCGACGTCGGCTTGAACTACCTGACGCTCGCGCGCGCCTCCGGCACGCTGTCAGGCGGCGAGAGCCAGCGCATCCGCCTCGCCTCGCAGATCGGCTCGGGGCTGACGGGCGTGCTCTACGTGCTGGACGAACCCTCCATTGGCCTGCACCAGCGCGACAATGCCCGCCTGCTCGAGACCCTCAAGCGACTCCGCGACTTGGGCAATACCGTCATCGTGGTCGAGCATGATGAGGACGCCATCCGCCTCGCCGATTACGTGCTCGACATCGGTCCCGGCGCCGGCATGCATGGCGGCCACATCGTCGCCGAGGGCACACCCGACCAGATCATGCGCAATCCGAAGTCGCTGACTGGCAAATACCTCACCGGCGAACTCTCGGTCGCGATCCCGGAGCGGCGGCCGCCGAACCATCGCCGCACGCTGAAGGTCATCAACGCCCGCGGCAACAATCTGAAGAACGTCTCGGCCGAGATCCCGCTCGGCCTGTTCACCTGCGTGACCGGCGTTTCCGGCGGCGGCAAGTCGACACTCTTGATCGACACGCTCTACAAGGCGATCGCCCGCAAACTCAACAACGCCAGTGACGGCGCCGCGCCGCACGACCGCATCGATGGCCTCGAGCATATCGACAAGATCATCGACATCGACCAGTCGCCGATCGGCCGCACGCCGCGCTCGAACCCCGCGACCTATACCGGCGCGTTCACGCCGATCCGCGAATGGTTCGCCGGCCTGCCCGAAGCCAAGGCGCGCGGCTACGAGCCCGGGCGCTTCTCCTTTAACGTCAAGGGCGGCCGCTGCGAGGCCTGCCAGGGCGACGGCGTCATCAAGATCGAGATGCACTTTCTGCCGGACGTCTACGTCACCTGCGATACCTGCAAGGGCAAGCGCTACAACCGCGAGACGCTCGAAGTCCTGTTCAAGGGCAAGAGCATCGCCGATGTGCTCGACATGACCGTCGAGGAAGCCGCCGACTTCTTCAAGGCCGTCCCGCGCGTCCGCGAGACCTTCAAGACCCTGCACCGCGTCGGCCTCGACTACATCCATGTCGGCCAGCAGGCCACCACGCTGTCCGGCGGCGAAGCCCAGCGCGTTAAACTGGCCAAGGAATTGTCAAAGCGCGCCACCGGCCGCACGCTCTACATCCTGGACGAGCCGACCACCGGACTACATTTTCACGACGTCGCCAAACTGCTCGAGGTGCTGCACGAGCTGGTTGCCCAGGGCAACACGGTCGTGGTGATCGAGCACAATCTCGAAGTCATCAAGACGGCAGACTGGGTGATCGACCTCGGCCCCGAAGGCGGCGACGGCGGCGGCGAAATCGTCGCCTGGGGCCCGCCGGAGGATATCGTCAAGGCGCCGCGGAGCTATACGGGCAAGTTTTTAGCGCCGGTGCTGAAGAAGGCGAACAGCAAGCCAAGGAAGAGTGGCACGGCGAGTGAGGCGGCGGAGTAGTCTAGCAATGACGTGGGACGGGTGAGAGAGCTGTCAATATCCCTACCACGATCAGTTGACCGGGGCGCCGCGGACTTCACGATTTGGCGAGCAGGTCGATCTTGTTTAGAGCGGATTCGACGACCGATGCAGTCTGCTCCAAGGTCTCAATAACTGGACGACCCGTCACCGATGACTGTGGCCCAAACCGCGCGTTGATGATTGTCCGGAATTGCGAACCAAAGCTGATCGGCCCGGGGGCGCTGATCATGTTCATCGGGCGCGTCGCATCACCGCCGAACATGCAATTCTCCATAAACATCCCGCCGACCTGCCCATTAAAATTCTCAATCCTCACCATTGCAAGGGTTGGTATGAAGTCGGCGTGCTTGTTTTGATTGTTTGCTTTTCCAATCAACCCCCATAGCGCTTCATTTGGATCTTCCGCCGGCCGAATCTCGTTGAACAAGAGGTTCTTGAAACCCGGCAGCGCGCCTTCGATCGCCGGCAAGCTCTTAAAGCTAGGCAGATCCTTTCGCGGCGCAACAGGGAAATAGACGGACTCGCTTCCCCCCACGATGCGAGCAGCGACGTAGTCCAAGGCACTCCTGAGATTGCCCAGCGCATCGCCGACGATGTTAGCAAGGGGCTCGGCTATTGGCCCTTTAGGCTGATAGACAAGTTGGTAGCTCTGGCCTGTTTTGATCGCGGATAGGTCGTATAATGACCGGTCTAGTGGGACCGTTTTCTGCTTGAAACGTTCGATGTGCTCGCGCGCTCCGGCGAGCTTAATCCGAGAGGGGCCTAGATCCAGGGGCATCATGAAAAATCCAGTTTGGTGGCACCTTTAGCAACGACCGTTGGCAGGCTGAAATCGCGATAGTAGCACTATTCAGCTCGTAGGGCGGATTAGCAAAGCGTAATCCGCCACTGCTTTTGGTGCCAGCTGCTTTTCTCGCCGACCCCGGCGGGTTACGCTACGCTAACCCGCCCTACGCTTCGTTCGTCGCGTTAGCAGCGTGATCCAATCCTGAACGCGATCGGTAGACGATATAATGCCCCTCTCAGAGGCCGCCCGCCTGAATCTCCTGTCCCCACCCACCGGTCGCGTCCGCGTCGTTCTCGACACCGACACCTACAACGAAATCGACGACCAGTTCGCGATCGTCCAGATGCTGCTGTCGCCGGATCGCTTCGACGTCGAGGCGATATACGCTGCGCCGTTCTTCAACGTGCGCTCGGACGGTCCGGGCCACGGCATGGAGCTGAGCTACCAGGAGATCCTGCGGCTGCTGGCGCGCTTGGACATCTCGCCCGACGGCCTGGTTCATCGCGGCGTCACCGACTATGTCGGGCCCGAGAAGCAGGCGCGCGAGGCGCCCGCGGTCGATGATTTGATCGCACGCGCTCGCGCCGGATCGCCGGACAATCCGCTCTACATCGTCGCCATCGCCGCGATCAGCAACGTCGCCTCGGCGCTGCTCAGGGCGCCTGACATCATCGATCGCGTCGTCGTGGTGTGGCTCGGCGGCCATGCGCTGGAATGGCCTGACACGGCCGAGTTCAATCTCAGGCAGGATGTCGGCGGCGCGCAGGTGCTGCTCGACAGCGGCGTGCCGCTGGTTCTGGTGCCGTGCCGCGGCGTGACCTCACACCTTCACTCGACGGTGCCGGAGATCGAGCGTTACGTCGAACCGCACGGCAGCATCGGCGCGTTCCTAGCCATGCGCTTCAAGGAATATTCAGCCGATCATCTCGGCTGGGCCAAGGAAATCTGGGACATGGCACCGGTCGGCTGGCTGCTCAATCCACTGTGGGCACCGAGCGTGATCGTGCCGGCGCCCATCCTGACCGATCAGATGATTTGGAGCATCGATCGCCGGCGGCATGCGATGCGCTACGTGACATCAATGAACCGAAACGCGATCCTAAAGGATTTCTTCCTGAAGCTCGCGGCCTTCGCCGGGTCGAACTAGACTACACACCGTCATGGCCGGGCTTGTCCCGGCCATCCACGCCCACGCAAAAGACGTGGATGCCCGGGGCAAGCCCGGGCATGACGAACTGGGTTGCTTCAGCCTCATGTCATCGATCGTTTTCGATCAATCCTTGACCAGCCCAGCCACCGCTTCTTCGATCCCGATCTGCCCTTTGCGGACGATGGTGCCCGGCCGCCCGAAGGCGATCCAGCCCTCGTTGAAGCCATCGATCATCTGCATCCGCGGCAGCGGGTTGGTCATGCCCTGGCTGCGGAATATCTGCTCCCACTCGGCGCGGGGCACGACGTCGGCGCGCACCGGTCTGCCGAGCGCCTTCCCAAAGGCTGCGGCGATGTCATTCGGACTGACGCCGCCGGCATCGAGCTCGACCACGCGAACGCCCTCCCAGCTTTCCGTCAGCAGCGCGGCCACGGTGCGGCCGACGTCTTCCGCTGAGATCATCGACACCGGCCGGTCGAGCGGCTGCAGATAGCTCTGGATCACGCCAGTCTCTTTTGCAGCGGCGATATCGAGCGCGGCGTTTTGCATGAACCAGGCCGCCCGCAGGAAGGTGACCGGCAAGTCCAGCGTCGACAGCGCCTGCTCCAGCAGGCCGAGCTGGTTCAACAGGTTCGGCCGGGTCGCTTCGGCACCGATGGTGGAGAGCGCCACCACGCGCTTCGGCCGCGCGCTCTCCAGTGCCTTCAGCAATGTCGCGATCATCGCCCTCGCCTCGCGGAGATCCGGTGATGGATCGAACGCTGGCGGCAGCATCACGAATGCGGCTTCGCAGTCTTGCAAGGCGCTCGTCAGCGCGGCCGGATTATCGAGATCGGCAATCGCGGGCGCGCAGCCCCGCTCCGCCCATGGCTTGCCCTTCGCAGCGTCACGAACCAGCACGCGCAACGGCTTGCCCTCCGCCAGCAATGCGCGCGCTGCCGCGCCGCCGACTTTTCCGGTCACACCCATGATTGCGTACATCTGATCTCTCCATCTCTGTTTGATTGTCGGTGGCGTCGAGCAAGTCGCCGCTGTGGGTGGTCACCAGGGCAAGGTTTTGCCGTGGCGATCGATGAATCGAAGACCCGGTCTGCCGGCCCGGGCCTCGACCGCGGCGACCACGTGCGGGATGCTCTCCTCGATCGACAGCGCCGCCGCGTCCGTGCCCATCTCGGTGCGCACCCAGCCGGGCGCGACCAGCAGCAACGCGCGGCTGTCGCCGGCGTGGCGCTTCGAAAAGCACGCCATCAGCATGTTGAGTGCGGCCTTGCTCGAACTGTAGAGTTCCCAGGCGCCCCGATTGTGGGCAATGCTGCCGAGCTCTGACGACATCACCGCGATGACGCCGTTGCGCGACACCTGGTGCTCGAACAGCTCGACCACACGCATCGGGCCCAGCGCATTGGTCAGCATCATCGCGAGAAAATCCTGCTCGCGGACGTCCTTCGGCGTGTCGTCGCGCGCCAGGCAAATGCCGGCGTTGACGAACAGGGTATCGAGCGTCCGGCCCGCCAAGCGCTGCCTGAGCGCTTCGACCGATCTCACGTCGGTGATATCTGCAGTTTCAATCGTGAGGCTGGCCGGAAATCGTGCGGCAATCCGGTCGAGCGCCGCTGACGGCGAGCGCACCGTCGCAATGACGTGAAAGTCGCGCGCGCAATATTCCTCGGCCAACGCGAGCCCCAGCCCGCGCGAGGCCCCGACGATAAGCACGATGTTCCGCGTGGCCATGGAGAGCGCCTTCGCTGCGTTTGGTCCGACCCACAGAACGTCCCACGCCGGCTCTCATGACTGAAGCGCGCTTATGTCACCGTACTATTGACGAAACAGCATGAATTAGCGATGCGTCGCCGGTTCGCGGATCGCCTTCGAGACGAAGTCGACGAAGGCCCGGACCTTCGCCGGCTGGTGGTTGCGCGAGGGATACAGCGCGTAGAGCGGATAGGTCTCGCCGGACCAGTCCGGGAACAGATCGATCAACCGGCCGGACTCCAGCAGCGGCTGGATCCGGATCGCGAGCACCTGCGCGATTCCGGTGCCCGCCAGGCACTCGTTGACCATGGTGCCAACATCGCTGACATGGAGGCGGCTGGAGGTCGCCACGGGAACCACCTTGCGGCCGCGGTGAAACTCCCACTCGAACGGCCGCCGCGTCACCGGATCGAAGAACTGGATGCAGTGATGCCCGGCGATGTCGGACGGATGTGCAGGCCGTCCGTGCTTTTTCAGATAGCCTGGCGACGCGACCGTGAGCACCCGTGTCTCCATGAGCTTGCGCGCGATGGCGCTGGCCACGGTCGGCTCGCCGAACCTGACAGCGACATCGATCCCGTCGGTCACGAGGTCGCCGACATGATCGCGCGTCACCAACTCCAGCGTCAGCTCGGGATGCGCCCGCAGAAATCCGCCCAGCCGCCCCGAAAGCTGGCTGCGCAGGAAGTAAGGGTCGATGTCGACCCGCAATCGGCCGCGCGCGACGCCGCCGGCCCCCGACGCCGAGACCGCCGCCTCCTCGATGCCGACCAGCAACGGCGCGACCTGCTCGTAGAACAGCCGGCCCTCGTCGGTCAGCACCATCGACCGCGTGGTGCGGTCGAGCAGCCGCACGCCGACCCGATCCTCCAGCCGGGCAATCGCGCGGCTGACGCCCGAGGCCGTGATCCCCAGCACCTCGGCTGCGCGCGCAAAGTTGCGCGACTGGACCACCGCCGCCAGCACGCTGATTCCCGAAAGCAGCCGACCATCGAACGACATCGCAGAACTCCTGAGCCAATGTCGGGAATGATGGGAGATTGATGTCATTAGCGCAAGTATGTAGCGAAGCGGCTACTCCGTCCGCCTGAGAAACGCGCCGAACGCGCGCGGGCCGTCGCCGACCTTGATTTCGCCGACGACCTTCATCTCGACGGCGTCGATCAAATTGACCGTATTGCTCTCCCAGTTCGCGACCACGACACGCCGCCCGTCCGCCGTCGCCTCGATGCCTTCCGGATAGTCGCCGACCTTGATCCGCTTCAGCGGTTGCAAGGTTGCGAGATCGAACACGCTGACGGTGCCGTCATATTGGTCGGTGACAAAACCGCGGCCCTGCGCCAGCGCCACCGCATAGGGGCGCAACCCGACATGGACGCGGCCGATTTCGCGGGCGCTGGCGATGTCGATCACGGAGACGTCGTTCGAGCCGACATTGGCGGTGTAGGCGCGCTTGCCTTCGCCGTCGATGGTGACGCCGAACGGACGCGTTCCGACCTTCACCATCCCCTTCCGCTCGCGCGCCGATGTGTCCACGATCGACACGCTGTCGTCGTCGCGGTCCGCCGAGAGCAGCAGCCGCCCGTCCGGCGTCACCGCGAGCCCGGACGGCGATGCGCCTACCTTGATACTGGCGACGACACGCTGCGCTCTCGCGTCGATCACCCGCACCGCGGCAGCGTACCAGTCGGCGACATAGACCGTCGCCCCGTCGGGAGCGACGGCGATGCCGAGCGGACCGCCGCCGACATCGATCCGGCCAACGATTTTTCGCGCCGTTGCATCGACCACGGTCAACGCCTTGGCATCGGGGCTGGTCACATAGGCAAAGCGGCCATCCGGTGTGACGGCAACGCCCGCCGGCTTTCCGCCGATCGCAATCGTCGCGACCGCCTTCGATGTCGCGAGATCGACAATCATGAGATCATCGCTGAGCTGGTTGGTGACGAACGCCTCTTCGGCATGGGCGCCTGTGAGGCTGGCCAGCAGCGCCACCAGTGCGATTGCCTTCACGCTCTAGCTGCCGCTCTCGATCTTCTTCTTCAGCGCCTCAAGCCCGGCGCGATAGAGCCCACTCACCGCCTTGGTCGCGGCTTCGTCGTTCAGCTCCGGCGGCGGGTCGTTGTTGGGAAAACCGCGGTAGAACGCGCCGGCCCATTCCAGCTTCGCCTTGCCGTCCGGCGCCGGCGACACCGTCAGCGTCGAGGAATAATTGGTGACCGGCAGCACCTTCACGTCGACCGCCGTGATCCGGTACGAATAGCTCAACATCTCCGGTTCGTACTTGTAGAGCTCCTCGTCGATGGTCGCGCCGTCCGCCAGCGTCAACCGCCTGGTGGCGCCGATCTCGTTGCCCTTCTCGCCCTCGGTCTTGCTGACACCTGGCAGCCAGCTCATGTCCTGGAAATTGCCGATCGCCGCCCACACCTTGGCCTGCGGCGCGTCGATTTCGATCGATTCCCGCACCTTCTGGCGGGTCGGCCCGTGGGCCCAGGCGGCTCCCAAAACTGCCAACGCCGCCACCACGACGCCAGCCTTCGCGATCGTACCCCTCATGCCGTCTCCCCGACGTTGTGTTCGGTCTGCGCCACATCGCGTGCCGAAGCTTATGGTCGATATTCTGGACCAGATCGGGACCGGTTTCTTGCACCAGAGCGAAGTACCGGCCGTCGTCTTCCTCGGGAGGCAAGCCTGCGAGGCAACGGACCTCACTCCTCGATCGCGGCCTCGACGAACCCCCGCGGGTCATCACAGAACTCGCGCATGACCTTGTAGTGATCGGTATCCTTCAGATTCACCGGCTCGAGCCCATATTTCGTCAGCCGCAGCAGCGTCGCGTTCGGATAGGCCATCAGCATTGGAGCGTGGGTTGCCATGATGACCTGGCAGTGGCCTGACACCTCCATTCGGTTCAGCAGTTTCAGGAATTCGATCTGGCGCGCGGGCGACAGCGCCGATTCCGGCTCGTCGAAGATGAAGATGCCCTGCCTCTCGCAACGCTCGTTGAAGAAGCGCAGGAAACCTTCACCGTGGGAATAGGAGAGGAAATCTGGCGGCAGCGCTCCAACGTCTACCGCCGCCTCGTCGAGATATCTCGCGACCGAAAAGAAGCTCTCCGCGCGGAAAAACCAGCCACTTGTGATCCTGGGCAGCCAGCTTGCGCGCAGCGCCATCGCAAGCGACCCGCCCATCGTCTCCACGGCCGTGGAATGGTCAACCGGCATGTACCCCTTGCCACCGCCGGCTTCGTCATAGCCGGCCATCGCGGCGATGCCTTCCAGCAGCGTCGACTTGCCAGTGCCGTTCTCGCCGACGATGATGGTGATCGCCTTGTCGAAGCTGAGCTCGAAATCGTCGCGCAGCAGCGGTAGCACGAACGGATAGGCGTCGCGGTTGGCGATGCGGGCGGGGTCGAGCCAGACACGCCGGAGGTACGGCGCGGGCATGTTGATTGGGCGATTTCGTCTGGCCATCAGGACGGATCCGGGGGAAACAACAGGCAGCGCCCGTTGTTATACTGGAGCCGGCCGCAATCCTAGATGGCAGAGCGTCCATGCCCAGCGCCTCCTACGCCCTCTTCCGAACGGCCATCCTGACCGAGCAGCAGGTCGTCTGCATCTACGACGACCGGCCGCGCGAGCTCTGCCCGCACATCATCGGCCGCAACAAGAGTGGCGAACAGGTCGTGCTGGCCTGGCAGTTCGCCGGCGAGAGCTCGGGCCGCCTGCCGCAATGGCGCTGCCTGCGGCTCGCCCATGTCAGCGATGTCGAACTGCGCAAGGGCCGCTGGCACGAGGGCGGCTCGCACCGCTCTCAGCAGACCTGCGTCAGCGAGATCGACCTCGATATCAACATCCATGTGCGCAAGCGGCGGTGATCCGCCCCCTACATCTGAGTTGCCCGACGGCGCAAGCCCTCGCGATAAAAATATTTCGCTTTATCAGAAGCGCAACTCAGTGTATGAATCTGCCCGTCCCACCCGAACGAGGGGCGAGCGCACGTCACGAACGCGCGGTGGGATGCGGTGGACGCCGAGCGTGCGACTGACGAGAGCATGCAAGGCGGACGGTGAAGTCGTGCAGGCCTGACGCCCCAGTGGTAGGTGTCCTGTCCGCAAGAGACCAACGTCTCTCGCGGATGGCGGTGACAAGCAAACCTAGTCTCGCCGGGGAGAGCACGTATAAGCCGTAAAGCCATCGCGCAGGGAAAGCCGGAGTGCCTCCGCTGAACCTGTATGCTCGTGTGCGATTTGTTTTCTACCTTTGCACACGAGACCGCGGGTGCAGCGTGCACCCGGCTTTCCCTGCGCCCTCTGTTTCGCGAGGGCGGAACGAGATGCAAAGCTCGGGCAGATCATGTCGCGAGAACGCGAACGTATGACTCACAAGCCGCGCAACAAATTCGGTGTCGTCCCGGGCTTGACCCGGGACCCATAACCACAAATACCAATTGCTGCGCGACGCTGTGGCCCCAGCTCATCTCACAACACAACCCTGTGGTTATGGGTCCCGGCCTTCGCCGGGACGACGGTGGGGAGAGATTGTGCGTTGGCCCTACGGCCGCTCCGCCTCTTCCAGCACCTCCAGCACCAACTCCATCGTCATCAGCACCGGATTGTCGCCGCGCACCAGCCGGCCCTCGGCGAGGCCGCCGAGATAGTCGACCAGCGCGACGTCGAGGGTGGCGCGCACCCGACCATTGGCATCGGGGGCGATGCTGCCCGCCGTCACCGCAAGCTCGGTTGCAAACGGCACCACGCTGCTTCCGTCAGTGAAACGGGCGCCGATGGTCGAGCCGACACCGCCATGCAGGCGGGCGCGCAGGATGCCGTGCTGGCGGCAAAAGCCTTCCAGCGCGCCGGCAAAATCCTGGTTCGGCCGCAGCCGCAGCGCAAAGGCCCGGCTCGTCGTCTTCGCACCGGTCGGCGCGATTGCGACGGGGCCGAACAGCTTGAAATTGGTCTCGCTGTCGGGCTCGGCCAGGAACGTCGCACCGTCGATCCCGAAGGCATCGACCTCGAAGGGTTCGGCGACGACAGTCTCTTCCGGCAGCATGTGGCCGCCATTGACGCGGCCGCCCGCCTCGGTCCACAGCCCGTGGCAATGGAAGAACGGCGCGCCGTCGCGCTCACCGAAGGTCAGCGCCGCGAGCTTGAGCTGCGTCATGCCGACAGGACGAAAGGTGTCGCTATAGAACGCGGCGTTGCGGCCATCCCTGGACAGCGCCGGCATCACGTAAGCAAACGGCCCGAGCGCCCCACCTTTGGCGCTGAGCACGCCGTCCGAAAATCCTTCCGCCGCAAAGCCGCGGCGCACGGCTTCGAGCAAGGGAATGCCTGCTACCAGCACGAATGAAAAGGCACGGCCACGCGCCGCGACCGATTGGATGCGCTCGGGGATCGGAGCGCCGGGTTGAGCGATGCTGCGCATCGCGCTAGTTGCCCGTCGACTTGGCGATCACTTCGAGCAGGCCGCGCGCCTCGAGCTCGTCGCGGACCATTCGCTTCGGCACCTTGCCGTAGCCGGACTTCGGCAGCGCCTCCCAGAAGAAGAAGCGCTTCGGCATCTTGTAGCGCGGCAATTTCGGCGTGAGATACGCCGCCAGCTCCGCCTCACCGACCGGCTGCGCGCCTTCGCATGCGACGCAGACGGCGATGCCGACCTCGCCCCAGAAGGGATCGGGCACGCCGAGGACAGCGACCTCGCCCACCGCGGGATGGGTCAGGATCTTCTCCTCGATCTCGCGCGGATAGATGTTGGAGCCGCCGGAGATGTACATGTCGGAGGCGCGGCCGGTGATGTAGACAAAGCCCTCCTCGTCGATGTGGCCGAGGTCGCCGGTGCGGAACCAGCCGTCGCGAAACGCCTTCGCATTGGCCTCGGGGTTGTCGTAATAACCGGCGAACACGCCGGGACCGATCACGCAGATCTCGCCGGTCTCGTGCGGCTTCAGCTCGCGGCCGTCGTCTCCCTGGATCGAGACCTGCATGCCGGTGCGCTCGAAACCGCAGGTGCCGATCCGCGCATGCGGGCCATCCTCGGGATCGTGCAGGCCGGGCGGCAGCACGGTGATGTTGCCGGTGACCTCGCCAAGCCCGAAATACTGCACCAGCACGCCGCCGAGCTTGGCCAACGCCGCCTTCTGGTCCTCGCGATACATCGGCGCGCCGGCATAGATGATGTAGCGCAGCGAGGAGTGATCGTGCTGGTCGGCGGCGGGATGCTCGACCATCATCTTCAGGATCGTCGGCACCGTGAACATGTTGCTGACGCGGTATCGCGCGATCAGCCGGAACGCCTCCGCGATGTCGAACTTCTCCGACGGCAGCAAAATGGTCGGCACGCCACGCGCGGTCTGCACCAGCTGGTGGACGCCGGCGCCGTGCGACAGCGGCGCCACCACCAGCGAGGCATCCTGCTCGGTGGTGCCGGGCATCAAATCGGCGAGATGGTTTGTTATCACGAAGGCCATCTGGCCATGGGTCAGCACCGCAGCCTTGGAGCGGCCGGTGGTGCCGGAGGTGAAGAAGAACCAGCAGGGATCATCATAGTCGACGGCGGTGTTCTCGACCGCGGCACCGGCATGTTTGGCGATGACGTCACCGACAACAGCCTCGCCGAACGTGCCCTCCTCGCCGATCCGCCAGGTGAATTCGAGCGCGGGATTGGCCGCCGCTTTGGCATGGTCCGGGAAATCGCCGTGGCAAAGAAACGCCTTGGCGCCCGAGGCCGCCGCGAGATAGGCGACCTCGTCGGGCATCAGGCGGAAATTGGTCGGCACCCAGACCGCGCCGAGCCGGAACGCCGCGAACATCGACCAGAACATCTCGTCGCAGTTCTTGGAATGCACCAGGATGCGGTCGCCCTTGACGATGCCGCGGGCCGCGAGCGCCGCCGCCAGCGCCGAGACGTTCTGGTCGATATGGCGCCACGACCAGGCCTTCTCGGCCCAGATGAAACCGGGGCGATCGCCGTGCCGGCGGGCGTTCTGGGTCAGGATGTAGGCGAGGTTCATCACCCGGCGCGACACCCGCGCGATCCCGCCGCGCGGCGCAGTGCTCGCCACTTCGCTCATCGCCGGCCCACCAGCAGGACGACGCCAAGCAAGGTCAGGACGAGCTTCATCGATGTTTCCCCGGCTGCATCAGTTTTTTTGGTCGCGCCCGCGACGTTGATCCCTGCCGGTTTATCGTCATCGCGCGGGGTTCGGCAAGAGCTGCCGTATCAAGACCTGCCGTATCAGGCCTATCCCGGCTCAAACGGCGCGGTCGCGATCGACGGTCCCGGCATCAGGACGGTGCCGTTAGCGCACGCCCGTCCCCTTGCAACGCTGGCACTTCACCACCTTGTCGCCCTTCTTCAAAAGGCCCTTGCCCTCGCAATTCTTGCATTTCTGCTTCTTCTTGACGTTGGGGCCTTTTTCATTGGGCATGCTTTCCTCCAGGCAATGTTGCCGCTGGGTTCACCATGCGGCAGCCACGCAACCCCGTCTATAAGCACCGCACCTGATTTGGAAGAGCGGGATCGCCTGGAGTTTTGCCGGCTAGCGCGACGCCCCGAGGCGTTCCAGCGCTTCTTGCGCGGTCTGCAGGTCCGGGTGCAGTTCGAGCGCCTTGCGGAAATCGGCCGCCGCGCCCTGCTTGTCGCCAAGCTGCATCTTGGCCAGGCCGCGGTTGCTCCAGGAATAAGCGTCGCTCGGGTCGTATTGCAGCGCCTTGTCGTAATCGGCGACGCCGCCCTTGGCATCGTCCAGAAAAAGGCGGATCAGCCCGCGGTTGCGCCAGCCGCGCGGGTCCGTCGGCGCGATCTTCGCCGCCTCGCCATAGTCGGCCGCCGCGCGGTCGAACTGCTTGATGTCACGGTAAGCGTTGCCGCGGTTGATGTAGGCGAGCACATCGGGTCGGAGCTGGATCTGCGTCGTGTAGTCGGCGATCGCATGCGTCACGTCACGCTTGCGGAAATAGGTGAAGCCGCGATTGCCGTAGGCCGACGAAAGCTTCGGATTATGCTCGATCGCCAGGCTGAAATCGGCCAGCGCACGGTCGAGATCACCCTTGCTGAGCCAGGCATCGCCGCGATTGTTGTAGGCGAGCGCGAAGGTCGGGTCGACGCGGATCGCCTCGTCATAGTCGGCGAGCGCATGATCGAAATCCCTCCTGCTGGCCGAGATGCGGCCGCGATTGGTGTAGGCGCAGGCGTTAGCAGGATTGAGGTTGATGGCTTCGTTGAGATCGGCGAGCGCGGCATCGATCTCACGCGTCTCGGTCAGCCCGTACCCGCGGGCGCAATAGGCCGCGGCGAGCCGGCGGCCGGTCTCGGTCTTGCCATCGATCACGGCTTTGCAGGCGGTGACGCGATCGGCCGGCGCGGTCGCGTTGCCGATGCAGGCTTGCCAGTTCGGATCATCAGCAGCGGACGCGCGCGGGACCTGCGCCGCCGCAAAGGCCGCGCTGAGCAGAATACCGGTCAGACAGGCCGAAAGGCGCATCTCGTCAATCCACAAATGCCGATTTGTGGGTTGGTCGCGCCTTTGCACGGACCGGTTCACGGGCTTACATCAGTGCCCGTCAACCAATCGGGAATTTGCGATGGCCGCCGTCCGCGACAACAAAGCCCAAAACCGCTTCGAGCTCGATACCGACGGCGGCATGGCCTTTGCCAACTACCGGCTGACGCCATCAGCCGTCATCATCACCCATACCGAGACACCGCGGGCGCTGCGCGGCCGCGGCATCGCGTCAGAGCTGGTCAAGGGGGCGCTGGACCTGATCCGCGCCGACGGCCACAAGGTGATCGCCGGCTGCGGTTTCGTGGTGGACTACCTCGACAAGCATCCGGAATACGCGGATCTCGCGGGGTAGACTTTCGTTTTGACGCGTTTTGCTTACGCGAACCGGTATCCACTTCGCTTCAAAACGCTACAGTACCGCATCCGTCAGACGATCTTGATCGACATCTCGGGCAGGCCCTCGAGCTTGCAGAGCAGCACGTCGCCCTTGACCACCGCGCCGACATTTTCAGGCGTGCCGGAATAGATGATATCGCCGGCCTTGAGCTCGAACGCCTCGGAGAGCTTTGCGATCTGCTCGGCAACGCTCCAGATCATGTTCTTCAGGTCGGAGCTCTGCCGCACCGTGCCGTTGACCGCGAGCGAGATCGCGCCCGCCTTGAAATGGCCGGTCTTATCAGCCGGATGGATCGGGCCGAGCACCGCGGCGTGATCAAAACTCTTGCCGATCTCCCACGGCTTCTTCTCGGCGGCCATGCCGTTCTGCAAATCGCGCCGCGTCATGTCGAGACCGAGCGCGTAGCCATAGACGTGATCGAGCGCCGTCTCGGCCGGAATATTGGCGCCGCCGGATTTCAGCGCCGCCACCAATTCAACCTCGTGGTGATAGTTCTTGGTCAGCGACGGATAGGGATGATCGGCGACGGCGCCGACCGCGACATTCTGGATCGCATCGGTCGGCTTCTGGAAGAAGAACGGCGGCTCGCGGGTCGGATCGGAGCCGCGCTCGATCGCATGGGCTGCGTAGTTGCGGCCGATGCAGTAGATGCGGCGAACCTGGAACACCTCGCTCTCGCCGACGATCGGGATCGTGACAGCCGGTACCGGAAACATCGCCTTCGGCCCGGCTTGCGCCGATGCCGGCGCGGATTGCGCGGCGGTGCCGGCCAGCGCCAAGGCACTGGTCGTCAGCATGGTCCGGCGGTCGAGATCGGTCATGGGTACTCTCCTGGGCGTTCCCCTCGTTATTCCCCGATCTATAGATGTTCGCCGATCCATAAAAAAGGGCCCGCGCTAGCGCGGGCCCTGATCCGATCTGTGGGCGTTCCGTCAGTGCTTGATATCAGGGGGGAGCTTGCCGCCGTTGGCGGCGAGCTTGGCCATCACCTGCTTGTGCAGCCAGATGTTCATGCTGGCGGAATCGTTGGTGTCGCCGGTGTAGCCGAGCTCATGGGCGAGCTCCTTGCGCGCACTGAGGCTGGAATCGATGTCGAGCGCCTTCATCAGGTCAACGATCGAGGTTCGCCACTCCAGCTTCTCCCCCTTCGCGGCAACCGCCTTGTCGAGGATGGGAGCCACGTCGACGGTCTGCGCGGGCGCCGCAGCAGGCGCGGCGGCCGGAGACGACGACGATGCGCTGGCGGAGGACGATCCGCCGGCGGGAGCTGTGCTCGTGGCCGCTCCGCCAGCAGGCGTGGCGCTGGCGCTGCTGCCGAAGATCGCGCTCATGATTTTTCCGAAAATGCTCATCGTTCGCTCCCACAGGACTTGAGAAGGTGTGAAGGCCTGATGGCGCTGGGGCGCCCGGCCGCGGTCGCAGTTCAAGTGTATAGCCCCCTCCATAGCTTGCCAATGCGACATTCACTTAAGCGTGAGTGCGTGCTTTCGACGCGGTTTGGGAGTACCTTGATTACTCAGTTCGCGACACGGCCAGTTCCCTGCTCTGTCTTTCGCGTCTGGCCTTGCTTGTGATCGCTTCGAGAAGCGGCACGTTTGTGCCCGAACGCCGGGCGCAAAAATGCGGCCGTCCAGAGGGAGACAACGACCATGGCCACTCCATATCAAGGCAATGTCACATCTGTGACGCCGGGCGGACAAGGCACCGCGTCGGCGCCTGTGATCCGCACCATCGGCCTGTCCGATTTGCACCAAGCGCTGCGTCTCGGCTGGGAAGACTTCAAGGCGGTACCAAGCCACGCCATCGTCCTGTGCCTGATCTATCCCGTGCTCGGCCTCGTGCTCGCGCGCACGGTGCACGGCTATTCCGTGCTGCCCCTGCTGTTTCCGTTGGCCGCGGGCTTTGCCCTGCTCGGCCCGTTTGCCGCAATCGGCCTCTACGAGATGAGCCGCCGCCGCGAGAACGGCGGCGAACCGTCAGCATTGGATGCCTTGCAGGTGTTCCGCTCACCGTCCTTCGGCGCCATGCTCGGGGTCGGCACGCTGTTGTTCGCGTTGTTCGTGACCTGGATCGCGACCGCGCAGACCGTCTACACGGCAGTGTTCGGCTACGAGACCGCCGCCAACATCCCCGATTTCGCAGAGCGCATCCTGACCACCCAGCAAGGCTGGTGGCTGATCGTGGCCGGCTGCGGTATCGGCTTCCTGTTCGCGCTGGTGGCACTCTGCATCAGCGTGGTCGCATTCCCGATGATGCTTGATCGGCAGGCGAGTGCCGGCGAAGCGATGGTGACCTCGATACGCGCAGTTGCGCAGAATCCGGTGCCGATGCTGGCTTGGGGTCTCATCGTCGCGGCGCTGCTGGTGCTCGGCACGCTTCCGTTCTTCCTCGGCCTCGCCGTCGTGATCCCGCTATTGGGTCACGCCACCTGGCATCTTTATCGGGAGGTCATCGTCAAGGATCCCAATGCGCAGCCGGTCATTCCACAACCGCGCGAGCGCAAACCTGCCGCCGATTTCCCGGCCAACCTGTTCCCCTGGCGGCGCAGCGATCGCGGATAGATACCACCACGATCTCGAGCAATTCCGACGATGAGACAAACCGCCGGCTGATCCCCAGCCGGCGGTTTGCCATGCTGTCAGCAAAATCTGGCCACCAACGGATGCGTCGGTGCGGCATTTGCGTCAGTATTGGGCGAATCGATCGGTCGATCACCAGCCATGTTTTGGCCGCTGTTGCCACGAACATGTCAGCCGGGTTCCGCGACCAATGTCGATGACATCGCAGGCTCCGGAGTGAACTTCCATATGACTTCTCGCTTGACCTATCGCACGCTCGCCCTCGGCGCGTGGCTGCTGACATCGACGTTACCGGCGCTGGCCGCCCCCTGCGGCACGGGGACGTTCGAGGCCTGGCTCGACGATTTCAAGAAGGAGGCCGCCACCAAGGGCATTTCGCAAAACGCGATCCAGGCCGGCCTGACCGGCGTTACCGTCGACAAGGCGATCCTGGCGCGCGACCACTCGCAGCAGGTCTTCAGCCAGACCTTCGAGCAGTTCTCTGGCCGTATGGTGCCGCCACGTATGACTCGCGGCTCCAACATGATGAAGCAATACGGCTCGGTGCTGTCGCGGATCGAGGAGGCCTACGGCGTACCCGGAGAGATCCTCGTGGCCATCTGGGGGCTGGAGACCGATTTCGGCGTCAACACCGGCAAGTTTGCGACCATGCGGTCGCTGGCGACGCTCGCCTATGATTGCCGGCGCTCCGACATGTTCAAGGCCGAGATGATGGATGCACTACGCGTCATCGAGCGCGGCGATCTTGCGCCACAGGAGATGCGCGGTGCCTGGGCCGGCGAGATCGGCCAGACCCAATTCATGCCGTCGTCCTACATCAAGTTCGCCGTCGACTTCGACGGCAATGGCAAGCGCGACCTCTTGCACAATGTGCCCGACGTGCTGGCCTCCACCGCGAACTTCCTGAAGAGTTATGGCTGGAAGAAGGGCAAGGATTGGGAGCCGGGCAGCGAGAACTTTGCGGTGATCCAGCAGTGGAACAAGAGCGAGGTCTACGCGAAGACCATTGGCTATTTCGCCACGCAGCTCGCTCACGCCCCATAGATAGACATGTCAAAGGGCCGATCGCCCCAGGCGACCGGCCGCTATCGCCATGAGCAATGGCTTACTTCGCCATGCTTTCGTGCGCAGCCTTGCTGAGATGCATACCGCACGTACCCATCTTGCCGTTCAGCATCGCGTCCTGGGCGAGCGAGATTTCCTTCTCCGCCGCAAATTTGACTTCAGTGTCAGCCATAGCTTCGACTGCAGCTTCGGTCTTGCCGAGGTTGGCGCCGCTGCAGCCCATGCCCATATGGGCGGCCTGCGCGGGAACGACGGCGTAAGCAACCGCAGCCATGGCGGCTGCGCCGATCAATGTTTTGATCATGGGATTTTCCATCTTTTGTTCTTAGACAGATGCCAGCGTGATTGCGGAATCTGCAAAACGATTATTCGCTGTTCCTGTCTGCACTCAGAATGAAATTCGCGCGATGCGAATGTGATCGACGCTGCGCGCAAGTCGCACATGCGTTGCGTCGCATTTTCATTACGCGTTGGTAAAGAATCCATCCGCATCGACAGTTGATGCTGCAGCGCCACTTCGATTTAGTGGAAATTTGTTCGCAGTTGCAGCATTTGACAATGCACCTTGGGCGTTCAGCCGATCCGCAGCGCTCGAGCGATGCGGCTTCGACCTCATGCCGGTTCGTTCTGCACGAGCGATGCGAATTTCTCTCCTGCTCCGGAGGTAATCTCCACCACCGCGGCAGCTGAGATCGACGACGCTGCGGCTCGGTCGATCCAATGGGATCAAGACCCCGCGTTCCTCGCCACAAGTCCATCGACATATTGGAAACGAATCGGTCGACCATATAGTGAACTTAAAATCATTATTAGAACAAGCTTTGCATGCGAATGACGCATGGAAGACGATCGTGGCTGTTGCGTCGTAACGCGACAGTCCGACCTTGATTTCCCGGTCTCCAGTTACCAGCCACGACCTTGAAGAAGATCAGATTATGTCTATGTCAAGACAATGATATTACGTGATTTATTGCCTGAATTTGGACGAACCTGGAACCCGCTTCAGAGGGCGTCTTCAGGGCGTGCGAAAAGGTTAATCAGACCTTACCTGCGCTATGCGTCTTGAGATTAGCTGCATCGCAATATCGGAACTTCTGCACTGCACCATCTCATCTATATTCAGTTCAACGATGAGGCTCTAGGAAGAGCTGAATCAGAACTACTAGGAGACTACCAATGCTGCTCTCGCTCATCCGCATGATCCAGGCCTTCCGGGACTATCAGCGCAATGTTAGCGAACTGTCCCAGCTCAGCGATCGCGAATTGGCCGATATTGGCCTTGATCGCTCGGACATTCCGCGCGTTGCAGCCGGCACCTACAACGGCTGATCGCTCGTCGGCCATCTGATCGACGGATAACGCCCGCTCCTGAAGCGGGCGTTGTCGTTTCCGGCTCAGTTTCAGATGCATACGGCATCGAAACGCGCTAACGCTGCGCGATGACACCTCATCTTTCCTCTTCCCAACCCGTGCACATCGTGGGCGCGGGTCTCGCCGGCTCGGAAGCCGCCTGGCAGGTCGCCAATTCCGGCATCCGCGTGGTCCTGCACGAGATGCGCCCGGTCCGGATGACCGAGGCGCACCGGACCGAGGGCTGCGCCGAACTGGTCTGCTCGAACTCCTTTCGCTCCGATGATGCCGCCAACAACGCGGTCGGGCTGCTGCACGCCGAAATGCGGCGCCTGGGCTCGCTGATCATGCGCTCGGCCGATGCCAACCAGGTGCCCGCCGGTGGCGCGCTGGCGGTCGACCGCGACGGCTTCTCGGCCGCCGTCACCAAGGCGCTGCACGACCATCCGCTGATCGAGATCAGCCGCGAGGAGATCGCCGGCCTGCCGCCCGCCGATTGGAACAACGTGATCGTCGCGACCGGTCCCCTCACCTCGACGCCGCTGGCCGATGCGATCAGGCAGCTGACGGATGAGAGCGCGCTGGCGTTCTTCGATGCGATCGCGCCGATCGTGCACCGGGATTCGATCGACATGTCGGTCGCCTGGTTCCAGTCGCGCTATGACAAGGTCGGCCCCGGTGGGACCGGCGCCGACTACATCAACTGCCCGATGACCAAGGAGCAGTATGAGGCCTTCGTCGCGGCGCTGCTCGACGGAGAGAAGGTCGACTTCAAGGACTGGGAGACCAACACACCCTATTTCGACGGCTGCCTGCCGGTCGAGGTGATGGCCGAGCGTGGTCCGGAAACGCTACGGCACGGGCCGATGAAGCCGGTGGGATTGACCAACCCGCACAATCCGACGGTGAAGGCCTATGCGATCGTCCAGCTCCGCCAGGACAACAAACTCGGCACGCTCTACAACATCGTCGGTTTCCAGACCAAGCTGAAGCATGGCGCCCAGCAACGCGTGTTCCGCACCATCCCCGGCCTCGAGACGGCGGAATTCGCCCGCCTCGGCGGCCTGCACCGCAATACCTTCCTGAATTCGCCAAAGCTGCTCGATGCCCAACTGCGCCTGCGCGCGCAGCCGCGGCTGCGCTTCGCCGGGCAGATGACGGGCTGCGAGGGGTATGTCGAATCCGCCAGCGTCGGCCTGATCGCGGGGCTCTGCGCCGCCGCCGACGCGCACGGCCTTTCGCTGACACAGCCGCCCGCCACGACCGCGCTGGGCGCGCTGCTCGGCCATATCACCGGCGGTCACATCGAGACGATCGAGGCCGGGCCGCGCTCGTTCCAGCCGATGAACATCAATTTCGGCCTGTTCCCGCCGCTCGCCAATCCGCCGACCAAGAAACCCGACGGCTCACGGCTGCGCGGCAATGAAAAGACGATTGCCAAGCGGCAGGCGATCAGCGCCCGGGCGCTCACCGATCTCGACCACTGGATCGCAGAGCACCTGCGCGTCGCGGCCGCGGCCTGACCGTCATGAGCTTGCCGAAAGACGACGCTGCCATCCTGTCGGCGCGATGGAGCCAAGGCGCCCTGCTCAAGCGTGATGTGTTCTCGACCGTCGAGCGCGGTCGCTTCCGCGATGAAGATGGCGAGGTCGACGGCGTGCTGCGCCGGCTCGATCAGGTGCCGTTCTGGTCATTCGGAGTTGCGCTGCATCTGTTTTCGCGCGAGCGCCACGCGCTGACGCTCGCGCGCGATCTCGACGTCGGCCCAAAATTGCTCTGGGCCGGCAGGCGCGCGCTGGTGCGCGGCTTCATCGACGGCGCGGCGCTGCATCTGGCCAAGCCGCATGGCGACGTCGCCTATTTCCGCTCGGCCAAATCAGCGCTGCGCAAGCTGCACCGCGCCGGAATCTGCCACAACGATCTCGCCAAGGAACAGAACTGGCTGGTCGGCCGCGATGGACGCGCCTATGTCACCGACTTCCAGCTCGCCGCCTGCTTCAAGACCCGAAGCCGGCTGTTCCGCATCGCGGCCTATGAGGATCTGCGACATCTACTGAAGCACAAGCGCAGCTACGCCCCGGACGCGCTGACGCCGAAGGAGCGCAAGGTGCTCGCCAAGAAGTCGGCGTTCGCCAGCATCTGGCTCAAGACCGGCAAGAAGGTCTATCAGGGGATCACGCGCGGCATCTTCAATTTCACCGACCGCGAAGGCGGCGGCCGGCGGCTGGTCAACGATGCACCGGTGCTGGTCGACCTGATCCGCAGGAACCCTGATGTGCGCGACACCGCAATCGTCGCCTTTGCAGACCGTCGCGTCGGCGTCGGGCTTTACGCCTTCGTCGAGGCGGACCAGGCCGCACTGGAGACGACGCTGCGCAGCGAGCTTGCCGCGGCCAAAGGCGTCAAGCCGCCCGAACACATCCAGGTCGTGCACGCATTGCCGCGCGACGCGGCCGGCAAACCCCGCACCGAAATCCTGCAGCTTGTCGCCATGAACCAGATCGACCTGCTCGAGCCGATGATGCGCAGCGACGCCGACCGCGAATTCCTCAAGGACATCCTGGAGCAGCGCAAGAATCTGCGCGACCGTTTCAATTTCGAAGTGGCCGAGTTGGACCGTCCGTCACACTAAAGCGCCATGATTGCGCTTTGGAACGGCGACGTCGCGGCTCTCGACAAACGCGCCTCCAGGCTTCAATCTTGCGACGGGGAGCGCGCTCAAGGGACTAAGTTGATGCCACTAACTCGTGGCCGTATCGGGGGATACGATTCCGAACGGATGGCGTTCGGATTCACCATGCTGAACGGCGACCAGACGGTCGAATGCCAGATCAGCGATGCCGCAATGGACGAATTGGCGGGCACGCGGGGAACGCCGAGCATTGCGCGCCAGGGGCAGTTCGTCGCGCTGCGCGACGTCATCGAGCAGATCGCATCCGGCATCTTTGACAGCGGACCGCTGGTCAAGGGTGCGACGATCCGGATTTTCACCAAGCACATTCCGAAGCAGCGGAGCTAGAGCAGCGGAGCTAGCCGCCGAATTCTCTCGCGCGCGAGGCACGCCACAACGTCCACAGAATACGCAGGCGCGATGATGTTTTCGGGAGGAGCGGATCGATGTCGGACCGCGTCATCAGGTTCAGTTCGCGCCTGATATAAGCGAGCGGCAAAAAGATCGGCCTCACCTCGGACGGGACGTCCGCAAGCAGCGTGAAGGCCGTCTTGAGGTGTTCTTGCGCCTCACCCGTGAGTTGGTCGATGGCGGCACGGATATTCGGTGTCAGCTTGCCGGCATACACCTCCTCCTTGCTGCTGCCGTGCTGCTGAAGGAGTTGCAGCGGCAGGAAGAGCTGCTGCCGCGAGGCATCCCGCCCAAGCGTCGCAATCACCCGCGCCATCCCCTGCGCCAGGCCGGCATGTCGCGCCACGTGCTCGATCTCCTCCGACGGACGCGCCACCACCCGCGCGGCAAGCGAGAACAGCGCCGAAGCCGTGTCGTTGAGGTAGCCCTCGAGCGCAGCCATCGACGGCATCGGATCATTGTACAGATCGAACTGGTGTTCCTCGATCAGGCGCGACAGCGTCTCGGCCGGCAGGCGGTGCTTGCTGATCGTCTGCAGCAGTTCTGCCGCGACCGGATTGCCTTCGACACTGCCGTGCCCCGCCCCGGCCAGCATGTCGGTCCACCATTGCAGCCGCAACTCGCCGGGCAGCGGCTGGCTGACCTGCTCATGGACTCGGGAGATCTCGACGTTGAAGGCATAGATCGACAGCAGCGCCCGGCGTTCCGGGCCGGGCATGAACAGGGTCGAGGCGTAGCGCAGGAAATCGTGGGTTCGCACCAGATCGGCGCAGAAGGCCGCGCCGTCCTTCGGCCCATCCATGGTGCTCATGGCACCGCGATCAGCGCCGCCGCAACGCGCCGCCGCTCGCCCAGCATGACGTTATAGGTGCGGATCGCAGGGCCGGTCTGCATCGGATCCAGCACCACCTTCACCGCCCGCAAGGCCTCCCGTAGCGTTCTCGGCGGCACCCAGACCTCGGTACCGGTGCCAACGATCAGCGTGTCGATTGCATTCGCGGCCGCGAACACCCGTTCCAGTGAATATTGGTCGATCTCTTGCGGCCTCGTCACCGGCCAGGCCCAGATCGCATCCGGCAGGCACAGCAGCGAGCCGCGATGCGACATATCGGCAAACGCGAAGCCTCCCTTGCCGTAGGCTTCGATCGGCGCCGACCTCGGAAGATGGGGAGCGTCCGAGGGATTGGACATGGTCGACTACTTCTTGGCTGCCGCGTCCGGCTTCTTGGCGGACGCTTCCTGTGCCTCGCCCCGGGTGGTGTGAACGCCGAGATAGATCAGGATCGGCGCCGCGATGAAGATCGAGGTGTAAGTGCCGACCAGCACCACGCCGAACATCATCACCGCGGTGAAGCTGTGGATCGCGTTGCCGCCAAACAAGAGCAGCGCCAGCAGCGCCAGCGTCACGGTGACGTGGGTGATGATGGAGCGCGACAGCGTCGAGTTGATTGACTCGTTCAGCAGTTGCGGCATCGGCATCTTCTTGTAGCGCCGCAGCATTTCGCGGATACGGTCGTAGATGACGACGGTATCGTTGAGCGAATAGCCGAGAATCGTCAGCAGCGCCGCGATACTGGTCAGATCGAAATCCACTTGCGTGACCGACATGAAACCGATCGTCAGCACGATGTCGTGGACGTTGGCGATCATCGCGCCGAGCGCGAACTGCCATTCGAAGCGGAACCAGAGATAGATCAGGATCGACACGATCGCGAGCATCAGGCCGATCATGCCGTAGGCGAGTAATTCGCCGGAAACGCGCGGGCCGACCACCTCGACACGGCGATAGTCGACGGACTCACCGAGCGCGCCGCGGACCTTGCCTACGGCGTCCTGCTGCGCCTTATCGCCGCCGGGCTGTTCGGCAACGCGGATCAGCACTTCAGACGGACCGCCGAATTGCTGCAACTGCACGTCGCCGAGGCCGAGGCCGTTCAGGGTCGTACGCATCGCAGCGATATCGGCGGTGCCGGACTTGGCCCGCACTTCCAGGAGCGTTCCGCCCTTGAAGTCGATGCCGAAATTCAGGCCGTGGGTGAAGAACAGCGTGATCGCGACGATCGAGAGCAGCGCCGAGATCGGGAAGCTGATGCGGCGGAAGCGGGTGAAGTCGAAATGCGTATCGTCGGGCACGAGGCGCAGCGACGGCAGCAGGCCGAACACCGAGACCACGGTTAACACGGCAATCAGGATGCCCAGGCCGATGAGAACGAGATGAGTCACAATGGGCCTCTCAGATCGGCACGGTTTGCGGCCGCTTCCAGCGCACCCACCCGGCGACGATCAAGCGCGTCATGGTGAAGGCGGTGAACACCGTGGTGATGATGCCGATGCCGAGCGTCACGGCGAAGCCGCGCACCGGACCGGTGCCGATATAGAACAGCACCGCGGCAGCGATGAAGGTGGTGATGTTGGAGTCGAGGATGGTCGCCAGCGCCCGCTTGAAGCCAGCGTCGATCGCCGAGATCGCATTGCGGCCGCCGCGCAGTTCTTCGCGGATGCGCTCATAGATCAGCACGTTGGAGTCGACCGCGATGCCTACCGTCAGCACGATGCCGGCGATGCCGGGCAGCGTCAGCGTGGCGTTGAGCAGCGACAACAGGCCGAAGATCATCGCAACGTTGATCGCAACAGCGATATTGGCGAACACGCCAAACAGGCGGTAAGTGATCAGCATGAACACGATGACCAGGATCGAGCCGACATAGGCGGCGAGCTCGCCCTTCGCGATCGAGTCCTGGCCGAGGCCGGGACCGACCGTGCGCTCTTCGACGACCGTCAACGGTGCCGGCAGTGCGCCGGCGCGCATCAGAATCGCCAGATCGTTGGCAGACTGCACGTTAAAGCTGCCGGAAATCTGCCCCTGTCCCCCAGTGATCGGCTCGCGGATGACCGGCGCGGAGAGCACCTTGCCGTCAAGCACGATAGCGAAGGGCTGGCCGACATTCTCGCTCGTCGCCTGGGCGAATTTGCGCGCACCGGCCGAGTTGAATTTGAAGCTCACGATCGCCTCACCGTTGCGCTGGTCGAAACCGGGCTGCGCGTCGGACAACTCGCTGCCGGAAACCAGAACCTGCTTCTTGACGACAGTGGGAGGATTCGGCGGCGACGCGCTCGGGAGCAGCTCGGAATCCGGTGGCACCGCGCCTTGCAGGGCCTGGTCGGACGATACCGTGGTATCGACCATCCGGAATTCCATTTTCGCCGTCTTGCCGAGCAGTTCCTTCAACCGCGTCGGGTCCTGGAGGCCGGGGACCTGTACCAAGATACGGTCTGTGCCCTGCCGCTGGATCAACGGCTCGACGGTGCCGAGTTCGTTGACGCGTTTTTCGACGATCTGGATGGATTGCTCGATCGTCTTGCGCAGGCGATCGAGCGTCGCCGCCGGAGGCACGCTTAGGCGGATCACCCCACCGCTGGCGTCCGCGACATCGAGGTCACGTTGTCCGCTCGATCCCATGAGCCCGCCGATCGGTTGCGCGAGGTCGCGCAACTTGGACAGCGCCTGCGCCACATCGGCGTCCTTGGAGATGCGAACCTCAACGGCATCGTTGCGCGTTGCAAGGCCGGTATAGACGATCTTGGCCTCGCGCAGCACACGCCGCACGTCGTCGCGAATCGCCTCCAGCCTCTCCTTCTTCACATAATTCGAGTCGACCTCGAGCAGCAGGTAGGAGCCGCCCTGCAAATCGAGGCCAAGCACCATGCGCCGCTGCGCCCAGGCGGGCCAGCTCTTGACCTGCGCTTCCGGGAAGAAGTTCGGAACGGCGCACAGGCAGACCACCAGCGCCGTCAGAACGATCGCCAGCACCTTCCACCGCGTGAAATACAGCATCGAGTTACCCGTCAGATTCCCAAAAAGGCGGCGCGGCGATCAGTTCGCGGCCGCCTCGTCCTTGGCATCGCCCTTCGCCGGCTCGCCCTTGGCGCGCACGCCCGAAATCATCTGCCGCATCTGCCGCACGCGGACGCCGTCCGAAATCTCGAACTCGATCTGGTCGTCGTCGACGACCTTGGTGACCTTGCCGACCAGGCCGCCGGTGGTGACGACGGTGTCGCCGCGACGGATGTTCTTCACCAGTTCGGCGTGATCCTTCACCTTCTTCTGCTGCGGGCGCAGGATCAGGAAGTACATGATGACGAAGATCAGCGCGAACGGCAGCAGCGACATCAACATGCTGTTGGCATCGCCGCCGGCTCCAGCCTGGGCAAACGCAGGAGTAATCAGCATTCGAACAATCCTCGGGTAAGACGGGGAAGAACCGGCAGTGCCTGGGTGGCCCCTCAGGCGGTATGGCGGTCCGGACAAATTCGCGCGGACTATAGCGGCCGCGGTCCCAATTGCAACGTTAACGGACCCTCATTTAGGGCGCTTGCGGGAGGAGCGCCAGCCCGATAAGGCTGCGCCGTCAGGAACCGGAAAAATGCCGAAAAAAGCCAAGAAAAAAGCCGAGAAAACCGCCAGCAAAACCGCGTCCAAAGCAGCCGCCAAGACGCCGGCCAAGGCCGCGACAAAACGACCGGCGAAGGCACTCGACCGCGATACCGCCGAGCGGATCGCCGCCGCCCTGGAGACCATCGCCAGCAAGCTTGCAGCCGCCGCCCCGGCCCCGAATCCTGCCAAGTCGTTCGGCACGGCCGACGCCTTTGTCTGGCATCCGGATGGGCGGCTCGCACCCGTTCCGCATGTCAGCCGCGTCGAGATCGGCCTGCTCAAGGGCGTCGACCGGATGCGTGACATCCTGATGGAGAACACCGAGCGCTTCACCAATGGCCTTCCCGCCAACAACGCGCTGCTCTGGGGCGCGCGCGGCATGGGCAAGTCCTCGTTGGTAAAGGCCGCTCACGCCAGCATCAATGTCGACCGCAAGCCGGCCGATCGGCTGAAGCTGATCGAGATCCACCGCGAGGACATCGAGAGCCTGCCCGGCCTGATGGAGCTTTTGCGCAGCTCCTCATTCCGCTTCATCGTGTTCTGCGACGACCTCTCCTTCGACGGCAACGACGCGTCCTACAAGTCGCTGAAGGCGGTGCTGGAGGGCGGCATCGAGGGGCGCCCCGACAACGTCATCCTCTATGCGACATCGAATCGGCGGCATCTGCTGGCGCGCGAGATGATCGAGAACGAGCGCTCGACCGCGATCAATCCCGGCGAAGCGGTCGAGGAAAAGGTCTCGCTGTCGGATCGCTTCGGCCTCTGGCTCGGCTTCCATCGCTGCAGCCAGGACGAGTACCTGGCGATGGTGAAGGGCTATTGCGACCATTTCGGCATCAAGCTTGCCGACGAAGCGCTCGAGCGCGAGGCGCTGGAATGGTCGACCACCCGCGGCTCCCGCTCCGGCCGCGTCGCCTGGCAATTCACGCAGGAACTGGCGGGCCGGCTCGGCGTGCGGCTGGGCGGGAAGTAGCACGCGCGTACCGATGTCATCCTCCGCGAAAGCGGAGGATCCAGTACGCCGAGGCGTCTCGGGTCAAATGAAGGTCTCTGGAATACTGGGTCGTCCGGACAAGCCGGACGACGACAGCCTTGAACTCACGCGCCGTTGAGGAATTGCAGCGGATCAAGCGGCGACGAGCCCTTGCGGATCTCGAAGTGGAGCTGCGGCGAGCCGACCTCGCCTGATTGACCCGACTTGGCAATCACCTGGCCACGCTTGATGGTGTCGCCACGCTTCACCAAGAGCTCACTCGTGTGGGCATAAGCGGTGACATAGCCGTTGGGGTGGCGAACCAGCACGAGGTTGCCATAACCCTTCAGCTCGTTGCCCGAATAGGCAACGACGCCGTCTTCGGCAGCTTTCACCGGCGTGCCCTCGGGCACCGCGACATTGATGCCGTCATTGACCTTGCCGTTGGTCTTGGAGCCGTAGGCGGTGATGACCTTGCCGCGCACCGGCCAACGGAAGGTCGGCAGCGCGCCGGTTGCATCGCCCGACTTGACCGCCGGCGTATCCACCGCGGCAGCCACCGGCTGTTCGACACTCGCGGTCGGCTGGACCAGCCGCGCGCTCTGCTGCGGCAGCGCGGTTGCGACCACCTTCGGGGTGGGTGCGGCCGCCACAGCGGCAGGCGCAGGAGCAACGACCGGCGCAACCGCAGCGGCTTTCGCGCCGGGCACAGTGAGCTTCATGCCAAGGCTGAGCTTGGCCGACGGTTCGAGATTGTTGGCGTGAGCGAGCTCGGCCACGGAGATGTGGTGCTGGTGCGCGATGCTGTGCAGCGTGTCGCCGCGATTGACAAAGTGGACGCCAGCAGGAGCGACAGGCGCGGCGGCCACGGCAACCGGCTTGACGACCGGCGCCGCCACCGCGGGAGCGGCGGCCGTTGCGGTCGGGCGAGGAATGATCAGCTGCTGCCCCGGCGAAAGCGCGCGCGGCCCCTTGTAACCGTTGGCGCGCAGGATATCGGCCGTCGACACGTTGTAGCGCCTGGACAGCAATTCCAGCGTATCGCTGGTACCGACGATGATGGTGATGCCGCTGCGGGCCGCGGCGACCGAATGCGGAACGGTGCCGGTGGATTCAAGCTGCGGGCGCGCCGGCGGCGGAGCGTAGGACGCAAGCCCGCGCCCTCCTCCGGAGACGCCGCCACCCGAGACCGGATAGGACTGCGGCGCCGATACCGGCGGCGGCAACGGCTGCGATTGATACTGCGGGTTCTGCGAATATTGCTGCTGCGGCCGCGCATATTGCGGCAGCTCACGACGCTCCGGCGGCTGCTGCACCGCACCAGTCGGCTGCGGATCAAGCGCGAACGGATTCTGCGAGTAGGAATTTTGGGAGAAGCGGGACGACATGTCGCCGCTGCAGCCGGCAAAAGCAACTGACATCAGCGCCAGCACCGCCACTTGCGGCACGCGACGCGAGCGAAGCAACTCGACAATACCTGACATGGTTACTCACTCGTACGCAACAAAAGACCGTTTTGAGTAAACACGTGTCGAGTAAATAAGCGCTTAACCCTGGGAATAAGACGTTGGCGGCAAGCCGCAATCGGCGATCCTAAAGCTCGCGCGCAATTCCTGGCAGCGCCGGCACGAAGCGCACATCGACCAAATTCTTGCGCTCGAATCCGCTCTCGGTCCTGACCACGCGGACGAGCGTCTGGGCGCCCTGATGCGGCCCGACCGGCGCAATCAGAACACCGCCCGGCTCAAGCCGCTGCGTGAGCTTGTCCGGGATCTGTTCCATCGCCGCAGTGACGATGATGCGATCGAAATCGCCCGCACCGGCCGGCACATCGTAGCCGTCCCCGAGCAACACCTCGACATTGAAATAGCCGAGCTTTTCAAGCCGCTTGCCGGCGCTGTCGGCGAGCGTCCGGTAGCGCTCGATGGTCAGTACCTGCTTGCACAGCCGGGACAGGATCGCGGCCTGATAGCCGGAGCCGGTCCCGATCTCGAGCACGCGGTGCCCCTTCTGAAGCTGCAACTGCTCCGTCATGTAGGCGACCACAAAGGGCTGGCTGATGGTCTGCCCGCAGGCAATCGGCAGCGCGCTGTCGCGATAGGCATAAGCGCGGTCATGCGCCTCGACGAAAACCTCGCGCGGCACCTCCTCCATGGTCCGCAGCACGGCCTGGTCGCTGATCCCCCGCCGCCGCAGGGCGAGCTGAAACATCATTTTCTCGGGCGGATCTGGGTTCACGGCCATGCTCATCAGCGTCTCTGGAGCGTTTTCGAGCGAAGTGGATACCGGTTCGCAAATACAGGTGTCTCAGGCAGCTTCATGCCACTTGAATTCGAAATGTCGCGTTAAGGAAAAATTTCCCGTCGCTTTTGTTCCGAGTTCGGAACCGGAGCCCTGCTTCTCGTTGCCGCCGGGGCGACCGCCCCCCATATCATCGGGTGCGGCGCGCGATCAAAAGCACCGAGCACGACATCGGCCCGGGGCCCGGGCTGGCATAGAGACCGCGACTGGCTGTCGAGCAGAACCAAGCTCAACGAGGCCAACTCGGCGATAGAACGATTCGCGGTTACGCGCTTGGAAGTGCGGCAAATCTCCAACGTTTGCATTGCGCCTTTTGGTGTTATTTGCGAGCTTGGTTCCGGGACGGGCAAGGATTCCATCATGCTAGCGACACGGCCGGCGGGCTGTTCAGTTTTCCTCGTGGAAGACGAGGTCATGATCCGGATGATGGTTGCCGACATGCTCGAAGAGCTCGGCCACAGCGTCGCGGCCGAAGCCGGCGAAATCGGCGAAGCGGTCAAGCTTGCGCAATCCACCGATTTCGACCTCGCGATCCTGGACGTCAACGTCAATGGCAAGGTGATCACTCCGGTCGCCGAGCTGATCAACGCGCGCAACCGCCCCTTCATTTTCGCGACCGGCTACGGCTCCTCCGGCCTGCCTCCTGAATATCGCGACCGTCCGGCGTTGCAGAAGCCGTTCCAGCTGGAAACGCTGGCGCAGGTGATTGCCAGCGTGATGAAGCGCGCGCCGGTTTAGCTACCGAGATATGTAGCCCGGATGGAGCGCAGCGCAATCCGGGAATCCCAACGCGCTGAAAGTGCCCCGGATTGCGCTTCGCTTCATCCGGGCTACAAGTTCACTTCAGCGTCGCGGTCAGCGCTTCCGAAAACACCTCATCGGTCCGGTCGAGCCGCAGCGGCGTCACCGAGACGTAGCGCGCGGCGAGCGCGGCGAGATCGGTGCCCTCCGCCGGCGTATCCAGCATCGCGGCGCGCTCGAAGCCGATCCAGAAATACGGGTTGCCGCGGCCGTCGTGGCGGCGGTCGATCTTCAGGAAGCCGAGATTGCGCTTGCCCTGCCGCGTGACCCGGATGCCCTTGACCTCGTCGGGCATGCAGGACGGGAAGTTGACGTTGACGACCGTGTTCTTCGGGATGCCGGCATCGAGCGCCTTGCGCAGGATGTCGGGGCCGAATTTCAGCGCGGTCTCCCACAGCGGCTTGTCGCGCGTCTCCAGGCTGAACTCCTGGGAGAGCGCGAATGACGGGAAGCCCAGGATCGTGCCTTCCAGCGCGCCGGCGATGGTGCCGGAATAGACGACGTCCTCGGCGACGTTGCGACCCTTGTTGACGCCACTCAGCACCAGATCTGGCAGCTTCTCGCCGAGGATGTGGCGCGCGCCCATGATCACGCAGTCGGTCGGCGTGCCGCGCACCGCGAAATGCCGCGGGCCGACCTCGCGCAGGCGCAATGGATCGTTCAGCGACAGCGAGTGCGAGACGCCCGACTGGTCGAGCTCGGGCGCGACGATCCAGACGTCATCGGACAAGGCCCGCGCGATCTGCTCGACGACCTTCAGGCCCGGAGCATGGATGCCGTCATCATTGGTGCAGAGAATTCGCATCCGTCAAAGTGCCTTTTGTTCTGGTTCGGCGCGGTTTCGAGGTGGCCTCCCTGAGGCTCGCAAGCCGTCTTAACCGGCTAGGAGCGCGGAGGCAAACCCGGCAGATCCCCGCGCCAGCGCGTCAACCTGGCCCGCCACGGCTGGACGAATCTGCCTTTGCCGGCGATCTTGTGGCCGACCGCCGGCCAGAGCGGCTTGGGCCGTACGAGGGGTGCCGGATCGGCCGGCTGAACCACTGGTGTCGCAGGTGGCGGCGGCTCGGGCGGCTCAGATTCGGCCAATGCGGGCTTTGCCGGTTCGGCTTCCGGCGGAGCGGCTACAACCGCCTCGACTGGCTTTGCTGCTGGCGCGACCTCAGCCGTCTTCGACTTCAGCTTGGCCAGCAACTCCTCGAGCGCGGGCACCGCCAATGGCTCAAGAGCGCGCTTCACGGGCGGCACTGCGCTGGCTATGGCCGCAGTCGCCTCCGGTTCGAGCGGCACCGGCGTGCCTGGAGGCGCCGCATCGAAAAAACGCGCTCGCGCCAATTCGAGCGCCTTGTCAAAATCGGGCCTGTCGATCCACGCCTTGCCCTGCATCGACTGGATCAGGCCGGCTTCCCACAATCTGGAAACCGCGATGTCGTAATAGCCCATCTGCTTCTGATTGATCAGCTGCAGCCCGTGCCCCGTGACGGCCCATTGCCGACCAAGCCAGTGGATGTCACGGTGGAGTGGCATCACACTGGCCCCGCCTTACATGCCGTGCTCGATGACCTTGAGCCCGCCCATATAGGGCTGCAGCACATCGGGCACCGCGATCGAACCATCCTGTTGCTGATAGGTCTCCATGACTGCAATTAAGGCGCGCCCGACCGCCGTGCCGGAGCCGTTCAGCGTGTGCACGAAACGCGGCTTGCCGTCGGGGCCGCGATAGCGTGCGTCCATGCGGCGCGCCTGGAAATCGCCGCACACCGAGCAGCTCGAGATCTCGCGATAGGCGCCGCCATCGCCCTGCCCCGGCATCCAGACCTCGATGTCGTAAGTCTTCTGCGCGGAAAAGCCCATGTCGCCGGCACACAGCGTCATCACGCGGTAGTGCAAATCGAGACGGCGCAGCACCTCCTCGGCGCAAGCCAGCATGCGCTCATGCTCGTCCTTGCTGGTTTCGGGCGTCGTGATCGAGACCAGTTCGACCTTGTTGAACTGATGTTGGCGGATCATGCCGCGGGTATCGCGTCCCGCAGCCCCCGCCTCCGCACGGAAGCACGGCGTCAGCGCCGTGAGCCGCATCGGCAGCTCCTTGTCGTCGAGAATGGATTCGCGCGCGAGATTGGTGAGCGAGACCTCGGCGGTCGGGATGAGCCAAAAATCTTCCTTCGTAGGAGTCTTTTCTAGAAGCTCATCCACCAGCCCCTTAACAGAGCCCTTGCGCCCGCGCGCCTCGAACTCGGCGTCGATGTTCTGAAGAGCTTCTGAAAGCAAATCTGTTCGCACTGATATTCGAGAGGCAACAAACTGATCGTACTGGAACTTCGGCAATTGCCCCGTCCCAAACATGACTTCGTCGCGCACCAGAAGCGGCGGATTGATCTCGGTGTAGCCGTGCTCATTGGTGTGCAGATCGAGCATGAACTGCCCGATCGCGCGCTCGAGCCGCGCCAGACCCTTCTTGAGCACAACGAAGCGCGCGCCGGACAATTTCGCCGCCGCCTCGAAATCCATGTCGCCGAGTGCGGTGCCGAGATCGTCATGTAGCTTGGGCACGAAGCCGTAGTCGCGCCTCTTGCCGAAGACGTGACGCTGGACATTGCCATGCTCGTCAGTGCCATCAGGCACTTCGTCGAGCGGCAGATTGGGAATCGCGGCCAATTCCGTCGTCAGCTCTTCGTCGGCCGTTTTCGCGGTCGTCTCGAGCTGCGGCATCGTGGTCTTCAGCTCGGCAACTTCAGCCATCAGCTTCGCCGCGCGCGCTTCGTCCTTGGCCTTCTTGGCGTCGCCGATTTCCTTCGACGCCGCATTGCGGCGCGCCTGCGCCTGCTCGGACGCCAGGATCGCGGCACGGCGCCGCTCGTCGATCGCGAGCAGCGACGGCGACAACGGGCCCAGTCCGCGGCGCTTCAGGCCGGCGTCAAAGGCTTCTGGGTTGTCGCGGATCGCTTTGATGTCGTGCATGGGTCATTTTCCCGTCATGGCCGGGTTTATCCCGGCCATCCACGTCTTGCTGCCATGGTCTGTAAAAGACGTGGATGCCCGGGACAAGCCCGGGCATGACGGATAATCCCTATTCCGCGGGATCGGCCGCCGGCGGGGCGCCCGACGCGGCAGAAGCGGCGGCGGCCTTCTTCTCCACCATCCGCACCGCGATGATGGAGCCCTCGTAGAGCAAAAGCAGCGGGATCGCGAGCGAGGCCTGGCTCAGGACATCGGGCGGCGTCAGGACGGCGGCGATGATGAACGCGACGACGATGAAATAGCGCCGCTTCTCCTTGAGCATCTTCGAGGTGACGATGCCGATCCGCCCCAGTAGCGTCAGGATCACCGGAAGCTGGAACGCGATGCCGAAGGCGAAGATCAGCGACATCGTCAGGGACAGATATTCACCGACCTTGGGCAGCAGCTGGATTTGCGCGGTTTCTGCGCCGGCCGTCTGCTGCATGCCGAGCGAGAATCGAACCAGCATCGGCAGCACCACGAAATACACCAGCATCGAACCGAGCACGAAGAAGAACGGGGTCGCGATCAGATACGGCAAGAACGCGCCGCGCTCGTGCTTGTAGAGGCCGGGCGCCACGAACTTGTAGATCTGGGTCGCCACGATCGGAAACGAAATGAATCCGGCGCCGAACAGCGAAAGCTTCAATTTGGTGATGAAATATTCCAGCAGCGCCGTGTAGATGAACTTCGAATTCTCAGGTCCCGCCACCCAGACGAACGGCCAGACCAGGATGTTGTAGATCTGCGTTGCGAAGAAGAAGCAGAAGATGAAGGCCACGCCAAAGCCAAGCAGCGCCTTGATCAGCCGCGAGCGCAGCTCGATCAAATGATCCATCAAGGGGGCCTTGCTGGCCTCGATGTCTTCGGCGCTCATGACGCTCTCGCGTCCTTCAGCACTTCCGGCTGGGCGGGCGTGATCTCCTCAGGCGCCGATTGCGGCTGCGCTTCCTGGGTGATCGCGAGCGGTTCGCTGGTCGCAACGTGGGTCTCGGCCTCGACGAAGGTTTCCGGCGTCGGTGCGGCCGGTGTCGTGGGCGTGACCGGTGCATCGCTTGGCGATGTCACGGGTGCATCGATGGCGGACGCCACCTGCGCATCGACGGGCTTGTCGATCTGCAGGGAGTCAGTGACGTCCTTCTGCAGCGAAGTCATGATGTTGCCGCTGGTGAAGCCGGTGGCGGCTTCCTTGACCTCGTCGAAGCTCTTCTTGAGGTCGGCCATTTCGGCCTCGCGCATGGCCTCCTGGAACTGGCCCTGGAATTCGGAGGCCATCTTGCGGGCCTTGCCCATCCATTGCCCGACCATGCGCAGCACGCCGGGCAGTTCTTTCGGGCCGATGGCGATCAGCGCGACGACCGCGATGACAACCAGTTCACTCCACCCGATATCGAACATGAAATCTTCCGCTTAAAGCGCGCCACAATGACCCCAATCCTCCTAACAGGATTTGGGGCTGCCGACGCTTTTTCCCAATCGGCGTCCATAGCGCTTTCGAGCGACGGCGTCACCGTTCCGCACAAAGAAAGACGTCGAAATGGGCGTCAGTGCAACAGCCTCAGACGGCCTTGCTGCCGACATCCTGGCGCGCGGCCGACGGCGCGGCATTGTGATCGAGCGCCTTGGCGGGCTCGGACTTGTCGGCGACCTTGTCGTCGTCCTGCATGCCCTTTTTGAAGGCCTTGATGCCTTGGGCGACGTCACCCATGAGGTCCGAAATCTTGCCGCGCCCGAACAGCAGCAGGACCACTGCGATCACGACGATCCAGTGCCAAATGCTAAGCGAACCCATCCTGCAAACCTCCAGAAATGGCCGGCGAACCGACCTGAACTTTGTCGGAAGGTAGGCCCGCGGGGTGTCAAAAACAAGGACTTCAGCCGCGGCAAATCGCTGTCGCAGCTACGTAATATTGCTAGCCTTAACCGGGAATATTTCGGGCTATTCGCCCTTCTCCTCAGGCCCCGTGTCGCCACCCTCGTCGGCGCCGCTGGCTTCGGGCTCGGAGGCGTCCGGTGCGGAGGCTTCTGGCTCGAAGGCTTCTGGCTCGGAGGCCTCCGGTTCGACAGCTTCCGGTTCGGCCGCAGGCGCGAGCAGCAGTTCCAGCGTGTCGCCGGGCTCGAGCGGCTCCTCGTCCTCGCGCAGCGTCACATCGTCAGATGGCGAGGGAACGCTGAAGCCGGTCGGCAGACGCGAGTCGAGCAGTCCGGTGCCCTTCAACTCGTCGAGTCCCGGCAGGTCGCCGAGCGCCTCCAGGCTGAACTGCGACAGGAACCCGTCGGTGGTCCCGAATGTCAGCGGACGACCCGGCGTCTTGCGGCGGCCGCGCGGCCTGATCCAGCCGGTCTCCAGCAGCACGTCGATTGTTCCCTTCGACGTGATGACGCCGCGGATCTCCTCGATCTCGGCGCGGGTCACCGGCTGGTGGTAGGCGATGATCGCAAGCACCTCGATCGCGGCGCGCGACAGCTTGCGGGTCTCGGTGCTCTCCCGCGTCATCAGCCACGACAGATCGCCGGCGGTGCGGAACGTCCACTTGTTGGCAACGCGAACCAGATTGACACCACGCGGGGCGTATTCCGCCTGCAACTGCGCAAGCGCCACCTTGATGTCGACGCCGTCGGGCATCCGCTTGGCCAGCGTCGCCTGATCGATCGGCTCGGCCGAGGCGAACAGCAAGGCTTCCAGGAGCCGCAATTCTTCGGGACGCGCCATCGAATCCGCCGGAGCAACCTCCTCGGTCTCTTCTACGCGCTTTTCCGCCAGGCTTGCCATGGCTTGCTCTCCTTCTTCCACTTACTCAACCGAGAGATCCGGAGCAGCCATCGCGGCTTGCGCTGGACGCTTTCGGAAATAGATCGGCGCGAACGCCTGCTTCTGATTGATCTCCATCCCACCTTCGCGAACCAGCTCGAGGGCCGCGGCGAAGGTCGATGCGAAGACCGTCGCCTTCTGCGTGGGATCGGCGACGAATTTCAGCAAATACTCATCGAGGCAGCTCCAGTCCTCGGCGATGCCGACCAGCCGCTCCAGCGACGCGCGCGCCTCAGCCAGCGACCAAACGGTCCGCTTGGCCAGATGCACCGTGGTCAGAACGCGCGACTGGCGCTGCGTGGCATAGGCCGACAGCAGGTCGTACAGCGTCGCCGTGAATTTGGGATGGCGGATTTCCGCAATCGATTCCGGATTGCCGCGGGGGAAAATATCGCGCTGGAACTGCTGCCGGTTCATCAGCCGGTTCGCCGCCTCGCGGATCGCCTCCAGCCGGCGCAGCCGGTTGGCAAGCGCGGTCGCCATTTCCTCGGCGCTCGGCCCCTCCGCGCTCGGCGGTTCCGGCAGCAGCAGCCGCGACTTCAGGTACGCAAGCCACGCCGCCATGACCAGGTAGTCGGCCGCCAGTTCGAGGCGGATCTTGCGGGCGGCCTCGATGAACGAGAGATATTGATCGGCGAGCGCGAGGATCGAGATCTTTGACAGGTCGACCTTCTGCTGCCGCGCCAGCGTCAACAACAGGTCGAGCGGCCCCTCATATCCCTCGACGTCGACCACGAGCGACGGCTCGCCTTCCGCGAGATCGGCCGGCCGCCCGGTTTCGAACGATAGAATTTCAGCGGTCATGCCGTCCCTACCCGATCCATCAACGCATCCAGTTCCGCGCGTGCCGCCTGCCGGTCGAGCGGCTGCGGTGGCTTTCGCGCGGCCAGTGCCCGGTTGGCGCGCTCAAGCGCCGTGCCGGTCAATTCCGGCGTCTCGCGCACAACCTCGCGCATTTCGTCGATATTGCCGTTGCAGTGCAGGACCATGTCGCAACCGGCAGTAACGATGGCCCGGGTTCGCTCGGCGATCGATCCGGCCAACGCATTCATCGACACGTCATCACTCATCAACAAACCTTGGAACCCAATCACGCCGCGAATCACCTGCTCGATGATTGTCGCAGAAGTCGTCGCCGGTTGGGCGGGGTCCAGCGCGCTAAACACAACATGTGCGGTCATCGCCATCGGCAGGTCTGCAAGTGGTTGGAATGCGGCAAAATCGGTCAATTCCAGCTCGGATCTGGCCGTATCGACCGTCGGAAGCCGAAAATGACTGTCCGCCGTGGCCCTTCCATGACCGGGGATATGCTTGAGAACCGGAAGCACACCGCCCTGCTCCAGCCCCTCGGTGACGGCACGGCCGATGGCGGCGACCTTGCCCGGCTCGGTTCCGTAGGCCCGGTTCCCGATCACCGCATCGGCCCCGGCGATCGGAACGTCAGCCAAAGGCAGGCAATCGACGGTAATTCCGAGGTCGATCAGGTCGGCCGCGATCAGGCGGGAACTCAGCCTGGCCGCTGCCAGACCGAGCTTCGGATCGATGTCAAAGAGCTCGCTGAAGCTCGCGCCGGGCGGATAGACCGGCCAATGCGGCGGGCCCAGCCGCTGCACCCGACCACCTTCCTGGTCGATTAGGACCGGTGCATCGGCATCGCCAGTCGTATTCCTGAATTCTCGAACCAACGCAGCGACTTGCGCCGGGGTCTCGATGTTGCGCTTGAACAGGATAAAGCCCCATGGCCGCTCGGCGCGAAGGAATTCGCGTTCAGCGTCGGTGAGGACCAGTCCAGATACGCCCGTGATGAATGCGCGGTTCGCCATGCGGCCGATTAGGCCGCATGCGGTGCACGGGTCAAGGAAACGGCCGTTAATTCCGTTGGATTACGCACTGCGGCCCGCCGGCCGCCATCAAGCTCTTGCACAGTTGGGACGCTTCTTCCGAGGAAGCGAGCGGACCCGCAAGGGCGCGATAGAACACACCCTTCTCGCCGAGATCGACACGTTTCACCACCAGCGGCTGCGAGCCGAGCACGCTCCGATACTTGCCCTGCAGGGTCCGGTATGACGCTTGGGCATCGGCCTCGTTCCTCTGCGAGGACACCTGAACCAGATATCCGCCGCTGCTGACCGGGGCCGAAGCAGGCGTCGTCGACGCGATCCGGGTCGGCGGCGCGGCCGGAGCCGGATCAGGTTGAGCACCGGGAGCCAGCGACATCGGCGCATTGGCGCTCGCATTGGCCGAGGCCGGGTTGCCGCGCGAGACCGGAGGCTTTGCCCCGGGCTTGGCCGGCGCAGGGGCTGCGGCAGTCGCCGCCGGTGTGCCATCGGGCATATCGCCCTTGACCGACAGGGTTCGGATCTTGCGCGGCTCGCTGTTCGACAGCGCCCCGTTAGGTACGACCGGCGGGGGTGGCGCGGCCGGCGCAACGCTGGCGACCGGCGGCGGATTCGCATTCGCGTTCAGCGGCACGACACGGGGTCCGCCAGCCTTGGCGTTGACGTCAACAGGCGTTTCCTCGCGCGACACGATCTTCTCGGTGCCGTCACCCGCGGCCATCCGGTCCAGGGTCTTGGCCGGCGCATCGGCCGGGGCCGGGATCACCTTGGTCGGGGTGTTGTCGGCCTTGATGATCGGCGGGNCACTGCGGGGCGAGCCGACATAGGTGCGGTATGCGAACGCACCGCCGGTCCCGATCACCGCAAGCGCCAGCACCGCGGCAACCGTGATCAGGCCGCTCGAGCGCCTGCGCGGTTCGGGCTCGTCCTCGTAGCCCTGATAGGCATAGGGATCGTCAGGATAGGCCGGGTCGCGCTGGAGGTCCTGCTCGCCCGCTTCCAATTGGCCATACAACGCGTCGTCGTAGCGCGACGGATCGGCGTCGTGGTCGGCAGCCTGGTACTGCGGCTCTTCCTGATAGGTCTCAACCGGCTGATAGGTCTGGACCGGCTCGGGCGCCGACGGCACCTGCGGGGGCGCGTAGCGGTGCAAGGGATGCACAGCGCTCGGCTGATAATCCGGCTCAGGCTCTTCGTAGTCGATCTCTGGTGACGGCGGCGGGGCGGGCACGACAGCTTCCTGACGCGCGCGCTGCATCCAGGGCGGCGGGCCCGCGGGCGGCACATCTTCGTCTTCCACCGACGACTGAGAGGGCTGCGCCCGGACATTGGCGCGCGACTGCAGCGGGTGCGGCAGCGGCTTGTTGGCCGTGCCGAACGCGTCGGTCTGGCCGATCAGCCGGGCCAATTCGGCGAGCGGGTCGCTATCGGCCTTCGGCGCCGCATCGGGATGACCACGATCGTAGTCATCAGCGGCGGAAAAAGGTCGGTCCTGATATCGATCAGCCATCGTGTTGATGCATCCCCTTCGGGACAGCGCCAAATCGCCGGTACAGCCGGTACAAACGAATTGGCCCCTGCCAGATACCCCCACGAATCCCCACTCGTGAGAGCCAAATGCCCCTGCCTACCGCATCTCGGTTGGAGCCTGGACGCCTAGTACAGCTAAGCCCGATGCCAGAACCGAGACGACGCCCTGAACCATTGCCAGTCGCGCCCCCGTGATCTCTGCATCATTATTGATAATGAAGCGTAAATAGGGCAAATCGCGCCCCCTAGTCCAAAGCGCATGAAATTCGCTGGCTAAATCATACAGATAAAAAGCGATTCGGTGGGGCTCATGTGCGACCGCCGCCGCCTCGACCATCCGCGGATAGAGCGCCAGCTGCTTCAGGAGCTGGAGTTCGGCCGGGTCGGTCAGCCGGTCGACGGCCGCGTTCCGTAGGTAGACCAGCCGGGCATCGTCACCCTCGGGCAGATCCGGAACCGCCTCCTCCCGCGCGTTGCGGAAGATCGAATGGCCGCGGGCGTGGCCGTACTGGACGTAGAAGACGGCGTTGTCTTTGGACTGCTCGATCACCTTGGCGAGGTCGAAATCGAGCACCGCGTCGTTCTTGCGGAACAGCATCATGAACCTGACGGCGTCGGAACCGACTTCGTCGACGACCTCACGCAGCGTGACGAATTCGCCGGAGCGCTTCGACATCTTCACCGGCTCGCCATCGCGCAGCAGCTTCACGAGCTGGACGACCTTGACGTCGAGCGACGCCTTGCCTTCGCTCACCGCCTTCACCGCGGCCTGCATGCGCTTGATGTAGCCGCCGTGATCGGCGCCGAACACGTCGATCAGGTTGGTGAATCCGCGCTCGAACTTGTTCCTGTGGTTGGCAATGTCGGACGCGAAGTAGGTGTAGGAGCCGTCCGATTTGATCAGCGGACGATCGACGTCGTCGCCATAGGCAGTGGCGCGGAACAGCCACTGTTCGCGGTCCTCGTAATCCTCGACCGGCTTGCCCTTCGGCGGCGGCAGGCGGCCCTCGTAGATGTCGCCCTTGGCGCGCAGGAAATCGATGGTCTCGGCAACCTTGTTGTTGCCCGACGTGATCAGCGACCGTTCGGAGAAGAACACGTCGTGATGAATGTTGAGCGCGGCGAGATCGCCCTTGATCATCTCCATCATGTCGGCGATCGCCTTGTCGCGCACGATCGGCAGCCACGCGGCTTCCGGCATCGCCAGCAGCTTGTCGCCGTATTCCTTCGCCAGCGCTTCTCCGACCGGCTTCAGATAGTCGCCCGGATAGAGCCCTTCCGGAATTGCGCCGATGTCCTCGCCGAGCGCCTCGCGGTAACGCAGGAAAGCCGAGCGCGCGAGCACGTCAACCTGGGCGCCGGCGTCGTTGATGTAATATTCGCGGCAGACGTCGAAGCCGGCAAATTGCAACAGGCTGCACAGCGCGTCGCCGAACACGGCGCCACGGCAATGGCCGACATGCATCGGCCCGGTCGGATTGGCAGAGACGTATTCGACGTTGACCTTCTCATCCCTGCCGATACCGCTCTGCCCGTAGGCCGAACCGGCGGCCAGCACGGCGCGCAGCGCGTCGGCCCAGACCTGTGGCTTCAGCGTGAGATTGATGAAGCCGGGTCCGGCGACATCGACTGACGCCACCAGCGCGTCGGCGCGCAGCCGCTCCGCGATCTTGTCGGCGAGCTCGCGCGGCTTGGCCTTGGCATCCTTGGCAAGCACCATCGCGGCATTGGTCGCCATGTCGCCATGGCTGGGATCGCGCGGCGGCTCGACCACGACGCGGGCGAGATCGATGCCCGCCGGCCAGTTGTCCTCGGCGGCAACAGCGCCACAAACGGCGTGCACGCGCGCCAGCACGTCGGCGAAAAGATGTGATGAAGCAGTGGTATCGGCCATGGGGGGCGCCTAACGCAAATCCGGGGTCGAGTCAAAAAGCCTCTGGTGCTCGATCAGGGCGAAACGGTCGGTCATTCCAGCGATGAAATTGCCGATCCGCCTGCTCCGCGCGCCCTCGGTCTCCTGCCCGCTGCCCTCGATCCATTCGCCCGGCAGGTCGGCGGGCGATCGCCGGTAGCGTTCGAACAGGTCGCGCACCACCTGTTCCGCCTCCCCCATGACCTGCATCACCCTGACATGACGATACATCCGCCGGTACAGGAACGCCTTGATCGCCGCCTCCTGCTCGGCCACGTCAGGTGGAAACGCGATCAGCGGTGCGTGGTGATGGCGCACGTCGTGGGCGGACTGCGGCCGGGCGGCCTCAAGGCGCGTGCTCGCCTCGGCGAAGACAGCGCCGATGAAGTGGGAGATCAGCTCGCGCACCAGCTCGGCGCCCCGCCTGACCTCGTCGAGCCCAGGATAATGCCGGTCGATCTCGCCGATGATCTTGGCGGCCAGCGGCATCTCCTTGAGGTCGTCGACGGCGAACAGCCCGGCGCGCAACCCATCATCGATGTCATGGGCGTCATAAGCGATGTCGTCGGCGAAGGCCGCAACCTGCGCCTCGAGCGAGGCGTAGCTCCAGAGCTCCAAATCGTAGGTCCTGTTGTAGTCGGCAATCCCGACCGGAATGCCGGTTTCGACGTAGCGCCCGGCCGGCGCGCCGCTGCGCTCGGTCAGCGGACCGTTGTGCTTGACGATGCCCTCGAGCGATTCCCAGGTCAGGTTCAGCCCGCCGAATTCGGGATAGCGATGCTCCAGCGAGGTCACGACGCGCAGCGTCTGCGCGTTGTGGTCGAAGCCGCCATGGCCCTTCAGGCACTCGTCGAGCGCCCGCTCCCCGGCATGGCCGAACGGCGGATGGCCGAGGTCATGCGCCAGCGCCAGCGTCTCGGTCAGGTCCTCGTCGAGCCCAAGCTGCCGGGCCAGCGCGCGGGCAACCTGCGCCACCTCCAGCGAATGGGTCAGCCTGGTGCGGTAGTGATCGCCCTCGTGAAAGACGAAGACCTGAGTCTTGTGCTTGAGGCGGCGGAACGCGGTAGAATGGATCACCCGGTCGCAATCACGCCGGAACGGGCTCCGGGTCCGGCTTGGCGGCTCCGCGAACAGCCTGCCGCGGCTGCGATCAGGGTCGCAGGCATAAAGCGCGCGGGGGGCAGCCATTCCGACCGACACGGTATTTTAGTCCTTATCCATTTGATTCCATGGCCCGACGCACTTAACTATGTGGGGTGCGGGATACCAAGTGAATTGGGTATGACGCCTTCTACCGGAGACCGACCATGACCTCTGCCATCACCGTCAGCGAGCGGGCTGCCCGCCGCATCGGGCAAATCCTCAGCAAAGAGGGCGACGGCGCCAAGCTGCGCATTTCGGTCGAGGGTGGCGGCTGCTCCGGTTTCCAATACAAATTCGACGTCGAGCGCACCCAGGCCGTTGATGACCTCGTGATCGAGCGCGACAACGCCGTGGTGCTTGTCGACCCCGCCTCGGTCCCGTTCCTCGCAGGCTCGGAAGTCGACTTTGTCGACGATTTGATCGGTGCCTCGTTCCGCGTCGTCAATCCGAACGCCACCGCCTCCTGCGGCTGCGGCACCAGCTTCTCGATCTAACTTTTTGCACGGATAGGGCCTGCTCCGTCGCGACCACCTCGCGCAGCTGCACCGCGCGTGGTAAGCCGCGCGTGAAATTTTGCGGCTTCGATCCGGGTCCTTCGCATGCGCATTGCTACATGGAACGTCAATTCGGTCCGGCAACGGCTCGAACATCTCGTGAGTTGGCTGAAGGAATGTTCTCCGGACATCGTCTGCCTGCAGGAGATCAAATGCGTCGACGAGGCGTTTCCCCGTCTCGAAATCGAAGCGCTCGGCTACAACGTCGTCACCCACGGCCAGAAGACCTTCAACGGCGTGGCGCTGCTGTCGAAATTGCCGTTCGACGAGACCAAATCGGGGCTGGCTGGTGACGACGAGGACGCCCACGCCAGATTCCTCGAGGGCGTCGTCACGCTGAAGCAGGGCGTGGTCCGGATCGCCTGCCTCTATCTGCCCAACGGCAACCCGGCGAATACCGATAAATATCCCTACAAACTCAAATGGATGTCGCGGCTTCTTGAATACTCGAAGGAGCGGCTTAAGACCGAGGAGCCGCTGATCCTAGCCGGCGACTTCAACGTGATCCCAGCCGCCCGCGACGTCTACAATCCGGCCGCCTGGACGGACGACGCGCTGTTCCGCCCCGCGACCCGGGAAGCCTTCCAGTCGCTGCTCGGCCTCGGACTGACCGACGCGCTGCGCGCGGTCAACGACGACCCCGGCCAGTACACCTTCTGGGATTATCAGGCCGGCGCCTGGCAGAAGAACTGGGGCATCCGGATCGATCACCTGCTGATGTCTCCGCAAGCCAGCGACCGGCTGATCGATGTCGGCATCGACAGCTATGTCCGCGCCTGGGAGAAGCCGTCCGACCACGTCCCGGTCTGGGCCGATCTGGATTTCGAGACGGCGTGATCCTGTTAGAAGGTCAGCTGGACCTTCATCGAGCGCGAGCGGTCACTGGCGAGTTCGAAGGCATCGACCGCCGATTCGAACGGAACTGACGCCGACACCAACGGCTTCAGGTCGACCAGCCCCTCGCCCATCAGCCGCAGCGCCAGCTCGAATTCAGGATCGAACCGGAAGGTGCCGCGGAGCTGCAGCTCCTTGGCGACGATGGTGTTGATCGGCAGCGTCATCTCACCGCCGAGCCCGACCTGGACGATGACACCGCCCGGCCGCAACAGGTCGAGCGCGGACCGCAGCGCTGCCTGATTGCCGGAGGCCTCGAACAGCACATCGAGCTGGCCCTTGCCGGCTTTGTAAGGGTCGAGCGCGGCAGCATCCGTGGCGCTGTTGATCGCCAAGGTCGCCCCGAGCTTGCGCGCGATCGCAAGCGGCGCCTCGGCGATATCGGTCGCAATGATCTCGGATGCTCCACCATAGCGCGCGACGACCACCATCAGCGCGCCGATCGGACCACAACCCGTCACCAGCACCCGCTTGCCGAGCAGGCTGCCGGCCTGATGTCCGGCGTGAAGGCAGACCGCGAACGGCTCGGCCATTGCCGCTTCCGCGAACGACAGACGGTCCGCGATCGGGTTCGCCTGTGAGCCGTCGACCGTCACGAACTCACGAAAGCCGCCCTGCACGTGGGGAAAGCGCATCGCACTGCCGAGGAAGCGCATGTCGGTGCATTGGTTACGCATGCCCTCGCGGCAATAGGAGCACTGCCCGCAAGGCAGGCTCGGATTGACCGCGACCCGCATGCCGGGACGGAGGTGGGAAACACCTGCGCCGATATCGGCGATCGTTCCGGAGATCTCGTGCCCCAGCGCCATCGGCTCTCGAATCCGCACCGTGCCGAAACCGCCGTGATAGTAGTAATGCAGGTCGGACCCGCAGATGCCGCCGGCCGCGATCTTGACGCGCACCTGATGCGGCGCCGGCGCGGGATTCTCGAAACTGTCGATCCGCAAATCGTGGGGAGCGTGGATGACGACGGCGCGCATGGGCTACTCTCTCGATTGATGTCCGGCCGGATTGTCGCGGTCACATCGCCGCGAGCATTCCGCCGTCGACATAGATGATCTGTCCGTTCACGTAACTGGAAGCCTCCGACGCCAGGAAGATGGCGGCGCCGACCAGTTCGTCCGGCTTGCCCCAGCGCTTGGCGGGGACGCGCGACATCAGCCAATTGTTGAACTCGGGATTCGACATCAGCGCCTCGTTCATGTCGGTCAGCATGTAGCCCGGCCCGATCGCATTGGCCTGGATGCCGCTCACCGCCCACTCGACCGCCATCGCACGCGTCAGGTTGCGGATGCCGCCTTTCGCCGCCGTGTAGGGGGCGATCGTCGGCCGCGCCAGTTCGCTGCCGAGCGATCCGATATTGATGATCTTGCCGCGCTTGCGCGGGATCATCCGCTTGGCCGCCTCGCGCCCGATCACGAAGGCGCTGGTCAGATTGGTCTCGATCACCTTGCGCCACTCATCGGTCGTGAATTCGACCAGCGGCTTGCGATGCTGGATACCGGCATTGTTGACGAGGATGTCGACCGCGATGCCCTCGCGGTCGAAACGTTCGAAGGCGCCGACGACCGCCGGCTCGTCGGTGACGTCGAAGGCTGCGCCCTCAGCCTTGTGTCCGGCGGCACGGAACTCGGCAACCGCTGTTTCGACCCGTGCGGGGTCGACGCCGTTGATGATCAGTCGCGCGCCGGCCGCAGCCATGCCCTCGGCAATGGCGCGACCGAGGCCGCGGGAGGAGCCGGTGACAAGCGCCGTGCGGCCGGAGAGATCGAACAAAGCGGTGCTCATTTAGAATCCTCAAGCGTTGGAACGGCGCACGGTCAGGTCGGAACGGTCGTAGACGGCCGGAAGCAGATCGACGCCGAGCCCTGGCCCTTCCATCGGGTAGACATAGCCATCCTTGATCACAGGCATGGTGGTGACAAGCTCGTTGTACCAGCCCCTGTAGAACGCGCGCACCGATTCCTGGATCAGGGTGTTCGGTTGGCTGAACGACATGTGGATCGCCGCGATGAAGCCGATCGGGCCGATGCAATCATGCGGCGCGAACGGCCGATGATACGTCTCGGCCATCGCCGCGATCTTGCGACCCTCGGTGAGGCCGCCGGTCCAGCAGAGGTCCGCCATCACCACATGCATGGCATCGCGGTCGAGCATGTCCTTGTAGGGGAAGCGCGAGCCGAGCGTCTCACTGGCGCAGACCCAAACGTCGGTCGAGCGCGCGTATTCGGCCAGCGCCTGCGGCGAGTTCATGCGGATCGGGTCCTCGTACCAGGTCGGCTTGTAGGGTTCGATCGCGCGCGCGATCTGCTTTGCGGCCGGCAGATTCCACAGCGAATGGAGTTCGACCATGATCTCCATTTTGTCGCCGACGGCCTTGCGGATCTTTTCGAACGGCTCGAGCGCCTGCTTCATCTGGGCGGCCGTGATGTAGAGGCCGTTGTTCTCCTGCGCGGGCGGATCGAACGGCCAAATCTTCATCGCCGAGATGCCACTCTCGAGCAGGCTTTCGGCGAGTGCGTCGGCGCGGGTCATGAATCCATCGAGGTCTTCGTATGGACCCGCCGCCTCGCCGAGGTTCCAGTTCGACACTGGACGGATGTTGGTGGAGCGGACATATTTGGTGCCGGCGCAGGTGTTGTAGATGCGCTGCTTGTCGCGGCAGAGACCACCGAGCATCTGGTGCACCGGCTGGCCGCAGACCTTTCCGAACAGATCCCACAGCGCGATGTCGATGGCCGATGCCGCGCGATACTCGACACCGGTCGACGACTGCGCCATCGGCAGATTGAGCATGTCGCGGTGGATCGCCTCGATGTGCAGCGGGTTGCGCCCGAGCAGCCGCCCGGCAAACGTATCGTGGATCTGCGCTTCGACCGCACCGGCGCCGTAGAAGGTCTCGCCGAGACCGATCAGTCCGGTGTCGGTGTGGACGCGGACCCAGATCACATTGGCGAACTCTTCCGTGCGCAACGTCTCGATCGAGGTGATCTTCATCGTGATGTCCTCCCGGGGCACCGCTTCGCGCGGGGCCATGTTCTTGATTGCGCAGATTCTTGATTGCAAGTGCGCCCCCTCTGGCGGACGCCCTTTGGCTCGATTGATACGACCGCTTGTAATATTTCACAACATGTTTTAAGTGACGATCAGCAGGATCGGTCCGCGCGATGAACGCAGGCCGGCGGGAGGAAGCAAATGGTACGGCGCAAACGCGCGCTTGAAGTTGTGCGTCCCGACGACCGGGACGCGACACAAGGCCGGCGCAACCGCATCAATTTTTTCGAGCTCGCCTATCAGCGGATCGAGGAACTGCTGGTCAATTGCGCGCTCAGGCCGGGCCACTCCCTCACCGTGCAGGACCTGCAGGACCTCACCGGCTTCGGCCGCACGCCGGTGCACCATGCCGTCAACACGCTGGCCGCCGACACGCTGATCATCATCCGCCCCCGCCACGGCCTGCAGATCGCGCCGATCGATCTGGCACGCGAGCGTATGCTGCTGGCGCTGCGGCGTGACATCGAGCGCTTCGTCATTCGGCTGGCCGCCGAGCGCGCCAGCCTCTCGCACCGTAATCAGGCGCTGCACATCGAGCGGGTGATGAAGGACAAGCGGGCGACGCTGACGCTCGACGAGTTCAATCATCTCGACCGCCGCATCGACAGCCTGATCCTGGGCGCCGCCGGCGAGCCGTTCCTCGCCCACACGCTGCGGCCGCTCCACACCATCTATCGCCGCATCGGCTTCATCCATCACCGCCACATGCCCGGACAGGCCGACATGTCCGGGACCATCGACAACCATCTCGCCATCCTCAATGCGGTCGCCAACCGCCGCGTCGATCGCGCGATGGCGGCGAGCGATGCGCTGATCGATTACATGGACACGATGTTCGACGGCATGGAAGCCGGCATCGATCCGCGGCTGCTCGATTGCAGCATCGAGCCGCTGCTCGGGGCGTAACAAATCACAGGACACTTGTTTACAGGACACTTGTTTAAAGAACACTTGGGAGCAACGGCGATGTCGACAATGGCAATTCCACAGCAGCAGGCGGCGATCAACGGCGCGGTCCGCCACCTCGTCACCAATTACAGCCCCAAGGGCAACAAGGTCGGCTGGCTGATGATGGCCTCGATCCTGGTCGAGGCCTGGGATCTCTACTCGATCGCCTTCGTGCTGATCTTCATCAAGGAGCAGTACAATCCGGATCCGCTGATGCTCGGGCTCGCCGCGGCCGGTACGCAAGGCGGCGCCCTGATCGGTGCGCTGATCGGCGGCTGGCTGTCCGACAAGATCGGCCGCCGCGTGATGTTCATCGCGACCATGATCATGTTCATCGTGCTGGCGCTGGCGCAGGCCTTCGTGCCCAACGTGACCTGGCTGATCGTGATCCGCTTCCTGCTCGGCATTCCGCTCGGCAGCGATATCTCGACCGGCTACACCTACATCATGGAATCCATGGCCAAGGGCGAGCGCGAGGTCATGGGCAATCGCTGGCAGTTCATGTTCGCGGTCGGCGAAGTCCTGACGATCGGCGTCATCATCCTGTTCCTGCTCGCCGACATCAACCACGAGACGCTGTGGCGCGTTACGCTCGGCCTCGGCGCCCTGCCCGCGCTGATCATCCTGATCATGCGCCATGACGTGCCGGAAACGGCGGTGTGGCTGGTGCAGCAGGGCCGTTTCCGCGAGGCCAAGCAGGTGGCGCGGCAGATGTACAACGACGATCTCGCAATGCTGCCCGACCAGGACGCAGTGGTGCCGAAGCCGCGCACGACCGCCTTCATCGCCGACCTGCGCAAGGATCCGATCCGCTGGCGCGCCACGATCTACGGCTGGATCGCCTGCTTCGCCCAGGCGAGCGAATTCTCCACCTTCGCGTTCTATTTGCCGGTGCTGTTCGCGATGGTCGGGGTCTCGACGATCCTCGGCAACAACCTCGTGACCATGGCGCTGTTCGCGTTCGCCGCGGTGTCCGGCTGGGTCGGGCCGCTGCTGACGCCGAAGATCGGCCACCGCGGCATCAGCATCGCCGGCTTTTCGATCGTGCTGGTGTCGCTGCTGGTCGCGGCGGGTGCGCTCTACACCGACCACAAATACGTCCTGCCGTTCGCCGCCGCCGCCATGCTGTGGGGCCACTATTGGGACGCCTCGAACTGCATGACGATCCCGACCATGGTCGCCAGGCCGCAGTACCGCGGCACCGCGTCGGGCTTTGCCTACATGTTCGTGAAGCTGCCGTCGTTCCTGGCGATCTTCCTGTTCCCGTCGCTGTTCGCCGCGATCGGCCAGGCCAACGCGACGCTGTTCGTCGCGATCTTCCCGCTGATCGGGCTGCTCGCCGCAATCTTCATCCTGCCGGAGGTCTACGGCTACGAGCAGGACTGACGGGGATTAGTCACGACGGCCCTGCACCCAGTGCTCGAGCATCTGCAGCGCCATGGCGCGGTCGTCCTCGGAGGCCTTGGCCATCGCGCGGTTGTAGCCGTCCTTGATCCAGGCCTCGTCGGCCGTGGCGCTGTCGCGCGCCAGGGCGAGCCACATCAGGCCGCGCGCCCGCTGCGGCGGCACGCGGTCGCCATTGAACAGCATCTGGCCGAGCAGTGCCTGCGCCTGATGCTGGCCCTTCTGCGCGGCGAGACCAAGCCAGCGGGCGCCGTAGCGGAAATCATCCCGCGAGGCGTCTGGCGTCTTCAGGTACAGCCTGGCCAAATCGTACTGGGCATCGGCGTTGCCGAAATAGGAGGCAGCGTAGGAGAACATCTCCCGCGCGCGTTCGGTGTCCGGCTTGATCTTGGAATTGGGAATGCCGCTCAGATAGTAGCGGCCGAGCGCCACGAAGGCATTGGCCACGATCGAGGCCTGCGGCGCCGACGGCGAGTCCTCGGCATGCGCGTTGGCGATCCGGCTGAAATATTCGAACGCGCGCATGTCGTCCTGGGCGACGCCGTCGCCCTCGGCGTACATCTTGCCGAGCTTCCACTGCGCCACGGGATGGCCGGCCTCGGCCAGCGACATGACGCTCGAATTTGGCAGATCCGTTGGCGTGACGGGGGTCGCGGCCCGCTTCAGGGCTGCGGTCCCCGGCTGCGGGGCAACCACGGGAAGAGCGGTGTCTTGCGGGTTGACCGGGGCTCCGTCGAATCCGAATCCGGGTCCTGCGACCGGAATGGCCGCCAACGCAAATGCCAATATGGTACGCTTAAACGTCCGCATAACACTGTTTCTCGTACGCGCCACCCGGATGGGTGACTGCACCATCCACCGCCGGCCCCACTTGCTCGGCGTATTTCCACAGCGCACCAGATGTATGGTTGGTCGCGCGAGGGGCCCATTTGGTCTTACGATTTGCGAGCTCGGCGTCGCTCAATTTTACGTTAAGAATGCCGACGTCAGCGTCGATCTCGATGATGTCACCGTCCTGCAACAGGGCGATCGGCCCGCCGATAGCCGCCTCGGGCCCAACATGGCCGATGCAGAAGCCGCGGGTGGCGCCGGAAAACCGGCCGTCAGTGATCAGCGCAATCTTGCCGCCCATGCCCTGCCCGGTCAGCGCCGCCGTGGTCGACAGCATCTCCCGCATGCCCGGACCACCCTTCGGCCCCTCATAGCGGATGACGATGACTTCGCCTTCCTTGTAGGTGCGATTCTTGACGGCCTCGAAGGCGTCTTCCTCACGGTCGAAGCACCGGGCCGGCCCGGTGAACTTCAGATTGGACATGCCCGCGACCTTCACGATCGCACCCTCCGGAGCGAGATTACCCTTCAGCCCGACAACGCCACCCGTAACGGTGATCGGCTTGTCGGCGGGNGGGCCGCACCACATCCTGGTGCGGATTCCATTTCACGCCTTTGAGGTTTTCAGCGATCGTTCGGCCCGTGACGGTTAAGCAATCCCCGTGCAGGTGGCCATTGTCGAGCAGCGTCTTCATCAACAGCGGAATGCCGCCAACCTCGAACATGTCTTTGGCAACATAACGGCCGCCCGGCTTCAAATCCGCGACGTAAGGAGTCTTTTTGAAGATTTCCGCAACGTCGAACAAATTGAACTTGATTCCGCACTCATGCGCGATCGCCGGTAGGTGCAGTGCAGCATTGGTCGAACCACCTGAGGCTGCAACGACCGCGGCCGCATTCTCCAGGGATTTCAACGTGACGATGTCGCGCGGCCGGATGTTTTTCGCGATCAGCTCCATCACCTTCTCGCCGGCGGCGGTGCAGAAGGCGTCACGGATCTCGTAAGGCGCCGGAGCCCCGGCAGAATACGGGAGTGCGAGCCCGATCGCCTCGGAGACGGTCGCCATGGTGTTGGCGGTGAACTGGGCGCCGCAGGCGCCGGCCGAGGGGCACGCCACCCGCTCGATTTCGTCCAGGTCCGCGTCCGACATTTCGCCGACCGAGTGCTTGCCGACCGCTTCGAACATGTCCTGCACGGTGACCGGCTGTCCGCGGAAATTGCCGGGCAGGATCGAGCCGCCATAGATGAAGATCGAGGGCACGTTGAGCCGGACCATGGCCATCATCATGCCCGGCAGCGACTTGTCGCAGCCGGCGAGCCCGACCAGCGCGTCGTAGGCGTGGCCCCGGATCGTCAGCTCGACCGAGTCGGCGATGCATTCGCGGGACGGCAGCGACGAGCGCATGCCATCATGGCCCATGGCGATGCCGTCGGTGACGGTGATGGTGCAGAATTCGCGCGGCGTGCCGCCGGCCGAGGCGACGCCCTTCTTCACCGCCTGCGCCTGGCGCATTAACGAGATGTTGCAGGGGGCGGCTTCATTCCAGCATGAAGCAACGCCGACAAATGGTTGATGAATCTGGGTTGTCGTCAGCCCCATCGCATAGAGATAGGAGCGATGCGGCGCGCGTTCGGGCCCCTCCGTCACGTGACGGCTCGGCAGCCTGCCCTTGATGTTCGTCTTGGCGTCCATCGCAACCCTGCCCCAGCTGTCTCTCTCCCTCAACGTCCGGAGGCCTCAAAGGTCTCCCGTCGTCGCGAGCGCTGGCTCATTCAGATTTATGAACATGGTTTCATGGAGGGGTGTGGCTAAAAAGCGGCGCGAGTGCGAACCGGCTGCTCATAAGGTTAAATGTTCAGGAACTGTTGCGATAACGCAACAATCGTGGCCGCAGTGCAACCATCTATTATCGGTCCTTATGGGAACCTGACGGAACCCCGACCGAGACAGACAATAAATTGCAATCTCGCGACGGAACTCGCCCGAGTTGTGAGATCGATGGTGCCCTCTCTTTGACCAGAGGGCGCAGGGAAAGCCGGGTGCCGATCGCACCCATGGGCCCGGTGCAACAAAAAGCACCGGGGTAGGACCACAGGTGTAACCGGGAACGCCGGCTTTCCCTGCGCGATGGGTTACGGCTTATACGTGCTCTCCCCGGCGAGACTAGGCTTGCTTGTCACCGTCGTCCGCGAGAGACCTTCGCCTCTTGCGGACAAGACACCTACCACTGGGGCGTCAGGCCTGCACGACTTCACCGTCCGCGTCATGCGCACTCGTCTGTTGCGCAATCCGCGTCCACCGCATCCCACCGCGCGTTCGTGACGTGCGCACGCCCCTCAATCGGGTGGGACGCGCATATCTATACACTGAGTTGCCCTTCTGATAAAGCGAAATATTTTTGCCGTGAGACCTTGCGCCGTCGGGCAACTCAGCGCTAACGGCCCGACCGCGGACCGCGCCACATCCCGCGTCTCATTGCAGGGCGCGGTCTAACAACGCGGTTGGAGAGATAGCGACGCAAACCGCTGTGAAGCTCGGCTGTGGGTACAACAAGACGGCAGTATTCAAAGAAGAAATGGTCCCGCTGAAATCAGCATAGCGGCGACGATTGTTTTTGTAAGCACGGCGTCCCATGGTCGAGCTGCGGGCGCGATGGACGTATCGACATCGATCCACGGATTGCAAATAGAGGATCAGAAGGAGAGAATTCCAGTGAGACATATATTCCTGCCGATCGTCGCGTCTATTCTCGTCACGTCGATCATGCCGGGAGCGAGTGCCCAACAACTTCCCGAGCGCATTCAAAAGGCAGGCAAGGTGATCGTAGCCAACCAGCCGATCTACCCGCCGATGGAATTCAAGGATCCCAAGACAAACCAATTCACCGGTTTTGATGTTGATCTGGCGAATGCCCTGGCCAAGCAACTCGGCATCGTCGTTGAATGGTCGGAGACCTCCTTCGAGCAGATGACCAACTCGCTGAAGAGCGGCCGCGTCGACATAATCCAAAGCGCCATGTCCGATCTCCCTTCCCGACGTGAGGCCTTCGATTTTCTCGACTATGTAAAATCGGGCCCCCAGTTCTTCACGCTGTTCGAGCGTCGAAATGAATTCCAATCGATGGACGATCTCTGTGGGAAAAAGCTCGGAATGAGCCGCGTGACCTCCTTTCCGGCGGAGACCGCGCGGTGGAGCAAGGTCAACTGCGAGGAAAAAGGCAAGCCGGCCATCACAATCCTCGGCACCGAAGGTTCGGCCGACGCGCGCAATCAGCTCAGACAGCACCGCGTTGATGCCGCAGTACAGGGAGTCGAGACACTCCCCTACCTGATGAAGCAAGAGCCAGACACCTACTTTCTGATTGGTCCGCCATTTGCGACCGTCTATCAGGGCATTGCGTTCGACAAGGCGCACACTCAGCTACGCGACGCATATGCGACCGCGCTTAAAACCCTCATCGACTCCGGGACGTACAAGTCGATCCTTGAAAAGTGGGACCTCGGTTCCAATGCCCTTGATGGAGTCTACATCAACGGCGAGCCGGTGAAGTAGCCGATCCATGATGGACAGCTGTCGATCTCCACTCCGGAAGCGTCACGTCAATGAATCAAACTTCTCGTCAAAGTGAGACAATTCGCATTCTGGTCGCAGGAACCGGAGGTACGATCGCCTCTTCAGGCGAAGGTGAGACGGATGTTCACAACTATAAGCTTGCTTTAACCGCACAGCAGATATTGGCCGCAGTGCCAAGCGTGACGTCGTTAGCCGACATTGAGTGCGCCCAAATCGTCAATACCGATAGCTTCCGAGTCGACAATGCGACGCTTTTGACGATCGGCCGCAAGGTTGCGGCGTTTCTCGAGCGGAAGGATATCGGAGGGATTGTCGTGACACACGGCACCGATACTCTCGAGGAAACTGCTTACTTTCTGCACTTGACGATGCGCACCGAGAAACCTGTCGTTGTGGTTGGCGCAATGCGGCCATCTACAGCGTTGAGCGCCGATGGCCCTCTCAACCTTTACAATGCTGTGCTCACAGCGGCGCATGGAACATCTCCAGGGAAAGGTGTCCTCGTGGTTGCCAACCACCGCGTCTTCTCCGCCAGGGACGTTTCCAAATCGCATACCAGCGCAATCGATGCCTTTCGTGCGCCCGAAGTTGGAATTCTCGGAGAGATATCTGGAGACTATCTCAGATACTTTCACGCCCCAGTTTGTCGTCACACCCTCATGTCTGAATTCGATATTTCCCGAATCCAAGCTCTTCCGCATGTCGACATTCTGTTTGATCACCAATCTGCGGGAAGCCACCTTTACCGCGCCGCAATCGAGGCCGGCGCGAAGGGAATAGTCGTTGCAGGCGTTGGCAATGGCAGCTTGTCGCCCGGCGCTCGTGAGGGGGCCGCAATGGCTTGGGAAGCCGGCGTCGCCTTCGTGCGTTCAAGCCGGACGGCTTCTGGCACAGTTGCACCGCTGCACACGGACGCAAGCCTCGGGATTTTGACGTCTGGTTCTCTTAACCCGCAAAAGGCGCGCATCGTCGCGATGCTTGCACTTGCGAGCAATATGACTCCGACCGGAATGCAAGAGGCATTGCTTCAGTACTGAGCGATTGCGCCAGGGACCGACCGGATTGCGGTGACAGTCATGGACTGCACCCCATAAGTGAGACACGGTAATTTCGGAGCAAGCGATCAAGCCGCTTCGCGCTCCCTCTCCGACAGAGCCTTCTCGATTTGACGTCTGACAGCCGTGGTCGGACGCCCTGCTCGCTCAAGCTGGCGAAGCCGGTTCCACAATCTGATGATGCCCCGGTCTTTCTCGGCGTCCATGGCGACCTCTCGGAAGGTCCGCAAAATGAACGAAACGAGAACAAAATGCAAGCCGCCCGAGTGAAGGCTTCGCGCCTGGAACCACACAAGGGCCTCAAGATTGGTGTTCCATGAAGATGGCCAAGGCGATTCGACGGCAGGCGCTGACCGCGGAGCGGGTCGCAGCGACGACGGCCGACACCATTGTCGCCGGCGAGATGCGCTCGCTCGCCGAGGCGTTCAGGAGTCAGGCCGACATCCTGAAACGAAAGAAAAAGACGAAGAAAAAATGAGCTTCACCGTGAAGGCAAGATCCAAGCAAGGAGACATCGTCCATCGCCGCAGCACCTCGGATGCAGCCCTTCGAAAAGCCAGGGAGCTAGCGAGGGCGCATTGCTATGACATCCACATCGTGACGCCGGAGGGACGCGATTACGCCGCGTCCGAGTTCGGGGATCTGCCACGGACGCCGCGCATGCCAGTCACAGCGCGACCTATTCAGAAGACCGTTTAATCGATTTTGGGCTCGCGTCGTGCGGGCCCCGGAGCGACGTAACCGAGCGAGCGCTCGGGCAGACGCACGATGGAACCTCGGATTCCCTGAGTTCCACACCCTGTGTTCTACATTTCGCCGCCTTTTCCCTGTTGAGTTGCGCCGCCTTAACGCTTGCGAATCAAGGGTGTGATAATCTGCGGCCCGTTGTGCCGCGTATGACGTGATCTGTTTGTGCCTGATGGTTTCGCAGGGGGGGACCAGGGAATGAACCGTAGCCTACGTCTGCTGGCGTGCTTTGCCACTGTCGCCGCGCTCGCTTTGCTTCCGGTCCAGGCGGCCGCGAAGTCGCATCGCCTCGCTAAGGACCATGTCAAGGCCGCGCATGCGGCGGACAGCAAGGCGCATGGCGCCAAAGCGACGCGCGAGGCAGCATCTGGAAAGCGCCGGCATGCCAGGCGCGGCGCCGACGAGCACAAGTCCGCGAAGGCCAAATCGACCGAATCCAAATCAGCGGACTCCAGTAAGCATCCCGCAGCAGACGAGGCCTCCGGCCCGCAACTCACCGGCGATCTCGCCACGGTGAGGGATGCGATCCTCGCCGTACGCAGGGGCAAGACCAGCGACGCGACCGATATCCAAAACAAGATCACCGACCCGGTCGGCCGCAAGCTCGTCGAATGGTACCTGCTGCGCCACTCCGAGTCGGAGGCGAATTTCAGTCGCTTTGCCGCGTTCATATCAGCCAATCCGGACTGGCCGAGCATCACGCAGTTGCGCCGGCGGGCCGAGGCACGACTGTGGCAGGAGCGCAGCGACGCCGCCACGGTGCACGGCTTCACCCTCGATCAGCCGCTCAGTGCCAAGGGCAAGTTCGCGCTCGCCCGCGCGCTGCTCACCGAGGGCGACCGCGACGGCGCCACGCGGCTGGTGCGCGACGCCTGGCAATCGGAGGAACTGTCCGATCGCACCGAGAGCGACGCCTATGATGCGTTCAAGGACCTGCTGACCCGCGACGATCATCGCGCACGGATGGACAAGCGGATCGGCGCCAAGGACCTCGCCGGTGCCCGGCGCGCCGCCAAGCTGCTCGGCAGCGACGGGCTGGCGATCGTGAAAGCCTGCGGCGCGGTCCGCGGGCAATCGAACAAGGCGCAGGACGCGCTCGGCGATGTCCCGGCCGACGCGCGCGGCGATCTCGGCTACACGCTCTGCCGTATCCAGGGGCTGATGGCGCAGAACAAGATCGACGACGCGGCCCGCGTGACTATCGCCGCCGCCCCGGAGACGATGGCGCAGCAGGACACGGACGCGTGGTGGCGCGAGCGGCGCCTGCTGGCGCGCAAGCTGCTCGACCAGGGCAAGGTCCAAGCCGCCTATGACGTGGTCCGCCCGGCGGCGCTGCCGGACAATCCGTATTACCGCTCCGACCTGCATTTCATGAGCGGCTGGATCGCGCTGCGCTATCTCGACGACGCCAAGACAGCGGCGGCGCATTTCGCGCGGATCGACGAAGGCCAGAGCAATCCGACCGTGCTGGCACGCGCCGCCTATTGGCGCGGCCGCGCCGCCGAGGCGCTCGGCAACACCGTGGGGATGCGGGCCGATTACGAGGCCGCCGCACGCTATCCGACCGCCTATTACGGTCAGCTGGCGCTGGCAAAGCTGGGGCGTGACGGCGTCGACCTGCACGCGCCCTCTCCGGCCGCAATCGCCGGCAATGGGGCGGCGGACGAGCGGGTGCGCGCCGCCGACATGCTCTATGCGATCGGCGAGCCCGACGTCGTGCTCTATTTCGCCGCCGACCTCGCCGAGGAGAGTTCCGATGTCGCCATGCTGGAAGCGCTCGGCGAGCTCACCGGCCGCCACAACGACGCCCGCGCCATGCTGCAGATCGGCAAGATCGCGCTGGCGCGCGGCTTTGCGTTCGACCACTACGCCTTCCCGGTCATCGGCATCCCCAGGCACTCACCGATCGCCCCCGATATCGGGCGCAGCATGACCTATTCGATCGTGCGCACCGAAAGCGCGTTCGACCAGCGCGACAAATCATCCGCCAATGCGGTCGGCCTGATGCAGGTGACGCCCGAGGCCGGACGCGACACGGCGAAGCGTTTCGGTGTCAGTTACGACTGGGACAAGATGGTCTCCGATCCCGTCTACAACACCCAGATGGGCGCGGCCGAGCTCAGCGCGCTGCTATCAGAATATCGCGGCTGCCACATCATGACCTTCGCCGGCTACAACGCCGGCCGCGGCCGCGTCCGCGACTGGATCAAGGCCTATGGCGACCCGCGCGATCCCAAGGTCGATCCGGTCGACTGGGTGGAACGGATCCCGCTGTCCGAGACCCGCAACTACGTGCAGCGCGTGATGGAGAATTTCACGGTCTACCGCGCGCGGTTCGAAGGCAGCGACACTGCGCTGGTGGCGAAGAACGGCGAGCGTGTCGTGACGCAGGAGACGAATGCGGCGCCAATGGTAACGCTGCCGTCGCAGTAAGCGATGTCGCAGCGAGATAGGCTGTCGTCCCGGCGAAGGCCGGGACCCATAACCACCGATGGTTGTTGGTAGAAAGTCGTGGGCCGCGTGCCCTTTACGACGGCCGCGGCATATGGGTCCCGGCCTTCGCCGGGACGACGCCAATCAATCCACCTTCACGTTCGCGGCCTTGATCATCGGCCACCACTTTGCGATCTCGGCCTTCTGCCAGACCCCGAGCGCTTCCGGCGTGAGCTGGTCCTTCGGCGGCATCTGCAAGCCCAAATTTTCGAGCTGCTTGATCACGGCCGGATCGTTCAGCGCCGCGACCGCCGCCGCGTTGAGCTTGGCCACGATCTCCTTCGGCGTGCCCTTCGGCACCCAGAGGCCCGACCAGAGCGTCATGTGGAAGCCCGGCAGGCCGGCTTCGTCAACGGTCGGGATCTCAGGGGCGTTCTCGACACGTTTGGAATCGGTGACCGCATAGGCGCGGATGTTGCCGCCGCGGACCTGGTTGATCGAGTTCGAAGTCTGGTCGACGATGATGTCGATCTGGCCCGCGACGAGATCGTTCAGCGCGGGACCAGTGCCGCGATACGGCACGTATTGCAGCTTGATGCCGGAGACGCTCTCGAAATAGAGCCCGGCAATGTGGCTGCCCGATCCGGCACCGGCGGTGCCCGCGGTCGGCGGCGACGGGCGCGACTTCAACCAGTCCAAAAGCTCCTTCAGCGATTTCGCCGGCACGGCGTTCTTGCTGACGATGATCATCGGATTGCTCGGCAGCAGCACCACCGGCTCGAGATCGTCGACCAAATCGTAGCCGAGCTTGTAAATCGCGCCGTTGGCGACATGGGTGCCGAGATGACCGAACGAGATGGTGTAGCCATCAGGCGCCGCGCGCACCGCGCGGCCGACGCCGAGCGAGCCGCCGGCGCCCGTGACATTCTCGATCAGCAGCACCTCGCCGAGCGACTGCTTCATGCGCTCGCCGAGAACCCGCATCATCGCATCCGACGGCCCGCCGGCGGAGAACGGCACGATGATGGTGATGGGATGCGAGGGGTAGGTTTCGGCCAACGCGATGCCGGTGAAGGCGAGCATCGCCAGCACGGCGAGAAACAGCTTCCGCATCACGTCCTCCCGAAACGATCTCACCCTCGTCATTGCGAGGAGCGAAGCGACGAAGCAATCCATGCTTCCGCGGATGCGGCGCGATGGATTGCTTCGCTTCGCTCGCAATGACGATCTAGAATTGCGAATAGTCGATCGGCTTGTGACGATCCAGCGCGCGCGTCACCGGCGGCAACGGGTATTTCAGCCCGCTGGCGCAGTTGAACAGCATCACGCGCTCGTTCTTGGTGACGCGGCCGTCGGCGAGGCTTTGCTTGTAGGCGGCATAGGTCGCCGCACCTTCGGGGCACAGCAACAGGCCCTCCTCGCGCGCGACCTCGTTGAGCGCAGCCGATATCTTGTCGTCGTCGACAGCAATGGCAAATCCCTTGCTCGCGCGCACCGCGCGCAGGATCAAGAAGTCGCCGATCGCCTGCGGCACGCGAATGCCGGACGCAATGGTGTGGGCGTCTTCCCAGCGCGTCGCGTGCTCGGTGCCGGCGTCATAGGCCCGCACCATCGGCGCGCAGCCGGACGCCTGCACCGCGACCATGCGTGGGCGTTTTGAGCCGATGAAGCCGATTGTCTCGAGCTCGTCGAACGCCTTCCACATGCCGATCAGGCCGGTGCCGCCGCCGGTCGGATAGAAGATCACGTCGGGCACCTCCCAGCCGAGCTGTTCGGCAAGTTCGAGGCCCATCGTCTTCTTGCCTTCGATCCGGTACGGCTCCTTCAGCGTCGAGGTATCGAACCAGCCGACTTTTGCTTTCCCTTCGCCGACGATCTTGCCGCAGTCATCGATATAGCCGTTGACGCGGTAGACGGTCGCGCCCTGCAGCTCGATCTCGCTGACGTTCACCTCCGGCGTATCGGCCGGGCAGAAGATCGTGGTCTTGATACCGCAGGAGGTGGCGTAGGCCGCCAGCGCCGCGCCGGCATTGCCGTTGGTCGGCATCGCCATGTGCTTGATGCCGAGCGCCTTGCCCATCGACACCGCCATGACGAGGCCGCGTGCCTTGAACGAGCCGGTCGGCAGCCGCCCTTCATCCTTCACGATGATCTCGCCGCCGCCGAGTTTGTGCGAGAGCTTCGGCAGCTGGATCAGCGGCGTCGTGACCTCGCCGAGGCTGACGATGTCCCTGCATTTGCGCACCGGCAACAGCTCGCGGTAGCGCCACATGTCGGCCGGTCGCTGCGCCAGCGCCTCCTTGGTCAGCGCCTTCTTAACGCCTGCGAGATCGTAACGCACCAGCAGCGGCTTGCCGGCCTTGGAGAGGTTGTGCACCTGGTCGGCCGGATAATGATCGCCCTCCATTGCGCATTCGAGATGGGTCACGAAGGTCGGGCGTTCGAGGGTGAGGTTGTCGTTGTCTTTCACGAGGTGCGCTCTTTCTTTTTCTTGGATTCACCAATATCAAACCCGTCACCCTGAGGAGCGCGGCACGCGCGTCTCGAAGGGCGACAGGCCCCGCTACTCGATCCGGACCGTGCATCCTTCGAGGCTCGCTCCGCTCGCGCCTCAGGATGACGGGACTGCTATGCGCGGCTTTCCAGGCACCGCCAGTCAGATATTCAACACCCGCCCATACGCATCGAGCACCGCTTCCTTCATCATCTCCGACAGTGTCGGATGCGGGAATACGGTGTGCATCAATTCCTCTTCCGTGGTCTCCAGGTTCATCGCGACGACGTAGCCCTGGATCAGTTCGGTGACCTCGGCGCCGATCATGTGCGCGCCGAGCAATTGCCCGGTCTTCTTGTCGAAGATCACCTTGACCAGGCCCTGGTCCTCGCCGAGCGCAATCGCCTTGCCGTTGCCGACGAACGGGAAACGGCCGACGCGGACCTCGCGGCCGCCTTCTTTGGCCTTGGCCTCGGTGAGGCCGACGGAGGCAACTTGCGGGTTGCAATAGGTGCAGCCGGGAATCAGGTTCTTGTCCATCGCATGCGGATGCAGGCCCTTGATCGCCTCGATGCAGATCACGCCCTCATGCTCGGCCTTGTGCGCCAGCATCGGGGGGCCGGCGACGTCGCCGATCGCGTAGATGCCGGGGACGTTGGTCTTGCCGTAGCCGTCGATCACGATGCAGCCGCGGTCGGTCTTGACGCCGAGCTTCTCCAGCCCGAGATTCTCGATATTGCCGACCACGCCGACCGCCGAGATCACGCGATCGAACTCGACGCTCTCCGGCTTGCCCTTGCCGTCGTCGATGGTCGCAACCACGCTGTCGGCTTTCTTCTCGAGCTTCGTCACCTTGGTCGACGAGCGAATCTTGATGCCCATCTTCTCGAAACGTTTTCGCGCGAGCCCTGCGATCTCCGCGTCTTCGACAGGCAGGATCTGCGGCAGCACCTCGACCACGGTGACGTCGGCACCCATGGTGTGGAAGAACGACGCGAATTCGATGCCGATCGCGCCGGAGCCGACCACCAGCAGCGATTTCGGCATCCGCTCCGGCACCATCGCCTCGAAGTAGGTCCAGACCAGCTTCTTGTCGGGTTCGAGCCCCGGCAGCACGCGCGGTCGCGCGCCGGTCGCGACGATGATGTGTTTTGCCTGATAGGCTCCCTCGCCGAGCGTACCCTTGGGGCCCTCGACGTCAGACTTCGTCACGGTGATCTTGCCGGGCGCATCGATCGAGGCCGCCCCCCAGATGATCGAGACCTTGTTCTTTTTCATCAGGAAGCCGACGCCGTCATTGAGGCGCTTCGAGACCCCGCGCGAGCGCTGCACCACGGCTTTCGGATCGAACGAGACGTTGTCCGCCGACAGCCCGTAATCCTTGGCGTGCTGCATGTAGTGGTAGATTTCCGCCGAGCGTAAGAGCGCCTTGGTCGGGATGCAGCCCCAGTTCAGGCAGATGCCGCCGAGATAGGATTTCTCGACGATCGCGGTCTTGAAGCCGAGCTGGGCGGCGCGGATCGCGGTGACATAGCCGCCGGGCCCGGAGCCAACGATGATGACGTCGAAGGATGTGTCGGCCATTATCTATACTCCAGCCAAATTCCGCCCAGGATCGCAGTCCAAACCAGCGCCAGCGCGCCGGCGCCGATGATCATGATCCTGCACTGGGTCGTGGATACGAGGTCACGATTGAAGGCAAACAACGAGGCGATGACGACGGCAACGAGCAGGATGTACGGACCCGAGATCGCGTACATGGCCACTGCTCATCACACCATCATCATCACGGGATTCTCGATCAGCTGCTTGAACGCCCCGATCAGCTCGGCGCCAAGCGCGCCGTCGATCGCGCGGTGATCGCACGACAACGTCACGCTCATCATCTGCGCGATCTCGATCTTGCCGCCGCGCACCACCGGGCGCTCCTCCGAGGTGCCGACCGCGAGGATCGAGGCATGCGGCGGGTTGATCACGGCGGTGAAGTGGTTGATGCCGTACATGCCGAGGTTGGACACCGCCGTGGTGCCGCCCTGATACTCCTCGGGCTTCAGCTTGCGGGCACGCGCGCGGGCGGCAAAATCCTTCATCTCGCTGGAGATGGTGGACAGCGTCTTGGTCTCGGCCTTGCGGATGATCGGCGTGATCAGGCCGCCCGGCATCGCCACCGCGACGCCGACGTCGGAATGCTTGTGCTTGAGCATGCCGCCCTCGGTCCAGCTGACGTTGCAGTTCGGAATCCTCTGCAGCGCGACCGCCATCGCCTTGATGACGAAGTCGTTGACCGAGATCTTGTAGAGCGGCTTCTTTTCCTTGTCCTTTGGCGCCGATGCGTTGATCTCCTCGCGCGCGGCGAGCAGCTTGCCGATGTCGCAGTCGATGGTCAGGTAGAAGTGCGGAATGGTCTGCACCGACGCCGTCAGGCGCTGTGCGATGGTGCGGCGCATGCCGTCATGCGGCACGACCTCGTAACTGCCCGGCTCGAACAGCGCCAAAATCTGCTTGTCCGACAGCGACGGTGCGACGCTCGGCCCGGCTGCGGCGGGTGCTGCCGCCGGCGCCTTCAGGCCCTTGCCGGACTTGGCCTCCGCGACGTCGTGCGCGATGACGCGGCCGTGCGGGCCGGTGCCGGTGATGCGGGCGAGGTCGATGCCAGCTTCCTTGGCGAGACGGCGCGCCAGCGGCGACGAGAAGATACGGGCGTGGCCGTTGGCCTGCGCGGCCGGAGCCGCGGCAGCCTGCGGCGCCGACGCGGTGGCCGGTTTGGGCACAGGCGCAGCCGCAGCTACGGGAGCTGCCGCTGGCGCGGCAGCGGCGGGCTTCGGTGCCTCGGCTGGCTTTGGCGCCGCCGCAGCACCCGCGCCTGCTCCAGCGCTCGCCGCCTTCACATCCTCGCCGTCGCCGGCGAGGACAGCGATGATGTCGTTGACCGGCACGTCCTGGGTGCCCTCAGGCACCAGGATCTTTGCGATCGTGCCTTCATCGACGGCTTCGACTTCCATCGTCGCCTTGTCGGTCTCGATCTCGGCGATCACGTCGCCGGACTTGACCTTGTCGCCCTCTTTCTTGAGCCACTTGGCGAGGTTGCCCTTCTCCATCGTGGGCGACAGCGCGGGCATGAGAATGTTGATCGGCATGTCAGTGACCTTGTTGCGACCGCGGCATGGTTTTGCCCGTGTCGGTCGGCCGGGCGATTTCGGCTTCAAACATCTCGACGATGCGCGCAAGCGCCTCGTCCTCGGTGTATTCACTCTCGCGCGAATAAGCACGTGCAGCGTGGCGGGCGATGTCGACGAGCAGCAGCCCCCACATGTCCGGCTCCTCGAAAGCGCGCTGGAACGCGATCGACAACCCGCCATCGACGACGAAGGCGCGCAGCACCTCGATGGCGTCATCGCGGGCCATCACGTCGGGCGGCAGCGGCTGCTCCTTGGGACCGGCCATGACGTTACCGATAGGAAACGGCCTTGGCGGCAGCGACCACCTCGGCGACGGACGGCAAAGCGAGCTTTTCCAGATTGGCGGCGTAGGGCATCGGGACGTCCTTGCCCGACACGCGCGCCACCGGTGCATCCAGATAATCGAAGGCGTGCTCCATGATCCGCGACGCGACCTCGGCGCCGACGCCGCTCTGCTGCCAGCCCTCCTCCACCGTCACCGCACGGCCGGTCTTCTTGACCGATGCGATGATGGTCTCGGTGTCCATCGGGCGGATGGTGCGGAGATCGATGACCTCGGCCTCGATGCCTTCCTTGGCGAGCTCGTCGGCGGCCTTCAGCGCATAGGACATGCCCATCGACCACGAGATGATGGTGACGTCCTTGCCGGATCGCGCCACACGCGCCTTGCCGATCGGCACCACGAAATCGTCGAGCTTCGGCACCTCACCGGTGTGGCCGTACAGCATCTCGTTCTCGAGGAAGATCACCGGATTGGGATCGCGGATCGCGGCTTTCAGCAGCCCCTTGTAGTCGGCGGCCGAATACGGCGCGACCACCTTCAGCCCCGGCACCTGGGAATACCAGGCGGCGTAATCCTGGCTGTGCTGGGCGCCGACGCGCGCCGCGGCGCCGTTGGGGCCGCGGAACACGATCGAGCAGCCCATCTGACCACCGGACATGTACAGCGTCTTGGCGGCGGAGTTGATGATCTGGTCGATCGCCTGCATGGCGAAGTTGAAAGTCATGAACTCGACGATCGGCTTCAGGCCCGTCATCGCTGCGCCGACGCCGATGCCGGCAAAGCCGTGCTCGGTGATCGGGGTGTCGATCACCCGCCGTTCGCCGAATTCCTGCAGCAGGCCCTGCGTGATCTTGTAGGCGCCCTGATATTCCGCGACTTCCTCGCCCATGATGAAGACGTCGGGGTCGCGCCGCATTTCCTCGGCCATCGCGTCGCGCAAGGCTTCGCGGATAGTCTGGGTGACCATCTCGGTGCCCGCAGGGATTTCGGGATCCGGCGGGGCAACCGCGGCGGGCGCAGCCGGCGCGTGCGCGTCGGACTTGGCTTCGGGCTTGGGCGCCGGTGCTTCGGCCTTGGCGGGAGCGGCTTCGGCTTTGGCCGGCGCGGCCGGCGCCTTGTCGAGATCGGCGGCGCTTTCGCCGTCGGCCAGGATGGTCGCGATCGGGGTATTCACCGCGACATCGGCGGTGCCTTCCGGAACCAGTATCTTGCCGAGCGTGCCCTCATCGGTCGCCTCGACCTCCATCGTCGCCTTGTCGGTCTCGATCTCGGCGATTACATCGCCGGACTTGATGGTCTCGCCTTCCTTTTTCAGCCACTTGGAAAGGTTGCCCTTCTCCATGGTGGGTGACAGCGCAGGCATCAGCACTTGAATGGGCATATCAGCTCCCGAAAATCGGTCTTGAAATTTCTTCTGCGCGGGGTGAGGTCAGCGGTAGATGTCGGTGTAGAGCTCGGACGGATCGGGCTCCGGATCGTGCTGGGCGAAGTCGGCCGCGGCGTTGACGATCTCGCGCACTTCGGCGTCGATCGCCTTCAGCTCCTGCTCGGTCACCTTCTGCTCCAGCAGACGGTTGCGGACCTGCTCGATCGGATCCTGGTCGTGGCGGACCTTCTCGACCTCCTCGCGGGTGCGGTACTTCGCCGGGTCGGACATCGAATGACCGCGGTAGCGATAGGTCTGCATCTCCAGGATCATCGGCCCCTTGCCAGCGCGGCACCAGGCCGCAGCCTCGTCGCCGGCGGCCTTCACGGCGCGGACGTCCATGCCATCGACCTGCATGCCGGGGATGTTGAAGGAGGCGCCGCGCTTGGAAAAATCCTGCTGGGCGGAGGCGCGCGATACCGAGGTGCCCATAGCGTAACGGTTGTTCTCGATGACGTAGATCACCGGCAGCTTCCACAACTCCGCCATGTTGAAGCTCTCATAGACCTGGCCCTGGTTGGCCGCGCCATCGCCGAAATAGGTCACGCTCACGGCGTCGTTGCCACGATAGCGGTTGGCAAAAGCAAGGCCGGTCCCGAGCGACACCTGGGCGCCGACGATGCCGTGGCCGCCGAAGAAGTTCTTCTCCTTGCTGAACATATGCATGGAGCCGCCCTTGCCCCTGGAGTAGCCGCCGCGGCGTCCGGTGAGCTCGGCCATCACGCCCTTGGGGTCCATGTCACAGGCCAGCATGTGGCCGTGGTCCCGGTATCCGGTTATGACCTCATCGCCCGGCTTCAAGGCCATCTGCATGCCGACGACGACCGCCTCCTGGCCGATATAAAGATGGCAGAAGCCGCCGATCGCACCCATGCCGTAGAGCTGGCCGGCCTTCTCCTCGAAGCGCCGGATCAGGAGCATGTCGCGCAGCGCCTTGAACTCCTGTTCCCTGGTGAATTCCGGCGGGGAGCCAGCCTTCTCCTGCCCTGATTCTTTTGCGACGCTTTTCTTGGGTGCGGCCATGGCAATTCCGGGTGAGAGAAGTCGGAGAACCCTCTCTAACCCAACTCAAATCACCTTGGAAGGATTGCGTTCGCTGAATGGAATATTGCTATGCCGCACTGCAACGCGGCGCGACATTATTGTGATGACACGCGACAAATTTTGAAATTTGAGAACGCGTCAGTTCGCCTTGTTGATCCGAACCAGGTCCCGCGGATTGACGTAGTCGAGCTGGAAGCGTGCGCGCTCATCCAGCATATCAGGATCGACGCGATCCGAGCGCAACAACGACACCCGCTGTTCGCCCTCGGCCCGCTCCTGCTTCAGCCGTGCCAATTCCGAGGTCAGCGCGATGATCTCCTGATCGAGCTCCTGTCGCGCGTTGAGGCCGTATTTGCCGGTATAGGCATTGACGCCGAAATAGCCGACCATCATCGCCGCCATCGTATAGAGGGCGAGCCCGGTCAGGATCGATTTGAGACGGGTGCGGGAAACCATGGCCGCGAGCATGCGGCCATGGAGTTAATGGAAAGCTAAAATTGATTTAGCGGTTCTGCTTTTCGATAAAGGCGGCGAAGGCGTCGAGATACTGCACCAACACGGCCTTGAGCGACTCCTTGGTCAACTCGCCCTTGTCGTCGAAGCCGTCGCCGCAGCCGTTGAGGTAGGTTTCCGGTTGGCCAAGGATCGGGCCAGAGATGCCCGGCAGGATGTTCTGCAGGTGTTTTGCGGCGCTGACGCCGCCGAGCGGGCCCGGCGAGTTGGAGATAATGCCGGTCGGCTTTCCGAGGAACGAGCTCTTGCCATAAGGCCGCGAGCCAACGTCGATGGCGTTCTTCAGCACGCCCGGGATCGAGCGGTTGTATTCGGGGGTCACGAACAGCACGCCATTCGACTTCTGCAGCTTCTCGCGGAACGCCAGCCAGTCCGCCGGCGGGGCCGCCTCGAGATCCTGGTTGAAGAAGGAAATCCCGTTGAGCGTCGTGACGTCGAGCTTCAGCGACGCCGGCGCAAGCTTGGCCAGCGCATTGGCGATCTTGAGCGAGAAGCTCTCCTTGCGGAGGCTGCCGACAATGGTGACGATGTTATAGGCCATAGCAATTTTCCTCGCGGGGTTTGCTGGTGAAGCTAAACTGGCTGCCCTCACCTACCGGTGCACCGATAAAGATGCAAGTGCATGGACCGTCCAGTTCCGGAAACCCAGCGTTCGCGGATATTCCCTTGACCGCTCGATCGGGCTGCCGGGCGGCCCGATCGACCCGCGCGTCAAATCGTCGGATTCCAGGCCGACGGGATCAGACGATACTTCGAGCCGTCCTTCTCGACATGGCCGATCGAGGGGAAGGTGAAGTGGAAGCCGACCACGGTCGCCTTCTCTGCGGCCGCCATGTCGTAGAATTTGTGGCGCGTCTCTTGTGCCACCGCCGGATCGACGTCGAACAGGACATGCCAGTCCGGATTGCGCAGGAAGAACTCCGGAATATTGGTGACATCGGACTGGATCAGCACCTTGGAATTTCCTGACGCGACGGCAAAGGACGAATGTCCCGGCGTGTGCCCGGGTGTCGAGATCGAGGTGATGCCGGGTGCCACTTCCTTGCCCCAGTCATAGCGCGTCACCTTGGTCTCGATGCCGGCAAAGGTCTTCTTCACATTGGCGAAGTAGTTCTTCATCATCGGGTTCGACTGGGCCTTGGCCGCGTTCTCGTCGCTGGTCCAGAACTCCCAATCCTTGGCCGGCACCATGATCTCGGCATTGGGAAACGCGATCGAGCCATCGGCCGCGCGGATGCCGTTGGTATGATCGGGATGCAGATGCGACAGCAGCACAATGTCGATCGCCTTGGCATCGACGCCGGCGGCGGCGAGGTTCTGCAACGTGCGGCCGACGGCGCCCTTGCTCGGTTCGAGGTTCGCAACCCCGTTGCCGGTATCGATCAGGATCAGCTTGCTGCCGGTGTTGATGAGCTGCGGATTGAACGGGACCGTGACCATGCCCTTGGGCATGTAGGCGGCTTCGGCGGCGGCAAGCGCCTGCTCCTTCGGCAGGTTCTTCACAAAGCCATCCGGCATCGGGAACGTGTTGGCCCCGTCATTGATCGAGGTGCATTCGTAAGCACCGACCTTGTAGCGATAGAAGCCGGGCGCCTGGGCACCTGCGGTAGGCGCCGCGGCATCCGCGGTCGACATCAGTGGTGAAAGCGTTGCGGCGGCACCGGCAACAGCGGCGCCGGCCAAGAGATCGCGGCGACTTAAGCTCATGGAATCCTCCCCGTTGGCCCGGCGGCACTCCCGTCGCCACGGCGGCGGGAATGTTCTCCCGATGTCGAGAGAAGGCAAGCCGGACGAACGACTGAGCGCCCCGTCAAGTCTAAGGCCAATTCAAGTCTAAGGCCAATTGTCGACATGTTCGTTTCGCTATATTGCACGCAGATTCCTTGCATCATGCGGGCACCTCACGGGAAGCAAGACCATGACGGAGCGCAAGACACGGGTTGCAATCCTGTTCGGCGGGCGTTCTGCCGAGCATGACGTATCGAGGGCGTCCGCGGCAAACGTGCTTCGTTCCCTCGACCCTGACAAATACGACGCCACGCTGATCGGCATCACCCGGGACGGCCGCTGGATGGTTGCCGACACAGGGAACGGTGTCGGCACCGGTGCCGGCGCGCTGACCATTCCAGCCGATGGGCCGCAACTGGCGCTGCTGCCGGGAGGCCAAGGCCGCGCACTGGTTCTGGAAACCCGCGCTGCTGACATCAGGGAATTGCCCGCGTTTGATGTCGTCTTCCCGGTGCTGCATGGCCCGAATGGCGAGGATGGTACGGTCCAGGGTGCGCTTGAACTGTCCGATGTGGCCTATATCGGCTCGCGCGTGATGGGATCGGCCGCCGCGATGGACAAGGACGTCGCCAAGCGGCTGATGCGCGATGCGGGATTGCCTCTCGTCCCCTACGTCGCAATGTCGGCCGCGGCGCCAATCACCTATGACGATGCGGTCAGCGCCGTCGGATCGCCGGAGGTCTTCGTCAAGCCGGCCAATATGGGCTCATCGGTTGGCGTATCGAAGGCGCGAACCGCTGAAGAGTTCGAAACAGCTTGCAGATTGGCGTTTCGCTTCGACACCAAGATATTGATCGAGCGATGCGTCGGGCCGATCAGCGAAGTCGAGTGCGCCGTGCTCGAAGACTGCGATGGGCGCATCCGCGCGTCGCAGCTCGGAGAGATCGTTCCGTCCGACAAGCACGGCTTCTATTCTTACGACGCGAAGTATCTTGATGCGGATGGCGCCCTGCTTCAGGTGCCTGCCAAGGTGCCGCCTGCCCTTGCCGATCAGATCAAGGAGCTGGCCATCAAGACGTTCCGCGTGCTCGGTTGCGAAGGGATGGCGCGCATCGACTTCTTCGTCCACGGCGAGCAGGCGTTCGTGAACGAGGCCAACACCCTTCCCGGCTTCACTGATATCAGCATGTACCCACGGCTGTGGGAGGCCAGCGGATTGCCTCAATCCGAGCTGATGAATGTCTTGATCGGCCACGCATTGGCGCGTCACAAGCGTTCCAGGAGCCTGGTTTTTGATCGCGAGTGATTGGTCCGCCTCACCCTCGCCGCCCGGTTCAATGGTCCGGCTCAATGGTGGTGTCCCGCCGCCATCGGCGGCGGGAGCGTCTTGCCAGAGCGGACGCCGGTTCAGACCGGCGGATGTTCGCCCTTACCCTGCCTTGTTCGGATCTATCAGGAATTTCTCGCCGGTCGCGCGCTTGCCGTAGACCGCGATGTTGTCTGGTCGCAACGCCTCCTGCAGCGACACCACCCTGGTGTAGTGGCTGGCGAAGGTGGTCTTCAGCTCCGCCACCACGCGCTGGCGCAGCTTGTTGCCCGCCTCCGGACCGATCTTCATCAGGAACGGAAACAGCAGCCAGCCGCCGATGCCCCAGGCCATGCCGAAGCCGCGCGGCAACTCGATCTCCCTCGTGTCGAGGCCGCCATAGACATAGACCTGCTTGTGCACGTTCGAGCCGTAGCGGCTGTAGGCCTTGGCTGATTTGTTGATGGCGGTCTCCATCGCCACCAGTATCTGGCCCGCGAGCTTGCCGCCACCGATCGCATCGAAGGCGATGGTGGCACCGGTCTCGACCAGCGCATTGGTGAGATCATCCATGAAGCCGGGCGCGCTGGAATCGACGACATGTTTGGCGCCGATCTGGTGCAGGATCCCGGCCTGCTCCTTGTTGCGCACGATATTGACGAGACCAATGCCGTCCTTGAGGCAGATCCTGTTGAGCATCTGGCCAAGATTGGATGCCGCCGCCGTATGCGCCAGCGCCTTGTGACCTTCGCGCCGCATCGTCTCGGTCATGCCGAGCGCGGTCAGGGGGTTGACGAAGCAGGACGCCCCCTCCGCCGCCGTGGTGCCTTCAGGCAGTGGCAGGCATTCATTGACCCGCAGCGTGCGATATTGCGCATACATCGCACCGCCGATCATCGCGACCGTCCGGCCCAGCAGCGCCTTGGCGGCCTCCGAGGACCCGGTCCTGATCACGACGCCGGCGCCCTCATTGCCAACGGGCATGGATTCATCGAGCCGCGCGGCCATGGCGCCCATCGCCGCCTCTGGAACCCGGGCGGTGATGACCGGTAACTCCCTGGAACCGGAGACTTTCGCCGTCGACATGTCGGCCGGACCAATCAGCAAGCCGAGGTCGGACGGATTGATCGGCGCCCCTCCGACGCGGACCACGACCTCATCGGGGCCGGGCTCAGGCGTCGGGACGTTGACCAGCGATATCTCCAGTTCGCCGCTCTTCTTGAGCAGCGATCGCAGCTGCAGCCCATTTTTGCCGTCGCTCATCGCATGTCCTCCCTCGACTTCCCTTGTACTGCCCTGTGCATACTGCATGCCCGCGGGATTGCCGGAGCGCCCAAGGCCCTTGCCGATATGGGCCGGCTCGGCAATGATGTCCAGCCATCCGGCGATTTCAAAAAAAGACCGTTTCAAGAAAAGCTGCATTCCCGCAGACATTAGAAACAACAATTGCACATGCCGTCACTTGTCTTGGGGCTTCCCGGCCGGGATTCCCGTGCGGCCCGCCTCGTGTCATTGATCGCGATTGTCGGCGGTCTCGCCGTCCTGCGCGGGATCTTCGCTGCGATCGTCGATCTGCGGGTCGACGAAGCCTATTATTGGACCTGGTCGAAGGAGAACGTGATCTCCTATCTCGACCACCCGCCGCTGATCGCCTGGTGTATTCGCGCCACCACATTCGTGTTCGGCGACACCAATTTCGGCGTCCGATTCAGCGGCCTCGCCGCGATGCTGATCATGCAGCTGCTGTCTGCCGACATCGTGCGCCGCCTGGTGGACGACAGCCGTTACGTCGTCCTCGCCGTGCTGCTGCCGGAGGCCTCGCTCGACTACGGGCTCACGATGGCCAAGATCACGCCAGATATCGCGCTGATCCCCTGCGAGCTTGCGATGATCTGGGCGCTGGTGCGGCTGTGGCAATCGAACGATTTGCGCTGGTGGCTGGCGGCCGGACTGTTCGGCGGCCTGGCGCTGATGTCGAAATACACCGCCATCCTGCTGCTGCCGGCGGTGCTCGCCTTTGCACTCGTCCCGAGCTGGCGCAGGCGACAGCTCGCGAGCCCGTGGTTCTGGACCTCTGCCCTTATCGTCCTGATCGTGATCTCGCCGCTGCTGTACTGGAACGCGGTCCACGACTGGGCTTCATTCCGGTTCCAGCTCGACCGCGCGCCGCAGGCGGACGGCGTTTCGGGGCGCTTCCTCGGCGATTTCCTCGGTCTGCAATTCGTGATGGTCGGCATCTTGCTGCTGCCGATCACCTTGATCGGAACCGTGATGATGGCCGTCCGCGGCTATCGCACACGGGCCCCGGTTCCGATCCTGCTCTCGACAGCCATGATCGTTCCGTTCGGATTTTTCCTCGAGCATGGCCTCGACGCCCGGGTCGGCGACAGCTGGCTGTTGTTCGCGTGGCCGATTGGATTCATCTGCGCAACGGTCAACCTGAAACTCTGGCACACGGAGTCCCGCTCGCGACTGGCGCTGTCAGCACCGAACGTGATGATCTTCGCGATCGCCTCGGGCGTGGCCACCGTCGTCGCGGCCGGACTCTACTATGTCGTCGGAACCGCCAATTATTTGGGAAAGGACGATCCGATCGGCAAGGAAGCCGGCTTCGCCAGCGTCGTCGCCGCCGCCGAAGCCGAGCGCATCGCGTCCGGCGCGACCTGGTTCGTCACCACCGACTACCGGATGTATTCGATGCTGCGATGGCACCTGGACGACAAGGTGCCGGTCGCGCAGATCAACGAACGGACCCGCTATATCGGATTTCGCGACCCCGCCCTCGATGGCCCGGTCGGGCTGTACGTTGCCCCGAAGGTCGATCGCCGGCGCGCGCTCTTGGACAACACCGGCGCGGTGCTGCAAACCGTCGGCGAAGCCGACCTGACGTGGCGCGGCTTCCGTTACGATGTCTACGCGTTGCAAAGGCTGACCGGCTGGAAGCCCGTGCTATCGCCCCCGGCCGGCGACGCGTTCTACGTCGCCAGCCCCAACTAGAGCGTTTTCGAGCGAAGTGGACGTCGGTTCGCGTGAAGAAAACGCGTCAAAACGAGAGTCCAGAGATTCGGGCTCTGATTTAATCAGAGCCCGAATCTCTGAGGGCCTACGCCAGCGCCTTCAAGGCCGACCGGCCGGCATACTTCGCCTGGTCGCCGAGCTGCTGCTCGATGCGCAACAGCTGGTTGAACTTGGCGGTGCGGTCGGAACGCGACAGCGAACCGGTCTTGATCTGCCCGCAATTGGTGGCAACGGCGAGGTCGGCGATGGTCGAATCTTCGGTCTCGCCGGAGCGGTGCGACATCACGGAGGTGTAGCCGTATTTGTGGGCGAGCTCGACGGCTGCGAGCGTTTCGGTCAGCGTGCCGATCTGGTTGACCTTGATCAGGATCGAATTGGCGCGGCCGTTCTTGATGCCGTCGGCAAGGCGGGTGACGTTGGTGACGAACAGATCGTCGCCGACCAGCTGGCACTTGCTGCCGATCGCGTCGGTCAGCTCCTTCCAGCCCTCCATGTCGTCCTCGGACATGCCGTCCTCGATGCTGACGATCGGATAGCGGGAGACGAGATCGGCAAGGTACTTGACCTGCTCTGACCGCGAGCGCGTCTTGTTCTCACCGCCATAGACGTAGGCGCCTTCCCTGAAGAATTCGGTGGACGCGCAGTCGAGGCCGAGCATGACGTCGCCTCCCGCCTTGTAGCCGGCCTTGCCGATCGCGGTCATGACGAACTCGAGCGCAGCATCGGCCGACGGCAGGTTCGGCGCGAAACCGCCCTCGTCGCCGACATTGGTGTTGTGGCCGGCCTTCTTCAATTCGCCGCGCAGCGTGTGGAAGATTTCAGAGCCGCAGCGCAGCGCCTCGGCGAAGCTGGTCGCGCCGACCGGCAGGATCATGAATTCCTGGAAATCGATCGGATTGTCGGCGTGCACGCCGCCATTGATGATGTTCATCATCGGCACCGGCAGCGTCCGCGCCGAGGTGCCGCCGACGTAACGGTACAGCGGCATGTCGAACGATTCGGCGGCCGCCTTGGCGCAGGCCAGCGAGACGCCGAGGATGGCGTTGGCGCCGAGCCGGCTCTTGTTCGGTGTGCCGTCGAGATCGATCATGATCTGGTCGATCGCGACCTGGTCCTCGACGGAGTAGTCGTTGAGCGCTTCGAATATCTCGCCGTTGACGGCCGCGACCGCCTTCTGCACGCCCTTGCCGAGATAGCGCGATTTGTCGCCGTCGCGCAGTTCGACCGCCTCATGCGCGCCGGTCGAGGCGCCTGACGGCACCGCCGCACGGCCGATCGACCCATCCTCCAGCACCACATCGACCTCGACCGTGGGATTGCCGCGGCTATCCAGGATTTCGCGGCCGATGATGTCGATAATGGCAGTCATGAGAACCTCTTTTGACAGGGAGGGGGTCGGATGGCGGTGCTTCTACCGCAATGCATCGGAACGGAAAAGGCCGGGTGACGGCGGGCGCGACGAATTCGGAGCCCATTATTTCGACACCGCACGGCCGGCTGGCTGCATCAGATCGCGATGCCGGTCGCTGCAGGCCCATCTTCATGGCCGATATTTAATCCGCGGAATCCGAACCGGGGCGACGGCCCGCCGCGACGGACGAGCAGACCGCCGCAAGGCAAACCACACAACATGCGGGTCCGCGAAATGCCGTCATTCAACTTCGAGTCGATCGATGTCCCCGCCGCAGCGGGAACTTATACCTATATCGGCGTGACCGGCGTCGATGCTGCCGGCGATGCCGTCGGCTATTACGGCTATGTCGACGGCGACGACGACGCATATTGGCACGGCTTTATCGCCGCAACCCCCAACGGGGTCACCTTCGATCCCCCCGGCTCCACCAGTACAGACGTTAACGGCGTCACGCCCGGCGGCGAAATCTTCGGCGACTACACCTACCTCAACAAGGAGCATGGCTACGTCGACAACAACGGCGTCGTCACGACCGTCGACATATTTCTCGCCAACAGCACGACGGTCACCGGCATCACCGTATCAGGGGAGATTTACGGAAACTTTGCCGGCACCAGTGCAGTTTCCGGCTTCATCGACAACAATGGTAACTATTCCGTCGTCCAAGTTGCCGGGGCCGCCGCCACGACCGTGGCCGCCATCAACGCCGCGGGCGAGATCGTCGGGACCTATAGCGACTCGAACTATATCTCGCACGGCTTTGCCAGGGTCGGCAGCGTCACCACGACAATCAACGCCCCCAACGCATACTCGACCAGCGTGGTCGGCGTCAGCGGCAACGGCACCGTGGTCGGAAACTTCCAGGACCTATCGAACAACCAGCACGCCTTCATCGACAGCAACGGCGTCGTCACGCAGTTCGATATCGCCGGATCCACCGAAACTCAAATCAACGCCATCACCGACAGCGGCGAAATCGTCGGTTGGTACCTCGACGCATCAGCACATGTTCACGGCTTCACCGACCAAGGCGGAACCATCACGACGGTCGACGTTCCCGGATCAACCCAGACCAACATCACGGGCGTCAATTCCGACGGCGAAATCTTCGGGTATTACGACGATGCCAGCTTCCAGCAGCATGGCTTCGTCGGCAATCCGGTGCCGACTGTCATCGAAGCACTTGGGTCGACCAGCCTGGTCCAGGCTGGAAATGTCTATGATCTCGATCCCGTCGCCGGCGGCACCGGACCGACGCTGAAGTACCAGGGATCGGCGATCACGGTCGGCGAGTTCGCGGGTTGGTCGCCGATCGGCGCCGAAGCGACGTCAACTGGGTATGATGCGGCCTGGAAGCTCGCCGGCGCCGATGAGTATACGGTCTGGGCCACCGACGCCAACGGCAACGATACCGTCCAATTGCTCAATTCCGTCTCCGGCAGCAGCGCAGCGCTGGAAGCACTGGAGACGACCTTCCATCAGGATCTCAATGGCGATGGTGTGATCGGCATTCCCTCGACGACGATCGAGTCGCAGGGATCGACGAGTCTCGTCCAGTCCGCGAATGTCTATGATCTCGATCCTGTCGCCGGCGGCACCGGACCGACGCTGAAATACCAGGGATCAGCGATCACGGTCGGCGAGTTCGGGGGCTGGTCGCCGATCGGCGCTGAGGCAACCTCAACCGGATATGATGTGGCCTGGAAGCTTGCCGGCGCCGATGAGTATACGGTCTGGGCCACCGACGCCAATGGCAATGACACCGTCCAATTGCTCAATTCCGTCTCCGGCAGCAGCGCAGCGCTGGAAACACTGGAGACGACCTTCCATCAGGATCTCAACGGCGATGGTGTGATCGGCATTCCCTCGACGACGATCGAGTCGTTCGGATCGACGAGTCTCGTCCAGTCCGCGAATGTCTATGATCTCGATCCTGTCGCCGGCGGCACCGGACCGACGCTGAAGTACCAGGGGTCGGCGATCACGGTCGGCGAGTTTCCCGGCTGGTCGCCGATCGGCGCTGAGGCAACCTCAACCGGATATGATGCGGCCTGGAAGCTCGCCGGAGCCGATGAGTATACGGTCTGGGCCACCGACGCCAATGGCAATGACACCGTCCAACTGCTCAATTCCGTCTCCGGCAGCAACGCAGCGCTGGAAACGCTGGAGACGAGCTTCCACCAGGATATCAATGGCGACGGCGTGATCGGCGCAGCCGCGACCATCAACTCCGGTGCGACGCTCGAGATCACGGCTGCCAGCTCGGTATCGATCACATTTGGTGGCACAACAGGAAAATTGACCCTCGATCACGCCACGACATTCACCGGCGAGATCATCAGTCTCACCGGGACCGGCAATTTGGCGAGTTCAGACCAGATCGATCTCAAGGATATCGTGTTCGGCGCCGGAACGGTTGAATCGTATAGCGGCAATTCCGCCGGTGGCACCCTCACCGTCAGTGACAGTCAGCATGACACCGCCAAAATTACACTGGTGGGAAACTATACCGCTTCGACATTCACGCTCTCCAACGACGGTACCGGCGGCACGATGGTGATCGATCCGCCCAAGACGACCGCGAGTGGCGCCGCTCCCGCAGGCGGACAGCAGCAGGCGGACAGCTTCAATTTCAATTCCAGCCCCGCTCCTCAAACCGCGGCTCCGTCGCCCTCCGTGACGGTCGGAGGATCGGCCAGCGATCACTTCGTGTTTCAGCCCGGCAGTGGCGTGGACCATTCCGGAAATGCTCTCGCGTTCACCGACTTCTCTTCGGCGCCCGCCAACGAGCATCTCGCGGCACTTCAGCATGACGCGTTCGGGGGCGACCCGGGCAATTTCGTCGAGTTCGGCGATCACACCGACCTGACGGCACACCTGAGCGATCTCTCCAGCCACAACTTCTTTCACTAGTTTCTCACAGCCCGATCGCGTAAGAGCCAAAGTTGTCGTTCGCGACCGGTTTGCGAACGACAGCTTCGAATGTCATAATTCGCGCTCCACGGCCCAAGCCGGTGAGACACGTCGGACTCTGAGAGATCGCTGAAACGATGAAACGCCCCCTGCAGCTCGGCCGCGCGGTCGAATGGCCGCAAAGCCCCGAGAAAGCGACGCTTGATCGCGTGCCCAATCCGCAAGCCGGGACCGATTATCTGGTGCGTTTTGCGATTCCGGAATTCACCTCGATCTGCCCGGTGACGGGACAGCCGGATTTTGCGCATCTGGTGATCGACTACGTGCCGGGCCGCTTTCTGCTCGAATCCAAATCGCTGAAGCTCTACGCCGCGAGTTTCCGCAACCATGGTGCGTTCCACGAGGACTGCACCGTGATGATCGGCAAACGTATCGCAGGCGAGATCAAGCCGAAATGGCTACGCATCGGCGGCTACTGGTATCCGCGCGGCGGCATCCCGATCGACGTGTTCTTCCAGACCGGCCGGCTGCCGAAGGGCCTCTGGGTCCCCGACCAGGGCGTCGCGCCGTACCGCGGGCGGGGCTAGAAAGCGTTTTCGAGCGAAGTGGACACCGGTTCGCGTGAAGAAAACGCGTCCATTCGCCTAAGGCTTCACATCCGGCCGCGCGGCGGCATCGGCCGGCAGCCGCTGCTTGAGGAATTTGGCGCAGACGAAGCCGAGCACAATGATCACGGCCGCCGCGCACGTCAGCGTCGCCGACTTGCCGACATGCTGCAGGCCAAACCCAAAGGCGATCGGGCCGACGGTCTGGCCCATGAAAAAGAAGAACGAATGCAGCGACAGCGCGGTCGCGCGCGCTTCGACGGATAGCTCGCTGGCGAACACCTGCAGGCAGCCGTGGATCATGTAGAAGCCCCAGCCCATCACCAGCAGGCTCAGCATCTGCGGCTTCCAGGTCAGGCCGAACGCGACCGCGCCGAGTTGCATCCCGACCAGCGTGGCGCCGACGATCATCATGCCGCGCATCCCGAGCCATGGCAGCAGGCGCGCCACCGTCAGCGTGTAGAACAGCCCGCCGATGGCAAAGCCCGCGATGACGATGCCGGCGATCGACAGCGAGGTTTCGCCGAGTTCGAACAGGAACGCGGCGATGAAGGGAAACAGCCCGAGCACGCAGCAGCCCTCGATGAAGACCGCCGAATAGCAGATCCGCGCATTGGGGTTGGTGAAGATGGTGCGGTAGCCGTGCCGGAGCGCGGTGAGACTGGTCCGCGGCGGATGCGCCAGCGCTGCGCCGCGAAAGCCAGCCGCCACCGCAAGTGCTACGATGATCACGAGGCCGCCGAGCACCGCGAGCACACCGCGCCAGCCAAGCAGATCGCCGATCAGCCCCGAGGCCGTGGCGCCGAGCAGGTTGCCAGTCATCGAGCCGGCCAGCGTCCGGCCGATCGCAAGCTGCCGCTTGTCGGGTCCGACCAGATCAGAGGTCAGCGACAGCGCCACCGGAAACACGCCGCCCGAGCCGATGCCGGCGAGAATGCGGGTCACGAACAGCATCGGGAACGAGGTCGAGAGCGCGCCGAGGATGTTGGCGACGCCGAGCAGCACGAGGCAGATCGTCATCAGCCGTGCCTTGCCGAACAGGTCGGCGGCAGCGCCGATCGCCGGCTGGATGATCGCGAAGGTAAAGGCGAACACCGCGGCAAAGCTCGCGGCGGTCGCGATGTTGATGCCAAAGTCCTCCGCGACATGCGGCAGCACCGGATCGAGCGCACGCACCGACAGGCTCGCCGCGAACGTCGCCAGCGTGATGATGTTGAGGACCGGCGGCATGCCGCTCTTTGCGGTCACGTCGGCATCCGCCCCGTCAGGCCGCGGACTTGGCGAGCGCGTCGAATTCCATCAGCCGCCGGACCAGGGCTTCGAAGTCGCGCAGCGGCACCATGTTCGGGCCATCAGATGGCGCACGATCGGGATCGGGATGGGTTTCGATGAACACGCCGGCGACGCCGACCGCGACCGCCGCGCGCGCCAGCACGGGGACGAATTCGCGCTCGCCGCCCGACGACGCCCCCTTGCCGCCCGGCTGCTGCACCGAATGGGTGGCGTCGAAGATCACGGGGGCGCCGGTGGTGCGCGCCAGGATCGGCAGCGCACGCATGTCCGAGACCAGCGTGTTGTAGCCGAACGACGCGCCGCGCTCGGTGACGAGCACATTGGCGTTGCCGGCACTGGTGATCTTTGTGACGACATTGGCCATGTCCCACGGCGCCAGGAACTGGCCCTTCTTGACGTTGACGACCTTGCCGGTCGCAGCCGCCGCCAGCAGCAGATCGGTCTGCCGGCACAGGAAGGCCGGGATCTGCAGCACGTCGACCGCCTGCGCCACCTCGGCGCATTGGCTGGCCTCATGCACGTCGGTCAGCACCGGCAGCCCCACCGAGGCGCGGATCTCGGCAAAAATCGGCAACGCCTGCGCCAGGCCGATGCCGCGCGCGGCTGATCCGCTGGTACGGTTGGCCTTGTCGAATGAGGTCTTGTAGACCAGCCCGATCCCGAGCCTGACCGCGATCTCCTTCAGCGCGGTGGCGACTTCAAGCGCGTGCGCGCGGCTCTCGAGCTGGCAGGGACCTGCGATGATCTGTAGCGGCAGCGCATTGCCAAATTTGACCGACCCGGCGGCAACGACGGGTGCGGCGGCTTGCGCGGAAACGTGACTGGTCAAAATGCTGCTTCCTTTTGCCGGCGACCATGCAACCCCGTTGGTGATGGATCAAGCCATCTCGCGAAATACCGGGGTACGCCGACGCCGTGGGGTCTCTATGGCATCACATTCATGCCATAACCACCCTTATACGCTGCCCCGGAATGGTGGCAGGAGGGCTCAATGCGCATACCGCTAGTGATCGGAGCTGTTGTTGCCTTTTCCGCGATTTCGGGTCTGGCGCATGGTCAGAACGCCAGCCGACCCGGCGTCGTCACCGGTGGCGCCTCCGGCGTGATCGTCGATGGCAAGCCGGCCGCACGCAGCGGCGACACCACCAGCAATGGCGGTCCGCTCGTCGAAGGCGTGCCCAACGTCCTGATCAACGGCAAGCCGGCTGCGGTCGTCGGGGACCGTACGCATTGCGGTGGCAAGACTGTCACGGGCAGCCACGGCGTCTTCATCAACGGCAAACCGATGGTCCGCGAAGGCGATCAGACCGCAGGCTGCGCAAATGAGTAGCGCGATGCGATCGGATTCGGATCGTCATCGCGCCTTGATCGCGCCTTGGCGCCGCGTCACTTCACCGATGAGAACGCGGTCGGCACCAACAGCTGGTTGACGATGTTGAGAACGATCTGGCCGTCCTCCTCGGTCTTGGCGCGCGCGGTGATCCATTCCGGATCGGACGCGAACGCAGCCCACTTTTTGTCGCGATCGGCAAGCGATTCCCAGGCCAGCAGATAGGTCAGCTCCTGGTTGGATTCACCGACCAGCGTCGTGAAGAAGCCGGCCTGCTTGATGCCATGCTTTTCCCAAAGCTTCAGCGTGATGGTCTCGAAGCGCTTCAGCAGCGCCGGCAACCGGCCCGGCAGGCAGCGATAGACGCGGCTTTCGTAGATCATTGGTGGTTCTCCCTTGAGTGTTGTGCGGGGGCGGTTATAGCGAGCGGGTTCCGCACTGTCTTGAGGGGACGGCAACATGGCACCCTTGCTCGCCCGGCGGCGCCCCTGCTCGCCCGGCGGCAGCCTTGCTCGCTCCGCCGGGACGGTATCCCGCAATGCTGCCGCAATGTTACTGGCCCTAGAACGGACCGTTTCCGGAGCTGGATCTGACGACATGCGGATATTGCTGGTTGAAGACGAAGCCGAGATGGCGGCGGCGCTGTCGCAGGCGTTGAAGGGTTACGACATGGTGGTCGACCATGTGCCGACGCTTGCCGAGGCCGAAGAGGCGATCTCCGCGGACGTGCATGGCGCGGTGTTGCTCGACCGCCAGCTCCCCGATGGCGACGGGCTCACATTGATCCCGAAGCTGCGGGCCCGGGCCGAAGGCGTGCCGATCATCGTGCTGACGGCGCGCGGCGAGCTTGCGGATCGTGTCGCCGGCCTCGACAGCGGCGCGGACGATTATCTGGCAAAGCCCTTCGCCGTGGAAGAGCTGTTGGCGCGGCTGCGCGCGGTGCTGCGGCGTCCCGCCGGCCTGCAGCTCGAGAGCATCAAGGCCGGCCGCCTCGCCTTCGATTGCAGCCATCGCGAGGTGAGCGTCGACGGCCGCCCGCTCGACCTGCCACGCCGCGAGCTATTGGTGCTGGAAGCGTTGCTGCGGCGCATGGGCCGCACCGTGCTGCGCTCGGCGCTGGAAGAGGCGGTCTACAATTTCGACGACGAGATCCAGTCGAACGCGCTTGACACCCACGTCTCGCGTCTGCGGCGCAAGCTTGCCGAGGCCGAGGCCGGCGTCGAGATCCACAGCATCCGCGGCGTCGGCTATCTGCTGAAGCAGGTCCAATGAGCGCGCACGCCGAACCGTATTGCCTGCGATCGCGGCTGAGCTGGCGGCTGATTTCGCTGCAGGCCGGACTCCTGGTCGCGCTGGCCGCGCTCGTGATCGGCGCGGTGTGGAGTTCTGGCCTGCCGGTCATCGAACGCGACGAGGATCGCGTCATCGACGTCGTGCAATGGGCGCTCGAGCGGGACGCCCAGGGCAGCCTGTTCCTGCGTCCGACCGCGGATCTGAAGCAACTGCGGGAGGACTCGCCCGACCTCTGGTTCCTGGTGCGCGACCGGCAGGGCCACACGCTCTCCGAAGGCGCGGTGCCGGATGAATTCACCGCGATCGGCGACGCGCTCGACCACATCAGCCAAGCCCGGCTCGGCTGGCAGATGTTCGAGGACGATCCACGCAAGCCGCCGGTGCGGATGAAGCGCGTCAACACCGATGCCGGCAATTTGCAGATCATGACGGCCACGCAGGGACGAATGTCCGGCGCCAAGGCATTGTTCGGGACCTCGCTGACGTTACTCGCTATCGCCCTGCCCGGCCTGCTGCTGATGGCCGCCGCGACGCTGGTGGCGACGCCGATGGTGGTGCGGCGCGCCTTCGCCGGGCTCGATACGACCGCGGACCAGGCCCGCGCGATCGATTTCCGCCAGCGCGGCAGCCGGCTGTCCGCCGACCACCTTCCCCGTGAGGTCGCGCCGCTGGTTGCCGCCATCAACGATGCGCTGAAGCGGCTCGATGACGGCTATTCGCGCCATCAGCGCTTCGTCGCCGACGCGGCGCACGAATTGCGCACACCGATCGCGATCCTCAACACGCGGCTGGAATCGTTGGCCGACGGGCCGGAGAAGACGCGGCTGCTCGAGGACTCCGCCCGGCTCGCGACACTGGCCGAGCAATTGCTCGACATCCAGCGCGTCGACCAGTGCCGCAATCCGTTTACCCGCGTCGACCTCATTGCGATCGCACGCAGCGTCGCGGCGGACCTCGCGCCGCTTGCAATCGCCGCCGGCTATGAGTTGTCGCTGGAGACCGTGACCGAACGCGTCGAGACATCAGGCGACCGCGTCGCGCTCGAGCGCGCGCTGACCAATCTGGTGCAGAACGCGATCCAGCACGGCGGCCGACGCGGCACGATCACGATCCATGTTGGCCGGGCCGCGACGATTGACGTCACTGACGAAGGCGACGGCATTCCGCCCGACCAGCGTGCGCTGATCTTCGATCCGTTCTACCGGCTGGCGCCGCTCGATCGCGGCGCCGGTCTCGGACTCAACATGGTGCGCGAGATCGCGCGGCTGCATGGCGGTCATGTCGCTGTTCTCGACGGGCCGAACGGCGGTGCGTGCTTTCGATTGACGCTGCCCCCTGCTCCGCTTGTCGATTGATTCCGTCAGCAACCACGCAATGCTGTCGCAATGCTGACCCTGCAAAAGGGATCACGCCTCAGAGTCGGGGCGCGATCAAACTCTTTGCCGGGAATGCCAATGTCACACGACTTCCTCTCCTTCTTCACCGCCTGGATGGCGGCACCTGGCCGCGTCGGTGCGATCGCACCCTCGGGCGCAGCCCTCGCCGAATTGATCACGCGAGACATCACGGCCAACACCGGACCGGTCCTCGAGCTCGGTCCGGGAACGGGCGCGTTCACCTATCAATTGCTGAAGCGCGGGCTACGCCAGCAGGATCTCACGCTGGTCGAGTACGGCTCCGATTTCATGCGGCTGTTGCAGCTCCGCTTTCCCGGCGCGCGCGTGCTCTGGATGGACGCAGGCCGCCTGGCATCGGAACGGCTGTTCGAGGGCGCGCCGGTCGGCGCCGTCGTCAGCGGGCTGCCGCTGCTCAACATGTCGCCGCGCAAGGTGATCTCGATCGTCGGCGGCGCGTTTAGCTATCTCAGGCCCGGCGGGGCGTTCTATCAGTTCACCTACGGCATGCGCTGCCCGGTGCGGCGGCCGATCCTCGACCGGCTCGGCCTGCGCGCCACGCTGGTCGATCGCGCGATCCTCAACATGCCGCCGGCCGCGGTCTACCGGCTGACGCGGCGGCCGCAATCGCGGCTGGTCGGGTGGAACGCAGCGTCACAGCCTCCGGACCGGATCGGAGATCAGGCGGTCGAGACGCGACCGCGGAGTGCCGTCCCCGCCTGACATGGCCTTTGAGCCTTATTCGGGCGCCGGCGTGTCCTGACCTGCCGCGGCGGCAAGTTCGAGAATCCTGCGGCCATGGCGCTCGATCTCGTCGAGCGCGATCTGGACGTCGAGCTCGAGCTTCGCGTCCGCCACGAATTTGGGCCGATTCACCTCGCCGCAATGCGGGCAATGGCGTTCGCCGAGCGACATGTACTCGTAGCACGATTGGCACAGGCCCAGCCGCCCCCGCTTGCGCGGCTTGTCGTCCAGGCCGAGCGAGCGCGGCGCGCGCGACCCGTCCTCATGCTCCAGCCTGACTTCGAAACGGCCGACCGCGAATGGTTCGTCCGGCGCGTCCGCGACCTTCACGATTGTCTCGCGCAACCCGCGCCGCGCCAGCGTGGTCGCGCGGTAATAGCAATAGGGATTGTCGCCGCGGCGCCCTTCGAGGACGTGCGACACCCAGGTGCAGCCACCCCGGCACACATTCCAGTAGTAGCAGGAACCGCAGAAGCTTCGGCCGCGATTGCCATCGCGCCTGACGTTCCGCGACTCCAGCGCCTTGAGGGCTTCCTCGATCGTGCTGGTCCGCGTCTCGCCGCCCGCGAAATGCGATTTTGGCAGCGAAGGACAGCTCTTGATGGTGCCGTCGGCCTCCAGCCCCAACGTCGTCTCGCCGGCCGTGCAGCCGCCCCAATGGGTGACATCGTCGGTCAGCGACCGCCAGTAGGCTTCGTGCCGTCCGAAATACCCGATGCTGTTGCCGGGCAGCAGGCGGAGACCGACGTCGCGGCCCCGATGATAGAGCTCGGCGAGCTTGTCGACGACGTCGACGATCTGATGCGGCTGCAGCAGGATCTGGCTGTTGTCGACCGCGTTGCCCATCGCGACCGTGAGCTGGACCTGCCAGTATTTCGCACCGGCGGCGACGATCTCGTCGAAGATGCCGTCCAGTTCCGGCATCGAACGGAGATTGATCTGGCTGTTGACGCCGGGCTCGATGCCGACCTCGCTGACCCATTTGATCGCCTGGATCGCCTGGTCGTGACTGCCCTTCACGCCCCGCAGCTCGTCATGCAGGTCGCGAAGCCCGTCGACCGAAATGCCGATCGCACGGACTCCCGCTGCGTAGGCGGCAGCGATGCGTTCCCGGGTCAGCCCGCGCGCTCCGGTCTGCAATCCGCAATGCAGGCCGAGCCTTGCAATTTCGGCTGCGATCTCCAGCCAGTCCTTGCGCAGATAGGCTTCGCCACCGATCAATGTGATTTCGCGCGTTCCCGCCGCGGCGAGTTGCCTGACGACGTCGAGGCATTCGGCCGTCGAAAGCTCGTTCGCGCGCCGCTTTCCGGCGCGCGAACCGCAATGTCCGCATTTGAGATTGCAGGCGAGCGTGATTTCCCAGACCACATGGACCGGAACATGGGTCTTCCGATCGCGCGCGGATCGCACGCGAAGCGAGTGCGGGGCCGGCCTTTCGGCTGGCTCGGCGGCGACGCCGTTCGGATCGCGCATTCTCGCGCGCTACTTCTTTTTCTTGGCCTTCGCCTTGAGGTCGCGCTCGCGCCCCTTGATCTCTTTTTCCAGCGTCCGCAGCGAGCCCTTGAGATCGCCCTGCGACTGCAGCAGCGCGTGCGCGTGGTCGCGGAGAACCTTGAGGTCCTCAAGCTTGGTCCGCGGATTCTTCAGCGCCTGATTGATGGCGGTACCATAGGCAACAATGATCATGGCAATTCCTCCAAACATTTACAGGTTGTATAATTATCGTATGATTGCATAAGTTGAGAAGAGTGTCCAGCGAACGCGGATGACCCATCACCTTCCCGGAATCGTGCGAGCCTTTCACGAGGGAACCGAGGAACTCTCCGAGGCAGCGATCGAGCGCGCGCTGAGAATTGCGCGCGCGGGGCAACAGCCGGGCGGGCTCACCAGCCTGCTGCGTCGCTTTGGAAACCAGAATTTTTCGTTTGCCGGCACCTCGTTTCGCGAAATCCGCGAAATCGTCCGCTGTGTCGCACCTGAGCCCGGCAAGTTATTCTGCGATGCCGGCGCGGGCTACGGCCACGTGGTGTTCTACCTCGCCTGCGTCACCGACTGCCGCGTTCGCGCGATCGAGATTGTCCCGCAACGTTGCGCCGCGATGCTGCGAACGCAACGCCAGCTCGGCCTCACCGATGTCGATGTCGTCCACGGCGACGCACTCGCGGCGAGCTATCAGGACGTCAGCTATTTGTTTCTGAACAATCCCTTCTTCCCCGACCTCGCCCGGCAATTCGTGCGCAAGCTGGTCGTGTCGGGGGCGGCAGGGCTGACCGTGATCGCCATCAACAACATCGTCGATGTGCTGCGCGACCACACGGCGTTCACCGAGCTCAAAGTCGACGCCGATATTCCGAATTATCGGTTCGGCGTCTTTCGCCTCCGGCACCTTGCGCAGGCCAAGGCGCGGACCAGAGCCGCTACACCAGCCGCGACTGCACCACGGCAGCCTGAATGAACGAGGCGAACAGCGGGTGCGGCTCGAACGGCCGCGACTTCAGCTCGGGATGGAACTGGACGCCGATGAACCAGGGATGGTCCTCATACTCGACGATCTCCGGCAGCACCCCGTCGGGCGAGAGCCCTGAGAAGCGCAGGCCGTGCTGTTCGAGCCGGTCCTTGTAGGCGGTGTTGACCTCGTAGCGATGGCGGTGCCGCTCGGAAATCTCGGTCGCGCCACCATAGACCTGCGAGACGCGGCTGCCGCGGGTCAGGGCCGCCGGATAGGCGCCGAGCCGCATGGTGCCGCCGAGATCGCCGGCCTTGGAACGCTTCTCCAGCTCGTTGCCGCGTAGCCATTCCGTCATCAGGCCGACCAGCGGCTCCTTGGTCGGGCCGAACTCGGTCGAGTTGGCGTCCTCGATGCCGACCAGATTGCGCGCCGCCTCGATGACAGCCATCTGCATGCCGAAGCAGATGCCGAAATACGGCACGTCGCGCTCGCGCGCGAACTGCGCCGCACGGATCTTGCCCTCGGCGCCGCGCTGGCCGAAGCCGCCGGGCACCAGGATGCCGTTGACGTGCTCCAGGAACGGCGCCGGGTCCTCGTTCTCGAACACCTCGCTCTCGATCCAGTCGAGATTGACCTTCACCTTGTTGGCGATGCCGCCATGCGACAGCGCCTCGATCAGCGATTTGTAGGCGTCCTTCATGCCAGTGTATTTGCCGACGATCGCGATCGTCACCGCGCCTTCCGGATTGCGGACGCGCTCGTTGATGACGTTCCAGCTCTGCAGCGCCGGCGGGATTTTTGCGGTGATGCCGAATGCGGCCAGCACCTCGTCGTCGAGCCCTGCGGCATGATAGGCCTCCGGGACGGCGTAGATGTTGTCGACGTCGCGCGCCTCGATCACGGCGCTTTCGCGCACGTTGCAGAACAGGCCGAGCTTGCGGCGCTCCTCCTTGGGGATTTCGCGGTCGCTGCGGCACAGCAGGATGTCCGGCTGGATGCCGATCGAGCGCAGCTCCTTGACCGAATGCTGGGTCGGCTTTGTCTTGAGTTCTCCGGCACTTGGAATGTACGGCAAAAGCGTCAGATGAATGTAGACTGCGTGGTCGCGCGGCAATTCGGTCTGGAGTTGGCGAATCGCCTCGAAGAACGGCAAGCCCTCGATGTCGCCGACAGTGCCGCCGATCTCCACCAGCACGAAGTCGTACTCGTCATTGCCCGACAGCACGAACTCCTTGATCGCGTTGGTGACATGCGGGACCACCTGGATGGTGGCGCCGAGATAGTCGCCGCGGCGTTCCTTGGTGATGATGTCCTGGTAGATGCGCCCGGTCGTGATGTTGTCGGCCTTGGTGGCCGGCCGCCCGGTGAAACGCTCGTAGTGGCCGAGATCGAGATCGGTCTCGGCGCCATCGTCGGTCACGAACACTTCGCCGTGCTGATACGGCGACATCGTTCCGGGATCGAGGTTGAGATAGGGGTCGAGCTTGCGGAGGCGGACCTTGTACCCGCGAGCCTGCAGCAGCGCGCCAAGTGCCGCCGATGCCAGACCCTTTCCGAGCGAAGAAACCACGCCGCCGGTGATGAAGATATACCGCGCCATGGGGCTTAACCTTTAATCCGACTGCCGCGATTCGCAAAACGAATCGCGATCCCCCGGCAAGCAATCTGCCGGGCTGTGGGTGACGTTAAATTGAGAGCGATTTCAGAGAAGTAATGGGGGTTTCTGATGCAGGATGCGAGAGGTGCGTCCTGCATGGCCACCCTGCTTTATTGCGACCGCGGCGCCTGCGGGCCGCCAGGGGCCTGCGGAGGCTGCTGTTCGTCGGACTTCTTCAGCGAATCGAGGATGCCGCCCGAGGTCGGCGCACTGATCGGAGCAGACGGTCCGGCTGGCTGCGACTGCGCCGGCGCACCGGTGCCGATGATCGAGCTCGGCTGACGATTGTAGCCCGCGTACCAGGACAGGAACAGGCTGGTCACGAAGAAGCCTGCCGCCAGCACGGCGGTCGTCCGCGTCAACAGGTTCGCGGTGCCGCGGCTCGACATGAAGCCGGCGCCGCCACCCATGCCGAGGCCACCGCCTTCGGACTTCTGCAGCAGCACGGAGCCGATCAGAACGGTGACGATCATGAGATGAATAACAATAACGACAGTCTGCATCGCAAGCCTTCCGTCACAAGCCGCCAAGCGGCCAGACAAACGGCGCTATCGGCTTTGCGGGTTTCGTGAAGTCGCGCCCTGTTACACGATTGGACCGGGCGTTGTCACCCCCGAGATAGTCGCAGTGTTGACGATGGCAAGCAGCTCCGGCTGCTGACCATCCACACCTTGATCTTGGGCGTCGATTTCTATTATAATTGACAAATGGATGCTTTAGTAGACGACCTCAGCCAACGGCTGGCGCAGCGAATCAGGCTGGAACGCGACGGCAGGGGCTGGTCATTGGCTGATCTCGCCGAACATTCCGGCGTCTCCAAGGCCACGATCAGCAAGATCGAGCGCGCCGAGGTCAGCCCCACCGCGGTCGTGCTGGTGCGGCTCGCCTCTGCCTTCGACCTCACCTTGGCCGGGCTGATGCTGCGCGCCGAAGGTCAGGGCGAGCGGCTGTCACGGGCCACGCAGCAGCCGCTCTGGCGCGATCCCCAGACAGGGTATCTGCGCAAGCAGGTGTTCAGCCGTCCCGACCATCCGGTCGAACTGGTGCGGGTCGAACTGCCCCCGAAGCAGCGCGTGACCCTGCCCGCGTCGTCCTACGCCCATATCCGCCAATTGGTCTGGGTCTTGAGCGGCAGCCTCGTCATCACCGAAGGCGGCACGCGCCATGCGCTTGCGGCCGGCGATTGCCTTGGCTTCGGTCCGCCCGCGGAGACCACCTTTGCCAACGAAACCAATGCCGCCTGCACCTATGTCGTCGCACTGGCCCGGAGCTGATGTATGCCCTCTTTTGTGATCAAGCCGCTGCAAGACCTGCCGCAGATCCGTAACGCGCTCGGCGAATTGCTGGTCGAGACCGTCGCCAGCGGCGGCTCGGTCAGCTTCATGCATCCGCTGCCGCTGGATGACGCCCATGCGTTCTGGCAGGGCTCACTCGGTGCGGCCGCGCGCGGCGACCGCGTCGTGCTCGGCGCGTTCGACGGCGATGATCTGATCGGCACCGTGACGCTGCTGTTGAAGCTGCCGCCGAACCAGCCGCATCGTGCCGAGATCGCCAAGATGATGACACGCATCGCGTACCGCAAGCGCGGCGTGGCGACCGCGCTGATGCAGGCGGCCGAGCGGCTCGCGATCGACCACGGGCGCACGCTGCTGGTGCTCGACACCGCCGTCGACGACGGCGCCGCCCCGCTTTATGAAAGGCTTGGTTTCCAGCTCTCAGGGATCATCCCGGACTACGCGCTGAAGCCGCATGGCGGCCTTACCGGCACGATGATCTACTGGAAACGAATCGGCGCGGCTGCCTAACAGCCCGCCGCGATTGCCAGGAAGTCGACGGCCTTCAGGCTGGCGCCGCCGACCAGCGCGCCGTTGACATTGGCGACGCCCATCAGCTCGGCTGCGTTCGACGGCTTGACCGATCCGCCATAGAGAATGCGCATCTTGGCGCCCTCCCCGTTGAAGCGATCGGTGAGCACACCCCGGATAAACCGATGAACATCCTCGACATCTTTCGCGGTCGGGGTGAGACCCGTGCCGATCGCCCAGACCGGCTCATAGGCCACCACCAGATTGGCCGCGGTCGAGCCGTCGGGCAGCGAGCCCTTGAGCTGGCTGCCGCAGAGATCGAGGGTCTTGCCGGCATCGCGCTGCTCGCGCGTTTCGCCGATGCAGACGATCGCCGTCAGGCCTGCCCGCCAGACCGCCTCCGCCTTCTGCCGGACCAAGGCATCGGTTTCGCCATGGTCGGCACGGCGCTCGGAATGGCCGACAATGATGGCAGCCGCCCCCAGATCGGCGAACATCTCCGCAGACAGGTCGCCAGTGTGGGCGCCCGATGCCTTGGGATGGCAATCCTGGGCTCCGACCGCGACCTTGCTGCCGCGCGCCTTGTCGGCAAAGGCCCCGATCAGCGTCGCCGGCGGGCAGACCAGCAGATCGGCCTTCCCGGCCACGGCGGCAGCCCCCGCCAGCATCGCCTCGAACTCGGCCATGGCGGATTTCAGGCCGTTCATCTTCCAATTGCCGGCAATCAGTGGCCGAATAGCGTCGGTCATGTCAGGATTCCCATCGATCAAGCGTGCTCCATGCGCTAGCAGAGGTGAGCCTTGACTTCCAGAGACCGGCCCTGCATTGGCCGGGCGACTATTAACCGCTTCAATCCGTCCGCGGCCCCAGGTTGCGGGCGAACCGCCACCACTTTATGATGGCTTTTCAATTCGGTGACGCCCTGCTGCGGGACTTCAGTTTCCGCCTTGGGCACGACCCGGTTCCCCTCCTGTAAAACAAGTTGGACCCATGCTTCGAGGAATGCGGAAAGCCTCATCAAACTGGCTCGGCAAGACGATTATGGCCGTGGTGATGGGCGTTTTGATCGTCAGTTTCGGTGTTTGGGGCATTGCCGACATCTTCAAGGGCTTTGGCCAGTCGACGCTGGCCAAGATCGGCAGCACCGAGATTTCGGCTGAGCAGTTCCGCCAGATCTACACCGACCGCCTGCAGCAGCTCGGTCGCCAGTTCGGCAAACCCCTGAGCCCCGACCAGGCGCGGGCCTTCGGGCTTGACCGGCAGGTGCTGCAACAGACCCTGGCCGAAGCCGCGATGGACGAGGAGGCGCGCCGCATGGGCCTCAACCAGTCCAACGAAGAGGTGCTGCGCACGATCTACAACGATCCGAACTTCAAGGGGCTCAACGGCCAGTTCGATGCGCAACGCTTCCAGTCGGTGATCCGCAACTTCGGCTTCACGGAAGGCCGCTACATCGCCGAGCAGCGTCGCGTCGGCCTGCGGCGGCAGATCGCCAGCACCATCTCGTCCGGGGTCGAGCCGTCAAAGTCGATGATCGAGGCGCTGACGCGCTTCCAGAACGAACAGCGCTCGATCGACTACGTTAAGCTCGACGCCGCCCAGGCCGGCACGATCGAGACGCCCTCGCCCGAGGCGCTCGCGGCCTATTTCGAGGATCACAAGGTCCAGTTCCGCGCGCCCGAATACCGCAAGATTGCCTTCGTCGCGATCACGCCCGAAGCGATCGGCAAATGGGAAACCGTCTCCGACGACGACGCCAGGAAGCTGTTCGAGCAGCGCCGCGACCAGATCAGCACGCCGGAGAAGCGCGAGGTCTCGCAGATCGTGTTCCCGAACGTCGACGAGGCGCAGGCGGCGCGCACCCGCATGACGTCCGGCACCTCGTTCGACGACATCGCCAATGAACGCAAGCTCAATGTGTCCGACGTCAATCTCGGCCTGGTGACAAAATCGGCGATCCTCGATCCGGCCGTTGGCGATGCCGCCTTCGCGCTGCCATCGGGCGACATCAGCCAACCGGTGCAGGGACGCTTCGGCGTGGCGCTGGTCAAGGTCGGCAAGATCGAGCCCGGCGTGACGCCGAGCTATGAAAGCTTCGCCCAGCAGATCAAGAACCAGATCGCCAGCGAGCGCGCCCGCACCAAGGTCGCCGAGCTGCGCGACAAGATGGAAGACGAGCGCGGCGGCGGCGCCGGCGTGCTCGAGGCTGCCCAGAAGCTCGGGCTGACGCCTGTTACAATCGACGCGGTCGACCGTTCGGGCCGGCTGCCGGACGGCCAGCTCGCGCCGATCCCGCCCAAACTCGAATTGGTGTCGCAGGCCTTCAACAGCGACGTCGGCGTCGACAATGACCCGATCCAGTTCAATGCCGGCTATGTCTGGTACGACGTGCTTGGCGTTACGCCGTCGCGCGAGCGCAACCTCGACGAGGTCCGTCCCCAGGTCGAGGCGAAATGGCGCGAGGACCAGATCTCGACCAAGCTGCGCGCCAAGGCGACCGAGATCGTCCAGAAGCTCGACACCGGCGGCAAGCTCGCCGACGAGGCGACTGCTGTCGGCGCCAAGGTCGAGACATCAGCCAACTTCCAGCGCGACGCGTCGCTGCCTGGCGTGCCGGCCGCCGTGGTCACCGCGGCGTTCCGCACCGCCAAGGACAGTGACGGACAGACGCCTGCCGCGGGTGGCAGCGAATGGATCGTATTCCGCGTCACCGACGTCACGGTGCCGCCGGTCGACTTCGCCTCCAACGAGGTCAAGAAGCTCCAGGAAGCCGTGCGGCGCTCGTTGAGCGACGAGCAGGTCGCGCAATACGTCACGAAAATCGAGGCCGACATCGGCATGACCGTCAACGAGGCCGCCTTCGCACAGGTGACAGGCGCAAACAGCAATTGAGCATGCTCTCCGCGCAAACGCGTTCCGCGTTTGTCGCGCGAAGCATGCCCCAGCAACAGACCTGAGCCAGCGAATGGACGACCTGAAATCGATCATTGGAAAAGTCGCCACCGGCGCCACGCTGACGCGTGACGAGGCGGCGTCGGCCTTCAACAGCATGATGTCGGGCGAAGCCACGCCCTCGCAGATGGGCGGGCTCTTGATGGCGCTGCGCGTGCGTGGCGAAACCGTCGACGAGATCACCGGCGCCGTTGCGGCGATGCGCGGCAAGATGCTGCGGGTCGAGGCGCCGGCGGACGCCGTCGATATCGTCGGCACCGGCGGCGACGGTTCCGGCTCGGTCAACGTCTCCACCTGCGCCTCCTTCATCGTTGCCGGCGCCGGCGTATCAGTTGCAAAGCACGGCAATCGCGCGCTGTCGTCGCGTTCGGGTTCAGCCGATGTGCTGGCCTCGCTCGGCGTCAAGCTCGACCTCACGCCGGAGCGCGTCGGGCGCTGCATCTCGGAGGCCGGAATCGGCTTCATGTTCGCGCCCGCGCATCATCCCGCGATGAAGAATGTCGGCCCGACCCGGGTCGAGCTCGCTACCCGCACCATCTTCAATCTGCTCGGTCCGCTGTCGAACCCGGCCGGCGTCAGGCGGCAGATGGTCGGCGTGTTCTCGCGGCAATGGGTGCAGCCGCTCGCCCAGGTTCTGAAGAATCTCGGCGCCGACAAGGTCTGGGTCGTGCACGGCTCTGACGGACTCGACGAGATCACCCTCACCGGCCCGACCTTCGTCGCCAGTCTCGAGAATGGCGAGATCAGGACCTTCGAGGTGACGCCTGACGATGCCGGCCTCGGCCGCGTCGGCGGCGAGGCGCTGAAGGGCGGCGATGCCGATGCCAACGCGATCGCGCTCGCAAGCGTACTTCAGGGCAAGCCGAGCGCCTTTCGCGATGTCGCGCTGTTGAACGCCGCCGCCGCGTTGATCGTGGCCGGCCGCGCCAAGGATTTGAAGGAAGGCGTCGCGATCGGCGTGCAGTCGCTCGACAGCGGCGCGGCGGCGGCGCGGCTCAAGCATCTGGTCGCGGTTTCCAACAGCTAGGCATGATCCGATGTCTGACATCCTGAGCAAGATCGAGACCTATAAGCGCGAGGAGATCGCCGCCGCCAAGCGCGCGCGTCCGCTCGCCGAGGTCGAGGCGCTGGCGAAATCGGCCTCAGCCCCGCGCGGCTTCTTGCGTGCGATCAGAGACAAGCATGCCAACGGCGACTATGCGCTGATTGCGGAGGTGAAGAAGGCCTCGCCCTCGAAGGGGCTGATCCGGGCCGACTTCGATCCGCCTCTGCTCGCGAAGGCCTACCAGGCCGGCGGCGCGGCGTGCCTCTCGGTGCTGACGGATGCGCCGTCGTTCCAGGGCCATCTCGACTTCATGGTTGCGGCGCGCGCGGCGACCGATCTGCCGGTGCTGCGCAAGGATTTCATGTTCGACACCTATCAGGTGGCGGAAGCCCGCGCCCATGGTGCCGACTGCATCCTGATCATCATGGCCGCGCTCGACGATGCGGCGGCCAGGGATCTCGAGGACGCCGCGATCGCGCATGGCATGGACGTGCTGATCGAGATCCACGACCGCGACGAGCTCGCGCGCGCCTTAAAACTCCGCTCGCCGATGATCGGCGTCAACAACCGCAACCTCCGCACCTTCGAGACCACGCTCGCCACCAGCGAGGCGCTGGCGCCGCTGATCCCGCGCGACCGCCTGATGGTCGGCGAGAGCGGCATCTTCACGCCGGACGATCTCAGCCGCCTCGAGCGCGTCGGGATGTCGACCTTCCTGGTCGGCGAAAGCCTGATGCGGCAGCAGGACGTCGCTGCCGCCACGCGCGCGCTGCTGACACGGCCGGATACGCCGCGCGCGACCGGCACGCGCTGACGCGATGCCGCGGACCACCAGGCCCAAATCGTCAAAGACCAGCGCCGCCCTCACCCATATCGACGCCAGGGGCGAGGCGCGGATGGTCGACGTCTCGGCCAAGTCGGCGACCGAACGCACGGCGGTCGCCGAGGGCCGCGTCGTGATGAGCAAGGCAACGCTTACGCTGATCGAAACAGGCCAGGCGAAGAAGGGCGACGTGCTGGCGACGGCGCGGATCGCCGGCATCATGGCGGCAAAGCGGACCTCCGAGCTGATCCCGCTGTGCCATCCGCTCGCACTCACAAAAGTCACGATCGACATCGCAACCGACGCGAAACTACCGGGCTGCATTGTCCGCGCCACCGTGAAGGTGACCGGGCCGACCGGCGTCGAGATGGAGGCGCTGACCGCAGTGACGGTCGCGTGCCTGACGATCTATGACATGATCAAGGCCGTCGAGCGCGGCGTGCGCATCGAGGGCATCCATCTCATTGAAAAGATCGGCGGCAAGTCCGGGCATTATCGCGCGGGCGAATGATCGTTCGCATGGGCGCGCCGGGTTACTTCAGCGACGTGCTGATGTTGGTGAAGGTGGTGGAGAGCTTGGTGCCCACGCCCTTCACCGCGGTGATGATGGCGATCGCAATGCCGGTTGCAATCAACCCGTATTCGATTGCGGTGGCTCCGGTCTCGTCGGCGCAAAAATCGTGCAACAATCTTTTCATGTTTGACCCACACGTACTAAACCAACTCGGCGCGACGACACGCAAGTTGCTTGCCTTCGATCACATTGAATGAGGTCATAAGCGTAGATCGTAAAGCATTGATTGCACTGATCCGCGACACGGCAAACCTTGCCGCGCGACAGATCAACGCGGCAAATCTTGCAGTTCCCCACCAGGAACCATGTGTGCGAACTTAAAACAGCCCGCGTTGCCAGCACCGTTGCTGCGACCGTCGTCGCCGCGATCTTCGCTGTCGTTCGGCCGCGGAGGCGGACGTTTGCGCGCCGCGCAGCGTTTTCGCCACCACCAATAACCCTTCATTAACCAGCCTTGCTAACTGCAACTCCATTTCATTTCGGTACGACTTTCGCGGGCCGGAGGTGCACGAAACCTACCTCCGGGTGAGATGCCTGGAAGTGGTCGTATCAGATGAATTCAAGCGGCAGCGCCTCATTCAACATCACGTCGGTCCTGCGCAGCGGCCCGATCCGCTGGCTTGTCGTCGGCGGTGGGCTGTTGATGGCGGCGATCGCGATCGGCGCGACGCTGATGGCCGGCAATTTCCGCGAGCGCGCCCTGCAGAGCAGCGAGCGCGAGCTCCATAACGCCGTCCTGCTGCTGGCGCGGCATTTCGACCAGCAGCTTGAGGATTTCGAGGTCGTCCAGAACGACCTGATCGCATTCATCCGCGAGCGGGGAGCAACGACGCCGGAGAGCTACAAGCGGCTGATGTCGGGTGCGGACATCCATGCCATGCTCAAGTCCAAGATGGACGCGCTGTCCTATGTCGGCGGCCTGAACGTGTTCGACGCCGACGGCACGCTGATCAACAGCTCGAGCGCGTGGCCGCTGCCGCAGGCCAGCATCGCCGATCGCAACTATTTCCAGATCTTCAAATCGAGCCCCTATTCGCCCGACATGCAGGTCGCGCCGGTGTTCAGCCGCGTCACCGGGGTCTGGACCACCGTCATCGCCCGCAAGGTCACCGGTCCGAACGGCGAGTTCCTCGGCATGGTCGGCCGCGGCATCGAGCCTGCCAGCTTCGAGAAGTTCTTCGCCACCGTGGCGCTCGGCGAGGGCGCCGCGATCGCGATGCATCACCGCGACGGCACGCTGCTGGCGCGCTATCCCCATGCCGAGGAGCTGATCGGGAAGAATTTCCGCAGCGGCCCGGCGGTCCAGCAGCAGGTGTTCGAATTGCCGCAGACCACGTCGCGGCTGACGAGCCCCCTCGACGGCAAGGACCGCGTGGTATCGTCACGGGCGCTGGAGAAATTCCCCATCGTCATCGTGGCGGCAACGACCACGGCGGCAGCGCTGGCCAACTGGCGCGAGCAGATCAGTATCCTGATCGCGGTGACCGGCCTGTCGGTGCTTGCGATCGCCACCCTGCTGACGCTCGTGGTGCGCAAGCTGCTGCTGCAATACTGGGCACAACAGCAGCGCCTGACGCTGGAGAAGCTGCGGCTCGACACCGCCGTCAACAACATGACGCAGGGCTTGCTGCTGTTCGATTCGTCGCAGCGCCTGGTGGTCTGCAACAAGCGCTATATCGAGATGTACGCGCTGTCGGCGGACGTCATCAAGCCGGGCTGCAGCTTCCACGACGTCATCGCGCACCGCCGGCAGACCGGCTCGTTCAACGGCGACGTCGAGCGCTACGTCAACCTCGTGCTGCGCGACGTCGGCGTGCGCAACATGATGGTGATCGCAACGCCCGACGCCCGCTCGATCCAGGTCGTCAACGAGCCGCTGGCCGATGGCGGCTGGGTCGCGACCCATGAAGACATCACCGAGCGCCGCCGCGCCGAGGAGCGCATCACGCATCTTGCCCACTACGATGCTCTCACCGACCTGCCGAACCGCACCCTGTTCCATGAGGAGATCAGGCGCGAGCTCGCGCATGCGGCGCCCGACAGCCAGCTCGCGGTGCTCTATATCGACATCGACGAGTTCAAGGGCGTCAACGATTCGCTCGGCCACATGGTCGGCGACGAGCTGCTGAAATCCGTTTCCCGAAGCCTGAGCGGCGTGATCCGCAAAGAGGATTTCGTCGCCCGCCTCGGCGGCGACGAGTTTGCGATCGTCCAGACCGGCATCAAGGACACCGAGCAAGTCACCAACCTCGTGGCACGCATCTACGAGGCGATCCGTCCGCCCTATCAATGCCTCGGCCACCAGGTCACCACCGACGCCAGCATCGGGATTGCGCTCGCGCCGAAGGACGGCACCGATCTCGACCAGATCCTCAAGAATGCCGATCTCGCGATGTATGCGGCGAAGTCGGCCGGCCGCCGCACCTGGCGCTTCTTCGAGCCGACGATGGACGCCGAGGCCCGCGCCCGCCGCGGCCTCGAGGTGGATCTGCGAAAGACGATCGCCGCAGGCACCGGACTGGAAGTGTATTACCAGCCCTGCCTCGACCTGCAGACCAACGAGATCAACGGTTGCGAGGCGCTGGTGCGCTGGCGCCATCCCGAGCGCGGCATGATCTCGCCGGTCGATTTCATCCCGATCGCCGAGGAAAGCGGGCTGATCAACCAGCTCGGCGAATGGGTGCTGGCGACGGCCTGCAAGGAAGCCATGAGCTGGCCCGATCACATCAGTCTGGCGGTCAACGTCTCGCCGGTGCAGTTTCGGAGCGGTACGCTGGCGCTCAAGGTGATCGCGGCGCTGGCCGCGTCCGGCCTGCCCGCGAGCCGGCTCGAGCTCGAGATCACGGAAGCGGTGCTGATCCGCGACGACGAAGCGGCGCTGGCGGTGCTGCACCAGCTCCGCACCATCGGCGTGCGGATCGCGCTCGACGATTTCGGCACCGGCTATTCATCGCTGAGCTATCTGAAGCGTTTCCCGTTCGACAAGATCAAGATCGACCGCTGCTTCATCACCGATATCGCCGACCCGCAAGGATCGGCCGGCATCGTGGAAGCGGTCGTCAACATCGCCGCCGAGCGCCGCATGACGACGACGGCGGAAGGCGTCGAGACCGCGCAGCAGCAGCAATTGCTGCGCGAGCTCGGCTGCTCGGAAATGCAGGGCTATTTGTTCAGCCCGCCGAAGCCGGCGGCCGACATCAGGCAGTTGCTGATCGCGCACCGGCAGGGTCCGCTCGCAGCTGGGTCTGGCCGTCCCCGCAAGCGCAAGCCGATCGCACGCTCGGCGTAAAGGCAAGACCGCGCCTTCCCAAAACAGCCAGCCGAAACACGGTAGCGCGCGGGAGCTATTCGCCCTCGGATAAGGACAGCACGCCCCAACCGTGAGCCGGCACTTTGGCACATGCTGACGATGTGCCGGCATCACTGATGGAAACGGACCCAGCCAGTAGCCCCCAGGCGCCGGGCGCTGGCAGTATGGCTTCGCGATCATCGAGGTTGAGCGCGACGGCAAGGCTCTTCCCGTCGGCTTCCAGCTTCATGACCATGTGCCGGCTCTTGAGATGAACGATGCGAGTGCAAGCGCGGACGAGCCACGAATGACGCCGCCGCAACCCGATCAGGTCTTGATGGAGGCGGTAGATGCTCCAGCCGTCCGAAGGCAGGTCCTCGGCGCTTGCCGGAAAAGCGGGGCGAATAGCATCGTCGCCGCCTGCACGGTGCTCCTTGATGCCGCGAAATGCCTGTTCGTCTCCCGCATAGATACAAGGTGTCCCGCCAACGGTGAGAAGGATCGCCAAGGCATGGGCAATGTGCCGTTCGTCGTCGAGCTTGCTTGCCAGCCGCGTCACGTCATGATTGCCGACAAAGGTCAGCGGCGCGAATGTCTCAAGGTATCGGTTGTGGCGATCGAGCGCCCATGCCAATTCGAAAAGATTGCGATCGTTGAGGGCGCTCCAGATCGCCTTCCAAAGCTCATACTGCGTGACGGCATCGACGCCGGACTCGCGAACAAATGCTGCATAGTCGCCATGAATCACTTCGCCGAAGACGTAGGCGTGCGGGTGCCGGCTCTTCACTTTCGCCAGCACAGTGGCCCAAAATCTGCGGGGCATGGCGTAGGCCGCATCGAGCCGCCACCCCGAGATTCCGCGATCCAGCCAATGGTCCATCACCCGGATCACATATTCGGATACTTCGGGATTATCGTGGTTGAGGGTGATCAATCCCGGATGCCCTTCGAAAGTGGCGAAGGCCGGTTCGCCTGAACTGTCTGTTCCCTGAAGGGGGCAAAACCATGCGGCTTCCGGGGAATTGGCCCCCTTCGCAAGGGCGGCGCGAAAAGCAGGAAAGTCCCGCCCGACATGATTGAAAACGCCATCAAGCACGACATGCAGACCGCGTCGTCGAGCCTCCGCGACTAGCTCCTCGAAACCAGCCTCATTGCCCAGGCGCGGATCAATCCTGAAATAGTCGATCGTGTCGTAGCCATGTGTCGACGATGCGAAGATAGGTCCGAGCAGCAGGCCCGATGCTCCGAGCTGGACCGCATAGTCCAGCCAATCGACAATGTGATCGAGCCGGTGACGAACCTGATCGTCCGAGATCGCGGAGTGTTCTGCCCCGACAAAGCCCAGCGGATAAATCTGCCAGAACAGAGCGTGGTCGATCCAGGTGCTCGCGCGCCCCGTCATTCGGTTGCGTCTCTCTCCCGTCAGCGCCGTGGCGACGCTAGGCTCCGGCGGCGAACGAGGCTGCCGGCTTTCTGATTATTGGTCACTAGCGGAGAGCGCTGGACGTCGGTGCTCAGTCTCGCCTTGGGTGTCGGTCGCGGTCAAACGGGCATGTCCCGGCCGTCCACGTCTTTGTTCACGCAGATGCCACGAACTTGGATCCCAAAACGTGGATGCCCGGCACAAGGCCGGGCATGACGAGTTTGTGGCAGACAGGCCGACGCGCGTCCCGATCTAGTTCGGCACGGGTCGCTTCGCCGCCGCCTTGCTATCCGTCGTCTTGGCGTCCGCGTTCTTGGCGTCGGCGTTGACGGTGATGCCGCGGAGCTGGTTGAAGGCCGCGGACAGCGCCTTGTCGTTCTTCTCGTCTGGCGGAACGTAGGACTGCGAGCCGGTCTGTTCGGTGCTTTCGGCCGCGAGGTGGCCGCGCATCGAGGCCTCGCCCTTGATCTCCGAGCGGGTCTTGAACTCGTCAGGCACGTCCTGCAGCACCTCGATGTCGGGCTTGATGCCCAGCGCCTGGATCGAATGGCCCGACGGCGTGAAGTAGCGCGCCGTGGTCAGCGCCAGCGCGCCGTTGCCGGCGCCGAGCGGAATGATCGTCTGCACCGAGCCCTTGCCGAACGAGCGGGTGCCAATGATGGTCGCGCGCTTGTGGTCGTGCAGCGCGCCGGCCACGATCTCGGAGGCCGATGCCGAGCCGCCGTTGATCAGCACCACGAGCGGTTTGCCCTTGGTCATGTCGCCGCCATGCGCGGTGAAGCGCTGGGTCTCCTCGGGATTGCGGCCGCGGGTCGAGACGACCTCGCCGCGCTGCATCAGCGTCGAGGTGACCGAGACCGCCTGGTCGAGCAGGCCGCCCGGATTGTTACGGAGGTCGACCACATAGCCAGCGAGCTTGTCCTGCGGGATCTCCTTCTGGATCGCGGTGATCGCCTTCTGCAGGCCCTCGGTGGTCTGCTCGTTGAACGAGGTGATCCTGATGTAGCCGATGTCGCCGCCTTCGGCGTGGAACTTGACCGGGCGGACGCGGATGATCTCGCGATTGAGCGTGAGCTCGATCGGCTTGTCGGCATCCTTGCGGACGATCTTCAGCCGGATCGCGCTGTTGGGCGAGCCCTTCATCTTGTTGACGGCCTGATCCAGCGTCATGCCCTGGATCGTTTCGTCGTCGATCGTGGTGATCACATCGCCGGACATGATGCCGGCGCGCGAGGCCGGCGTGTCGTCGATCGGCGCCACCACCTTGATGAAGCCGTCCTCCATCGTGACCTCGATGCCGAGCCCGCCGAACTCGCCATGCGTGGTCTCCTGCATGTCGCCCCAGCCCTTCTCGTTCATGTAACGAGAGTGCGGATCGAGCGAGGAGATCATGCCGTTGATCGCACCCTCGACCAGCTTGGAGTCCTCGGGCTTCTCGACATAGTCGGTCCGGACCCGCTCGAACACTTCGCCGAACAAATTGAGCTGCGAATAGGTGTTATCGGAGCGCGCCGCCGCCTTGGCGATCTCGATCAGATGCATTCCCCCCTGAGGCGCAGTCACGAGAAGGGTGAGACACGCCCCCGCAACGGTACCGAGGAAAAAGCCAACGTTCTTGCGCATCATCCGCGATCCCTTTTTTCGCTATGGCCGGCAATGTCTCGCAACATTCGACCGCCTCACCCCGACGGGGGCACAACACAATGGCTTTTTGGTCGGATCAAGGCCACCGCCTTACCGGACCCTTACCAAGAGCATGATCCAGACCAACTCCGGCGGATCTCCGCAAAACACCACGGTCGAACAAGGAAATGGGATCAGGTTGCGATTCCGTCCAGTCGCAGCTTGATTCTAAATCCCTTTTTCGGCCTCCTCGAGCCCGTTCTGCCAGGTTGACGGCCGGGTCCCGAACCCGCGCTTGGCCCGTGTGCCCAACCAATAGCCAAATTGCGGCGGAACGTTCCGGAACGGGCCCTCCACACCAAGCTTTAGCGCGGCATCCATCGGCCAGTTCGGGTTATTGAGGATTTCCCGGCCGACCGCGATCAAATCTGCTTGTTTATCGCGCAGGATCTGCTCGGCCTGGTCACCATGGATGATCAGGCCGACCGCCATGGTCATGATATCGGCCTGCTGCCTGACATATTCCGAGAGCGGCACCTGATAGCTGTATTTGATCTCCTTGCCCAGAATCGGCGCCGTCTCGCTGATTCCGCCTGACGAGCAGTCGATCACGTCGACGCCCTTGCCCTTCAGGATTTTGGCCAGCCGGGCGCTCTGTTCCGGCCCCCAGCCGGCATTGTCCTCGACCGAAAGCCGCACGAACAACGGTTTGTGATCGGGCCAATGTGCCCGCACGGCCTCGGTCACCTCGATGAGGAAGCGCATCCGGTTTGATTCGGAGCCGCCATAGTCGTCGCGGCGCTGGTTGGCGCGCTCGGAAAGGAACTCGTGCACGAGATAGCCATGGGCACCGTGCAGCTCGAGCACGTCGAAACCGGCCTCGTCGGCGCGCCGCGCCGCCTGCCCCCAGGCCTGCACCAGGTCCTTCACCTCATGCGTCTCCAGCGCCCGCGGCACCGGCCAGCGCTCGCTATGCGCAATCGCGCTCGGCGCCACCGGCGTCCAGGCGTCCCAATCCTCGATCTCGGGCGTGCGCTGCAGCGGACGATCGCCCTCCCATGGGCGGCTCGCGCGCGCCTTGCGGCCGGAATGACCGAGCTGGATGCCGGCCACCGCGTTCTGCTGCTTGATGAAGCTGACGAGACGGCCGAGCGGCGCCACGAAGGCGTCATCCCAGATGCCGAGGTCACCGACCGTGCCGCAGCCGCGCCGCTCCACCTTGGTCGATTCGACGATCACGAGCCCGGCGCCGCCGGCGGCGAACTTGCCGGCATTCATCAGGTGCCAGTCGGTCGGAAAGCCCTTCACGGCCGAATACTGGTGCATCGGCGGCACCACGATGCGGTTCTTCAGCGTGACGCCGCGAATCGTCTTCGGCGAAAACAGCAGCGTTTCGGACATGGCTTCCTCGCACCCGGTCGTTACCCCGCACGGGTCGGGCCGATCTTCTGTTGCCGCAGACGATATACGCACCGCGTCATGGCCGATAGAGGCCCATGGCAGGTCTGCCGTGAGCAAGCTCGGGCCTGGCCGGCTCGGCTTCTTCGAGGTACCCGGCAATTGGGGTAGATTTAGCCTGACTCGCCACCTGGAAAGCCGGAGTTCCAGTTCGACAGCTGCGGTGAAAATGGGAGAGCAAACATGTTGGGCTTACTCAAGCACACGGGCTCGGCACCTTCGCGGGGTGCCATACCGGCCACACTTCTTGCAGCTTTAGGTTTGTGGGCGGTGATTGGAATCTGCGTTGAGCCGAGCCGCGCCGAAGTGCCGGTCAGTACCGATCGAGCGACAGTCCAACTCGCACAAGCGGCTCCGTCCGCCGGCACGTCCGTCAGCGAGACGGACGCCATTGATGCCGTTGTTAGCGGATACTACGAGTCCTTTGGACGGGACTCCGCGGCAGCGTCAGCATTGTATGGCGAACCAACTCTGGTCATTACGCCAAATCAAATTGTCTTGCTGAGCACCCGCACGGACGTCGAGGCCTTCTTTGATAAAGTTGTGGCAGGTCTTAAACGTGGTGGATTCTCACATTCCACATTAAGCGATCGCCGCATCAAACTATTGACTTCGACAACGGCATTGTGCGGCGGAGTCGCAATTCGCATGAAAACGGATGGCACAGAGATGCAGCGGGCCGGCTTCACGTATCTGCTTCAAAAAAGCAGTGTCCGATGGCGCATTCACGAAATTATCGCCACCGACTTCGACAAGCTGATCAGTGCCGATTGAGCGGGACTTTGGTCGCGAATGCCGGTCAGCGCGACGGCGGGACCCGCATGCCGGAGTGGAAATCCCCGGACGGCTTCGCTACGCTACCGGTCTCGCCTCGCCCGCCGGCCTTCATCCATGACCACAAACCGCGCCAGTCCCGGCTTCTTCGAAGTGCCTCATGCAGCGGTCTACGCGCTGATGACGGCGACAGTGCTTGCATCCGGGTTTTGCTTCATCCAGGCCGGCGGATCGTCGGCGCCATCAGAGCTGTTGTTCCGCTATGGCGGAATGTATTCGGCCGCGCTGGCGCGGCATGAATATTGGCGGCTGATCGCCTATGGCTTCCTGCACGTCAATTTCATCCACCTCACCACCAACATGCTATGTCTCGTGCTGTGGGGCGGGCATCTCGAGCGGCGGGTCGGACCGGCCTACTTCGTCATCATCTATTTCTGCGCGATGGCGTTCGGCGCCATCATCGGCAACGCGATCCATGCGACGCCATACCTCACGGTCGGCGCCTCCGGCGCCACCTCGGGCATCCTCGGCGCGCTGTTGTGCCTGTGGATCCCCGGCAAGCTCGATGTCCGCTTCGATTTCTTCGCCATCAACATCGGGCTGAACGCAGCCTTTGCGATCAGCAATTCGCGGATCGATTGGGCCTTGCATCTCGGCGGCTTTGCGGCCGGCCTGATCGCCTGCGCGGTGCTCGACCTGGTCGAGAAGGTGACGCCCTATGCGCTTCGCTGCAAATTCCCCGAAACCGTGAAGGTCAATCTCGTCCTGCTCGGCTGCGCAGCCGCACTTTGGCTTTGGACCAACCAGACCCAGGCCTTGCTGGCTGGCGCTGCGGGATGGATCGCGGCCGCAGGTTTTGCCCTCGCGTGTTGCACCGTCGTCAAGCTGATCGATCTGGCGCTGTCGATCAAGAAGGGCCTCGCGATCGTCGTCGCAGCACTTGCTGTCGCAAACGCAGCCGGTGTGGTGCTTGGCGTCCAGGCTGTGGCGGCGTCGGCCTGCGTCGCGCGCTGGCCGCGGGCTCCGCAGGAGAACCTGCTCGGCACGTTCTGTTCGAATTCGATGCTTGTGGCCGGATTGACCGCGGTCGGCGCGGTCGCACTGACGTTGTTGGCTTGTTCAAGGGAAATTTACCGCGGAATCGAGGACGTCGGCTTTGTCGGCGCCTCGCTCCGCGCCGAACGCAACCGCCGTCACGGGCTGTGATCCGGCCAGGCCGAAGCACCACAAGCCACATGTCCGATTTGTAACCGGCCGGCCTCGAACCCCCGGGTCATCCCGCAGCGTCCCATCAGCAAGGACCATTTGGTCCGCAGAGATGGAGGCGTCAGATGAAGGATAAACTCCTCGCGACCGCGCTGAGTGCGACGATGCTGTTTGCAGCCTCGTTGCGCACGGCAAACGCCGAGACCTGGGTTTCCAAGGACATGTTGCGTCCGCACGGCAACGACCGGTCGACGACCGCGCGCGCGGGCGAGGATGTCATCCTCGCTGTCCGCAACGCGCACCGCGGCTTCCGCAAACGGGTGGGATAAATCCCCCCGACGGCTTGTCGTCAAAGCGTCGCGAGCCTGGCCGCGCCCTTGGCGATGGCGTCGTTAAAGCTGGTATCCCAGAATTTTCCGACCTCGGCCCTGGCGTCGAGGACGCCAAGCTTGAGGAACGTATCGGCGACGCCCTGATGGGTCACCGGCACGTCAGGTGTCACGCCGGCGAGCGAGAAATCGGCGCTGCGGCGGGCGAACTGGTCGAGGATGTCCTGCAGCGGCAGATGGGTTTCCGCGACCTGGGCTGCGGCATAGACCGGGAAATTCTTGTTGGCGAAGGCATAGGCGCGCTGGATCCGCAGCAGCAGGTCGGTCAGCGCCGCGTGCCGCAGTGGGTCGTCGATGGCCTTCGGATTGGCGTAGATCGGAAAATTCCCCGACAGATAGCCGACGCCGGTCTTGAGCAGGCGCGCGCCGTGCTTGGCGATGGCGAGCTGGCCATTGTAGCCGTAGATCGCCCAGGCATCGAGTTGGCCGGAGGCGAAAGCCGAATAGCCGTCCGACGGCGTCAGGTTGACGGCGTCGATGTCAGCGAACGACAGGCCGGCCTCCTCGAGCTGCTTGGCGAGGAAATAATGCGCGGTCGTCGCGCGCACATAGCCCACCCGCTTGCCCCGGAGATCGGCGATCGCATGGATCGGCGCGTCCTTTGCCGCGACCGTGACCTGGATGTTGAGGTCTTCGTGGGTGACGGCGATGAAGCGCACCTTCGCATTCTGGCGCGCGGCGAACATCGCCGGGATCTCGCTGCCCGATCCGAGGTCGAGCGCGTCGCCGTTCAGCGCCTCGATGTGGAGCACGCCATTGTTGAGTTCCTTCCACTCGATCCTGTAGGGCGTCTTGTCCTCGGACGCGGCCTGCAGCAGCGGCCGCCAGCCGCCCTTGTAATAGGCGACACGAAGCGTGACGCCGCTGAGATCGGGGCCCGCGCCCTGCCCGGTTTCGGCGCGTGCGCTGCCCGCGATCAAACTTCCGGCGAGAACGCCGAGCGCGGAACGTCGGGACAGGGAAAGTGGAATCGTCACGGGCAGAGCTCCTGAAGAACAGTCACAAGAGCCTGAGCTTTAAGGAAAGAACGGCAGATGTATATAAGAGGGAATTTCGTTTTTTGCGCCGCTTGCGAAAGGCCGTTCCACGGACGGCTCTCATCGCGCATTGATCTCTTTCCCGGCTCGATTTCGCAGCGCTACTTCGCGACGTCGTAGACGTCGGGATCGAAGCTCGAACTCGGATTGCTGAACGCATGCCGGAGCGCCGGCGAGATCGGGACGTTGTAGTTGATCCCGTTCGGCGGCGTCGGCGATTCCAGCCACCTCTTGTACATCACCTCGATCTCCGGGCTCCGATAGAGTTCAGCCGTCGCGCGGTCGGCAAGCGCCTTGAACGGCACGTCCTCCCGGCGCAGCATGATGCCAAACGGCTCCGGTTTCGAGAATGTCTCCGCGCTGATCATGTAGAGCGCGGGCTCCTTCGAGCGCGCGATGGCGACGGCGAGCTGCACGTCATCGAGCGCATAGGCCTGGGCGCGATCGGTCTCCAGCATCAGAAACGCCTCGGCCTGGTCGGTTGCGGGGAGAATCTTGACGCCCAGTTTACGCTCGGCATTGACCTTGATCAGCTGGGCCAGATTGACCGATCCCGCCACCGCCGTGACCGATGCTCCCTTCAGATCATCGATCGTGTTGATGTTGACGGCCTTCTTGGCGGCAAATCGCGTTGCACTCAAGAAATGCGTATTGGTGAACGCCACCTGCTTCTGGCGATCGGCGTTGTTGGTGGTCGCCGAACAATGCAAATCGATCGTGCCGTTGACCATCAAGGGAATGCGATTTGACGACGTCACGGGCAGGAAATCGACTGATATGTCGGGCATGCCGAGCTGGCTCTTCACGGCATCGACGATTCTGAGGCAGACATCGAGGGCAAAGCCGACGGGCCGCTGGTTGCCGTCGAGATAGCTGAAGGGAACGGAGGCCTCTTGGTAGCCGAGCGTGATCTTCCTGGTTTCCTTGACCTTCTGGAGCGTACCTGACAGCTCTTCGGCGGCAACGGGGCCCGCGGCAAGCATGAAGGCCAAAACAACGGCGGGCAAACGCATCGACTGCTCCTGTGCGGTCATCAATTGCTGGGTTTTTGTGCCCGAACCATGTGGATGGCCCGAGCCGAGACGCGATCATTGCGGTGATAAACCACGCCGGGCCCGGAAGATAGATGAGGATGTCTCTACCAGATATCGCGCATTGATATACTCCACCGTGCAGCTGACCAGATCCTGGCTGCTCAACGATTGCGGGCCGCGATGCGCGCAGAGCTCGCATACACGTGACCGTCGAACAGACGCCGCTGCGTCCGGTAGAACGCGCCCTGCTCGGCGATCCATTCGCCGGCACGGCCCTTGACCGTTGCCGCGACCGTCAGCACGCCTGATGGCATGGCGATGCGGATCGGCGCTTCGGCATCGCTGGTCTTTCGCGTCACCTCGTGCACCACACTGCCCTCGAGCCGCGCCGCCACCGCCATGCAAAGCGATGCGGTGAGCGGCAGCGCCCGATGCGGCTGCCCGTTTGAAATCACCCGTCCCGTGACATCAGCCTCGGCGGCTGCGACGCGTTCACCGGTGAGGGTCGATGCGTCAAGCGGTCCGGCAACGAAGCCGATGAACGGAACCTGGCTCTTGGCGATGGCCTCCTCGCGCGTGGACGCAATGCCCATGGCGACGGACGCCGCACACCTGATCGCCTGCAACCGGTCGAGCAACACGGCATCCGCGTCAAGCACATCGGGCAATTCGGTGCCGATCTTGCCGAGGTCCTCGGCACGCACGAAGCAGCACGCATTCGCCGCATCCACCATGGATACGGTGAAGCTGCCGTGACCGGGGACATCGAGCGTCTCTGCAACCTTGCCGGTCGGCAGCAGCCTGCCCGTGGTCGCACCGCCGGGATCGCGGAACTCCAGCCGCACCGGCGCGCCGGTGCCGGCCACTCCCGGGATCGCGAGATCCCCGTCCACGGCGGCAAGTCCGTCGTCGAGCCCGAATCGCGACCAGATGATCTTCTGCGTATTGGTGTTGTGGATGCGCACCAGGGCCTGGTCCCCGGAGATCTTGACCAGCCCCTCGTCGACCGCGAACGGCCCCATCGCGGAGGACATGTTGCCGCAATTGCCGCTGTAATCCACCCGCGCGTCCTTCACCGACACCTGCGCAAAGGTGTAATCGATGTCAGCGTCCGGGCGCGTGGGCGGCCCAACGATGCAAACCTTGGACAACGAGGAGACGCCGCCGCCCATGCCGTCGAGCTGCCGGCCATAGGGATCGGGAGCTCCGATCGCGGCGAGAAAGATCTCGTCCCACGCGCGCTTGTCACGCGGCAGATCTTGCTCGTGAAACACGATTGCCTTGCTGGTGCCGTCGCGCATGAAGACGGCCCGAATCCTGGTCTGCGGCATGCTGTCACCTCCCGACCGGACGGGTTTCGTCCGGGCGCAATCATCGCAGTGATAACCCACGTCGGGCTCAGGAGATAGCCGAGGATGCTTCTATCAGCCATCCCGCCTGGTCCACTTCTTTCAATCGCGTTTTGATCCATCATGGCGCCTCATTCCAATCGGTGAGACGCAGAATGAAGCGACGCGACGTCCTAGGATTGCTGACGACGGGCGCAATCGGCATTGCGCTGCCGCCTCCCCGCGTCTATGCGCAGGCCGCAGGGCCGCAGATGGCCGCGCTCAGTAACTACATGAGCGCCGCATCGCAACAGAGCCTTCCCGCCGACGTCGCCGGGAATGCCAAGCACCATGTGCTCGACACGCTCGCGGCGATGATCTCGGGATCGCGGCTGGCGCCGGGCCAGGCGGCGCAGCGCTACATCCGGGACGTTGCCACCAAGGGTGACGTCAAGGGTGACGTCACGATCGCGGCGAGCAACCTGAGGGCGCCGCCGATCGATGCGGCGCTCGCCAACGGCGTGATGGCCCATGCCGACGAGACCGACGACTCGCACAACGCATCGCGCTCGCATCCCGGCTGCTCGGTGGTTCCGGCAGCACTGGCGCTGGGCGAGCGGCTCAGTGTCAGCGGCGAGCATTTCCTTCGCGCCGTGACCCTCGGCTACGACGTCGGAACGCGCGTGGTGCTGGCGATGGGCGGCGCCAAATTCAGCTACGAGAATGTCATGGACACCCACAGCGTCGCCGGAACGTTCGGCGCGTCGGCCGCGGCCGCCTGCACCGCCGGCCTCGACGCACAGCGGATGCGTTGGGTGCTCGACTATGCCGCGCAGCAAGCGTCCGGCTACATCGTCTGGCGACGCGACGTCGACCACATCGAGAAAGGCTTTGTCTTCGCCGGCATGCCGGCGCGCAACGGCGTCACCGCGGCGCTCCTGGTGCGATCGGGCTGGACCGGAATCGACGATGTGTTCTCGGGTCCGGACAATTTCTTCCTGGCCTATGCGCCGAAGGCTGACCCCGGGCAGCTCACCGACAAGCTCGGCGAACGCTACGAGATCGCGCTGACCGACATCAAGAAGTGGACCGTGGGCTCACCGATCCAGGCCCCGCTCGACGGGGTCGCGGCGATCCGCGGCAAGCACCCGTTCCGCGCCGATCAGGTCCAGCGCCTGAAAGTGCGCGTCGCGCCGTCGGTCGCCGCGGTCGTCGACAACAGGGACAATCCGGACATCAGCCTGCAGCACATGATCGCCGTGATGCTGCTCGACAAGACCGTGTCGTTCCAGGCGGCGCACGACAAGGCGCGGATGAAGGATGAAGCGGTCCTGCGGCAGCGCGCGAAGGTGAACCTCGTCGGGGATGAGGACCTCGCCAAACTTCTGCCCGCGCGCGTCACTGTCGTTGAGATTGATCTGACCGACGGCACGCATCTGTCCGAACGCGTTACCGACATTCGCGGCACAGTCGCAAATCCAATGACCCGCGCAGAGGTGACCGACAAGGCACGAAGTCTGATTGGGCCGGTGCTGGGTCGTGACACATCCGAACGGCTGATCGAGACCGTCTACGCAATCGAGACCGTGAAGAACATCCGCGATCTGGGTCAGCTGCTCCGCCGCCGATGATCTCCGGCGGCCGCGGTCAAGCCGGGAAACTGTCGCCGAACATCGGCAGGCCGCTGCGCGATTGCTCGCGCGTCGCCTCGTCCTGGATGACGTCCCAGTGCTCGGCGAGCACGCCGTCCGCCATGCGCACGATGTCGGCGACCACCCACGCCGCCGGCAGGCCGTGACCGCTGAACCGGCCATGGAGGATGACGAAATCACCGCTCGCCGCCGCGACGTGGTTCTCGTAGCGCAGCGTCGCGGGCAAGCCCTTGACCAACTCGAACAGCCCGTCCCGGCCGGGCGCAATATGCGCGCTGTGCTGGATGTAACGCGGCGACCAGAAGCGTTCGGCGGACGCGTAGTCGCGCTTGTTGAACAGCGTATCGAAGGCATCAAGGACGATCCGGACTTGTCCGTCTTCATTGGATGTGATCATGGCCGTGCTCCCTCATCATGGCTTGCTGGTGTCGGAATATCCCAGGCTGCCGACGATCGATGCCCGGCGGGACAGCTCGATCCAGTTGCCGTCGGGATCGAGGATCATCGAGATCCGCGCGACGTCGCCGAGCGTGATCGGTGCAAGGCCCTCGCGCACGCCCTTAGCTCGCAGCTCGTCATGCACGGCATCGATATCTGCAACCTGCAGGGTGATGTAGCGCCAGCCACGAGCCTGGCGAACCGGATCGACGGTCGCGGCGCGGTCTTCCCTGAGAAGAACGAGGCTGTCTCCCAACCGAAAGGCCGCACCGCCCGACCAGGGTTGTTCGGCAAAGCCGAGGATGTCGCGATAGAACCTGCGGTGTTCGCTCAGCGACCGCACCGCCATGGCGACGGCGATCTGGGTGATGCCATCATGCCCCGGCGGTACCAGACTGATACGATTGCCATCGGGATCGGACATGGCGCGCGGTTCTCCGACGCCCGCTCTCGCAACCATCAGCTCACGGTAGCCGCTCGGCCCTGAATCCGGCAGCGGCTCCAAATGGTGGTTGAGCTTGATCACCGATCCGTCGGCATCGTGCCGGTACTGTTTCTGCCCGCGGCGAACCGGCAGCACATGATCAAGGCGCAAACCGACGTCCTGCTGCCAGAACCGCAGCATCGGCTCCAGATTGTTTGTCGAAAGTCCGACGTCGATGACCCTCTTCGCCAGTTGCATCCGCCGCACCCTTGCTCGAACGACGTAGTCTATCGCTTCACAAACCCAAAGCTACTTCCGGACCAGCGGGATCTGCAAATTGGTCGGGCGGTTCTGCTCGGTGTCGAAACCGCGGCCGTCGACGTTGCGTGCGCCCCAGAACAGCAGGTCGCCCCTGAGATAGACCAGGTCGTATTCCATGAAGTTGGTCCCTTCCTTGAGACCGAACGGGACAAACGACTTTCCGAAGATGCTCTGGGGCGCATTGACCGCCCATGGCACGTATCCGGCTGTTGCGACCTTGTTGAGGATGTCGGCAAAGCCCTGCACCAGCGGCGTCACCTCGTAGCTCTCATCGGCAACGAAGTCGACCTTCTGCGCGCCCTGGGCGATCGGATGGGCCCCCTGCCACAGCATGTGCCCGCCGATCTTGATCCGCGCCAGCGGCACGGCGCCGTTGGGGTCAGCGAAGTTGACGACATCGAGTTCGAAGCGATCGGACGGCAGATATTTGAAGGCGCGCTTGAGATAGAACGGCTTGAGCGAGCCGTCCGGGTTCTTGCTCGGCCTGATCTCGGGCGTGATGCTCTCCCAGTTTCCGAGCAGCGCCTGCTTGATCTTCGTGACGTCCGTTTCCATGCCACCTCTCCCCGGTTGATTGTTCGGCGACTGCGCCGCGGCTGTGCCAAGTCCTGTGCCAAGTCCCGTCATCACCAGAAAGAGCAACAGCGACGCTCTCAAACCCCAGCACATGCGCACACTCCCGTGCCTGCCAGGCAGGCCGTCCGTATCAGGCGCCTGTGTCTATAGAGAGCGCTGGCGAGCCCTAGAAAGACTTTGTAAGCTGGGCCCATGCCTGCGAGATATGGCCACGAGACATTGGGAGATTGTGATGGAGCTTCGGCATCTCCGCTACTTCGTCGCCGTCGCCGATGCAGGCAGCTTGACGGTCGCTGCCGAGCAAAAGCTGCACACCTCCCAGCCCTCCCTCAGCCGGCAGATCCGCGACCTCGAAGCGGAGGTCGGCGTTCCCCTGATCACCCGCAGCGCGCACGGCATTGAGCTGACGGCGGCCGGCAAGGCGTTTCTGGATCACGCCCGCATGTCGCTGCTGCAGGCGGAGGCGGCCAAGGAAGCGGCGCTGCGCGCGGCTCAGCCGCCGAAGCCAACATTCACCCTTGGCTTTCTGTCGGGCGCCGAAATCGATCTGCTGCCGGAGGTCAACCACGTGCTGCGCGAGGCATTTCCCGGCATCGACATCCGCCTGTCGAGCGATTACTCCCCCGTGCTCGCCAAAGCCTTGATGCGGCGCAAGCTCGATGCGGCCTTCATGCGGCCGGAAGAGAACATGGCGGATCTGGCCTTCAAGCGCGTACGAACCGATCCGCTGGTCTTTGTGTTTCCGAGCGACCATCGCCTCGCCGCGCAAACTTCGATCACGCCGCAGGAGATCGTGAACGAGACGTTCTATCTTCCATCCAAATCCGCGCCTGCGGTGCGCCGGGTCGTGCTGGACTATTTCAACCGCGTCGGCATCGACATCAGGCCGGAGCACGAAGTGCACAACGTCGTCCAAGCGATCTCGATGATCACCTCGACGCGCGGGGTCATGCTGCTGCCGGCCTACACCAGACGCTATCTGCCTGAAACAATCACCACCCGCCCGGTGCAGGGAGCAGCCCCCACGCTTGACCTGGTGATCGCCTATCACAAGGCGAACAATTCGCCGATCCTGAAGCTGCTGCTGTCCCGGGTTGACAGGCTGGGTCTGGTGCCTGCCTAGGAAGTGCCTCGGCTCCGGGGCGGAAGCCGAGGCACCAGTTCGACTTACCAATGCCACAACACACGTGGCATTGCTCTAACGGCAAGATGCCCTGTGCGTTCCTATCGCTCTCGGATCGTGGATCGTTGTTGGCCTCTGGCGGTTGTGTCACCAAATCATCATGACAGTCAGGAGGCACTTATGACCCCCTCAGCAGAACCAGAAGTGAACGACCGCGTGGTCTGGACCCGCGGTAGCGTCGGGCTCTCCGGGATCGTGACGGGCGCTCTCATCCTGAACGGCGCTGAGCCGGGATGGCAGCAACTGTTGGCGATACGCACCCAGCACGGCACGTTTCACGAGTTTCCCCGCAACCTGCGCGTCATGCCGAAGATGATGCCGGCCAACGCACTGTTGTAACCGCAGACTGCATCGTGCGTGGCAGGCCGGCCTATGCGAGCGGCAAGGCGATTTCGCAGGTCAGCCCTTCGGCGCGCCAATCGAAACGCACCTCACCCTTGAACTGGCCGATCATGTTTTCCATGATGCGTGTGCCGAACCCGCGGTGCGTGGGTGGCGTGACGGTTGGCCCCTCGGACTCGACCCAGCACAGGCTGAGCCTTCGGTCTGCCGCCAGGGACCATTTGATTTCAACGTGACCGCCCGCCGCCGACAGCGATCCGTATTTTGCCGCGTTGGTCGCGAGCTCATGCAGGGCGATTGCAGCAGTCTGAGCCGTACTCGGCTCCAACATGACGGCCGGGCCGTCAATTCGCACGCGCGTCTCGCTCTCCCCGCTGTAGGCCAGCAGTTCTTGCGTGACCAGACGGTGGAGCTCGGCTCCCTCCCAGCGGGATTCCACGAACAACGTATGGACCTTTGCGAGCGCACCAATGCGCCCCTCGATCAGTCGCTTGAGATCATCGGACGTATCGGAATGGGAAAGCCGCACCGTCGCCAACACCGTGGCCAGGATGTTCTTTGTGCGATGCTCGGCCTCACGCGCGAGATTGACGATCTGCGCCTGGCTACGTTTGTGCTCGGTGATGTTACGCGCGATTTTCGCTGCGCCGACGACCTTGCCCTGCGCATTTCTGACCGGCGAAATGGTCAGGGAAATGTCGATCAACCTCCCATGCTTGCATTGGCGAACAGTTTCATAATGTTCGACGCTCTGGCCGCGCCGGATTTGCCCCATGATCGCGGCTTCCTCTTTCTGGCGATCTGGCGGGATCAGAACCGCGATTGGGTTGCCGACGATTTCCTCCGCAAGATAGCCAAAGATGCGTTCCGCGCCGCCGTTCCAGCTCGTGACGATGCCATCGAGGTCCTTGCTGATGATTGCGTCGTCGCTTGATTGGATGATGGCAGCGAGCCGCAGCGCCGCCTCCTCACCGCGTTTGCGCGCGGATATATCCTGGAAGCAGTTGATGGCGCCGACAATGTTGCCGCCGCGATCCTTGATCGCCTCGATGTCAACGAGCGCGATGCCGCGTGAGCCGTCGGGCCGCTCGATGTGGATCTCCTGGTCACGGACGGAAACACCGGTGCGCAACACATCTGCCATGGGGCATTGATGGTGCGGGAGCGGACTGCCGTCGGGGCGAAACATACGATACGATCCGCAAAACCGTTCGTCAGGATGTCCCGGTTCAGGCGACCGGCCCCATAGTTCGGCAGCGCGGCGGTTGTAGCGAAGAACGAAGCCATCCCGGTCGCAAACATAGATCGCAAACGGCAGTTGCTCGAACAGCCGCTCGGGCACTTCGAAGCCGTCTTCGTCGTCGCTCAAACCAAGGGCGACGCCGGCAGCGATCGCGACCGTATCCAGCTCGATCGAGGTCGTCAGGGGTTCAGCCTGAAAGGAGCGTGGCGCATCTAAAGGCGTTTCGCTCATTGTGCAGTAACCTCAGTCGTATCAGGATATCGATGATCTCGAGAGGACCGTATCCCGCGTCTGTCATCTCGATTTGGCGGTTTGTGGTGCAAGCGCGCGCTTCATGGACGCATACACCCTCAATTGTGCTGCGTTACGAAGTGCATTCTGCCTCGCCTCGCCTTCAGGCAATTGTCTCGCCTCGCCGGCGCGCGCATCTGCCTGCTCATCCAGATGGTCCGCCGTCAAAAATACGACTTTCGTCCTGTTACGCTTTCTAGGAATCATGTCGGTGAGCCTGACTTTCTTTCGAACCATTCGAGCGGTTCGGATTGCGATGAAGCCGATACAATTTGCATTTGATCGACGTGGCCGCAGCTTTTGCAGCGCAGCGTCCAATGCTCGTGCCCAGGTCGCGAAGCCGTGATGCGCTGCACCGCTGTCGCGCCCGCACATCGCTGGCATCGTGGGCTCGACGGTATCAGGATTGGTGATGGGGCTATTTGAGCAGACATCCTGATCTCCTGGGAGTTGCCGATTCTAGTCCGGAGATTTAAGCTCGCCGCTAAGCCAGCCTCTCGCGTCGCCGCTCATGGGGTCGCTGACCAACAGGGTCCGCTGGGCACGGTCACATTTGGGGCACTCGAACGTGCGGAGTTCATGACCCGCCGAGCCCGGCGCAATGCGGGCCAGCCGGGTGCGGGTCTCGCAGTGCCAGCAGCGCGGGCGCTCTATGACGCTAAGCGGCGGACCGGTTGGTAATTTGTGAAAGCCGAGCATGCCGCACCCCTTTCTGCCCGGGCGGGTGCACAACACATTACCGGACATCAGCCGCGGACCGGGCGATGTTCTCCCCTTGCAGATCGGTCCGCTGGTCAATATTGACCACACGGGAACATTTTTAATATGGCATTGGTGGTCCTGAGGAGGACTCATGAAGTCAGCGAAGCGAACGTTCGATCCTCAGGCTTTTCTGGCCGCGGTCGGGACCGGAAAAGCGATACGGAAGTACCGCAAGGGTCGGATCATCTACGCCCAAGGCGAAGAGGCTGATCAGGTTTTTTACATCCAATCGGGCAAGGTCAAGGTGACCGTTGTTTCCGAGCAGGGAAAAGAAGCCGTCGTCGGCATCTTGGACGCTGCGCAGTTTTTTGGCGAGGGATGTCTGAATGGTCAGGCGGTCCGCATCGGGACCGCGAAGGCGATCGAGGAGTGCCTTATCACCTCAATCACGCGAAAGGCGATGCTGGCGGCGCTCCGCAAGGAGCCAAGATTTGCAGAACTCTTCGTGACTTACCTGGTGACCAGGAGCAACCGCATTGAAGAAGATCTGATCGACCAGCTGTTCAATTCGAGCGAGAAGCGGCTCGCCCGCCTTCTGCTTCTGCTCGCCAATTTCGGCAAGGATGGCAAGCCAACGGCAATCGATGCTTCGATCAATCAAGCAACCTTGGCGGAGATGATCGGAACGACCCGATCCCGGGTGAGTTTTTTTCCTGAACAAATTTCGCAAGCTGGGATTGATCAGCTACAACGGAAAGATCGAGGTGCATCGCTCTCTGCTGAACGCGGTCCTGTATGAAAAACCTCAGCTGGAAAGAGACGTAGAACCCGCCGAATAGATCGGATGATTGGGTAGCAATTTCTGCGACCGTCGCAGCACATCTTACAACGCTTCCGCCACCACCACGCCCGGCCGGGCCCTCGCCTGCAGGCGGGACACCGCCTCGGCCAGCGGAATGTCGGCCTGTGAGCCGTCGCGCTCGCGCAGGCTCACCCGGCCGTCCTTCATCTCGCGCGGGCCTAAGATGGCCATCACCGGGACCGCCATGTCACGCGCCGCCACAATGCGCCGCGACAGGGTGTCGGCGCCGTCATAGGCAACGGCCCTGATCCCGGCATCATCGAACGCCGCCATCACCTCCGCGCCGTATCCGGCCTGGTCTTTCGAGATCGGCATGACCGCGACCTGGTCCGGCGACAGCCAAAACGGCAGCACGCCGCCATGGTGCTCGAGCAGGATCGCGATCATCCGGCCGAGCGATCCGAAGATCGCATGGTGGATCATCAGGGGCGTCGCGCGGCTGCCATCGGGCGCGATGTAGGACGCCTCGAGCCGCTGCGGCAGCACGCCGTCGAGCTGCACCGTGCCGCACTGCCATGATCGGCCGAGCCGGTCGCGCAGCGCGAACTCCAGCTTCGGTCCGTAGAACGCGCCTTCGCCGGGATTGATCTGAGGCGCGAGGCCGCATTGCCGCGCGGCATCGCCGAGCTTCGCCTCCGACCAGTCCCAGGTCGCGTCGTCGCCGGCGCGCACCGCCGGCCGAGTCGCCAGCGCGACTTCGTAGTCGGGGAAACCAAGATCGCGGTAGACCTCGCCCAGCAAAGCGATGAAGCACGCGACTTCGCCCTCCACGTCCTGCTCGCGGCAGAACACATGGGCGTCGTCCTGCTCGAAGGCGCGCGTCCGCATGATGCCGTGGAGCGAACCGGACGGCTCGTTGCGGTGGCAGGCGCCGAACTCGGCATAGCGGATCGGAAGCTCCCGCCACGACCGCAGCCCCTTGTTGAAGATCTGCACGTGACACGGGCACGACATCGGCTTCAGCGCCATCGCCGCTTCGCCGTCGTCGAGGCGGAACATGTACTCGCCGAACTTGTCCCAGTGGCCGCTGCGCTGCCAGAGCTCCTGCGGCAGCAGTTGCGGCGTCCGGACCTCGGCATAGCCGGCGCGGCGCATCTTGCCGCGAACATAGTCCTCCAGCACCCGGTAGATCGCGGTGCCGCGCGGATGCCAGAACACCATGCCCGGTGCATCTTCCTGAAGGTGCCAGAGCTTGTGCTGTACGCCGAGATGTCTGTGGTCGAGATCGTCCATGGCTTCATTCCTTGTGAGGGGACCAAGCGCGGACGGGGATCATCAAACACAGAAAAGGCCCCGTCCGTCGCCGGCGGGGCCTTTTCTGGGTGAAATACGCTTGTCTCTAGCGCGCGCAACCAGAAGGCGACCCGCCGTAAGCGGTCGCGGTGCTGGTCGATGCGGCTGATCGAAGCGCGTTCATGCCGCATATATGGCGGCAAAACGCTCGGGCGTCAACGCCCGGACGGCTTGGCCTCGCGCTGGATGCGAGAAGCGAAGAGGCCGCCTGTTGAAGCGGCCTCATTCCGGTGAATGAATCTGTTCAAGCGAAAGTCATTGCGCCGTTTGCATCGCGGGCGCCGACCGCGCCGCTCAAGGCGAGTTGCTTCAACCTATAAGCAACGCATTGTCCCGTCGGGCATACGAGTGGCAGTATGGCCCGTCTTTCTCAGACACCAATTTTGATTTTGGCCACCGAAGACGCAACGTCCCCATCCATTACGGTGACCGTTTGGACCGCAGCCGCCCAACGCCAGAGCCGGCGTAGCCACAGACCAAATGACGATCGAAAGAATAGCCAATCCGAGTAACGCAGCAGAAAGTTTTTTCATGACTACCTCCACGTCTCACGCCATCACAATAAATGGCAATCTGCTATTACCACCAGCGACTGCGCAATCATAGGTTCGCGTCAGCAGCAAATCGCAATTGCGGTGACAGTCCTCCTGTGCCAACGCCCACGGGGCCGTCTGCTTTCATCTCGCGCGGACGGGCAAAACAGACGCCCTCGTTAGAAAGAATGGCATGTGAACCGCATTACATCTTTTGCGGGCGTGATCTGCTAGGTTTGCGCCGCTCTAGTTGCGGTTGATAAGATGGCACACGTAAATAGGCGAAATTCGGGATTCTGCGAACTTGGCAGCAAGCGATCAACAATGGCCGACCGGGCCATCTCAGGTGGCCGAAGATGGCGACACCGTCTTCGCACGCCCCTCCTTTTATGCCGAGTTCGCGCCGGCCGAAGACCACGGCAGCTTCGTAGACTCGATTTACGTCCTGAAAGATCGCGGACAACTGACTGAAAGCCGCCTGGCGTTCGCCTCGCCGTTCAGAGAACTCGCCTTCATCTTTCCAGAATCTGCATCGGGTTCCGGACACAGCGGCAAAGTCGTCTTGAACGAACCAAACGGCGGTCATCGAAAGAAAGGCAGAACGTTCTTCGGCTGGATCATCGGCATAAAGTTCAAGCCGACCTGGTCAGATCCGTTGCATACGGACAACCCGGCCATTGTTGCGTGTCAGAACTCGCTAGCGCGGGTCACAAAAGGAAGGCCGTCGTGTCTCGACGTCCTCGATCATTTGGACCAGGCCTTACTCGCACTTTCACAGCAGACCCGGCACGGCTCAGTCGTGAGTGACGACCGTTTTGAGACGTCGCACGACCGAGTTGGCAACCTTGCAAATCACGTAGGGGGAACGGTGCGAACGCTTCACAGGCGAATGACGGCATCGACCGGCTTTCCGCCGAAGCGCTTTTTGGCAATGCAGCGGTTCCGTCGTTCAGTGTATGAAATTGCGACGGGAGGTGTCGGACTGTCGGTGATCGCCTCTGATCTGGGATTCTCCGATCAGGCACACCTGACCAGGGAATTTCAGCGGCACGCCGGCGTTTCGCCCGGGGCATTCAAGCGGGCATGGCAAGGACGGCACGCCCGGGCTGTCCGATTTCTTCAAGACACTGGTCGATTCGCTCGTCTAAGGATCGCGGTGTGGCCCATTGAGACCAAAACAAACGCCGGTTGAGCCACTAGGTTCGATCCCTCGTCCGATGGGGGCACCACAAACTCACGTGATCCTGAATCAGAGGACGTCCGATGCCCTGGACCATTGAGCGCAAGCACCCGCATGTGGCGGTGGTGACCATGAATACCAACAAGGTCAACGCGCAAAATCCGGCTTTCTTCGCCGATCTCCATGCAGCATTCGACCGTCTCGAAGCCGAGTTCGATGATTGCGCCGTTGTCTTGACCGGATCGGGTGCGGTCTTCACGGCAGGCCTCGACTTTGACCATCACTTTCCGTTGTTCGCGCGCCGATCGCTCGAGGAGATTGACGCCTGGTTCGACGCTTATCGCGCTACGAACCTGCGTCTGTTCACGTACCCAAGACCCACTGTGGCGGCAATCAACGGCCACGCCTATGCCGGCGGGCTGGTTACTGCGCTCGATTGCGATCACCGGATAGCTGGCGAAGGTCCGCTCCAGTTCTCATTGAACGAGGTGCCCATCGGCATCCCGATGCCGGCCGTCTACTGCGAGATCATCAAGCACGCGGTCGGCCCGCGCGCGGCATTCGAATTGACCTTGTTCGGTCAAATCTACGATCTCGCGGCCGCGACCCGAATGGGCATTGTTCAGCAGACGGTCGCACCGGATAAGTTGCTGGTCGCGGCCGTCGCATGGGCCGCCCTGGTGCCTCCGGATTGCTATACGGCTTATGCTTTCTCGAAACGCGCGATACAGGCAACCGCCATGGTAGCTATCGACAATGCCGCTCGCCTTGATCGAGATTGGCTATCGCGCGGCATGTCGGATCTCGGAAGCATCCGTGCTCACGCACGACGCTACAAGGAACTGAAGGGCAAGGACATCACTTGGCCACTGCCCGTCTAGAGATGGTTCCTGCGTCTGCTTCGGTCTAAAGCGCCGGTTTGATTCCCTCGCCGGCCGTTTGCGCTCTGCCCCGATCGGCGGAAATCACAACACTGGCCCGACTGGTCCGTTACGACTCGCAATAACAATCGCGCTCGTCCGGGTGCGACGCCCCTTTGCTCAGTTCCGTGACGACTGTTGTAACGACCACTTCGCGATTCCTTGAGACCGTTCCCGCACACCGAGGTTGACACAGCGAACGGCAGGGTTTCTATTTGGGGCACGGGGAAGTGCGATCTCCCCGCGAGGCGACATGCCCAAGAATCGCGTCCTGGTTCACCAAGGGCGCATCATGTCATCATACACTGCAATCTCATCCGAAAAACTATCCCGACTTATTGGAACGGCCAACGCGCCGGCCCTCATCGATGTTCGCATTGATGAGGATTTCGCCGCCGATCCGCGGCTGATACCCGGCGCGGTGCGCCGATCGCATCTCGACGTCCAGGACTGGGCCTCGCGCATGACCGGCCAGTCCGTCGTTGTCATTTGCCAGAAAGGGAAGAAGCTCAGCGAAGGCACCGCCGCGTTGCTGCGCTGTGCCAGCGTCGAGGCCGAAGTCCTCGAAGGCGGGCATCTCGGCTGGACGGGCGCGGAACTGCCGGCCGTCCCGGCCGACAAGATTCCCAAACGTGACGGACGCGGCCGCACGGTCTGAGTCACGCGTTCGCGCCCCAAGATCGACCGCATTGCGTGCCCGTGGCTGATCCGCCGCTTCATCGATCCCGCCGCTGTCTTCCTCTTTGTGACGGCCCCTGAGGTTGAGGCGGTCGCCGAGCGCTTTGGGGCAACACCGTTCGACATCGAGAACGTGTTCTGGAGCCATCGCGGCGAACTCTGCACGTTCGACGTGATGGTCCAGGAATTCGGGCTCTCGACGCCGCCGCTGGAGCGGCTTGCGACGATGGTCCGGGCCGCCGATACCGGGCGGCTTGACCTCTCCCCGGAGGCGCCCGGATTGCTCGCGGCATCGCTTGGCCTGTCGCGGATGTATGACGACGACCTCGAACAGCTGAGCGCCGGCCTTCTCCTCTACGACGCCTTCTTTCGCTGGTGCCGCGACGCGACCAAGGAGACGCACAATTGGCCGACCAACAAGGTGAAGCCATGACTGAAATCGCGGCCAACGAAAAAGTGCGCGTAAGGGAGTACGCGCACGGCATCTCCTTCAATGAGGCGCTGCGGGTCTGGATTCGCGTGGCGATCCTGAGCTTCGGCGGACCGGCCGGCCAGATCGCCGTCATGCACCGCATCCTCGTCGAGGAGAAGAACTGGATTTCGGAAGGGCGTTTCCTGCATGCACTCAACTACTGCATGCTGCTGCCCGGGCCGGAGGCCCAGCAACTCGCGACCTATATCGGTTGGCTGCTGCACCGGACCGCCGGCGGCATTGTGGCGGGAGGACTGTTCATCCTGCCCGGCATCTTTGCCATCATGGGGCTCAGCTACATCTATGCCGCCTACGGTAACGTGGGTTTCGTCGAGGCCCTGTTCTTCGGCCTGAAGGCGGCGGTGCTCGCCATCGTCATCCAGGCGGTGGTCCGCGTCGGCAAACGCGCATTGCGCAATCCAATCATGATCGGCATCGCTGCGGCCGCCTTCGTCGCGATCTTCTTTTTCGGAGCCCCCTTCCCGCTTATCATCATCGCAGCCGCCATCATCGGCTTCGTGGGGGCCCGGCTCGGCAGGCCGGAATTTGCAGCCATCGAACACGGCGGCAAGAGTTCGGCTGCAATCGATAGTATGCTCGGCGAAGCTGTCCCGGATCACGTTCGACCGAATGCGATGCGCACGCTGCGGGTTGCCGCAGTCTGGCTAACGCTCTGGCTGGTTCCAGTCTTCGTAATCCTTCTCGCTCAGGGCCCAAACGACGTGTTTAGCCAGATCGCGATCTTCTTCAGCAAGATGGCGATGGTAACGTTCGGCGGAGCCTACGCGGTGCTGGCCTACGTCGCGCAGCAGGCGGCCGAATACTATCACTGGGTAAGCCCACGCGAGATGCTCGACGGCCTCGGCATGGCGGAGACCACGCCCGGGCCGCTCATCATGGTCGTCCAGTTCGTGGGCTTCATGGCCGCGTTCCGCGAAGCCAGTGGACTATCGCCGATGCTCGCCGGAACGCTCGGCGGGTTGCTGGCGACGTGGGTGACCTTCACGCCGTGCTTCCTCTGGATCTTCGCCGGGGCGCCCTACATCGAGGCGCTCAGAGGAAACAAGGCCCTCGCCGGCGCCTTGTCCGCCATCACTGCGGCGGTCGTGGGCGTCATCCTCAATCTCTCGATCTGGTTCGCACTGCATACGCTGTTCCGGCAGACCTTTCCGGTCCATGGATTCGGCCTGTCGTTCGACGCGCCCGTACTGAGCAGCGTCGACCTTCCGGCGCTTGCCCTGTCGCTCGCCGCGGCCATCGCGATCTTTCGCTTCAAGGTGGGGATGCTGATCGTCCTCGCCGCGTCATGCATCGCGGGCGTCCTGATGCGTCTGGCCGGCGTCATCTGAAAAGCTGAGGTTCAAGACGGGGACATCGGGGGCGGCGAACAAATGGAGGACCTAATGACAGTGAACAACGAGCGCCGGGATTTCATCAGAGGCGTTGGTGCGGCCGCGGCATCAACTGCGATTCTTGCGGGGACACCTGCCCTTGCGCAGGCCATTCAGGAGACAGGAGTAAGGCCAATGGCGTACCAGGCCAAGGGGATGCCGTTCGATCCGAAATCCATCACCGGCATCTCGGAGAAGGTTCTCGTCAGCCACTACGAGAACAACTATGTCGGCGCCGTGAAGCGGTTGAATGCGATCGGCGCGCAGCTCGCCGAGCTCGATTTCGCGAAAGCTCCGAATTTCGTCATCAATGGACTGAAACGCGAGGAGTTGATTGCCTCGAACTCGATGATCCTTCACGAGATCTATTTCGATGGGCTCGGCGGTGGCGGCAGCGCGAAGGGGCCGCTGATCGAGGCGATCGTACGTGATTTCGGCAGCATGGAGCGATGGCGCGCCGAGTTCGCCGCGATGGGTAAGGCGGAAGGCGGCGGATCGGGTTGGGTGATCCTGTCCTACTCGCCGCGCGACAAACGGCTCGTCAACCAGTGGGCGGCCGACCATACGACGACGCTCGCCGGCGGCCGCCCGGTGCTCGTGCTCGACATGTACGAGCACGCCTATCACATGGACTATGGTGCCGCGGCCGCGCGCTATGTCGACATCTACATGGAAGCGATCAAGTGGGACAACGCCGCAAAACTGTACGAGCAATATAGCCGGGAAACCTAGATGGGCACGCGTCGCAGCGGCTCCTATCAGCCGGAACCCGCTCGTTGGTTTTGAAGGATGCGGTCCTTGACCGTCCGCGCTATCGCCGCCGGCGCCTCGTCGGGGATTGCGAAGCACGAACTCGCGTTGATTTCGCAGAGGACGTGGGTGTCCGCGCCCGCCGAATCCCGTGGGCCGTAGAGGAAATCCGCGTCCCAGATCACCGGCAGCGACGCTTCATCGATATCAAGCGTTTCCATCAACTGCGGGGTCCATTTATCCTCCATCGACCTTCGCAGTGTCTGGAACAGCGAGGCATCGGGCCCATGCATCATCCGCGACCCCGGTTGCGCTTCAGGCGCGTCCGGGCCTTCCGCCGGGGGCGGCATCAAGGCCTTGATCAACTGATGACCGAAGCCCGCGACCTTGGACCCGCTCATGTAGCAGCGGATCATTCCTTCGGGCAGACGGGGCTGGAACGCCTGGTCGATGATGCAGCCGCCCCATCCGAAATACGACTCGCAGCGGGCGATGAACGAGTCGAGCGGCATCTCCTCGGGCCGGCTGCCCCGCAGCGCATGGAGCACCCGGACCTCCGTGTCCGTATCCGGCAAAGCTTCCACCTTCCAGACGCCTTGGCCTCCGTTCCCACGGTTTTGTTTGATCACCCGCGGGCCGCCGGCCCGAAGGCGCGACGGGAATTCGATGCGGAAGGCGTCTGCGCTGTCATAGCGATGCGTGTCACCGCCCCAGCCCAAGTGGCGCGTTCGGTAGAGCACCTCCTTGACGCCCATCTTCAGAATGATGTCGGGATCTGCGCTCACCCAAGGGCCCTGCGCCGCGATCTCGCGCAGCAACGGATCGAGTGCCGAGCGCGTCTTGCCCTGGTGGATCGGGTCGACCCAGACCAGGACGCCATCCACCGCGAGCAGTTCGTTCCGGACCGCGTCGGCGAAGGCTTCGTCGTAGACAACCGGACGGGCCTCGATGCCGACAGCGGAGAGCGCTTCGAAGACGCGGATGAAACGACTGTTTTGCGGTGTTGCGTCCCGACGTGCGGTAGCGTCTCCACGCGAAAGGATTGCAACGGTCTTGTGGTGAGGAGAGTGTTCGGTGTCCATGCGCAAGCTCCACGACGGATCGCGTGTCGCGCAGAGCTTGGACGGAGAGGTCTGACGGGGAGTCTGCATTGTCCCCACGACAAGTACTTTACGCGACATCGCAAGCAGGTTTCAAGACGGAGATTGCTTCGCTTGACCGTGCTCGGTAATGTCGTGACAGGGGATCATTGGAGCCTCCCCGTTTAGATGGGCCTTCCATCCAAGCGCTCGCCACCTCGTTCGGGGGAGCGACTCTATGGATGGATTTTTCTTTGCGCTCTTTGCCCTCGCCGCCTTCGTCGGCGGCTTTGTCAGCGGCTTTTCCGGTTTTGCGATGGGCCTCGTCGTATCGGGCGTATGGCTGCACATCCTCACGCCGATACAAACCGCCACCTTGATCGCCGGCTACGGTCTGCTCACGCAGGGTTATGGCATCTTCAAGCTGCGCCATACAATCGACTGGCGGAAGGCTTGGCCGCTCGCGCTTGGGACCGTCATCGGCATCCCGATCGGCGTCAGCATCCTGGCTTACCTCGACCCCACCTACCTGCGGTTCGGCGTCGGCGTGCTGCTTGAGCTTTACGCGATTTACGGCCTGACGCGGCCGGTATTCGCTCCGATGAAGATTGGAATCGGATCTGACCTGGCGATTGGCGTTTCCAACGGCCTGCTGGGCGGCCTGACCGGCCTCGGCGGCATGATCTCGACGATCTCGTGCCAATGGCGCGGCTGGCCCAAGGAGGTGCAGCGCGCCGTGTTTCAGCCGGTGCTGTTCATCGCGTTCGTCGTGATCTCGATCTCTCAAGCGGCTGCCGGCTCAATCACCAGAGACACGTTGGCACTGTACGCGTTGGGCATTCCATTCATGGTCGCCGGTCTCTGGTCTGGCTTCAAGCTCTTTGGAAAAATCGACGATGAGACGTTCCGCAAGTCGGTCCTGGTGCTGCTGCTGTTCGCCGGACTGTCGTTGATCGTGTCGACGGTGCCCCATGCGGGGTGAGTTGCCGGCTCCGCGCGTTCCCGCCGGAAATCACGATCACTGATTTGCCCGCGGCACAAGATCCCGCGACAGAAGTCATTTCGTTTTTTTGTAAAGCTCGGACAATCATGTCGCGAGAATGTTGGTGTATGACTCGCAGGTCGCGCCACAAATTCGGTGTCGTCCCGGGCTTGACCCGGGACCCATAACCACAAATGCCGATTGTCGCGCGCCGCTGGGGCTACAGCTTTTTTCGACAACACAACCCTGTGGTTATGGATCCCGGCTTTCGCCGGGACGACAGCGTTGATGTTGCGCATAAATTTTCGTACACCGTTCCCGCAATGACCTCCTCCCTTTCCCCCAATTCCGTCGACGTGCTGCTGTTCGATATCGGCCGCGTCGTGCTCGACATCAGCTTCGGCGAGGTGATGGCGCGCTGGGCGCAGCACGCCGGCTGCGTGCCCGCCGACCTCGCAAAACGTTTCGTGGTCGACGACAGTTTCAAGCATCACGAGATCGGCCGGATCGACGACGCGGCATTTTTCGCGAATCTGCGGAGCTCGCTCGGTGTCGACCTCACCGACGCGCAGTTCCTCGAGGGCTGGAACGCGATCTTCACCGGCGAGATGACGGGCATCCGCCCCCTGCTCGCGAACGCCGCAAAGCGGATGCCGTTGTATGCCTTCTCCAACACCAACCCGGCCCATGTCGCGCATTTCTCGGCGGCCTATGCCGACCTGCTCGGCCACTTCCGGACCGTCTTCCTGTCCTCGACGATCGGCCTCCGGAAACCCGACGCCGAGGCCTATGATCATGTGGTAAAAGCGATCGGCGTGCCGGCGTCGCGGATCCTGTTCTTCGACGACTCGGCTGCCAATATCGAAGGCGCGCGGGCGCGCGGCCTTCAGGCCATCCACGTGACATCGACGGATGACGTGGCAAGGGCGCTGACCGCACTTGGAATTTAAGAAACTTGGAATTTGAAGACTTGGAATCTGAGGAGCTTTGCCCGTGGCCTTGATGCCGGTTGCCGATGCCCTCGCCGCCATTCTCGCAGGCGCCGACCCGCTGCCCGAGGAGATGGTGGCGTTGGATGCCGCCTATCACCGCACGCTGGCGCGCGACATCGCGGCGCGGCGCACCCAGCCGCCGCAGCCGATGTCTGCGATGGACGGCTATGCGGTGCGCGCGGCCGATGCGTCTGATCTCTCGGCCCGGCTCAAGGTGATCGGTGAGGTCGCGGCCGGCCGGCCGTTCGAGCGGAGCGTCGGCGCCGGCGAAGCGGTGCGGATTTTTACCGGCGGCGTGATCCCCGATGGCGCCGATGCGATCATCATCCAGGAAGACACCCGCACCGACGGCGGCCACATCACCATCACCGAGGCCGCCGCCAAGGGCCGGCATATCCGCGCGGCCGGCGTGGATTTCCACGAGGGCGATGTGCTGCTGGCAGGCGGCAGCCACCTTTCCGACCGCGCGCTGTCGCTCGCGGCCGCGATGAACTATCCGGAGCTGCCGGTGTGCCGCCGTCCGAAGGTGGCGGTGTTGGCGACCGGCGATGAACTCGTCATGCCCGGCTCCCGCCCCGGCCTCGGCCAGATCGTCTATTCCAACGGCTATGCGCTGCGGGCGCTGGCCCGCGCCGAGGGTGCCGAGACCGTCGATCTCGGAATCGCGGCCGATACTGTGGCGTCGACCACCGCGGGGATCCGCCGGGCGCGCGACGCTGGGGCCGACGTCCTGATCACCACCGGCGGCGCCTCGGTCGGCGACCATGATCTGGTCAAGCAGTCGCTGGAGGCCGAGGGCGTCAATATGGCGTTCTGGCGGATCGCGATGCGGCCGGGCAAGCCGATGATGCATGGCCGGCTCGGGGCAATGCGGGTGATCGGCCTGCCCGGCAATCCGGTGTCGTCCTATGTCTGCGCCTTCCTGTTTCTGGTGCCCCTGATTCGCAGCCTTTGCGGCCGCAAGGCGGTTCATCATGTCCGCGAGCGCGCCCTGCTCGGCCGCGATCTCGCAGCCAACGACCAGCGCGAGGATTATCTGCGCGCGCGGCTCGAGCAGCGCGACGACGGCACGCTGATCGCAACGCCGGTCACGCAGCAGGACAGCTCGCTGTTGGGAAATCTCGCTGCGGCACGGGCACTTTTGATCCGCCCCCCGTTTGCGCCCGCCGCCGCCAAGGGCACGGCGTGCGAGATCCTGACAATGCCGGAGTGAGGCTTTCGCAGTAGCCGCGCATCGGGAGTGCCAGTTACGTTCACCTGAAATTAAGTGGTTGCGGAACACATATCGAACATATAGTGTCCGTTCATGATTTGTTTCGAGTACTGGTGTCACCAAATGGGAGTCCATCTCGGAGTTTCGCGCTCCCGAGATCCGGCTTTCTTCTGAAGTCTCGGAATCGAACGACGCTACCAACCGGGGGAATGCTCGAGATGCTCACGCGCAAACAGTACGAACTTCTGCGTTTCATCAACGAACGTCTGAAAGAGGCCGGCGTGCCGCCCTCCTTCGACGAGATGAAGGACGCGCTCGACCTGCGCTCGAAATCCGGTATCCATCGCCTCATCACCGCCCTTGAGGAGCGCGGCTTCATCCGCCGCCTGCCCAACCGCGCCCGCGCCATCGAGGTGATCAAGCTTCCCGAGCTCTCCGGCGGCGGCGGCAATGGCCGGCGCGGCTTCACACCAAGCGTCATCGAGGGCACGCTCGGCAAACGCTCGACCGCGCCGATGACGGCCGAGGAGGACAGCAACCGCCCGGTCGCCGTCCCCGTGATGGGCCGGATCGCGGCCGGTACCCCGATCGAGGCGCTGCAAACCCGCAGCCACACCATCAGCGTCCCGCCCGACATGCTCGGCTCCGGCGAACACTACGCGCTGGAAGTGCGCGGCGATTCCATGGTCGAAGCCGGTATTCTCGACGGCGACATGGCGCTGATCCAGCGCAACGACACCGCCAACACCGGCGATATCGTGGTGGCGCTGATCGACGAGGAGGAAGCCACGCTCAAGCGCTTCCGCCGCCGCGGCGCCTCGATCGCGCTCGAGCCGGCCAACACCGCCTATGAAGTGCGCATCCTGCCGCCGAACCGGGTGCGGATCCAGGGCAAGCTGATCGGGCTCTATCGCAAGTACTGACGCAAATATTGACGGCGACAAACGCGCTGTAGCGCGTTTGTGATCGGAGCGCTCCACGGCCAGTCGTACAATCGCCCAGAAACGGGAAGAAGATCGCACGCTATCGTCCACTCTGGTAGAGGCCCTATGCCTCAAGGAGAGGCACGGGTCGCTACCTCGAAATGAGGAGCCATCCGATGTGTGACTATAGTCTGCACGCTGTGGCATCGCGCCCCGCCGTCGTCGGAGACACGCTGGTCACCACGACCTTCCGCGGCACGTCGACCCGCGGCTTTGCTTCGGAGCATGATCCCGCTGTCGCGGTGTGCATGCGTCCGGGCACCGAACTCGCCTTCGCCGAGAACGTCCGCTACGATGGCCGCTGGCTCTGGACCAGGACGATCGGCTACCGCGTCGGCGTGTTCAACGAGGTCGAGCCCGACGTTCCCGATCGCCATCATGATGCGGTCGAATTCCCCGACGGCAACCGCGTGCTGGTGACCCAGCTCTGCGAAGGCCAGCGCGTCACCGTGCTGCAGCTGCCGGCGGTCACGTCGACCGTCGAGCGCGAGCCCAAGGTCCTGGAGCGGCGGCCCTCCGTATTCGCGTTGCTGTTTTTGGGTTGAGACCATCGTCGCCGCAGGATGAGCCTCCGCGCGGCAGTGTCGTTAGGCGATTTTGAGCGACCCCGGGCGCGCGTTCCGGGGCGCATCCGGAGGATTTGCGTCTGATGGCGCCTTGGCGCATCATCGCGCGCGGACGAGGACACGCGCGGTGGTCGACAAGGTCACTTGGCAGAAGGCTGGACGCGTCACGGAGCCGGGCCGCTACATGTTCCGGTTCGGCTGGCTGACGGTGACGGCCGCCGACCTCAAGGTCTGGGAGCAGTTTCCCCAGGCCGCCTTCACCCTCGTCAAGATACCCGACGCTGATCCCGACGCGGCCGAGTACCACCTCGGTTTGTTCGAGCTGCCGACCGGGCCGTCGTCCGAGCCCAACTAATCGTCGCCCTGAATATCCGCTTCCGCTGGGGTCGCATCGACCGCCGGCCGCGGCGCGGCGCCGGGGGTGCGCAGGGTCGTGTCGCTCTCGGGTTCACCGGGAACCGCCGGCGACCAAGGCCGGTCGATGCCACCGGGCTTGACCGCGTCGATGGCATAGCCGTCACGGAGACGGCGCAGCATCATCGCACCGTGGCGCCGCAGCCGCGCGGAATCGATCACGGAGGCCGCGCAGCCCTGCGGCGCCGACCGCGCGGTGACGATCAGCGTCGCGTGCTCGCAATCATCCTCCAGCGCGTCGGGCCGCGTCGCCAGCGCGACGAAGCCACCGCCAGCGCCCGCGGTGACGCAGCCGCTCTCGTCGCAGGAGACACCGTCGGCCAGCGAGAGATCGGCCGGCGTCCGCGCATCGGCATCCGCCGCCAGCCACTCCTTGACGAGGAAGGCGTCCTTGGCGCTCCGCATCAGATGCAGCCGTCCGTCGCCGCCGCGGACCGCGACGTTGCGGCCGTCGGCGGAGACCAGCACATCCGGCTGCGGCACCCTCACCGCCCAGATCAGCGCCACCACGAGCAACGCCACGCCCGACCAGCGCAGCGGCGTGCGCAACAGCCCAAGCAGGACCAGCCCGGCACTCGCCACGATCAGCGGCCCGACGCCAAACGCCGCCATGCGGCCGACCGCGCCGGGCAGCGCCGCAACCCATTGCGTGACCACGATCATCCAGTCGATGCCGAAACCCATGACAGTCCAGCAAACGCCGTCGAACCCGAACGGCATGGCGAGCAGTCCCAGCAGGCCCGCCGGCATCACGATCGCCGACACCACCGGCATCGCCGCCAGATTGGCGAGCAGCCCGTAAGGCGTGACGCGGTGAAAGTGGAATGCGGCATAGGGCGTCGTCGCGAGCCCCGCCACCAGCGAGGCCAGCACCAACATCGAGATTTCGCGCCCGCCCCACAGCGCGACGCGCGCGGTCGCCGAATGATCCGGCGAGGCCATGAGCTTCGGCATCCCGATCTGGACCAGCGCCACCAGCCCGAGCGTCGCCGCGAACGACATCTGGAAGCTCGGATGCACCAGCGCTTCCGGCGCGATCGCCAGCACGATCAGCGCCGCCACCGCCAGCGTCCGGAACGTGATTGCGCGGCGATCGACCATGACCGCGATCAGCACCACGGCCGTCATGAAGAACGACCGCTGGGTCGCGACCTCCGAACCCGACAGCAGGAGATAGAACGCCGCGGCCACAAGCGCGGCGGCGGCCGCCCATTTCTTGATCGGATGCCCCGCCGTCAGCGCCGGAAACAGCGCCAGCAGCGCACGGACCACGAAGAACACCACGCCCGCGACGACGGCCATGTGATAGCCGGAGATCGACAGCACGTGGCCAAGCCCGGAGATGAACATCGCATCGTTGACCGGCGTGGTGATCGCATCGCGTCGGCCAGTGAGCAGCGCGGTCGCGATCGCGCGCTTGTCACCGTCGAGCGACGTGCGGATGCGCGCGTCGATGGCATCGCGCAGGTTCTGCATCACGGCCGCGTAGCGCAGCGCGAGGCCGCCGCTTGCCGGCGGCTCCCTGGTCTTGATCGCGCCCATCGCGAAGCCGGAGGCGCCGATGCCCTGAAAATAGACGTCGCGGCCGAAATCATAGGAGCCCGGGCGCTGTGGTCCGAGCGGCGGCTGCAACCGCGCCTTCAGTTCGACGAAGCTGCCGACATCGGGCGCGGTGCCCTTCTTCACCGAGAGCCTGACGCGCTCGAGCTTCGTGGTGTCCCGCGGGCTCTCCATCGAGACCACGCGCAGCACAAAGCGGTCGGTCTTCTCTCTGACGTCGCGTGTCTCGACAAATCCGGTCAGCGCCACCGAGAACATCGGCCGCGCCAGCACGCCGTGCGCGATCCGCGCGGTCTTCCAGGTCGCAGTGGCAAATCCCGCGGCCACGGCCGCCGCCATGACGATGGCGGGAAACAGCTTCTGCCGCCGCAGCAGGAACGCCAGCGCACACAGCGCAACCGCGACGGCGGCGGCAAGTATATAATGCGCGGCCGACTAGCGGAACGCAACCAGAACACGAGGGTATCCGGCATCACGAGCTGCGGCTGCTACGGCGTCCTGCGAAACCGGAAATCGCAGCACGAGGCCCCCTCCATCAAGGTCTGGGAACGCGACAGCTCCAGGCCGTCGTCGAACCCTGTGAGCATGGCATGGTCGCGTTTGCAGTGAACCTGGTAACCGATGTCAGCGAGGCCGAGATCCTTGTAGAACTCGGCATAGCCGCAGCGCCTCACGTTGAAGGCAAATTCCTGATCCGACTGATCCAGGACCTGGACCTCCATGCCGCCGCCGGCCGCCCACAGTTCATCGACAATTCGCCTCAACGATCCGATACCCTGTCCGTAGGTAGTGGCCCATGTTGCGCCATCCTCGGTCGCCAGCCGGCGTATCGTCGCATCGACGAGCTCTCGCGCGGCATCGTCTCCGAGCTTGTCACGCAGCGTCTGGATGAAGGGGATCAGAACGCGGCCCTCGATCTTGCGCCGCTGCAAATGATTGATGGCCACTTCGTGAGTGTCGGGCATGGATGCTCTCCCTGGCAGAAACCGGTCGGCTATTTCTGCGGGAGCGGAGCAGCCGGATCAAACCAATCCTCCTCGGTCATTGACTTAGAAAATCTATCCCTGAAAACTGCGGCTCGACAGAACCCGAGATGTGCCGACGATGAGCTACCGTCTCCCTCCCCTGAACGGGCTGCGCGCCTTCGAGACGTCCGCGCGGCATTTGAGCTTCAAGCGAGCGGCCGACGAACTATGCGTGACGCCCGGCGCGGTCAGCCAGCAGGTGAAGGCGCTGGAGACCGCGTTGGGGATCGCGCTGTTCCGGCGGCTGCCGCGCGGATTGCTGTTGACGGCCGCCGGCGAGGAGTACCTGCCATCGATCAGCCGCGCCTTTCATGAGATATCGAACGCGACGCATCGCACCGCGCCCGCGCTTCGCGGCAGACGGCTTCGGCTCGGCGTTGCACCGGTCATCCTGTCAAGGAAGTGCCCTGCGATCCAAGGCTTGACGCGGCAGGACCAGCGGCCATTGCGCGTCAATCTCTCCGCGACCGGCGATCTCGGCGAGTTGATCGACGGCAGGCTCGATGCCATGCTGCGGCCCCCCACGCGATCGCACCCGGGACTGCATCTCGAGCAGGTCGAACTTCGCTCGCCGAAGGGCGCGACCGTGCCGGCTACCCTGCTCACGCTGCCGGGATTGGCCGGCTGCCTGGAGCACCGGGCGCTCGTCAAGGTCCTGCAGGAGCAGAATCTGTCCGCCGAGACATGATGCGGGCCGCGGCTAGTCTAGAGCAAGATGCTAGAGCAAGATGAAGTCAGGTTGAATCGGCCGAGCCGCAGACTTGGCTGCACCTCTCCCGCTTGCGGGCGGGGCTAGTTTGCATGATTTCGGAATAATGGAAGAATACCGTTGAGTTGCCCGACGTGTCAAGTTGCCGTGTCGAACGCCGGCAGCCCACCGGCTACTTTGCATGGGGTTGTTTTCGATATTTCGGCACTGCGCCGCTGCGACGGCACACTATCGCATCACGCTCTAAATCAGCGGCGCCAGTGACGAGACATGATGGCAGGCGATCTTCCAGTCGCCGTCCTCGCGGGCGATCACCCAGGTGATCTTCACCGCGAGCGACGGCGCATCGCCTTCGAGGAAGAAGGACGCGATCGCCGCCATGTTGACGAGATCGGGATTGACCCGCTCGGTCCTGACCTCGCTGAACTGGACGCGCGGCGCAGCCCAGCGCGGCAGGCCGTCAAAATAGGCCTTCACCCCATCGCGGCCGCGATAGAGAGTCGGGTTCGAGCCGAAGAAGAAGGCGCTCTTCGAATAGAGCGCGGCAAGCGCATCGGCGTCGAGCTTGCCGAAGCAAAGCGACCATTTGGCGATGATGTCGGAGGCGATGTCATCGGTCTCGCTTGGCATCGATCGCCTCCATCTCGTCCACCACGGCGCTGGGCTCAGCCCTTGCCGCCGACTTCCTTCGCAAAGGTGTCGCGCAGGCCGATGGTGCGGTTGAACACGAGTTTGTCTGCCGTCGAGTCCTTGTCGCGCACGAAATAGCCCTGCCGCTCGAACTGCATCACGTCGGGCGAATTGCTCTCGGCGATCGCGGGCTCGACGCGGGCGTCGGTCAGCACTTCCAGCGACTGCGGATTGAGGTCGGCGGCGAAGTTGCCCGCGTTCGGGCTCGGATTGGCGAACAGCTGGTTGTAGACGCGGATCTCCGCCGGCTTCGACTGCGCCGCTGAAAGCCAGTGCATCGTCGCCTTCACCTTGCGGCCGTCTGGCGCATTGCCGCCTTTGGTCGCAGGATCGTAGGTGCAGCGCAGCTCGACGATCTCGCCGGCATCGTTCTTCACCACATCAGTGCACTTGATGAAATAGGCATAGCGCAGCCGCACCTCGTTGCCGGGCGAGAGGCGGAAGAACTTCTTCGGCGGGCTCTCCATGAAATCGTCGCGCTCGATATAGAGTTCGCGGCCGAAGGCGATCTTGCGGGTGCCGGCCTCGGGATTGTCGGGATGGTTGATCGCCTCGAGCTCCTCGACCTGCCCTTCCGGATAGTTCTCGATCACGACCTTGAGCGGCCGCAGCACCGCCATGCGGCGCAGAGACGTGCGGTTCAGCTCCTCGCGGATGCAGAATTCGAGCATCCCGACATCCACCACGCTGTTGGCCTTGGCGACGCCGATGCGCTTGATGAATTCGCGCACCGCGGCCGGCGGCACGCCGCGCCGCTTCAGGCCGGCGATGGTTGGCATGCGCGGGTCGTCCCAGCCCGAAACATGGTTGTCGCGCACGAGCTGGGTCAGCACGCGCTTGGACAACAGCGTGTAGGTCAGATTCAGCCGCGCCATTTCATACTGCCGCGGCTTCGACGGCACCGGCAGCTTATCGAGCAGCCACTCATAGAGCGGCCGGTGATCCTCGAACTCCAGCGTGCAGATCGAGTGCGTGATGCCTTCAATGGCGTCCGACTGGCCGTGGGCGTAGTCGTAGCTCGGATAGATCGACCATGTGTCGCCGGTGCGCGGATGGTGGGCGTGCAGGATACGATACAGCACGGGGTCGCGCAGGTTGATGTTGCCCGACGCCATGTCGATCCTGGCGCGCAGCACGCGGGCGCCATTCGGGAATTCGCCGGCCTTCATGCGCCGGAACAGATCGAGGTTCTCATCCACCGAGCGGTCGCGGAACGGCGAGTTCTTGCCCGGCTCGGTCAGCGTGCCGCGTGAGGTGCGGATCTCCTCCTGCGACTGGTCGTCGACATAGGCATGGCCGTCCCTGATCAGGCCCTCGGCCCATTCGTACAGGCGCTCGAAATAGTCAGAGGCGTAATGGAGGTTGGTTCCCCAGTCGTAGCCGAGCCAGTGAACGTCGGCCTGGATGGAGTCGATATATTCCTGCTCCTCCCGGGTCGGATTGGTGTCGTCGAAGCGCAGATTGCACTGGCCCCCGAACTCCTGCGCGATGCCGAAATTCAGGGCAATCGACTTGGCATGGCCGATGTGCAGGTAGCCATTCGGCTCCGGCGGGAAGCGCGTCACAACCTGGCTATGCTTGTGGGAGGCGAGATCGGCCTGGACGATGTCGCGAATGAAGTCGCGCCCTGCCTCTGCCGTCGCCGTGTCTGCCGCCAATGGTTCTGTCGTCATGCCGAATTCCTGTGGATTCTGCGGACCTTCTGCCAAATTCGGGCGCGCAGGCCAAGCCCCGCGGCGGTCTTCGGTCAAAGTTCGGAAATTCTGGTCCGCACCCGCTCAGTGAAGGCCGTGCGGGACGCCGGTGTGGACCGATCCATATCATAATGGGCCAGATAGAACGACCGAACCTGGCGCCCGCACATTGGCTTCAGGGCCCGGAACAGGACTTTGCGGCCGGGATCCTGCATGACAAACCGGGTTAGCCACCACGGCGATCCGTAGGTCGTCACCACACCGAACAGCCGGATGTTGGTGAGCAGAGGCTTGATGCGACCGCCGCTCAAATCATGCGCAAACGCGGTTCCAGGCGCCCAGACGCGGTCAAAATAGCCCTTGAGCATGGCGGGCATCGAGAACCACCAATGCGGAAAGCAGAAGATGATGCCGTCCACCCGCCGCAATTGCCCAACCAGGCGCGAGACGGCCGTCTCGTCATAGGGCCCCGCGAAGTAGCTCCGCCGCTCCGCTTCGGTCATCGCCGGCGAGAATTGCTCGCGGTCAAGATCGGTCGCGATCACCTCGTGCCGGCGGCTGAGCGTCTCGACGATAGTCCGGAACAGCGCGTGATTGTAGCTGTCGACCAGCGGATGGCTATGAACGACCTGGATTAGCATTGGCAAAATCTCCCATGCGTATGATACACGGTCGCCCGACCTCCTGACCCCGTTTGCTCACGTTCGAATGACCACAGCACCCGTCATCACTCGCTTCGCGCCCTCACCGACCGGTTTCCTCCATATCGGAGGCGGCCGCACTGCGCTGTTCAACTGGCTCTACGCCCGGAAGCACGGTGGCAAGATGCTGCTGCGGATCGAGGATACCGACCGCGAGCGCTCGACCGAGGCGGCCATTGCCGCCATCCTGGACGGCCTGCAGTGGCTCGAGCTCGACTGGGACGGCGACGTCATCTACCAGTTCAGCCGCGCCGCCCGCCACCGCGAGGTCGCCGAGAGCCTGCTGGCTTCGGGGCGAGCCTATCACTGCTACGCCACGCCGGAGCAATTGACGGCGATGCGCGAAAAGGCGCGCGCCGAGGGCCGCACCCGCCTCTATGACGGCCTCTGGCGCGACCGCGATCCGGCCACGGCGCCTTCGGGCGTCAGGCCGACCATCCGCCTGAAGGCACCGCAGACCGGCGAGACCGTGATCGAGGACCAGGTCCAGGGCCGCGTGGTCTGGCAGAACGAGAACCTCGACGACCTCGTGCTGCTGCGTGGTGACGGCACCCCGACCTACATGCTCGCCGTCGTGGTCGACGACCACGATATGGCCGTCACCCATGTGATCCGCGGCGACGATCATTTGATCAATGCCGCGCGCCAGAAGCAGATCTACGACGCGCTGGAATGGGGCATCCCGAACATGTCCCACATTCCGCTGATCCACGGTCCCGACGGCTCGAAACTGTCGAAGCGCCACGGCGCGCTCGGCGTCGATGCCTACCGTGCCTTGGGCTATCTGCCCGCCGCGTTGCGCAACTACCTCGTCCGGCTCGGCTGGAGCCATGGCGACCAGGAGATCTTCTCGACCCAGGAGATGATCGACGCCTTCGAGCTGTCAGGCGTCGGCCGCTCGGCGGCGCGGTTCGATTTCGCCAAGCTCGAGAACCTCAACGGCCACTATATCCGCCACAGCGACGATCAATCCCTCGTGACCCAGTTCGAGAAGGTGCTGGATTATGTTCCCGAGGGCGCCGCGCTGAAGGCCAAGCTCAACGACACCACGCGCGGGCAATTGCTGCGGGCGATGCCGAGCCTGAAGGAGCGCGCCAAGACGCTGATCGAGCTGATCTCGGGTGCCTATTTCATCTTCGCCGACCGACCGCTCGAGCTTGAGCCGAAGGCGGCCGCGATGCTGACGCCGGAGACGCGCGCACTGATCGGTCAGCTGCGCACGGCGCTGGACGCCGTGAATGACTGGACGGCCGAGACCACCGAGACCGCCATGCGGAATTTCGCCGAACAGAACAATCTGAAGCTTGGCGCCGTAGCCCAGCCGCTGCGGGTCGCACTGACCGGACGGACGACGTCACCGGGAATTTTCGACGTCCTGGCCGTGCTGGGACGCCAGGAATGCCTCGACCGGCTCGCCGATCAGGCGGCGTGATGATCTTGCATGGTCCCCTCCCAGGGGCCATCTTGCAGCGCACATTGCAATAAGCTACGCATCTTCGGACGCCTTATAGACGAGCCGTCCGGCCCCGCCACGTGCCGCCCAGCGGCTCGCGGGCAAGGCCGGTTTTCGCAACGAATTCATCGGGGATCACGCGATGGACGCAAAATCCAGCAGCAAAACAGCCACCCTTACGATCGGCAACAAGACCTATGATTTCCCGATCCTGAGCGGTACCGTCGGGCCTGACGTTATCGACATCGCCAAGCTCTACGGCCAGGCCGGGGTGTTCACCTACGACCCCGGCTTCACCTCGACCGGCAGCTGCCAGTCCAAGATCACCTACATCGACGGCGACGCCGGTATCCTCGAATACCGTGGCTATCCGATCGAACAGCTCGCCGAACACGGCGATTTCCTCGAGACCTGCTACCTGCTGCTCTACGGGGACCTTCCGACCCCGGCCCAGAAGAAAGACTTCGACAGCCGCGTGATCCATCACACCATGGTTCACGAGCAGATGGCCCGCTTCTACCAGGGCTTCCGCCGCGACGCCCATCCGATGGCGATCATGGTGGCGGCCGTCGGCGCGCTGGCCGCGTTCTATCACGACAGTACCGACATCAACGATCCGCAGCAGCGCATGATCGCCTCGATGCGCATGATCGCGAAAGTCCCCACCCTGGCCGCGATGGCCTTCAAATACACCATCGGCCAGCCCTTCGTGTATCCGAAGAACTCGCTCACCTTCGCTGAAAACTTCCTCAACATGTGCTTCGCGGTGCCCTGTGAGGAGTACAAGATCAATCCGGTGCTCGCCGACGCGCTCGACAAGATCTTCATCCTGCATGCCGACCACGAGCAGAACGCCTCGACCTCGACGGTGCGCATTGCCGGCTCGTCGGGCGCCAACCCGTTCGCCTGCATCGCGGCCGGCATCGCCTGCCTGTGGGGACCGGCGCATGGCGGCGCCAATGAAGCGGCGCTGGCGATGCTGTCCGACATCGGCACCGTCGACAAGATTCCCGACTTCATCAAGCGCGTGAAGGACAAGAACAGCGAAGTCCGCCTGATGGGCTTCGGCCACCGCGTCTACAAGAACTACGACCCGCGCGCCAAGATCATGCAGAAGATGTGCCATGCGGTGCTGGCCGAGACCGGCCACGGCGACGATCCGATGCTGAAGGTCGCGCTGGAGCTCGAGAAGATCGCGCTCAGCGATCCCTACTTCATTGACCGCAAGCTCTATCCGAACGTCGACTTCTATTCGGGCATCACGCTGAAGGCGATGGGCTTCCCGACCTCGATGTTCACCGTGCTGTTCGCGGTCGCCCGCACCGTCGGCTGGATCAGCCAATGGAGCGAGATGATCGAGGATCCGCAGCAGAAGATCGGCCGTCCGCGCCAGCTCTACACCGGCGTCGCGCGCCGTGACTATGTGACGATCGACAATCGCACGTAAGCGCAGCCGATACGCCTCTCCGACAAAAGCCGGACGCGGAACCCGCGTCCGGCTTTTTGCTGTCCTGCGTCCGGCGGTGGTGCGCTACTTGGTGCGCGACGGACAGATGAACGGATAGTTGGCGTTATCGATGATCGGGGCTACTCCGAAGAAGTCGTTGAGGACCGATTCCGCCGTGCAGAAGGCGCCCTCGACCCAGGCCTGATCGTTGGAATAGGCCTCACCGACGATGAAGATGTCGGCGTCCGCGCCGTCGATCAGTTGCGAGGGCTTGCGGATCTTCTGCTGCACATCGCAGACGTTGTAGTGCGAGGCATAGGCGTGGTAGCCGGCGTTGAACGGCGGCAGCGACCAGTCCATGTAACGGGTCTCGAGCGGCTCAGGCACCGCGGTGTAGTCCGATTGCGGGCCGAAATGCACGGCCGCAAGCTGGGCGCGTAGCATCTTGACCATGATCGGCGGCGCCTCGCGTGGGCCGTCGAGCGGCTGCATATCGTCGGAGATCGGGATCTTGCGCTCCCTGTCCGGCCCCAGCTCCAGATCCTGCCAGAAGCTGGTGTACATCTCGTCGTCGTAGCTTGCGAGCAGGCCGAAGACGGGCTTCTGCCCCTCCCCGCGCGCGTTGTTGCCGAAGTAGACCACCTGCCGGATCGGCGTGTCGGTGACGCTTGGGCCGATCGAGTTGCGCTTGGCGGCAGCGAGCAACTGCTCCTCCTGCTTCACGGTCAAACGCTCCTGGATGGCGTGCTCGACCGCATGAATAAAATCGCTCGCCGACGCATAGGGCGTCTCGACAATCACCGCGCTGTTCTTCATCGCCGCGACGTAGGCGGCCGGGAAACCCGCTTTCGCGAGCGCATCGAGCACCCGCAGCGTCACTTCGTAGCTCAGGATCGGCGCCGGATATTGCAGGGCCGAGTTCGTGGTGTCCGTCCACCATTCCTGATCGAAGAACATGCCGACCTTGTAGGACGGCTGCATGATCGCGGACTCCAGATAGAGTTGAACCTTCTCGTGATTCAGCACATCGAGACCCTGGTGATCCTCATAGCGCGTCGCCTGAGCGACGAGGTCGATCGCATAGCGCGGCATCGCGAGCCAGGCCGCATTTGTCGTCCGCGTCGCCGCCTTCTTGTTCGGACTCTTTCGCGTTGCGACCGCATAACTGATGCCGTCACCGACCTTGAGGATCGAATGCAGCCTTGTGTCGGGGTGATAGTCGAAGGTCACGCCCTTCGCTTTCGCGAGCCTTACGATCGCGTCGAACAGCGCATTGAAGATGCTGGAATAACCCGTCGTCAGTGTCTTGTACTCGGTGCCCGGCGTGAACTCGTTATTGGCCTGCAGCGCGACCGCCGAATTCCAGTTGATGACATTCGAGGTGTAGCCATTGCCGTCGGAGACATAACCGAACCCTTCGGAGCCCAATTGGTCGAACATCAGGTTCCAGTAACCGATGTCCTTGAAAAGCTGCCCCTTCTGGTAGACCGACGACTGCGGCACATCGACCGCAATGCTGCCATCCTGATAGAACTCGCACCACGCAGCGCGGGTCTGCGGCAGGTTCTTGGCGGTACCCGCAAGCAGCTCAACCGTGGTGAAGCCGGTGTCGGGCGAATCGTCGGCGCCGTAATGGTCGACGTGGTAGGGCGCGGGATTGGCCGAGGTAATGCTGGCCAGATACATGTTCTTGGTGCGTAGGTAGTAGAGCGGATTTGACGATGTGTTGAACGGCACCGCGTACTGGTCGAGACCGAGTTGCTTGATGACAGTGGTGACAACCCGATGCCCGCCCGCGGTCCCGCTGTTGTCGCCGTTCCAGTCGGAATAACGCATCCCGCCCAGTTCGAGATAGGAACTGCTCTTGTCGTCCTTGTAGTGCCAGGTGCAGACGCGCGCGCCGGCGGCGCGACTGCCCGGATACTCCTTGGAGAAATCATACTTGCCCCAATCGTAGAGTTCGAGCGTGTCACCCTGGGCGAGTTGCTTCGCCTTGCCGCCCTCGCCGGCCGTCTTGCCGTCGAGCAGGCGCCAAGCGGTGTAGAGCCCGGAGGCGCCGGCGCCGAAGATCGAATAGGTCTTCGCCATGATCGCTACTCCACGCCCAGCCGCAGCATTTGCCGGGGCAGGTCCTTTTCGGGAATCACGACCTCGACCAGCGAGGGCTGATCCGTCGGCTTCTTGAGTTCATGCAGGACCGCGTTCAACTCGCTGACGGTCGTCACGCGGTAACCCTTGGCGCCAAAGGCCTTGGCCAGCGCCAGGTAATCCCATTTCGGCAGGATATCGAACGCGTCGAATCTGTGCTCGGGGCCGGGTTCAAACGCGGTGATGTCGACATAGACCTGCTCGATCGCGTAGACCGCGTTGCTCATCACGAAGATGACTGCGTTGAGCTTGTTGCGCGCCAGCGTCGAGAGCGACTGGCAGACCATCATGAAGCCGCCATCGCCGGCGACGGTCCATGCACGCTTGCCGCTACCGAATTGCGCGCCCGACGCGGCGCCGGTCTCGAAGCCGATGCACTGCCACGCCGCCGATCCAATGAAACTGCCCTTGGCAAGGCCGTAGGCGTTGGTCGCCACATACAGCGCCGAGCTGACGCCATAGGTCATCACGATCTGATCCAGCATGTCGTTGTCATGCAGGAACTTCATCGAATGCTGGAAGAAGCGGTTGTAGGTGATAGTCTCGGGCTTGTCGTTCCATTGCGGATCGGAATTCGACACCCACGGCTCCGGATAGGCGGGCTGGCGCGGCGCGATGGTCGACAGCGGATAGCCCTTGGTGGTCTTGAAGCGCGCGAGCAAGGCTTCCATGAAGTCCTTCATGGTCACGCCGTCGAAGATGAAATAGCCGGCCCTGATCTGGTCGGTGGTCGCAAACACCATGTCGGAATATTTGTCCTCGATGAACCACAGATAGTCGTCGGTGATGATCGTGCCCAAGGTCAGGAAACAATCGGCCTGCGCGACGAGATCGCGGACGCTCTGGATCGATGCGGCATCGGAATAGGTGCCGACGAATTTGGGGCCCTTTTCATCCAGCACGGTCTTGCCGAGCGTCGTGGTGGTGTAGAGGAAGCCGCTGGCATCGATGATCTGCTGCAGCAGGTCCGAGAGGCCGTGCCGCAGCACCTCGACGCCGGCGAAGATCATCGGATGCTTCGCCGCCGTGATCTGGGCCCAGGCTGCGGTGACCGCATTCTCGAGCGCCAGCGGCTCGCTCTTGAACACGAGCGGCCGCAAGGCCTCGTTCGACGGCCTCGGACAGGGCTCACCCCACACTTCCTTGTAACATTCGATGTAGACGGGCCGCTTGTAGGTGATGGCTGATATCAGGAGATTGTCGATCTTCTCGGCCGCGCCGACCGAGGTACTGAGCGTCTCGGCTGCCACAGTGACCTGTCGGTAGACCTCCTGGTCGGCCCGCAGATTGCCGGTCGAGTGGTGATAGAGCACGTCGTACATCTTGGTGATCTGCCGGGCATCTGCGCCTGGCGTGGCGCTGATCACCACCACCGGGCTGAACTCGACATAGGCCCCCGCGATCGCGTTGAGCGCGCTGAAGGTCGAGACCCCGTATTGCAGCGAGACGGCCCCTAACCCCCGCGTCCGGCCGTAAGCGTCGGCAGCGTAGGCCGCGTCGAGCTCGTTGATAGCGCCGATAGCATTGACGCCGGGGAAATGCTCCAGCGCCTGGGTGAAATGCTTGACGTAGTCGCCCGGGATCTGAAAGACCTCCGTGACATCAAGCTGTTTCAGTCTGGTGAGAAGATAGTCGGCGACCGTAAATGGCTGATTGGTCATTGGGCTCCCGCGTTTCCCGCTTCGGCACGCAACCCTAAAACAATCATATTTGTAACAGCAATCTTAGATTGCGTACACCCTCACGTTGAATTCGTCAACCGATCGTGATGCACGCAGATCGGGCTTTCGACCGGTGCAAATCTCGCTAAAAGTCTCGCTACAAATATCGCTATTGGTCCGGCCAGCGCCGAAACCGCTGCGGCCGGATGCCGCTCGCATCCCGCACTGCCTAGCCGGACCGCCGGCCCATCGTCGCGAGCACGATATCCGCGGCCCGAACGCTCGGCGGTTGATTGCCGGTCGACATCTTCGCATCCAGCGTCGCGAACGCGACGAGCTGCCGCAGCCGCTCGGGCGAATCCGCGAGCACTTCGCCAAGCGCTTGCGCAAGATTCGCCGGCGTGCAGTCTTCCTGGAGGAACTCCGGGATGATCTCGTCCCCGATCACGAGATTGGCGAGGATCACCGACGACACCCGAATTGCACGCCGCAAAATGAAGGCCTCGGCGGCGCCGACCCGATAGGCCGTCACCATGGGAATGCCTGACAGCGCGAGCTCCAGCGTCACCGTGCCCGACTTCGCCAGCGCGGCGCGCGCACGGCGGAATGCCGCGCGCTTCTCGGTCTCGGCGACCGCGATCGTCGGCACGACCGGCCATGCCGCCACGCCCTCACGCACCATCGTCTCGAGATGCGGCATGGTCGGAAGCACGAGCTCGAACCCCGTCCGTTTGCCGAGTTCGCCGAGGGCCGCGCCGAACAGCGCCAGGTGATGCCTGATTTCGCTGCGCCGGCTTCCGGGCAGAACGAGCAGGACCGGCGGCGCGGCATCGCGCCGCGCCCGCTCCTGCTCGTTCGGCCGGAGTGAAGCGAGCTGCTCGATCAGGGGATGGCCGACGTAGCTGCATGGCGGCCCATTCAGCTTGCGATATTCCTCCGGCTCGAACGGCAGCAGCGCCAACACGTGATCGACATAGCTGCGCATCGCCTGCGCCCTGCCCGGCCGCCACGCCCAAACCGAGGGCGATACATAGTTGACGATCGGAATCTCAGGCTTGCGCGCACGAACGCGGCGGGCGACGCGGTGGGTGAAATCGGGGCTGTCGATGATGACGAGCATGTCAGGCAATTCATCGAGCACCGCATCAGTGGTGCGGCGGATCAATTGCAGGATCTTCGGCAATTGCTTCACGACGGCCGCAAACCCCATGATCGACAGGTCTTCGATCGGAAACAGCGGGTCGATCCCCTCGCGGGTCATTGCGCGGCCGCCGACGCCGGAAAACCGCACGGCGTCGCCGAGCCGTTGCCGCAGCACCTTCATCAGCGCGGCACCAAGCCTGTCACCGGATTCCTCGGTCGCAATGAGGAAGATCTTTCGGCCAATGGCGGGGTTGCGGGCCTGCATCAGCCGGCCAGACCAATGACGAAGAGCCGCCTGGCGTCGGCGGCCTGGATCAGCGCTTGCGGTTCGGCGGCAAGCGTGTTGCCGGCGATCACCGCGACCCCGGCAATACCTGCCGCCGCCGCCCCCTCGACCGTGCGCGAGCCGATGGTCGGCAGATCGAAGCGCAGATCCTGGCCGCTCTTGGGTGCCTTCACCAGCACACCGCGGCCGGCCTTGGCGCGGATGCGGCCCTCGGCGCGCAGGCGCGCCACGCGCATCAGCAGCCCATCGGTGCCTTCGATGTCCTCGACCGCAACGACATGCCCGTCGATCACGATAGCGGCCTGGCCGATATCGAACGGACCAAGTGCCTCGAGCACGCCGCGTCCGCGCGCGATGTCGGCGAGCGCACTGCCGTCGGGAACCGCGCGCGTGATGGCCCCTTCCGGCATCAGGAGATCGGGCGCGACGTCCTTGATTCCGACCATGCGGAATCCCTGCTGCTCCAAGATACGCCCGACACTCGACAACAGGTGATCGTCACCGCCGCGAAACGCGCGCGCGACATGGCCGAGCAGGCGCAGCGTGCCCCAGTCGAGCCGGATCTCCGAGAGCGCCGGCCGCACCAGCGTGCCGATGAAGATCAGGTCGCGGCAGCCCTCGTCGCGGAACAGCCTTGTTGCCCGCCCGACCTGGCCGACCGATATCCAGCGGTGACGAAACCGCTGCGCGCGCGCGGGATCGCAGGCGCCGCGCAGCGCGAACAACACCGGCGTGATGCCGCGCGCGACCAGCGAGTCTGCGACCGCAAACGGCATCGCACCGCCACCGGCGATCACGCCGACGGGCGAGGAGATCGAGGGAGCCGCTGACGTCATGCTGGCGGCCATCGCATGGTCAGTGCTCGTTGCCGGCGGCCGGAAGGCAGAGCGCACGGTGCTTGCCGCCGTCAATGAAAGCGAGGATTTCGGCGATCGCAGGATCCTCGCCGGCGAGCGGTTGCACGGCCGCCAGCCGCTCGGCGAAAATGCCCGGGCCGTGGAACAGCTTCTGATAGAACGCGCGCACGGTCGCGAGCCGATCTCTGGTGAACTGGCGGCGCCTCATGCCGATGATGTTCAGACCTTCGAGCACGGCATACTGGCCGTTGGCCAGCCCGAACGGGATCACGTCGCCGCGTACGCCGCAGACGCCGCCGATCATCACCTGCGGGCCGATCCGTGTGAACTGATGCACCGCGGACAGGCCGCCGATATAGACGAAGTCGCCGATCTCGCAATGCCCTCCGAGCGTCGCCGAAGTCGCGAAGATCGCGTTGTTGCCGACCGTGCAGTCATGACCGACGTGGCTGTTGTTCATGAAGAAACCGCGATCGCCGACGCGCGTGAGCCCGCCACCCTTGACGGTGCCGATGTTCATCGTGACGCCTTCACGGATCGTGCAGGCCTCGCCGACTTCGAGGCGGGTCGGCTCGCCGCGGTAGCTCAGGTCCTGCGGCGGGCCGCCGAGCGCGGCGAATGGCGAGATGACGCAGCCGGCGCCGATCCTGGTATGCCCGCTGATCGTGACATGCGCGATCAGCTTGCAGTTTTCGCCGATCACGGCGTCGGGGCCGATGATGCAGTACGGACCGATCTCGGTGCCGGCGCCGATCACCGCGCCATCCGCAATTCGCGCAGTGGGATCGATCATGCTCATGGAACTGGAATCCGGATTCGTTAACGGCGCCTCGGCGCAAAAATGTCGGGTTTTCCGGTCGTTAGCGCGACTTTGCCCGACCTGTCCAGTGACGTATCATGACGTCGTGTTGCAAAGACCAGATCGCGTCGATTGCCGAACGTAGCGATGTTCGTCGCCTCAGTCCGTCAGCATGGCGCCGACATCGGCCTCAGCAACGACCTGCCCGTTGACCTTGGCATCGCCGTGAAACCACCACATCGCCTTGCGCCGGCCGATCGAACGCATGTGGTACTCGATGGTGTCGCCGGGCTGCACCGGCTTCCTGAACTTGCACTTGTCGATGGTGAGGAAATAGACCGCGCGCGGCTTCTCGGTGCCTTCGACCGACTTGATGCCGATCACGCCCGCAGTCTGGGCCATCGCCTCGATCATCATCACGCCCGGATAGACCGGGCGGTCGGGAAAATGTCCCTGGAACGGCGGCTCGTTGAAGGTGACGTTCTTGATGCCGATGCCGCTGTAATCGGCCCGGATCCTGACGACCCGGTCGATCAGCAACATCGGAAAACGGTGCGGCAGCGTCTTCAGGATATCGTTGATATCCACGAGCTCGAACTTGACCGGTGACTCCTCCATCACTCCTTCCCCTCACCCTTCGCATCAGCGGCGTTGTCCCGCACCAGCCGCTCCACCGCGATAATCTCCCTGAACCACTGCTTGGTCGGCTTGGCGAAGTGCCCGCCCCAACGGCCGTTCGGCGGGATGTCGTCCTTGACCGCACTCATGGCCGTGACCTGGGCGCCGTCGCCGATGGTGAGGTGATTGTTGATCCCCACCTTGGCGCCGAGCGCGACATTGTCGCCGATCGTCAGGCTGCCCGCGAGCCCGATCTGGGCCGCGAGCAGGCAGTGCCTGCCGATCGTCACATTGTGGCCGATCTGGACCTGGTTGTCGATTTTGGTACCCTCACCGATCACGGTGTCGCGCAGGGAGCCGCGATCGATGGTGGAGGCAGCGCCGACCTCGACATTGTTCTGGATCAGCACGCGGCCGGTCTGGGGAACCTTGATATGGCCCTCCGAGCTGAAAAAGATGAAGCCATAGCCATCCTGGCCGATATTGCACCCGGTATGGATCAGCACGTTGTTGCCGATCAGGGCAAACTGGATCGTGGTCTTGGCGCCGACATTGCAGTCCCGGCCGATCTTCACGTCCGCCCCGATCACGGCGCCGGCGCCGATAATTGTGCCGGCACCGATCTCGACCCGCGGTCCGATGACGACAAGCGGATCGACGATGACGCCGTCCTCGAGATGGGCTGATGGGTCGATGATCGCCGACGGCGCAATGCCTTCGGTACCGAACCAGGATTGCGGCCGCAGCGCATCGGCGTGCCATTCGCGCGCGATCTGGACGAAGGCGTGGAACGGCTTGGCCGCCCGCAACACCGCAACCCCCTTCGGCACCTGGGCCTCAAAGCGCTGGCTGACCAGACACGCGCCGGCCTTGGTCGCGGCGAGCTGATCGGCGTATTTGAGGTTGTCGAAAAAGACGAGATGCATCGGACCGGCCTCGTCAAGCGAAGCCAGCCCCTTGATCTGCTGCGCGCCCCTCGCGGGGTCGACCAAATGCGCCTTCGTCAGCGCGGCGATCTCAGCCAGCGTTGACGAAGGAGGAGTCTTGAAGAAGATCGGCTGCGCCATTCCATCCGTCGCAGTCCGGCCGAACGGTCTTAGAACGTTGTACCGCCGCCAAACCTGAACTCTTGTGTGCGGTCATACGCGCCCTTGGTCAGCGGGATCGCGTAGTCGAAGCGCAGCGGACCGAACGGCGACTGCCAGATCAGGCCGACACCGACCGAGGTACGAACCACCTTGCTGTCGTCATACTGCAGACCGAGGCAAGTTCCCGGAGACGGCGGGTTCTGGGTCGGCTTGACACAGCCAGCCGTGTTGACTTCGCCCGTCGCCGCCCATGAGGTCGGTCCCTGATAGTCGTACAAGCCGCCGGCGTCGGCATAGACCGCGCCCTTGAGGCCGACTTCCTTCGGCAGGAACCAGAACGGCATCTGCAATTCGGCCGACACGCCCCAATACTTGGTGCCGCCGATCGCGTCCTGCGTGCCGTAGGGGTTGATGTCACGCGGACCGATGCCGTTCGGCGCAAAGCCGCGGACCAGGTTGGGGCCCATCTGGAAGTGATCGAGCATGCGCAGCTCGTTGCTGCCCAGCTTGTTCAGGATGCCGGCCTGGCCGTGGATCACGCTAACGATGTCCGAGACCAGCGGCGTGTAGTACTTGGCATCGATCACGGTCTTGATGTAGCTCACGTCGCCGCCGACACCCGCAAAGTCCTGCTTGAAGTCGATCAAGAGGCCGTCGTTCGGGTTCTTGTTGTTGTCGAGCGTGTTGTAGTTCAGCGTGTAGCCGAGCGCCGAGGTCAGGGTCTGGCCGCTCGCCAGCTCCTTGCGGACCGGCAGCGAGGCTTCGCCGTCAGAGTAGCACCAGAGGCCGTTGGCCGAAGCGTCGGTCGCGCCGAGCGCATTCGCGGCTGCCGCGCCGTTCGCCGCCACCCAAGCCGGCGACGGATTGAACGCCAGCAGCGAGTTCGACGTGTTCATATTACAATTCGCCAGCGTCGACGGCAGCGTGATTTCCTGCTGATAGATCGAGTAGCGCAGCTGCAGCGAGAGGTCTTCGCGCAGCTGGAAGCCGAGCCGCGGGCTGAAGCCCAGCGTCTTGGTGCCGTACGAAATGTAGCTGTTGGACAGCTGCTGGCGTTGATAGAAGTCGAGACCGAGCGCGACACGGTAGTCGAGCAGATAAGGCTCGACAAAGGACAGCGAATAGCCGCGCGCATACTGGCCGTAGGTCACCGACGCCTTCGCGAACAGGCCTCGCCCAAGCAGGTTGCGCTCGGAGACGCTGACTTCGGCGAGCGCGCCGTCGGTGGTCGAATAGCCGCCCGACACCGAGAAGTCGCCTGTCGATTTCTCCTCAAGGTCGACAATCAGGATGACGCGATCGCTGGAAGAACCCGGCTCGGTCGTGATCTTGACGGTCTTGAAGAAGTCGAGGTTTTTCAGCCGGCGCTCGGCGCGGTCGACCAGCGCGCGATTGTAGGCGTCGCCTTCCGAGATATCGAATTCACGGCGGATCACGTAGTCACGGGTCCGGGTGTTGCCGCGGACATTGATACGCTCGATGTAGGTACGCGGTCCCTCGTCGATGGCGAAGGTGAGCGACACCGTATGGTCTTCGAAATTACGGTCACCGCGCGGCCGGACGATCGCGAAGGCGTAGCCGCGACGCGATGCCTCGATCTGCATCTGCTCGACCGACTTCTCGAGAGCCTCGGCGTTGTAGAGCGAGCCGACCCTGACTTGCGAGTACGAGCTCAGCGAATTCGGATCGAGGGTTGAGATCGTCGACTGGAAGTTGACGGACGAGACACGGTATTGCTGGCCTTCCTCGATCTTGAAGGTGACCAGGAAGCCCTTCTTCTCGGGGTCGTATTCGGTCAGCGCGGCCACGACCTGGACGTCGGCGTAGCCGTTCTTGAGATAAAACCGGCGCAGCAGGTCGCGATCCGCCTCGACACGGTCCGGATCGTAGACGTCGTTGCCGCCCAGGAAGCTGAGGATGTTCGATTCGCGGGTCTTGATGACGTCGCGCAGGCGCGAGGCCGAATAGGCGCTGTTGCCGACGAATTCGATCGAGCGCACGCCGGTCTTGACGCCTTCATCGACCACGAAGATCAGGTCGATGCGGTTGTTCGGCTGCTCGATGATCTGCGGATTGACCCGCACGTCGTAGCGGCCGGAATGGCGATAGATTTCGGCGATGCGCTGGGCATCCGACTGAACCATCGGACGCGAGAACGTGCCGCGCGGCTTGGACTGGACTTCAGCCGTCAGCTGCTCGTCCTTGACCTTTTTGTTGCCCTCGAAGGCGACACGGCCGATCACGGGGTTCTCAACCACGACCACAACGACCCGCCCGCCCCGCTGATCGATGTGAACGTCCTGGAACAGGCCGGTCTCGATCAGCGCTTTCAGGCCGTCGTCGACCTCGACCTGGCTCAGCCGACCACCCGGGCCGGCATGGAAATAGGATCGGATGGTTTCGACCTCGACACGCCGGTTCCCCTCAACCGTGATCGAATCGACGGTCTGAGCGACCGCAGGCGCAGACACAGCAACAGCCGCCAGGGTGGCAGCCACCGGCACGGCGAACATGACCAAGGCGGCAAACAAGCCCCCCCTCACTCGCATTCCAAACATCATGCGCAACGCGCCCTTATCCTTCTAAGCCGGACCGTACCCCTACGGACCCGGCAGATTCCCAACCTGCTGCACAGCTTGTAGCCAACTTTGCCATGGGGGCAAACTTACTACCGCAATGCAATTCCATTTTCATTCCAAGACGTTGCCCATTAGCAACGTCACAAAAAAGCCTACTTCAGGAGCCGGCGATTCTGACGATGTCGTTGTACGTGGCAAACATCATAAGCATCAAGACCAGCCCGAGCCCGATCCGAAATCCGACCTCCTGCGTTCGCTCCGATAGCGGACGGCCGAGGGCCACCTCCGCCCCGTAGAAAAGCAGGTGACCACCATCCAGCAGAGGGATGGGAAACAGGTTTAAGAGGCCGATTGAAACCGACAATATGGCGCACAGGCTAACGACGAAGTGGAAGCCAGCACTGGCCGCCTGACCGGACAGCTTTGCAATACCAAGGACCCCGCTGACTTCTCCCGGATTGCCGGTTCCAACAAAAAGAGAGCCTAAGAAGCTGAAGGTACTGGAAATTATATACCAGACCTGCTCGACACCGACCTTTAGGGCTTCCACGAAGCCAACCGGTACGCTCGCCGCCTCACCCACCTGGGCCTTGTGCTCAATTCCAAGCACGCCGCCCCGGTGGATGTTGCCGAAGGCATCCTTGATTTCCTTGAGCGCTGGCGTCGCCTTGAGTGCAACGGTTCCGCCGTCTCTCTTTACCTGGAAGGCAAGAGTTGAACCTGCGTTCGACGCAACGATTCGCTGCATGTCCCCGAAGCTGTTGATCGGGCTGCCATCGATCTCCACGACGACGTCCCCGACGTTGAAGCCGGCCGATGCTGCGGCACTATCGGCGACAATGCCATCGACCCGAGCGATCGTGCTCGGCTTGCCGTAGTAGAGGGCCATGCCCGCGAAAATCAAAACGCTGAGGATGAAATTCGCAAACGGACCTGCGGCAACGATGGCAGCGCGCTTTCCAACCGCCTTATGATGGAAGCTGCCGTCGCGCTCTTCCGCGGTCATCGCGGCGAGCTTCCCCGTTGCCGGCGTGGACGCCTCGGAGTCGTCGCCGAAGAACTTGACGTAGCCGCCCAGCGGAATCGCCGAGATCTTCCAGCGCGTGCCGTGGCGGTCGTTGAAACCTGCGAGTTCCGGTCCGAAACCGAGCGAGAACGTCAGTACCCTCACCCCAGCCCAGCGCGCGACAAGGAAATGGCCGAGCTCGTGAAAGAACACGACAATCGTCAGGACGAACAGGAAGGGGACGATGTAGCCGAGGAGCCCATGGCTCAACACATTGAAACTATGAAGAAAAAACTCGGACATCAGATTCCCCTCGACAAGAGCCAGAGGCTCCGTCCCCAACCTACTAGGATGCCTTTAAGGCAATTTGAGGCAATAGGGCGGCAGCTTTATTTCGCGCATTATGGTCAACGGAAATCGCTTCATCCGCCGATTGCAGCGGTGCCAGATTCCCGGACCGCATCCAATCGTTGATCGTCGCTTCGACCAGGCGGGCGATCGCGCCGAACCTGATCTTGCCCGCGATGAAGGCGGCAACCGCGACCTCATTGGCGGCGTTGTAGACGGTCGTCGCGCCGTGTCCGATCCGCAGCGCCTCAAAAGCCAGCCGCAGGCCCGGGAAGCGCTCGAAGTCCGGCGCCTCGAAGGTGAGCTGGCCGATCTTGGCGAGATCGAGCTTCGCCGACGGACCGACGATGCGCTCGGGCCAGCCGAGGCAATGCGCGATCGGGATGCGCATGTCGGGCACGCCGAGCTGCGCCATCACCGAGCGGTCGGAGAACTCGACCATGCCGTGGATGATCGATTGCGGATGCACCAGCACGTCGATCTCGTCGGGTGTCAAAGCGAACAGATAGGACGCCTCGATCACTTCAAGGCCCTTGTTCATCATCGACGCGGAATCGATGGTGATCTTCTGCCCCATGCTCCAATTGGGATGCTTCAGCGCCTGCTCCAGCGTCGCCTGCTCGATGTCGGCGGGGGCCCAGGTGCGGAACGGCCCGCCCGAGGCGGTGATGATGACCCGCACCAACTCGTCGCGATTGCCGGAGGCCAGCGCCTGGAACAACGCGTTGTGCTCGGAGTCCGCCGGCAGGATGCAGGCGCCCGCTTTCGCCGCGCGCTCCATGAAGAAATCGCCGGCGCAGACCAGGCATTCCTTGTTCGCCAGCGCCACCGTGGCGCCGCGGTCGACGGCCGCAAGCGCCGGCTTCAGCCCGGCCGCGCCGCTGACCGCCGCCATCACCCAGTCCGCGGGCCGTGCGGCGGCCTCGATGATCGCGCTTTCACCGGCACCGCATTCGATGCGCGTGCCGGCCAGCGCGTCTTTCAGCTCGGACAGGCGTGCAGGATCGGCAACGGCTGCAAACCGCGCACCGAATTCCCTGGCAAGTTTGGCGAGCCCCTCGACATTGCTATTCGCGGTCAGCGCCTCGATGCGATAACGGTCGCGCGCGCCACGCAGCAGATCCATGGTGCTGTCGCCGATCGAGCCGGTGGCACCCAGGACGGTCACGCTGCGCACGACGGTCGCAGCGGCCTTGTTGTTACGCAATGGAACTGCGCTCATCTCGTCACCAAACCATAAGACCGCGCCCGACGCCATCGGCGCCGCCGCGAAGAAAGCCGAAAATCGCCGCCACAATGACGGCCGCGACAAATCCGTCCAGGCGGTCCAGGAGGCCGCCATGGCCCGGAATGATATGGCTCGAATCCTTCACGCCAAACCGTCGCTTGACCGCGGATTCGAACAGGTCGCCGAGCTGAGAGACCACCGACAGCGCGGCTCCGAGCAGCAACAGCGGGCCGGTGGTACCGATCTCGAAGGCGGCAAAGCCTGATGCAACGAGCAGGCTCGCCACGAAGCCGCCGATCGCGCCGGCCCATGTCTTTTTCGGACTGACGCGCACCCACAGCTTGGGCCCGCCGATGCTGCGGCCGGCAAAGTAGCCCCCGATATCGGTGACCCAGACGACCAGGAGCACGAACATCAGCGCGGCAAAACCCTTGACCGCATCGAGCCGGACCAGCACCGAGCCGATCTCGGCAGCCGCAGCGTACAGAAATCCCGCCGTTGCCCAGTTGCGCCGTTCGCCGGAGACCAGCAGCAGCGCGACCGCTCCGACGGCGAGAACGACCAATGCGGCATCAATCCGGCCGGCCATCAGGCAGAGACCGGCTAGCAGGAGCGCCGCGATGCCGGGAGCCAGGACGCGTGTTTCACGCCCAAGCCCCGTGATCATCAGCCATTCCGCGAACAGGCCGATCGCCGCCAGCGTCACCAGCACAATCCAGGCGACGCCGCCGAGATAGGCCAGCGCGATCGCGATCGGTGCCAGCACCAGGGCTGCCACCACACGCATCGCGAGATTGCGCGACCCCTGCTCGCTTGCTGCCTCAGGCGCGGCTTTCGCTGCCGCCGGTGCGGCCTCGTCCCCGGTCACGAGCCGGTTTTCGCGGCAAGGCCGCCAAAACGGCGCTCGCGCCGGCCATATTCCGCAATCGCGCTTTCGAGCGCCGCCTTGTCGAAGTCGGGCCAATGGATCGGCACGAACACGAGTTCGCTATAGGCAGCCTGCCACATCAGGAAATTCGACAGGCGCTGCTCGCCGCTGGTCCGGATGATCAGATCGGGATCAGGAATGTCGGGCGCATCGAGATACTGCCCGAGCGTGTCGGCATCGATCGAGTTGGCGTCGCGCTTGCCCTCGGCGACCTCGCGCGCAAGGCGCCGCGCCGCAGAGGCGATCTCCGCCCGCGAGCCGTAGTTGAAGGCAACGACGAGGTTGAGCCTGGTGTTGTCTTTCGTCAGCTCCTCGGCCTCATTGAGCAGCGCGCAGATATCGGCCTCGAGGCCCTCGCGTTCGCCGATCACACGCACCCTCACCCCGTCGCGGTGCAGCGTCGCCAGATCGTTGCGGATGAAGCGGCGCAACAGGCCGAACAGATCCCCGATCTCGGTGGCAGGCCGCGACCAGTTCTCCGAGCTGAACGAGAAGATCGTCAAATAGAGCACACCGAGCTCGTTGGCCGCGCGCACGACACGGCGCAGCGCCTCGACGCCGCGGCGATGCCCTTCGGCACGCGGCAGGCCGCGTGCGGCCGCCCAGCGCCCGTTGCCGTCCATGATGATAGCCACATGCAACGGACTGCCGGGGCGATCATCCGGTCCATCGGTTGCAGGGGCGGCGGCTTTCGACATCGGGCTCTTTTCCGTGGCGTTTTCAGGCGGCGCGAACACCGGTTCGCGCGACGAAAACGTGCAAACCAACGAACGCGTCAGACCGTCAGGATTTCCTTTTCCTTGGCGCCAAGCAACTGATCGATTTCGGTGATCACCCCGTCGGTCGCCTTCTGCACCTCGTTGGACAGACGCTCCTGGTCGTCCTCCGAGATCTCGTGATTCTTCTCGAGCTTCTTGATGATATCGAGCCCGTCGCGGCGCACATGGCGCACTGCGACCTTCGCTGCTTCGGCGTATTTGTGCGCGACCTTGACGAGCTCCTTGCGGCGCTCCTCGTTGAGTTCGGGAATACGCAGGCGAAGCACCTGCCCTTCGGTCGCCGGCGACAGGCCGAGATTGGAATCGACGATCGCCTTTTCCACGGCCTTCACCATCGACTTGTCCCAGACCTGCACCGAGAGCAAACGCGGCTCGGGCACGCTGATGGTCGCGACCTGATTGAGCGGCATATGCGATCCGTAGGCCTCGACCTGGACCGGCTCCAGCATGGAGGCCGCGGCGCGGCCGGTGCGCAGACCACCGAGCTCATGCTTGAGTGCCTGCGTGGCACCCTGCATGCGGCGCTTTACTTCATTGATGTCAAAACCAGGTGCGGCCATGACGCTCTCCCTTCTCAAGAAAACCGGTTGCCGACGCCCGCAGGCGCAACGTCAGCCGGCGACGACCGTGCCGTGTCCGGTACCGCGCAGAATGGCTCCGATCGAACCGGGCTCCGCGATCGAGAACACGATGATAGGGAGCGACGTCTCGCGGGCAAGCGCGAAAGCAGTCGCGTCCATGACCTTGTAGCCGCCTTCGATTGCCTGCGAATGGGTCAGGCGGTCGAAGCGCTTGGCTTTGGGGTCCTTCTTCGGATCGGCGCTGTAGACGCCGTCGACATTGGTGGCCTTCAGCACCGCCTGTGCGCCGATTTCGGCCGCACGCAGCACGGCGGTCGTATCGGTCGTGAAGAACGGATTGCCGGTTCCACCGCCGAGCAGGACGATCCGTCCCTCGGCGAGATATTTGTGCGTTGCACTGCGCGTGAACAGCTCGGAAATCTCCGGCATCACGAACGCCGACAGCGTTCGCGCCGGGGTCCCCTTGCGCTCGATGGCCGATTCCAGCGCGAGGCAATTCATCATGGTGGCGAGCATGCCCATGGTGTCGCCGGTCGGCCGGGACACCCCGCGGGAGGACACCTCGACACCGCGGACGATGTTGCCGCCGCCGATCACGACCGCCACCTCGACGCCGAGCTGGCGCGCCGCGATCAGGTCGTCGGCAACGCGATCAAGGGTGGGCTGGTCGATTCCGAAGCCATGGCTGCCGGCCAGATATTCGCCGGACAGCTTGATCACGACGCGACGATAGACCGGCTCAGCCATGATGCGATCGCTTCCTTGTCCCGCGCAGGCAAGCTTCCGGCGTTTGTGCCGGAAGCCCGTCGTCAGCGGTTACTTCTTGCCGCTGGCGGCTGCGACTTCGGCAGCGAAATCGCTTTCCTGCTTCTCGATTCCCTCGCCGAGAGCATAGCTCACAAAACCCGCGATCTTGATCGGGCCGCCGACCTTACCCTCAGCTTCCTTTACCGCCTGGGCAACGGACTTGCCGCTGTCGTGGATAAAGGCCTGATCGAGCAGGCAAACTTCCTTGTAATAGGTCTTCAGGCCCGAATCGACGATCTTCTCGATGACGTTTTCCGGCTTGCCGGCCTGGCGGTACTTGTCGGCCAGCACATCCTTCTCGCGCTTGACGGCCTCCGGATCGAGCCCCGTCGGATCGAGCGCCAGCGGCTTGGCCGCAGCAACATGCATGGCGAGCTGACGGCCGAGGAGCGCGAGTTCGTCGGCCTTGCCGGCCGATTCCAGTGCGACGATCACGCCGATCTTGCCGGCGCCCTCGACGACCGCGTTATGAACGTAGCTCGACACCACGCCCTTGCTCACTTCGAGCGAAGCGGCGCGGCGCAGCGTCATGTTCTCGCCGATGGTCGCGATCGCGTCCGAGATCGCCCTCTCCACGGTGACTTCGCCGATCTTGGCGGCCTTGATGGTCTCGACATCAGCGCCGTGATGCAGCGCGACCTGGGCGATCATCTTGACCAGGCCCTGGAACTGTTCGTTGCGCGCGACGAAATCGGTCTCCGAATTGACCTCGACCAGCACGCCCTTGGTGCCTGACGTCAGCGCACCGATCAGGCCCTCAGCCGCGACGCGGCCGGCCTTCTTGGCGGCCTTGGTGATGCCCTTCTTGCGCAGCCAATCCTGTGCGGCCTGCATGTCGCCGTCGGTCTCGGTCAGCGCCGCCTTGCAATCCATCATGCCCGCGCCGGTCGACTCGCGGAGTTCCTTGACCATAGCAGCTGTGATCGTTGCCATCGTTCAATGTCCTTCTTGCCTGTAGAGAAACCGCGGCGCCCGATGGCGCCGCCGTCAGCGACAGGAAAATCGTTGTTCGTGGAATGGAAGCGGCGGCCGGGACAAGCCCGGCCACGCCGCGTAACCCTTATTCCGCTTCGGCGAGCGTCTTCGCCTGGGCGACCCAGGCGTCGGCACGGCTCGGCAGACCGACTTCTTCGCCGATCTTGTGCGCGGTGTCGTGGTTGAGCTCGGCGAGCTGCCAGAAGTGGAAGATGCCGAGGTCGTTGAGCTTCTTCTCGACCGCACCGGACACGCCGGTGAGCTTCTTGAGGTCGTCGGCGGTGCCACGCGGACCAGCCAGCCCCTGGAAGCCTGCTGGCGCTGCCGCCGGAAGCTCTTCCTGTCGGGGCGCAGCCGACGCACCGACGTCGATCCCGGAATCACCCTGTGCACGCGAGATGCCGTCGATCGCGGCGCGCGCCACGAGGTCGCAATACAGCGAGATCGCACGGCCAGCGTCGTCATTGCCCGGCACCACAAAGGTGATGCCCTTGGGGTCCGAATTGGTGTCGACGATCGCGGCAACCGGGATGTTCAGCCGCTGCGCTTCCTGGATCGCGATGTCTTCCTTGTTGGTGTCGATCACGAAGATCATGTCGGGCAGACCGCCCATGTCCTTGATGCCGCCGAGCGAACGGTCGAGCTTGTCGCGCTCGCGCTGCAGTGTCAGCCGCTCCTTCTTGGTGTAGGAGTTGGCATCGCCGGACGACAGCACGTCATCGAGGTGACGCAGCCGCTTGATCGAGCCGGAAATCGTCTTCCAGTTGGTCAGCGTGCCGCCGAGCCAGCGCGAATTGACGAAGTACTGCGCCGAACGCTTGGCAGCCTCCGCGACGCCGTCCTGCGCCGAACGCTTGGTGCCGACGAACAGGATACGGCCGCCCTTGGCGACGGTATCGCTGACCGCCTGAAGCGCGCGATGCATCATCGGCACGGTCTGCGCGAGGTCGATGATGTGAATGTTGTTGCGGGCACCGAAAATGTAATCCGCCATTTTCGGATTCCAGCGGTGCGATTGGTGGCCAAAGTGAACGCCAGCTTCCAGAAGCTGACGCATATTGAATTCGGGTAGCGCCATAGTTCTAATTCTCCGGTTGGTTCCTCCGGAAACGTGTGAGCAAACGAGCCTGTTGGCCCGGTTGCCACCGGACGGCCTTTGAGAGCCATGTTTCCGTGTGAGATGGCGCGGTGTATAGCGCGATTTGCGCCAGAAGCAAGGAAATATGGCCGGTTCTGGCGACTAAATGGCCGTCAAATGGGTCGTTTCGGGCCAAAATCGGTGAATTTGGCTTCCCTTACCGTCCTCCCGCCTCGGCAGGCTTGGCGTCCTTCCGGTCGGCGTCGATCTTGTCCTTGAGGTCGCCGACAGCGCGGAAAAAGGCGGCCTCCTCCCGCACCGGTACCGCACGGAACGATGGCGGCAGCAGCACATGCACCGTGCCTTGCCGGCCGACGATCGAGAAGGCCTCGGAGCGCTGCAGCGTCTGCGCCGCAATGGCGGTCGCCAGCACCGTCGCCACGATCACGCCCTTCAGCCACAGTCGCGTATGGCCGATCTGGCGCAGGTGCAGGAAGCAGATGACCGCGACGATGGTCCACGCCGCCGCGTATTGATAGGCGGTAGCCGAAGGCGCCGTGAACGAGAATGCCAGAACGCGGGCGATCTCATTATAAGCGGCCAGCGCCAGCGTGCCGCCGAGCGCGATCAACAGATTGCGCATGAAGTGCGAGCGCCCGGAAAACACGCGCGACAACAGCGCCCACAGCCCCGCCCACAAAATGACGGCAACGATGATCCAGAGCAGCGGTGTCAGATAGTCCGACGCGCGAACCTCCGCGGTCTGGGCAAGCCAGACCGTCAGCGCGTACAGGCCGAGCACGGTGATGCCGAGGGCTGCAACCAGGACGCCCGGGACCAACCGTGCTTCAGGTGGCGCAATACGTTCCGGCGCGACCGCGTGATCGGCACTGCGCACGCGCAACAGCGTCTGTCCGATACGAATTGGATGTTCGCCGTCAACCACGACGCGCGCCGACCGCTTGTCGCTGCCGTCGAGGAATATGCCGTTGACGCTGCCGAGGTCCTCGGCAATCAGTTGCCCCGCATCGTCGCGAAATATCCGCAGATGATTGGGTGCGACATAGGGGTCATCGACAATGACGTCGTTGTCGTAGCCGCGGCCGATACGGGCCTCGCTGGCTGTGACACGAACGCGCGTGGCGAGCTCACGGTGGCGCGACAGGACCTCGATCCAGATCATCGCGTCACCTGCAGCGCTTCGAGGAAGCGCTTGCCGAGCGCCATCGCATCATCATAGCCGATCGCCTGCAGGTTCAGGCGCGACACCAGGGCCTCACTGCCGTCATCCTGCGTCACCGCGACCAACGCGACGTCGTAAAGCCCGTCGAATTCGCGATAGGCTCGCGCGCACCACGTCGCGCGCAGCGGTGGGCGATCGGATGCAGCCGCAGTCGCGACGAAATCCTCATGGCAGTGCTCCGGCGTGTACCATTTCCGGTACTGCCCGCCGCCGACCACGCGCCCCTGGCTGAGCTGGGTCAGCAATGTCGCGAGCTGGAATTGATTGAGGTCGATGGTCTTCACGAAGGAATGGCTGATCTGGACGTTGCCGATGTTGAGGTCGGAGGCGACGAACAGTCCGGCATCGCTCGTGCATGTCGTCGTGTTGATGCTTGCGCGTGGCTTCGGCGTGGCGTCGGCATTGGTGCGCGCCCAGCAGTTCAGCCACGACACGGTCGATTCGGGCGTCCGGTACGGACCGAGCGCGACACTGCGAAAGCCCTGATCGAGAAAGGATTTGTAGAGCTCGGCTTGCGAGGCGGCGAGTTGCCGGCCGATCTCCGCGCGCAGGTCGGGCGCCGGACCGCGATTGCGGACGCGCGTCAGCAGCGCATCGGCAAACCGCGCCGGGACCAGGAAGCTCACAAGCTGACCGCCATTGCGCGTCGCGACGTTGATGCCGACCACCCGTCCCTCCGCCGTCACGGTCGGTCCGCCGCTCATGCCCGGATTGAGCGCGCCGGAGAAATGGACACGGTCAGTATAGCTGTGGTCGACGAGGCCGTTGTACGTGCCCTCGACGATCGTGAAGCCGAGATCGAGGGGATCGCCCATCGAATAGAGACGCTCGCCCTTGGGCATTGCGCCATCCATCGCTGCGCGGTCAAATTGGAAGAACGGCGCATCCTTCTTGTCGAGCCGCACGACCGCGAGATCGTTGGGCACGTCGACGTCGAGCAGGCTGACCTCACCGCGCGAGCCATCGGCCCCGATATATTCAAGCCGATAGGTCTTGGGCTCCAGCGCGACCTGCGACACCACATGGTAGTTGGTGATCGCAAGCCCGTCTGACGACACCAGGAAGCCGGAGCCGATCGAGGTCTGCCGCCCTGCGTCGGCGACCAGCGTGCGGATTTGCAGGAGCCGCGGCGGCGCGCTCGCGTAGATCCCCTCGGCGGTCGCGGATTGCGCGGGCCCGGCCCATGCCGCGGCGAAACCGCAGACGACGATCGCAACCAGGAATTCCGTCGCGCGCAACAGCGCGCCACCTGCAAGTCTCAACAACCGTCCTGCTCCTGATGGTCCCTCGTCGCCATAGCGGCGATCGCTGCAGTCGTCTATTGCGCCAATTGCAGCTCGGCAAGCGTCGTGCGCGCGGTCGGTTCGTCAAGTGCAAAGAAATCAGCCGGCCCCGGATTGGCCGCATTTGCAGTGACGGCCGATGCGATGACGCCGCCGACCAGGCCCCCCATCATCGTCACGCCGCTGACAGACGCGTACCGCTCGCTCGCGCGCACCAGAAAGAAATAGGTGCGGCCCGGCTCAGTGGAGAAGTTGTACGTGGTATCGCCCGGAAAAAGCGTCTCGCTCGCGATGAACTGGTGACGACCGGCGGGCCGATCGGCAAAAACGTAGGTCCCGATCGCCACCTTGCCGATGGGCTCGCCGTCGAGCTTCACGTCGCAGCCGCAAAACGCGCTCAATCCCTTGCGCTTTTCCTGCAGCACGACGATGCGCGACTGCCCGGGCTTTGGTGGCCCCACCTTTTTGTGAAATCGCAGCGTAGTCGGTACCAACCCCGTCGCTGACACAGCCCGACATCAACAACACAGCGGCCAACAGGACCGCGCAACGCCCAAACATATCGCCCCCAAGCACTTGCCCAGGATCGAGCATAATCGGGGACACGGTGCGGTTGCAATAGCGCTAAAGGCAAGGCTACGCGTCTCGCAAAGTCACACCGGTGACGACCGCGCCTACAGCGTCTGGACGTCGACGACACCGGCCACGGCTTTGATCGCGCCGGCGATCTGCGGCGAGACCTTGTAGCGGCCGGGCAGCTTCATCTCGACCTCGGTCTGGAGGTCGAGCATGATCACCAGCGAGACGTCGCCGTCGGTACTCCCTGCCGGTACCGCTGCCGGCGCCTGCTTTGCCGCAGGCGCCCTTCCGGCGCCGCCTGCGGCAGGCGCGGCTTCCGGCATGTTGAGCCGGCGGGCGATCGAGTCGAGCGGTTTGGTGTCGCGCACGAAGATGCGCAGGCCCTTCTGCGTCTTGGCCGCGGCCTGATCGAGCGGCTCGGCGTGCAGCACCCTCGCCCGCACGTCCTCGCCCTGCAGCTCGGCGCCGAGTTGCAGCAGTACGGCGGTGCCCGGCTCGAGCACGTCGCGGTATTGCGCCAGCCCTTCGGAGAACAGCACCGCTTCGAAATGGCCGGTCGGATCCGACAGACCCATGATGCCCATCTTGTTGCCGGTCTTGGTCCGGCGCTCCATCCGCGACACAACGGTCGCGGCCACCTTGCCCGCGGTCGCACCGTTCCTCACCGCGCGGGAAAATTCGGCCCAGGATTGCACGCGGAGCCGCTTCAGCGCAGTCGCATAATCGTCGAGCGGATGGCCCGACAGGAAGAAGCCGATCGCGTCATATTCGCGGCGCAGCCGGTCCGCGGGCAGCCATGGTTCGATCTGCGGCAGGATGATGCTCGGCGCATCGGCCGCGCTGCCGAACATGTCGTTCTGCCCTGATGTCGCGGCCTCATGGCTGCGCTGGCAGGCAGCGAGGACTGCATCCGCACCGGCAAACACCCGCGCGCGGTTCGGCTCCAGCGTGTCGAAGGCGCCCGCGGCCGCCAGGCTTTCGATGATGCGCTTGTTGACGGCGCGCGGGCTCACCCGCGCGGCGAAATCGGCCAGCGACGTGAAGGCGCCCTTCTTGCGCTCCTCCACGATCTGTTCGACGGCTTGGATGCCGACGCCCTTCAACGCGGCGAGCGCATAATAGATCGTGTTGTCGCCGACCTCGAAGGTCGGGCCGGAACGGTTGACGTTGGGCGCCTCGACCTTGATGCCGAGCCGCTGCGCCTCGGCGCGAAATTCCGAGAGCTTGTCGGTGTTGTTGAGTTCGAGCGTCATCGACGCCGCCAGGAACTCGACCGGATAATGCGCCTTCATGTAGGCGGTGTGGAACGACACCAGCGCGTAGGCGGCCGCATGGCTCTTGTTGAAGCCGTAGTCGGCGAACTTCGCCAGCAGCTCGAAGATGGTCTCCGCCTGCCCCTTTGGAACGTTGTTCTTGACCGCACCGGCGACGAAGACCGCGCGCTGCTTCTCCATCTCGGCGCGGATCTTCTTGCCCATCGCGCGGCGCAGCAGGTCGGCGTCGCCGAGCGAATAGCCCGCCATCACCTGCGCGATCTGCATCACCTGTTCCTGGTAGATGATGACGCCGAACGTCTCCTTCAGGATCGGCTCCAGGATCGGATGCAGATATTCCGGCTCCTCGTCGCCATGTTTGCGCGCACAATAGGTCGGGATGTTCGCCATCGGACCAGGGCGATACAGCGCCACCAGCGCGATGATGTCTTCGAAGCGGTCCGGCCGCATGTCGATCAGCGCGCGGCGCATGCCCTGGCTTTCCACCTGGAACACGCCGACCACATCGCCCCGCGCCAGCATCTGGTAACTCGACGCGTCCTCGATCGGCAGCGTTGCCAGATCGACGTGGATGTTGCGCGGCTTGAGCAGCTTCACCGCGACATCGAGCACGGTGAGCGTCTTCAGGCCGAGGAAGTCGAATTTGACGAGGCCGGCCGGCTCGACCCATTTCATGTTGAACTGGGTGACCGGCATATCCGATTTCGGATCGCGATAGAGCGGCACCAGCTCGCTGAGCGGCCGGTCGCCGATCACGATGCCCGCGGCGTGGGTCGAAGCGTGGCGGGTCAGGCCCTCCAGCCGCTGCGCGATGTCGAAGGCGCGCGCCACCACCGGATCCTCGTCGCGGAACGCCTGCAGCTTCGGCTCGCTTTCGATCGCCTGCGCCAGCGTCACCGGCGCAGCAGGATTCTGCGGCACCAGTTTCGTCAGCTTGTCGACCTGGCCGTAGGGCATCTGCAACACGCGCCCGACGTCACGCAGCACTCCGCGCGCCTGCAGCGTACCGAAGGTGATGATCTGCGCCACCTGATCGCGGCCGTAGCGCTGCTGCACATACTGGATCACCTCGCCGCGGCGATCCTGGCAGAAGTCGATGTCGAAGTCCGGCATCGACACGCGTTCCGGATTGAGGAAGCGCTCGAACAGCAGGCCGAACTTGATGGGATCGAGGTCGGTGATGGTGAGCGCCCACGCGACCAGCGAGCCCGCGCCGGAGCCGCGGCCTGGGCCGACCGGAATGCCCTGCCCCTTGGCCCATTTGATGAAGTCGGCGACGATCAGGAAGTAGCCCGCATATTTCATGCGGGTGATGACGTCGAGCTCGAAAGCAAGCCGACTGCTGTAGTCCTCGTCCGTCGTTCCCTGCGAGAGACCATGCACCCGCAGCCGGTTCGCCAGTCCCTCCTCCGCCTGACGCTTCATCTCGGCGGCCTCATCGGCGGCGGCATCGGAGCTCGACGCGGCTCCGACGGTGAAGAACGGCAAAATCGGCTTGCGCGTCTTCGGCCGGAACGAGCAGCGCTCGGCGATCTCCACCGTCGATGCCAGCGCTTCCGGAATGTCGGCGAACAGCACCGCCATTTCGGCGCGGGACTTGAAGCGGTGATCGGGCGTCAGTTGCACGCGATTGGTCTCGGCGATCAGATGACCGCCGGCGATGCAGAGCAGCGCGTCATGCGATTCGTAATCGTCGTTGGTCGCGAAATACGGCTCGTTGGTCGCGACCAGCGGCAGGCCCTTCGCATAGGCCAGATCGATCAGGCCGCTTTCAGCGCGACGCTCCCGATCCACGCCATGGCGCTGCAATTCGACATAGAGGCGATCGCCAAACAGGCTCGCAAGTTGGTCGCAACGCGTCGCCGCCAGCGCAGGCTGATCGGCGCCGAGCGCCAGCGCGATCGGCCCGTCCGGCCCGCCGGTCAGGGCGATCAGGTCTTCGGCGTCATCAGTGAGCCAGTCGAGCTTGATGTGCGGGGTCTGGTTGACCGGCGTCTCAAGGAACGCCCGCGAGTTCAGCTTCATCAGGCTGCGGTAGCCGCGCTCGCGCGCCGCCAGCAGGACAATTCGCGCAGGTCCCGCCGCGAGCACGCTGCGGACGTTCGGATCGACGTCGCCGAAATCGACCGCGAGCTCGCAGCCGACGATCGGCTGGATGCCGTAGCCCGCCATCTTGTCGGAGAATTCCAGCGCCCCGAACATGTTGTCGGTGTCGGTAAGCGCCAGCGCCGGCTGGCGGTCGGCCTTCGCAAGCTCGCCGAGCTTGGCGATCTTGATCGAGCCCTTCAGCAGCGAATAGGCCGAATGGACGTGAAGATGAACAAATCCGGCATTCGACATGGTTGCTCGAAGGATTTCTGCGTCAGGGATGGAGCGAGCGCCAACCCCGAAAGCAGCAATGCCTCAGGCCCGACTCGCCTCGCCATCGTGAGGCTTGGACCCTGTGGAGTCCACGCGGAACGCCGCGTGGCGGCCCACCCTCCCAGTTTTCCCCAGGGGTCGCCTATACCCCTGTTCCTGCTCGCACATTGCTAGAACTGGGTGAACAGCTGGGCCCACACCGCGATCATCCCGACGAACAGCGTGATCGATGCCAGCGCCGCCGCTTCTTCCACGAACATCCTCAACATGGCCGCCTCCCTGAATTGGAACATATGCAGAACATTGTTCCTTTTTTGTTCTCAGAGTCAAGTGCGGGTGGGTGGGTCAGTTTGGAAAATGGCCGCCAAAGAAATCCCTTGGTTAATACGGACTCGCCCTCAGCGCGATCAGCCCCATATTGTCGACCAACCGTTTCATTGGGTGATTCTATGGATTGGTCGACTTGGTTTAGTCACGTCTCGGCAAGCATCGTCGGTGGCTTCATTCTCAACTACGTGTTGGGGCCGCTTGTCATGACGACGGCTGTTGGCGCGATCTTACGCGTTGCATTCAATAAACTGAAACAGCGCAAGCAAATTATCGGTTTTGGAGTCGGCTCCTTCGTTCTTTTTACGACCATGATCTATTTCATGGGTACCAGAACGCCTCAGCCAGAACTCGCCGGTACCGTCACTTCCCTGTTTTCAGGCGTGACTACCGATGATCGCACAACACCGATCGTCATTGCTCTCAACGTGATTAATACCGGCTCGATGCAGACCATCGTCAAAAGCTGGCGTGTGACAATGAAGGCAAATGGGCAGACATATGATGCCGTGTTTTTGCCGATGCCCCCTTCCTTTACGTTCAACAATATTCCGAACGTTGCCAAGGGCCAGCCAACCGCGATCACGTTCCACGGTTCAGACAATATTCTGGAGAAGTCCCTCACTCCGGTTCAATCGGGCTCTATCGTGAGCGGTGTTTTATTTGCCGCATTCCAAAATGTGGATGGATCAATTTTCAAAGGTGTGGCGGAATATACTGTTACTTATGAGGATGTACTTTCGAGGACGTATTCAGCCTCAATAAGATCGACTGGCAGCATTTCTCCCGTGACAATTATGCCGGGGATACATGTTGAGGCGACCTGCCCCGTCCCTCCCGAAGGACTGCCCAAGTTAGGAAATGATATTACGAGCAGCATCAAGCCTTCTCAATAAGCCAAGCCCGCACTTCTCCCTGATCCGGCGGCGCATGTGCATCCCCGTCGCAATGTCTATGATCGACTTGGCGAGCTGGTTGGGGTCGCGGGGCGCCTGGGATGGTTCATTTGCCGCCCTTTAGCTTGTCGCGTTGGAGGAGGTACAGGGAGACCAAACCAAAAGGCCAGATGACAAAGAGCGTCGTCTGCCATGCGTTGAAGGCGCGGTAATCGGCAATCGTGTGAGGTTGCCCCTGCTTCCCGCAAAATCCAGTGGCGCACTCATGGAGTGGCGCATCGGGAAACCGGACCATCCCGTAGAAGAATACGGCCCCCATGACGATGGCGATCACATAAGTCAGCGACCGGGCCGATTTTTGGGACAATGCGGTCATTGCACGAATATGCGCTCCGAGCCGGCCGTTTTCCAGCCCTCACCGGCCGCCACAAACAAACTGACCCACTACCCAAGCGCGGCCGAGCACCCTTCATCCCGTGATCCGGCCCGGCGGTTAATCCGCGCATCCAACAAAAAAGCCCCGGGCCAAGGCCCGGGGCTTTCGATGCTGCTTGAGTTAAGCGAGCGATCAGTAGCGCGCGACGATCGGGCCGCCGAACTTGTAGTTCAGGCGGACGGTGACGAGATCGGCGTCCTGCTTGACGTCGACGTTGCGGCTGTTGACGCCGGCCGGGGTGACCAGGGTGTAGTTCTGGGTGCCCATGAACAGATGGTCGTATTCGACCGCAGCCGACCAGTTCGGAGCGAAAGCGTATTCGAGACCGACACCGACGGCGCCGCCCCAGCGGGTGTCAGAGGCACTGTCAACCAGCGCACCGCCAGCCGTCAGACCCTTGTAGCTGTTGTCGGTCACCGCAGCACCGCCCTTTACGTAGAGCAAGGTGGTGTTCCAGGCGTAACCGATCTGACCGGTGAACAGGCCAAACGCATCCAGCTTGGTTCGGTTGTTGAGCAGGAAGACCGCGCTGGTATTCGAGCCGCTGAAGTCAGCCCAGTTGCCCTGAGCTTCGAGGCCGAACACGAAGTTGCCGCTCTGCCAGCGGTAACCGACCTGACCACCGACCGTGCCGCCCGTCGAGTCATGGCTGCCTTCGCCCGCGGGTCCGAAGGGAACGCCGCCGATCGCAGTGGTGGTCCAGCTGTTGTGGCTCGAGCCCCAACCGCCGTTGGCACCGATGTAGAACCCGCTCCAGTCATAGACCGTGGCGATCATCGCCGGCGCCTTGGTGTAAGGCCGAGCCGCGAGATCAGCCGCGAACGCCGGCGCAGTCGCGCTGAGCGCGATCAGGCTGGCAGTGAGAAGCAAAACCTTTTTCATTTTTCCCGTTCCAACTTTTTCTACTGGCCCCCAAGGCCTCGAGACATGCTCATAGCAGTCTTCATCCGAATTGCTGTAACTTCGCTGCAACAGGAAGATCCAAACGACTCCATTCAAATTGTAAGTTAATGTTGTGTTACAGGCACTTCTTGCACTTTCGCCACATCGTCGCCGCACATATTTCACAATTCAAATCGGCGTGCGCGATTGCGCATGAGATGGTGTTGACGGGAACCCGCTTGTTCGATTTGGATCATCTCTGAAGTCGAGTCTTCGCAGCAAAGGAATGCAACATGCGGACAATGATTCTTGCTGCGGCGTCTGTGGTCGCGCTCACGACATTTGGCGCGGTTCCCGCACAGGCCGTCGGCCTGCGCTACCCCTTCTGCATGCAGGGCAACCGGTCTCCCGGTCTCAGCAACTGCGCCTATGAGACATATCAGCAGTGCAAGGCCTCCGCCTCCGGGATCGGTCAGGATTGCATCGCCAATCCCTACTATGTCGGCGACAACGACCGCCGCTCCTATCTCAACATCCCTCAGCGCCAGCGCGATCGGGATAATGGCGGCCTCCTCGGGTTGTTCATCCGCTGATCGCCGATCCCGCAACCGGGGCACGCGAACGTGATTGGACGCAGGCCCGCGCAGCGACGCCTGCTCCGGCGCAAGTTCGGCGTGCGAGGGTTTCGGACGCCCGATCGGTCGGGACATCTCTGATGCGAAAATTGATTCTGGCAGTATTGGCGCTGGTGACCGTGGCAAGCGCGCCAGCAAGCGCCCAAAAATACGATTCGACCTCCCCGGTCTGCATAACCAACTATCGATGGGGCGGCGAAGATACCGAGTGCGGCTACACGTCGATTGCGCAGTGCCAGGCATCGGCCTCCGGCCTTCCAGCGACGTGCATCAATAATCCCTATTACGCCGGGCCCTCGCCCGATCGACCGAGGGAACCAGCCAGACGGGGCCGCCGCCCGGCCTACTGAGACCAGAGCTTCTGCTCTGGTTGAATCAGAGCAGGAGCTCTAGATTCTTGTTGTGACGCGTTTTCTTCACGCGAACCGGTGTCCACTTCGCTCGAAAACGCTCTAATCCAGCTCGACGATCTGTCCGTTCGCGAGCGACACCCGGCGATCCATCCGCGCAGCGAGATCCATATTGTGGGTTGCGATCAGCATCGCGACCCGCGTCGCCTTGACGAGTTGCATCAGCGCGCCGAAGACGTGGTCGGCCGTGGCCGGATCGAGATTGCCTGTCGGCTCGTCCGCCAACAGCGCCCGCGGCGCGTTGGCGACCGCGCGCGCGATCGCGACGCGTTGCTGCTCACCGCCCGACAGCTCAGCCGGCCGGTGCTTGATGCGGTCGCCGAGGCCAAGATAGCCCAATATCTCGGTCGACCGCTTGACGGTCTCGGAGCGTTTGAGGCCGCGGATCATCTGCGGCAGCATGACGTTTTCGAGCGCGGAGAATTCCGGCAGCAGCCGATGCGACTGGTAGACGAAGCCGATGTCGGAGCGCCTGATCTGGGTGCGATCGATGTCGGACATTTGCGACGTCGGCGTGCCCGCAACATAGACCTCGCCGTCATCAGGGCTCTCCAACAATCCAGCGATATGCAGCAGCGTCGACTTGCCAGACCCGGATGGCCCCACCAGCGCCACCGACTGCCCGGGCCACAGCGCGAGCTTGGCGCCGTTCAGGATCGTCAGCGTCGTTTCGCCCTGCCGGTACTCCCGCTTGACGTCGTGAAGATAGATGACCGGTACATCTTCCGCCCCCTCGGCCATGCCCGCCCTCACTCGTACCTGAGCGCGTCGACCGGATCGAGGCGCGCGGCGCGCCACGACGGGTAGAGCGTCGCCAGGAAGGACAGCGTCAGCGCCATGATCACCACCGCAAGCGTTTCGCCGAAATCGATTTCGGCCGGAAGCTTGGAGAGGAAATAGAGCTCAGGCGAGAACAGCTCGGTGTTGGTGAGCCAGGACAGGAACTGCCTGATCGATTCGATGTTCAGGCAGATCAGCATCCCGACGACGAAGCCGGTCAGCGTGCCGACGACGCCGATCGCCGCACCTGTTATCAGGAATATCCGCATGATCGAGCCCTGCGAGGCGCCCATGGTGCGCAGGATCGCGATGTCCTGCCCCTTGTCCTTCACCAGCATGATCAATCCGGAGACGATGTTGAGCGCGGCGACCAGCACGATCATGGTCAGGATCAGGAACATCACGTTGCGCTCGACCTGCAGCGCGTTGAAGAACGTCGAATTGCGCTGCCGCCAGTCGACCAGGAACACCGGGCGCCCGGCGGCCTCGGTGACCAATTTGCGGTAGGTGTCGATCTTGTCGGGGTTGGTGGTGAACACCTCGATCGAGGACACGTCGTTGTTGCGGTTGAAATAGGCCTGCGCTTCGGTCAGCGGCATGAACACGAAGGTCGAATCGTATTCCGACATGCCGATCTCGAACACCGCCGTGATCTTGTAGGGCTTGATGCGCGGCGTGGTGCCCATCGGCGTCACCGCCCCCTTGGGCGAGACCAGCGTGATGCTGTCACCGGCGTGCAGCGACAGCTGATCGGCGAGCCGGCGGCCGATCGCAACGCCCTGCCCCTCGTCAAAACCCTCGAGCGTGCCCTGCTTGATGTTCTTGGCGATCGAGGTGAGGTTGTTGAGATCGTCGGCGCGGATGCCGCGGATGAAGACGCCGGCCGCGTTGAACGGTGAGGAGCCGAGCCCCTGCCCGTCCACCACAGGCGCGGCCAGACGGATGCCCTGGACCTGGCTGATGCGGTCGGCAACGTCCTTCCAGTCAGTCAGCGGCGATTCCAGCGGCTGCACCAGAAGATGTCCGTTGAGGCCGAGGATCTTGTCCAGCAGCTCCTTGCGGAAGCCGTTCATGACCGCCATCACGACGATCAGCGTGGCGACGCCGAGCATGATGCCGAGGAACGAAAAGCCGGCGATGACTGAAATGAACCCTTCCTTGCGACGTGCGCGCAGATAGCGTCCGGACAGCAGCCATTCGAATGGCGCAAAAGGCGGGGTACGGACTGGCTCGCTCATGGTCTCATCCATCTATCGATAATCCCATGATTCGGGCCAATTGTGGCCGGATTACCCCGCGGATAGGCGCGTGGTGAATAAACTTCAACTCGCCAGCTTTGCGACCAATTCGGCCGGGGTCATGTTCTCGCGCGAGCCATCGCTGCGACGCTTCACTTCGACCTTGCCTTCGGCGAGACCCTTGGGCCCAACGATGATCTGCCAGGGAATTCCGATCAGGTCGGCGGCGGCGAACTTCGCACCGGCGCGCTGATCGGTGTCGTCATAGAGCACATCGACGCCCTTCGCGATCAGGTCGCGATACAGGGTCTCGCAAGCGGCATCGACCGCGGCGTCGCCCTGCTTGAGGTTGAGGATCGCAGCGCGGAACGGCGCGACCGCCTCGGGCCATTTGATGCCGGCATCGTCATGGCAGGCCTCAATGATCGCACCGACCAGACGCGAGACGCCGACGCCGTAGGAGCCGCCATGGATCGGCACATCGACGCCATCGGGGCCAGCCACCATCGCCTTCATGGTGTCGGAATATTTGGTGCCAAAATAGAAGATCTGGCCGACCTCGATGCCGCGGGTGTTGACCCGCTTGTCCACTGGGACTTCGCTCTCGAACCGCGCGGCGTCGTGGACGTCCTCGGTCGCGGCGTAGACCGAGGTCCACTGCTTGATGATCGGCGTGAGATCGCCGTCATAGTCGACGTCGTCGGGCGGGATCGGCAGATCGAGCACGTCCTTGTTGCAGAACACGCCGGACTCGCCAGTCTCCGCGAGCACGATGAATTCGTGGCTGAGGTCCCCGCCGATCGGGCCGGTCTCGGCCCGCATCGGGATTGCCTTCAGGCCCATCCGCGCGAAGGTGCGCAGGTAAGCGACGAACATCCTGTTGTAGGAGCGCCGCGCAGCTGTTTCGTCGAGGTCGAACGAATAGGCGTCCTTCATCAGGAATTCGCGGCCGCGCATCACGCCGAAGCGCGGACGCTGCTCGTCGCGGAATTTCCACTGGATGTGGTAGAGGTTGAGCGGCAAGCTCTTGTAGGACTTGACGTAGGAGCGGAAGATCTCCGTGATCATTTCCTCGTTGGTCGGCCCATACAGCAGCTCGCGCTTGTGGCGATCGATGATGCGCAGCATCTCCGGCCCATAGGCGTCGTAGCGGCCGCTTTCGCGCCAGAGATCGGCGAGTTGCAGCGTCGGCATCAACAGCTCGAGCGCGCCGGCGCGGTCCTGTTCCTCGCGCACGATCTGCTCGATCTTCTTCAGCACCCGGAAGCCGAGCGGCAGCCAGGCATAGATGCCGGCCGCCTCCTGCCGCATCATGCCGGCGCGCAGCATCAGGCGATGCGAGACGATCTCCGCCTCTTTCGGATTCTCTTTCAGGATGGGCAGGAAAAACCGCGACAATCGCATGGGGTTACTCGGGAATCAGGGATGCGCCGGAAGAGCAGCAGTGAAACCGGATTGGGTGCGAAAACACAAGGCCGACAATTGCGACAAACCCGTCAAATCAGGCGATTTTCGGCCATTTCAGCGCCTTGCGCCCCACCCAGGCAGCCGGTCACGCAGGCCCTGCCCCTACCTGACCTCGACATCGTCTTCCAGCGTCACTTTCTTGAAATCGGTCACCAGGGCATCGATCTGCATGTGCCAGCGGCCCGGGAACGGCATCGGGACCTTGTTGACGTGCCAATAGCCGTCGGGTCCGAGCGCGGCGCTGCGTTCGATCGGCTCGATGCCCCGCTCGGGCAGGCTCAGCGTCAACGTCGCCTCCTTGGCGGCAAACGGGCTCGCATCACCGTTCATCAACTGCAGCACGAAATCGTTCTGTCCGACCTTGCCCGGCGCGATCAGCACCTGGAACATCGCGGTATCGGTGTGGATGTGAACGGCGAGCGGAACATCGGCCGACATCGCGAGTGCGCGCGGCGGCGGCGTGAAGCGCCAGCCGGCGACCAAGGCAAAGATCGCGACTGCAAGCACGCATTCCGCCAGCACCGATCGCAGCAGGGGTTTGGCGTTACCGACGTCGCGCGCGACCGCCGGCGTGAACACGAACCGGTTCAGCGCCGCCAGCACGAGCAACAACAGCACCAGGCCGAGCTTGAGCGCGAGGATGTTGCCGTAACGCGTGTCGATCAGCGCGGCAAAACTCTCGAGCTGGATGATGGCGAGCGCGAGGCCTGATAGCGCGATCAACGCCACGACGGGCACGGCGATGGTTGAAAAGCTCTTGAGCGTCCGCGGCAGCCTATCGCTTCGCCGCCACGCCATCGCCGCGAGCGGCCCGAGCGCGCCGATCCAGTAAGCGAGGCCGACGCCATGGATGAAAACCGCCGGCCGCGTCAGCCATTGCGGCGATGCCGTCGCGGCGTGTCCGCTCGCGGCCAGCGCGAGACCAACGCCGACCATCGCGACGGCGCTCGGTATCCGGGCCACGCTGACGGACGAAATTCGCCAGCCGATCGCTGCCATCAGCATCGCGGCAATCGCAATCAGCATCGCAGGACCAAGGCTGGTGGCTAGCGCGCTGACCCACGGCGCACGCGTCGCGAGTCCGGACAGCGGCAGGTTGAGCAGGTCAACGCCCTGCAGGCCGAGCGAGGCGATCGCGCTGACGAGTCCGACGCCGAGCGATCCCAGGATCACCCTTCCGCCCGCAGGCCCCTGCCCGATCCACGCCGCGAAGAACGCGCCGCCGACACCGATAAATAACCCGAGATAGACGCCGATCCGCGCCAGCCAGATCAGCGGAGTAACCACGCCGCCGCCCGAGGGGACCGCCGAGCCGGTCACGACGCCGATCGACAACAACAGCGAGCCGGCGACGGGATGGCCATCCTGCGACACCACGCGATAGCTGATGACCTGCGTCCCCACAGGCAGATCCGCGGGCAGCGTCACCTCGACGGATTGATCGACGGCGCGGATCGCGACGTCGCGCGGCTTGCCTGTGGCGTCGAGCAGGCTGACCGCGGTTGGCGCCACCGCCTCGTTGAAGCGGAGCACCACCGTTTTCGGCGCCTCCGCCAGCACGCTGCCATCGGCCGGTTCAGCACCAACAAGGACGGCATGCGCATGGGCCGCGGTCGCAAGACAGAGCGCGACGAGCAGCGCAGCAATGCTTGCGACCAGCCGCACGCGTCAGGACTTCGGCAGCAGCTTGACGCCGGGTGCCGGCGTTTTGCTACCACGGTCGTGGCCACCACCCTGCCCTTCGGCCGGAATGTCGATCCAGCGGCTGACGCCCTGCTCGCATTCCTGGACGACGGGGAAATACAGCGTGGTGTTCGGCTTCAGCGTGTCGGTGAGGAACGTCTGCATCACGAACTCATCGTAGTTCTTGTCCGCGAGCTTGCCGCCGCTCCAGGCCACCTCCGTTACACCTTCGGAAATCTTGGCACCGTGATTGTCATATTCAGTGGCGTACTTGCCCGTCACCGTGTCGACGTTCCAGCCAGCCTTCGGCATCGGCTTCACCCCGATCACGCCTTCCGGAATTTGCACGCGGATCTTGATCGTCGCCGAACCCGCGCAGCCATGTGGCACGGCAAACACCGCCTTGTAGGACGCGCCGACCGTCGCCTGTTTTCCTTCGAGCGTGATATGCGCCATCGCCGATGACATGGCGAGCGCCATGCCGGCGGCGACAAAGAGTGTATGCGTTCTCATGGTCGACCTCACATCTTCTTCATGTCCATATGGCCGGAATGGTCATCGCCGCCCGGCGCCTGCGCGCCGACGCCCTGCACATCCAGCGACACCGTGACCTTGCCGGCCTTCTCGAATTCGAGCGTGACCGGCACCTTGTCGCCCTGCTTCAGCTGCGCCTTCAGGTCGAACATCATCAGATGATAGCCGCCGGGCGCGAGCTTCACCGTCTTGCCGGGCTCGATGGTCAGGCCCTTGTCGAGCGGTCGCATCTTCATCACGCCATTGTCCATCGCCATCTCGTGGACCTCGATCTTGCCGGCGACGTCGCCCGAGCCACCGACCAGCCGGTCCGGCGTCGTTCCCTTGTTCTCGATCGTGAGGTAGCCGCCCCCAATCTTGGCGCCGTTCGGCGTGGCACGCGTCCAGACCTGCGAGATCACGAGATCGCCGGCCTTGACGTCCTCTGCGGACGCAGGCGCGACCATGACGAGGGCGAAGATCGCGGCAAGTCCAGCCAGTGTTCTTTTCATGATTGAAGCTCCTTTTGTTGTTGCCGACAGCTCGCCAGCTCAGAACGTGTATTTCCCGGCCAGAACGAAAGTCCGGCCCGGGAACGGGTGGAACAGGAAGTACTGCTCGTTGAAGATGTTATCGATGCCGAAATCGAACGCGAAATTCTTGGTCGCGTTGTAGTGGATCTTCATGTCCACGACGAAGTAGTTGTCGAACGCGCCGTAGACATGGGAGATGATATCGGTGTTGTCGAGTGTCGAGTACTGCTTGCCGCTGTAACGCGCCGCAACCGTGTAAGCCCAGCTTTCGTTCGGCCGATAGGTGACGCCGACCTTGGCGCGCCAGTCCGGAACATAGGGCACGCGCTTGCCGACGACGGTGGTCGGCAGGTTCGTCAACGGATTGACGCCGGCCCAACTCGCATCGGCCAATATCTTCGAATCGACATAGGTCACACTGCCGAACAATTGCAGACCGGTGACGAACACATTGTCCTTTTCGGCCGACAGCTCGACGCCCTGCATCTGGATTGCATCGACGTTGCTGATCACGGTGGTCGGAATCTGAACCTTGGTGGTGGGGTTTGTGACAAGATTCGTCTGCGAGATAATCGCGTTGTCGGTGCGCTCCTTGAACAAGGTCAATCTGACCCGTCCGTCGATCCATTTGCGCTCGATATTCAGTTCGCCGGTGAAATCCTGTTCAGGCTTGAGGAAAGGATTGGCAAAGGTAGCGACACCGCCGACCGTGAGGTTCTGGTAGAGTTCAGTTACCGTCGGGTAGCGGTACGCCTCGCCGAAATTGGCAGTGATGTTCCAGTCTTTGTTGGGATCATAGGACAGCGAGGCCTTCGGCGAGAAGTTCGTCGCACTCAGTTCGGGCTGATTGACCGAGGTCGCCGAGGTGATAACCCCGGCCGACGTCGCCGTGGTGTTGAGATTGAAGCCGTTTATCGCCTCCCAGCTCTCTAACCTGCCACCGAGTGTGAGCTTGAGGTTCGGCACAATCTTCCAGGCGTCCTGCACCCACAAAGCTTCCGTGCGCGTCTCGCCCTGGCCAGACGAATAGAGCTGTCCAGTACCAGTCAACGTCGTCGCATTCCAGACAGTCGATGCGTAAACGGGATTGTTGAGCTCGTAGCGGTCGCCATGGACGCCAAAGCTGACCTCCTGTGGTCCGTCGTAGCCAAATGGCCGCCAGATCGCCTTGGCATCTGCATTTTGCCAGTTGGTGCCGTCCATCCGGGTGATCTTGCCATTGGTCGAGTAGCCCGTTCCCGAAGCGGCAACCGTGTACGGATTGAGCTGAGTGTCCTCTAGATAGTTGTAGCTCGAAGCCGAAAAATCGAAGTCGTAGACTCCCTTGGTGTCGCTCTTGATCGACACCGCATTGCTCATGTGCGTTTCGTCCCAGACATACTTGCTGTTGGCAAAACTGCTGATGCCGGCGAAGGTTGGCGCGCCCGTGGCCGTCGAGCGCAAATAGGTCTGCGGGTCGGAGACCTGATGGTTGTTCCAGATTCCCAGCGAATAGGTTGCTTGCACAAGGGGAGTGACGTCATAAGCGACGCGGAAGTTGGCCGACGTCTGTTGCGAGTAAGCGAGGATGCCCGTGCCGACGACGTTTGCCGCCACACCCTGCTTGTTGAGCGCGGGAATCGTGCCCGCAGTACCCGCCGGTATCGTTCCGTTCGTCGTGTAGGTCAGCGGCTGCTGATAGCTGTCGAGGTAGTTGGCAGTGATCAACCACGACAGTCGGCCATCCTTGTTCCCGGCCGCCGCGCTGGTCTGGCTGGTCACATAGGTGTCCTTCGTGCCGTATTGATTCCACGGCATCACCGAGACCGTCTCCTTGGCCACGGCGAACGGCTTGTCGGGCATCTTCGACGTAATCAGCAGCACGCCGCCGATCGAGTTGCCGGGATAGGCGGCCGCGAACGGGCCGTTGAGGAAGTCGATCCGGCCGATCGCCTCCGGCGAGATCAGGTTCCATTTCGGCGAGGCGCCGGAGTTGTTGTTGCCGATCAAGGCCGAGATCAGCAGATCGTCGTAATAGATCAGCGTGCGTGCGCTCGAATTGAGGCCCCAGCTCCGCGTCGCCAGCACCGCCTGATTGTCGCCGTCGTTGCGTTTGCGCACGAACAGGCTCGGCATGTACTTAACCGCATCCTCGGGGTCCTTGAGGTTGATGGTCTCGTCGATCTGCTTCGAGGTGACGCTGAACGACCGCTGCGGCAACTGGAATCGCGCCACTGCCGGCGGCGTCCCCAGGGCGGCGTTGGCGCCCGCCCCGTCGGTCTGGACGACCACGACCGGGCGCGTCCGCTCGGCCGCGACAACGGGCGTGGTCCGCTGCCGAGCTGCGGCCGTCCGATTAGCCGGTTTGCGCGCCGCCGGCTTCGGCGGATGCGGCGATTCGACGGTGACGGGCGGGAGCACCCTTTGCTCGGCGCCCTGCGCGTAGGCGATCTCGGCCGGCGCCAGCAGCGCGGCCTGGATGGCAACAACGCTCACGCCACCGAGGGCATGATAGCGAAACATGGGAACTGTCCTGACACCGGCTCTCCTGCCGGCTGGTTCAATGGCACTGGCCGGCGCGCAAGGCGCACCGGTCGCGAGAACATCGTCAGGAGGAGAATGGCGGCGCGCGGGCCTGCGCATGCGAGCCGGCGCGGAAGCGATCGAACTCGGACGCGAAATCGAGCCACGCGACGTGGCTGGCCACGCGTTCGACGGCGACGGCTGCGATCTCCGGGGTATCAATCGGCGCCCCGGTGTGAAGCACGCTGCAGACCGAGCAACAGCCGTCATGGGCGCGATGCCCGGTTTGGTCGCCCTGCCCATTTTGTGGGCTTGCATTGCCATGGCAGATCGCGGCGGCCGCCAGCGGGTCGGAGGCGGCAAGGCTCGCCGCCCAGCACGCCCCGATCGGTGCAAAAATCTGCACCAACAGGGCAACCAGGACTATGGGCAGAAAATTCTTCAGCCGCCGGCGCATCATAAGACCCATCCGTAACGGAACTAACCATCGTGAGCGTCGGGAGTCGAGATCGTGGCGCTCTCCTGTTTCTTCCCGGCAACGAAAATTGCCGAGTGTGACGAGTTTGCGCGGGCTCCTCTGCGGAGTAGGGAAAGCGTCCGTATCCCCTTACCCGAGCGCGAGTTTTCAGGATTTTCTTGCAACCGGTAGTGGCAATATCCCAATCATTTCGCAAATTGCTCGAAATTTGAACAATCGTTGCCGAAAATGATGACAAACGAAAAAAGATAGTCTACCAATTCGGGCTCAGGCCAGCCGCAAGGCGAGTCCTGGTGGTCCAAGTCTCGGGAGGAGCCCGACGCGCACAAGCAGCGTCACCCCATCAATCAAGATCAATCGAATCTTTTGGGGCAAACAGGGTCGACACAATTTTTGGAGCAGGGCTCGGAGCCCTGCTCTTTTTTTGTCTGACGATCGCAACTTGCAATGACGTCATCATCCAATCCGATCGAGCAGAGCTTCGAACTTGCAGCTGAACGCTGCGATGATTTGACGCCGCTTGTTTATCGCCGCCTGTTTCACAGACATCCCGAAGCGCAGGCGATGTTTCGCACCGAAGGCAGCGAGCCTGTGAAAGGCTCGATGCTGTCGCTGACGATCGAAGCCATCCTCGATTTCGCCGGCGAACGCACCGGCCATTTTCGACTGATCGATTGCGAGGTGTCGTCGCACGACGCCTACGGCACGCCGCGCGAATTGTTCGTCGCGTTCTTTGCCGTGATTGCGGACACGCTGCGCGAGATCCTCGGCGAGCAATGGTCTGACGAGATCGATGCTGCGTGGCACAAGTTGTTGCGCGACGTCGCGGCCGTCGTCGCGCAACACGCCGAGTAGAAATATCCGCGGTCGCGAGGCCGTAGCGCGGCCGTTTCGATTGTGACACACTCCCTTGATCCGCGGCGCGTGCAACTGACGCCGACGGGCAGAAAAATGAAGAGGGAGCAAGCAACAATGCCAGGGATAGACAAGTCTCCGACGACCAAGTTTCCGACGACAAGGCGCGATCTTCTGCAAATGGCTGCAGCCGGCGGAGCGGCGGCAGCGCTGTTCGGCGGAATGAGCGTGAACCCCGCGCTCGCAGCCGAAATGGGCCGGTCGGAAAAGCCGCTGAAGGCCGCATTCTCCAACGCCGGACTGCAGGCGACATGGTGCGCACAAGGCAAGCAGGCCGCCGAGTTCTGGGGCAAGCTGTTCAACGTCGAAGTGACCTGGTTCGATGGCCAGTTGGACGCCGTCAAACAGCGCGCCGCGATCGACAATATGGCGTCGCAGAAATGGGATTTCGTCGCGATCCAGGCTTTCGGCATCGGCACCCTCACCCAGCCCGTGCAGAAGATGATCGACGCCGGCACGCCCGTGATCGACATGGACACGTTGATCGCGCCGCTCGACCAGATCAACGTCCACTCGTTCCTCGCGCCCGACAACGAGTTCATGGGCGCCTCGGTGACCCAGGCGCTCTGCAACGCGATCGGCGGCAAGGGCAAGGTCATCATGACCCAGGGTGCGCTCGGCCACACCGGCGCGCAGGGCCGCGCTAAGGGCTTCAACACGGTCATCAAGCAGTTCCCGAACATCGAGGTGCTCGATACCCAGCCCGGCGATTGGGATGTGTCCAAGACCGCCCGGCTCTGGGAAACCTATCTGACGAAATACCCGCAGATCGACGCGGCGTTCTTCCACAATGACGACATGGCGCTGGCCGCCGCCAACATCATGAAGGCGCATAACCGCACCAGCATCCTGATCGGCGGCGTCGACGCCATGCCGCCGGCAATCCAGGCGGTCAGCGAAGGCCGCATGTTCGCGACCGTCCGCAATCCGTCGTGTCGCATCCATGGCGGCGCGATCGTCGCAGGCGTTGCTGCCGTGGTCGGTGGCGAGAAGAGCGGCGCCCGCATCCCGAAGAGCGTCGTGACCGACGGTCCCGTCGTGACCAAGGCCAATGCCGCCGGCATGCAATGGATGGAGGATCACTTCCTGATCTGAGCACCCCGCATGTCGCAGGGACGCTCGCCGATCCTCGAGTTGAACCAGATCACGAAGGCCTTCGGCGGTGTCGAAGCCCTTCGTGGGGTCGACTTTGCGCTTCACGCCGGCGAGATCCATGGTCTCGTCGGCGAGAACGGCGCGGGAAAAAGCACGCTGATGAAGATCATCGCCGGCGTGCATCCGGAATTCTCCGGCCGCTTCATGCTGGACGGCAAGGAGACCCGCTTCCGCTCGACCCGCGATGCCCACGCGGCCGGGATCGGCATGGTGCATCAGGAGCTCAGTGTCGCCCCTGACCTCACCGTCGCCGAAAACGTCTTCCTCGGCAACCAGCCGACCAACCGCCTCGGCCTGGTGCAATGGCGGCGGATGGCGCGCGAGGCCCGCGAGCAGCTGTCTCGGTTTGGCATCGACGTCGATCCGATGACCAGGCTCGGCGACCTGCCGATCGGCCTGCAGCAGCTGATCGAGATTGCCCGCGTGCTGTTCTCGGGCGCACGCATCATCATCCTGGACGAGCCGACCTCCGCCCTCTCCCCGCCCGAGGTCGAGCGCCTGTTCGCGACGCTGCGCAAGCTGCGCGAAGAAGGCACCAGCATCGTCTTCATCTCGCATTTCATCGAAGACATCCTGCGTGTCTCCGACACGGTGACTGTGTTCCGCAACGGGCGGAAGGTCGCGGAAACCGCAGCCGCCGATACCACCAAGATCGCCCTGATCGAAGCCATGATCGGCCGCGGCGGCGAAGCGCTGGAGCACAGCTACACCGAAGACCGCATGCTGCAGCCATCCAGCGACGCCTCGGTGGTGCTGAAGGCCGACCAGCTCTCGCTCGGCCGCAACCTGCAAGACGTCTCCTTCGAGGCCCGCGCCGGAGAGGTGCTCGGGATCTACGGCTTCATGGGCTGCGGCCAGTTGGAGCTGTCGCGCATCCTGTTCGGCAAGCTGAAGCCGGATGGCGGAACGCTCGCGGTCGACGGCTCCGCGAAGCGATTCCGCAGCACCGCCGACGCGCGGCGTGCCGGCGTCGCGCTGGTGCCGGAAAGCCGGCGCGCGATGCTGTTTCACCAGGAACCGGTCTACAAGAACATCTCGATCAGCATCCTCGATCGAATCTCCACCCTGCTGCTCAAGCCCGCGCGGGAGCGCGAGATCGCGATGCGGCAGGTCGAGCAGCTGCAGATCAGGCCACCGGTCGTCGGCCTCGACCTCGGCATGCTCTCCGGCGGCAACCAGCAGAAGGTGGCGCTGGCGAAATGGCTGACCTACCCGCCGCGCCTGCTGGTGCTGTGCGAGCCAACCCGCGGCATGGATGTCGGCGCCAAGAACGACGTGATCAACATCGTCCGCGATCTCCGCGCCAAGGGACTGGCGATCATCGTGCTGTCGACGGAGCCGGAGACGGTGCTGTCGCTGGCCGACCGCATCCTTGTGCTGAAGCGCGGCGCGGTGGTGCGTGAATTCGTGGGCGAGGCGGTGAGTAAAGACCGCCTGCTCGAAGCCGCTTGATGGAGTCGAATGATGGCAAGCAGTGACGGCGCGACGACGCCGGTGGATCACAAGCGGCCGCGCGGGCTCGGCAGCTTCGTGCGCTCGCAGATGCGCAACATCGCACCGTTCCTGACGCTGATCTTTCTCAGCGCCTTCTTCGCCATATCGAGTCCCTCGTTTGCCACGCTCGACAATCTCGGCAACATCTTGACGCAGGTGTCGGTCACCGGCGTCATCGCCGTCGGCCTCACCTTCGTGATCCTGTGCGCCGAAATCGACCTGTCGATCGCCAGCATCGCCAACGTCACCGGCATCGCGGTGGCGTTTTTCACGCTGCAGGACTCCTACGTCAACATCGCCAACCTCCCGATGCCCGGCTGGGCCGCGATCCTTATGGCGCTGGCGCTGTGTGCGCTGCTCGGCCTCGTCAATGCGCTGGGCCTGACCATGATCGGCATCCCCTCCTTCATCATGACGCTCGCCATGATGCAGATCGCGGCCGGCGTCTCCGCGCTGCTGGTGCGGGGCCAGATCGCTTACAAGATACCGCCGCTGATCACGACGCTCGGCTCCGGCTCGATCGGCGGCATCCCCTGGATCGTAATCGTCGCCGCGGTGATGCTGCTCGGCGGCCATCTGGTGCTGACCTACACGCGGTTCGGCCGCTACGTCTACATGGTCGGCGGCAACCGCGAGGCCGCGGAATTCTCCGGCCTCAACGTCAAGCTGATCCTCGGCAGCGTGATGGTGATCTCGGCGGTCTGCTCCGGGATCGGCGGCATGCTCGGCGTCGCGCATTTCGGCAGCGCGCAGCAGAACGAGTTCGACACTTATCTTTTGGATTCCATCGCGGCCGTAGTGGTCGGCGGCACCAGCCTGTTCGGCGGCCGCGGCGGCATCGGCAACACCATCGTCGGCCTGTTCGTGCTCGGCGTGCTCAACAACGGCCTCGACCATGTCAATATCGACAGCTTCCTGAAGATCCTGATCCGCGGCGTCATCCTGCTCGCCGCGCTGATCATCAACGTCTATGCGCAGCGGCTGCGGGAGCGGACCGCGGACTAAGCTTGCTGACGGCGATGGCAACGGGTGCGCGGCTCTCTCACACCGTCGTCCCTGCGAAAGCAGGGACCCATAACCACAGGGTCGCGTTGTTGAAATGAGCTGTGGCCCCAGCGCTGCAAACCAATAGGCATTCGTGGGTATGGGTCCCGGGTCAAGCCCGGGACGACAGCGAATGTGTTGCGCGGTCTGTGATTCATACTTCCGCGTTCTCGCGGCATGATCTGCCCGAGCTTTGCTTCACGTTCCGCCCTCAAAGCAGAGGGCGCAGGGAATGCCGGGTGCACGCTGCACCCGCGGTCTCGTGTGCAATGGATAGAAAGAGAACGCACACGAGCATACAGGTTCAGCGGAGGCACTCCGGCATTCCCTGCGCGATGGCTTTACGGCTTATACGTGCTCTCCCCGGCGAGACCGGGCTTTGTTGTCACCGCTATCACAAAACGCTTGCGCGTTTGCGACAGGACACCGACCACTGGGGCGTCAGGTCCACACGACTTCACCGTCCGCCTCACGCGCTCTCGTCAGTTGCGCATTCGGCGGCCACCGCATCTCACCGCAACGTTCGTGACGATCGCGAGCGCCCCTCAATCGGATGAGACGGGAGATCTATAGCACTGAGTTGTCCTTCTGATAAAGCGAAATATTTTATCGCAGGGCCTTGCGCCGTCGGGCAACTCAGATGTATGGGCCGACCTTCCGTCCCAACTATCTGGCAAAATCCGGCTGCCATCCGCGCGCCTCGCGCGCCGCCCTCGTCACCGCGCCGATGGTCGTGAACGACGGCGTATCCAGCATCATGGTGCGCGCGAGCCTCAGACTCCGCGCCTCGCAAATCGCGCGCAGCTTCTCGTCGGCGATCGCCTCGAAATCGAGATTATGCGCGAGGCCGAGAATGCGCCGGATGGTTTTTGCCGCGGCGAAGCCGACCGTGTCCTGGAACAGCCGCGCCAAATAGGCCTGCCGCTCCGTCTCCAGCCGCGCGGCGCCGGCCTCGCCCGTGAACAGCGAGACCGGATAGCCGTCGCCCTTCCCCTCGCTGCGCCACAGCGCGAGGAATTTCCGGGAAAACTCGGTCCAGACGCCCTCGATCGTCTCCAGCAGCCAGGCCTCGAACGCGGCACGATCGCCGGGCGACCGCTCGTGCCCTGCGGAGGCCAGATAGGCCATGATGAGATTGCCGATGACGGCGCCGATATCGAACCCCATCGGGCCGTAGAACGCGAATTCGGGGTCGATCACCTTGGTTTCTGTTACGGTGACCATGATCGAGCCGGTATGCAAATCGCCATGGATCAGCGCCTCCGGGCTTGCCATGAATTTCAGCTTCAGCCTTGAGATCGCGACATGCAGCTCGAGGTCCTCGCGGAAGGCGGCCGCAATCGTGTCGAGCCAGGGCGCGGTCCAGCGGCTCTGTTCGGCGACGCGATAGGGGTCGGTGAAGATCAAATCCTCGGTGATCTTGCAGAGCGCGTGGTTGCCAGCGAAATCAGCGATCCCCTCCTTCTTCTCGGCGGCCGACAGCGCCAGATCGGACGAGAAGAACAGCGTCTGCGCCATGAAGGTCGAGATATCCTCGACGAAGCGCGGATAAGCGATACCGCCGATCAGCCCCTTGCGCATGATGATATGCGGCTCGAGCAACTCCATCGCAGTCAGCGCGAGCGGGTTGTCATGATGCAGGATCGCCGGCACCAGCTTCGGCGTCAGGCGTGCCTGATGCACGAGCGCCAGATGCTCGTAATGGGCGCGCGACAGCGGCAGCGGCCAGCTCTCGCCGACCAGCCGCACATAGGGCAGCGCCTGCTTGACGGCGATGCCGCCGCTGGTCCCCTTGACGATAAAGACGAGATTGAGGTTGCCGTCACCGACCTCGCTGATCGACCAGCCAGCTGGTACGCCACCGAGTTGCGCGGCGACGGGAGGTAGTCCCGCCAGATAATCGCGAAGATCGGCTTCCCGCAGGATTCGATACTGGCCCTGCCCGGAGGAGCTTGGTTGCGCCTGCAGGTTCATCTTTTTCGTCTCCCCACACTCACGGGGTGAGGTTGATCCTCACTCCCGTTCCAGGAAATTCGAGCCGATATAGGCCCGCTTCCCGACCGGATCATAGTCGCAATAAACGCTGTCGGCGACCAGCGTGTAGCTCGCGCTGACAATGTTCTTGTCGAGCTTGACCGAGCTGAGTCCGATCACGGCGGTCTTGCCGCTCCATTTGAACGGCGTGCTGCTCGGCGCCCGCTCGCAGGCAGCGACTGCGTCGGCAAAGACGGAGCTCTCGACAAAAGCCTGCACGGTGCGCAGCCGCGTCAGCGTCTTCCAGGAGAAATAGAACGATCCGGCGAGGCCGGCGGCAAGCAGCACGAAGAGAACGATCGCGATCCGCTGGAAATTCATTCATCTCCTCCGAATACTTAAAGTCGCTTCTAGAACGGCATCCCCATCAGTTTCGACAAACGTTCGACCGAAAGATAGCCGGCGTAATAGGCCCACATCCCGACCGCGAAGATCACGGCCGAGATCATCGTGGTCCAGATCAGCTTACTCCCCATCCGCGCCAGGATCGGCGCGCCGGGATCGGTGCCGGGTGCACCGACGCCGTCTTCATGCTGGCTGCGGACGCCGAACGGCAGCGTCAGAAACAGCACGAGCCACCAAAGAACGAAGTAGATCGCAAGCCCGGTGGAGATCAGGTACACCATGCGGCTCAGGCCTGCTCGATCTCGACCAAGGCGCCGGAAAAGTCCTTGGGGTGGAAAAACAACACCGGCTTGCCGTGGGCGCCGATCTTCGGCTGGCCATCGCCGAGCACCCGCGCGCCGTCGGCGATCAGGCGGTCACGGGCAGCGATGATGTCGGGCACGTCGTAGCAGATGTGGTGGATGCCGCCGTCGGCATTGCGCTCGACGAATTTCGCGATCGGCGAGGCCTCGCCGAGCGGCTCGATGAACTCGATCTTGGTGTTGGGCAGCGTCACGAACACGGTGACGACGCCATGGTCCGGCAGCGGCACGGCGTCGGAAATCTCGGCATTGAACGCGGAGCCGTAAATCTTCGCGGCCTTCCTGGCGTCCTTGACCGCAATCGCGACATGATTGAGCCGGCCCAGCATGCGTCTCTCCCTTGTCATCGCGCGCGCCTTTTAGGACGCGTCAGACCGTCAGAACGTGCACGAGGCAGATCGGCTTCTTGCCCCAGTGCTCGTTCAGCACCGACCGCACCGTGCGGCGCACCGATTCCGCCATCGCGTCCGGATCACGCCGCCGCGCCTTCGGCAGGCCCTCAATCGTCGACACGACAGCATCGAACACGATGTCGTCGAGCGGCTCACCTTCGCTATTCTTCTCCGGCATGCCGACGAGATCAACCTCGGGATCGTCAACAAGCTCGCCCTTGTCGGTCACGGCGAAGGCGATGAAGGCGACGCCGGCAAAGCCCATCCGCCGCCGCTCCACCACGGCGCGCGACTTGGAGTCCTCCAGGATGGTTCCATCCTTGTAGAGCCGCCCGGAGGGCACTTCGCCGATGATGCCGGGATCGCCGGGGCCGAGCTTGACCAGATCGCCATTGCGGCAAACCAGCACCTTCGGCACACCGGCGGCGCGCGCCAGCTTGGCGTGCTCGGCCAGATGCAGCGCCTCGCCATGGACGGGGATCAGAAGCTGCGGCCGCACCCAGGAGATCATGTCGCGCAATTCGTCGCGGCGCGGATGGCCGGAAACATGCACGAGGTGATCGCGGTCGGTGATGATCTCGATGCCTTGCATCACCAGCCCGTTGATGATGCCGCCGACCGCCTTCTCGTTGCCGGGAATGGTGCGCGAAGAGAAGATCACGGTATCGCCCTTGTTGAGCGTGACCTGCGGATGGTCGTCATTGGCAATCCGGGCCAGCGCCGCACGCGGCTCGCCCTGGCTGCCGGTGCAGAGCGCCAGCACCTTGTCGGCGGGAAAATGTCCGTAGTGATCGGTGCTGCGGAACTTATGCGAGGCGTCGAGATAGCCGCACTCGCGGGCCACCAGCACCATGCGCTCCATGGCGCGGCCGACCACGACCACCTCGCGACCGACGGCGTTGGCGGCATCCGCCACCGCCCTCATGCGGGCGACGTTGGAGGCGAAGGTGGTGACGGCGACCCGGCCCTTGGCCGCTCCGACCAGCTTCTTGATGGTGGCGGCAACCTCGGTCTCCGACGGCGAACGTCCGTCGCGCACCGCATTGGTGGAATCGCCGACCAGCGCCAGCACGCCTTCGTCGCCGATTTCGCGTAAGCGCCGCTCGTCGGTCGGCACGCCGATGATCGGGGTCGGGTCGATCTTCCAGTCGCCGGTGTGCAGCACTGTGCCGACCTCGGTCCTGATCGCCAGCGCGTGCGATTCCGGTATTGAATGCGCGACCGGGATGAACTCGACGTTGAACGGCCCGATATCGACCCGGCCGCCGGACGGGATCACGGTCACCGGGATTTTCGGCGGATTGCGCTCCGAGGCGCATTTGGCCTCGAACAGCGCGGCGCTGAACTTGGTCGCGTAGATCTTGCACCGCAGCTTCGGCCAGAGGTCGATGATGGCGCCGAAATGATCCTCATGGGCGTGCGTCAGCACCAGGCCCATCAGATTGTTGCGCTCCTTCTCGAGGAAGCGGATGTCCGGCATGATCAGGTCGATGCCCGGAAGATGCTCCTCGTCACCGAAGGAGACGCCGAGATCGACCGCGAGCCAGGATCGCTGGTTGCGGTTGCCGAGGCCGTAGATCGACAGGTTCATGCCGATCTCGCCGACGCCGCCGAGCGGCGCAAAGGTCAATTCGTCGGGTCGCGCCATCAGGTGGTCCTCATCGAGGCTGCGCTGCCGAAATAGACCTCGCCGGCCGTCACCGGCATCCGCCGGCCGTCCGCGGTGCGGACGATCAGGCAGCCGGTGTCGTCAATCGTATCGAACGTGCCTTCGAGCGCCGCATTGCCGGTCTGGATCGCGACCCTGTCGCCGAGGCCGGCGGCGCGCTCCAGCCAGAGACGACGGATGTCCGCGAAGCCGCCGCCGTTGTCCCAGATACCACGGAATTCGACCCAGGCGTCCGACAGCGCCCTAAACAGCTCCTCCGCCCCGATCTGGACACCGAGCGCCGCCAGCGACACGGCCGGCGTTGGCGTCCCCTCGGGCGCGGCGACGACATTGGTGCCGATGCCGACGACCACGGCCAGCCGGTCGCCGATGGTCTCGGCCTCGAGCAGGATGCCCGAGAGCTTCTTGCCGTCGGCCAGCACATCGTTTGGCCACTTCAACGTATATTTCGGGCTGCCAGGCCCAAGCCGCAGCGCGGCCTCGATACTAACCCTCTGCAACGCGGCCACCAGCGACAGCCCGGCCGCAAAGCCGAGCGTTGCCGCCACCGCGGGCTGAACGTCCATCACCTCAAGAACGCTGCTGGCGAGATTGCCGCGCGGCGCCACCCACGCCCGCTGCCGCCGGCCCCGTCCCGCGGTCTGCTCCGGCGTCACGAACCACATCGGCCCGCGTTCGCCCTCGCGCGCGAGCCGCATCGCCTCGGCATTGGTCGAGCCGATCTGGTCGAAGGCTGCGAGCTTGTAGCCCGCCGTTATAGCTCGGGATCCGAGAGTAAATACCATCTCAGGGCTGATCCGGCTTAGCCAGAATCATGCAGGACTCGATGTTTTTGTTGGGCATGATCCGCTCCGAAAACCGGGATCCACTTTTCGGGATCATGCCCTAGAATAGCGACTTCGCCGCCGCCGAAGCCATGCTGACCAGCGGCCCCGGATAGGCGAAGAAGAAGATGTTGAAGATGCCCGCAACCGCCAGCACGGTGCGCAGCTCGAGGCGCATCGGATCGAGCTTGGCGAGCGGCTGATCGAAATACATCACCTTGACGATCGACAGATAGTAGAACGCGCCGACCACGCTGGTCAGTACGCCGATCACCGCGAGCGTAAACAGGTTGGCCTTGATCGCCGCCACGAAGACGTACCATTTGCCGAAGAATCCGGCGAGCGGCGGCACGCCGGCGAGCGAAAACAAGAACATCGCAAACGCAAAGGCGAGCAGCGGATTGGTGCGGGACAGACCGGCGAAATCGCTAATCTGCTCGACTGCCTGGCCGTTGCGCTTCATGGCGAGGATGATCGAGAAGGTGCCGAGCGTCATCGCGACATAGATCGCGATATAGACCAGCACGCCCTGCGCGCCCTCGACCGTGCCGGCAGCAAGGCCGACCAGGGCAAAGCCCATGTGGCCGATCGACGAATAGGCCATCAGGCGCTTGATATTGGTCTGACCGATCGCTGCGAACGAGCCCAGCGCCATCGAGGCGATCGCGACGAACACTAGGATTTGCTGCCACTGGGTGACGATCCCCGGGAACGCGGTCAGCGTCACACGAGTGAACACGGCAAGTGCCGCGACTTTCGGGGCCGAGGCGAAGAAGGCCGTCACCGGGGTCGGGGCGCCCTCATAGACGTCGGGCGTCCACATGTGGAACGGCACCGCCGAGACCTTGAAGCAGAGGCCGGCGAGCAGGAAGACCAGGCCGAAGACGATGCCGATGCTGCCTGACGTCGCAGCCGCGGCGATGCCGGCGAAGTTGACCGTGCCGGTGAAGCCGTAGATCAGCGATGCGCCGTAGAGCAGCATGCCCGACGACAGCGCGCCGAGCACGAAATACTTCAGGCCGGCCTCGCTGGACTTGGCATTGTCGCGCGCGCTCGCGGCGACGACATAGAGCGCGAGGCTCATCAGTTCGAGACCGAGATAGAGCGTGATCAGGTCGCCGGCCGAGATCAGCACCAGCATGCCGAGCGTCGACAGCAACACCAGGATCGAAAACTCGAAGATCCGCTGCGACGGATTGGACAGGAACTCGGTCGCCAGGATCAGGGTCACGCCCGAGCCGATCAAAGCGAGGATCTTCAGGAAGCGGGCGAAATCGTCGACGATGAAGCTGCCGCCGAAGGTGACGAGCTTGCCGGCCGGCAGCGTGAGCTCCAGCACGCCGGTCACGACCAGCAGCAGCACCGCGAGCGTGGTGACGAGCCGCGCCGTCCCCTGCCCGCGATAGGCTCCGATCATCAACAGCACCATGGCGCCGACCGCGAGCACCAGCTCCGGCAGCACCGGCTGCAACTGATAACCTGCACTGGAAAAGCTCATGGGCTAAGGCCTTATTGGACCAGCGCGGCTGCCTTCACGGCAGTCACGGCAGTATTGTAATTATTGACGAGCTGCTGGACCGAGGCCGCCGACATGTCGAGCACCGGCTTCGGATAGACGCCGAACAGGATGGTCAGGGCAACCAGCGGGAATAGCGTCAGGCCTTCGCGAAAGGTGAGATCCTTCATCGACATCAGCGACGGCTTGACAAGCGCACCGAACACCACCTTGCGGTAGAGCCACAGCGCGTAGCACGCCGACAGAATCACGCCCGTGGTGGCGAAGAACACCGTCGGCAGCGACACCTTGAAGGTGCCGAGCAGCGTCATGAACTCGCCGACGAAGCCGCTCGTGCCGGGCAGACCGACATTGGCCATGGTGAAGACCATGAACACCAGCGCATAGAGCGGCATCCGGTTCACCAGCCCGCCATAGGCTGCGATGTCGCGAGTGTGCATGCGGTCGTAGACGATGCCGACGCAGAGGAACAGCGCGCCGGAGACGATGCCGTGCGAGATCATCTGGAACATGCCGCCGGCGACGCCCTGCGTCGTCACCGCGAAGATACCCATGGTGACGAAGCCCATATGCGCGACCGAGGAGTACGCGATCAGCTTCTTCATGTCCTCCTGCATCAAGGCCACCAGCGAGGTGTAGATGATGGCGATGACCGAGAGCGTGAACACGAACGGCGCGAAGTCGTGCGAGGCCAGCGGGAACATCGGCAGCGAGAAGCGCAGGAAGCCGTAGCCGCCCATCTTCAGCAGGATCGCGGCCAGGATCACCGAGCCCGCGGTCGGCGCCTCGACATGCGCGTCCGGCAACCAGGTGTGCACCGGCCACATCGGCATCTTCACCGCGAACGACGCGAAGAAGGCCAGCCACGCCCAGGTCTGCAACGAGCGCGGCACCGCGGTGTGCATCAGCGTCGGGATATCGGTCGTGTCGGCGGTCCAGTACAGCGCCATGATGGCGAGCAGCATCAGGACCGAGCCGAGGAAGGTGTAGAGGAAGAACTTGAACGAGGCGTAGACCCGGCGCGGGCCGCCCCAGACGCCGATGATCAGGAACATCGGGATCAGGCCGCCCTCGAAGAACAGGTAGAACAGCACGAGGTCGAGCGCCGAGAAGGTGCCGATCATCAGCGTTTCCAGGATCAGGAACGCCATCATGTATTCGCTGACGCGGGTCGTGATCGCCTTCCAGCTCGCGACGATGCAGAACGGCATGATCGCTGTCGTCAGGATGATCAGCGGCAGCGAAATGCCGTCGACGCCCATGTGGTAGGTGATGCCGGTGGCGAGCCAGTTCGCCTTCTCGACGAACTGGAAGTCGGCCTGCGCCGGATCGAAGCGCGCAACCACGATCAGCGAGACCACAAAGGTGATCAGCGTAGTCCAGAGCGAGATCCAGCGCGCCGTGCGGTTGGCCGCCTCGTCGCCGCCCCTTGCCAGCAGGTAAACGAGAGCCGCGCCGAGGGCCGGCAGGAACGTGAGGACCGAAAGGATGGGCCAGGTTGTCATTACTGGCCTCCCAAGCCGAACATGAACCAGGTGATCAATCCGGCAGCCCCGATCAGCATCGCGAACGCGTAGTGATAGAGGTAGCCGGTCTGCAGCTTGACGACGTTGCGGGTGATGTCGAGCACGCGGGCCGAGACGCCGTCGGGGCCGAAGCCGTCGATGACGAAGCCGTCGCCCTTCTTCCAGAGCTGGTAGCCGAGCCACTTGGCCGGGCGCACGAAGATGAAATCGTACAGCTCGTCGAAGTACCATTTGTTGAGCAGGAACTGGTACAGCATCGGCTGCTGGTTCGCGAGCTCGACCGGCAGATACGGCCTGCGGATATAGAACATGTAGGAGACGAACAGGCCGAGCAGCATCATCACGGTGGGCAGCGGCGCGAGCCAGCTCGGCATATTCTCCATGTCCTCGAGGATATGCGGGTTCATCTTGACGGACTCGCGGAAGAACTCCTCGACCCCGTGCGGGCTTGCGAACAGCTCCTTGAACGGCAGACCGGCCAGGATCGAGCCCGCGGCGAGCACGCCGATCGGGACCAGCATCCATATCGGGCTCTCATGCGCCGCATCGTAGTGCTTCTGGTCGTGCGGCTCGCCGAAGAAGGTCTTGAAGATCAGACGCCAGGAATAGAACGAGGTCAGGCCGGCGGCCGCGATCGTCAGCAGATAGGCATAGACCCCGAACGGGTTGTGCGACGCAAAGGCCGCCTCGATGATCGCGTCCTTGGAGAAGTAGCCGGCGAACAGCGGGAAGCCGGTCAGCGCCAGCGTGCCGATGCACATCACCGTGAAGGTGTAGGGGATCTTGCGCCACAGGCCGCCCATGTTGCGGATGTCCTGCTCGTGATGCATCGCGTAGATCACCGAACCTGAGCCCAAGAACAACAGCGCCTTGAAGAAGGCGTGCGTGAACAGATGGAACATGCCGACCGAATAGGCCCCTGCTCCCATCGCCACGAACATGTAGCCGAGCTGCGAACAGGTCGAGTAGGCGACGATGCGCTTGATGTCGTTCTGCACCAGGCCGATCGTGGCGGCGAAGAACGCCGTGGTCGCACCGAAGAACATCACCACCGCCTGCGCGGTCGGTGACAGCTCGAACAGCGGCGACAGCCGCGCCACCATGAAGACGCCGGCGGTGACCATGGTCGCCGCGTGGATCAGCGCCGACACCGGGGTCGGGCCTTCCATCGCGTCGGGCAACCAGGTGTGCAGCAGGAACTGCGCCGACTTGCCCATCGCGCCCATGAACAGCAACAGGCAGGTCAGGGTCAGCGCGTCGGGATGCCAGCCGAAGAAGTCGATGGTCTTGCCGGTCAAGCCCGGTGCGGCGTGGAAGATGGTGTCGAAATCGGTCGAGCCGACCAGCGCGAAGATCGAGAAGATGCCGAGCGCGAAGCCGAAATCGCCGACGCGGTTGACCACGAAGGCCTTGATCGCCGCCGCGTTCGCCGACGGCTTCTGGTACCAGAACCCGATCAGGAGGTAGCTTGCGAGACCGACGCCCTCCCAGCCGAAGAACATCTGCACGAGATTGTCAGACGTCACCAGCATCAGCATCGCGAAGGTGAACAGGCTGAGATAGCCGAAGAAACGCGGCCGGTTCGGGTCCTCGTCCATGTAGCCGATGGAATAGAGATGGACGAGCGCGGACACCGTGTTGACCACGACCAACATCACCGCGGTCAGCGTGTCGACCCGTAGCGTCCACGCCACTTGAAGATCGCCCGAATTGATCCAGGGCAGCAGCACGACGCGGGCGTCATTGTGCATGAAGCCGACATCGACCAGCGTGATCCACGACAGCGCGGCCGATACGAAAAGCAGGCCGGTGGTGATCAGCTCGGCCAGCCGCGAACCGGAAGCCGGCGGCTCGGAGACATGGTGGTCGTCGTGGCCGTGGTCGTCACCATGATCGTCATGAGCCGCGGACGCATGGGCGTCGCCATGCGCGTCATCGTGATGCTCGACGGTGTCGCCGCTCGGATTGCGCGCATGTGCCCCGACCAGCGAGATGATCCCCGCAAGGATGGCGCCGAGCAGCGGCAGGAATACGATTGCCTGAACCATAGCTGCGCCTAGCCCTTCATCAGATTGACGTCTTCAACCGCGATCGAACCGCGGTTGCGGAAATACACGACCAGCACGGCAAGACCGATCGCGGCCTCGGCCGCCGCCACCGTCAGCACCAGCAGCGCAAACACCTGGCCGACGATGTCGCCGAGGAAGGTCGAGAACGCCACCAGATTGATGTTGACCGAGAGCAGGATCAGCTCGATCGACATCAGGATGACGATGATGTTCTTGCGGTTGAGGAAGATGCCGAGGATCCCGAGCGTGAACAGGATCGCGCCGACCGCAAGATAGTGCCCGAGCCCGATCGTCATTTCACCCACTCCGCCGCATCGGCATCCTGCAGTCCCTGCCCCGACGCCACCTTGCGCAATGCCATCGCGATCTCGGGCGTGCGCGCGTTCTGCACGTTGATGTTCTGCCGCTTGACGTTCACCTTGTGACGCAGCGTCAGCACGATGGCGCCGATCATGGCAACCAGCAGCACCATGCCGGCGAGCTGGAAGTAGTGAATGTACTTGGTATAGAGCACGAGGCCGAGCGCCTCGGTGTTGCTGACATTGGTCGGGATCGCCGCCGTGATCGACTTGGTCACGGTCGGATTGATCACCCAGGCGCCGACCACGAGCAGCAGCTCGAACATGAAGATGCCGCCGATCACGATGCCGACCGGCAAATACTGGATGAAGCCTTCGCGCAGCTCGACGAAGTCGACGTCGAGCATCATGATCACGAACAGGAACAGCACGGCGACCGCGCCGACATAGACCACGATCAGCATCATGCCGAGGAATTCCGCGCCCATCAGCACGAACAGGCCCGAGGCGTTGACGAACGCCAGGATCAGGTACAGCACCGAGTGCACGGGATTGCGCGAGACAATCACCATGACCGCCGACGCCACGCAGGCGGCAGCAAACAGATAGAAGAACAGCGCCGGAACGATCATCGGTTTTTCCCCGTCATTCCGGGGCGCGGACGCAGTCCGCGAACCCGGAATCTAGAGGTTACGGCGCGAGATTCCGGGTTCACGCTGCGCGTGCCCCGGAATGACGGAATGTGGCTGGGAACGATCATGCCCTCACCTCACCGGTACGGCGCGTCGAGTTCGATCGACTTCGCAATGTCGCGCTCCCAGCGGTCGCCATTGGCGAGCAGTTTCGCCTTGTCATAGAACAGTTCCTCGCGGGTCTCGGTCGCGAATTCGAAATTCGGTCCCTCGACGATGGCATCCACCGGGCAGGCCTCCTGGCACAGGCCGCAATAGATGCACTTCACCATGTCAATGTCGTAACGCACCGTGCGGCGGGTACCGTCGTTGCGGCGCGGGCCGGCCTCGATCGTGATCGCCTGCGCCGGGCAAATCGCCTCGCACAGCTTGCAGGCGATGCAGCGCTCCTCGCCGTTCGGATAGCGGCGCAGCGCGTGCTCGCCGCGGAACCGCGGCGAGATCGGGCCCTTCTCGAAGGGATAGTTCAGCGTCGGCTTCGGCTTGAAGAAATAGCGCATGGCGAGGATGAACGCCGAGACGAATTCCGACAGCAGAAGCGAGCGGGCTGTTGCGTTGATGTTGACACTCATGATGGCCTCACTTTGGCGCGATGCCGGTGAACTGCAGCACACCGGCCACGATCACCACCATTGCCAGCGACAGCGGCAGGAACACCTTCCAGCCGAGCCGCATCAGTTGATCGTAGCGGTAGCGCGGCACGATCGCCTTCGCCATCGCGAACATGAAGAACATGAAGAACACTTTCAGCGCGAACCAGATGATCCCCGGAATCCAGTTGAACGGCGGCAGGTTCACCGGCGGCAGCCAGCCGCCGAGGAACATGATCGTCGCCAGCGCGCACATCGTGGTGATCGCAACATACTCGCCGAGCATGAACAGCAGATACGGCGTCGAGCCGTATTCGGTCATGAAGCCGGCAACCAGCTCCGATTCGGCTTCCACGAGATCGAACGGCGGACGGTTGGTTTCGGCGAGCGCCGAGACGTAGAACACCACGAACATTGGGAACAGCGGCCAGACATACCAGTTCAGGATGGTCAGCTGTGGCAGGCCGATCAGGCTGGCGAGCCCGCGGGTGTTCTGCGCCTCCACCACGGCCGACAGGTTCAGTGAACCGACGCAAAGCAATACGGTGATGATCACGAAGCCGATCGAGACCTCGTAGGACACCATCTGCGCCGCCGAGCGCAGCGCGGCCAGGAACGGATATTTCGAGTTCGACGACCAGCCGGCCATGATGACGCCGTAGATCGACAGCGACGAGATCGCGAAGATGTAGAGCACGCCGACATTGATGTCGGAGATCACCCAGCCGAGATTCATCGGGATCACGGCCCAGGCGGCGAGCGCGAGGACGCAGGAGACCAATGGTGCCAGCAGGAACACGCCCTTGTTGGAGCCGGCGGGAATGACCGGTTCCTTGAGCACGAACTTCAGCAAATCGGCAAAGGATTGCAGCAGTCCGAACGGGCCGACCACGTTGGGGCCGCGGCGGATCTGCACCGCCGCCCAGATCTTGCGGTCGGCGAGCAGGATGTAGGCGATCGCGATCAGCAGCACGACCAGCAGCAGCAGGCTTTCCGCGACCATGACGATCAGCGGCCAGAGGAAGCCGGTCCAGAACGCGCTTGCGAAGAATTCGGTCATCAGGTCACGCTCACTCCGCCGCCGTCAGCATTCGGCCCGACGCCAGCCGCGAACATTCCGCCATCACGGCAGACGCCCGCGCGATCGGGTTGGTCAGGTAGAAATCCTCGACGGTCGGCTTGAACGCCGCCTTGTCGACGCTGCCGCCCTTGGCCGCCAGCGCCTGGACGTCGGAGGCTGCGCCCGCTTCGATCTGGTCAAGTCGCATCAGATGCGGAGTGGTCTTGAACATCGCCAGGCGCAGCGCCGGCATGGAATCGAACGGCAGTTTCTTGCCGACTACGTCCGACAGCGCGCGGATGATCGCCCAATCCTCACGGGCCTCGCCCGGCGGGAACGCAGCGCGATTGGCCAGCTGCGCCCGGCCCTCGGTGTTGACGTAGATGCCGGCCTTCTCGGTATAGGCCGCGCCCGGCAGGATGACGTCGGCGCGATGCGCGCCACGGTCGCCATGGGTGCCGATATAGACGACGAAGGTGCCGTCCGGCGCCTTGATCTCGTCGGCGCCGAGCAGGAACAGCACGTCGAGCGTGCCGAAGGTGGTCATCTGCGCCGTGGTCAGGCTGCCGGCCGAAGGCGAGAAGCCGATATCGAGCGCGCCGGCGCGCGACGCCGTATCCTGCAGCACCGCAAAGCCGTTCCAGCCGTCCTTGAGCGCGCCGACATCGACGGCGAGCTTCGCCGCCTGCGCCAGCACCGCGGCACCGTCATGCCTTGTATAGGCGCCGGCGCCGACCAGGATGATCGGGTTCTTGGCGTTCTTCAGCACGTCGGCAAAGGAATGCTTGCCGGCGACGAGGTCGGCGAGCGTATCGGTGCCCGCGCCGAGATAATCATGGGGATAGGTGAAATCGGCCCGCTCGCCGATCAGGCCGACCTTGATGTTGGCGGCGCGCCAGCGCTTGCGGATCCGCGCGTTCAGCACGGCGGCCTCCTTGCGCGGGTGCGAGCCGATGATCAGGACTGCATCCGCCTGATCGATCCCGGCAATGGTCGGGTTAAAGATGTAGGAGCCGCGGCCGGCCTTGGCGTCGAACGCGTCGCCGCCCTGCACTGCGAGGTTGGCCGAGCCGAACTTCGCCAGCAGCTCCTTCAGCGCGAACATTTCTTCGATGGCGGCGAGATCGCCGGCGATGGCGCCGATCCGTTTGCCGTCGATGCGGCCGACCTTGGCTGCGACAGCCGCGAAGGCTTCCTGCCACGATGCGGGCCTGAGCTGGCCGTTCTCTCTGATGTAGGGGCGGTCGAGCCGCTGCGTGCGCAGGCCGTCGACGACGTGACGGGTCTTGTCGGAGATCCACTCCTCGTTCACGGCCTCATTGATGCGCGGCAGGATCCGCATCACCTCACGACCGCGGGTATCGACCCGGATCGCCGAGCCGACGCCGTCCATGACGTCGACCGACTGCGTCTTGCCGAGCTCCCATGGCCGCGCCGCGAACGCGTAGGGTTTCGAGGTCAGCGCGCCGACCGGGCAGATATCGACCAGGTTGCCCTGCAGCTCCGAGCTCAGCGCCGATTCGAGATAGGTGGTGATCTCCATGTCCTCGCCACGGCCGGTCGCGCCCATCTCGGGCGCGCCGCAGACTTCGGCGGAGAAGCGGACGCAGCGCGTGCACTGGATGCAGCGGTTCATCGAAGTCTTGACCAGCGCGCCGAGATACTTGTCCTCGACCGCGCGCTTGTTCTCGGCGAAACGGCTGGTGTCGACGCCGTAGCCCATCGCCTGGTCCTGCAGGTCGCATTCGCCGCCCTGGTCGCAGATCGGGCAGTCCAGCGGATGGTTGATCAGCAGGAATTCCATCACGCCTTCGCGCGCCTTCTTCACCATCGGCGAACGGGTCGAGATTTCCGGCGGCTCGCCCTTCGGGCCCGGACGGCAGTCGCGCACGCCCCAGGCGCAGCTCGCCACCGGCTTCGGGCCGCCCTTCACCTCGACGAGGCACATCCGGCAATTGCCGGCGATCGACAGCCGCTCGTGATAGCAGAACCGCGGTATCTCGGCGCCGGCCGCCTCACACGCCTGCAGCAGCGTGTAGTCCGGCGGCACATCGATCTCTTTGCCATCGATGATGATCTTGGTCATGTCTGTCTCAGGTCTTTCCGAGCTTGCAGTCGGGCGGTGCGACGCTGGCGGTTTGCAGTGATGTCTTCACCCATTGCTGGGTGTCGGCGCCGTAGGTCGCGAGATAGGCGGGCTGCGCCTGGTTCTTCTCGCAAAGGAACGGCAAATGGGGCCTCAGATCGTAGTCACACGACGCCTGCCATTCGCGCTTGTCTGCGAACGCGGCAATGGTCTCCTCGCAGGCATAAAGGAAGTACGAGACAAAACTCTCGTACTGGGACCGTTCGTCGCGATTGCCGGCCTTGATCGTCTCATAGTCCGGCTGGGCGAATTTCGGGTTCTTGAACGCGAGGTCGGTGTAGCCCAGAAACACCGCGCGCGCGCTGGAGGCGCGGTTGGCGGTGCGGATTTCGTTGATCTGCAGCAGGATTGCAACAAAGCCGAGCAGCGCAACGGTCGCCTGCGCCATCTGCGCAAGCGTCCCGTATTTCTGCCACCATGCGGCCTGTTGCGACATCGCTGCCATTACTCCGCAGCCACCATATGCACGGGATCGCGAACGCCCTGATCGTCGAGATCGGCCTTGTGCGAATACTGATCGATGCGCTCTTCGATCTCGTGACGGAAATGGGCGATCAGGCCCTGGATCGGCCACGCCGCGGCGTCGCCGAGCGCGCAGATCGTGTGGCCTTCGACCTGCTTGGTGACTTCGAGCAGCATGTCGATCTCGCGCTTGTGGGCGCGGCCGTCGGCCATCCGGGTCAGCACGCGCCACATCCACCCCGTGCCCTCGCGGCACGGCGTGCACTGGCCGCAGCTCTCATGCTTGTAGAAATACGAGATCCGCGCGATCGCCCGGATCAAATCGGTCGACTTGTCCATCACAATCACGGCCGCGGTACCGAGGCCGGAGCGCAGCTTGCTCAAGCTGTCGAAGTCCATCGGCGTGTCGATGATCTGCTCGGCCGGCACCATGCGCACCGACGAACCGCCGGGGATGACAGCCTTCAGATTGTCCCAGCCGCCGCGGATGCCGCCGCAGTGCTTGTCGATCAATTCCTTGAACGGAATCCCCATCGCCTCTTCGACGTTGCAGGGGCGCTCGACATGGCCGGAGATGCAGAACAGCTTGGTGCCGACATTGTTGGGCCGGCCGATGCTGGCGAACCAGGAGGCGCCGCGGCGCAGGATGTCGGGCGCCACCGCGATCGACTCGACGTTGTTCACCGTGGTCGGGCAGCCATAGAGACCGACATTGGCCGGGAACGGCGGCTTCAGCCGCGGCTGGCCTTTCTTGCCCTCAAGGCTCTCGAGCAGCGCGGTCTCCTCGCCGCAGATATAGGCGCCGGCGCCGTGCGCGACGTAGATGTCGAACGGCCAGCCGTTGATGTTGTCCTTGCCGACAAGCTTCGCGTCATAGGCCTGGTCGATCGCGGCCTGCAGATGCTCACGCTCGCGGATGAACTCACCGCGGACATAGATGTAGCAGGCATTCGCGTTCATCGCGAAGCTCGCGAGCAGGCAGCCCTCGACGAGGAGATGCGGATCGTGCCGCATGATCTCGCGGTCCTTGCAGGTGCCGGGCTCGGACTCGTCCGCATTGACGACGAGATAGCTCGGACGACCGTCCTTGGATTCCTTCGGCATGAACGACCACTTCATGCCGGTCGGGAAGCCCGCCCCGCCGCGGCCGCGCAGGCCGGACGCCTTCATCTCGTTGATGATCCAGTCGCGGCCCTTGTCGATGATCCCCTTGGTGCCGTCCCAGGCCCCGCGGCTGCGCGCGCCCTCGAGGCCCCAGTCATGGAGGCCGTAGAGGTTCTTGAAGATGCGATCCTTGTCGGCGAGCATGCTCAAAACTTTCCGAACATCAACGGTTGGCTTGGGAGTAAGCGAGCCCGGCGGCGCAGCCGCCGAACACGATGGCCCACAACAGGCTGGTCTCCAGCGAGGCGTTCAACCCGTAGCGCTGCAGCAGGAAGATGAAGCAGGCCGCGGCCGCAGTATGCAGGGCGATGTAGCGCCAGTTCTTCATCGGCACCGCCCTCCCCATTCCGCACGCCTGTCGCTGAAAGCCGCGCATCAGGTGGTTTCCTTCAGCGTGGTCGGGCCGCCCAGCGGCGCCGAGAACTGACGGTCATTCTGCGGGCCGGGCTTCGGCGGATTGCCGGCGGCAAAGCCATCGAGCACCTTGCCGAAGCTCTCCTTGGTCAGGTCCTCATAGGTGTCCTTCCAGATCAGCACCATCGGCGCGTTCACGCAGGAGCCGAGGCACTCGACCTCTTCCCAGGAGAAATTGCCATCCTTCGACAGCTGGAACGGATCGTGATGGATGCGGTGCTGGCACACCTCGATCAAATCGGCGGCGCCGCGCAGCCGGCACGGCGTGGTGCCGCAGACCTGCACATGCGCCTTCTTGCCGACCGGCGAGAGCTGGAACATGGTGTAGAAGGTCGCGATCTCCAGCATGCGGATATGCGGCATATCGAGCAGATCGCCGACGGCGCGGATCGCCGCCTCCGACACCCAGCCCTCATGCTGCTCCTGCACGCGCCACAGGATCGCGATCGCGGCCGAGGCCTGACGTCCCGGCGGATATTTCGTGATCTCTTTCTTGGCCCAGGCAAGATTCTCGTCCGTGAACGTGAAGCTCGCGGGCTGCAATTCCTTCGGGGCTAGGCGGCGGACGGACATCGTTCAGTCTCTCATTGCACGCGGCGTGCGGCTTTCGCATTCAACGCATCGATCCGCTCTTGCCAGAAGGCGCTTGCAGTGCCGAACACGTTGTAGCCGATATTGCTGGAAACCTTGATGCGATCGAGCGTCGAGAGCTCGTTCACGGTCTCAAGGCGATTGGTACTGGGATCGTAGACGATCAGTTTCAGGGGCGTCTGTTCGAGGATATAGCGCGACACGGTGTGCGCGCGATCGTTGCCGTGCTCCTCGCAAAGCAGCACGCTGTCGGCCTCCATCAGCCGTCGGCCGCCCTTCATGGCCTCGATCTCGACGCCTTCGACGTCGAGCTTGACCAGGTATTTGCCTGACGCCGCGACCTTGCCGTCCTCGATCAGATTGTCGAGCGCGACAACCGGCACTTCCTCGCCGCTGGTCTGGTCGCCGGCGATGCTGAAGGCCTCGTGCTTGGTGCCGGACAGCCGCGCGGTGCCCCTGCTGGCACCGATCGCGCACTTCATGGTCTCGAAGCGGTTGCCGTTGACGCGCGCATTGTTGGCGAGCTTCGGATAGTTCTGCCCCGACGGCTCGATCGCGATCGCCTTGTGCGCGCCGAACGGTTTGCTCGAAGCCAGTACCGACCAATAGCCGTAATTGGCGCCGCAATCGAGCAGGGTGTAGTCGACGTCGGCGGAGTCCGCGAACAGCAGCTCGAGCTCGTCCTCATAGGTGTAGCCGAGATCGAGCAGCTTGCTCCAGTAGCCGTCGCCATAGGGAAACTCGAACACGGCATCTTCGTTGAGCTTCACCGCGATGTCGCGCTTCGGCAACGCCTTGCGCAGCAAATTGGCGCAGGCGATGTAGCCCTTGTGCGAAAAGTGTGACGAGATCTTCGCGCCCGTCGACAACGCCAACGCAGCCGTCCGCTCCCAGGCGTTGGCCCCCTCAAGGGCCCCCGAGGCACGGTCAAACTGGATCGGCGGCTGCGCCATCAGCGGTCGACCTCTCCGAACACGATATCGAGCGAGCCGAGAATCGCCGAGACGTCAGCGAGCAGATGGCCCTTGCAGATGTGATCCATCGCCTGCAGATGCGCGAAACCCGGCGCGCGGATCTTGCACTTGTAGGGCTTGTTGGTGCCGTCGGCGACGAGATAGACGCCGAACTCGCCCTTTGGCGCCTCAACCGCGGCATAGACCTCGCCGGCCGGCACATGCACGCCTTCGGTGTAGAGCTTGAAGTGATGGATCAGCGCTTCCATCGAGCGCTTCATGTCGGCGCGGCGCGGCGGCGCCACCTTGGCGTCCTCGACCACGACCGCCCCCTGCCCGTCTGGCGCTTTCAGTTTCTGGATGCACTGCTTCATGATGCGCACCGACTGGCGCATCTCTTCCATGCGGATCAGATAGCGGTCGTAACAGTCGCCGTTCTTGCCGATCGGAACGTCGAACTCCATCTCGGCATAGCATTCATACGGCTGCGACTTGCGCAGGTCCCAGGCCGCGCCCGAGCCGCGCACCATCACGCCCGAGAAACCCCACGCCCAGGCTTCCTTCAGCGGCACCACGCCGATATCGACGTTGCGCTGCTTGAAGATGCGGTTGCCGGTGAGCAGCGTGTCGAGGTCCTTGACGACCTGCAGGAACGGATCGCACCACGCCTCGATGTCGTTGATCAGCTTCGAGGGCAGATCCTGATGCACGCCGCCAACGCGGAAGAACGCTGCATGCATCCGCGAGCCGGAGGCGCGCTCGTAGAACACCATCAGCTTCTCGCGCTCTTCAAAACCCCACAGCGGCGGGGTCAGCGCGCCGACGTCCATCGCCTGCGTGGTGACGTTGAGCAGATGGGAGAGGATGCGGCCGATCTCGCAATACAGCACGCGGATCAACTGGCCGCGGCGCGGCACCGTGATGCCGAGCAGCTTTTCCGCCGCGAGGCAGAACGCATGCTCCTGGTTCATCGGCGCGACGTAATCGAGCCGGTCAAAGTACGGAATCGCCTGCAGATAGGTCTTGTGCTCGATCAGCTTCTCGGTGCCGCGGTGCAAGAGCCCAATGTGGGGATCGACGCGCTCAACGACTTCGCCGTCGAGCTCCAGCACGAGACGCAACACGCCGTGCGCGGCCGGATGCTGCGGCCCAAAGTTGATCGTGAAGTTACGAAGATTTTGCGGTTGCTCGTTCATGATCAGGCCTTCGGCTCTGCCTTCGCCTTCTCATCGCCAGGGAGGGGATAATCAGCGCCCTCCCAGGGCGAGAGGAAATCGAACTTGCGGAATTCCTGGTTGAGCCTGACAGGCTCGTACAGCACCCGCTTCTCCTGGTCGTCGTAGCGGACCTCGACGAAGCCGGTGAGCGGGAAATCCTTGCGCAGCGGGTGGCCGTCGAAGCCGTAATCGGTCAGCAGTCGCCGCATGTCCGGATGGCCGATGAAGATGACGCCGTAGAGGTCGTAGGTCTCGCGCTCGAACCAGTCGGCGCCCGGGAAAACGCCGATGATCGACGGCACCTGGGTGGTCTCGTCGGCCACGGCGCGCAGGCGGATGCGCGTGTTCAGCACCGGCGACATGAAATGATAGACGACGTCGAAGCGCTTATCGCGGCCGGGATAGTCGACCGCGGTGACGTCGGTGATATTGATGAAGCGGCAGTTGGGATCGTCACGCAGGAAGGTGACGATCTCCACAATCTTGGCCACCTCGACGTCGACAGTAAGTTGGTTGAAGGCGACCGAGTGCGCGGTGGCGGCGCCCGGAAGCGCGCTCACGATCGTCTGCCCAAGGGCGTCGAGCTTGCCGTCGTCCATGACGTAGAAACCTTAGCGTTCGATGGTGCCGATGCGGCGGATCTTCTTCTGCAGCAGCAGCACGCCGTAGAGCAGCGCTTCCGCCGTGGGCGGGCAGCCCGGCACATAGATGTCGACCGGCACGATGCGGTCGCAGCCACGCACCACTGCGTAGGAGTAGTGATAGTAGCCGCCGCCATTGGCGCAGGAGCCCATCGAGATGACGTAGCGCGGCTCGGGCATCTGGTCGTAGACCTTGCGCAGCGCCGGCGCCATCTTGTTGGTCAGGGTGCCCGCGACGATCATCACGTCGGACTGCCGCGGCGAGGCGCGCGGCGCGAAACCGAAGCGCTCGACGTCGTAGCGCGGCATCGACACCTGCATCATCTCGACCGCGCAGCAGGCAAGACCGAAGGTCATCCACATCAGCGAGCCGGTGCGGGCCCAGGTGATGAGGTCGTCAGCCGCCGCGACGAAGAAGCCCTTGTCGGACAGCTCGTGATTGACCTCGAGGAAATAGGGATCGTTGGCGCCGACCGGCTTGCCGGTCGACGGATCGAGGATTCCCTTCGGAGCCATGGCAGTAGCAGGTTTGGCAATCGCCGGCTGCGAGGATACGGCGGTGGGGCTCAATCCCATTCGAGCGCGCCTTTCTTCCATTCATAAGCAAACCCGACCGTCAGCACGGCCAGGAACACCATCATCGACCAGAACCCGGTCGCACCAAGCTTTCCGAACGCCACGGCCCAGGGAAACAGGAACGCCACTTCGAGGTCGAAGATGATGAAGAGGATCGCCACCAGATAGAAGCGGACGTCGAACTTCATGCGGGCGTCGTCGAAAGCGTTGAATCCGCATTCATAGGCGGACATCTTTTCCGGGTCCGGCGACTGGAACGCGACCAGGAACGGCGCGATCAGGAGCGCCAGACCGATCAGGCCCGCGACCCCGATAAAAACCACAAGTGGGAGGTAATTCTGCAGGATGCCGGGCATCGGCGAGGCCTTCTTGTTGCGGTTTCGGAGCCGCCGCAGATTCGTTGATTGGAATTGTTCTTGAGGCTTAGCGCAGCGCAACAGAGCGCGCAAGACAAGCTATTTTGACGCTCTGCAAGGCTCCGTCTTGTCGAAATCTGCCGCCACGGCGGGAGATTCCAGCCGCCACGGCACAACGCTCCGGCGGCCATCCGGTGCCCTGCACGGCCTCCCATCAGCCCAGTTCTCTCTCGGCGGCAAGCATCTCGGCGGCGGTCGCAGTCAGGCGGTCGATATGGCCGAGCAGCAGCTCCATGTCATGCGGGTTCAACTGTTCCAGCAGACGACGGTTGCGATCCTGCGCCCCCGCCACAATAGCGTCATGTGCGGCGAGCCCGGCCCTGGTCAGAGAGACCAGCGTTTCCCGGTTGTCCAGCGGGTTGACCGCCTTGGCGACCAGCCTGCGCGCCACCAGTTCGGCGAGCGCCCGGCTGATCTGGCCCTTGTCCATGCCGACGGCTTCGGCCAGCCGCACCACGCTCATCGGCGGGCGCCGGCCGAGTGAGGCGACCAGCCCGAACTCGACCGACGACAGGCCAGCGAGGCGCTTGTAGCGCAGGATCGCGCCGCGCTTGAGCAGGTTCGCCAGCACCATCAGGCGCGAGGACATCATCGCGGTGATCGGCGCCAGTTCGGCATCGACGGTCTCCGGCGACACGACCCGCATCGTCTTCAGCTTCTCGGTCATCCGCCAACCTCTGCCAACAAACCGGTGTGCTGCCAAGCTATCCGAGATCGTTGACATTGTCATCGATCTATCGTTGACTTGGTCGATACGAGACGACCGCGGGCCAAAGGCCGCGGCGGGAGGAAACAAACATGACCGTCACGCAACGGGATCGCGATCTCGGCACCGCCTATGCCATGAAGCCATCCGCCACCCGGACCGAGCTGACCGCGGTTATCAGAGGCACGCCGATGGGCGAACTGCTGCGCCGCTACTGGCACCCGATCGGTCTGGTGAGCGACGCCACCGATATCCCCAGGAAAGTGCGCGCGCTCGGCGAGGATCTGATTTTGTTTCGCGACCGGCATGGCCGCATCGGCCTGCTGCATGCCCGCTGCTGCCACCGCGGCACCACGCTTTATTATGGCAAGGTCGAGGAAGACGGCATCCGCTGCTGCTATCACGGCTGGAAATTCGACACCGAGGGCCACTGCCTCGAGCAGCCCTGCGAGCCCGAGGGCGGCCTGTTCAAGGACAAGGTCCGCCAGCCCTGGTATCCGGTGCAGGAGCGCTACGGACTGATCTTCGCCTATATGGGGCCGGCCGAAAAAAAGCCGGTGCTGCCGCGCTACGAATGCCTCGAGACGATGGACGACGGCGAGTTCGTCGAGGCCGACGATTCCTCGATCGGCGGCGGCGGACCTGCCGTGATCCCCTGCAACTGGCTGCAGCATTTCGAGAACGTGGCCGACCCCTACCACGTGCCCGTGCTGCACGGCTCGTTCTCGGGGCCCCAGTTCACCAACATGATGGCCTCGATGCCCGAAGTGAAATTCGAAATGTCGCCGCGCGGCGTCGCGGTGCGCTCGATCCGCAAGCAGGACGACGGCAAGGTGTTTTACCGGGTCACCGAGGCCGCCCTCCCCACGCTCCGCGTGGTGCCGAACCCGCGCGTCGCCCAGTTCGCGCGCGTGGAATCGATCGGCTGGACCCTGCCGATCGACGACACCTCGTTCCGCATCTATGTCGCCGGCCGCGTCAAGAATACCGGCGACATCGGCCGGATGCGCTCGAAGTTCAACGGCAAGTTCTGGTGGGACATGACGGAGACCGAGCACCAGCAATTCCCCGGCGACTACGAGGCGCAGGTCGGCCAGGGCGCGGTAACGGTCCATTCGGAAGAGCATTTCGGCCAGAGCGACCGCGGCATCCTGATGGTCCGCCGCATGCTCGGCGACCAGCTGGAGGTGCTCGCCGGCGGCGGCGACCCGATCGGCATCTCGTTCGAGGTTGACGCGAAGCCGGTCGAATTCGAGGCGGGGAATTATATCCGCGAGGCGTAAGGCCCGATCAAAGAAAAGAAAACGTCGGGGGAAAACCATGGTCGATCTCGCGCCACAAGCAACCGTGCCAGCGCAGGCCGCCGCAAGGCCTTCGACCCGGCGCTATTACGTGCTGGCCCTGCTCACGATCATCTATGCCTTCAACTTCCTCGACCGCACCATCTTCAACGTCCTGATCGAGCCGATCAAAAAGGAATTCACGCTCAGCGACACCACGATGGGCCTGCTCGCGGGCTTCGGCTTCGTGCTGTTCTATTCGCTGCTCGGCATTCCCATCGCGCGAATGGCCGACCGCCTCAACCGCCGCAACATCGTCGCCTGCGCTTTCGCGTTCTGGAGCGCGATGACATATTTTTGCGGCATGGCTTCCAGCGTCTCCACGTTGGCGCTGGCGCGGATCGGCGTCGGCATCGGTGAATCAGCGGGAACGCCGGCGTCGCAATCGATCATCGCCGATCTCTTCGACAAGAACGAACGTCCGCGCGCACTCGGCGTCTACGCGATCGGCACCTATCTCGGCGTCTTCCTCGGCTATTTCATCGGCGGATATGTCAACCAGCACTATGGCTGGCGCACAGCGTTCTTCGCCGCGGGCCTCCCCGGCCTCGCGCTCGCCGCGGTGCTGTGGCTGACGATCTCCGAGCCGAAGCGCGGCGCGATGGCCGAGACCTTCAAGCCCGAGCCGATCGGGCCGACGCTCCGCTTCCTTAGCCTCCAGCCGAGCTTCGTCATCGTGCTGATCGGATTCTGCCTGACGACCTATACGAACTACGCGACAGCAGTCTGGATCCCACCGTTCCTGGCGCGCATCCATCATCTCTCCAGCGCCGAGATCGGCAGCTATGCCGGCACCTTCAAGGGCCTCGCGGGCATGGCGGGCACGCTGGTCGGCGGTCTCGTGGTGGCGCAGATCAGCCGCCACGACGACCGCTGGAAATTATGGGCGCCCGCGATCATGTCCGGCCTCGCCGGTCCCGTGTTTGCGCTGTGCATGCTGACGCAGAGCTTCACGCTGATGGTCGCGATGCTGGCGCTGACCTCGTTCCTGGTCGGCTTCCATCTCGGCCCGATCTTCGCGATCGCCCAGACGGTGGCAAAACCCAGCATGCGCGCGCTGGCCTCGGCGATCGTGCTGCTGACGGCGACCTGCTTCGGCCAGGGTGTCGGCCCGCTCGCCGTCGGCATGATCAACGACGCCCTCAAGGGCGCCTATGGCGCCGATGCGGTGCGCTACTCGTTGCTGTCAGCCGCGGTGACGACCACGCTCGGCGCGCTGCTGTTCGTCTGGGCGGCGCGCTCGATCCGATCGGATATCAAGCGCGCGAGCCAGTAGCGGCCTTAACTCGTCATGAAGGCCAGAATATCGGACACAAGGCGCTCGCTGTGCGTCAGCGGGAGCGCGTGCGGCGCGCCTTCGTAGACGGTGAGCTTGCTGCCCTTGATCAGCTTGGCCGTCTTGGCTCCCGTGAGCGGCAGCGGCGCGCTGGCATCCTTGTCGCCGTGCAGGATCAATGTCGGACGATCGATCGCGGCGGCGGCTGCGCGTAGATCGGCAAAGGAGATCGTCTTGCGGCAGGCCAGCGCCACCGGCAGCGGCACGCTCAGCATCATCTCCCTGATCCAGGACCGCGTGATGTCAGGCGTGTCAGGCATGAAGAACGGCGCTTCATTCGCGGCCATCCATTTTGGAAAGTCCTGCGCGATGGCTTCGTTCTGCGCGTCGATCATCGGCTTCGGAACCGCGTCGGGATTGTGCTCGGTCTGGACCAGGAACGGTGTCGTCGGTGCCACCAGAACCAACCGCGCGATGCGGTCCGATCCGTGACACGCGAGATAGTTCACCGCTTCGATCGAGCCCATCGAGTGCGCCACCAGCGTGACGTCGCGCAAATCGCGCTGTTCGATCACGGCGGCGACGTCCGCGGTCAGCGTTTCGAGGTCGTATCCCGTCATTGGCATGTCGGAGCGGCCGTGCCCGCGCCGGTCGGGCGCGACGCAGCGATATCCCTTGGCGTTGAGCGCGACGATATGGCTGCCCCAGGCGCTGGAATTGAAGGTCCAGGCGGCGAGAAACAGCACTGGCCGGCCCGCGCCCCAATCCTGCACGAACAGCGAGGTGCCGTCTTTCGCCGTCACGCACGGCGAGCGAACGGCCGCCGGCGCCGCGGAGGTTTGTGCAGCAACCGGCGTCGCCGCTGCCAAAGCGGTGCCAAGCAATGTTGCTTCGAGAACAGTTCGACGATTCATCCCGGATCTCCCTTGCGGATCGATCGGCAACATCGTCGCTGCCGACAATTCGATCATCGCAAAGGGAGATCGTGCGCGCGATTACGCGTCAGGTAATCACGCGTACGATGACTGACGCCCTCACGTCAGCTTCCCCGTATATTTCTCCAGCGTCGCCCACGCATCCGCGCCATAGGTCTTTTGCCATTGCGTGTAGAAGCCGGCCCTCACCAGCGCGGCGCGAAACTGCACCGGATCCGGCGTGTTGAAGGTCATGCCCTTCGCCGTCAATTCGGCCTGCAATGAGCGATCCATCACGACGAGATCGGCCCGCTCCTTCAGCGCCGCGGCATCAAAGCTTGCATTGACGATCTCGAGCAGATCGGGCGGCAGGCTCGCCATCGCGCGGCGGTTGCCGAGGATCCAGTAGCCGCTCCAGCAATGGTTCGACAGCGCGCAGTACTTCTGCACCTCATAGAGCTTGCCGGTCGAGACTTGCGCGAGCGGATTCTCCTGCCCTTCCACAATATGGGTCTGCAGCGCCGAATAGAGCTCGTTGTAGCTGATGCTCGACGGCAACGCGCCAAGGCCGGAGAACAGCGAGGTTAGCAACGCCGTTACCGGCACGCGAATTTTAAAACCCTTGAAATCGTCGACGCTGTTGAGCTGCCGGTTTGACGACGAGGTGATCTGGCGAAAGCCGTTGTCCCAAACCTTCTTCAGCGGCACCACGCCGGTCTTGCCAATCGCCTCGCGCACGAATTCGCCGACGCCGCCATCCATCGCGGCCCAGACCTGGTCGTAGGACTGGAAGGCAAAGCCGATGCTCGGCAGGCCCGAGAGCGGCACCAGGATCGACAGCGTCAGGCTCGGCGCAGCCATGAGTTCGATACCGCCGGCCCGGACCTGCGACAGCATTTCGGGATCGCCGCCGAGCTGGCTGTTGGGAAACACCGTGATGTTGACCCGGCCGGACGACTGCTCGGCCACCGCCTTGGCCGCCTCTGTTAGCCGGATCGTCAGCGGGTGGGTTTCCGGAGTGTCAACGCCGAGCTTGAAATCGAACTCGGCGGCGGCAAGGGCTTGTTTGCCAAACATCGTGGCCGCGACCGCGCCGGAACCCGCGCCGAGCAGCGTCCTGCGGGTCATCTTCATTGTTTTCATTATTGTTTTTCTCCCGGGCGCCGTCCCGCGCTTGGGCGCCAGTTTCGGTCCCGCCGCGGTACCGCGCAAGACGCGGCGAAACCGATCCACCGGTGGGATGAAACCATTTTGGGGAACCCGCGAAACGATCCGGAAACAGATCGGGCTTACGACTGTCGTTAACAGGACGGCGCATAGACGCCCGGAGGCGACCATGAACCACTCGATCCACTCAGCGGACCGTTCGACCCATCTCAAGATCGTGGTTGTCGCCCTCGTGGCCGGCATCGCGGTTGCGGCTTTCGGCTTCTCGGCCCGGACCAACACGGAATTCACCGAGACCGCCCAGAACACCCACATCATCAAGGCCGGCAAGCCGATCGCGATAACGTCGTCGGAGACCTCGACCGTCCGCTAGGACTTTCCAGCTTCTGCAGACAAAATGGCCGCCTTCTGGCGGCTTTTTTGTTGCCTGGAGCCCTGCTCTCGGCCGTCAGCCGAAATGAAACATCTGTCCCATTCCGGCGCATCCCGCGGGAGGCCATCCGCCGGAACGCCAGGGCGCGCGCAGGCCGATGACGCGGATCGCGCGCTAGGCGAGATCGGCAACCGCACCCAATCCACGCCTCCGCTACCGGCATTAACTGCGTTGCATGCCTTCCGCCCCGACCGACGGCCAACGCCCTGCCGCGGCACGATCGCTGCCCTTCCAAAGCATCTTTCGCCGCACGCGCCCCGATGCGGCACAGGTGGAATTTGGAGCATCGCAATGTCGATCACCAATCACGCGCAGCCGAACGCCGGTATCGCCGACTACGTCGCGATCGCCAGGCCCGACCACTGGATCAAGCACGTTCTGATCATCCCCGGCATCGCCTTTGCGATGATCATGTCGCAGACCGGGCCGATCGATGTCGCGACACTCGCCGAACGGCTGGTCACCTGCCTGTTCGTGGCGATGGCGCTGTCGTCGGCCAACTACACCATCAACGAATGGCTCGACGCCCCCTTCGACGCCATGCATCCGACCAAGCGGTCGCGGCCGGCGGTGCAGACCGCGATGTCGCCGACCATCGTGTTTGCCCAATATATCCTGCTGACCACGCTCGGCATCCTGGCGGCCAACCGGCTCGGCTACGCCTTCGCCATCACCGCGACCGTGTTCGCGGTGTTCGGCGTGATCTACAATGTGCGCCCGATCCGCGCTAAGGACCGCGCCTTCATCGACGTCATCGTCGAGTCCCTCAACAATCCCTTGCGCTTCCTGTTCGGCTGGTTCGCCGTGGTGCCGAGCATCGCGCCGCCGATCTCGATCCTGCTCGCCTACTGGTTCGGCGGCGCCTTCCTGATGGCCGCCAAGCGGGTCTCCGAGCATCGCGCGATCGTCGAGGCCGGCGGCACCGCCAACCTCGCGGCGTACCGCCCCTCCTTTGCGGTCTACACCCATTCGAGCCTGGTCACGAGTTGCCTCGTCTACGCCCAGGGCTTCGCCTTCATGATGGCGATCTTCCTGTTGAAGTACCGCATCGAATATCTCGTCGTCATTCCGCTCCTGATCGTGCTGTTCGCCTCCTATATGCGGCTCGCGCTGACGCCCGACTCCGCCGCGGCACGGCCGGAGGAACTGATGCGGCAGCCAGGGATGCTGATCGCCGCCGCCGTGACCATGGCGCTGTTCGGCGTGCTGACCTTCGTCGATCTGCCCTCACTGAATAGCCTGACCAGCTCGGACCTGATCCGTCTCGGCGGGATCCATTAGGGATGTCGATCGCCGCGCCCTTCGAGACCCCGAAAGCCAATCTCGGCGTGCTCGCCGCAGTTTTGCTGTTCGCAGGGCTCCTCGTACTGCTGGATGGCCCGATCTGGCTGGTGAAGCTGGTGCCGACCCAGGACGGGCCGGTGCATCTGGCGCAGGCCGATTTGATCGCCCGCTTCGGTTGGGGCGGTGCGTTGCAGGAGCCGGCGGCGTCGTTCTACCAGTGGAATCCGCGGATCGAACCGAACTCGGCGATCTATCTGCTGCTCGCCGGGCTGATCCGGCTCACCGGCGACGCGCTGGTCGCCAACAGCCTGTTCCTCAGCCTCTACGGCCTGCTCTGGATCGCGGCTGCCTTCACCGCCAGCCGCGCCGAGACTGACCGGCCGCTGCTGCCGATGCTGCTGTTGCTGCCGATCGCGTTCGGCGTCTTCATCCATTGGGGCTTCTACAATTTCGCGCTCGGCGTGCCGCTGTTCCTGCTGTTCGCCAGCTTCTGGCGCAGCCTGAGCGGACGCCGCGATGCGCTGGCCTTCATCGCGACCGCGCTGTTCCTGGCCGCGCTCTATCTCACCCACATCACCGCGGTGGTCGCGGCGTGCCTGCTGCTCGCCGCCGAAGGCATCGCGCGCACCCTCGATACGTTCGAGCGGGCCGGCGCAAAGGCCGCGACACGGCGGCTGCTGATCGACGGCGCCTGGGCCGCGGCAGCAGCGCTGCCGGTCCTGGTTCTGATCGCAAGTTTCCTGCTCGCCTATCAGAACATTCCCGGCGAGACCGCCAGCGCGGAAGGCGGCGTCACCCAGATCATCCGCCGCATCGTGGCTGCGACCTATCTTTTCACCTTCAGCTGGTGGGAGGTGGTGGCACTCGTGCCGGTGTTCGGCGCGCTCGCGGTCGCGGGCTTTGCCGCGCTGCGACGCTTCCGTTCGGGCGATTTGCTGTGGCCTGCCTTCTTCGTCCTCGTGGCCGGACTCTCACTGCTCAATCTCAAGCTCGGAGCAGCCCTGCTCTCGGAACGGCTTGCACCCTTTAGTGGACTCGCAATCGTGCTGACGATCGCAAGCCGGCAGCCGGCCCAGGCGCTGGTGCGCACGCTCTGCCTGGCGGCGCTGTCCGGCCTGGTCGGACAAACGGCAGTGCGCGCCATCGCCTACAAGAGCTGGGCACCGGTGCTGGAGAGCGAACTCGCCGCCGGCCGCGACAACCCCGGCCAGACCTTTGCCAATGCCGATTTAATCGCGCAGCGCGACAGCCATTTGTTCGCCTGGCGGATCCGGCCGACCCTGCATGCCGCGCAAACTGCAGCGCTCGCAAGCCACGGCGTCGGCCTGTCGTCACCGCTGCCGTCGACGCGCTACTTCGGCTATTTCCCGCTGCAATATGTCGAGGCGCGCGATTTCATGCGCGCCACGCCGGACTGGCAGGACGCGCCCGACACCGCCTCGGTCGCGAAATTTCGTGCCGCCAATCGCGGCGCCCCGCAGGTGCTGATCGTGTCGGCGTCCGATGAGGATGGCACGGCATTCGCGAGCCGGTTCGGCTATGGCGATTGCAGGACCACCGACACCGGAGCCCGCGAGATCAACGTCTGCAAGGTCTCCACCCAACTGAGCGCCGCGCATGACTGAGCTCTTCCTTGAACCCGCGCCTACCGACAAGCATCTGCAGCGCCGGCCGGACGCCGGCAAACCGGACGTCGTGTTCAGCCTGCCGCTATCAATGCCGCTGGTGCTCGACCTCGACGGCACGCTGATCAAGGGCGACCTGCTCTACAAAAGCTTCTTCTCGATCCTGCCGGTCCATCCGCTGATCGCGTTCTCCTGCGCCGGATGGCTGTTGCGCGGCCGTGCCGCGCTGAAGCGCCAGCTCGCGCTTCGCCACCGGATCGACTGGGACCGCATCGCATTCCACCACGACGTCGTGGCGCTGGCCCGGCGCGAGAACGCCGCCGGCCGCCGGGTCGTGCTGGCGACCGCGGCCGACGCCGTGCTGGCGGGTCAGCTCGCCGCGCTGTTGCCCTTTATCGACCAGGTGTTCGCCTCTGACGGCGAGCACAATCTCAAGGGTTCGAACAAGGCCAACCTGTTGCGGCGGAGTTTTCCGGGCGGCTTCATCTATGCTGGCGACAGCAAATCCGACCTCGCGGTCTGGGCGCACGCCGCCGGGATCGTGACCGTCAATGCGAGCGAAACTGTGCGTAACGCAGCGCAGGGCTTGCGAAAGCCGATGCTGCATCTGCCGGGCAGCCCCCGGATCTGATATCTTTAAGAATATCCTAAAGCGGCCGCTCGATTGCGATTCACTCCGCGGCTCCAGTTTTAAAAATTGTTCCCTAAGGTCGGCCTCAACAAAGGCGTAGGCCACAATGAATTTGCAGCAGCAAACCGTTTCGAGCGGCTTCAAGATCGTCTGCACCGATTGCGGCAGCCTGTCGATCAAGGCGACCGACCCGGTGCATGCCTCCGACGACACCATCATCGAATGCCGCCGATGCAGTGCGGCGCGCGGCACCGTGGCCGACCTGCATGTGCTGGCGCGGCGTGGCTGCGACCTCTACGAATTCTAGCCCCCATTCCGCCGATGCTGTCAGACCCGAAAGCCGCCATGCTCAGCGACATCCCGATGGATACGATCTGGTCGATCCTCGAGGCCGCCAATGAATTGGGGGACACCCCAACCGTCGACGCCTGCCGCCGCGTCATCGACGCCAATCTGCGCGGCGGAACTCCGGGCCAATCCGACCTCGACGCGGTCGCGGCATTTTTTGCGTGAGAGCGAGCGCCACTGACGAGGCGGCGCGATGTGGTGACACTATGCGGTCAGCGGACATCACCGTTTCCTCGACGATGTCGCTTTGAACTCGGAAATGGATGGTCCAAGCTGATCTGTTCAAGACCTAATTGGGAGACTGCCACTTATGTCCAGAGATCGAAACGGAGTCGAGATCCCAGCCATCGATCATTTTGAAAGACGTACAGCTGGAGCTTGCGCCAACTTTATTGAAGGTAAAACCAACACAGTGAAGATCAGTGCTACATTTGCTTTGGCATAGATCGCTCGTGGACGCGTCGATTTCTGAAAGGACAGTTCCGTGAAATCGCTTTCCGCGAACGGGCTGCATCTTTGCTTCGTTTTTAGAAACGGTTGGCAATTCTGCTGGCCTCTTAACGGCGATCATCGAACGCACGTCTAGCAACGAGCCGGTAATTTTGTCCTTCGGGAAACAACGGTTATTCCAGCGGTCAAAGCTAAAGGCAACACAAGACGGCAACCCGCCGCAAATCTTCGCACATCCTCCGAGATCAACTCCCGGCACCCCGAGCGAACCGCCCGAGAATTGAATATCGCTTCCTTCAATGTCTCGGTTGTCTCTCGTGGCGAATGTACTGCTTATAGGAAGGTCCTTTGGAGCGACAATCGGTGCGGTTGAGCTAGTCGGTGTGGCTCCGGGCCCTGCTGCCGAGCCTCCTGGTCCTCCAGAGCCCCCCAGGGGCGAAAGTATTACGACCGTTCCCCCATAGACATTGATGACTGCGTCGCCACCACGACCGCCATCTCCACCAATCACCGTGTCATTCACGGTGTGCAAGTCATCCCTATGAGGAAGGGGTAACGAAAGAAGTACGCCAGTAATCAACGCACGAACTAACACTTTCTCCTCCCCTAGATCCTGAAAGCAATAAGCTAAATGAACAAACACCAACTCGGCCATTTAGGGCCAGATTGATCTCATTCTTTAGTCGCTTGAACCTCCAGCTCCACCCGGGCCGCCGCGTCCTCCATCGATGCTAGCGCCACCAGCCCCTCCGGCCCCACCTCTGGGACCGCTGCCGCGCTTGCCGGCTGGGCCATCAGGCGAGGAGCCGTTTTCTGTTCGCACCTGGTCGCTTGGACGAACCGAGGCAGGCCCATCCTGAAAACAACCGGTGGCGACGCAGGCAAACATCATCATGAATATGATAGCGAATAGTCGGTTCACGACCTCACTCCAAAGCTCTTTGCACTAATCGCCCAGCGCGAAATTGTAGACCACTTCTCGATCTGACTGGCATATCAAACAACAGTTTGTGCACGATCGTTCTCCGTAACGACCTGCTCCCCAAGTCTGATCACTATTCCGATAGAATGCTCCAAAACAAATCCTCTCGCCGGGTTCGCAATCCAGTCGAAAGGGAGTGGGTGACCGAGTGTTCAGTACGTACGCCCTGTCATCTGACGGCCAAACGTGCGATGGCGAAAAGAACTTGAGATTTACTTGAAAGGACGCTCGATTGGTCAGTACGAAATTAATAACGCGCACCGATCGCGACGTCGGCGCCAACGTGCCTCCCCCGGACGAAGGCGCGCGGCCCTGAGATGAAGATGCGCTTCCGCCATCGCCTCCCCCGCCGCCATTGACAATTATCGTGCCGTAGTTGTCGCCATTGACATAGGCGCTACCTGCTCCTCCTGATCCTCCGGCACCGCCGCTTGTCGTTTGGGCGGCTGCAGGAAGCCAAGCAGTGCCAAGTTGTCCGATAATAATTGCTGCCGCAAACAATAAAACTTTTGCGAGCCAAAGCGTACCGCCTAGAGGCCACATCCTGTCGTTCCCTTGCTCTGGGATCACAGCGTCATTGATCTGCTCCTCCGGCCCCCCCGCTTCCACCTTTTCCTCCGGCGATGCCAGCTCCTCCCGATCCACCACGACCACCGCGTAAGCCCTTACCTCCCTTGCCGCCTTTTCCTCCCACACCGCCTAAGCTTGGCCCTTGATCGCCATCAGGCGCACGGTCAGATCGATTGTCCCTACGAAGCGCCAAGCGCTCGAGGTTGATAAAGTACTGCGCACAATCCAAAGGAGAAAATGTGTTGGCAGTCTTTTGGCCTGCTGTTTGCAGAACGTCGACGCAGTAAGTCACCAAGGCAGGATCAGCCGCCAGCACACTTCCGGGCGTTGGTGGGCTGCTGACGACCGTTCCCCGATCACCTGGCGTACCGGATTCGCCTCCGCGACCGCCCGGCACGCCTGGAATACCGCCTCCCTCGCCTCCACGGCCAGGTTGACCTGACTCGGCGGGTTGCGCTGCTTGAGCGACCCGAGATTTGACCTTCTCTGAAGTTGAATCGACGAGATCGGAGTCTCTCGGCTGCGGAGCCGAGAGACGAATGTTGTGATCTGCCAGCGCGGATTTAGCAACCGTCGCGATTGGTCCGGCGACCGTGAGCGCGACTACTAATGCAAGGCTATATTTCATGGGCAGTTCGAATTACCGCCAGAGCCGCCGGGTCCTCCAACTCCTCCGCCAACTCCACTACCGCCGCCGCCACCGCCGCCGCCGCGAGCGCCGTAGCAGCCAGCTCCGCCGCCTCCGCCAGATCCTCCAGTGCCTCCGAAGCTACCAGCACCGCCCCGTCCACCATAGCCGCCGGCTCCGCCAGCGTAACCGACGCCGCCGCCGCCGCCACCACCGCCCGCACCGCCAGTACGGCCGGCGCCTCCCGCGCCTCCGCCGCCACCTACGCCGCCAGCAACTCCCGCGCCGCCCCCACCACCTTGACCACCCTCACCGGTTCCAGGCCAGCAGTAGTATCCGTCCGGTCCCAGATAATAACCGGGAGGGCAATACTTCGCGGCAGATGCAGTTTGAATTCCGACAAAGATACAAACCGCTGTAGCGACTGAAAGGGAAAACGCTTTCATGTTAAGGTTTCCATCTATTTGATAATCAATCAAAGCATCACATCACACCTCTGCTACTTTGTCACGCTTTCTGGTAGAGTGTTCTGTCCCATGAAGCCTGCTGGCGATCCAACCTCAGATTGCCAGGTTATTTGATAAGTCTATTTTCCTAGAATTTTGGAGCGCGATACCAGTCGCGATAGGTTGGCCACCGTACGCTCTCAGCGGAAACAGCTGGCTTTGCTACAAGGCGCACCGAGTCGTTTCCCAACACGTCGCGGAAGCGCCTGCTATCAGCGTTTGGTTGCAAAGCCGTTTGAAGCTTGTCCAGGCGACATGGCGAACGGCAGCTGCGGCCTCATGACCGTGGCACGGCGCGGCTGCGATCTCTACGAATTCTAGCCCCCGGCCGAACCGATGCTGTCAGACCCGAAAGCCGCCATGCTCAGCGACATCCCGATGGACACGATCTGGTCGATCCTCGAGGCCGCCAATGAATTGGGTGATACCCCAACCGTCGACGCCTGCCGCCGCGTCATCGACGCCAATTTGCGCGGCGGAACTCCGGGCCAATCCGACCTCGACGCGATCGCGGCATTTTTTGCATAAGCGTTCGCGCGCCCCCCACCGAGGTGGCGCCATCAGGTCAGCTAAGTGCTTGAAAAGACTGGCGCGAGAGACGGGACTCGAACCCGCGGCCTCCGCCGTGACAGGGCGGCGCTCTAACCAACTGAGCTACTCCCGCGGATGCCGATCACGAGGTTGATCCGCGCAGAACCGAGGGCATAAAGGCCCGCATCCGGTTAGTCAAGGAGGTTGCAAATGTCCGCACAGGGCGGGCATTTCTGCGGTTGGGATACGAATCGTGCCCTGTTTTCAGGCCAAGCAGCGTAGTCAGCAAAGCCCCGAATCGAATAAGCCCTGATACGTCTAGGTTTCCTGACGCCGGACCGGCGCTGATCCTATAAAAACCGGTGGTTTCGGGACTTGTCCGGACCCATTTTTCCCGACGCGAACGCCTTGCCTTTCGCGCGAAAGCACCAATCCAGCCATTCAACGAGGAGGGCTACATGGCGAAGAAAGCAGCGACCCCGGCGACGATCACACTGAAGCACCTTGCGGCGGCCATTGCCGAGGAACAGGAGCTGTCCAAGAAGCAGGCCGAGGCGATCCTGACCGACATGGTCGGTCGGATCACCAAGCACCTGAAAAAGGGCGAGCGTATCAGGATCGTCGGCCTCGGCATCCTCCAGGTTCGCAAGCGCGCCGCCCGGATGGGCCGCAATCCCGCCACCGGTGAGCAGATTCACATCAAGGCGAGCAAGAAGGTCGCCTTCCGCGCCTCCAAGGAGCTCAAGGAAGCGATCTAACCACCCCTGTCCTCACTTGATGAAGCGCCATTCCGGCTCGCGGCGCGGCCCCGGAATGGCGCTTTTCTGTTATAGAACCTCAAGCTTCTCGTTTTGATTGCGCGGTCTTCATGCTGGCACCGGTTCTCGACTTCAAGCACACCGTCACCGAGCGCTTCCTGCGCTATGTCGTGATCGACACCCAGTCCGATCCGGAATCGCCGACCTGCCCCTCCACCGAAAAGCAGAAGAACCTCGGCCGCCTCTTGGTCGCCGAGTTGCAGGCGATGGGGGTCTCCGATGCCCATCTCGACGCGCACGGCTATGTCTACGCGACAATCCCGGCCAACACCGACAAGACCGTGCCGGTGATCTGCTTCTGCTCGCACATGGACACCTCGCCCGACTGCACCGGCAAGGACGTCAAGCCGCAGATCGTGACGAATTATCGCGGCGGCGATATCGTGCTGCCGGCCGATCCCTCGCAGGTGATCCGCGCCGCCGAGCATGAAGCGCTGGCCGACCAGATCGGCAACGACATCATCACATCGGACGGCACCACGCTGTTGGGCGCCGACAACAAGGCCGGCCTCGCCGAGATCATGGATGCCGCGCATTTCCTGATCAGCAACCCGCAGGTGAAGCACGGCACCATCAAGATCCTGTTCACGCCGGACGAGGAGATCGGCCGCGGCGTCGACAAGGTCGATATCAAAAAGCTTGGCGCCGATTTCGGTTACACCATGGACGGCGAGAGCGCCGGCCATATCGAGGACGAGACCTTCTCCGCCGACGGCGCCAGCATCGTCATCGCCGGTGTCGCCACCCATCCGGGCTTTGCCAAGGGCAAGATGGAGCACGCGATCAAGATCGCCGCTGCGATCGTCGACCACCTTCCGAAAGACAGCTGCTCGCCCGAGACCACCGACGGCCGGGACGGCTTTCTGCATCCGGTCGCAATCTCGGGCGCGCTGGAGACGGCGCGGATCGAGTTCATCGTGCGCGACTTCACCGAGGACGGGTTGAAGCAGAAGGAAGCCCTGCTCGAGGCCATCACGAAGGATGTCATGACCGCGTATCCGCGATCGAGCTACCGCATCGACGTCAAGCAGCAATACCGCAACATGAAGCAGGTGATCGACCGTCACCCCGAGATCGTCGCTTACGCGATCGAGGCCATCAAGCGCGCTGGGCTAACGCCGGTGACGGGCTCAATCCGCGGCGGCACCGACGGCTCGCGGCTGTCGTTCATGGGCCTGCCCTGCCCCAACATTTTTGCGGGCGAGCACGCCTTCCATTCGCGGCTCGAATGGGTCAGCCGGCAGGACATGGAAAAGGCGGTGCAGACCATCGTGCACCTCGCGATGATCTGGGAAGAGCGGGCGTAGGTCCTCAGGCCCGCGCCGTCACGATCCAGATCGCGGCCGGCAGCAGCACGGAATCGCCCTTCGCATACTGCGCCAATGTCTCGCGCATCGAGTTGACTGCGGCAGCGCGCACATCGGCCAGCTGGCCTTCCAGCGCGCGGCTGGCCGGGCCGATCTCGAGTGTGCCCTGGATCGCGGCGTCCATGCCGCGCCCGATCGCGACGTCGAGTTCGAGCCGGTGCGGCTCCATGGCAATCCCGGAGAACCCGGCCTCGCCCAAGATCCGCGTCACGCGCTCTTCGGACGCGAACGCAAACGGACCCGGATCCTCCGGTCCTTGCGGCGGCAGCTTCGGCACGTGCTTGTAGACCGCCTGCAGCGGCGCCATGAAGAAGGGATTTTCGCGCGGCTCCTTCCAGCAGGCGAAGGCGAGCCGTCCCGATGGCTTGAGCGCCTTGCGCAGATTGGCAAACGACACCGAGGGCTCGGCAAAGAACATCACGCCGAAGCGCGAGGCGAGCAGATCGAAGCTTGCCGGATCGAACGGATAGACCGTGGCATCCGCGAGCGCATAATCGACCGGCGCGCCCTTGGGCGTGCTCTGCCGGGCCCGCTCCAGCATCGGGCCGGACACATCGACGCCGAACACACGGCCTGATGACCCGACCCTGTTCGCGAATGCGATAGAGGACGCGCCGCTGCCGCAGCCGACATCGAGCACCCGTTCGCCGGCCGCGGGCCTCGCGCGATCCAGCAGGATATCGAGCACCGGCGCCAGCAGAATGTCCTGCACCGCCTGGCGGTCGGCCCAACGCTGGCCGCCGGGCCCGTTCCAATAGGCGACCTGGTCGGCGTTTCGCTCGTGGGCCTGGGAGGCGTCCATCGAAACTCTCCGGCTACTGGTTCGTGGTGCCGCCGGAGCTTGTGGTGCCGGTCTTGGCCTTGGATGATTTCATCGCAGGCTTGGCCGCTGCCGCAGGCTTCTTCGCCGCGTCATCGCCGCGGGCGATCCCCCACGGATCGGTCTGCTTCCGGTCCGGCACGGCGTTGAGCGAACGCTGGTAGGCGTTCGCGGCCTTCTTGTCGGCTTCCAGCTGGGCCGGCGTCTTCTCCGCGGGCTCTTCGCGATACTTCTGCATATGTTCTTCCTGCGCGAAGGCAGGCCCGGCAATCAGAGCGATGACGAGGGCGATTGCAAATTTGTGCATGGATCGAGTTCCCGGTTGTGCACCGAACATATCATCGCGCCAACCTCGGCGCCAATTGGCACTACGTCGCCCCCCGGCAATTCGTCAACCCCCTGGGGACCGGAACGGCGCGGCGCCACAGCAGGTCGGCGATGTGGACAACCGACCGAATAAAAATGCCCCTAATACCCTCTTGGGCCTTATCCCAGGAGTGTCGGGGGGCTGGGCAGCCCCAGCTCGACCGCCGCGGTCAAACACGTCAGGGCATGGGCGGCATAATCGCAACGCAGTTGAAACGAAGCCAGATCCCGGCGCAATCCGCCGACCGCGAGTTGGGGATCCACGAACATGAAATGTTGGTCTTCGGATATCTGCAGTCGAAACATGCAATCGATGCCCCGCCGCACGACCTGCATGTAAAACGCCGCTCTCGAATGATCGTTGGTCTCGACGGCGACGTGCCAGCCGAGAACGGCCGCTTCGGTAAACAGCGAGACCAGAAATGTCGGAGGCGTTATGCCGGTCGGGTCGGCACTGGCTCGATAGCCGCCGACAAAATCCGACGGACAATTCTCGCCGGGCTCCATCTGGAATGTGGCGAGCTGATCCAGCAGGCGAAATGCCAGATCGGCATATCGATCTATTTTCGTGCGCTGCCACATCTCGCACCAGGCCTTGCACTGCCAGGCCAGGAAGAAACGCGAAGCCTGCTCGATCGGACGGCTGGAATAGAAGCTGAACGCTCTTTCGAGCGCCGGCAGGATGTCCTCCAGCGGACGGCTGTTCTGCTTGAGTAACGCCAATATCGCCTGACCGGGCGCGAAGTCCTGCTGACCGGCTTGATCCGGATGCAGGATCTCGTTCGGAAACCATCCCTCGCCGCTTTGAGATTTCAACAGCACGTTGGTCAGCAAAGGCGTGATGTCGGATGTCGCCGCCGCATCCGGGAAATATGCAAACGCCAGCAGCGACAGCGCGCTGCTGCCAAGCAGTGCCTCACCCTGATCGTCACGGAAATAGGCGCCATCGGAATTCTTGGAAAGGCGGCTGCGGATAAATGACAGGCCACGCTCCGCTCCTTCGAGAAACGGAGCTGCATCGCAATCCGGATATGAGCTGCGCGCCAGCCACGCTCCAAACCTTGCAAGCGCATAGGTGGCCAGGATGACGCGAACGATGTTTATCTCGGATCCGACGGCCCTCCCCCGCAGCGGGTCGTATTGATAGGTATATGACCCGTCGAAGCGTTGAATGTTGAGGAGGTGTCGGCCGGCCTCGGTCGCCATTTGCACGAGGGACGGCCGCGGTTGTTGTTCGTCCGCTCGCAGCCTGAAGAACCGGCGCGCGGATTGCTTCCCCTCGACGAAGTGCGTCCACTCGGTTTCGAACAACTGCGATGATTCACGGGAGCCGGCCGACCATAGTCGTCCCTTTCCAAACAGGCGTTCCAGGAATTCATCGGGATCCCTGGATTCCTCTTCGACGCCGACATATGGCAAATAAAACGCCGATCGATCGTGGCCGCGGACCTCTAATCCGTGCGAGCCCCAGAGGTGTCGCGGCAGCACGCCCGTGATGGCGCGCCTGCTTTCCTGAATCCAGACTTCGACCAGCGCCTGTTCGAGTTCGACGCGGCTGATCCACTCGCATCTGGGATCACACAGCGTCAGGCGCACGGCCGATTCGATTGCGGCCTGCAATGAGTTTGCCGTGGCAGGCCAGCATCCGCGAACGGCGCCGCGGACCCTGATGGTCACGCAGACCGTAATCTTGCCCTGCGGCCCCGCCTCTTGTGTATCGACAATGGCAGCTGCATCGGTCGAAAACGCCCTCTGCAGGGTGGCCCGTGCCATCGCAATGATGTCTTGAGCGTCTCGCACTGTTTCGCAGATCCCCGATTGTGCCCCTTCAGTCCTCGACCACAAACTCGTCTACCCTGCGAAATGCATAGATCTTGCCGTCATAGGAGCGCGCATAAAATAATCCGGTCGTGGAGCTGTGGACGATGGGGTCTGTGATCCGCTCGGGAAGCTGGACCTCACCGGTGATGGCATTGATCCGTGGATTGAACTCGTAGACGAGACCGGACGTCGAGCCGAAATAGATCCGCCCGCCGATCAACCGCGGCGACGCGTAGTTCTTGCCTGACGTTGCCATCCTCAAGACGCCCCTGCCGCTGTTGGCGTCTATCGCGTAGACGTTCTTGTCCGCGCTGGCGACATAGACGCGATCGCCTGCGACCAGCGGCGTCGCATGGATGGCGTCGCTGGTCTGCACCCGCCAGCGCTCGCGGCCCGCGAGATCGATGCTGCGCATCGACCCGTCCATCGCGCCGACCACGATGGCGCGCCGGGCCGGATCGAACGCTGGAGCCGCCCTGACTTCGCCGCCGGTCGGGTGACGCCACAGCAATTCCCGAGTCACGGGCTCGAACAGCAGCAATTCGCGCTCGTTTGTCCCGCAAGCAACAAGGCACAGCTCCTTGCTGTAGGCCGGCGATCCCAGGACCGGCTTTTCGACGGCAAACTCCCAGACCTTCTCTCCGGTCTCGAGGTGCAGCGCCACGATGCTGCCGCCGCGCCCGGGGACCTCGTGCTGCAACCCGATGAACAGCATGTCGAGGTCGGGGGCCAGACAGGGCGAGGACTCGACCCGATCAGCTTCAACGAAACGCCAGCGTTCGCGTCCCGTCGCCGTATCGAGGCAATAGACATTGCCCTCGGAGCTGCCGAAAAAGACCCGGTCCTTGTGCACGGCCGGCGACGAACGAATTGCGTTGCGCGTCGCGCGCGCCAGCTCGAAGCTCCATACCTGAGCGCCCGTACGCTGATCGAGCGCAAAAAAGATTCCGCCGTCGTTGCCGAAGTAGAGCCGCTCGCGATCGAGCGCCGGCGTCGATCCCGGCAGCACGTCGAAGAAGTGCCCCCCGGAGGCCGAAAACTCCCAGGCGGCGGTAAACTCGGATTGCTTTACGGGAGCGCGTTCGTTTCCGAGGACAATACCGAATTGCGGGAGCGTATAGAGAAAATCAAATCGTACGTCGTTGCGTTCGACCCAGCGATCGCCGGCCGGGGTCTCGTAGTTGATGACGACGAAGAGATCGCGAATGCTCCGCCCGGCCTGCGCCAGTACCGCCCGAACCTTCTCGACCGTGCCGCCGCTGTTGAGCAGGTCGTCGACGACGACGATGGGATCGTCGGTGAGTTCGCCTTCGTAGGTCTTGTTGAGCCCGTAATGCTTGCGCTCCTTGCGCACCACAAATCCGTTGACGTGCAATCCACGCTTGAGGCCATGCAGCTGAATTGCCGAGGTCAGCGGTACCGAACCGACCTCCAGTCCTCCTACCTGAAAGGGATATTTATCGGCAAAGCGCTCCCAGAACAGCTCGGCGATCAGGTCAAGTCCGACCGGGTCGAGGAACGTCTTGCGCAGGTCGATCAGCCACTCCTGCGGAGTGCCTCGCGTCGAAAGGATTTTCTGCTGCGAATTCCGTACGATCGATTTTGCGCTGATGATGTCGAACAGCTTTCGCATCCTGCCGTCAGCGGCACCGTTCGCGCCGGACGCGCGTTCGATGATCTCGCGGCCCGAGGGGATGGTGGTTGCAGAAGGTGTCGGCACGTCCGGAACGTCCACGGCAGCTTTCACGTGTTCCGTCATCCGGTTTCCTTGTCAGGCGGCGCCAAAATATAAAGGGCGCGGCCGGATATCGACCGCCTGAGCCTAGCCGATATGGGCGGTCGTTTGAAGGATACGACCGCCCTCGACCCTCATCATTTATGCGATTGGGGAGCACCCGGCGGAGCGAACAGGTTGTCGCCACCGAGAGCAATCGGAGGATCCGAGCCGTGAATGCTCCCATGGCTGAAGCCCTCCTGCGGGAAGGCCGACACCATGTAGTTTTTGAACAGCGCCAGGTCGAACGCCGGGGGAACGCTGCCGACCGGCGGCCCCTGCCCACCTTGTCCGTCGGACGCCCACGGCGGATGGACGGTACCGGTCCCTCCAGCCGGGTCGGCCGAATAAGCCAGCGTGGTCGGGGTCTCGGATGCAAAGTCGGACTTGTGCAATACGCTCCATGCGGAGGACACCGCCTGATCGGACGTCCCGCCGGTATCGGCCGTATGCGCCACGCCGAACGTAACATCGTAGACCTGCTCGACTTCGCCGTCCGCGAAGGTGAGCGAGCCGATCGCAGTCACCTCGTTGCCGTTGATCGCCTGCGTTACCGGAGTCGATGCGAGGCTGATCGAGGTGATGCCGAGCGAGGCCAGCGAGACCAACTCACCCGAATCTTTGGGCCCGCTGGCGTTGCCATCGACCCACACGTCGATTTTCGAAAAGACAGGGTCGCTGGCATCGATGACGTCGCTGCCCTTCCGGGCCAGCGCCGCCAACTGGCCGAAATTCTCGATCTCCGAGACGGTGCTGCCGCTCTCGACGACCAGTATGCCCGTGTTTTGGCCGACCCAGCCGGTCGTCGTCTTGGTTCCCGCCTCCTGGGCTCCGAACAGCACGTTCGATTTGCCTGGCGCGACCAGAACGATGGGCCCGCCATTGGTGCTGATGACCAGGGGATCCACCCCGCCATCGCCACCGGCGGGAACGATCTGCCAAGCCGCGGCAGGAGGAATGACTGTGCCGGATGATCTTAGAAGGTGACCATGCGCGTCATAATTCGCAGCTCCCAAGACTACACGGGAAGGGGAGCCGCCATCGCCCCCGACGTTGCCGCCATCGCCACCGTCGCCACCGCCGCCATCCCCGCCACCGTCGCTGCCGCCATCGCCGCCGTCGCTGCCACCATCGCCACCGCCACCGCCATCGCCGCCGGACACCGTGGTCGAGGTTAAAATATTGTAGGAATATTCGGTCTCGCTGTAACCCGTCAGACTCCCCTGGCTGTCGTAATTGAAGCTGACCAGGATAGACCTGTCGTTAGTGTCGAGCACGATCGCTTGCGTCTCTTGGCCGGTGGCGTTGGCGCCGGCGAAATCTTCGACAATTTTGCTTATGCTGGACGTTGGATTGTAGATGGTTTCGGTCGAGCCCCCGGTGGAGAAATTATCGATCTCGCTCTTGAGTGTTCCAGATTCGTCGGCCCCAGAGTAGTGATCGACCACATTGCTGACGCCGGTCGGCAAATTGTAGAACCGCTCGGTCTCTGAATCGCCGGACGATAGATTGGAATCGATTGAGCTAAGGCCGCCGCTGGCGTTTGGGCCATTATAGAACAGCGTCTCGCTGGAAACGCCGCTGGGCAGGTTGGTGAGCAACTCTACGGTCGAGTAGCCGTAAATGTTGGTTAGAACTTCGGTCTCGGTGCCGGAAGCGTTGGTGCCGCTGAAATACTCGATTTCGCTGGTGACGCCGCTGGGCAGCCCGGTGAGCAAATACTCGATCGAGCCGCCTGTCGAAAGATCATAGATGGTCGCTATATTGTTCCCGCTGCCGTTCGAGCCGTCATAGACTTGGTATTCGTCGAGCGCGCCGCCCGGCAGGCCAGTGCTCGGCAGCGCAGCGAAGGTCTCGACCTCCGAGCCGCCGGAGGACAAATTGAAAACGTCCTGGGTGATGGTACCGGTGGCGTTCGCACCGGAGTAAGTCAGCGTCTCGCTGATAACGCCGCTGGGCAGGTTCGTCGACAGCGTTTCGGTCGATGTGCCGTCGCCGTTGCCGGTAATCGTGCCGCCTGACACCAGATCATAATTGGTCGCCGTATTGGTCCCGGTGCCATCAGGACCGCTATAATCCCGAACTTCGTCGAGAGCGCCGCTCGGCAGGTTAGCGAAGGTCTCCACCTTCGAACCGCCGGAGGATAGATTGAACACGATTTCGGTGACGGTGCCTGTTGCGCCGGAGCCGGAATAAGACAGCGTCTCGCTGACGATGCCATTGGGCAGGTTTACGAAAAGCCCTTCTGTCGAGGTGCCGTCGGTGTTGTTGGTGAGGGTTTCGGTTTCGGTTCCGGTGGCGTCGGTACCGCTGAAATACTCGGTTTCGCTGGTGGCGCCGCTGGGCAGCCCGGTGATCAGATTCTCGGCCGAGCCGCCGGACGCAAGATCGTAGATGGTTGCGGTATTGGTCCCGGTGCCATCAGCGCCGCTGTAGACCTGGTATTGATCGAGAGCGCCGCCTGGCACGCTCGGCACGCCGGTGAAGGTCTCGATCTGCGAGGTCCCATCGCTGAAGTCGATGACGTTCTGCGTATTGGTGCCGGTGGCGTCGGTGCGGCTGAAATACTCGGCTTCGCTCGTGGCGCCGCTGGGCAGCCCCGTGATCAAATACTCGACCGAGCCGCCGGACGACAGATCGTAGATGGTTGCGGTATTCGTCCCGGTGCCATCAACGCCGGTGTAGACTTGGTATTCGTCAATAGCGCCGCTTGGCGCGCCTGGGTCGATGGACGTCTGCAGAACCTCCGAACCGCCGGAGTAGAAATCGTAGGCGGTTTCGGAATTCGGGAGCTTCGTCTCACTGGCGACGCCGGCGGGAAGTGTAGTGCCGCCGACAACACCGACGGGAGTACCGACGAGGAACTTCTCCGTTTCGCTATCGGTGTAGACGATGTCGATTTCGATTTCGGTGCCGACGGCATCGGCGCCGGTGAAGTACACGGTTTCGCTCGCGACGCCGCTCGGCAGGTTGGTGAGTAATTCCTCCTCCGAGCCGCCCGTCGAGAGATCGTAGATGGTCGCTGTGTTCGTCCCGGTGCCGTCCAGGCCGCTGTAGACCTGGTATTGGTCGATAGCGCCACTTGGCCAGCCGGAGCCGGTGAGGGTCTCGACCTGCGAGCCGCCGGAGGACAGATCGTAGATGATCTGGGTGTTGGTGCCTGTTGCATCGGCGCCGGTGTACGACAGCGTCTCGCTGACGACGCCCCCGGGCAGGTTCGTAAACAGCTGTTCCGTCGAGCTGCCGTCGCCGTAGTCGGTCAGGATTTCGGTTTCGGTGCCTGTTGCGTCGGTGCCCGCGAAGTACGCGGTTTCGCTGGTGGCGCCGGTCGGCAGGTTGGTGAGCAAATCCTCCACCGAGCCGCCGGACGACAGATCGTAGATGGTCGCGGTGTTCGTCCCGCTGCCGTCCAGTCCGCTGTAAACCTGGTATTGGTCGATAGCGCCACTCGGCCAGCCGGAGCCGGTGAACGTCTCAACCTGCGAGCCGCCAGAGGACAGATCGGTGACGATTTCGGTGTTGGTGCCTGTTGCGTCGGCGCCGGTATATGACAGCGTCTCGCTGACGACCCCGCTGGGCAGGTTCGTAAACAGTTCTTCCGTCGAGCTGCCGTCGCCGTAGTCGGTCAGGATTTCGGTTTCGGTGCCTGTTGCGTCGGTGCCCGCGAAGTACGCGGTTTCGCTGGTGGCGCCGGTCGGCAGGTTGGTGAGCAAATCCTCCACCGAGCCGCCGGACGACAAATCGTAGATGGTCGCTGTGTTCGTCCCGCTTCCGTCCAGGCCGCTGTAAACCTGGTATTGGTCGGTAGCGCCACTCGGCCAGCCGGAGCCGGTGAACGTCTCAACCTGCGAGCCACCGGACGAAAAATCGGTGATGGTCTGGGTGTGGGTGCCTGTTGCATCGGCGCCGGTATACGACAGCGTCTCGCTGACGACCCCACTGGGCAGGTTCGTAAACAACTCGTTCGTCGAGCTGCCGTCGCTGTAGTCGGTCAGGATTTCGGTCTTGGTGCCCGTGGCGTTGGCGCCGGTGAAGTATTCAGTTTCGCTCGTGGCGCCGTTCGGCAGATTGGTGAGCAATTTCTCCACCGAGCCGCCGGCGGCGAGATTGGTGATCACGGAGGTTTCGGTTCCGGTACCGCCGGCTCCCGTGAAATTCTCGATCACCTCACTTGCGCCGCTCGGCAGGCCGGTGAACAACTGCACCTGGGACCCGCCGGCAGAGAGGTCGAAAACATTCTCCGTGTCCGTGCCAGTGGCGTTGGCGCCGGTGAAATGCTCGTACTCGTCGACATCGCCGCTCGGCAGGCCGGTGAACAACTCCTCCACCGAACCGCCGGCCATAAGATTGGTGATCACCGAGGTTTCGGTTCCGGTGCCGCCGGCTCCAGTGAAGTTCTCGATCACCCCGCTGGCGCCGCTCGGCAGGCCGGTGAACAACTGCACCTGGGACCCGCCGGCAGAGAGGTCGAAAATAATCTCCGTGTCCGTGCCGGTGGCGTTGGCGCCGGTGAAATGCTCGTACTCGTCCGTATCGCCGCTCGGCAGGCCGGTGAACAATTCCTCCACCGAGCCACCGACGGTGAGATTGGTGATCGCGGAGGTTTCGGTGCCGGTGGCGCCGGGGCCGGTGAAATTCTCGATCACCCCGCTGGCGCCGCTCGGCAGGCTCGTGAGCAACTGCACCTGCGAGCCGCCGGCCGAAAAGTCGAAAATATTCTCTGTGTTCGTGCCGGTGGCATTGGCGCCGGTGAACCGCTTGTACTCGTCAGTATCGCCGCTCGGCAGGCCGGTGAACAATTCCTCCACGGAGCCGCCGGCGGTGAGATTGGTGATCGCCGAGGTTTCAGTGCCGGTGGCGCCGGGGCCGGTGAAATTCTCGATCACCCCGCTGGCGCCGCTCGGCAGGCCGGTGAGCAACTGCACCTGGGACCCGCCGGCGGAGAGGTTGAAAATATTCTGAGTATTCGTGCCGGTGGCGTTGGCACCGGTGAAATACTCATACTCGGCGGTATCGCCGTTCGGCAGGCCGGTGAACAACTCCTCCACCGAACCGCCGGCCGTAAGATTGACGATCGCGGAGGTTTCGGTTCCGGTGCCCCCGGCTCCAGTGAAGTTCTCGATCACCCCGCTGGCGCCGCTCGGCAGGCCGGTGAGCAACTGCACCTCGGACCCGCCGGCAGAGAGGTTGAAAATATTCTCCGTGTCGGTGCCGGTGGCGTTGGCACCGGTGAAATGCTTGTACTCGGCGGTGTCGCCGCTCGGCAGGCCGGTGAACAATTCCTGCACCGAGCCGCCAGCGGTGAGATTGGTGATCACGGAGGTTTCGGCTCCGGTGCCGTCGGGGCCGGTGAAGGTCTCGATCACCCCGCTGGTACCGCTCGGCAGTCCGGTGAACAACTGCACCTGCGAGCCGCCGGAGGTAAAGTCGATGATATTCTCTGTCACTGCGCCGGTGGCGCTTGTGCCGGAAAAGTCGGAAATCTGTTCCGACACACCGCTCGGCAATCCCGTAAAGCTCTGGTACTGCGAGCCACCGGACTGGAAATCGATCAGCGTTGCTGTGTGCGTTCCCGTGGCGTTGGCCCCGGTAAAATATTCGATCTCCCTGGTCTCGCCGGTCGGCAGATTGGCAAGAAGCTGGTCTTGTGAACCACCGGTCTGCAAATCGAGAATGATTTCGGTGACAGTCCCGGTGCCGTTGGGGCCGCTGAAATCTTCAATCTCTTTGGCGTAGCCGCTCGGCAGGCCGGACAACATGGCCACCTGCGAGCCGCCGGACTGAGTGTTGGAAATGGTCTCGGTCAGGGTGCCGGTGGCATTGGTGCCACTGAAGTCTTCGATCTCCCCGGTTACGCCAACAGGCAATCCCGTGAAGATTTGATATTGCGAGCCGCCGGACTGGAAGTTGATCAGCGTTGCGGTGTGGGTTCCAGTGGCGTTGACCCCGGTAAAATATTCGATCTCCCTGGTCACACCGGTCGGCAGATTAGCGAGAATCTGAGCCTGTGAACCACCGCCCTGCGGATCAAGAATGATTTCGGTGATAGTGCCGGTGCCGTGGGGGCCGCTGAAGACTTCAAGCTCTGCGGTGTAGCCGCTCGGCAGGCCAGACAAGATGGCTACCTGCGAGCCGCCGGACTGAAGGTTGGAAATGGTCCCGGTCAGCGCGCCGGTGGCATTGGTGCCACTGAAATTTTCGATCTCCTCGGTTACGCCGACAGGCAATCCCGTGAAGATTTGATACTGCGAGCCGCCGGACTGGAAATCGATCAGCGTTGCGGTGTGGGTTCCTGTGAGGTTGGCTCCGGTAAAATATTCGATCTCCTCGGTGTCGCCGGTCGGCAGATAAGCAAGAAGATTGACCTGTGAACCACCGGTCTGCAGATTGAAAATGGCTTCGGTGACAGTGCCCGTCGCACTGGTGCCGCTGAAGTCTTCGATCTCCCCAGTTACGCCAACAGGCAATCCCGTGAAGATTTGATATTGCGAGCCGCCGGACTGGTAATCGATCAGCGTTGCGGTGTGGGTTCCCGTGGCGTCGGCCCCGGTAAAATACTCGATCTCCCTGGTCTCGCCTGCCGGCAGATTGGCAAGAAGCTGGGCCTGCGAACCACCGGCCTGCAAATCGAGAATGATTTCGGTGAGTGTCCCGGTGCCGTTGGGGCCGCTGAAATCTTCGATCTCTTTGGCGTAGCCGCTCGGCAGGCCCGACAAGATGACCACTTGCGAGCCGCCGGACTGAGTGTTGGAAATGGTCTCGGTCAGGGTGCCCGTCGCATTGACGCCACTGAAGTCTTCGATCTCCTCGGTTACGCCAGCAGGCAACCCCGTGAAGATTTGATACTGCGAGCCCCCGGACTGGAAATCGATCAGCGTTGCGGTGTGGGTTCCTGTAAGATTGGCCCCGGTAAAATATTGGATATCCTCGGTGTCGCCGGTCGGCAGATAAGCAAGAAGCTCGACGAATGAACCACCGGTCTGCAAATCAAGAATGATTTCGGTGAGAGTGCCGGCGCCGTTGGTGGCGCTGAAGTCTTCGGTCTCCTTGGCGACGCCGCTCGGCAGGCCCGAATATGTGACCACCTGCGAGGCGCCGGATTGATAGTCGATAACCGCCTCGGTCATGGTGCCGGTGGCATTGAGGCCCGTGAAATAGAAGTCCTCTTCGGCGATAGAGCTCGACGGGTTTAATACCTTCTGCTCCGAGCCGCCGGAGGGTAAATTAATAATCGTCATCCCGGTCGCCTTTTATCGTCGTCGATGGCCGCTTGTCGTGTCGTGCGGCGTGCAAATATTGCTACGGTACAGATAACCTCGGCGTGATCGCGCGGACCTTCACGCGCCTGATGTTGGCGACCCGCCAATGCTCTTCAAAATGATAGGCTCGTAACCGAGTCTGATGTGCTTTTTTGCCAGAGTTATGCTGTTGCAACAATAGCTTCCGGGCGCTGATCTTTTCTCATTCAGCGCACACTCCGGACGGTGCCGAGGCGGACTGAGCGCTGTGCGACGCCTATCTCTCGCGAAGGCTCTCCTGCCTGTATTTGAGCAGCGGCGAAAGCAGATAGCTGATCACCCTCCGCGACCCCGTCTCGATCTCGACGGTGACAGCCATGCCGGGCGAGAGATTGACCAGCTTGTCCTCCACCTGCATCTGCGCCCGATCGAGCGACACCCGAGCGGAATAGACCAGCTCGTGCCCGTTGGGTTCGCTGCTGCTATCGGCGCTCGTCGGTGGCTTGTTGTCCGTAGTCTTGTCCTGCTGAAAGTCGCGACTGATCGCGTCCTTCGACAAGCTCAGGACAGTCCCGTGCAGCAGGCCATATCGGGTGAAATTGAACGTGTCGATCTTGATCTCGGTCGGTTGCCCCACATACACAAAGCCGATGTCGTGATTGGACACCATCGCCTCGATCTCCAGGGGACTGTCCGTCGGCACCACCACCAGCAGGGACTGGCCCGGTGTCACCACGCCCCCCACGGTGTGGACCGCAAGCTGCTGGACGACACCGTCGATCGGCGCCGTCAGTGATTGAAACCTGGTTCTCTGCTCGGCCTTGACGAGGTCCTGCGCAAGACCGCCGGCCTTCTGTTCGGCCTTCGCCAGTTCATCATAGAGGCTGTGGCTGTATTCTGCGACCGCCTGCGCCCGTGACGCGGCGATCGCAGCGATCGCAGCCTCGGCTTCATGACCGTGGCTCTTCTGGACCTCCAGCTCCTGCTGCTGCTCGACCAGACTCTGCAGCTCCTGGAAATATTGCAGCTTGGAACCGTATTCGGTTTTGAGCAGGGCCGTTCGAATGTCGACGCGCTCCTGAATCACCGGGATCATCGCTCCGATCTTGTTGACGGTCGCGATGATAGTGGCGCGCTCGGCCTCTTTTTGCGTTTGCTGCGCGTCCAGCGAGGCGAGCTTGGACTTGTGCTCGGCGACCTGGTTCTGCAGGAATTTGCGCTGCATCGCGATCAGGTCGGGAGCCGCATCCGGCGGCGGGTTGAATGCCGCGAGGGGATCGCCATCCGGCGTCAGCGCCGCGCGCAGCCGTGCAATATCGAGACGGGAGGCTGTGAGGTCGCTTTGAATGTGTTCCCGCTCCGCGCCATTCATCGTCGGATCGAGCTCGATGAGGACGTCGCCGGCCTTGACGTTCACGCCGTCCTGAACATGGATGGCGCGCACAACTCCGGTCTCGAAGGGCTGGACGACCTTGCTGCGGCCGCTCGGAACGACCTTTCCCGGCGCCGAGGCGACGATATCGATCATGCCCCAGCAGGCCCACGCCAGTGCAAGGCAGAAGGCCGCGATGATCGTTGCGCCGATGGCGCGGCCGATCGGCGACGGCGGCGTTTCGACGATTTCCAGCGCAGCCGGCAGAAACGCCAGCTCCTCCCTGTCGCGTTGGGCGGGCCTGTTCGGAAGCGGAATGATCTTGCTAGCGGACTTCATGGATCCCGCTCTGCATCCGGTAAAGCTTCGCGTAACGCCCATCCCTCCTGATCAGGTCGTCGTGTGCTCCATCCTCGGTAATGCGGCCCCGCTCAATGGTGATGATCCGATCGGCGCCGCGGACGGCCGACAGGCGATGCGCGACAATGAAGACGGTTCGTCCCCTGGCGATCTGCTTCATATTCTGCTGGATGATCCGCTCGCTCTCGTAGTCGAGCGCGCTCGTCGCCTCGTCGAAGATCAGGATGCGCGGGTCGGTGACGAGCGCGCGTGCGATCGCGACGCGCTGGCGCTGTCCGCCGGAAAGGCTGCTGCCGCGCTCGCCGACCACGGTATCGTAGCCCTCGGGCAATTCCAGAATGAACTCGTGCGCGCCGGCGAGCCGGGCCGCTGCGACAATCCGTTCGATCGGCAATGCCGGATCGGCAAGCGCAATGTTGTCGCGGACCGAACGGTTGAACAGCACGTTGTCCTGCAGCACGATACCCATCTGCCGGCGCAACCATGCGATATCGACCATCGCGAGATCGGCACCGTCGACCAGGACACGTCCGTTCTCGGGGACGTAAAGACGCTGGATAAGCTTGCCCAGCGTGCTCTTGCCGGAGCCCGAAGGACCGACGATCCCGATCACCTGGCCGGCCGGCGCACTGAAGCTCACATCGTGCAACACTTCCGGACCGTCGAGACGGTACCGAAAGCCGACATGCTCGAAAACCACGTCGCCCCGGATCGCCGGCAGCGCGGCCCGCGCCGGATTGTAGGGCGCCTCCGTCGCGGTATTGAGAATGTCGCCAAGCCGCGCCACCGACAGGCGCGCCTGGTGGAAGTCCTGCCAGGTCTGCGCAAGGCGCAACACCGGCGCGCTGACCCGGCCAGCCAGCATATTGAACGCAACGAGTTGTCCGACGGTCATACTGCCATCGATGGCGAGCCTCGCGCCGAAATACAATGTTGCGGCCGTGACCAGCTTGCTGATGAGTTGCACGGTCTGGCTCGCCGTGTTGCCCAGCCGCGTCACGCGAAAACTCGCCGCGACGTAACCGGCAAGCTGCTCTTCCCAACGCCGTTGCATCTGCGGTTCGACCGCCATCGCCTTGAGCGTCTCCACGCCAGCAACGCTCTCGACAAGGAAAGCCTGGTTCTCGGCGCCACGCTTGAACTTCTCGTTGATCAGCCTGCGGAACAGCGGCGTCGCGCCGGCGGAGATCGCGATGTAGGCCGGAAATGCCGCCAGCACGATTGCGGTCAGCATCGGGGAATAGAGAAACATCACGCCCAGAAAAACGACGGTGAACGAGAGGTCGATGACGAGGGTCAGCGCCGAGCCGGTCAGGAAATTTCTGATATTCTCGAGCTCGCGGACCCGTGCCACGGAATCGCCGACGCGCCGCGCCTGGAAATATGCGATCGGCAATGCGAGCAGGTGGCGGAACAGCCGCGCTCCGAGCTCGACGTCGATCCGGTTTGTCGTGTGGGAGAACAGATAGGTCCGCAGGATACCCAGTATCGTCTCGAAAATCGACACCGCGACAAGGCCGATCACCAGCACATCGAGCGTCGCGAGGCTGCGATGCACCAACACCTTGTCGATGACCACCTGGAAGAAGAGCGGCGAGACCAGCGCGAAGACCTGCAGGAAGAACGAGGCCACCAGCACTTCGCCGAGCAAACGCCGATATTTGTGGATGGCGCCGAGAAACCAGGTGATGTCGAAGCGGCGAGAGAGATCGATCAATCCGGCGCGTCGCGTCATCAGGACGATGCGGCCGTCCCAGGCCGCCTCGAATTCGGCGCGGCTCATCAAGACCGGTCGCGGCGATCGCGGGGCCTGCACCAGTACCTTCTCGTCACTGACCTTGCCGATCAGGAGGAAACTGCCGTCACGCAGGGCCGCGATGCCGGGGAGCGGCGTTTGAGCAAGCCGCGTCCAGTTCGTGGTCCGGACCCGCGCCTTCAAGCCAAGATCCTTGGCGCAGCGCAGCATCTCCGGAATGCCGATGGTCGCGGTCGCGAACTGATGACGGATCTGCTGCGGGTCCGCCCCGATGCCATGGAACTGCAACAGCATCACGAGGGCGGTCAGGCCCGGATCAGCCGTCGTCGGGTGCTGGTCAACTGCTTCCGTCATCGCTGATGGCGGGACGACACTTCCGCCGCCCACGAGCAAATGCTCTCCAGCGTCCAATCACATTGGGGCATATCATTCCAATCGAAAAAAACGAAAACGCAAGCGACACTGCCGCCTGTGCCGGCCCAGCCGAGCTTCCATTTCCAATCAGAGTCGGAGTTATCTGAAGCTTGCCACCCCGCAATGAAGGTCCGCAGCCCAAAACGGCTCTGCCTGAAGTAGGACCAAATTGGTGCCGAGCGTCAAGTGGCCGTGTACTACATCTTGTGCGTCTGGTTAGCGTGTTCGGATTTTCCCTGACCATCTCCGAAGGACGCCCCCGAGACACTGCTGCCTCGCGTGTAGCGGGCGAGGATGTTCGCCAGAGCGACGCGGCAATACGAAATTGATCCGCAATGTGGGTAATAGTGGTAGGCGGCGACGGATTCGAACCGCCGACCCTCTCGGTGTAAACGAGATGCTCTAACCAGCTGAGCTAGCCGCCCTCACCTGCCGCGCTTCTTTAGCCTCGCCGGCCCCCGCGGCGCAAGCTCGCCGGCCTCAATCCATCGGACGCTTGTTGACCCACGGCATCGCCGAGCGGCACGAGATGTGGCGCTGCGCCGTCAATCGGATGCACGCTCCGCCGGCCTACCTGCCATGCCCTTTGGTATCCCGAAACACCATTGTTTGGGATACCATAACGGGATATCCGTTCCGGCGACAATTCCACCTCGCTACCGAGACCGCCATGTCGCAGATGCTTCAGATCCACGACCAACTCCGGGAGATGATCCTCTCGCTCGACCTCGGCCCCGGCGAGCGGCTGACCGAGCGATGGCTGGAGAGTCGCTTCGAGGGCTCGCGCACGCCGATCCGTGCCGCGCTGCTGCGGCTCGAAGGCGAAGAACTGGTGCGGCGGGACGGCCGCAACTGGATCGTCGCGCCGATCGATCTCAGTGAGCTGGCGGCGCTCGCCGAGTTCCGCGTACCGCTGGAGACGACTGCCGTGCGGCTCGCCTGCGCGCGGGCAAGCGAGGCCGATCTCGCCGGCGTTGAAGCGATGCTGGATGCCTGCCAGTCAGGTGCGCCCCGCGAGGAATGGCACCGCGTCGGCACCGATTTTCATGTCGAGATCGCGCGCCTCTCCGGCAATCCGTTCATCGTCAAGGCGCTCGAGGGCGCGATGACCCGGCTGTCGCGGGCGCGCTGGCTGGAGGTGTGGACCGAGCCGTCGCGCGAGCAGGCCTGGCGCGAGCACCGGCGCATTCTCGGATTCATCCGCAGCAACGATCCGGATGCCGCCGCCCGCGAGGCGGCCGACCATATCAGCGACACCCGCGACCGCCTGCTCCGCTCGCTCAACGAGGATCGCCGGGGCTTAAGGGCGCGCGGCTTCGCCGTTATCGGTCTGCGCTGAGATGGATACGGAGATCGATCGCGACGCAGCCCTCGACGAAGGGCCCTGGAAGCGCAACCTGATCGTATGCGTGTTCGGCTCCTTCACCACGATCGTGGGGATGACCTTGCTGCTGCCGTTCCTGCCGCTCTATGTCGAGCAGCTTGGCGTGACCGATCATGCCGCCATCGTGCAGTGGTCGGGCATAGCCTATGGCGCGACCTTCTTCACCGCCGCATTGACCGCGCCGCTGTGGGGGCGCCTCGCCGACCGCTACGGCCGCAAGCTGATGCTGATCCGCGCCAGCCTCGGCATGGCCGTTGCGATGTCGCTGATCGGCTTGGCCCACAATGTCTATGAACTGGTGGGGCTCCGACTGCTGACCGGCCTGCTCGGCGGTTACGCCTCGGGCTCGACCGTGCTCGTCGCCTCCCAGACCCCGAAGGCCCGTTCCGGCTGGGCGATCGGCGTGCTGTCCGCCGGCATCATGGCCGGCAGCCTGGTTGGCCCCTTGATCGGCGGCATCCTGCCGCCCCTGATCGGCATCCGCGCGACCTTCTTCCTGTCCGGCGGCATCATCTTCATCACCTTCCTCGGCACGACGTTCCTGATCCGCGAGGGAGCCCGGCCGCAGACGGCGCGCGGCAGCAAATCGCGCGGCGGCTGGTCGCTGTTACCGGACAAGCGCCCGGTCGCCGCGATGTGGGTGACGGGATTGCTGTTGATGATCGCCAACATGTCGATCGAGCCGATCATCACGGTCTATGTCGCCCAGTTGGTCGAAGCACCGCAGGTAACGTTCGTTGCCGGCCTCGTGATGTCGGCGGCGGCCTTCGGCAGCCTGCTGTCCTCGTCGCACCTCGGCAAGCTCGCCGACCGCGTCGGCCACTGGCGCATCATCATTGTGTGCCTTGCCGTCTCGGCACTGCTGTTGATCCCGCAGGCCTTCGTGACGAGCAGCTGGCAACTCATCGTGCTGCGTTTCCTGATGGGGCTGTCGCTCGGCGGCCTGCTGCCATGCATCGCAAGCGTGATCAGACACAACGTGCCTGACACCGTCACTGGCAGCATGCTCGGCTATTCAGTCTCGGCGCAATATGCGGGGCAAGTGATCGGCCCGCTCGCCGGTGGATTCATCGGCGGCCATATCGGCATGCGCGCAGTCTTCCTTGGCACGAGCGTGCTGATGGCGCTCGGGGCGATCGGCAATTTCTTTGTCGAGAAGAAAGAGTAGCTCCTGCCGGCGCTCCTCGTTCCGCGGTGACGAAAAACACATCAGCGGTGTCGGAACGCATGCCGTTCGTCCGTCCTTTGTTATGAAGCAGGACACTTCGTAACAGGACATGGAGATAGCGGATGGCCGACCTGACCCTCACCACCTTCGATTGGGTTCCCGAGATGCCGCGGGGCTATGTGCGTGACCTGCGCGTGCGCTGGGCCCTGGAAGAGGCCGCCTTGCCCTATCGCGTCAAGAGCGTGCCGTTTCGCGATCGCAATGCCGAGCACTTCGCGCACCAGCCGTTCGGCCAGGTGCCCTGGCTGACCGATGGCGACATCTCGATTTTCGAGAGCGGCGCGATCCTGCTTCATCTCGGCGAGCTGAGCGACAAGCTGATGCCCGCGAATCGGCGCGGCCGCAGCGACGCCACGGAATGGCTGTTCGCAGCGCTCGCTTCAGTCGAGGCCGCGAGCCAGCCCTGGTCCTTCTTCATGTTCTCAGGTGACACCGACGAAACGCCAATGCGAAAGTTTTTTGACTCCTTCCTTGAGGCCCGGCTCAAGCACATGGAAACGGTCCTGGAAACAGGCGAATGGCTGGCCGGGACCTTCTCCGTCGCCGACATCCTGATGGCGGATGTGTTGCGCCTTGTCGATCGGTTCGGCGGGCTCTCGGACCATCCCGCCTGTCATGCTTATGTCGCGCGCGCCACGGCGCGCCCGTGCTTCGAGAAGGCACACGCAGACCAGATGGCGCATTTTGCTGCGGCAGACTGAGCAACACCGGCGCCGCGAAACGCAAAAATAGAAACGGCGCCCGAAGGCGCCGTTTTTGGTTTTCAACTGGAGTTCGCTCAGTGCGCCGTCAGACCACCCGCCGCTTCATCCGAAGCGTCGGGTTTGACGGCGACCTTGGTGTCCTCTT
>NZ_JYMT01000042.1:803222-1049129 GCF_000938305.1 Bradyrhizobium sp. LTSP885
GCGGGCGAACCAGCGCCCGCGCGACGACCGCGTCCAGCCGCGAGACCGGGATGATCTCCATGCCGCCCTTGATCGCATCGGAAATCTCCGTGAGATCCTTGGCGTTGTCCTCGGGGATCAGCACCGTCTTGATGCCGCCGCGCGCGGCAGCCAGCAGCTTCTCCTTGAGGCCGCCGATCGGCAGCACGCGACCACGCAGCGTGATCTCGCCGGTCATCGCGACATCATGGCGGACCGGAATGCCGGTCATGACCGAGATGATCGCGGTGGCCATCGCGACGCCAGCCGACGGACCGTCCTTCGGGGTCGCGCCTTCAGGCACGTGGACGTGGATGTCGCGGCGATCGAACAGCGGCGGTTCGATGCCGTAGACGATCGCGCGCGAGCGGACGTAGGACGCCGCCGCCGAAATCGACTCCTTCATCACGTCGCGCAGATTGCCCGTGACCGTCATCTTGCCCTTACCGGGCATCATGACGCCTTCGATCGTCAGCAACTCGCCGCCGACATCAGTCCAGGCCAGGCCCGTGACAATGCCGATCTGGTCCTCCTCGTCGATCTCACCGTAGCGATACTTCGGAACGCCGAGGAACTCCTCGATGTTCTTCTCGGTGACCTTGACCGACTTCTTCTTGGAGATCATCAGCTCCTTCACCGCCTTGCGGGCCAGTGTGGAGAGCTCACGCTCCAGGTTACGCACGCCCGCTTCGCGGGTGTAGCGGCGGATCATCAACAGCAGCGCGTCGTCGTCGATCGACCATTCCTTGGAGTCCAGGCCGTGCTTGCCGATCGCGCTCGGGATCAGATGCTTGCGCGCGATCTCGACCTTCTCGTTCTCGGTGTAGCCGGCGATCCGGATGATCTCCATGCGGTCCATCAGCGGGCCCGGAATATTCAGCGTATTCGCGGTCGTGATGAACATCACGTTGGACAGGTCGTAGTCGACTTCCAGATAGTGGTCGTTGAAGGTCGAGTTCTGCTCGGGGTCCAAAACCTCAAGCAGCGCCGACGACGGATCGCCGCGGAAATCAGCGCCCATCTTGTCGATCTCGTCGAGCAGGAACAGCGGATTCGAGGTCTTTGCCTTGCGCATCGACTGGATGATCTTGCCGGGCATCGAGCCGATATAGGTGCGGCGGTGACCGCGGATCTCGGCCTCGTCACGCACGCCGCCGAGCGACACGCGCACGAACTCGCGGCCCGTCGCCTTCGCGATCGACTTGCCGAGCGAGGTCTTGCCGACGCCGGGAGGCCCGACCAGACACAGGATCGGTCCGGTCAGCTTGTTGGCGCGCGTCTGCACCGCGAGATACTCGACGATACGGTCCTTGACCTTCTCGAGCCCGTAGTGATCGGAGTCCAGCACTGCTTGCGCAGCCTCCAGGTCCTTCTTGACCTTGGACTTCTTGCCCCACGGAATCGACAGCAGCCAATCCAGATAGTTGCGCACGACGGTCGCTTCCGCGGACATCGGCGACATCTGGCGCAGCTTCTTCAATTCGTGCTGCGCCTTCTCCCGTGCTTCCTTGGACAGCTTGGTCTTGGAGATCTTCTCCTCCAGATCGGCCAGCTCGTCGCGACCTTCGTCGTCGCCGAGCTCCTTCTGGATCGCCTTCATCTGCTCGTTCAGGTAATACTCGCGCTGGGTCTTCTCCATCTGGCGCTTGACGCGCGAGCGGATGCGCTTCTCGACCTGCAGCACCGAGATCTCGCTCTCCATCAGGCCGAGCACCTTCTCCAGGCGCTGCGTGACGGACAACGTCTCCAGGATCGCTTGCCGATCCGCGATCTTCACCGCGAGATGCGAGGCAACGGTATCGCCGAGCTTGGCGAAATCGGTGATCGCCTGAACCACGCCGACAACTTCGGCGGAGATCTTCTTGTTCAGTTTCACATAGCTTTCGAAATCGGACACCACCGAACGTGACAGCGCCTCGGCCTCGACCGAGGTGGCGTCGGTGTCGGTGAGCGCGACCGCGGTCGCCTCGTAATATTCGGCGCGATCGGAATACTTCTCGACGCGCGCGCGCTCGAGCCCTTCGACCAGCACCTTTACGGTGCCGTCCGGGAGCTTCAAGAGCTGCAACACGCTCGCAAGCGTACCGGTCTCGTAAATCGAGTCGGGTGCCGGATCGTCATCGGACGCGTTCTTCTGCGTCGCGAGCATGATCAGCGCGTCGTTCTTCATCACCTCTTCGAGCGCGCGGATCGATTTCTCGCGGCCGACGAACAGCGGCACGATCATGTGCGGGAAGACGACGATGTCGCGGAGCGGCAGCACCGGATAGGAGTGGCTCTCGCCGTGAACGATGGTTGGCCGGGGTTTTGAAGTCGTCATGGCCTATTCCTTTTGTTGTGCCCCCTCGCACGCAGTCCGCATGTTTGCGCAACCGCACAAGGTGCCTTGATGATCCGGAATCAGAGTGCCGTCGGCAGCCGCTTTTCCCGCATCGTGAAGCGACGAATCTCAACGAATGAGATCAGTCGCCGACAGCATTAGGTGGCTATCGGCCATGGGGGTGTCAAGTACGGAGAAGTGCCGGTAAACTCAGGCTAAACAGGCGGTTGCTGCTGTGCCACAGCGGCCGCCGGAACGACCGGCAGCCGTGCATTTTTAGCAGATCGAGACGAGCGCGGTTTACGCGCTCGCGCTGCTCTCGACGGCGCGGTCGGAACGATCCGCGTAGATGTAGAGCGGACGTGCCGTTCCCTCGACCACTTCGCGCGAGATCACGACTTCCTCGACGCCTTCCAGGCCCGGAAGGTCGAACATGGTCTCGAGCAGGATGCTCTCAAGGATCGAGCGCAAGCCCCGCGCGCCGGTCTTGCGCTCGATCGCCCTGCGGGCGACCGCGCCAAGCGCCTCGTCGGCGAAGGTCAGCTCGATATTCTCCATCTCGAACAGCCGCTGGTACTGCTTCACCAGCGCGTTCTTCGGATCGGTCAGGATCTTCTTCAGCGAGGCCTCGTCGAGGTCTTCCAGCGTCGCCACGACGGGCAGACGGCCGACGAATTCCGGGATCAGGCCGTACTTCAGCAGATCCTCGGGCTCGACGTGACGGAAGATTTCGCCGGTGCGGCGATCCTCCGGCGCGAGCACCTGCGCCGCGAAGCCGATCGAGGTCGAACGCCCGCGCGCGGAGATGATCTTCTCGAGGCCGGAGAAGGCGCCGCCGCAGATGAACAGGATATTGGTGGTATCCACCTGCAGGAATTCCTGCTGCGGATGCTTGCGGCCGCCCTGCGGCGGGACCGACGCCACAGTGCCTTCCATGATCTTGAGCAGCGCCTGCTGGACGCCCTCGCCCGACACGTCGCGGGTGATCGAGGGATTGTCCGACTTGCGGCTGATCTTGTCGATTTCGTCGATATAGACGATGCCGCGCTGGGCGCGCTCGACATTGTAGTCGGCGGACTGCAGCAGCTTCAGGATGATGTTCTCGACGTCTTCGCCGACGTAGCCGGCTTCCGTCAGCGTCGTCGCATCGGCCATGGTAAACGGCACGTCAAGGATGCGGGCCAGCGTCTGCGCGAGCAACGTCTTGCCCGAACCGGTCGGACCGATCAGCAGGATGTTGGACTTCGCCAGCTCGACGTCGTTGTGCTTGGTCTGGTGGTTGAGCCGCTTGTAGTGATTGTGGACAGCGACCGACAGCACCTTCTTGGCATGGCTCTGACCGATCACGTAATCGTCCAGCACCTTGCAGATTTCCTTCGGCGTCGGGATGCCGTCGCGCGACTTCACCAGCGAGGACTTGTTCTCCTCGCGGATGATGTCCATGCAGAGTTCAACGCATTCGTCGCAGATGAAGACGGTCGGTCCTGCAATCAGCTTGCGGACTTCATGCTGGCTCTTGCCGCAGAACGAGCAATACAGCGTGTTCTTGGAGTCGCTCGTGCCGACCTTACTCATTCATTATCTCCGTCCGCCGTTCGATCTCATTTGCCAGATCGCCCCATTCCGGCACCAGACCGGGCTAAAGGGTAGATAGAGCAAATTCCGTACCAAAAAAGACCCTGCGCAATACTCACCGTGCGAATCACGGTGGTTTCGAATCTCCCGCGATCATAGCCGATGCGTTACAGCCAACCATGCTGGCACCCGACTATCAAGAATTCGCTAATCGGGCGGCCCGCTCAAGACCGTGACAATACCGTGATTTCCAGCATTGGCACGTGGAATACGCGTCGAAATCCACGAATCGTTGCGGGATTACCACTCCGCCCGGTGAGCACGAAAGAGGAACTTTCCGCCCGCGCACGGCATAGGCGAACGCCGCCTGAGCCCGGCTTGCCGGTTATGTGAGGCGTCAATGTGGAGATCACACCGACGCCAAGGAATGCGTCAAGAGACGCACCCCTCGACTACGCGGCTTTCACCGCCGACGGGTCTTCCGGACGCCTGTCGATGACCTTGTCGACGAGGCCGAATGTCTTCGCATCCTCGGCGGTGAGGAACTTGTCGCGCTCGAGCGCATCCTCGATCGCCTTGTAGGTCTGGCCGGTGTGCTTCACATAGATCTCGTTGAGGCGCTTCTTGAGATTCTGGATCTCCTGCGCGTGCAGCATGATGTCGGTGGCCTGCCCCTGGAAGCCGCCGGACGGCTGGTGCACCATGATGCGGGAATTCGGCAGCGAGAAGCGCATGTCCTTTGCGCCGGCCGCCAGCAGCAGCGAGCCCATCGAAGCCGCCTGCCCCGTGCACAGCGTCGACACCGGCGGACGGATGAACTGCATCGTGTCGTAGATCGCAAGGCCCGAGGTCACCACGCCACCCGGCGAGTTGATGTACATCGAGATTTCCTTCTTCGGATTCTCGGCCTCGAGGAACAGCAGCTGCGCCACGGTCAGCGTCGACATGCCGTCTTCCACCGGACCGGTGACGAAGATGATGCGCTCTTTCAGCAGGCGCGAGAAAATGTCGTAGGCGCGTTCGCCGCGATTGGTCTGTTCGACGACCATCGGCACGAGATTCATGTAGGTTTCAACGGGATCGCGCATGGAAAAGCCCTGGGGTTAGGGGGTGATGCAGAACTGGCTTAGGCTCAACCCAGATATAGGTCAATTTCCGGCCGACAAGGCCGGCACTAGCCATCTGGGCAGGTCGAAACTCAGGTCGAAATTCGGGTCGAAGTTCAAGCTGATTCGCGGCTGCGCGCCTAGCGACGGGGGCCGTCGCCAGACGCGCTTTCACGGTTCATCATTAACGCGAGGTGCCGCAATTAAGCGGCAGTTTTCTCTGCGTCTTCATCCCTGAACAGCTCGTCCTTGGTGACCTTCTTCTCGGTCACAGTGGCGAGCTCCAGGATGAAGTCGACCACCTTGTCCTCGTAGATCGGAGCGCGAAGCTGGGCCAGGGCCTGGGCGTTGCTGCGGTAATAATCCCAGACTTCCTTCTCGCGGCCCGGCATCTGGCGGGCGCGCTCGATCACGGCGCGGCCGACCTCGTCCTCGGTCACGGTGATCTTGTTCTTCTCGCCGATCTCCGACAGCACGAGGCCGAGGCGGACCCGACGGTCGGCGATCTTCTGGTACTCTTCCTTGGCCGCCTCTTCGGTGGTGTTTTCGTCGGCGAAGGTCTTGTTGGAGGAGTCCATCTCGGCCTTGATCGAGTTCCACATCAGGGTGAACTCTTCGGCGACCAGCGACGGCGGGGCCTCGAACTTGTGGCTCTCGTCGAGCTTGTCGAGCAACGCGCGCTTGACGCGCTGGCGGCTGGCGCCGGTGAATTCGGCCGACAGGCGCTCGCGCGCGGCCTCCTTCAGCTTGTCGAGCGATTCCAGGCCGAGCGACTTGGCGAAGTCGTCGTCGATCGTGGCCTCACCGGGCACCTCGATCAGGGTCGCGGTGGTCTCGAACTCGGCCGGCTGGCCGGCGAGCTTCTCGTTGAGATAGTTCTTCGGGAAGCCGACCTTCAGGGTCTTCGTCTCACCTGTGCCAATACCGATCAGTTCGTCCTCGAAGCCCGGAATGAACTGGCCGGTGCCGATCACGACCTGGATGTTCTCGCCGGCGCCGCCCTCGAAGGGCTCGCCGTTGATGCTGCCCTTGAAGCTGATGGTGACGCGGTCGCCCTTCTCCGCCTTGGCGCCCTCCGCCTTGGCACTGTACGGACGGCTGCCCTCGGCGATGCGCTTGATGGCGTCGTCAACGTCGGTGTCGGAGACGTCGACCACCGGCTTCTCGACCGAGAAACTCTTGAAGTCGGCGAGCTGGATCTGCGGCACGATCTCGATCGCGACGGTGTAGGTCAGGTCGGTCTTGCCCGACAGCAGCTCCTCGACCTCCTTCTCTTCGGTCGGCATCGTGATCTTCGGCTCGCCGGCGAGGCGGAAGCCGCGATCGGTGAAGATCTGCGAGTTGGTGTCGCGGATGGTCTGGTCGATGGTCTCGGCCATCACCGAACGGCCATAGATCTTCTTCAGATGCGCCACCGGGACCTTGCCGGGACGGAAGCCGTTGAGACGGACCTTGTCCTTCATGTCGACCAGCTTGGCGCCCGCCTTGGCATCGAGATCGGATGCGGGAACGTTGATCTTGAACTCGTGCTTCAATCCCTCGTTGAGGGTCTCGGTGACCTGCATATCAATCTCTTCCGCTTACGCCGGCGGCCCCACGGCCGTGGCAGTGTTCAATCAAGTCGACGCGCGGCCAAGGGCCTGACGCCGGTGGTTCGGCGAACCCCGCGGCCCATCCGGGCTTCAAGGTTTACCTAAGGAATCGTCATGCAAACGCGGTATGCGCTTGGTGCGGGCGGAGGGACTCGAACCCCCACAACTTTCGTCACTGGAACCTAAATCCAGCGCGTCTACCAGTTCCGCCACGCCCGCGAGAAAAGCATCCAATCCGGCCGCGGTGCCGCGGGCGGCGGGCTTATAACATGGGCCCACCGGTTCGCAGCAAAAAAATGGCCGGTTTTGCATACCGGCCTGCGACCCATCGCGGCTGGACAGACTGAGCTGAAAATGGTCCGCATCGGCCTGATGGCAAGCCAAAAATGTCTCCTCAATCGACGCGAGCTGATGGCCGGACTGGGCGCCGCGGCGCTTTGCCCCGCACTCCCGGCCATCGGGGTTGCGCAGGGCCGCACAGCCGTCACGTTCCAGGCCAAGGCGGACCGTATTTCGCTCCGTGCCGGCGGTTCTGAGACGCCGGTCTGGTCTCTTGGCACCACCGACCTCCGCTTCAAGCGTGGCGAAACCCTCGATGTGACCTTCGGCAGCGAACTGCCGGTCCCGGCCGCGCTCAGTTTCCGGGGCCTCGACGGCGTTCCGGCAGCGGAGCCGCTGATCTCCCGGACGCCAATCTCGGCAGGCGCCAAGGACAGCTTCCAGCTCCCGGTTCGGCATGCCGGAACCTTGCTTTGCGAGGCGAGCCTGCTCGGCGATGGCCGCGACCGGCCGGCTCGGCCGCGCGCCATTGTGGTGACGGGCACCTCGCCGATCGCCGTTGACCGGGACGAGGTCCTGCTGATCGAGGAGTGGCGCCTGCGCGCAGATGGGAGCGCGATCGCGCCCGGAATCGATCCGAAAGATACCACGCCGATTCATACTCTTAATGGCAAAACCTCATTTGATATCTCGGCCCCGGCCAATGCCCGCCTCAGACTCCGCTTCATCAATGGCAGCCCGCGCAATGTGCTTGCGGTCAAACTGGAAAACATCGACGTCCGGGTGATGGCGATCGACGGCCAACCGGCCGAGCCGTTCCCGGCTCGCAACGGCGCCCTGGTGCTCGCGCCGGGGGGGCGTACCGACGTCTTTATTGATGCGGTCGGTCTCGCAGGAACCAGCTTCCCGATCCTGCTGCACGACGGCACGCAGGCTCATCCGATCGGCAAGCTGACGATCTCGGCCGAGCCGCCGATCCGCTCCGCGCCGTTTCCGCCCGCTCCGCCGCTTGCCGGCAACGACCTGCCTGCCCAACTCGATCTCAAGGCGGCGGCCAGATTCGATCTCCCGCTCAACGGCCTACAGAGCGACTGGGTCGCGCCAACAGAATTCGCGACAAAAGACCCGCTCGCATTTCGCGCAGGTCGTACCGTCGTACTGGCCCTGACCAATCCTGGTGCACTCCCGACCGTCTTCCACCTGCACGGCCATCACTTCCGCCTGCTCGACCGGCTCGACGACGGCTGGAAGCCTTACTGGCTCGATACGCTTGCGATCGAGCCGGGCCTGACCCAGCGCATCGCCTTCCTCGCCGAATATCCCGGCCGCTATTTGATCGAGTCGGTCGCGACCGACTGGGCGGCGCCGCGGCTCGTGCGATGGTACAGTGTCGCATAAGAACAAGAGGAAACGCTCATGAGCCAAGCAGTTGCAGCGATCCGCGACGTCCGCGCGCGAAGCGTCGTGGTGCCGCTCAAGCGCCCTGTGAAGACCGCCTTTGCCCTGATCGATTCCGGCCCGCTGGTGCTGATCGATGTCGAGACCGATCAGGGCGTTACCGGCCGCGCCTACATCTTCGCCTACAGCAAGCTGACGCTTAAACCTCTTGTGCATCTGATCGAGGAGATCGGCCGCGACCTCGTCGGTAAGCCGGTCGCGCCGTTCGATCTCATGAAGGCGATGGACGCCAAATTCCGGCTGCTCGGCTGGCAGGGCCTGGTCGGCATGGCGGTGTCGGGCCTCGACATGGCCTATTGGGACGTGCTCGGGCAATTGGCCGGTCGGCCATTGGCCGAGCTGCTCGGCGGATCGCCAAAACCGATCAAGGCCTATGACAGCTACGGTGTGGTCGATCCCACCGCGGACGAGCGCGCGCTGCGCCGTTCGCTCGACCAGGGCTTTAAGGGCATCAAGATCAAGGGCGGTGACGGTGATGCCGCCAATGACGAACGCGTCGTAAAAGGCGTCCGCGCCCTGCTCGGCCCCGAGATCGCGCTGATGATCGACTTCAACCAGTCGCTCGATCCGACCGAGGCGACGCGCCGGATCGCCCGGCTTGAACCCTATGATTTGCACTGGATCGAGGAGCCGGTGCCGCAGGAAAACCTCTCCGGCCACGCAGAGGTCCGCGATCTCTCGCCGACGCCGATCCAGGCCGGCGAGAACTGGTGGTTTCCGCGCGGCTTTGCCGAGGCGATCGCAGCCGGCGCATCCGACTTCATCATGCCCGACGTGATGAAGGTCGGCGGCGTCACCGGCTGGATGCAGGTCGCAGGGCAAGCCGACGCAGCATCGATCCCGATGTCGAGCCATCTGTTCGCGGAGGTGAGCGCGCATCTGCTGGCGGTGACGCCGACCGCGCACTGGCTCGAATTCCTCGACTTCGCCGGCACAATCCTGACGAAGCCAGCCGAGATCGACGACGGCGCGGTGACTGCGCGCGGCCCGGGGCTCGGCATCGAATGGAACGAGCCAGCGGTGGCGAAGTATCTCGTGAGTTAGGGCGCGGTACGCGGAACGGAGATGTCCGCTTTTGCGGCGGGAGCAGACATGCACCGGAGACATCCGGCAGTCCTGAGTTCTTCTTGACGGCAACAAAACGTAACGTGCCGCTCAGCCCCGAGTGTTCCAGTATGGCATCTTCAGATGAAGATGCATCGAACGGAAGAGCTTTTGGATGTCACGCACCTCACTCGTTACTTTCTATCTTTCGCTGTTCGTCCTGTCGGTGTCGTCTGCCGGTCTGGCCGAGGCCAGAGGAGGCTTCAATCCCAATTGCCACGTGCCAAGGATCAGTCTCTGCCCGGACTGCACGATCACCGTCAAAATCGTGGTGCTGCAAGATCACGAGTGCCGGATCAACTATGGTTCGATGGGCCCCATGCATGACCAGAAGATTTTGGTCGGCGCCAAACACGGGAAATATTGGGCGGACAACGAAACCAGCACGGCTTACAGCCCGAACAAAGGCTTCCTCGGTGATGATTATTTCGAGACGCGATTTTTCTACGAGCTTATGAATGGTTCGAAGACTTCAGCGCTGCTCAAGGCAACCGTCGAAGTGGTCTCGCATCTTTAGCAACTCGTAACGGACATTGCTCTTGGGTCACGACACGAAAAAGCCCGGACGATGCCCGGGCTTCGAGTCCGCTAAAAGATAACTCAGTAATTCGCGACGACGGGGCCTTCCCAGCCGAATTTGTAGTTCACACCGGCCCTGACAATGTCATTGGTAAGGGTGACGTCCTTCGCAAAGAAGGAGACCGCTCCGACCGGCGTTCGCTCGAAGTGTTGCGAACCGAAATCATTGTGAAGATATTCGAGCTTGGCCGACCAGTTGCTTGCGAAGGCATACTCCACGCCGCCGCCCGCGGTCCATCCGGCCACGATCTTCGATTGGTTACCGCATCCAAACGCAACAGCGCAGAGCTGCATGCCCTCGTCGGTGAAGGCAACACCTCCGGTCGCAAAGACCATCCACCGGTTCCACGCGTAGCCCAGCCGCCCCCGTACGGTATAAAGCCAGCTCTGGCTGGTTTCGGCGGTGTCTGTGGTGGGGACGAACGGCGCGACGATGTTGGCCGTGCCCTTGTTGTTCATCCACGACCCATCGGTTTCGAAACCGATGACGACATTGTTGCTGAACTGGTAGTTGTAGCCGAGCGTTCCGCCCGCCAACCCGCCGTCGGCATTGATGCCGCCGGTCTGAGGCACTCCATTGAAAGCCGGCGTCAAGGGATCGTTGCGGTAGTGTTGGCTTCGGCCCCAGACGCCGCCGCCCTCGACACCGAGGTAGAAACCCGACCAATTGTAGGCGGGGTCAACGATCGCCGGTGCTTTGGTGTAGGTGGCCGCAGGAAGGTCGGCGGCGGATGCGGCACTCACAAATCCGATAATCGAAAGTATTCCAGCTCCGATAATGGCAGAGCGATGCATTCCCAGTCCCCGATTGCTTCCAAGAATTCCAACCAGCTAACATTGAATGTCGGGCACGACACAGCTTGACTGTGTTTCTGGTTGTATCTTTCGGGTTGTGTTGCGGAAATATCGCAATCTGGAAAGCCGCGGACTTAATACTCAATCCCGAACTCGTCATAGAGACGCCGGAACACCGCCGGCAGCACCTCGGTCAGATCCTCCGCGATCAGGCCGGGACCGGCTTCGCTGGCGCACTCGCCGTGCATCCAGACGCCAATGCTGGCGGCCTCGAACGCCGGCACGCCCTGCGCCAACTGGCCTGCGATGATGCCGGCCAGCACGTCGCCGGCACCGGCGGTCGCGAGCCAGGGCGGCGCGTTGGCGGCGACGGTGGCGCGGCCGTCGGGTGAGGCAACCACCGTATCGGCGCCCTTCAGTAGCACCACAGCGCCCGAGCGCTCGGCCGCTGCGCGCACGCGCTCGAGTTTTGAGCGGCCGGGATGCTTGTTGGAGATATCGCTGAACAGCCGTGGAAACTCGCCCTCATGCGGCGTCAGCACCACCTGCTGGCCGTTGGAGGCCTTGATCGCCTCGAACAGCCGGTCCGGTGCGCCGGCGAAACTCGTCAGCGCGTCGGCATCGAGCACCAGATGACGTTGCGCCGACAGCGCAGTGTGGACGAAGTCGCGCGTGCGCGCGCTGACGCCGGCGCCGGGCCCGATCACGCAGGCGTTGAAGCGCTTGTCGCCCAGCAGCTCGGCGAACTGGATGGGATTGTCGACCGCGCGCACCATCACCGCGGTCAGCGCCGCCGCGTTGACCGCCAGCGCATCGCGCGGCGAGGCCAGCGTCACCAGTCCCGCGCCTGATCGCAGCGCCCCGCGCGCGGCGAGCCGCGCAGCTCCGGTCGAGGCGACATCGCCCGACACCACCACCGCGTGCCCGCGGGCATATTTATGGCCGTCGATCCGCGGCACTGGAAACGACCACCGCCAGGCCTGCGGCAAATTCTCAGTGGTCAGCGGCTTGATCTCGTCCAGCACCTGCGGATCGATGCCGATGTCGGCGACGCGCACGCGGCCGCAATAGATCCGTCCTGGCAGCAACAGATGCGCTGGCTTCTTGCGGAAGAAGGTCACGGTCTCGGTCGCCTGCACCGCTGCCCCCATCACCGCACCGGTCGAGCCGTTGATCCCGCTCGGCAGGTCGACCGCCAGCACTGGCGTACCGTTGGCGTTGATGGCCGCAATCATCTCGAGCGGGTCGCCCTTGACCGGACGGTTGAGCCCGGCGCCAAACAGCGCATCGATGATCAGCGAAGGCCTCCCGAGCGCCTGCGGGTTGAACGGCAGCACAGGAAATTTCCACCCCCGCGCCGCCAGCGCCGCGTCGCCCTGCAGGCTGTCGCGCTCGCACAGCAGAATGACGGACACCTCGCGGCCGCGCGCCGCGAGTTCGGCGGCAGCGACAAATCCGTCACCACCATTGTTGCCGCGGCCGGCGACCACGACGATAGGCCCCTCCTCGACCAGCTCCATCGCCGCTTCCGCGACAGCCTGCCCGGCGCTCATCATCAGTGCAAAGCCCGGCGTGCCGGCGGCGATGGTCAACCGATCGGCGCGCTCCATCTCGGTGGTGGTCAGAACGTCCATGCCGAATCCTCAGTCTCGTCGCCTTTTCGAAAGGCAATTCCCGTGACATCAGCAGAGTTTCCACTGCTCGATTGCACACGGATTGATCTATTTGCCTAATCAGCAGGCTTCGATATCATATGCTCTATGGTCGATATCAGCCGATTGCCTGTTAAAAGGCTGATAACATTCCAAAATCGGGGACCTCTGCAACTTGGCATAGACCCTGCTTTTGAGGAAGCCGCTCGCAATGGCGCATCCCGCGACCATTGTGCGTGTTTCCGGCCCCACGCCGGAAGCCTCAAGATTCCAACCAGACTGCGCCCCATGCGCATCGAAGACGACCCTGCAATCTGCAATGCCCGGGAGGCGCTCAGTGAAGAAAATTGAAGCCATCATCAAGCCCTTCAAGCTCGACGAGGTGAAAGAAGCGCTCCAAGAGGTCGGACTGCAAGGCATTACGGTCACCGAGGCCAAGGGCTTTGGACGCCAGAAGGGTCACGCTGAACTCTACCGCGGTGCAGAATACATCGTCGACTTCCTGCCCAAAGTGAAGATCGAGATCGTGATCGGCGACGAGCTGGTCGAGAAGGCGATCGATGCGATCCGCCGCGCGGCCCAGACCGGGCGCATCGGCGACGGCAAGATCTTCGTCTCCAACATCGAAGAAGCGATCCGCATCCGAACCGGCGAATCCGGGCTGGACGCTATCTGAGCCGGGTGCTATCCGGATTCTGCGACCCAGGAAGAGAAAAAAGGCTGCTTCGGCGGCCTGATTTCGTTTGAACGGTCACACCAACCCGCCAAAAGCGGGAATAAACCCGTCGAGCGCTGGAAACCGACCCGTCAATCCAAAAGGGGTATTCATGAAGACCGCCAAAGACGTCCTGAAATCGATCAAGGACAACGACGTCAAATACGTCGACCTGCGCTTCACCGATCCGCGCGGCAAGTGGCAGCACGTGACCTTCGACATCAGCATGATCGACGACGAAATCTTCGCCGAAGGAACGATGTTCGACGGCTCCTCGATCGCCGGCTGGAAAGCGATCAACGAATCCGACATGTGCCTGATGCCCGACCCGGTCACCGCGACGATCGACCCGTTCTTCGCCGAGACCACCATGGTCATCACCTGCGACGTGCTCGAGCCGACCACCGGCGAGCCCTACAGCCGAGACCCCCGTGGCATCGCCAAGAAGGCGGAAGCGATGGTGAAGTCGATGGGCGTGGGTGACACCGTGTTCGTCGGTCCTGAGGCCGAGTTCTTCGTGTTCGACGACGTGCGCTATTCGGCTGATCCGTACAACACCGGCTTCCGCCTCGACTCCTCCGAGCTGCCGATCAACTCCTCGACTGAATATGAGGGCGGCAATCTCGGCCACCGCATCCGCACCAAGGCCGGTTACTTCCCGGTGCCGCCGCAGGACTCAGTGCAGGACATGCGCTCCGAGATGCTCGGCGCGATGGCCAAGATGGGCGTCAAGGTCGAGAAGCATCATCATGAGGTCGCGTCGGCCCAGCACGAGCTCGGCATGAAGTTCGACACGCTGACGCTGATGGCCGACCAGATGCAGATCTACAAATACTGCATCCACCAGGTCGCGCACATCTACGGCAAGACCGCCACCTTCATGCCGAAGCCGGTGTTTGGCGACAACGGCTCGGGCATGCATGTCCACCAGTCGATCTGGAAGGACGGCAAGCCGGTGTTCGCTGGCAACAAATACGCCGACCTGTCGGAGACCTGCCTGCACTACATCGGCGGCATCATCAAGCACGCCAAGTCGATCAACGCCTTCACCAACCCGTCGACCAACTCCTACAAGCGCCTGGTCCCGGGCTATGAGGCCCCGGTGCTGCTCGCCTACTCCGCGCGCAACCGCTCGGCCTCCTGCCGCATCCCCTACACCTCGAACCCGAAGGCCAAGCGCGTCGAAGTGCGCTTCCCCGACCCGATGGCCAACCCCTATCTCGGCTTCGCCGCGATGCTGATGGCCGGCCTCGACGGCATCAAGAACAAGATCGATCCGGGTCCGGCGATGGACAAGGACCTCTACGATCTGCCGAAGGAAGAGCTGAAGCAGATCCCGACCGTCTGCGGTTCGCTCCGCGAGGCGCTGGAAAACCTCGACAAGGACCGCGCCTATCTCAAGAACGGCGGCGTGTTCGATGACGACTTCATCGACGCCTATATCGAGCTGAAGATGACCGAGGTCGCCCGCTACGAAATGACCCCGCACCCGGTCGAATTCGAGATGTACTACTCGCTGTAAGCTTTACGGCTTTGCGAATGCGAAAGGCGCTTCCGGTGGAAGCGCCTTTTGTTTTTTACGTCATTGCGAGGAGCGCAGCGACGAAGCAATCCATGCCGCAGCAAGCGGCGCTATGGATTGCTTCGCTCCGCTCGCAATGACGCGGAGAAGCCTCACACCCGAAACAGCTTCGCGTACCGCGCCTTGATCTCCTCGCTCTGCGCCTGCACCTCGGCTGGATCGGCCTCGAGCATCTTCAGCTTTGCCAGCGGCACGTGCTCGGCCTTCTCCTTCACCTGTGCGTGGAACGAGCGGTGGGCGAATTCGTCGGCCAGCATCTGCTGGGTCGCGGCGCTGAAGAAGAAGCTTTGGAACAGCTTTGCCGCGTTCGGATTCGGCGCGCTCTTGAAGATGCCGCTCGGCACGATGATCAGCGGCGCGCCCTCGGCCGGATAGACCACCTCGACCGGCTTGCCCTGATCCCTGGCCAGCACGAGATTGTAGTCGTTGCCGTCGGCCATGACGGCGCGCTCGCCGAGCAGGATCTTCTTCGGTGGATCGGCCGCCGATTGCACCTGCATCACCCGCTGCTGCGCCAGTTTTTCGAGATACGGCCAGCCGAGATCACGCGCCAGCACGAAGGTCGCGGTCAGGATCGCGCCGCTGTAGCCGGGGTGGCCCTTGACGATCTTGCCGCGCCACCGCGGATCGAGCAGATCGGCATAGCTCTTCGGGGCGTCGTCGCTTTTCACCTGCTCGGTGTTGTAGCCGATCACCTCGAACCACGCGCAGGATGTCGCGTAGGTCCCATCAGGATCGATCTGGTCGGCCGGGAAATGTTTTGCGACGTCTTCTGGCATGTAGGCCGCGAGCCAGTCGTTCTTCTTCCAGTCGAGATAATGCGCGGGGTCGGTGGAATTGGCGACGTCGACGGCATTGATACCGCTGCCCTGCTCCTGCGCGATGCGCTGGAAGATCCGCTCGGCGCCGGAGCGCTCGACCCGGACGTTGATGCCGGGATATTTTTGCTCGAAGGCGCGCCCGAGGCGTTCGGCGGTGTTCAGTTCCAGCGCGCTGTAGAACGAGACCTTGCCCTCCTGCTGCGCCGCTGCGATCAGCTCCGGCGTCACCACCGACGCCGGCGGCGCGGCCGCCCGCAAGGGCTCGGCGAACACCATGCCTGCAGCCGTTGCAGCCGTCGCCTTGAGCCAATCGCGTCTCGACCATTTGCGGTCTTGCATCTGCACGCTCCCTGAAACGGGCCGTTGTCCGGCCGCGCTCTTGTTGAGGGGCGATGATAGAGCATGATCTGTGAAATGTGTGCAGCAGTTTGCTGCAGAAATCGGCTCAAATCCGCGAGCCAGACGAGAGGCGCCAATCAGTCCGAACCAATGTCACCAATCATTCGAACGCGCACCCGACGCGCATCTCCGGGGAGGTAGGACAGCGGGATATCCTCCATCTCAACCAGCTTCAGGCTCCCCCGTTTGGCTCCTGCAGCGACTGCACGACCTTCCGCCTCCGTCTGGGCGGCTGCGATAGCCTGGTCACGTGTGACATTGGAAAATATCTGATCGACCTCACCGCTAACTTGCGCGATCGCGGCGCCCACGGCATTGGCAACGGCGTGATGCTCTACGCGAATCACCTGGTTGCATCCCTCTACCTGGTCGGGAATCAGGAAACTGCCGCCTCCCACCGCGAGAAGCGGCACATCGCCTGCCTCTGTCTTCATCCGGTCGACGCCCTCGGCGATCATATCGCCCATGCGTGCCAAACTGCGCGTCACCAAACCCGACGGCAAACCCGCCACGCGCGTCCGCTGGCCGAGATCGACGCGACCTGCCGCGCATGCAATGTCGGTCGCGGTCAGTGTGTCACCACCGAACACCAGGCCTTTTTCCAGCAATCGGAAGCCGACGCTGCGTGGGCCGATGTGAACGCCGTCGGCGCTGACCTCCGTCCCGCCACCCAGTCCAATCGACAACAGATCCGGCATGCGAAACAGCGTCCGCACGCCACCGATTGCCACTGCGGCGTTGGCCTCGCGCGGAAAGCCGCCCTTCAGATAGCCGATGTCGCTGGTTGTGCCACCGACGTCAACCACAACGGCGTCATTTAGTCCCGACAGGAAGGCCGCCCCACGCATGCTGTTGGTCGGGCCGGATGCAAAACTCCATACCGGAAAGCGGCTGGCCGCCTCGGCACGCATGATCGTGCCATCGTTCTGTGTCAGAAACAGCGGTGCGCTGAGGCCGCTGCCACGCAAGGCTTCAGTAAATGCGGCCACCGTTTCGTGTGCCAAATCCTGCAGGCAAGCATTGAGCAGGGTGACGTTCTCGCGTTCGAGCAGTCCGATCCGGCCCAACTCGTGCGACAAAGTGATATTGGCGTTGGGAATTTCCTCGGCCAGAATCCGCTCAGCCTCCCGCTCACATTCGGGGGTCAGCGGCGAGAAGACGCTGGTGACGCCGACCGCCGTGAGGCCGGCATCTGCCATGCGCCGCGCGGCATCCCGGATGGCGCCAACGTCGAGTGGCACGATCGCGCGGCCGTCATACTCATGCCCGCCTGCAACCATGTGGACCTGACCGCGAACGAGAGCGGCGAGATCCTCCGGCCAGTCGACGAAGGGCGGCAGGCTCGCGCTCGCGGGCAAGCCGATACGCAACGCGCCGACCCGCTGCAAGGCACGGCGCTCGATCACCGCATTGGTGAAATGAGTTGTCCCAATGACCACCGCCGCGACGCGGCGGCCCTGCTCGCTTGCTGTTTCAGCCAGCAATTTGCTCAATGCGGTTCTTACGCCGCCCAGCACGTCGGCGGTGGTTGCGGTTTTGACCGCAACCAGGACAAGGTTGCCGTCAATCAACACCGCATCCGTGTTGGTCCCGCCGACGTCGATGCCGATGCGCCTCATGACCGTTGCTCCGTCGGGTCGGCATCGTCGAAAACCGTCACGTAGTCCGTGTCGTGGCCAAAGGCGCGCGGCCCGACATGAGCGATGCCTTTCGGCGTGCGCAGAATGGCCGGCGCCGGCAGCGCGATCACGCTGACCCGTTGGCCATAACGCAGGCTCTCTGTGCCGATAGCCTCTCCTGAGACACTGTCGAGCAGGCATATCAGATCGGGCGTGGTCACGACCACGCGACCGTCGCGCCAACCGACGGCGTACTCATTCTGGAACGCCACCTCGAACCGGATGCCACGATCATCATCGATGCCTTCCATACGTGCGGTGCCGCGCAGAAAGCCTTCCGTGGTGCGACGCTGCACGTCGGCGATTTTGCCGCGAAACAGCAGCTTGCCGTTGGCGGCGGTCAGGATCGCTGCAACCGGGTCTTCGTGCGCGCGGCGCGCGCGGCGAACTTCCCGGCCCAGGGCAATGGCCTGGGTTGTCGTGTAGAGGATACCGTGGGCCTTTACTTCAGCACCGCTGCGCGGCGCCTTGCAGGTCGCGGCGATCGACCCGACCTCCGTGCATACCTTGCGGCTGATCCTCTCCATCCATTTCCAGCTTGCAGCGCGGGCAACGATCACCTCGTTGTCGCGGATGTCGGCAAGCGTCAGCGGAAACATCGGCAAATCGGCGATGGCAAAGCTGGTCATCTGTGCTTCGGGGTAGGCTCGACCCATGGCGTCGGCGTCAACAACCGGCAGCCCGGTCACGGCGCCCACCAGAAGCGGCTGGAAGGCGTTGCCGCCGCCAATCTCCACCGACATCACAGCGTCAAAGCGACGACCGAGGTATTCTTCCATCATCCGCACCGGCTTGGCGGCAAAGGCGGGATCGGACAGGCGCTCCTGTCCTACAAGGGGAGCTCCCATATTGGATACCACCGCGACCAACGCGTCATCGGCGAGGTCGGCGGGATCCATCAAGTTAACCTGTGACCCGTCGGCATAAAGATTGCACATGTTGAGGTAGGACAGGTATGGAGATCCTCCACCTCCGGTTCCGAGGATCCATGCCCCAGTCGCTAATGGCTCCAACTCGTCGCGTTCGATCGGTCTCATTTGCCCGCCCACATGTCGTTGGGACGATGTTACCGAGGCTCGTGCCGGGCGACCATACGGATGAACCCTTACGGACGCGTCACAGTGGCTGATCACGGTCATGCACGCCGCATCATTGAGTGCCATGGGCTGCGTCGTTCAAAACCACGGATCGCCTTCGCTACCATTGGCCAGGCACCTCGGACGGACGTGGTACCGGATATCCTGGGAATGCTGGATGGCGTGGCCGACTACCAGGAGTTCGGCGCGCTCGACGGATTGACGGCAGCCGAGATCGCATCTCAGACGGAGCGCGGATCGGAACGGCGGTTGTATACGCGCCTGCGGGACGGCCGCCACATCGAGGCGGACACCGGCTTCGTTGTCGGCCGACTGACGGCGCTGCTGCAACGACTGGATGGCCTTGGATTCGATCTGATCGTTCTCCTGACGACAGGCGTGTTCCAGTCGTTCTCGTTGCGCACTCCGCTCGTGCATGGCCAGCGTGCGGTGGATACATGGATTGACGCCCTGGTCGTTGGCGATTGCCGCATTGGGGTGATCTATCCATTGGCAAAGCAGGCTGAGATCGACGGCCATGGCACACTGATCCAGAATGCGCATGCGGTCGCCGCCACCGGCGAAGCCGCCCGGCTAGCCGACGCTGCAGCCCAATTGGGGGCGGCGGATCTCATCCTGATGCACTCGGTCGGTTACTCCGAGGAGAACGCCCGCTGCATGGCTGTTGCCACGGGCAAACCGGTGGTCACCGCAAGACGCATCATCGTTGGTGCAATGCGACTGCACCTGTCTGAATTAGGCGCGGCTACCGGCGTCGTGCCGACCGGTTTGCCGAGCGTATCACCTGGAACCAAAGAACTCATCGATCGCTTGCCGCCCCCGTCAGTGCCTCTGACGCCGCGCGAACGGCAAGTACTGGCCTGCGTGATGGACGGAGAGCCCAACAAGGTCATCGCCCGGCGGCTCGGCATTAGCCATCGTACGGTCGAAATCCATCGCGGGAGGGTTATGAACAAATTGGAGGCAGGCTCACCGGCCGAGTTGATCCGTCGTGCGCTACTTCTCGGCGCCGCGGACGGCTGATCGGAAAAGCCTCGCGATAATCTCGCCCAATCGTCGCACTGATATACGTGACGGCACGTATATAGCTGGCTCAAATCAGCGAATAACGTATCGTGCTGCCAAAAATGGAGTCTGCGATGCGGCGAGTTGCCTTTGTCACCATCGGACAATCGCCGCGTAGCGACGTGTTGCCGGATATCATCGAGCAAACACAGACGCAATTCGAGGTAACCGAGCGCGGAGCACTCGACGGGCTGACCGACAACGCCATTGCCAACCTGGCACCGCAGCCAGGCGAGGAGCGGCTGGTCACTCGCCTGCGGGATGGGCGGGAGGTGCTGCTCGGCAAGCCGGCAATCGACCGCCGCTTGCATACGATCCTGGCCGAATTGGACCAGGCCGGGTTCGACCTGCTGGTTCTGCTGTGCACCGGACATTTCACCCCTTTCCACCTGCGCACGCCGTTCATCGAGCCTCAGCACACTGTTGATCACTTCGTTCAGGGCCTCGCCTATGGCGCGGAACGGATCGGCATCGTGCTGCCAAATGCGGCACAGATCGACGAATTCCACGGCATTCCCGGCCTTGCGACAAAGGCCGCGGGCGCCTCACCCTATCTTGTCGGGAACGAGACCGCCCTGCAGCAAGCCGGTGCGTCGCTGGCCGACACCGATATCATCGTGATGCATTGCATCGGGTATACCGAAGCGATGCGCAAAGTGGTGAAGCAAGCGGCCAACCGGCCGGTTCTTGTGTCGCGCCTGCTGGTGGCGCATGCGATCGACATCGTGCTGGCATGACCGAAGGGTCCGAACTTCACCCGAAACTGTTCGAGCCGTCGACGTTGATCCTGGTGGTGGTTCTGTCGGTGTTCGGCGCGATCATCGGGCTGCAACTGTTGACGACGCTGGGTGTAACCCCCAACACCTCCATGATCGGCGCACTTGTTGCGATCGGTCTGGCCCGCATTCCGCTTGCCCTATTCCAACGTTATCGATCCATTCATATCCAGAACCTGGCGCAGAGCGCGATATCGGCGGCAACGTTCGGCGCAGCCAACAGTCTGCTGCTGCCAATCGGCATTCCCTTCGTGCTGGGGCGCACCGACCTGATCCTGCCGATGTTTGCCGGCGTCGCCTGCGCGATGCTGCTGGACGGGTTCCTGCTGTATCGCATGTTCGACAGTAAAGTGTTCCCGGCCGATGGCGCCTGGCCGCCCGGCGTGGCGGTTGCAGAAGCAATTCGCGCGGGCGACGAGGGTGGTCGCAAGGCTGCGATCCTCGGGTTGGGCGTTGGCCTGGGCGCGGCTGGGTCCTGGTTTGGCGTTCCGATGTCTGCGTTCGGCATCGCCTTCATCGGCAATGTCTGGGCACTGCTGATGTTCGGTGTCGGGCTGCTGCTGCGGGGCTATTCCAAGGTCCTGTTCTCCGGCGAGATGTTCCAGTCCGTATTGCCCGGCGCAGACCTGAATGCAGCTTTGGTGCCGCATGGATTTATGATCGGCGCGGGGCTGATGGCGTTGATACAGGTGGGGGTCGTCATCTTCCGGCGCGATGTCGCCGCCGACACGAATGTTGCCCGCAGCAACAGCGTTGGACGCACCTTGGGTCTCGGCTTCCTCGCCTACCTTTGCATCGCCGTCGGAATCGCGCTCGTCGGTGGTCTTGCGAGCGACCTGTCACTCGTGATGCTGATTGCATTTGTGATTTACGCAGCATTCGCGGCGTTCGTGCATGAGTTGCTGGTCGGATTGGCCGCGATGCATTCGGGATGGTTCCCGGCCTTCGCGATCGCCCTGATCACACTGTTGGTTGGTATACTGATCGGATTTCCAATTCCTGCACTGACGCTGCTGGTGGGTTTTTCCGCCGCGACGGGTCCAGCCTTTGCGGATATGGGCTACGATCTAAAGGCTGGTTTCATGCTGAGAACAGGTCATGGTGCAGCGTTCGAGGCTGACGGGCGCCGCCAGCAACTCTACGCCGCGATGACCGCTTTCGTGGTCGCGATCGTCGTCGTTGGCCTCACATGGAAGGGCTATTTCTCGCAGAACATGATCCCGCCGGTGGACAGGGTGTACGCGGCCACCATCAAATCCGGCATCACCGGCCCTGCAGCTACGTCGATGATGCTCTGGGCCATACCCGGTGCGTTGCTGCAACTGCTCGGTGGTCAGAAACGCCAGCTTGGCGTCCTGTTTGCCACAGGGCTGTTGATCGCGGCTCCGTTGGCTGGTTGGGCGGTGCTGCTAGGTATTGCCTTGCGGCAGATTTGGCTTGCAGTCCGCGGAGCGGACGGCCGCTCGGTGATGGAGGTATTTGCCGGTGGCGTAATCGCGGGAGATGCTCTGTTCTCATTCTTCAATTCGATCGCTACCAATATCTCGCGGCGTCCTTGAACCGCACGCTAATTTCGGCTCGGGCGACAGCCAGCTATGGCTCTGCCCGGCCTTGTTGGGCCAGAGCAGATCCGAAAGAGTGTGTAGCGAACTACGCCTTGTCCGGCGAATTCTCGCGCAGGAAGCGTTCGAGATCTGAAAGCACCGAGTAAGGCAGCGGCAGCGGGTCGCCCTCCACGTCGACCGCAAGATCGAGGCAGCGCCGCAGCATGCGCGCCAATTCCGCGCGCCGGTAGGGCTTTCTCAGCAGCGGAATGCCGTGCCCGGCGCGTCCCTGCAGCGGCAGCGCGCCGTCGCTGTAACCGGAGGTGAAGAGCACCCGAAGCGTGGGCCGCCCGGCCATCAGCGTCTCGGCCAGCTGCCGGCCGTTCATGCGTCCGGGCATCACGATATCGGTGAACAGCAGATCGAACGCCACGCCGCGCTCGACGATGGCAAGCGCGTCATCGGCATTGGCCGCAACCAGAACCGTGTAGCCGAGGCCCTCAAGCTGTCCCGCGACGTAGTCGCGGATCCTGTCGTCATCCTCGACGCAGAGGATGGTCTCGCTGCCGCCGCGGACAGGCCGGTCGTGCTGTTCTGCAAGATGCGGCGCGGCGCCGTCGGCCTTGGGCAGGTAGATCCTGAATGTCGCGCCATGTCCCTCCTCGCTCAGCACCTCGATCCCGCCGCCGGTTTGCTTGACGAAGCCGAACACCATGCTGAGCCCGAGCCCGGTGCCCTGACCGACCTCCTTGGTGGAAAAGAACGGATCGAAGATCTTCTCCAGATGCGATCGCGAAATCCCGACGCCGGTATCGCTCACCTCGATCACGAGATGATCGCCGGCCCGCTCGACGCCGCACGCCACTGCGTCGGGAATGCCAAGCTGGATGTTGCGAGTCGAAAATGTCAGCGTGCCGCCATCAGGCATCGCGTCGCGCGCGTTGATGGCGAGATTGACCAGCGCCGCGCCGAGCTGGCTGCGGTCGACGAATGCCAGCCAGGCATCGCGGCCGAGATCGGTCCTGATCGCGATCTGCGAGCCCAGCGTCTGCGACAATAGCCGCACCACCTCGCCGACGAGATCGTTGACGTCGGTCTCGGTGGGTTGCAGCGGCTGCTTGCGGGCGAACGCCAACAGGCTCGAGGTGAGCTGCGCGCCGCGATCGGCGGCGTCGCTGATCAGCTTGGCGATCGAGGCAAGCTGCGGGTCGTCCTTGACGCCGTCGGCGAGGATCTCGATCGTGCCGGTGATCACGGTCAGCATGTTGTTGAAGTCATGCGCGATGCCGCCGGTCAATTGCCCGACCGACTCCATCTTCTGCGCCTGGATCAACTGCTCCTCGGCGAGGCGCCGCTGCGTGATGTCCCTGACAAAGGCGTTGATGACGTAACCATCGCCGCGACGCAGCCCGCTGAGCGATACCTCGACGAAGAACTGGTGGCCGTCCCGATGCAGGGCCGCGGATTCGTACCGCATGCCCATGTCCCCGGCCGCGATTTCCTGCAGGAATCGCGCGATCCGTTGCCGGTGCGCTTCCCGCAGCTGTTCCGGAAACACCAACTCCACCAGCCGGGTGCCGACGGTCTCGGATCGCGTCCACCCGGTCAGCGCCTCGGCCTGCGGGCTCCAGTCGAGGACGAACCCGTCCTGATCGGTCTGCACGAACGCATCGAGCGCGGTCTTGACGATGGCCTGCGCCATTTGCTCGCTCTGGACCAGCGCCTGATGCGCCAGCCGCTGCGCGGTGATGTCATGAAGCACCGTGACCGCGCCGCGAAGGTTGCCGGCCTCGTCGCGCAACGGCCGGGCATTGGCGACCAGGCAGACCTCCGCATCAGGTTGCCGCAGCTTCACGACCAGCGCGACATCGTCGACATCCTCGCCGCGCAGCGCACGCGCCAGCGGCGTCTCCGGTATCGGCATCACGGTCACGCCATCGGCGTAATAGCACTGGAACGTGCGGATGCCGGTCAGGCTGTTGAAGCCGGGATCGACGCCGAACATGCACCGCGCCGCGGCGTTGACGATCACCACCGCACCATGCTGGTCGGCCACCACCACCGGATCGCGGATGCTTTCGACGGTCTTCTCCAGGAAGTTCTGCCTGGTGCCTAGCTGGCCCGACAACCCGGCGAGCGCGGTTGCGAGGCATGCGATCTCGGGGCCGCCGCCTGAAGGCATCGGCACCGTCTCGCCGCGGGACAGCCCCTCGACTGCCCGCGTCATTCGGGCGAGCGGCCTCGACAGCGACCTGCCGATTGTCACGGCAACCACGAGCGCCAGCACCACCGCGACCACGCCTGCGACGAACAGCAGAAGCGGCCAGGAGACGCCATGCACGACGCCCAACGCGAGCAGGATCACGACGACGGGGGCCAGCATCCCGAGCGCCAGGCGGCCCGACAAATTCATCCCGACCAACTCATCGTTGTCAGCGGCACCGGAAAGTGGATAGGAGGACAGTATATCGGCGAGGAGCGTCAGCGCCGGGCAATATCCGGCCGCTTACTGTTGCTTAGCCGAGTTCGGCCCGGCGTTCCGCCAATTTCGCGCCCGTAGAATTACGGAGGGCGCCCCGGGGGACCGATTGATCCGGATCGCGGCATCGGGGAGTGCGAGCCGGATGAGTTGCGCTTGCACCCGCCGGCGGCCGAAGGCGGCAACGGCGGGCGCATCTGGTGCCTACGACATCTCTCGCGGGCAGCGGAACAATCGATTTTCTCCGCGCGCTTTTCAGCAGATCATTGCATTGTCGCCGAAGTCGCAAACGCCGCCGGCCTCGTCATGGGGCGGTGAGGAAAAGACACGCGGCGCCGGAATGCGGGCATTGCCGTAAATCCAGTTGTCGCTGGAAGCGATGCCTCTCGTCACGTCATGTCGCTTGGCGGTCGCGTTTTCGTGAGCACCGGCAGGCATTGTGAGCAGGCCGCTCGCGATCAATCCGGCCAGCAAGAACTTGATTGTCGTCATTGGACTTCTCCTGATGGGATGCAACGTGCCAAAGAGGTTTGGCCTCTCTGGCGAGTTCATGAGTTCACATCCCATGACGGATCGTCCTGGCGTTTCATTCCAACACCGTTGCGTGAGGTGCGTGGCAGTTCCGTCTGAAGGCTCGGACGTGGTTTTGCCGCAAATCATGCAAGAGCTGTCCGAGAGGCAAACCAACCTTGGTGGGGCAATCACTGAGTTGCCCGACGGCGCCAGTACGCCGCGCCCCCTCATCTCAAGCACGACTGTCTCTGGAATACTGGGTCGCCCGGTCGAGCCGGGCGATGACACTACCGCTGCGGCAACCCTACGCCGCCCGTCGCCGCTCGCGCAGCGCGTTGCCGAACGCCTCGAACAGCGCGCGGTTGATCGGGTTGCGTTGCGGGTCGTATTCGGCGTGCCACTGCACGCCGAGCGCGAAGGTGGGCGCGTCGGCGATGCGGATCGCCTCGATGGTGCCATCCTCGGCGATGCCCTCGATCACGACGCGCTTGCCGGGCTCGAGGATGCCCTGCCCGTGCAGCGAATTGACCCGGATGGACTCGCGTCCGAGGATGGTTGCGAATGCGCCGCCCGGCGTTAGCGTGACGTCGTGACGATCGGCGAACACGACCGTGGGATCGGGATGGATCTCGCCATTCTCGAGCCGCGGCATGCGGTGGTTGATGCGGCCGGGGATCTCGCGGATCTCCGGATGCAGCGAACCGCCGAACGCGACGTTCATCTCCTGCAGGCCGCGGCAGATGCCGAAGATCGGGACACCGCGCGCGACGCAGGCCTCCGACAGCGCCAGCGCGACATCGTCGCGGTGCAAATCGTAAGGCTCGTGGGCGGCGCAAGGCTCGGTATTGAAGCGCGTCGGATGCACATTGGCGCGCGCCCCGGTCAGCACCACGCCGTCGACCACGTCGAGCAAGGCGGCGACGTCGGTGATCTCAGGAGTTCCCGCAAACATCAGCGGCACTGCACCCGAGATTTCGGCAACAGCGCGAAGGTTGCGCTCTCCGACCATCTGGACCGTGAAACGATTTTCAAGGCGATGGGCGTTTCCGATCACGCCGACCACGGGCCGTCTCATTATTCAAGTCTCGCGCAATGATTTTCTACGTTTGCCATGTTTCGGAGACGATCATGCCTTCGAGTTCCCGCCGGATCAACTGTCTATATCTGCACAGCACAACTTGCAGCCCTGCACAAAACCGGGTCCAGCCGGCTCCCTCCCGGCCTTGGCCGGGCCGGCAGCGGCCTCGGCACGGCCTGCTCGCCCGGTGCAGCAATCCGTCGGCGTCAAACCCAGCCGGTAGCTTGATCCCCGCCGGGTTTTCGCCAAAGACTGCCTTGGACACCGCCGCGAGAGAGGGAATCACCCGTGACTGATTCGGCTGACAATCGCCTGCAGGCCCGCAACGATATGGCGTGGGCGATCGCCGTCGGTGGCATCGGCGCCGTGCTGTTCGCGGCGCTGTTGCTGTTCACCTGGAATTTCGCCGCGACGCTGTTCCTGCTGTTTTCCGGCGTGCTGCTCGGCGTCGGCCTGAACGCGATGAGCAGCCTGCTCGGCCACCTCGTCAAATTGCCGCACGCGTTGCGGCTCGCGATCGTCTGCCTCGCGCTGGCTGGGCTGCTGTCCGGGATCGTCTTCCTCGGCGGCACCACCATCGCGGAACAGGCGACGGTGCTCAGCAACACCATCAAGTCGCAGCTCGGTAGCGTGAAGAATTTCCTCGAACAGCACGGCGTCGACACCAGCTATCTCGATTTCGCCAATGTGGTCGGCGAAGCGAAGCCGGAAGGAACTGCCGCGGCGACGACTGCGCCCGCCGCGACCCCGGCCCGTAACCTGCCGAGCGCCGGTGCGCTCGCCTCCAGCGGCGGCGCGATCATCAGCCAGACGCTGAAGGTGCTGCTCGGTACCGTCAGCGTGGTCGGCAACTTCTTCATCGTGCTGTTCCTCGGACTCGCCTTCGCGGCGCAGCCCGGCATCTACCGCGCGGGGTTGCTGTTCATCGCACCGGCCAAGTACCGCAACGAGGCGACCGCGATCGTCGACCGCATCGGCGAGACGCTCGAGCGCTGGCTGATCGCGCAGATCATCACGATGGTGGCGGTGTTCCTCGTCACCTGGATTGGGCTGGCCATCATCGGCATCCCGAGCTCGTTCATCCTCGGCATCCAGGCCGGCCTGCTGGCTTTCATTCCGACGGTCGGCGCGATCCTCGGCGGGGTCATCGTGGTGCTGGCGAGCCTCGCCACCGGTTGGATTGCGGCGCTGTCCGCCTTCATCCTGTTCCTCGGTGTGCACGCGATGGAAAGCTACGTGCTGACGCCGATCATCCAACGTCAGGCGCTCGACATCCCCCCCGCCACGCTGTTTGCGTTCCAGATCCTGCTCGGCGTCGTGTTCGGCATCTGGGGACTGGCGCTGGCGCTGCCGCTGATGGCGATCGCCAAGGTGATGATCGACCACTTCAAGGCGGAGGACGCCTCACCTGCGCAAGCCGCGTAAGATTGTCTCAGGCAGTGAGCACGGTCTCGGTGTGCTCGACCTCAGGGGGCGCCGCGAAGTAAGGGCCGACCAGCGCGCGCCAAGTGGCGAAATCCTCCGAGCCGCGGAAATCGACGGTGTGGTTCTCCACCGTCTCCCACTTCGCCAACAGCCGATAGCGTGATGGCTTCTCGATCGAGCGGTGCAGTTCAAATCCCTTGCCGCCCTTGGCGCGCAGGAACAGCGGACGCGCCTTTGCCACCGCTGCTTCAAAATCCGCCTCGCTGCCGGGCTTGACGTCGATGAGTGCGATTTCCGTGATCATTGGGCGTTGGCCTCTCTCTGGGAAGGCCTGTCTCTAGCCCAGCCGGCCAAAAAGAAAAAGGCGCCTTCGTGGGCGCCCGTATCGACCAAGTCTTGGTCGGCCAGATCTCGCCGATGTTCAGCCGAACATCAGCCCGGTGACAAAAACCACCAGCATGGCGCCAATCAGCAACAGCATCGGCCAGCGGCGCGTCGGCTGGCTGTAGCGGCCCTGCGCGCGGCGTTCGGCGATCAGCGCCGTCTCGTATTCATGCGAGTTCGAGAACATGCAAGCGAATCCGCCACGCGTCGAAGCAGCGTCGGCTTCGAGCGACATCAGGGCTGCCTGCGGGTTTCGTGTACGTATCGACTCCATGCCCTCAAGGATGGAGCCGGATGGTTAATCAATGATTACCATCATTCGTCATTGGACGGTCGCGGGCTTGTGGCGCGCCGACGCAGGCAGGCCTGCGGTCTTGCGCCGCCAGTTCTCCAGCGACAGCGGCAGCTCTTCGGCCGCCTCGACCCGATTGCGGCCGCTGCGCTTGGCCTGGTACAGCGCGGTATCGGCCGAAGCGAGCAGCACCTCCAGCTCGGTCCCGGCCGGCCCACCGGCGACGCCGATGCTGACGGTGGTGTCGACCGCACCTTCATCGCAGGTAATGCCGCTGGTCTCAAAGGCCTCGCGCACGCGCTCGGCGACCAGAACGCCCTCGTCCAGCGAACACGGCAAAAGTGCTGCGAATTCCTCACCGCCGATGCGACCGGAGAGATCGCTGATGCGGAGATTGTTGACCACGACGGCGGCGAACAGCTTCAGGATCTCGTCGCCGGCGGGATGACCGAAGCGGTCGTTGATCGACTTGAAATGGTCGATGTCGAAGATCATCGCCGTGACCGGACGACCGGCATTGGCCTCGCGCTCGATCACCCGCGTGCAGGCTTCCGAGAAGCCGCGCCGGTTGAGCATGCCGCTCAGCGGGTCGATCGACGCGGCCGTCTTGTGCACGGCCACCGCGCGGTCCGACACCATCATGAAGATCACGAACACGGTTCCGATCGCATACAACACGAGCTCGACCGAGAACAACGTGACCCAGAAGCTGGTGGCGAAATTCTCCTCGTTCCCCCGCAAGAGGTCGCCGAGCAAAATGGGCAGCATCAACACGCAGCCATGCGCGACCGGCACGACGATCGCGGGCCAGCGCTTTTGCATCGCGCGGCGGCGCTCGTTCCACAATTCGGCGGCAGTCAGCGCGGCGTAGATCGCGACGATCGCAGCCCCGATCGTCAGGCGGGTTGCGGAATCCTCCACCGTCGTCACGGCCCCGATCCAGGCGATCGGGCCGAGCATCAGGCCCGGCAAATTGGGCTTGCGGCCGTGAAACACGCGCGAGGCGTTCCAGACCATGCCGCATGCGGCAAAGCCGACCGCGTTCAGCGCCAGCAAGATCGGCGTGCCGAGCGCGGAGCCGCCGACCGTGCACAGCGCAACCGAGGCGGCGCCGAGCAGATAGGCGGTGCCCCACCATTTCAACGCGGGGATATTCTCCTGCCTGCCGAAGAACATCAGCATGGCGCCGAGCATGCCCGCGACCATGGTGGCGAACAAATAAAGCGTCGACGTGTCGAACGACATGATCTGACCCCAGCCAGTGTGATGCAACGTCCGCAGGCGCAATTCTTAAATGATGATGCAGCGCTACTGCTGATGCACAGGCTAGAAGGTCCGAGTTCCAATTTCGTTTGCACGCATACGCAAGTTTTCAAGAAAAACTGCGTTAATTCAGTTCTAAACGCCAAAGAAAAAGGGCGCTTCGCAGCGCCCTCTTCCGATCGATGTTTGCGGCAATTGCCGCGAATTTTAGGACTCGAATTAGCGCTTCGAGAACTGGAACGACTTGCGCGCCTTGGCCTTGCCGTACTTCTTGCGCTCGACCACGCGGGAGTCGCGGGTCAGGAAACCGCCCTTCTTGAGCACGCCGCGCAGTTCAGGTTCGAAGGCGGTCAGCGCCTTCGAGATGCCGTGTCTGACAGCACCGGCCTGGCCGGAGAGACCGCCGCCGGCGACAGTGCAGATCACGTCGTACTGGCCGTTGCGCGCGGCTGCGACCAGCGGCTGCTGGATCATCATGCGCAGCACCGGACGGGCGAAGTAGATTTCGACGTCGCGGGTGTTGACGGAGATCTTGCCGGCGCCCGGCTTGATCCAGACGCGGGCGACCGCGTCCTTGCGCTTGCCGGTGGCGTAGGCGCGGTTGAGCTTGTCGACCTTCTTGACGTACTTCGGCGCTTCGGGAGCCACCGGCTTGACCTGCGAAAGCTGATCGAGGGACTGCAACGTATCGGACATTTATGCGGCCCTCGTATTCTTGCGGTTCAGGGAAGCGATATCGACCTTCTCGGGGGTCTGCGCTTCATGCGGATGCTCGGCGCCGGGATAGACGCGCAGATTGCCCATCTGCATGCGGCCGAGCGGGCCGCGCGGGATCATGCGCTCGATCGCCTTTTCGACGACGCGCTCGGGGAAGCGACCCTCGAGGATCTGCTTCGCGGTGCGCTCCTTGATGCCACCGATGAAGCCGGTGTGCTTGTAGTACACCTTCTGCTCGCGCTTGCGACCGGTCAGCACCACATGGGCGGCGTTGACGATGATGACGTTGTCGCCGCAATCGACATGCGGGGTGTAGGTGGGCAGGTGTTTGCCGCGCAGACGCATGGCGACGAGAGTGGCGAGACGGCCGACGACCAGACCCTTGGCGTCGATCAGCACCCACTTCTTCGTCACATCGGCGGGCTTGGCCGAGAACGTGCTCATGTTGGGATCCGTGAAAAAAGAAATCGGCGCCGTATGCGCCGAACTGGGCGGATGTCTAGAGAAGCCGCGCGCGCACGTCAACGCTTCATCTTCAGAATTAGCCAAGCCAATTCAATGGCTTACAAATATGGTGCAATAATACCGTGAAAAAGCTCATGTATTTGGAATGGAATAGGTCGCCGTGACATGGGCAATCGGATCGGGCGACGTGCCGGATAACAGGTTGACCTCACCGACCGCAAGCCGCTTGCCGAGCTTGAGCAGCTTCGCCACCGCGAGCACATCCTGCCCCGGCAGGCCCTTGCGCAGGAAATTGATGTTGAGATTGGTTGTCACGGCGAGGCCGATCGGGCCGATCGCCGACAGCAGCACCACGTACATCGCGAAGTCGGCCAGCCCCATCAACGTGGGTCCAGATACCGTGCCGCCCGGCCGCAACATGCGCTCGTTGAAGCGCTGGCGCAGCAAACAGGTTTCGCCGTCGGCACTTTCGATCCTGATATCGTCACTGGCGAACGCCTGCGGAAATTCCCTGCGCAGGAACTCCTCCAGTTCGGCCACGCTCATTTTCGCAATTGCCATGCCGCCCCTGCCCTCGCTTCAGCCTGCCTGTTACATTAAGTTGTCATATAGACCCTAGTGGAATTTAACCATGTCCGCCCAAGCCGCCCGCGCGCCAGCGCCACAAACCCCGATCCTGCTGCGCGAGACCGTGGGCAGTATTGCGGTACTGACGCTCAATCGCCCCGCCGCGCGCAACAGCCTGTCTGAAGGGCTGATCGGCGAGTTGCACGCTGCGCTGAAGGACATCGCTGGCGACAAGTCGATCCGTGGCGTCGTGATCGCCGCCAATGGCCCTGCCTTCTCCGCCGGCCATGACATGAAAGAGTTGACCGCGCGCCGCACCGATCCCGATCGCGGCCGTGCCTATTTCGCAGAGATCATGACTGCGTGCAGCACGATGATGCAGGCTGTCGTGCAGCTGCCGAAGCCGGTGGTCGCTGCGGTCCAGGGCATTGCCACCGCGGCCGGCTGCCAGCTCGTCGCAAGCTGCGATCTTGCTGTCGCCTCCGAGACCGCGACGTTCGCGACGCCGGGCGTTGACATCGGCCTGTTCTGCTCGACGCCGATGGTGGCACTCTCGCGCAACGTGCCGCGCAAGCAGGCGATGGAGATGCTGCTCACCGGCGAGCCGATCTCGGCTGCCACCGCGCAAAGCATCGGGCTGATCAATCGCGTGGTGCCCGCAGGCACCGAACGCGAAGCCGCGATCGCGCTGGCGCAACAGGTCGCGCTGAAATCGGCCTACACCGTCAAGCTCGGCAAGGAGGCGTTCTACCGCCAGGCCGAGATGAGCCTCGCGGACGCCTATCGCTATGCCGCCGAGGTCATGACCGAGAACATGATGGCGCGCGACGCCGAAGAAGGCATCGGCGCCTTCATCGAAAAGCGCGAGCCGAAATGGCAGGACAAGTGACGCCCCCTTTGGGCGTCATTCCGGGGCTCGCGAAGCGAGAACCTGGAATCTCGAGATTCCGGGTCTGGTGCTAACGCACCATCCCGGAATGACAAACCGGAAGAAAAATGAACCACGACGCCTACGACGACGATTACATCCGCAGCATCCTCAACGGCGTGAAGTCGATCGCGATGGTCGGTGCCTCGCCGGTCAATGTGCGGCCGAGCTATTTTGCGTTCAAATACCTGGCGCAGCGCGGCTATGACATGATCCCGGTCAACCCCGGCCATGTCGGCAAGGCGCTGATGGGCAAACCGTTCGTGGCCTCGCTCGCCGACATCGACCGCCCGATCGACATGATCGATATCTTCCGCAATTCGAGCCACATCATGCCGGTGGTCGAAGAAGCGCTGAGATTGTCGCCGCCGCCGAAGGTGATCTGGATGCAACTCGGCGCGCGCGACGATGCCGCCGCCGAGAAGGCGGAAGCCGCGGGCCTCAAGGTCGTGATGAACCGCTGCCCGAAGATCGAATATGGCCGGCTGTCGTCGGAGATCTCCTGGATGGGCGTCAACTCGCGCACGCTGAGTTCCAAGCGCGCACCGGTTCCGACGCAGGGCATGCGGCTGTCGCTCAACCGCACGAGTTTTGGCGGCGGCCAGACTGCGGCCTCCGACCGCGCTGCAAAAAACAGGACAGAGACGACCTGACGCATCAGCGGAATAATCGTCGCGTGCAAATGGTATAGCGAAGCACGCTCGCCAACCTGCCTTGACGGCAGACATCGCCGCCATCAGCATGCCCGGCGTTTTCGACCAGGCCACAACAGGACACAAAGAATGACCGATCGCGTTCCGGGATTTTCCACCCTCGCCGTCCACGCCGGCGCGCAGCCTGATCCCACCACCGGCGCGCGGGCGACGCCGATCTACCAGACCACGTCATTCGTCTTCAACGACGCCGACCATGCCGCCTCGCTGTTCGGCCTGCAGGCGTTCGGCAACATCTATACCCGCATCGGCAACCCGACCAATGCGGTGCTCGAGGAGCGCGTCGCCGCGCTCGAAGGCGGCACCGCGGCGCTCGCGGTCGCCTCGGGTCACGCGGCGCAGCTCGTGGTGCTGCAGCAGCTGATGCGGCCCGGCGACGAGATCATCGCGGCACGCAAGCTCTATGGCGGCTCGATCAACCAGTTCACCCACGCCTTCAAGGCGTTCGGCTGGAACGTGGCCTGGGCCGATCCCGACGACATCGCAAGCTTCGAGCGCGCGGTGACGCCGCACACCAAGGCGATCTTCATCGAGTCGATCGCCAATCCCTCCGGCAGCATCACCGACATCGAAGCGATCGCAGCTGTCGCACGCAAGGCCGGCGTGCCGCTGATCGTCGACAACACGCTGGCCTCGCCCTATCTGATCAAGCCGATCGACCACGGCGCCGACATCGTCGTGCACTCGCTGACCAAGTTTTTGGGCGGTCACGGCAACTCGCTCGGCGGCATCATCGTCGATGCCGGCACCTTCGATTGGGCGAAGGACAACAAATATCCTGTCCTGAGCGAGCCGCGGCCGGAATATCACGGCATCAAGCTCCAGGAGACCTTCGGCAATTTCGCCTTCGCGATCGCCTGCCGCGTGCTCGGCCTGCGCGACCTCGGCCCGGCGCTGTCGCCGTTCAACGCCTTCATGATCCTGACCGGCATCGAGACGCTGCCGCTGCGCATGCAGAAGCACTGCGACAATGCCAAGGCGGTGGCGGAATTCCTCTCCGGCCATGCCAAGGTTTCGGCGGTGAATTATGCGGGCCTGCCCGGCGACAAGTACAACAATCTGCAGCGCAAATATGCGCCGAAGGGCGCCGGCGCGGTGTTCACCTTCAGCCTGAAGGGCGGCTACGAGGCCGGCGTCAATCTGGTGTCGAACCTGAAGCTGTTTTCGCATCTGGCCAATGTCGGCGACACCCGATCGCTGGTGATCCACCCGGCCTCCACTACCCACAGCCAGCTCGACGACGACGCCAAGGTGAAATCCGGCGCGGCGCCCGACGTGGTGCGGCTCTCGATCGGCATCGAGGACAAGGAAGACCTGTTCGCCGACCTCGACCAGGCCCTGAACGCCTGATCGTCTCCCAATTCCGGGGCGGTGCCCAGCACCGCTCCGGCGACTTTGCGGGAAACGGCAAGCCTCTCGTTAACGCCGATTCCGGCATAAAGTGGCATTGATTGGCTCCAGATGATTCGGGAGAGCATTGATGCTGCGCTGGATATTGCCGCTCGCGGTCACGCTATCAGCGATAGCGCCCGCCGACGCCGCCGATAGCATTGTCGCGACCAAACGCGCCGCGCGGCAACTTCCGCCCGGCCTGCCCCATGCGCACTACGGCTATCGCACCACGGTTGCGCCGCCGACCTATGTGCGGCGCGGACGCCAGCTCGTGATCGTCGAACCGGAAGTGATCCCGCTCAACTCGAGGCCTGTCGTCGTAATCGCGCCCGGTGAACCGCTGTTGCCGGGATCGTCCTCGCTGCCCGGCTATTACGGCAACCGCCATTCCTACAGCTACGGGGGCCCCTACTACGGCGGCGCCTATGTGGATTACTGGGATCGCCTACCCTACGCCTGCGGCATCTACGGCTACTGCTAGCGCGGGACGATCGCGTGGCAAGATCGCCGCAGAAAACTGGCACCTCCGCATCCGGGAACGCTGTGACCGCCGACCTCGTCGCGGTGCTGGTCGCCGTCACCGACGGCACGCCGAAGATCATGACCATCGCAGGCGGATCGGCGCTGCCGAGCGGCCCGTTCGAGTTCGCCCACCGCTCGCTGCAGACCGCCTTGCGGGCCTGGGTCGAGGCACAGACCGGCCACCCGCTCGGCTATGTCGAGCAGTTGTACACCTTCGCCGACCGCGGCCGGTCCGGCAACGCCAAGACCCCGCACAGCATCTCGATCAGCTATCTCGGTCTCACGCGGGAGGACAGGGTCGGCGAAGGTTTTGAGGCGCATTGGACCGGCTGGTACGACTATTTCCCCTGGGAGGATCATCGCGCCGGCGCACCGGCGTTCCTCGCCAAAATGCTGGCGCCGAAGCTGAAGGCGTGGGCGAAATCGGCGCCGTCGCCAGCGCTGCAGCGCGAGCGATGGCAGCGCTGCTCCATCACCTTCGGCCTTGAAGACCGCGACTGGAACGAGGAACTGGTGCTGCAGCGCTACGAGCTGCTCTACGAGGCGGCGCTGATCCCGGAAGCCGGACGGGAGAATGGCCGCGGGGCATCGATCGTGCCGGGCAAGCCGATGACCTCCGATCATCGCCGCATTCTCGCCACTGGAATCGCGCGGCTGCGCGCCAAGATCAAATACCGTCCGGTGGTGTTCGAGCTCCTGCCGGCCGAGTTCACCCTGCTGCAGCTGCAACGCAGTGTTGAGGCGCTTGCAGGCCGGCTGGTCCACAAGCAGAACTTCCGCCGCCTGATCGAGCAGCAGGAACTCGTTGAAGAAACTGGCGCAATCGCCGCTGATACCGTCGGGCGGCCGGCCAAGCTGTTCCGGTTCCGCCACGCCGTGCTGGCCGAACGAGCCGTCATCGGCACCAAGCTCCCGCTTTCGCGCACTTGACAGACCTTATGCTCAGGCTAAGTATAAGCCATCTTATGCTCAAGGAGAGTATAAATGGCCTCCCTCGATACCGCACTGCTCGCCCGCACCGCGCCGCTCTATGAGCGGGTCAAACGCGTCATCCCGCCGTTCGAATGGGCGACCTTCGCCGAGGATGTCGACGCGATCCTCGCGCTGAAGCGCCGCCGCAACGCGGTGGTGCTGGCGCATAATTACCAGACGCCGGAGATCTTCCACGGCGTTGCCGACATCGTCGGCGACAGCCTGCTGCTGGCGCGCGAAGCCACCAAGGTCGATGCCGATGTCATCGTGCTCGCCGGCGTGCACTTCATGGCCGAGACGGCCAAACTGTTGAATCCGGCCAAGACCGTGCTGATCCCCGATCTCAGGGCCGGTTGCTCGCTTGCGGATTCCATCACGGCGCAGGACGTGCAGCTGATGCGCGCGCGCTATCCGGACGCGCCCGTGATCGCCTATGTCAACACGTCGACCGCGGTGAAGGCCGAGTCCGACATTTGCTGCACCTCGGGCAATGCGCTCAAGGTCGTGGAATCGCTCGGCGTCGAGCGCGTCATCATGCTGCCCGATGAATATCTGGCGCAGAACATCGCCAAGCAGACGACGACGAAAATCATCGCCTGGAAGGGCCATTGCGAGGTGCATGAGCTCTTCACCGCAGACGACGTCCGCCAGCTCCGCGAGAATCATCCTGGGATCACCATCCTAGCGCATCCGGAGTGCCCGCCCGAGGTCGTGGCGGAAGCGGACTATTCGGGCTCGACCGCCGCAATGCAGTCGTTCGTGGAGACCAAACGCCCGCCGCGCGTCGTGCTGCTGACGGAATGCTCGATGAGCGACAATATCGCCGCCCTGCATCCCGATATCGACTTCGTCCGCCCCTGCAATCTCTGTCCGCACATGAAGCGGATCACGCTGAAGAACATCCGTCACGCGCTGGAAACCAATCAGCACGAAGTCACGATCGACCCCACGATCGCCGACCGCGCGCGACGTTCCGTCGAAAGGATGCTGGCGATATGAGCACTGATATGTCCGATCTGATCGGCCATCCCGTCATCATCGGTGGCGGCGCCGCCGGGCTGATGACCGCACTCGCACTCGCGCCTGAGCCGGTCGTGCTGCTGTCGAAGTCGCCGCTGGGCGCAGAGGCCTCCAGCATGTGGGCGCAGGGCGGCCTTGCCGCTGCTGTCGGCGCAGACGACGCGCCCACCCTCCATCTCACTGACACGATAGCGGCCGGTGCAGGCCTTTGTGATGAGGCCGCCGCAAGCCGGATCGTCCATGGCGCGCCCGGCGCCGTCGAGCGCCTCGCCAAGCTTGGCGTCGCCTTCGACCGCCGGCCCGACGGCGGCTGGCGCCTCGGGTTGGAGGCCGCGCATGGCCGCAACCGCATCGTGCACGCCACCGGTGACGGCACCGGGCGCGAGATTATGCGCGCGTTGATCGCCGAGGTCCGGCGCACGCCATCGATCACCCTGCTTGAAGGCGTCGAGGCGCGGAGGCTTCTGGTCGAGGACAACGCAGTCAGGGGCGTGCTGGCGGCGAGCGACCGCGGCGCGCTGACAATCGTCAGCAACCGCGTCGTGATCGCGACCGGCGGAATCGGTGGACTGTTCGCCGACAGCACCAATCCGGGCGGATGTTTCGGCCAGGGACTCGCGCTCGCCGCACATGCCGGCGCAAAACTCTCTGATCTCGAATTCGTCCAGTTTCATCCGACCGCGTTCGACGGGCCATCGCGGCCGATGCCGCTGCTGACCGAGGCGATCCGCGGCGACGGTGCGACGTTGATCGACGAGACTGGACACCGCTTCATGGCGGATCAGCCTGGCGCCGAGCTCGCCGCCCGCGACATCGTTGCGCGCGCGGTGTGGCGCCACCGCGCCGACGGACATCGCACCTTCCTCGATGCGCGCAAGAATCCGGGCGCGGATTTCGCACGGCGCTATCCCGTGATCAGCGCGTTCTGCAAGATGGCCGGTATCGATCCCGCTCATGATCCGATCCCGATCCGGCCGGCGGTCCACTATCACATGGGCGGTATCGCCGTGGACGGCGAAGGACGCAGCACGGTGCAGGGATTGTGGGCCTGCGGCGAAGCGGCGCGCACCGGGCTGCATGGCGCCAACCGGCTGGCGAGCAATTCATTGATGGAGGCGATCGTCTGCGCGCAATGGGTCGCAGCAAGCGTCGCCGGCACGCGCGCGGGCACGCCGGCGATGCCGCCCGCCGAGACAATTCCGCCGGCTGCCGATCCCGCGTATGTGCGTCCGATCCTCGCCCTGGGGCTCGGCGTGTTGCGCGATCGGGACGGGATCGAACGTACGATCCGCGGGCTCTATCCGCTCGCGCGCGGCCAGGGTGCGACATCCGATGCGGCATTGGTCGGCCTGATGATCGCCGTTGCCGCAGTCAGGCGCGAGGAAAGCCGCGGCGGCCATTTCCGCACCGATTTCCCGGACACCGCTCCGTCGGCCGTGCCGTCATCCTTCACCCGCACCGACGCGCTCGCTGCCGCGCGCGACATCGTCGAATCCGCGCCATCCGTCAGGAGTGCCAAATCATGACCCTCAATCCCCTGCTGCCGCTAATCTATGAGCCGATCGTGCAGACTGCGCTCCGCGAGGATCTCGGCCGCGCCGGTGATATCACCGCCGACGCGATCGTGCCTGCCAACCAGCAGGCCCGCTTGGTGATGCGGGCGCGTCAGCCCGGCATTGTCGCCGGGCTCGACGTCGCGTGCTCTGCCTTTCAGATGGTGTCGCCGGCAATCGAGCTTCGCGCCGAACGCCCCGACGGCAGCGCGGTCGAGCCCGACCAGGTCATCGCGATCATCGATGGCCCGGCGCGCAGCCTGCTGACCGCGGAGCGCACCGCGCTCAATTTTCTCTGCCATCTCAGCGGCGTCGCGACGGCGACCGCGACCCTCGTCAAGGCCGTCAAAGGTACGCGCGCGCAGATCGTCTGCACCCGCAAGACCATACCGGGATTGCGCGCGCTCGAAAAGTATGCGGTTCGCGCCGGCGGCGGCGGCAATCACCGCTTCGGGCTCGACGATGCGGTGCTGATCAAGGACAACCACATCGCACTCGCCGGCGGCATCCGCACGGCGGTCGAGCGGGCCAAGGCGAACACCGGCCATCTTGTGAAGATCGAGGTCGAGGTCGATACATTGTCGCAGCTCGAAGAGGTGCTGACGCTTGGCGTCGACGCCGTCCTGCTCGACAATATGACGACCGAGCAGCTCACGCAGGCGGTCGAGATGGCGCGCGGCAAGGCGATCACCGAGGCCTCCGGCCGGATCACCGCAGCGACCGCGGCAGCGATTGCTGCGACCGGCGTCGACCTGATCTCGGTCGGCTGGGTGACGCACAGCTCGGCCGCGCTCGATATCGGGCTGGATTACCTGTCGTAGCGGATCAGCCGGGCTGGCCGACGGGAACGAGCTTCGGCTGTTCCCGCTCGGTCCGGCGCGCACCGAGCCGCTCCACCTGCAGCACCGCGAACGTCAGCACGACGATGGCCACCGCCTGGTGCGTCAACGCCAGATCGATCGGCACCTGATGCAGCAGCGTCAGGATGCCGAGCGTCGCCTGCACCGTGATGGCGGCGACCAGCCACCAGGCGCCCGCGATCACGCCGCCTCCTGCGCGCGACCGGACAGCGTCGATGGCATGCGCGATTGCGAGCGCGAACAGCAGATAGGCGGTCATGCGATGCTCGAACTGGACGGTCAGCGTGTTGTCAAACAGATTGCGCCACCACGGCGTCTCGAACCAGAGACGGTCGGCCGACGGAACCAACGCGCCGTCGATTTCGGGCCAGGTATTGTAGACCCTGCCCGCACGCAGGCCTGCGACCAGCGCGCCGAAATAGAGCTGCACGAAGGTGAGCACGAGCAGCACGGCGCTGGTGATCCTCAACCTGATAGAAGCGATCGCGGGCGCGCGCTCCGTCAGCCGGCGCAGCGTCCAGACGATGGCGGCGAAGATCAGCAGCGCCAGCACCAGATGGGTCGCGAGCCGATACTGCGACACCTCGACGCGCTGCGACAGGCCTGATGCGACCATCCACCAGCCGACGGCGCCCTGCAGCGCGCCGAGCCCGAAGATCAGCCACAGCCGCCGCTTCAATTCGCCCCTCACCGCGCCACGCCACAGGAAATACAGGAACGGCAGCAGATAGGCGGCGCCAATCACCCGGCCGAGCAGCCGGTGGCTCCACTCCCACCAGAAGATCGTCTTGAACTCCGGAAGCGTCATCCCGGCGTTGAGCTCGCGATATTGCGGAATGGTCTTGTAGCCCTCGAACGCCTGCGTCCATTGCGCGTCCGTCAGCGGCGGCAGCGAGCCGCTGACCGGCTTCCATTCGACGATCGAGAGGCCCGACTCGGTCAGCCGCGTGGCGCCGCCGACCAGCACCATCAACGCGATCAGCGCCGCGACCGAGAACAGCCATATCCTGACGGCGCGGAGCTGCGGTGGCTTTGCGGACATACCGGCCATTTCGCCCTGACTTGATTGGATTTTCGGGACCCTTATAGTCCGCCGCGCCGACCGCGCAAGCACCACCGAGATCACGAGTTACACACATCCGCCATGACCATACGTACCCGCAAACTGCTCGGAACCATCGCCCTCCTCATCCTGGTCGTGGTGTGGTCGCTGTTCGGCATGACGATTGCGCAGACGCCATGGCTCGCCAATTCTGGACTGCTGCAGGCGATCTTCTACGTTGTCGCCGGGCTCGGCTGGGTACTGCCGGCAATGCCGATCATATCCTGGATGTTGCGGCCCGACCGCGCCCCAAACTGATCGCCGCCGTCACCCGCGCGTACCGCGCACCCGCGACTCGAAAAGCGAGGTCAAGAGCGCCGCGCGGTTGGGTCGGCCGATCAGAACGACGCCGTCGCCCTCGTTGATGATGGTGGTGTCCGGCGGCGCGGTAAACACGTCGCCGTCGGGGCGGTTGATCTGGACGATGAAGAACGCGCCCTTGGCCTGGCGCTCCAGCGCCGCAACCGTCATCCGCACCGCGGCACTCTGCGGCGCGGCGGTGACCATTTCCAGCTCGATGCCGAAATTGTGCAGCGTGCGCTGAAAGCCCTGCGAACGCTCCAGCCCCTCGATGAAGCGCGCCGATTCCTCGTGCAGGATCACCTCGGCAATGCGCTCCGCGCCGATCTGGGTCGGCAACACCACCTTGTCGGCGCCGGCCTGCAGCAGTTTGCTCTCGGTGGAGGCGCGTTCGCCGCGTGCCACGATTGACAGGTTCTGGTTGAGTGCCCGCGCGCTCAGCGTGATGAAGACGTTGACCGCGTCGTTGGAGAGCACGGTGGCGAGCGCCGCGGCCCGCATCACGCCGGCGGCCTGCAGCACCGTCTCGGACGAGGCGTCACCGTGGATGCAGAGGTAGCCCTGCGCACGGGCCTCCGCCGCGCGCGCCTCGCCCTCCTCGATCAGCACGAAGCCGGCGCTGGAGGCCCGCAGCGAGCGCGCCAGTACGGCACCGAGCCGCCCGAAACCGCAGACGATGACGTGGTCCTTGAGGTCGTCGATTTGCGAGTTCATGCGCTTCAGACCTATGGTTCGGTTGATCTGGCTTTGGGTGATCAGTTGCACCAGCGCGCCGGTGAGGAAGATGATCCCGGTGCAGCCGAACACGATCAGGCCGATGGTGATGACGTTGAGCGCCGGCGTGTTGATCGGCCGCACTTCGTTGTAACCGACGGTGTAGACGGTCACGACCACCATGTAGATGGCGTCGCGAAAGCTCCAGCCAACGCGCATGTAGGCGCCGGTGGCGATCGCCATCACCAGAAGCGTGTAGGCGATGACCGCGATGATGTTGCGCACCGGCGAGTCGAATAGCCCGGCCATGCGTGGGTTGTGCACGCGGCGGATCTGGCGCGGCCTCGGCCGGGCCGCGCGGCTCGCACGATCCGGGCCGGGGCTGGCCGGGTGGTGGAACGACGCCACGCGCGGGACGGCGTCCGAACCCGTCGTCGGCCGGCCCTCCTCGGTCATTGCACTTCCGCCCCGTTCCGCCCCATGGCGAAAACGATGCACAAAATGTGCCCAGCTATTTTTTTTATATGTTGGCTGGTCGAGAATAGCACCGCACGATAGATCGGGACTCAGTCCCGCGCAGTGCGCGTCGGCTGCACCGGCGCGAACATGACGCCCGACAGCAGCACCCGCATCATCCGCAACGAGCGCACCCGCCCGTCCCAGGAAATGCGCGGCAACGCGTAAAGATTGGTGCGTCCCTGCGCCTCGACGATTCCAGGCAACGACGACACGGCACTGGCAAAGCCGGCCTCCTCCGCCATCACCACGTGTTGGCGACGAAACGACTCACGGTCGCCGAAGGGAAAGGCGAAATGCCTGACGTCGCGCCGGAACGCAGTCTCCGCCACCGCCTTCCCCATCGCCATTTCGCGCCGCGCGTCTGACTCCCTGAGGTTCGACAGCGCCGGATAGTTCACGGTGGCGCAGCCGAACGTCACCTTCGGATCCGCGGCCAGCTTCGCCAGATCCTCCCAATCCAGCGACATCCCGCGCGACAATTGCGCGAGGTCGACCGAATAGCGTTTGGCGAGATCGTTGATCGCAAACGACAGGTCCGGCGGCGCCAGCTTGCGCATCCAGCTAAACAGAACGTCGAACAGCTCGTATTTGTCGGACGCCTTCGGGACCAGAAAGTGCTGCTCCCTGCCCTCGATCATCAGGCTGATGCGGGCCTCCCGTGCGATGACGTCCTTGAGCGCCAGCCACCAGGCCTCACCGACGCCGTCGGGAAAGGCGGTCGGCAGGTACAGAGTGAAGGGAACGCCGTGCCCGGCCAGCACGGGATAGGCATGTCTGATGAAATCCTTGGTGCCGCCATCGAAAGTCAGGCAGGCAAAGCGCCGCCGCTCGGGCAACGTCACGGCGCGCCGACACGCCTCGTCGATCCCGACGATGTCGTAGTTCCAGCGCTTCAGCGCGTGGATCGTGCGATGGAGGAATTCTGGCGTGATCTCCCGGGACTTGAGCGGCTGGAACCGGGCGGTCCTGGCTGGCCGGACCCGTTCGAAGCGCAGGATCACCCCGGCGCCGCCGGCCTCGCGCTCCCTCAGCCGGAAGGCCCCGCTGAAATAGGCGAGCTCCATCTGCGCCCGCCGCAAAAGCCCATTTTCCGACGCCAAGGTCCCGCCCCCGTCCGGCGGCTCCCGCGCGCCGGCCGCCGTATTGTTATTACTCTTTGTTGACATTTCCCTGCGAAGGTCCCGCCCCAGAACTGTAAATAAATACCTGCCAAGAACGGGTTTAAGAACGGGTTCCGGGATGACGATGGCTGCTGCGGTCGAGGGCCAGAGGACGGATTCACGGGCGTGGTCGACAGCAAGCCGCATCGCCGGCGTCGACGTTTTCCATGATCTCACTGCTGCTGAGCCGATCTGGCGCGACTTCGAGACGTCGCGGCAATCCTTCACTCCCTATCAGCGCTTTGACTTCCTCGCCGCCTGGCAACGGCAGGTCGGCGAGCGCGAGGGCCTGCGCCCGTTCGTCGTCGTCGCCCATGACGCCGAACGCCGGCCGCTGATGCTGCTGCCGCTCGCCATCGAACGGCGCCTGGGCGCGCGGTGCGCGAGTTTCATGGGCGGCAAGCATGCGACCTTCAACATGCCGTTGTGCGACAAGGACTTCGCCGCCAACGCGACCGAAGCTGATATGACCGCGCTGATCACTTCGATCGCGGAGCGATCCCGCGTCGATGCACTGGCGCTGCATCAGCAACCGCTGCGCTGGCAGGACCTGCCGAACCCGCTGGCGCTGCTGCCGCACCAGCCCTCCGTCAACGATTGCCCGCTGCTCGTGATGGAAGCGGGTGCGGCGCCCACGGCGCTGATCAGCAATTCGTTCCGCAGCCGGCTGAAGGGCAAGGCACGCAAGCTGCAGGCGCTGCCCGGCTACCGCTATCACATTGCAACCGAGAGCGCCGATATCAGCCGCCTGCTCGACTGGTTCTTCCGTGTCAAGCCACTGCGGATGGCCGAGCAGAAGCTGCCGGACGTGTTCGCCGAGCCCGGCATCGAGCAATTCATTCGCGCCGCCTGCCTGACGCCGCTCGCTGACGGCGATCGCCATGCGATCGACATCCATGCGCTGGAATGCGACGATGAGGTGATCGCGATCTTCGCCGGTGTCGCTGACGGTCATCGGTTCTCGATGATGTTCAACACCTACACGATGTCGGCCAATTCGAAATTCAGCCCGGGCCTGATCCTGATGCGCGACATGATCGATCGCCATGCCGGCGAGGATTACCGCGGCTTCGACCTCGGCATCGGCTCGGACGAGTACAAGCGGCTGTTCTGCAAGGATGACGAAGCGATCTTCGACAGCTTCATTCCGCTCAGCCTGCGCGGAAAACTGGCGGCGGGCGCGCTGTCGGGCTTCAATCGCGCCAAGCGCTCGGTCAAGCACAACGCGGCCCTGCTCGAGATCGCGCAGAACCTGCGCAGCATGTTCCGCTGAAGCTTGGCATTTCGGCTCACGCGACGATCTGCCGAACGCCCTCATTGAGCGTTGAGCCTTAGGACGAGCCGATCGACGTCGATCGGCCGTTCGGCACGCCTTGGGCTGGGCAGTTTGACAGACATGGCCACGGCTTTTCGCCATCCTGCCCCGCCAGGTTCCAACATTCATGCCGCGCTGCATCATGACGGTTGCACCGTGGCTGCGTTCCCAACTGCCATTGATCGCACGCCTGTCGACTACCCACCGAGGAACGCGTAGCTTGCAAGCACAAGCAAAATGCGGCCGCAGCCTCACCGCGAGCCAAACCAAAAACTCAAGGGGATGGGAACGATGACCGATACCGTCGAAAAGCGCGCCATCGGCAAGATCATGCGGCGGCTGATCCCGTTCCTGATCCTGTGTTACTTCGTGGCCTATCTCGATCGCGTCAATGTCGGCTTCGCCAAGCTGCACATGAACACCTCGCTCGGCTTGAGCGAGGCAGCGTTCGGGCTCGGCGCCGGTCTGTTCTTCATCGGCTACTTCTTCTTCGAAGTGCCCTCCAACATCCTGCTGGAACGATTTGGCGCGCGGCGCTGGATCGCCCGCATCATGATCAGCTGGGGCATCGTATCCGCGGCATTTGCATTCATTCCATCGATGTCTGCGGCAAGCGGAATCTCGAGCACGTGGATCTTCTACTTCCTGCGCCTGCTGCTCGGCGCCTGCGAAGCCGGCTTCTTTCCCGGCATCATCTTCTATCTGACCCTCTGGTTTCCCTCGGTGTACCGCGCCCGCGTCATCAGCCTGTTCATGCTCGCGATACCGATCTCGAGCATCGTCGGCTCGCCGATATCGGGACTGCTGCTCAACCTGTCGGGGATGGGCTTGCAAGGCTGGCAGTGGCTGTTCGTCTGCGAAGCGTTGCCGTCAGTCCTGGTCGGCTTCGCCGTCCTGATGTTCCTGCCGGACTTCCCGCGTCAGGCGACCTGGCTGCAGCCGGACGAGATCAGCTGGATTCAGAACACCCTCGAATTCGAGCGGCAGCGAACGGTACAGAATGAGCATATTTCGGTTCTACAGTCGCTGACCGACCCGCGAATTCTGGCCTGCGCCGCCGTCTACTTCTGCCTCAATGCCGCCAGTTACGGCGTCGCGTTCTTCCTGCCGACCATCATCAAGGCGTTTGGCGTCACGGACACTCAGACTGGACTGATCGCGGCACTCCCCTTCGTGTTCGGCGCGATCGGCATGGTGCTGCTCGGCCGTCATTCCGACCAGACCGGTGAGAGGAAGCTTCATGTCGCCGGAGCTCTGGTGCTTGCGGCTGTCGGGATCGGGTTGGCCGGACTGGTGTCGAACCCGGTCATGGTCATCGCCCTGCTCTGCCTGGCGCAGATCGGCGTCTCGGCGGTGCCTCCGATGTTCTGGCCGATGCCGGCGGGTATGCTGACCGGTGCCTCGGCGGCCGCAGGAATTGCCGCCATCAACTCGCTCGGCAATCTGTCGGGCTTCGCCGGCCCCTTCGCGATGGGATACCTGAAGGATCTCACGGGCGGATTTACCGCGGGGCTATTGTTGCTCGCGGCGGTGGGACTGGTCGGCGCCGTGATCGCGATCAGGCTGCGGATCGAGCCGGTGCTCGAGCGGAGCGCCCGCGAACCCGTATTGGCGCATTAAACCTTGAACGAGCCCGTCAGGCCGCCACCACCCGTGGCGGCACGGCGACCTCCGACGGCTGACACGGCTTGCTCAGCATCGTCACCTCGGAGAACCCGACCGCCCTGAGCTGGTCGACCATCAGCCGGCGTGCATCCTGCGCCATCGCGGCGTCGGGCACGACGATGGCCTGCGCCTGCTTGGTCAAGAGGTCGGCGGGCAGATCGACGGCCGAGCCGGCGTCGAGCAGAACGTGGTCGTAAACCCTGAGCAACGCATCGATCGCAAGCGTCAGCCGGGGCGACTGCAGCTGCGTGCGGTCGAAGCCCGGACGGCCGGCGCTGACCAGCTGAACGCGGGACTGCCGGTCCTTGGTGATGATCTGCGCAAACGTCGCCTCGCCCTGCATCAGCTCGGCAAGCCCCGGCGACGCCGGATCGACCGAGGCGGCCAGCATCGTCGGCGAAGATGCGACGAGATCGACCAGCACGACCTTGGCCTGACGGGCGATCAGGCGGGCGAGCGTGAGCGCGGTCAGCGTGACGCTCTCGCCGGAAGCCGTGCCGAGGATCGTGACCTTGTGCGCGGCGGCACCGGCTTCGACCAGACGCGTCGCGACGTCGTCGATTTCGCCGGCCGACGCGGCACGCGACGGTGGCGGCTCGCTGGTCGCGCGTTCGGGCGCGGCCATAGGTTCTGAAGAAAATTTGGGTTCTGAAGAAAATTTGGGCTCTGAAGAAAGCTGGGGCTCCGGCGACAGTTGGGGCTCGAGAGGCCGTTGGGGTTGCGGCAGTTCGGGTGCTAGCGACAGCTCCGGCTGATCCTCGACCACAGTCTCCATGACCGTCTCGCGGCGCCTGACCGTTGCCGCGACCGGCGCGAACGCGCGGGCGACCGCAGCCGGCGTCGACACGCGCAGCAGCTCGCCGGTGATGATGATGCCGGACGACAGCAGCAGCGTCGCCAGCGTCGCGATCAGCACGATCGGCAGCTTCTTCGGATAGGCCGGCGTATTGGATACCGTGGCGCGCGAGATGATGCGGCCGTCGGTCGGCGCGCCGTCGATATTCTCGCGGGCGGTCGCCTCGCGGTACTTGGCGAGATAGGATTCCAGCAGGTCGCGCTGCGCCTTGGCCTCACGCTCGAGCGCGCGGAGTTGCACGTCCTGGCCGTTGGTCGATGTCGCCTGCTTCTTCACCTGGTCGAGGCTCGTGGACAGCGCCTCGACCCGGCCGCCGGCGACACGGGCATCATTGTCCAGCGAGCGCGACACCTTGCTCGCCTCTTCGCGCAACTGCCGATCGAGATCCGCGAGCTGCGCCTTCAGTTCCTTGATGCGCGGATGGTTGTCGAGCAGCGTCGAGGACTGCTCGGCAAGCTGCGCGCGCAGCGTCACGCGCTGCTCGGACAGCCTGCGGATCAGCTCGGAATTGAGCACCTCCGACGCCTCGATCGGCTTGTTGCCCTGGATCATTTCGCGGATCAGGCGCGCCTTGGTCTCGGTATCCGCCTTCTGCGCGCGGGCATTGTTGAGCTGCGTGTTCAGCTCGCCCATCTGCTGGTTGGACAGCGTGGTGTTGTTGGTGCCGACGAACAGGCTCGATTTCGAGCGGAAATCGTCGGCGCGCGATTCGGAATCCGAGACCTTCTTGCGCAGACCGTCGATCTCGCCCGAGAGCCAGGTGCTGGCGGATTTCGCCTGGTCCTGCCGCGCCGACTGCTGCAGCACAAGATAACCGTCGGCGATCGAGTTGGCGACGCGCGCGGCCAGATCGGGATCCTGGGACTGAAACTCAATCACCATGACGCGGGACTTGTCGACCGCATAGGCGCTGAAGCGCTCGTAATAGGCATCGAGCACCCGCTCTTCCGGGGTCAGGCTGAATGGGTCACGGCCGATGCCGAACAGTGCCAGCAGCGACTTCAGCGGCGAGAAGCCTTGCAGCACCGGATCGAACTCCGGGCGCTCCGCGAGCTTGTTCTTCTTGATGATCTCGCGCGCAAGATCGCGCGACAGCAACAGCTGTACCTGACTGGTCACCGCCTCCGCGTCGAGCGCGGTGCGTTCCTGGTTCTGCTCGCCGTTCGGCCGCAGGAAGGAGTTCTCGCGGCCATCGATCAGGATACGCGCTTCGGACTTGTAGCGCGGCGTGACCAGATTGACGGCGACCAGCGACAGCGTAAGGGCGAGCACCGTTGGAACGACGATCCAGCCGCGCTTGCGCCCCAGCGCCTTGCCAAGCGCATGCAGATCGAGATCGCCCGCCTCCGATGTCCCGACAGGCTTGACGGAAACCGGCTTGGCGGGAGCCTCGAGGGCAACGGGCGCTGGCTTCGGCAACGCCCGTTGCACGACGGTCTCTTCCTTGCCTTTACGCCAAAACGCAAACCGCATCACACACTCCCGCGGACGCCGCGACTCCACCTCAACCTGGGCGATTACACTCCATTAAGGTTGCCGCTGGGTTAATCGGCCGCCAGGCCAAGGCAAAACGCGCAGGCCCGCCACGTCCACGGTCATTATTTGTTAACCATGAGCACCGTTAATCGGGACGGATATTTTCTGCGGGATTCCTTAGCGATGCGCGAGCTGCGCGCCCCCATTGTTTGTCTGATTGCTGCGCTCGCGCTGTCGGGCTGCATGAGCACGACCGGTCCGGTCGCCGTCGCGCCGGCCCCGATTGGCTATGCCGAGCCCGTACCAGTGCGTATCGACAGCGGCTATCATCTCGACGCCGGCGACAGGCTACGCGTCGTGGTCTACGGCCAGGAAGGCCTCACCAACACCTATGCGATCGATGCCGCCGGTTCGATCACCATGCCGCTGATCGGGTCGGTGCCGGCACGCGGCCGCACGCCGGCCGGGCTCGCCGGCGAGATCGCCGCGCGGCTGCGCAACGGCTACATCCGCGAGCCCTCGGTCGCAGTTGAGATCGACGCCTACCGCCCCTTCTTCATCCTCGGTGAAGTCGCAGCCCCCGGCCAATACCCTTACGTGCCCAACATGACGGTGGAGAGCGCAGTGGCGATCGCCGGCGGATTCTCGCCGCGCGCCAAGCGCGATGCTGTCACCGTCACCCACACCGATGCGTCCGGTTCGGGCCGCTTTATCGTTCCGCCGGGGACGCCGATCGGCCCGGGTGACACCGTGTTCGTCAGCGAACGCTGGTTCTGAGCCGTGACGCAAGACATGGCGCAAGATCAAACGCAGGAACGGCCGCTTCGCATTCTGCATGTCGTCCGCGCTCCGGTCGGCGGCATCTTCCGCCACATCCTCGACGTCGCCAATGGCCAGATCGAACGCGGTCATTATGTCGGCATCGTCGCCGACAGCCTCACCGGCGGCACGCGCGCGGATGCGGCGCTCGCCGAAATCGCGCCCCGCCTCAAGCTCGGCGTCCACCGCGTCGCAATCCGCCGCGAGCCGCGTTTCGCCGATGTCACGGTCTGGGCGAGCATCATCGGCCTGATCTGGAAGCTGAAGCCCGATGTCCTGCATGGCCACGGCGCCAAGGCCGGCGCCTATGTCCGGCTGCGGCCGCGCTCGAAAAAGACCATCCGGGTCTACACGCCGCATGGCGGCTCGCTGCACTACCCGCTCGACACGCTGAAAGGCAAATTCTACAGCCAGCTCGAGCGCACGCTGAAGGACAGCACCGACCTGTTCCTGTTCGAGAGCGCGTTTGCCCGCAACACCTATCAGCGCACCGTCGGCGTGCCTTCTGGGCTGGTGCGCTGCGTGTTCAACGGCGTCACCGCGGAAGAATTCGAGCCGGTACCCAAGGCCGACGATGCCACCGACATCGTCTATGTCGGCGAGTTCAGGCACATCAAGGGCGCCGACCTCCTGATCGACGCGGTGGCCAAGCTGCGGGCCGACGGCAAGCCGGTGACGCTGACCTTGGGCGGCGACGGCGAGGAAACCGAAACGCTGAAGGCGCAGGTCAAGCGGCTGTCGCTCGGTGGCGCCGTCCGCTTCATCGGCCACGTCAAGGCCCGTTACGGCTTCTCCAAGGGCAGCCTGCTGGTCGTCCCGTCGCGCGGCGATTCGATGCCTTATGTGGTGATCGAGGCCGCCGCGGCCGGCGTTCCGATGATCGCGGCCAATGTCGGCGGGATCCCGGAGATCTTCGATAGCCACACCGACGCCCTGTTCGCCCCCAGCAACGTCGCCGCGATGGCTGACGCCATCAAGGCCGCACTCGACGATCCCCAGGCGACCGCAGCGCGGGCACAAAAGCTGCGCGAGCGGATCTCCGAGCATTTCTCGCAAAGTGCGATGGTCGAAGGCGTGCTGTCCGGCTACCGCGACGCATTTGCCAAACGTTAACCATTTCTTACCCGTGTAACCGTTTCTTCTGATTTGTCCCGTTAAGTCAGCCTTGGGGATATTCGCCCCTGCGCCCGCATGCCTATCTGCATGCGCAGGAATGGACGTGGACACGTGGAACCGCTCAACGCACGCTCGATGCTGGATGCCGCCGCGGCGGCAACGATCGGTCAATCGGCGGCCGGACAGCCGCAGGTCGAACGACGACGGCGTCTGTCGCCGGCCGCGCTCACCGTCACCAACGAGAAAGTCCGCAGCGCCTACTCACCGATCGTGATCGCAGGCGCAGTCCGCGTCGCCGATTTCCTGTTGCTGAGCCTGATCGGCGTCGGCATCTACTTCGCCTATGTGGTGCCGCACACCGGGCTTCACTGGGACTACATCGCCGCGATCGTCGCCATGGCGCTATCAGCGGTGATCTGCTTCCAGGCCGCCGACATCTATCAGGTCCAGGTCTTCCGCGGCCAGCTCCGCCAGATGACGCTGATGATCTCGTCATGGTCGTTCGTGTTCCTGCTGTTCATCGGCGTATCCTTTCTGTCCAAGCTTGGCGGCGAGGTGTCGCGGGTCTGGCTGTCGTCGTTCTTCTTCATTGGCCTCGCGGCGCTGATCGTCGAACGGCTCGCGCTGCGCGCGATGGTGCGCGCCTGGGCGCGCGACGGCCGTCTCGACCGCCGCACCATCATCGTCGGCGCCGACCAGAACGGCGAACAGCTCGTCGAAGCGCTCAAGGTCCAGGAAGATTCCGACATCCACATGCTCGGCGTGTTCGACGATCGCAATGACGCCCGCGCCATGGACACCTGCGCCGGCAGCCCGAAGCTCGGCAAGGTCGACGACATCGTCGAATTCGCCCGCCGGACCCGCGTCGATCTCGTGCTGTTCGCGCTGCCGATCTCGGCGGAGACGCGCATCCTGGAAATGCTGAAGAAGCTGTGGGTGCTGCCGGTCGACATCCGCCTGTCGGCGCACACCAACAAGCTGCGCTTCCGCCCCCGCTCCTACTCCTATCTCGGCAAGGTGCCGACGCTGGACGTGTTCGAGGCGCCGATCACCGACTGGGACCTGGTGATGAAATGGCTGTTCGACCACGTGGTCGGCGGACTGATCCTGCTCGCCGCCCTCCCCGTGATGGGACTGGTGGCGCTCGCGGTCCGGCTCGACAGCCCGGGTCCGGTGCTGTTCCGGCAGAAACGCTTCGGCTTCAACAACGAGCGGATCGACGTCTACAAGTTCCGCTCGCTCTATCATCATCAGGCCGATCCCACGGCCTCGAAGGTGGTCACCAAAAACGATCCGCGCGTTACCCGCGTCGGCCGCTTCATCCGCAAGACCTCGCTCGACGAGCTGCCGCAACTGTTCAACGTCGTGCTGGAGGGCAATCTCTCGCTGGTCGGGCCGCGCCCGCACGCGGTGCAGGGCAAGCTGCAGAACCGCCTGTTCGACGAGGCCGTCGACGGCTACTTCGCCCGTCATCGCGTCAAGCCCGGCATCACCGGCTGGGCGCAGGTCAACGGCTGGCGCGGCGAGGTCGACACCGACGAGAAGATCCAGAAGCGCGTCGAATTCGATCTCTATTACATCGAGAACTGGTCGGTGCTGTTCGACCTCTACATTCTCCTGAAGACGCCGTTCGCGCTGCTGACCAAGAACGAGAACGCGTACTGAAAGCCGAAACTAGTTGTCGTCATTGCGAGCGCAGCGAAGCAATCCATGACGCGCTGAAGAGCAGATGGATTGCTTCGTCGCTTCGCTCCTCGCAATGACGGGAGTGAGCGTGTCCTGGTGTTGCGTTGCGTGAGTATCCGATGGCCTATGCGGCGGCAGCCGGGACGTCCTATCAGCCGGTCACGGCTCCGCCGGGCGTGCTGGCGTTGCAGCGGGCGCTGGTGTGGCTGGCCGGCGCGTCCGGTGCGATCGTGTTCATCGAGCCGAGCCCGTACGAACTCGTCACGCTGACTGCCTGCGTCGTATTCTTCGGAACGGGCGTGCGGATGCGGCTTGTCTTCATGCCGCTGTTGTTCGCGCTGATCCTGCTCAATATCGGCTACAGCATCGGCGCCATTCCGTTCCTCGACAGGCCGGAGGTGATGAACTGGATCTTCACCTCCTGGTACATGGCAATCACCGTCATCTTCTTCGCGATGGTGATCTCGGAGGACACCGAAGCGCGCCTCGACATGCTGCGCCGCGGCTTGATCGTCGGCGCGATGATCGCCTCGATCTCGGGTGTCGCCGGCTATTTCCACCTGGTACCCGGCGGCTATGACCTGCTGACCCTGTACGACCGCGCCCGCGGCACCTTCAAGGATCCGAACGTGCTCGGCGCGTTCCTGATTCTGCCGGCGCTGTTCGCGTTGCAGAGCGTCGTCTCCGACCGGTTCGGCAAGGCATTCCGCAACGCGATCGCCTTTTGCATCATGGCGCTCGCGGTGCTGCTGGCGTTCTCGCGCGCCGCCTGGGGCGGCCTGGTGATCACCTCGGCGTTCATGCTGGCGCTGATGGTGCTGACCAGCCGTTCGCCGAAACAGCGCTCGCGCATCATCGTGATGGCACTGGTCGCCGTGATCCTCGCGGCGGTCCTGCTGGCCGTGCTGCTGTCATTCGATTCGATCGCGGAGATGTTCAAGCAGCGCGCGAGCTTCGACCAGAGCTACGACGAAGGCCGGTTCGGCCGGTTCGGCCGCCACATCCTCGGCGCCCAGATGGCGCTCGAGATGCCGTTCGGCATCGGGCCGCTGCAATTTCACACCTATTTCCCCGAAGACACCCACAATTCCTATCTCAACGCCTTCATGTCGGGCGGCTGGATCTCGGGCGTCTGCTATCCGGCGCTGGTTTTCGTCAGCGTAATCATGGGCTTCCGCTATGTCTTCGTGCGGGTGCCCTGGCAGCGCACCTACCTCGCGATCTTCTCCGCCTTCCTTGGCACCGTCGGCGAAAGCTTCATCATCGACACCGACCATTGGCGGCACTTCTGGATGATGCTGGGCACGATGTGGGGCATGTATGCCGCGGCCGAGCGCTATCGGAGCACGGCGCCTGTCAGCGCCGGGACTTCGGCGGCACCTTGAGACCGGCGCGCTGCTCGGGCGGCGTCTCGATCACCTTCTTCAGCGCCTCGGTTGCCTCCAGCACGCCCTTGTAGCCGTCATTGGCGAAGCGCAGCAGCAACCGCAACTCCTCGTCGGTGTAGCGGCTCCACAGCTTGTGCATCGCCTGCTGCATCGGCACGTAGAACTTGCCGATCTCGGCGCCCTTTTCCTCCACCACCGAGATGAAGACCTTGCGGCGATCGCTCTCGTCCCGCTCGCGGCGCACGTAGCCCGCCTTCTCCAGGCGATCCACCACGCCGGTGATGGCGCCCGTGGTCAGCCCGGTCACCTCAGCGAGACGCCCGGCGGTGACCCGCCCCTCGAGGTTGAGGAAGTCCATGCATTCCATGTCGGAATTGGAAATTCCTGCCATGTTCGCAACGGCTTGACCGTACATCACGCCCTGGGCGGACGACCGCCGCATCGCCTCCTCGAGCTCCTGCAGCAAGGCATCACGTGCGTTCGGGCTTGACAAAGCCGATTTCATATCTTAGTTCCTGATTATCTTAGTAGCTAAGAATATTAGATATTGACCTTTCCTAACCCACACGGATGCACGGAGCAAGGCATGACCCAACGTCCTCGTAAAGCCCTGATCATCGGCGCCGGCATCGCAGGTCCGGTCACCGCGATGTTCCTGAGGCGCGCCGGCATCGAAGCCGAGCTCTATGAAGCCTGGCCCTACTCCACCGGCATCGGCGGCGGCCTGCAGATCGCTCCGAACGGCATGCATGTGCTGGCCGAGCTCGGCCTTGCCGACGAGCTGATCAGCCGCGGCTCGATTGCCGAATCCTTCGACTTCTACTCGCAGGCCGGCAAGAAGCTCGGCTCGCTCAATCGCAACATGCGAGAGCGATTCGGCCAACCCGCGGTGAACATGTGCCGCGCGACCTTGAGCGAGACGCTGATCGACAAGGCCTGGTCGGCGAGCGTCGGGGTGTTCTTCGAGAAGCGATTGGTGAAGATCGAGGACCGTGGCGACCAGCCCGTCATCGCCACCTTCGCCGACGGCACGACCGCCGAGGGCGATTTCGTGATCGGCGCCGATGGCCTGCATTCGGCGGTGCGACAGCATGTGGTGCCGGACGGGCCGACGCCGTTCGATACCGGGCTGATCGGCTTCGGCGGCTTCGTGCCGCGCGCGGTGTTCGCAAACCGGCCGATCGGACAGCGCCTGGAAACCACGTTCGGGCAAAGCGGCTTCTTCGGCTACGGCTTCTGCAGCCCCGATCCCGATGACGGCGCGATGTGGTGGAGCACGCAGCCGTCGCACGGCATGACGGCGGCGGCCTACCGCATGATGAGCCAGGATGCGCTCAAGCAGCATTTGCGCGACTTCCATGCCGGCTGGCACGATCCGATCCCTGACATCATCGAGGCGGCCGAGAACATCGTGGTGACAGACACGCTCGACGTCGCAACCCTGCCGACCTGGTCGCGCAAGCGAACGCTTCTGATCGGCGATGCCGCGCACGCCACCAGCCCGCACGCCGGACAGGGTGCGTCGCTGGCGCTGGAAGACGCGATGCGGCTCGGGCTGCTGATGCTTGACGGCCAGGAGCTCAGCCTGACCTTCCAGGCCTTCGAGCACGAGCGGCGTCCGCGCGCCGAAAAGATCGTGGCGATGGCCCGTCGCAACGGCAACAGCAAGCGCGAATTCAGCCCGACCGGCGCCTGGATCCGCGATCACATGATCAAGCTGCTGCTGCCGCTGTCCGCCAAGGGAATGGATTTTATGTACGCGTACGATCCGCGGGCGGCGGCGTAGCGACGACTGTCATCCCCCGCGCAGGCGGGGGACCCAGTACGCCGCGGCCTATCGATCGATCACTACTGTCTCTGGAATACTGGGTCGCCCGGTCAAGCCGGGCGATGACAGCAGAGATCGTGGCGCGAACCTACGTCACAACTTCAAACGTCAGCCCGGCATGGTCGACGAGCCGCGTGATCAGCTTGCCCTGCATCGCGGCTCCCGGCGTCCAGAAGCCCGCCGCGACGTCAGGCGTATCGCGCAGCAGGCAGATCGCGCATTCCGAGATCATCTTCGAGGTCGAGCCGTAGCCGGGATCGCGGTCGCCTTTCACCGCGGCGCGGACCTGGCGGCCGTCGGGCGCGATCGCGATGTAGAGCAGATCGTAGAGCCCGTTCTCGCGCTCTTCCTTCGACGGCCCCTCGCCCGGCTTCGGTGCGCTCGGACCGGTCTTGCCGGCATTGAGCGCCATCACGCGTTTCGCGTTCTCCTCGCCTTTCTCACCGGGACCAGTCAGCACCATCTCGTCATAGGTGAATTCCTTGCCGTACGGAAAACCCATCAGCATGTTGGAGCGATGGACGTTGCGCGTGTTGATCAGCGCCATCATGAACGGTGCGGCCCAGGATTGCAGATCGTCCTCGAAGACCGGCTTGTTGCCGCGCGGCTGCTTCGGGCCTTCGAATTCCGGCGTGAGCGCGAACGGATTGTTCAGGATCGCCACAAGGCTGAGATCCTTCGCGATCGCATCGAAGGTTGCCTTGGCGCTCGCCGCGGTGCCGCCGGACAGCGTGCCGCGCATGTCGCGCACGCGGCCCTTGACGCGCAGCGCCGGCGCGCCGATCACGCGCTTGGCTTCCTCCTGCACGAAGAGGGTGCCGAGTTCGAACGGCACCGAGTCGAATCCGCAGGAGAACACGATGCGCGCGCCGCTGGCTTTCGCGGCCGCCTCGTGCTTGTCGATCATCTGGCGCATCCAGACCGGCTCACCACAGAGATCGAGATAATCGGTACCGGCCTCCACGCAGGTCGCGATCAACTCATTGCCGTAGAGCTGGTACGGACCGACCGTCGAGATCACCGATTTGGTCTGCGCCACCATCGCCTGCAACGACGCGACATCGCTTGCATCGGCGACGATCAGCGGCGTATCGGCGGGCGCGCCGATCGCGTCACGAACCGACGCGAGCTTGTCCTTGCTGCGTCCGGCCATCGCCCATTTGAGGCTGCCGTCGCGATAATGCGCGGCGAGATATTCGGCGACGAGCTGGCCGGTGAAACCGGTTGCGCCATAGACGACGATGTCGAATTTCGACGAGGCCATAATCAAGGTTTCCTACAGGTCAAATTTGGAACCTTTTGTCATTGCGAGCGCAGCGAAGCAATCCATAAAACCCCGGCCGTTGCGCGGGCTTGATGCTACTTCTTCGCGTACGACACGCCCATTCCGGCGCGGACATCGGCCTGGATGCCATAGGGCGCGATCGGATAGCGCAGGCCGTTTTTGGCAAGTTGCTTCATGCCTGCGATCGCCTTCACCAGATAGGCCGGCGGCAACGCCATCAGCATTTCCTCGTCGGGCACGCCGCCATAGCGTCGCTCGGCGAAGCACGGCAGCGACAGGCTCGGCTCGCCGGTCTTCAATGCGCGGCCCCAGGAGTCCGCGCAGGCGGTCTCGCCGACAACGCCCCATTCGAACTTCTTATAACCAACATACTGCAGTCCGTTGATCAGGATGATCATCTGTCCCGGCGTCGCATAGACGAGGCAGATGTCAGGCGGATTGAGCCGGCCGCTGGTCAGCGGGCTCACCGCCATCGCCTGGTACTGGCCGTAAGGCACGACGTCGAGCGCCTCCTGGCGCTTGCGCGCATCCTCCGCTGTGCCGTGCCAGACGCCGACATAATTCTCGCCGGCGAGCCATTTCTCATCCTGCGGAGCGAGCCCGATCACCGCGCGGCACTGCGCGCCGACCAGATCGTCACCGGTGATGCCGACGGTCCAGCCGAGCCGCGACGCCATGCTGACGATCTGGTCGGTGGTGTGGATGGCCTGCGGCCGGCGGATTTTCGGGATCGCCTCCATGTCCTCGACGCGGGGGAACATCTTGATGCCGATCACCGTGGTCTTCAGCCGCAACAGATTGTTGAGATCGGCGACGATCCCGGCAAAATCGAAATGTTCCGGCGGCGTCTGTTGTTGCATGGCGAAAGCTCCCGTGATCGGCGGCTTCACGCCGCCTGCTGTGATGCTAGCCGGATAAGCGAGCGGAGGCGACAATCCCGTCGCGCGTCAGGGCGCCTTACGGCCCCGGGAATAACGTATCGGTCTTGCCGTTCAGCCTGTAAGCGACGAGCCCGAGCCATTCGCGAATGGCGATCTCGGTGCGCGACAGCCCGTCCATCGCGAAATTGGCGACGAACAGATCGCCCAGCCTGCCGACGCGCCAGTCGACCGGATAGGGTTCAACCGCAAATCCCGCCTTGCGAAACAACCCGACCGAACGCGGCATGTGATAGGCCGACGTGATCAGAAGCCAGCGCTCGCCCGGCTTCGGATTGACCAGCGCCTTGGAGAATTCGGCATTCTCCACCGTGTTGCGCGACTGCCGCTCGATGGTCAGACGCGATTTGTCAACGCCAAGGCCTTCCAGCACCTCGCCGGCATAGTCGCCTTCCTTAGCATCGTTCGAAACCAGGTTGGCATTGCCGCCGGTGAACACGATGCGTGCGTCAGGATATTGCCGCGCCAGCTCCGCCGCGACGATTACGCGGTCCGGAGCCTGTCGCACCACCGGAATCTTATGCGCGAGCGAGATATCAGGATCGACCGATCCGCCGAGAATGATGATGCCATCTGGCGCGCCGCGCGCCGGATTCCACGGCGGGAAGCGCTGCTCCAGCGAATAGATCAGGAGGTTGCCCACCGGCGAAAAGGCGATCACCGCAAGCAGCACGGAAGCGGCGACCACCAACCTGCGACCGAGCGCCGCAAACCGCGTCGGCATCAGGGCAGCGCCCAGCAAGCCGACGCCGATCAACAGATTCACCGGCAGCAGCATGATGCCGAGCGTTTTGGAGAGTACAAAAAACAAGGGAAGCCTCTGGGAAGTTCTGCCACAGCGTCATACGCTGCCGGAAGCGCAATCGAAAGACGTCACATGACCCATCATCACCTGAAATCCAGTCCCGAAACCTGTCATTGGGGGTTTTTCGAAGCCAGGCTGAAGCCGGTCCTGACGATTGCGAGCGGCGACGAGGTCACGATCGAAACCGTCAGCGGCGGTCCCGACGTGGTGCCTGATCGCGAGCAATTTCACGTCCCGCCGGAATTGGCCGACATCCACGTCAAGGTGGAACGGATGCTGCCGGGGCACATCCTCACCGGCCCGATCGCGGTAAGGGGTGCCGAACCCGGCGACGTGCTCGAGGTCGACATCCTCGATGTCCAGCTCCGGCAGGACTGGGGCTACAATCTGATCAAGCCGTTGTCCGGCACCCTGCCCGACGATTTCCACGAGCCGCGCATCGTCAACATCCCGCTCGATCGCGAACGCATGGTCGGCCGCATGCCCTGGGGCCTCGACCTGCCGCTGAAACCGTTCTTCGGCGTGATGGGCGTGTCGCCGCCGCCGGCCTGGGGCCGCATCTCCTCGCTGATCCCGCGCGCGATGGGCGGCAATCTCGACAACAAGGAATTGGGGCCCGGCGCCAAACTCTATCTGCCGGTGTTCGTGCCGGGCGCGCTGTTTTCCTGCGGCGACGGTCATGGCGTACAGGGCGACGGCGAGGTCTGCGTCACCGCGATCGAGACCGCGCTGACCGGCCGCTTCCGCCTGACCTTGCGCAAGGATATCAAGCTCGCCTATCCGCGCGCCGAGACCGCCGACCACTACATGACGATGGCGATGGACCCCGACCTCGACCAGTGCGTGGTGCGGGCGCTGCGCGACATGATCGTCCTGCTCGGCGAGAAGCGGAATCTCTCCCGCGAGGACGCCTATATGCTGTGCAGCCTCGCCGCCGACCTGCGCGTGACGCAGACCGTCAACGGCTCCAAGGGCATCCACTGCATGATCGCCAAATCGGTCGTGCACGGGTAACGATCGAAGTCATTCCGGGGCGATGCGCAGCATCGAACCCGGAATCTCGAGATTCCGGGTTCTCGCTTCGCGAGCCCCGGAATGACAGGGTGTTAAATCGCCGCACTTGTGCTCCACAACTTCGCGTCGGTACAATCCCCGTCCCAACGAACATAAACGACAGGGACGGACATGCTGAAGGACAGGCTTTCGCCGGCCGACGAGGCAGCGCGCGACCAGGAGATGCAGGACACGCTCGCCGCCTGCCCGCGCATTCTCGACCTGATTGCCCGCGGCCCGCTCGGCGCGCCGGAGGCCGAAGCTGCGATCTATCTGCGCTCGCCGCTCGATCCGAACCCGGTCGTGATCTCGAATGATCACCTGATGGGCTGCATCAAGGCGGCCGAGACCTACTTCCGTGGGCACGGCATCGGCAAGGACGACGCGGTGGCGATCCTGCTGCCGGTCTGTCCTGCGACCATGGTTGCGATCTTCGGCGCGGCCGCGTGCGGGATCGCCGAGCCGCTCAACCTGCTGTTCACGCGCGAGGCGATCGTAGCGCAGCTCAATGCCATCAAGGCAAAACTGTTGCTGGCGCCGCCGCCGGGCACGCCGGGCGGGCTCTATGAGAAGATCGAGGGCCTGCAACGCGAGGTGCCAAGTCTCAAGCGGATCGTGATCGTGCCGCTCGACGGCAGCATCGCCTTCGACGGCGAGGTGCAGCAGCCAGATCCGGCGTGGCGCGACGACTACGGCAAGTCAAAGGACATCAGCGAGGCCGACCGCGTCGCGGTGATGCTGCCGACCGGCGGCACCACCGGCCATCCCAAGGTGGCGCGGCTGACCAATCGCGCAATGGTCGCCTCCACCGTCTCCTCGCGGATGGCGCTCGACTTCCATCGTGGCGAACGTGCGATGATCACGATGCCGCTCTTCCATGTCGGCGGACTTTTTTGCACCTCGGCCAATGCTCTCGCGGCCGGCACCACCATGTTCATCCCCGGCCCGGCCGGCGCGCGTGATCCTACGCTGATCAGGCACTTCTGGAGCATTGTCGAGACCTACCGCGTCAACATCGCCGGCGGCGTGCCGACCACGCTCGGCGCGATCGCCGACGTCCCGGTCGGTGACAGCGACATCTCGAGCCTGCGCGTCACCGCCATCGGCGCCTCGGTCTGCCCGCCGGAGATCGAGCGACGTTATCTCGCGGCCTGGGGCGGCCCCTGCATTCAACAGCTCTACGGCATGACCGAGCTCGCCGGCGCCATCACCCACGACGTGCACGGCGTGAAGCCGCGCGCCGAGAGCGTCGGCACCCGCAATCCTCTGGTCGAGCTTGCGATCCTCGAGGGTGGCAAGCTGCACACCGCGCCGTGGCCCTCGCCGGTCGGCGAACTCCTGACCAGAGGGCCGCAGGTGTTCGCGGGCTATGTCGACAAGCAGCAGACCGAGGAGGCCTTCCGCGACGGCTGGCTGCGCACCGGCGATATCTGCCGGATCGATGCCGACGGCTTCGTCTACATCCTGGGCCGCGCCAAGGACGTCATCATCCGCGGCGGCCACAACATCGATCCGCGCGCGATCGAGGACGCGGCGCTGCAATTCCCGGGTGTTGCGCTCGCCGCCGCGGTCGGCCGTCCCGACGCCTATGCCGGTGAGGTGCCGATGCTGTTCGTCTCGGCACAGCCTGGCGTCCACATCGATGCGCAGGCACTTGCCGCCTTCGTCCAGGACAACATCCCCGAGCCGCCGGCGCGGCCGCGCGCGGTGTCGGTCATTGCCGAGATGCCGGTCACGCCCGTCGGCAAGATCTTCAAGCCCAAGCTGCGCGAGATCGCCGCCGGCGAAGCCGCGCGCGAGCTGCTGGCGCTGGAGGGGCTGTCTGGAGAGGTCAGCGTGGAGGCGATCACCGACCCGTCCCGCGGGCTGTACCTCAGCGTGACCGCGACGCCGGACAAGGCGGAAACCGCTGAGCGGTTGCTCAAGAGGTTTCCGGTCAAGGTTGAATTGCGCTCCTAACCCCTTATCCAGATTTGAGATTCTGGGCTCACCGAAGGTCCCGCCGAAGCGGCGGGTTGGTCGCGCGCGGGCGGCGAAGCGCGGCCCGATGCATTCGGCTTGACTTCGTGCCCTATTCCTAAATAGACTCTAAATAGATACTTTTCAGTACACGCGTTCAGAGTTAGCGTTCTCTCATGGCTACGGAAAAGGCCGAAACCGACCGCGTACCGGTCACGTTGGCGCTCTCGACCATCGGATACCTCGAGAGGCTGGTGAGACAGGGCACCCACGGCACGAGCGTCCCGGGCGTTGCACGGACATTGATCGAGGAAGGCATTCGGCTCGCCATCAAGGACGGGCTGCTTGCGATCCGCGACAACGGCCGCGCGCCCTGAGGGCACGCGCGGACTTGTGCGCGGCGGTTCAACAGAACGTGGAACCGTCAGATGATCGAACCAACCTGGACGCCCGAGCGCGTCGAACAGCTCAGAAGCTATTTTGAAGCCGGCCTCTCCTGCCGCGACATTGCCGGCAATATCGGCGTCAGCCGCAACGCCGTGATCGGCAAGCTCTCCCGGCTGAACCTGTCCCGCGGCGCCCCCGATGGCGAGCGGCGGCCGCGAAGAAGGAAGCCCGCCGCGCCGGCCGAGCGGCCGAGCGCGAAACAGCAGCTTGTCATGCTGCAGGCGGTTTACGACCAGAAAGCCGACGACGCGCCGGTCGTGAGTTCGAACAGCTGCTCGCTGCTCGAATTGAGCGAGCAGCGCTGCCGCTGGCCGATCAACACGCCGGGTGCCGACGATTTCTGCTTCTGCGGCAACACGCCGCTCGGCGGCATGCCCTATTGCTCAGGGCACTCCCGCCTCGCCTATCAAACCGGCTCACGCCAACGCGCAGCACGCGGTTAATCAACCGACCTTCCAGCCGGTCGCCGCCACGATGCTCTGATAGAACTCCGGCGTGTAGGCCTGCTCGGGCGTCTTGCGCACACGCTCGTCGAGCAAATGCGCATCATCGCCCACCAGGATGCGCCATCGGTCGGCCTTCACACCGTCGAGGATGATCCTGGCGGCAGCGGCCGCCGTGGTCGGCGCCTCGTCGTGGAAGATGCGCGCGCGGTCGAGTGCGATCTGCTGGATGGCTTGATCCGACAGCGCCGCGACGTCGACGCCCTGCCCCTGCAGGCGCTGGCGGGCCTGCTTGATCTCGTCGGGGTTGAGTTGGTCGGAACCATTCTGCACCTTGCGCGAGTTCGACACGATCGAGGTACCGATATGGCCGGGCATCACCACCGAGCATTTCACATGCGGCGCGTTGAGGCGAAGATCGTTGATCAGCGCCTCCGTAAAACCCTTCACCGCGAATTTCGCGGCGCTATAGGCAGTGTGCGACACGCCCATGCCGACCGAGGCCCAGAAGCCGTTGACGCTTGAGGTGTTGACGATGTGGGCCTCGTCGGCCTTCACCAGCAGCGGCAGGAAGGTGCGGACGCCGAGATAGACGCCGCCCCAGCAGATGTTGAAGGTGCGCTCCCATTGCTCGCGCGTGTTGGTGAACAGGCTGCCGCCGCCGCCGATGCCGGCATTGTTGAACAACAGATGGATATTGTCGGTGGCCTGCTGCTCGATCAGCTCGTCGCGAAACCGCTTGTAGTGATCCTCGATCGAGACGTCGGCGATGTGGGTCGTGATGCGCAGGCCCTGCGGCAACTTCTCGACCTCGCAGAGCCGCTTGGTCTCCGCCATCGCCTCGGCCGAGACGTCGCACATCGCGACATTGCAGCCTTCTGCGACCAGCTGGCGCGCCAGTTCACGCCCCATGCCCGTGCCACCACCCGTGATCACGGCAATCTTTCCGGCAAAATCCTTCATCTGAGATCCGTTTCTTCCCTGCTTGTTTTTGTTCCGGTTGAAGCGCGGATCGCAATCCCAACCGTTTGGCCGATCCACACTACATCACGGAGTCATCGCCCATCAACGGCACCCGCCGCGCAATCGCCGCAGGACGTCCGCGCGACGGAATGAACAGCCTGAGCAGGCCGCGCCACGAGAAATCGAGGACCACCTCGTGGTGCCGCAGCCCCTTGCCGCCTTTCACCAGCCCGAGATCCCGTATCAAGCAATACTGGCCGCTGCTCATACGAGCCAGGCGGCTGTTCCTGAAGCGCCCCATGGACCGCGAGAATGCATTACGGATCGATTCCGTCAAATCTTGACGGCGTCGAATCGGTAGCGGCGGCAGCTGCGGACCCATCGAACGATCTCGGCCGCCGGCTCCCGCCAAGGGCGTTCTGTTTCTGTTTCCGTTTTCCGTCTTCGGACCACCGTCCGGCTCGTCGGGCCCGTAATAGTCCGTTTCTTGAAAAGCGAAGGAAACGCACGCAATCTGTGCGCGATGCTTCCAGCCTCGCTGAAGCGAATTGATCGTTAAGTGTTTTCTTTTGGGGGGATATTCATGCGCGTCCTGAGCCTCGCATTCGTCGTCATCACCTTGCTGTCCGCAGTGGCCGCCGAAGCACGGCAGGCCAAGATCGGAGACAAGACGCTCAGTGTCTCGCCACCGGCCGGGTTCTGCGAAGTCGACAAATCCAACAAGCACGACGCCGGTTGGCTCACCAGTGTGATCAACCTGATGAACACCGCCGGGGTCACCGTCATTGCTGCGTTTCCCGACTGCAAGGAGCTGGCGCAAATGCGCAAGACCAACCAGTTCATGCAGACCAAGTTCTACGTGACCGCGGCCACCGCCGCGATCGGAAAGTCATCGTCAAAGACCGTGTCCGAGACCTGCGACGAGCTGAAGACGCGGGAGTATTCAGCCGAAGACAAGGTCAAGCTGGCGAAGGCGGCCGAGGACTACGCCAACGGGAATTCCGCCGTTGATGCCAAGGCGCTCGGCGTGCTCGACGAAACCAAGGGCGAGGTCTGCTATGTCGCGACGCTGCAGAAGGTGAAGACGAAGGCCGGCGATCTCTCGACAATGCTTGCGCTGTTCGTCGTCACCTACATCGATGACAATCTGCTGTTCCTGTATCAGTACACGCCGTATGTCGACGCCAACTCGATGCCGTCGGCGTTTGCGAATCTGAAGATCATCTATTCGCAGTTCTCCGCCGCCAACAGGAAATGAAGCCGCGAATCCCTGAATCAAAAACCTCCGGCAGGGCATTGCCGGAGGTTTGGGAGGCTTAGCAGCAAGCTAAGAGCCATCATTGAATGTGTTGGCTGCTGCTTATGTAGTTTAGTAAATCAGGTAAGTAAATAAGTTTGCGAACCAATGAATCGCATGGCTAATCTTCGCCATTCGCGTGGATCAAAGCGTCGCACCTGCGATCGCCGCTTATTCTCGCCATAAAAAAAACCCCGGCAGTTTCCTGCCGGGGTTCTGTTGGATCGTGATCAGATCAACCGGTGTTTACCAGTTGCGCTGAGCGCGGAGGAGCAGCATCACAGTGTCCTGGTCCTTCAGCTCGTACGTCGCGGTCGGCTTGCCGACCGAAGCAGCGGCCGTGGTGATCGTGCCCGCGTACTTCTGATCGAGATGGGTGTAGGTCACTTCGCCCGAGAAAGTCAGGTTCTTGACCGGGGTCCACCGGGTGAGCAGACCGAGCTGCGCAATGTTGTAGTCGGGGTTGCAGGAAGTCACGCCGGCGCCGCCGGCGAATGCGGTCCGGAACGTGCCGCCCACGCCACCGACGCCGCAGATGTAGGACTTAGCCGTGTCGTTATACATGATCGCGGCATAAGCACCGTAGAGGCTGGTGTTCCAGTAGGCATTCCAGTTGTGGGTGTAGGCGCCACGGAAGCCCCAGGTCTTGATGGTCTGCTGCTGACCACCGGCGACGAACACCGTGTCAGGCGCCGTGCCGAAGCCGACGCTGCCATAAGCACCCGGCAGGTTCGAACCGCTGTAGATCGCGATCGAGCTGGCCTGGCTGGCGAGGTCCTGGATGTTGTAACGGGTTGCACCATCCGTATACACGCCCTGGACGTTGATCGTGTCGCCAGCACCGGTCGGGATGTTCTTGATCGACAAGGCCAACGCACCGGCATAGCCCCACTTGTCGTCCGGATGACCGGTGACTTCGGTGGCGCCGTAGTAGGCCGCGTGGTTGTCATGCGCCGCAACCGACGCCTGGAACAGACCCCAAGCCTGCTCGACCTTGAACGAAGCGATCAAGTCCGGCGCGATCGTGCCGGCCAGGTCGCTGGAGCCATAAGCACCACCAGCAGCGAGGTTGTTCGTGCCAGCCTGCGAGTACGCCGTCTGGTCCTGCGCCGATAGAGTAAACGTCGAGCCATTGCCGAACTGCGCAGTGTAGCTGAACTGGTTCACGCCGGTGGTCGTGTTGACGCCACCGACCAGGGCGTCGAAGTTGTTGCCCGGATAGCCGTTCCAGGGAGCAGCGAACTGCGAGACCGACTTACCGATGGTGAAGCCGGCGAACTGGATGAAGGCGTAATAGACGCCGACCGCACCGCCAGCGACGTTGCCGCCGCTCGCGTTGCCCGGAGCAGAGGCCGTGCCGAGCGGCGCGTAAATGGTCGAGCCTGCCGTAGCTCCCGGTCCGTAGTTGTCAGACGTCCAGGTGAACACCGCATCGAAGTAGGTGCGGACCACGCCGTATTCGGTCGCGGTGCGCGTATCGATGTTGAAGTCTTCACGCGAACGCCAGATGTAGCCGTTCGTGAAGCGGTTGTTGGCACCACCGGCGCCGTTGTAGTTGGGGCCGTAGACGCTGTTGCCATTGACCACAACGTCGGCGCGCAGGTAGCCGCCCAGCTTGATGCAGGTGTCGGTGCCGGGGATGTAGTAGAAGCCGGGACCGTACAGGGAGCAAATCTTCACGTATTCGACCGCTTTGGCCTTGACGGGAAGATCAGCCGCCTGAGCTCCGCCGACCGCCATCAGCGCAGCCGCCGAGCCCAGGATAAGGCTGTTCACGAATTTCATATTAACCTCCAAGTTGCTCATATGCGGAGAGTCCAGGCCGCGATCGCGTCCCTTGATCCCCCGCCTATTCGAAGACCGCCTGGCCAAGTCGCGCCCTCAGAACGATCTGCAGGAGCGCGATGGATGCGAGCAGTCAACGCAACGGGTCGATCGAGATTCCCCTACCGCCGAGGTCCAATATGCATGCGCGGGTTTGCTAATCAAAATAGTTTATAAAGTCAGCTATACGAATGGGGCCGCACTGTGTCTCGCCAGCAACGCTGCCGGTACCCCATTGCTTGCACGGGAAAATCCGTCGCAGGCGAAAAAGTACGTTCGTCATGCAAACATCATAATTTGTTTGCGTACACTTGCGTTCGTGGCACAGTTACGAGAACATTATACCTGCGGCGAGCCAAACAAGAATCAATCAGCGCAAAGCTGTCTGCCGGCGACGAGGAAGGGACAGCTGTGTCAGTGACCAGGAAGGATGCGACGCGGCAACGCGCCATCGAAAATCTCGACATCATCAAGCGCTTCACCCTGGAAATTTCCTCCATGAACTGTCACCTCGAAGAGGTCCGCCAGTTCTGGGGAAAGACGCTCGGCATCACCGGTCCGCAATGGATGATCCTGATGGCGGTGTCCGATCTCGACAAGGACGGCGGCGTGCCGGTCAATTTGGTGTCGAAACTGCTTCACGTCGATCCGTCGTTCGTGACCACCCAGTCGAAGATCCTGGAGCAGAAAGAGCTGCTGCGCCGCGGGCCCTCGCCTGACGATGCGAGGGTGGTCCGGTTGGCGCTGACCGACAAGACCAGGAAGCACTTGGCGAGTCTCGCCGAAGAGTACAAGTCGTTCAAGGCATGCGTCTTCTCGGAGTTCAGCGAGAAGGAGTTGGCGGAGTTCACGGCCAAGCTCGCCACGCTAAACAGCCGCCTCGAAAAGGCGTGTCTGACCGTCGCGCTGAATTACACTCTTTGAGGCTGCGGCTGTAAGCCGGGACTCCGATGGCGCCGCACCCCCGGCTGGCCATGCGACGGCCGTCTCCGTAGCCACTATTATTTTGCTATGAAAGGCACCGCAGATCCATATCGATTTGTTACGCCAATTTCAGCAGATGATCCGAACCAATTCCGGCGGCCAGCCTTGGCCGCGGGCCGGAAACAGGAGAAGGATTTGTCTCGCAGAAAGTCGATTTGCAGGATCACGGCGGCTGTCGGACTGCTTCTGACGAGCGCCGCTTCTGCTCTCGCCCAATCCACGCCTCAGCCCGCCCAGGACGGCATGCTCAAAAGCGGGCCGCCAGCCTGGGACGCAAATCACGACGGCGTCTACACCTGCGATGAATGGAAGAGTTTTGCCGACCGGATCTTTACCTCGGCAGATCGCAACCGCGACGGCAAGCTCGACCCATCCGAATTCGCCATCGTCCAGAAAATCGATCCCAGTCTGGCGGACGCCGATTTCGGCTATTTCGACGAGAACCAGGACGGCAAGATCACGCGCAAGGAGTTCGTCGAGAAGCCGAACGCATTCATCCTGCGCTTCGACCGCAACGGTGATTGTCGCGTCACCGGCGACGAAATGAGAGCGGCGAACGCGCCAAAGGGCCCCCAAGGCCCGGTCGAGCGGCCGCGGGACAGGTTTCATTGATAAGTCCGCGCCTCTCGCGGAACTCCGGCCCTTTACGAAATCCCTATAACAAGCCCTCCCCGGCCCGGCCGAATTCCTATGCCGGGAGGGCTATGTTTGCGCTTGCGGCAGATGCACAAGCGAGCTGCGGGTTCGCCCGTGAGCGGCACGCCGCGCGCGGTGTCGGTACGAGTCTTGCTTGAAAATCCGTGACACCGCGAGTGGGGCAAAAGCCCAGCCGAGGACTCCGATGATGTTTCGCAAGATGCCCGGAATGCGCATTCTGTTCGCGATGATGCTGGCGTTCATCGGCAGCAGCGCTGCGAATGCGGAGAACCCCGACATCAGCAGCCGGCGGGCTTCCGAGCGCACGGAGTTCACCAATGACGAGATCAAGGACGGCTTCTTCAAGATCGCGCTGAAGGCCGAACTGCAACTGGACGGCCCTGTCAACCGCGTCCGCAAGTTCGATGAACCGGTCAGGATCTTCGTAGACAGCAAAGGTCTCCCCGATCGCCGTTCGGAAATATCGACAATCGTCGCCGACATCCGTTCCCGTGTGAACAATCTCGATGTGGCGGTGACGAACGACCGTCAGGCTGCCAACGTCACGGTCGTCCTTGTCTCCGAGCGCGATCTGAAGCGGACCATTCGATCGCGCTACGGCAGCCGCAAGGCAACGCGCATCCAGCAATCGCTCAATCCCGAATGCCTGTCGGGCATCGGCAAGGACAAGCTCTATCGTATCAGGCGCGCCGAAGTGATCCTGCCGGTCGATGCCGGCGAGTTCACCTTCTACGATTGTGCGTATGAGGAATTGCTGCAAGCACTCGGCGCGATCAATGACGACGCTTCCATCCCCTGGACCATGTTCAACGACGACGTCCAGATGGGCTTCTTCGACGTTTACGATCAGTATCTTCTCAATGTCCTGTACGACCCGCGCATTCGCGCAGGGATGACCAAGGAAGAGGTCGCGGGCGTCCTGCCCGAGGTCCTGCCGGCGGTGCGGACATGGATCAGCAACGTCAATCCGGCGCACGCCGCGCAAAACCAACAACCATCCGGCGTGCGCGCCAAGACCGGCGCGCTACTTCAGTCAACCACCGCGCAAACCACGGGGTCGTCGGGGCCGGCTAGCGGTAACCGTGCGTCCGCGATGGATTCTTCGCCGACGACGACGAATATTCCGTAATCCCGACGTCACGATTGCGCGCCGTCCGCGTGACGTGCGAGGTCGCGACCTGGTGGGTGGCAGAGTATTTTGAGGCCGCACTGGCCGACGCTCCAGCCTGGGCCGGTTGGCTTACCAGCAGTGCGACGGCAGCGGCCGCGAGCGTTCCAGAAACGGTGGCAACGAGTTTGGACATGACAGCCTCCATTCGGTTCGAGACAACTCAAACCGAACGAGCCCAAACGTTTCCTGTCGACGGCCCTGTTCGGCGTCTTGTCGTCCCTTCAAGCGATGATGATCTCGATGCGAACAAAGCGCAAGGAACCGTCGGGCGTTGCGCGAAAGATCAGCAAAGCCCTCTGAGCGGTGAAAGAAGCAGCAGATCGTCAGATTCACGTAATGAAAGACTCTATCTCGCACTGCACACGAGCTTCGACACCGCGTCCGCTCTGCCATCACCCCTTCCGTTCGGGGGGTCTTACTTCGTGCTCTTGGCGGACTCCGTTGGGCGGGCGACGCCCCATGGATCGTATTTCTTGCTCGGCTCAGGGATGCGATCGAGAGCGGCCTTGTAGGCCTTTTCGTCGATCTTCGGATGGTTTTCAGTGGGAGGACCGCGGTATCCCCCGCCCTTCTGGCCGATCTGAGCATCTGCCGGAACGATCGACGATGAAATGATCGTGGCCGCAACCGCCAGCGTCTTGATCGCTTTTGCTCGTCCCATCATCTGCGTTCCTGTTCTCGATGATCGGACGCAACTTGACTCGGCTTCTCAGCGCATACCGGCCAGCTTCCGGTCGTCTAGTTTTCGGCTGGCCCGCGCCACATCGGGGATTTCGGACCGCCGTAATAGCGCATCGGTCCAAGCTGGGACGGCTGCTGCCGCACAAGCATCGCCGCCTTTGCCGATCCCTGCACGCTACCTCGTGAGGCCTCATTGTCGGCCGGACCGCGCCACATCGGGGATTTCGGTCCGCCATAATAACGCATCGCCCCAAGCTGGGTCGGCTGCAGCGAAATCAGCTCCGCGTGGCTGTTGGCGAACGCGTGGTGCGCATGAAGGTGAGCATGCAGATGCCCGCTGCGGTGCCTTGCAGACGCCTCGCCGCTGACAACTGATGTCAGCAGCGCGCCGAACAGAATCGCAAAGCCCCACCGCGCAATCCTGGCAACAATGCCGGTCATCATCAGCCTCCAATCAATCCCGGTTAAACTACTGGCCTGACCACATCGGAGACTTCGGGCCTCCGTAGTATCTCATCTGCGCATTGCCATCGGCTCGCTCGGACCTGGTGTTTCCGAGATCGACGGCGCATCCGGCACTGCCCGCACAGAGCACCGCAACGGCGACCACGACCCGGATTCTCTGGACCAGTGCAAAGCCGTTCACTGCCGCTCCTGTTCTGCAGACCGGCGCACCGCGCTTGCGGCAACGCCGTTCTGCCTGCGTCGCGTCAGTACTTCTTCAGTACTTCATCAGTATTTGGCGACGACCGGGCCGCCGAACTTGAAGTCCAGGCCGAGCGTCACGACCGAATAGGTATTGTCCACGGTGTAGGGAATCTGGCCGTTGGTCGGAGCGAGACGCTCGTACCTGCCGAAGTCGTAGTAGCGATATTCGAACTTGCCGATCAGGTTGTTGGTGATCGCGTAGGCGATGCCGGCACCGGCTGCGAGGCCGCTTCGGTTCGCGCTGAACTGGTCGACGCCAAACACCGGATCGGTGTTGGTGTGCTGGAGATTGCCGTAAGCCCAGCCACCGGTGAAAAACAGCAGCAAGCGGTCGACGGCGATACCGCCTCGCGCAAGAACCGTCACACCGCTCCGAAGACTGGTTGCGTCAATCGAGGCAATCGGGAGCGTGCCGGCGTTGAACTGGGAGATATCGCTGCCCTTGATGCCGGACCAGAAGCCGCCGACTTCGATACCACCGACCATGTTGCCGCTTTGGACGTTGTAGCCGGCCTCGCCGCCGGCAACCGCACCCGTCGAATCATAGTTGATCGTGTAGTTGGCGAAGCCGGCCGGCCCGAGCGCGTTGTTGAGATTGTGATTGCCGTAGCCGCCGCCGCCGTAGACGCCGACGTAGAAGCCGGACCAGTCATACGTTGGCGAGGCGAGCGCCGGAGCCTTGGTGTAGGCCGGCAAATCCGCCGCGAGCGCCGGTGACATCAGCCCAAGCACCCCAAGCGAGACCGTGGTGAAAAGAATTCGCTTCATTGTTAGCCCCTGTCGAATTTATCTGATCGGATGTCCGGCGGCATACGCCGCCGGACCCTTGCAACGCATCAGAAGTGAATGATGATGTCCGCCGAGCCGATGATCGCGTAATTCCTGTTCGGCGCGATGCCCAGGTTCGCATTGCCGTTGAAGGCATTCGCATCCAGCGACCTGTAATACGAAACCTCAGGCCTGATCTCGATCTGCGGCGAGAACCAGTGTTGCCAGCCGATACCGGTTTCGATGTAGGCAGTCTTGACGCCGGTGCGCTGTCCCTGGAAGTCGTTAACGTATTCCAGACGGTACGAGATATTGTCGAGCGGCGACGCCTTGTAGTTCAGGTACATCAACGCCGTCTGCCAGCTTGCGGTGCACGACAGCGGAGTTGCGCTCTTGCAGATCGCGCCGCCGGGAGCGTTGAACGGCATGTATTGCGGCGAGAACGGCGTGCCGCCGCCTGCGATGATCGCCTGCGTCGTCGGGTTGAGCAGGTTCGGAACGTTGTTCTGGTGCTCGTTGTAGGACTCGATCGAGATGTGCCACTGATCGTTGAACTTGTGATAATAGGTCAAGCCGTACCATTGCAGGTTGTTGTAACCAAACTGGCCACCGTTGATGCCGTCGGCGACGACGTTGATGTCGTCGTTTCCGCTGTCGCTGGTCCAGCGGATGCCGAGGGTGATGCTCGGTGTCGCGCCTGGATCCTTCGGCATGGTGGCTCCGGGATAGAGCGCGTTCGGCATCGGATTCGGGATCGTGGCGCCGACATGCCAGGGCATTGCCTCGGTTCCGGCAACAATGCCGGTCTGCAGTATCCAGTTCTTGTTCAGCGCGAGGGTCGCCTCGACACCGGTGTTGGTATAGTTGTCGAACGTGTAGGTCATCGAGTGCGAGTACATGTAATTGTTCGGCGCAAGCTGGGCTTCGATATCCGGAATCGAGATGAACCGTCCGAACCGGATCAGCAGGCCGTCCATCACCTGCGGAATGAACACCTCGCCATAGGCCATCGGCATGTCGTAGCCGTTGTTCTTGTTCTGGTTCAGGAGCTGGTAGCTCCAGAGCCCGTACGCCGTCGTGTAGCGGTAATTCTCGCCGTAGATCGGCGCGAGGCGGAAGCCCCAGTCGACGTGATCCTTCTGGACCGTGTCGGGAAGGCGCTCGATGTAGAGCACGGCCTGATCGAGCTGCACCGTGTTCGGATTGTAGCTATAGGCTGCGGGCGAGTTGCCGCCGCGCACCGTGTTGGTCGAGAGGTTGCCGCCGGGATCGACCCAGCCGTAAACCTGGATGTGTGCGTCGTTCATCCACTGCCCGGCTGCGGTATTCGACAGCGCCGCCATCAGCGGGCTGTCGATCGAGCTCGGCCGCGTCACGCCAAGGCTGGTCGTGCCGCCATACGGCCATTCGGTGAACGGATAAGGCGGCGTGGACACGGGCGCGGGCGGGTATTCAGGGCGGCGTGACGCAGGCGCCTTCGGGTCGGCCGGCGCGGCATCGTGTCCCCACTCGAGGCGATAGTAATTGATGAAGCGGGTGAAGAAGTCGCTGCCGAGATACGGGTCGAGACAGCTGTAATTCTTGTAGGGATCGCCGCCGTATGGGCATGGCCCCTTCGATTGATCCGCCGCTTGGGCTGCACTGCTCAGACCGAATGCGGCCAATGAGACGCCCGCCAGAAGAATTCTTTTCATAATCTTGCCCCACATTGCGGTCACAGGTGCATTCGCTTTCGCGACGCAGCGTTAACCCTCGGAGCGATCTTTCGTTGTGAGGCTGGTAAAAATCGATACGGCTTGCCGCACGTTTCCATAGAAAAAAAATAGCTGAATCGAAATCTTTCACGTCGTCTGCATTCGGAAGCGTCAATTGCACGTCGATTTGCTCAAAGATCCGGCGAGAAACACGACAATTCCAAGAAAAACGCGAACAAACCGCTGTTGTTTGTGTCGTGATGTGTCTTTTCCGTTACATGACGCGAGGCTTACAGCCGATTCATTCCGGCCAACAAACATCGCACGGACGCGCGACTACATTTTTTTTATGAACGCGGCCTACCTTGTGCATCGAAGATATATGCCGCACGTCGCTATGCTTATGCATTGAACAGATTTGTTCACTCATCGTGAGACGAACGTGCAGGTCAACCGCCGCGCGCGGGATAGTGCCGCAAACCTGAAACTCTTCGGTCGTTCATCCGCAGCGCGTCCGGCTGGTCACCGCGGCCCTCTCCTGTTTGAGCGATATCTCAACTTCAGCCTGATCCCATGAAGCCTTCCGAACTGACCGCCCTGATCGATGAGTAAACCAGGCAATGTCGTTCTGCTGATCGAGGACGAGGCGAAAATCAGGCGGTTTCTTCGCGCAGGCTTCGAGATTCACGGCTTCTCCGTGTTCGAGGCCGAAAGCGCCGCGGCCGGATTGAAAACCGCAACGTTCAATCCGCCGGACCTCGTCATCCTTGATCTGGCTCTGCCGGACATGCATGGGGTGGAGGTGCTCGAGCGGCTCCGCGCGTGGTCAAACGTTCCGGTGATCATTCTATCCGTCACATCGAACGAGGACGAAAAGGTCCGGCTGCTGCAGGCAGGCGCCGACGATTACGTGGTCAAGCCGTTCGGCATCGCCGAACTGCTCGCGCGCGGCGAAGCCGCCTTGCGGCGCTATTTCAGGCGTGCGACCGAGAACTCCGTGATCGTGGCCGGACCGCTGTCGATCGAACTCGCCAGCCGAACCGTTTCCCTCAACCAGACCAAGATCCGACTGACGCGAAAGGAGTATCGCCTGCTCCACATCCTGGCGACGCATGTCGGCCTGGTCGTGACGCACGACCAGTTGCTCGCGGAAATATGGAGCGGCAACCAGCGCGACAATATCCAGTATCTGCGAACCCTGGTTCGCAAGCTCCGTCAGAAGATCGAAACCGATCCGAACACCCCCCGGCTTCTGGTCACCGAACCGGGGGTCGGCTATCGCCTGCACTCCCGCCTTGAGACGGGCTCGTACGGGTAACGTTCAAACCGCCTCGCGCCGCCGCGATCGGCTGCCGCTGACCGATGGTTGCAAAATAATATACTTCGGTCTCGAAAATTCGCATTCTGCACAAATTCTGGAACTTTGGGGTCAGTGCAGGTCCTCACCGATAATTTCAGTTTTGATCGCTTTCAGCGGCAAAACCCGGTGTTGGCCGTCATGGTGTCAGCCATTGCCCTTCGACGGCCCGCGCAACAATCGGGCACAACGCCCTCTGCGTAATCGCCACCTGCATAATTTTAGAAGACGCGGTTTGCGCTGCGGTGGTGTTAGCATTGGCTTGCGACGCCCTTGAACAAGGCTTCGTGTTTACTCCAAGTGAGCGCTAAGTGAGCCCGTCCGAATTCCAGCTTCGGACGGGCTTTTTGCTGATCTAACGCAGAAATATGCAGCCGATGCGATCGATCAGCCTGCCAATGCAGCCTCGCAAAACGGCAATTTCATCGTCCGTGGCATCGATCAGCGTTGCAAAACGCCCAACCTCGTCCGATCACTTCAATCGAAGCGTGGATATTCTTTCGCTATTTTTCGAAAAGCTTTTCGATGCCGCAGACGCGCAACGCGCGATTGGAAAATGCACTTGCAACAGCGCCGAGCCGCAATTCGCAGTCGCACAAATTTTTTCTTCAAACTAGTTTTGTTTCAGGTTGATGAAATCGTGGCAGCGCGGCCGCGCAGGGGGATGACATGCGTCGACAGATGAAATTGATTTTGGCTGCTTGTATTGCGTGGACATCCGGAGCTGCCGGTGTCGCGTCGGCGGCTGACATGGCCGTCAAGGCCCGGCCGGTCGTAGCCCCGATCTACAACTGGCAGGGCTGCTACATCGGCGGCAACGTCGGCGGCGGCTGGAGCCGGATGACGACGACTCAGTCGGTGATCGATCCGGGCATCCCCGCCACCGGAAACTACGGCCGTGAAAACGATAGCGGCTTCATCGGCGGCGCCCAGGCCGGCTGCGACTTCGTGGCAGGCAAGGATCTGGTGTTCGGCGTGCAGGGCATGTTCGATTTCGGCAGCGTCAAGGGCCAACACGCGCTGACCGACTTCCCGACCTTCTCGGAAACCAACAATTTCCGATCGGTCGGCACCGCGACCGGCAGGATCGGCTACCTCTGGACGCCGCAATTCCTCGGCTACGTGAAGGGCGGCATGGCGTTCCTGCGCAACAAGAACGAGGTCTTCACCCCCGGCGGCGCGCTGCTCGAATCGGCAAGCTTCACCTTGCCCGGCATGACCGTCGGCGTTGGTGGTGAATATATGTTCGCGCCGAATTGGTCGGCATTCCTGGAATGGAACTACATGTGGATCGAGGACACCTCGGGCCAGCATTTCGTCGCCCCGGGCACAGCGATCGGCGAGGTCCTGAACGTGAAGCAGACGGCAGAAACCGTCCAGTTCGGCATCAACTACAAATTCCACTGGGACGGACCGCTGGTCGCGAAATACTGAGGTCTCTCTCCAGAGTACTCAAAGCTCCGGCATCGCCCGGGGCTTTTTTTGTGGCCGAGTGCTGCTTTCGCTCAGACAGAACAGCTGCTTTCGCTCAGACAGAACAAAGGCCATGTGGGCGTTACTCCTCATGGCCTTTGGTGGGACTGTCCCGCTCCTCGCGTAGATTCCGTCACCGCAACGATTCAATGAAACAGACCTGATCTCGTTCCGGGTCCGTGTGCACAAATGCGAGGCGTGCCTTCGAGTGTCATTCAAGGGCGTGACACGAGGCCCAGCTTCCGCCAAGCCTCCTTGATGCAGTTACTTCTGCTGCTGGCTCTTCGAGTGCGCCTGATCGCTGTGCTGATTGGCGGTCTGTGAATGTTGCTTTGCAGCGGAGGCGTGCTCCTTGCCCTTGGTGTGATCGCCCTTGCCATGATGTTCCGCAGCGGAACGGTGTGCCTTGGCTGCAGTCTCGTGATGCTCAGCAGCCTTGTTATGCTCGTCTCGTGCCAAGGTCGTTTCCTCGTCATTCGCTCCCAGCGCGAACCAAGTCGGCCATGACGCCATGGGTTCCTCCGCAACCAAGCATCACACGGAAATGTTTCCCTCACTGCGACACGAGAAACTCCCTATGCTCCGCGTGATTGAACTCAAACGAGGGTCTTCAACATGAGCAAAATGCCACCCATCCCAAAGGGCAATCAGAGCACCAAAGGCCCGAAGCAGAACGCCGAGGACGAGCGAGACACGTCAAAAGGTCATCACGACATCCAGAATTCAGCTGAACAGGGTGAAACCGCCAACATCAAGCAGAACACGACCAACGCAGGCTTCTTCAAGGGGCGCCGCGTCAAGTAAGCCTGCCGCGTCCGGCCCGCGCCCGTTGAATCCCTTCCGGGAACCATTGAGCATCCCTCGGCTTGTTGTGGGCTCTCCAACAACGAGGTTTTTCAATGAAGAGAAGTTTCCTGCTCGCGGCAGCGTTTGCCACTGTTGCTTTGCTCCCCGCTGCTGCCGCCGCGCAAGGCGTACCCGGCGGCATTGAACGCGGATCTCGGGAAGGCGAACGGGCTGCGGGGCCGGTCGGCGCCATCGTTGGCGGCACAATCGGAGGGGTCGTTGGAGGCGTGAACGGAGTGCTGGGCATCGACCAGCGGCCTCGCTTTCACAGCTATGTCGTCGAGCGTCACCACCCCTCCTATACATACGGCGGCGAAGTGAGGGTTGGCGCCGATCTTCCAGGCGACGGCGTGACCTATTACGACGTGCCGCCGGAATATGGCACGCATGACTATCGTTACACCGTGGTCAACGGGCGGACGGTGCTGGTCGATCCTCGCACACACCGGATCGTCGAAATTGTAGAGTGATCCCTACGTGGCCGGCCGCCTGAGGCGGCCGGCTGCGCCGCGGGTCGCATCTCTTCGGATCCTTACGCCATCGCAATCAAAAGTGCAGCGAGCGCACTCGCACCTGCTTTCACACGAAGTGACGAGCTGCCGCGAATATTGCAGCCGGGCTCATCATCAACGCCAATGTCGCGCCGACCAACGCACGGGAGAGGTGCACCGTTCCGACCCGGTACGCCATGTTAGGCCTCCTTGCGTTTCATCGGCGCCTGGCACTTAAACTCCCAGGACGTGGCTTCTGGCGAGGACTACTTCGTCTCGCCTTTCGTCGGCGTCGTATCCGGATTTTGTACCCCGCCGGATTTTGGAATGACGGTGTCCTTCATATTTGTTGGTGGCATGGTCGCAAGCACTTCCATCCGGTTCTCCGGCTTGAGTGCCTTGCAATCCATTCCGTAGATCAATTCAGCCTTCGCGGATTGCCCGATCGGAGCGCAGTCCTGAAGTGCAGTGGGGTCGACAACTTTGTCTTGCGCAAATGCCGACGATGAGAGCAGCACGAGTGCCGCGGCCAGCTTCAACATCATTTCCTCCCAAAACTTTTGATTTACCCGAGCCCAACGGGTGGCGTGGGCACAAGTTCCTGATGCCGCCACAACCATCGTCGCGATCATGCCAGCACTGACCACCAACCTGAAGAGCGCTCGCCCTGCTTGCTCTCGCACGTTGGCAGGGCTCTTGCTGAACAGTTCGTGCGGGTCCGCGCGAGCGACATCCGAGATCGCCGAGGCGATGACGAGGCGGCCTACGGCTGTTGTCGTTCCATGTTCAAGCCTCCGCGCTGACGAAAATATCGAACACCTCGTAAGCCTGTTGCGGCGTCTTTCCTTCCTTGAACGCGCTTGCGAAACTGAAGATCGCATCCGCTAGAAGGAATTCATCCGGGACAGGAAACAGGGCGCGAAGTTCGGCGAGCCAGCTCGCGTAGGAAGGCGCGTTGAACTTGCCCAAGGTGTAGTTATCGCTGAATGTGTGCATCACGTCGGAGCCCTCGGGCTGGGCGAGGCAAGCCACTCACTCATCTGAGCGGCAGTCTCAGCCTGCCGTGCCCGGCGGATCATTCTTTCGCGTTCGATCCCGGGTGGGGTGCCCCTAGCTGCTTGCTTGAGGCGCGCAGCTTCCTGGGCCAGGCGATCTTCGAGAGACACGGTCTGTTTGATGCGGCGTCGTTGCATCGGTGCTGCTCCTTGGAGGGGCGGGAGCGCATGATGGCGTTCTCATCACCGATGCCGTGAGATGCGCGGTGGTGATACCAGTGTGGGGCTTCTGGATCTCTCCCGCTGTTCCTTTTTGAACACCTTCTGAAAAATCATTGAAGCGGGAGGCGATGCTTCATTTGATGCAAAACAGGCCACTCCCAAATTCAACTTGGGCCACCGGGGGAGGACGACGGAAAGGGCTTGTAATGAAAGAGGCCGCCAACTGAGGCGGCCTTACTACCGCAGGCGGTGACGGTCCCACGCGTCCTTAATCTCAAGGACGACAATCGTTACGATGGTAGTCACCAAGATGGGTCCGGCCAGAATTGCCAACAGCGTAAGCATTTTTTCAGCGGGGCGGCTGGAGGCCGGGAGATTGCAGCCAGCCGCTCAGGTGCGATCCGGTTTCGGCTTGTCGCGCCTTGCGGATTGCGGCGTCACGAACCGCACCGGGCGGCAGCAATTTGGACTGCTCCCGCAGATGGTATGCTTCGTCGGCAAGACGTTGCGCTAGGATTTCAGATTTTGTGTGGTGGCGTCGCCGCTGCATAGGGCTGCTCCGTTCCTTAGAGGAAGGCGGGAGCGCAACTGGGCGTTCTCATCACCGATAGGGACCAACAGGGCGGCGCGGTGACGAGGGCAATCTGGCATGTTCGGCAGCCGACATAGTGGTCAATACAGCTCATCTTGGCCGAATCGTTAACAATTCAAATCAGGCAACTGAGGTCGGAAACAGGCCAGTACCTAAAAGGCAAATAGGAACAGCCACCGAATAAAATTGGCAACGGGCGGTCTGTTGGCAACTGACCGCCGAGAATGACCGTTGGATGTATTGAGGAAAATGGTCGGAGCGAGAGGATTTGAACCTCCGACCCCTAGTCTCCCAGACTAGTGCGCTAACCGGGCTGCGCCACGCTCCGATGCCGTTCCATTAGCTGCGATCCCGTATTCGCGCAAGGCGGGAACCGGCCTTAAAGACGGCAATCGGCGGTGCCGGTTCCGCACCCCGCTTCGCCCTAGCCCGAGCCGTCCTTCATTGCCGCATCGAGCAACTGCCGGCAGGCGACCAGGTCTTGGAGCGCGCGTTCGAGGCGCTGGCGGTCGGCGGCCGCGGCGGCTGCCCGCGCCGGGGCGGCGGACGGTGCCTTGACAGGTGCCTTCGCCGGCTGGAGGTGGCTCTTGTAGGTCGACAGGATGGCATCCTCGTCGGTGTCGACGAAGCGATAGTCGATGCCCTTCTCGTCGCCGTCGCCCTCCTCGCCGTCGAGATCGAGGCCGTCGGTGGCCTCGGAATCGTCGGGCTCCTGCATGCTGTGGCCGACGGCCTCCTCGACCGCGCCGAACGAGACGGCCGCGGTCTGGTCGGCGATGCCCTGCACCGACTTGATGCCGTGCTCCTTCAGGATTCGCTGCACGCCGCGGATCGTGTAGCCCTCGCCGTAAAGCAGCCGGCGGATGCCCTTGAGCAGGTCGACGTCATCAGGGCGGTAATAGCGGCGTCCGCCGCTGCGCTTCATCGGCTTGATCTGCGCGAAGCGGGTTTCCCAGAACCTCAGGACATGCTGGGGAATGTCGAGTTCGTCAGCGACTTCGCTGATGGTACGGAACGCATCCGGCGCCTTGTCCAAATGCCTGCTCCCCTGAGGTTAAGGATCAATCGTCCTTGCTGGCGTCGCCATTGGTCGGCGTCTGGCCGTTGATCCGCTGTTTCAGGATCGCCGACGGCTTGAACACCATCACGCGGCGCGGCGAGATCGGCACTTCGGTGCCGGTCTTCGGATTGCGTCCGATACGCTGCCCCTTCTTGCGCACCATGAAGGAGCCGAACGATGACAGCTTCACCGTCTCGCCCTTCTCCAGGCAATCGGTGATCTCCTTCAGCACAAGCTCGACGAACGCCGACGATTCGGTGCGCGACAGGCCTACCTTCTGGTAGACCGCCTCGCACAGATCGACGCGTGTAACTGTTTTCCCGGTTCCGTTGGTCATCGCCTGCCCCGCACTCTCGGCGAACAATTTCTTGACTGAAATTAAAAGCTTAGCACGCAATGGTCAACAGTGACGACCGTACATAGGCATGAAAGAAGCTGGCAAAATGTCAGCGATTTTGAGCGATCCGCTCACCAGCGCACGAGGGCCGAACCCCAGGTGAAGCCGCCGCCCATCGCCTCGAACAGCACCAGATCGCCCTTCTTGACCCGGCCGTCCTTCACGGCGACCGACAGCGCGAGCGGGATCGAGGCGGCCGAGGTGTTGCCGTGCTGGTCGACCGTCAAGACCACCTTCTGCGGCGCAATATGAAGCTTGTGCGCGGACGCGTCGATGATTCGCTTGTTGGCCTGGTGCGGAATGAACCAGTTGATGTCGTCAGCGGTGAGGCCGGTGGCGTTGAAGGCGTCGACGATCACGTCCGTAATCATGCCGACCGCGTGCTTGAACACCTCGCGGCCCTCCATCCGAAGATGCCCGACCGTTTTGGTCGAACCGGGACCGCCATCGACGAACAGCTTCGACTTGTGCCGTCCGTCGGAGCGCAGATGCGTGGTCAGCATCCCGGGATCAGCGATTGTCCCGGCGTGCGGCTGGGCCTCCAGCACGACCGCGCCGGCTCCGTCGCCGAACAGCACGCAGGTGCCGCGATCGCTCCAGTCGAGGAGGCGCGAGAAGGTCTCCGCACCGATCACCAGCGCCCGTTTGTGGGCGCCGGCGCGCAGGAAATTGTCGGCGGTGGTGAGTGCAAAGACGAAGCCGGAGCATACCGCCTGCAGGTCGAAAGCCACGCCGTGGTTGATGCCGAGCGCATGCTGAACCGCCACCGCCGTGGCGGGAAAGGTGTTGTCGGGCGTCGAGGTCGCCAGCACAATCAGGTCGATCGTCTGCGCGTCGATCTGGGCATGGGCGAGCGCGGCGAGCGCCGCCTTGATCGCCAGGTGCGAGGTGAACTCGTCATCGGCGGCGATATGCCGCTGCCGGATGCCGGTGCGCTGCACGATCCAGTCGTCCGACGTGTCAATTCGAGCAGCCAGTTCGGCATTGGTCAGAACCCGCTCCGGCAAATAAGAGCCGCAGCCCAGCACGACCGAACGTATCGCAGTCACGAGACAGCCTCCTGCGCGGCCTGCGTCTGCACCAGCGCACTGCCATCGCGATTAAGCATCTGATTGATCTTGGTGAGGAGATCGAGGTGGGCCATCTCATAGCCAACATCGACCGCATAGGCAAAGCCTTCCGCGCTGATGCCGCCATGGCTCTTGACCACCACGCCCTTCAGGCCAAGCAGCACGCCGCCGTTCGACTTGTTGGGATCGAGCTTGTCGCGCAGCTTCTGGAATGCGCCGCGGGCAAACAAATAGCCGATTCGCGCCATCCAGCTCGAGGTCATGGCCTCGCGCAGAAGCGTGAACATCTGGCGTGCCGTCCCCTCCGCGGTCTTGAGCGCAATGTTGCCGCAAAAGCCCTCGGACACGATCACGTCGGCGTGCCCCTGACCGATCCCGTCGCCCTCGACGAAGCCGATATAGTTGAATTGGGTCGAATTCATCGCGCGCAGTATCTCGGCCGCATCGCGGATTTCCTCGTGGCCCTTGATGTCCTCGGACCCGATATTCAGCAGGCCCACCGTCGGCCGTTCGAGGTTGAACAGCACGCTGGCCATTGCGCTGCCCATCACGGCCAAGGTCGCCAGATGGCGGGCGTCGCCGCCGATCGTGGCCCCGAGGTCGAGCACCACCGAATCGCCGCGCAGCGTCGGCCAAACCGCCGCGATTGCCGGGCGGTCGACGCCGGGCAGCGTCCGCAGATTGAGTGCCCCCATCGCCATCAGCGCGCCGCTGTTACCGGCGGAGACCGCGACATCGGCCTTGCCATGTTTCACGGCATCGATCGCCAGCCACATTGAAGAGGCCCTGCGGGTCCGCCGCAGCGCCTGGCTTGGCTTCTCGTCCATTCGGACGGTGACGTCGGTATGGATCACCTTCGACACTGCCTTGAGTGCGGCATGCCTGGCGAGCTCAGGCTCGATCTTGGCCTGGTCGCCGAAAAGCAGGAATTCGCTGTCGGGGTGACGGCTCAACGAGATCGCAGCACCGGGCACGACGACCGATGCGCCGGCATCGCCACCCATGGCGTCAAGCGCGATTCGAACCTTTTGAGGCATGAATGTCCCGGAAACCTACTCTCCCGCAGCCCCCTCAGACGAAGACCGCGAGCTTGAAGTCACCGCCATCAAAGGCGCGCGGCGAAACGCCATGTCGCATTCCGGCCGGGCCGCGACAATACCGTGTCCGCTGTCCGACACAACCTTTTGACCACCGGCAGCCACGTTGGCGGAACTCCCGCGAAACGCGACTACATAATACATAAAAACACAATAATTCAACAGGTTAATGACACTACTTGAAGTGAGAATGATGGTCTCTCATGCGCTAAAGCAGCTGCATCGTCCCATCAATTATCGTCCTTGTTGCCGTTCGGCTTCTTGCCCGCCTTCTCCTGCAGCGCTTTCAGCGCGGCGAACGGATGATCCTCCGGATCAACGACTTCAACCGCCTGTTCAAAGACGGCGTCCGGCTTGCGCGGATAGGGATCGACGCCGAGAAACAGCGCGTCGGTCGCAAGCCGGCCGATATCGATGAAGCCGTTCACGATCGGCTCCGGCGGGTCCGGCGTATCCTCGTCGCTGTCCTCCGCCTCGTCGACCAGATCGGCCATCTGCGGAATCTGCTCAGGCGGTGCGAAGATCAAGTCGATCCGCTCGTCGATGTCGTTCTCGATCGGATCGAGCGTCACCACGCAGGTCTGCCCGACCCGCGCCTGCACCCTGCCGGTGACGTGGACGCGCCCGTCGCGCTTATTAGGCATGAGGTCGAATGCCGCATGCGCCGATATGACCTCACGTAGCTCGGCGATGTCGGCGATCGCCTTGCGCACCGTCTCGTCCGCCTTGATCTCTTGATGCAGCCCGGTCTCGGGGATCTGCGCCACGGTGACGAGAACGCGCCAAGGATCACGTGAAGGATCACGTAAAGGATCACGCGAGGCACCGGGCCGCTTTGTCGTGTCGCCGCTCATGCCGGGGCACCCGCGGTCTGGAGCGCGGGAAAGCTCCACGCGCCCTGCTTCAGCGCAGCCGCGTCGGCGCGCGCCAGCGCCGTGACTGCGTGCCTGGCATAGGCGGCGAGCTCATGCGCCTTGTCGATATTGGCGCCATTGAGGATGTTCTTGCAGAACGACTGCGCCAGCGCCTCGTCGCTGTCGGTCAGCGCGAGATCATAGGCCGCAGTTCGGCCATAGAACGCCTCGCCGAAGGCCTGCATGCGCTTGGGCACCGTGAGGTCGCCGACGCCCATCTCGCGCAGATTGTCGTCCATGTCGGTGCAGAAATGGTCGAACAGCGCCTGGGATAGGTCCGAACCGGCCTCAACGGATTTAAACCGCCGCAGCACCAACCAGAGATGCATCAGAAGCAGGTCAAAACGGCCATTAACCGTGTCCGGAACGCCCAAGTCCCGGTAAAACAACGGTTCTCGTGCCTGCGTCACGATCATGCCATAGATGGTCTCAATGGTGCCGCGCGGGGGCACCTGGGGTTTTCTGAAGTGATTGAACGGCCAAAGCATGCTGGGTTCCGGCTGCGAGCTCTAAAGGTGCGACAATGAGGGTTCGCCTGTTGGAGGCTCGGCTGTATTGCAATCCATTGAGCTGCCCGGTACGTCAACGCCTCGCGCGATGCAAGGGGACGGATCAGTTCCGCCGATGACCGAAACCAGTCCAAGACAGTCCCGCGCGGCCTCCGCGCGCAGTCTATTCTCGCGCGTCCGTACGGTCGCTGCAATCGGCCTCGTCTGCGCCGTGCTCGGCGCGTGCACCGGCGAGCAATTCCAGAAGGGCTACATCCTGCCCCCGGGGGCGCTCGAGCAGATTCCGATCGGCGCGAGCCAGGATCAGGTGCTGATCGTGATGGGCACCCCCTCCACTGTCGCCACGCTCGACGGCGAGGTCTTCTACTACATCTCGCAGCGCGCCTCCCGCCCGGTCGCCTTCATGAACCAGCGGGTGGTCGACCAGCGCGTGATCGCGGTCTATTTCGACAAGAACCGGCAGGTGCGCAGGCTCGCCAATTACGGCCTGCAGGACGGCAAGGTCTTCGACTTCATCAGCCGCACCACGCCGACCTCGGGTCAGGAAATTTCGTACATCACGCCGCTGCTCAAGCTGCTCAGCTTCAACTAGCGACAGGCTGTCCCGGAGCGCACGGCCGCGCGCGATCCCGCCTTGTGCGAAATGACAATTTATGATTGTGTGTGAGATCATTCACACGTGCATCGCCATCCTCCCTGCTAGGACGGCTGCGAGCCGGACGCAACGGCTCTCACCGCCATCAACTCAGCAGGAGATACGTCATGGGTTTTTTTGGAGCAGAACCTTTCGATAAGGCGCAAGTCGTCTATGTCTGGACCGGCTTGCATTCGCCGGGCTTCTTTTCCGTCACCGTCGAGGGGCACGCCCCAAATTTTACATCCGGCATCCAGCTCGTCCGCGACGAGCAATGGGTCGGCGGTCTGGCCATCAAGGTCATGGGGTGGACCGGTCCGCTCGGCAAAGGCACCAAGCCGTACAAGGTCCATGGGTCCTTCCCTGGGTCCTACCTCAAGGAAATCGTGGTGATCGGCAGCAACAAGCACGAGGTCGTCAAGGTGACCGAGATTCCGTTCACCACGGACGAAGCGTTTGCCAAGAGCGCCGACGCGCTGGTGTAACCGCACCTGATTTGCGCGAAGTCGCCCGCTTGCCGGGTACGCTTCCCGAAATGATCGCAACGCTTCTGCCCGCGCCCCTGACTTTGGTGCGGGCGGAATCATGTGGCGCCGGGGCCTGACGTCGAAAGAAGAATCTCGGCGCACTCCCCGGCTGCGCCAGTTCGCCGCATGCCCGGAACGCATGCGCTCCCCTACCGTCGCGCACAAACGAGACGCGTGCCGGGGGCAAACGCATGGGCAGCGAGAGATTTTCACGCCGTAGGGTGTTGTCGGGCGCAGCCGTCGTGTCGACGGCTTCGATCCTGCCGCGCGCCAGCCTCGGTGCCGGCGACTGGCGGCCGACCGAAACGGTGCGGGTGATCGTGCCGGCGGCAGCCGGAGGCTCGACCGACGTGATGGGGCGGCTGCTCGCCGCGCATCTGCAGCCGATCTGGGGCCAGTCGGTCGTGGTGGAGAATCGCTCCGGCGCCGGTGGCACCATCGGCACCGCAGAGGTGGCGCGCAGCAAGGGCGACGGCCATACCATCCTGATCGGCAATCCCGGACCGAACGCGATCGCCTACAGCATTTTCAGGAACCTGACCTACAAGGCCGACCAGCTGCAGCCGGTCTCCAACATGATCCGGATCCCGAACATCGTCTCGGCGCATCCCTCCACCGGCATCAAATCGATTGCCGAGTTGATCGCATATCTGAAGGCCAATCCGGACAAGCTGACCTACGGCTCGTCCGGCACCGGGCAGAGCCCTCACCTCACCGGCGCCTGGTTCCTGCAACTCACCAGGCTGAAGATGACGCATGTGCCGTTCCGCGGCGCCGGTCCCGCATTGCAGGCCGCGCTCGCTGGCGACATCCAGATCCTGTTCGACAATCTCTATCCGTCATTGCCGCAGGTGCAGGACGGCAAGCTCAACGGGCTCTGCGTCACCACGCCTGATCGCAGCGAGTCGGCACTGAGCCTGCCGGCCATGCGCGAGACCGCGCCGGAGCTCGCCAAATTCGACGTCTCGTCCTGGTTCGGCGTGCTGTTGCCGAAGCCCACGCCCGCGCCTGTGCTCGACGAGCTGAACCGGCAGATCAAGGCGATGCTGGAACGCGACGACGTCAAGAAAAACATCGCCGGCATGGGTGCGAAGGGCGACTACGGCACGCCGCAACAGTTCTCGGATTTCATCGCTGCGGAAACCACCAAGTTTGCCGCCATCATCGAGAAGGAAGGCTTGCAGATGGAGGTGAAGTAACAGGCTCCGTCGCAACCTTTCCGGAGCGGGCTAGCGCTACGAAGACTTGTTGATCTTCTTGATCTTGGCGTCGGTTGCTTCAATTGACGTCGCCAGTTCCAGGATCGCCTTCGACAGCAGCTCGACGGCCTCCTTCTGATCCTGCGACTTCGAGGCGCGAAGCGCATAGTTCCGTGCGGATGAGAGTGACATCGATTGATCTCCGTTTTGCTCGCGTCTGGTTGTCAATTCGGCAGTACACCGAACGAAGTCCACGCAAAACAAAAAACCCCGCGGCTTGCACCGCGGGGATTTACATTCGTTGCTGTCGCGCCGCTCAGTGCGCCAAAATCGCCAGCAGCAGCAGCGCCACGATGTTGGTGATCTTGATCATCGGGTTCACCGCCGGGCCCGCCGTATCCTTGTAGGGATCGCCGACGGTGTCGCCGGTCACCGCGGCCTTATGGGCGTCGGAGCCCTTGCCGCCGTAATGGCCGTCCTCGATGTACTTCTTGGCGTTGTCCCAGGCGCCGCCGCCCGAGGTCATCGAGATCGCGACGAAGAGACCGGTGACGATGACGCCGAGCAGCATGGCGCCGACCGCAGAGAACGCCGCCGACTTGCCGGCCGCGCCGCCGCCCGCGATCGCGTAGATCACGAAGTAGACGAAGATCGGCGACAGCACCGGCAGCAGCGACGGGATGATCATCTCCTTGATCGCCGCCTTGGTCAGGAGGTCGACGGCCTTGCCGTAGTCGGGCTTGTCGGTGCCCTGCATGATGCCGGGCTTCTCGCGGAACTGGCGGCGTACTTCTTCGACGATCGCGCTGGCGGCGCGGCCGACCGCGGTCATGCCCATCGCGCCGAACAAATACGGCAGCAGGCCGCCGAACAACAGGCCCACCACGACGTAGGGATTGTTGAGCGAGAAGTCGGGCAGCACGCCCTGGAAGTAGGGGTACTTCGTGGCATTGGCGATGAAGAATTTGAGGTCTTCATTGTAGGCCGCGAACAGCACCAGCGCGCCGAGACCGGCGGAGCCGATCGCGTAGCCCTTGGTCACCGCCTTGGTGGTGTTGCCGACCGCGTCGAGCGCGTCGGTCGACTTGCGCACTTCCTTCGGCAAACCCGCCATTTCGGCGATGCCGCCGGCATTGTCGGTGACCGGACCGAAAGCGTCGAGCGCCACCACCATGCCGGCCAGCGCCAGCATCGTCGCGGTCGCGATCGCGATGCCGAACAGGCCGGCAAGGCTGTAGGTGACGAGAATGCCCGCGATGATCACCAGCGCCGGACCGGCGGTGGATTCCATCGAGATCGCCAGACCCTGGATCACGTTGGTGCCGTGACCGGTGACCGAGGACGCCGCGATCGACTTCACCGGACGATAATCCGTGCCGGTGTAGTATTCGGTGATCACGATGATGAGCCCGGTAACGACGAGGCCAACCACGCCGCACTCGAACAGCGCCATGCCGGTGTACTTGACGCCCTCCAGCGGACCGAAGCCGATCAGCCAGTTGATCACGCCGGCGACGCCGAACAGCGACAGCACCCCGGTCGCGATCAGGCCCTTGTACAGGGCGCCCATGATCGATTGGCTGGCGCCGAGCTTGACGAAGAAGGTGCCGGCGATCGAGGTGAGGATGCAGACGCCGCCAATCGCGAGCGGCAGCGTCATCATGTTCACCAGCAGCGGCGAGGTCGCAAAGAAGATCGCGGCCAGCACCATGGTGGCGACCGCGGTCACCGCATAGGTCTCGAACAGATCGGCCGCCATGCCGGCGCAGTCGCCGACGTTATCGCCGACGTTGTCGGCGATGGTGGCGGGGTTGCGCGGATCGTCTTCGGGAATGCCGGCTTCGACCTTGCCGACGAGATCGCCGCCGACGTCAGCGCCCTTGGTGAAGATGCCGCCGCCGAGACGGGCAAAGATCGAGATCAGCGACGCGCCGAAGCCGAGCGCGACCATCGCGTCGACAACCGTGCGGCTGTTGGGGGCGAGATCCAGATAGTGCGTCAGGAATGCGAAGTAGATGGTGACGCCGAGCAGCGCCAGACCAGCCACCAGCATGCCGGTGATGGCACCCGCCTTGAAGGCAAGCTCAAGTCCGCCGGCCAGCGACGTGGTCGCCGCCTGCGCGGTGCGGACATTGGCGCGCACCGAGACGTTCATGCCGATGAAGCCGGCCGCGCCCGACAGGACGGCGCCGATCAGAAATCCGACCGCGACCAGCATGCCGAGGAAGTAGGCCAGCACCACGAAGATCACGATGCCGACGATGCCGATCGTGGTGTATTGCCGGCGCAGATAGGCCTGCGCGCCTTCGCGCACGGCGGCCGCGATTTCCTGCATCCGCGCATTGCCCGCGTCAGCGCTCAATACCGATTGCGTCGCCCAGATTGCGTAAACGATGGAAAGCGCCCCGCAGAGCACAATCGCCCATAATGCTGTCATGTGAATTTTGCCTCAGATCCTTGATGTAACCCCCGCGCCTTTTTTTGCCGTTGCGGCAGGCGCTTATTCATGAGGATCATCCCTCCCCAAAAAGGGATGGCCTCAAATCGGGCGCGACCTTGCCAAAATCGTACCCCGTGCGCAACGCCACCAAAGGCGGAAAAGGCCGATATCGGCAGCTATTTAGAGGGAAAATCGAGGAGCACTGGCCGGAATTCCAGACGGAGTTCTAGAAATGGCTGTAGGACAGCCGCTTCAGCGCCAGTTCCCTGCCCTGCGCGTCGAGAAAGCTTGGCGGCGACGAACCTGCGATCAGCCCGCCAATGGCCGTCACCGCGACCCCGGCCTGCCGCGCCTCCCGGGTGAAGGCATCGATGCGGTTATTCGGGATCGCACACAGGATTTCGTAGTCGTCGCCACCCGCCACCAAAGTCTCGATGCCGATCACCTTGCGCGCCAGCAGCGCCGATGCCGCAGGCGACAGCGGAATGCTCTGGACGTCGATCACGGCAGTGACGCGGGAGGCCGCGCAGAGCTTCGCGAGGTCGCCGGCAAGACCGTCGGACACATCCATCGCCGCGCTGGCGTAATTGCGGACGATTTTGGCGAGAGCATTGCGCGGCTGCGGCAGGCGGTAGCGCGAGGCCAGCATCTCCTTCGCCGGATCATCGCCGGCGAGCGCCGCGGCCACCGGTCCGCCGGTCAGCACATCGAGGCCGAGCGCGGCATCGCCGATGGTGCCTGTCACCACCACGCGGTCCCCAGCATGCGCGCCTGAGCGATGGACCATCCGCCCCTCCGGCACCCGCCCGAAGGCCGTGATCGAGATCATCAGGGGCCCCGGCGTCGACACCGTGTCGCCGCCGAGCAACGGGCAGCCATAGCGCGCGGCATCCTCGCCCAGCGCCTGCGCGAACGGCTTCAGCCACGCTTCGTCCGCACCGCGCAGCGCCAGCGTCAGCACGAAGCCGGCAGGCACCGCGCCCTTGGCGGCGATGTCTGAGAGATTCACCCGCAGCGCCTTGCGCGCCAGCGTCTCCGGTGGATCGCCGGGAAGGAAGTGGACGCCCTCGACGATCGCGTCGGTCGTGACCACGATATCCTCGCCGGCCCCCTTCAGGGCGGCCGCGTCGTCGTCGAGATTGAAGGCACCCGGATCGGTCGCCAGCGGCCTGAAATAGCGCGCGATGAGGGAGTCTTCGCCGGATGTCTGCCTGTCGCTCTGCGTCACGATATCAGACCCGTCATCCTGAGGTGCGAGCGGAGCGAGCCTCGAAGGATGCACGGCCCCACTCGGGCCGTCGCCCTTCGAGACGGCCGCTGCGCGGCCTCCTCAGGGTGACGGTCAGATAGAGGCATAGCTCTTACCCCCGCACAAACTCATCGGCGCGGAACTGGCGCGCGATCTGGTCGAGCACGGCGTTCACCATGCCGGTCTCGTCCTTCTCGACGAAGGCATGCGCGACATCGACATATTCGGAGACAACGACGCGGCCCGGTATGTCCTTGCGGTGCTCAAGCTCGTAGGAGCCCGCGCGCAGCACCGCGCGCAGGATCGCATCGATCCGCTGCAACGGCCAGCCCTTCTGCAGGGCGTCATCGATCAGCGGATCGAGCTTGGCTTGGTCGCGCACCACGCCGGATACCACGTCGCGGAAGAACGCGGCCTCGGCCGGCAGGTATGTCTCGCCCTCGACCTCGTTGCCAAGCCAGTGGCTCTCGAACTCGGCGAAGATGTCGTTGATGCCGGCGCCGCCGATATCCATCTGGTACAGCGCCTGTACGGCGGCGAGCCTCGCGGCGCCGCGCCGGTTGGCTTTCTTGTCAGGGCCTTTGGCCGGCTTCTTGTTCTCTGCCATGGTCAGGCCTTTGCCAGCCGGCGTTTGATGCGCAGCATCGCCAGCGCCGCGCGTGCCGCGTCGCCGCCCTTGTTCAACTCGCCTGCGCGCGCCCGTGCCCACGCCTGCGCATCGGTGTTGACGGTGATGATGCCGTTACCGAGCGGGAATTTCCTGGCGACCGAAAGGTCCATCAGCGCGCGCGAGGATTCCATCGAGACGATCTCGAAATGGATGGTGTCGCCGCGCACCACGCAGCCGAGCGCGATCGCCGCGTCATAGGGCTTGCCATTCGCTGACGCCGCATCGATCGCGATCGCAATCGCCGCCGGAATCTCCAGCGCGCCCGGCACCGTGATCAGGTCGTGGGTTGCGCCCGCGGCCTTCAGCTCCGCCAACGCGCCCTCCAGCATCGCATCCTGGATGTCGTCATAGAACCGCGCCTCGACGATCACGACGCGTGCGCCGGAAATGTCGGTCTGGTCCTTCAGGGGTGCGCGTCGCGCGTCAGCCATTACGTATCCATTTCATTCTGGTACCGGCGCGTTTTGTAGTCGCCATGGGTTGTTAAGCCAAGCACGAATGCTCTCGCCGCCGTCATTCCGGGATGGTCCGCAGGACCAGACCCGGAATCTCGAGATTCCTCAGGGCGCAATTGCGCCCTGAGGTTCGATGCTATCGCATCGCCCCGGAATGACCGCTGCGCGGTCACTTCATTTCCGACAGCCGCGCGGCGTAGCGGGCCATCAGGTCGACCTCGATATTGACCTCGCTGCCGGCCTTCCAGCCGCTCAGGGTCGTGACTTGAAGCGTATGCGGGATGATCAGCACCGAAAAGGTCACATCATCGACCGCATTCACGGTCAGCGACACCCCGTCCAGGGTCACCGAGCCCTTCGCCGCGATGAAACGTGCGATTTCGCGGGCGGTTTTCAGCTCGAAGCGCGCCATGTCGGGCAGGTCGTCACGCTTGACGATGCTGGCGATGCCATCGGCGTGGCCGGCCACGATGTGGCCACCGAGCTCGTCGCCGATCTTGAGCGCGCGCTCGAGGTTGAGCCTGGTTCCCATAACCCAGTGCCTGGCCGTGGTCATGCCCAGCGTCTCGGCGGCGGCATCGACGTCGAACCAGGTCTTGCCGCCTGATGTGCCTGACGCAACCACGGTGAGGCAGACGCCGTTGCAGGCGATCGAAGCGCCATCCGCGATCATGGTCTGGTCGTAATCGCAGGAAATCCGCATCCGGTGCAGCTGCCCCTGCGCCACCGGTTTCAGGCTGCTGATTTCACCGACATCGGTGACTATTCCGGTAAACATTTAAGCACGCTCATAGATGTTCAAACTGTCCTTTCCGAGCGCCTCGCTAGCACGAAGCCGGAAGCCGGGCGACTGCGTGATTGCGGCCAGCGGCATTGCGTGCAGCGCGGGAACGCCATCGGCGCCGATCGTATCAGGCCCACGCAACAGCCAGATTTCGTCGACGAGGCCTGCGGCGACGAACGACGATGCGACCCGCGCCCCGCCCTCGACCAGGAGCCGCGTGATGTTCTTCTCCGCCAGCACGTGCAGCACATCAGGCAGATCAAGCCCGGGTGGGGTGGTGGTCGAAGCTGTGCGGATCACCTGCGCGCCGGCCGCGCCGAGCTTCATCGCGGCAGGCGCCTCGGCAAAGTCCGAAGTCATCACCCAGAGCGGCGTTTCGCGCGCGGAATGCACCATGCGGCTATCGCCCGGCATCCGCAGCGCGCGGTCCAGCACCACCCTCACCGGCGAACGGTCAGCCATGCCCGGCAGGCGGCAGGTCAGAAGCGGGTCGTCTGATTTGACCGTGCCGATCCCGACCAGGATGGCGTCGCATTGCGCGCGCAACAGATGCACGCGGGCCCGTGCAGCATCGCCCGTGATCGCGACGGGCTTATGGCCGGCTGAAGCGATCTTGTCGTCGGCGGACACCGCGAGCTTCAGGATTACGTGCGGACGCTTGTCGCGGATGCGCCGGAAATGCCCGGCATGGTCGTGGGCAGCTTCGGCGCCGCACAGCCCGACATCGACCGCGATGCCGGCGGCACGCAGCCTGGCGTGCCCCTGCCCTGCAACTTCCGGATTGGGGTCCTCGATCGCCGACACGACGCGCGCGAGACCGGCGGCGACCACGGCGTCCGCACAGGGCGGCGAGCGGCCGAAATGCGAACAGGGCTCGAGCGTCACATAGAGCGTGGCGCCGCGGGCAGCGTCGCCGGCGCGCCGCAGCGCTTCCACCTCGGCATGCGGGCGTCCGCCCGGCTGGGTCCAGCCGCGGCCGACGACGACGCCGTCCTTGACGATCACGGCGCCAACCGCCGGATTGGGCCAGGTACGCCCTTGCCCGCGCCGGCCGAGCGCCAGCGCAAGCTGCATGAAGCGCAGGTCGGCAGCTTTCGCGTCCCTGGATCTCTGCGCGAACTGGTCTTCCAGGATCCGGAAGATCATTTTCGCAACGTTGCGACCCGCGGATCCTCTTCGCCGGTCAGTTCGTCGAGCACCGCCTCGAAATCCTTCGCCTCGCGGAAATTGCGATAGACCGAGGCGAAACGCACATAGGCGACGTCGTCGAGCTGGCGAAGATGCTCCATCACGATCTCGCCGATCGCCTCCGAGGATATCTCGGCCTCGCCGCCGCTTTCGAGCTCGCGCACGATGGTGGAGACCATCTTCTCTACCCGCTCGGAGTCCACCGGGCGCTTGCGCAGGGAGATCTGCAGCGAGCGCACCAGCTTGTCGCGGTCGAACGGCACGCGCCGGCCGTTGCGCTTGATGACGGTGAGTTCGCGGAGCTGCACTCGCTCGAAGGTCGTGAAACGGAAATTGCAGGCGATGCACACCCGCCGCCGGCGGATCACGGCGGAATCCTCGGTCGGACGCGAGTCCTTTACCTGCGTATCAAGACTGTTGCAGCTCGGACAACGCATCCAGAGGAACCCTTATTTTGCGCATGATCTCCGCGCAAACGCACTTGCGTTTGTCGCGAGGGAAAACCGGTGCCCACTTTTCCGGATCATGCGACCTTACTGATAGATCGGGAAACGATCGGTCAGCGCCTTGACGCGTTCCTTGATCGCAGCCTCGACCAGCGGCGCCTTGCCGTCCGGCGACTGCGCCAGCGCGTTCAAGACCTCGGCGATCATGCCGCCGACCTGCTTGAATTCGGCGACGCCGAAACCGCGCGTGGTCGCAGCCGGCGTGCCCAGACGAAGACCCGAGGTAACGAACGGCTTCTCCGGGTCGAACGGGATGCCGTTCTTGTTGCAAGTGATGGCGGCGCGCACCAGCGCCTTCTCGGAGACGTTGCCCTTCAATCCCTTCGGACGCAGGTCGACCAGCATCAGATGGTTGTCGGTGCCGCCGGAGACGATATCGAAGCCGTGGCTGCGCAGCGTCTCGGCCAGCGCCTTGGCGTTCTCGACCACGTTCTTGGCGTAGATCTTGAAGTCCGGGCGCAGCGCCTCGGCGAAGGCGACAGCCTTGGCGGCGATCACGTGCATCAGCGGGCCGCCCTGCAGACCGGGGAAGATCGCCGAGTTCAGCTTCTTGGCCAGCACCTCGTCATTGGTGAGGATCAGGCCGCCGCGCGGGCCGCGCAGCGACTTGTGCGTCGTTGTCGTGGTGACGTGGGCATGCGGCACCGGCGAGGCATGGACGCCGCCGGCAACGAGGCCGGCGAAATGCGCCATATCGACCAGCAGATAAGCGCCGACGGAGTCCGCGATCTCGCGGAAGCGCTTGAAGTCCCACGCGCGCGAATACGCCGAGCCGCCGGCGACGATCAGCTTCGGCTTGACCTGCTCGGCCTGCCTCTGGACCTCGTCCATGTCGATCAGATGGTCGTCACGGCGCACGGTGTAATGCACGGCCTTGAACCACTTGCCGGACATGTTGACCGGCGAGCCGTGGGTGAGATGGCCGCCGGCGGCCAGATCAAGGCCCATGAAGGTGTCGCCGGGCTGCAGCAGCGCCAGGAACACCGCCTGGTTCATCTGGCTGCCGGAATTGGGTTGCACATTGGCAAAGCCGGCGCCGAACAGCCTCTTGGCGCGGTCGATCGCCAGGTTCTCGGCGACGTCGACCCACTCGCAACCGCCATAGTAGCGCGCGCCCGGATAGCCCTCGGCGTATTTGTTGGTCATCACCGAGCCCTGCGCTTCCAGCACCGCGCGGCTGACGATGTTCTCGGAGGCGATCAGCTCGACCTCATGGCGCTGCCGGCCGAGTTCGCCCTTGATCGCGGCGGCAATCTCGGGATCGGCCTCGGCAAGGGTCGCCGTGAAGAAGGAATCGGGCGCGGAAGCAGTCGTCGAAGCGTTTTGGGGCGAAGAGGTCATCGGCGAAATATCTCCACCGCCGCAAGCCCTTAACGAGGGATGCGGACGGTCACGAGTGGCGGTCGAAGCGGTCCCTGACGGTTACCACATTGCCCCAAATTGGCCAAGCGGTTGCGGTCCCCCGCCGCCAATTATGCCAGATATGGTGGGGATGGCGGGGTTTGCCAGCCGAGCCGCGCCTGCCCGGCGGGACAGGCCGACGACATCCGCAGCCCCGTCAGGGTGACGTCAGCCGAGGGAGCTAAGATAGCGGCAGCGGCTGTACCAGGCCGCGCCCCAGACTGGCCCGCTCCGAATATGCCACCCACGGAGCGGGCTTTTCGCCCTGGTTGACGGCGCTCTGCAGGCGGCGCCGCACGATCTAACGCCAGCTAACTCACGAACGGCGATGCAGGAAGTCGATGACAAGCTTTGTCGTCGCGGCCGGCTGTTCTTCCGTGATCCAGTGCCCGCAATCCGGGATGATCACATCTTCGACGTCATCGGCGACACACCGTATCACCGCGCCGATCATGGGGCCGAATGTAGCTTCGCCACCCAAGGCCAGAACCGGCATCTTGAGCTTGCCCTTCGCAAGGAACGCCGTGTTGTCGATCGCATCCTGGCCGAACGCCAGGAACTGGGCGAAGCCCGCTCGCATTTCGCCAGGTTGCGCATAGAGCGCCGCGTAATGCTCGCGTTTCGCTTCGTCAAACCGCTTTGGGTCCCGGGAAAGATCGTTCCAGAAGCGGTCGAGATAGATGCGCTCGCGGCCGGCGACCAGGCGCTCCATGTCCCGACCTCCGAAGCCAAAGTGCCACATGGCCGGATCCATGACGATCTGCTCCCAGGGTCCGATGCCGGGCAGCGGCGCATCGATCGCCACCCATCGGCTCACGCGCTCGGGGTGGGTGGCGGCAACTGCGTAGCCGACCATGATGCCGATGTCGTGCGTCACCAATTCGAACTTGCCCACACCCAGGGCGTCCAGGACGCCCATCACATCCGTCGCTTGATTCTTCTTGTCGTAGCCGCTCTCAGGCCTCGACGAGAGGCCCAGCCCACGGAGGTCGGGCACGATGATCGTGTGGTCTTCGATGAGTGCGCTCGCCAGATGACCCCACATGTCGCCCGTTGTGCCGAAGCCGTGCAGCATGACCACTGCCGGGCCATGACCGCCGACCCGCAGATGGATGGTGGTGCCGTTGGTTTCGATCGTCCGCGTCTGCATCACAGTCGGGAAGGGATAAATCCCGTCTACGTGGGGCTCGCTCATCTCTGTACTCCAGGTTTGCTTCCAGTTGCGGTCGAGGCCGGGCGCGGCATCGGCTCTCCGCGTTTTATAACGATCGTCAGAAAATGAGCAATAGATTTTTTTGACGATCGTGATAAAACACGACCGTGAGTTATTCGCGCTCATCATTGCCCGACGGATCAAGATGGCCAGGCCCAGGGAATTCGACGAAGACACGGTGCTCGAAGCCGCGATGCAACGTTTCTGGAATAACGGCTATGAGGCGACATCGATGCGCGACCTCGCCGACCGCACCGGAATGACGACGCCAAGCCTCTACAATGCGTTCGGTGACAAGAGAGCCATCTACCGTCTCGTGCTCGATCGGTATGTCGGTCTGGCGCTCGAAACCTGCTCGGCGATCTTCGGAGGCGATGACCCGCCCTTACGCGCATTGGAGCGGTACTTCGATGCAAACGTTGAAGAAGTGCTCGCCGACAGGCTTCACAAGGGGTGTTTTGTCGTGAACACGGCGTTGGAGGTGGCGCCGCACGACCAGGACTTCCGAGATGTTGTAACCAAGGTCTTCGATGGAATTGAAAAATGTGTCCGCGACTGTGTCGCGGCCGGGCAGCGCGACGGATCAATCCTTACCTCGCAACCTGCAGCCGACATCGCGCGGCTCGCTCTGAGCACGATCCTGGGCCTCCGGGTTCTGGCCCGCACCAATCCCGACCGTGAATTGCTGACCGGGGTCGTTCGGCCGTTTTTCGCACTGCTGAGGACACAGTGAAAAAGGTTGAACGACGCGCGCCGCAGCGCCGGCGCCGTCGCGACGGCACCGTTCCGTAACGACGCCTCTGCCTACAACAACGGCTACTACGATCAGGGCTTCGTTTGCCAGCCCGGCACTTGGTTCAAAGGCGAGGACGGACGCCTGCATATCTGCCAGTAGGCTTCAGGAATAGCGTTCACCTGGCAGAGAGGCGGCTAGCGGCCGCCTCTCTCTTTCGTTTTCACTGAGCCAGAAACGCCAGTCGGGACGAGACGCAGATCAAGTGTTTCCAGGAAGAGCTTTTCTTTAAAAATTGCAAAACCGACGGAACCTTTCGCCCCGGCACGAATATGCGTTGGCCGGGATAGCGCTCAGAGCGGCTCCTTTAGCCGTGATCCCCGGGAAGAAGAGCTACGATAGCCGCGATTCTCGCGCAATCGATCAGCTAGGTGCGGGGATACCGTGTTCAATAGAAACGACGAGACGGGCGCGAGAATCGGTGCCCTGCAGAGCGCGATCTTCAACAGTGCCAACTTCTCCAGCATCGCCACCGACGCAAAGGGGGTCATCCAGATCTTCAACGTCGGCGCCGAGCGGATGCTTGGCTACACGGCCGCCGAAGTGATGAACAAGATCACGCCGGCTGACATTTCCGATCCGCCGGAGCTGATCGCGCGGGCCAAAGCGCTGAGTCTCGAGTTTGGCACCCCGATTACGCCAGGTTTCGAGGCCCTGGTGTTCAAGGCCGCGCGCGGGATCGAGGACATCTACGAGCTGACTTACATCCGCAAGGGTGGGAGCCGGTTCGGCGCGGTGGTGTCTGTCACGGCGCTGCGCGACGCGCAGGATGCCATCATCGGCTATCTGTTGATCGGCACCGACAACACCGCGCGCCAGCAGGCGGAAGAAACGCTGCTCAAGGCGGGTGCCCTGCAGAGCGCGATCTTCAACAGCGCCAACTTCTCCAGCATCGCCACCGACGCGAAGGGTGTCATCCAGATCTTCAATGTTGGCGCCGAGCGGATGCTTGGCTACACGGCCGCCGAAGTGATGAACAAGATCACGCCAGCTGACATTTCCGATCCGCCGGAGCTGATCGCGCGGGCTAACGCCCTGAGTCTCGAGTTTGGCACCCCTATTACGCCGGGCTTCGAGGCCCTGGTGTTCAAGGCCTCGCGCGGGATCGAGGACATCTACGAGTTGACCTACATCCGCAAGGACGGCAGCCGGTTCCCGGCGGTGGTGTCTGTCACGGCGCTGCGCGACGCACAGGATGTCATCATCGGCTATCTGTTGATCGGTACCGAGCTCAAGGCGGGGGCCCTGCAGAGCGCGATCTTCAACAGTGCGAACTTCTCGAGCATCGCCACCGACGCGAAGGGTGTTATCCAGATCTTCAACGTCGGCGCCGAGCGGATGCTTGGTTACGCGGCCGCCGACGTGATGAACAAGATCACGCCGGCTGACATTTCTGATCCGCAGGAACTGATCGCGCGCGCCAAAGCGCTGAGCGTCGAACTCGCAACCTCAATCACGCCAGGATTCGAGGCCCTGGTGTTCAAGGCCTCGCGCGGGATCGAGGACATCTACGAGCTGACCTACATCCGCAAGGACGGCAGCCGGTTCCCGGCGGTAGTGTCCGTCACGGCGCTGCGCGACGCGCAGGACGCCATCATCGGCTATCTGTTGATCGGCACCGACAACACCGCGCGCAAGCTGGTCGAAGCCGAGCAAAAAAAGCTCGATCAGCGCCTGCGCGACCAGCAATTCTACACCCGCTCACTGATCGAATCCAACATCGATGCGATCATGACCACCGATCCTTCCGGTATCATCACCGACGTCAACAAGCAGATGGAGTCGCTGACTGATTGCACGCGTGACGAGCTGATCGGCGCGCCGTTCAAGGATTACTTCACCGATCCAGAGCGGGCCGAGGCGGCGATCAAGCTCGTGCTGAGCGAAAAGTCGGTCACCGACTACGAGCTGACGGCGCGTGCCCGCGACGGCAAGGAGACGGTAGTGTCCTACAACGCGACCACCTTTTACGACCGAAACCGTACGCTGCAGGGCGTCTTCGCGGCAGCGCGCGACGTCACGGAGCGCAAGCGGGTGGAGGCGGAATTGCAGCAGGCCAAGGCGAGTGCTGAGAGCGCAAGCCAGACCAAGTCGGATTTTCTGGCGAGCATGAGTCATGAGATCCGAACGCCGATGAATGCGATCATGGACATCGCGGATCTGCTGGCGAAGACCGCTCTCTCCCCGGAGCAAGACAAGTATGTGCAGATCTTCCGCCGCGCCGGCGACAACCTGCTGAATCTCATCAACGACATCCTCGATCTCTCCAAGGTCGAAGCCTCGCAGCTCGAGCTGGAACGGACGGGCTTCTCGTTGAACGACCACCTGGAGAAAGTGATGGAGATGGTGGCGGCTCGGGCCAATGAAAAAGGGCTGGCCCTGGTGTGCAAGATCGCGCCGAGCGTGCCCACCGATCTGGTCGGCGACCCGACACGGCTGCGGCAGGTGTTGCTTAATTTGCTTGGCAACGCGATCAAGTTCACGCAATCGGGCGAAGTGTCCCTGCGCGTTGAGCCGGGTGCGGACCCCTCCATTCCAACCGCATTGCGGTTCACAATTTCGGACACCGGCATCGGCATCTCGGACGAGAAATTGGGCCAGGTGTTTGAACGTTTCACACAGGCCGACTCATCCACAACGCGCAGGTTCGGGGGCTCGGGGCTGGGGCTCACGATTTCGAAGCGCTTGGTGGAACTGATGGGCGGACGCATCTGGGTCGAAAGCGAGGTCGGGGCGGGCAGCGTGTTTGCCTTCGCCGTGCCATTCGAGATCTGGGCCACGGCCGATCGGCCGGTGGCCGTGCCGGTCGGTACGGATCTGGAGCTGCCGCTGCCCGCGCTACGAATCCTTCTGGCGGAGGACTCTCCCGACAACTGCATCATCACGATGGCCTATCTCGAGGGCACGCCGTACCGGGTTGAAATCGCCGAGACTGGGGCCATCGCCTGCAAAATGTTTGAACTCGGTCACTACGACCTTGTCCTGATGGATCGACAGATGCCGGTCATGGATGGCTTGACCGCGACGCGGACGATTCGAGCGTGGGAGCAGGCGAACGGTCGGCCGCCCACACCGATCGTTGCACTGACGGCCTCCGCCTTGAAGGGCGACCGAGAAATGTGCATGGCGGCGGGGTGCACGGCCTTTTTGACGAAACCCATCAAACAAGAGGTGCTGTTGCGAGCGATCAGGGAGCACTCCATAGTCGCTCCTTCGTCATCGGAAGAGGAAAGCAACCGGATGGATCTGATCCGTTTGAGGGCCAAATCCAAATCCGCAATCCGGATTCCCGCGTATCTGCGGAACTGCAAGCAGAATGTCGTCGTGATGTTGGATGCCCTGGATCGGGTTGACTTCGAGACTGTGACGAGTCTGGGACACCAGATGATGGGCTCAGGGGGCATGTTTGGATTCCAGGCCATTACTGACATCGGCCGATCCATTGAACTGGCTGCCGAGAGCGCCGATACCGATGCGTCACGCAAGTGGGTCGGTGCATTGTCCATCTATCTCGATGGTGTTGAGACCACTTCCAACTAGCCCGCACCCAATCTCAAAGCCCAATCTGGCCTATGCAAAAGATTGAGAAATACCGATATTGCACCAAAGGAGTATTTCGACTTACACGATGCCGCTTCGTCTGACGCCGGCCTCTCACATTGTCCAGAGCGTGCCGCCGGCTTGACGTTTGGTTACTTCCGTTGTTGGCCCTACTGCGACCTCCGGCAAGGTCCGCTTTTGCGCAGCAGTTGAGGGACAAGCAGACATCAGACGCGCCCAAGCCTAGTTCTTCTCAGCGCACGACGCTTGGCAACTTTCCAGCCGGTCGAAACACGCATCGACCTCCTTCTTGTCCGGTGCCGTCGGGAAGCACGCCCCCAGGCGATCGCTGCAACTGGCGCGGCAGGCATTGGCCTTCTGCGCAGGCTCGCCTGAGGCGGCCTCGCTTGAGCAAGTGCTTGCAAAAGGCACGTTGCTCCAGCCCCAGTAAAATTCGCGGCCGTCCATATCCACGCATTTTCTGACGGCGCCCGGCGATGGCGTGGCAGCAGGCGCATCGTCGGCAGACGCGGTGCCGCACTCCGCGACGATGCCGAAGACAACCACGACGACTGATAGGCTGCGGGCCCGGATCATGGATCAATCCCGACATCGGAGAATGGGCGACATGTTACACCCACTTCATGGGTCGCCCCTACCTCTGAGTTGCCCGACATGGCAAGCCCCATCGAGAAAAATATTTCGCTTTATCCGAAGGACAGCTCAGTGTATGGATGTGCCCGTCCCACCCGATTGAGGGGCGAGCGCACGTCACGAACGCGCGGTGGGATGCGGTGGACGCCGATTGCGCAACAGACGAGTGCGCAATCCAGCGGACGGTGAAGTCGTGCAGGCCTGACGCCCTGGTGGTAGGTGTCTCCTCGCGAAGTGCGCGAAAGCGTCTTTGCGAGGGCGGTGACAAGAAAGCCCAGTCTCACCGGGGAGAGCACGTATAAGCCGTAACCCATCGCGCAGGGAAAGCCGGAGTTCCCGGTTACACCTGTGGTCCTACCCCGGTGCTTTTTGTTGCACCGGGCCCATGGGTGCGATCGGCACCCGGCTTTCCCTGCGCCCTCTGGTCAAAGAGAGGGCAAACGAAATGCAAAGCTCGGACAAATGATGTCGCGAGAATGCGGAAGCATGACCCACAAGCCGCGCCGCACATTCAGTGTCGTCCCTGCGAAAGCAGGGACCCATAACCACCGATGTTGATTAGTGCGCAACGCTCGAATGACGAGTCCCATTCACAACATCCGCCGCGGCGTATGGGTCCCTGCTTTCGCAGGGACGACACCGATATTGCTGCACGCAAACGCGGTTTATCGCTCGCAGAGACGACAGGTGAGATTGCGCGACGCGCGGAGAACCCTACAGCCCGGTATACCCGGCCTTCACATGATCCGTGCTGCCGTCGAGCTGGCGCAGATAGGTCAGGCCGCACACGGTGAGCCGGTGGGTATCCTTCTCGCCGGCCTCGAACAGCATCCGCACATAATCTGTCACCTTCCCCCTCGCCTCCTCGCTTGCGGCGGTCGTGCGATTGAGCAGCAGATCGTAGGTCTGCATGATGCGGTCGATGGCGGCGTCCATTGATGTCTCCGGGGTGTCAGTCAAGCGAGAACCAGCGTCTCGGCTTCGAATCTGGCGATCGCCTTGTTGGCAAGGCGGATACGGTTCGTCGCGCCGTTATGAAACAGCTTCACGATGATCCCGAGCAGGCGCTCGTTGGTGGAGAAAGTGTCGGGGATGGTGCCGGACTTGCGCAGGTAATTGGACGCGATGGCGTAGGCGTCGCCCACCACCTCGACATTCAGCACCTGCAATCCACGCTCGATCATCACGATCACGGCTCTCCGCGACCAATAAGACTGGAGACGGCGCTTTGGTTCCCGCGACCTGGGCCTTTTTTTCGCAAGTGCACAAACGGCAAAACGCACCGGCCGGGCACAACCGATGCGCTTGTCTGGAGGTCGGTGGCTGCCGGTCTTTTTGAACCGCCGGCTTGGCCAGAAGGCGAAGAAGAAGCGAAGAAGAAGCGAAGAAGGCAGAAAGGCTCAGAGGCGATACAGGATCTGGTCGGTCCAGAACCGCTCGAGGCGGTGCAGCGACTTGTTGAGGCTGGCGAACTCCTCGTTCGAGATGCCGCCGACCTGCTCGACCGTCTTGACGTGCTTCTGATAAAGCGCGTCGACGATCTTGCGGACTTCCTGGCCTTGCGAGGTCAGACGAATACGAACCGAGCGGCGATCGACGCGCGAGCGCTGATGATCGAGGAAGCCGAGCTCGACGAGCTTCTTCAGATTGTAGGAGACGTTGGAGCCGAGATAGTAGCCGCGGGTGCGCAGCTCGCCGGCGGTCAGTTCCTTGTCGCCGATGTTGTAGAGGAGCAGCGCCTGCACCGAATTGATGTCGGCGCGACCGCGGCGATCAAACTCGTCCTTGATGACGTCGAGCAGCCGGCGATGCAGCCGCTCCACCAAAGTCAGTGCTTCGAGATAGAGCGGCTGCACCGGAGCTTGACCGGCAGCGCGATCGGCGGCTTCCACCGCCGTTGTCGCAACGGCTTTCATCATGACACTTCCCCTGTTGTCGTTTTTATCGACTTATTCGACGAAACTTGTGTCCCGCCCGATAGCTGCAACTTAAGGGGGCCGTTTGAAGATCAGCTTAAATAAGACAATAAAGAGATCATGAATTTAAGAGAGTGAATCGTGGATTAAGCCTGTAGATCAAGGGCTTTTCGCAACTTTTCATTGACGGTGTGGAGGCGTTGTTCACGCTTCGTCTGCCTGCCCTGTCGCATTCGGAAACAGCTTCGTTTGAATTCGAAACGGTGAGGTAACGGGTATGAGGGAACCCTTACCAGTGACCGAACGGTTACCGGAACAATCTTGGAAAATCTTACGGGATCGCGTCGCGGATTCTGCACGCCTCGCGCGTAACGGCGGCGTTGCGCGGCGGCTCCCCGAACAAACGGTCCCGCCGCCGACCGACACAACGCCGGCTGACAAATCTGCCGAGAACCGGAAAACGGTCCCGGCGGCGGTCCCGCAGATACGCGCTTCAAGATGGGATGTCTCGGTGCAGCACGCGGTCTGTGACACAGACCTAGCAGAGCGAGCGATGCTGTCTTCTCAGTGCGCGCACCCACGACATGATATTGACAATCGCGAGCCGGATTCCTCCACGCTGTCGCAACGCGGCCACACTGAATCGGATCAGCGACGCACAGCCCTATGGCGGCCGTTCACGCGCCGCCATCCATGCGAGCGCGAGATAGGCCGCAAGCATCACGGCCTCGAACGCAACCACCGTGAGGCTGCCGCCATAGATACCGGGAAACATCAGCTCGATGACCGCCATCGAGACCACAGTGGTCAACCACACCACAGCGCCCCAGGGGGTCGCGAGCCACAGCCCGACGGCGGCGACGAGTTCGATCACCGCGAAATAGATCGTGGCGGTCTGCCAGGCCATCGACTGGTTCTCGAAGGCCTCCTCCTCACCGCCGACGAAGCCGGTCACCTGGGCCCAGTGATAGAGTCCCTTGGCGATCGACACGACCGCCATGATGCGCAGGAAGATGACGAGCCGCCGCGTCCACGCATTCTCGTCCGGCTCAATACGATCCGACGAGATGCTGCCAGCCGGGATGGCATTGTCCCGCGTCTGGTCCCGCGCCTGGTCGCGCGCAGAGGTGTCAGACATGCGAATCGCCGCCGAGAGGCTGCAAAGAGGGGTCCATGGCCGCAGTCTTGGCCCGCCGGGGGGCCAAAATCAATTGCCGTTGCGTCAAATCAGGGGCGCCAAGGGGCGCAATAAGGGGCGCAATGACGGCGCGCCCTTAAAGGTGCTAGATTGGAATTATATCAGGTCCAATCGGCCTGCCGCCAAGGAGAGAGACAAATGGCGATCAAATTTGGGCGTCCGATCGAGATGCGCGACGCGCCGCGACGCCAGACCGAGCGACAGACCCCCCTCGCCGCGCCGGCGCTCGACCTTGCAGTCCGCCCGCGCCGCAACCGCAAGTCGGAATGGGCGCGCCGGCTGGTTCGCGAGAACGTGTTGACGACCGACGACCTGATCTGGCCGATGTTCGTGGTCGACGGCCGCAACACCCGCACGCCGGTGGCCTCGATGCCCGGCGTGGAACGGCTCACCGTCGACCAGATCGTCCGCGACGCCGAGCGCGCGGCAAAACTCAATATCCCCTGCATCGCGCTGTTCCCCTTCACCGAGCCGTCGCTGCGCGACGAGCACGGATCGGAGGCGCTCAATCCCGACAATCTGGTCTGCCAGGCGGTGCGTGCGATCAAGAAGGAATTTCCCGAGATCGGCGTGCTCTGCGACGTCGCCCTCGACCCCTTCACCAGCCATGGCCATGACGGACTGATCGAAGGCGGCAAGATCCTCAACGACGAGACCGTCGCGGTGCTGGTCAAGCAGGCGCTGACACAGGCCGCAGCCGGCTGCGACGTGATCGCGCCGTCGGACATGATGGACGGCCGGGTCGGCGCGATCCGCCAGGCGCTCGACGACAACGGCTTCGTCGACGTGCAGATCATGTCCTATGCGGCGAAATACGCCTCCGCCTTCTACGGTCCGTTCCGCGACGCGATCGGCTCGGCCAAGACGCTCACCGGCGACAAGCGCACCTATCAGATGGACAGCGCCAATTCCGACGAGGCGTTGCGCGAGGTCGAGCTCGACATCGCCGAGGGCGCCGACATGGTGATGGTGAAGCCGGGCATGCCCTATCTCGACATCCTCAGGCGCGTAAAGGACACGTTTGCGATGCCGACCTTCGTCTACCAGGTGTCGGGCGAATACGCGATGATCGCCGGCGCCGCCGCCAATGGCTGGATCGACGGCGAACGCGCGATGATGGAAAGCCTAGTCGGCTTCAAGCGCGCCGGCGCCGATGGCATTTTGACCTATTTCGCACCGAAGGCCGCGGAGAGGATCAAGGCGGAGCGCTGACGTCGCCCGGTATTCGCGCCCGACCAGCCGCGGAATCGCCGGAATATGTCGGCTTGTTAATGTTCGCGCGGGCTTGCGGCCGCAAAGCTGGCTCCCATGTCCTGCGCGGGACGTTCATCGGAGGTTGGTCATGTCTTACAGCGGTTCGGGCAATGACGGCGGCACCTGGCGCAACGGCAGCGGCGTTCCTCCGCATGCGTTCGATCCCTGGGAACAGCCGGACCTGTTCCGCGGCGTGCTGACGCGGCGGGTGTTTGCGTTCCTGATCGACCTCGTGGTGCTGGTCGTCCCGGTGATCCTCGCAAAGATCTTCATCGCCCTGTTCGGCGTGGTCACGCTCGGCCTCGGCTGGGCGCTGTTCTGGCTGGTCTGGCCCGCCTCCGTCGTCTGGGCGATCGTCTATTACGGCTCCTCGATCGGCGGGCCACACTCCGCCACCATCGGCATGCGGATGATGGATCTGGAACTCCGCACCTGGTACGGCGCGCCGGGCTATTTCGTGCTTGGCGCTACCCATGCGGTGCTGTTCTGGGCGTCGGTCTCGTTCCTGTCGCCGCTGGTGCTGCTGATCGGCCTGTTCAACGGCCGCCGCAGGCTGCTGCACGACATCATCCTCGGAACCGTCATTATCAACAGCTCGGTCCGGACCCAGGTAACGCCGGCGGCGCGGGCCTATTAGGCCCGCCTAAACCAATTGACCGTTAGCCTCCGGGGGGCGATGCTGACTTGGCTGCCTGTATTGTAGTGGAGCCTGACGATCTGACGTGACCCAGCACTCGCGTGACACCCCGCAGTTTTACCTGACGGCGCCCTCGCCCTGCCCTTATCTGCCGGGCCGGCATGAGCGCAAGGTGTTTACGCATCTGGTCGGCGACAAAGCCGGCGATCTCAACGACTTGCTGACCCATGGCGGCTTCCGCCGCAGCCAGTCGATCGCCTACCGCCCGGCCTGCGACCAGTGCCGGGCCTGCGTCTCGGTCCGGGTGGTCGCCAACGAATTCCGGCCCTCCCGCAACTTCCGCAAGGTCATGGCCCGCAACGCCGACATCATCGGCGAGCAGCGCAACGCGGTGCCGACGTCGGAGCAATATTCGGTCTTCCGCGCCTATCTCGACCGGCGCCACCGCAATGGCGGCATGGCCGACATGACGGTGCTCGACTACGCCATGATGGTCGAGGACAGCCATGTCGAGACCCGCATCATCGAATACCGCAAGCGCAACATCGACAGCGGCATCACCGGCCGCGGCGACGAGCTGATCGCCGTGGCGCTGACGGACGTGCTCAGCGACGGGCTTTCGATGGTCTACTCGTTCTTCGAGCCGTCGCAGGATGCCCGCTCCCTCGGCACCTTCATGATCCTCGACCACATCGCCCGCGCCCGCCGGCAGGGCCTTCCGTACGTCTATCTCGGCTACTGGATCGAGGGGTCCAAGAAGATGGACTACAAGGGCCGCTTCCTGCCGCAGCAGCGCCTCGCGCCGAGCGGCTGGCTCCGCGTCGAAGCCTCAGGCGAAGTGCTGTCCGAGCCGCAGGATTGATCGTCCGGCCTCAGCCGGAGAAGGTATCGATCAGCAGCTTCACATTGAGGATCACGATCAGGCCGGCCACGATCCACGCTACAGCGGCAACCGGCACCGAGATCGCGAACGCGCCCATCTTGCGCTTGTCGGACACGAAGCGCACCAGCGGGATCACCGCGAAAGGCAGCTGCATCGACAGCACGACCTGGCTGAACACCAGGAGCCGTGCGGTGCCGCTCTCGCCGTAGAGCGCGGCGACGACGACGACCGGGACGATCGCGATGCCCCGCGTCACCAGCCGCTGCGCCCAGTCCGGCAGCCGCAGGTCGAGAAAGCCCTGCATCACGATCTGGCCGGCCAGCGTCGCTGTCACCGTCGAGTTGAGGCCGGATGCCAGCAGGGCTATGGCAAACAGCGTCGAGGCGATGCCGAGGCCGAGCAGCGGCGATAGCAGTTCAAAGGCCTGGTCGATCTCGGCCACGTCGGAATGGCCGCTCTTGTGGAACGTCGCCGCCGCCAGAACCAGGATCGCGGCATTGACGAACAGCGCCAGCATCAACGCGATGGTGGAGTCGGCCGTCGCCCATTTGATCGCATCGCGCCGTCCCTCCTCGGTGCGCGGATAGGCACGGGTCTGCACGATCGAGGAGTGCAGATAGAGATTATGCGGCATCACGGTGGCGCCGATGATGCCGATCGCGATGTAGAGCATCTCCGGATTGGTGACGATCTCGCGCGTCGGCATGAAGCCGCCGAGCACTCCGGCGATCGGCGGCGCGGCGGCGGCAATCTGGACCGCGAAGCAGACCGCGATCACGATCAGAAGCGCGATCACGAAGGCTTCGAGGAAACGGAAGCCGCGGTTCATCAGCAGCAGCAGCAGGAACGCGTCGAGGGCAGCCAACAGCGCGCCGCCGATCAGCGGGATACCGAACAACAGTTTCAGCGCAATTGCCGTACCGATCACCTCGGCAAGGTCGCAGGCGATGATTGCGATTTCGCAGCCAAGCCACAGCAGGAAATTCACCGGGCGCGAATAGGTCGCGCGGCAGGCCTGCGCCAGGTCGCGGTCGGTGGCGATGCCGAGCCTTGCTGAAAGCGCCTGCAGCAGGATCGCCATCAGGTTCGACAGCAGGATGACCGACAGCAGCGTGTAGCCGAACTTCGAGCCGCCAGCGATGTCGGTGGCCCAGTTGCCGGGGTCCATGTAGCCGACCGACACCAGATAGCCCGGACCGGCGAAGGCCAGCAGCCGGCGCCACCATAGGCCGCCGGTGGGCACCGCGACCGTGGAATTCACCTCGGGCAGGCTGCGCGCATGGCCGGCGTCACCGCGCCAGCCAGTGGCGTACGGCGGGGCTTGGGGGACAGCATGTAGTTTGGGTGATCGTGCATCCATGGGGTCAAGGTGACCGAGCTCGCGCGTTAATGCAACTCATTTGCAACTGCATCTAGGCTCACGAAAATGATACCAGCTATGCGCCTTGTAAAGCACTGAGGAAGTGCTTTACGTTAGATGCATGATCAAGCTGCCCGTCGAGACGCCGACCGCAACGCTGCGCTACGCCCTCGCACCCGACCCATCGGGCACCGAGGCGATCGAAGCGACGCTGGCCGCCTATGACCGGATGATGGCGATACTGGCCGAGGTCGCCCCTGTCGGCGCCAATCTCGTCTCGCTGCACGCGCAGGCCTACGAGAGAATACGCCGGGAGACCGGCCTGCCCGCGCGGCTGGTCACGCTCGGCCTGCGTGACCGCGCCGGCTACATGGCAGGCGCAGACGTCCGCCGGATACCGCTCGACGACAAGTTGTTTGCGATCAAGGGTCCAACTTCACTGACCATTAGCACTGTCAGCGGGCGCGTCTTGGTGCCGTTCGACGTGCCGGGATATGTCTCGGGCTGGGAAAGCCCCTTTCCGGCGCATCTGGTCTCGGATGGACGCGGCTACGAAATCCACATCGCCGTCAAATCCAAATCTGCACAACCGGAGGAGAAGACCATGCTTCACGAAGGCATCCTTGCGCGCATGGGCCGGCTTCTTGCCGCCATCGCAAGCCAGACCATCGACAACGCCGAGGCCAACAACAAGGTCGCGCTGGTCAAACAGGCGATCCGCGAGATCGACGCCGGCGCCGACGAGGCACGCTACGCGCTCGGCAAATCGCGCGCCGAAGAATTCCGCCTCAGGAAGCGGCGCGAAGAACTGGATACCGAAACTACCGGTCTTAACGAGAAAATTCGTCTCGCAATCGCGGAAAATCGCGAGGACCTCGCGCGCGCCGGCGTCGCACGGCAAATTGATCTGGAATCCCAGGGGATCGCGCTCGAACGCGCGACGGATTTCATCGAGCTCGAAATCGACGAGCAGACCAAGGCCTTGCAGGCCATGCTTGGCGCTCGGCGCGAGGCCGAGGCGCGATTAACCGATCTCGAACAAAGTCTGATTCGAGAGACCCAGCACGAAACCAGTCGGGGTCCAGCAGCGACCAATACATTAAGTACTGAGCGTGCCATGGCGGCGATCGCACGGGTGACCGGCGTTCCCGCTTCCAGCGTGCTCGGTGACAAGGAGCTCGACGAACTCGATCGCCTGCACCGCGAAAAGGAAATCGCGGCGCGGCTTGAAAGGATCAAGTCACAACAATGAGTGCAGTTGGCGACATTCTGCTCGCCTCCGACGTGCGGCCCTTCGCGGTCGCGGCTGCGATCATGGTGGCGCTTGGCGGTATCGAACTGCTGACCACCATGATCGGACTTTCGATCAGCGAATTCATCGGCAAGGATTTCGCGGTCGAGGCCGAGAGCCACAATGCTCTCAGTGGCCTGTTTCTCTGGATCAACGCCGGACGGCTTCCCCTCCTGATCCTGATCATCCTGATACTTGGTGTGTTCTCGATCGGAGGCTTTCTCCTCCAGGGCCTGGCGCATGCCGTCGGCACCGCCATCCCGGTTTCGATTGCTGCGTTGGCCGCAGCTGCCGGCAGCATTCCCCTGATCAGGAATGCAAGCCGCGGCCTCGCCCGCATCATCCCGCGCGACGAAAGCTATGCGGTCAGCGAAAGCGACTTCGTAGGCCAAGTCGCGACCGTCTCGGTCGGCCCGCTCGATCAGGGCCTGCCCGGCCGCGTCCGTCTCAAGGATGTCTTCGGCAATTGGCACACTGTGTCGGCGCGTGCCAGCCACGATTCCGAGGCGTTGCCGGTCGGTGCCAGCGTCCTGCTGGTCGACCGCGACGCCAAAAGTTTCATTGCGATTACCGCTCCCGCCGACCTCATTGAACAACAACAATCTTCCAACAGGGCATAACACATGTGGGAACTTGCAATACCCGTCGCCATTGGCGTCGCCGCCATCCTCGTCATCGGTCTCCTCTTCGCAAAACTCTACAAGCGCTCGACACGCGATGAGGCCTATGTGCGCACCGGCCTCGGCGGCCAGAAGGTCGTGCTCGACGGCGGTTCGCTCGTGCTGCCGATCTTCCACTCGACCGCCGCGGTGAACCTGAAGACGCTGCGGCTCGAGGTCGCCCGCGGCGGACCTGACTCGCTGATCACCAAGGACCGCATGCGCGTTGATATCGGCGCCGAATTCTATCTCCGCGTCAAACCCGACAGTTCGTCGATCGCGCTGGCCGCGCAAACGCTCGGCAACCGCACCAATGACGCGGCCGAGCTGCGCGAGCTGGTCGAGGCCAAGTTCGTGGACGGCCTGCGCTCCGTCGCCGCCACCATGAACCTCGAGGATCTGCAGGAGCAGCGTGCCACCTTCGTCAAGGCGGTGCAGGACGCGGTCGGCGCCGACATCCAGAACAATGGTCTCGAGCTGGAATCGGTGTCGCTGACGCGGCTCGACCAGAGCGACATCAAGCATTTCAACCCAAGCAATTTCTTTGACGCCCATGGTCTGACCACCCTGACCAAGATCACCAAGGAGCGTGAGCAGGAGCGCAACCAGATCGTTCGCACCACCGAGGTGACGATCGCCCAGCAGGATCTGGTTGCGCGCCAGACCACGCTGACGATCGAGACCACCAAGCGCGACGCGGAACTGGCGCAGCAGCGCGATATCGCCAACAAGACCGCGGCGATGCGAGCGCAGACCGCGCAGGTGGAACAAACCGCCCTGCAGAACGAAGCCGAATACCGCATCCAGCAGGAGCTCGCGGTCGCCAACAAGCAGACCGAAGCCAATCAGGGCCGCGACACCAGAAAGATCGAGGCCGATCTCGCGGTCAAGCGCCGTACTACCGAAATGGAGCGTGATCTGCAGATCGTGGCGCAGGAAGCCGCGATCGTCGTCGCCACCAAGAACAAGGAACAATCCGAAGCGCAGACCATCGCCGAGACTGCGCGTGCGCTGGCGATCGCGGCCGAGGAAAAGGTCATCACCGCCCGCGCCACCGAGGTTGCCGAACGCGACAAGATCATCAACGTGATCGCCGCGCGCAAGGTCGCCGAGACCAACGCGATGCCGATCACCGTGATGGCGGAAGCCGAAAAGCAGGCTGCGGCCAACAAGGCCGAGGCCACCAACGTGCTCGCGAAAGCCGACGCCAATGCCGCAACCACCCGCGCCGCCGGCGTCAAGGCGCTCGGCGAGGCGGAAGCCGGAGTCGCGACGTTGAAGGCGGAGGCGCGCAACAGGCTGAGCCCCACGATGATCGACTACGATCTCAACCTCGCGCGCATCAACATCATCCCGAGCGCGCTCGCCGAAGCGGTCAAGCCGATCGAGAAGATTTCCGATATCCGGATCTTCGACACCGGCGGCCTGCTCGGCCGCGGCGGCAACGGCGCAGTCAATGGCGGCGGCAATGGCGGCCTTGGCCTCGGCGACGGCCTCGCCGCGCAGCTGCTGTCGGTCTCGGCATTCAAGCCGATGATCGACAAGATCCTTTCCGAGGCGGGTTTCCCGGCCGGACCTGATGCACTGACCAGCCTGACCAGCGCGCTCGCGCAACGGAAAGCCGAGGTCCCTGTAGAAGCGCCCACGAGCGGCGACCATATCCCGCCAACCTCGCTGGCCGGCACGATAACCGGTCACCTCGCCGCGGGTCCCAAATCGCCATGACGGACTGAACAGGCTTTGACCGTCGGATTGAAGAGGCCCGTCGCAATTCTGCGGCGGGTCTCTTTGTTGTCGGGAAACGGGTGGGATCGAGCGTCTTCCGATCACACACTATGGCAGATCGAATTTCACAGGATTCCGCTATGTCCGCCGACACGACACCTTCGCTACCCGCCACCTTCAACCGCCTGGCCTGGTCCAACCTCGCCGCGCAATCGGCCGAGCAGGTTGCACTTGCAGCCGCGCCGATTGTCGCCGTGCTGGTGCTCGGTGTCGGCGAAGGTCAGACCGGCATGCTGCAAACGGCACTGACGCTGCCCTTTATCCTGTTCGCGATCCCTGCGGGCCTGCTCGCCGACCGCGTCTCACGGCGTTGGGTGATGGCAGGTTCCGAGGCGCTGCGGGCAGCCGCGCTCGCGGCGATCCTGGCGCTGCTTTGGCTAGGCCTGATGACGCTGCCATTGCTCGCTTTGCTCGGCTTCATCGCGGTCTGTGGCACGGTCGCCTACAGCGTCGCCGCACCCGCGCTGGTGCCGTCGCTGGTGACGCCAAAACAATTGCCAGCGGCGAACGCCCGCATCGAACTCGCACGCACAATCGCGTTTGCCAGCGGGCCCGCGCTCGGCGGCGTGCTGGTCGGCTGGCTCGGCGCAGCACCCGCGTTCGGTTTCGCCGCGGCGCTGTCGGCGATCGCGGTCGTGCTGCTGGCCGGCATCTATGAGCCGGCGCGCCAGCCCGCGCCGCAGCGCCATCCGCTGCAGGACATCAAGGAAGGCGCCGCCTTCGTGCTGCATCACGCCTTGCTGCGGCCGGTGTTCATCACCCAGTTCATCTTCAACACCGCCTCGTTCCTGCTGCTCGCCGTGTTCGTGCCCTATGCTGTGCGCCATCTCGGACTCACGGCAATCGGCGTCGGCACGACGCTGGCGATGTACGGCGTCGGCATGGTGGTCGGCGCGCTGCTTGCGACCCGCGTGATGCGGCGGCTGGCGTTCGGCACCGTGATCGGGCTCGGTCCGGTGACCGGCTTCGTGGCCGCGGCCGTGATGGCGCTGACGACATGGTTTCCGTCGCCGCTGCTCGCGGGCCTCGGCTTCTTCCTGCTCGGTGTCGGCCCGATCCTGTGGGTGATCTCGACCACCACGCTGCGGCAATCGGTGACGCCGCCCTCGCTGCTCGGCCGGGTCTCGGCGATCAACATCATGAGCTACGGCGCCCGCCCGATCGGCTCCGCGCTCGGCGCTGTTGTCGGCGGCCTCTACGGCGCCGAATCGTGCCTCTACCTTGCGGCTGCGATCTTCGCCGTCCAGGCGCTGGTGATCCTGATGTCGCCTGCGGTATCGCTGACGCGGCAGCCCGACATGGTCGGCGAGCCGGCGCGGTGTTGAAGTGCGTCATTGCGAGGAGCCAACGGGTCGCGCGAATGCGCGCCCGATGACAGGCTCCGCGACGAAGCAATCCATACTTCCGCAAGTGGCAAGATGGATTGCTTCGCTTCGCTCGCAATGGCGATGAGAGCCTAGCTCGCCAGGTACCGCTCGTACTTGCCGCCGACAACTTCGTCGGCGGCAATCGCCGGATCGAGCGTGTAGAGATCCTGTGCCTGGCTGATACCGCGCAGCACGAAGCGGCCGGTCGAGACCAGATGGCTTCGCCCTACGGCATCGAGCCCGGCGCGAAAGGCGGTCGACGTCAGCAAATCGCGGTCGACCGAGGCGCACATCGAAGCGATCCGGCTGACCTCGTTGACGGTAGGTCCGACCACCGTGAAATCGAGCCGGTCCTCGCTGCCGATATTGCCATAGAAGACCTGGCCGACATGGAGGCCAACATAAGCCGTCGTGGTCGGCCGCCCCTCGCCGGCGCGGCGGGCGTTCAGCGCGTCCAGGTTGCGGCGGAACTGGTGCTCGGCGCGCAGCGCCCCGCGCTTGGCGATCGCCATGTTCTCGTTGGTGAACATCGCCAGCACGCCGTCGCCGATCAACTTCAGCACCTCGCCGCCGGCGTCGTGGATCGCGTCGATCGAGGCCTGCGCATAGTCGTTGAGGAACGGGATGATCTCGTCCGGCCCGATGCTCTCGCTGATCGCAGTCGAGCCGCGGACGTCGGAGTACCACAGCACGGCCTTGATCTTCTCGGTGGTGCCGCGCTGCATGCGTCCGCGCAGCACCTGCTCCGCGGTGTCGCGGCCGAGATAGACCCGCCCGAGCGTGCGGGCGATCTCGACCTGCGCCGCCGATTTGACCGCGAGCCCGAGCACCGGCACCAGATCGCGCAACGCAGCCATGTGGTTCTCGTCGAAACCATCAGAATGCCGCGTGGTCCAGTAGGAATAGAAGCAGTCCATCTCCCCGATCGTGCCGGCTTCGCCGAAGCGGTGCACGAAAGCGGCCATATGCTTGTAACCCTTTTCCGCGAGCTCGCCGATCACCGAAAAATCGAGCGAGGCAGAGTCGGCGAGATCGATCAACATCTCCTCGTGGCCGTTTTCGAGCATGTGATAGAAGGCCGACCGCCGCCAGTTCTGGTTGGCGTCGCCCGTGCTGGTCGAGCCGTATTCGAAGACATCGGCCTCGTTGGTCACGCCGTCGTTCCAGCGGAAGCCGCGCCCCTCGAAAATCGGATGCAGCGTATCGATAAAGACGATCGCGCGCGACAGCGGCATCCCCGCGGCCCGGCAGCGCTCGCAGAAGCCGCGCAGGAGGTCATTTTCGGGCAGGCCCGTCAGACCCTGGCGGACCAGCCAATTCATCAGGCGCAATCGGGGCGTCAGTTCCATGAGCGGATTATGCCGGGCAATTCGTGCAGGAGGAAGACTTGTCGTTGCATGCCAACCCCAAGCGTGACGGGCGAGCGTGGGACAGATGCGGACGCCAATATGACAATGCAAGCCCTGCCAACTCACGATTCCGCACAGGACACGCGGCTCGCTCCGAGCTGTGATTTCCGGCTTCCCTTTGCGCCGACTTTCGCGCACAAAACGGCATGGACAACGAGACCGACCCGCCCACCCCTATCCGACGCTTCATGCAATGGGCGACCACCCCGCCGCAATCCTATGGGGTCTATCTGGTCGCCCTGATCCTGATCTTCACCGCGTCGTTCTACGCCGGCAGCCTGAAGCCGAAGCACACCCCCGCGCCGCCATCGGTCACCGCGCCTTCCGTGCCGCACAGCTAGAGCAAGATGAAGTCAGGTTGAATCGGTCGCGCCGCAGACTTGGCTGCACCTCTCCGCTTGCGGGCGGGGCGAGGGGCGTTATTCATGATTTCGGAATAATGGAAGAATACCGTTGAGTTGCCCGACGTGTCAAGTTGCGGTGTCGAACGCCGGCTACTTTGCATGGGGTTGTTTTCGATATTTTGGCCGCGCCCCCTGCGACGGACCTCCCCCCGCAAGCGGGAGACGGAGTGCACTGCCATCGTGGCTACCAATCCAACCTAATCTCATCATGCCCTAGCCCGTCGTCCCCAATCGGGCCGGGCCGCCTGGCATTCAATGCGCATGCGATACAGCTCGTTGCCCGCTACACCAGCTCCGCCGGCGCCAGCCGGCAGGTCTCGCTGCTGATCTCGACCTGCAGCGTCGCGTGATGGATGCTGAAGCGGTGCGACAGCTCCGCACAGACCTCGTGCAGGAAGGCGTCGTCATGGCCGCCGGGGCGGACCAGATGCGCGGTCAGCGCGGTCTCGCTGGTGCTCATCGCCCAGATATGCAGATCGTGCACCTCGGTGACGCCCTCGATCGTCGCCAGATAGTCCCTGACCACCTTCAGATCGATGCCCCTCGGCACCGCGTCGAGCGCCAGATTGACGCTGTCGCGTGCCAACTCCCAGCCGCTCACCAGCACGACGACGGCGATGGCGAGGCTGATCGCCGGATCGAGCCACTGCCAGCCGGTCGCCATGATCAGGAGTGCTGCGACCACGACACCGAACGAGACGCCGGCATCCGCCGCCATATGCAGATAGGCGCCGCGAACATTGAGGTCCGAATCACGGCCACGCATGAATAACAATGCCGTGCCGCCGTTGATGAGGATACCGAACGCCGCGACCCAGACCACGGTCCAGCTCGCCACCTCCGCCGGCTCGCGAAACCGGTTGATCGCCTCGACCGCGATGCCGCCGACCGCGATCAGCAACAGCCCCGCATTGAACAGAGCGGCCAGGATCGACGCGCGGCGATAGCCGTAGGTATGGGTGTCGGTCGGCCGCTTGCCCGCCAGCCACGCCCCGCCCCAGGCCAGCAGCAACGCGATCACGTCGGAGAGATTGTGAACGGCGTCCGACACCAGCGCCAGCGAGTTGGCGGAGTAGCCGAAGATCAGCTCGGCAACGACGAACGCCGCATTCAGCGACGCGCCGATCGCAAACGCCCTGCCGAAACTGGCGGGCGCGTGGCTATGCCCGGCATGACCATGGGAATGAGAATGGTCGTGATCGTTGTGATGGTCGTGATCGTGATTGTGCGCCATGGCAGCGTTATAGCGCGGCGAAATATGGATACTATCACACCACGCGCGCCGAAACCGTAACCCGGATGGAGCTATCCGGGCTACGATTCAACTACTCCAAGCCGCGGTTGAACTTGTTCGACTTCGGCAGGCCGTGCGCGAGCCGGCCGGCATCAGCGCGGTTGCCGCGCCAGTCGGCCAGTTCCTTCATGGTCATGCTGTGCTCGCGGCCCGCGGAATCCTTCCAAGTCAGGCCGGCCTTGGCATCGAACACCGCGACATCGGAGAGCGACGCGCTGGTGTATTTCTGCAGCCGCACGCCACGGCCGCGCGCCATTTCCGGCACATCGTCGAGACCAAACACCACCATCTTGTGATTGGTGCCGATCACGGCGACAGTATCGCCGACCACGGTCGTGATGGCACAGGCCTCGTTCGGCATCTCGACATTGAGCACCTGCTTGCCCTTGCGGGTGTTGCCGACGCAGTCCTCTTCCTTGACGACAAAACCCTGGCCCTCGCTGCTCGCGATCAGGAACTTGCGCTCGCCCTTATTGACGAACAGCGAGACGATCGACGCGTCCTGCTCCAGCTCGATGTGCATGCGGATCGGTTCGCCATGGCCGCGGCCGCCCGGCAGTTTTGCGACGTCGAGCGAATAGAATTTGCCGTTGGTGGCGAACAGCAGCAGCTTCGAGGTGGTTTCGGCGAAGAAGGCGTGTTCGAGTTTGTCGTCGGTCTTGAAGGCAAGGCCCGAGAGATCCTCGACATGGCCCTTCAGCGTCCGCACCCAGCCCTTCTCGGAGATCACAATTGTACAGGGCTCGCGCTCGACAAAGGCTTCCTCGATCGCGGCGAGGTCATGCTCGGGCGCGTCGGCAAAAGTGGTCCGGCGCTTGCCGAGCGGCGTCTTCGGCCCGAAAATATCGCGGACCTTGGTGACCTGCTCGCCGACCTTGGCCCATTGCTGGGCCTCGGAGCCGAGCATGCCTTCGATGCCCTTCAGCTCCTTGCGCAGCTCCTTCTCCTCGCCCTGGATCTGCATTTCATCGAGCCGGCGCAGATTGCGCAGGCGCATGTTGAGGATGGCCTCGGCCTGGACTTCGGTGAGCTTGAACGCCTTGATCAGCGCCGGCTTGGGTTCGTCCTCGGTGCGGATGATCTTGATCACCTTGTCGAGGTTCAGATAGGCGATCAGCTGGCCGCCGAGAATCTCGAGCCGATGCTCGATTTCGCCCTTGCGGAAGTTGGAGCGGCGGATCAGCACGTCGCGCAGATGGTCGAGCCATTCGCGCAGGCACTCGGCGAGGCCGACTACCTTCGGAATGCGGCCCTTGATCAGCACGTTGAGGTTCAGCGAGATCTTGCTTTCCAGCTCGCTCAGCCGGAACAGCGACTCCATCATCAACGCGGGATCGACGGTGCGCGATTTCGGCTCGATGACGAGGCGGATGTCTTCTGCCGATTCGTCTCTGATGTCGCCGACCAGCGGCAGCTTCTTCTCGTTGAGGAGCTCGGCGATCTTCTCGACGAGCCGCGACTTCTGCACCAGCCACGGAATCTCGGTAATGACGACGATCCAGGTGCCGCGGGACCCCTCCTCCTGCGTCCAGCGCGCGCGGGTACGGAACGAGCCGCGGCCCGTCATATAGGCCTCGATGATCGATTCCTTGGAATCGACGACGATGCCGCCGGTCGGGAAATCCGGGCCCTTGACCCACCTCAAGAGCGCCTTCGACTTGGCGTCGGGCTTCTCGATCAGATGCAATGCGGCATCGCAGAGTTCGGCGACGTTGTGCGGCGGGATCGAGGTCGCCATGCCGACCGCGATGCCTTGCGAGCCGTTGGCGAGCAGGTTCGGAAAGCCGCCCGGTAGCACCACCGGCTCTTTGGTCTGGCCGTCGTAATTGGCGCGGAATTCGACACCGTCTTCGTCGATACCGTCCAGCAGCAGCCGCGCGACCTCGGTCATGCGCGCTTCGGTGTAGCGGTAGGCGGCGGGATTATCGCCGTCGATATTGCCGAAATTGCCCTGGCCGTCGACCAGCGGGTAGCGCGAGGAGAAATCCTGCGCCAGCCGCACCATGGCGTCATAGATCGCCTGGTCGCCATGCGGATGGAACGAGCCCATCACGTCGCCGACGATTTTAGCCGATTTCTTGAACGCGGTGCCCGGATCGAGCCGCAACAGCCGCATCCCGTAAAGGATACGCCGATGCACCGGCTTCAGCCCGTCGCGGGCGTCCGGCAGTGCGCGGTGCATGATGGTCGAGAGCGCATAGGCGAGATAGCGCTCCTCGAGCGCATCACGCAGTCCGACCTCGTGGATTTCAGCCGGCTCTTCCGGCGGTACCTGTCGTTTTCCCATGGGGAGGCGTTAAACCCTGGCGGTGAATCGGGCAAGCCGCGAATCACCGGCAATTTAGGTTGCGAATCATCCTTACGGGACCGCGGCCCGCGTCCGCGGCTTGGTCACGGCGTTGATAAATCCGTCGCGGGCGTCGGAATGGCCCTGCCCGCGTGGCTCCAGCACATTGCGGAGCAGGAACATGCCGGTGATCTGGAAACCATCGCGCAGGTCCTGCTCCGAGAGGGCATTCGCGCCGTCCGCGCCTTCGCGCAGGAAGGCCGGCAACGGCAGCAGGCGGTCTTGCCACGGCTCGCCGGCTGCGCGCGACACGGCGCCGCCGGATTTCGGCGAGACGTAGACCAGTTCGGTCGTCGCACCCGTTGCCGCACAATTGTCGAGGTCGAGCCCGAAGCCGAGCTCGGCCAGCATTGCGAGCTCGAACCGGATCAGATGCACCGCGGCGACGTCGGAATCGTCGAAATCGTCGAGCGTCCCCTGCAGCATCTCGTAGATGTCTTGATGCGGATCGCGCTCCGGCAACAGCCTGGCCAGCGCGGCCAGATGCGTCACGCCATAGACCGCGTGCGACGAGGCGAGCAGCGTCGCCGCACGCAGCCGCGTGCCCTCCAACGCGTACATGCCGAGATGCTCGTCGAGCCGCGCCCGCCACACCGCGGTCACGCTGTTGCCCGGCTGCAGCAGCGGCCGCATCCGCGAGCCGGCGCCGCCGCGCACCAGGCCGAGATGGCGGCCGTGCTCGCGCGTCAGGAGTTCGACGATGGCGGAGGATTCGCCATGCCGCCGCACCCCCAGCACGATGCCTTCATCGGTCCATTCCATGAAAGAGAGACTACAGGATTCTAGCGCACCGCGCAGTCACCATGCGCCGTCATTTCGAGCGCGGAGGCGCTCACAGCATTTCGGAATATTGGAAGTGTAAGGCTGAGTTGCCCGACGTGTCAAGTTGCCTGGACGAGCGCCGGCCGCCACCGGCTACTTTGCATGGGGTTGTTTTCGATATTTGGCAGCGCCCCGGAGTGACCGCCAACCTCACGCGTTGAACCAGCCCTGGGCGTCGCCGGTGAAGGAGAAATACAGCCCGGCCGTGGTCACGATGCAGGACACCACCTCGATGCCGCTGTCGAGCTCCAGGCCGAGGTCCCCGATCACCTGCACCAGCGAGATCACCGACAGCACCAACGCCGCAACCAGCGCCCAGCGTGGCCAGTTCTTGCGGCGCTGCGCGGCAAGCCAGACGAAATACATCAAGACCAGGATCATGACACCCGCTATCAGCGTGTCGCCCGTGATCATCTGTTCGGTCCTCGCCTCGGTGGGCGTGCGGTCCGCAAGCGCAACCGACAGCGCGTCCAGCGTCAGCGACGAATAGAGCAGCACTTCAAACCAAAACACGTTTCTGGGCAGGTTCATCGCAGACGCCGACTCTTATTCTTTGGGGAATTCAAGTCCAATTTCCCTGTAGCGCTCGGGATCGTCGCCCCAGTTCTCGCGCACCTTGACGAACAGAAACAGGTGCACCGTGACGCCCGTGATCTCCGCAAGTTCGGCGCGCGCCTGCGCGCCGATCGACTTGATTGTCGCGCCGCCCTTACCGAGCACGATCTTGCGCTGGCTTTCGCGCTCAACAAAGATCGTCTGCTCGATCCGGATCGACTTGTCCTTGCGGTCCTTCCAGCTGTCGGTCTCGACCGTCGACTGGTACGGCAATTCCTGATGCAGATGACTGTAGATCTTCTCCCGCGTGATCTCCGCCGCCAGGTGCCGCATCGGAGCATCCGACATCTGGTCCTCGGGATAGAGGAACGGGCCCGGGGGCACCAGCTTCGCCAGTGTCTCGCGCAGATCGGCAACACCGTCGCCCGACAGCGCCGAGATCATAAACGTCTGCTCGAAGCGCACGCGCTCGTTGGCTGTCTGCGCCATCGCCAGCAGCTTTTCGCGCTGAACGAGATCAACCTTGTTGAGCACCAGGATCTTCGGATGCGCGACGGTTTCGAGCTTGCTCAGGATCGCGTTCGCCTCTTCATTGAGACCCGACTTGGCATCGAGCAGCACGCAGACCAGATCGGCGTCATGGGCGCCGCTCCAGGCAGTCGACACCATGGCGCGGTCAAGCCGGCGCTTCGGCGCGAAGATGCCGGGCGTGTCGACCAGGATGATCTGGGCGTTGCCCTCGATCACGATGCCGCGGATCAGCGCGCGCGTGGTCTGCACCTTGCGCGAGACGATCGTGACCTTGGAGCCGACCAGCGCATTGACCAGGGTCGACTTCCCGACATTGGGGGCGCCGATCAGCGCGACGAAGCCGCAGCGCGTCGCCGTCACTTCTGCTTTCGCCTCATCAGTCATTGGTGCCGACACCTTCGCGTTCGATCATTGCGGAGGCCGCCGCCTTCTCGGCCGCGCGCTTGTTGCCGCCGAGGCCTTCAGCGGACATCAGTCCCGGCAGATCGACGGCGACGCGGAATTGTGGATCGTGGTGCGGGCCGGTACGCTCGACCTCGCGATAGACCGGCGTCGGCAGTCCCTTGCCCTGGGCCCATTCCTGCAACACAGTCTTGGGGTCACGCAGCGGCCGCCGGAGCTTGTGCATCCGTTCGGTCCAGTTGCGCTCGACGAATTGCTGCGCAGCCTCGTAGCCGCCGTCGAGATAGATTGCGCCGATCACGGCCTCGCAGATGTCGCCGAGCACCGACTTGCGAAGCCTTGCGCCCTCGACCGCCTTGACCATGCCGAGCTTGATGTCCTCGAGCAGTCCGAGCGTCTTGGCGACATCGGCGCAACTCTCCTTGCGGACGAGATCGGCGAGCCGCTTCGACAGTTCGCCCTCATCGGCCTTCGGGAAGGCGCGGAACAGCATGTCGGAGACGATCAGCCCGAGCACGTGATCGCCGAGGAATTCCAGCCGCTGGTAGCTGTCGGCGCGGTTGCGGGTGGCGGGCTTCAGCGCCGAAACGTGGGTGAACGCGGTGGTCAGCAGCACGAGATCGGAGAATTTGTATCCGATGCGCCCCTCGGTGCCCGCGATCGCGGCCTTCTCGTCCGCAGCCTTGGTGGCCTTGCTGCGCCGCTTCTTCGGCGCGGCTTCTCCGCCGGCGTCAGGCTTCTGGCTCGGCTCGCCGGGTGGCGGTTGATCCTTGATGATTGATGTCTCGTCGTTCATCGCACGATGGAGAATATGCGATTCCACCGCACAGCGGTGGGCCAGCGCCAAAACATCCAGGCGTGTTCGCCTTCAGCGATCGAGAAGAAGATCATCTGGGCCCGTCCGACGATGTTCTCGAGCGGCACGTAGCCGACCGCGGACAGCACCCGGCTGTCGGTCGAATTGTCGCGGTTGTCGCCCATCATGAAGAAGTGGCCTTCCGGCACCGTGTAGACGTTGGTGTTGTCGTAGAAGCCGTTGTCGACGCAATCCAGCGTCTCATAGGTGACGCCGTTCGGCATCGTCTCCTTCCAGCGCTTGACCCTGGCGGTGGCATCCGAGCCGCAGGGGTCCTCGCCGACAAAATCGCTCAATCGCTCGCGCTGGACCGGGACATCGTTGATGTAGAGGAGCCCCTCCTTCATCTGGATGCGGTCACCCGGCAGGCCGATCACGCGCTTGATGTAGTCGGTGGAGTCGTCCTTGGGCAGCCGGAACACGACAATGTCGCCGCGATTCGGGTTGGAGCCGAAAATGCGCCCCGAAAACACCGGTGGCGACAGCGGGATCGAGTAGTGGCTATAGCCGTAGGAGTATTTCGAGACGAAGAGATAGTCGCCGACCAGCAGCGTCGCCTTCATCGATCCCGACGGGATGTTGAACGGCTGGAACAGGAAGGTGCGGATAACGAGCGCGATCAGAAGAGCGTGGATGACGACGCGGATGGTTTCGCCCAAGCCGCTGTCAGATTTGGTCCCGGTGGTCACGCTCATTGCTTTCCCAATTCCCGCGAGCCCCTGGCGCCCGCGTGGTGGCAGAACGTTCTCTTCACGCGAAGCACTCGCCCTTCGCGCGACGAAAATGGCCTTGATTCTGATCTTGAGGGCAAATTCCGGCGTAAGCCCGAATCCGCGTCTCGCTCGATGTTAAACCCTGCGGCGTTTTAGACGGTTGTTCGCGGGCGCGCAATCAATCGCCGGGTAAAAACTTCGCAATCCATTGAAATGTCAACGATTTTTAGTTTTTCCGGAGTTTTCGACCGAACTCCGGGCCGCCGGCCTCATTTGCCGGGGGCAACCGCCGAAATTATGACGAAGGCCTGCGCCAACGGCCAATCGTCGGTTATCGACAGGTCGATCCGGGCTTCCATGCCCTCGGGCGTCAGCTTTCTGAGCCGTTCCAGCGCCCCGCCGGTCAGTTGCATGGTCGGTCGCCCCCCCGGCAGGTTCACCACACCCATGTCCTTCCACCACACACCCTGGCGGATGCCGGTGCCGAGCGCCTTGGAACAGGCCTCCTTGGCCGCAAAGCGCTTGGCATAGGTTGCGACCACCATCTTCTCATTATTGGCGCGGCGCATCGCCTTGGCGCGTTCGGCATCGGTAAAGATGCGATCGAGGAACCGCTCGCCATGGCGCTCGATCACCTTGGCGACCCGGGTGATGTCGATCAGGTCGGAGCCGATGCCGATGATCATGCGCTGACAGCGCCTTCCGCCTTGGCGCGCCCGCGGTCCATCGCCGCGCGCATGGCACGAACGGTCTCGGCGATGCCGACGAACAGCGCCTCGCCGATCATGTAGTAACCGATGTTGAGCTCGCGGATTTCAGCGAGTGCCGAGATCGTCTCTGATGTCTCATAGTCGAGGCCGTGGCCGGCATGGACCTCGACCCCGGCCGCATGCGCGAGCTTCGCCCCCTCGACGATGCGCTTCCACTCGGTGGCGGCCTTGTCCTTGTGGCCGTCGACCACGGCATCGCACCAGCCGCCGGTGTGGAGCTCGATGACCGGCGCCTTCAGTTTCGCGGCCATCTCGATCTGCCTGGGATCGGCGGCGATGAACAGCGACACCCTGATGCCGGCGTCGTTGAGCCGCGCGATGAAGGGCGCGAGCGCATTGTGCTGGCCGACCACATCGAGGCCGCCTTCGGTGGTGAGCTCCTGGCGCCGCTCCGGCACCAGGCAGACGGCGTGCGGCTTGGTGGCCAGCGAAATCCGCAGCATGTCGTCGGTCGCCGCCATCTCGAAGTTCAGCGGCTTCGATATCTCGGCTTTCAGCCGCGTCATGTCCTGGTCGCGGATATGGCGGCGATCCTCGCGCAAATGCGCCGTGATGCCGTCGGCGCCGGCCGCGATGGCGGCCAACGCGAGCCGCACCGGATCGGGCCGCGCGCCGCCGCGCGCATTGCGCAGGGTGGCGACATGATCGACATTGATGCCGAGGCGTAGCGGAGGGGCTTTGGACATTCTCTGACCTGCAAATTCAATCAGCCAAGCACGGGCACGTCCCGCGCATGCATCATTCCTGAAAGACGGGTTGCCGAATCAGGGCCGGCAACGACGACGACCTACCCCAAGCAACTACCCATTGACGCGCTCGACCCGTGCGACGACGGCCTTGGCGCGCAACTGCAAGATGATAGCGCTGAGATGCTTGAGGTCATAGACCTCCAGATCGATGGTCAGCTCCGTGAAATCGGGGGAGCGGCGCGACATGTGGATGTTGTCGATATTGCCGTCATGCTCGGCGATCACGGTGGCGATCTGGGCCAAACTGCCGGGCTCGTTGACATTGTGAATCAGTATCCGCGCCGGGAAGCGCTGCGGCATGGTCTCGTCGATGTCCCAGCGCACGTCGAGCCAGCGTTCCGGCTCCTCCTCGAAATCCTTCAGCGCCGGTGACTGGATCGGATAGATCGTGATCCCCTCGCCCGGCGTGACGATGCCGACGATGCGATCGCCCGGCACCGCGCCGCCATTCGGCGCGAACTTCACCGGCAGATCGGAATTGATGCCGCGTACCGGGATCACCGAGGCGGCGCGCGCCGGATGCGGCGGCGTCTGCGTCTTGAGCTTGGCGACGAGGCCCTTCTTGGCGCCATAGCGCACCAGCCGCTCTTCCTTGTAGTCGGGATACATCGCGCGCGCGACGTCGGACGCCTTGATCTCGCCGCGCCCGACCGAGGCCATCACATCCTCGATCGAGGTGCGCGCCAGCCGCGGCAGCGCGCCCTTCAGCTTGTCGTCGGCATATTCGATCTTGGCGCGGGCAAACAAGCGGTCGACGATGCGGCGGCCGAGGCCGGCATACTGGTCGCGCACCGCGTCGCGGGTGGCGCGCCGGATCGCGGCGCGCGCCTTGCCGGTGACGGCGAGTACCTCCCAGGCCGATGGCGGCGCCGACTGCGCCTTCGAGGTCAAGACCTCGACCTCGTCGCCGTTCTGCAGCTCGGACGACAGCGGCGCGAACTTGCCGTTGATCTTGCAGCCCACCGCGCTGTGGCCGACCACGGTGTGCACCGCATAGGCGAAGTCGATCACATTGGCCTTGCGCGGCAGCGCGATCAGCTTGCCCTTCGGGGTGAAGCAGAACACCTGGTCGTGGAACAGTTCGAGCTTGGTATGCTCGAGGAATTCCTCCGGGTTGGCGCTGTCGGAGAGGATGCCGATGGTATGGCGCAGCCAGGCGAAGGCGTTCGATTCGTGCTTCAGCCGCTCGTGCGGCGAGCCCGCCCCCTCCTTGTAGAAAGCGTGCGCGGCGATGCCGAACTCGGCGATCTGGTTCATGTCCTCGGTGCGGATCTGCAGCTCGACGCGCTGCTTGCCCGGCCCGATCACGGTGGTGTGGATCGAGCGGTAGTCGTTCTGCTTCGGCGTCGAGATGTAGTCCTTGAAGCGTCCCGGCACGACCGGCCAGGTCGTGTGCACGACGCCGAGCGCGCGGTAGCAGGCGCTGACATCGTCGAGGATGACGCGGAAGCCGTAGATGTCGGAGAGCTGCTCGAAGCCGATCGACTTGCGCTCCATCTTGGTCCAGATCGAAAACGGCTGCTTGCGACGGCCGAACACCCGCGCGGTGATGCCGTTCTTCAGCAGGTTCTTCGAGAGCTGGGCTTCGATCTCGCCGATCAGGTTGCGGTTGCGGTCGGCCAGCCCATCGAGCCGCTGCTTGACCACCGCATAGGCCTCGGGATCGAGCACGAAGAACGACAGGTCCTCCAGCTCCTCGCGCATTTCCTGCATACCCATGCGGCCGGCGAGCGGCGCATAGATGTCGAGCGTCTCATCGGCGATGCGGCGTCGCGAGGCCGGCGGCACGAACTCCAGCGTGCGCATGTTGTGCAGGCGGTCGGCGAGCTTGACCAGCAGCACGCGGACGTCGTCGGCAATCGCAAGCAGGAGCTTGCGCAGATTCTCGGCCTGCTTGGCTTCGCGCGACACCAGCTCCAGTCGCTTCAGCTTGGTCAGGCCCTCGACCAGCGCGCCGATCTCATGGCCGAACACATGGTCGATCTCGGCGCGTGTCGCCTCGGTGTCCTCGATCGTATCGTGCAGCAGGGCTGCGACGATGGTGGCGTCGTCGAGCTTGAGGTTGGTGAGGATCGCGGCGACCTCGAGCGGATGCGAGAAATAGGGATCGCCCGAGGCGCGGGTCTGGGTGCCATGCGCCTTCATCGCGTAGACGTAGGCGCGGTTGAGCAGGTCCTCGTTGGTATCAGGGTTATAGGAGCGGACGCGCTCGACGAGGTCATATTGCCGCATCATCCGCGCCCTTGGCTTGGCCGGCTTCTCCGCCGGGGGCGACGCCGGTGCCACCGCGACCGTTTCGGTCGCAGCTTGCATCTGGCTGGTACTGCGGCGTCGATACGCCATGAACTTGATGCCTCTCCCGCGGGCCAAACGGCCCCTTCACTCAATCTAGTGCGCCTTCGAATGAAGCAGCACCCCACGCGGGACCAAAACCGTTCAATTTCCCGCGTCCGTACAGGACGCATCGTAACGGCCAAATTGTCAACAAAAGCAAAGGCCCGGAGCAATCTCCGGGCCTTTGGCAAATCTGTCTGAAAGCGGGACTTGAGCGCCCCGTTGGGAGCCCTGCTTTATTCGTCTTCCTCGGGCTGCTCTTCCGGGGGCGCCAGGCCTTCGAGGCCCTTCAGCAGCTCTTCCTCGGTCATGCGCTCAATGGCAACTTCGGTGTCATCGGCATCGACGCTGGCGCCGGCGGAACCGATCAGCGGCACGGTGTCGGGTTCGGGCTCGTCAACCTCGACGAACTTCTGCAGGGAGTGCACGAGTTCCTCGCGCAGATCTTCCGGCGAGATCGTGGAGTCGGCGATCTCCCGCAACGAAACGACGGGATTCTTGTCGTTGTCGCGATCAACCGTGAGTTGTGAGCCTGAAGAGATCATCCGGGCGCGGTGGGCTGCCAGCAGGACGAGGTCGAAGCGATTGTCGACCTTATCAATGCAATCTTCGACGGTGACGCGAGCCATATCGAGGCGCTCCGTGGTAAAAGGGACCGAACATGTTGGTTATGAGGGTTAGTTATAGGGCCGGCCGTCGTTTCGCAAGGCAAAATTTGTGATTTGCCTTCCCAACAGGCTCTGATAACCCCTGCACAGGGGCCAGAACGGCCGGAGCGTCTGACGACATGGCCTGGTTGCCGTCCCAGACAAGTAAATCTCTTCATTGCAATGTCAAAAGTCTAGGCTTTTTGCCCTCGCCTCACCATAATTGCGGTGGTGACTGTCGTGGGGAAAGATTCACCGAACTTTAGGCAGCAACGCAGGAAATTGCGCGCGGTCGGTCGCCGGTGCGCTAAGAACACTAACAACCACGCGAGAACACTTTGATGTCGTCACCTGTTTCCAACAAGATCGCGCTCTTCATCGACGGAGCCAATCTTTACGCTACCGCAAAGACGCTGGGCTTCGACATCGATTACAAGCGCCTTCTCAAGGAATTCCAGAGCCGGGGCACGCTGCTGCGCGCGTTCTACTACACGGCGATCATCGAGGATCAGGAGTATTCGTCGATCCGTCCGCTGATCGACTGGCTCGACTACAACGGCTACACCGTCGTTACCAAGGCGACCAAGGAATTCATCGACGCCAGCGGCCGCCGCAAGGTCAAGGGCAACATGGACATCGAGCTCGCCGTCGATGCCATGGAACTGGCCGAACATGTCGACCAGATCATCCTGTTTTCCGGCGACGGCGACTTCCGTTCGCTGGTCGAAGCGGTGCAGCGCCGCGGCGTCCGCGTCACGGTCATCTCCACCATCGCCAGCCAGCCGCCAATGATCGCCGACGAATTGCGCCGCCAGGCCGACGTCTTCACCGATCTCGTGGAGCTGCAATCCAAGCTCGGCCGCGACCCCTCCGAGCGTCCGGCGCCGCGCGAGCCGCGCCATCACGCCCCGCAATTCCTGCAGCGCGCGCCCACCACCGTGGCGGCGCCACGGGGAGCCGATGACGATTTCGACGAGTAGTCTCGTCACCGCTGCCACCGCACCCGATCGCAATTGCCAGCTCTGTCCACGGCTGGCCGACTTCCGCGCGCAGACCCGCGCGCGGGAGCCGGGCTGGTTCAACGCGCCGGTCGAATCATTCGGCGACGCCAACGCGCGCCTGCTGATCGTCGGACTTGCACCGGGCATGCAGGGCGCCAACCGCACCGGCCGCCCCTTCACCGGCGACTACGCCGGCGACCTGCTCTACGCGACCTTGCTCGAATATGGCTTCGCCAGCGGCGTCTATCAGGCGCGGCCGGACGACGGAATGAAGCTGGTCGATTGCCGGATCAGCAACGCAGTGCGCTGCGTGCCGCCGCAGAACAAGCCGCTGCCTGTCGAGATCAACACCTGCCGGCAATTCCTCGCCGCGACCATCGCCGCGATGGAGCGCGTGAGCGCGATCGTGCTGCTCGGCCGCATCGCCCACGAATCAACGTTGAGGGCACTCGGGATTCGGTTGGCCGCTGCGCCCTTTAAGCACGGCGCCATGCATATAGCCGGCCCGTACAAGCTCTACGACAGCTACCATTGCTCGCGCTACAACACGAACACGGGCGTGCTGACGACCGACATGTTCCGCAGTGTGTTCGCTACCGTACGGAAGGACCTCGGCTAGGTCTTTTTCGGCTAAGTTTTTTGTGGATTGCGCTTCAGCCAATCCAGCACGTCGCCCGCATTCCGGTCGGGCGGAAACACCGGATAGAACACGTGCGTGATGCGCGCGTCGTCGATAACAAGCGCGAGCCGCTTGATCAGCGTCAGCCCCGCAACCGACATCGTCGGCAGCTTCAACGCACGCGTCAGTTGCAACGCCTCGTCCGACAGCACCGGGAACGGCAGATGCAGCCGCGACGCCATCTCGGTCTGGTAGTCATTGCTCTGCGTCGACAGGCCGAACACCTGGGCCGCGCCGGCCGCCTTCAGCTCGGCGAACAGGTCGCGGAATGCGCAGGTCTGCGGCGTGCAGCCGCGCGCACCGGGGATCATGTCCCAATCATCGACCAGCCCGATCTTGCCGGGCTCGCCGGTCCGCGGATAGCCGAACACGACGGTGCGGCCCTTGAACTCGGATAACGTCACTGACGTGTCGTTCGTCGCCCGCAGCGCGACCGCCGGAATTGTCATGCCCGTCAGATGCGCCGCGCTGCCGTCATCGGAAGGCGCCGGAATCTTGCTCCAGTCGACATCGGTCAGGCTCGATTGAGTCATGTCATGCTCCAGGAAGCAGCGAATAGGGAGTGGCGAATAGCGAATGGATGAGTTCGGAACGAGCCGTCTTGCCCTATTCGCAATTCGCCACTCCCTACTCGCCCCCAATCACCCCCGCGCCCGCAACAGGCGGCCCTTTTCGCGGCTCCAGTCGCGCTTCTTCTCGGACTCGCGCTTGTCGTGCAGCTTCTTGCCCTTGGCGACCGCAAGCAGAAGTTTGGCACGGCCGCGCTCGTTGAAGTACAGCTTTAGCGGAATGAGGGTCATGCCCTCGCGGTCGACCGCGCCAAGCAGCTTGTTGATCTGCTTGCGATGCAACAGCAGCTTCCGCGGCCGCTTCGGCTCATGGTTGAAGCGGTTGCCCTGCAGATATTCAGGGATATTGGCGTTGATCAGCCATATCTCGCCGTTCTTGGAGTCCGCATAGGACTCCGCGATCGTGCTCTTGCCGAGGCGGATCGACTTGACCTCGGTCCCGGTCAGCGAAATGCCGGCCTCGACCGTGTCCTCGATTGCGTAGTTGAAGCGGGCCTTTCGGTTTTCAGCGACAACCTTGATCGGGCGTTCGTTTTTGTCAGCTGCCACTTTAGCTCTTCTTGAGGAGGTCGCGGATTTCCGTCAGCAGCACAACCTCCGCCGAAGGCTTCGGCGGAGCGGCGGGCGCGGCCTCATCCTTGCGCTTCAGCGTATTCATGGCCCTGATGATCATGAACAGCACGAAGGCAATGATGAGGAAGTTGAACGTAAGCGTCAGAAAGTTGCCCCAAGCCAGCACCGCGCCCTGCTTCTTCGCGTCGGCGAGATTGGTCGCGTTGACGGCCTTGGAAAGCCCGGTGAAATAGTTCGAGAAATCGAGACCGCCGGTGATCGAGCCGATAATCGGCATGATGATGTCGCCGACCAGCGACGTCACGATCGCGCCGAACGCCGCGCCGATGATGACGCCAACGGCGAGATCGACGACATTGCCCTTCATGGCGAATTCGCGGAATTCCTTAAGCATCCCCATCCCCTTCTGTTCGACGTTGCGCAGTGTCGTTCACGGCCGTTCTCGACGTGCTCAGTTCGTTCAGTTGATCAGGCCGGCATGCACCATGGCGCTGCGGACGGCCGCGCGGGTGGATTCGCTGACGGGCACCATCGGCAGGCGCAGCTTCTCGTCGAGCTTGCCGAGCAGCGACATCGCGTATTTCACCGGCGCCGGGTTGCTCTCGATGAACAGGTTGGTGTGCAGCGGCATCAGCTTGTCGTGGATCTTCAGCGCCGTGGTGACGTCGCCCTTCTGCCAGGCAATCTGGAATTCCGAGCACAGCCTTGGTGCGACGTTCGAGGTCACCGAGATGCAGCCATGGCCGCCATGCGCCATATAGCCGATGATGGTCGCATCCTCGCCCGACATCTGGTTGAAGTCCTCGCCCATCGCCGCACGCTGCTGCGACACCCGCACCATGCTGGCGGTGGCGTCCTTGACGCCGGCGATGTTCTTCAGCTCGAACAGCCGCGCCATGGTGTCGACCGACATGTCGATCACCGAGCGCGGCGGGATGTTGTAGATGATGATCGGAATCCCGATCGCGTCGTTGATCGCCTTGAAGTGCTGGTACATGCCTTCTTGCGTCGGCTTGTTGTAGTACGGCGTCACCACCAGCACCGCGTCCGCCCCGGCCTTCTCGGCATGCTCGGCCAATTCGATTGCTTCCTTGGTCGAGTTCGAGCCGGCGCCGGCGATCACGGGCACCCGGCCCTTGGCCTCGGCGATGCACCATTCGACCACCCGCTTGTGCTCGTCATGGCTGAGCGTGGGGCTCTCGCCGGTGGTGCCGACCGGGACGAGGCCGTGCGTGCCCTCCGCGATCTGCCAGTTCACCAGGCCGCGGAACGCCGCCTCGTCCACCGAGCCGTTCTTGAAGGGCGTCACCAAGGCAGTGAACGACCCCCGGAATTTTGTCTTGGCTGCCATGGACTTCCTCCAAACGCTTCAGGCTTAAGGCCAGGTCGACTGAGCTTTCTTCGCGGCGTGCTGTCGTAACGCCATGAAAGACCATTCATATCGGGTCTGGCGTACCGGCGAAAGGGCCGCACTGTGGCTATTCCCAGCGGTATTCGTTCGCTGGAAACACCGTTCCCAGCCGCGATTTTGCCGTTGTGCTGGCGCAAACAGCCGCAGCAGCGACGTTCTTAGTATTTTGTCTACATTTTCAATCAAATAAGAACTGATGGCCCGAACGACCAGTTGATTCGGGGCCGCAGAGGACCGCCGTGATCCGTTCCTTCAGCGCAGGTACATTGCGATCGACGGCGCTGGCCACCAGCCTGGCGCTTGTGATTGGTTTTGCCGTCATCGCGGCCGATGCCTGGGCCGCTGCGGACGTTCCAGTCCCAGACCCCGTTGCCCAAAGCGCGGCTCCCAAGGCCGCCGCGGCCAGGAATACTGTCGCCAAGACAACCCCGGCCAAGAATACTACAGGCAAGAATACTGCAGCCAAGAATACTGCGGCCAAGGATACCGCAGCCAAGACGGCCGCTGCAAAGAGCGACGCTGCCAAATCCGGCGCGCCAAAGCCTGCTTCCGCCAAAAAAGACGCTACGAAAACTGACACTAAGACTGGTGCTACCAAGACCGACGCAACCAAGACCGGCACTCCGAAAGCAGGCGCTCCGAAGGCTAACGCCGCCAAGACCACCCCTTCCAAAACCACCGGAACCCTGCCGACCAAGCCTGCCCCCGCGAGTGCCGTCGCGCCCGCGTTGCTGCCTGCGACACGCCAGCACGCCGCACCGGCAGTGCGCAAGCCGGTGACGCCGGCGGCGGTGGCCGCGACGTCATCGACCTCGCAAGAGGACAAGGACGCACTCGAGAACGTCGTCGAGCTCCTGCGCAAGCGCAAGCCTGATGACGCCACCCAGACCGAGGCATCGATCTCCGATCCGGTCGCGCGCAAGCTCGCGGAATGGCTGATCCTGCGCAGCGACAACAACGGCGCCTCCGTCGAGCGCTACCGCAGCTTCCTCGACGCCAATCCGAGCTGGCCGTCGCAGATCTTCCTGCGCCGCCGCATCGAGGCGGCGCTGTGGGACGACCACCGCGACGATTCCGCGGTCTGGACCTGGTTCCAGAATGAATCGCCGGTCTCGGCCAAAGGCCGCTTCGCGCTCGCCAAGGCGATGATCGCGCGCGGCGACCGTGCCAATGCCGAGCGGCTGGTGCGCGAGGCCTGGCGCAACGACACGATGGGCGAGGACACCGAGAGCACCGCGCTCGATCTGTTCGGATCCTTCCTCACGGCCGGCGACCACAAGGCGCGCATGGACACCATGCTGTACGGCACCGACAACGAGGCCGCGGGCATGCGCGCGGCCAAGCGCCTCGGCTCCGGTTATGTGGCGCTGGCGAAGGCGCGGATCGGCGCCAACCGCAAGGAGTCGAACCTGCGCGCGCTGGTCGAGGCCGTGCCGCGCGAGCTGTCCGGCGACCCCGGCTATCTGTTCGCGAAGATCCAGCTGCTGCGCCGCGAGGAGAAATTCGCGGAAGCCGCACAACTGATGCTGAGCGCACCAAAGGAGGCCGCGCGCCTCTTCAACGTCGACGAATGGTGGGTCGAGCGCCGGCTGCTGGCGCGCAAGATGATCGACGTCAACGAATTCCGCACCGCCTATCTCATCGCGCGCGATGCGGCTCTTCCCGCCCGCGACATCTACAAGACCGAGCAGGAATTCACCTCGGGCTGGATCGCGCTGCGCTTCCTCAACGATCCGGCGCTGGCCGAGCAGCACTTCGCCCGGATTGGCGTCGGCAGCACCAACCCGACGGCGCTGGCGCGCGGCGGCTACTGGCAGGGTCGCGCAGCGGAAGCCGCCGGCCGCGGCCAGGAGGCCCGCGCGGCCTATGGGCGCGCGGCCGAGCAGTCGACCAGCTATTACGGCCAGCTCGCGCGCGCCAAGCTCGGCCTGCCGCAGATCGAGCTGAACGGTGCGCCGCGCGGCCGCGGCGCCGAGCGGCTGGAGATCGTGCGCGCGGTGGCGCTGCTCTATGAAATCGACGAGCGCGAGCTTGCGATCCCGATCTTCAGCGACATGGGCGACAATGGCGATCCGGAAGCGCTCGCAGGCCTTGGCGAACTGACGGCGCGCAACACCGATGCGCGCGGCATGCTGCTGATGGGCAAGTCCGCGCTCAATCGCGGACTGCCGTTCGACCACTACGCCTATCCGGTCAACGGTATTCCGGCCTTCAAGCAGGTCGGGCCGGAGGTCGAACCGAGCATTGTCTACGCCATTGCGCGCCAGGAGAGCGCGTTCAATCCGGCCGTGGTGTCGCCGGCCCAAGCCTATGGGCTGATGCAGGTGACGCCGGAGGCCGGCCGCTACGTCTGCAAGCGCGCCGGCATCGGCTTCGACCTCAACCGGATGAAGACCGACCCGGTCTACAACGCGACGCTCGGCGCGGCCGAGCTCGGCGGCCTGCTCGAGGACTATCGCGGTTCCTACATCCTGACCTTTGCCGCCTACAATGCCGGCCGCGGCAGCGTGAGGAAGTGGATTGAGCGCTACGGCGATCCGCGCGATCCCAAGGTCGATGCGGTCGACTGGGTCGAGCTGATTCCCTTCTCGGAGACGCGCAACTACGTCCAGCGGATCATGGAGAACCTGCAGGTCTATCGCGCGCGCTTCGGCGGCGGGACCAAGCTGCAGATCGAGGCCGACCTGCGGCGCGGCAGCAGCGTCGAATGAGCTGCCGCGGGCGGTTTTCAACAGGCAAGTGACCGGCAGATCGAAGGCGGACGCGGCAGGTGGCCACATAAGCCTTTGTTACATATGGTATTTCCATGAATTCAAACGCCCGCCGACCGCGGAATCCGGGCCTAAAATAAAGGCTGACGGCCGGTTTGCTGCCGCTCCCGCCGCCTGAACCCCGGCATGAGACCGCCTTGCCATCAAATCACCTTGCCACAATCTGAATCTGACGCTTGCGGCTCGGCCCCCTCTCGGGCATATCGGCGCCACCGGAGATGTGGCCGAGTGGCTGAAGGCGGCGGTTTGCTAAACCGTTATAGGCTTGTAAAGGCCTATCGAGGGTTCGAATCCCTCCGTCTCCGCCAGCACCTTTGAAATTATTGTAGATTTCTAAATTTGTGTGCTGGACCCACTTTTCTCCCCAGACACGCAAGAGCTCGCGCGAACGGCCCTAGCGGGGCCACCGCCCCCCTCCCAGATAACCGCCCAACATGCCAAAGCTGAAGTGCGATGCGTCCGCCGGCCGAGTGCACCGCATCCGCCATTCTCTTCCACGCGCGTTCCAACCGCGAGGCGACACAATGACTGAGTTCGCCCGCCTATTGCCCCGATATCGGGACTCAACTCGCGCACGAGGCGACGTGGTCGCTCGCTCTCCTTGTCACATCGCTAAGCCTCGGCGAGACGGCGTTCCGAAAGGAAGTTGTTCGCGCCACTCATGTCCTCAAGGTAAAACGGCTCCGAAAAGTAGAAGCCCTGAGCTTGCCGGATACTCGTAGCAGCCTGCAGATATGCGAGCTCTTCGAAGGTCTCCACGCCTTCGGCGACGATCGTCATGTTCAAGGCAAATCCAAGCGAATTGATCGCGCGCAGGATGCTCTGGTTGCGCGGCCGCCGGTGTATGCCCGAGATGAATGAGCGATCGACCTTAATTTCATCTGCGGTAATATCGGCAAGCGCGCTCAACGAGGAATACCCAGTTCCAAAATCGTCAATTGAAACACGGATGCCAATGTCTCGGAGAATCGGGACGATCACCGATTGAAATGCTCCCTTCGGTATGAATGAGTCTTCCGTCAGTTCCAGTATAATTCGATCAGGGACCTTGCTATCCCTTATCGCGCGCGTGAAGGGCAGCATGAACTCCAGATCGTTGGCAAGCGTCGCTGCCACATTGATGCTGACGGTCGTGCCGGACCCGAAAGCCGCGTCGAGCTGATCGACCGATTTGATCACTATGTCCAAAACGCAATTGGTAATCTGATCGATCAACCCCAGCTCAGTCGCGAGTCCGATGAACTCATCCGGCAAATGAATTTCGCCGTCATCATCCCGCAAGCGAACCAGAGCCTCAAAGCCGACTACCCGCCGCTCCATGATATCAACCTTGGGCTGAAACGCGCAGCAAAATCTCCGATCTCTGACGGCGCGCCGGAGGCGTTGTTCGGCCTCCATCCGTGCAGTGGCCGCCTGCATCATGTTGATATCAAAAAATACCACCTCCCCCTTGGCGGACTGCTTGGCCTGGAACATCGCGTTATCAGCATTCCTTCGCAGATCCTCATAGCTGCGACCATGCTCCGGATAAACGCTCACACCAATGCAACACGAACAGAATAGTTCGTGTTCCTCCATCAGGAACGGATGCTTTAACTCATTGCGAACTCGCTCCACTATTGGCTCGATCTGTTGCATGCCTTCGAACGGCTCAAGTAGCAAAAGGAACTCATTCGCGTTGAGACGCGCCAGCATGTCGCTACGGCGAATTTTGCTTACTATCCGCTGACTGATTTTGACCAACAAAGCGTCGGCCACGTTGCGGCCATAGCGGTCGTTGAAATACTCCAAATTGCCAATATCGATGCGTGCGATCGCGAAACATCGTCCACCGATGTCATCTCGGATCATCGCGTCAATATATTCAATGGCCGCCTCGCCGCTGGGAAGGCCAGTCAACTCATCGTGCGACTTTTGAGCAACCCTCGATTTAGCCAAGACCGGCGACGGCGTCGGACTTTCCTTTCTCCCGGTGGTCTGAGCGGGTCTAAGGCCGGGTGCCTGAGACTGTGGTGACATCCTGCTCCAGTTGACAAAGCGATTTCGTCCGGACGTTTTGGCCGCGTACAACGCCTCGTCCGCCCGTTTTACCATGTCGGCGATTTCGCAGCCAACATCGGTGAGCGATGCTATTCCTATGCTGACGGTCACCCGTTCCCCGTTCGGTAACCAAGTCGCAACGCCGGAGATCGCCAGTCGAATTTCATCGGCCAATCGTTCGACATCCTGTTCGGCAGATATGCCGGATAGAATGCAGAATTCTTCTCCTCCGTAGCGGCCGACCAGATTCCCTTCTCCGCAGATCTGCTTCATCACGTCCACCAGGCCAATAAGAACCCTATCGCCCGTGACGTGGCCGAAGCGGTCGTTGATACTCTTGAAGTGATCCGCATCGAGCATGAGAAAGGATAGCCGCTGGCTTTGGCGGCGGGCATTCTGAAGCGCAACCTCTGCCTCTGCGAAGAAAGTCCGCCGATTCAGGCATCCCGTCAACGGATCGCTTGTTGCCAGTCGTTGCAGCTGCTGGTTTTGCTCCGAAATCTTCAGTTGAGAAATATGCAAATGGTCGATTGAAATATGAAGCTGCTCGTTGGTCTGATGAAGAACGGTGACGTCATCAAATGTTGCAATTACTCCACGGACCGTGCCTCTTCCGTCCAGGATCCGCGTCGCGTTTACCAGGAGCCGGCGTTGATTCCCGAAGCGGTCATGGATACCCATGGATACGCCCAAAACCGGCTTCTCGTCGCGCATCGCAGCTCGCCAGGGAAGCTCCGGTGCTTGCGTGCCCTCGTCCGCCAGCAGCCACGGCAGTTCGCTTGCGTCAATGCCGAGAAGGCCTTCGGGGATGGTATAGATGTTTTTGACAAATGCCTCGTTCACAAGCAGTACATATTCCCGTTCGTCCATTATGAGTACGCCTTCAGCAAGCGTGTCGAAGGCCTCCTTGACCCGTTCCGGTATCGCGCGGCCGGGATCCAATTCGCGAAGCGATCGCTTCAAGACGAAATAATAGCCGGCGAAGCCCGCGATGCCGATGAAGCCGATAAACGGCATTATGGCTCGTGGCACCCCAAGAATATTTTCTTTCGTATCGAGCGGTCGAAAAACGATCTCGATCCCGCCCTGCGGCGCGTCGGCGTCCCGCAATGGTACCAACATGTGAGTAGCCGTGGATTTTCCGTCCGCGGGCTCGATCCAATAAACATCATGACCACCTGCTTCGACGAGCAGTTTGCCATCTGCGCCGCGAATGGCGATCGACAGAATCTCGGGGTTGCGGCTGATCACAGACTCCATCGTTTCCTTGATCGCAACGGTGTCATTTCGCCCTGCCAGATTCGCGAGCTGAATGGCCAGATTTTCGGAAATCCGGCCCCTTGCCTCCAAAGCCGCGCCGGCTCCATTTGGAACCAGCCCAAACGAAACGGCGATGAAAATGAGACTCATCGTTAGCGAGAGCAGCCCTACGCTGATCTGAAACGTCGGCGTGATGAATCTCTTCATGCTCCGGAATCGCGGACACGATGGTTGAATTTGCGGGCGTCATCGAACATGAGGTCCACCCTTGAGTGTTGCTGAGACTCGGCGTTCTTGCGCCTCGGTTGGAGGACGACCATCAGAGGGTCGAATCCGCGCCAGAGCGGCATGGAGGACAGTAGCGCGCTTAGCAGCGCGCCTCCTCGGAGAAGCCAGCCCACAAATCCGGCGGTTAGTGCAATGCTGGTCACGGCGATCACCTTGACCGGATCTGCGCGCATACTGAGTTTCGAATTTCGTACTTCGGACAACTCTCGGTCCAATGCCTGAAACAGCGCGCTTTGGTTGAGTTTCGACAGGGCGAAGTCGATCAGGCCGGCAGGCTTCTTTTGAGCGGCTGCAGCCGCACAAGGTTGCGTTCGCTGCTTCGATGAGAGGTCCGTGGCGTAACCCCAGGTGTTGCCCTGTGCTCCGTCGGATTCCCCGATATTCTCGCCGGGGCAAGCAGCCGTCGCGGGCGGATTTGAAGTCGCCGCCATGTAAGGCGATTGACCTGCAAACGGAACTGCCACCGGCCCGTTCAAGCTGATCTGCGGTTGGTCAACCCTCACAGGTCCCACGTCGGGCCCGGCGGCTGGGCCGGTCGGTTTGGCAGGTGAAGCAGCGACCGCTGGCTTGCCGTTGCCACCATTGCCGGTGTTGACACTGCCGGAAGAATTTCCAAGCCCGGAAAGTACGCTGGTGTCGCCGGCTTTTTGCGGGTCTTTCACCGACATGCCTGGGATCCATTGCGACGGCGTGTCGGTCAACGATCCCCGCAGCGGGGCGATGACCCAGGTTCCTGGGTTGGTGCTTACCACCGTGTAATTAGAATTGGTAAGCGCCCCCGTTACGTTCAGCGAGTATTGACCGACCTTGCTGCTATCGGTGACGCCAAACGAGTTGCGGAGTCCGGTCAGCACACTGACGTTCTGGCCGCTCTGCAAGCCTGTTGCCGAAAGACCGGGATTCGCCGGCGACGAACCGAGTGTCGAGCTTCCCCCATTCGCCGTGACGCTGACCGGTGCCGGGTTGACGGTCCAGGTTGCAGCGTTGCTGTTGGCAACGACATAGTTGCCGTTGGTAAGCAAGCCGGCGACGCTCAACGTGTAGCTGCCGGCATTGGTCACGTTGGTGATACCAAAGGAGTTGCTGAGCCCGGTCAACACGCTGACGTTCTGGCCGTTCTGCAGCCCGGTCGCGGACAGACCGGGGTTGGTCGATGAGGCGCCGTAGGTCGAGGTCCCCCCATTCGCCGTGACACTGACCGGCGCCGGATTGACGGTCCAGGTCGCAGCGTTGCTGTTGGCAACGATATAGTTGCCGTTGGTAAGCGAACCGGCGACGCTTAACGTGTAGCTGCCGGCATTGGTGGCGCCGGTGATACCAAAGGAGTTGCTCAGCCCAGTCAGCACGCTGACGTTCTGGCCGTTCTGCAGCCCGGTCGCGGACAGACCGGAATTGGTCGATGAGGCGCCGTAGGTCGAGGTCCCCCCATTCACGGTGACGCTGACCGGTGCCGGATTGACGGTCCAAGTTGCAGCGTTGCTGTTGGCAACGACATAGTTGCTGTTTGTAAGCGAACCGGCGACGCTTAACGTGTAGCTGCCGGCATTAGTGGTGCCGGTGATTCCGAAGGAGTTGCTGAGCCCCGTCAACACGCTGACGTTCTGGCCATTCTGCAGCCCGGCCGCGGACAGACCGGGATTGGTCGATGAGGCGCCGTAGGTCGAGGTCCCCCCATTCGCCGTGACGCTGACCGGTGCCGGATTGACGGTCAGAAGTCCGCTGGCATAGCCGATGGTGTAATTCGAAAGTCCGGTGCCGAGCGCGCTCGAAGCTGTAATCGCATAGGGCCCGCCGGCAACGTTCGCCGCGGCGGTCGAGCCGGAACTGCTCAGTGTCGCGCTTGTAGCGGTGTCACCGTTCACCAGGCCGCTTGTCGTAAATGCCGTCGTCCCTAACAAGGCGACGGCACCGTAGGTCTTCGACTGGTTTGAAGCTGTGATCATCAGTGGCCGGAGCGCGACATTGAGCGTCTCGTTGACGAACCGAAGTGAATAGCCGCTTTGCACGGCCAGCGTTCCCTGAGCGATATAGGCCGGGGCTGAGGCGCCTGCCGGGCTGATGGACGATAATGTCGTATCGACAACAGGCGCACCGGTGAAATAGGTCGAACAGTTCGCGGCGCACAGCACATTGCCGAGTGTATCGGTGACCTTATAAGTGAAGCTCGGGGCGTTTCCGTAAACCGGGTTGCCAAAACTCGCGTCGGTTGCGGTGATCACGACGGTGGTGGTCGGAGATGATGACGGCCCCGGAACTTGCCAGTTCAGGAGAGGATATCGTCCGGAAGCTGCGGTCCAGAACGAGGGGCTTAGGCCTGCTGGCAATGAGCCATTCTGGAATATTGACGTCGTCAACCCTGTCACGCCGGCCGAAGAGCCACTGCCGACGCCAGATGACAGCCCGGTCGTCTGCGTGTCGAAATACGACTGGCTGATGGTTCCGCCGCCAGAGTTCGTACCGACAAGCCCGCCGATACCGGAGAGCAATCCGTTCACCGCGCCCGTGGCGTCGGAACTTGCGATGCTTCCGTTGTTGAAGCCAACGAGACCACCGGCGGTGCCAAGCAGAGAGGTTTGAACCGTGCTGGTCGCGTAGGAATTGCTGATAGCGCCGCCGGCGCCGTTCCGCCCCACAAGCCCGCCGACATTGGACAAAACGCCGCCCAAGAGGCCACCACTGACTGCGCCGGTGACAAAGGACCCACTAATCGTACCGCCAGAATTCACCCCGGCCAGACCGCCGACATTGGTAAATCCAGTCACGGACGCATTCACCACGCCGACGTTACTGATCGACCCGCCGTTGACATCACCAAACAACCCGACGTCACCGGTCAAACCGCGATTGATGGTGAGATTGGAGATGGTCTGCCCCAGTCCATCAAACCTGCCGGTAAAGCCGGCACCACCGGTGCCCAGCGGCGCGAAGCCGGCGCCTGCATTCCAACCGGCTGTCACCGTCGCATCGATATTGGTGCCGAGCGCGTAGTTTGCAGCGAGATTGTTGGTGATGTTCTGAAGATCATAGATGCTGTTGACCAGCATCCAGGGCCTGAGCGTTGCTGCGCTGACGAAATTCGACCAGGTTTCCGCAGCCGGCGTCCCGGTGTAACTCGTCGCATTCACGGTCCCCGCCGCAGCGTTCGTGCCGCCGCTGGCGGGGGTTCGGTTGGACGCAGGGTTGTAGTAGAGATCGACGCTGCCTGACGGCAGGCTGACCTGGGTGCCGCCGGAGAAATTGATCGTGCCTGTTCCGGTGCCGCCCGAATCGGCCCGCAGCGTCAGGCTTGCGCCCGATCCGGTCCCGGTGATCGAAGCGCCCGAAGCGAAGTTGATGCTGCCCGCGGCTTTGAGTGTCAGGTTGCTGTTGCTTGACCAGGCAATCTGCGCATTTGACATCAGGTTGATGTCGCCGGTGGCCCCGTTTGCGCCGGTCGCATTGTTCGTGTCCACGGTGACATTGGACACCGCGAGCTGGGTCGAGAGGAACTGCGCGGTGAACGTGTCGGGGCCGTTGAGCGCCTTGTTTCCGGTCAGGGTCGTCTGGTCGATAATGTTTACCGTTCCGGGATCGAACAGGATGCTTCCCATCTTCCCGTTTGCGGCTGAGAGATTCGCGAGCGGGGTCTTCGTGTAGTCACCGGTCAGATCGAGTGACGACTTTCCGGACACTTCAACCTGACCACCATTGCCGCTCAGCGGACCGCCGCGCGCGGTGATATACCCGGCAAACGTGGTGGTGCCGTCGGCCCAGACCGTGACGTTGCCGCCATTGCCGTCGACGGTCGCATCGGCCCTGATCGTGCTGTTTGAATCGACCGTCGTGCTCGACGCAGCTTGCAGGCCGCCACTCCCCTGTGGGCCGCCACCGATCAATACCGTCCCGCCGCCGGCGCCGCCGGAGACATCGACGATTGCGCCCCTCAGCGCTATGTTGCGCCCGGTGACGATGATTGAACCGCCATTGACACGCTTTCCGGCGGTCGCGAGGAGCTTCCCGGAGACTGTGACATTGCCGCCCGCACCGCCCCCGAGCGTGATATTGCCGCTATGGCCTGAAACGGACCGCGCCGACAATGAACCGGATATATTGACGGCGTCGCGCACCGCCTGTTGCGCGGTCGCGGCCTTGATCGCGATGCTTCCGCCAACCGCGTTGATGCGTCCGGCGACGTCGACCAACGCTCGGCCGTCGGCGGCGACGGCATTGGTCGGGATCGCTACCTGTAGAAACCCGTCTCCCGTCAGGTCGATCGTGGCTTGCTCGCCCGAACCCAGGCCTACTCGGCCGAGCGGAACGATGATCGTGCCGGCGTTCGACACGGTGCCGCCGATGAGACCGACAAATCCGCCCGGCGCACTCGAGATGGTTCCGGCATTTCTGACACTCGCCGACGCGCCATTCCCGCTGAAGAGGAAGTTGCCGGCATTGAAGTCGGCGTTTGTGATGCCGAGCGTGGACGCGATGAAGCCGCCGCCGACCTGTACCGACCCGGTCGACGTGATGGCAATGCCGTTGGGATTGACGAGGAAAACCTGCCCGTTTGCCGTGATCTGACCGGCGATGGTCGAAGGCGTCGAGCCGGTTACGCGATTGAGAACGGCGGACGACGAATTCGGCTGCAGGAAATTGACGCTATTGGCCTGACCAACGGAAAAACTGTTCCAGTCGATGACGGCTTTTGATGAAGTCTGGGTGATCGTAAGCGCGCCTCCCGAGGGAGCTCCGATTTTCGCCTGCCCGGATGCAACCGCTGCACCCTGCGGCAGGATGCCTTGCGCGCGCGAGACGCTCAATGTTGCCGAAGCCAATGTCACCGATGCAATGACGCCTAACGCTTGACGCATCATCGACTCACGGACAACCCGGCAGAAATTCTTGCACGCTACACACATCAGAACGTCACCATGGCATTCACATTCGCCCGCCAACCCTGGCGCAAGCCCACAAGGTCGGTGAATTGCCGCGCCAGCTCGAGACCAAAACCCAGGCCTGGCTGGCCAGCCGCAACGTCGATGGTGCTGCGGACACCAAGTCCAACCGCGCCGGCGTTGATCGTCGATTGTTCGACGGCCGTGACGTCGAACAGCCAGCCGCGCCCAATCGAGCCGAACACATAGGGTGAGACGGTTGCGCCGACGGAGTCGAACCGCGCTGCGATTGGGCGCACCAGTTCGCCGCGAAGCGTCGCGCCCTGATCGACGTTGAACGTTCCGGCAGAAAAAGCGGAAACCGCCTCGGTGCCGTCAAGCGCGAACTGCTCCGAGCGCAACATCGGTCGGCCGTTGGAAAACTGCCCGGATCCGATCAGGTCGAGGCGCAGATCGGCCAGAAGCGGCTGCGACACGCGAACATTTCCTGTGATCTTGGTAAAATCCGGACCGGCTCCCGCTCGTGACAAGGGAACACCGGATGCAACGGCGTCGACCCCGGTACGGCCGCCAAGCCCCTGGGAGAGAACGGCGCCGAGCTGTAGCCCGGCGCCCCAGGGCAGAGTCGTGTTGTAGTCGGGGCCACCCCTGATGACACCATAACGATCGTTGTTGAGGGTGACACCGAACGTGGGCGCCGCGAGTTGTTGCGTCACATACTCGACCGATGCGTTGACGTTCAGTGATGAATTGCGGGTCCAGACCACTGGATCATGCAATCGAAGTGCGTAGCGCTCGAATGTTCCGATCGAAGCCGGCACGCCCGGTGCCTGCGGTGCTTGCGTTTTGGAGTAGGTATATTCCGGATTGAGGGTGAGGCCGTTGGTACCCAGCGGAATGACGGCGCCGCCGCCGACGACCGTCAGCGGCGAGCGCCCGGCGACCGCGGCACTCAAATCCGCGCCCGATCCTGCGGTGCCATAGATCTGCTCGCCAAAGCCGAGCGCGTCGTTGGCCGCGACAGTGCCGCGCAATTGCCACGTCCCGAGCGAACGGCTGAGACGATCGTCGGTGCCTAGCGACCCCGTGACAAGATCGTGCACGCCTTCGAGAAGGAGCCTGGTGCCGCCGTCGCTGGTACCGCGCCTCAGCGTGCTTTTCAATTTGAGGCCGGGTATATCGCCCGCAACGAGCAGGCCGCGCTCGATGGCGTCACGCTTGAGGTGGCGAAGACCGACAAGGAAGTCGAGACGCGCCGCGACCAGTCGAGTGACGCGTTCAGGAACGCCCATCACATCGATACTCTCGATGAAGCCATCGACAACGACGATCACGAGCGGACCGCGATCGACGAGCTTCTGAGGTGGAACGACCACTCGGGCGAGCATGTACCCCGCCTGGGCATAGAGCTGCTCGATCGACTGCGCAAATGCGTAAATCTGCGCGACGGAGACCCGCTTGCCGCTGATTTCGCGGACCTTTGCCGCCGTCAGCGGAGCAAGCTCGGCAAACCCGCCGTCCAGCCGCACATCGCCAACCAAAATATCAAGCTGTTCGGCGCCGGCGGGCGCCGTCAAGGCGGACTGCCCGGACAGGGCAATTCCCGGATCGCGCCCGCCGGAATCGGGGCGAAGGCTCTGCGGTGTCACCTGACTGGGAGCCGCTACCTGGGCACGGCCCATGGTCGGCGCGGCAACCAGCAAAATTCCCGTTGCGATGAGGTCCAGAAACGCGCGCGCATAGATCAGGCGCGCCTTTGGCTTTCGGCGCCGGCTGTTGAGAGGATGGCAGAGCCCAGCTCCTGTCCTTCGGCGACGCGTCGACACAAATAAATCCCGCCTTGGCAACTCGAATGTCTACATTTCATCGAGTTTCTCAAAGCAGGATGAAGACTAGCTATATGCTTGCCCCTACGGAGATGGTTGGGACGAAAGCATTCTATGACCAAATAAAACTTTATGGGGATATAGAAATGGAGCCGATTGGCGGATTGCCGCGAACCAAATACAGGTATTTTGACTGGCGTCGACCGGTCGATCTGCGACCCGATGCAAACGTTATAAAACCGCCCAACTTTGGCAGCGCTTCGCTGCTGACATCGAGCGTGGGCGCAACCACGACGCTCTCCGTCCAATGCAGGACCCCCCTTGGTGACGCGATGAGCGAAGGAACTCCGTTCGAAACAACGAGAAACAGCTGATGCTCAAAGCAAGACTCAAGCAGATCTCCATACTCATCATCGCGACCGCGATCAGCACATCGACGGCATCAGCGGAGTCGCCGTCGATCCCAGGCGATGGCGGTGTCCCCGCGTTCTACACCTGGACCGACAAGGTGCCACCCACGCCCGGACAGATGCTGCGCACTGAGCCGTTGACGGCTACTCAAAGCCTCACTGAGGCCGGGCAGAACATCCGGATCCTGTACACGTCGACCGACAGCATCGACAACCACACACCGATCGTCGTGTCCGGTGCGCTGTTCGTGCCGAAGGGGACGCCGCCACTAGGCGGCTGGCCGCTGATGGCGTGGGCGCACGGCACGGTCGGTAGCGCCGACGTATGCGCACCGTCGTTCACGAGCCGCAGCGGACGCGACTCGCGCTACCTGAATCACTGGCTCGCGCAGGGTTACGCAGTCGTCGCGACCGACTATCAGGGGCTTGGGACACCCGGCCTGCATCCGTACGGGCTCACGCGTCCGCTGGCGTATGGCGTTCTCGACAGCATTCGTGCGGTGATGCAGGGCAGCTTCGACGTGTCGACGCGAGTCGTCGTCTTCGGGCAGTCGCAAGGCGGTCGCGCTGCTTTCGCGACGGCCGTCTATGCGAAGACCTATGCGCCCGAATTGAACATCGTCGGCGTGGTCACGACCGGTACACCATACGCGGCCGTCCACGATCAGGATGACGAAGAGCTGGCGAACGCGCGCAAGTCGGTCGTCCCGACCTTCGCGTACGACGTGCTACGGATCAGTACCGCAGCAATGCTCGATCCGTCGTTCGTCCCCGCCGACTACGTTGACGACCGCGCTATACCCGCGTTCGAACTCAGTCAGCGCGCGTGTCTGCGTGCGATCGAGCAGAAGATCGTCGCGGATGGGCTCACGTTCGACAGCAGCTTCAAGCGCTCGCCGAAGTCCGCGCTCGGTGCGATCAACCGCGAAGCAGCGTATCCGACACTGCAGTCGGACATTCCAATCTTCGTCGGTACGGGTGGCAAGGATCGCGATGTATTCGTGCCGGGCCAAGTCGCGCTCGTAAACAATGCCTGCAAGGCCGGCGACCGGATCGAATGGCATTTGTATCCGGAGCTCGACCATTCCGGAACCGTCAACGGGTCGCTTCCCGATTCCACGCAGTTTGTCGCGAGAGCATTTGCAGGCGAGCATATCGACGGCAATTGCAAATCCCTGCCAAAGTTTCAGCAGGAGTAAAGTCGGCTTCGCGGAGTGGGAGATTGACCCCGTCCTGCCTCCACACACCCGCAGTGAAGCAGCGGGTCCCGCAACTGCTCAGAGGATCAACTCGCCTCTGGTTTAAGCAACGCGGTCCCGCAATGCTGACTCCGCCCCCAAAAGCAAGGTGGCATCGATCTGCTCCGGAGCCATTGGGCGTCCGAACAGAAAACCCTGCACGAGGTCGCATCCAAGTTCCTGGAGCAGCAAATGGTGAGCCGAGGTTTCGACACCCTCCGCCACGACCCGCAGTCCGCAGGCCTGCACCAGCGCGATCATGCCGCTAAGGATCTCGCGCTGCTTTTCGTGCGGGGCGAGAAAGCTGCGATCGATCTTGACGACGCTGCAGGACAAGCGGCGCAAATATCCGATATTGGCGTAGCCTGAGCCGAAATCGTCCAGCCACAGCGCGACGCCGAGCACCTTGAGATCGCGCAGGCAGTTTTCAACAACATTCGATTTTTGCAGGTGAACGCCTTCGGTCAATTCCAACACCAGGCGATTGGGAGCAAGGCCGGACTCGCCGAGAATCCGCGCGACTGTTGCGGCAAAGGCGGGCTGAGACAGGTTGAGCGGCGACAGATTGACGCTCACCTGAACAGGTTCGCGCCAGCGCGAAGCTTGCCGGCAGGCGCTCAACAGCACCCACTCGGTCAGCGGGCCGATGAGGCCGCTGTTTTCCGCGACGGGAATAAACTCCATTGGCGACACGCTGCCTCGGATTGGATCGCTCCAACGCGCCAAGGCCTCGACAGCGATCGGCCGTCGCGTAACGGTGTCGTAAATCGGCTGATAACAGAGATGAATGTGGCCTTCATGGAGGGCGGTCCGAAGATCGTTAGCAAGTACGGCGATCCGGCTCTGCTCCTCGTTCGCAAGCGGAGCGCTTCCCTTGCGGCTCGCGGCAGCTTTGTCCCGCAATTCAACCGCGAGACGTTCGAGTTCTTCGTCGTACAGCAGGGGGACACCAACTCCGCTATATTTCGCGGCGTAAAGCGCCTTGTCGGCTAACAGAAGCAGCGGTCCGGCGGCATCGGCGTGCGTGGGTGCGCAAGCGATCCCGATGCTGACGCCGATCTTGGCCTCGCCGAACGTGCCGAGTGAGTGCGTTTCGCTTAGCCGCGAGGTGACGCGCTGCGCGGTCTTGATCGCCTCGACTGCCGAGGTGTTGGGCAGGACGATTGCAAACTCATCTCCGCCCAAACGGGCCGCGGTGGCGTCCTGCCCGATGCATTTCAACAACCGGCCCGCGACCTCCTGCAGCAGGACGTCGCCCGCGGCGTGGCCCAGCCGGTCGTTCACATCCTTGAAGCCGTCGAGATCAAGGCAAAGCAGAGCGCAATCGACGCCGCACCTGGCCTGGTCAATCGCTTCATCGAGCCGCGAGTTGAACAGCAGGCGGTTGGGAAGCTTGGTGAGGCCGTCATGCTGAGCGAGATACTCGATCTGCGCCTCGGCGCGGCGGCGTTCGGTGATATCCTCGTAGGTGCAAACCCATCCACCATCCTCCAAGGGCTGGTGCGAGATTGCGATCAACCGTTCGCCGCCGAGTTCCTGCAAGAAAGTTCCCTTCTGCCGCTTATCGATGAAGGCCTTGCGGAGCGAATAGATGTCGTTCACCGAACGGCCCGGGTAGTTGCCGATCGCGCAGCTATAGGCGAGCACGTCATAGAAGCTGATGCCGATCGGCAGCTTCGCCATCTCCTGATTGTAAATCTTGCAGAACTGCTCATTGACGAGTTGCAGCCTGTCCTGGGCGTCGTACAGGCAGATGCCCTGCGGCATCGTGGCGATGGCGCGTTCGAAACGATGGCGGAACGCTCCCGGACGGGCGAAGCGCCAAGATAGGTCATAGCGAACAGCGGCAACCAATTGCGCCAGTTGGCGTTGAGCGCCAGGCGCTGCCGGCAGATAGTCCACAATGCGGCGCCACATACTCACGCGGTCACTCTACTCAGTGCCATCAGAACTTCATCGATCAGATCATAGGAGTCTAAGTACCACGTTAAAAAACCGTGCAATTTCCGCTGTTTCAACGGATTGGCGCCAGTGACGATCACACGCAGCCTGACGATCCCCCGCCAATCCCGACGCAGATGGCACGGATTGCGTGCGTCTCGTCATTCACGAGACGTATTCAGCCTCGCGATGTTTCAGAGGTCGACGTCCAGCAGACCCAGGATATATCCGAGCGTGAAATCCAATCCGATCGCGCCTACCAGTATCGCCAGAATCAGCATCTTCTCGGTCATGACCGCCTCCATGCGCCAGCATGAACTGTCCGGCTATTATGGTTAATGAAGCGTTGCCGGGGCTTGAGTGCGACCGGCCGCCGCTTCGGCTGAAATCAACCGCCCCAGCCGGTGGACCGGTCGAAATTTCTATTTTCTCCCCGAGGGATAGGCTTCCAGCCGAGAGAGTTCGATCCATCCCGGCGGCGCTGCATCCTGGCTCGCTCGCAGGATGACACGTTGACGCATACGGGTGCGGTCGCGGCGTCAGCGGCAACAAGTCCCTGGCGTGACCAACAAACCCACGATGACAGGTAGCGGCTACCGGTCCGCATGGGCCGATTGGCCAATCGGACCCAATATCCATTCCCTGAACGCCGCGACCTTCGGAAGCGCCTGCTTGTTGTCGGGAGAGACGAGGTAGTACGCGAACTCCTCCATCTGCGTCGTTTCCAAAAGCTGGATCAGCGCGCCGCTGCCGATTTCATTCGCAACCATCGCCGCCGGCAGCAGGCCTGCACCCTGCCCCGACAAGACCGCGGTCAGGAGAAGGCCCGTATCGTCGAATGACGGCCCGCGCGGCGCGCGCACCTCCACGACGCCGTTGGTCTGAAACCACAGGCTCCAGCCCTTGCGATCGGCGTCATGGACCTGCGGCCAGCGCGCGAGATCGGCTGATGATGTCGGCCGTCCGAGGCGCGCGACGAGCGACGGCGCCGCAACCACCACCATCTCGACTGTGACCACGCGGTCGCTGCGCAGACCGGGATAGCGGCCGAGACCATGACGAACCGCGACATCGACGCCACTTCGTGAAAAATCCACCAGCGCGCCGCTGGTGACGATCTGCAGATCGATCTCGGGATGTATGGTCTGAAACGACGCCATGCGCGGCACCAGCCAGGCTGATGCGAAGAACGGCGTGACGCTGACCGTGAGCACGCCGGCGTCGGTCGACGCTGCGACGCGGCGCGATGCCTCCGCGATCTGGCGAAATGCATTGCGGATCGACGGCAGATAGTCGCGCCCGACATCGGTGAGATAGATGCCGCGCGGCACGCGCTCGAACAGTTTTACGCCGAGATGCAATTCGAGCGTCTTCAGCATCTGGCTAACGGCGCCGGGTGTCACGCAGAGCTCCTCGGCGGCGAGCTTCACCGAGAGATGTCGGGCGGCGGACTCGAACGCTTTCAGCGCGTTCAGGGGCGGAAGCTTATGGCTCATGATTTAGATTTTCTAATCTAATAGAAGGAGAAATTCTGGTTTGTGAACTCATGAATACCAGTGCTTTATTAGCATATCGTACTGGCCTGAACCGCGTCAATGCGGACAAACTTTTACTATATAGATTAGATTTTCTATATACGCGTTGGGAAGCGTATCCGCCCGGCGACACCGCCAACCGCACAACGCCATCGGAGCGACCATGAGGACGACTGCTGTGACCACCGATCATCCCAATACAAAACTGTTCTACGGCTGGTTCGTCGTGGCCGCCGCCTTCGTCGTGACGTTCACAGGCTTCGGCAGCGCCTACACGTTCTCCTCGTTCGTGGAATCCCTGCAACGCGATTTCGGCGCCTCGCGCGGCTCGGTGTCGCTGGTGTTCTCCTTCGCAGGCTTCCTGTATTTCGGCCTCGGCGTGATTTCGGGCCCGCTTGCCGACCGCTGGGGTGCGCGGAACCTTGCCGCCCTCGGCATGGGGCTGGTCGGTCTCGGCCTCGTCCTGGCGAGCCGGGCCCAGACCATCGTTCAGGTCTACGCCGCCTACAGCATTGGCATTGGAGCCGGCGTCGGCTGCGCCTATGTGCCGACGCTCGGCGCCGTGCAACGCTGGTTCGTCAAGCGGCGCGGCTTCGCATCGGGGCTCGCCGTCAGCGGCATCGGTGTCGGAACGCTGGTGATGCCGCCGCTCGCAACCTGGCTGATTGTAAACCTCGGCTGGCGCGACGCCTATCTCGTGCTGGGCATCATGGCCGCCATCATCGGCATCGGTTCATCGCTGCTGATATCAGACGATCCGCGCCGGCATGGCACCGGACCGGACGGCGATCCGCTTGAGACTTCAGGCACGCCGATCCGCCAGGGCGTATCGATCCGCGATGCCCTGCGGACACCCCGCTTCGCCGGCCTCTATGCAGCGTGCCTGATCAGCGCCTTCGGAGTGTTCGTCCCGTTCGTGCATCTGGTGCCCTTTGCCGTCGACCATCAGGTGGCGCCAGCGGCTGCGGTGCTGCTGCTCGGGATGATCGGCATCGGCAGCACCGCCGGCCGTTTCTTTCTGGGCGGCATCGCCGACCGGATCGGACGGGATACGTTCCTCATCGCGATGTATGCCGGGATGGCCGTCTCGCTCGCGATCTGGGCGGTCGCCGGCGGGTTCTGGTCGCTGGCGATCTTCGCGCTGCTGTTCGGCGTGTTCTATGGCGGCTGGGTCGCGATCCTGCCCGCTGTCGTCACCGACCATTTCGGCGGCCGCAATGTCGGCGGCATCATCGGCATCCTCTACACCAGCGTCGCGATCGGAACGCTGCTGGGTCCGAGCGCGGCAGGCTTCGCCTTCGATGTCAGCCACAGCTATGTCATTCCGATTGCGATCAGCGCCGCCGCCAATGTCGTCGCCGCCCTCATCGCGGTGGCGACGAAGCGGACCGGCTCGCCGATTGCTGAGGTTGCGCAATCGTGACGGTCGATGCCACGCCTCGGGCTGACCGCGATCTATCCGGTACGATATTGGTTGTAGATGCGAGGCCTCAGTTCCGTGCCTGCTGTATTGCCTTCATGAGAGCCGCTGCCCCGATGGCTCCCGGCACGACGACATTGCCGACGACGTATCCCGGTGTACCGTTGACGCCGAGCGACTGGCCCAACTGCCGGTCTTCGTCGAGCGTCCTGGAAATCTCGTCGCTCGCCATGTCGGTTTCCAGTTGCGCCATATCCACGCCGGCGTCCTTGGCGGCCTCAAGCGCGGTTTCGCGATTGGCGGGCCCCCTGCTGCCGAGCAGCTTTTCGTGGAAGCTGAGATATTTTCGTCCGCCCGCATCCTGCATGCGCACTGCCACGCCGATGCGCGCGGCCTCCAGGGAGCCCGGCCCGAGGATTGGAAATTCCTTCAGCACGATCCTCAAATTCGGATCGTCGGCGATCAGTTTCACCGTGTCTGAAAGTGCGCGTTTGCAGTAACCGCAATTGTAGTCGAAGAACTCGACGAGGGTCACGTCACCCTCGGCATTGCCCAGCACGACCTGGCGCTGCGAGTTGAACAGCAACTCCGAATTGCTCTTGATCGCTGCCGACCTGTCGGAATTGACCGGCCTTGCATTCGGCGCCTGCGCAAGGGCCGGGTCGCGCTTCTTCATCATGTCGATGATGGCTTGTTGAAGGACTTCCGGGTGCTTCGCGAGATAGTCCTTGACCATGTCGCCGATTTCTTCGGGGTGCTGCGCCAGATATTCTTTGACGATCGTCTCGATTTCGCCGCGAACCGATTGCGCCGACGAGGAATGGATCGACACTGCGGTCGCGATGGCGAAAGTCACGAGCGTCATGATTGCGGCCTTGCGCGCGGCAAATGCCATCAGGCTTACTCCTTGCATGAATCGGTTGCCGACGCCGGTCATCTGCAGACTTCCTTGCCATTGATGAGAATGCAGCGCTGTTGGGGAACAACCGGCCTCAATGACGGACGCAGCCCCGGCGCCGGGGACGGCTGTATCTGGTTGGGAACGGGCCGGCCCGGCGGCGGCAGGACCGGACGAATTGGCGATGGCGCCGTTTCCCGCACCGCCGGCGGCAATGGCGGCGCGATCTGCTGGGACGGCGGTGACGGCTGCACCGTTTCAGGTGTTGCGCGAATGCCCGGCGGCGGTCGTGTTTCATTCGGCGGCGCCTGGGGCGGCAGCGGCCTGCCCGGCACGGCGCAGCGGCCATCGGCGGTGATCCGATTGTCGGCGCAACAGCTGCCATCGGGCATTCGCTTGTAGCCGGCGAAACATTGCGGGACTTCGCCGGAGCGCAGCGCCGGGCATGTATTGGTCTGGGGATCGACGAGCTGGCTGCAGCATTTCGCATTGCCACCCGCGTCCGTGTAGGCATTGGCATTCGGGCAGCACACGCCGTTGACCATTGTTTGGCGCTCGCCGCAAACAGGGATGGCAATGCATGCCCGGCGATTGTTCGGATCGGGTGTCTGCCCCGCAGGGCAGCAATATCCGATCGACGTGACCTGGCCGGGCGCACAACAGCTTCCGGTCACCGTCGGTATCAATCCGTTCGCGCAGCACTTGCCGCCGGTGGAGATCGTGCCCGGATTTCCCGGATTATAGGGCGGGATGCCGCTCTTGAGATCGGGCTGACATTGCGCGTTGTTTGGCCCCGACGGTGTCTGTCCTGTCGGACAGCATTGTCCACTGGAGGTCAACTGGCTGGCGAGGCAACACGACTTGCCGGCCCATTTGTAGCCTGCCGCACAGCAATTCGGATCGGTCGAGCCCGGCGCGCATTGCGGTTGCACCGGCGTGCCCTTGGCGGGCGGCACGCACTGACCATTAACGACCGAAGTGGCGCAACACAGCTGCGCGCCGCCGTTGCCGGTATAGACCCTGCCGGCATCGCAGCATGCATTGCTTGCCCCGGCCGGAGCGCTGCCGACGCCGCAGATGCTGTTTGCGCAAACGCCTCCGGGCTTGAGGTCGCCGGGTGAACAGCACTTGCCGCCAACCTGCTTGTTGGGCGCAAAGCATGCGGTCATTTTGCAGACGCCCTCCGGTCCGGACGCCTGACCAGGCGGGCAACAGCCGCCGCCGGCATTGTTCGGCGACCACCCCGGCTTGCAGCAGGCACCATCGCTGCTTTGCTGCGATGACGCGCAGGACAGTTTTGGCGGAAGTTTCTTGCATTCGCCGGTCTTGGGATCGGGAGAGAGACCGGCGAGACACTTGCTGATGAGTTTGCCGCAGGCGCCGGTCTTTGGATCGGGCGTCGATCCGGCGGGACAGCTCTTGCCGGGCGGCTCGCAGGCGCCCGTCTTGGGATTCGGTTTCGAACCCTGCGGGCAGGCGAAGACCAACTTGCCGCAGGCACCGGTCTTGGGATCGACGACCGAACCGGCGGGGCAGCATTGCCCCGTCGCGCTGATCGCCGAGCCCGGCGCACAGCATTGCCGTCCCGGCCACGCCGTGCCGCCGACGCAGAGCGAATGGCATTTGTTGTCGAAGGGGCTGACCTGCTGGCCCGGCGGGCATTGCATCTGCTGCTTGGTCGGCTGGCAGACATTGCCGACATTCGGCACATCCTGCTTGGCCCAACCAATCTGGCACACCGCCGGATTCAGGACCGGCGAATGGCTGACACACCCGAGGATGCCCTTTCCTTGTGTCGGCGAGGCGCCGCCGATGCATTTGGCGTTTCCGGGGTTGTTCGGATCGAAAGTCGCGTTGTCGAAACCGAGCCCGCAAAGATTCTGGCTCTTGGCGTCCTGTTTCCCGTTCGGGCACCATGGCTTGCACTGTCCGCCGGCGCTCGGAGACGTGCCCTTCGGACAGCATTGAAATCCTGGCTTCTGCTGATCGACGGGGCAGCTGAGGTCCGGCGGCGGCGGGATCGTTCCACCGTCTTCGACCCAGGCGAACCAGCTCGGTAGCATCCAGCCGCCGCGCAAGACCGGACCGCAGACGCGCCAGATCGCAATATCGCCGAGATGTCCTCGCGCTGCGTCGTCGTCGAAGCGGTTATTGTAGTCGATGAAATAGCTGATCAGCGGCGGCGTGTTGTTGGGCCGGATGGTCCAGGCGAAATTGCCCTGCAATCCATCGACGTCGAGCGGGCCCGACTGTTTCAATCGGGCGGCGAGAGACTGATCCGCCGCCTCGCGCAGTCGCTCGCCGCTCGACCAGAGAAAGCCGCCGCAAGTGCCCTGCGCGATGCGGCCAAGGCGATCATAGTCGAATCCGATGGAGACGCCGCCATTGCCGTTGGTCATGGCGCCGGGAAAACCGATCGCGAAATCATCCGGCACCATTTGCCAGGTGCGCGGCAGCCCCGGATAGTTGGTGACGATGGCGTAACGGAGAATACGGCCGCCCCCTTCCCGCGTCAGCGCATGAAAATCTTCCGCCCCGGTTGGATCGGGCCGTTCGGCGAGGATCATCCGCCCCTGATCGTCAAACGTGATCTTCGAGACTTCCGACGAGCCGGAGCCGGGAGGAACGCTGAGTTCCATCACCGGGTCGATCAGCCCCTTCGCTGTCACCTCCACCGACCAGACCTGCAGGCCATCAGCGACGGCGTAGTAGAGCCGGCCGTTGTGAATACCCAGACCGGAAATTCGGCGCGCCGGTGCCGCGTAATTCCAGGTCTCCGGCTGGGCCGCATTGAATTGTGGGCTCGTGATGTCGAGACGCCTTGCCGGATCGAACGCAACCGGTGGAAGTCCCTGCGCAGCGCGGCCCTGGACGCCGTGGTCGTAGCGGCCGATCTCGGTGCCGGTGCTACCAAAGCGATGGATCATGCCGGTCTCGCGATCGGCTGCGAAGAACGTATCGCTGTCGGGATCGTAGGCGAGGCCGCCGAGTGCCGGGCCGGAATTGGCGACACCATCCAGCTTCACATTTGCAAACAGGCTGACCGCGCCGGTTACGCCGTCGATCTTCCAGATCGAGCCCGGCCCGCCGTCGGGCGCGGCCTGGCCCCACATGCCCGGCATGAAGCTGGCGCCGGGAGCACCGATGCGGGCGTGGGTCAGGACGCCATTATTGCCGGGCCTGACAATGTGCAGGCCGTAAGCGGATGTCGCCGCGGCATAGATATTCGGCGGCACCGCATTATCGAGCGCGACCGCGAAGACCTGGCCGATTTGCCCGGCGAGGATGGTGAACGGCTTCGGCGCGTTGACCAGCTGTGCGTTCGGCGGCGCACCCATGTTCTGCAGATCGACGACGCGCAGCGACGGGCCATCGATGTCGATGAATGTGAAGCCGAGCGGGTTGACCCCAGGCGCCATCTGCGCCGGCCCAACCGCACCGGGGAAGCCGCTGACGGCAGCATTGCCAGGAATGAGAAGTCCATGCGGGGCAGTCTGCGCCGACACCTGCAAGGTGCCGATCGGCAGCGACAAAATGGCCGCAGCAAAACCACCTGCCAATCCGATCGCCAACCGCTGACCCAACCACCGTTTCATGGTGCGGGCTGTCGACATCGCTCTACGTCTTCTTCGGCGCTTGCGCCGGTGCAGGAATTTTATTGACGGGAGGCGTCGCCGACACGCAGCTGTCGCCGTGGGCGTCAGGTTTCATGCCGTCCGGACAACATGTGCCGCACGACGTCGACTGCGACGCGGCACAACAGGCGCCGCCTGCGAGCATCACCTGGCTCGCATCGGTGCACGGCGTGACGCAGACGTCGCCGACCTTGGTCAAGCCGGCGGGGCAATCGCAACTGTAGCTGCAGGTCTGCTGGTTGCTGATGGTGCTGAGCAGGCCGGCGGGGCAGCTCGGTTCGCATTTCGGCGGAGGCGGAGGACAGGTCTTGTCGGCGCTGACCGGCGATCCGCTCGGGCACATGCATATGTAAGCGCCGGCGCCGGAGTCGCTCAGGGCTTGCGACCCGTCCGGACAGTGGCAAGAAAGGTATCCGATACAGTTTCCGTTGTCGTCGCCGTATTGATCCCAGGTCTGCATCACCGGCGGACAGAAACAATAATTGCTGTTGCCGCCGCTATATCCCGGGGTGGTGGCCGAAATGCAAAAACTGCCTTGGCAGTTGTAACCGTTGTCGGCGCCGAAGCCGGGGCCGGCGTCGCAATTGTTGGCGTTTCCGACAAACGGTTTGGACCAGTCCCAGTCCCAATAACCGCTCGCGTCCTGATATTTCGGATCCGGCCTGCAATTGATCAGCGCCGGTTGTGTCGGTGGCGTGTCGCTGCCGCAGTCACTGAATCCCGACCAGACGTTGTCGTGCAGCCAATCGTCCACCGAGCACAGGGCATCCGTCACGCAGCTCACAAAATCGCCCCCGAGAGCACCGGGGCCTTTCCATTCCGCCGTCTTGCAGGCGCACACTACGACGTCGAGCGCGCTTGAGGCTGCAGCGGAGTCGGAATTCAGCTCGTCAATGACGGGCGAAAGCGCCGGACTGTCTCCCCCCGGCAGGTTCTTCAGGATCGTGCCGACTTTGGAAGCGGACGCATTCGCCTGCTCCGCAGCATTGCAGAAATCGTTACCTTGAGGCGCCTGCAGCAACGCGATGACATAGGCCAGCACCGGGTAAAACGCCGGATCCGCGACCTGAGGCGAGCAGCTCAGGGGAATATTGTTGAAGGTGTCCTTGGCTGCCTGGCCAATATCGCTCAGGCTACAGCCGGGATTCGAACGAGCGGGCGCCGCACATAGCGAAATGGCTACGAAAAATGCAGCAACAAACTTGGCCGCCAAAAACCCGCGTTTCATAATCTGTTCCCCGAGCCCAGGGAAGAATGCGGTAAATTTACACCTCTTTCGAAGCCAGGCTAGGGAAATTTCAACGACTACGCCGCAAAAGGCGTCATCGCATCGTTGATTTTGGATTCATGGACCCTTTCCCGGGTCCGGCGATTGCGACTTAATGTTGCTGGCAGATCGAGATATCATCCTGATCTGAACAGGGCATGTACCAAACAACAAGCCGCGCGGGCCAACGGTCCGCCGAAGCGCAATCGAAACGCGCCGATTTTCTTCGGCCCCTGGCCGCATCGCGCACGTAATCTCGTCGAACGATCCTTCAACAGGATCAAGCACTGTCGGTGTATCGCCACCGCGATGCCAAACTCGCCGCCAATGACGTCACCTTCGTCAAACTGGCAGCCACCCGTTCCGGTTCCATCGGAACGGAAAAGGCTCTAGTTCGAGGTTGTCCACGCGCGGGCTTCGCGCTGGGCGGAGGCGATCTCGACATCCGACATCTGCTCGGCGATCTCGCGGCGCATCGCGATTGCCTCGGTGCGGCCCTTCAGGGCGGCGAGGTTGAACCATTTATGCGCGGCGACGAGGTTGACCACACCGGAGCGGCCGCTCGCCCAGTAGAGACCGCGCTCGAACAGCACGTCCTGGATCGCAGTCGCCGCAACCGGGATGGCGGTGTCCTGATCGATGAAACCCTGAAACATTGTCGCAACTCCCCTTTTTGTTGTTGGCCGCCCTCCCCCGAGCGCGGCCCCCGTCCACTGTCCAAATCGCCTCATCTTCCCCGCGCTGATCCTTGATCATGCGCCGCGCTAATCCTTTGGATTATGCGCTCGCCGTTAGCCGGCTTGTTGGGATGATCATGGCCCATCAAATTTGAAGAGCGGTTTAAGTATCGCGATGAACGGGGTGTAAATTGGCGCCACGCCCCGCGATTCCGGGAATCGCAGAAGTGCCTGTGCCGCAGTCACTTCCCGGCATTCGTGAACGCCGGTTTACCCTTGTGCTTCGGATTGCGATAACCATTGCAGACAAAGGCGGCGCGGCCGGTGACGGCCATCGTCACACGCAATCGGATTTGGGGTCGAGGAAAGGTCGTAAGGACCGACGAGCGGGTCAGGGTTCCCCGCGCATCGGACGCGCCAGCGGCAAGCGAAGCCGTCCGGCCTGCAGGCGATCAAGGAACAGATATCTGGAAAATGGGTGCCAGGCGCGGAGTGCGCGGGCCGCCGGAACGAGGGCGTCGGCGAACACGTCAGGGCCAGATCTCACTTGGGCATTCGCGCCGGTGAAATTGCGGAGCCAGAAGCATCCGCACCGAACGAAGAAAGCTCTTGCTTCTTCTGCAGGACCGATCTGGGGAGAGCGAGCTCTCTTTCAAGAGCAACCCCTGCCGAAATTCGATCCAGCCGTTTGACCTGATGTCTCGCCGACACCCTCTTTCGTCAACCAGAGCCTCGGGAGACTTTGCCTTGCGGCAGTCCGCCCGGTGGCTCTCGTGACGCGCCGGCATCAAGCCGCCGGCAATCCTCTCGAGCCGAGAAGAGTTACTTCTTCTTCTTGGCGACCTTGCGGGTCTTCTTAGCAGTCTTCTTCACTGCGCTCTTCGCCTTCTTAGCCTTCTTAGCTTTCTTAGCCATGTTGCCCTCCAGTATGTGTGAGATGGCTCTACTTCGCTGCGTGCATTCGGGAATCGAGATGCACACCCATCCCGAATACACCAACACATCGAAAAAAACAGCGTCTCGCTTAAGGAAGTGTTGACGCAGCGATGCGCCGCGGTGCCGCGCGCGTCGCCGAACAATTCGACGACGCGTTCGCGCGACGATGTAAAAAGTGCAGCCACCGCCGACATCGGCATTTGTCAACATCGCAGGAAAGGCTAGCGCCAAAGGCATTTGCTGAATTCGCATCTCGTCGATCGACGCGCGATCGTCATCGTCGTGAGTCGATGCCGCGGCCGAAAAACGCGCCGGCGCGGACGCTGAGTCGCAGAATTTGGCAATGAAAAAATTTTCGTGGGTAACCCGTCTTCGCCCCATCGGCGGTCGCCAAAACCGGATTTCCGGACGAATCGCCGACAGGGCGATTCGGTCGCGACAGGCGTCATCGCGACGACGAAGGGCAGCGTGTGAGGCAAGATCACGTCGCGCTGACACGCGTGCGACGACACCGGAACAGACGACCGAGAGATGATCGAGACGACGCATCCGCGTCGTCTTCGGTGTTCGCTCAGATGCCGAGCTTGGACTTCAGCAGATCGTTGACGGCCTGCGGGTTCGCCTTGCCGCCGGACGACTTCATCACCTGACCGACGAACCAACTGACCAGCTGCGGCTTCGCCTTGGCTTGCGCGACCTTGTCCGGATTGGTTGCGATGATGTCGTCGACCACCTTCTCGATCGCGCCGAGGTCGGTGACCTGCTTCATGCCGCGCGCCTCGACGAGCGCGCGCGGATCGCCGCCCTCCTGCCAAACGATCTCGAACAAGTCCTTGGCGATCTTGCCGGAAATCGTCCCCTCGCCGATCAGACCGACGATCGCGCCGAGTTGCTCGGCCGACACCGGCGAGGCCGCAATGTCGCGGCTCTCCTTGTTCAGCCGCCCGAACAGTTCGTTGATCACCCAATTGGCGGCAAGCTTGCCGTCGCGCGCCTTGTCGGCGAGGCCGGACAACACCGTCTCGTAGAAGTCGGCGCTCTCGCGCTCGGCCACCAGCACGCTCGCATCATAGGATGAGAGACCGAAACCCGTAATAAACCGGGACTTCTTCTGATCCGGCAGTTCCGGCAGATCCGCCTTGAGCTCGTCGACGAAGGCCTGGCTGAATTCGAGCGGCAGCAGATCCGGATCGGGGAAGTAACGGTAGTCGTGCGCCTCTTCCTTCGAGCGCATCGAGCGCGTCTCGCCCTTGTTCGGGTCGAACAGCCGCGTCTCCTGGTCGATTACACCGCCGTCCTCGATGATCTCGATCTGGCGCCGCGCCTCGTACTCGATCGCCTGGCCGATGAAGTTGACCGAGTTCATGTTCTTGATTTCGCAGCGGGTGCCGAGCGGACCGCCCGGCTTGCGCACGGAGACGTTGACGTCGGCGCGCAGGCTGCCCTTCTCCATGTCACCGTCGCAGGTGCCGAGATAGCGCAGGATCGAGCGCAGCTTGGTCACGTAAGCCTTGGCCTGCTCGGCGTCGCGGATGTCGGGCTTGGAGACGATCTCCATCAGCGCGACGCCGCAGCGGTTGAGGTCGACATAAGACATCGTCGGCGACTGGTCGTGCAGCAACTTGCCGGCGTCCTGTTCCAGATGCAGCCGCTCGATGCCAACAGTGACGCTGCGGCCGCCGTCGAGCTCGAGCACCACCTCGCCCTCGCCCACGATCGGCGACTTGTACTGGCTGATCTGGTAGCCCTGCGGCGAGTCCGGATAAAAATAGTTCTTGCGGTCGAACACCGAGCGCAAATTGATCTTGGCGTTCAGCCCGAGCCCGGTGCGCACCGCCTGGCGGACGCACGCCGCGTTGATCACGGGCAGCATGCCCGGCATCGCGGCATCGACCAGCGAGACGTGGCTGTTGGGATCGCCGCCGAACGCGGTGGACGCGCCCGAGAACAGCTTTGAGTTCGAGGTGACCTGGGCATGGACCTCCAGGCCGATCACGACTTCCCAGTCGCCGGTGGCGCCTTTGATCAGTTTGTGGGGTGCGGCAGAAGCGTTCATGGCTCTCGGTGTCCGGACATCTGATATCTGGGATGGATTGGGCTTCGCGCAACCGAAAGCGGCAGTCAAGCCGGCTCCGAGCATGATTTGGGCTTACAGCCCGTGCCGGAACGACTGATAGGCCTTGCTCAAGCGCAAGGCATCGCCGCCGCCGGCGATCAGCTGGTCGACCTGCTCCGCGGGGAGTGAAAACCGCGTCGGGATGGCGTTCAGGATGCCGGCGCGTTCGGGGCCGAGCTGGTCGAAGCTCAGCCGCTCGATATAGAAGGAGACGTCGCCGCACTTCCAGTTGGCGCCGACGCCGAGCCTCACGCGCTCGGCCGCCGACAGGCCGCAGCGCCAGCGCTTCAGCTTGCCGTTCCAATCATTGGCCAGCGCCGTGAACGCCGCGTAGCTCGACCGCACGCTGGAATCGATCGCGGTGTCGGCCGCCGCGGACACAAGCTCGACGCCGTTCGGGCCCTCCAGGGTCTGCACGAAGTCGCCGGAGATGCCGCGCCCGGCATCGACCACCAGAAACAGCACGCGCCTGAGTTTTGCCGCCTGCCGCTCGCTCAACGGCTCGTAGGGCCGCTGCGCCGCGAGCAGCCCGATGCTGATGCCGGACAGGCCGTAATTGTCGACGAGGCCGCCATCGAGCAGCTTGACGTAGCGCATCGAGCCGTCGCGGTAGCGCGCCTGGGCCTCGGCAAACGAGCGCAACAGCGGCTGCGCATTCGGATCGTTCCTGACACGCTCGAGCCAGGGCGGCAGCGGTGCCTTGCAGCCGCCGGGAAAGGTCTCCAGCACGATCGGCGCGAACGCCAGCGGCACCGCCGCCGAGGCGGCCACCGCTTCGGCGACGCGGTAGGAGCGGATGTCGCTGCACAGCGCGTCGAAGGCGGTCTTGCCGAACACGAAGGGCGTGCGGTTGTAGATGTCTGACGCGTTGATCCAGACCCGCGGCCTGCGGTCGTCGGACAACGAATCGAAGCGCGCACCGTTGAACAGGTTGCGGTCGAGCCAATCGGTGAACTGGCTGTCGTTGATGCCACCGCCGAGCGCACGCCCGATATTGCCGAGCGAGATCTGGGTCTTCAGTCCCTCTTCGGCGTTGCGCAGCAGGAAGCGTTCGCGGAAATCGTCGAGCGCCGCGCGGCGCTTGAGGCCGAAATAGGCGGCGGTGACCGAACCGCCGGAGACGCCCGACACGAAGTCGACGCGGTCGAGCAGCGTCTTTGCGCCTGATACACCGGACCGCGCGCGGTCGAGTTCCCCGAGCACGCCGAAGGAGAACGCTGCGGCGCGCGTGCCGCCGCCGGAGAACGACAGCGCGAGCAGGACATCGTCCTGGTAGTCCGGAATGTCGCGGGCGCTGTTGTTGTCGGCGAGCGCGGCACCAAGCGGCACATTGCCGGGCAGATTGTAGACGGTCGCGCAGCCCGCAAGGCCCGCCGCCACCACGGCCACCAGCACTGCCGGCAGCCACGCCCCTATGCCCGACCCACGCACGAATACTCTCTTGCCACTGGGCCCCCGCCCCGGTTCCGCAAGCGTATCACGGGCAATCTGGGCGGCGGCATGGCGGCCGAAACAGGGTTAATGATCGCGGTGCCTCGGCACCGGCACGATTACGTGCGCTGGGGCAGCAGCGTGGACACGATCCGCTGCCACTCCGCCTCGAGCGCATCCTTCGCCACCAGCTGGCCGGCTTGCCGATACCAGTAGCCGGCATTGCCGAGATCTCCCTCGACGCGATGCAGATAGGCGTGCACCCACGCCGAATTGGCGTCGCTCTCGTCCTGCACGATTTTGTGCGCCTGCTCCCAATCGCCCTTGGCCGCCCACCACAGCGCCGCGAGCGGCGGCGACAGCCTCGCATCAGGCGCAGCGTCAGCGAGACTGGCGCGGAACTCGGCCATCGCTCACCACCATTTCGGCGGAGTGAAGTGACCCGCCGCCTGCTCGATGACGGCACCGAGCGAGAACAGCGTCTCCTCGTCGAACGGACGGCCGATCAATTGCAGGCCGAGCGGCAAGCCTTGCGCATCCATGCCCGATGGGACCGCGATGCCCGGCAGGCCCGCCATGTTCACGGTCACGGTGAAGATGTCGTTGAGATACATCTCGACCGGATCGGCGCCCTTTTCGCCGACACCGAACGCAGCCGACGGCGTCGCCGGTGTCAGGATCGCGTGCACGCCCTTGGCGAAGCAATCCTCGAAGTCCTTCTTGATCAGCGTCCGCACCTTCTGCGCGCGCAGGTAATAGGCATCGTAATAGCCGGCCGAGAGCACATAGGTGCCGATCATCACGCGGCGGCGTACCTCGTCGCCAAAGCCTTCGGCGCGGCTGTTCTCGTACATCTCGATGATGTTCTTGCCCGGCTCGCGCAGGCCATAACGCACGCCGTCATAGCGCGCGAGGTTGGACGAGGCCTCCGCCGGCGCCACGATGTAATAGGCCGGCAGTGCGTATTTGGTATGCGGCAGCGACACCTCGACGAGTTCGGCACCGGCGGCCTTCAGCCATTCCGCGCCCTGGCTCCAGAGCTTTTCGATCTCGGCCGGCATGCCGTCGAGACGATACTCCTTGGGGATTCCGATCTTCATGCCCTTCACCGACTTGCCGATCGCAGCTTCGTAATCCGGCACGGCGATATCGACCGACGTCGTGTCCTTCGGATCGTGGCCGGCCATCGAGCGCATCAGGATCGCGGCGTCGCGCGTGCTGCGCGCGATCGGCCCGGCCTGGTCGAGCGACGACGCGAACGCGACGATGCCCCAGCGCGAACAGCGGCCGTAGGTCGGCTTGATGCCGACGGTCGCGGTGAACGCCGCCGGCTGGCGGATCGAGCCGCCGGTGTCGGTCGCGGTCGCGCCCATGCAGAGCAGCGCCGCCACTGCCGAAGCCGAGCCGCCGGACGAACCGCCCGGCACCAACGCGGTGTTGGAGCCTCCGCGCCGCCACGGGTTGGTCACCGGGCCGAAGCACGAGGTCTCGTTCGACGAGCCCATCGCGAACTCGTCATTGTTGAGCTTGCCGAGCAGCACCGCACCGTCGCGCCAGAGCTGCGACGTCACCGTCGACTCATAGGGCGGGATGAAATTGCCGAGGATCTTCGAGCACGCGGTGGTTCTGATGTCGCGGGTCGCGAACAGGTCCTTGATGCCGAGCGGAATCCCGGCGAGCGGGCCGCCCTCGCCCTTCGCGATTTTCGCGTCGGCGTCCTTCGCCATCTCGCGCGCGCGGTCGGGCGTCGGCAAGACATAGGCATTGAGCATGCGCGCGGCCTCGATCGCGGCGAGATGCGCCTCAGTCAGCTCAAGTGCGGTGAAAGACTTGCTCGCCAGGCCCTGACGGGCCTCGGCGATCGTCATCGATGTCAAATCAGTCATTTATTGATCGGGCTGCAGAAGAACGGAGACAGGGTCTTGTCGTTGGCGGGATCGTCTTGCCGCGCCTTGCTATTTTCCTTGGCGCGCGCCGCATCGAGCGCCTCGAGCTGGTCGAGCACGGCATCGATCGCCTCATTGGGATCGGCGACCTTGCCCTTCCGCTCCATCACATCGAGGAAGTCCATATAGGCCTTGTAGGCCTTCTCATCGTCGCACAGCATGCACATCGGACTGTCGTTCCCGGATCGTAAAAGAACTACTCGACCACCTTCGGCACCAGGAAGAAATGGTTCAGCGTATCGGGCGCGTTGCGGACGATGTCATCGGCGATCTCGCCGTCATTGACCACATCGGCGCGCTTCTTCATCTCCATCGGCGTCACCGAGGTCATCGGCTCAACGCCCTCGACGTTCACCTCCGAGAGCTGCTCGACAAAGGCCAGCATCGCGTTCAGCTCGCCCTGGAGGTGGGGAACTTCGGCGTCGCTGACCGCGATCCGCGCCAGATGCGCGATGCGGCGGACAGTCGTGGCGTCTACGGACATAATATAGGGCCCCAAGGCTCACAGGTCAGCCTGAAAGGTCAGGCTCAAAGGTCAGGCTGAAAGGTCAGCCTGCCGTATAGCAGAGGCCGGTTTTGCGCCGCAACCGCGCCAACGCAACCCAAGGCGTCGGGGCTATGCGCTTTTCGGGAACAAAGGCCGGAAAAACGACCGTTCATAGCGGATGAAGCAGCCCGTCTCCTTGGCGAAGGCCACGGCCTTCCGAACGTCCGGATCCAGGGCAGCGTCCTTGCGGTACTGCTCGTAGGCCGCGAGGCTCGGAAAGCTGAACATCGCCAAGGCGATGTCGCTGGCTCCTTCGGACGGCAGAAAATAGCCGTGATGAATACCGCCAAACCGGGGCATCAGCTCCAGCCACATCGCACCGTAAGCCTCGAAGTCGGCGAGCTTGTCCGGGTCGACTTCGTACCGCAGGTAACAAGTGATCATGTTGTGGTGCTCCCGCGCCAAGTGAACCGCCGTCTCACCATGTCCGGGCGCCGGCAGCCGATGATTTAGACTGCAAAACCCCACGACGAAACCACTTTGCGCCCCCGACGCAGTCGTCCTGAAACATTCCCGGCGCGTAGTCGTTCCAAACAGAAGAAATTTGGAGCGCGTCATGTCCATGCTCAACAGCAGCCCGCGGCCGGAAGGCTGGGATCCCGCCCTCTGGTCGATCGGAACGGTCATCGGGTTCGCGATCCTTTACGTTGCCTGCCTGGCCTAAGCGGGCAAGCAGCCATGTCCCAGGCAAGAGGCCTGCAGGAAAAGGCCGAGATGTTCGAGCGCCGCGCCGAAAGCGCCAGCGATCCGATCTCGAGGCGGCACTACAAGGAAATGGCCGCGCATTATCGCGTGCTCGCCGCGGAGCATCTTCAGATCAACCGCGACGAACCCGCGCATCAGGCCTGAGACAAAGCGCTCATCCGCGCCAATGCGGCCCCCGCCAGCGCCCTGGTGAGCTCGGCCGCAGGCATCTCGCGGCCCATTCGGACCGCCTGGCCGGCCCAAAGATTGGTGAAATCGACCTTGCCCTGCTTTTCGGCAGCCGCCTTCAGCGACCCGAGGGCGGTTGCGGCATGCGGGAACGCAGGCGCGTCTGATGAAATCGGGCCGACCTCGCGCATGACGCGGTTGGCGACGCCGCGCGCCGGCCGGCCGGTCATCACATTGGTGATAACGGTCGTATCGTCCCGTGCCTGCGCCAGCGCAACGCGGGCCGCGGGACCGACGGTCGATTCCGGGCAGCGCAGATAGGCCGTGCCGATCTGCACCCCGGACGCGCCGAGCGCAAACGCCGCCGCGATCCCGCGCCCATCGGCGATGCCGCCGGCCGCCACGACCGGCACCTTCACCGCATCGACCACCTGCGGCACCAGCGCAAACGTGCCGGGCTGCTCGGCGATGTTGTCGGTCAGGAACATGCCGCGATGGCCGCCGGCTTCAGCCCCCTGCGCGATGATGACATCGGCGCCGTTCTCCTCCAGCCAGATCGCCTCCTTCACAATGGTGGCCGACGCCATCACGATGGCGCCTGCCGCCTTGACGCGCTGGAGCAGCTTTGGCTCCGGCAAGCCGAAATGGAAGCTGACGATCTCCGGCTTCAACTCCTCCACCACCGCACAGAACGCGGCATCGAACGGCGCACGGTTCGCGGCATTAACAAGCGCATCCGGATCGAGCCCGTGCTCGCGATAGTAAGGCGCCAGCCGCTTGCGCCACGCCGCCTCGCGCACGGGATCGGCCTCAACCGCGGTGTGGCAGAAGAAGTTCAGGTTGACGGGTGCTGCCACGCGCTGGCGGATGATGTTGACCTGCTCGCGCGCCTTCTCCGCCGACAGCATCGCGCAGGGCAGCGAGCCGAGCCCACCGCCCTGGGCCACCGCGATCACCAGTTCCGCATCCATCACGCCGGCCATCGGCGCCAGCACGATCGGGAATTCGGTCTTGAAGAGGTCGATCAATCGACGGTCTGGCCACATGGTGTGTCCCGTGCGGTTTCAGGTGACAGAGGGAAGAGAGTTGCGCCGGCCCTGCAGCGATTGCTCGGCCTCAGCGACGATGCGGCCGACGATCTCGGCAGCAGAAGGAATATCATGGATCAGGCCGGCAGACTCGCCGGCAAACACCGCCGCGATGTCGAAATTGCCGGCAGCCTTGGCCTCGGCGTACTCCACCGCAACCTCGTCCGCCCGCTGCATCAGCTCGATCTCGCGGCCGCTCCAGCGCCGCAGATGATCGTTGACCAGCGTGCGCGCCGTGAATGGCGCAGGCCACATCAGTTTGCGCGACCAGTCGAACACGACGCCCCGCGCCGTCTCGCCGCTCTTGGCCGCGCATATCAGTTGCTTCGCCTGCTCGGCGCCGTCGGCTTCGATACTGGCATAGAAGCGCGTTCCCATCAGCACGCCGGATGCACCAAGCATCAGCATCGCCGCCAGCCCGCGCCCGTCAGCAATGCCGCCGGCAGCGACCACCGGCACACGTCCCGCCGCGAGATCGACGATCGCGGGCACGATATCGATCGTGGTACGCGACGCGCCGTGACCGCCGGCCTCGGAGCCCTGCGCGATCAATATGTCGGCGCCGCAGTCGAGCGCCTGCCGCGCCATGTCCTCGTCCTGCACCTGGCAAATCAAAAGCGCGCCTGCGGCCTTGATGCTGGGCGCGAACGGCGCGGGATCGCCGAACGACAGCATCACCGCGCGCGGTTGCGCCTCAAGCGCGAGTTCGAGCAGTTCAGGCTGCTTCGCCAGGCTCCAGGTGATGAAGCCGATACCGAACGGTCGATCAAAGCCCTTCAGCTTTGCGATGTCGCCCACAAGCCGGGCGCGATCTCCGTAGCCGCCGCCGAGAATGCCGAAGCCGCCGGCTTCACTCACTGCCCTGACCAGCCGGGTGCCCGCGATCGTATCCATTGGCCCCAGCAGGATCGGGTGCTGGATGCCCAACCGCGCGGTCAATTCGGTGCTGACAGGCATGCGTTTGCTCCCGGTTCTGGACAGCAACCCTAAGCGGGCCTAACATTCTCTGAAAATGAATACTTGAGAACTCTGATATCTCAAAAACAAAACGGAGCGTGCCGTGGAACTGACCGATCTCCTCACCTTCTCCACCGTCGCCCGGCTCGGCGGCATTACGCGCGCCGCCGAAGAGCTCAACACCGTCCAGTCCAACGTCACCCAGCGCATCAAGGCGCTGGAGGCCGAGATCGGCACCGCGCTGTTCGAGCGGCACAGTCGCGGCATGACGCTGACCGGCGCCGGCCGACGGCTGTTGCCTTACGCGCAACGCATGGCGGCGCTGTCGCGCGAGGCCGTGCTCGCCGCGCGCGATGATGGCGAGCCGAAGGGTCCGCTGTCGATCGGCTCGATGGAGACCACAGCCGCAGTGCGGCTGCCGACACTGCTCGCCGATTTCCATCGCCGCTATCCTGCGGTGCGCCTGACGCTGCGGACCGCACCGACCGCCGATCTCGTCGCCGCAGTGCTCGACGGTACGCTCGACGGCGCGTTTGTCGCTGGTCCGATCGAGCACGCCGAACTCACCACAACGGTCGCCTTCCAGGAAGAGCTGGTGCTGGTCACCGCGCAACGCTGGACGTCCCTTGCCGCCTTGCGCGCTGGTACGCCGGAGTCCGGCCCGACGGCGCTGGTGTTCCGCACCGGTTGCACCTATCGGCAGCGCCTCGAGCAGGCATTCACCGAGTTCGGCTGGCCATCCGCGGCGCGCTTCGAGCTCGGCACGCTCGACGGCATGATCGGCTGCGTCGCCGCCGACATGGGCGTGACCATGCTGCCGCGCACCGTCGTCGAGCGCGATCACGTCCAGCGCGACGTCAGCATCCACAAGCTCAGCCCGCAGCACGCGCGCGTCGAGACGCTGTTCATCCAGCGCCGCACCGCGCATCAGTACAGCGCGCTGCAGGGATTTGCCGCCTGCCTTGGCGGTGGCGATCGCGTGATCGCCGCTTGACGCATGCGATCATGCAGCGCGGGCCGCCGGCGGGGATCATTTGGTCAAAAACAGATTGATCTCGTCGAAGAACCGGGCTGCGGCGGGTTCGTGCTTCAGGAAGAGGTGATTTCGCCCGGGAAGCGCTACGAAGCGTGCTCCGGGGATCCCGGCCGCCATCTGACGCCCCGCATCGATCGGAACCATGAGATCGCCGCGCACATGCATGACGAGCGTCGGCACCTTCACGTGCGGGAGCAACTCGCGCACATCGACATATCCCACCACGTCAAAGTAACGCGCCGCGCATTCAGCCGATGTGGTCTTGCGCTGCAGGTCGTTGAACCAATCAGCCTGTTCCTTTGTGCCTTCAGGAATGAAATGCGAGGTGAACATCTGCCGAAATGCCGGATCATCCATGCCCCAGCCGAGGCGCATCAAGGTCCCCATCGCCTTGCGCTTCTCAAGCTCCTGCGGCGATCGCTTCGCGCCGCCCAGCGCAAAACCGCCATACAGGATCAGGTGAGATAGGCGCTCCGGATGCCGCGCCGCATAGGCAACGGAAATGGCGCATCCCTGAGAGACGCCCAACAGCGGAAAGCGCTCGAGCCCCATGGCGTCAACAACGGTTTCCAAATCGCTGACCCACGCGTCGAGAGACACCTCATCGACATCCCAATCCGACAGCCCGTTGCCTCGCGCGTCGTATCGAACCAGCGTGTGCTCTTTCGCCAATCCCTCCAGCAAATGATGCCAGATCGGGCTCTCCCAATCATATTCAAGATGGTTCATCCAGTTCGCGGTCTTGACCAAGGGTGACCCCTGCCCCACGGACGCATAGGCAAGGCGGACCCCATCGGGCGCCCGGCAATAATTGATCTGCTGCGCCATGCTGACGGAACTGAAATTCACCGAGAAGACCTCGACGGGCTTCGCGATGTTCTTGAGGTTGCGAAACCCCATTTTCTCGCAAGTGAACGAGAGTTTCTCGACCAGATGATCGTGGGCCTGGCGCGAAATGCAGATTCCGCCCGGTTCGGCAATTCCCTCGAGCCGTGCGGCAATGTTGACGCCATCGCCATAGATATCGTCGTCTTCAATCATGATGTCGCCGAGGTTGATGCCAACGCGAAATTCGATCCGCTTGTCGACCCTGACCCGCGCATTCCGCTCGCTCATGCCGCGCTGGACGTCAACAGCGCATCGCACCGCATCAACCACGGACGCGAACTCGACCAGTACGCCGTCTCCGGTCGACTTGACGATACGGCCGTGGTGTTCTTCGATTTTCGGATCGAGCAACGCTTGGCGATGCCCCTTCAATTGCGCGTGGGTGCCTTCCTCATCGATGCCCATGAGGCGGCTGTAGCCAGCTACATCCGCAGCCAGAATTGCTGCAAGCCTGCGCTCCAAGATGCGTCCTCCGATAACTGTCCGTTACCGCTTACGGATCTTTCACAACCCGTCCGGCTTCCGGCCTTTTCGGGAAGGCAGGGAAGCTGGCCCAGGCACAATCGCGCTGCACCGGAAGTAGAGCAGCAAAGACGGATAGCGGCAACGTCCTAGATCCTGATGTCGTCGAACGTCTCGATCTTGCGTGGTCCGACCGCGGTCGCTTCGTGGGTGTCGGCGGAATCGAGGTTGCCGAAGTCGAGCTTGGTCAGTTTCGTCAGGTCGGCGATCGAGACCTGGAAGACTTTGACATCGGTTTCCGACAGCTTTTCGAGACCATCGGTCTCCTGGATCCGGGCGATGCCCATGACGAGGTCGCGCTGGCTCATCAGGAACGCCGCAGCCTTGAGGCCGTCGTCGCCCTTGGTAATCAGTATCTTCCAGAAATATTTCGGAATCTGGACGCCTCCGAAGCTGGGATCCTTGTGCGGCTTGCCCGAGGGTTTGGGCAAATCGCTGCCGTCGGCGTCGGGCCCGTCGAACACCGGGCCGTTCATGACGATGCCCTTCTCCTCGTCCTTCAGCAGCACATCGCGCGTGTAGTCTTCGAGACCGGCCCACAATTGCTTGCCCTGGTTGAAGGAAAAGAACTGCGGCGAGCAATTGGTGAAGTGGAATGAATCGTCGCCGTGCTCTTTGGCTTCGTCGACAGTATCACCCCAGGTGGCGTCGAGCCGGCGCACCAGATGGCCGCGGTCGAACGGATTGGCGATGCGGTCCGCCTCGAGGGTCGATTGCTTCTTGTAGAATTCGTCCCCGATCTGGAACTCTGCGTCGATGCGCGGGTCGCGCAGCCAGGAATCGCCCTCGCGCTTGCCGACATCCTGTTGCTTGCCACCGTCGATGTTGACGCAACTGAAGAAGGCGAACTTGCGCTCCTTGTTCATCACCACGCTGTAGTTGAAATATTTCAGTTCGCTCTGCCCGGAACTGCCCTTGAGCGTCGCTACCTTCGATTTGAGCCCGGCCGGAATCTTGGGCAGCGATACCGACAGCTTGCCGCTGCCGATGAAGTTCGCCTTGTATCCGGGCCGCGAGCCCAGCGTGGTCTGGTCGATATGCACCGCCTCCATCACCATGCCGGTTGCGGCACCGATCTGCGGTCCCGCCGGGACGATCGGCGGCGACTTGACCGGCGGAGGCAATGCCGCGGCGGGCGGTGTTGCCCCTGCACCTGACTGCAGCCTGATCACAGGCATCGGGACGCGAAGTGGCACCACGAGCGTGGTCACATCGCCGGCCTGCTCCAGCCACAGGTTTGTGCCATAGATCGTCGGCAGGACCACTTTCTCGGTGCCCGGCCGCTGCGGCGACGGAGGTGGCGGCGGCTGTTGCTGATCCAGCACCGGCTTGATCACCGGATTTGAACCGACCGCGACCTTGAGATCGGCGACGATCGCGCTGACCCGGACGCCTTCATTGGCGATCCACTCGATCAACGTCTCGTCCATCGAGGAATCCCACTCCTTGCCATCCGTGGTCAGGATATGGCCGGCCGCGTTCTTCTTCGGCACACCGCTGTGGTGCAGCGCAATCACCTGCCAGAACCGGTTGAATGCGGGCGAACCCGACGAGCCCGCCGTGGTGTCGGTTTTGTACCAGACGAAGTCTCCGACATATTGCAGCAGCTTGTTTTCGCGGACGCAGACCTGCTTGAGCTCACCGCCCGGATGCTGGATGATGGTGAGATATTCGCCGGGGTCGCCCTTGCCCGGCTCGCCGCTCAGCGGCAGCCATCCCCATTCGGTCAAATCCCTGTCGCCTGACAGCGATTTTGGCGCCACGGCGACGATCGAATAATCGAGCTTGTCATTGGTGTAGAAGAACCGTGCGGGCTCGAAGCCGAACCTGACAACCGCGCGTTCCATGCCGGCGACGTCGAGTTCATAGTCGAAATCGGCGATCGAATTGGCGGCGTCGCCAGGACTGCCGAATACGTGATGATTGGTCATCAATAGGCCAGGCCCGATCAGGAAGCCGGATGCATAACCGATCAGGTTGGCGCGCGCGTCCTTGAGCTGAATGCGGCAGATCGGGCGCGACGCCAGCGTCCCCTTTGCCAGATAATTGATGCTGTCGAGATCATTGCCCTCGATGATCCGTTCCAGTCCGACCTGAACCGCCTGGACGTCGTCGGTCTGCTGCAGCAGTTGCCGCTGGCGCATCTGCTTCTTTTCGGGCGACAGCTTGAGCGGACCGTCGCCCAGCTTCTTGTCCAGAGCGGTGGGCGAAACATCCGCCTGCTTGAGGCGTTGCTCCGAGGCGGCGATGAGGTTCGGTTTGATCAGCATGATGGCCTCCGGTGGAAGGAAGAATCGTATGCTCAGAAAGCCGCTCGTGCCGCGAACCGGCAGGGAGCATCCACCTCGGGGCCGCGCGTTGCGCAAGCTTGTCTCACGGCCCATGCGTCTCGATTGTTACCTGGATCACAACTCCACGTGATCGAGTTGCGACCTACAGTCGCACAACCTATCGATGAAGGGCCTTCCGAGCGTGGCGTTTCCGCAGGTACGCCGCGCCGTGATCGGGCTTTGCGTCACCACGCGGCCGCGTGCTATGCGCAGGCCATGCCCGCTCCCATCCTTCCCCTGATCGATGCCGCATCGCACTGGCCCGAGCGTGGTGCGCTGATCGGACTCGATCTCGGCACCAAGACCATTGGCGTCGCGGTCTCAAATTCAGACCGGCGGCTCGCGACCGGCGTCGAGACCATCAAGCGCAAGGCGTTCAAGGCCGACGCGGCGCGGCTGCTAGCGCTTGCCGCCGAGCGCAACGTGGTCGGCTTCGTGCTGGGCCTGCCGATCAACATGGACGGCAGCGAAGGCCCGCGCGCGCAATCGACCCGCGCCTTCGCCCGCAACTTCGCTACCCTCACCCCGCTTGCGATCGCGCTGTGGGACGAACGGCTCTCGACCGCGGCGGTGGAGCGCGAATTGATCGGGATGGATGTCAGCCGCGCACGCCGCGCCGAGGTGATCGACGAGCACGCCGCGATCTTCATCCTGCAGGGCGCGCTGGACCGGCTCGCAACGCTCCGCCGGGACCGCTGACCATGGCCGTGGTGATCGCCGCGCTGCTGCCGGTGTTCCTGCTGATCGTGCTCGGCGTCATCCTCAAGCGCACGCTGATGCGGCTCGATACCCAATGGCACGGGCTGGAGCAGCTGACCTATTACGTGCTGTTCCCGGTGCTTTTGGTCCAGACCCTGGTCAAGGCCGATCTGACAAAAGTACCGGTCGCAGGCGTCGGCGGCGCGCTGTTGCTCTCGGCACTCATAATGTCGCTGCTCTGTCTCGCGCTGCGCTCCCCGCTCGCCCGCGCCGGGGTCGACGGCCCGGCCTTCACCTCGATCTTCCAGGGCGCGACCCGCTGGCAGACCTATGTCGCGCTCTCGGTATCAGGAAATCTCTATGGCAGCACAGGACTGGCGCTGGCCTCCGTCGCGATGGTCGCGATCATCCCGCTGGTGAATGTGTTCAGCGTCGCCGTGCTGGCGCGCTACGCCTCGTCAGAAAAACGGTCGCCGGGCGCGATCGTGATGACGGTGGTGAAGAACCCGCTGATCTGGGCCTGCGTGATCGGTCTCGCCGTGAACGTGGCGCAGATCCCGCTGCCAAAAATCTGGCACGAGGTCGCCAATGCGCTCGGCGGCTCGTCGCTGGCGATTGGCCTGCTCGTGACCGGCGCCGGATTGCATCTGGAAGGCCTGTTCCGCCCGAGCCTCGCCGCCAGCGTCGCGGTGGTGCTGAAGCTGATCCTGATGCCCGTACTGACAGTCGCGCTGGCCGTGTGGTTCGGCCTCACCGGCTCGACCCTTGCGATCGTTGCCGCCTGTGCGGCGGTGCCGACCTCCCCGTCCGCCTATGTGCTGGCGCGGCAAATGGGCGGCGACGCGTCGCTGCTCGCCCAGATCATCACGCTGCAGACGATTTTGGCGGCGATCACGATGCCGATCGCGATCGCTGCGGTTGGGCCTTAGGGCGCGGGCGCAAAAATTGTCACGTCCGCTTTACCCTCGAAGGGCGACATTGAAGCCGACGTGGATGTAGGTCGGACTTGGGGCCAAGAGGCGACATCGCGTAGAATGAAAGAAGGCCGAAGACCAAGGCGGCTTCCTTTTGGACTCACTGCTGCCCGAGGTCAGACGACGCGCTGCCGAGCGCCGCCGGTGCCGTACCCATCGATCCATTCCCGGAAAAACGGTTGTTGCCGAAGGTGCCGGACCCCGAACCGGAGATCGCGGTGGTGTTGAATGCTATGTCGTTGTTTGACAACCTGACCGTTTGATAGCTTGTTACCCCGACGTTGTTGTGGCTGATGGTCGAATTGTTGACGACAACCTGCGCGCCGGGATCTCCCTCGACGCCGGCGGTAGTATTGCCGGACAATACAGAGCGGTTGACGACGACGCTGTTGCCAGCCGCAACCGCGATGCCAAAGGTATTCCCGGCCGAGGTCACGTTATCGAGGATCGCTGCTGTTCCTGCGGCCCCCGCGACCACGACGCCAGCGCCTGCATTTCCGCTGATAGCGGTATCCGTGATGACCAACTTGCCCGGTGAAGTCCTTAAATCAATGACGCCCTGCTGGGTATGTTGGATGATATTCATGTCTTCGAGAATAACGGTGCCTGCCGCATTGATCTGGACGCCGCGAGTGCCGTTTCCGAAACCGTTGATCGTGTAGCCCTTCAGACGAACAGTTTGCAAAGCATCGCTCTGGGGAAGATTGATTGTAACCAGCACTCCTCCGTGCACGTCGTTGAAAGCAACCCCGGTGCAGTCGATGGTGATGGACTTAGTGATCGTAAGCTGTCCCGACGCGGGCGCGCTGATGCAGGAGATGCTGCCGCCCGAACCGGTAGCGTTGTGCGCCGTAGAAAAACTTGCACATGGAGAGGTTAAGGTACACGCATTGCCATCGTTGCCAGAATTGGAGACGTAACTCTCGTAGTTTTGGGCGCGAGCCGGAGAGCCTGCGCAAACGGCAATCAGAAAAATTGTAAAAAACGAATATCGCAACAACATTTCGCCTCCCTGATGGATGGGGCGTGCGTCGTGAAATGGTCCGGATGATGCCCGCCCAAAGATGGCGATCATGCCGTTGTGCAAATGCCGGCACAAGAGCGTTCCCGCGGTGGCAGCCCTGACTTCTGCCAAAAATTGAAGCAAAGCCGGGCGTCACCTGTGCTGTTGGTCGTGCAACCACCACCGCTTTGGGTCAAAAGCTGCCGATCACCGCTGCGCTGAGTGACGTCCACTCCACCGCAATGAACCGACGTGCCGATCGTCGCAGCGAAGGAGCGCGTTACCGTCCCGACGGGTCACCCCGCCAGCCACCAGGTCTGGATCGTCGCCGCCAGATTGTTCAGCGCGTGCAGCAGGATCGTCAGCCAGACCGAGCCGGTGCGAAAGCGTAGGTACCCGAACAGCAGCCCGATCGACAGCACCTCGCAGAGGAAGAACCAGTCGTATTGGAGGTGCATCACCGTCCAGACGATCGACGACAATACGATCGCGCCATAGGGGCCGAGAAACGATTGCGACCAGCCGCGATAGAGCCAGCCGCGGGCGAACAGCTCTTCCCACACCGGCGCGGCAACAACGAATGCGATCACCAGCAGCCATAGCGCACCGTCAGCCTGCGCCGATTTCAGCACGTCGCCCATGAAACCGGGCGTCACGTCGCGACCGGCCAGGCGGGACACCATGTCCCAGGCCTCGACCAGCACCGCCAGCGCAACGATGCCGATGATCACATTCTTCCACGACGTCCAGCGCAGTCCGAGATAGTCGGCAAACGGAATCCGGGTCGGACGGATCGCGACCCACAGCGCCAGCAGCACCATCGGCAGGCCCGCGACGACCGAGAGCGAAATCGTCAAGCCGCTGGCGACCACATGGGTGAGACCAGCCATCGACAGTGGCCCGTCCTGCCGCATCACGAGATAGACAATGACCGCAAGCTGGCCGAGGAACATTGCGACGAAGATCAGCAAGCCCCACAGCGCGGTGCCCCAGAATTTCCAGACCCGCGGCGGGCGTGGCGCCGGCTCGATCGCCGCAGGCGGCATGTCGGGATTGAGTGCGTCCATCAGCAGACCTTCATGGCAGCGCCCGCGCCAGCAGCGCGCGCGTCGTCGTCAGACAGCTCCACTGCGCCGTACACGTCGGCGTGGCCTACGGCGCGATGGAATCGGGGGATCATAAGCCTGCCCGCTCGCACGGGGCAGCAAAAATGTGCCCTAGACGCTTCCATGCGTTGGCGCATGGCGGCCGAGGCGCACGTCCAGCCAGTCGCTCGCGCGGGTCTTGTTCACGTCATTCCTGGAAGCCTGGACAGGAAAAATGTCGCCGGCCCGCAGCGGCCGGCCATCGGGATACGCCGCCATCTCCATGGTCGCCTCATGCGTGGCCCCGTCCACCGGGGAGATGTAGGCAAAGCGAATCTCGATCTTGTGCTTGATGTCGTAGCCCTGCCACTTCGGATGGCCGCGCGTCAGAAGGACGGCAAGCTCGCACGACAGGAGATCGGAGCTCGAGCTCCGCCGCCCCTCGGTCTTTTCCATGTAGCACTGGTCCTTGACGCTGCTGACACGCGCGTCGATCGGCCGGAAATTCACCCGCTTGTCGAACTCGCTGTGGGCATAGAAAGCCGCAAGACCGACGCAAATCATCCCATAAACGCCAAGACGCATCCTTGATGCTCCCATACTGCCGAGCGGCGCCGATCAGATGCGTGTCTCGTCGACCTTGGTCTTGGAGGCCAGGATCGGAAATGCGTCCCCGGCGCGCAGTGGTTTGCCGTTGGGGAGGAAAGTCAGTTGCAGGCTCGATGTGTGCGCGGCGCTATCGACCGGCGAGACATAGGTGACGCGCAGCTCGATCTTGTGCTTCACGTTGTAGCCCTGCCATTTCGGATGATCGCGTCGCAGCAGCTCGGCAACCTCGCAACGCACCGGGTCGGAGGTGAACGTCGTCTTGGCGACGACCCCGCGCTCGACCTTTTCCAGATAGCACTGCTCGTTGACAGTGGCGATGCGCGCCTCGACGCGCTGAAAGTTCGTGTTCCTGTCGTACTGATCGTAAATCGCAATGCCGAAAGCGCCGACGGCAACAACTGCAATGGCTAAACGCATGACCCGTGCTCCCGCAATGCCGGTACATCACGGGATCGCAATTAAGGAGTGTTGAACACGCGCGCGGCCGCTATCGCGATGGCAACCGCCATCTTGCGAGAATGCCTCGCATTTGAGGCAATGTCGCCGGACTAGAGCCGTTTCCGTTCCGATGGAATCGGAACGGGGCTCTAGATTCTTGTTTTGACGCGTTTTCTTCCCGCGAACCGGTGGCCACTTCGCTGGAAAACGCTCTAGCGCGGTCGCGTGATCGGAAAATCGTAGGCCTGACCGCCCGCCCCCCGCAGCGAAAAGTGCCACCATTCCTTGGAATAGTTCGCAAAGCCCTGCCGGCCCATCGCCGCCACCAATCTGCTGCGCCAACGCCGCTGCGCCGATGTGATCGAGCCAGCAGCGGTATGGCCCTTCACATCCGAGCAGTCATAGCCGGTGCCCATGTCGACGCTGCCCTCCGGGGCGCGCTTTGCCACCGGCGCCGTGCAGTCGGCATAGTCGCGCGCGGGATCGAATTTACCGGAATTGTCGGCCGTGAGATCGACCAGCGTCAGATCGACCGCGGCTCCCGTCGAATGGCCGGAATGGGTGGCGATGTAGCCGAGCCGGAACAGGTCCGCTTTCGAGAAGGCCGGATTGTAGCGCCGCTCGGCCGCGGTTTCCTTGCCGTTCTGCGACCACGCCACCATGTCGGCGACCGCACGCGCCGGCCGGTAGCAATCGAACATCTTCAGCGACAGTTTTTGCCGTGTGAGTTCCTGCTGCACGGCCTTGAGACGCAGCCCCACCTCACGCGTCACCACGCATTCGCTGGCGCCATAGCCCACGATCGGCCGCCCCATGAAATTGTTCGAGGTGGCGTAGCGGATGTCCTGGATGATGGTCGGGTCGATATCGCGCAGGAACACGAAGCCGTCAGGCAGGGTCTGTGCCATCGCGGGTGAAATCCAGGCAGCGACAGCGGCGGCGATCACGACAATTTTCACAAGGCTCACCTTTATCGTCATGGCCGGGCATAGCCGTCCAAAGGACGGCGTCGCTTCCGCTCGCCTATGTCCCGGCCATCCACGTCTTTTTCTCGGGCAACTTCAAGAAGACGTGGATGCCCGGGACAAGCCCGGGCATGACGGCGGGAGACCCGGCGATATCATACTCGGGGATAACTCCTCCGGCCCCTCTTCGCGCTTGCCCCTTGGGCCATCCGCGCCTATAGCTCTCGCTTTAATGACCCCATCATTGAAATCGACTTTCGTCCTTGGTCACCGGCATCTGCTGGGCATCGAGGGCCTTTCCGCCCACGACATCACCGGCCTGCTCGACCTCTCCGAGGAGTATGTCGAGCTCAACCGCCAGGTCGACAAGAAACGCGCCTCGCTGCGCGGCCGCACCCAGGTGAACCTGTTCTTCGAGGCTTCAACGCGGACCCAGTCCTCGTTCGAGATCGCCGGAAAACGGCTGGGCGCCGACGTCATGAACATGTCGGTGTCATCGATGTCCACCCGCAAGGGCGAGACGCTGATGGACACCGCCGTGACGCTGAACGCGATGCACCCGGACATCCTGGTGGTCCGCCACCACGCCTCCGGCGCAGTGGAACTGCTGGCGCGCAAGGTTGACGGTTCCGTGATCAATGCCGGCGACGGCGCCCACGAGCACCCGACCCAGGCACTGCTCGATGCGCTCACGATCCGGCGCAACAAGGGCCATCTCGAGGGCCTCGTGATCGCGATCTGCGGCGACGTGCTGCATTCGCGCGTCGCCCGCTCCAACATCCTCCTGCTCAACACCATGGGCGCCCGCGTCCGCGTGGTGGCGCCCTCCACGCTGCTGCCGGCAGGCATCGAGCGGATGGGCGTCGAGGTCGCGCGCGACATGCGCGAGGGGCTTGAGGGCGCCGACATCGTCATGATGCTGCGGCTGCAGCGCGAGCGCATGAACGGCTCCTTCGTGCCGTCGACCGCCGAGTATTTCCATTATTTCGGCCTCGACCAGAAGAAGCTCGGCTACGCCAAACCGGACGCGCTGGTGATGCATCCGGGGCCGATGAACCGCGGCGTCGAGATCGACACCTTCGTTGCCGACGGCGCGCAGTCACTGATCCGCGAACAGGTAGAAATGGGAGTGGCGGTACGCATGGCGGTGCTCGAAGCACTGGCCCGCAACCTGCCGAACGCGTGACGCCATGCTGACTGACCGCAGACCCATCCTGCTCGCCAACGCCCGAATTATCGATCCGTCGCGCGATTTCGACGGCCCCGGCGACGTCCTGATCGCCGACGGTGTGATCCGCGACGCCAAGCGCGGCATCGGCGCCGCCGGCGTCCCTGAAGGCACCGACATCGTCAATTGCGCCGGCAGGATCGTGGCCCCCGGCCTGATCGACATGCGCGCCTTCGTCGGCGAGCCCGGCGCCAGCCACCGCGAGACGTTTGCCTCGGCGAGCCAGGCCGCGGCGGCCGGCGGTATCACCACCATCATCTGCCAGCCGGATACCTCGCCGGTGATCGACAATTCGGCGACAGTCGATTTCGTGATGCGCCGCGCCCGCGACACCGCGATCGTCAACATCCACCCGATGGCCGCCCTCACCAAGGGCATGCAGGGCCACGAGATGACCGAGATCGGCCTGTTGAAGGCCGCAGGCGCCGTCGCCTTCACCGACGGTGACCGCAGCGTCACCAACGCGCAGGTGATGCGACGTGCGCTGACCTACGCCCGCGATTTCGATGCGCTGATCGTGCATCACACTGAGGATCCCAACCTCATCGGCGAAGGCGTGATGAACGAGGGCGAGTTCGCAACGCGGCTTGGGCTTGCCGGGATTCCTGCCGCCGCCGAATCGATCATGCTCGAGCGCGATTTGCGGCTCGTCGCACTGACCGGCGGGCGCTATCACGCGGCGTCGCTGACCTCGATGGAGTCGCTGGAGATCCTCAAGCGTGCCCGCGATTCCGGGCTCGACGTCTCGGCCTCGGTCTCGATCAACCATGTGACGCTGAACGAGAACGATATCGGCCCCTACCGCACCTTCCTGAAGCTGTCGCCGCCGTTGCGCACCGAGGACGACCGCAAGGCGCTGGTGGCGGCGCTCGCCTCCGGGCTGATCGACGTCGTGATGAGCGACCACAATCCGCAGGACGTCGAGGTCAAGCGGCTGCCGTTCGCGGAAGCCGCCCACGGCGCAGTCGGCCTGCAGACCATGCTGGTGGCGGCGTTGCGGCTGATCCACAATGGCGAGATGGATTTCAAGACGCTGATCCGCGCGATGTCGACGCGGCCGGCCGAACTGCTCGGGCTGGCAGGCGGCACGTTGCGCGCGGGCGCGCCGGCCGACGTGATCGTGATCGACGCCGATACGCCCTGGGTGCTCGACCGCGACGACCTCAAGTCGCTGTGCAAGAACACCCCGTTCGACGATGCCCGTTTCTCCGGCCGCGTGATGCGGACGATTGTCGGCGGACGTACGGTGTACGAACATGTCTAGCGCTCGGCGCGACGGGAGGTTCCGCAATGTCGGGTGATTGGTTTCTCATTGTCGCATTGGTGATCGGCTACCTGCTCGGCTCGATCCCGTTCGGCCTGATCCTGACCAGGCTCGCCGGCACGCAGGATCTGCGCTCGGTCGGCTCAGGCAATATCGGCGCCACCAACGTGCTGCGCACCGGACACAAGGGCCTCGCCGCGGCGACCTTGATCGGCGATATGCTCAAGGGCACGGTCGCCGTCATCATCGCCGGGACCTATGACGGCCCTGACGCGGCGATGCTGGCCGCGCTCGGCGCCTTCCTCGGCCATCTCTTTCCGGTCTGGCTGAAATTCAAGGGCGGCAAGGGTGTCGCGACCTATATCGGCGTGCTGCTCGGCCTGTTCTGGCCGGCGGCGCTGATCTTTGCCGCGATCTGGCTCGGCACCGCCTACACCAGCCGCTACTCGTCGCTGTCGGCGCTGGTCGCGGCCTTCGTGACGCCGATCTTCCTGTGGTGGTTCGGCCACGCCGCGCTGGCGTCGCTGTTCGCCGTGCTGACGCTGCTGCTGTTCTACATGCACCGCGAGAACATCAAGCGGCTGCAGGCCGGCACCGAAGGCAAGATCGGCGCGAAGTAATCCCCTGTCATTCCGGGGCTCGCGAAGCGAGAACCCGGAATCTCGAGATTCCGGGTCTGGTCCTTCGGACCATCCCGGAATGACGGAGCCCTAAACCCTCAGCGCCTCCTCGACAAAGCTCGCCGCCGCCAGCGCCTGCGCGTCAGCGCCGAACTTCGCGATCACGGTCACGCCGACGGGCAATCCGCCCTCGGCAACAAGTGCCGGCACATTGACGCAGGGCACGCCCATCAAAGTCCAGAGCCGGTTGTAGCGGGGATCGCCGGTCGACGCCAAACCCGCAGGTGCTGCGCCCGGCGCCGACAGCGTCAGCAGCACGTCGACCTCGTCGAAGATGGCGGCGAGCGCCCGCCGCGCCCGCAGGGTGACGTCCATCGCGGCATCGTACTCGGCGGGCGTACCGCCCTTGCTCTCGTCGAGCCGACCGCGCAGCAGCGGCGGCATCGCGTCGTAATTCTGCCCGTACTCCCAGGCGAACGACTGATGCGCCTCGAACTCCTGCACGATGGGATGGATGCGCCACGCCTCCGCGACGATCTCCGGCATCGCTAGCTCGCGCACCGATGCGCCAGCCTTTTCCGCCGCACGCGACGCCTTCTGCAGCGCCGCCGCGCCCGACGCCTCCGGTGCGTCGGCAAAGGCCTGCGTCACCACGCCGATCCGCGGCGCCGCAACGCTCGCCGGCACCAGCAGCTCCGGCCTGTTGGTCATCGCCGATAGTCCAGCCGCGACGTCGCGCACGCCGGGCGCAAACAGCCCGACCGTATCAAGGGTCCACGAGAAACATTTCACGCCGACCGTCGGCAGCAGCCGATAGCTCGGCTTGATCGCGGCGACGCCGCAGAACGAGGCCGGCCGGATCACCGAGCCGCCGGTCTGTGTCCCCAACGCCAGCGGGATCATCCCGGCGCCTACCGCTGCCGCCGAGCCGGCCGACGATCCACCCGGCGTATGGCCATGATTGTGCGGATTGAGGGTTGCGGTCGGATCGTTCGCCGCGAACGCCGTCGTCGTGGTCTTGCCGATGATGGTCGCGCCGGCGCGCTTCAGCGCCATCACGACCGGCGCATCGGCGCGTGGGCGATTACCACGGTAGATCTGTGCACCCATCTCGGTCGGGAAATCGGCGGTATCGATGATGTCCTTGATGCCGACCGCGATGCCGCAGAGCGGCCCGGACGATTGCGCGCGGGCGTTCGCATCGGTGCAGACGAAGGCGCCGATGGTCTTGTCCTGCGCGCCGATCGCCTCCAGCGATTGGCCGATGGCGGTATCGGGCGAAAGCGCGCCCCGTTCGATGCGTTGCTGAAGGTCGGCAAGTGAGATCATGGGCACTGCATCCTGCTGCTGTCGGCCGTTTGTACGCAGCGGTTCGCGTGCGGGCAAGCCAATGGGCCGGTTGATCGCAATCTCCGGTTGGGCCAAGCTGCACCCCGCATGCATGACCGCCCGCACAAGATCTCCGACGCCGAACGGCTCAACCGCCTCAGGTTGATCCGCTCCGACAATGTCGGGCCGCGCACTTTTGCATCCCTGCTCCGCCATTTCGGCGATGCGGCGAGCGCGCTGGATCGCCTGCCCGATCTCGCGCGCCGCGGCGGCGCATCGGGACCGGGCCGCATCTGCAGCGAGGCCGACGCCGCCGCAGAGCTCGCGGCCTGCGAAAAGTTCGGCGTCGATCTCATCGCGCCCGATGAAGCCCATTATCCGCCGCGGCTTGCCACCATCGACGATGCGCCGCCGCTGCTCGGCACGCGCGGCGCGCTGGAAACCCTGACGCGGCCGATCATCGCGATCGTCGGCTCGCGCAACGCCTCCGGCGCCGGGCTGAAATTTGCAGGCACCCTCGCGCGCGATCTCGGCGACGCCGGCTTTATCGTGATCTCGGGTCTGGCCCGCGGCATCGACCAGGCGGCGCATCGCGCCACCGTCGCCAGCGGCACGGTCGCGGTGCTGGCCGGCGGCCACGACAGGATCTATCCGCCCGAGCATACGGACTTGTTGACGGCGCTGCTCGACCAGGGTGCTGCGATCTCCGAAATGCCGCTCGGCCATGTGCCGCGGGCGCGCGACTTCCCCCGCCGCAACCGGCTGATCTCGGGCGCTTCGCTCGGCGTTGTCATCGTCGAGGCCGCGCATCGCTCGGGCTCGCTGATCACCGCGCGGATGGCGGCCGAACAGGGCCGCGAGGTGTTCGCGGTGCCGGGCTCGCCGATCGATCCGCGCGCCGCCGGCACCAACGACCTGATCAAGCAGGGCGCGACCTTGGTCACCGAAGCCGCCGACGTCATCAACGCGGTCGCACCGATCATGGAGCGGCCAATCATGTTGTCCGCGCGCGAAGACGACGATCCGCTGGATTTTTCCACCGGCGCGCCCGACCGCAACCGGATCATCGATCTGCTCGGCCCGACACCGATCAGCCTCGACGATCTGATCCGGATGGCGGATGTATCGCCAGCGGTTGCACGCGCGGTGCTGCTGGAGCTCGAGCTCGCCGGCAAGCTCGAGCGCCACGGCGGCGGACTGGTGTCGATGATTTAGCGTTCTGGGAAATTAGGCCGTAATCGCTTCCCCGTCATTGCACAGCAATGACGTGGACAAAGCTGGACGTTCAACCGTCATTCCGCCCATCGAACCGCGTGCGCGCGCCCTCGATCTCGGGCAGATGTGCGAACGCCCATTGGCCGAGCGCCTTCACCGGCTCCGCCAGTCCGCGGCCGAGGTCGGTCAATTCGTAATCGACCCGCGGCGGAATGGTCGGGAATATCGTGCGCGTCACCAGGCCGTCGCGCTCCAGCCCGCGCAGGGTGAGCGTCAGCATCCGCTGCGAGATGCCAGCGATGGTGCGCTTGAGCTCGTTGAAGCGCCGTGGCCCGTCGATCAGCACCATGATCACGAACACGCTCCATTTGTCGCCGACCCGCGCCAGCACCGAGGCCACCGCGCGGCAATCGCTGTGGTCACCTGCCGGTCCCGGCAGCGGCGGTAGGGCAGGCACACGGATGTTCTCGGGTCTCATTGCTGTGCTCTGGTTTCAAAAATGTGCGTTCTTGCGGAGATTTACGACAGTCACTCATATAGCGCCAGTTACAAATATATACCAAAGGTGACACCTGCCATGAAACTCCTGCATCTCGATTCCAGCGTCCTCGGCCCCCACTCCGTCAGCCGCCAGGTCTCCGCCGCCGCCGTCGAGCGGCTGCGCCAAGCCAATCCCGGCCTCGCCGTGACCTATCGCGACCTCTCCACGGCCCCGCTTGGCCACCTCACGGGCTCCCACCTCGCCGCCGGCCAGGGTGCCACGCCGGAACCGTCGCTGCGCAACGACATCGCTGCCGGACAAGCCGTGCTGGACGAGTTCCTGGCCGCCGATATCGTCGTGATCGGCGCGCCCATGTACAATTTTACGATTCCGAGCCAGCTCAAGGCCTGGATCGACCGCGTCGTGGTTGCGGGCAAGACCTTCAAATACGGCGCTAATGGCGTCGAGGGGCTGGCCGGCAACAAGCGCGTCATCGTCGCGATCTCGCGCGGCGGCTTCTACGGCGCCGGCACGCCGATGGCCGCGCTCGAGCATCTCGAGACCTATCTGCGCGGGGTGTTCGGCTTCATTGGGGTGACAAACCTCGAATTCATCCCTGCCGATGGCATCATGGTCGGTCCCGAGCATCGCGAAAAGGCCGTCGCCGGCGCGCTGCTGGCCGCAGGCAGCCTGAACGCAGCCTGACGCCAAAATGCCTGCCGTCGCTTCGGCGACGGCGGGCTGTCAGGTCGACGAAGTCAGAACCAGGCGCCCTGGATTCCGCAAATCACGGCGACGAGTGAAATCAACAGACCGATGCCTGAAAACAATGCGATCGTGACAAGCTGAGACGTATCTGAACTTTCGGAGGCGGATGAAACCGGAACCGATGTCGGGATGGGGGCAGATTTTGGCGCAATTGCTTTGGGCATGATGGCAACTCCAAATGAATCTGCACTGAAAAAATCCCGGCCCATTCAGGAGTCCCTGTGGTCGGTCAAAGGTTCAATTGATTTGGCTCGCGCGACCCTACATGCGCAAATGTTCAGCCGGCGTGATGCGGATCACACCGGCTGATTTTATATTAAGCGATGATTCAGCCGCGATAGATCGGCGCCCCCGCGGGCGAGGCCGTCGCACCGCCATCGACGAACAGTTCCTGTCCCTGCACATGCGCTGAATCGTCCGAAGCCAGGAACAGCACCGTCTTCGAAATGTGATGGGGTTCACCAATGCGTCCGAGCGGCGTGGTCTTGCCGATCCGCGCCTCGAAGATTTTTTCGGCTTCCGGCGTCGCGGTCGCGGCGCCCCAGATCGGGGTGCGTACCGCGCCCGGCGCCACCACATTGACGCGGATGTTGCGTGGCGACAGTTCCGAGGCCATCACCCGCGCCATCGCGCGCACGCCGGCCTTGCTCGCCGCATAGGCCGAATAGCCGGGATTGCCGAGCACCGAGATCACCGAGCCGTTGAGGATGATGGACGCGCCGTCGTTGAGATAGGGCACAGCCGCCTGCACGGTGAAGAACACGCCGGTGAGATTGGTCCGGATCACGTTCTCGAACGCCGCGAGCGTGGTGCCGCCGAGCGGCGTCTGCCCGGGAATGCCGGCATTGGCGAATACGACGTCGAACTTGCCGAATTTCTCCGCGCCCTGCTTCACCGCGGCTTCGAGCGCCGCGACGTCAGTGGCGTCGGCCACCACCGCAAGTCCGTTCGACCCGAGTTCCTTCGCCGCTGCCGCGAGCGTCTCCTTGTTACGCCCGGTGATGACGACCTTCGCGCCTTCGGCCACGAACAGTTTTGCGGTTGCAAGGCCAATGCCGCTGTTGCCGCCGGTGATCAATGCCGTCTTGTTTGCGAGTCTCACGTCCGCCTCCTCTTTGGTTGCATTATTAAACTTCATTGCCTAACTAGGACATCCGGTTTAATATTGCAACTACACAAGGGCGTGATGATCGAGCATGATCCGGAAAAGTGTGAAGCGGTTTTCCGAAGAGATCATGCTCAAACAAGAAGCTTTCCGGAGACCCAGCGTGAAACGAACCAGTCTTGCAGGTGACGGTTGCCCGGTCGCACGTGCGCTCGACGTGTTCGGCGACTGGTGGTCGCTCTTGATCATCCGCGATGCCAGCCTCGGCCGGCGCCGCTTCGGCGAATTCCAGGAGAGCCTCGGCCTGGCAAAGAACATCCTCGCGAGCCGGCTGCGCACGCTGGTCGAGCGTGGCATTCTGAAGATGGTCCCCGCCTCCGACGGCAGCGTCTATCAGGAATATGTGCTGACGCCGAAGGGGCGCGGCATCTTCCCGATCCTGGTCGCGCTGCGGCAATGGACCGAGGAGTTCGACGAGCATCCAGACGAGATCGCGACGATCATGGTCGACCGCGACAACGGCAAGCCGGTGAAGAAGCTCGCGCTCTATTCGCAGGACGGCCGCGTGCTGGATGCCGCCGCGACCATGCTGAAGCCGCGACCGGCGAAACGCAAACGCGTAACCGCATAGCGTTGCTCTGTGCCCGCATAACCCGGGTCACTGAGTTGCCCGACATGGCAAGCCCTCCCGCGAAAGCTCGGGCAAATCATGTCGCGAGAAGGTGAAGCTGCGTCCCCACCCAAAACTGTCATCGCCCGGCCTGTGCGCAATTGCGCACATGGACCGGGCGACCCAGTACGCCGCGGCCTCTCGGTTCAAGCACAGGCGCCTCTGGAATACTGGATCGCCCGCCTTCGCCTTCGCGGGCAATGACACCACCTCACGACAGTTTCCGCCTGCTCCGCACCCGCATCTGTTCGTCGGCTTCCAGCCGCGCCATCGCGAGCAAATGGTCGAGCACCCTGAATTTGTTGCGCTGGGCCAGTCCGGCGAGTTGGGTCACGGCTGCTGCGATCAGGACCAGGGCGTCATCCGCGCTGCCCTCCCCACCTGTATCATCGTCAGCCGATCGACGCCGGCTGGACGCTTTGCGCTTCCGGCCGCCTTCTGTCCTGCTCAAGAAGGCTACTTCCCCTGCACCTGTATAAAGAGAGATACGCTGTTTCCGGCCGCAACTCTAGGGCGTATTTTTCAACTCTGGGGATAGGATTCTCACACCGAAAACTGCCCCTTCAATATCTGTCGATTTGACAGGGACCGCCCCAGCACCCATGTTCGCCCCGACATGGCGGGCCGCGAGTCTAGCGGAACCGACCTTCAAATTTTCCTGTAAACCATTGGAATGACATGAATATCGTCATTGTGGAGTCGCCGGCCAAGGCCAAGACGATCAACAAATATCTGGGGTCCTCCTACGAGGTCCTGGCGTCGTTCGGCCATGTTCGCGACCTCCCGGCCAAGAACGGATCGGTCGATCCGGACGCCAATTTCCAGATGATCTGGGAGATCGATGCCAAGGCCGCCGGCCGGCTCAACGACATCGCCAAGGCGCTGAAGGGCGCCGACCGCCTGATTCTCGCAACCGACCCTGATCGCGAGGGCGAAGCGATCTCCTGGCACGTGCTTGAAGTGATGAAGGAGAAGCGCGCGCTGAAGGACCAGAAGGTCGAGCGCGTGGTGTTCAACGCCATCACCAAGCAGGCGGTCACCGACGCCATGAAGGCGCCGCGCCAGATCGACGGCGCGCTGGTCGACGCCTATATGGCGCGCCGCGCACTGGACTATCTGGTCGGCTTCACGCTCTCCCCGGTGCTGTGGCGCAAACTGCCCGGCGCGCGCTCGGCGGGCCGCGTGCAGTCGGTCGCGCTGCGGCTGGTCTGCGACCGCGAGCTCGAGATCGAAAAGTTCGTCCCCCGCGAATACTGGTCGCTGGTCGCGACGCTACTGACGCCGCGCGGCGATGCCTTCGAAGCGCGTCTCGTCGGTGCCGATGGCAAGAAGATCCAGCGCCTCGACATCGGCACCGGCGCGGAAGCCGAGGATCTCAAAAAGGCGATCGAGGCCGCGCTGTTCAAGGTCGCGACCGTCGAGGCCAAGCCTGCGCGGCGCAACCCGCAGGCGCCCTTCACCACCTCAACCTTGCAGCAGGAGGCCAGCCGCAAGCTCGGCTTCGCCCCGGCGCACACCATGCGCATCGCGCAGCGTCTTTATGAAGGTATCGACATCGGCGGCGAGACCACAGGCCTCATCACCTATATGCGTACCGACGGCGTCCAGATCGATCCGTCCGCCATCACCCAGGCCCGCAAGGTGATCGGCGAGGACTACGGCAACGCCTATGTGCCGGATGCCCCGCGCCAGTACCAGGCCAAGGCCAAGAACGCCCAGGAAGCGCACGAAGCGATCCGCCCGACTGATCTGTCGCGTCGCCCGGCCTCGATCGGCCGCCGGCTCGATGCCGACCAGGCGCGGCTCTATGAGCTGATCTGGAAGCGGACCATCGCAAGCCAGATGGAATCGGCGGAGCTCGAGCGCACCACCGTCGATATCGAAGCCAAGGCCGGCGCCCGCACGCTGGAGCTGCGCGCCTCGGGTCAGGTCATCAAGTTCGACGGCTTCCTCGCGCTCTATCAGGAAAGCCGTGACGACGAGGAGGACGATGAGTCTCGCCGCCTGCCCGCGATGAGCGCGGGCGAGGCCGTGAAGCGCCAGAGCCTCGCCGTCACCCAGCATTTCACCGAGCCGCCGCCGCGCTTCTCGGAAGCCTCGCTGGTGAAGCGGATGGAAGAGCTCGGCATCGGCCGTCCCTCGACCTATGCCTCGATCCTGCAGGTGCTGAAGGACCGCGGCTACGTCAAGCTGGAGAAGAAGCGGCTGCACGGCGAGGACAAGGGCCGCGTCGTGGTAGCGTTCCTGGAAAACTTCTTCGCGCGCTACGTCGAGTACGACTTCACCGCCGATCTCGAGGAGCAGCTCGACCGTGTCTCCAACAACGAGATTCCCTGGCAGCAGGTGCTGAAGGATTTCTGGACCGGCTTCATCGGCGCCGTGAACGACATCAAGGACCTCAGGGTCGCCGAAGTGCTCGACGCGCTCGACGGCATGCTGGGCCCGCACATCTATCCGCCGCGCGACGATGGCGGCGACGTCAGGCAGTGCCCGACCTGCGGCACCGGCAAGCTCAATCTGAAAGCCGGCAAGTTCGGCGCCTTCGTCGGCTGCTCGAATTATCCGGAATGCCGTTACACCCGTCCGCTCGCGGCCGACAACGCCGAGAGTGCCGACCGCATCCTCGGCAAGGACCCCGAAACGGATCTTGATGTCGTGGTGAAGGCCGGCCGGTTCGGTCCCTACATCCAGCGCGGCGAGCAGAAGGATTACGCCGAAGGCGAGAAGCCGAAGCGCGCGGGAATTCCCAAGGGCACGTCGCCCGGCGATGTCGACCTCGAGCTTGCGCTAAAACTGCTGTCGCTGCCGCGCGAGATCGGCAAGCATCCGGAGACCGGCGAGCCGATCACGGCCGGCCTCGGCCGCTTCGGGCCGTTCGTCAAGCATGAGAAAACCTATGCCAGCCTCGAGTCCGGCGACGAGGTATTCGACATCGGACTGAACCGCGCCGTCACGCTGATTGCGGAGAAGGTCGCCAAGGGCCCGAGCGGCCGCCGCTTCGGCGCCGATCCCGGCAAGCCGCTCGGCGATCACCCCTCGCTCGGCGCAGTTGCGCTGAAGAACGGCCGCTATGGCGCCTACGTCACCGCTGGTGGCGTCAATGCGACGATCCCGAGCGACAAGACGCCCGACGAGATGACGCTTGCGGATGCGATCGCGTTGATTGACGAGCGCGCCGCCAAGGGCGGTGGCAAGAAGGTCAAGAAGACGAAAGCTGCGAAGCCGGCCAAATCAGCGAAGGCTGATGGCGACGCTGAGGCCAAGCCCGCCAAGAAGGCCGCGGGGAAGAAGTCCGCCGCAAAGCCGAAGTCTGACGCGGTCAGCAAGGCGCGCGCGCCGGTCTCGTCAGCTGCCAAGACCTCGGCCGCGAAGCCCGCGGCACCAACCAAAGCACCCGCGAAGAAGAGCGCCGGCAAGGCAAGAGGATAAGTGAAACCAAAACACGACCATGGCTTTCCGGCCCGGGACGCCATCGTCGCTTTCATTCGCGCCAATCCAGGCAAGGTCGGTACCCGCGAGATCGCCCGCGAGTTCGGCCTGAAGAACGCCGACCGCGCCGAGCTGAAGAAGATCCTGCGCGAACTCGCCGACGACGGCACGGTCGCCAAGCACGGCCGCAAGATCCTTCAGCCGGCCGCACTGCCGCCGACCGTGCTCGCCGACATCACCGGCCGCGACAGCGATGGCGAGCTGATCGCCACGCCCGCCGAGTGGGACTCGGAAGACAACGGCCCCGCGCCAAAGATCCGCATCGAGACCCCGCGGCGCCCGAAGCCCGGCACCGCCGCCGGTGTCGGCGACCGCGCGCTGCTGCGGGTCGACGTCTCGGACGAGGGCGACGGAACGCCCTATCGCGGTCGCGTCATCAAAGTGATCGACCACGCGAAGAGCCGCATCCTCGGCATCTTCCGCCGCAACCCTGATGGCGGCGGACGACTGATCCCGGTCGACAAGAAGCAGGCCGGCCGCGAGCTCAACATCGCCACAACAGATACCGGCGGCGCCGAGGACGGCGATCTCGTCAGCGTCGATCTGGTGCGCAGCCGCGGCTACGGGCTCGGCTCCGGCCGCGTCAAGGATCGCCTCGGCTCGCTGTCGAGCGAGAAGGCGATCAGCTTGATCGCGATCCACACCCACGACATTCCGCAGATTTTCTCTCCCGCCGCGATCCGCGAATCCGAGGAGGCAAAACCCGCGACGCTGCAGGGCCGCGAGGACTGGCGCGATGTGCCGCTCGTTACCATCGATCCGCCCGACGCCAAGGATCACGACGACGCCGTGCATGCGGAGCTGGACGGAGATCCGAACAACAAGGGCGGCTACATCGTCCATGTCGCGATCGCCGACGTCGCCTTCTATGTGCGGCCCGACTCGGCGCTCGACCGCGATGCGCTCCAGCGCGGCAACTCGGTCTACTTCCCCGACCGCGTGGTGCCGATGCTACCGGAGCGGATCTCCAACGATCTGTGCTCGCTGGTGCCGGGCGAGCCGCGCGGCGCGCTCGCGGTGCGGATGGTGATCGGCGCCGACGGCCGCAAGCGCTCGCACACCTTCCATCGCGTGCTGATGCGATCGGCCGCGAAACTCAACTATGCGCAGGCGCAGGCCGCGATCGACGGCAGGCCCGATGACACCACCGGCCCCCTGCTCGATCCGATCCTCAAACCGCTGTGGACGGCCTACGCGCTGGTCAAGCTCGCACGCAACGAGCGCGACCCGCTCGACCTCGATCTGCCCGAGCGCAAGATCCTCCTGAAGCCTGACGGCAGCGTCGACCGCGTGGTCGTGCCGCAACGGCTGGATGCGCACCGGCTGATCGAGGAGTTCATGATCCTCGCCAACGTCGCCGCGGCCGAGATGCTGGAGAAGAAAAGCCTCCCGCTGATCTATCGTGTGCACGACGAGCCTAGCCAGGAGAAGGTTCACAATCTCCAGGAGTTTTTGAAGACGCTCGACCTGCCCTTCACCAAATCCGGCGCGCTGCGGCCCGCACAATTCAACCGCGTGCTGGCGCAGGTCTCGGGCGAGGATTACGAGCCGCTGGTCAACGAGGTGGTGCTGCGCTCGCAGGCGCAGGCGGAATATTCCGCCGAGAATTACGGCCATTTCGGCTTGAACCTGCGCCGCTATGCGCATTTCACCTCGCCAATCCGCCGCTACGCCGATCTGATCGTGCATCGCGCGTTGATCCGCGCGCTGGGCCTCGGCGAAGGCGCGCTGCCGCAGGACGAAACGCTGGAAACGCTCGCCGAGATCGCGGCACAGATCTCCGTCACCGAACGCCGCGCCATGAAGGCGGAACGCGAGACCGCCGACCGGCTGATCGCGCATTTCCTCGCCGATCGCATCGGCGCCACCTTCCAGGGCCGCGTCTCCGGCGTCACCCGTGCCGGCCTGTTCGTCAAGCTCGATGACACCGGCGCCGATGGCCTGATCCCGATCCGCACCATCGGCAGCGAATATTTCAACCATGACGAAACCCGCCACGCGCTGATCGGCTCGCGCAGCGGAACCATGTACCGGCTCGGCGACGTCGTCGACGTCCGCCTGGTCGAGGCAGCGCCAGTGGCGGGCGCGCTGCGGTTTGAGCTATTGGCTGATGGTCAGGCTATTCCGCGTGGCGGAAGACGCGGGCGCGATGGTGCAGGGCCCGAGCGGCGTGTCACGGGACCTGCCAAAGGATTTGCCAAGGGACCTGCCAAGGGATTTGCCAAGGCGGATCACGGAAAGAAAGCGCGCAACAAGAAGGGTGGCAAGCCGGGGAAGCAAAAGTCCGGCAAATCGAAACGAGGCAAGTGATGGAAACGGTGACCCCATCAACGGTTGTCTGGACCCGCGATACCACGCAGCCCGAGAAGCGTGACGTATGGACTGCGATGAAGCGCGGCTTCCGTGGTCGCTGCCCGCGCTGCGGTCAGGGCAAACTGTTCCGCGCGTTCCTCAAATGCGACGGCCGCTGCCCGGTCTGCGACCTCGATTTCACCCCGCATCGCGCCGACGATTTGCCCGCCTATCTCGTCATCATCATCGTCGGCCATATCGTGGTACCGACCGCACTGTGGATCGAGACCGATTATTCGCCGCCGGTGTGGCTGCAGCTTTCAATCTACTTGCCATTCACGCTGTTCGCATCGCTGGCGCTGCTGCAGCCGGTGAAAGGCGCCGTGATCGGGCTGCAATGGGCATTGCGCATGGGTGGCTTCGACGAAAATGCCCCTAGCGACATCCCGCCGGTCTAGCTAAACCGGACGACAAGAAGAACCTGATGGGGATGAAATGACTAAAGCCGCCGTTGCCGTCCAAGAAGGAAAAGAAGCCGATCACCATCCCTACTTCCGGCCCAAAGATGCGGCGACGCTGATCCTGATCGATCGCACCAGTGCGAAGCCGAAAGTGCTGGTCGGCAAGCGCCACGACAACGTCGTGTTCATGCCGGGCAAATATGTTTTCCCCGGCGGGCGCGTCGACAAGGCCGACAACCGCGTTCCCGTCGCAGCATCAATCACGCCAGAGCTCGAAGCCAATCTGTTGAAGGGCAGCCCGAAGATCACGGCCGGCCGTGCGCGCGCGCTCGCCAATGCCGCAATCCGCGAGGCCTGCGAGGAAACCGGTCTCTGCCTCGGCCGCAAGGTCGAGAAGCCGGCAAAGCTCGACGGCCCGAAACTTGAAGGTCCTTGGGCGCCGTTCGCCGAAGCCGGCCTGCTGCCTGATCCGTCCGGCCTGTTCCTGATCGCACGCGCGATCACCCCGCCCGGCCGCGTCCGCCGCTTCGACACCCGCTTCTTCACCGCGGATGCCTCGGCCATCGCGCACCGCGTCGAAGGCGTCGTGCATGCCGATGCCGAACTGGTCAAGCTGGTGTGGGTCGAGATCGGCTCCGAGCCGCTCGCCGATGCGCACGCCATGACCAAGAACGTGCTCGCCGAGCTCGACCGCCGCCTCGCCACCGGCCCGCTCCGCCACGACGCCGCCGTGCCGTTCTTCCATTTCTACGGCGGCAAGATGCAGAAGGACGTGCTGGGGGCGTAGGAGACGCCCTATCCCCGTCATTGCGAGAAGCGCAGCGACGAAGCAATCCATGGTTCAGCAAGCTGCGAGATGGATTGCTGCGCGGAGCCTGTCATCGGGCGCGCGTTCGCGCGACCCGTTGGCTCGCAATGCCGATGGTACGGGCGACCGCGGACTTATCCTCCAACGGTCCCTCAAATTGCAAAATTCTTCTCAAGCGGAATTGATGGCGTAGCCCTGATCGCCTCCCTATCTGTTCCGCTAACGACATCAACGACGGAACGGGGCAATGGCGAAGCGTCAACTCAAGCTCGGCGCATTCATGCGGCCGGTCAGCATCCACACCGGCGCCTGGCGCTATCCCGGCGCCTGGCCGGACGCCAATTTCAACTTCGGCCACATCAAGCAGCTGATCCGCAAGCTGGAAGCCGGCAAGTTCGACGCCTTCTTCATGGCCGACCATCTGGCCGTGCTCAATATGCCGGTCAATGCGCTGAAGCGCAGCCACACCGTGACCTCGTTCGAGCCATTCACGCTGCTGTCGGCGCTCTCAGCCGTCACCGAGCATATCGGCCTGATCGCGACCGGCTCGACCACCTTCGACGAGCCCTATCACGTCGCTCGCCGCTTCGCCTCGCTCGACCACATCTCCGACGGCCGCGCCGGCTGGAACATCGTCACCACGTCCAATCCCGATGCGGCGCTGAATTTCGGCCTCGACGACCACATGGAGCATGCCGAGCGCTACAAGCGCGCCCGCGAGTTTTATGACGTCGTCACTGGTCTGTGGGATTCCTTCGCCGACGACGCCTTTGTGCGCGACGTCGAGTCCGGGCTGTTCTTCGATCCCTCGAAGATGCATGTGCTCGATCACAAGGGCAAATATCTCTCGGTGCGCGGTCCGCTGAATATCGCCCGCCCCGTGCAGGGCTGGCCCGTGATCGTGCAGGCCGGTGCGTCCGAGGACGGCAGGCAGCTTGCGGCCGAGACGGCGGAAGCCGTCTTCACCGGCGGCGGCAGCCTCGCCGACGGACAGAAGCTCTATGCCGATGTCAAGGGCCGCATGGAGAAGATCGGCCGCGATCCCGAGCATCTGAAGATCCTGCCCGGCGCCTTCGTCGTGGTCGGCGACAGCGTCGAGGAAGCCAAGGAGAAGCGCGCGCTGCTCGACAGCCGCGTGCACTATGAGAGCGCGATCGCCTCGCTCTCGGTGATCCTCGGCACCGACGCCTCCGGCTTCGATCCCGACGGGCAGCTGCCGCCGATTCCCGAAACCAACGCCAGCAAGAGCGGCCGGCAGCGCATGGTCGATGTCGCCGCGCGCGACAAGCTCACCGTGCGCCAGCTCGCCCAGCGCGTCGGCGGCTATGGCGGGCTTGCCTTCGTCGGTACGCCGCAAACCATCGCCGACCAGATGGAGGAATGGCTGACGGGCCGCGGCAGCGACGGCTTCAACATCATGTTCCCCTATCTGCCGCAGGGATTGTTCGAGTTCGTCGACAGGGTGGTGCCGGAACTGCAGAAGCGCGGGATTTTCCGCAAAGAATACGAGGGCAAGACGCTGCGCGAGAATTTGGGCTTGCCGCGGCCGAAAAACCGGTTCTTCGAGGGTTAATTGGCCGGAATCGCTGTTGTTTCGGCCGGGAAATCCTTGACTTTGGGCGGTTTGCGGCTAGTTTCCCGGCCAAACGCGGGCCGATTTGGCCGGCTCCCGATATCCCTGCATTTTCGAGGTTTTGCACATGGCCAAAGCGGTCACCATCAAGGTCAAGCTCGTGTCGACGGCCGATACCGGCTTCTACTACGTCGCCAAGAAGAATTCGCGCACCATGACCGACAAGCTGGTCAAGAAGAAGTACGATCCCGTGGCGCGCAAGCACGTCGAGTTCAAGGAATCCAAGATCAAGTAAGATCGCTTGGTTCGGATATTCAAACGGGGCCTTCGTGGCCCCGTTTTGCGTTTCAGATGCGCTCTTACACGAGCCGGCTAAGCCGTCCTCAGGACCGGCGGCTGCGACGGCCTGATCAATGCGAAGGCCACCTGGATGATGCCGCCGGCAAGGCCAAGCGCGACGCCGATCCGCCAGGCCATCGTGTAGGAGCCGAGCGTGTCGTAGATCAGCCCTCCGCCATAGGCGCCGAGGAAGCTGCCGATCTGGTGGCTCATGAAGGCAAGGCCCTGGATCATCGCCTGCCAGCGCAGCCCGAACATCTCAGCGACCGCGCCTGCGACCAGCGGACCGACGCCCATCCAGAGGAAGCCCATGATGGCGCCGAACAGCAGCGTCGAGGCGGGCGTCGCCGGCAGCATGAAGTACCAGGCCAGCGCCAGCGAGCGGAAAATGTAGATGCCGCCGAGCAGCGCGAGCTTGTTCCAGCGCTGGCCGGCCCAGCCGAAGAACAGCGAGCCCAGCACGTTGAAGCCGCCGATCATGCCGAGCGTCTGCGCGCTCAACATCGGATCGAGGCCGCAGATCGCCAGATAGGACGGCAGATGCGTGGTGAGAAAGACGAGCTGCATGCCGCAGACGAGGTAAGCGCAGGTCATCACCACGAAGGATGCGTTGCTGAAGGCGGTCTTCACCGCGGTCGCAGCACTGGCATTGCCGATGTCGTCGGCTGCGGGCTTCGGCAGCGGAATGTTGTCGACGCGGCCGGCATACCAGGCAGCCGGGATCATGAACACGGACAGAATCACGAAGGCGGCAAGTCCGACGCGCCAGCCGAATCCTTCGTTGAGCATCTGGCCGATCGGCGCCGACAGCAGCGCACCGAGCGAGCCCGCGGCGGAGACGATGCCGAGCACGGTCGAGCGTACCGTTGCGGGCACCGCGCGCGCGGCGACCGACATTGCGATCGCAGCCGCGGTGCAGGCGAGCGAGGTGCCGATCAGCACGCCGCCGCCGATCATGACACTGACCAGGCCGTGCGCGGTCGTCATCAGCGCAAGGCCCGCGATATAGAGCAGCGCGCCGACCATCATGATCGGGCGGAAGCCGTAGCGCACCGTCATCGCACCGGCGAGCGGTTGCAGAAAGCCCCAGGCGAGGTTCTGCACGGCGAGCGCCAGCGTGAAATCGGACACCGAGATGTGGATGTCGTGGGTCAGCGGCTGCAGGAAAATGCCGAGGCTCTGCCGCAGCCCCATGCTCAGCGTGAGCATGATGGAGGCGCCAATCAGGATCGGAAGCGTGGGACGCAGGATCTGCAACAGGGGCATTGTTTTTGGTCTCCCGTTTCGGCGCAGCACGATAGCCGCGGCCTGCGATTCCCGCTTGTTTTAGTTACACAGACCTGTGTAATTAGTCTATACAAGCCTCCTGCTGTCAAGCCAAGAGGATCATGGCCGACGCATGGCTTCCCCGCCTCCCAAACAGACCATGAAAGAGCGGATCCTCGAGACCGCCGACAGACTGTTCTATCTGCAGGGCATTCGCGCCATCGGCGTCGACACCATCGCGGCCGAGATCGGCATCAGCAAGCGGACGCTGTACAACCACTTCCCGTCGAAGGACGCGCTGATCGCAGCCTATCTGCAGCGCCGCTTCGTGCAGCCTCGCCCCTCCGACAAGCCGCCGGCCGAGCAGATCCTTGCGACCTTCGATTCGCTGGAGCGGCGCTTTGCAGCCAAGGATTTTCGCGGCTGCCCGTTCGTCAACGCGGTGGCCGAGCTTGGACCGGACGACCGCGGCGTCAAGAAGATCGCCATTGCCTTCAAGGAAAGCCGCCGCGTCTGGTTTCGCGATCTGCTGACACAGCTCGGCGTCGCCGATGCCGAGGGACTTGCGACCCAGCTCGTGCTGCTGGTCGACGGCTCGATCGCCCAGGACCTGGTGCGCGACGATCCGGGGATGGCGCGGGCGGCCAAGGAAGCCGCGAGGGTGCTGTTGGCAAACGCCGGGGTGACGATCGACAAATCCGGTCCCGCGGCGAAGGCGCTCGCCGGCTGAATTCGGTTGCGTCCCGAACTCCGGTTTGGTTGTTAGCACTGACCGCGCGACGATATCACCAAATGAATATTCCGCGGGACGAGATTGTCCGGCGAACGCGACAGCAGCCATTCAACGAGGAGCGACCATGGAAGACCTGAAGGTGACCGCCACCGGCTACGATTTTGCGCCGGCGCGCGCGGCCATGCAGCGCTACATCGACAACGATCTGCTGTCCGGCATCTCGTCCGCGGTCATGGTCGGCCGCGAGCTCGTCGATGTCAGCTGCGTCGGATGGGCCGACAAGGAAGCGCAGATTCCGCTGCGCACCGACCACATCTTCCGTGTCTTCTCCAACACCAAGCTGGTCACCTCCTGCGCGGCGCTGCTGCTGTTCGAGGAAGGCCGCCTCAAGCTCGACGACGCAATCGAAACATTCATTCCCCAGCTCGGCAACCGGAAGGTCTTGCGGCCAGGCGCGACGTCGATCGATGACACCGAGCCTGCCAAAAGCTCGATCACCATCCGCCAGTTGCTGAGCCACAGCGCCGGCCTGAGCTACGGCTTCTTCGACCCCGGCACCGTCATCTTCAAGGCTCTCAACGAGCGCGGGGTCCACAATCCCAACACGACCTTGGCTGACATGGTGGACGTGCTGGCCGACCTGCCGCTGATCTATCACCCGGGCACGTCGTGGGAGTATTCTCTCGCGATCGACGTGGTCGCGCGGCTGGTGGAAGTCATCAGCGGGCAACCGTTCGACAAGTTCATCAAGGCACGGATTCTCGATCCGCTCGGCATGGTCGATACCGGCTTCGTGGTGCCGGAGAAGGACCAGAACAGGTTCGTCGCGTACTACGCCGGCGCGGATCTGATGGAGCCGATGAAGCCGGGCCTCACCCGCACCGACAATGCGCCCTTCCCCGGCGCTTATCTGCGCCCGGTCGCAAGACTCAATGGCGGCGGCGGTCTGGTTTCGACACTGCCCGACATGGTGGCGCTGATCCGCAGCCTGCTGCCGGGCGGACCGACCCTGCTCAAGCCGGACACAATCGCACAGGCGATGACCAACCAGCTCACGCCGGGACAATGGATCCGTTTCGCGATGATGGGCGAGCAGCCCGGCAAGGTGCACGGACTTGCCGGCGGCCTGATCCAGACGCCCTCGCCGATCGATCATCCCGACGCGGCCGGCGAATTCTACTGGGGCGGCGTCGCCGGCACGCAATGGTGGATCTCGCCGAACGCCAATATCGCGGGCGTGATGATGGCGCAGCGCCAGATGGCGTTCGTCCATCCGTTCTCGTTCGAGTTCAAGCGGATGGCCTATGACGCGGTGAAGCGCGGGCGCTAAGGGCGTTAGGCGGCGGCCGAAACCACCCGGTTGCGGCCGTCGTGCTTGGCGCGGTAGAGCGCGGTGTCGGCGCGCTTGAGCACGTCGGCGACCGGCTCGCCCTTGCGTTCCAGCGTGGTGAGGCCGATCGAGATCGTGACCTCGATCCGCTTGTTGCCCTTGTCGACGGCAAAGGTCTCGCCGGCAATCGAGCGGCGCAGCCGCTCGGCGACCATGCCGGCGACGTGGAGGTCGGTTTCCGGCATCACGATCACGAATTCCTCGCCACCGTAGCGGCAGGCGAGATCGATGCCGCGGATCGACTTGCGGATGCGGACCGCGAATTCGCGCAGCACGTCGTCGCCGGCGTCATGGCCGTAGGTGTCGTTGATCGCCTTGAAGTAATCGATGTCGAGGATCATCAGCGCCAACGGCTTGCCGCGCGTTGAGGCCTGCTCGGCCAGCGTGCCGAGATGGCTTTCCATGTAGCGGCGGTTATGCAGGCCGGTCAGCGCGTCGGTGATCGCCATTTCGATCGAGTTCTGTACGTTGTCGCGCAAATGGTCCGTGTAGCGGCGGCGGCGGATCTGGGTCCGCGCCCGCGCCAGCAGCTCGTTCTTGTCGACCGGGCGCAGCAGATAGTCGTTGACGCCGATCTCGAGCCCGCGCATCAGCCGCGCGTTGTTGTCGGCATCCGAGATCGCGAGAATCGGGACCTGGCGGGTGCGCTCCAGCGAGCGCGCCTGGCTGCACAGGCGCAAGCCATCGTAATTGTTGAGACCGAGCGACACGATCAGCAGGTCGTAATTGCCCTCGGCCGCATGGAACAGCGCTTCCGACGGATTGACTTCGACATCGACGGTGTGCTCGGCGGACAGGATCGGTGCCAGCTTCTCATAGGACGACGGCCGGTCGTCGACCAGCAGGATGCGGCCGCCCATGCCCTTGTCGGCGATCGCGCTGCGCTCGGGCGCCTGCATGCCGATCTCGAGCGAAGTGATGGCGCGCATGCGCAGCTCATCGGTCATCATCTTCAGCCGGGTCAGCGAACGCACCCGCGCGATCAGCACGACGTCGGACACCGGCTTGGTCAGGAAATCATCGGCGCCGGCTTCGAGGCCGCGAACGCGATCGGAGGGACTGTCCAGTGCGGTGACGATGACGACGGGAATGAAATGGGTCGCCGGATTGGACTTCAGCCGGCGGCAGACCTCGAAACCGTCCATGTCGGGCATCATGACATCGAGCAGGATGATGTCGCATTCGGCGCGGGTGCAGATATCCAGCGCCTCGGTTCCGTTGGACGCGGTCAGCACATCGAAATATTCGGCCGACAGCCGGGCTTCCAGCAGCTTGACGTTGGCCGGAACGTCATCGACGACGAGGATACGCGCGGACATCGAACCACTACTCCCCTATCCGATAAAGCGTCGGACAGTCTCAATGAATTTCCCGACCGAGATCGGCTTGGACAAATAGGCCTCGCAGCCGCCTTCGCGGATACGTTCTTCATCACCCTTCATGGCGAAGGCGGTGACCGCGACCACCGGAATCGCGCGCAGTTCGGGATCGTCCTTGATCCAGCGCGTGACTTCGAGGCCGGACACTTGCGGCAACTGGATATCCATCAGGATCAGATCGGGGCGCAGCTTGCGGACGAGATCGAGCGCCTCGAAACCATTGCTGGTGCCCGAGGTCTGATAGCCATGCGCTTCCAACAGATCGCGAAAGAGCTTCATATTGAGCTCGTTGTCCTCCACGATCAGGACGGTTTTGGCCATCCCGTCCCTCCCAAATCTCGAGAACGGGCCCGCCTGCGGTGCATCACGCACCGCGCTTGGGGCGCGTAGAAAATGTGAATTCAAACTAGCGCCAGAATCGCTCTAACCCGTTAACCCCACAGTACAACTTCCGCAGCGTGGTTTCCGTTGCTTGAATACGCCTGGAAGACTCGGGCATGATGGGCTTCTCATTAGAGACCATAAGTTAACGGAAAGGCAAACCGGCGCTTTGAAAAAGCCTGTTCACAACCCTCGGGAAGTCGCTGAAATCGTTGCGATTCAGGCGCTGAGCTTCATTGCCGGCGATCCTGAACGTCTCGGGTTGTTTCTGGCCGAGAGTGGAATCGGGCCGGAGACGTTGCGGAACGCGGCGTCCGATCCTCAATTTCTCGCGAGCGTGCTCGATTTCGTGATGCGCGACGATGCCACAGTGAAAGCCTTTGCTGCGGCCTCGGAACTGCACCCGACCAACATTGCCGCCGCCCATCAGGCGCTGGGTGATCCGCAGTGGGAGCGCGACGTGCCGTGACGGCGGCGGCGCCAACTTTCGACGGCCCCCTCAGTTTCTGCCGAGACTGCCTCGGCGATCTCGACATCAAGGCGAAGCGGTGCAGCCATTGCGGCTCGCCGCGGCTGGTGCGCCATCGCACCCTCCCCGCGCTGGCGCTCGCGCATATCGACTGCGACGCGTTCTACGCCACGGTCGAAAAGCGCGACAATCCTGAGATCGCCGACCGGCCGGTCATCATCGGCGGCGGCAAGCGCGGCGTCGTGTCGGCCGCCTGCTACATCGCCCGCACCTACGGCGTCCGCTCGGCGATGCCGATGTTCAAGGCGCTCGATCTCTGCCCGGGCGCGGCCGTGATCCGGCCGGACATGGCGAAATATGTCCGGGTCGGGCGCGAGGTGCGCCACGCCATGCAGGCGCTGACGCCGCTGGTCGAGCCGCTGTCGATCGACGAGGCCTTCCTCGATCTGTCCGGCACCCAGCGCGTCCACGGCATGATCCCGGCCAAGGTGCTGGCGAAGTTCGCGCGCGATGTCGAGCGCGATATCGGGATCACGGTGTCGGTCGGCCTGTCCTGCAACAAGTTCCTGGCCAAGATCGCCTCCGATCTCGACAAGCCCCGCGGCTTTGCCGCGCTTGACCAGCACGAAGCCCGCGAGATGCTGGCCGGCAAGCCGGTCGGCTTCATCTATGGCGTCGGGCCGGCGACGCAGGAGAAACTGGTGCAGCGCGGCTTCCGCGTTATCGCCGACCTGCAGCGCGCCGACGAGACCGAGCTGATGAAGCAGTTCGCCAGCGAAGGCCGCCGGCTGTGGCGGCTGGCGCGCGGCATCGACGATCGCCCGGTGGTGGCCGATCGCGGCGCCAAGACGATCTCGAGCGAGACCACGTTCGAGACCGACGTCCGCGATTTCGCGCCGCTGGAAAAACTACTCTGGAAACTGTCCGAAAAAGTCTCTGTGCGGCTGAAGGCCAGCGATCTCTCCGGCTGCACCATTACGCTGAAGCTGAAGACCGCGGACTTCCGCCAGCGCACCCGCTCGCAGTCGATCCAGACCCCGACGCAGCTCGCCGCCAAGATCTTTGCAGTGTCGCGCGAGATGCTGGCGAAGGAGATCGACGGCACCGCCTTCCGCCTGATGGGCACCGGCGTCAGCGCGCTGCGGCCCGGCTCACAGGCCAATGACGCCGACATGCTCGACCGCCGCTCCGCCCACGCCGAACGCGCGATCGACAGCCTGCGCAAGAAGTTCGGCAATGACGCCGTGATCAGGGGCATTGCCTATGATGGGCCGGAGAAACCGGCGGAGGATTGAGAGATTGTCATTCCGGGATGGTCCGAAGGACCAGACCGCAGGTGCGCAATTGCGCACCGGGGAATCTCGAGATTCTCAGGTGCGCAATTGCGCACCGTAGTTCGATGCTTCGCATCGCCCCGGAATGACGTGGATAGAGCGAACTCAATCCACGACCGCCACCGCTTCGATCTCGATCAACCATTCCGGAGCCGCGAGCGCGGAGACGCCGACGAGCGTAGAGGCCGGCGGCTCCATGCCCTCGAAGAACACCGAGCGCGCCTTGCCGATGATCGGACGCAGCTCTGGCTTATAGCCGACGACGAAGGTGGTGATCTTGACGATGTTAGCGTAGGTCGCGCCAGCGGCTTTGAGTGCCAGGCCGATATTGTGCATGACCTGTGTCGTCTGTGCGGCGAGGTCACCGGGACCGACCAGCCGTCCCTCGTCGTCGGTGGATACCTGTCCCGCGATATAAATCGTGCGCGCGCCCGAGGCGACGACGACGTGGGAGTACGCTGGATTGTGGTGAAGGCCGCTGGGGCGAAGATGGTCGAGCTTGCTCATGGTGGTGCCTCCCTGACACGTGTTGTTGGGGAAGCGTATCCGGGTCCGGAGGTTCCGGCCAGCCGCGCGTGATGCCGGGATGCCGACAGCTTGCTCCGCCGTCGTCCCGGCGAAGGCCGGAACCCATAACCACAGGATTGTGTTGTTACGCGACGCTGTGGCCCCAGCGAACTCCATCACCTCTAACGGTGGTAATGGGTCCCGGCCTTCCAGGCTGTGTAAAAACTCGAGAGTGACGCTTCGACGTAGAACCTGATTCTGCCGTGTGAGATGAGAGAACCGAATAGTTGGCCGACGACCTGCAAGTCGAGTCGCATAGAGTTCTATTCTATCGAGACCCGCCGCGATCGAGTTTTTACACAGCCTGCTTCGCCGGGACGACGGCTGAATTTGTCGCAAAATCAGCCCCTCACTTGCAGGGCTTCGAGTCCTTGACGTCGAACTTGCCCATCGCGCCCGAAATCACGAAATCGTTGTAGTCGAGCACCAGCGCGCGGGAGACGCCGTTCTCGTAGAGTTCGAACGACATCGCATAGACCGGCGTCTGCTCGCCGTCCTTCGCCCTGGCGTCGCGGTCGTAATAGCTCACGGTCACCGGCCAGCGCGTCATCGACTTCATCACGTCGTTCGACGTCGACGGATCGGGCGATGCGGGGGCGTGGTCGCCCGGGATCGGTTGGCCGATCACCGACAGCGTGTTGTAGACCTTCTCGCCATTGTCGGAGCCGTCATAGACGGTGAGTTCGAGCACCGACTTGCCGGCGCGGGCCGCGGCGATGATGTGCTGGATCTGCTCGGTCGGGAACACGGTATTGCCGTCGAGATCGAAGGTCTTCTTTACCGGCTCGGTGAGCTTCACGGTGATGTGGTCGCCGACCCGCTCGGCCACGCCGTCGACCGGCGCGGCATCGCTGTCGTTCATGCGGGTGTCGATCTTGAACCGGTAGCTCTTGCCCGCGGCATCCTCCCAGGACGTCGAGCGCAGATCGGAGAGCGTCACCTTGCCCTCGCCGCTGTCGAGTTCGGACACCTGGCGGAACTCGGACGTGTAGCCTTCGCAGGAGCTGCCCGAGAAATTGTAGAGGATGCGCCCGCGCGCATCGCTGATCGCGTTGTTGCCGCGCGATTTGACCAGGCTCAGTTCGTAGAGCGCCTGGTGCGAGAGAAACACCCCGCTCGCGGCGGCGGCGGACGGCCCGTGCGCCCAGCCGGATCCTGCAACAACAGCGAACGTCAGCACCAGGGCACGCGACGGATTCCGGAATGGCAGGATCATGGCTTCTCCTCGATGCCGCGGCGACTCGCCACAATAGAGACGGCCCTATTGCGCCGCAACTGGGGCGATTTCACAAAAAGGTAACGGGCCGGTACGGCAATGCCGACTTTTTCGGCACCTTTCCGTGTGATTTCGCACAGATCGGCAGAAGTATTCGCGAAGCCCCCTCGCTTGCAACCGGCGCCGCGATGCGCGAAACAATGCCCGGCCTGAGCGCGTTTCAGGCAACAAATCATCCAACCGGGGACAAGAACATGGCAGGTACGGTCGAACAGAAGCTGACGGCACAGGGCATCACGCTGCCGGAGCCCGCCTCCCCAGTCGCAAACTATGTACCCTTCGTCCGCAGCGGCAACCTGCTGTTCGTGTCGGGCCAGGTCTGCTTCGGCGCCGACGGCAAGCTGATCGCCAAGGGCAAGCTCGGGGCCGGCGTCACCCTCGAGCAGGGCGCGGCCGCAGCGCGCGGCTGCGCGATCAACCTGCTGGCGCAGGTCAAGGCCGCGCTCGGCGATCTCGACAAGGTGGTGCGCGTGGTCCGGCTCGGCGGCTTCATCAATTCGACGCCCGACTTCCTCGACGGACCGAAGGTGCTGAACGGCGCCTCCGACCTGATGGTCGCCGCCTTCGGCGACAAGGGCCGTCACGCCCGCACCACGGTCGGCGTCGCCTCGCTGCCCGCGGATGCGGCGGTCGAAGTCGACGGCATCTTCGAAGTCGCCTGATATCGATGCGCGCGCCTGATTGGCTGACCAAGCGGCCGGTCGCCCATCGCGGCCTGCATGACGCCGCACGCGGCGTCATCGAGAACATGCCGGCCGCCGCGCAAGCCGCGGTGGCCGGCAATTTCGCCATCGAGTGCGATATCCAGCTCACCGCCGACGGTGAGGCGATGGTGCATCACGACGATGCACTCGGCCGCCTCACCGAAGGCTCGGGCGCGCTGCTGACCAAAACCGCGGCGGAACTGAAGGCGGTCACGTTCAAGAACACGCCCGAGCAGATGATGACGCTGAGCGATCTCTGCGCGTTGGTGGCCGGCCGCGTACCGCTGATTGTCGAGGTGAAGAGCCATTTCGACGGCGACCGCAAGCTGGTGCGGCGGATGGCGGAGGTGCTGTCATCCTATTCCGGCCCGGTGGTCGGGATGTCCTTTGATCCCGACCAGGTAATGGCGCTGCGCGAGATCATGCCGGCCTTGCCGCGCGGCATCACCGCCCAGCGCACCTATGATGACGACGGCTCCTGGGCCAAGCTGACGGAGGCGCAGCGCGACAGCATGCTCCATCTGCGCCACGGCTTCCGCACCGAGCCGCATTTCGTCGCCTTCTGGGTCAACCAGCTGCCGGCGCCGGCGCCCTGGATCGCCCGTAATGTCTTCGGTTGCCCGCTGCTGGCCTGGACCGTACGCACCGCCGAACAGCGCGAGCGCGCGGCGCGCTACGCCGACCAGATGATTTTCGAGGGGTTCGTCCCGGGAACCTGACATGCCCCTTGCAGCCTTGAAGTCGTCGCTGCGATGCACGATCTTGGCTAGGGTTGGTCGCCATGCGCGATCGCTGATCGCAAGATGGGACCGGTCTCAATTCTCGATGGCGTCTTCCGAAATCACTCTCGAAGCGGTTCCTGATATCGGCGACATTCCGGCTGCGGAATGGGACGCCTGCGCCAATCCAAAGCCAGATCCGGACAGTCTTGATAATCTGGATACGCTGGGCTCGCCTGGTTCATCAGGAGATTGCCAGGTAATCTCAAGAACGACCTACAACCCATTCGTGTCACATGCCTTTTTCGCCGCCGCCGAAGCCTCCAATTCGGCCTGCGCGCGGACCGGCTGGGGCCCGCGGCATCTGGTGGCGAAGCTCGACGGCAGAATCGTCGGCGTGGTGCCCTGCTATCTGAAATCGCACTCGCAGGGCGAATACGTGTTCGACCGCGGCTGGGCCGAGGCCTATCACCGCGCCGGCGGCAGCTATTATCCGAAGCTGCAGGTCTCCGTCCCCTTCACGCCCGCGACCGGGCCGCGGCTGTTGATCCGCGATGGCGTCGACCGCGAGCAGATCGGCGCGGCGCTGGCGCGGGGACTGCGGGCGCTCTGCAACGCCACCGAGGCCTCCTCCGTGCACGTGACGTTTGCCCGCGAGGAGGAGGCAAAATTCCTCGGCGAGCACGGCTTCCTGCAGCGCACCGACCAGCAATTCCACTGGCACAATGACGGCTACAAGACCTTCGACGACTTCCTGGCCACGCTGAACTCCCGCCACCGCAAGGCGATCAAGCGCGAGCGCCGCGAGGCGGTTACCGCAGGGATCACCATCCACCATTTGACCGGGCCTGATATCACCGAGGACGCCTGGGACGCGTTCTTCGAGTTCTACATGGACACCGGCTCGCGCAAATGGGGCCGGCCGTACCTCACCCGAAAGTTCTTCTCGCTGATCGGCGAGAGCATGAGCCGCGACGTGCTGCTGGTGATGGCCAAGCGCGACGGACGCTGGATCGCCGGCGCGATCAATTTCATCGGCTCGGACACGCTGTTCGGCCGTAACTGGGGTGCGGTCGAGCACCACCCGTTCCTGCATTTCGAAGTTTGCTACTATCAGGCGATCGACTTCGCGATCCAGCGAGGACTGAAGGTGGTCGAGGCCGGCGCGCAAGGCGAACACAAGCTGGCACGCGGCTACCTGCCGCAGACCACCCATTCGGCGCATTACATCGCCGATCCCGGACTGCGCAAAGCGATCGCCGATTACCTCAGGCGCGAGCGCGACTATGTCGCCGAGGTCGGCCGCGAGCTCGCCGAGGCCGGCCCGTTCAGGAAGACCGACGACGACGCCTGACGTTTCTGATAGGACCCAAGAAACCGAGACTAAAGAAGACCGGAGCCGAGGAGCCGCCACCATGACCGCCTATGACCCGCAAAACCCCTTCGCAAAAATCCTGCGCGGTGAATTCCCCTGCTACAAGGTCTTTGAGGACGAGCACGTGCTGGCCTTCCTCGACATCATGCCGCGCTCGCCTGGGCATACGCTTATCATTCCGAAGGCCCCTGCCCGCAACATCCTCGACATCAAGCCTGATGATTACGCCCACGTCGCGCGCGCGGCCCACAAGATCGCCTCTGCGGCGATGAAGGCCTACAATGCCGACGGCATCACCGTGCAGCAGTTCAACGAGCCCGCCGGTGGCCAGGTCGTGTTCCATCTCCACATGCATGTGATGCCGCGCCACGACGGCGTCGCCCTGTTGCCGCCCGCCAGCAAGAAGGAGGATGGCAAGGTGCTGGAGGCGAACGCGGCGAAGCTGATCGCGGCGTTGAAGTAGACCCACCTTCGTCATTCCGGGGCGCGCCACTTGGCGCGAGCCCGGAATCCATTCATCCACAAACTTTGAAACAACTGGCGACCGAACCTGCGGCACCATGGATTCCGGGCTCGTCGCTGCGCGATGCCCCGGAATGACGGCTTACTCCGTCTCGAAATCCCCCGCCTGTGGCGGCGCCAGCGGCGTGAACTCGCATCTGTCCGGCTTGACGTCGATCAGCGGCGTCTCGTCGAGGCAGTCGAGGCCGCGCACCAGGATGACATTGCCCTCGACGCCGACCAGCTTCACGATCGAGGTCCCGATCGGATTGGGGCGTACCGGCGAGCGCAGCGAGAAGGTGCCGCGCGTGTTGCCGTTGTTCTTCGGGCTCTGCAGCACGATGTCGCGGCGCGACTGGTGCAGCCAATAGAGCACTTCGAGGTTGCTATAGAAGTCGACGCCCTTGAGCGCGGCGATCCAGGGCTCGAAGATCTCGAGCCGGCACACCGGGCCGTCATGCCGCCCCTGCCGCGGCGTCGCCAGCCGCGAGGTCCAGGGGGTGCGGATGCGGCCGATGAAGACGAGGCCGGCGTCGCGCGCCGACGGCATGTCGACGGCAATCTCGCCCTGGCGGAGTTCACTTTCGCGTACCATGTCTCAGTCCAACGATATGTTCAGCGACTTGACCACTTGAGCCCACCGCGCGCGATCGGCGTCGACGAATGTGTCGATCTCGGCCTGGCTCTTCGGACGCAGCGGCGGAAAACCGATCCTGACCAGCGAAGCGCGAAATGCCTCGTCGTTCAAGGCCCGGTCGAGGCTCGCCTTGATCCTGTCCGCGACGTCGTCAGGCAGTTTCGACGGCGACGCAATACCATACCAGACGCTGACGGCATAATCGGGATAGCCGCTCTCGGCGATGGTGGGCACGTCCGGCAAATCGGCAACGCGCTGGGGCGAGCTGACGCCGAGCGCGCGCAGCAGGCCTGACCTGACCGGCGGCAGCGCGGTGCCGAGCGTATCGAACATCAGCTGGATGTTGCCTGAGAGCAAGTCGGTCAGCGCAGGTCCTGCGCCCTTATAGGGCACGTGCGTCATCTCAATACCTGCCATCTGCTTGAACATCTCGCCGGCGAGATGAACCGTGCCGCCGGTGCCGGCCGATCCGAAATTGAGCTTGCCCGGATTTTTCTTCGCATAGGCGACAAACTCGGCGATCGTCGTGGCGGGCACCGAAGGGTTCACCTCCATGATCATCGGCGCGTCGGTGATGACGGCCAGCACCCGCAAATCCCTGGGATCGTAGGAGAGCTTCTTGTAGAGCAGCGGATTGAGCACGAAGATCGAGGCCGCCGTCATGAACAGCGTGTAACCGTCGGGGTCGGAGCGCACCACGGCCTCGGCGCCGATCGCACCCTGCGCGCCGGCCTTGTTCTCGACCACGACCGTCTGCTTGAGGTCACGCCCGAGATATTCGCCGACGATGCGGCCGAGCACGTCGGTCGGTCCACCCGCGGCATAGGGCACGACGAGTTTGATCGGACGCGTTGGATAGTCGGCGGCGTGGGCCTGCGAAACGAGCGCGAGCGCTGCGACAAGGCCGACTACAAATGCTGACGCCCGCCATGTCATGCCGTTTCCCCTGTTGTCGTTTCTTGGGGCGCGACAGTAGCGGAATATGCAGTGGCTGCAATCAGCGGTAGCCCGGATGGAGCGAAGCGCAATCCGGGACAGCCTTCTCCGCGGATAAAGCCCCCCCGATTTCGCTTCGCTTCATCCGGGCTACGAATTCACGCTTTATTCTTCAACACAAAACACGCCCCGCCAGCCTTGCGGATACGGCTGCAGAGACCATCGGCCTCGGGGCGCGTGTCGGTGCCGATGCGCACCTGGTAGAAGGTGGCGCTGCCGCGGGTCCGCAGGCGCGAGGAGAGCAGGCTGGGGTCCTGGTCGCCGATCACGGCGGACAGCCGCTTGATGGCGCGGGCATACATTGCGAGCGCCTTGTCGCGGCTGAAGCCGGCGGCGAGCTGCACGCCCCACAGTCTGGCCGCTGATAGCGTGATGTGCTGCTCGAGCCCGGCCACGAACGGGTTCGGCGCACGCGTCAGCAGCGCCATCAGCTCGCGGCAGCTCGACGTCGGCGCGCGCTCGGGCATCTTGCCGGTGCGGCCGGCGGCGGCCCAGTCGTCGACGCTGGAGCCCGTGATCGCGACCACATAAGCGCGGGTCTGCTGCGGCATATATCCGGTACCGGCAAGCCATTCCTGGATCCGCCGCGGGCCGGCATTGTAGGCGGCAGCGGCAAGGCCGAGATTACCGAACTGGCCGCGTAATTCGCTGAGGAACTCGGCCGATTTCGGCAGCGCCTGCACCGGATTGAACGGATCGAGCAGCCCGCGCTCGTTGGCGGTCCCCGGCATGAACTGTGCGATGCCCTGCGCGCGCTGGCCGCTGCGGGTGACCGGCCCGATCGCATCGGACTGGAATCGGCTCTCCTGCCAGATCACGCGGGCGAAGTATTCGAGCGGCAGATCGTTCGCCCGCGCCGCCGACTCGATCATCAGGCACATCGCCTCGCGGGTGTCGCTCTCGGGCGCGTCCGCGGGCTTCTCGGGAGGTATCGCAAGCTCCTCGACGCTCGGATACATATAGCGGGGCGCGTCTTCTGCGCCAGCGCCGACCGGCGAGGCCAGCACCGCCAGCATGCTCAGTCCGGCATAGAGGGCCGTTCGCATCGCAATCCTGTTCCCGCGCGGCGCGGCTTGACACCGCAGGCCCCTAGTCTAGCTATGGCTGACAATGATGGCGCGCAAAAGGGAGCGCAACATGGCCGCATCTTCCGACGACCAGCTCGGCTTCTCGCCCGACGACGACGCCCCAATCGGCTACATGAAGCGCACCCGCGACTATTACACGGCGATCGGCTACACCACGCCCTATCGCTGGGCGCATTACACCTCCGCGCCGTTCCAGCCGATCAGGAAGCCGCTCAACAAGTCCCGCATCGCCCTCATCACGACGGCGGCACCGTTCGACCCCGCCAACGGCGATCAGGGCCCGGGCGCGAAATACAATGGCGGCGCCAAATTCTATTCAGTCTATGACGGCGACACGTCGCAGCCGCACGACATGCGGATTTCCCACATCGCCTACGACCGCGTGCACACCTCGGCCAAGGACAGCGGCACCTGGTTCCCGCTGGCGCAGCTCAAGCGGCTCGCCGAGGCCGGTATAATCGGCGAGGTCGCGCCGCGCTTCTTCGGCGCGCCGACCAACCGCAGCCACCGCGTCACGATCGAGACCGATGCGCCCGAAATCCTGGAGCGCTGTCGCGCCGATGCGGTCGATGCCGCGGTGCTGGTGCCGAACTGCCCGGTCTGCCACCAGACCGTCAGCCTGGTCGCGCGGCACCTCGAGGCGAATGGCATCCCCACCGTCGTGATGGGTTGCGCCAAGGACATCGTCGAGCACGCCGCGGTGCCGCGCCTTATGTTTTCCGATTTTCCGCTCGGCAACTCCGCCGGCAAGCCGCAAGATGTGGCTTCGCAGGCCGTCACATTGGAGCTGGCGCTGCGCGTGCTGGAGACCGCGCCTGCTGCGCAAACCACCGTGCAGTCGCCGCTGCGCTGGAGCGAAGACCATTCCTGGAAGCGCGACTATAGCAACTCCGACGCGCTCAGCCCCGACGAGCTGGCGCGCCTGCGCCGCGAGTTCGACGCCCAGAAGGAGATCGCCAAGGGCTTGCGCGTCGCGTAGACCCTGGCTTGTCTCAATGAGCCTCAACGAGCGCCGGGGCAGGATCGCGTGAGCCATCGGTGGCGCCCGCGTAACGCCGCGCCAAGGCCGCGCAGGTCATCAGCTGAATCTGGTGAAACAGCATCAGCGGCAGCACGATCAGTCCCACCGATTGACCCGCGAGCAGCACGCTCGCCATCGGCAGCCCGCTTGCCAGGCTCTTCTTCGAACCGCAGAACATGATGGCGATGCGATCCTCGCGAGAGAAGCCGAGCAGCTTGCTGCCGAAACTGGTGATCAGCAGCACCACGGCCAGCAGGACCGCATCGATGCCGAGCACGGTCAACATCTGCGTCGCATTGACCTGATGCCAGATCCCGTGGCTCACCCCGTCGCTGAAGGCGGTGTAGACGATCAGCAAGATCGAGCCGCGATCGACCAGGCCGAGCAGCGTATGGTGCCTGGCAACGAAGCGACCGATCAGCGGCCGTGACAATTGCCCCGCCACGAACGGCAGCAGCAACTGGATGACGATGTCGCGCGCGGCACTGCCGGAGAACCCGCCATGGCTGGAGAGCAAGACACCCGCGAGCAGCGGCGTCGCCACGATCCCGAGCAGATTGGAGGCCGTCGCCGAGCACAGCGCCGCCGACACGTTGCCGCGCGCAATCGAGGTAAAGGCGACCGACGACTGCACCGTCGACGGCAGGATGCAAATCAGGATCACGCCCGCCCACAGCGCCGGCGTCAGCAAATGCGGCACCAGCGCGTGCGCCGCGAGCCCGAGCAGCGGGAATAGCCCGAACGTGGCGAAAAAGATCACCAGATGAAGCCGCCAGTGCCGGGCGCCGACCAACGCCTCGGTCGTCGATAGCCTGGCGCCATGGAGGAAGAACAGCAGGGCGATGGCCGCCTCGGTGGCGTAGCCGCCGATGACGGCCCCCTGCCCGTGCAGCGGCAGCAGCGTGGCGAGACCGACCATGCCGACGATGGCGGCAATGTAGGGATCGGCGGGGATAAACGATCGCAACCGGGTGGTGTTCATGGCGGGTTCCTTTCCGTCTCTGAAAGGTGCCCCCGAAGCCGCCGATTGTGAACCGCGCTTACCGATGTTACTGTCACTACGTTATGTAATGACAGATGACAACCATGCTCGACCCGATCCAGCTCGAAACCTTCCTCACCGTGGCGCAGACGGAGAATTTTACGGAAGCCGGCCGCCGCCTCGGCCTGAAGCAGTCGACGGTGAGCCAGCACATCCGCAAGCTCGAGGCCGAGACCGGACGCCGCCTGTTCGTGCGCGACACCCACTCGGTGGTGCTCACGGCTGACGGCGAGGCGATGGTGGGTTTCGCGCGCCCGATCCTGGACGCCAATGCGCAGGCCCGCGACTACTTCGCGGGATCGCAGGTCCGCGGCAAGATCCGCTTCGGCGCCGCCGAGGATTTCGCCAATTCGCGCCTGCCGGACCTGCTGCGCGACTTTGTCCGCCGGCACCCGCAGGTCGATCTCGAACTGACGATCGGGCCAAGCGCCGTGCTCTACCAGCAACTCGACACTGGCGAGCTCGACCTCGTGCTCGGCAAGCGCCGCCCCGGCGACACACAAGGCCAGTTGATCTGGCAGGACCGACTGGTTTGGGCCGGCGCGCCCGGCTTCCGGCTTGACCCCGACCAGCCTCTGCCCCTGATCCTTTACGTGCCGCCGAGCGTCACCCGCAGCGTCGTGCTCGAGGCTATGGAGCGGCTCCGGCGACCGTGGCGCATCGTCTGTTCGAGCGGCAGTCTCAGCGGGCTGCGCGCCGCGGCGCTTGCCGGTCTCGGCGTCACGCCGCAAGCGCTGTCGTTGCTCCCCGACGGCCTCGTGGAGGTGACCGCCGCAGCGCTGCCGCCGCTAGGCCACGTTGAATTCGTGGTCCGCACGACGCGCAGGACCAGGCGTGGTCCTGCCGTCGAGCTGGCCCAGGCGATCACAACGCAGAGCAGCCGGCTGCGGCCGTAGATTGATCAGCGCAAGAGCAGACGTCAGGCGGCCTGGACCGCGCCAAGCATTCCGGTCCGCTCGTGGCAGCCGAGATATTCGAAGAACTGCTCATCCGCCGCGGCGACCGTGACCTCGTGGTACAGCCTGAGCTTGGCGCTCGGCCCCAGCGTCGACAGGTACTTCATCGCGGCGCCAAAAATCCTGACATGGGTCGGGTGCGATTCCGCCCAGCGCTCCAGCGTCGCCAGGCTCTTCCACCAGCTCTGGCCGTAGGATTTTTCGGTCAACCGGCCGTCCGCGTCGACGACACGCATGTATCGGTTGGCGTAGCAGCCGATCGGCCCGCCGTCATCGCGCAGGAAATCCATGCCCTCGCGCAGCACCGGTTCGACATCGTCGAGATACATCTTGCGTTCCGAATCCTCGGTGTCGCTCCAGTCCTGGCCGGAGCGGATCAAACAAAGATTATCGTGTGCGACGATTCGGATGCGTGCGCCGTCGCGGATCGCACGCGGCTCGCCGTGTGGGGCCATCGCGTCGGTCTGCGACAGCGGGATGCGATCGCGCATGCCGCCCCAATAGGCGTGCTCCTGCACCTCGCCGCTCATACTATCCGCGAGGACCGCGACACCCTCCGGACGCCCGAGCGACGAGAACAGCGTTTCGTAGCGCTCGACATGCGGGCGCAGCACTTCGATAAAGCGGCCGACGCCGTCCGAAGCGCCGCTGCCGGTCCAGGCCTCGCGCGCCTGTTGAAACCAGGCATCGAAGCGCGCAGCGTTGTCCCAATAGGCGACCGAGACGACATTGGTGAAGCCGGCCTGATCGACATATTGCGCGCGGTCCCAATGCGTGGGCCCATTGTCCGCGGCAAAGCGCGCCGCAATCTGCGCCAGCGCCTCGGTCGCAGCGGCCGTCGGTTCGCCACGATACTGTACCCCGAAATAGGCCATGATCACGCTCAAGACCGCGGGCTTGTGGCGCGCGACGAAGGACGGATAAGGCGGCGCGTAATCGTCAGGCACGCGCCGGTGACGGGACCGTGCCGTCTCCAGATGGGATGGAATGGCGGATTCCATGGCAATCGTCTCCGGTTGGATTGTGCAGAGCGTTTTCGAGCGAAGTGGATACCGGTTCGCGTGAAGAAAACGCGTCAAAACAAGAATCCGGAGCCCCGTTCCGATTCCATCGGATCGGGGCTCTGGATCAGCTCGCGGCAGCGTCGATCTCGTCGCCGGCGAGAGTGTCGAGCGGCAGAGCAAAATGCTCGACCCGCTTCGAGGGCTTCTTGTTCAGCAGGAGCCGCGTCACGTCGGGGCGCGAATAGTGTCCGGCGGGATCGGCGGCATTCTTCGCAACCCCGATCGCGCCGAGGTCGATATCGGCAATGAGAAGGCCTTCCTGCTCCGGCGGAAGCTTTTCTGCGATCGAACTGCCATCAGGTCCAAAGATCGCGGCGTGTCCGCCGCCAACATGCAGCAGCGCGTGCTTGTCGTCGCGGTCGCAGAGCTCGTCCACCATCGCCTTGGAGACCGTCGCGCATGGCGCCAGCACGAAGCACGAGCCTTCCACGGCATAGACGCGCGATGCCGCGTTGTTGACCTCCCACCCCAGCGCCGTGGCAAACGGATCGTACAGTGAGAAGCTCGGCCAGGCCGCGACATGCACCTGCTCGTTCTGGGCATACATCGCGTATTTCGACAGCGGCTGCATGTGCTCCCAACAACAGAGCGCGCCGAGCCGGCCGATGCCGGGGCGGTCATGCACCGCAAGGTCGCTGCCGTCGCCCTCGCCATAGACGGTGCGCTCGACATGGGTCGGCCGCAGCTTGCGCCGCTTGGCGATGGTCTCGCCGTCGGGTCCGATCAGCCATTGCGCGAGGTAGAGACTGCCGCCTTCGCGCTCGGACAGGCCGAGCACCGCGGTCATGCCGGCCTTCTTCACCGCAAGCCGCAGCTTTTCCGCCTCCGGGCTGTCATAGGCGAGCGAGTTGTCGAAATAGCGCTGCACGAAGCCGCGCCCGATCGCCCAGGCCGGCGAGTCCAGCCAGATGTACCAGGGATAGCCGGGGATGAAGGCCTCCGGAAACGCGATCAACTTGGCGCCCTTGGCCGCCGCCTCCTCGATCAGCGCGATGGTCTTGGCGATGGAGGCGTCCAGGTCGAGCCAGGCCGGGGCCGCCTGCACCACCGCAACACGATATTTCGGATGTTCAATGCCCATGATGTCCTCCAGCCGCCGGCAATGCTACCGTCTCAGCACTTGATCGGCCCCGTCGGCCTCTGACATCATGCTGCCCGGAAACCGGGACCGCCGTTCGACTGGGACGGAAGGAAAACTCGACTGCCGGCCCCAATCGGCCGGCGGGCATGCGGTACGGACCTTGCTTTAAGATGAAGTGGCTAGAGGATTAAGTGGCTAGCGTTGCGACTCGTGAAGGGAGGAAATCATGCCGGCCCTGTTCACCACGGAAGACGCGCCCACCCACCGGCGCCTCGCGCTCTGGCAGGACATCGTCTGCGATGTCTTTGTGCAGCTCGACTGCAAGTCCGACCTCGGCGGTGCCTTCCACGGCGCGATCACCAGCTCGCAGCTTGGCGCGGTCAAGTGCTCGACCGTCTCATCGGGCCGGCAGCGCGTCACCCGCACGCCGTCACGGATCTCGCGAGCGAGTGAGGACTTCGTCCTGATCGCATTGGGCCGGCAGGGCGCCGGCGCCGTGCTGCAGGACGGCCGCGAGACCGTGATCCAGCCCGGCGAGTTCGCGTTCTACGACACGACGCGGCCCTACGAATTGCGGTTCACGGACGACTTCACGCAAACCATTTTCCAGGTGCCGCGCGACATGCTGCACCGGCGGTTTGCCGGCACCCAGAACCTCACGGCAACCGCCTTCACGCCGGACCGCCCGGTCGAGCGGCTCGCCTATCAGTTCATCGCGGCGCTCTCGGACGTCGCCGACAGGCTTGACCAGGACAATGCGATCCGCCTCTCCGATCAGGCCGCAGACCTGCTCTCGATGGCGATGAGCGAGCGGCTCGGCAGCGGCGCGCTGCCGTCGTCGACCCATCGCTCGGCGCTGCTGTACCGGCTGAAGGCGCATGTGCTGGCGCACCTGCCCAATCCGGAGCTGAGCCTTACTGAAGCCGCCACCGCGCTTCGTATCTCGCCGCGCTACGTCAACAGCCTGTTTGCCGACGAGCAGACCTCGTTCCAGCGTTTCGTGCTGGCGCAACGGCTCGAACACTGCAAGCGGGACCTCGCCTCGCCCGCCCACGCGCATCGCCATGTCAGCGAAATCGCCTTTGCGTGGGGCTTTAACGATCTCTCGCATTTCGGCCGGGTGTTCCGCGAGCACTACGGCCTGTCGCCGCGCGACTGGCGGCAGAGCCGGCTGCCGAACTGATCGGCCAAGGACTTGCGGCGGCGGGCTTGTGGCGGCCTTGCGGCGCGTTTGCGACGCAAAAACTGGCGCGGAATCCGCAGCGCGGGGGATGCAATCAATTTACTTTAATCCCAACCGGTTCCACCGACGCCCTTCTCATCGCGCCGCATCCCGATACAGTCCCGCCGTTGATTTGGAGGATTTCCGATGCAGGACCGGCGCCAGGGCGCACGTGACAAAGTGCTCTATGGCGGCGTTGCTGCCGTCAACGAGCACGGCTCCACGATGGATTGCGTGGTCCGCAACATCAGCGACACCGGCGCCTGCGTGGAATTCGACACGGCAGCGAGGCTGCCGGAGGAGATGAACCTCACCATCGCGCGCAAGGGCCGCTCCTTCCTGGCCCGGATGATCTGGCGCCAGGCCAACAAGGTCGGCCTCGCCTTCCGCATCATGACATCGGACGCCCCGGTCAGCGATCTCGACGAGCGCCTGCGCAGGAGCGAGATCAAGAAGCGGCAGCTGCAGCGCCGCATCAAGCAATTGCTCGGCGAAGGCTGAGCTGGGCGCGTTCTCGCGGCTGCCAAATTTACGACCTGAAGCCCCGTTCCCGCAGGCGGCCCGGCATTTTCGGGGGTTGCAAAGGACAGGCTAATCCAGCATGCGGTAGGCTCCGCCAATGCAGGAACCGAAGGCCAGTTTACGATATGTCGTCCGCGATGATCGAGCACGCCGACGGCCTGCCGCAGCCACAACGCAATTGGGCCATTTTCACGATTGCGCTCGGCCTGCTGGTGGCCGTGATCGATGGCTCGATCGCCAATGTTGCTCTCCCCACCATCGCCCGGGATCTCGACGCGAGCCCCGCGTTTTCGATCTGGATCGTCAACGGCTATCAGTTGGCGATCACGATTTCGCTGCTGCCGCTGTCGTCCCTCGGCGAAATCATCGGCTATCGCCGCGTCTATCTGGCGGGGCTGCTGCTCTTCACGCTGGCTTCGGTGTTTTGCGCGCTGGCGCATAATTTGCCGCTGCTGACGGTGGCGCGCATCGTGCAGGGATTTGGCGCCGCCGGAATCCTGAGCGTCAACGCCGCGCTGGTCCGCTTCACCTATCCGAGAGATTTGCTCGGCCGCGGCATCGGCCTCAACGCGCTGGTCGTCGCCATCTCGGCCGCGGTCGGCCCCACCGTCGCCTCGTTCATCCTGGCGGTCGGAACATGGCCCTATCTGTTCGCCATCAACATCCCGCTCGGGATCGTGACACTGGCTTTGGGCTTGCGCTATCTGCCGCACACCAGGCCGGCCGTCCACGCCTTCGACTGGCAAAGTGCCGGGCTCAGCGCCGTTGCGTTTGGGCTTGGCATCGCCGCGATCGACAGCGCCGGCCATGGCGAGGCGCTGTATCTCTGTCTCTCCGAATTTGCCATCGCTGCGGTCGCGTGCCTGTTGCTGGTCCGGCGGCAGACGCACCTTGCCGCTCCGCTGTTGCCGGTCGACCTGCTGCGGATTCCGATTTTCGCGCTATCGATCGGCACCTCGATCGCCTCCTTCTGCGGCCAGATGCTGGCCTTTGTCGCGATGCCGTTTTATCTCGAGAGCCATTTCGGATATTCGGCGGTGCAGATCGGCCTGCTGATCACGCCGTGGCCGATTGCGGTCGGATTCGCAGCTCCGATTGCTGGTTGGCTGGTCGAGCGCTATCCGGCCGGCCTGTTGGGCGGCATCGGGTTGCTGGTGTTCGCGGTGGGACTGGGCACATTGGCGCTGATGCCGGCCGCCGCCTCGCCGTTCGACGTGATCTGGCGCATGGCGCTCGCCGGCGCGGGTTTTGGTTTGTTCCAGACCCCCAACAACCGCACCATGATCGCCGCAGCCCCGCGCGAGCGCTCGGGCGGCGCCAGCGGAATGCTCGGAACGGCACGCCTGCTGGGACAGACGATCGGCGCGTCGCTGGTGGCGTTGCTGCTGGCGCGCTTTCCGGCTGACGGCACCAGGATCTCGCTCATGGTCGGCGTCGGCTTTGCCGTGGTCGGCGCTGCGCTCAGTATGCTGAGGCTGTCAACGGCAGGCAGCCAGGGCGCCGAACGGGTGCGGGTCCACGAGAGCCAGCGCCTGAAGGGCGAGTGACGCCGCGCGCAAGATTTGATCTGAGAGCATCATGCTCTGATCGGCCGTTCCGTGCCGCAAAGAAAAAAGGCCGGCTCTGCAGCCGGCCTTTTCGATTTCACTCGTCGTCTGGGCGTTACGCCTTGACCAGCGGACCGCGCGATGGCGGCGCCTTGGAGCCGCCGCCGCCGTTGGAGCCGCCGCCCGACTTCGGCTTGCGCTTGCGGGCGCCGCCGGGAAGCTTCTCGGGCTTCGGCGTCACCGGACCCTCGACGAACTCGAAGCCGATCTTGTCCTTGGCTGTCGCGTCGTCCTTGATCAGGACAACGCGGACATGGCCGCCGCCCTTGAGCTGGCCGAACAGCACCTCGTCGGCCAGCGGCTTCTTGATGTGCTCCTGGATGATGCGCGACATCGGACGCGCGCCCATCTGCTCGTCATAGCCGTTCTCGATCAGCCAGGCCTTGGCGGGCTCGGACAACTCGATCGTGACCTCACGGTCGGCAAGCTGCGCCTCGAGCTGCAGCACGAACTTCTCGACCACCATGCCGATCACGTCGACATTGAGATGGGCGAACGAAACGATCGCATCCAGCCGGTTGCGGAATTCCGGCGCGAACTGCCGGTTGATCGCCTCGTGGTCGTCACCTTCCCGTTTTGACCGGGTGAAGCCGAAGGCCTGGCGTGCGAGATCAGCCGCGCCGGCATTGGTGGTCATGATCAGGATCACGTTGCGGAAGTTGACCTGCTTGCCGTTGTGGTCGGTCAGCCGGCCGTGATCCATGATCTGCAGCAGCACGTTGTAGAGATCGGGATGCGCCTTCTCGATCTCGTCGAGCAGCACCACACAATGCGGGTGCTGGTCGACGCCATCGGTGAGCAGGCCGCCCTGGTCGAAGCCGACATAGCCGGGAGGCGCGCCGATCAGGCGCGACACGGTGTGCCGCTCCATGTATTCCGACATGTCGAACCGGATCAGCTCGACACCAAGCGAGGCCGCGAGCTGCTTTGCCACCTCGGTCTTGCCGACGCCCGTCGGACCCGAGAACAGATACGAGCCGATCGGCTTTTCCGGCTCGCGCAAGCCTGCCCGCGACAGCTTGATCGACGCAGCCAGTGCCTCGATCGCCTTGTCCTGGCCGAACACCGTGCGCTTCAGGGTCGTCTCGAGATGCTTCAGCACCTCGGCGTCATCCTTCGACACGCTCTTGGGCGGGATCCGCGCCATGGTCGCGATCGTGGTCTCGATCTCCTTGATGCCGATCGTCTTCTTGCGCTTGTTCTCGGCGACCAGCATCTGCGCCGCACCTGACTCGTCGATCACGTCGATCGCCTTGTCGGGCAGCTTGCGGTCGTGGATATAGCGCGAGGAGAGCTGCACCGCGGCCTCGATCGCCTCGTTGGTGTATTTCAGCCGGTGGTAATCCTCGAAATAGGGCTTCAGGCCCTTGAGGATCGCAATCGCGTCTTCCACCGTCGGCTCGTTGACGTCGATCTTCTGGAAGCGCCGCACCAGCGCGCGGTCCTTCTCGAAGTGCTGACGGTACTCCTTGTAGGTGGTCGAGCCCATGCAGCGAATCGTGCCGGACGCCAGCGCCGGCTTCAGCAGGTTGGAAGCATCCATCGCACCGCCGGAGGTGGCGCCGGCGCCGATCACGGTGTGGATCTCGTCGATGAACAGGATCGCGTTCGGATGCGCCTCCAGCTCCTTCAGCACCTGCTTGAGGCGCTCCTCGAAATCGCCGCGGTAGCGGGTGCCCGCGAGCAGCGTGCCCATGTCGAGCGAGAACACTGTGGCGGCCGCCAGCACCTCCGGCACTTCACTGTCGACGATCCGCTTGGCGAGGCCTTCCGCGATCGCGGTCTTGCCGACGCCGGCTTCACCGACGAACAGCGGGTTGTTCTTCTGGCGGCGGCACAGCACCTGAATCGCGCGATTGATCTCGGCGTTGCGGCCGATCACCGGATCGATCTTGCCGTCACGCGCCTTCTTGTTGAGATTGACGCAATAGGTATCGAGCGCCTCGCCCTTCTTCTTGGCGTCCTCGTTGCCCTTGGTCTCAGTTTCCTCGTCGACGCCGCGCACCGGCCGCGCCTCGGACACGCCGGGGCGCTTGGCGATACCATGGCTGATGTAATTGACGGCGTCGTAGCGCGTCATGTCCTGCTCCTGCAGGAAATACGCCGCGTGGCTCTCGCGCTCCGCGAAGATCGCGATCAGCACGTTGGCGCCGGTCACTTCCTCGCGACCGGACGACTGCACATGGATCACCGCGCGCTGGATCACGCGCTGGAACCCGGCCGTCGGCTTGGCGTCGTCGGCGCCGTCGGTTACGAGGTTCTCGAATTCGGTCTCGAGATAATTGACAAGACTGGTCCTCAGCTTGTCGAGATCGACGCTGCAGGCCCGCATCACCGCGGCCGCATCCGAGTCGTCAATCAGCGACAGCAGAAGGTGTTCGAGCGTCGCGTATTGATGGTGACGCTCGTTTGCGATCGCCAATGCACGATGCAGGGATTGTTCAAGGCTTTGGGAAAAAGTTGGCATTCGCGTCCTCTAAGGCCCCCGGCCATCATGATCGCCATTACCCGGTCAGGCAACAACAACCTTTGTCATGCCCCTTGATATAGTTACGTCGGATCGTGGCGAAAGGGCCGGTTCCGACAGCTTGATTGAGCATGATCTTTTCGGAAAATCGCTACGCATTTTTCCGGATCATATCCTAGAGCCGTTTCCGCTCCGATTGAATCGGAACGGGGCTCTAGATTCTTGTTTTGACGCGTTTTCCCAGCGCGAACCGGCATCCACTTCGCTCGAAAACGGTCTAGTTTCCCTCTAAATTCCGGCATAACTGAGTCGCTCAACCGGGCCCCGCAATCATGCGGGGATGTCCGTCGCCGGCGTCATGGCAAGTGACGGCGTCGCACCCGTTGAGAATGCAAGACCCGTTCCGGTTTCCGGCGGGCCAGCCGTTACCGGCGAACTACTTCTTTTCCATCACACATTGCAGCGGGTGCTGGTGCTTGCGCGCGAAATCCATCACCTGCGTCACCTTGGTCTCGGCGATCTCGTAGGTGAACACGCCGCACTCACCGATCCCGTGATGGTGAACGTGGAGCATGATCTTGTTGGCCGCCTCCGCGTCCTTCTGGAAGAACCTCTCCAACACGTGAACGACGAACTCCATCGGCGTGTAGTCGTCGTTCAGGATCAGGACGCGATACAGGTTCGGACGCTTGGTCTTCGGCTTGACCTTGGTGATGACCGAACTCGACGGGCCGCCGGCCCCGCCATTGCGGTTCTCGTCGCCGCTCATGCTCGGGGCGCGCGCGGCTGATGCCGCCGGCCTGGACGAAATCAACTCAGACGAAAAGGCTGTGGACGTGGATTGCAGCATGGCTCAGCGTTCGAATTCCCCAGGGGAAACCGGTTGGCGTATCGGGGGTGTTTCGCAATTGCCGCAGCGGCCATCATTGCCGCAGTAGCCATAGCGGAACTCCCAGCAACGCTTTCCAGATTGCCGCTCCCGGTCCGATCCAGCGGCTGGATCGGCCCCACGAATATGGGGCCGCCGGCGCCGTGCCGCAAGCAGAGAAGCTCCGCACGTACCCGGACCCAAACCGGACCGATTCCCGGCGCGGCAATCCCGGCAAGGTTAATCATTTCTGCCGGGTTTGACAAAGGAGTCCGCTAACCGATTTAGCGGGCATTGAGGGTATCGGCGGCTTTTGCCCTACTTTTCATCGCCAGCGGCGGGCCCTGCCCGGTTTCGATGCCGGGATTCATCATCTGTTTAGCGGCGTGCGTAGAGATGACGCCCTCAATTCATTTCGACGAGAGCATCATGCTTGTAACAGCTTTTCTCAGTCGCATCCGCGCCGCCGCCGCCCGGTTCTCCGCGGTAACCGACGGTAACGTCGCAGCCATGTTTGCCGTCGCAGCCGTGCCTATCGTCTGCTTCGTGGGTGTGGCAATCGACTACTCCCGCGCCAACAGCGCCCGCTCCTCGATGCAGGCGGCGCTGGATTCCACCGCGCTGATGGTCGCAAAGGACCTGAGCAGCGGCACCATCACGACCTCGCAGGTCACTGCCAAGGCGCAGGCCTATTTTACCGCGCTCTACACCAACACAGATGCCAAGTCGTCGGTCACGGTCAACGCAACCTACACGGCGGCCTCTAGCTCGAGCACCTCGACCATCCTGGTCACAGGGTCCGGCTCCGTGAAAACCGATTTCCTGAAATTTGCGGGCTACTCCCCGAACATCAGTTTCAACAGCAGCTCGACCTCGACCTGGGGCAACGCCAAGATGCGCGTCGCGCTGGTCCTCGACAACACGGGATCGATGGCCCAGAACGGCAAGATCACCGCGCTGCGCAACGCAGTGGCCGGATCCGGCGGCCTGATCGACCAGCTCAGTGCGCTCAGCAAGACCAACGGCGACGTCTATATCTCCGTCATCCCGTTCGCCAAGGTCGTCAATGTCGGCGCCTCGAACTACACCCAGAGCTACATCGACTGGACCGACTGGCTGAATCCGCCGACCACCCAGCCTGCCAATGCCGTCACCAGTGGCTCCAGTAACAGCCTCCAGGCGGGGCTTCCGATCAACTGGCATGCGGTGGGACCAGGCGCGAGATGCCCGTGGACCAACAGCAGCGGCGGCTTCACCTGCCAGCAGAGCCCGACCAGCACCCAGTCCGCGTCGACGGTTCCGTCGAGCGGCACCTATAAGGGCTACGTCTGCCCGAGCGTCGATTACAATTCCCACACGCTGTACAATGGCTGCTGGGTCAGCACGCAGGTCGGCACCACCGCCCAGGTATTTTGCACGGGAAACAACAATTGTAGCTGCCCGTTGAATTCGCTCGGTCTGCCCGTCACTGGTTGCGGCTGCAGCACCACCGGCGGCGTCAAATCGTGCTCCGGATATATCTATACCCACGACTGGACGCAGCCCGGACCGAACGACACCGCACACAACACGTACCAGCCCCGAGTGAGCGCCGTTGTTGGTTGGACAAGCAACCAGTATACGGCAGCCAATCCGACGCCCACGGTGACGAACAACTGGCAGCAGGCGTCCACCAATCCCATCACCAACTGGACCGGCTGCATCACCGACCGCACCCAGCCCAACGATGCAACAGGCGTGCTGCCGGACACACACGATGTCACGACGCAGTTTCCGGCCAACGAGTATTACGAGAACAACTCGTCCTATTGCAGCAGCAGCGCCTCGACGCCGCTCGAGCCGATCATTCCGCTGAGCTACAATTGGAGCGCGCTGAAGACCGCAGTCAACGCGATGCAGCCGACCGGCGGCACCGACCAGGCGGTCGGATTGGCGTGGGGGTGGCAGTCGCTGCTGCCGAACGGCCCGCTCAACACGCCGGCGGAGGATTCCAACACCACGTACAACCGGGTCATCATCCTGTTGTCGGACGGCCTGAACACGGAAGACCGCTGGCCCGCTTACGGCGACGGCAGCTCGCAGGCGAACGGCAATCCGATCGACGTCCGGCAGGCGCTGATGTGCCAGAATCTGCAGAATGCGAAGGATACCAACGGCAATCCGATGTACACGATCTACACGATCCAGGTGAACACGGACTCGCCCCAGGACCCCACCTCGACCGTGCTACAGAACTGTGCGAGCAGCCCCGACAAGTTCTACATGCTGACCAGTTCGAGCCAGATCGTGACGACGTTCAACACGATCGGAACGGCTCTCAGCAAGCTGCGCGTGGCGAAGTAGCACCGCAACACACCTCACAAAAAAGCCCGGCTAAACCAGCCGGGCTTTTATTTTGTCGTCAGTGCCTTTTGTCGTCAGTGCCTTGCGGCAGTGATCAGTGCGAGGCCGCCGGCGTAAACTTGGAGACCAGGCCTTCATAGGGCTTGAAGGTCTGCTTGGCGCAATCGCTGTAGAGGCCGGCGATCTTCTGTGTTTCCGCAACGAAGGTCTCGTAGGAGGCGCGCACGAACTCGGTCTGCGCCTCGAGCACCTTGTCGATCGACTTCACGCCGGACAGCTTCTCGACGAATGACTTGGTGTCCTCGAAGGACTTCTTGGCGTAGTCGCCGTAGGCGGTGGCGATCGCCTGGACGCCGCTCTGCAGGTTGCTTGCGGAAGCGGTCACCGATTCCATGTGCTCTTTGCCGTAGCTCTGAATGTCTTCAATCTTGACCATAATGGAGATTTCCTTTTCCCAGACTCTTGAACGTGTGCGTTCCCATTGCCGGGAAGCTCCCGGCCCCCTGACACCAATAGAATAGTGCACTGCACAAAATAGTCAAGAAGAATTGTGCAATGCACAATCAACCTGGCCGTTGCGGGCCGATTTCGACCATTTGCGATAAACCCCCGGGGACTACGCAACGGTTGCTTAATCTTTTAGAAACTTGGCCCGCCTACCCTGATTCCTGGACTTTCTTGGACTTTGTTCGTCTTCCGACAGGCAGCCTGAAAACTGTTTGTGAACAGCACCTTAGCTAGAACAGCGACCTGAGTGGCCACCGCGGCCCGAGCATTCTGCCCGGACCGGTATGTTGCGCAGGCAAGGATCGGCGGCCGTCGGGCACAATTTCGCCTCACGAGCCGGTGATCTAGATAGAAATTGGGACGGGGAAGTAAATGCTTCGCACAACCTTGGCTTCCTCGCGCGCGTTGCGAGTTGGCGTTCTCGGGCTCGTTACCCTCACCACAGCGATCCTGATCACCAGTGACAGCGCCGAGGCGCGCCGTTACCGGCGCCACTACGCCCGCCATCATCACAGCGAAGAGGCGCGCGAGAGCTACAGCCCGCAATTCGCGTCGATCATCGTCGACGGCAATTCCGGCGCGGTGCTGACCTCCAGCAATCCCGACGGCCTGCGCCACCCCGCCTCGCTCACCAAGATGATGACGCTCTATCTGCTGTTCGAGCGTCTCGATGCCGGCAAGATCAAGCTCGACACCGAGATGCCGGTCTCCGAGCATGCCTCCGAACAGGATCCGACCAAGCTCGGCCTGCGGCCCGGCCAGACCATCAGGGTCGAAGACGCCATCAAGGGCCTCATCACCCGCTCGGCCAACGACGCCGCGGTGGTGATTTCAGAGGCGATCGGCGGCAACGAGGACGACTTCGCCAGGATGATGACGCGCAAGGCGCGCGCGCTCGGCATGAGCAAGACCGTCTATCGCAACGCCTCAGGCCTGCCCAACGACGAGCAACTGACGACGGCGCGCGACCAGTCGACACTGGGCCGCGCGCTCCAGGATCGCTTCCCGCGCTACTATCGCTACTTCTCGACCACGGCTTTCAATTTCCGCGGCCACACCATCACCGGCCACAATCATCTGCTCGGCAGCGTCGAGGGCGTCGACGGCATCAAGACCGGCTACACCCGCGCCTCCGGCTTCAACCTCGTGACCTCGATCCACCGCGGCAACCGCTTCCTGGTCGGCGTGGTGCTCGGCGGCCGCAGCGGCGGTTCGCGCGACGCCATCATGCGCAATTTGCTCGCAGAGAATATCGTCAAGGGCGCGACGACCCGCACCGCTATCGCGATCACCGAGCGCAACCCGGCTGACGCGAACGTCGAAGTCGCCGACGCCGACGACGCTCCGCGCGCGTCCGACAGCATGGCCGCCGCGTCCGAACCCGCCGTGGCCGCCATGCCGGCCCCGGCGCCGCGCCCGGCCAACAAGCCCTCGCTGATCGCGGCGGCCGCCGCCTCCCTGCCGCCTCTGCCCGCAAGGCCGGAGCCGCAGGCCAAGCCCGAACCGGCGCCGTTGACCTCAGGCGTGATCCAGACCCAGCCGATCGCAGCGATCCCAGGCTCGGCTGAGCCGATGAAGCCGGTCAAGGTGAAGACCGTGCAGGTCAAGGCCGGCCAGATCAGGCTCGCCGCCGCCGGCCCGGCGCAGTCGGCGCCGCCGATCACCAACACCATCCCGCCACGCGCCGAAGTCGCCGAGACCTCCAATGCGATGATGGCGCGGGCCACCGAGACCTCCAGGCCTGAGATGCCGCCGCAGCCGGCCAATTTCGGCACCGGCAAGGGCATCCTCGGCGTGCTGCCGGCCTCGGCCGTGCAGGCGCCCGCGCCGGCCACATCGCAGGCCATGGCGTCGATCGAACCCGCCCGTAGCCAGCCCGTCGTCCAGCAGGACACCGCAATCAGGTCGGCTGCGGCCGGCGCCCATACCGGCTGGATCATTCAGGTCGGCGCACTGGAGTCCGAGGACCAGGCCAAGCAGCGCATCGACCTCGCCCGCAATTCGGCCCGCGGCCTGCTCAGCAAGGCCGATCCGTTCACCGAGCCGGTGGTCTCCAAGGGCGATCGCAGGCTCTACCGCGCCCGCTTCGCCGGCCTCGAGCGCGACCAGGCCGAAGCGGTATGCAAGGCGCTGAAGCGCGCCGACATCTCCTGCATCACCGTTCGCAACTGAGCTTCCACATCATCTGAAATCAAGATCTCAATACAACAAGGCCGGCGCCGCAAGCGCCGGCCTTGTTGCTTTTGGCGCACGGTCCAGAAAATTGATCAGCCGTCGCCGTGCGTCGCGCGCCGGCGAAAACTTCTCGTCAAGCTTTTACGGTTAAGTTTTCACCAAGGGACGATCGACCATGCCGGACAACGGCAGGCGACACCGGGCGTTCGATCAGAGACGGAAGCAGCTCTCGGCTTGTGGCGTATGTGGCGTTGCGGAGCGAGTTAGAGATGCGTGCGAAGCAGAGTATCCTTGGCCTCGTTTACCCGGGCAGCGAGGTACGTCGACCCCCCCTGGTCGGGATGCAGTTTCTTCATGAGGGCGCGGTGGGCGCGGCCGATCTCGTCGCGGGTCGCTCCCGGTTGCAGGCCAAGGATCTGATAGGCCTCCTCATCAGTCATTTTGCCGGTCGCCGTCGTACGGCGTTGCCCCCCTGCCCGGTCGCCCTGCGCGTCCTGACGCCAGGCGGGAAACCGGCGGTCCAGATAGCTTTCAAGTAGCGCGACGCTCTCGGCATCGAAGCTCGGGACCATCGCCAGCAATAGCGGCAGATCGAACTCGTCGAGCATCCGCCCGGCGTTCGGCCCGTCCACGATCTGGCCCTTGAGCACGCCGCTCTTGTGATCGAGGCTCATGTCGAGATATTGCGAGCGCACCCGCGAGCTCTGTCCCGACGAACGCTGCGCGCCGCCGAAGATGCCGCCGAGATTGGGAAAGCCTGTACTCCCGAACGGCGACCAGCCGAGCAATCCCGCGCCGAAGATGCCGAGCGGAATGGCGACCGCAAGCTCGCCCTTGACGCCGGTGAAGGCTGCGACCGCGAGCGCGAGCACGCCGCCCCCGATCTTGACCATGCGCGCAAGCGCAGCCGGATTGGCCGCACGAAACATCTGCAGCGCGGAATAAATGACGACAACGGCGACGACGCCGACGATCAGGGTTGGCATGCGCGGAATATAGGCGTCCCGGAGATAAAAAGCATGCGAAGCTTCGCCTCGCCGCAGCGTGAAGTCTTGCGGTGCGACAATTGCTCCAGGTTGCCTGCGGGACGGGAGCCGAGGGAGAACGCTATGGCAGTTGAGGGACTGGTCAGCCTGCGCAGCAGCTTCGGGCCGAACGAAACCACTGATCGGCTGAAGGCCGAGTTGCAGGCGAGCGGGCTCACCGTGTTCGCGCAGATCGATCATGCCGCGGGCGCGGCCAGCGTCGGCCTTGCGCTCCGCCCCACCGCGGTGCTGATCTTCGGCAACGCCAAGGGCGGCACGCCGCTGATGCAAGCAGCGCAGACGATCGGCATCGACTTGCCGTTGAAGGCGCTGGTCTGGCAGGATGAAGCCGGCGACACCTGGCTTTCCTACAATGACCCCGCTTGGCTTGCGCAGCGGCACGGCATCACGGAGCAGACCAAGACCGTGGCGGCCAACATGTCAGGAATGCTGAGGGCGCTTGCGAAAGTCGCGACGTCGCCCGCCGCGTGACGTAGCGCACCGCTTATTTCATCTGGCCGATCAGCGTGGCCGCGCCGCGCGTGCTCTTCGCCAGTTGCAGGAGCGCGTCACGACCGCCGGCGGCGTAGGCCGCGGCAGCGCGCAGCAGCTCGCGGAGCTGGGCTGAGGCGCCGGGATCGAACCTGCACCATGCCCCGCCGGTCAGGCGCGCGATCTCGCGAAATGCCTGCTCGGCGACCGCGTCCTCGCCCTCCTGGAACATGAAAACCGGGACCTTGAGCAGGCCCAGTTCACCGGCCTTGGTGCAGAGGTCGTCGAGGCGTTCCTCCATCGCATCGCCGACGAACACCACCGCGCGCACGCCGGCGGCGACTGCTTCGCGTCGCGCCTCCGACAGCACCTTGCCGATCTGGGTATTGCCGCCCTGGCAGTCGATCTTGCCCATCAGCTTCGCCAGCTGCGCGCTATCGGAAATCCACCCTGTCGCACGGCACTCGTTGAAGCCGCGATAGTAGACGAGACGGATATCGAGGCTGCCGAGCGAGGCGGCCTCGCGAAACATGTCCGCCTGCAGCGCGCACGCCATGTCCCAGGTCGGCTGCCGGCTCATGGTGGCGTCGAGCGCAAACACCAGCCTGCCGCGCGCGCCGGCACGGTGCGGCGACATCGCGTGCGCCTTCGCCACGAACGCGGCGATGTCGTCAGCCGTCGACGTCCGCGCCTCCGGTAACGCACCGGCCTTGCGCGCGTCAGGCGCATCCGCCGCGCGCCCGCTGTTTCCCGATGTTGGTTTGGTTGGCTCGCCAGCCATCACTGCTCGCTTGTTTCAGCAAGCCTTATGTGGGCCGGGATATCGGATTGGTCAATGCAACCGGCGGACCTGCCCGGACCGACGCCGGGCAGCCAAAATCAATTCGTCGCCGAGGATGGATCCTTCTCGGTCTTCTTCACGGTCAGCGCCTTCTTGACCTTCTCGGTCAAGGTCTGCGGCTTCTCGACCGGCACGTAGAGCGAAACCGGACCCGGCTCCAAAATCTTCGGCGGCGCGTTCCTGGTGTCGACCGGCGCGACATCGCTGTCGGTGTCGGCGAGGAATTTATCGAGCATGGCCTGGATCGAGTTCTTGGCAGCGTCCGGGCCGGTGTCGCGCATGTCGTTATGCTGGAAGTTGGTGTTCACGACGGTGATACCCGCCTTCTCGCATTCCTCCGCGTCCGGCACGACGCCGGGATCGGGCTTGAACTGCGAGTCGTGGGAGCGGAACGACAGGATCTTGAACTTGCCGTCGGTCATGAACGGCACGCGCAGATTGTCGAGCGTCACAACCTTCTTGATCTCGTCCGGATACTGCTTGGCGAAATACATCGCGATGTCGCCGCCATTCGAATGGCCGACCATCGTCAGCTTGCTGTAGTCCGCGTTCGGCTCGACCTTCTTCATTTCTTCGATGGCGAATTTGATGTTGGTGATGCCGCGCTGATACTGCGGCAAACGGCCGACAAAGATCTCGCCGACCTTGGTCACCATCGGCCCATCCGAGGGCAAGTCGTTCTGGATGCTGACCGCCAGATAGCCGCGCGCCGCGAACACGTTCGCGAGGAAGGAATATTCGGTGAATTTGACGGTATTGCCATGATTGAGGATCGCCACCGGCAGCGTGATCATGCCGGCGTCGGCCTGCATCACCTTATCGCGGCGCACCGCCACGTCGACCGCGACCACGCGCTCATCGCGAGTCGGATCCTTGAATGTGAAGGTCTCGTGACGGATCGCCCACTTGCTCGCGGTGAAGTACGCGGCAGTGACCACCACGGAGAGAGAAAGCAGAACGGCAATTCCACGTTTCATGACGTCCTCAAGGCGCCCGCCAACCAAGGGCTATTTTTCGCCCGGAGACTCTTCGGTCTCCTTCTTCAGCATATATGTCACGCCGACGTGACAGGAAGTCTAAATGTTGTGATTCCGCAGCATGTTCATTGTGCGATGCACCCATACATTGTGCAATCGCACACGTTTCCGGAAAATCGTACCTCCTGGAACCTACGACGCAGGCTCTCAACGCTGGGTTCGACCTGTCGCTAAAAGTAGAGGGAAAACCCTGGCGGGGGCAGCTTTGTTCCGCTTTTTTGACAACTCCGTGACGGAAATCACCGTGCGACTACGGGTTTTGCCGGAGCTTCGGTATAAATGACGAGCTTCAGTGCCGGATCGTCGTTGGCCTGGAAGCTGGCATATTCCAGCCGGAGCTGGCCACGCCGGGGATGCTTTATGAGCTTGTACCCGGCGCTGACGCTGCGGACATCGTGCGCCCCCCACCAGCCCTCGAATTCCGGGCAGCCGGCTCGCAAGCGCGCCAAAAGCTCGCGGAACGCCGGATCCCCGGCCCAGAGGTCGTGGGTGGCGCGGAACTGGGCCACCATCCGCCGCGCCTCGTCGGCCCAGCCGGCGCCGAACAGACGCCGTGTCGCCGGGTTGGCCAGCACACAGATCAGCACGTTGCGATCCGCCTCCGGCAGCTTGCCAAAGCCAAAGATGTCCTCGGCGGCTGCGTTCCAGACAAGAACGTCCCAGCGCCGGCCTGTGACATAGGCCGGCTGGTTCAGGCTCTCGACGGTGCGCCAGATCGCCGGCGGGACAACCTCCGGCGCGAACGGCCGGCGATCGCCGTCGCGGGTCAGCGCGCGCAGATGGGCATGCTCGGCCTTGCTCAGGCGCAGCGCCCGCGCCAATGCGTCGATCGTGGTGACGGAGGGGCTGACCGAGCGGCCCTGCTCGAGCCGGATGTACCAGTCGACGCCGATGCCGGCGAGCTCGGCGACTTCCTCGCGGCGCAGGCCCGGCGTGCGCCGGCGCCGGCCTGCGGCGATGCCCATCTGCTTCGGCGTCAGTTTCTGCCGTCGCGAGCGGAGGAAATCGCCAAGTTCAGTATGAAGCTCGCTTTGCTGCGCGCCCGCCATCGCGATCCTGCCATCAAACGTGGGTCCGGTAATCCTAGGATAATACCAGGTCTTGCTGACCGCAACCGCGCTGACGATCATCTGGTCTCAACCAGGGATGAGACCCATGAAAGCAGCAGTCTTGAAGTCATTCGGTTCGGCGCTCGCGATCGAGGACGTGCCCGCCCCTCGCATCGGCACGGGTGAGGTCATCGTCGACGTGATGGCGGCGCCGGTGCTGTCCTACACCGACGAGGTGTTCAGCGGCGCACGCAAATATCTGCTCGAGCTGCCGGCAGTGCCCGGCCCCGGCGGCATCGGGCGGGTGCGTGCCACGGGTCCCGACGCGACCCATCTGGCCGTCGGCGACTGGGTGTTCTGCGATCCGACCTTCCGCTCGCGTGACGACAGCATCTCGCCCGACATCACGCTGCAGGGCTGGAGCGCGCGCGGCGAAGGCGGCCTCAAATTGCAGCGGCACTTCCGCCACGGCTCGTTCGCCGAGCAGACCTTGCTGCCGACCGAGAACGTCAAGCGGATCGGCGCAATCGACGCCGCCGACGCGCCAGCCTGGTGCGCGCTCAACGCCTGCCTCGTGCCGTATGGCGGCTTCCTCGCGGCGCGATTGCAACCCGGCGAAACGGTGCTGGTCTCCGGCGCGACGGGGCATTTCGGCAGCGCGGCGGTCGCGGTCGCGCTTGCGATGGGAGCGGCCTGCGTGGTCGCGCCCGGCCGCAACGAAAAGATGTTGGCCGATCTTGTCCGGCGTTTCGGCCCGCGCGTTCGTCCCGTGGAACTCAGCGGTAACGAAGAGGATGATCGGCAGCGCATGCGGCAGGCGGCCCCCGGCCCGATCGACCTCGTACTCGACCTGATGCCGCCGTCGGTCACGACCACGACGGTGCGCGCCGCCGTGATGGCGGTGCGGCCTTATGGACGCGTCGTGCTGATGGGCGGTGTCGGGATGCTGGGCGGCGCCGGGCTCGACCTGCCCTACCCCTGGATCATGCGCCAATGCATCACCATCCACGGCGTCTGGATGTGTCCGCCGGAGGCGACCTTCGGCATGGTCAATCTGATCCGGGCAGGACTGTTGCAACTCGATCAGTTCGAGGTGACGACATTCGACCTCGACCACGCCAATGACGCGGTGGCGCACGCCGCCGCCAATGGCGGGCCGTTCAGGATGACGGTGCTGACGCCGAACTCATAAACTTGGCGGCATGACGCATCGATGTTGGAGTCTGCTTTGCTCCTGACACGACTCGGTCGCTGTGCAGCAGCGAAATGAAGCGATGGGCCAAACTCGGAAGTCGCCGTGACGCGACCCCTAAGTCAAATTTGCTCGAGCACTTGGTCTCACTTGCGTCATGGCGACGCCCGAGATCGCGAGCAGCCCACCGACGATCAGCTTGGGGGTCATAGGGTCGCCAAGGAACAAGACGCTCGACATCAGGGCGAACACCGGAAGCAGCAGGCCGAAGGGTGCGACGCGGCCCATGGAGCAACGCCCGATCAGCCAGAACCAAAGGCCAAACCCGACGATTCCTCCGATGAAAATTGTGTAGGCGAGTGCCAGCCAACCACGTTCATCCGCCGTGATAAGGCTCGCCAGTTGTCCATGTTCAAGCAGCAACGACATCAACATGACCTGCGGCACCGTGAGCAGCGACAACCACCCCATCAACATCAGGGGATCAAAAGGGCCGTAGCGCTTCGTCAAGACGTTGGACACCGCGAACGCGAAGGCTGCCCCGACCACAAGCAGCAACGGAAGCGCGTTTGCCGACAGGCCAGGCCCCGCTGCCAACACGACCACGCCGACGAATGCAAGCACCACACCGGCGGACGTCGTGAGAGACGGCCTCTCCGCGAGCAGCGGCCACGCCAGCAGGACGGTGAAGGGCGGAGCGAGTTGATATGCGACGGCCGATATGCTTCCCGAGCCGAGCCCAAGGCCAACATAGAACAGCCCGAAGTTTAGTCCACCAAGGAAAACCGAAATAGCTGCGACAGGGCCGAACTGTTGACGTGTCGGCCTTTTGACGAACGGAATAAGCAGCAGCGCGATGGCCAGGAAGCGCAGTCCGAGGAAGAACAGAGGCGGAAACTCCATAACGCCCACCTTGATGGCCACGAACTGATAACCCCAGAGCAAGGGGACGGCCACCGCGCAGACGATCTGGATCGGAGACATGGCATTCTTCCTTTCAAGACCATTCGGTCCAGATATAGACGCGCCAACAGCGGAGGCGTCCATAGTTTGTCTACCTGATGAAGCGGTCGAGAAAAGCGTCAACGGTGGCTTGCGAAATGATCCGTGTCGGTGCCGTTTTACCGACCACCCGCAGGCCCTCGACGAAACAGACGAGAATGCGCGCAGCACTCGAAGGCTCGACACCATCGGCCAATCTGCCCGCTGCCTTCGCACGGGAAAGTGCACCAGCCACCCGAGCCTCCATGTCTCTGAAAAAGCTCCCGATGCGACGATCAACGTCAGCATCACGGCCAGCCAGTTCCATGGCTGTGGCTACCAGCAGGCATCCCCGCCGACCATTGGCACCGCTGTTGCGGTCAACATAGCCGGCAAGATAGGCCCGCAGGCCGTCGACCGGCTCTCTGCGGTGGTCGAGTTCGATATCCATCCGCGCCAAGGCAATGGCAATGTAGCGATCGAGCGCGCGCAGGAAGAGCGAGTGCTTGTCACCGAACGCGGCATAAAGGCTGCCACGCGAGAGCTTCGTCGCACGCAGGAGGTCCGGGAGCGCCGTGGCGTGATAGCCGCGCGACCAGAATACGCCCATCGCGCGTTCGACAGCGGCTTCCGCGTCGAAACTTCGGGGGCGGCCACGGGGTAATTGCACTGGGGCTTGGTGTCTCATTGCTGATATATAGACCAATCGGTCTTTAAATAGCAAGTGACCACCGCCACGCGGGCCATCTAGCGGCGGCGCCCCGTTCAGGATGACGGTGCTGAAGCCGAACTAGTGGATCAAATCTGACGCGATCATCGCCGCCTTCTGCTCCCAAGGCCCGGAATTCAGGATGAGCCCAGAGACTTTGCCCGCCGCATCTCTGACGAACGCGATCCTTGTATGATCTTCGTCGTCGACCGTGAATTCATTGCTCGATGTCGCCACCAGTGGCGTCGCCTTGCCTTTCTCGAATTCGAGGATCGGCCAGGCCCCCACCGCCTCCGCAACCAGCTTGCCTTGCGCGAAGCGAACCTGAAGCTGGACCGCATTGGCGCGGCGGGCAGCTCTCACGACGCTGAGATCGGTTGCGTTGTCCTGGCCCTCGCGGACGATTTTAATCCTGATCGTCGTGCCGGCCGGCCCTCGCAGCCTCGCCAGCGCCTCAGTGAGCGTAAGGCCCTTCAACGGCGTATCATCGAGTTGCGTGATGAGATCGCCCACCATCACGCCGGCTCTGGTCGCGGGGGCGCCTGATGTCGGCTTGTTGATCCTCAGGCCTTCCGGCTCCATGGCGACGAAGGACTCGATGCCAAGCCATCCGTTCTTGCCGTCGGCCAGGCCTTGCCGGTCGCGCGAGCTCACCGAGGAGCCGAAGTCATAGGTCCCGACATAATCGGCGAGCGCTTCCGGGCTTACACCCGCCGGCGCCGCGGAAGCGGGCGGCTCGGGAATCGTCAATGCGCCATAGGTGAGATGATTGATCCCGGCATACATCACCGCGCCGCGCCCTTTGCTGCCGGGCGTCGCCTGGACCATCTGGAGGCCGATCAATTTCTCCGCCGGATCGATCCAGAAATAGGTGCCCCACAGTCCGGCCCAGGAAAAGCTTCCGGGCGCGCCCGGAATCCAGCTGTAGACAGGATTGGTGCGGATGCCGAAGCCAAGTCCGAAGCTTGTTCCGGCGCGGCCGCCAACCTCGTCTCCGCCAAAGATTCTGACATCCGGCGACAATGCGGGCGTCGTCATCGCTTTCACCGCCTGCGCGCTGAGCACGCGTACGCCATCAAGCTCGCCGTCATTGAGAAGCATTTGGGAGAAGCGGAGGTAGTCGGGCGCGGTCGACACCAGGCCGCCGCCGCCGGAAAACAGTTTTGCTGGCGTCGTGACGTCCCAGATCGGCGGCCGTTCCGGCATCGGAGAATCGACCAGACGGTCGAGCTTGTCCTTCGGCACGTAAAAGCCGGTGTCGACCATATGCAGCGGCGCGAAGATGCGACTCTGCATGAACTGGTCGAGCGGCTGTCCGGACGCCACTTCGACGACCCGGCCCAGCACGTCGGCGCTCCAGCCATATTCATGGACCTCGCCGGGTTGATGGGCGAGCGGCAGGCCAGCCAGGCTGGACACGAAATCCGCCAGCGTCTTGTCGCGTCGGTACGCGCCATTCCAGCCAAAGACCTTCCAGCCATAGATCGCGTGGATCGCGTGGATCGCGAATTCGGCGGTTGCGTTTGAAAGGCCGCGTTCCGGATAGGCAAAATCCATTTCCGGATAAATCAGACCGGACGTATGGCGCAGCAGGTCCCGGACCGTCATCGGGCGTTTGGGCGGATCGAGCCCGGCCTTGCCAGTGGCTAGGTCGATCGTCGCGACCCGCATATCCGCGAGCTCGGGCAGATAACGGCCGACTGATGCGTCGAGCTCGAGCTTGCCGTCATCGACCAGGATCATCGCGGCGACACTTGTCACCGGCTTGGTCATCGAGGCGATCCAGAAGATCGAATTCGTCTTCATCGGGACAGTCTTGGCGCGGTCCTGAAATCCGATGGCCTGCAGATAGGCCAGCTTGCCGCCCTTGGCGATGGCGACGACTGCGCCAGGAAGGAGGCCGTCCGACGGCGGGAAGGAAGCGAAGCGCGCTTCGTACCAGGGCGCGATCCGCGCCAGGCGCGCGGCCGAGAATCCCAGACTTTTGGCATCGCCCGGCGCCGCGAGGTCATCGGCGAGCGCCGCGCCCGATAGGCAAAGCGCGATGGCAACCGTCCATATCGATGCGATGCGTTTCATCCCGACGTCTCCGCCATGACCACAGCCGCGGGAGAATCTATCCGATATTTTCCGTGCGCTCTCGCCGGGTCCGGAATTCGGCTGGCCGATTCCTCAGCCCGGCTGGCCGATTCCTGGGTCATCATCCGGTTTGCCCGGCCGGGACGCCTGCTTAGCGAGCGCAAGGCGCCGGAATTCGGTGGGGGTCAGGTCGGTGGCCGCCTTGAAGGCCCGGTTGAACGGGCCGATCGACTGGAATCCGGCGTCCATCGCGATCGTCAGCACCGGCACCTGCTTTTGTCCGGAATCGGCCAGGGCCGTACTGGCATCCTCAATCCGGTAGTGATTGAGGAAAGCATTGAAGTTGCGGTGCCCCAGCCCTTCATTGATCAACTGCCGCAGCCGGTATTCCTGAACGCCGAGCTCGGCGGACAACGAGCCGATGGTCAGTCCTTCGCGCCGATAGGCGCGCTCCACGGTCATCAGCCGTTGCAGCCGGCGCAACAATTCCGGGTCGACTGCGGGGGGCATGTCCTGTCCAGGTGCCACAGCGCTGGTCTCGCCCGGAACCCTGTGCGTGGTCGGCAGAAGGGCGGATGCCTGCTGCATTCTGGCCGCCTGAAACAGGCTCCATCCACTGAGGCTCAGCAGCACCCACAGCCCGACCGCGTTGGCGAGACTCCAAACGGAGGAGCCAGAAACCGAGGCGGCCCAAAGGCCCTGAAAAAACCCTGCGACGCTGTAGGTCACCGCGCCGACCAGTACGACGGCGCGCAACCGCCGCCGTCCGGCCACCAGGTCCAGTCGCCATGTCGCGAGTGTCTGCGCCGCAGCCAAGAGAGCGAGGCCGAGATAGACCAACGCCAGCGGTCGATCGAGGTCGCCTCTGAGCACGCCTCTTGCGGGCCAGAGGTCAAACAATTGCGTGCCGACAATGGCGACCAGCAAGGCGCCATGCCAGGGCCGCAGCACGAATTCGTCATCGAAGGTCGCGCGCGCCCAGAGCCAGAGCAGGACCGCCCCGCTGCTGGACAGGGCGGCCAGGATCAGGGCCCAATAGGGCCACGGCCGCGGAAATCCCGGCGCCTCGGAAATCGCGGAGGCCGCGACGGCGATCAGCAGCGCGGCGCTCAGACGCGCCGCCGTGTCCCTGCGGTCGCGCAGCAACACGCCTGCGATCAGCAACGCCAATCCGACGGCAGCGCCCCGACAACCCAGATCGATCGCTATCAACGCGCTGCTGCTCACGATCGGGATCACTCCATCCGGAAGTCTGGAGGACAAGGCTTACAGGGGAAGGCTTCGGCGCATCAAGCGCTGCGTCGAAGCTGGCCGCCGGCGCTTCGCCGCCTAGCTGCCGAGGATGTCGTGAACTTCGAGCGGCTTGTCGACCTGATTGAACCACTCGGCCCGGTTGGCGGCGCGGCGGCGGCCGCGCTCGTCGAACGGGAGCTTGAGCTGGCGCAGCAGGCTCATGACCTCCTCGCGCGCGGTGACATGGCCCATGCGCGGGCGCCGGCCCAGCGTCGCCTCGTCGATGTCGTCGAGCGCGGTCAGGCCGCGCGGAATTGGGGAGGTCGACATGAAGTCGCCACCGGGACCTGTCAGGGCTTCACGAACCGATAGACGAAGCGATCGGTCTCACCCTTGATCGACGGATCGAACACCTTGATCGAGTGCGGATCGTCCTTGTTCGCGAGCATGCTGCTTTCCGCGTCCAGCACGAAGCCGGCCGCCTCCACCTCCTCGCGAACGGATGCAGGCTCAATCCGATGCAGCGACTGGGCGTCGCTCGTGCCCGCCCCGACGGCGGCGGCGTGGTCTACGATGACGTAGGACCCACCGCGCTTCAGCCGCTCGTAGACAGCTCGATTGAATTGGGCCGCTGTCGCGCCCCTGGCCCGGATCAGCGCAGTGTGGAGATCGTGGTAGAACAGGTGCAGCCACAGGACATCCGATGATTTCGTGGCCTCCGGCATCGCGACGAGGTCCGCTGAGACGGCTTCGACGTTCTCTCGGCCCGGCTCCTTCGCGAGCGTCCGCATGCGGCCGACCTGATCGTTCTTTAAGTCGGCGATTTCGGTCGGCACGAAGCTGAAGACCCGTCCTTCGGGCCCCACGACGTCGGAGAACAGGCGCGTCCAGTCGCCGTCGCCTGGGTAAACGTCAATGACGATGGAGCCCGCATCTACACGTGCGAACCGGATCAACTCGGATAGCTTGGATTGGTCGTACATTGGGATCTCCGTTGCGGTTGGGCATTCGACGAGCGCGCGGCGTGCGAGAGGCGATGCATGGCTGATCCACCGTCTACCCGATGGCCGCAGATGGCCAGCGCTACGCCGCCAGCTCGTTCGGGTCGCGCCGCTATAAACTTTTAAGCGGCTTTCGCCGCCATCGTCGCGTGGGCCCACCAGACGAGTTCATCCAAAGCCGACTTCGTGGAGGCAAGCAGGTGTGCCTCGATGTCTTCGATGGGCTTGTTTGCACCCATCGGGGAGGTCAACATGAAATCGGCACCACCAATGTTGACGGTGGCGGCGGTCGAAACCATTCGCAGCGCACTCGTGATTTGACGTAGATGCTCAATCGCCCGCGCCGCTCCGGCCCCGCCGTAACCAATGGCAGTGAACGGCTTCCGTCCCCACTCCTTATAGGCTTGGTCGAGTGCATTCTTCAGCACACCCGTGACCGAGCTGTTGTATTCGGCCACCACGAAAACGAAGCCGTCGTATCGGGCGAGTGTCTTCTGCCAGCGTAATGTCTCGGCGTTCTTGCTGGGCGTCGACATAGGCGGCCCCTTCTCATCGAAGAAGGGCATCGGATGGTCGCGAAGGTCGACAAGCTCCGCCTCGATGTCGTCACGGGCCTGGGTCTGTTTCAGCATCCAGCCAGCGGCCTTGTCGGCGTACCGACCGGGCCGGGTCGAGCCAATCACGATGGCGATACGGGGTTTGGTGGTCACGATAACCTCATATCTTTTTCGCCAAGTTGCTGCAGCATTGCGGACGGCAAGTTGTAGCAATGAAAAGAACTAACCTTCCCACTCTCGACGTGGAAAACATCGCAACACGGAACATCTATTGCCTTGCCCGTGGGAGCTAGAGTTCCAGAAGCAAGGGGCATCTCACCTTTATGCGTTCCCCGAACTGCGAGTTCGACAACGACGACGTTCTCCGCGACGTAGATGCTAAGTAACTCACGGTGAAGGTCGGGGAATGCACTTGCTAAGCGGGCAATGGAGTCGCCAATGGCCTTCCCGCGGAACTTCGTGCCGGAAGCCATATCCAACATGTATCCTTCGTCAGAGAACATGGAGACAAACTTCTGCGTATCTATTCCTTGCCCCTCTCCGTAGGTGTAGAGCTTTCTGATAAGCTTTTCATGATCGAGCATAATCGATCCTCTCTGGAGTTGGTTACCTCCATTGGTGCTTCGGCAAGGCGTTGCCGCTGTTCAACGTATCAGCTGACTTTACGAATCGTTTCGTGTGGTACCGGTTTCGATGTGCGAGGGCCTGGGCTCGCATCCATCTCGGAGGCCCGCGCCAGTGCTTGCGTGTCGACATATTCCTGGATATTCGTCACTTTGCCACTTCGAACGGTAATGGCGAAAATCCAATCGTCCTTGAACGTCTTATTCGTGGCTTTGATTTTCCCCTTAGCGACGCCGACGACCAGAACCCGGTCTCCCTGCGCTACGTATTCGGAGGGCTCTGTTGAAGTTTCAACCGTTTCGGAAGCCTTCTGAAGCAAAGCCATCAATCCCGCGTGCCCGCGATACGTTCCGGCCAGCGGCCAGTCCTTTCCCGGAATGATCCACTCAATATCTTCGGCAGACAACGCCAGCAGCCCTTGCTTATCGCCGCGGCCCATTGCTGCAAAAAAATCCTTCACAACCTGTACATTCTTCTCGATGCTCATTGAAGTCTCTCCTCTTCCTTACTTCGGTTCGTCTCCGATCTACTCTATTGCTTTCACTGTTAGCGACCGGCCGGGCGTGGCGTGTCAGAGTTGCGCCAGGCCGCCGTCGACGGCGACCTCGCTGGCGGTCATGAAGCTGCTGTCCGACGATGCAAGAAAGGCAGCCGCTGCCGCAATCTCCGACGGATCGGCCATGCGCTGGAGCGGAGTCATCGAGGCGTAGACCTTCTGGCCCTCCTCGCCGAGCGCTGCCTTCGCGAGTTCGGTCGCAGTCGCCCCGGGCGACAGCACGTTTACCCGGATGCCGGTGCCCTTCAGGTCCTCCGCCCAGGTGCGCGCGAGGTTGCGCACTGCCGCTTTGCTCGCGCTGTAGGCGCTCATTCCAGGGGCGCCCGTGGTGCCGGCGCTCGATCCAGTCAGGATGATCGAACCGCCCTGGCCCATCAGTGGCAGCGCCTTCTGGACCGTGAAGATCGTACCCTTCACATTGGTGTCGAAGGTTTCGTCAATGTGCTTGGCGGTGATCTTGCCGAGCGGAAGCGGGCTTCCCGCCCCGGCATTGGCTAAGACAATGTCGAGGGTCCCGCGCTCGGCCTTCACCGCCGCGTAGAGTCGGTCAAGGTCGGCCAGATCGGAGACTGAGCCCTTCACCGCGCGGGCATTGGGCCCAAGGTCGGCCACAGCAGCGTCGAGCGCCTCCTGCCGGCGGCCGAAGATGAAGACGAAGGCGCCCTCCTCGATGAAGCGCTTTGCTGCGGCACGGCCGATGCCGGTAGCGCCGCCCGTGATGACGGCGGTCTTTCCATTCAATCTGGTCATGTCGTGCATCCTTCGTTTCGCCATCTCGGGTCTTTGGCTGTCCCCCCGAGAGCCTCAACATGGGTTCGCTGAAGTCAGGCGGTGAGTGCGGAAGCGCGCACATTGGTGGTGCAAAATCGATCCGGCTGGATGATTGACGCCAGCCGCGACGATCGGTGTCCGCCGTTCGGAATTGGGGCGCGCTCGTCGACATAGGCTATGATTACCGCCCGTACTGCCTGCTGCGCGGCGCTGCTCCATTCCTGAAGAAGAGAGGCGGGGCGCATACTGGCGTTCTCATCACCGATAGATTCCGAGGGCCGCGCGGTGATGAGCTTAGTCTGGCATTTACGCTACCGCACAGATGGTCGATTTTGCTCACATTGGGAAAGTGATGACTCGAAATTCGCAGACAGGTGCTCCGTATCACTAAGGTGGCGCGGTGCAGTTCAGAGCAGCCCTGCCAGGTGCTCCGTGGCGCGACCTGCCCGAGACCTATGGTCCCCGCACCACACGTTACAATCGCTTCGTGCGGTGGCGGCGGGCTGGCGTCCGGAACCGGATCATGGATGCGCTGGCCGCCGGTCATGATGCGGCAGATGCGCAGGCTAAGCGCCCCCGCCCCGTGCCGCGCGGGTGTTTGGTACAAACTCGTCCGCGACTGCGACGTGATGATCTGGCGGCAATCGGAGCCGCAGCCTGGCCCGTGGAGCGTTGGGGAAGAAGCGTCTGCGCTATTTCGGAATAATGGAATTGTGCATCTGAGTTGCCCGGCATGTCAAGTTGCTTGTTGAATGCAGGCAGCCGCCAGCTACTTTGCATGGGGTTGTTTTCGATGTTTTGGCAGCTCGCACCTTCGAGTCTCACATCAGGGGTGCAGTCCAGCACTGTCGCCGCAATCGAAGACCCGAAGACCCGCATTCGCGCCAACCCGACGCCCAGCCTCAGATGATGTCGTGAATTTCGAGCGGCTTGTCGACCTGGCTGAACCATTCGGCCCGGTTGGCGGCCCGGCGCCGGCCGCGCTCGTCGAGCGGCAGCTTGAGCTGGCGCAAGAGGCTCATGACCTCCTCGCGCGCGGTGACATGGCCCATGCTCGGGCGTCTGCCGAGCGTGACCTCGTCAATGTCGTCGAGCGCGGTCAGGCCGCGCGGAAAGAATTCGCGATAGACCACCCGCTCGGCAAAGCCGTCGACCGAACGGAACCCGAGTTGCAGCGACAATTGCTTGAGGCCATCGGCGACCAGCTGCTTGTTGCGCGAGCCGAGCATCGACAGCCGGTTGCGGACCACGATCCAGTCGGTCGAGGCGCCGTCGATCTGGCGGCGCTTGCGCCTGACGTCGCGCACCATCTCCGCATAATGGCTCTCGCCGGTAACCGCATAGTTCGCCGGATCGACCGTGCCCAGCACGTCGAAATCGAGGAAGCTGTCGTTGATCGGCGTCACCAGCGTGTCGGCCATCGAATGCGCCAGCCGCATCAGATAGCTGTCCGCCCCAGGCGTATCGATGACGATGAAATCATAGGCGCGTTCCACCGCGCTCACCGCTTCCATGAATTGTTGGAACTCGGCGTTCTCGTTCTCCTCGATCTGCATCGTCTCGCCATACGTGATGCAGGTGTGCACGGGGAGTTCGAGATCGAGCCCGGAGCGGCGCGCCCAGGCCCGGCGGTTGTTGATGTAACGGGTGAAGCTTTGCTGGCGGCAGTCGAGATCGATGCTGGCGACGCGCTGTCCGGCCTTCATCAGGGCGACAGCGATATGCAGGGCGGTGGTCGACTTGCCCGAACCGCCCTTCTCGTTGCCCAGCACAACGACATGTGCGGAGCCGGATTGACCCTGACTGGCCTGCACTAACATGACTCAACCCCCGGCAATATCTTCAAATCGCGCGCGGCTACGGTCAAGTGAAATGCATCACAGCGATACGAAATCAATCGTTGCCGTCCTTAATCATGAATCGCACAAGCTAAACGGCCGCGTCGATCGCGCCGGTTTGCCGGCAATGCTTCGGCCTTGGCAAACTCCGCCAGCCTGCCGAACGCCAACTCTCCCACCCAGCTTTGCTCACGAGATCGAGACCAGATGCCGCAAGCCCCCATTGTCGTCCGTACCGTCCCCGCCCTGCGTCGCACCGTCGACATCATGCGCGCCAGGAAGGCGATGGTCGCGCTGGTCCCAACCATGGGAGCCCTCCATGACGGCCATGTGTCGCTGGTGCGGCTCGCCAAACGCCGCGCCAAGCGGGTGATCGTCTCGATCTTCGTCAACCCGACGCAGTTCGCGCCGACAGAGGATTTCGGCTCCTATCCGCGCACCTGGAAGGCCGACATCGCCAGGCTCGCCGCCGAGGACGTCGACCTGATCTGGCACCCTGAGCTGAAGGCGATGTACCCGGACGGCTTCGCCACGCGGATCGTGCCGGAGGGGCCGGCCATCGCCGGGCTGGAAGATCGGTTCCGGCCGCATTTCTTCGGCGGCGTCGCCACCGTGGTCGGCAAGCTGTTCACGCAATGCCGGCCCGACATTGCGATCTTCGGCGAGAAGGATTTCCAGCAGCTCCGGGTGGTGAGCCAGATGGCTGCCGACCTCGACCTCGGCGTCAAGGTGATCGGGTCCCGGACGGTGCGCGAGCGCGACGGTCTGGCGATGTCCTCGCGCAACGTCTACCTCTCGGTCGAGCACCGCCGTGTCGCCCCCGAGCTCCACCGGGTGATGAAGGAAACGGCAGGGCGCCTGCGCGCCGGCGCGGATACCGCAACCGCAGTCGCGGCTGGCGCCGCTGACATCACCAAGGCCGGTTTCGCGCTCGACTATCTCGAGGTCCGCCACGCCGCCACGCTGGCGCCGATCGCCTCGCTGAAGGACGGTCCGATGCGGATGCTGGTGGCGGCGCGGATCGGCAGCACCCGCCTGATCGACAATATCGCGGTCTAAGCGGCCCGACGGTCGCGGGGTTGCGCTTGCGCGGCCCCGCCCCTCCGTGGATGATCGCAGCTTTCAGAGGCGATCATCATGTCCCGATATTTCAGGCAAGGCATCATTCTCGGTATCGCGCTCCTGGCCGGCGGCATGACGCAGGACTTGGCCCAGGCCCAGACCCGGCCGCCGATCGGTGGCATCGGACAAGCGCCGGACGCGATGATCTTCTATGTCGCGCATGGCGGCCCCGATGCCTGCGGCCCGGGCTGCTCGGACTGGATTGCAGCCGAGGGCGCCATTCAGTTCGATACCTTCAAGCGGATCATCGCGATCCTCGATCGGCAGGCGGACCGCAAGCTGCCGGTGGTGATCAATAGCCGGGGAGAGTCCAACCTCAATGTCGCCGCCAGCATCGGCCGGATCCTGCGCGATCGCGGCATCGACGTCACGGTGGGGGTGACCCTGGTCGAGGCCTGCAACGGTAAGACCGAAGCGGATTGTTTCGCGCTGAAGCGGCGGGGCGGGCCGCTGGACGCCAAGGAGAAGGTGTCCGACGTCGTCTGCGATCTTGCCTGCGTCATGATGCTGGCGGGCGGCGTGCATCGCAGCCTGCCCCCCGGCAGCCATGTCGTCGTCACCAGCATGTCGATCCACAACCGGCTGGCGCCGAACGTCTCCGCCGAGGCGCGCGAGAACCTCAGCGTGAAATTCGCCGACCAGTTCCGGAAATATCTCACCGAGATGGGTGTCGAGCCTGCGCTCATCGATATCGCCGACAGCAATGCGACGAACGGGCATGCCGTCGAGATCCCGGCATCCGAATGGAACCGGCTGCATCTCGTCACGCCGTCGAAACACACGACGCGCGACAGCAATCCGATTGCTTACAACAATCCGATTGCTCAGAGCAATCCGAGGTCGCGCAGCTCGCGGCGCATCGGCTCGGGCATCGAGGCCACGCTGGCCGCGCTCGATTTGGTGAGATCTGCCGGGGCCGAGTCCGCGGTCAGATAGCGCCAACCCTGAAAGGGGCGCATCGGCCGCGGCGAGACCGCGATGAGCTTGGGCTGCATGACCAGGCGGCAGCGTCCGATGCCGTCCTTGTCGCGGAACGGCTCGATCGCGATGATCTTTTCGCGCGCGGCGATTTCGCCCTTGATCACCCAATAAATCGAACCGCCGGCGAGCAGCTCCGCGTCGCGCTTCGGCGTCATGCGCGTGACGTGAACGTGACGGAGCGGCAGGCCCTTTTTCTTCGCGGTCGCCATCCGTTCGGCGATCCAGCCCTTGAGTTCCTTGACTGACTCGCAACCGACGGAAAGCTTGATGAGATGAAGCGGCATGCGCCGGATTTAGCGGCCGGCGCAGGCTTTGAAAAGGGAGCGTGACAGGTTTTCCCTCGCGACAAACGCCC
>NZ_JYMT01000043.1:0-213622 GCF_000938305.1 Bradyrhizobium sp. LTSP885
CGTGTGATTCCAAGAAGAGATGAGAAACGAATCGCTTGTGAACGAAGACTGGGCGCGTGTTGTTTCGCGGCTGGGCGGAGCTGAGGCTCTGGAGGCTGGCGCGCGGGAGACGAAGGCGTTTGTTCGCCCGCGCGAGATCAGCAATGCAGTCGATCTGCTGCGGCTGATCCTTGCGTATTGCCTGGGCACGAGAGGTCTGCGGTTGACGGCGGCATGGGCGACTTCGGTGGGCCTTGTCGATATCTCCAACGTGGCTCTGTTATACCGGCTGCGTCAGTCCGGGGATTGGCTTGCACAGCTGATAGGCCGGGCACTTGCGAGCGGTGCGCCGAAGGCAAGCCGCGGTCGACTGATCCGCATCGTTGACGCCACGACGGTCCCAAAAGCTGGAACCGGCGGCAGGCAGAAGAATGCGGTGTGGCGCATCCACAGTGCGTTCGATCTTCCGCAAGAACGTTTTGGTCACTTCGAGCTGACCGACGAACGCGCGGGCGAGACGCTGGACCGGATCCCGCTGATTGCCGGCGAGATCCGTCTTGCCGACCGCGCCTATCTGCAGCCGGAGCGCATGGCGTATCTGGTCGAGGCCGGTGCGGACTTCGTGATCCGCTCGGGCTGGAAGAGCGCTTGTTGGCTGGATCGCAAAGGCAATCTGATCGATCTCGTCGCCGAACTGCGCAAGGCCGCGGCACGCGGCATCATCGACCGGCCGATCTGGGTAAAACGCAAGTCTGGTGGAGCACCGCTTGCTGTGCGTTTGGTTGCCGTCAAGAAACCTGCAGATGCGGCTCAGGCTGCACGGCGCAAGGCACGCAGGACGGCTCAGAAGGGAGGCCATCGTCTCTCCAGGCAAACGCTTGATGCTGCGGATTGGGTGATCCTGGTGACCTCGCTCAAGCCCGAGGACTTCACAACCGCTGATCTGCTTGCCCTTTACCGGCTGCGATGGCGGATCGAACTCGGCTTCAAGCGGCTGAAGAGCCTGATTGGCTTGAAAGGACCTCCAGGAACTGACGAGCGGTCTGCCAGACCCCATATCCTCGCTCACCTGCTGATCATTCTTCTGCTCGAGCCGCTTGTCGACGAACTCGAGGACTCTCCCCGCTTGGCCGAAGCCGCCTAACCAGACCTGCAGCATGGCGCCTGCTCCGTCAGCTCATCGCCTCCCTGCTCCAAGCCATCATTCCCCAGCCCACAATCGCGCGTCTGCGCAGAGCCAGCCTCGCTCTCCAACGACATCTGCGCGAGCCTCCCAGACGTAAACGCCGCTATCAGGCCATGATCAAACTATCTTAGCGCCTATGGGCTTTCGCCGGGACGACGGCGGAGAGGTCCGATAGAGACTACTCCAATCCGATCTGTGTCAGATCCTGGAACCAGTGCTGCGCCTGCACGAATGACTTCACCTTCGGCGACAGCGCATGCGGGTTGGTGTCGTGTACCACCCAGACCAATACGGCGTCGTCGACGATCAGCGCATGTGCCTGTGCGATCAAATCATCCTGTTTTGCGGCATCGAACGTTTGTTTGGCCTCGTTGATCAGCGCGTCGACCTTCGGGTTCTTGTAGCCGCCCCAGTTGACGCCAACCGGTGCAACCTGGTCGGATGCAAAGAACCGCACGATCGCGTAGAGCGGATCCGACGTCACATAGGCGATATTGTTGGCGGTGATGCCGGCGTTCATCTCGTCGGCCGCGCCCTTGCGCCAGTGCGTATATAATGTCTCGAGCTCGACCACCTTGAAGTCGATGTCGATGCCGATCTCCTTGAAGCTCTGCTGCAGGAATTCGTTCATCGGCAGCGACAGCATCTGCCCGGTGCCGCCCTGTGCGATGATGAAGGTCGCCTTCAGCGGCTTGTCCTTCGAATAGCCGGCTTCCTCCACCAGCTTCTTGGCGGCGGCGACGTCGTATTTCAGCTCGAAGGTCGGCTTGCCGAACCAGGGGCTCGACGGGTCGACCTGGCCTTTGGCGGGTTTTGCCAACCCATTCATCAGGCCAACGACGGCGTCGCGGTCGATCGCGAGATTGAGCGCCTTGCGCAGGCGGATGTCGGTCCAGGGCGAGCCCGGCAGCACGCTCAAATGATAATTCCAGACATGCGGCGTGACGTTGTCGACGATCCTCATACCGGCGGCCTTGAGCTGCGGTACGGCGTCGGGCGCCGGCGTCTCGATCAAATCGACCTGGCCGGCCAGCAGCGCGTTGGTGCGGGTCAACGCTTCCGGCATCGGGATCAGGATCACCTTGTCGACTTTTGGAATCCGCTTCTTGTCCCAATAGTCCGGATTCTTCGAAAGCTCCGCGAGCTCGCGCGGCACCAGTTTTGTCAGCTTGAACGGGCCGGTGCCGGAGGGCTGGCTGGCGAACTTGTCCCAGTCCTTACCCAGCTTTTCATATTGCGCGGGGCTGGAGACCAGGAACCAGAGCATCTGGTAAGGGAAGAAGGAGTCGACCGTCTTGGTCGTGATCTCGATGGTCGAGTCGTCAATCTTGGCGTAGCTCGCGACCGAAGGCAGGCGGGTCTTGACCTGCGCGCTCTGCCGCTTGTCGAATTGCGGCGCCTTGTCGTTCAGCACCTTGTCGAGATTCCAGATCACGGCGTCGGCGTTGAAGTCGCTGCCGTCGTGGAATTTCACGCCCTTGCGCAAGGTGAAGCGCCACTTGGTCTTGTCCTTGTCGTCGACCTTCCATTCGGTGGCCAGCCCGGGCACCAGTTTGCCCGGCCGGTCGGCAACGTCCATCTCCCACGCGATCAAGGGATCGTAGATCGTGTAGGCCGTGAACTGATAGGCCCCGGCGCCGCGGTCGGGCTGGCCTGTCGTGAGCGGAATATCGGCCATCGAAATGCCGTAGCGCACAATCGACTCGGCATGCGCCGGCATGGCCGGCCAGCCCGCAGCCATGGCAAGCGCCATTGCCGCCATCAGGATCGAGTTACGCGCACGCATGGAGATGCTCCGTTGATTTGGACTTGGAGCCGAAACTTGCAAGCATGATGCCAGAATAGGCATCTCTGCCCTGTTATGCCCTGAGGTGAGAAGAAATGACGCGGCCTGGGGTTATTTGCCGAGGAACCATTCCCCTTGGCACAGGCATTGCATACGTTTGCCCAAGAAATAGTCATCCAAAACAAGTCATTAAAGTCGAGAAGAGGCTGCTCAGATGCGTAACGAGAAGACCAAAGCGACAGCGACGGCCATGCTGCTGGCGTTCGCGCTGGCCGCGGGCCTGCCGGCGATCGCGAGCGCCGAGACCGTGCTGCGCATCGGCATGACCGCTGCCGACATTCCGCGCACGCTCGGCCAGCCCGACCAGGGTTTTGAAGGCAACCGCTTCACCGGCCTCACGATGTACGATGCGCTGACGATGTGGGACCTGTCGTCGGCGGACAAGGCCAGCGTCATCATCCCGGGCCTCGCCACCGAGTGGAAGGTCGACGATGCCGACAAGACGAAATGGACCTTCAAGCTGCGTTCCGGCGTCACCTTCCATGACGGCTCGGCGTTCAACGCCGATGCTGTGGTCTGGAACGTCGACAAGGTCCTGAAACAGGACGCGCCGCAATTCGACCCGAGCCAGGTCGGCGTCACCGCCTCGCGCATGCCGACGCTGGTGTCCGCCCGCAAGATCGACGACATGACGGTCGAGTTGATCACCAAGGAGCCGGACAGCTTCCTGCCGATCAATCTTTCCAATCTGTTCATGGCGAGCCCGGCGAAGTGGCAGCAATTCTATGACAAGGCCGAAGGCGCCGACGCCAAGGCGAAATCGCAAGGCGCATGGGCGGCGTTCGCCAAGGACGCCTCGGGCACCGGTCCGTGGAAAATGTCGAGCTTTACGCCGCGCGAGCGGCTCGAACTGGTGAAGAACGACAATTACTGGGACAAGGCGCGGGTGCCGAAGGTCGACAAGATGGTGCTCTTGCCGATGCCGGAAGCCAACGCCCGCACTGCGGCGCTGCTGTCGGGGCAGGTCAACTGGATCGAGGCGCCGGCGCCGGATGCGGTTCCCGAGATCAAGCAGCGCGGCTTCGTGCTCTACAGCAATGAGGAGCCGCATGTCTGGCCTTGGCAGTTTTCGCGTGCCGAAGGCTCGCCGTGGAACGATATCCGTGTTCGCAAGGCTGCAAATCTCTGCATCGATCGCGAAGGACTGCGCGACGGCCTGCTCGCGGGCCTGATGGTGCCGGCGACCGGCACGTTCGAGCCCGGCCATCCCTGGCGCGGCAATCCGACCTTCCAGATCAAGTATGACAAGCCGGCCGCGCAGGAGCTGATGCAGGAAGCGGGCTATGGTCCCAACAAGAAGCTGACGGTCAAGATCCAGACCTCCGCGTCGGGGTCGGGCCAGATGCTGCCGCTGCCGATGAACGAATATCTGCAGCAGGCGCTGGCCGAGTGTTACTTCGACGTGCAGCTCGACGTCATCGAGTGGAACACGCTGTTCACCAATTGGCGGCGCGGAGCGAAGGACCCGTCGGCCAACGGCGCGAACGCCACCAATGTCACCTATGCGGCGATGGATCCGTTCTTCGCGCTGGTGCGCTTCCTGCAGTCAAGCATGGCGCCGCCGGTCTCGAACAATTGGGGTTTTATCAACAATCCGAAGTTCGACGAGCTGGTGAAGAAAGCGCGGCAGACCTTCGACCCGGCAGCACGCGACGCGGCGCTTGCCGAGTTGCATGCGGCCTCGGTCGACGATGCGGCCTTCCTGTATGTCGCCCACGACGTCGGGCCGCGCGCGATGAGCCCGAAGATCAAGGGTTTTGTGCAGCCGAAGAGCTGGTTCGTCGACTTTTCGCCGGTCAGGATCGCGCCGTGAGGTGTTGGCGACGTACTCAGTGCACCCTCTCCCCTTGTGGGAGAGGGTGGCTTCGCGATAGCGAAGCCGGGTGAGGGGTTTGTCTCCGCGGATGCCCCTCGCGCGTATGAGATGAACTGAACCCGCGGACAGAACCCCTCATCCGGCGCGCTGTGCGCGCCACCTTCTCCCACGAGGGGAGAAGGAAGACGAAAGCTACTCGTGTTCGCCTATATCGCCAGACGTATCGTCTACGTCATTCCGATCGTGCTCAGCGTGGCGCTGGTGTGCTTCCTGCTGGTGCACATCACGCCCGGCGATCCCTTGGTCGCGGTGCTGCCGGCGGATGCCTCGCAGGAGCTCGCCGCGCAATTGCGCTCGGCGTATGGCTTCGACCGCCCGCTGCCGGTGCAGTTCGGGCTGTGGCTGTGGCGCGCGATCCATGGCGATCTCGGCAATTCGATCGCAACCGGCCGTCCCGTGCTGTCGGAGGTGATGCACGCGGTCAGCAACACCGTGATGCTGGCGATCGCAGCTGCCATCATCGGCTTTACGCTCGGCCTGCTGCTAGGCCTGATCGCGGGTTATTTCCGCGACACCTGGGTCGACAAGGTCGCGACCTCCTTCGCCATCGCGGGCGTCTCGCTGCCGCATTACTGGCTCGGCATGGTGCTGGTCATCATCTTCTCGGTGCAGCTCAACTGGCTGCCCGCGGTCGGCGCCGGGGCCGGCGGCTCCGGCGCCTGGGCATGGGACTGGGAACATCTGCGCTATCTGGTGCTGCCTGCGATCACGACCTCGGTGATCCCGATGGGCATCATCACCCGTACCGTGCGTGCGCTGACCGGCGATATCCTGAGCCAGGACTTCGTCGAGGCGCTGCGCGCCAAGGGCCTGCGCGAGACCGGTGTGTTCCGCCACGTCGTCAAGAACGCCGCGCCCACCGCGCTAGCGGTGATGGGCCTGCAACTTGGGTACATGCTCGGCGGCTCGATCCTGATCGAGACCGTATTTTCCTGGCCCGGCTCAGGCCTGTTGCTCAATTCGGCGATCTTCCAGCGCGACCTGCCGCTGTTGCAGGGCACGATCCTGGTGCTGGCGCTGTTCTTCGTCCTGCTCAATCTCCTGGTCGATATCGCGCAGGCCGCGATCGATCCGCGCATCAAGCGGAGCTAGGCGATGAGCACGATGACAGACACCGCATTGCAGGCCGCACCCGCGACGAAAGCGCGCGGCTACTGGGCGACCGTCGCGCGCCGTATCGCGCGCGACAAAGTCAGCATGGCCTGCGCGATCATCCTGGTGCTGATCTTTGCATCGGCGTTGTTCGCACCCTGGCTTGGCCTCGCCGATCCCTATCAGGGCTCGATGATCCGCCGTCTCCGCCACATCGGCACGCCGGGCTATCCGCTCGGCACCGACGAGCTCGGCCGCGACATGCTGGCGCGACTGATCTATGGCGGGCGGCTGTCGCTGATCATCGGCATTCTGCCGGTGATTCTTGCGTTCGTGATCGGTACCTCGCTCGGCCTCGTCGCCGGCTATGTCGGCGGCAAGCTCAACACTGCGATCATGCGCACCGTGGACGTCTTCTACGCCTTTCCGTCGGTGCTGCTGGCGATCGCGATCTCGGGCGCATTAGGAGCCGGTATCGTCAATTCGATCGTGTCGCTGACCATCGTGTTCGTGCCGCAGATCGCCCGCGTCGCCGAAAGCGTCACCACGGGCGTGCGCAATATGGATTTCGTCGAGGCGGCGCGTGCTTCCGGCGCCGGTCCCTTCACCATCATGCGTGTGCACATGCTGGGCAACGTGCTCGGACCGATCTTTGTCTACGCCACCGGCCTGATCTCGGTCTCGATGATCCTGGCCGCCGGCCTGTCCTTCCTTGGCCTCGGGACAAAACCGCCGGAGCCGGAATGGGGCCTGATGCTCAACACGCTGCGCACCGCGATCTATGTCAATCCGTGGGTCGCAGCACTTCCGGGTGCAATGATCTTCGCGATCTCGATCTGCTTCAATCTCTTGAGCGACGGCATGCGCAGCGCCATGGACATCAGGAACTAGAGCGATGACCGACGCCAATCTGGCAGCCGATATGCTGGAGCCGATCGAAGATGTCGGTGGTGCCGCGCAGCCGCTGCTGCAGGTCACGGGTCTGACCAAGCATTTTCCGGTACGCGGCGGGCTGTTCAGTGCGCGCAAGACCGTGCGCGCCGTAGATAACGTCTCGTTCGTGGTGATGAAGGGCGAAACCGTCGGCATCGTCGGCGAATCCGGCTGCGGCAAGTCGACCACTGCGCGGCTCTTGATGCATCTGATGGCGCGCGATGCCGGTGACATCGTCTATGACGGCATGCAAGTCGGTCAATCGCTCTCCTTGCGCGAACTCCGCCGCGGCATGCAGATGGTGTTCCAGGACAGCTACGCCTCGCTCAACCCGCGCCTCACCATCGAGGAATCGATCGCGTTCGGGCCCAAGGTTCACGGCATGGCCGATGGCAAGGCGCGCGCGTTGGCGCGTGAGCTGCTCGGCAAGGTCGGCCTGCGCCCCGAAAACTTCGCCAACCGCTATCCGCACGAGATTTCCGGCGGCCAGCGTCAGCGCGTCAATATCGCACGCGCGCTGGCGCTGTCGCCGCGGCTCGTGATCCTCGATGAAGCGGTGTCGGCGCTCGACAAGTCGGTCGAGGCGCAGGTGCTCAATCTGCTGGCCGATTTGAAGCGCGAATTCGGGCTGACCTATCTCTTCATCAGCCACGATCTCAACGTCGTTCGCTACATCTCCGATCGCGTGCTGGTGATGTATCTCGGCGAGGTCGTCGAGCTCGGCCCGGTCGACGCCGTATGGGACGCGCCGGCGCATCCCTACACCCGCGCGCTGCTGGCCGCGATGCCGTCATCCGATCCGGACAAGCGCACCGAGGTGCCGCCGATCTCGGGCGATCCGCCCAATCCGATCGATCCGCCGCCGGGCTGCCGGTTTCACACCCGTTGTCCGTTTGCGGAGCCGCTCTGCGCAAACGACACGCCAAAACTCAGCGATCTCGATACAATGGGCCATCAGGCGGCGTGCTACATGGCCATCGCTGGCTCGGGGCACAGCCGCGCGCCGGCAAAAGCAACAGGAGCAAACGCGGCATGACCAGACCCACTGCCAAGGACGTCAGAGCGATCGCGCATGTCGCCGATGTGCCCGCCGACGACGAGGTCGCTACCCGTATCGCCAGTTCGATCGGCCCCGCTTTCGACGGCTTCGCGCCGGTCTCCGGCACGCTGCCCATGGACCTTGAACCCGCGAGCTTCCTGCTGGCGCAGATCGGGAAGGTGTCGAAATGAGCACTGAGCCCGCTTTGATGACGCTGACCGCAGTCGCCAAGGCGATTGCCGAGAAGAAGCTGTCCTCGTACGAGGTAACGCGCGCTGTGCTGCATCGGATTGCGCAATGGCAGCCGCGCCTCAATGCCTATATGGCCGTTGAATCGGAGCAGGCGCTGGCCGCCGCCACCGAGGCCGACACCGCGCTCGCCAAGGGCAACAGCCGTGGCCCGCTGCATGGCGTGCCGATGGCGCACAAGGATATGTATTATGACGCCGGCAAGGTCGTGACCTGCGGTTCGCTGATCCGCCGCGATTTCGTGCCGAAGACCACTGCGACCGCGTTGCAGCGGCTTAAGGACGCCGGACAGGTTCGGCTCGGATCGCTGCAAATGGTCGAGTTCGCCTTTGGTCCGACCGGCCACAATGTGCATTACGGCGCGGTGCATAATCCCTGGAATGTCGATCACATCACCGGTGGCTCGTCGTCGGGCTCGGGCTCGGCGGTCGCCGCGCGCCTGACCTTTGCCGCGCTCGGCTCCGACACCGGCGGATCGATCCGGATGCCCGCGCATTTCTGCGGCGTGACCGGCCTGAAGACCACGGTCGGGCGCGTCAGCCGCGCCGGCGCGATGCCGCTGTCGCAATCGCTCGACACCGTCGGTCCGCTGGCGCAGACGGCGGAAGATTGCGCGCTGCTGCTCGGCCTGATGGCCGGCGCTGACCCCGAGGATCTCACGGCCTCGACGCAGCCGGTGCCGGACTACATGGCGGCAACGAGGGAATCGCTGAAAGGTCTGAAGATCGGCGTGCCCACGGCGTTTTATGTCGACGATCTCGATCCCGAGGTGGCGCGCATCCTCGATGAGACGATCGCGACCCTCAAGAAGGAGGGCGCCGAGATCGTCAAGGTCGAGCTGCCGGATCAGCGCCAGCTCAGCGCAGCCTCGCAGCTGGTGCTCGCCGCCGAGTCGGCGGCCTTCCACAAGCGCTGGATGATCGAGCGCCCGCAGGATTACGGCGCGCAAGTGCTGATGCGGCTGCAGAACGGTCTCGCGATTCCGGCCGTGACCTATCTCGAGGCAATGCGCTGGCGCGGGCCTGCACTCGCCGCCCACAATGCCGCCGTCAGCGGCGTCGACGCGGTGATCGCCCCGGTGGGGCCAATTCCGGCACCGACCATTGCCGAAAGCGATGTCGGCAATGGTCCCGGTTCGGAGGCCGTGATCCAGCGGCTGACGCGGTTCACCCGTCCGGTCAATTATCTCGGCCTGCCGTCACTCGCGATTCCGAGCGGCTTTACCAAGTCTGGACTGCCGGTCGGCATGCAGCTGATCGGCCGCTCCTTCGAGGAAGCCGTGCTGCTGCGGATCGGCGCCGCCTTCCAGCGCGCGACCGACTTCCACGCCCAGGTGCCCAAAGTCGCATGACCGACCTCGTCGCGATCAACAACCTCAACATCCGCTTCACCGGCGATCGCACGGTGCATGCCGTGAACGATCTCAGTCTGTCGCTCGGCGAAGGCGAGGTGTTGGGGCTGCTCGGCGAGTCCGGCTCCGGCAAGAGCGTGACGTTGCGGGCCTTGATGCGGCTGCTGCCGAAGAAGCGGACGCAGATCTCCGGCAGCGTGAAGGTGCTGGGACGGGACGTGCTGGCGATGGACGACGAGGCGCTGTCCGCCTTCCGCGGCCAAACCGTCTCGATGATCTTCCAGGAGCCGGCGCTCGCGCTCGATCCGGTCTACACCATCGGCCGGCAGATCACTGAGACCGTGATGCGCCACGAGGGCAAGAGCGAGCGCGAGGCGACCGCGCGCGCGCTGGAGATGCTCGAAGTGGTGCGGATTCCCTCCGCCAAACGACGGCTGGACTCTTATCCGCACGAGATGTCGGGCGGCATGCGGCAGCGCGCAATGATCGCGCTAGCGCTGGCCTGTAAGCCGAAGATCCTGTTGGCGGACGAGCCGACCACGGCGCTCGACGCCACCGTCCAGATCCAGATCCTGTTGCTGCTGCGCGAGCTGCAGCGCGAATTCGGCATGTCCGTCATCTTCGTGACCCACGACATCGGCGTCGCCATCGAGATCTGTGACCGCGTTGCGGTGATGTATGCCGGCCAGATCGTGGAGCAGGGCGCCTTGCGCGACATCGTGCGCACGCCGGCCCATCCCTACGCGAAGGGGCTGCTGGCCTCGACCATTCATGGCGCCAAGCGCGGCCAGCGGCTGGAGACCATTCCGGGCACGCCGCCCTCGCTTGATCACGCGCCGGTCAGTTGCTCATTCGCACCGCGCTGCAGCGTGGCCGAGCCGCGTTGTAGTGAAGGCTTGCCGCCCAATGCGCAGGTTACGCCCGGCCATTTTGCGCGGTGCATCCTGGCTGAACCGGCAGTGGCTGCTATCTAGAGCTTGCGCGAGATTTCTGTCGTCACCCCACGCAAATACCGCTAGGTTCCACGAGGGCGCGCAAACATCGCGCGCGGGAATCGGGGGACGTCCATGTATCTGTCGGGTGAAGGCATTATCGTCATTCTGTTTGTCGGCCTCGTGGCCGGCTGGCTGGCCAGCAAGGTCGTGCGTGGTGCCGGTCTCGGCATCATCGGCGACATCGTCGTCGGTATCGCCGGCGCGTTCATTTCCACGCTGATTTTCCCGCGGCTCGGCTTCCATCTCGGCGGCGGCCTGGTGTCCGAGATCATCTATTCCGCGATCGGCGCGGTCATCCTGCTGCTGATCGTGCGGCTGGTCCGAAGATAAGTCAGCTCGCGCGAGCGACCGCGTCCGCAATCCAACGCCGCACCGCGGCAATGCGCCGGTCCCGTGCCTGTTCGGTGCGGGATATCAGGTAAATCGTCTCAGTGTGCGCGGCCTCGAATGCAAACGGGGCGACCAGCCTCTTGCCGAAACCTGGCCGGGTCTTGATCAGCGGCGCCATCCCCAGCGCGACGCCGAGCCCGTGCTCGGCTGCCTCGATCACCGCCGGCACGCTGTCGAGCCAAAGATGCCCTCGCGGGACGAGGTGCGGCAGCCCGGCATCCTTGAGCCAGGCCGGCCACGTCCGCGGCTGCGTTGTGACGTGGATCAGCACCTCGCGCGACAGATCCGCAGGGGTCCGCAAGCCGCCCTTGACCAGCGCCGGCACACAGACTGGCAGTCCCCGAACCTCGACCAGCGGCTCGACCTTCAGCCCGGCTGAATGCTCCCGCCCGTAGCGGATCGCGACATCGACACGGGAGCCGTTGAAGTCGGCATATTGATGGGTGGCCTCGATCCGCAACGTCAGTTGGGGATGGCGCCTTTTGAACTCCGGCAACGCCGGCAGCAGCACGGCGCTGGTGAAGAACGGCAGCGAGCTGATCCAGAGTTCGCCGCTGGTCTCACGGCGTTGCCGCAGCATGTCGCGACTGGCTTCCTGCAGCGTCGCGAGCGCCGCCGACACTTTGGCAAGGTAGCGCTCGCCCTCGGCCGTCAATCGCACCGAGCGCGCGCCGCGGACGAAGAGTTTCGTGCCGAACTGCTCCTCCAGCCCGCGGATCTGGTGGCTGATTGCCGACGGGCTTAGCGACAGGTCGCGTGCGGCGCGGCGGAAGCTCAGTTGTGTGGCCGCGCGCTCGAAGGCGAGCAGCGCCGTCAATGGCGGAATGATCCGTGGATCAGAGCCACCTAATGGGTGAATTTGATTCATCTCAAGTGACGAATGGCCTTTTGCCATAGCCGCTATTTCTGGTCCAGATTGCCGAGACGCACAATCTTTCTCATCTCACGGATCGCCACTTTTGGCCATCTTCGAACCGCTTGCCGCGCCCAATCACTGGAAGCCGTCGGCACTGGCGGCAGGGCCGTTCGCCGGCCTGCAGGGCGGTGCGGTCGCAAGCCTCCTGGCCGCGGAGGTCGAGGCGATGGCGGGCGCGCGCAATTGGGGGACCGCAATCTCAGCAGCGGCCTGGTTCCTGCGGCCGACGCCGATGGCGGAGTTGCGCACGCGACTCGCTGTTGTGATCGAGGGCGGCCGCATCAGCGTGGTCGACAACACGCTGTGGCCGGTCGGCGAGGACGAGCCGTGTGCCACGGTGCGCGTGACCCTGGCGCGCGAACGCGCGGTGGAGGTTCCGGGCTTTCGCGAACAGGCGGCTGATGCCATCGATCCGTCGCAGTTTCCACTACGCAGTCCGCACGCCGTCCATGGCCGCAGCTGGTTCATGGATGCGATGGAAGCTCGCGCCGGCGGCGATGCCGCCTGGTTCCGGATGCGTGACAACGTGATCGCGGGTGCCGGTCCGCTGGCGGGGGTGCTGGGGCCCGCCGACTGGACCCATGGCATCGGACGTCCCGTCCAGAATGTGGTGGCGGACCCCAATCCGAACCTGACGGTCCAGCTGCTCAGGCCGCCGCGTGGTGCGTGGGTTGGCATCCGGGCCGAAGCCCGCTGGCGCCCGGAGGCTGGCCTTGGCGTCGGTAGCGGCGTGTTGCTCGACGTGCATGGTGAGATCGGCCGGGTCTCAATGTCGGTCATTCTCGTGCCGTTTTCGAGAAGCGTGCCCGCCTAACGGCCTAGTTCGGTAGCAAACCAGCCATCTTTCCATCAACTCTCTGTGCCATCACAGGAATACAGTCGCGAACCACTTGCGGGCTTAACGCGACTTAAATGGACGATGGGCACAAACGTGGGTACAACGTGGCCATCACGTAACCCTTTTGTAGAGACCGGATTTTATGGCAGCTGCTCCCGCTGTCCGGCGTTCCGAATTGAGTGAGGCGCTGCGCGCTTGCCGCAGTGCCTTTATCGGCGTCGGTCTCATGAGTTGCATGATCAACCTGCTCTACCTGACAGGTTCGATGTTCATGCTGGAGGTCTACGACCGGGTGCTGCCGAGCCGCAGTGTTCCGACCCTGGTCGGCCTCGCGGTGATCGCCGGCGGTCTCTACATGGCCCAGGGCTTCCTCGATCTGCTGCGCGGACGGATCCTTGGCCGCGTTGGAACCTCGCTCGACGAAGCGCTGAACGCGCGGGTGTTCGACACTGTCGTGCGTCTGCCGCTGATGGTCGGCAATCGCAATGAGGGCCTGCAGCCGCTCCGCGACCTCGACAATGTGCGCTCGTTCCTCGGCAGCATGGGACCCGGTGCGTTCTTCGATCTGCCCTGGCTGCCGTTCTACTTGGCGATCTGCTTTGCGTTCCATTGGCTGCTTGGCCTCACCGCGCTGTTCGGCGCCATCATCCTGGTGACGCTGACGCTGATCACCGAATACATGTCGCGCACGCCGGCCAAGGAAGCGATGACGCTCGCGGCGCGGCGCAACGATCTCGCCGCCTCCAGCCGTCGCAATGCCGAGGTGCTCGTCGCGATGGGCATGGCCGGGCGGATGAACAGGCGCTGGAACGCGGCCAACGAGGAATATCTGGTCGGCAACCAACGCGCGAGTGACGTCACTGGCGGCCTCGGCGCGATCGCCAAGGTGCTGCGCATGATGCTGCAGTCCTCCGTGCTCGCGGTCGGTGCGTATCTGGTGATCCACCAGGAGGCCACCGGCGGCATCATCATCGCCGGTTCGATCCTGAGCGCGCGGGCGCTGGCACCGGTCGATCTCGCGATCGCACACTGGAAGGGCTTTATGGCCGCACGCCAGAGCTGGCAGCGCCTCAACCGTCTGCTGCAGCAGGTTCCCGCGCCTGCCGCGCAGACCCTGCTTCAGGCGCCGACGAAGAAGCTGTCGGTCGAGGGCGTGACCATGGTCGCGCCGGGCGACCAGCGGATCATCGTGCAGGACATCACCTTTGCGGTCGAGGCCGGCACCGGCGTCGGCGTGATCGGCCCAAGTGGTTCCGGAAAATCCTCGCTGATCCGTGCGCTGGTCGGTGTCTGGGCGCCGGCGCGCGGCAAGGTGCGGCTCGACGGCGCCGCGCTCGACCAATGGTCGTCGGACGTGCTCGGCCGCTATGTCGGCTACCTGCCGCAGGACGTCGAGCTGTTCGGCGGAACGGTCGCGCAGAATATCTGCCGCTTCGATCCCGAGGCCAAGTCGGAGTGTATCATCGCCGCGGCCAAAGAAGCCGGCGTGCACGAGATGATCATCAAGATGCGCGAGGGCTATGACACCCAGGTCGGCGAGCAGGGTACCGCACTTTCCGCCGGCCAGGCGCAGCGCGTCGCGCTGGCGCGCGCGCTCTACGGCAATCCGTTCCTGATCGTGCTGGACGAGCCGAACTCCAATCTCGACAGCGAAGGTGACGAGGCGCTGACCCGCGCGGTGCGCGGCGCCCGCGAGCGCGGCGCCGTTGTCGTCGTGGTCGCGCACCGGCCGATCGGCATCGAGGGTGTCGATCAGCTGCTGGTGCTGAAGGACGGCCGCATGCAGACCTTTGGCCCGAAGGAGACCGTGCTCGGACAGGTGCTGCAGCGGGTCGCGCCGCCGACACCGATCAAGATCGTCGCCGATGCGGGGGCGGCCAAGTCATGACGGATCAACCGCGCAACGCGCATCACTCGATCAGGAAGCATCTGATCGTCGGCCTGGTCGTGGTCCTGGTTCTCGGCGGCGGGGTCGGCGGCTGGGCCTCGTCGGTGCCGATCTCAGGTGCGCTGATCGCGCCGGGCTCGGTGGTGGTCGATTCCAACGTCAAGAAGGTGCAGCATCCGACCGGCGGCGTGGTCGGCGAGGTGCGGGTGCACGACGGCGACCTGGTCAAGGCCGGCGACATCGTCGTGCGCCTCGACGAGACGGTCGTGAAGGCAAGCCTTGCGATCGTGGTCAAGACGTTGAATGGCCTCTACGCGCGCGCTGCCCGGCTCGAGGCCGAGCAGCAGAACCGCGACAAGATCGCCTTTCCGCCGCAACTCGCCGATCAGACCAGCGATCCCGACGTTCGCGACATCATGGCGAGCGAAACCAAGCTGTTCGAGGTTCGCGTCAACGGCCGCGTCGGCCAGAAGGCGCAGCTGCGCGAGCGCGTCACCCAGCTCAACGAGGAGATCTCCGGGCTGGAGGCGCAGGAAGCGTCCAAGGACAAGGAGATTGCCCTGGTGCAGCAGGAGCTGGTCGGCGTCCGCCAGCTCTACGAACAGCATCTGGTGCAGCTCACCCGCCTGACCACGCTGGAGCGCGACGCGGCGCGGCTCTCCGGCGAGCGCGCGCAGTACATCGCCTCCCGTGCCCAGGCCAAGGGCAAGATCACCGAGACCGAGCTTCAGGTCATCCAGGTCGACAAGGACATGCTGTCGGAGGTCTCCAAGGATCTGCGTGAGACCAACGACAAGATCGGCGAATTCGTCGAGCGCAAGGTCACCGCCGAAGATCAGCTCCGCCGCATCGATATCCGCGCGCCGCAGGACGGCATGGTGCTGCAATCGACGGTGCACACCGTCGGCGGCGTCATCACCGCCGGCGACGCCATCATGATGATCGTGCCGCAGGGCGACGCGCTTTCGGTCGAGGCCAAGGTCAATCCGCAGGACATCGACAAGCTGCAGATCGGCCAGAAGACGCTGCTGCGGCTCTCTGCCTTCAACCAGCGCACCACGCCGGAACTGAACGGCGTCGTCACCCGCGTCTCCGCCGACGTGACCACCGACCAGCGCACCGGGCAGAGCTACTACACCATCCGCGTCTCGATGCCGCCCGAGGAGATCAAGCGCCTTGGCGACGTCAAGGTCATTCCTGGCATGCCGGTGGAAGCCTTCGTCCAGACCGGCGACCGCACCATGCTGTCCTACCTGATGAAGCCGCTCAGCGACCAGTTCATGCGCTCGTTCCGCGAGAGGTGAGTTTTTCGCTGAGGTTCTCGTAGCCCGGATGAAGCGCAGCGAAATCCGGGAGCGGTCGCGCCGCAGATCGAGCTGCCCCGGATTGCGCTTCGCTTCATCCGGGCTACGGTTTTAAAGTTACCGCGACAAATTCCTCAACAGCAATTCCAGCGCCGCCTTCGCAAACGCCTGCATATTGGCCTGCCGGTCATGACTGCCGGTCTCCAGCGTGATCACCTGTTGCTGCGGGCCGGCCACCGCCATGCAGCTATGGCCGGCGGCGTCACCGTAGCGGTTGCCGGTCGGTCCGGTCGCGCCGGTCTCGGACAGTCCCCAGTCGGTTGAAACGTGCTCGCGGATCTGGCGTGCGAGCAACTGCGCGTAGGGTTCGGATGCCGAGCGGATGCCGCGCATGGCGTCGTCGGGGATGTCCATCAAGACGCGCCGGGCGTCGCGCGTGTAGATCACACCGCCGCCGAGGAAATAGGCCGAGGCCCCGGCGACTGACAGCAGTGATGCTGAGATCAAACCGCCGGTCGAGGATTCCGCGACCGCAATCGTTTGCTTGTTGGCGATCAGCTTTGCGGCGATCTGCTCGGCGATGGCAAATAGCTCTTTCATCTCGTCAGCTCCGGTGCAGGATTCGCTTCAATAGCGGCTTCTTGTCGGCGGGCTTGTCCGCTAGCGAGTCTCTCCCTGGCGGCCCATGTTTTCCTAGCACACGGCCACGCTGTTTGCGCAAGTTGCGGGCGCAGGGCTAGCCTGATTGAATGTGAGGCAAGAACCAAGCGGCGCGGCTTACAACATGCCGTGAGCACGTGCGCTCCAGAGGAAACATTGCGCTCCAGAGGAAACATCATGACGTCGCCGATCACGGGCGGCGTGGATTGCGATCTGCATCCCGCCGTACCTCACCTGACCAGCCTGCTGCCGTACATGAACGACTACTGGCGCGACCAGGTGACGACGCGCGGCATGACCGACCTGATTTCGCAATCCTACCCGATCAATTCGCCGATCTCGTCGCGGCCGGACTGGCGGCCCGCGCAGGGCAAGCCTGGCTCTATCCTCGCCGACATGCAACGCCAGGCGCTCGACAAATTCGGCACGGCCTACGGCATCTGCAATCCGCTCTACGGCGTGCAGATGGTGTTTTCCGAGGACATGGCCAACGCGTTTTGCCGCGCGCTGAACGATTGGCTGGTGAAGGAATGGCTCGACAAGGACGATCGCCTGCGTGGCTCGATCGTGATCCCGGTGCAGAGCATCGAGAAAGCGGTTGCCGAGATCGAGCGCTGCGTGCAGGACAAGCGCTTCGTCCAGGTGCTGATGCTGGTCATGGGCGACATGCCGCTCGGCAAGCGCCACTACTGGCCGATCTACGCCGCGGCCGAGAGTCTCGGCCTGCCGATCGGCATCCATGCCGGCAGCGCCTATCACAATCCGCCGACCTCGGTCGGCTGGGGTTCCTATCACATCGAGGACTATGTCGCGCAGGCGCAAGCGTTCCAGACCCAGCTCACCAGCCTGATCGTCGAGGGCGTGTTCGTGCGGCATCCGAAGCTGAAGATGGTCATGCTCGAGAGCGGCTTCACCTGGCTGCCGCCGTTCCTGTGGCGGCTGCACAAGTTCTGGCGCGGGATACGCATGGAAACGCCGTGGGTCGATCGTGCGCCGCTGGAGATTGTGCGCAGCAACATCCGTTTCTCGCTGCAGCCGGTCGACGCGCCGCCGGACGGCGACACGCTGAACCGGCTTTTCGACCATATGCAGTCGGACGAATTGATCCTATTCTCGTCAGACTATCCGCACTGGCAGTTCGACGGCGACGAGGTGTTGCCACAAGGGATGTCGCAGGATCTGGTCCGCAAGATCATGATCGACAATCCGCTCGCGACCTACGGCCGTCTGAAAGAGAATGTGAAGGAGACGACGCCATGAACGTTCAGATTCGCGAGCGTCCGCAGACCGCATCGTCCACCGGCATCAAGACCGCGATCGCCGATTGCGATATTCATCCGGCGCGCGCGACCAACGACGAATTGTATCCATTCCTCGCAAAGCGCTGGCACGCGCATCTCGAAACCTTCGGTGTCCATCAGTATCAGGGCATGATGGGAGGTCCGCCGTACCCGAAGGCGCAGCCGAACGCCTCGCGCCGCGATGCCTATCCGCCCGAAGGCGGCCCGCAGGGCTCGTCGCTGTCCTTCATGCAGAAGCAGCTTCTCGATCCCAACAATGTCGTGCTCGGCGTGCTCAATCCGCTCAACACCGGGCAGGGCATCCGCAACCAGGATCTCGCGGCGGCGATCTGCGCCGCGATCAACGACTGGCAGATCGAGAAATGGACCAGCAAGGATTCGCGGCTGAAGGGCTCCGTGGTCGTCGCCAACGAGGACGGCGTGTCGGCCGCCGCTGAAATCCGCAAGCGCGCAGGTGATCCGAATTTCGTCCAGGTGCTGCTGCTCAGCCGCAATGTCGAGCCGCTGGGACAACGCCGCTACTGGCCGATTTATGAAGCCGCCCAGGAGGCTGGCTTGCCGGTCGGCGTGCACGCCTTCGGCTTCGGCGGCAACCCGATCACGGCATCGGGCTGGCCGAGCTATTACATCGAGGAAATGGTCGGCCATTCGCAGTGCCAGCAGACCGCGCTGGCAAGCCTCGTGCTCGAAGGCGTGTTCGAACGCTTTCCGAGGTTGAAGATGGTGATGGTCGAGGCCGGCTTCGGCTGGGCACCGTCACTGGCCTGGCGGCTCGACAAGGTGTTTGAACGGCTGCACGCCGAGGTGCCGCATCTCAAGCGCAAGCCGTCGGAGTATATCCGCGACCACATCTGGTGGACCACGCAGCCGATGGAGGACCCGGAGAGCCGCGACCATCTGTTCCAGACCATCGAATGGATCGGCTGGGACAAGCTCTTGTTCGCGACCGATTACCCGCATTGGGACTATGACGAGCCGTCGCGCGTGCTGCCGGCCGGCGTCAGCGACGCCAACCGCCAGGCGTTCTATCTCGACAATGCGAAGAAACTGTACGGCGTCTCTTGATGGCGCGTCATGTGATTGCCCCGGTGGATGAACTGCCGCCGGGGTCGCGGAAATTCCTTGAGATCGAGGGCCGACCGATCGCGGTCTTCAACGTCAAAGGCGAGTTCTTCGGCCTGTTGAACCGCTGCCCGCACCAGGGCGCGGCGCTGTGCGAAGGCCCGCTGATTGGCCTGGCCTCCTCATCCGATCCCGGCGAGATCGAGTATACAAAACTCGGCGAGATCATCCGCTGCCCGTGGCACGGCTGGGAGTTCGACATCCGCACCGGCCAGTCCTATTGCGATCCCCGCCGCTTCCGCGCGCGCGCCTATCCGGTCAATGTCGAGCCCGGCACCAGTCTGGTGAAGGGACCGTATATCGCCGAGACCGTCAGGGTTGCGGTCGAGAGCGATTACGTGGTGGTGGATATCTAATCACCCGTCATTCCGGGGCGCCGCAAAGCGGCGAGCCCGGAATCCATTCATCCGCTTGTACCCGTGGCCCGATGGATTCCGGGCTCGCGCTACGCGCGCCCCGGAATGACGGCGGAAATATTACTCCCCATCTCACATCATCTGCCGCTCGCGCGCGTAGCGCACCAGCGCGACGTAGCGGTAGATGCCGTGCACGAACTTGCCGTAGGGCATCGTGATGAACAGCGCGAACACCACGCCGAGATGCGACGCCAGCAGCGGGCCCATTGCGCCGGTGTCGCGCCAGAGCAGGAGCGCCAGGCCGGTGATGCTGGTCAGGAACAGCATCACGATGAACGCGGTGTCCATGCCCATTTGCCGCTCGTCGACCAGCACGCGGTCGCGCTTTAATTTTTCGGCGAACAGGCCGATCGGCCCGACCACTAAGCCGATGCCGCCGAGCGTGCCGAGTACCACGGGCAAATCCCACCACGCATAGGGCGCCTCGCGCGCCAGCAGATAGTGATACAGTGTGCCGACGCAGGTCGCGGCGAAGCACAGCGCAAAACCGTAGAAGGTGAAGTGGTGATACAGCTTGCGGCGGTCGGTCGGGTGGTCGTCCTCGTTGAAGCAGCCGACGCCGCCGCCGTCGAGGTAGCGCAGCTCGCCGGCATCGCGCATCGCCTGCAGCAGCGATTTGGCGTCGGTCGTCATTCCGACGGGCTCACCAATGTCGCGCCAGAACGCGCGGACGCCCATCGCCAGTGCGAGGATGGCGTAGAGCAGGGCCACGCCGAACAGCAGCGCCATCGCATTGTGCGGCATCAATTTATAGAACGCGCCGGGGCCGGTGTGGATGCCATAGAGCACACTGCGGTCGTTGAGCGCGGCGAAGCCGAAGATGAAGGCGGCGACGCTCAGCGCCGCGATTAGGCTGATGACGAGGCCGTTTCGTGCAAACGCCCCGGCGAAGGCGCGCGGCCAAGCATAGGCGGCATAGGATTCGGCGCGCGCGACGGCAAGCGTCTTCGGAACGTTGACGTTGAATTCGTGCGGCGGCGAGAACTGGCAGTCGGTGTAGCAGGCGCCGCAGGAATGGCAGAGATTGGCGAGATAGTTGAGATCGCCGTCGGAGAAGGCGCGCCGCATCTCCATCGCCGGAAACACCGCGCACAGGCCCTCGCAATAGCGGCAGGAATTGCACACCGTCATCAGACGGTCGGCCTCCTGCAAAATCTTGGTCCCGTGCATTGTGTTGTATGTCCCGTTAGTGCTTCGCCAGCCCCTTGCCTTCCAGCCATGTCTGGATCAGGCTGGCGACCTCGGCGTTATTCTTGTCCATCATCATCATGTGCGAATTGCCGGATATGCCTGCTTTCGGCAGGTCGACGACGTCGACGCTGCCGCCGGCGGCCCGGATGGCGTCGGCAAAGGCGCCGCCGGTGGCGCGGATCTTCGGCCAGCGCGAGTCGCGCTCGATGTAGTCGCCATAGACCATCAGTGTCGGGATGTTCTTGAGTGCGTCGACCTTGGCGAGATCGCCGACGCCGGCCGGCTCGATCGCGATCAGCGCCTTCACCTTGTCGGGACGCGCCTGCGCGACCTTGAAGCCGAAGGTGCCGGCCTGGCTGTGGAACAGGATGATGCAGGGGCCGACGCGGTCGATCTCGGCGATATAGGCCGCGACCGTCGCATCATCGGTCGTGGTCCAGCGCGGCACGTTCTGCTTGACGAAATTCTCGTAGCCCTCGTTCGGGAACTGGCTGCCCGGCATCAGCTTCCGCTTGGCCGGATCGGGATCGTAGGAGCCGGGGCCGTCGCCGATGCGAAACCGCTCGAACGGATTGGAGGTGGTGAGGAACACCGGCTCGCCCTTGAAGATATCGGGGTATTGCGCCCAGCCGGCGCGGCCGCGCTCGACTGCGTCCGAATTGTAGACGCTCCAGCCCTTGCGCAGGAAGTAGTTCAGCCAGCCCTCGCGCCCGTCGGGCGTCGTCTCGTAGGTGACGCCGGTCAATCCGCCGCCATGCCACAGCAGCAGCGGATAGGCGCCCTTCTCGTTCGCCGGCAGGAAGTACTGAACGTACATCTGCTCGACCTGATAGGTGCCGTTCGGATCGACCTTTGCGGGCACGCCGCCCGGCGTGAAGGTCACGTCCTTGACCGGTTTGCCCGAGATCTCGACGAGGCGCCCGCCGACATGGAACGAACCCATGTCCCGTAGCGCGATCGGCTCGGCGGCATTGGCTGCTGTTGAAACCATCAAAGCCGCGGCTGCGGCGGCAAGTGCAATCCGGGGCATGCTTTCCTCTCGTTGTTCTCAGTTCTGCGCATCAGTTCCGAGCGTTCTTGGCCGCTTCCCGTCCGGCAACGCGGCCGAACACGCTGCCGATGGTCATGCCCATGCCGGCGGCGTAGCCCTTGCCGAGCACATTACCGGCCATGATCTCGCCGGCGGCGAACATGTTGGCGGACGGCTTGCCGTCCTTCATCAGTATCCGCGACTGCTTGTTCACGCGGGTGCCGAGATAGGTGAAGGTGATGCCGGGCCGCACCGGATAGGCGAGGTAGGGCGGCGTCTCGATTTTGCGCGCCCAATGCGTCTTCGGCGGCGTGAGGCCTTCGGTGCGGCAATCGTCGAGGATTGTGTGGTCGAAGGTGCCCGGTTGCACGGCGGCATTGAATTCGGTGATGGTCTTTTCCAGCGCCGCTGGATCGAGTTCGAGCTTGCCGGCGAGCTCGGCGATGGTTGCGCCCGCGATCGGCGGAAACAGCGTCGGCATGAAGCTGGTCACGACGGTCGAATCGAAGATGATGTAGGCGATCTGGTCCGGTTGCGCCGCGACCAGGCGGCCCCAGATCGCATAGCGCTTCGGCCAGATGTCCTCACCCTCGTCATAGAAACGCTCGGCATGCTTGTTGACGACGATGCCGAACACGACAGAGTCATGACGGGTGATGATGCCGCCGTCGAATTTCGGCGCACGGGCGTCGATCGCCACCGCGTGGCATTGCGTGGGATCGCCGATCTGCTGCACGCCCCTGGCCAGCAGCATCTTCAGGATCGCGCCGCGGTTATAGGGTGTGCCGCGGATCAGGAAATTGTCGGCGGCCTCGCCCCAATATTCCTTCAGCCATTCGATGTTGGCTTCGAAGCCGCCGGCGGCCGCGACCAGCGTGGAAGCGCGCACCTCGGTCTTGCCGTTGACTGGCTGCTTCAGCTGAGCCGAGAGGAACATGCCGTCCTCGATCCTGAGATCGATCACCTCGGCATCATAGAGGACGTCGACACCGAGCTCCTCGGCTGTGCGGTACAGCGCATTCAGCATCGCGCGGCCGCCGCCGAGGAAGAACGAGTTGGTGCGGCCGAGGCTCAACGTGCCCCCGAGCGACGGCTGCCAGCGCACGCCCTGTTCGACGATCCAGTTCAGGATGTCCTTGGACTCGTGGATCATGAAGCGGGCCAGTTCCTCGTCGGTCTGGCCGCCGGTCACCAGCAGCAAATCCTTCCAGAATTCCTCCTCGGTGTAGGGGCCGGTGAGGATCTCGGTCGCCTCGTCATGGGCGCAGCGCATGTTGCGCGTGTGGCGGGTGTTGCCGCCGCGGTAGAACTTTGGCGCGCCTTCCAGCACCAGCACGGAGGCGCCCGCACGCCTTGCGCTGATCGCGGCGCAAAGCGCGGCGTTGCCGCCGCCGATCACCAGCACGTCAAACCTGCGCGTCAGATCAACCATGCGCTCTTGTTATCGTTGTTGGCATGGAAAGCAAAGCAGGAGCCGGCCAGGCGCATACCCGGCCGGCAATTTCGGGACTTACGCGGCGACGGCTTCACGCGTCTCGATGGTGCGGCCGCCGCGATAGATCATGAGGGCACCAGCCATGCTGCAGGCTGCGGCGCACATCAGCCAGAGCCCGGGGGAGGCCTTGTTGCCGGTTAATGCGACCAGTCCCGTCGCAGCGAAAGGCGTGAACGTGCCAAACAGTCCGGCGGCCAGAGCAAATGCCAACGAGAAGCAGGTCGTCCGTACATGACTGGGCACGATCTCGACCAGCGCGCCCAGCATCGTCCCGCTGTACACGCCGAAGTACATCGAGAACATCATCCCGACGACAATCAGTTTGCCGAAAGTCGGATCCGCCGTAAGCCATGCCAAGGCAGGATAGGCTGTGACCAAGGAGAGCGCGGTAATGGCCAAAAGTACCGGCTTGCGGCCGATGCGGTCAGACAGAGCGCCACCGATCGGGTTCCAGAAGAAGTTGGTGACCGCGACCATCATGGTGACTTGCAGGGCCTCCTTCTTCGGAAGCAGCAGCACCTTTTCAACGAACGAGGGCGTATAGACGGTGACGAAATAAAACGTCACGGTGGTCATGACCGCCAGCATCATTCCAAGAAGCACGATGCGCCAGTTCGCGAGCGCTGACGCAAACACCTCGTTTGCGGTGGGATGCTTCTTCATCGCCAGGAACTCCGGGGTTTCCTCCAATGTCCGGCGCAGGATGAAAATAACAGGAATGATCAGGCAGCCGATGAAGAACGGAATGCGCCAGCCCCACGCCATGATCTCTGTGTCGGGCATCACGGCACTCAGTGTGAGACCAAGCAGTGAAGCGACGAAGATGGCGACCTGTTGGCTAGAGGACTGGAACGAGGTGTAGAAACCCCTGTTGCCAGGGGTTGCAATCTCCGCGAGATAGACCGAGACGCCGCCCAGTTCGACTCCAGCGGAGAATCCCTGCACCAATCGGCCAATCAGAACCAGAATTGGGGCCGCAACACCGATACTGGCGTAGCTCGGGCAAATCGTGATGATGACGGTGCCCAACGCCATGATCGCCAGCGTTACGATCAGGCCCTTGCGACGGCCGATCCGGTCGATATAGGCGCCGAGCACAATCGCACCGACCGGGCGCATCAGCGCGCCGAGCCAGAACACGCCGAAGGTGTTGAGCAGTGCTGCGGTCTCGTTCTGCGAGGGGAAGAATGCCTTGGCGATGTACGGGGCATAGAAGCCGAACAGGAAGAAGTCGAATTGCTCGAGGAAATTGCCGCTGGTCGCGCGCAGGATGGCGCCGAGGCGCGATTTGATTTGCGGGACTTGCGATGAACTCGACTGCGGCATAACGCCCTTTCCTCCCCGTGGTATAAGGGCTGGCGAAAAGAACCACGCCAGCCAAGGCAGTTAGCCTGCCTTATGCAGCAATTTGGCACGCCTGTTCGGTGCGACCAACCCGAAAACGTGCCGGAGGCCATGGGAAAATAGCCGTAGACAAAATGGCTTGACGCAGCGTGCGTTGCATCAAGACGACGCGTGCGCCGATGCAGTGACCCAGTTCCGGAATACCGCCAGCTTCGGCGAATCCGTGCGCCCCTGTGGCGAGACGAGATAGAAGCCGGCATCCGCCGGCAACGCGATCTTGAAAGGCACCACGAGGCGGCCCTTGGTGATGTCGTCCTGCACATAGGAGGTTCGGCCCATCGCGACGCCCATCCCGTCGATCGCCGCCTGGATCGTTACGAACACCAGGTCGAAGGTAGCGCCCGGCTGCTTCGAAATGTCGGTGGGCAGGCCGGCCGCGGTCAGCCACAGGCGCCAGTCGTCGCTGTTGGTGTTGGATGTGTGCAGCAGCACATGATCCCGGAGGTCTTCGGGGCAATTCAGCGGCTTGCTTCCCTGCATCAGGGATGGGCTGCAGACCGGGAACAATTCATCCGCTGTGAGCCAGTCGGCTCGCAGGCCGCTCCATTGGCCGCGGCCATAACGGATCGCGGCGTCGACCTTGTCGCGCTGGAAGTCGACCAGGCTGGTCGAGCTGGTGATGCGGACATCGATACCGGGATGCGCTTCCTGGAAAGCCGCGAGCCGCGGCAGCAGCCATTTGGCAGCGAACGATGCCAGCGTGGAGACGGTCAACACGTGATCGTCGTCCTTGCGCAGCAGGCGATCCGTTGCCATCCGCAGGTCGTTGAAAGCGGCGCGGACACCGGGGAGGTATTCGGCGGCCTCCGGCGTCAGGCTGAGCGAGCGGTTCTGGCGGACGAACAGGCGGACCCCGAGTTCTTCCTCCAGCCGCCGGATCTGATGGCTGATCGCGGTCTGCGTGACGTTCAATTCGGACGCCGCCACCGTGAAACTCATGTGCCGTGCGGCGGCCTCGAACGCGCGCAGGCCGTTCAGCGAAGGCAGGCGGCTGGTCATCGTCTCGCTGCTCCCAAATACATGATGTTATATCATGCGAAGCGGTACAAAGTGTCGTTTGTGAAAGGGCCTGTTGGCGCCGATATTAGCCAGAAGAGGTTACCGATAGGAGCCGCAAATGTCCATTTTTACCCATGAATCGATGACAAATCATCATGCCTCAGGCGTTTTGAATCAGGTCGGCGAGACCCTGCATGTCTGGTGGGATCGCTACGAGCGCCGCCGCGAGCTGGCGCACTGGTCGGACCGCGACCTGCACGACATCGGCATGTCACGCAGCGACATCGTATTTGAGATCGACAAGCCGTTCTGGCGGGCCTGAGAGAGGACGCCTTCGCCGGCGCCGCCTCGATCGAGGGGCGCCGGCCAACTTTCCACCCCGAGGAGCGTGTCATGACTGCGCTGCGTCTCGATGATCTCAAGCAATATTCCGATGTGCTGCGCGCGAAGAACGGCAGCGAGATCAAGGTGCGTTTCGTCGAGCCGCGCGACCGCGAGGAGCTGCAGAATTACATCCGCTCGCTCTCGACGGGGTCCCGCTACAACCGTTTCCTGGGGGCCATGAGGGAGCTGCCGAAGCTGGAGCTCGAACGTTTCATCGACATCGGCGAGGCCGACCGGTTCACGGTGGTCGCGACGATGGTGGTCGACGGTTTCGAGACCATCGTCGGCGAAGCGCGCTACGCCTTCCATGCCGATACGTCGAGCGTCGAATTTGGCCTGTCGATCGACGACCGGTGGCAGGGGCACGGCATCGGCAAGGCGCTGCTGAACAATCTCGAATGCCGCGCGGCGTCCTTTGGAGCCGAGCGCATCTTCGGCGACACGCTTCGTTCCAACGCATCGATGATCGGTCTTGCCCGCAAGACCGGTTACGCCTTCATCGCCAGCCCCGGCGATTGGAAGCTGGTGCGCTTCGAGAAAGAGATCCACGTCGAACCGCAAGACATTCCCTGTGCCAGCTGGCGGCTCGCCGCCTCCCGCATGGCCGCGATGTCCTCGCTTGCGGTTTGACGAGACTAGGCCCGGTTCTGGCCCCTCCAGGACCGGGCCACTTTTCTTTTCTCACTCCGTAAAATCCGTCGACGTCGCGACCTCCCGCCATTCCGCAAGCTCCTTCGCAACGAACGCGTTCTTCGCCTCGATCCGCTCGACCGTGTCGCTGCCGAGCTGCAGCCGCAGCGGCGGGTTTGCGGCATTCGCCAGCTGAATGAACGCGCCGGCGAGCTTGCGCGGATCGCCGCGCTGGCCGTGGTCGAAGTCGACGGCAGCCGCGCGGGTCTTGCCGACGCTGGCATGATAATCCTCGATCTGCTGCGCGGTGCGCGACAGCGAACTCTCATCGAGGAAGTCGGTGCGGAAGAAGCCTGGTTCGACCACCGTCACCTTGATGCCGAGCGGCGCCACTTCGCCGGCCAGTGCCTCGCTGATGCCTTCGACGGCGAATTTGGTCGCGCCGTAGACGCCCCAGCCGGGATAGCCGGTGTAGCCGCCGACGGACGAGATGTTGATGATGTGGCCCGAGCGCTGCCGGCGCATGTGCGGGAGCACCGCGCGCGTGACGCCGAGCAGGCCGAACACATTGGTTTCGAACAGCCGCTGGGTCTCGGCCGCGCTGGCTTCCTCGATCGCGCCGAGCAGGCCGTAGCCGGCATTGTTGACCAGGATGTCGATGCGGCCGAACGTCTTGACCGCTTGGCCGGCCGCGGCATGGGCCTCGGTCTCACTGGTGACGTCGAGCCGCGTGGCCAACAACCGCTCATGATGGCCGAGGCGGGCGGTGACGGTCTTGGGGTCTCGGGCTGTGGCAACCACCGCATCGCCCGCCTTGAGTGCCGCTTCGGCGATCAGGGCGCCAAAGCCCCGGGAAGCTCCTGTGATGAACCAGACGCGCATGGTGTTGCCCTTTCCTGAGTGGCCCGGCGGCGTTGCCGAACCTGATGGCAAAGGGATAGCGCCTCGCTATAGATGAGGTAATCCGCTATATTTTCGTCAAGCTACTGAGAAATTCTCATCAATGCGGATCGACCCGTCCGACCTTGCAACCTTTCTCGCCATCGCGCGCCACCGGAGCTTTCGCGTGGCGGCGACCGAGCTTGGCGTCTCCGCATCGGCCCTGTCGCATGCCTTGCGCAACATCGAGGAGCGGCTCGATCTCCGCCTGATCAACCGCACCACCCGCAGCGTCGCGCTGACCGAGGCCGGTGAGCGGTTGTTCGCGCGGATCAGCCCGGCCTTTCTCGACATCGACGATGCGCTGGAGGACCTCAACAACTTTCGCGGCAAGCCGGCAGGCACGCTGCGCTTCACCGCGGCGCGCCAGTCCGCGCAGCTCGTGCTGTTGCCTGTCGTTACCCGGTTCCTGAAAGCCTTCCCCGACGTCAATGTCGAGATCATGATCAACGACGCGCTGATCGACATGGTCGGTGCCGGCTTCGATGCCGGCGTGCGCTTCGGCGAGACCATCGCCGCCGACATGATCGCGGTTCCGATCGGTCCCCGGCATCGTTTTGCCGTCGTGGGCTCATCAGCCTATTTCAAGACGCACAAGCCTCCGGCCACGCCGCATGAGCTGAAGGGCCTGCCCTGCATCCGCTACCGCTTCAGCAGTGGAGTGATCTATCGCTGGGAATTCGAGCGTGGCGGCATCGAGGTCGATATCGACGTCGCGGGACCGCTGACGTTGAATGACCAGGACCTCATGGTTGACGCAGCGCTCGACGGGGCAGGGCTGGCCTACGTGTTTGAGGGACAGGTTGAAGCGCTGATCGCCAAGCGCAAGCTGGTGCGCGTGCTTGCCGATTGGTGCCCGGCATATCCCGGCTTCTTTCTCTATTACCCGAGCCGGCGGCAATTGCCGGCCGCGCTGCGGGCATTCGTGGATTTTGCGCGCGCTTCACCCTTGTAGCCCGGATGGAGCGAAGCGTAATCCGGGGCCTTTTGTCCGCGGATGGTGCGTTCCCGGATTTCGCTGCGCTTCATCCGGGCTACGGGTTCATCCGCCTCGAAACACCGGTTTCCGCTTCTCAATAAAAGCCTGCACGGCCTCCTTGTGATCGGCGGTCGTCGTGAGCCGGATCAGCCGCTCGGCCTCGTGGTCACGCGCGGTGCCGAAGTCGAACAGCAGTGCCTCGTCCAGATTGTCCTTCATGTAGCGCAGCGCCAAGGTCGGGCCTTCGGCCATCGATTTGGCAAGTGCAAAAGCTTGCTCCTGAAGCGTCTCGTCCGGCACCACGCGGTTGACGAGGCCAATCTGCTCGCATCTGGCGGCGTCGACCTTCTCGGCGGTGAACATCAGCTCGCGGGCGCGCGCGGTGCCGACCAGGCGCGTCAGCAGCCAGGCGATACCGTAATCGCCGCTCAACGCCACGCGCAGATAACCGGTCGAGACGAAGGCCGATTGCGCGGCGATGCGGATGTCGCAGGCCATCGCGAGCGCGAGCCCGGCACCGACCGCGGGGCCGGGCAGCGCGGCAATGGTCGGCTTGCGTACCGAGGTCAGCGCGCCGGTGAGCAGGCGCTGGCGCTCCTGCAAATCGGCGACCTTCTCCTCGTAGGACATGTCGAGCTTCTTCTGGTCGCGATTGGCGCCCATGCCCTTGACGTTGCCGCCGGCGCAGAACGCTGTGCCGGCACCGGTGATCAGGAGCACGCCGACCTCGGGATTCTCGCCACAGGTCCGGATCATCGTGCGCAGCGCCGGCGTTAGCGTATCCGACATCGCGTTGCGCACTTCGGGGCGGTTCAGCGTGATGATGGCGACGCGGTCGCGGATCACGCAGAGCAGTTCGTCGGTGCCGGTGTCGATCTTGATGTCGGTGGTCATGGTGCTCCCCTTGATTGTTTTGCTCCGTCATTCCGGGATGGTGCGTCAGCACCAGACCCGGAATCTCGAGATTCCGGGTTCGACGCTTCGCATCGCCCCGGAATGACACGTATCATCTCAAAACTTCTCCACCCACGGCCGCAACTCGAGCTCCCAGCTCCAGGCGCTGCGCGGCTGCTGCAGCACATTCCAGTAGCTCAGCGCGATCGCGTCGGGATCGAGCATCGAATCCGGCCGGTCGGCAGGCTCGGTGCGGGCCTTGCTGCGGATGCCGCCGTCGATCACGAAATGTGCGACATGGATGCCCTGCGGCGACAATTCGCGCGCCATGCTCTGCGCCAGGCCGCGCAGCGCGAATTTGCCCATCGCGAACGGCGCCGATTGCGCATAGCCCTTCACACTGGCGGAGGCGCCGGTGAACAGGATCGCGCCCTTCTTGTTGGGCAGCATGCGCTTCGCCGCTTCCTGCGCGACCAGGAAACCGCCGAAGGCCGAGACCGCGATCGCCTGTTCGACCTCGGAGGGCACCAGCTCGACGAACGGCCCGCGCGAGCGGCCGCTCGCGTTGTAGACCACGACATCGGGCGTCCCGATCTCGCGTTCGACGAGGCCGAACAGCCGTTCCACATCCTCGGCCTTGGTGGCATCGCAGGCATAGGCGCGTGCGCCGGTTTCGGTGCACAGCGCGCCGAGTTTCTCGATGCTGCGGGCGCCCAGCGCCACGCGAATTCCCTCCCGCGAAAATAGCCGCGTCAGCGAGGCGCTGATGCCCTCGCCGGCGCCGACGATCAGGGCGATCTTGTATTTCGGGATGTCCATCGGGCTTTCCTTTGCAGTGCCGGAGGAGGATAGTCTTGTCTAAACAGATGAGGAACGAAGCTGGGAATTCAATGCAGCCGCTCAAGCAAGATTTTGCACCGTCAACCGCCACCCAGCCGGGCCTGCTGGCTCCCGACACCACGGGGATGAACTTCTACCGGGCCGATCCGGCGCTGACCGATCTCCTGAAGCTGCATCTGCCCGATGCGCTGTTCCGCCATATCGAACCGCATCTCGACCGGCTCGGCGGATTGGCCGGCGGTGCCCTCGACGACTACGCGCGGCTCGCCGACCGGCACGCCCCGGTGCTGCACCAGCGCGACAAATTCGGCCGCGACATGCAGCATATCGAATATCACCCAGCCTATCGCGAGATCGAGAAGGTCGCGTTCGGGGAGTTCGGCATTCACGCGCTGTCGATCCGCAAGGGCATCATGGGCTGGCCGGACAAATATCCTGTGGTGGCAAAACACGCCTTCACCTTCCTGTTCAACCAGACCGAATTCGGCATGGGCTGCCCGATCAATGTCACCGATGGCTGTGCCAAGCTCTTGGCGAATTTCGGCAGCGAAGCCTTGAAGGCGAAATATCTCGACGGTCTGACCCAGACCGACATGAGCAAGCTGACCCAGGGCGGCCAGTTCATGACGGAGAAGGAAGGTGGCTCCGACGTCGGCACCTTGACGACGACGGCCGTGCAGGAGGGCGACCACTGGCGACTCCACGGCGAAAAATGGTTCTGCTCGAATGCCGACGCCAAGGTGGTGATGCTGCTGGCGCGGCCGGAAGGCGCAGGACCAGGCACCCGCGGCGTCGGCCTGTTCCTGATGCCGCGGTTCCTCGATGACGGCACGCAGAATCACTACCGGATCGTGCGCCTGAAGGACAAGCTCGGCACCCGCTCGATGGCCTCGGGCGAGATCAAGCTGGACGGCGCGATCGCCTATGCGGTCGGCAAGCTCGACCGCGGCTTCGTGCAGATGGCCGAAATGGTGAACTCCTCGCGGCTCAGTAACGGCGTCAAGTCGACCGCGCTGATGCGCCGCGCCTGGCACGACGCCATCACGGTGGCGAAGGGTCGCGTGGTTTTCGGCCAACGCATCATCGATCTGCCGTTGGCGCGGCGGCAGCTGATGAAGATCATGCTGCCGACCGAGCAGGCGCTGTCGATGAGTTTTTTGACCGCCGACGCGCTCGATCGCGCCGAGGCCGGCAGCCAGGATGCCGCGGCGCTGCTGCGGATACTGACGCCGACCCTGAAATTCCGTGCCACCCGCGATGCCCGAAAGGTCTGCGGCGATGCGATGGAGATGCGGGGCGGCATCGGCTACATCGAGGAATTCGTCACGCCGCGGCTGCTGCGCGACGCCCATCTCGGCTCGATCTGGGAAGGCACCGGCAACATCGTCGCGATCGATGCGCTGAAACGTGCGGTCGGCCGCCATGGCGCGGACAACGCGCTCGCGGCTGATCTGCATGCGCGGCTCGATGACAGCGCCAATGTGCCGCAGGTCTGGCGCAACCGCCTGCGTGATCTCAGCGACCGCGCGATCGCGTTTGCGCGCGAGGTCGCAAGCCGCACCGACAATGAGGGCGATGCGCGCCGCGCCACCAGCCTGCTCTATCATGTCGCAAGCGCGGTGGCGCTGGCGTGGGAGGGCGGACGCATCCACGAGATGCGCGGCGATGCGCGCCGGCTGCTGTTGTCGCGGATGGTGATCGACCATCGCGTCACGCCCGGCGATCCGTTCCGGCTGGCGGAAAATACCGTTCAGCGCGCGATGACGGAGCATCTGCTCGGCGATCGCGCCGTCGGCACGGCTGAGGTTGGCGAATTGCTATCAGCAGCGTAGGCTGCTGACCGAGCACGTACTCAAAAATCAAAAAACACCAAGGGAGATCCCGATGAAGGCCGCCGTCCTGCATGAAGTCAACAAGCCGCTGGTGATCGAAGATGTCAGCGTGCCCAATCCGGGGCCGCGCGAGGTCCTGATCCGCACTGCGGTCGCGGGTCTCTGCCATTCCGACCTGCACTTTATGGAGGGGCTCTATCCGCACCCGCTGCCGGCCGTGCTCGGCCATGAATCGGCCGGCGTGGTCGAGAAGGTCGGCTCTGACGTCAACTATGTGAAGCCCGGCGACCACGTCGTCACGTGTCTCTCGGTATTCTGCGGCACCTGCGACAATTGCACCACCGGGCGCACCGTGCTGTGCACCGACACCACGGTGAAGATGCTGCCCGGCGCGTCCAACCGGCTGTCCTGGAGCCGGTCGGAGAAGCTCCACCAGTTCCTCAACCTCTCGTCGTTCGCCGAGCAGATGCTGGTGCACGAGAACGCCATCGTGAAGATCAAGAAGGAGATGCCGCTCGATCTCGCCGCGCTGATCGGCTGCGGCGTCATCACCGGCTATGGCGCCGTGGTGAACACGGCGAAAGTGACCGCCGGCGAAACCGTGGCTGTGATCGGCTGCGGCGGTGTCGGCATGGCCGCGATCAACGGCGCGCAGATCGCCGGCGCCGGCCGCATCATCGCGATCGACACCAATCCAGCCAAGCTGCAGCTCGCCACGAAACTCGGCGCCACCGACATCGTCGATCCCGCGCGCGGTGACGTCGTCCAGCAGGTGCGCGAGTTGACCGGCGGCGGCGTGCAGCATTCCTTCGAGGTGCTCGGCCGCAAGGAAACCGCCGAACAGGCGTTCGGCATGCTCGCGCCCGGCGGCACCGCGACCATCGTCGGCATGATCCCGTTCGGCCAGAAGATCGAGCTGCACGGTTTCGACTTCCTGCGCGAGAAGCGCATTCAGGGCTCGTCGATGGGCTCCAACCATTTCCGCGTCGACATGCCCCGCCTCATCGACTTCTACATGCGCGGCAAGCTGCACCTCGAGGACTGGATCTCGGCCAAGCTGAAGCTAAGCGAGATCAACGAGGGTTTTGCCAACATGAAGGCCGGCAAGACGCTGCGCAGCGTGATCATGTTCGATAGTTAGCCTTCGCCAGGACGACAGTGGAGGCCTACCGCGCGACGTGCGCGGATACCGCAAACCATTTGCCGTTCTGCCTGGCCCAGCAATCAGTGTAGCGGCCGTGGGCCTGCTCACCGTCTGCGCCGATGTAACTGGTCTGCGCGTGGATGATCGCGAAATCGCCGAGGATGCGGATTTTAACGTCTTCGGCTTTTAGTCCCTTGATCTTCACCGGGATCGCGGTCTGCTTCAGGAAGCCGGCGCGGTCGACCAGGCTCTTGTCGGGATTGCTGCAGTAGAAATCCTGCGCCAGGATCTCGTCGAAGCGCTTGACGTCGCAGTTCTGCACGGAGTCGACATAGTCCTTGTTGAGTTTTGTGAGTTCTTCGAGGTCTTTGCTCATTGTTGTTTCCTCCCGATCTCTCCCTCGTCATTGCGAGGAGCGAAGCGACGATGCAATCCATTGCATCCGTGCATGCGGATATATGGATTGCTTCGCGGAGTTTATCATCGGGCGCGCATTCGCGCGACCCGTTGGCTCGCAATGACGGCGCGGCTCACTCAATCATCAAACATCTTCGGCGGCACGAACCCGCCGAATTCGCGCTCGATCAGCTCGGCGAGCTTCAGCGGCGTGCGGTCTTCCAGCCAGGGACCGACGATCTGCACGCCGACCGGCAATCCATCGGGTGCAAAGCCGGTCGGGATCGCGGTTGCAGGCAGGCCGGGCAAGGTCGCGATGCCGGGCCAGACGAGCTGGTCGGTGTAGACGTGCGGTTCGCCATCGATCAGGATTCGCCGCTGCTCCTGGTCGGGTGACTGGTCCTGCCGATAGGCCGGGGTCGGCATGATCGGGCAGATCACCGCGTCGAACGATTTGAACAGCTCCCGCCATTGCGCGCGGAGCCGGGCGCGGCCGCCATCGGCGATCACCCAGTCACGATGGCTGAGCGCGATGCCGCGCAGCCGCTCGGCGTGCAGGCTGGTGTCGCTGGCCGGCAGTGCCGCCGCCGCCGCGCATGCGCCGGCATAGACCTCCGGCGGGAAGGTCGCGCCGAGGAACGATAGCAGCAGCCGCATATAGAGCCGCGAAGACACCGCGAAATCCGGCAGCAGCGGGCTCGCGCGCGACACCTTGGCGCCGGCCTTGTCGAGATTGCTGGCGAGCTTGTCGATCGTGCCGCGGACTGCCTTGTCGGTCGGCAGCACCGGATCGGTGTCGATGACGAGGACCCTGAAATCCTTGAGGCTCGTGTGGCGCGCCGCCGGCAGCTCGAGCTTGTAGGCCTTGCCGGCTTCCAGCGGATCGGGGCCGGCCATCACGTCGAGCAGCAGCGAGAGATCGGCCGCGCCGCGGGCCATCGGGCCGATCACGGCGAGATCGCGGTCGAGCGGCAATGGCGGCAAGGGCGGCGGCGTGTGGCCGCGCGACGGCAACAGCGCGAAGGTCGGCTTGTGAGCGTAGACGCCGCAATGAAACGCCGGCACGCGCAGCGAACCGCCGATGTCGGAGCCGAGCGACAGCGCGCCATAACCCGCCGCGAGTGCTGCCGACGATCCGCCGGAGGAGCCGCCCGGGGTTCGGCCGAGATCGTAGGGATTGTTGGTGGTGCCGTAGACGTCGTTATAGCTCTGCCAGTCGGCGAGGTTGAGCGGCACGTTGGCCTTGCCGAGGATGACGCCGCCCGCGTCCTTGACCCGCGCGGTCGAGAGCGCGTCCTCCGCCGGCGTGAAATCCCTTTGGGACGGGTTCCCCCAGGTCGTCGGCAGTCCCGCGACGTTGAAGGATTCCTTCACGGTCATCGGGATGCCGAGCAGCGGCTTGTGCTCGCCGCGCGCGATCGCGACATCAGCAGCGCGCGCAGCCGTCAGGCCGCGCTCGAAATCGCGCACGCAAACCGCGTTGATCTTGCTGTCGTGACGTTCGATGCGGCCGATCGCGTCCTCGGCCAGTTCGACCGCCGAGACCTGCCTTGCCTTCAGCGCCGCCGACAGTTCGACGGCGGTCTTGAAACTCCATTGTGATTTGGCCACGGCTTGCTCCATTGTTTGGGCTTGATCATGCTCAGAATGGAGCGGGCGGGCAAGGCTGGCTTGATCGCGATTGCGTGGGCTTCCCTATTTCGGAAGCATGCGCTGCATGACGTGGTCGCGGTAGATGAAAAGGTGGGTCAGCGCCACGGCAACGTGAAGGCAAATCAGCACCAGGAGCGACCATTCCGCAGCCTGGTGCAGGCCGTCGATCGCCTTGCCCGCCGCTGCGTTGTCCGAGGCCAGCATCGGAAGCGGCATCATGTAGAAGAATGACACCGCCCAGCCACGGAACGACGCGAACACCCAGCCGCTCACGGTCGTCGCCAGGACGAGGACATAGAGCATCCAGTGCATGGCTTCCGCGCCGAGCCGCTGCCATGGCGGAAGCGAGCTCTCCGGCGCGACCGGATGCGTCAGCCGCCAGATCAACCGCGCCACGATGAGAACAAGGATGACGATACCGAACGAGATGTGGAACGTCATCGCTGCACCGGGCGCCTGGCCGGGGTGAATATCCGGCATCAGCCAGCCGATCGGGTATTGCACCGCCAGCAGGGCGACGATCACCCAATGCAGCAGCTTTGCGGTAGCGCCGTAGTGCAACTGACCGGGCATGGACTCTCGGGCCGATTCTGAGGGTTTTCGCGCTAGTCTAGTAAGGCGTGCTTCGTGCCGACAGATGCGCCATCGGATTGACGGCGCCGTTCGCGCTGGCGCGCTCCGTGCTCTCCTTGCTGCCAGGCACCGGAAAGGCATAGCCGATGATCGTCTTGACGACCAGACGGTCTGACGCCGGTGTCAGGCCGTAGCCGACACCGAAATTGACGTCGAATTCGCCGAGCTTGAAATCGGTCACCGCGAACAGCGTGTGCTGCTGCTGCGCGAGCGGGCTGAAGTCGCCGATCTTGCCGAAGTCGGCGTAATATTCGAGGCCGACGAACACATTGTCCTTCAGCCTGCGCGCCACGCGCACGGCGGGTGCGAAATCCGCTTCGCCATATTTCCCGAAGCCGACGTCGACGATCGGGTTGACGATGAATTCATAGTCCGCATTGCGCACGCCGATGATCGGCCGGATCTCGAGACCCCAGCGGGTCTGCGCGAATTTCGGCATCTCGTAGCTGAGCTCGAAATTGATGCCGTAGAACAAATTGTGCTTGTCGGCGTTCGGCGAGACGAACAGCGTGCGCAGCTTGAATGCGTCGGACAGGAACTGGTTGTCCTGCACGGCAAACGGCAGATAGAGCCCGAGCTCCCACCAGTCGGTCATGCCATAGGCAAATTCCGGCGTGCCGTTGAGGCTGTGGTTGGAGGGAAAGCCGCCGGGAAACGGCGGATCCTTCTGCCCGATGCCGACGTAGTTGAGGTGCTGCTGGATGGTGAACTGGCCAGGGTCGGCGATGCTGGCATTGTAAACCTGGATCTCATCGGTGGCCTTCGCGCCACCGCTGCGTCCGAGCGTAGCCAGCACGATCAATGCTGTACTGGCCAGGTATCGATGTTGGCGGTGGCTTCGCATCTCGGCGCTCGATCTGCTCTATGCTGCGCCGATCAATATCCCGACAGCAAGCACGATCGCGCCGCCGAGCACGATCTGGAACACCGCCTGCAGGAATGGCGTGTCCATGTAGCGCGAGCGGATGAAGGCGATCGCCCACAATTCGAAGAACACGACGACCCCGGCGATCGCGGTCGCGATCCAGAACGCGTTCGCCCAGGCATCGGGCACCAGATACGGAATCGTGTGGCCCAATCCGCCGAGCGTCGTCATCAGTCCGCAGGTCACGCCGCGCAGCCAGGGTGAGCCGCGGCCGGTCAGCGAGCCGTCGTCCGACAATGCTTCGGCAAAGCCCATGCTGATGCCGGCGCCGATCGATGCGGCGAGGCCGACCAGGAAGGTCTGCCAGTTGTGATGCGTGGCGAAGGCGGCCGCGAACAGCGGCGCCAGCGTCGACACCGAACCGTCCATCAATCCGGCGAGGCCCGGCTGGACATATTGCAACACGAACATGCGCCGTCGCGTGCGGTCTTCCTCGGCGCGTACGTCCGGCTTGAGGATGTCGCCGGTCAATCTGACCGCCAGCTTCTCGTGGCCCTTCTCTTCCTCGGCGAGATCGCCGAGCAGCCGACGCACGCCGACATCCTCGGCCTTCTCGGCAGCCTTGACGTAGAAGCGCTCGGCTTCCAGCTCCATGGTCTCGACTTCCTTGCGGATGGTGTCGAGCGGCAGGTTCTTGGTCAGCCAGACCGGACGCCGGCGCAGGAAGCCTTTGACGTCCTCGCGGCGGATCGGCGGCAGATTCTGGCCGAAGCGCTGCTCGTAGGTTTCGAGCAGCCGGTGGCGATGGCCGCGCTCCTCCTCGGCCATCTCCTCAAAGATTTTTGCGGTATCCGGATAGCGTTCGGACAAATCCTCCGCGAAGCTCATATAGATGCGGCTGTCTTCCTCCTCGGAGGCGATCGCGACGGCCAGCACCTCGCGCTCGGTCAGGTCAGCGAAATTCTTCACGGCAGCGCCTTCTTTACCCAGTTTAGAATTAGAATAATTCTAATATGCTTGGGTGGTGCTCTGGTCAACCCGGATATGCCGCTGCCTTTCCGAACGCGATCGGCGATGGAACCGGGCTGGCCCCCCGCCCGTTCGAGTTCCTGTGGCTCACGCCTGGGGGATTTCCATGGACACGATCAAATACCGCCTGAACGACGCGCGACTGGCGCCGCGGCGGACCAAACTTGAAATTCCGGGCTGGGCCGGCAGCCGTGAACCGCGCGCTGACGGTTCGCGCGAGCAGGTCTGGCACTGCGTGCCGTTTTCGGAAGGAGCGCAGTACGGGATCGAGCTGTTCTATCCCTATGAGTTCGAACTGCGTGTCACCACGCAGGACGGCCGGTTGCAGCTCGATGCCGATTGGGGCGAGCCGCCGGCCAGTGGGCTGCAGTGGCCGCCATTCCGGAATTTCGGCGATGCCTTCTACACCTACCAGATCCTGCTCGATCTCAAGGTCGAGCGTGGCATGGCGATCCGGACCGAGCCGCATCCGCGCTTCTACACCGACCGCACCGACACCGTGCCGATCGCGGTTCCGGCGCTGGTGCGCAACTGGTGGCCGATGCTGTTCTTCACGGTGTTCAAGGCGCCGGCCGAAGGCCGCACCCACATCTTCCGTCCGGGCGAACCGTTCGCCCAGATCATCGTGATTCCAGAGGAGGCGAATTTTCAGCTCGAGCGGATGGGGGAGGAGGAGGCTGCCGAACGCGAATTGCAGGCGCGGCGTATCTACAGCAACCGGTCCAAACTGGCCGCCGGAACTGAGTGGACGTCGTCGACCGACACCGTGTTCGACGGCACCTACCGCCACCTCCACCGCGCCGCAAAGGAGAAGGCGCGCCAGGACTGAGCCCGCGACCGCATCATTGCCGGCAAAGCAACGGGGCCCAAGAGGGCCCCGTTGTCGAATCGTGAGCGCGTGGCCGGCGTTCAGTACATGTTGTGATGATGATGATGATGGTGGTGGTGATGGTGGTGGCGCCGATAGCGCGGCACCACGACGACGCGGGGCACATAGCGGCGTTGGTAGGCGTGATGGTGGTGGTGATGATGGTGATGATGGTATTGTGCAAGCTGCACATTCTCGCGGGTCATGGTCGGCGGCGGGGCCTCGTCCAGGGCCTGCAACTTTGCCGAGGCGTCCGAGATCGGCTGCAGCAGTTCGGCGTAGGAATTCGCCTGCAGAACATCGGTTGGCGCCGGCGCAGCTTGCGCGGCGCTGAACGCCCCGAGCGATGCCACCGCCCCCAGCAATCCGGCAATCTTCTTTTCCATGGTCGCTCCTCCTTGATCAGCTCGCCGGACGAAGAACCGGCTGACCGCAACGCAAGGTCGTGCCGAAGGTTCCCGAAACCCGCCAGGGTCGGAACCTATTGTGCCGTGCGCTTAAGGAACTGAAGCAGCAGGCGGCTGACTTGCTCCGGCTGCTCCTGCTGTATCCAGTGGCCGGCGCCGTCGACGAGATGGCAGCCGATCATGTTGGTGCAGGCCTTGGTCTGCATCGCCTCGAAGACGCCGGGCCGCTGATAGGTGCCCCAATCCTGCTTGCCCGAGATGAAGGCGGACGGCTGGTCGATGGTCCGGCCGCTCCAGGTCTGCATTTCGCCCGTGAAGGCGCCCGAGGTGCCGCAGCGATACCATTGCAGGCCGCCCTGGAATCCGGTGCGTTGGTACTCTGCGCTGTAATAGGCGAGATCGTGATCCGGTAGCCACTTGTTGGCCGCGATCGCTTCGCGCGACGGCATCTCCTCGGCAACGGTTGCCGCCATGTCTTTCGCAAAGTCCATGACGTAATAGGTCGGCAGCTTTGCCAGCTCACCCGCCGACCATGATTGCAGCGGATACGGCTTGTTGTCGGTCCAGTCCGCGCTCTTGTGATGATAGTATGCGCGCAGGAAGTCGTGTACGCCCTGTGGCGCGCCGTGCATCTCGCCATTGGCCGGGCGCGTCGAGTAATACCATTGATAATGCTTGCGCGGCCGCGGCAGCGCCGCCAGCTCGCGATGCACGGGATCCTCCGTAGCGGGCTTTGCCGGCGCATTCGCAATGTTGAACGGCAGCGACGGCGGCCCGGCGAACGGCGCACTCATCATCACGACAGCGCGGAACACATCGGGCCGGATCAACGCGCACCACGTCGCGACCGACGACCCGGCATCATGCCCGATCACCGCATCGACGTGCTTGTAGCCGAACGCCGCCACCAGCCCGAGCGCGTCGCGGACCATGTTCGGCAGCCGGAACGGTGCAAGATCGCCGTCGTAATCGGCGCTCCATCCCGTGGTGCGGCCGTAACCGCGCTGGTCCGGCGCAATCACGTGATAACCGGCCGCAGCCAGGTCAGGCATCACCTTGCGCCAGGAAAATGCCAGCTCGGGAAACCCGTGCAGCAGCAACACGCTGGGCCGGCCAGGCGTTTCGAAGCCCGCCTCCAGCACATGCATGCGCAGGCCGTTGATACCGTCGACATAGCGCGAGCGGATGGTGGCGGGGAGCGGGATATCGGGGAGGGCTTCCATCGTGCAAGTTACCTGAATCCAAGTTACCTAAATCAAGGTCGCCGCAGATACCGCGCACTTGACTGTACGCAGGCGGCCGCCGGATGCTACCTATGCTTGGTCGAACGATAGCAACATTGTTCAAAGGATGCATGTCGCATGCGTCGCGCAGGGATCGCAAAGCTGCCGGGCTGGGTTTCCTGCCTTGGTGCGACGATCGTGGCCGGAAGCCTGCTGTTGGCTTCGGTCGTCCGTGCGGCTGACATCAAGGACCTAACTGACAAGCTGCCGCGCGCCTATATCGGCGAGTTCCAGTGGGACGGCGACAAGACGGTACAAAACCTCGTCATCACCTTCGACTCGGTGCGTGCCTTGAACGAGCAAAATGCCGAAGCGCTGGGCTGCGGTTCATATGAGGCCGGCCGCCAGGTGACCAAGATAAGAGTTCGGATGTTCGTCAGATTGTCCGACCTGCAGATCGAGATCTTTGAGCGGTCGCCTGAGGGTAGCGGTTCGTTCGAGACCGATGGCAGTCATCGCGGAAAGCTGTCGGACGACCTGCAGCGGATCGATGCGCAATGGACCACCACGGCCTCCGGGCAGCGCGGGCAATTGCATCTGCGCGCCACGTCATCCGCCGCCTGCGAGCCAGCAGCTTCGCTGTAGGTCCGCAGGTCAGATTACGCCTTCGCCTTCGGCCAATAGCGATCGCGCAGATGCCGCTTCACCAGCTTGCCCGTGGGCGTCCTTGGCAACTCAGCTTCGAAATCGACGCTCTTCGGGCATTTGATCGGTGACAAATGCTTGCGGCAAAACAAAATCAGCTCGGCTTCGAGCTCCTTGCCGGCCTTCGCCATGTCGTGCGGCTGCACCACGGCTTTGACCTCTTCGCCCATCTCCTCGTTCGGCACGCCGAACACCGCGACGTCGGCCACGGAGGGGTGCGTGATCAGCACGTCCTCGGTTTCCTGCGGATAGATGTTCACGCCGCCGGAGATGATCATGTAGCTCTTGCGGTCGGTGAGGTAGAGGAAGCCTTCGTCGTCGAGATAGCCGACGTCGCCGAGCGTGGACCAGCCCCTGGCATTGTAGGCCTTCTTCGTCTTCTCGGGATCGTTGTGATACGCGAAAACAGGCGCGTCGGCGAAATAGACCTGGCCGATCTGGCCGGTCGGCGCTTCCTGGTCGTTCTCGTCCAGTATCTTGACTTTGCCGACCACGGCGCGGCCGACGGTGCCGCGATGCGTCAGCCATTGCTGCGAGGTCGAGACGGTAACGCCGTTGCCTTCGGAGCCGGCATAATACTCGATCAGGATCGGCCCCCACCAGTCGATCATCTTCGCTTTCACATCGACCGGGCAGGGCGCCGCGGCGTGGATCGCGCCCTTCAGCGAGGAGACGTTGTAGCGGGTGCGGATGTCATCCGGCAGTTTCAGCATCCGCACGAACATGGTCGGCACCAGCTGCGACTGGGTGATCTTGTGCTTCTCGGCCTGCTTCAAAAACTCCTCGGCGTCGAAGGATTCCATGATCACCGAGGTGCCGCCGAGCGTGATCGCCATCATGTTGAAACGCAAGGGAGCTGCATGATAGAGCGGCGCCGGTGACAGATAGATGCTGTCGGCATTCATGCCGCACATGTCGGCGCAGAGGATGCGCAGGAACGGGTTCGGCACGTCGATCCGGTTGGCTTCAAAATCCTTCTTGATGCCCTTGGGCCGACCGGTGGTTCCCGACGAATAGAGCATGTCGTAGCCCGCGACCTCATCGGTAACAGGGGTCGTCGGCTGCGCGGCAGCCTCCTTGTCGTAGCAGCGGAAGCCCGGCGCTGGCTCGTCCATCATGTAGAACAGCGGTTCGCCCGGCTCGCCCTTGACGACCCCCTTCACCTGGTCGGCGCATTTCGGCGTGGTGATGAAAACCTTCGCGCCGCAATCCCTGATGATGTAGGCGATCTCGTCCTGCGTCAGGTAGCGGCTGATCGCGGTGTAATACAGCCCTGAGCGCTGCGCCGCCCAGCAGATCTCCATGAAGGCCAGACGGTTTTCCATCAGCAGCGCGATGTGATCACCGGGCTTGAGCCCGAGCGAACGGAACAGATGTGCGCCCTGGTTTGAGAGCTCGTCGAGCTCGCGATAGGTGATGGACTTGCCACTGCCCGCCATCTGGTAGGCGATCTTGTCGGGATGGTTGCGCGCGTGGATGGACGGATGGGTCACGGACGTTTCCTCAAGGAAGTGGTCGTCCCTGCGAAAGCAGGGACCCATAACCACAGATTTTTATTATTGTGCTGGCTGGGGCCCCAGCTTGGCCTGACCACGAACATTTGTGGTTATGGGTCCCTGCTTTCGCAGGGACGAAAGCTTTTGTGTGGAGGCTCCTACGGCCTCATCTAAAGCGACTTACAGCCGCTCGACGATCGTCACATTCGCCATGCCGCCGCCCTCGCACATGGTCTGCAGGCCGTAGCGCTTGTTGCGCTGCTTGAGGGCGTGCAGCAGCGTCGTCATCAGCTTGGTGCCGCTGCCGCCGAGCGGATGGCCGAGTGCGATCGCGCCGCCATTGACGTTCAGGCGCGCCGGATCGGCGCCTGTCGTCTTCAGCCACGCGGTCGGCACCGAGGCAAAGGCCTCGTTGACCTCGAACAGGTCGATGTCGTCGACCGACATGCCGGCCTTCTGCAGCGCGCGCTGGGTCGCCGGCAGCGGCGCTTCCAGCATGATGACGGGATCGCCGCCCATCATGGTCAAATGGTGGATGCGCGCCATCGGCTTGACGCCGAGCGCCTTGAGGCCCTTTTCGTTGACGACCATCACGCCGGAGGCGCCGTCGCAGATCTGGCTGGCGCTGGCGGCAGAGAGCTTGCCGTTCTCGGCGATCAGCTTGACGCCCTTGATGCCGTCGAGGCTGACGTCGAAGCGGATGCCTTCGTCGATATGATGGGTGTCGGTCGAGCCGTCGGCGCGGGTGATCGTCAGCGGCACGATCTCATCCTTGAAGGCACCGGCCTGGGTTGCCGCGATCGCACGCTGATGGCTGTTGTAGGAATATTCATCGAGCTCGTCCTTCGACAGGCCGTACTTCTCGGCCATCATCTCCGCGCCGGTGAACTGGCTGAACATGATGTTGGGATATTTCGCCTCGATGCCGGGGCTCTTGTAGTGGCCAAAGCCGTTCTTGGCCGGTAGCTGCGAGGCCAGCCCCATCGGCACGCGCGTCATCGATTCCACGCCGGCAGCGATCACGCAGTCCATGGTGCCGCTCATCACCGCCTGTGCCGCGAAGTGCAGCGCCTGTTGCGAGGAGCCGCACTGACGGTCGATCGAGGTCGCGGGCACGCTCTCGGGCAGTTTCGAGGCCATCACCGCGTTGCGTGCGATGTTGTTGGACTGCTCGCCGGCTTGCATCACGCAGCCCATGATCACGTCCTCGATCTGCGCCGGGTCGGCGCCGGAGCGTTCGACCAGCGCATCGAGCACGGTCGCGGCCAGATCGGCCGGATGCCAGCCGGCAAGACGCCCTCCCTTGCGGCCGCCCGCGGTGCGAGCGGCGGCGACGATATATGCCTCGGCCATGTCTGATCTCCCTGACGTTCTGGATTGAATGCTTTTGAAGTTGGGCCGGATTTAAGGGACGGCTCCGCGTTTAGTCAATCAATCAATTAACTCTTGAGTGCAGCCCCGCCATGGGCTTATGTGCGGCCTCGATTTCCCCGCAAAGGCCAGAGCGCAGTTGAATACCAGCGTACCGACGAGACTTCCGGCCGGCAAAAATGCCACCGCCGAAAAGCTATTGGTCGCAGCCAGCGAGCTGATGATCGAGCGCGCCTCGATCGAGGTCTCGCTGTCCGACATCGCGCAGAAGTCCGGCGTCAACGCCGCCCTGGTGAAATATCATTTCGGCAACAAGGACGGGCTGTTGCTGGCGCTGCTCGCGCGCGATGCCGCGACCGAAATGTCCCAGCTCGACTATCTCTTGGCGCAACCGATCACGCCGACCGCGAAGCTGCGGCTGCATATCGGCGGCATCATCCGCGCCTATCGTCAGTTCCCTTATATGAACCGGCTGATCCACTATCTGCTGCATGAGAGCACGCCTGACGCCGCCGACGAGGTGTCGAAATTCTTCGTCGCGCCGCTCTTGGAGTTTCATCGCCGCCTACTCGCCGAGGGCGTCAAGGCTGGTGAGTTTCGCAATGTCGATCCGGTGCTGTTCTACACCAGCCTGATCGGCGCCTGCGATCATTTGTTCTTCGCCCGCCACGCGATGTCGCGTGCGGTCGGCGTCGGTCCGGTCACCGACGAAGTCTGCCGCGATTACATCAAGCATATGGAAGCGCTGATTTTTGGCGGCATGCTCAATCCGAAAAATGAAACGGCGGCCGCCGCGGCCGAATAGGAAGTTCGAAGTCTAGAGAAGAAACGCCCAAGGAAAGGCTATCAAAATGCAGTTGAAAGACGTTGCCGTTCTCATCACCGGCGGTGGCTCCGGCCTCGGCGCCGCGACCGCCCGCGCCATGGCCGCCAAGGGCGCCAAGATCGGCGTCATCGACCAGAACAAGGAAAACGCCGAAAAGGTTGCCGCCGAGGTGAACGGCGTCGCTCTGCACGCCGACGTCACCTCTGAGGAGCAGATCAAAGCTGCGATCGCCAAGGCCGAAGCCGCGCATGGCATCGCGCGCGTGCTGATGAACTGCGCCGGCATCGGCGGTTCGCAGCGCGTCGTCGGCAAGGACGGCGTCTATCCGCTGGAAAAATTCGTCCGCATCATCAACGTCAATCTGATCGGCACCTTCAACGTGCTGCGCCTGTTCGCCGAACGTCTGGCGACCGAGGCCCCGATCGGCGAAGAGCGCGGCGTCGCGATCAACACGGCGTCGGTTGCGGCCTATGAGGGCCAGATCGGCCAGATCGCCTATGCCGCCTCGAAGGGCGGCGTCGTCGGCCTCACGCTGCCGGCCGCGCGCGACCTCGCCAGCCTCAAGATCCGCGTCAACACCATCGCGCCCGGCCTGTTCCTGACGCCGCTGCTGATGGGCCTCAACGAGGAAGCCCGCAAGAGCCTCGGCGCCCAGGTGCCGCATCCGGCCCGCCTCGGCGACGCCTCGGAATACGGCAATCTCGCCGTCCATATCGTCGAGAACCCGATGCTCAACGGCGAAACCATCCGCCTCGACGGCGCCATCCGCATGGCGCCGCGGTAGCGACAGGCTGCGCTGCGCTGTGCTTCCCTTCTCCCCTTGTGGGAGAAGGTGGCGCGAAGCGCCGGATGAGGGGTTCTATCCGCGGAGACAGACCCCTCACCCAAGCGAGTATGTGAGGACCAGCAAACATGCCCTCTCCCACAAGGGGAGAGGGCGCAATAATTGACGCCGCATCTGCAGAAGCAGGAGCAATCGCGTGTCTCAACCGCTGCTGATCGAACATCACGACGGGGTCGATTGGGTCACGCTCAATCGCCCCGAGAGCCTCAACGCGCTCGATGCCTCGCTGATCGACGTGCTCAACACCTACTTCCAGGGCCTGCAGCGCAACCGCGACACCCGTGTCGTCGTGCTCAAGGGCGCGGGCGCCAATTTCTGCGCCGGCCTTGATCTCAAGCAGGCGATGGCCCGCCGTGGCGGGCAGACCGAACTGCCCGGCGTCACCGAATCGCTCGACTCGCAGCGGCGCATTGCCGACATCGTGATGCTGATGCGGCGTTGCCCGCAGCCGATCATCGCGCTGGTGCAGGGCGCCGCCGCCGGTGGAGGTTTTGCGCTGGCGCTCGCCGCCGACATCCGCATCGCCGCCAAGAATGCGCGGATGAACTGCGCCTTCATCAAGCTCGGCCTCGGCGGCTGCGATATCGGCACCAGCTATTTCCTGCCGCGCCTGGTCGGCGTCTCCGTTGCCTCCGAATTGATCCTCACCGGCCGCTTCATCCATGCCAATCGCGCGCTTGCCGTTGGCCTCGTGTCCGAAGTGGTTGACGCTGCCGATCTCGATACCGCCGCCAATCCCTACGTCGACGCGATGATGACGGCCTCGCCGGTGGGCCTTCGGCTGTCGAAGGAATGCCTCAATATGAGCGTCGATGCTGGTTCGATCGAGGCCGTCATCGCGATGGAGGACCGCAATCAGGTCCTGTGCAGCCGCTCGGAAGATTTCCAGGAGGGCATCAAGGCCTTCCTTGAGAAACGAAAGCCTGTCTATATCAGGCGCTGACAGAAGATCCGCAAAGGACGAGAAATTCCGGGAGACGCAAAATGGATGGGGATGCAGCGCTGCTGACGAAGCCGGCCTTTCGCAAGGTGGACTGGCTGGCGCGCGACATCGCGGTCGAGCGGCGCGATGACGGCACCGTCGTGCTGAAGTCGCGCATTCCGCTGCAGGCCTATGAAACACACATTCCCGCCTCGCTCGCCAAATGGGCACAGCAGGCGCCGGAGCGAACCTGGCTGGCGCAGCGCGGCGGCCCCGATAGACAATGGCGCAAGCTGTCCTATGGCGAAGCCAAGCGCACCGTCGATGCGCTGACGCAAGGCCTGCTCGATCTCGGCCTCGACGAAGGCCGTCCGGTCGCGATCCTCTCCGGCAATTCGATCGAGCATGCGCTGATGACGCAGGCCGCGATGCAGGCGCGCCTGCCAGCGGCGCCGGTGTCGCCGGCCTATTCGCTGATGAGCCAGGATCACCTGAAGCTCAAATACCTGTTCAACCTGATCAAGCCGGCCGTCGTGATGGTGCAGGACGGCCCGACCTTCGAGAAGGCCCTGAGGGCGATCGACCTCACCGGCATCACAGTCATTCACGTGCTGCGACCTTGCGACGGCATCAAGAGCGTGGCCTATGCCGATCTCGCGGCGACGCCGGTGACGGCGACGGTCGAAGAGTCAATCGCGAAGATCACGCCAAAGACCGTCGGCAAGCTGCTGTTCACCTCGGGCTCGACCGGCATGCCGAAGGCCGTCATCAACACCCAGGAGATGATGTGCGCCAACGCGGCGATGATGATGCAGGTGCGCCCGCGTGTATCAGGTGATCCGGTATCGACTGTGCTCGACTGGATGCCGTGGAATCACACCATGGGTGGCAACGCCGCATTCAATCCGGTGCTGGTCGACGGCGGCACGCTCTATATCGACGATGGCCGGCCGTTGCCGGGCCAACTCGAGGAGACCATCAGGAATCTGCGCGAGGTCTCGCCGACCTATTACGCCAATGTCCCGGCCGGCTATGCGGCGCTCGCCGCGGCGATGGAGAAGGACGACGCGCTGTGCGAGAGCTTCTTCAAGAACCTCTCGATCATGGCCTATGGCGGCGCGCGGCTGCCTGACGATCTCTACGACCGCATGCAGGCGCTGGCGGTAAAGACCACCGGCGAACGCATCGTGTTCTACACCGGCTGGGGCTCGACCGAGACCGCGCCGACCTCGACCGGCACCTATTGGGACACCGAGCGCGTCGGTCTGATCGGCCTGCCGTTCCCCGGCGTCGAACTGAAGATGGTGCCGTGCGGCTCGAAATACGAATTGCGGCTGCGCGGCATCAACGTCACGCCAGGTTATTTCGGCCAGCCTGAACTGACGAAGAAGATGTTCGACGAGGAGGGCTATTACTGCATCGGCGACGCCGGCCTGTTCGTCGCCCCCGAAGATCCGCTGCAGGGCATCATCTTCGCCGGCCGCGTGGTCGAGGATTTCAAACTGACGACCGGCACCTTCGTCCATGTCGGCTCGCTGCGCACCGACGCAATCGCGGCCGCGACACCGGTGATGCATGACGCGCTGGTTGCAGGCCAGGATCTTCCGTTCATTGGCCTGCTGTGCTGGCCAAACCTGCATGCGTGCCGCCAAATCGTCGGCAATGCCGATGCGAGCTATCAGGACGTGATCGGACATCCCGAGGTGGTTGCCTGCCTCAGGAAGGGCCTGCAGGCGCACAATTCCTCGACCACCGGCAGCAGCATGCGCATCGCGCGTGCGATGCTGATGGTCGAGCCGCCGTCGATCGACGGCAACGAACTCACCGACAAGGGCTACATCAACCAGCGCGCTGGCCTGGAGCGCCGCGCCGATCTGGTCGAGAAGCTTTACGCAGACAGACCAGGCGATGAGGTGATTGTGCTGTGATGAAGCAACACTCTCTCCACTCGTCATTCCGGGATGCGCCGCAAGGCGCAGGCCCGGAATCCATCAGGCCGCATGACCTGCGGCTCAATGGATTCCGGGCTCGCGCTTCGCGCGCCCCGGAATGACGGCAAATAAATGACACCAAGAAAAAGGTAGCCGCCATGAATTTCGATTTCTCCGACGAACAGAAGCAGATGCGCGACGAGGCGCGGAAATTCCTCTCCGAGAAATGCCCGCCGAAGGCCGTGCGCGAGGTGCTCGACGGCAAGGCCGCCTACGACAAGGCGCTCTGGAAGGGCCTTGCCGAGATGGGCTTCCTCGGCGTTGCGATCCCCGAACAGTTCGGCGGCGCCGGCGCGGGCCATCTCGAGCTCTGCGTGATCGCGGAGGAAATGGGCCGTGCGCTGGCGCCGGTTCCGTTCTCATCCACCGTCTATCTCGCCGCCGAGGCGATCCTGATCGCAGGCTCGGACGCGCAGAAGCAGAAATGGCTGCCGAAGATCGCCTCCGGTGAGGCGATTGGCACGCTGGCGCTGTTCGAGGGCAAGGGCAATCCGTCGCCGAAGGCGATCAAACTTGCAGCCAATGGCGGCGTGCTCAACGGCGTCAAGAAGCCGGTTCCGGATGGTGCGATCGCCGATTTCGCGGTCGTCGCCGCGCGCACCGGCTCCAGCGGACGCGAGTCCGACATCTCGCTGTTCATCGTCGACCTCAAGTCCGGTGGCGTCGACGTCAAGCCGTTGACCAATATCGATCTCACCCGTGGCCAGGCCGAGATCACCTTCAAGGACGCCAAGGCCGAGCCGCTCGGGGCGGCCGGCGAAGGCTGGGGCGTCATCACCCAGGTGCTCGATCGCGCCGCCGTCCTGATGGCGTTCGAGCAGGTCGGCGGCGCCGACCGCGCGCTGGAGATGGGCCGCGACTACGCGCTCGATCGCATCGCCTTCGGCCGTCCGATCGGCTCGTTCCAGGCGGTCAAGCATATGCTCGCCGACATGTATGTGTCGGCGACCTTGGCACGCTCGAATTGCTATTACGGCGCGTGGGCGCTCTCGACCAATGCCGGCGAACTGCCGGAAGCGGCCGCCGCCGCGCGGATCAGCGCCACGCAGGCGTTCCAGCACTGCGCCAAGAACAACATCCAGGTCCATGGCGGCATGGGTTTCACCTGGGAGTTCGACTGCCACATGTACTACCGCCGCGCCAATGCGGTCGCGCTCGGCCTCGGCAGTCTCTCTTATTGGGAAGACGCCCTGATCGATCGGATGCGCAAGAAGAACGCGGCGTAGCACCTCACTCGTGTCCCGGACGCAGTGCAGCGTGCAACGCTGCTCCGCAGAGCCGGGACCCATCGACCCCGGATCAGCAGCGCATCACTTCGTGCTGCGCAGCATCCGGGGAACGCAGGAAAGATAATTCAATGAATTTCGACGACACCCCGCAGGAGGCCGCATTCCGCGCCGAGGCGAAAGCCTGGATCGCGGCGAATGCGCCGAAGCAATATGAGGACGAGCTGAGCAAGGCCTCGCTCGGCCGCGTCCAGCTCAAGGGCGCCAACATCCGGGAGGTCGCAAAGGCCTGGCAGAAGAAGAAGGCCGATGCCGGCTGGGCTTGCCTGCACTGGCCGAAGGATTATGGCGGCCGTGGCTCTTCGCCGATCGAGCGGGTGATCTGGCAGCAGGAAGAGGGCGCATTCGGCCGTCTCAGCGCGATGTTCATTATCGGTCACGGCATGTGCGGCCCGACCATGATGGCGTTCGCCGGCGAGGAGCAGAAGCGCAGCTACCTGCCGCCGCTCGCCTCCGGCGAAAAGATCTGGTGCCAGCTGTTCTCCGAGCCCGCCGGCGGCTCCGACGTCGCGGGGCTTCGTACCCGCGCCGAGAAGAACGGTGACGAATGGATCATCAACGGCCAGAAGATCTGGACCTCGGGCGCGCATTACTCGGATTACGGCATCCTGCTGACGAGGACGGATCCGAATGTGCCCAAGCACAAGGGCCTCACCATGTTCTTCCTGGACATGAAGAGCCCCGGCGTTGAGGTGCGGCCGATCAAGCAGGCGAGCGGCGCGTCCGACTTCAACGAGGTCTACTTCACCGACGTCCGCATTCCCGACGCGCAGCGGCTCGGCAACGTCAATGACGGCTGGAACGTCTCGCTGACCACGCTGATGAACGAGCGGATGTCGATCGGTGCCGGCGTCTCCACCGGCTTCCCCGAGCTGTTCGACTTCTGCAACAGTTTGATGCTGGAGGACGGCCCGGCGATCGAGAATCGCGCGGTGCGCTCGAAGCTGGCGAACTGGGCGGTGAAGGCCAGCGGCCTGAAATACACCAGCATGCGCGCGATCTCGGCGCTGTCGAAGGGAGATCGCCCCGGACCGGAGAACTCGATCGGCAAGCTCGTGGCCGGCTCGATGATCCAGGACGTCGCCATGTATGCGCTCGATCTGCAGGGCGCCGCGGGCGCCTTGAACGGGATCGAGGATGCCGAGGCCGCGGGAAAGTTCCAGGCGATGCTGCTGCGCGCGCCCGGTACCCGCGTCGAAGGCGGCACCGACGAGATCATGCGCAACATCATCGCCGAGCGTGTGCTGGGACTACCCGGCGATATCAGGGTCGACAAGGACGTGCCCTTCAACAAGATCCCGACCAAGGGAAGGAATTGATCATGTCCCGGACGCGATGCAGCGTGAAACGCTGCTTCGCAGAGCCGGGACCCATAGCCGCCAATCGATGGACCCCGGATCAGCAGCGCATCACTCCGTGCTGCGCAGCATCCGGGGAACGTTACGGAGACAAGGAGAATAACAATGAATTTCGATGACACGCCGCAGGAAGCTGAGTTTCGCGCCGTCGCCCGCAACTGGGTCGCTGCCAATGCGCCGAAAGAGTTTGAGGAGGAGTTGTCAAAATCCTCGCTCGGCCGCATCAGGCTCGCCAAGCACGACATGGTTGATGTCGGCAAGGCCTGGCAGAAGAAGAAGGCCGACGGCGGCTGGGCCTGCCTGCATTGGCCGAAGGAATATGGCGGCCGTGGCGCCACGCCGATCGAGCGCGTGATCTGGCAGCAGGAGGAGGGCGTCTACGGCAAGCTGACGCAGCCGTTCCAGATCGGCGAGGGCATGTGCGGCCCGACCGTCATGGCCTGGGGCACCGAGGACGCCAAGCGCCGCTATCTGCCGAAGCTGGCCTCGGGTGAGGAAATCTGGTGCCAGCTGTTCTCCGAACCGTCGGCCGGCTCCGATGTTGCGGGCCTGCGCACGCGCGCCGAGAAGAAGGGCGACAATTGGGTCGTCAACGGCCAGAAGATCTGGACCTCGGGCGCGCATTATTCCGACTACGGCCTGTTGATCGCGCGCACCGATCCGAATGTGCCCAAGCACAAGGGCCTGACGATGTTCTTCCTCGACATGAAGAGCCCGGGCGTCGAGGTGCGGCCGATCAAGCAGGCCAATGGCATGCAGGAGTTCAACGAGGTCTATTTCACCGACGTCGTAATCCCGGACAGCCAGCGTCTCGGCGCGGTCGGCGAGGGCTGGAGCGTGTCGCTGACGACGTTGATGAACGAGCGCATGTCGATCGGCTCGCGGCTTGCGACCGGCGTGCCAGAATTGTTCGAGTTCTGCTCGAACCTCATGCTGGAAGATGGGCTCGCGATCGACGATCCGGCGGTGCGCTCCAAGCTCGCGAGCTGGGCGGTGAAGGCGAGTGGGCTGAAATACACCAGCTACCGCGCGATCTCGGCGCTGTCGAAGGGCGAACGTCCCGGCCCGGAAAACTCCATCGGCAAGCTCGTCTCCGGCCTGATGCTGCAGGACATCGCGACCTACGCGATGGATCTGGAGGGCGCGGCAGGCAGTCTGACCGGTACCGACGAGGAACAGGCCAACGGCCAGTTCCAGCAAATGCTGCTGTCGTCACCCTCGATGCGCATCGCGGGTGGCACCGACGAGATCCTGCGCAACATCATCGCCGAACGCGTGCTGGGCCTGCCCGGCGACATCAGGGTCGACAAGGACGTGCCCTACAACAAGATCCCGACCAAGGGGCGAGGTTAACCGTCATTCCGGGGCGATGCGAAGCATCGAACCCGGAATCTCGAGATGAGTCAGTAACCTCTAGATTCCGGGTTCGCGCTCCGCGCGCCCCGGAATGACAGGAAGATGGAAGCGCCATGGACGCGACGACCCCAAGCCCTCGCTATTCGACCGAAGACCGCATCGGCGCACTCGAGGAGCTGCTCAACGAGCGCTACTCGGTGCGTGCGTTCGAGCCGCGCGAAGTGCCGCGCGACATCATCGAGCATGTGCTCGCCACGGCGCAACGCACGGCGTCCTGGTGCAACAGCCAGCCCTGGCAGGTGTTGATCGTCTCCGGCGAGGCCAAGGAGCGTTTCCGGAAAGCCATCTATGCCGAGGCATCGCGTGGCCTTGGCGAGGACTATGACTTCACGCCGCCGCGCGAATATGCCGGCGTCTATCTGGAGCGGCGCCGCGAGAGCGGCTTCCAGCTTTACAATACGCTGAGCATCGCGCGCGGCGACAAGGCGGCCTACGCAAAACAGGCGCTGGAGAATTACAATTTCTTCGGCGCGCCGCATGTCGCCGTGATCCACACCAACGAGCCGCTCGGCATCTACGGCGCGATCGACTGCGGCGCCTATGTCAGCAATTTCATGCTGGCAGCCCAAGCGCTCGGCCTCGGCACCATCCCGCAGGCCGCGATCGCCCGCCACTCAGGCCTGATCCGCCGCCATTTTGATCTCGCCGACGACCGCCGCGTCGTCTGCGGCATCTCGTTCGGCTATGCCGACCATGCGAACAAGGTGAACAGCTATCGCACCTCGCGGGCGAGCGTGGCCGATACCGTCACATTCTTCGACACGTAACGTACTCAGGCGCGCCGTGCGGCAGCCGCCCGACGGCGCGGCGGATCCGCGTAACGCGTCGCCATCGCACCGGTCATCTCCGCCATCTTCTCGCGCAACTCGCGTGGTTCCAGCACCTCGGCCTCGGCGCCGAGGCGCAAAAGTTCGGTTGCGGCGTGCCACAGCGTCTTGCCGGTCGGCATCGTGGCGATCTGCCAGCCATCCGCGTCGGCGGCCTCCTCAAGCCGCATCCGCGCCTTCACATAGGGGTGAGCCAGCGCATCGAACAGTTTGAGGCCGAACGGCGACAGCCGCACCGTGGCCTGGTTCGGATGCAGCTCGGCCTCGAGCCGCTCGGTCGACGCGCGCCAATAGGCGGCGAGGTCGAAATCCGCCGGCCGCTTGAACGGCTCGTCGAGCGTCGTGCAGTCCAGCACCCGCGCGACGCGATAGGTGCGCACGCTGCCGTCGACGCAGCCCGCGACATACCAGCTGCCGCCCTTCAGCACGAGACCGAGCGGCGCCACCCGACGCCGCTTCTCGGCCTTCCAGCTCTGGTAGCGGATCTCGATCAGGTTTTCGCGCAGCACCGCGCTCGCGATGATGCGCAGATGTTTCGGCTCCTCGGTCTCGCCGAACCAGCCGGGGGCATCGAGGTGAAAGCGCTGCTGCATCCCCCTCGCATTGGTGCGCAGATTTTCCGGCAGCGCCGCCATCAGCTTGGTCTGTGCCGCGATCATCGCAGGCTCGATGCCGAGTGCGGCGGCGGGACCGGGCAATCCTGCCATGAACAGCGCCTCGGCTTCGCCTTGCGACAATCCGTTCAGCCGCACCCGGTAGCCGTCGAGCAGCCGATAGCCACCTTCGGCGCCACGGTCGGCATAAACCGGGACGCCGGAGGCCGCGAGCGCGTCGATGTCGCGATAGATCGTGCGCACCGAGACCTCGCAGGCCTCGGCCAGCTCAGGCGCGGTGACCTGTCCCCGCGCCTGCAGGGTGGTCAGGATTGAAAACATCCGGCTTGCGCGCATGGGAAGGATCATACCTGACACAGGATGTCAGGTATAGGCGCGCATAAAGGACCGCGCCCCGAACGGCGCGAGGAGACTGCCCATGACTTCAACCGACCGCGTCACCCTGTATTATTCGCCCCAAAGCCGTGCCACCGGCGCTCGGGTGCTGCTGGAGGAACTCGGCGCGCCCTACGATTTGCACATCCTCAACATGAAAGCCGGCGAGCAGCGCCAGGAGGCCTATCTCGCCATCAATCCGCTCGGCAAAGTGCCGGCGATCCGCCATCGCGGCGCGCTGGTGACGGAACAGGTCGCGATCTTCATCTATCTGGCCGATTTGTTCCCGCAGGCGGGGCTGACGCCGGCGCTCGACGATGTCAGGCGCGGGCCTTATCTGCGCTGGATCGCCTATTACGGCGCGTCGTTCGAGCCGGCTTTGATCGACAGGTTCATGAAGCGCGAGCCGACGCCGGTCATGCACTCGCCCTACGCCGATTACGACACCATGCTGGGCGCACTGGAATCGCAATTGACCAAGGGGCCGTATCTGTTCGGCGAAGAGATCACGGCGGCCGACATGCTCTGGGGCATGGCGTTCAGCTGGACCATGATGTTTGGCCTGGTGCCGCAAAAGGACGTCTTCGTCCGCTATGCCGAGCGCGTCACCTCGCGCCCGGCGTTCCAGCGGATCACCAAGGCCGATGACGAGATGGCGGCGCAGCATGCCGCAGCCGCTGGGGTGTGATAGAGCGTTGTGATGGCCAAGACGCTGCACACCACCAACTGCCTCAACACCTTCATCCGCGTTGCGGAGGATTGTCCCGCACGCGGCGGCGAGGAGCCGCAGCCGCGTGGTGCCGGTCCGACGGTCGCCACGCTGCAATATCAGATGCTCGTCCAGTCGCCGTATACATACACCTCTGATGACGTGGTGTTCGCCACGTCAGCGCCGGGCCGCGCGCTCGATGCGAAGGCGACGAAGAAAGCGCGCAACCTCGCCCGCGAGACATTCTTCTCCAAGGGGCAGGCCTGCATGCGCGCGTCCCCGCTCGGAAAACGCTTCGGATGGGGCGTCCATGCCGACGCCGAGGGCCGCGTCGCAATCTATGCCGTCGACAGCAAGCGCTACCAGGCGCTTGCTGCCGATTCCAAGCTCACGCAAACGCGCGCGATGCGCAGCAGGCGGGCGTGACCTCGCCGCTCAAAACCGCGGCGCCCGCTTCTCCGCGAACGCCTTGATGCCTTCCTTGATCTCGTCGCCGCGCATGCTGTCGCGGTGGCGTTGGTCGGCTCCCGCGTCGTCGAGTTCGCCGCGGGCGAATTCGTTGATGGCGCGCTTCATGCCGGCCATCGCGACCGGCGCATTGCCGGCCAGGATTGTGGCGAGCTTGTCGACTTCTTCGTCCAGGAATTCCGGCGCCACCATGGCCGTGAGGTAGCCGATTCGCAGCATCTCCGGCGCCGTGATCTTCTGCGCGGTCAGGAATAGCATTTTGGCATTGTCGACGCCGAGCCGCGTCACATAGCGCTTGATGCCGCTCCGGTAGTAATGCAGCCCGAGCCGCGCCGCCGGCATGAACATCTCGGCAGTGTCGACGCCGATCCGGAAGTCGCAAGCGAGCGCCAGATCGGTGGAACCGCCATAGACCCCGCCATTGAGCCGGCAGATCGTCGGCACGCCGAGATCCTCGAGACGGTTGACCACGACCTCGAACGCCGAACCCGCGCTCTGCTGCGCGCTCGTGCTCACCGCGCGCTCGGCTACCGAATTGAGGTCATAGCCGGCCGAGAAGGCGCGGCCGGTTCCGGTCAGCACCAGCACGCGGATCGCGGGATCGGCCTCGATCCGGTCGAACAGCTTGACCAGCTCATCGAGATCCTCGGCCTGCAGCCGGTTGAGATGCTTGGGACGGTTGAGGCGGATGGTGGCGCGGGCGCCTGTAATCTCGAGCACGGGTCCGCTGGCGGTGTCGGCCGCGTCAGGCATTGTTGTCTCCATCATTGATTCTCGAGTTCGCGCCGCTTGGCCTCGGCGTCGATGGTCTCGGCGAGTTCGGGATGCCTTGCCATCAACAGGCGGAAATCGACCAGGTCAAGCACCAGCAGCCGCGAGACCTTGGTGGTCGTGACATTGGCGCCGCGCTTGGCGTTGCCGAGCAGCGCCATCTCGCCGATAAACGCGCCTTCGCCGAGCTTCACCTTGCGGCCGGGCAGGTCGACCTCGACCTCGCCGGCCGCGACGAAATACATGCAGTCGCCGTTGGTGTCCTTGCGAATAATCATGGTGCGCGGCGGCAGGTCCATCGTCCGCAGCATCTGGGTGACGTCGGCGATCGCCGCGGGGCCGAGCGTGGCGAAGAACGGCACCTTGCTGACGGTTTCCCAGGTCTTGAGGAAATTGTCGCGGCGGGTTTCGGCGGCAAAGCCGGTAGCCAGAATACCGGTCCACAGCCCGAACACGCCCAGCCCCGAGATCATCACCATCGCCGCGACGATGCGGCCGAGCGGGGTGATCGGCACCACGTCGCCATAGCCGGTGGTGGTCAGCGTCACCACCGCCCACCACAGCGCGGCCGGCACGCTGCCGAAGGTCTGCGGCTGCACGTCGTGCTCCAGGAAATACTCGGCGACGGAGGCAAGGAACACCACCATCAGGAAGATCACGAGCACTGAGAGCAGCGGGCCCGATTCCACCACCAGCACGCGCCGGAGCTGCCGCAGCCCGGGGATGCCCGGCACCACCTTGAGCACCCAGAGGATCGCGAGCAGCCACGCCGTCTTCGGCTCGATACCCGCGAGCAGGGCCAGCGGCACGGCCAGTGCACCAACGGCGTCGACCAGCCCGGCCCCGGACAGCGCGTAGAACCACAGCCGCCCCCGCTGCCGCATATGGCGCAGCCGCACCAGCCATTCGAACACGAAATAGGCGAGGCAGCCCCACAGCAGCGCGTCGACCCAATGGGCGGCGGCATCATAGGCCGGCGCGACCGTCAGCAGCGTCATCATGGCGACGCCAAGGCTCACCGCGGCATAGGCGACCGTGGTCATGTTGCGGCCGGCAGTGGCGGACACGAATTGTGCCAAAACCGGAAAGACGGGCCGCTTGGACATCGGACGTATGTTGCCTGTCGATGGATGATCTGAAACGGGACCCTGCGGGAGGCCGGGCCAGCGCCGTAACCTGCCCCGTCCCGGGTCAGGCCGTCAACGCACCCAGGTCAACGTACCCAAGTCAACCCACCCACGTCAGCGGCCGCAGCTGGTCTTCCGTCGGTTGGAATAAATGGCCCTGCAATCTGTCCTGATTTTGCGTCCGCAAATGTGAGAAATCAGACAAAGCGTCGCTTTTTCCCCGTATATCAGGGATGCGGTGGTGGACGCGACCTGGGCCGCACCGCAGCGACTAATAGACTGTTACATTCACTTCTTGAGAATTGGTTGGTTTCCGATGGATACCTCGCACCTCGCGGAGCACGCCGGCGCCGCCGGCAGTTTCTTTGCCTCGATCTTCGTGGTCGCCACGCTGTCGATGCGGACCATGATCCCGCTGCGCGTCTTCGCCATCCTGACCAACATCATCCTGATCGCGACCGCGGTCCCGACCCACAATTACGCGACGCTGATCCTGCATTCCGTGCTGCTGCCGATGAACACCTACCGCCTGCACCAGATGCTGCAGCTCGTCCGCAACGTGAAGAAATCCGTCAACAGCGACCTGTCGATGGATTGGCTCCGGCCATTTACGACGGAACGCAAATGCACCGCCGGCGAAGTGCTGTTCTACAAGGACGAGAAGGCCGACAGCATGTTTTACATCACCAGCGGCCGCTTCCGCCTGGTCGAATCCGGCATCGAGCTGCCGGTCGGCGCCATCGTCGGCGAATTCGGCATGCTGTCGCCGTCGAACACCCGGACCCAGACGCTGGAATGCGCGGAGAACGGCGTGGTGCTCTCGGTCACCTACGACCAGGTCGAGCAGCTTTACGTCCAGAACCCGGCGTTCGGCTTTTACTTCCTGCGTCTGGCCAGTGCCCGCCTGTTCCAGAACATCGCGACGCTCGAGCAGCGGCTGGCGCAGCACACCAACCCGCCGGTCGCGGAGCCGAAGCCCGCATGAGCCCCGATTCGATGAGCTCCGGAGGCGCCACCGTGTCAGACGATGACGGTCTGCTGGCTTCGCTCCGCTATCTGTTCGCCGACATCATCGGCGATGAAGATGACGGACCGCCATTGTTGCCCGACGCTTGCCCGGAGCACCTCGGACCGGTCGTGAGCGATGCGATCCAGCTGCTGATCACGTATCAGAGCGCCGGCTACGCCAGCCTCTATATCGACCGGCTCAAGCGCTTCGTCGGCCGGCGCGGCGTCGATGACGCGCTGCTCGCCGACATCGCGCGGCTGATGGCGCAGCGAATGGCCTATGAGGATGCGATCCGCATCGCGCAGCTCAAGCTCGGTGAAGTCAACGAGGCCGGCGGTGCCCTGGCGGCGCGCTCCGCCGACGACGTCAAGAAATTCCGCCTCGATGAGTTGATCGATGCCTTGCCGGCCGTGGTCGCCGATCCCGTGCTCGGTGCGCTCGACCGGCTCGGCTGGCTGCGCAAGAACGTCTCGATCCGCTTCAGCGCCAACAACCGCTTCAGCGTTCGCCGCTTGCGGATCGAGGCGGGGTTGAAGCGCTGGCGGCTGTTCTCGGTGCGCTATGCCAAGGAGCGCATCTGGGTCGAGCGCTGGCTGCACATGATCGACCGCAGCCTGACCAAGCAGCCGGCGGCGGCCATGGCGATCATCGAGACCGCGACCATGATCCAGGGCTACGGCGATCCCTACCGCCAGGGCATCGCGGACTGGCATGTCATCATCGACGCGCTCGCCAAGCCGGTCTTCGACGGCACACTGGCGCTGCCGGATCTCGCCGGCGCGATCGCCGAAGCGCGCGCCGCCATCATGCCCGATCCGCGGCAGTCGTCGCTGAAGCGCAAGATCGCCGAAATCCGCGCGCGGGTGCCGGCCGTTTAAATGGCGCTGGCTCTATCCCCGTCATCCCCGCGCAAAGGCGAAGCCTTTGCGCGGGGATGACGGAACTCGTTCGCTGCGATCTACCGCTCGTAGCGCGGCGGTTCGTCGAAGCCGCGACGGCTCGAATAGAACAGCAGGCCCATCAGGCCGACGCCGACCACGACCAGCGCGGCAACTCCGATCGTGAATACGACGATGCCATAGGTGGGCACCGGTGCGTCCGGCCGTATCACGCCTTCATAGGCGTAGCAGCCGACGGCGACCAGAAATGTCAGCAGGCCGATGCTGATTGCAATGCGCATGCGTATCTGCCTTTGCTGAAAGCCAAGATTCTGCCGAACAAGATTCTGCCGAAGACGAGCAAGCGCGGATTGCGGCGGTGAACCCGCCGCGGCAGTGACTTCGGCCAGCGCCTGCTGCCCAGCTTCTGTCAATTCGGCGAGCGTTGTCCTGCCGCTCCCGGCACATTTGACGATGTATCGGGCAACGCGCCTGCAGATGGCGTGTTCCTCGCCGTGAGGGGTTTGGCCGCAGACGTGGTCATCCCGCCTCCGATAGAAGGCCGATGTTGAGGCAGGTTCCCCGATGCCGTCGTTAGCCTATGGCATCCCGCTTCGATGAAATCGCGCAGGCAAATCGCGCAGGAACGATTCGTTGCGCCGCGCGTAACACCGATGCGTTCGCCGTTCGCCCCCCCGACAGCGGCGGACCACTCTGGTGACGGGCTCCGGCGGATTTTGTCGCCGGGGCCCGCTTGGCTTTTTGGGGCAGACAAATTCGTTCTCCGCCGAAGCGGCTGAGACCAAGCCGCAGGAACGATGCTCCTGCCCGGCTGTTGCAAGCATGCGACACGTTCAAGGGAGAATTCGCATGGCAATGGACGACAAGGAAATGGGGAATCTGATCGGCAGCGACAAAGTCGAGGGCACCGCAGTCTATGGCGGCGATGAGCGCAAGATCGGTTCGATCGAGCGGGTCATGATCGACAAGACGAGCGGGCGCGTGTCCTACGCCGTGCTCAGCTTTGGCGGAATCCTCGGTCTCGGCAACGACCATTACCCGCTGCCTTGGCAGTCGCTGAAATATGACACGCAGCTGGGCGGCTATGTTACCGGCGTGACCGAGGACCAGATTCGCGGCGCGCCGAAATACGGCACCGACGGCGATTGGAGTTGGTCTGATATCGCCAGGACGCGCACGGTGAACGATTATTACGGCGTGCCGCTGGTCTGATTGGCATTGGGCTGAATGATATAGGCGTAAAGCGCATCGCCGATCACAAAGTGTGGTGCCCCACGAAGGGCGGTCGCTCGACGCTGTAGGGACAACGGAAGCCGTGGCGGGATGATGTGGCGGCTCGAAGAGCATCAGGAACAGGCAGACGATGGCTTCTAAGCGACCAGATATATTCTGGCAGGCTACGTAATGCTGCGCTCGTCGTCCCGCACGGATGAAAGAAGGAGCACTACTGCGGCGAAGATACCTTATCGTATCGCACCTTTAGCGGCACTGGCTAATCGCGACGCTGTGGATACGGTATCGGTAGCGTTCTGCCGGTAGCGAGGCTTAGCGTTGCGGAACAAGCTGTTGAAGTGTCCTAGCGAGGAGTTCTCCTCCATAGGAGGAGCCGCCGTGCTCAAGCTGCCAAGCCGCGATGGATTGGCTCACATTGTGTTTTTGACAGAGCGTTCTGAGGACCTTGTTCAGCGCCTCTGGATCAAGCGGACGACCTTGAGCCGTCCAAACAGCGTCGGCTTCTTGCTCGGGCAACAAGAATTCGGCTGCAAAGGCATTTGCGCGCTGCTCGATCCGTAAGGACATGCGGCTGCCCAAAATATCCACCGCCGAGAGGGAATGCTCCGCATCGAGCAAGAGATGGCAGAGCTCGTGAGCCGCCGTTACTCGTGCAACGCCGTTTCTCCAAAAATTGAGAGGCATTCCCACGCGTCTGCTTGTCTTGTTGAGAAGAACACCAGGACCAAACTTCTCACCCCATACTGCAATCGCTTCAAGATCGGGTATCCGGAAGTCGATCGCTCGGACATCTACATTGTAGCGCTCAAGAACCGCAAATGGATCAACGCGCCGATGATCTGAGAGGTTGAGATGACGCCGGAGCCATTTCGCGACTTCGCTTCCCTGGACGTGAGGGCGCTTACTGTCGAGTTGGTTGGATACAAGAAAGGCAAGCGCAGCCAATTGGGCTTCGGCAAGTCTTGGGGCGTTTCGCTTCGTGCTGCTACGGATCGTTTCAACAACGGACTTTATCTGATGGATCGGAAGCGGCCCCGCCATTCGCGCAGCCATCCTCTGCTCATTGTTGTCGTTTGATGCTTCGTAAAACGAGGCGGGAGCCTCTAATATACTCTCTTCAATTAGAGCGGCCGCCGTCCTTTTATCGGTACCAATTGTAAAGGCTAGAAGCGTCGTCTTGTCGCTCTCGCCCCTGAGCTTCCACGCATCGACTAGCTTAGACCATTTTTCCTTGTTGGTTTGAAGCAACCGATCGGAAATGAAGTCACCAACATTCGACAAGGCCTTCACGGCGGCTTCGATGGGGACACGGAACTGCCGCTCGCGCGTGTCAATGAGCATGTCGCTTTGATCGCGCAAGAACCACAATGGTAACAGGCCTGTTACCCCGCCAAAAGCGTGTGTGAGGTTGTGAACGTCGATAAATGCCGCAAGGGCCTGCTGCTCACTTTCCACGCTCGAGCTTGGCATCGACGACCAGCGCCTTTCGGCGTCAGCCATAACGAATGAAGGTCTCTGAGGCTGAATAGCGATCGGATAGGTCTGTCTTAGGACGAGCGGTTTCCAGCACTCCGTGAGGTGTGCGAGAAGCTCGTCCGCGAACCAATGAAACTCGTTAGTGTCTTCACCGGAGACGGGCCACACAAAGCCGCCGTCGACAACCAATCCGATAGCGGCAAGAGTCGTAAAAGACTCTCCTTCCACGGAATCGATCCATCGGACTCTAAACTCAATAATAGGGACGGCGTCGCTCATCTTTAGCCTTGTACTGTGATGTAGTCCTTGACCCAACGATTAAACTCTTGCAGGCACGTCTTTTCGTTGGCTTTGACGCGAAGCTCATCAACTATCGCCTTGCTGAGCGTCCCTCGGTAAGGGAAGCCATGATAGGTCTGACCTGCATCACTGGTCCTAGCCTCATATATAGCGCCTTCGTGGACAGCATAAAGGTACTTTGCATACTCTGCCTCTCGATCTCCGTTTGGCGCTGCAACTGCCTCATTCAAGAGGGTTTCGCGCACCTGTTGAGACATGTTCGCAGGGCAGAGGCCCTCGATTCTCTTCGGATCGTTTGTATAAGTGCGGAACTCAGGTTTAGAGCCCCTTCCTTGATGCTTAAGGCGCTTCTCTCCTTTGTCATATTTCCGGGTCGGCAGTGCCACAATAGGCTCCATTCACTTGGCAATTCTGGGTAGAATTTGGCTAAAAATGCAATACCCATGAAGACTAGGGCCGCGTCGTAAGAAATGTGTATGTCGGCGAAGTATCACGTGCGGATGAGATCACGGAGTTGGCGGCGAGCGATGAGCGTCAGCAGCAGGCGCTTGGTGGCAGTACCGCTGCCTGCGGAGCACAGCACGCTGCTTCCTGCTTCTCCTGTGCGACCCGGGCGCGGTTCTCACCGGTGCCGTCGCCGTAGTCGGTGCTTTCGCCTGTGGTGTGGAAGGTCTCCCACGCGATCCCGGCCGGATCGTCGATCCAGGACTTTTCGGACTTGGCATAGCAACAGGTGGTCTGTCCCTGCTCGATGACCTCGCCGCCGGCCTGCCGCAGCCGTTCGTGGACCTCGTGCAATTCCTCGCCGGTCTCGACCTGGATGCCGAGGTGATCGAGCCCCGGTTGCCGTCCGCGTGTCGAGATGGCGAAATTCACCCGCGGGTCGTCGAGCATCCATTTCGCGTAATCGGGCTTCACGACCGACGGCTTGGCGGCGAACAGCGCCGAGTAGAAGCCGATCGAACGGGACAAGTCCGAAACGGAGACGTGAACATGCATGCGCTTCATGATGTGTCCTTTCGGGCGATCAGCTTGGCGTACTTTCGCGCAAGTTTGTACGCGGCAACGGGCCTTCAGGCAACGCGGCACTAGAGCGGGATGACTCTTCTTCGAATCGTCATCCCGCTCTATCTCTTTGTTTTGAGCATGATCTTTTCGGAAAACCGCTACACACTTTTCCGGATCATGCTCTAGCCGCACCACACATTCAGTGCCGCCCGCTGCATCACTCCGCAAGTACGGATTCAGATACGTGCTGCGTACGTGCTCGCGGCAACATGGCCAACGCGATCAGTGCAGCCAGACTGAGGCCCGCCGACACAACGACCACCATCCGGCCCATCGGCTCGATCAGCAGCCCGAAGGCCAATGGCGCAGCTGCCTGACAGATCCGGGACGGCGCCCCGATCAAGCCCAGCCTGTAGGCGTAGTTCTCGGGCCCAAAGAGTGCGAGCGGCAACGTGCCGCGCGCGATCGTCAGAATGCCGTTACCCGCGCCATGCAGCAGCGCAAACGCTGCAGCGGCGCCGCCGCCGACGACACCGATCACGCATGCACCGAGCGGGTGCGTCAGGCAGGCAAGCCGCGTCGAGAGCAGTGGATGGAAGCGGCTCAGCAAGCTCGCCTCGAGCACGCGGGCGGCGACCTGGGCGGGACCGATCATCATGCCGGCGAACACCGCCTGAGCAGGCGTCGCCCCAAATGTCTCGACGATGCGCGGGAGATGCGCCGCCATCGCCGACGTCACCGTCCAGGCGGCGGCGAATGCGAACGCGAGCAGCACCATGGTCCGGTCAAACGGAATGTGGGGCTTCACGACCGGCCCCTTGGCTGAGGTCGTCCGTACCGTCTTCGGCAGCAACAGATTGAGCGGCAGGCCGATCACGATGTGCGCTACCGCCCAGGCGTAGCAAGTCTCCCGCCAGCCGATCGTCTCGAGCCCGAGCGAACTCAACGGCCACCCGACGGTGCTGGCGAAGCCTGCGATCAAGGTGATGCCGGTGATCGATGCGCGTGCGTCGCTGCCGTAAATGCGGCCCAGGGCACCGAACGCCGCATCGTAGAGGCCGAGGCCCATGCCGATGCCGAGCAGCAACCACGCTGCCGACATCGTCCACACCGAGGCCGATGCACCGAGCAGCGCCAGACCCGCCGCCAGAATCAGATTCGAGGCGCAGAGAACCTGCCGGCCGCCGACGCGATCGATCTCACGGCCTACTCGGGGACCGAGCAGACCGGAGATCACAAGCGACACGGAGAAGGCCGCGAAGAACCAGTTGCTGGAAATTCCGAGGTCATGCGCGATCGGATCGGCCAGGATCGCCGGCAGATAGTAGCTCGATCCCCAAGCCAGCGTCTGTGAACTGCCCAGCGCGGCGACGACGACAAGCCGTCCCCGATCCATCAGGCGCAACCGCAGCCAGACTTGCCGGCCGACTTGGCCGACGCATCGTCGGCGCAGCAGGCCTCGACGCTGGCAGGGGCCGGCCCGCCGCAACAGCCGGATGACGCTCCGCCCTCTACGCCACCGCGCGTACAGACGCCCGTTTCCGGAAGTTCGAGCTCCACGCGCTCGGCTGCTTCCCTGTCGCCGGCGATGTCGGCGGCGATCGAGCGCACCTGTTCGTAGCCGGTGATCATGAGGAAGGTCGGCGCACGGCCGTACGATTTGATGCCGGCAAGGTAGAAACCCGGATCGTCCTGCACCAGTTCGCGCGCGCCGTGCGGACGCACGGTTCCGCAGGAGTGCTCGTTCGGATCGATCAGCGGCGCAAGCGCGACGGGCGCCTCGATTGCCGGATCGAGCCGAAGCCGGATTTCGCCTAGGAACGAGAGGTCCGGGCGGAAGCCGGTCGCGACCACCAGCTCATCGACGACGATGCTGCGTCCACAGCAGGCGGACGACGTCGCGATCCGCAGCCGGCCATCCGCCTGCGAGATGGCGGCGACCGGAAAGCCGGCTTCAACCCGGACCTTGCCGGATGCGACGAGGGAAGCGAAGTGAGCCCCGAGTTCGCCGCGGGCTGCCAGCTTGTCGTTGGCGCCGCCGCCGAAAGCCTTGGCGGGATCCGTTCCACGCAGCAGCCAGATCGGCTGCGTGCCATCCGCCTGCTGTGCCAATGTGGTCAGGTCCGTCAGCGTGCCGATCGCCGAGTGGCCAGCGCCTAGGACAGCCACGGTTTTGCCGGCGAAGCGGGCGCGGTCCCTCCCGAGGACGTCGGGCATGCCATACGACATCTGCGCCGCGGCCTCGCGCTCGCCGATCGCGGTCAGACCATTGGCGCCGGCGGGATTCGGCGAGGCCCACGTTCCGGAAGTATCGATCACCGCGTCGGCCCGCAGCGTCTCGGGGCCCTTGCCGTTCTGGTAACGAATCTCGAAAGGCGCCGCCTCGCGGCCCTTGGTCTTCGCTTTGTCGAAGCCCGCACGCCCGATGGCGGTGACGCGGCTCGATGTGCGGATGACGTCGCGCAGTGCAGTCTTGGTCGCGAGAGGTTCGATGTAACGCTCGAGCAGTTCGGCTCCAGTCGGATAGACTTGCGGGTCGGGAGAATTCCACCCCGTCGGCGCGAGCAGGCGGGCGGCGGCCTTGTCGACGTTGTATTCCCATGGCGAGAACAATTGCACGTGCTGCCATTGCCGCATGGAGTGACCGGCCTCCGGCCCCGCTTCCAGCACGATCGGCGTCATGCCGCGCTCCAGGACATGGGCTGCTGCGGCGAGGCCGACCGGCCCGGCACCGATGATGGCGACCTTTTTCGATGTGCTCATTGGCTCACTTCCCATTCTTCTAGAACATTCGAAATAAACGGCAGAAAATCAGGCTGCCGTCTGGGTTGGCGTGCATTCCTTTTCGTCGACGCAGCACTCCGCAACCAGAAAGTCCACCAAGCCTTGCATCGTGTCGTATTCTGCGTGACAGACCAGCGTCGTACCCTCGCGGACCTGCGAGATCAGCCCGACGGCGACGAGTCCCTTGACGTGATGCGACAGGGTCGACGCTGGAATCTTCAGCCGTTCCTGCAAGCGGCCGACGGGCATGCCGGCGCGGCCGGCACGCACGAGCGTCCGGTAGATTTTCAGGCGCGTTGGATTGCCCAGTGCTTCGAGGCGGGCTGCCGCGTCATCGATTTTCATGAAGACGAGGTTGAACCGCTCTCCGACCGATGTCAACCGTATTTCTAGAATATTCGAAATATGAAAGGGCGCTTCATTGCGAATCCGGATTGACAGGCATCAATATATCTATACTTCGGGATATATGGAAATAGAAGCTGCCCTGCTGGCTCTCGCCGCCCTTTCCCAATCGACCCGTCTGGAGGCTTTCCGGGCGCTGGTCAGACATGAGCCCAATGGCCTTGCTGCCGGCGACCTGGCCCGGCTGTTGGAAGTCCCGCAGAACACGCTTTCGGCGCATCTGTCCATCGTGACCCGTGCGCGGCTGGTGACCTCGGAGCGGCATAGCCGCTCGATCCTCTATCGGGCCAATCTCGAGGAATTTCGTGATGTCGTGGTTTTCCTGTTGCGGGACTGCTGCGGCGGGAAGCCGGAGATTTGCGCCCCGGTTGTCGAGATCCTGCAGTCTTGCTGCGCGCCGAGGCGAAAGGAGCGAAGCCGTGCCTGATCACTTGGACGCGTTCGACCTTTCCCGGCGTCTGGCGGCGGAAGCTCTCGGGACCGGCATCCTTGTCGCCACCGTGGTCGGCTCCGGCATCATGGCCGAGACGTTGACCAAGGACGTCGCGCTCGCGCTGCTTTGCAACACGCTGCCGACGGGCGCGATCCTCGTCGTCCTGATCACGGTGCTGGGGCCGATTTCAGGCGCGCATTTCAATCCTGCGGTGACGCTGGTCTTCACCGGCAAGCGCGAGCTCCCCGTGAACGAAGCCGCGTTCTACGTGATCGCGCAAATCGGTGGCGGCGCCATCGGCACCCTGGTGGCCCATCTGATGTTCGCGCATCCCTTGATCGATCTCTCGATGAAGGTGCGGACCGGCGGAGCCCAGTGGTTCGCGGAGGCGGTAGCCGCGTTCGGTCTGGTCGTCACCATACTCGCCGGCATTCGCTTCCAGCGTGCGGCCGTTCCCTGGCTGGTGGGCCTCTACATCACCGCAGCATATTGGTTCACAGCATCGACCTCTTTCGCCAACCCGGCCGTCGCGATCGCGCGGTCGCTGACGAACACGTTTTCGGGCATCCGGCCCGCCGACTTGCCCGGTTTCATCGTCGCAGAACTCTGTGGAGCGTTCGCCGGCATGCTGTTGATGAACTGGCTGCTGGGCCGTCATGAGGTGCGCGGCCCGGTCGCTATCGCGGAGACACATTCATGAGCGTCACGATCTATCATAATCCTGGCTGCGGGACGTCGCGGAATACGCTTGCGATGATCCGGCAGAGTGGTGTCGAGCCCACCGTCATCGAATATCTCAAGACGCCTCCGTCGCGTGACACATTAAAGGAGTTGATCGCCTCGATGGCAATTCCGGTGCGCGACCTGCTGCGCCAGAAGGGCACCCCTTATGCGGAGCTGGGTCTCGCCGATCCGAAGCGGACTGACGAAGAGCTGCTCGATACCATGATGGCGCATCCCATTCTCATCAACCGTCCCATCGTGGTTACGCCGAAGGGCGTACGTCTGTGCCGGCCCTCGGAGGCCGTCATCGACTTACTGGACAATCCGATCGGGCGGTTCGTGAAAGAAGACGGTGAAGTGGTCGCGCCTCGTTAAGCGCGCGGACGCGGCATGCTCATCGCGCCGCGATGAATGCTGATGTATATGACTCCTAGGCCGTTCAATAAACTCACTGTCGTCCCGGGCTTGACCCGGGACCCATAACCACCAATGCGAATTGCTTTACGACGCTGGGGCCGCGATCCCTACGACAACAAAGCCCTGTGGTTACGGGTCCCTGCTTTCGCAGGGACGACGGTGGCATATGCCGCGCGACCGTCGGTCACCCGCTCGCGGCCTTCACCACCACCACATTGTCCTCCAGCTGCTGCGGGTGGCGCTTGAGATGATCGCGGCGCAGCGCGATCTCGTCGCGGACCAGCTCGTAGCCGAGCTTGAAGGTGTCGAGCCCGTCACTGCTGATGGTGCCGTCCCGCAAGCCGATCACCGCGTGGCGCAGGATCGTCTCGAGTTCGTCCTGCAGCTCGTCGAGATGGTCGATGCACATGGCGTGCTCCATCCGCTCGCCGACGTCGAGGATCCGGATCGCCAGCTCGCTGGCCTTTTCCGGCGCGACGCGGGTGATCTTGGTGTAGATCGCGGCGAAGATCGAACCGATGACGCTGAGCGCGCCGGCGCCGAGATACATCATGTCGCTGTAGCGATCCATGAACGACTTGGTGTCGTCGTTGATGTATTGGGCGGCGCCGGGATGGGCGATGATGAAGGCGTCCTTGTCGGTCGCCGCCGGCTCGATCTTGGAGGCGAAGCCGTCGTCGAGCGCGAGCTCGGCCTTGTTCTCGTAAACGACGCGCGCGAGCTCGGACGCCGTGGACGTCGACACCTGCGACTGCGCGACCAGAAGCCATTCCAGGCCGATGGTGTCGACATCGTCGTCGGGAATCGCCGGCGAGGACGACAGCATGCCGGTCGAGACCGTCTCCTCGGAGATCGCCGGAAATTTGCGGGCGAGCGCCTTGGCCGAATCGATCGCGTTCAACGTGAAGCCGCCGCCATGCTTGGCGAACTGTTCGTAGGTCTTGTCCTTCATGATCGTCGAGGTGTGCTCGATGGCAACGACCGCGGAGAAACCCGACGCGAACAGTTTGTCGAACGGGGTGTTCGGCGGTGCCTGCTGCACCCGCTGTGCCGCATCGGGACTGTCGGAAATCTCGAGCGCGCTGCGGACGAAGTTGACGCTGTTCTCGCTGTAGCCGACCACCGCAATCTTCTTCTTCTTGAGGTCGGACAGCGACTTGATCTTCTTGCCGCCGGGGCTGAGCACCAGCACCACGTCATGCTCGAGGATCGCGATCGTGCGGGCGCGCGGCGGCACTTTGGCGTCGGTACGCAGGATCGCAAGACCGGCGTCGCGCCGGTCGAACTGCGCCAGCGCCTTGGCATTATCGGGATTGGGCACGATCTTGAGCCGCAATCGCGACGAATTGGCCTTCAGCACGGCCTTGAGCTTGGCGGCGAACCTGGCCTCGGGGCCATTGGCATCGCCGACCGCGAACACCAGCGTCTCCGAATTGCGCAGCCAGACCCGGCCGCCCCACACGGTGGCGGCGCTCAGGATCAGCGTCAGGATCGAGAAGATGATGATCTGCGCACGATTGCTCTTGACAACCCTGGCGCGAGGCGGCGGCAGGGCCGGCATAGGCGTGGGGGCTTCGGCGCTCATGGCTCATCACCCGTCCGGGGAAGACTCGTGCCGCTTCTCAACTGGCGGCGGCATGCCCGGTGAATTGGTAAATCACTATAAAAGAAAGAAAATTTCGCGCGCCGTCGATGATATGCCTCCCGGCGCGGAATGCAAACCGGCACCCCGCCGTAACCTTAACCCGTCGGGGTCGCGCCGCGATGCCACATGACGATCGCCACTATCGCCGCCGGGACACATCATGTGATTTTCGCTCCACCCACAGGTGCATTCCGCCGCCGGAGGTGTCATAAATGCGACACGCTTTGGAATTGTCCGGGTTTGAGAAATTGTGCTGACGGTCTGACCCAGATTTCTTGCGATCACTTTCATCCCATTAAGGGGCGTCAGCTTGTTGTTTCCCTCGATGTCATCGTCGGTGTTGGTTGGTGCCCTGGTCGGATGGATGCTGCTTCTGACGGCGAAGCACATCATCGCCGACTTCATGCTGCAGAGCGCCTGGATGGCGATCGGCAAGGACCAGAAGACCGGCTGGGGAATGCCGCTGCTTGCGCATTGCCTGGTGCATCTTGCGGTCGCACTGGTACTGATCCTGGTCGTCGCGCCACGCTTCTGGTACGTCGCCTTCGTTGATTTCGTCATCCATATCATCATCGACCGCTGCAAGGGAATCTGCGCCTCGCGCTTCGGCGTGACGCTAGAGTCCGGGCATCCCTGGTTCTGGACCCTGATCGGGGTCGACCAGGCGCTGCACCATCTCACCGGCTTCGCCCTGTCGATCTACATGGCCGCCAACTGAGCGGTTCCCGCTCGATCTCCCCAGGTTAGCTCTCCAACGTCGCGCCGGCTTGAATCCGCCGTTCGCGGCGCGCGGATGTGATTCGTATGCAACGGGCAAGGGGCCTCGGTGACGACCGGGGGCCGTGGTTAACCTTTCGTTAGAGGATTGCGCGGCATCTTCGCAATCGAAGGGGGATTTGCAAATGTTTTCAAGCCGTGACGCGTACGAGAACGATGCCTGCCCGGTCGGCGACGATATGCTCGGCCAGATGTATCGCGCCAATCCGAACGGCCTGTCGCTTCTGGTCGCCAACGTCTCACCCGACGCAAGGGCGATGCTGGCGCTGTTCTGTTATCGCCGCAGTCATTTGCACTCACTTGCGCTCGCGATTGCTTCAAGCTGCAACGAGCGCGATCTGATCAATATCGGCGGACGGGTCGGCTCGACCCTTTATGCGCTGTCGCGCGAACCGGCACGCGCCGCCGCGGTGTCACACGGCAACCGCAAGCCGATCACATTGTCGACCAAGCCGCTGTCGACCTTTGCGCCTGTTGTCGATGATGATCTCGACGACGAAGATTTTACCGACACTGTGACGGCCCAAGCCGGAGCCTGATCCGGTCACCTCGCGCCTTCAGATGACCGGCAGCCCGTGCCGTCGCCGCGCCATTGCGCATTCCGCATCGCCGGGCATGCAGGTCCGGCATACCTCCGGCCGCACCGCATAGACATCGCAGCACGTCTTGACCCCGATCTGGCCTGACAGCGCCGCACAGCGGTCGCCGTCGCACCGCATGCCGGATAGCCGCGCGTTGACGAACTTTGCCGGGATCAGCTCGAGCTGGGCGTCGTCCTCGATCGTGAAGCGCGGCCAGTTCTCCGAATAGCTGCAGCAGGCCCCGCAGGACTGGCAGGGGCTCTCGCCGGTGGCTCCGAAGTTCTCAGCTTCCATCACGTATCCTTCAGGTATCCTTGGGCGCTTCCCAGACCAGGCTGCGCCGCCAGCGCGCCCTGAGCAGGTCGCGCCGCTCCGGATATTTCTCGTCGTGGTAGAGCGCGGTGACGACGCGGTCGGTGCGGAAGCTGCGGAAATCCTTGCGCAACTCGCACCAGGCCGCGAGCAGCCGCACCGCCTCGTGATAGCCGACCGCGATCGGCCAGATCGTGCGCTCGCTATCGCGACCATGCTCGTCGCGGTAGTTCAGCGTGATCTTCTTGCCTTCATGGATATGGCTGCGCGTCCTGACCATGTCGATCCTGTCAGGCTCCCGGTTCCAGGCCGACCGGGCGCGGCTGGCCGGCTCGAGCACGAACGGCCGCAGGCGGTCGGGCACGGTATCGGCGATCTTGGCCATCAGGTCTTCGGCGGCGCGCGCCAGCGCCGGATCGGCGTGGCCGACCACCCATTGCGCGCCGAGCACGCAGGCCTCGATCTCGTCGGGTGTCAGCATCAAGGGCGGCAGGTCGAATCCCTTCTCCAGGATATAGCCCATGCCGGCTTCGCCGCGGATCGGCACCCGCTGCTCGATCAGGGTCGCGATGTCGCGGTAGATCGTGCGCTTCGAGGTCTCGAGCTCGGCCGCGATCGCATCCGCGGTCAGCGGTTTGCGGGTGCGGCGGAGCACCTGGATGATCTGAAACAGCCGGTCGGCACGTCGCATGGTGATTCTCTTGGCAAATCTCTTGAGCCGTCTTTGGCTCTGCTTTGGCCCGTCTCGTCGTCGCTTTTTCGCGTCTCGCCGCGTTGCTGCTGACAGCATGTTGGCAGCAGGTGGGGGCTATAGCAGGACAACACCTCAAGTGAAGGGAATTTGTCCATGACCAATCTTGACGAACTCGGTTTCCGGCAGGCGCAGAGCTTCGCGCTGGAACAAATGCTTACGGTCTACTCCACCTCCGGCGACCTGCGCTGGGCCCTGATTGCGCTGATGGCACGATCGGTCTCCGCAGCCTGGTCGTTTGGGCGGGCGCGGGTGGTGAAACGTATCAGCGAGGCGGTCCGCCGCCTCGCACCCGCAAGCCCGCTCCAAAGCCCGATCGGCCGTGAATGCCACTACTGCTGACACCATGGTGGCAGCAGGGGGGCGCTAGCCTCAATCCACGGTAACAGGCAATCGGGAGCAGCATGATGATTACGCTTTTTGGCTTTGGCACGGGCTTCGGTCTGCCGGAAATCAGCCCGTTCGTGACCAAGACCGAGGTTCAGCTCAAGATGGCCGGGCTTGCCTACGTCAAGGAAAAGGCGATGCCGCCGGCCTCTCCCAAGGGCCAGCTGCCGTTTATCTCTGACGACGGCGAGACGATCGCCGATTCGACCTTCATCCGCGCCCATATCGAGGGCAAATACGGCTTCGATTTTGACGCGCCGCTGAGCCTGCAGGCCCGCGCCCAGGCCTGGGCGTTCGAGCGCATGATCGAGCATCACGTCTACTGGGCGCTGGTCGGCGCACGCTGGGTCGACGACACCAATTTTGCCAAGGGGCCGGCGCATTTCTTCGATGGCGCTCCCGATCACATGCGCGACAAGATGCGCGAGGATGCCCAGTTCCGCGTCGCCGAGAATTATCTGTTGAGCGGCCTCGGTCGCCACGGGCCCGACGATGACGTCGATCTCGCCATCCGCTCGCTGTTCGCGCTCTCGGTGCAACTGGGCGACAAGCCCTATCTGATGGGCGATACCCCCTGCGGCACCGACGCCACGGCGTTCGGCGCACTTGCCGGGATCCTGACGCCGTACTTCTCGTCGCCGCTACGCGAGCGCGCCGAGACGTTCGACAATCTCAGCGCCTATGTCGACCGGATGATGCTGCAATATTACCCTGAATTCGCCTGGGTGCAGCAGCAACAGGCGGCCTAATCAGCTGTCGCGGCCGCAGCCGGCTGGCCCTTCAATGCGGCCAACTCGGCTTCGAGTTCGGCGATGCGCTGGTCGCGTGAGGCGAGCGCGGTCGACACATCGGCCGCGTCGAACTTCTGCGGAATATGCTGCGGGCAGTTGATGTCCCATGCCGTCACCTTGAACACGATCGCCTGCTCGGGGCGTGCGCGATAGCCTTGCGGCATCAGCGACCGCGTCAACGCGGGATCGTCCTCCACCACGCGCGCCTCGCCCCAGATCTTGATGCGTTGGCGGTACGCATAGTTCATCACGAAAATATGGGCCTTCGGATTCTCGGACAGATTGCCCTGGGTGATGAATTGCCGGTTGCCGGCGTAGTCGGCGAACGCGATCGTTTGCTTGTCGAGGATCTTGATGAACCCCTTCGGCCCGCCGCGATGCTGGATGTAGGGCTGGCCGTCGGCGCTAGCGGTCGCGAAATAGAAGCTGTTGGTGTTCGTAAGGAACGCGGTCAGATTCTCGTCGATCTCCGTCCGCCAGCCGCCCTGCGCCTCGACCTCGGCATAGGTCTCACGCGACCCCTTGCGGATCTGGATCTGCTTCACCGCCGGGGTAAATCCGACATCGCTGGGATAGCTTTTTACATCCGACATCTGAGCCTCCGTCCTGGGCGACAAAACGCTCGTCCTTGAACGCTAAGATGGGTATTCCCGGATTGTAGGCAATCTTGTCGATTGACACTTCACTATTGCCGATTATGCAATGGTGACATGGATCGCCTGGACGCCATGCAGGCCTTTGTCGCCGTCGCCGACCTCGAGGGCTTTGCCCCCGCGGCGCGCAAGCTCGGCCTGTCGCCATCAGCCGTCACCCGGCTGATCGCGGCGCTGGAGGAGCGGCTCGGCGCGCGGCTGCTGCAGCGGACCACCCGGCAGGTGACGCTGACCGACGCCGGCTCGCGCTATCTGGAACGGGCGCGCCGGATCCTCGCCGATGTCACCGAGGCCGAGGATGCGGTCGAGAGCGAACGGACCCGCCCCGAAGGCCGGCTGGTGATCTCGGCCCCGTTCGGTTTCGGCCGGCTGCATGTCAGCCCGGTCGTCTCGGCCTATCTGAAGCGCTATCCTGATGTCGGCGTCGATCTGCGGCTATCGGACCGCAGGATCAACCTGGTCGAGGACGGCGTCGACCTCGCGGTCCGGATCGGGCATCTGCCGGACTCGACGCTGGTGGCGCGTCATGTCGGCGAAATGCGCCGGATCGTGGTGGCGTCATCCGGCTATCTCAAGCGCCGCGGCGAGCCGAAGCGGCCGGCGGACCTCGCGACCCATGACACGATCCAGTTCGGCGCCATGACCGCCGCGCCGGATTGGCGTTTCGTCGAGGATGGACGCGAGGTCCGCATCGCCCCTTCGCCGCGCTTCACCAGCAACAGCTCGGATGCGGCCATCCAGTATGCCGAGCAGGACGGCGGGTTGACCCAGTTGATGGCCTACCAGGCTGCCGAATCACTTAAAGCGCAGCGGGTCCAAATCGTGCTTGCGGAGTTCGAGCGGCCGGCGGTGCCGATCCACGTCGTCTATCCGACGACGCGGCTGCTGTCGGCCAAGGTGCGGACCTTCATCGATCTCGTGACCGAGATCACCGACTGGCATTTCGGCTAGATCTTCCCAACCGAAGGCCTGCGCGCGCAAGGCAGATCAGTTGCCGCTCAATTGGCGTCCTTGTTCAATTCGATGGCGACCTGCGAGAGCCACGAGCCCGGCGCGTTCATCACGAACGACTGGTGGTTGCCCTTGGTCTTGATCGTCACCAACGCGGCAACGGTCTCGCCCTCGATTCGCGCCTCGATCACCCCGTCGGAATTGGTCCCCGAGATATTGCCGCCCTGCCGGTACTCGTGCTCGAACCAGTTACCCGAGAGCTGCGTTCCGTTCTGCTCGATGTTGGCCGATAACGACATCTTGTAGGCATCGCTCGCACATCGGAGATCCAGGCTGATCGCCTTGTCCGGCTTCGTGACGTTGTACGCGACCTTGCAGCGGACCCTTTCCCAGGCTCCATCTTTGGGCTTCATCGAGCCGGATCCGGACCATCCGCCCTCCAGATTGTCGAAACTTGTTGCCGCATATGACACGCCCAAGGTCATCAGCGCGAAACACGCCGCGGCGCTTCGCTTGAGCCAAAGTCTCCAAGACATTCAGTTGATCTCCGAACCGCAATACGGCGAGCTTACCCGCGCCAGGTCGCCGGGATGTGGCGAACATGTTAAGAGATGTTGCAGATTTTGGCTTTCTGTTGACCGCAGCAAGGCGCGTCCTGCGCAGGCAGGGCCGGGCCCTCGTGGATATCGATGCGCGTGTCGGGCGGCTGGCCCGAATCCGCTCGAGAGAACCCCAGAGCGTTTTCAAGCGAAGTGGGTCCCGGTTCGCGTGAAGAAAACGCGTCAAAACAAGAATCTAGAGCCCCGTTCCGATTCCATCGGAACGGGGCTCTAGCCGACAGGCTCCTTTTTCGGCACCACGCGGAACGTGCCGCTGGAGCGCGCGATCGTGACGTCGTCGGCCTTGATCATGCACTGTGCGAAGCAGATCGTGCTGCCGGTCTTGATCACGTCGCCCTCGACCGCGAGCCATTGCCCGACCTTGGCGCTGCCGACGAAATCGACCGCCAGCGAGATGGTCACGAACGAGGTGGTCCAGCCGGTCGCCTGCGCGCAGCTGTAACCCATCGCGGCGTCGGCGAGCGCTGCGATCAGCCCGCCATGGATCAGGCCGCGGCTGTTGGTATGGGGCCTCGCCAGCCGCAGGCCGACGCTGACGCCTTTGTCGGTCTTCTTCGAGTAAAGTGGTTCCCAGGGATCGGTGAGCGGGCTCTTGCGGAAATGCGGCTCGTAGCCTTGAGGGATGTCGGCGACGGTTGATGGTTCGACGGTCATGTGAAGCTCGCGTGCTGGCGTTTGGTTTGTCGCCATTGAACGCGATGTCGCTGACGGCTGCACCGCCTACAAAGTTTTAAACGGGATTTGCGTGGGTGTTTGAAAAGCGGTCGCGCTCTCACACCGGTACGCTCTTGATCCCGTCATGCCGAGGAGCGCGGAACGCGCGTCTCGAAGCACGAGGGCCCGTCTGTGGCCGTGCATCCTTCGAGGCTCGCCGAAGACGGCGAGCACCTCAGGATGACGGGGTGGGCTTCAGTGACCGGCCCCTAAAGCGGCAACCCCACATAATTTTCCGACAGCGAGGTCTGCGCCGCCTGCGAGCTCACCAGATAATCCAGCTCGGCGATCTGGATGCGGGCGGCGAAGTCGCCTTCGTCGGGGAATTTGTGCAGCATCGAGGTCATCCACCACGAGAACCGCACCGCCTTCCAGACCCGCGCCAGCGCCTTGGCTGAATAGCCATCGAGGCCAGCGGAGGATTTCTCGTCGTAATATTCGCGCAGCGCATGCGACAGATAGTGCACGTCGCTGGCGGCAAGGTTGAGGCCCTTGGCGCCGGTCGGCGGTACGATGTGCGAGGCATCGCCGGCGAGGAACATCCGGCCGAACCGCATCGGCTCGGCGACGAAGCTGCGTAAGGGAGCGATGCTCTTCTCGATCGAGGGACCGGTGACAAGTTCGTCCGCCGCCTTCTGGTCGAGCCGGCGCTTCAGTTCGTCCCAGAACCGCTCGTCCGGCCACTGGTCGACATGGTCGTCGAGCGGGCACTGCACGTAATAGCGGCTGCGGTGGGACGAGCGCATGGTGCAGAGCGCAAAGCCGCGTTCGTGGTTGTTGTAGATCAGCTCGGGCGACACCGGCGGCGTCTCCGAAAGAATACCGAGCCAGCCGAACGGGTAGACCCGCTCATAGCTCGTGATCGCCTGTGACGGCACGCTGGCGCGGCTGACGCCGTGAAAACCGTCGCAGCCGGCGATGAAATCGCAAGTAATCTCGTGGGTCACGCCGTCCTTGACGTAGCTGACGCGCGGATGGTCGGTGTCGAAATCATGCGGCTTGACGTCGCTGGCCGAATAGATCGAGGTCAGGCCGGCCGCCTTGCGGGCGTTCATCAGGTCGAGCGTGACCTCGGTCTGGCCATAGATCGTCACCGTCTTGCCGGTTGCGGCATGCATGTCGATGCGGTGCCGCGCGCCGCCGAACGCCAGCTCGACGCCGTGATGGACCAGGCCCTCCTGATGCAGGCGGCTGCCGGCGCCCACCTTGTCGAGCAGGCCCACCGTGCCCTCTTCAAGAAGCCCGGCGCGGATCCGGCCCAGCACATAGTCCGGGGTCTGCCGCTCCACGATGACGTTGTCTACGCCGAAAGTATGAAGTAGTTGCCCAAGCAACAGTCCGGCCGGACCTGCGCCTATGATTGCTACTTTTGTCCGCAATACCTGCTCCTCCCGATACGGTAAGCTCGACCACGGGCCCGCTGCCCGCGGGCGGCGGTCGTGAACTTGCCATGGCAACTATATCATATAACAGTCTTGGCAAGGTGCGTTTGCGCGGGGAAATGTGTTCGCCGCAATGCAAGATGTCGCAGCGGCCGGATTTGGCGGGTGCGACCGAGCGTCCGAAGAGTGGATTCCGTCTTGATCGGGCGTGCAAATTAGATAACATGTTAATTAACGAGACCGGGCGGAAAGCCCGCCGTCATGGAGAGGGAGGAGATGCGATGAGGAAACTAGTGTTGGCGCTGCTCGTGGCGGCCAGCGTCACGCCTGCCGTCACGCCCGCCTTGGCGCAGGACAAGACCGTCAATCTCAAAGTCTCGTTGTGGGTGCCGCCGGCGCATCCGCTGGTGCCGGCGACGCAGGCCTGGGCCGCCGACATCGAGAAGGCGTCGGGCGGCACCATCAAGGTCTCGGTGTTCCCGTCCGAGCAGCTCGGCAAGGCGTTCGACCATTACGACATGGCGCGCGACGGCATCGCCGACGTCACCTATGTCAATCCCGGCTATCAGCCCGGCCGCTTCCCGATCGCGGCCGCGGGCCAGCTTCCGTTCACCTTCTCCGACGGCAAGAAGGGCACGCTGGCGCTGAACGAATGGTACCACAAATACGCACCCACCGAGATGAAGGACACCAAGCTGTGCTTCGCCTTCATCCACGATCCGGGCGCGCTGCACGGCAAGAAGAAGATCCTGCTGCCGAGCGACCTCTCCGGCGTGAAGGTGCGCCCCGCCCAGAGCACGATCGGCGAAATGGTGAAGATGTTCGGCGGCGTCAACATCCAGGCCTCGGCGCCGGAATCGCGCGACGCGATCGAGCGCGGCACGGCCGACGAGATCACCTTTCCCTGGGGCTCGATCTTCCTGTTCGGCATCGACAAGGTGGTGAAGTACCACATGGACGTGCCGCTCTACACGACGGTGTTCACCTACAACATCAACCTCGACAAATATAATTCGATGTCGGACGCCCAGAAGAAGGTGATCGACGACCATTGCACGCCGGAATGGGCCTCGAAGGTCACCGACCCCTGGACCGATTTCGAGGCCAATGGCCGCGTCAAGATGAAGGCACTGGAAGGCCACGAGGTCTATCCGCTGACCGCAGACCAGCTGGCCGAGTGGAAGAAGGCGACGAAGCCGCTGCATGACAGCTGGGAAGCGGCGGTGAAGAAAGCCGGCGGTGACGCCGAAAAGATCGACGCCGATCTGCAGGCCACGCTGAAGAAGTATGAGGCGGGGATTTGACCCCGTCATTCCGGGGCGCGCGCGAGCGCGAACTATGATGTGCTATGCACATCTGAGAATCTCGCGCCGCAACCTCTGGATTCCGGGTTCGCTCGCGTCGCGAGCGCCCCGGAATGACAGTTCCTGACAACGGTCATTCTGCATCATGACTGCCAATTCTGAAGTTTCTCAAGACGGCGTCATCACCGGCCCGCCCGGGCCGGTGCGCAAGAATGTGATGGACCGCTTCATCGATTCCATCGAATGGATCGCGGCGTTCTTCGTCGGCATTGTCGCGCTCAACACCTTCGTCGCGGTGGTCATGCGAAAATTCTTCGCGGTGACAATTCCCGACTATTACAATATCGGCCAGTTCCTGCTCGGCATCCTGATCTTCTGGGGCATCGCGGCGACCAGCTATCGCGGCACCCACATCACGGTCGATTTGGTCTGGGCCAATGCCACGCCGCGCCATCAGCGCTGGATCGATATCTTCGCGACGCTGGTGCTGCTGTTCGTGGTGACGGTGCAGACCTACACGCTGATCGACAAGGTGATCGACACCAGGAACAGCCACATCGTCACCATGGATCTCGGCATACCTGTCTGGCCGTTCTTCCTGGTGTCGTGGATCGGCGACGTCTCCGCGGTGCTGCTGATCGCGATTCGCACCTGGCGGCTGATCTTCCATCCGGAAGACATTCATGACGCCAAGATCAAGACCGCGGAGTAGCCGGCAATGAGCAACGAAGCTGTTGCCGTCATCGGCTTTGTCAGCCTGTTCGGGCTGATGCTGCTGCGCGTGCCGGTCGGCATGGCGATGGGCCTCGTCGGCATCACCGGCTTCGGCTATCTCACCGGTTTTGCGCCGGCGCTGAAGCTGATCGGCCAGACCACCATGCGCACGGTGACCGACTATTCGTTCGGCGTGATCCCGATGTTCCTCTTGATGGGCGCCTTCGTGTCGGTGTCCGGCATCAGCCGCGAGCTGTTCCGCGCCGCCAACACCTTCGTCGGCCACTGGAAGGGCGGGCTCGGTATCGCGACGATCGCGGCCTGCGGCGGCTTCGCCGCGATCTCAGGCTCCTCGGTTGCGACCGCCGCGACATTCTCCGCGGTGGCCTATCCCGAGATGCGCCGCTTCGGCTATCCGCAATCCTTCTCCGCCGGCGTGATCGCGGTCGGCGGCACGCTGGGGGCAATGCTGCCGCCGTCGACCGTGCTCGCGGTCTACGGCATCATCACCCAGCAGGACATCGGCAAGCTGTTCATCGCCGGGATCGTGCCTGGCCTGCTCGCGATCGCCATGCACATGATCACGATCGGCATCATCGGCGTGGTGCGGCCCGGCTTCCTGCCTGCCGGCCCGAAAGCATCGTGGCATGACCGTCTGGTCGCGTTGCGCGACGTCTGGTCACCGCTGCTGCTGTTTTTGTTCGTGATCGGCGGCCTCTATGGCGGCTTCTTCATCCCGACCGAAGCCGGCGCCGTGGGCGCCGTCGGTGCCTTCCTCATCGGCATCGTCAGAGGCAAGCTGACCAAAGACGGCATCCTGCAATCGCTGCTGCAGGCGACGCGCACGGCGGCGGCCGTGTTCACGGTTTTGATCGGCGCGCTCTGCTTCGGCTATTTCCTCACCATCACCCAGACACCGCAAAACGTCACCGCGTTCCTGACCGGTCTCGGCATCGGCCCCTATGGGGTGCTGGCGCTGATCCTGCTGATGTATTTGGTGCTCGGCTGCCTGATGGACGCGATGGCGATGGTGATCCTCACCGTGCCGATCGTGTTCCCGGTCGTCACCGCGCTCGGCTTCGATCCGATCTGGTTCGGCATCATCATCGTCATGACGGTTGAGCTCGGCCTGATCCATCCGCCGGTCGGCATGAACGTGTTCGTGATCAAGAGCGTGATCAAGGACGTCAACATGTCGACGATCTTTGTCGGCGTGCTGCCCTTCGTGATCACCGACCTGATCCGGCTGGTGATCCTGATCCTGTTCCCGCTGCTCGCGACCTGGCTGCCGCAACGCATGATTGGTTAAACCCATGACGCCCGAGATCAAGACCGAATACGCCTTCACGATCACAGCAAAAATCGCGGACGTGACATCGGCCGGCGACATCGGCAGCGGCGTCCGCCGCATCATCCCGATCGTCGGCGGTGAGGTGAGGGGCGAGAAGGTCAACGGCAAGGTGCTCGGCTTCGGCGCCGACTTCCAGATCATCCGTCCCAACGAGCTGATCGAGCTGGAAGCCAGATATGCCTTCGAGACCGACGACGGCGCCGTGGTCTATGTCGAAAACAGGGGCATCCGCTTCGGGCCGGTCGATCTGCTTGAGAAGCTGAAGCGCGGCGAACCGGTCGACCCGAAACTGATCTATTTCCGCACCGTGCCGAGATTCGAAACCGGCGCCGAGAAATACCGCTGGCTGATGCAGCACATCTTCATCGCCTCCGCCGCCCGCCACGCCGACCGCGTCGTGATCGACGTGCACCAGGTGTTGTGAGCAGCAATCATCGCGGCTCCAACTCCGCTCACGGCTGTCATCGCCCGCGAAAGCGGGCGACCCAGTACGCCGCGACCCATCGGCTCAAGCACGGCTGCGTCTGGAATACTGGATCACCCATATGCGTAGGTGATGACACCGTGAGTGGGTTTCCCGCTTCGCGCACCACAAACTCACTGTCGTCCTGGCGAAAAGCCAGGACCCATTACCCCAAATGCCGGTTGCTACGCGCCGCTGGGGCCACGGTCCCTCTCACAACAAATGTCGGTGGTTATGGATCCTGGCTTTCGCCAGGACGACGATGGGGGACACCGCGGGCTCGACTCCATCACCGTCATTGCGGGGAGCCCCCATATTGACTCCGCCGCCAATAGTTATAAAACATAACTATTCTGGACAGGAAACAATAACGCCATGGGAAACGCCGACGCTGCCGCGGGTGATGCTTCGCTGCTCAGGATCGAGACGCGCGGCACGGTGCTGACCGTGGGGCTCAACCGTCCCGCCAAGCGCAATGCGTTGAACGACGGCATCATCCTGGCGCTGCAGGATTGTTTTTCCGCAATTCCCGACGATGTCGGCGCCGTGGTCATCCACGGCATCGGCGATCACTTCTCCTCCGGCCTCGACCTCTCCGAGCTGACCGAGCGCGACGCCACCGAGGGCCTCATCCACTCCCAGATGTGGCATCGCGTGTTCGACCGTATCCAGTATTGCCGCGTGCCGGTCATTGCCGCGCTGCAGGGCGCCGTGATCGGCGGCGGGCTGGAACTGGCCTGCGCCGCGCATATCCGCGTTGCCGAGCCGTCGGCCTATTTCGCGCTGCCCGAGGGCCAGCGCGGTATCTTCGTCGGCGGTGGCGGCTCGGTGCGGCTGCCGCGCCTGATCGGCGTGCCGCGGATGGCCGACATGATGCTGACCGGCCGGGTCTATTCCGCGACCGAAGGCGCGGCCTACGGCTTCTCGCAATACCTCACCGAAGCCGGCGGCGCGCTGGCGAAGTCGTTGGAGCTGGCCGAGCGGGTTGCTGCGAACGCGCCGCTGACCAATTTTGCCGTGCTGCAGGCGTTGCCGATGATCGCGGAGGCCAATCCGCAGACCGGCCTCTTGATGGAATCGCTGATGGCGACCGTGGCGCAGAGCGACAAGGAGGCCAAAAAACGCATCCGCGCGTTCCTCGATCGCAAGACCGCCAAGGTGAAGCCGACATGAGCGCGAAGCCCGACATGTCTGCGACCAGCGCGCATCCGCTGCGCCCGATCTCGTTCGGCAATCCTGAGGTCACTGTCGAGCGCCGCGACGACGGCACGATCTATCTGCGCCCAAAGGTCAAACTCGCCGACTATCCGGTCCGCATCACCGATCGCCTGCATCATTGGGCGAGGGCCGAACCGAACCGCGTGTTCATGGCCGAGCGCGTCGCCGGCGGCGGCTGGCGGCAGATCACCTACGCGCAACTGCTGGATACGACGCGTCGCATCGCCTCCGCGCTGATCGCGCGCGGGCTGTCGGCGGGAAGGCCGATCGTGATTCTATCAGGCAATTCGATCGATCACGCGCTGATCGCGTTCGGCGCGCTGTATGCCGGCATTCCGTTCTGCCCGGTCTCGCCGGCCTATTCGCTGGTGTCGCGTGACTATGGCAAGCTGAACTTCCTGATCAAGCTGTTGACGCCCGGGCTCGTCTTCGTCGACGACGCCGACAAATTCGCCGATGCGCTGCGCGTCAACGTGCCCCTGGGCACCGAGATCGCGGCAACCCGTGGTGCGGTGGCCGGTCGCGATGTGACCCGGCTCGCCGATCTCATCGCGACGGCGGAAGACCCGCGCCTCGACGCCATCAATGACGGCATCGGCCCCGACACGATCGCAAAATTTCTGCTGACCTCGGGTTCGACCGGCAATCCCAAGGCCGTCATCAACACCCAGCGCATGATCTGCGCCAACCAGGTGATGCTACGCGAGACGCTGGCCTTCCTGAAGGACGAGCCGCCTGTGATCGTCGACTGGCTGCCGTGGAATCACACCTTTGGCGGCAACCACAATATCGGGCTGACGCTCTACAATGGCGGTTCGATGTATCTCGACGAGGGCAAGCCGATGCCCGGCGGCATCGAGGAGACCGTGCGAAACCTGCGCGAGATCTCGCCGACGGTCTATTTCAACGTACCCAAGGGCTATGAATCGCTGCTGCCCTATCTGCGCGACGACGCGAGCCTGCGGGCAAAATTCTTCGACCGGCTGCATGCGATGTTCTTCTCCGGCGCGGCGCTGTCGCCGTTCATCTGGAACAGCCTCGATGAGCTCGCCGTGCAGGAGAAGGGCTATCGGGTGCCGATGCTGACCGGGCTCGGCGCCACCGAGACCTCGCCGTTCTTCATGTCGGTACGTCCGGACACCAGCCGCTCCGGCCATGTCGGCCTTCCGGTGTCGGGCAATGACGCAAAACTGCTGCCGAACAATGGCAAGCTGGAGGTCCGCGCCAAGGGGCCGAACGTCACGCCCGGCTACTGGCGCCAGCCGGAATTGACCGCGAAAGCGTTCGACGAGGAAGGCTTCTACAAATTCGGCGATGCGCTGAAGCCGGTCGATCCTGGCAATTTCGATGCCGGTTTCGACTTCGACGGCCGGATCGCCGAGGACTTCAAGCTGGCAAGCGGCACCTGGGTCAGCGTCGGCCCGTTGCGCGCGCGCTTCGTCGGCACCTGCGCGCCGCTGGTGCGTGACGTCGTCATCGCCGGCCTCAATCACGACGAGATCTCGGCGCTCGTCATCCTCGATCTCGATGGCTGCCGGCTGATCAATCCAAACCTTGCGGCGAACGACATTGCCGCGGCGGCCAGCGATCCGAAGGTGCGCGCCGCGTTCCGCGAGCGCTTCACGCGGTTTCTCGCCAGTGCCACCGGCTCGTCGACCCGCATCACCCGTGCGGTCCTGCTCGATACCCCGCTGTCGATCGACCGCGGTGAGGTCACTGACAAAGGCTCGATCAACCAGCGCGCCGTGCTGGAGCATCGCGCCGCCCTGATCGAGACGCTCTATGCGCCGGTGCCGCCGGCATCCGTGATCAAGCTTAGCTGACTATCAAAGAGGAGAACGCCATGCAGTTGAAGGACCATGCCGCTATCGTCACCGGCGGCGCATCGGGATTGGGTGCCGCAACCGCGCGCCGGCTGGCCGCCCAGGGCGCCAAGGTCGCAGTCTGCGACCTCAACGCAAAACTCGCCGAGAGCGTTGCGGCCGAGATCGGCGGCATTCCGCTGGTCTGCGACGTGTCGGATGCGGCGGCGGCCGAAGCGGCGGTCGCGGAAGCCGCCAAGGCGCATGGCCCGGCCCGCGTGCTGGTGAATTGCGCCGGCATCGGCGTGGCAAAGCGCGTGATCGGCCGCGAGGGGCCGATGGCGCTTTCCGATTTCGAGAAGGTGATCAAGGTCAACCTGATCGGCTCGTTCAACATGCTGCGGCTCGCGACATCGGGCATGTCCAAGCTCGAGCCGCTCGCCACCGGTGAACGTGGCGTCGTGATCTGCACCGCCTCGGTTGCGGCCTATGACGGCCAGATCGGGCAGGCGGCGTATTCGGCCTCGAAGGGCGGCATCGTCGCGATGACCTTGCCGATCGCGCGCGAACTGGCGCAGTTCGGCATCCGCGTGCTGACGATCGCGCCCGGCCTGTTCATGACGCCGCTGCTCGGTAGCCTGCCGCAGGAGGCGCAGGATTCGCTCGCCGCCGCGATCCCGTTCCCGCGCCGGCTCGGTCAGGCCGACGAGTTCGCCTCGCTGGCGCTGCACATGATCGACAATCCCTATCTGAACGGCGAAGTGGTGCGGCTCGATGCCGCGCTCCGGATGGCGCCGCGCTAGAGCATGATCATGATCATCGAGGGTAAATGATGTTCGTCACCCGGCGCGACGTGCAGATCCAGTGGGGCGATTGCGACCCCGCCAACATCGTCTATTACCCGCGCTACTTCGCGATGTTCGACGATTCGACCTCGATCATGTTCGAAGCGGCCGGCTTCTCGAAGCAGGATATCATCAAGACGTACGGCCTGGTCGGCATCCCCATGGTCGACACGCGGGCGAAATTCCACATCCCGTCGACCCATGGCGACTGGATTACCATCGAGAGCCGGATCGACAGCATCAAGCGGTCGAGCTTCGAGGTGGTACACCGGGTCTTCAAGGGCGAGGCGCTTGCGATCGAGGCCTTCGAGATCCGGGTGCTGGTCGGCCGTCACCCGGATGATCCCGCCAAGCTGAAATCGGCGCCGTTTCCGCAGGAGATCATCGACCGTTTCATGCAAGGCTGACTTGTTCATGAAGGGCTGACTTGCCGTCCTTCATGACCTAAAGAAGGGGCTGAATTGGCCCGCAAAACCGGCTTAAACCCAAAAAACATATCCGCAGGGAGGAATGAATGAAGAAGGCCACTCTCGCCGCAGCAGTGCTCGCGGCGATTTTTGCGCTGCCGGGCTCGCCGTCGCAGGCGCAGACCAGTGACATCACCATCGGTATCTCGATCTCGACCACGGGACCGGCCGCAGCCCTCGGCATCCCCGAGCGCAACGCGCTGGATTTCGTGCCGAAGGAAATCGCCGGCGTGCCGCTGAAGCTGATCGTGCTGGATGATGGCGGCGATCCGACGGCTGCGACCACCAACGCGCGGCGCTTCGTCACCGAGTCCAAGGCCGATATCATCATGGGCTCCTGCACCACGCCGCCGTCGATCGCGGTCTCGACGGTCGCCAACGAGGCCGGCATCCCGCATTTCGGTCTGGCGCCGTTCCCGATCAACGAGGCGCGCGCAAAATGGTCGGTCGATTTGCCGCAGTCGATCCCGATCATGGCCAAGGTGCTGTACGAGCACATGAAGGCGCACAACATCAAGACCGTCGGCTATATCGGCTACTCCGATTCGTACGGCGATCTCTGGGTCAACGATTTCAAGACCACCGCCGTGCCGATGGGCCTGACCATGACCGACGAGGAGCGTTTTGCGCGTCCCGACACCTCGGTCGCGGGCCAGGTGCTGAAGCTCGTCGCCGCCAATCCCGACGCGATCCTGATCGGCGCCTCCGGCACTGCCGCGGCGCTGCCGCAGACCGCGCTGCGCGAGCGCGGCTACAAGGGTCTGATCTACCAGACCCACGGCGCCGCCAGCATGGACTTCATCCGCATCGCGGGTGCGGCCGCCGAGGGCGTCATCATGTCGGCGGGCCCGGTGATGTCGCCGGAGACGCAAGCTGACAGCGCGCTGACCAAGAAGCCGGGCCTCGCGCTCAACACGGCCTATGAAGCCAAATACGGCGCCAACAGCCGCAGTCAGTTCGCAGGCCATTCCTACGACGCCTTCGAGGTGCTGAAGCGGATCATCCCGGTGGCGCTGAAAACCGCCAAGCCCGGCACGCCGGAATTCCGCGAGGCGATCCGCCAGGCGTTCCTCAGCGAGAAGGAGATCGTCGCGACCCAAGGCGTCTACAACTGGACCGAAAAGGACCGCTACGGCCTCGACGACCGCTCGCGGATCCTGCTGACGGTCAAGGACGGGAAGTACGTTCCGGCGATGTGAGTTGGATTGCGTGATATCGACACAGACGAGCCGGTCTTCGCAAGGAGGCCGGCTCTTTCTCTTACCCTCCCCTGGAGGGGGAGGATCGCCTCGCATCGCGGAGCGATGAGAGGCGGGGTGGGGTGACAGTCTATCGTCGTCGGAGGTGCTTCAATGGAACCGCTTCGGCGTCACGCGAACCATAGAGCTCGACGTAGATCCGCTCCGGCACCGCATTTGCGGCTTCACCCCACCCCGATCGCATCCGACGATGCTGCGCATCGCCGTTTGCGCTCGACCCTCCCCCTCCAGGGGAGGGTGAAGTGGAGTGCAATCATCGCATGAATGCAAGGCTATCGGTTCTTCTCACCCTCCCCTGAAGGGGGAGGGTCGCCTCGCATCGCGGAGCGATGAGAGGCGGGGTGGGGTGACAGCCTATCGTCGTCGGAGGTGCTTCAATGGAACGGCTTCGGCGTCACGCGAACCATAGAGCTCGACGTAGATCCGCTCCAGCACCGCATTGAGGTCGGCCGTGATCTCCGAATTCCAGAATCGGATGACGCGATATCCTTCCCTTTCGAGCCACGCCTGCCGTTCACGATCGCGGTGGGCTGTTTCGTCCTCGTTGTGGTGCCCGCCGTCCAACTCGATGATCAGTCGTTTCGCAGGACAGAAGAAGTCGACGACGTAAGGACCGATAGGAGCCTGACGCCGAAAATGTGTACCGTCGACCGGTAGCTCTCGCAACGCTCGCCACAGAATCCGCTCGTGCGGTGTGGTGTTAGCGCGAAGCTTCCTGGCAGTCGCTCTGCGGATCGACGTTGACACCATTTGTGCGGCTTCACCCCACCCCGATCGCATCCGACGATGCTGCGCATCGCCGTTTGCGCTCGACCCTCCCCCTCCAGGGGAGGGTGAAGTGGAGCGCAATCATCGCGTGAATGCAAGATGATCGATTCTTCTTACCCTCCCCTGGAGGGGGAGGGTCGGTTCACATCGCGTCAGCGACGTGAACCGGGGTGGGGTGACAGTCTATCGTCGTCGGGGAGCTTCAATGGAACGGCTTCGGCTTCACCCCACCCCGATCGCATCCGACGATGCTGCGCATCGCCGTTTGCGCTCGACCCTCCCCTTCCAGGGGAGGGTGAAGTGGAGCGCAATCATCGCGTAAATGCAAGATGATCGATTCTTCTTACCCTCCCCTGGAGGGGGAGGGTCGGTTCACATCGCGTCAGCGACGTGAACCGGGGTGGGGTGAAGGTCTATCTGCATCCGAGCTTCCACAACTCAAATCGCGCTCTCGCCCTCGTACTGAAAGCCGAGATAGCTCGCGGCGACACCCTTGTTGGCTGCGATCTCCTTCGCCGTGCCTGACAGCACGAACTCGCCGAGCTCCATCACATAGGCGCGGTCGGCGATTTGCAGTGCTGCCTGTGCGTTCTGCTCGACCAACAATACCGAGACGCCGGCGGCGCGGAGCTCGCTGACGATGCGGAAAATGTCGGCGACGATGATCGGGGCAAGGCCAAGACTCGGCTCGTCCAGCATCAGCAGCTTCGGCGCGCCCATCAGCGCACGCCCCATCGCCAGCATCTGCTGCTCGCCGCCGGACAGCGTGCCGGCGAGCTGCTTGCGCCGCTCCTTCAGGCGCGGAAACAGCGCGTAGACCTTCTCGATCGAGATCGCCGCGGTGGCCTTCGCAATCCGGAAGGCGCCGAGCTCCAGATTGTCCTCGACATTCATCGAGCCGAACAATTCGCGATGCTCCGGCACCAGGCTGAGGCCACTGGCGACGCGGTCCTCGATATCGAGCGGCGTCAGATCAGTGCCGGCGAAGGTCGCGCGGCCCTTCAGCGGCAGGATGCCCATCACGGCGTTGAGCAGCGTGCTCTTGCCGGCGCCGTTGGCGCCGATGATGGTGACGATCTCGTTCTCGGCGACGTCGAGCGAGACGCCGCGCACGGCCTCGACCTTGCCGTAGGCAATGTGGACGTCGCTGACCGTCAACAGCGCGCTCATGCCGCGGCTCCGAGATAGGCCTTGATCACGTCGGGATTGCGCTTGATCGCGGCGGGCGTGCCCTCGGCGATCTTGGTGCCGAAATCGAGCACCACGATGCGGTCGGCGAGATCCATCACGAAGCCCATGTCGTGCTCGACCAGCAGCACCGACATGCCGCCGTCGCGCAATTGCCGGAGCAGCGCGGCGAGCCGCTGCTTCTCCATGTGGCGCAATCCCGCGGCGGGCTCGTCGAGCAGCAGCAGCATCGGATCGACGCACAGCGCCCGCGCAATCTCGACGATGCGCTGCTGCCCGAGCGACAGCGAGCCGGCGAGCTGGTCGACCTGCTCGGACAGGCCGACGCGTTCGATCTGCCGGGCGGCTTCCGCCAGCAGCTTCGCTTCGTCGGCGCGGTCGAGCCGCAGCATGCTCGATATCGCGCCGGACGACCCGCGCAGATGCGCACCGATCGCGACGTTCTCCAGCACGGTCATATCAGGCACCAGCTTGACGTGCTGGAACGTCCTGGCCACGCCAAGCTTGACCACCTCCTGCGGCGGTGCGTTGGCAACCTCCTTGCCGAGCACCGAGATCTTGCCGCCGGTTGCGGTCAACACGCCGGTGATCAGGTTGAAGGTCGTGCTCTTGCCGGCGCCGTTCGGGCCGATCAGCGCGACGATCTCGCGGGCATTGACCTCGAAGGAGACGTCGTTGACGGCGACCACGCCGCCGAACTGCTTGCGTGCCTTCTCGATCCGCAGAAGTGCCCCCGACGTCACGGGCGCCTGCTCGCGGGCCGGCAGCTTGAGGGAGGTGTCCGGCGTCCTGCGGCCCGGCTTGAACGGCAGCCGCGACATCAGCCACGGCCAGACGCCTGCTGGTGCGAGTTGCAGCAGCAGCACCAGCAGGATGCCGAACACGATGGTCTCGAGCTGGCTCTGGCCGCCGAAGATGTAGGGGAGATAGCTCTGCAGCACCTCCTTGAGGATCACGACGATGCCGGCGCCGAGCACCGCACCCCAGACGTAACCCGCGCCGCCGACGACCGCGATGAACAGATATTCGATGCCGGCCTGCGCGCCGAACGGCGTCGGATTGGCGGCGCGCTGGAAATGCGCATAGAGCCAGCCGGACAGGCCGGCCAGAACAGCCGCGTAGATGAACACCAGAAGCTTGGCGCGTGGCGTCTGCACGCCAAAGGCCTCGGCCGCGATATGGCCGCGGCGCAGCGCGCGGATGGCGCGGCCGGTGCGGGAATCCAGCAGGTTCATGGTCAGCAGCGCCGAGATCAGCACCCCGACCCAGATCGCGTAATAGATCGTGTCGGGGCTCAGCATCTTGAACGTGCCGATCGACAGCGGCGGTATGCCGGAGATGCCGTCATTGCGGCCGAGGAATTCGAGCTTGCTGAACAGATAGAACAGCCCGATGCCCCAGGCGATGGTGCCGAGCGGCAGATAGTGGCCGGACAGCCGCACCGTGACGATGCCGAGCAGCACGGCGGCGATGCCGCTGACCACGAGCGAGGCCGGCAGCGTCAGCCATGGCGAGACGCCGTAGGCTGTGGTCAGCACCGCCGTGGTGTAGGCGCCGAAGCCGCAGAATGCGGCCTGGCCGAACGAAGTGAGACCGCCGACGCCGGTGAGCAGCACCAGCCCCATCGCGACCAGGGCGGCGAGGCCGATATTGTCGAGCAGCACGATCCAGAACGGCGGAACGCCGGGGAGGAACGGGATCACCGCCATCAGGAGCGCGAAGATGATGAGGGGCAGCCGCTGCGTCATCGCTCAATCCTTCTCTTCCTCGACCGCGGGTGCCGCGAGCGAACGCAGCACCAGCACGGGGAGGATCAGGAAGAAGACGATGACTTCCTTGAAATTGCTGGCGTAGAACGAGGAGAAGGCCTCGACGATGCCGACCACGATGGCCGCGACCGCGGTCAGGGGATAGCTGACGAGGCCGCCGATGATCGCGGCGATGAAGCCCTTCAGGCCGATCAGAAAGCCGGTGTCGTAATAGAGCGTCGTGATCGGCACGATCAGGATCCCCGAAAGCGCGCCGATCACGGAGGCGAGCAGGAACGCGATCTGGCCAGAGAGCGAAGTGCGGATGCCGACGAGGCGGGCGCCGAGCCGATTGACGGCGGTGGCGCGCAGCGCCTTGCCGGTCCTTGTATAGCCGAAGAACAGCCACAGCCCGACAATGAAGGCGACCGTCAGCGCATAGACCGCAAGGCTCTGGCCGGTGAAGCGCAGCGGGCCGGCGGTCACCGCGGCGCTCGACAGTGCAGGCCCGCGCAATCCTTCGGCGCCGAAGAACACGAGGCCAAGGCCCTGCAATGCGAGGTGGCAGCCGACGGCAGCAATCAACAGCACCAGCACGGATGTATGCGCGATCGGCTGGAACGCGATGCGGTAGAGGAACAACCCGATCGCGGCCACGATCAGCAGTGCCAGCGCGATATTGACGGCCATCGGCGTCTTGGGGCCGACCAGCGCATAGGTGAGGGCGAGCAGCGCAACGGGAAAGACGATGTTGAGCGCGGCGGAGCGCAGCACCAGCTTTGCGCGCAGGGCCTTGCGCGCAAAGAACAGGTCGAGGCCGAAGGCAACGACGCCCATCGCGACGGCGAGCCGCACTGTGCCGGGCACCTGTCCGGCCGCCAGCATGGCGTAGCTCAGCGCGCCATAGGTGACGAATTCGCCCTGCGGGATCAGGATCACCCGCGTGACCGCAAACACCAGCACCAGCGCCAGCCCGAGCAGCGCGTAGATCGCGCCGTTGGTGATGCCGTCCTGCAGCAGGAACAGCATGATCGTCGTGTTCAAGACCGCGCGCTCCCCCTCAAGCGTCAACCCGCCGTCGTCACCAGGAACGGCCGGGCTGACCAATATCGGTTGTTGCAATATCGGTTGTTGAAAGCCACCAATATTTGATATGGTTCATAACAATTATCAATTATAATCTCAAGACCCACGAGCGCTGCGCAGGGATATTGTATCTGGATTGCGAGCCACGAGCGATGACTGTTCCCAAATCCGCCTCCGATGCCATCAGGCCGGCCCGCCCCTCGCGCAAGGATATCGTCGATCCCGCCGGCGACGACAGCATGCTGCAGCTGGGCGAGCTGTCCGGACTGCTCGGCTATTCGCTGAAGCGCGCGCAACTCAAGGTGTTCGAGGACTTCCTGCGCTGCGTCGCTCCGCTGCAACTGACGCCGGCGCAGTTCTCGGTGCTGCTGCTGCTCGACAAGAACCCCGGCCGCAACCAGACCGAGATCGCCAACACGCTCGGCATCCTCCGCCCGAACTTCGTCGCCATGCTCGACGCGCTGGAGAGCCGCGACCTTTGTGCACGGATGCGCTCCACCAACGACCGCCGCTCTCACATCCTGGTTCTGACCGACAAGGGCCGCGCCGTGCTGGCCCGCGCCAAGAAGCTGGTCGCCACCAAGCACGAGGCGCGGCTGATCGAAGTGCTCGGACCGTCGAACCACGCCGCGCTGCTGGAGATGCTGGCGAAGCTGGCGCGGGAGTATTAGCGCTCCCGCCCTCACCACGTCATTGCGAGGAGCTCGCGACAAAATTGCAAGGCAATTTTGCGCTGAAGCGACGAAGCAATCCATGCCTCCGCAAGCGGTGCGATGGATTGCTTCGCTGAGCCTGTCATCGGGCGCGCGTTCGAGCGACCCGTTGGCTCGCAATGACGGTAAGACCGCTCGCTGCACAACGTGCGGAACTGGACGGTGGTTCACCATCAGTTACATCAAACCACGAGACAGCCATTGATACGCCGTGCCATCCCTGAGCCTTTCGATGGCTTGGTTCGCGACGATGTGTTCGATGTCACCTTGTGGCACACCGATATCCATCAGCGCTCTCTCGCTCAGGTCGCGCAAACTGACTCGCAACCTCTCGCGCTGGTGCCGCTCTCGAAGCGCACGCCAATAGTCCCGCAGCAAATCCAAGACGCTCCGCTCCAAGACGCTCCGCGTCGATGCGACTGGTGGTCCAGCCGCTTCCTTTTCCGAGAAAGCGTCTCTCAGCGTTGCGATGGAGGCATCGGGGCGCGCCTCGGCAAAAGCATCGCCCGTAGCGTTTTTCACCAAAGCGATGGTGAGGCGGGGCCTTGCGGCGTCGCGCCTGGTCAGGGATGTGACGTTCGTCTGTTGGGGTGGCATCGGATGCTCCTGCTGTTGTGCCGGCAGGGAGCTTGGCCAAACAAAAGGCCCCGTCCGATGCCGGCGGGGCCTGGTGAAAAGATCGCGTCGTCGAATTCCTAGCGCACGACTCCTTCCACGGCCCAGCGAGAGCGGGTCATGTGTTTACGGTTCGAAATGCGCGCGACGTTGATCATCACGCGCAACTACCACGGAGATCGCGCAAAATCAAGGGTGTCCAAGTTACTCGCATCCCGGCTACTCGCATCCTGGAGGCGAGCTCCCCTGACCTGACGCAGACCTTGGGTTGTCAGAGCTTTTGGGACTGCACTAGACTGACAGCGCGTGGGGTAGTCATGGTCTACAAGTTCGATCCGAGATGGTTCAACGGCACAATCTTTCAGTTCAACGACGCGTCGCGGATGTCCAAAGGCTGGATGGAATACGAGCGTCGTTGCCAACCAATCCCGCCTTCCTATTTTCCAGGATCGCTTATCGTCGAGAGAGCAAAGGCACCGCTGCCCGACCTGTTTCACACTTCGCGAGGCCTCTTCGTTGTGTCCGAGCGAGCACGGGCGATCTTTGAGAAACTGGCCCCCGGGGAGGTTGAATTCATTCCTGTTGAAATCAGGAAAGCCTCCACAGGCTGGCGAAATCCATTCGTCGACGCCTACTATTCGGTGAAGGATTTGGGCCGTCCGGTGGCCGCGCAATTCGTAAGGGGCCAACCTGACTTCCTTCTGGTATGCGATGAACCAAAGCCGCGCATCACATTGCGCCTCAATCTCGCGAGCGCCTACTATTTCATAAATGTCCTCGGCCGCGCACAGCGGATGCTGTGGCTCCAAACGCCGTCAAGTCAATTTGGACCGCAGGAGGACGAAGTAGAGCGATTTGGGCTGACACAGGACTTTCATAAATGGAGATTGTGTGAGCGCTCCGGCGGAGAACCACTCATCTGGCGCGAAACGTGGTGGCGCGATGGCAATAAGGAGTACCGAGGTCATAACGAAGTTCTCGTCGACGACATTCTTTGGCGAGCGCTTGACGAAAGGTTTCCTGATCAACTTCACCCTCTGCGGGCCGGTCAGCCCTAGACCCGTGGTGCAGAGAAGTGACGATGACCGCCACTGGGCCTTTTGAGGCATACGGTCGAGGCCTCAGAATGTCCGTCCTCTGGGCAGGTCCAGAAGTCATCGGCTCCTGGTCGGAATGACGCGGTTGACCCGGAGCGGGGATCGTGACCGGCACCCAGATCATTCCCGCATTTGAACCAACACCAAATCTGGCCACACTACAAACCAGGTAGCGCTCATGCATGCCTGCGTCCGGCCCTCAACCCTGCCGAATCGACGAGCAATACGGCCCGGTCGTCCAATCAGGACCTGATGAACGGATGTCGAATGCATTTTTTCTTTTATGAGATCGTCGCTCGCATTGTCGCAATCTATTTGGGCGTCGATTGCATTCGAAAGGTGCAGTCTGGCCTTGTCGAGAGAAAGATCACGTCCTTCCTTCGTGGTACTGGTATTTTTGACTTGGTCGCAGAGAGTCTTTTGGGCTGGCCGAGTCAGGTTTTTCACAGAGACACCGCGCCGGTCCGGTACTGGATGGAAATGGGCCACCAGACTGTAGCCTTTCTTGCGTGCCTCGTTGTTGCGATACATGGGTGGTGGCAGCCAAGCGCCTGAGCATCCGCTTATGGCCCAAGGCCGACATGGGCCGCGCCGTGCTGGCGCGCGCCAAGAAGCTGGTCGCCAACAAGCATGAAGCGCGGTTGATCGAGGTGCTCGGACCGTCGAACCACGCCGCGCTGCTGGAGATGCTGGCAAAGCTCGCGCGGGAGTATTGAGGGGCTGTCATTCCGGGGCTCGCGAAGCGAGAACCCGGAATCCATTGCGCAGCAAGCTTCGCGGCTGAATGGATTCCGGGCTCAGCCCTTCGGGCTGCCCCGGAATGACGAAGGTGGATCAATCCACCAAAATCACGCGCACGTCGTTGACGTTGGTCAGCGTCGGGCCCGTCAGCAACAAATCGCCGGTCTGCGCGAAGAATCCCGTCGCGTCGTTGTTTGCGAGATAGGCCTTCGGATCCAGCCCCAGCGATTTCATCTTCGCAAATGTCGCCTGATCGATGACCGCGCCGGCCGGATCGCTGGCGCTGCCGGCGCCGCCGTCGGCGCCGTCGGTGTCGGCGGCGAGTGCCGAGATGTCGGGCGTATCCTGGAGCAGATCGGCGAGCGCCAGCGCGTATTCCTGGTTGGGGCCGCCGCGGCCGTTGCCGCGTACGGTCACCGTGAGCTCGCCGCCGGAGATGATCGCGACGCGCTTGCCCTCGCTGCGGGCCTGCAGCGCGAGGCGGGCGTGAGCGGCGGCGACGTCACGGGCCTCGCCTTCGAGATCGGCGCCGAGCGCGATCGTCTCGTAGCCGGCGTCGCGCGCGACTTTCACCGCGGCATCGATCGAGGCCTCTGGTTTCGCCAGCAGTTCGAACGTCGCGCGCGCAAAGGCGGGATCGCCGGGCTTGCAGCTCTCGTTCCTGGGATCGTCGAGCGCCCGGCGTACGGCGTCGTCGACCGCGAGATTGTATCTGGCGACCAGCGCGCGGGCGTCGGCGAGTGTCGTCGTATCAGGCACCGTCGGCCCCGATGCGATCGCGGAGGGATCATCATGCGGCACGTCTGATATCGCGAGCGTCACGATCTCGGCGGCGCGTTGGCCGGCGCGCGCCAGCCGTCCGCCCTTGATGCGCGACAGGTGCTTGCGGACGATGTTCATCTCGCCGATCGGCGCGCCCGAGCGCAGCAGCGCGCGGTTGACCTGCTGCTTCTGCGCAAAGCTCACGCCCTCGACCGGTGCGATCCAGTTCGCCGAGCCGCCGCCGGTCAGCAGCACCAGCAAGAGATCGTCAGACGTCGCCTCGGCAGCGAGCCGCAGCGTATCGTCGGCCGCCTTCAGCCCGGCCTCGTCGGGCACGGGATGGCCGGCCTCGACCACCTTGATGCGCCGGGTCGGCACGCCGTGGCCGTGACGCGTCGTCGCGATGCCGACCAGCCGAGACGGATCGAGCCCGAGCCCGTCGAGATAGTGCCGTTCGGCCGCCGCGGCCATCGCGCCGGCGCCCTTGCCGGCGGCGAGGCAGATGATCCGTCCCTTCGGCACCGGCCGCAGCCGTGACGCCAGCACGACGTCGGGGTGCGCGGCCGCAACGGCGGCATCGAAGATCGAACGCAGCAGGGGACGTCGGTCGGTCATGGCAGGACTCACGAACAGCAGGGTGTGACGAGATGAAGCTGAATTGCAAGCTGCAGCATTCCCTCTCCCGCTTGCGGGGGGCCAGGGGAGCGCTTGCACGATTTCGGAATATTGGAAGAATAACGCGGAGTTGCCCGACGTGTCAAGTTCCTGGTCGAGCGTCGGCCGTCATCGGTTACTTTGGATCGGCTACTTTGCATGGGGTTGTTTTCGATATTTTCAGGTGATCCCGCTAGTTGCCGACGATTTCACCACTGATGACGTCGCCGAACAGCTGCCAGCGTTCGCCCTTGAACTGCATCAGTTGCAACTGCTCGATCGGCTGGAAGTCGTCGGGGCCGGTCGACAGCGTCACGCCTGGCAGCAGGCCGCCCTGCGCGAACTGCTGCAGGCTCGCCGCCTGCTTCATGACATTGGCGCGCGTCAGGTCATCGCCGCAGCGGCGCAGCACCTCGACCATGGTGGTCGCCATGTTGTAGCCGGTCATCGCGGAGGCATCGACGCGATTGGTCTCGGGCATGTATTTGGCGAGCAGCTCGTCGAACGCCTTCATGCCGGCGTCATCCTTCCACTGCGGGTCGCTGGCGTCCTTGGCGTAGGCTGCCGAGATCACGCCCTGCGCATTGTCCATGCCCGCCGGTCGCATCACGGTTGCGGTCGAGGCCGAGACGTTGGAGACGATCGTGACCGGCTTCCAGTTCATCTCGCCGACCTTCTTGATCGCCTGCGCGCCGAATTTCGGCGTAGTGAAGAAGATGATGACGTCGGGGTTGGATGATTTCAGCCGCACCACGTGCGAGTCGATGGTGGGCTCGGCAACCTCGTAGCTCTCCTCGGCGACGATGCGCGCGGGATCGCTGGCGAAGCCGTCCTTGAGGCCCTTGAGATAGTCCTTGCCCATGTCGTCGTTCTGGTAGAGCACCGCGATCTTCGCGGCCGGCTTCTCCTTGATCAGATATTTCGCGTAGATGCGCGACTCGCTCTGGTAGCTCGGCAGCCAGCCCATGGTCCATGGGAAGGTCTGTGGGGCGTTCCACTTGGTCGCACCGGTGGCGACGAACAGCTGCGGCACCTTCTTGGCGTTGAGGTACTTCTGGATTGCGGTGTTCGAGGCGGTGCCGAGCGTGCCGAACAGGAACAGCACCTCGTCGCTCTCGACCAGCTTGCGGGCCTGCTCGACCGCCTTGGGCGGCGAATAGGCATCGTCATAGGAGATGAAGTTGATCTTGCGCCCGTTGATGCCGCCGTCGTCGTTCGCCTTCTTGAACACGGCGGCCATCGCCTTGCCGACCACGCCATAGGCCGAGGCCGGCCCGCTATAGGGCACGATGTTGCCGATCCTGATCTCGGTGTTGCTGGCGCCCGTATCGTATTTCTTCTGCGCCAGCGCCGCGCTGCAGCTCGCGGCGGCAATGGTGAGGCCGAGGAGGGCGGTCGCGACGCGGTGTCTGATCGGCATAGCCACTTGAAGGTCTCCCGGTTCTTGCGCGCCTCACGGAAAGGCGCCGGCTTGTTGTTCGCTCTGCCGCATCGATACCTAGCGCATCGCCAAGTGGAGTGTAAACGGCCGGGCCGTCTGCGTTTTTGTCGGTGAGGCGTCGGAAGCGAAAGACAAAGCAAAACCCCCTGCGAAAGTGTCGCAGGGGGCAGGATTTCCACGATGCGGGAAAGCTTCAGCCGCCGACGTCGGCGCTGATCACGTCGCCGAACAGTTCCCACTTCTCGCCCTTGAACTTCATCAGTTGCAACTGGCTGATCGGGGCGAAATCGCTCGGGCCGGTGTTGATCTTGATGCCGGGCAGCAGCACCTCGGTGCGGAAGTCCTGCAGGTTCGCTGCCTGTTTCATGACGTTCTCGCGGGTCAGATTATCGCCGCACTGCTTCAGCACCTGTACCAGGGTCTGGGCCACGCCGAAGCCGACAACGGTGCCGCCGTCGAGCCTGTCGCCTTCAGGAAAATCCTTGGCCATGAAGGCGTAGAACTCCTTCATGCCGGGATCATTGTCCCATTGCCTGTCGGAGGCGTCCTTCAGGTAGTTGGCCGAGATGATGTCCTGCGCGTTCTCATAGCCGGCCGGCCTGATCACCGAGCCGACCGAGGCCGACACGTTGTTGAGGAAGTGGGTCGGCTTCCAGCCGAGCTCCGTGACCTTCTTGATCGCCTGCGCCGCGAATTTCGGCGTTGCGATGTCGACGAAGACATCGGCGTTGCTCGACTTCAGCTTGACGATGTGGTTGTCGATGGATGGCTCGGAGGTCTCAAAGCTCTCCTCGGCGACGATCATGCTCGCGGCCTTCTGGCCGAGCCCGTCCTTGAGGCCCTTCAGGTAGTCCTTGCCGTAATCGTCATTCTGGAAGATCACCGCGATCTTGGCGTTCGGCATGTTCTTCAGGATGTACTTCGCGTAGATCTGGGTCTCGCTCTGATAGTTGGGCTGCCAGCCCATGGTCCATGGAAACTCCTTCGGGTCGTTCCATTTGGTGGCGCCGGTGGCGACGAACAGCTGCGGCACCTTCTTGGAGTTCATGTACTTCTGGATCGCCGAGTTCGACGGTGTGCCGAGCGAGTTGAAGACCAGCAGCACCTCGTCGCTCTCGACCAGCTTGCGGGCCTGCTCCACCGCCTTCGGCGGCGAGTAGGCGTCGTCATAGGAGACGAAGTTGATCTTGCGGCCATTGATGCCGCCGGCATCGTTGATCTTCTTGAAGTAGGCGGCCTCGGTGCGGCCGATGATGCCGTAGGCGGACGCGGGGCCGCTATAGGGCATGATGTTGCCGATCTTGATCTCGGTGTCGGTGGCGCCGGTGTCGTATTTCTTCTGGGCCACGGAGGGGTCGGTGGTTGCTGCGAGCAGTGCGAGGGCAGCCGAAAAGGCCCCCAATCGCAGATGGATAGCAGGCATTTTGATCTCCCTTGGATCACGATGAATGTGTCATGTTCTTTTGATTGAGAGCACTTCGCGGCTCCTCGCGATATTGAATACCTTTCGCCCTTTGCCAGCAACAAAAAGCCCCCCGCGGTCGTGGCACGGGAGGCGTCATTTAGTCGAAGGCGCGGACCCGGGAAGCGCCGGACGCGGACGATCAATGGCTCATATTGCTTGAAATGATGTCGCCGAACAACTCCCACTTCTCGCCCTTGAAGCGCATCAACCGCAGCTGCTTGATCGGTGCGAAGTCGGTCGCCGACGTGTTGATGGTGATGCCGGGCAGCAACGTGTCGGCGGTGAAGTCTTTCAGGCTCGCGGCCTGCTTCATGACGTTGGTGCGGGTGAGATCGTCGCCACACATCTCCAGCACCCTCACCATGGTCTGCGCGGCGCCGTAGCCGAAGGCTGTAGCGCCGTCGAGCCTGTTGCCTTCCGGATAATCCTGCTTGAGGAAGGCAAGGAATTTCTGCATGCCGGGGTCGTTGTTCCATTGCGGGTCGGCGCCGTCCTTCAGGTAGGCGGCCGACAGGATGCCCTGGGAATTCTCGAAGCCCGCCGGCTGCATCACGCCGCCGACGGACGCCGAGACGTTGGCGACGATCTGCAGCGGTGCCCAGGCGATCTCGGCGGCCTTCTTGATCGCCTGTGCCGCGAATTTCGGCGTCGCGATGCTGATGAAGGTGTCGGCGCCGGCGGCCTTGAGCTTGACGATGTGATCGTCGATCGTGGGCTCCGAGGTCTCGTAGCTTTCCTCGGCGACGATCATCGATGCCTTGTCGCCGAAGGCGTGCTTCAGGCCCTTGAGGTAGTCCTTGCCGAAGTCATCGTTCTGGTAGAACACGGCCACCTTGGCGTTCGGCTTCTCCCTGATGATGTATTTTGCATAGATATGCGCCTCGTCCTGGTAGCTGGGCTGCCAGCCGATGGTCCAGGGAAATTCCTTCGGGTTGTTCCATCTGGAGGCACCGGAGGCGACGAACAGCTGCGGCACCTTCTTCTCGTTCATGTATTTCTGGATCGCCGAGTTGGTCGAGGTGCCGAGCGAGTTGAACACCAGCAGCACCTCGTCGCTTTCGACCAGCTTGCGCGCCTGCTCCACCGTCTTCGCCGGCGAGTAGCCGTCGTCGTAGGAGATGAACGTGATCTTTCGGCCGTGGATGCCGCCCTGTGCGTTGATCATCTTGAAATAGGCGGCCTCGGTCTTGCCGATCACCCCGTAGGCCGAGGCAGGGCCGCTGTAGGGCATGATGTTGCCGATCTTGATCTCGGTGTCGCTGGCCCCGGTGTCGTAGGTCTTCTGGGCCATTGCGACATCGCCACTCGCCACGATCAGTGCAAGCGCTGTCAAGAGCGCCGTCAGGGACAGGCGTACAGCAGTCATGGTTTCCCCACCGCGTGTTCTTGGTCCGCGCATTCAATACCATCGGCACGGGCCGTCAACAAAAAGCCCCCGCGACGTCAGCCGCGGGGGCTCTCGGTTCATTCTTGCACTGCAACGTTATTCGGCAGCGACGTCACCCGAGATGGTCTCGCCGAACAGTTCCCACTTCTGACCCTTGAAGCGCTGCATCTGCAGTTGCGAGATCGGCGCAAAGTCGGTCGCCGAGGTGTTGATCTTCACGCCCGGCAACAGCGTGTCGGGCGTGAAGTCCTTCAGGCTCGCCGCCTGCTTCATGACGTTGGCGCGGGTGAGGTCGTCGCCGCACATTTCGAGCACCTTGGCCAGCGTTTGCGCCGCGCCATAGCCGTAGACGACGCTGTTGTCGGTCTTGTCGGCACCCGGCATGTACTTGTCGACGAACGCGCTCCACTTCTTCATGCCGGGATCGGTGACCCATTGCGGGTCGGTGCCGTCCTTGGCATAGGCGGCCGAGAGCACGCCCTGGGCATTCTCGAAGCCCGCCGGCTGCATCACGCTGCCGACCGAGATCGAGACGTTGGTGACGATCTGCAGCGGCTTCCAGCCGAGTTCGCCAGTCTTCTTGATGGCTTGCGCGGCAAATTTCGGCGTGGCGTAGATCAGGAACACGTCGGGGTTGGCGGCCTTGATCTTGACGATATGGCCGTCGATCGAGGGCTCGGACACTTCATAGCTTTCCTCCATGATGATGGTGGAGGCGGCCTTGGCGCCGAACCCGTCCTTGGTGCCCTTGAGGTAGTCTTTGCCGAAATCGTCGTTCTGATAGAGGATCGCGACCTTGGCGTCGGGCTTCTCCTTCATCAGCCATTTGGCATAGATTTGTGCCTCGCTCTGGTAGCTCGGCTGCCAGCCGATGGTCCACGGGAAGGCCTTCGGGTCGTTCCACTTGGTTGCACCGGTGGCGACGAACAGCTGCGGGATCTTCTTGGCGTTGAGGTACTTCTGGATCGCGGTGTTCGACGGGGTGCCGAGCGGATTGAACACGACGAGGACCTCGTCGCTTTCGGCAAGCTTGCGCACCTGCTCGACTGCCTTTGGCGGCGAATAGGCGTCGTCATAGCTGACGAAGCTGACCTTGCGGCCGTTGATGCCGCCCTGATCGTTGATCATCTTGAAATAGGCTTCTTCGGTCTTGCCGATCACGCCGTAGGCGGAAGCAGGTCCGCTGTAGGGCATGATGTTGCCGATCTTGATCTCGGTGTCGGTGGCCCCGGTGTCGTACTTCTTCTGGGCGAACGCGGCGGTGGAGGTCACAGCAAAAGCGGCGACCGCCGCGGCAGCCGCGGCAGCCGCGGCGATGCGTAGTCTCGAAAGCATAGTGTCTCCTGGTTTCTTCTTGGGTATTGTTAGTTCTTCTTGAGTTTTCCGATCAGTTGCTGGGCAACGATCGCAACTTGCCTGGCGCCATGCGGCACGAGGAAGATGACGAGGAACAGCAGCACGCCGAACACCGCGCCGGAGAGGCCCTTGGAGAAGCTCTCGGCGATGTTGGGCACGAAGATGATGAAGGCACTTCCTACGATCGAGCCGGGCAGCCAGCCGACGCCGCCGACCACCATGCCGAGGAACAGCTGGATCGCGAGCGTGATGGTGTAGCCGTCGGGCGCCACGAATTGCACCGCAATGGCGCCGAGACCGCCGGCAACGCCGGTGATGCCGGCCGAGACGCCGAACGCCAGCGTCTTGTACAGCGCGACGTCGACGCCCATGGCGGAGGCCGCGATCTCATTGTCGCGGATCGCCATGAAGGCGCGGCCCGAACGCGAGCGCAGCAGGTTCACCGAAGCGATATAGATCGCGATCCCGACCGCCAGCGTGAAGTAATACAGCCACATGTCCTGCGAGATCGACTTGTGGAACCACGAGGCCATCGCCTGCAGCAATTCGGGCGCGTCCGGCTTGGTCACGACCAGGCCCTGCACGCCGCCGGTCCAGTGCTCGAAATAGCCGAGTTTCAACAGCTGCGGCATCGCGGTGGCGAGCGCAAACGTCGCAAGCGCCAGATAGACGCCGCTGAGCCGCAGCGCCGGCTGGCCGAACAGGAAGCCGAAGCCGAAGCAGACGATGCCGGCGATCGGCAGCGTCAGAGCATAGTTCATGCCCACGTGCTCCATCAGGATCGCCGAAGTGTAGGCGCCGACCGCGTAGAACGCGCTCTGGCCGAGCGAGAACTGTCCGCTGCCACCGGTCAGGATGTTCAGCGCCAGCACCGCGAGGGCGTAAATCAGCAGCATCGTCAACTGAAAGATGATGAAGTTCTTCACGAACAGCGGGACGAGGATGAGCACGGCCAGCACCACGAGTGAGGTGCCGAAGCCGAGTGTCATGGCTCGCTTGGGAACGGCCTCGACGGCCGGGGCTTCGGTGACGATGTCTTCAGCGGTGCTCATGATCAAACTCGCTTGACGATGGGCCGGCCAAACAGCCCAGCCGGTTTGACAACCAACACGGTGATGATCAGCGCAAGCGCGATCGGTAGCTTCAATTCATTGCCGACGCCGGGGATATAGGTCCCGACCAGGTTTTCGAAGATCCCGACCAGGAAGCCGCCCATCACAGCACCGAACGGACTGGTCAGGCCGCCGAGCACGGCGGCGGCAAATCCGTAGATCAGCACGCCCAGCATCATGTTGGGCTCGAGGAACACCACCGGCGCGATCATCATGCCGGCGACCGAGCCGATCGCGGCGGCCATGCCCCAGCCCAGCGCGATCATCCACGAGGTGTTGATGCCGACCAGCCGCGCCGATTCAGGAAGCGACGCGGCCGCGCGCATCGCGAGGCCCACCCGGGTGAAGCGAAAGAAGAAGAACAGCATGACCAGCATCAACAGCGTGATGCCGATCATGCCGGCCTGGTGGGTCGAGATCAGCTGGCTGCCGAGGAACGGCGAAGAGCCGAACGGCGTCGGATATTGCTTGATGGTGAAGTCCCAGATCAGGCCGGCGACGCTGTTGATGATCGCGTACAGCGCGATGAAGCCGGCGACGTTGGTCAGGATCGGCGCCTTCGCCAGCGGCTTGAACAGCAATCGCTCGATCGCGATGCCCGCGGCGAACGAAAACGCGACGGTGAGGACGAAGGCTCCCCAGTAGGGGATGCCCCATTGCATCAACTGCCAGGAGACGAAGGTCGAGAACATCGCCATTTCGCCCTGGGCGAAATTCAGATGGTCGATGGCCTGGTAGATCATGACCACCGCGAGCGCCATGCAGGCGTAGATCGCGCCGGTGGCGATGCCGGCCAGGACCTGGTTGGCAAAAAGCTCCATTGTCCTTGCTCCTCAGTAGCCGAGATAGGATTTGCGGACGTCTTCGTTGTTGGCGATGTCCTTGGCGTTGCCCGACATCACGATCCGTCCGGTTTCGATCACATAGGCCTGGTCGGCGAGCTCGAGCGCGAGCTGCGCGTTCTGCTCGACCACCAGGATGGTGACCTTCTCCTCGCGATTGATCTTGCCCAGAATGCGGAACAGGTCGCGCACGATCAGCGGTGCAAGGCCGAACGACGGCTCGTCGAGCAGCATCAGCCGCGGCCGCAGCATCAGCGCGCGGGCGACTGCGAGCATCTGCTGCTCGCCGCCCGACAGCGTGCCGGCCTGCTGGGTGTAGCGCTGCTTCAGCACCGGGAAATGGTCATACATCCGCTCGATGTCGGCGACGATGTTCTTCTTGTCGGATCGGCTGATGGCGCCGAGCTGCAGGTTCTCCTCCACCGTCATGGTGGTGAAGGTGCCGCGGCCCTGCGGCACATGCGCGATGCCGAGGCGGACGACGTTCTCGGTCGAGCGGGTGCCGATCGGCTTGCCCTCGAACTCGATTGCGCCGGTCGAGCGCACCATGTTGCAGATCGCCCGCAGCGTGGTGGTCTTGCCAGCGCCGTTGGCGCCGAGCAGCGTGGTCAGCGAGCCTTCGTTGAGCTGGAAGTTGAGGCCGTGCAGGGCCTGGACCTGGCCGTAATAGGCGCGCAGGTCCTTGACGTTGAGCATCGAGGTCATTGGTCCTTGCTCCCCAGATAGGCCTTGATGACATCCGGGTCGGCTTGGACCTGGGCCGGCGTGCCCTCGGCGAGCTTGCGGCCGAAATTGAGCGCCACGACGTGGTCGGCGATCGACATCACGAGGCCCATGTGGTGCTCGACCAGCAGCACGGTGATCTTGCGGTCGTCGCGGATTTTGCGGATCAGGTCGCCGAGTACGTAGACTTCCTCATGGTTGAGGCCGCCGGCCGGTTCGTCGAGCAGCAGGATCTTCGGGTCTGCGGCCAAAGCGCGCGCCAGCTCGACGCGCTTCTGGGTGCCGAAGGGCAGGCCGGAGACCACGGTGTGGGCGACGCTCTCGAGATCGAGATAGCCGAGGATCGCGTGAACCTTCTTGTTCACGTCGGCTTCGCCGCGCCGAATCCAGGCCAGCCGCAGCGAGTCGCTGACGATGTCGCTCGAGCTGCGCGCATGGGCGCCGACCCGCACATTGTCGATCACGGAAAGATTGGGAAACAATGCGACGTTCTGGAAGGTGCGGCCGATGCCGATCTCGGCGATCCGGTGCGGCGGGCGCTTCAGGATGCTCTCGCCTTCCATCAGGATGTCGCCGGACGACGGCTGGTAGAGCCGCGACAGACAGTTGAACAGCGTCGTCTTGCCGGCCCCATTCGGTCCGATCAAGCCGAGGATCTGCCCCTGATGCATGTCAAAGGACACGCCATTCAGCGCGATGATACCGCCGAACACGACGCTGACGTCGCGAACCGCGAGCAGGGGTGATTGTCCCTGCGCGAGCTGTGCCTGCGTCATCTCGTCTCGCCCGCCATCTTCACGCGATGCGAGCGAACCTGCGAAACCTTTCGCTGGTCGTGATGGAGGCTATCGGATCCCCTCGGCCAAACGTGCAACTTTCCCTCCTACTCTAGACTTTTTGCTTTCTTGTTTTTTTGATTGCGGCGCCATCCCACCCAGCACCTGCTCGATGTTCCTTACCATCGCGACAAGACGAGGTCCAATGTCGTTGATCAATCGGTCTTCCGTGAAGCGGAATGCCGGCGCGCCACAATTGAAGGCGTAGGGTCCGGTTCCGTCATTCAGCGTCAAACCGACGCCGACTGCGGCGACGTCGTCCTGCCAGTCACCTGTGGACATGGTGAACCCGTACTTCGCCACCGTCTCGCCGGAGCGTTCGATGCCGTCGCGCATCTTGGGCCAGCGGCTGCCGTAGTGCTCGCGCAGTTCACGCAATAAAGCGGCACGCTCGTCGGGAGGCAATGCCCAAATATAGGCACGGCCCATCGCCGTGGTTGCGATGGGTACCCGCGAACCGACGTCGAGTTGCACGCCGAGCGCCAAGCCATTCCGGCTCTGGCCAAAGTAGATCATGCTGTGACGGTCGCGGCCGCCAACCGCGACGGCGCCGCCGGTCTGGCGCATCACGTCCTCCCGATAGGGCTCGGACAAATGCCGAACGCCTAGATTGGCGAGCGCCGCATAGCCCAGCGCCATGGCCGATGGCGCAAGCTGGTACTTCTCGAACCGCGGCACGGGTGTAAGGTAGCCCAGCTTGGTCAACGTGTAGGTCAGCCGGGAGATGGTCGGCTTAGGTAATTTTGTACGGGCGGCGATCTCTTGATTGCCCAGGAGTCCGTCATTGGGCTGGAATGCGCGCAGAACATCAAGTCCGCGGGAAAGCGCGACGACGAAGTTGCGATCGGTCGCTGCCTTCTTGCCAGAACGTTTCATTCCCTGCCGCTTTGTCATGCTCGTTGACAAGGCTCGTGCTTCAAAATAACCCTCCGTGTCAAGATGTGGAATTCAATTTCGCAGTGCGAAATTAGTCTAAATCGCGAAAACGTAGCGGCTCGACGCAAGTCGGGCAGCTGCTCAACACAAGTTCAAGAACAAGCATCCAGGGAGAGTCCCGGTGAGTGAAGTCGTCAAGCTCGAACGTCATGACAACATTGCTGTCGTTACGGTTAACAGTCCTCCCGTGAATGCGCTGAGCGCCGCGGTGCGCGGCGGCATTTTCGAATGCATGAAGAGCGCGATCGCGGATCCGCAGGTCGCGGGCATCGTGCTGACCTGCGACGGCCGCACCTTCATCGCCGGCGCCGACATCACCGAATTCGGCAAGCCGCCGAAGCCGCCCGGCCTCGCCGAAGTGCTGTCGCTGATGGAGGATTCGCCGAAGCCGATCGTTGCCGCAATTCACGGCAATGCGCTTGGCGGCGGTCTCGAGGTCGCGCTGGCCTGTCACTATCGCGTCGCCACCAAGGACGCCAAACTCGGCCTGCCCGAGGTGAAGCTTGGCCTGCTGCCGGGAGCCGGCGGCACCCAGCGCCTGCCGCGCGCGGTCGGACCCGAACTCGCGGTCAAGATGATCGTCGGTGGCGATCCGATCTCCGCCCCCGAGGCCCTGAAGCACGGCCTGATCGAGGAGATCGTCGAAGGACCCGCGTCAGGCGGTGAGGCATTTGCGCGCAAGCTGGTCGCCGAGAAGCGCCCGCTGCGCAGGCTGCGCGATGACAACTCCAAGCTCGCCGCGGCCAAGGCCGATCGCTCGATCTTCACCAATGCCGTCGCCGCGATGACCAAGAAGTCGCGCGGGCTGGAAGCGCCTTTCGCGGCTGCGGATGCCGTCGGCGCGGCGATCGACCTGCCGTTCGACGAGGGCCTGAAGAAGGAGCGCGAAGGCTTCCTCAAGCTGGTCTCGAGCGACCAGTCCAAGGCGCAGCGCTACGCCTTCTTCGCCGAGCGCGAAGCCGCCAAGATCGCCGGCGTGCCCGAGGGCACCAAGCCGCGCAACGTCGCGCGCGTCGCCATCCTCGGCGCCGGCACCATGGGCGGCGGCATCGCGATGTCGTTTGCCAATGCCGGTATCCCAGTCACCCTGATCGAGACCGCTGAGGAGCAGCTCAAGCGCGGCATGGGCATCATGCAGAAGAACTACGAAGCGACCGCTGCGCGCGGTGGCATCCCCGCGGACGCGCCCGCCAAGCGGATGGCGCTGATCAACGGCGTTGTCGGCATCGAGAACATTGGGGACGCCGATCTCGTCATCGAGGCGGTGTTCGAGACCATGGCGGTCAAGAAGGAAGTGTTCGGCAAGCTCGACCAATATGCCAAGCCGGGCGCGGTGCTCGCGTCCAACACCTCCTACCTCAACATCGACGAGATCGCGAAAGCGACGAAACGTCCGCAAGACGTGCTCGGCATGCACTTCTTCTCGCCGGCCAACGTGATGAAGCTGTGCGAGATCGTGCGCGCCGACAAGACCGCGCCGGATGCGCTGGTTACCGCCGTCTCGATCGCCCGCAAGATCGCCAAGGTGCCGGCGGTGGTCGGCGTCTGCGACGGTTTCGTCGGCAATCGCATGCTGGCGCAGCGCGGCAAGCAGGCCGAGAAGCTGTTGTTCGAAGGCGCGCTGCCGCAGCAGGTCGACGCCGTGGTGACGAAGTTCGGCATGCCGATGGGCCCGTTCGCGATGGGCGATCTCGCCGGCCTCGATATCGGCTGGCGCTCGCGCAAGGACCGCGGCATCAAGTCGGAAATCGCCGATGCGCTGTGCGAGGCCGGTCGCTTCGGCCAGAAGACCGGCAAGGGCTACTACAAGTATGAGGGCGGGTCGCGGTCGGCACTGCCCGACCCGGAGGTCGAGAAGCTGATCGACGAGACCCTGGCGCGCCTCGGCCGCAAGAAGCGTGTCGTGTCCGACGACGAGATCCTCGAGCGCATGATGTATCCGATGATCAACGAGGGCGCGAAGATCCTCGCAGAGGGCATCGCGGCGCGGCCGAGCGATATCGATGTGGTCTGGCTCTATGGCTATGGCTGGCCGATCTATCGCGGCGGCCCGATGTTCTGGGCTGATACTGTCGGGCTGAAGCACATCGCGGATCGTCTGGCCTTCTATGCCAAGGAGACCAACGATCCCTCGCTTGAGCCGGCGCCGCTGCTGAAGAAGCTCGCGGATGAGGGCAAGACCTTCGCGTCGCTCGCCACGCCGTCGAAGGCGGCGTGATTGGCCAAAGGCCCAACAATGTGTCGTTCCGGGGCATCGCAAAGCGATGAGCCCGGAACCCATTGCGCCTCAGAGCGTGCGGCCTGATGGATTCCGGGCCTGGCCCTTCGTTCCATCCCGGAATGACGACCTTTAGAGTCCTGCGAAGGCATTCATGATCCATCCCGGCGAACAGTATTATCCGAACGGCGTGCACTGGAGCGACGAGATCGTGCGCGGCACCTTGCCCGATCTGCTCTCGACCGCCGCTGCCGAGTACGGCACGCGCCCGGTGCTCGAATTCCGCGATCGGCCGATTAGCTACAGCGAGCTCGAAGCCCTGGTTGAAACCGCAGCTAGCGCCTTCATGCGCGCCGGCTACGGCAAGGGCGCGTCGGTCGCGCTGTTCCTCGGCAACACGCCGGATCATCCGATCAACTTCTTCGGCGCCCTGAAGGCTGGCGCCCGTGTCGTGCATCTGTCGCCGCTCGACGGTGAGATCGCGCTGTCGCACAAGCTCTCTGACTCCGGCGCGCGCGTGCTGGTCACCAGTAATGTGTCGGCGCTGTTGCCGACTGCGTTGAAATTCCTCGCCAAGGGGCTGCTCGACCGGCTGATCGTCTGCGAGGACGACAATTGGGGCAAGGCCGGCACAGCGCAGACGGCGTTGCCCGACAACCCTGCAGTGGTCACGCGCAGCCAGTTCATCGATGGCGCGACCAAGCCGACGCAATGGCCAGCGATCGATGTCGAGGACGTTGCGCTGCTGCAATATACCGGCGGCACCACCGGCCTGCCGAAAGGTGCGATGCTGAGCCACGGCAATCTGACCGGGGCGGTGTCGATCTACGACGTCTGGGGCAAGCCGGCGCGGCTCGAGCGCAATGCGACCGAGCGTGTGATCTGCGTGCTGCCGCTGTTCCATATCTATGCGCTCACCGTCGTGCTGCTGTCGGCGATCCGCCGCGGCCATCTGATCTCGTTGCACCAGCGCTTCGACGTCGAGGCCGTGATGCGTGACATCGAGGTCAAGCGCGCCACGGTGTTTCCCGGCGTACCGACGATGTGGATTGCGATCGCGGGGCTACCCGATCTCGACAAGCGCGACCTGTCGTCGCTGGTCTCCTGCGGCTCCGGCGGCGCGCCGCTGCCGGTGGAAGTCGCTAAAATCTTCGAGCGCCGCGTCGGCATGAAGCTGAAGAGCGGCTGGGGCATGACCGAAACCTGTTCGCCCGGCACCGGCCATCCGAAGGAAGGACCGAACAAGGTGGGCTCGATCGGGCTGATGCTGCCCGGCATCGAGATGGATGTGGTGTCGCTGGACGATTCGACGAAGCTGATGCCGGTCGGCGAGGTTGGCGAGATCCGCATCCGCGGCCCGAACGTCACCAAGGGCTACTGGAACAGGCCGAAGGAAACCGCGGAGGCCTTCGTCGGCGACCGCTTCCTGACCGGCGACATCGGCTACATGGATGCCGACGGCTACTTCTATCTGGTCGACCGCAAGAAGGACATGATCATCTCCGGCGGCTTCAACGTCTATCCGCAGATGATCGAGCAGGCGATCTACACGCACCCTGCCGTGCAGGAGGTGATCGTCATTGGTATATCAGACGATTACCGCGGCGAGGCGGCAAAGGCCTTCATCAAGCTGCGCGACGGGCAACAACCGTTCTCGCTCGACGAGTTGCGCGCGTTCCTGACCGGCAAGCTCGGCAAGCATGAATTGCCCGTTGCGGTCGAGTTCGTCGCCGAGCTGCCGCGCACTCCGGTCGGCAAGCTGTCGCGCCACGAATTGCGCCAGCAGCAGCCGAAAGCCCTTCAACCCCATCAGCAACAGACTGCATCAGGACAACGCGCATGACTGCTATGATGGTGCATTGAATTCCGTCGTCCCGGCGAAGGCCGGGACCAATACGCCGCGGCTCACGTAAGAGGCACAAGCGGCAGCCGGCTTTGCCAGTTGCGACGGCCGGTGGTTATGGGTCCCGGCTTTCGCCGGGACGACGAGGGATAGAGTTCTGGAATTTAATTCAAAGGAGGATCCGATGGATCTCGCTTTCACCAAGGAAGAGATAGCGTTTCGTGAGGACGTGCGGGCGTTCTTCAAGGCCAACGTCCCGCCGGACACGCGCCGCAAGCTGCAGGAAGGCCGCCATCTGTCGAAGGATGAGATGGTCACCTGGTGGCGCATCCTCAACAAGAAGGGCTGGGGCGTCACCCACTGGCCGAAGGAATTCGGCGGCACGGGCTGGACCTCGGTCCAGCACTACATCTTCAACGAGGAGCTGCAGTCCTACCCCGCGCCGCAGCCGCTCGCCTTCGGCGTCAGCATGGTCGGCCCTGTCATCTACACCTTCGGCAACGAGACGCAGAAGAAGCAGTATCTGCCGCGTATCGCCAATGTCGACGACTGGTGGTGCCAGGGCTTCTCAGAGCCCGGCTCCGGCTCTGACCTCGCCTCGCTGAAGACCAAGGCCGAGCGCAAGGGTGACAAATGGATCATCAACGGCCAGAAGACCTGGACCACGCTCGCCCAGCACGCCGACATGATCTTCTGCCTCTGCCGCACCGACAACAATGCGAAGAAGCAGATGGGCATTTCCTTCATCGTGTTCGACATGAAGTCGAAGGGCGTCACTGTGCGCCCGATCCAGACCATCGACGGCGGCGTTGAGGTCAACGAAGTCTTCTTCGACGACGTCGAGGTGCCCTATGAGAACCTGATCGGCGAGGAGAACAAGGGCTGGGATTACGCCAAGTTCCTGCTCGGCAATGAGCGCACCGGCATCGCCCGGGTCGGCGTGTCGAAGGAGCGGCTGCGCCGCATCCGCGCGCTGGCTTCCAAGGTCGAGGCCGGCGGTCGTCCCGTCATCGAGGATCCGGCGTTCCGCGAAAAGCTCACGGCCTGCGAGATCGAGCTGAAGGCGCTCGAACTCACGCAGCTCCGCGTCGTCGCCGACGAGGGCAAGCACGGCAAGGGCAAGCCCAATCCGGCCTCCTCGGTGCTGAAGATCAAGGGCTCGGAAATCCAGCAGACCACCACCGAACTCCTGATGGAGGTGATCGGCCCGTTCGCCGCGCCCTACGACGAGCACGGCGACGCCGGCTCGAACGAGAGCATGGATTGGAGTGCACAGATCGCGCCGAGCTACTTCAACAACCGCAAGGTTTCGATCTACGGCGGCTCCAACGAGATCCAGCGCAACATCATAAGCAAGGCGGTGCTGGGGCTTTAGCCACAAGTTCGGTTGTCGTCCCCCGCGCATGCGGGGGACCCAGTACGCCGCGGCAGTCGTGGTTCACGACGATGGCCGCTGAGTACTGGATCCCCGCTTTCGCGGGGATGACGAGGGGAGATCGGGGCGGCAGTGGTGCCCCATGCGATTTTGGAGAGATGGTAAAATGGATTTTGATCTGTCCGAGGAGCAGCGGCTTCTCAAGGAAAGCGTCGACGGGCTTCTCACGGATGCCTACGACTTCGATGCGCGCAAGAAGTACATGAAGGAGAAGGGCGGCTGGAGCAAAGCGCTCTGGGGCAAGCTTGCCGAGCAGGGCCTGCTCGGTCTGCCCTTTGCGGAGGCCGATGGCGGCTTCGGGGCCGGTGCGGTCGAGACCATGATCGTGATGGAGGCGCTCGGCAAGGCGCTGGTGGTCGAGCCGTATCTCGCCACGGTCGTCATCGCCGGCAGCTTCCTGCGCCACGGCGGCTCGGCCGAGCAGAAGGCCAAGTACATCCCCGGCATCATCGACGGCAGCAAGACTTTTGCGTTCGCGCAGCTTGAGAAGAGCTCGCGCTACGATCTGCACGACGTCGTGACGACGGCGAAGAAAAAGGGCGACGGTTGGGTGATCGACGGCGAGAAGTTCGTCGTGCTCAACGGCGAGAACGCCGACACCTTGATCGTCACTGCGCGCACCAAGGGCGGTCAGCGCGACAAGACCGGCGTCGGCGTGTTTCTTGTGCCGGCAGACGCCAAGGGCATCACCAGGAAGGGCTATCCGACCCAGGACGGCCTGCACGCGGCCGACATCACCTTCACCAATGTCGAGGTCGGGGCTGATGCCGCGATCGGCGATCCCGAGAATGCGCTGCCGCTGATCGAACGGGTGGCGGACGAAGCCCGCACCGCGATCTGCGCGGAAGCTGTCGGTGCGATGGATGAGTCGCTGAAGAGCACGGTCGAATACCTCAAGACGCGCAAGCAGTTCGGCGTTGCGATCGGCTCGTTCCAGAGCCTGCAGCACCGCGCCGCCGACATGTTCGTGGCGCTGGAGCAGGCCCGCAGCATGTCGATGCTTGCGACCATGGCGTCGGATTTCGACAACGCCAAGGACCGCGCCAACTCGGTCGCCGCGGCCAAGGTGCAGATCGGCAAGTCGCTGAAGTTCGTCGGCCAGCAGTCGATCCAGCTCCATGGCGGCATCGGCATGACCATGGAGGCCAAGATCGGCCACTACTTCAAGCGACTGACCATGATCGAGAACACCCTCGGCGACACCGACTACCACCTCCGCCGCGTCAGCGAGGGCGGCGGGCTGTTGGGGTAAGTCGCCTTCGTCATTCCGGGGCTCGCGAAGCGAGAACCCGGAATCTCGATGTTGCACGTCACCTCTGGATTCCGGGTTCGCGCTCGCGCGCGCCCCGGAATGACGGGTCAAATACAGGGAGACAACAACAATGAAAAATACTCCATTCGATCTCACCGGCACCGTCGCAGTCGTCACCGGATCGAGCCGCGGCATCGGCCGTTCCTCCGCCGAACTTCTCGCCAAGCTCGGCGCCAAGGTCGTGATCTCCTCGCGCAAGGCGGACGCCTGCAAGGAGGTAGCCGACGGCATCAACGGCAGCGGCGGTGATGCGATCGTCATCCCCTGCAACATCTCGCGCCGCGAAGAGGTCGAGGCGCTGATCTCGGGCACGATCAAGCATTACGGCAAGATCGACACGCTGGTCTGCAACGCCGCGGTGAATCCCTATTACGGCCCGCTGCTCGACATCAAGGACGAGGCCTTTGACAAGATCATGGGCTCGAACGTCAAGAGCAACATCTGGCTCTGCGCGCTCGCGGTTCCGCAGATGGCCGAACGCGGCAAGGGCTCGGTCGTGATCATCTCCTCGATCGGCGGCCTGCGCGGTTCGACCGTGATCGGGGCCTATGGCATCTCGAAAGCGGCAGACTTTGCGCTGTGCCGCAGCCTCGCCGGCGAATGGGGCCCGAAGGGCGTGCGCGTCAATTGCGTGGCGCCGGGCCTGGTGAAGACCGATTTCGCCCGCGCGCTGTGGGAGGATCCGGAAAACCTGAAGCGTCGCACGGCGTCGTCGCCGCTCCGCCGCATCGGCGAGCCCGAAGAGATCGCAGGCGCGGTGGCCTATCTGGCCTCCGACGCCTCGACCTTCATGACCGGCCAGACCATCGTGATCGACGGCGGCGTCACCACGGCGGCGACCTGAAGTTGACCCTCCCCGCTTGGCGGGGAGGGGACAGCCTCACACTTGCGCCAGCGCCTGATCGAGATCCTCGATCAGGTCGTCGACATGCTCCAGCCCCGCCGAGAAGCGGATGAAGCCTTCGCTGATGCCGAGTTCGGCACGGGCTTCCGGCGCGAGGCGCTGATGTGTCGTGGTCGCGGGATGCGTGACCAGGCTCTTGGCGTCGCCGAGATTGTTGGAGATCCGCGAGATCTTCAGCGCGTTGAGGCAGCGGAAGGCGCCGGCCTTGCCACCCTTCACCTCGAAGCCGACCAGCGTCGAGCCGGCGCGCATCTGCTTCTTCACCGTCTCGGCTTGCGGATGGTCGGCGCGGCCGGGATAGACCAGCCGCGTGATCTTCGGATGGTTCGCCAGCACATCGGCGATCTTCGCCGCGCTCTCGGTCTGCGCCTTGACGCGAATGCCGAGCGTCTCCAGCCCCTTCAGCAGCACCCAGGCATTGAACGGCGAGAGCGACGGCCCGGTCTGGCGCATGAAATTATGGATGTGCTCGGCGATGAAGGCTTCCGACGACAGGATGACGCCACCGAGGCAGCGGCCCTGGCCGTCGATGTGCTTGGTCGCGGAATAGACCACGACGTCGGCGCCGAGCGTGAGCGGGCTCTGCCAGATCGGCGTGGCGAACACGTTGTCGACGATCAACCGGGCGCCGCCGCTGTGCGCGATCTTGGCAATGGCGGAAATATCGAGCACGTCGAGCGTCGGATTGGTCGGGCTCTCCAGGAAGAAGGATTTGGTGTTCGGCCGCAATGCGCGCTGCCACTGGTCGAGATCGAGGCCGTCGACCAGCGTCGTCTCGATGCCGTAACGCGGCAGTAGGTCCTGCACCACATAAAGGCACGAGCCGAACAGGGCTTTCGACGCGACCAGATGATCGCCGGCCTTCAGCGGCGCGAGGATCGCGGTCGTCACCGCGGCCATGCCGGTCGCAGTCGAGCGCGCGGCTTCGGCTCCCTCCAGCTCGATCATGCGGCGCTCGAACATCGCGATCGTCGGATTGGAATAGCGCGAATAGATAAAGCCGGGATCCTGGCCCTTGAAGCGCGCCTCGCACTGCTCAGCGCTGTCGTAGACATAGCCCTGGGTCAGAAACAGGCCTTCCGACGTCTCGCCGAATTGCGAGCGCAGCGTGCCGCCATGGACGAGACGGGTTTCGGGACGATAGTGGGCGGTAGATTTGGCTTCAGACATGTGACCTCCGACGCGGCCATTCCCTCGGGAAAATAGCCACAAAAAAACCGGCCTGGAGAAACCTCCACAAGCCGGGATCACACTGTCCCCGGCCTGTTTAGCGACTTATTTAACGTGGCTGCAAGCCGGCCGGCTCAAATCACCACGGGATAAGTGTTGCTGATATTCCCTCGCGGCCTTTCCGTCAAGGCGGTCATCAGATAACTCGTAAAAGCCCATATTTTGGGGCTTGGATGGCCGCTCAGGGTATGATTTTGGGCCATCCCGAGGGACCCGCGCCGTGTCGTTCACGCTGGAAGATGAATCCAACGGAATCCTGCCCGACCGCATGATCGCGGAGATGGCGGAGGCCGGCCTCATTCTGCCGGCGTACCCGTTCATCGAGAGCCAGATCCAGCCGGCGAGCCTCGATCTGCGCCTCGGCGATATCGCCTATCGCGTGCGCGCGAGCTTCCTGCCCGGGCCTGACTCCACCGTCGCCGAGCGCATCGACCAGTTGAAGCTGCACGAGATCGATCTGTCCGACGGCGCGGTGCTGGAGACCAATTGCGTCTACATCGTTCCGCTGCTGGAAAGCCTGGCGCTGCCGCCGGAGATCGTCGCCGCCGCCAACCCGAAGAGCTCGACCGGCCGGCTCGACGTCTTCACCCGCGTGATCGCCGACGGCACCCGCCGCTTTGACATGATCGGCGCCGGCTATCACGGACCGCTCTACGCCGAGATCAGCCCGAAGACCTTCCCTGTGCTGCTGCGCGAAGGCTCGCGATTGAGTCAGGTGCGCTTTCGCATCGGCGACGCGGTCCTCACTGCCGATGAGCTCGACGCGCTGCATGCCGCCGAGCGGCTGGTCGATGTCGACGATGCCGATCTGGTCGAGGGCGTTGCGCTCTCGGTCGATCTCTCCGGCGAAAACTCTAACGGCTTCGTCGGCTACCGCGCCAAGCGCCACACCGGCGTGGTCGATGTCGACCGCCGCGCCGGCTACGCGGTCGATGATTTCTGGGAGCCGATCAAGGCGCGCACCGACGGCAGTCTCATTCTCGATCCCGGCGAGTTCTACATCCTGGCTTCGAAAGAGGCCGTGCAGGTGCCGCCGGATTACGCCGCCGAGATGGTGCCGTTCGATCCCCTGGTCGGCGAATTCCGCGTCCACTATGCCGGCTTCTTCGATCCCGGCTTCGGCTATGCCGGCGCCGGCGGCAGGGGGTCGCGCGCGGTGCTCGAAGTGCGTTCGCGCGAAGTGCCGTTCATCCTCGAGCACGGCCAGATCGTCGGCCGTCTCGTTTACGAGAAGATGCTCGAGCGGCCCGATGCGATGTACGGCCAGCGCATCGGCTCCAACTACCAGGCGCAGGGCCTGAAGCTCTCGAAGCATTTCCGGGTGTAATTCCGTAGCCCGGATGAAGCGAAGCGAAATCCGGGGCCGCTCCAACCGCGGATGCACCTGCCCCGGATTGCGCTTCGCTCCATCCGGGCTACGATCATGCACGCGAGGTCACTTCTCGCCAATGAGAACACGGGAGCGAACATGACCGGAGAGCAGGACGCGCGTGAGGCGCAGTGGCGGAAGTGGCGCAGCGTCGCTGATCTCTACCACGCCTTCTTCACCGGCCTCATCCTCACCGTGGTGACGCGGCGCGGCACCGCCGATGCCGCCGAGTTCATGTTCCGGGTGTTTCGCCGCCAGCAGCAGGAGCGCTTCCTGCCGGGGCTGAAGAAGCTCGGCCTCGACGGCCTGCCGCCGGCGGTCGCGGCCGCACAATATCACTATCTCTCGAACTGGATCGGCGGCGTGCATGTCGAATACATGCACGAGACGGACCGCAAGGCCTGGATTCGCTATCCGCCGCCGCGCTGGATCTGGAAGGGCACCGCGATCTGCGGCGTGCCCGGCGAAGTCTCGCGCGCGATGCTACGCGGCTGGCACGCCAACAATGGTGCAGCCCTCGGCGATCTCAGGCTCGGCTTCGTCTGCACCAAGCAGAGCGTCGACGGGCAGGATGGACTTGAAGGCTATTACTGCGAATACGACCGTCCGCTCGAGCTCGACCAGCGACTTGTCTTCGCGCGCCATCTCGAGGCGCCGCTGTTCGATTCCAGCACCGCGCCGGCACTGCCGGTCGATAGCTGGCCGAAGCCGCGGCTCGAAAAAGCCTATCGCAACTACGCGATGGAATATGTGAAGACGGCAGCACCCGTGATCGTGCAGGTGTTCGGCCCGGAGGATGCGAGCTATCTGCTGCATCTCACCGGCAAGCTGATTGGCATGCAGTATTTCGACGAGGTCGCGCAGGCGCTTGGTGGTCGTCGTGGCCGTGCGGCGGAATTTGCCGCGTTCCTGCGCGTCCTCTTCGAATCGCAGGATGATATCGCCGAAATCAGCGAGTCCGAGGGCCAGTTCGAAATCCGCCAGCAGGGCTGGAAGCTGATGGCCGACGTCGCCGATTATCATCCGGCCTGCGCCAGCGTGCTGACGGGTATGCTTGAGGGGCTGGCGGCCGGTTGCGGGCGGCATATTCCGGTGCATTTGCAGCCGAACGGAAGCGTCCGCGCGCAGTTGGTGTGGTCGGTGGGGTAGCGCGAAGGTTCACCTGCAATCACGCAGGCCCCCCTTGCGTCCCGCGCACGTGGAATCGGCTGCCACCATGGTAGGGAGACACCACGGCGCGGCTCCCGAAGATCGCGCGCGGGAGACGAAATGTCCGATCTCGGCCTCGCCGAAATACCCGTCGACGAACACGAACGGCCGTTGCCGCCGCCGGTGACCAGGCCGGCGCGCAATGCGCTGCTCGAGGGGCCAATCCTGCGCACGCTGCTGTGGCTGGCCTGGCCGAATGTCATCGCGCTGTCCGCCGGCACTTGCGTGGTGATCGCGGAGACCTCCTATATCGGCCGGCTCGGTGTCGAGTCGCTCGCGGCGATGACGCTGGTGTTTCCCTGCGTGATTCTCACCATGACGATGTCGGGCGGTGCCATGGGCGGCGGCGTGGCATCCTCGATCGCGCGCGCGCTCGGCGCCGGCGAGATCGAGCGCGCCTCGACGCTTGCGGCGCATGCGTTGCTGATCGGCCTGACCTTCGGCCTGACATTCATGCTGGGCATGCTGATCTTCGGCCCGCGCCTGCTCGAACTGCTCGGCGGCCGTGGCAATGTGCTGGCGCAAGCGATCGGCTATTCGCAGATCTTCTTTGGCGGCGCGATCCTGCCCTGGCTGATGAACACCATGGCCGGCATCCTGCGCGGCACCGGCAACATGAAGCTGCCGTCGACCATGATCCTGTCGTCGGCGGTGTGGCAGATCATGCTCGGCGGCACGCTCGGGCTCGGCCTCGGTCCGGTGCCGCAATTCGGCATGCGCGGCGTCGCGGCCGGCTCGCTGATCGCCTATTCGATCAGCATCACCGTGATGGGCTGGTATTTGTTCTCCGGCCGCGCCCGCGTCGTTCCGAAGCTCAGAGGATTGCGGGTGCAGGGAGCGATGTTCATCGACATCCTCAAGGTTGGCGCCATCTCCTGCTTCTCGCCGCTGCAATCGGTGCTGACGATCTCGATCTTCACCCACATGCTGGCGCAGTTCGGCACTCCTGTGCTCGCCGGCTATGGCGTCGGCGCCCGGCTCGAATTCATGCTGACGTCGGTCGCGTTCGCCGTCGGCATCGCATCGGTGCCGATGATCGGGATGGCGGTCGGCGCCGAGCGCATCGCGCGCGCGCGTCGCATCGCATGGACCGCGGGCACGATGGCGTTCTTGATGGTCGGCGCAGTCGGCAGCTTCATCGCCGTATTCCCCGACCTCTGGGTCAATCTCTTCACCGATGACCCGCATGTGCGGAGCACCAGCCATCAATATCTCTCCACGGCCGCGCCGATGTACGCCTTCATCGGGCTTGCGATGTCGATGTATTTTTCCTCGCAGGGCGCCGCCAAGGTGCTGGGTCCGGTGTTGGCGCAGAGCGCACGGCTGATCTTCATCGCGACCGGCGGCTGGTGGCTGTCGACCCATGACGCGACCGCGCAAAACTTCTTCACCCTCGCCGCTGCCTCGATGGGCGTGCTCGGCACACTCTCCTGCCTTAGTGTGATCCTGACGCGCTGGGGCAAGCCCGCGCCGATCGCCAAGGTGCAGCCGGCGTTGTCTTGACACTGTCATTCCGGGGCGATGCGAAGCATCGAACCCGGAATCTCGAGATTCCCCGGTGCGCAATTGCGCACCTGAGGTCTGGTGCTGGCGCACCATCCCGGAATGACGGGACCGGGTCTACCGCTGCCGGTGCCGCCGGCCGTGACGTCCACCGCCGCCGAAATTCGCCATCCGCATGATTTGCGGGATCATGCCCATCAGCTCGCCGCCGCCACCGCCGCCGAGCATGTCCATGATATCGCCGCCGCCACCGATGCCGCCCAATCCGACACCGTAGCTCTCGGGGGTGCTCGGCATTCCGCCGCCATATGTGCTGGCGCTGCCGCCGCCAGAGCCGCCGCCGCCATCCATCATGCCGCTCATCATCGGGCCCATGGTTTGCATCATCATGGCAAAGCGGCGCTTGCCCATCTTCGCCTTCATCATCTCCAGCATCGGCGCCATTTGCGTCATCATGTCCTGGCCGCCTCCGCCTCCGCCCAGGAATTGCGCCTTCGCGGGTGTCGATGTCAGCGCAAACAGCAGAAGCAGCGTGGCCGCCTGGCACACGACCTTATCGGCTCCCGTCATGGCAAACCCTCCCGCGCGCCCGCAGCCCACGATTGCGGGCGAGGATCCGGACGCACGGGTTGAGGCTTAGAGGCGGAAGCGGCCCTCTTCTGTGAGGAAGGTCACGCAGCTTTCTCATCCCTGGCGGATCGCGCCAATGCGGTCTGCATCGCAGCCGCGCCGAGGTCCATCTGTGCGTCCATGTAGGGCGCGACCTCGTGCGGCAGCACATCGGCGATCCATACCACGCGGCAGCGGCCGTCGGCCTCGGCGAACACCTGCGCCGACGCCGAGTGCTGCTTCAGCCGTTCGCTGCTGATCGCATAGACCAGCCGCTGTCGCTTGTCGTCGCAATCGACCAGCGTCTCGCGCGCCACCGACCCGTTGCTGAAGGTGACGATGCGCACGTCGCCCTCGAGCTTTGTGTCGGTGACGAAGCCCGGCGCTAGCCGCGTATGCAGCGCGCCGAAATCGCGCAGCGCGTCCCAGACGTGGTCGGCCGGCGCGTCGATCAGGATGTCCTTGTAAATCGAAGCCATGGGATTGGATCCTTTGGTTGGTTGGGAATGTCGTCATTGCGAGGAGCGAAGCGACGAAGCAATCCATCCGTCCGCATGCGCGGGCCCATGGATTGCTTCGCTTCGCTCGCAATGACGGTGGAAACTCAGGTGCACACTGCCTCGACGTTGTTGCCATCAGGATCGATCAGGAACGCGGCGTAATAGGTCAGGCTGTAGTCCTTGCGGTGATCTGCCGCGCCATTGTCCTTGCCGCCGGCTTTCGCGCCTTCGCTGTGGAATGTCTTGATCGCGTCGTGGCTCGGCGCCTTGAAGGCGACGTGGGCGCCGCCCGCGGCCTTGCCCTTGTGCAGATACAGCCAGAGCGCGGGCTCGCCCTTCGGGCCGAAACCGGCGCCGCTGTCGTCGCGCGAGCAGAGCACGAAGCCGAGCGGTGCGAGCGCGGCGGTGTAGAAGCGCACGCTGGCGTCGAGGTCGGCGACACGCAATCCGATATGGTCGTACATGATTGTCTCCAGATGATGCGCGCGCCGGTGACGCGCGGCCTGGAGAAACCCTAGCTATTGCAGCGCGAGACGTTCTTGGAAAATCTTGCGGTCGCCGCGGGAGGCTTGGCGGAATTTCAGCGGCGAGGCGCCGGCGGCGCGGTGGAAGCTGCGGACGAAATTCGAGAGATCGCCAAATCCAACGTCATAGGCGATGTCGGTGATCGGGCTATCATCGTCGGCAAGCCGGCGCGCCGCATGGCGCAGCCGCGAGCGCACCAGATATTGATGCGGGGTGACGCCGAGCACCGCGGAAAACAGCCGCAGGAAATGGAATGTGCTGAGGCCTGCCTGATCGGCCGTATCGTCGAGATCGATGGCGCGATGCGAATTGGCATCGATCCACAGCGCGGCCTCGACGGCACGGCGGCGGTCGCGCAAGCCGGCGGTGAGAGGTTTGGCCTTGCGGTCGGAGACCAGTTCGACAAGGCGGCTGACGAGGAGATGCCCGACCTCGTCGAGGCCGACGTCGCTGTTGCCATCTGCCGCCGTTTGCGCGAGTTCGCCCAGCACCATCAGCTCGGACAGCGGCGGCACCGAGCCGACCTGCCAGACTGCGGCGCGATCGCCGATCGTCTCCACCAGCTCCGGATCGAGGAAGAACGAGAGGCACTCGTCGCCGACCACGTGATCGTGGGTGCAGGTGTATTCGTCACCGGGATGGCCGATCAGGAACGATCCCGCCACCAGCTCGTGGAAGCGGCCGCGGCAATGGCAGCCGAAACTGCCCTTGCGCACATAGGACACCGAATGGTTGGCAAACTGCTCGACAAACGTTTTGTCGCCGGGCTCAGCCGTGCAGCAAAACTCGTTGACGGTGATGCGATCGCGCTGCAACAGCGTGGTGCGGTTCATGCCCTACAGTTAAGGATGCGGCCGCGGCGGCGCAACTGACAGCAGCACGTCGAACAGGGTCTTGCTGGTGCTGGTCTGCGCCCCTTCGATCGAGAGCAGCCGCCGCTTGGAGATGCTGCCGCCGTGCGGCGAGATCGGGTCGGCATAATGGCCCGCTTCCAGCACGCGGTGACACGGCACGATGATCATGAAGGGATTGCGGCTGATCGCCTGCGCCACCGAATAGACCGCGCCGGAGGCGCCTAACGCACTTGCCACCTCGTCATAAATTCGGGTTTCGCCGCGCGGAATCGTCCGGACAAACTGGTAGACGCGCTGGTTGAAAGCCGGAATGTCGGTCATGTCGAGTGTCACGCCTGTGAGGTCGCTGTTGCCGCCGCGCAGGATCGCGGCGATGCTCTCGATCGCGACCTCGATCTCCTCGGATGGCCGCATGTCGCGGGCGTCGGGATAAAGCCGGAATAGCCGCCTGCGGGTCTCGATCTCGCGTGCTTCGGGAAGCTGCACGCCGACCACGCCGATCTCGCCCCATGCGATGCCGCATCGGCCGATTGCCGTGTCGAAAATGGTGTACCCACGCCCCGCCATGACAGCACCAACCCCGGGAGAGATGATAGCACCCTTGCCCTCGCGCGCATCCGGAATCTTAACGTTCGGTTAAGGATATCGCAGGCGGCTCCGGACGCCCGGCCGATGTCCAATGCCCGTCCTCCGGTCACGCTTCTTTCCGGTCACGCATCTTAAAGGCATGGGCGCTATCTGTTCGTCAGTGCTGCTCCATGAGGCCCGGGCCTCCCGATACGGTCGGCGGAACGATGACGAGAACGAGCGCCGATCCATCGCCTGGCAACACGGGCGAGGTCGGACCAGCGACCGGGCGCTTTCACCCCCTGGCGGAATTGTTGCTGCTCGCCTTGGCGATCCGCCTTCCGCTCGCTGTCTGGCCCAACATCATCCATCCCGACGAGATCTTTCAGTACCTCGAGCCGGCGTGGCGGCTGCTCGGCCATGACGGCATCGTCACCTGGGATTGGCGCTACGGTATCCGTGGCTGGTTCCTGCCGACATTGCTGGTGGGGCCCGTCGCTGTCGGCGACCTCGTTGTGCCTGGTGGCGCGGGGGCTTTCGTGGTGCCTCGCCTGGTCGCCGCGCTCGCATCGCTGTCGATCGTGGCCAGCGCCTGGTTCCTGGGCGCGCGGATTTCGCGCGCCCACGCCATCGTTGCGGCCTTTGTCGCTGCGATCTGGTTCGAGTTCATCCTGTTCGCGCCGCACACATTGAGCGAGCCATTGGCGACGGCCCTCATCGTGCCGGCGGCGCTGCTGTTGACCGGCGGCCCATCGCAGCGACGCCTCGTCATCGGCGGTGCATTGCTCGCGCTCGCCTTCGTCTGCCGCTTTCAATATGCGCCGGCGATTGCCGTGCTGGCGATCGGCGCGTGCTGGCGCAACTGGCGGAATCTGATTCCGCTGGTCGCCGGCGGACTCGTCGTGCTGCTGCTCGCTGCCATTGTCGATGTCGCACACGGCGTCGTCCCGTTCCGTTGGCTGATCGCGAACATCGAGCAGAATCTGCTGCACGACCGTGCGGCCGAGTTCGGCCTGCAGCCTGCGGTGACCTATCTCGTCAGTTTCTGGATGGTCTGGTCAGTGGCGGTCGTGCCGCTGCTGTGGGCGATCTGGCGCGGCGCGCGACACGCGCCGCTGCTGCTGGCCGTGGCGCTCGTGAACCTGGTCTTTCACAGCCTGATCGGACACAAGGAATACCGTTTTGTCTTTTTGTCGATAGTCCTGCTCATCATCGTGGCGGCGCTGGGCTCGGCCGATTGGATCCAGTCGCTGCGCGCGAAGCGCGCTTGGCGACGGTGGGCGCTGCCGCTCGTTGCCGGCGGATGGGCGCTGGTCTCGGTGGCACTCGCCGGGGCAAGCGAAGAAATGCATGACGACTGGATGCGCGGCGTCGGCGCGGCACGACTGGCGGCGGAATTGCGCGCCGATTCCAAATTGTGCGGACTCGCGCTTTACGATGTTCCCTTCCATTTGCTGCCGGGGCAGGAACGGCTGGCGGGTTCGTCGCCGCTCTACGCGCTGCAGCCCGGCGATCCCCTTGCGAAGGGACGTCTTCCGGCCACGGTCCAGGCGACAAAGTCAGCCTTCAACCGCATCCTTGCAAGACCGACCTCGGCAGCCGATCTCCCGGCGGAATTTTCACGGCGCAGTTGCGCTGCCGTTGGCAATGGCGATGCCTGCGTTTTCGTGCGAAACGGCACCTGCGACGCGGTGGCGGCTGTAGCACCATTCGTCATCAATGACGTGCTCGTGCGGCTCGACTATTAGCGGCGAGTGACCCGCGACCGCTGTGAATGCACGCTTGATCCTTGGCGCTGGCCCGGGCTATTGTCCGGCACGGTCCTGCTCGGTAAAGCGGACCTAAGCGATTGAGATCGCGGGCGTAGTTCAATGGTAGAACGGCAGCTTCCCAAGCTGCATACGAGGGTTCGATTCCCTTCGCCCGCTCCAATTCTTTCAACAATTTTGCGTCTGACCGATAGCGGCTCCACGGCACGCTCCAAGCGTTACCGTTTTGATTCTCAGCGCCACCCAAGCGCAGGCGCGATCTGGGTCAGAATAGTCTCGATCACATGCGAATTGTAGGCGACGCCGAGCTGATTGGGGACGGTCAGCAGCAGTGTGTCGGCCTCCGCGATCGCCTCATCGGCCTTGAGTTGTTCGATCAGTGCCTCCGGCTCGGCGGCGTAGCCGCGGCCGAAGATGGCCCGCGTCCGCTCGTCGATGAAGCCGATCTGGTCCTCGTCCTGCCCGTTTCCGAAATAGGCGCGGTCGCGATCGTCGACCAGTGCGAAGATGCTGCGGCTCACGGAGACCCGCGGCTCGCGCACATGACCGGCCTCCTTCCAGGCCGCACGATAGGCGCGGATCTGGGCCGCCTGCTGGACGTGGAAGGCTTCTCCGGTCTCGTCGTTCTTGAGGGTCGAGCTCTGCAGGTTCATGCCAAGTTTGGCCGCCCAGACCGCGGTGGCGTTCGAGCCGGCGCCCCACCAGATTCGGTCGCGCAGGCCTTCCGAGAGCGGTTCGAGCCGCAGTAGGCCGGGAGGATTTGGGAACATCGGCCGCGGATTCGGCTGCGCAAAGCCTTGCCCGCGCAGCAGGTCGTAGAATATCTCCGCGTGACGCCGCCCCATGTCGGCGTCGGTCTGGCCTTCAGGCGGCTGATAGCCGAAATAGCGCCAACCATCGATCACTTGCTCGGGCGAGCCCCGGCTGATGCCGAGCTGCAGGCGTCCGCCGGCGATCAGATCGGCTGAGCTCGCGTCCTCGACCATGTACATCGGATTCTCGTAGCGCATGTCGATCACGGCGGTGCCGATCTCGATGCGGCTGGTCCTGGCGCCGACCGCCGCCAGCAGCGGGAAGGGCGAAGCCAGCTGGCGGGCGAAGTGATGGACGCGAAAATAGGCGCCGTCCGCGCCCAATTCCTCGGCGGCGACGGCGAGGTCAATGGATTGCAGGAGCACATCGGCGGCCGAACGCGCTCCCGATTGCGGCGAGGGCGTCCAGTGCCCGAACGAAAGGAATCCGATTTTCTTCATACCGGCCATGTAGGCATATTCAGGGTGATTTGCGAACGGCGAAGTGCGCCATCATGCATCCAGGTCGTATCGCCTGCGTCGTTGCGCGGCTTGCGATGAGGCGGTGGGCCGCCTAGCTTTTGCTCCCCATCATTCCCCCGCCACCACGCTCCCCGCAGGTCCCGATGTCGCAGCCGCTTTTGTTTCAGCCGATCACGCTTCGCGGTGTGACATCCCGGAATCGCATCCTGATCTCGCCGATGTGCCAGTATTCGGCGATCGATGGCCTCGCCAATGACTGGCATCTCGTGCATCTCGGCAAATTCGCGCAAGGCGGCGCCGGGCTCGTGATGGTCGAGGCCGCGGCTGTGACCGCCGAGGGTCGCATCACCCATGGCGATGTCGGAATCTGGAACGACGAGCAGATCGCGCCGCTGGAGCGCATCGCCGCGTTCCTGAAAGACAATGGCGCCGTGCCGTCGATCCAGCTCGCGCATGCCGGCCGCAAGGCCAGCATGCAGCGGCCCTGGTACGGCAATGCCGTGCTTGACGATTCCGACCGCGCCCGCGGCGATCTGCCATGGCGGACGGTGGCACCGAGCGCGATCCCGATGGAAGAGGGCTGGCTGACGCCGCACGCGCTCGAAGTGGCCGAACTCACAGCGCTGCGGGAGCAATGGCGCCGCGCCACCTTGCGCGCGTTGGAAGCTGGTTTCGAATTCGTCGAGGTGCATTGCGCGCATGGCTATCTGCTGCACGCATTCCTGTCGCCGCTGTCGAACCGCCGGACCGACGCCTATGGCGGCGACCGCGCCGGGCGCATGCGCTATCCGCTCGAGGTCATCGAAACCGTGCGTGCCGCCTGGCCCGCGGAGCGGCCGCTGTCGGTGCGGATCTCGTCGGTTGACGGCATCGATGGCGGGTTACAGCTTGAGGACCAGATCGCGTTTGCCTGCGAGGCCAAGGCGCGCGGCGTCGATCTGATCGATTGCTCCTCCGGCGGCCTGCTTGGCTCTGCGACCGCGGCGCGGATTCCGCGCGGCTATAGTTTCCAGGTGCCCTATGCTGACGAGATCCGCCGCTCCGCCGATATCGCCACCATCGCGGTCGGCCTGATCCTGCATCCGCAGCAGGCGGAAGACGTCCTGGCGAAGGGCCATGCCGATCTGGTCGCGATCGGCCGCGAGGCGCTGTTCGATCCGAACTGGCCGCTGCATGCCGAGCTTGCGCTTCGCACCGGAAGCGGCGAAGTATTCGCGTCCTGGCCGAAGCAATATGGCTGGTGGTTGGAACGGCGCGAACCCGGCCTGCGCAGGCTCGACGGGCCGCCGCTGCCGTTCCGCAAGGTGTGACAGATCGCGAGCGAGGTTTTGACATGACATCCCCGGCACAGCGTCCCTATCGCGGCGTCTTCCCCGTGGCGCCGACCATCTTCGACGCCAACGGCAATCTCGACCTCGACGGGCAACGGCGCTGCATCGATTTCATGATCGATGCCGGCTCGCACGGCATCTGCATCCTGGCCAATTTCTCCGAGCAATTCGTGCTGACCGATGCCGAGCGCGACACCGTCATGCATGCGGTGCTGGATCATGTCGCGGGCCGTATCCCCGTCATCGTCACGACCACGCATTTCTCCTCTTCGGTGTGCGCCGCGCGCAGCCGTCAGGCGGAAGCCGCGGGTGCGGCCATGGTGATGGTGATGCCGCCCTATCACGGCGCGACCTTTCGGGTGCCGGAGCCCAGCATCTACGAATTCTATCGCGTGGTGTCGGATGCCATCAGCATTCCGATCATGATCCAGGATGCACCGGTCGCGGGCACGCCGCTCTCGGTCGACTTCCTGGCACGGATGGCGAAGGAGCTCGCCAACATCAGCTACTTCAAGATCGAGGTGCCGATGGCGGCAAACAAGCTGCGCAGCCTGATCGAGAAGGGCGGTAGCTCCATCGAGGGTCCGTGGGACGGCGAGGAGGCGATCACGCTGATGGCCGATCTCGATGCCGGCGCCACCGGCGCGATGACCGGCGGCGGCTATCCCGACGGCATCCGCCAGATCATGGATCCATTCCTCGCCGGCCGCCGCGATGAGGCGGTGCGGGCCTATGCGCGCTGGCTGCCGCTGATCAATTACGAGAACCGCCAATGCGGGCTGCAGGCCTGCAAGGTGTTGATGCGCGAGGGCGGCGTCATCAAGTCGGACATGGTGCGCCATCCGCTGCAGCCGCTGCACCCGGCCACCCGGGCCGGCCTGATCGAGATCGCGCGCACGCTCGATCCGGTCGTGCTGCGCTGGGGGCGCTGACCCGCGCCGCATTCACATAACTGTCAACAACGGAATCTACCGTTCCCGTCCGGCAAGGGCGGCGGGATCGTGCCCGCACGCCAATTCGGGAAACGGCGCAGCGGATCGCTCAGGCAGACAACGGATGATCGACACCTTCCGGATTGGCTCCTTTGCGATGCGCTACAGCCATTTCGTTCCGCGGCTCTATAATTATTGCCGTTCGCTCGGCTTCGAGCGCCAGCGCATGATGCCGTCGCGGGCGTTCTGCTCGGATGAGAGCCAGGGCTATCCGGTCATGCTGCTGGTCCAGCATTTCGGAACGTTTCCGTTCGACCATGGCCGCGTCGGCGGCAAGGTCGCGATCAACCGCCACGGGCCCTATGCTCATCATGGCGAGGATCTGGTCATCATCCAGGCCAGCCATGTCGGTTACGATCCCGACGATGGCCGGTTCGGCGTCTACCAGCGCCACCGCACCGAAGGCTGTGGGTTCGGAGATTGCTGCGGAAAGCTTTGCAGCGTTCTGCACTGGTATCAGGACGAATACGCGCACGCCTGCCGGCAGGTGCAGTGTGGCCGGCTCGGCGGCGAGCCGGTTGTCCAGATCGACAACCAGTATCTGGACGACGGCCGCAGCGAGGGTCTCTTTCTCCGGCTCGACCGCTTGGTCGAAACGCCGCTTCGGCCGCTCAGCGTGCTCAGCACGTCAAAGGTCTTTCGCGCCAGCGAGGTGCTGCGCGAACGCCTCGGCGAGGGCGGCTTCCCCGAGAAGCCTGCGCCGATCGGGACGGCGCTGTCCTCCGATCTGTTTCATTTCCGTCGCGTGCCCGCTGAAGGCCCCGAAGGCCATGACATCCTTGAAACGGCGCTCGGCCCGGTCATGCCTGATCTGGTGACGTCGCCGAATCCGGCGCTGGATGCTGCCCGCTTCGTCACCCAGGCCGAGTTCGATCGCACTTACCGGAGCATTTTGCGTGAGCCGGCGTTCCGCACCAAGAACGTCCTGTTCGTTTCCGGAGTGAATATCGACGTGTCGCCGCGCGAGGGATTTCCGTTTCCGTTCACCAAATTCGTGCCATGGGCCGCCTATGCCAGCTTGCGCGACGGGCGCTCATTGCTGCTGGAGCAGGAAGAGCTCGTCGAGACATTGCGCCGGATGCCCGGCGAAAATCCCGACTGCCTCTCTTTCGACGACACGATCGAACGGATGACCGCTGCGCCGGAAATCCTTCTTCCCATCGGCTGATGCTCCATGACATCTCTTCCCGCCCTCCGTGAGCAGGCTCTTCCCGAACCGCGTCTTGTGCGTCTGGGATTCGTGGACCGCGGTGTGTGCCTGACCCGCCGCCACTTCATCCTCGGCTGCCTTGCCCTGGTCGCAAGCAGAGCGGCCAATCTGTTCGACAGGCTCGCGCAGTTGCCCCTGCTTCGAATTCGCTTTCCCTGATCGGGGCGCGTCAGAGCGTTTTCGAGCGAAGTGGATCCCGGTTCGCGTAAAGAAAACGCGTCAAAATTTGACGCTAGAACCACTGCGATACGGAAAAGATCAGGAGGCCGACGAGGCCGCCCACGACGGTCCCGTTGATCCGGATGAATTGCAGGTCGCGGCCGACCTGCAATTCGATTCGCATGATCAGCGTCTCGGTGTCCCAGTTCTCGACCACTTTCCGGATGAAGGCGGCGATCTCCTGCCGTCGCGATGCCACGGCGCGAAGTGCTGCAACACGAAGCCAACGGTTGATCCGGTCGCGCAAGTCGAGGTCGTCGCCGATCCGCGCGGCGACCGACGTCAAAGCCGTTTCGATCGCCTCGGCCAGGGTTGCCGATGTCACGGCGGAGTTCAGCCGTGTCTCGATCGCGCCCCACATCGCGTCGATCTGGCGGATCACGGCGGGATTGTCGAGCAGCCGCTGCTTCAGCTCCTCGCCGCGGGCGAGGAACTCGGGATCGGTCGCAAGCCGGTCGATCATGCGCTCGACCTCGGCCTTGAGCTCGATGCGCCACGGATGGTTCGGTTCGCGCATCTCGTCCAGGGTCTGGCTGACGCCATTGATGATCCGGTCGGCGACCATGCCGTCGACCCATTTCGGCATGAACCGATAGGAACGCTGCGATATCTTCTTCCGGATCGTGTCCCTGTTGTTGGCGAGCGCCGAACTCGCCGAGACGACCAGCCGCTCGATCAGCGCCTGTGCGTCGCCATGTGCCCACAACAGCGACAGCAGGCGCGAGGCGAGCGGCGCTGCCTGGAGCGTGGCGAGCCCCTCCCGCGTCCGGCGGGTCAGGAAAGCATTGACGTCGTCGGTCGGCGTGGCCTGCAAGGCCTGATGCAGCGTCGACACTGCGCGCTGCGCGGCGCTGTGGGCATTCGACGGCCGCTCGATCCATTGCGCGGCCCATCCGGCGATGTCGACGTCCCGGATGCGATCGCCGACCACGCGCGGCGACAGGAAGTTGTTGGCGACGAAACGTCCCAGCGCGATCGCGATGCGCTGCTTGCTCTGCGGGACGATCGCGGTGTGCGGAATCGGAATCCCGAGCGGATGACGAAACAGCGCGACGACGGCGAACCAATCGGCGCAGGCGCCGATCATCCCGGCCTCGGCGAAGGCGCGCGGATAAACCAGCCACGGCCATTGCGCCTGCAGCATCGAGGTCGCCACGAACAGCAGGAACATGAGCACGAGCAGCGAGGTGGCGAGGGCGCGCATGCGGCGCAGATCACGCAGCCTGGTGTCCTCATGCGGGAGCACGACGTCGCTATTCACTGCTATCCGGCGCCTGCTGCGGTCGCGACGCTCCGCGCCGAGAGTCCGGCCGCGATCTCTGCATAGTGATGTCGCACGGTGGCGCTGCCATGGACCCGCTCCAACCTGCGCAAGGTGAAATGCCCCTTCGCGATTTTCTGGAAGTGATCCATGAAGATGACGTTGACGGTCGCGCCGAACACCGCGCCGATGATCGGCACGGCGCCGGCAGCAACCTTGTCCGACACCACCAGGCCGAACCGTGAGACAATCTCACTGACGAGATTGGATATCACGGGCGCGGAGGCATCCACCGCGCCACGCTCGAGGATGTAGGCCGCCGCGTCGCTGGTGTATTTGCTGATCAGCGCCCGCGCGGCGTAATAGCCGACATCGACACCCTCGCCGGTTTTCTTTGTGCCATAGGCGAAGACCTCGAGGCAGGCCAGCCGCGCCTCGAGCTTCGAGAGGTCCTCGCCCTCGTGCTGGGCGATCTCGGCGATCGCACGAAGCATCAGGGTGGTCGTCAGCGGCAGTTCGACTGCGAGCGCGCCGAAGCCGAACAGGCCGCTCACCCCTCCGGTCACCCCGGCAAGGAACGACGAGAATCCAACAGCGGGCGAAGGCGGCGGCTTCTCGTTCAGTGTATCGACGGCAACCTCCAGCCCGGTCAGGACCGCCGAACGCACCAGACCGCTGAGCTGGCGGTTGGCGGCCTTCGGCAGCAGGTTCAGCACGCGATTGACGGGAATACCGGCATAGTCGGCGATCTTCGCCGCCAGATTGGGGCTCTCGAGCGCCTTGACGGCGACTTTCAGCGCGGCGTGATCGCCTGGAGGGAGAACAAGCTGGGTGACATCCTGGCTCATCGATACCGCAGAATTGGCCGTATGCCGTTCAGGCTCGCCAGGATGGCCGAGCCGTTGCTGATCAGCGCCGTCATCTCGGGCGTGATCAGGCCGCCGGGCAACGCCAGTCCAAGCGCCAGGGTGTTGAGCGCCGCGACGATGGCGTAATTCTGCCGGATCAGGCTGACGGCGCCTTGCGAGATCTCGACGGCCTTGACGAGTTTCCACAGCGAATCCTCCATCAGGATGACGTCAGCGGATTCGTGCGTGACCTCGGCGCCGTGCTTCATCGCGATCCCGACATCGGCGAAGCTCAGCGCAGGGGAATCGTTGATGCCGTCGCCGACCATGGCGACCCGGTGTCCCTTGCGTTGCAGCTCCTGGATGACACTCGCCTTATCGGCCGGCAGCATGTCCGCGAAGTGCTCGGTCAGCCCCAGCCTGTTGCAGACGGCGCGCGCCACGACGGCGTTGTCACCGGTCAGCATGATGCTGTTCTTGACGCCCAGGGCATGCAGCCGCTGGATCACGGCACGGCTCTCGGCGCGGATCTCGTCGGAGTAAGGCACGAGGCCCGCCAGTTTGCCGTCCACCGCGATGTAGAGGCTCGAATAGCCGCGCTCGTCCAGCGCGGCGCGATCATGCACGGCCGCGCCGACCGCGATCTCGCTCTCGCGCATGAAGCGCTGGTTGCCGACATGGAGGTAATAGCCGTTGACCTGACCCTCGACGCCGAGGCCGAGGCGATAGGTCGTCTCGTTGCAGGGCGGGATGTTGACGGCCAACTGCCGTGCCCGGGTGCGCAGCGCCTCGGCGACCGGGTGTTGCAGCTTGGTCTCCGCTGCTGCGGCAAGCCCGAGCAAATGGTTCGGCGTGATATTCCTTTGATAGGAGATCACGTCGATGACGGCCGGCGTGCCATGGGTCAGGGTGCCGGTCTTGTCGAACACCATCGTGTCGATCCCGGCGAGCTTCTCCATGTGGCCGCCGCTCTTGATGATCATGCCGGTCCGGGCGGCCAGCGTCATTGAGGACAGTACCGAGGTCGGCGCAGCGACGCGGATGCCGGTGCCGTAGTCAACGATCACGAGCGACAGGAAGCGGTTGAAGTCGCCGGAGACCATCGCGGTGCCGGTGGCGAGCGCCAGCGTCGGCGTCACCAGCCGGTCCGCGAAGCGCTCGGCATGGTTCTGCATCCTTGTGTCGCCGATCGGCGCGGATTCGATCAGATGCACGATCTGGCCGGCGGTGGTGGCGGACCCGACGCGCAGCGCCCGCAGCGTGATCTGGCCTTCGCGGATCACAGTCGCGGCGAAGGCGGCTTCACCCTTGCCGCGATGCACCGGCAGGCCTTCACCGGTGATGGTCTTCTGGTCGATGGTGGCGGAGCCTTCGAGGATCTCGCCGTCGACCGGGATCATCTCGCCTGGATACACCACGACGATATCGCCAGTCTGCAGCTCGATGGCGGGAATCGACACGACATTGCCGTCGCGGAGCACCCAGGCCGTCTTCGACTGGAATTCCAGCAGCTCGTTGATGGCTCGCCGCGAACCCGCCGCGGTGAGGTCGCGGATCCAGTCGCCGAGCTTGATCAGCCAGGTGACGATGCAGCCCGCCAGCGGGTTGCCCTGGAGCATCGACGCTGAGATCGCGAGCGTATCGAGCACGTCGATGTTGAGCCGGCTTTCGTTCGACCAGACCTTCCAGGCCCGCTTGGCGATCGGGATCGCGTTCCAGAGCATCAGCGGCATGTTGATCGCCATGACCACCGGATTGGCGCTGAAGGCCATGACCAACGACAGCGTCGGCAGCGTCAGCGGCGACCGCTTCGAGACCTCCGGCGCGCCGGCGTGTGGCGCAACCGCGTCCTGCGCGGCACGGCTGCTCAAGGCCTTGAGCTCAGCCAGGCTCATGCTCTTGAAATGCCCGAGCAGCAGCAGGAGCCGTTGCTCCTGCGCCGGATCGTATTCCAGCACGAGGCTCGCGCAGTCGTAATTAATCCGCGCGCTCCTGACGCCGTCCTGCGCCTTCAACCACGCCAGGCAGGCCTCGCCCAGCCGGCGGCTCTGTCCGAGCGCGGGGATGCTCAGGCGAAGGCGGCCTGGCATCGAATGTCGGAAGCAGAAGTCCATGAGGTTGCACTCTCGCCGGTGGCGGTCAGGCCGTAGCGCGCGCCGGTTCCGCTTCCGCTTCCGCAGCCTCGGCCATGTTCGACTGGATCATGTGGTTGAGTGCAAAAACCGCCAGCGTGACCCAGACCGGCGTCGCCGCACTGGCGCCGACCTCGAAGATGGTGAAGCCCGCGATACCGGTGGCGAGCAGGATTTTCAGATCGACCACGTTTCCGGTGGCGACCTTGATCCCGTTATCGAAGTCCTTGAAGAAATCGACGATCACTCTCGCGGCGTGCGAATGCTCGGCGAGATACTCGGCTTCCTGCTCGATCTTGCTCGCCAGCGCGTCGATCTCGTCGGCCGGCGGCTTGTGGTGACCCCCGGTGTGATGTTCCAGCCGGCCATGAAACTCGTCGTGCCGGTCGGTGTCGTAATGCAGCACGACACTTCCCGTCGCAGGATTGACCGTGACTTGCTCGACGCCGGGAATGACCTTGAACGTCTCCTTGATCTGTTCGAGAAGCTCGGGGTTTTCCTTGGCTGACGGTATCTTCATGCGAATCCGGCCGGGAACCTGATGCGCAATCTGCAGCTTCATCTTGGTCATCGCAGTCCTCTGGCAACTCGGGAGCCGGCGTCGGGCACAAATGCCGCCATCGTCAAGCGCAATTGCTTGCAGCGCCGCCGTCCACGTCGCAGAGACAGCTCTCTCAGCTGTCTCGCCCTATGCGCGGTCTTGTGCGGCTCAGGCCGCCGACGGAGCCCGGCCGTCCGCAGCCTTGGCGTCCTGCGCGCCTTCGGCCTTCACTTCCGCGACGATGTCGTTGACCTGCTCATGCGCCTCGGCAAACATCTCGCGCGACTTCTGCGCGAATTTGTAGGTGCCGCGAACGGTGGATTTGAACAGCGGGTTGAGTGCGCCGGCGAGCTTCGGCAGGTATTTCGGAGCCGCGACCGCGGCGACGCCGAGTGCAAGTCCCGGAAGCAGGGCAGCTTCGAACACGGCAGCACCGACGGCCACCACGGCGACAATCGCGACCGTCTTGCTCACACCGTTGCCTTCCTCGGCATGCTCATCGGCGACCTCATCGTGAGGGGCGGCATTATGGGCGCTACCATTATGGTTCGGGTTCATCGCTAATCCCTTATGACGGCACAAATTACTGGACTTCCACCCATAACGGCGGATTGAAATAGATTCATGACACTTGAGTGACAGTCCTTCGGGGCTCATCGCCGCATGGGTTACGGCGCGGCACACAAGGAATCTCGCTCGCAACCGCTGCAGAAGAGAGGCCGATAGTGATCGCGACGGGTGATCCGGGGCGCAGCTGACGTCGGCCTGACAGCGGGCCGGTTTTGTGAGCATTCCGTGCCGGCTTTTGCAGCATTGGGCAGCTTGCCTTCATGGGACGAACCTGCGAGCTTCGTCCGGTCCAATCTGGACATCATCATATCCTTTGGAGCGGGGCAGCTCCCGACCGGCAACGGACGGGTGCTTTTTGTTGGGTGAACGGTCATGTCGCAACCGGACACGTGGCGGGTAGGGGTTTTGATCCCAGCCCAGGCTCTATCGGACTGCCCGTCTTTATCTCGCCTCACCTCAACATGATTGATCCGCCCTCAAAGGCCAACGCAACATGACATCGACGACAACTTTCAAGGCCGCCACCGTTCAGTTCGAACCGACGATGTTCGAGAAGGAGCGCAACATCCAGCGCCTGCTGGCGCTCTGCGCAGAGGCAGCCGCTTCCGGCGCGCGTCTCATCGTGACGCCCGAGATGGGCACCACCGGCTATTGCTGGCACGATCGTGCCGAGGTGAAGCCCTTCGTCGAGACGATTCCGGGGCCGACCACCGACCGCTTCCAGTCACTGGCAGCGCAACACGCCTGCTACATCGTGGTCGGGATGCCCGAGGTCGATGCGGCGACCGATCTTTATTACAACACCGCCGTTCTGATCGGGCCTGATGGCGTGATCGGGCGCCATCGCAAGTCGCATCCCTATATCTCCGAGCCGAAATGGGCGGTCAGCGGCGACATCGCGCATGAGGTGTTCGATACCGAGATCGGGCGCATCGCGCTCCTGATCTGCATGGACCTGCACTTCTTCGAGACCGCCAGGATCGAGGCGCTCGCAGGCGCCGATGTGATTTGTCACATCTCGAACTGGCTGGCCGAACGGACACCGGCGCCGTACTGGATCAACCGTGCCTTCGAAAACGCATGCTACGTGATCGAGAGCAATCGCTGGGGACTTGAGCGAACCATGCAGTTCAGCGGCGGAAGCTGCATCATCGAACCCGATGGCCGGGTGTCGGCCTCGATCGATGGCGGCGATGCGGTTGCCTACGGCACGATTGATCTGGCGCGGGCGAGGCAGCGCGAGGTGTTGTCGGAGCAGGTTTTCAAGGCACGCCGTCCCGAACTCTACACCAGCCTGATGACCAACAGCTTCACCTGGAATCCAAACGACTTTTTCAAGCTCTATGGCCATCAGCCCAAGCCACCGGGCCGCAAATCCATTCTCGCGGTTGCGCAATTTGCACCGTCGAGCGGGACCGCCGAAAATCTCGCAGCCATCAGCGCGATTGCAACGGAGGCCAGGGGTGCCGACGCGCCCGACATGCTGGTGTTTCCCGAGCTGTCGCTGACCGGACCGGATGTGCCGGCGGCGCGGGCCGAGCGGCTGACGGGGCCCGCGGTGACAGCGTTCGTGCGGCTCGCCATGCGTCTTCGAATGTATCTGGTCGCGGGGCTCGCGGAAGCGGCCGACGGCAAGGTCTACAACACCGCCGTGCTGGCGGGGCCGGAAGGCTTGGTTGGCTTCTATCGGAAAACCCATCTCGGCGGCAGCGACGCCGGCTGGGCCAGCGCCGGCGACAAGTGGAAGGTGTTCGACTTGCCGATCGGGCGCGTCGGGCTCGCGATCGGCCATGACGCGCTGTATCCGGAAGCCATTCGCTCATTGGCGCTGGAGGGGTGCGACATCGTCGCCTGCCCCGCCGCGCTGCGCGGGGTCTTTACCGGCGCGCATGCGGGAACGGCCATCCCGCACAATTATCCGATCCCAAAAGGCGCCGATCCCTATCACTGGCACGCGATGCGGGTCCGCGGCGGCGAGAACAACCTCTATTTCGCCTTCGCCAATGTGTTCGATCCGCCGCGGGGCTATCAGGGCAAGAGCGCCGTGTTCGGTCCCGACAGCTTCGCCTTCCCGCGGCAGGAATCGGCTATCCTCGATGAGGAAGGCGTCGCGTCGGTGGTCGTCGACACCACCAACCTCGATACGCCCTATCCGACCAATGTCGTGCGCCGGAAGGACCTCATCACCATGCGATTGCCGCATCACTATCTGCCGTTGGTCAAATGGCATCAGTAGGCGGCGTGCGCCTTACGCGTCCCAGGTCACCGGCAGGTCCACCATTCCCCGGAACGCCCAGCCGCCGATCCGCGGCGGCTGATCCGCGATCAGCCGCAAGTTCTTCAGCCGCTTGAAGATCGCGGGCAGCGCGACGTCGGCGACCATGGCGCGGGAGGCCCAGGCGCCGGCGCAGAAATGCGGGCCGGCGCCGAATGCGATGCTCTTGCTCACGTCGCGGCGCACGTCGAACGCTTCAGGTCTTTCGAAATGCTTCTCGTCGCGGTTGGCCGAGCCGAACATCAGGAACACGCGCTCGTTGGGTTCGAACGCGATGTCTCTGATCGTCCAGGGCTTTGCGATCCGCCGCGGCGACATGCCGATCGGCGAGATCCAGCGGGCGTATTCCTCGAAGGTCTGCAGCCACGGGATCGCGCCGCTGGTTGCCAGCGCGAGCTGCTCCGGATGGGTGAGGAGCGCCCACACCGTGCCGGCGATGGCATCGCGCGGCTCGTTCTGGCCGCCGGAGATTGCAAGCTTGATGTTGGCGCGCACGCTGTCCATCGGCATGCCGGATTGCAGCATGACGCCGAGCAGGCTGAGGTCGGGTGTTTTGCTCAGCACCGGCACCATGTCGTCGATCGCGGCATCGATGCCCGAAGTCGCGGCGTGGCAGCGCGCTTCGATCGCGGGATCGCCGGTATAGTTGGCGATGCCGTCGATCATGCCCTGCGACCAGGCGTTCATGTCCTGGTAGCGCATGCTGGTGAGGCCGGTGATCGACTTCAGGCATTCCGCCGAGAACGGCAGCGCGAAGGCCTGCACGAAATCGACCACGCCGTCCGGTTTCAGCTCGTCGAGGATCCGCATTGCGTGTCCCTCGAACTGCGCTGTCCAGTGCGATCGTACGGTCTTGGGTGAAACCGCCGGAAAGATCGCCTTGCGCTCGTTCATGTGCGCATCGCCGTCCTTGCGCATCATGTTGTGGCCCATCAGCCGGTTCATCAACCCTTCGGGTTGGTGCGATGAGAACACGTCGATCTGCTTTTCCGAGACGAAGATGTCGTCGCGGCGGCACAGCAGGGTGCTGCCAAGCTGTGGGACGAAGGCAATCGGCGCCTCCTTCCGCATCCGCGCAAGCGCCGGGTAGGGGTCCTGCCAGAAGGCAGGTATGTCGATGTCGAAATGCGGCGCGGTGCTCACGGCTCGGCTCTCTTGTCCTGATGCAGGATAGGCGAGCGACCCACCGCTGTCTGTCCCCATGATTTGGGACAGCAAGCGGGCAAGCTCAGGCGACGGAATCCGCGCCCAATGCGTCGGCGAGCGCCGTGAAGCTGTCAGCGTAGATGTCAAACCAGCTCTCCGGCGCCACATCAGGCCTTGCATCGGGGCCAAATTCGAGCGGACGCGCGACGAATGCGGTGCGCATGCCGAAGTCTCGCGCGGCCCTCAGATCATATTTATGGCAGGCGACCATCATGATTTGATCCGGCCTGTAGCCGAGGAAATCGACCGTCAATTGGTAGACGGCCGGGGCGGGCTTGTAGCTCCTTGCCAACTCCGCTGTCAGGATCGCGTCGAACGGCAGGTTGGCATGCTTCGCGACGGCCACCACCGCCGCCATTCCGGCGTTAGACAATGTCGCCGTCGTAAACCGGCGACGCAGACGGGAAAGCCCTTCGACGGTATCAGGCCAGGCATCGAGCCTGGTCCAGACCAGGTTGAGCTCGTCGCGCTCCTGCCGGGTAAAAGCGCCGCCGAGGCTCCGCCGCTCCAGCAAGATGTCCAGCGCTTCACGATGGATCTGATCGACTCGCAGCCATGGCCGTTGTCCTGTTATCACCGCATCGAGTGTCACACGGTACAGGTCGCGCCATTCGGCCAGCAGCGTCGTCCAGTCGATCGCCAGTCCCTTGTCTCGATTGGCGGCCGCGCCTGCGCGCAGAACCGGCCCATAGAAGTCGACACAGGTGCCCTGCACATCGAATGCGAGCGCTCTAATATCTTTGCTGTCCTGAATTGCGTGACTGCTTGCACCTGCGACTGCCCCTTCAGTTCCTGCTCATCCGCGTGGCGACCGATCTCACAGGACTAGCAGCCGCATCTGGAAAGGACATGCTGTCGGGATGCAAAAGAAAGAGATGATGTAACAAGTGTCACAAGCAGTTCTGTCACTTTGTCACATCCAGACGTACGTGTCCGGATTGCTCCTCGTACCTGTGCGGCGGCGGAGTCCGCGAGACCGGCCTGCCTCAGTTCAGGCTGCGGGCCGATGCGATGAGGCGCAGTGCGATGGCGAACAGCTCGTTCTGCGAGGAGATGCCGAGCTTGTCATAGGCGCGCTTGCGGTAGGTGAGGGCGGAATGCAGCCCGATTCCGAGCTCGGCCGCGATCGCTTCGGAGCTGAGGCCGGAGAGGATGCGCAGGCACACCTCCTTCTCGCGTCCGGTCAGGATCGTGAACGGCTCGGCGGTTGCGAACAGGGCCTTCAGGCGGCCCATCGGATCGCTGTCCGGCACCGCGTCGCGCTGGAAGTGGCGCGCCACCGCCGCGCTCACCGCCGGCGCGACCGCGGTCAGGCGCTGGATCTGGTCGCGCGTGAAACGGCCCTGCTCAGTGATGCGGTAGAAATTCACATAGAAGCAGGTGTCGTCGACCCAGATCGCGGACGCGAACTTGTCGACGATGTCGGAATCGTCGAAGAACATCTTGCGATAGCTGTCGCTGTACATGCGGCGGGCAAAGGCCGGCAGCACGATCGGCGCTGTGCGCGCCTGCCCCTCGAACACGGCATCGCGGTTCGGGTCGGTCCGGTGGAAATGCTCGGAATAGGCGATGCCGAGGTCGCGGCCAGTCGGAATATTGCCGACGTCGAGCAGGCATGCGGCGGAGCGCGGGCCTGCGAACGAGAACACCATGCAGTGGCCGACATCGGCGACACGCCGCAGCGCGCCGATCAGCGCCTGCGGAAAGCCGTCGCGGCCGATCGCCAGCAGTGCCGGCGTGATGTCGCTGATAGCAGACGTCGTGAAGGCGGAATCGGCCTTCATGGTGTCCTCCCGATTTGTTCCGGGAACACTATCAGCGACATCGCCGGTGTGGAAGCGGCTGGCCGAAGCTCAGGCGCCCGGCAGCTGGTCGAGGAAGCCCGTGATGCTCCTGATGCGGCCGTCCTTCAGCACGGCGAAGTCGGTGCCCTTGATCGGGCTGTCGACGCCATCGGGGCCAAGGCCCCAGGAGAAGCGGACATGGTCGCCGTAACCATTGGGCTCGCCGATCAGCTTGAAGTGGAAGTCGGGAAACTTCTGCTGCACGCCCGCGATCAGCGCGTCGACGCCGTCATGGCCGTCGCCGCTCATCAGCGGGTCGAGATAACGTGCATCCGCGGTCCAGCTTTCGCTCAGCAGCTCGCGGCGCCGGCTCGGCGTCCGCTCGTTCCAGAGGTCGATATAGCTGCGGGCGATGCTGGCGTGGTCGGTCATTGTTCTCTCCTTCGATGGCGCCGGACTGTTCGGCTGTCACGACTATCGAAGGTTTGCCGGTGACGTTCGATTACCTCGCACGTCATGCTGCGCGTGATCACAACGCAGGCTACGGCTTGATATAGGCCTCGGGATCGCCGCGCGCGTGCGCCTCCATCGCGTCGAGGAAGCAGCGCGCCTTGGCCGGGACATATTGCCGCGCCGGCAGCAGCGCATGCACGTTCAAGGGTTCGCAGGCATGGTCGGGCAGCAGCCGCAGCAGCTGACCGGACGCGACTGCGGCGCGGGTATAACTCGCGGTCACCCGCAGCACGCCGTGGCCGGCGAGCGCCGCCTGCAGGCGGACATGCGCGTTCGAACTGGTAAGGCGCGCCTTGTCGACTGCGAGATGCTCGACCGCTCCGCCGGGCGCGGTGATCGCCCATGGTGGATCGCTGGGGCCGGTCAGCAGCGGCAACTTCCTCAATTCCTCCAGGGTGCGCGGTTCGCCGAATCTCTCCAGCAGCGAAGGCGCCGCGAACAGGCCGCGCTCGAGGGTGAAGACGCGGCGGATCACGATGCCGGCGGACGGCAGCGGCGCTTCCAGCATCGCAAACACGATGTCGTAATTCTCGGTGATCGGATTGACGATGTCGTGCTCGACATCGATCCGGATCGCGAGGTCCGGATAGCGGCTCATCACATCGCAGGCGACCGGACCGGCGTGATGCGCACCGAATTCGTAAGGCGCCTTGATGCGCAGCGTGCCGGCGACCGCGCTGCTCATCGCCAGCGCCTCGCTGTGGGTGTCGTGCAGCGCTGTGAACAGCGGGCGCACCTTGCGATAGATGGTTTCGCCTGAATCGGTCAGCCGCAAATGCCGCGTGGTGCGCTCGATCAGGCGCAGCCCGAGATTGGCCTCCAGTCGCTGCACCGCAGCACTGAGGCTCGATTTGGGATGCCCGAGCACGCGCGCGGCAGCCGTGAAGCCGCCATGCTCGACAACCTCGCAAAACAGCTCCCAGTCGCGCCACTCCATGGCTGATTGTCCATCCACCTGTACAGTGTGTCCAGCCAAATCGGGTTATCGGGATGACCGCGATCACCTAAAGCTCGTTGCAACGAATATTGCATCGGGAGGGTGACATGGCTGACGACGACGGAATTTTCCTGCGCAACGCCTGGTACGTGGCGGCGTGGAATCACGAGCTGATCGACGGCAAGAAGGTCGCGCGCACCATCCTGGAACGACCGATCGTGCTTTATCGAGGCGCAAGCGGGCAGGTCGTCGCGCTCGACGACCGCTGCTGCCATCGCGCCGCGCCGCTGTCGATGGGGCGGGTCGAGGGTGACGACATCAGGTGCATGTATCACGGCATGAAGTTCGCCGCCGATGGCAAGTGCATCCAGATTCCCGGCCAGGATGTCATTCCCGCCAAGCTCGGCGTGCGCAGCTATCCCGTGGTCGAGCGCTACAACATGATCTTCATCTGGACCGGTGATGCCGAGAAGGCCGATCCGAAGCTGATCCTCGACTATCCGCCGCTCGAAGATCCCCGGTGGCGGGGGCTGCCGGGCTACATGCACTACAAGGCCAATTGGCTGCTGATCGTCGATAATCTCAGCGACTTCGCCCATCTCGCCTTCGTGCACACCACCACGCTCGGCGGCTCCGAGGAATACGCCTACAAGACCAAGCCGGTTGCCATCGAGAAACTGGATGACGGTTTCCGTGTCGAGCGCTGGCACATGGGCGCCGAGCCGCCTCCGTACCACAAGAAGGTGATCTCGAATAAAACCGACACGATCGACCGCCGCAACGTCGGCCACATGAGGATTCCCGGTATCTTCACGCTCGACACGACGTTCGCGCCCGCAGGGCAGGGCGTCGAGAAGGGCGTCCAGGTCCCGGGCACGCGGCAGTACCGCAACGCGCAGTTCATGACGCCGGAGACGCGCTCGACCACGCATTTCTTCTGGAATTACCTGCACGATTTCGACATCGACAACCCGAACATCGCGCTGTCGCTGCGGCACTCCCTCGAGGAGGCCTTCAACGAGGACAAGGACATCATCGAGGCGCAGCAGAAGGTGCTCGACGCCGATCCGAACTACCAGCTGCTTGCGATTGGCGCCGACGCGCCGCTGACCTATTTCCGATGGCTGTTTGCGCGCAAGGTCGAGGCGGAGAAGAGCGCCGCGCGCGCTGCCTGAACAAGATTGTGTCAAACAAAATGGCGCGGAAGCCATCGGCTGCCGCGCCATTCTTTCAAGATGATCTGAAACGGTCGCGCTTACTTCGCCGCGACGACCATGATCTCGACATTGTATTGCGGGGCCGCCAGCTTGGCCTCGACGGTGGCGCGCGCCGGCGTGTTGCCTTGCGAGACCCAGCCGTCCCACGCCGCGTTCATCTCGGGGAAGGTCTTCATGTCGGTGATGTAGATCGTCGCGCTGAGGAGCTTCGACTTGTCGGTGCCGGCCTTCGCCAGGTGACCGTCGATGATCGACAGGATGTCCTTGGTCTGGTCGGTGACGCTGCCGCCGGCGGCCTTGCCGGCGACGACGCCGGCGAGATAGACGGTGTTGCCGTGCACGACGACCTGGCTCATGCGCGGGCCGGTTTCGAAACGCTGAATGCTCATTTAATTCTCCACTTGAATGGCCGGCACTCTCTAGCGCGTCAGGACGACCGCCGCCACTGCGCATTTTGCAAGCCGCTTCACGAAATCGATCGAAATTGCACCGAGGTCGCCTCGGCGCAATCGCGTTGTCAAAACCTGGTCCGAATGGCGGGAATTGCGCCGCGGCTCCAATCGCCGGAGGTGCTGCTTCCCGATCAGGCTGACGGATTCAGCGCACTGGCCCAGCGTGCGAACAGCGCCACCCGCTCGGCCGGCCAGGCGCCATCGCAGGGCATGGTGCCGGCCTGCAGCCGTGCCAGGATCTGCTCACCATGCCTGCTGACATCCTCTTCCTTCCAGAGGTCAAAGGCGAACAGCATCGAGTTGCGGTCCATCGGCCGGAACAGCGGCCGGATGTGCTGCTCGAACTGCACGTCTTCATCGGGGCCGGGCAATGCCGGATCAGCGTCGTTCGTGGTCTGTGCGTTGTCGGCGAGCGCGGATGGCCGCGTGCCTGGTGTCGCGTTGCAGACCCACCACCATCGCGGCACCGGCATGTTCGGCGGCGGCTTGGCGCCCGCCCCGGAATTCTCCATCGCGATCCGCGAACCCCATTCGATATAGGCGACGAAGGCGGCGCGGAATTCGGGATCGGACGGCAGCCCGGCATCGTCGGCGCTCTGCACCATGTAGGTCGCCCACAGCGCGCGCTGCACCGGCTGGATCTCCTTGCCGATGTGCTGCGAGACCATCCGCCGATAGCCGCCATAGCGCTCGGTGTAGAAGCGCGGGCCGCCGAACACCTCGCTGAGCCAGGCCGCGACCCGTTCAGGATGGTCCGGCGACATCTCCGCGAACAGCGGCCCGAGCAGCGGGTCCTCCGGCACGTAGCGGCTGTAGAAGATCCGCGTCATGTCGAGCAGCGCCGGATAGCCGCCGGCCCATTCGAACAGCGTCGGCTCGCGCAATGGATCGGGAACGGGATCGCGGAATTCGACATTCCAATGCATCCCGCTGCAGAACGGCTTGTTCAGCGACGAGCCGCAGCGGCACAGGCTGACATGCTCCTGCGACGCGCCCGCGTTCTGTACGAAGGGGACGCCGTCCTCATCGACCAGTTCGACATGCCCAGTGACGCGATAGGGGCCGTCCTTGGACACCTCGATCTGCGGCGGCCGGCTGACATCAGACAGGTTGGCATCGCGCGCGGGTCGGATGCCGATGCCAAGCGCGCCCGACGGGCATTTGCGCACCGCGTTGACGAGATCATCGAGCCGCGCGCCGCTCGGCGTGACGAAGGGCTCTTCGCCGAGATGAAACACCGATTTGAGACGGTCGGTGCAGAAGCCGGAATGCGCGCAGGTACCGCGGTTGTCTGATACGAACGCCTGCTGTCCTGCATAGACATCGAGCTTGTCGGGCACCCGCCGCGGATCCTTGGCGTCGGTGAAGCCGCGCCTGATGTGGCTGTCGTCGCAGAACGGTTTTGTCTGTGATTGCCCGCAGCGGCAGAGCCTGACCGGCGTCTCGGCTGCGATCGGCACACCGAGGTGATCGACGATCGCAATGCCGGGGTCTGGTTGGTAAGGCCCGTTGCGTGTGACGACGATGCGTGGGTGCGTCGTGCGCGCATCGCGCGCGGCCTCGGCGGAACTGTCTTCTGTCATGCCTTGTAATGATCCCTAAGTTCTCCCCAACCCGCGCAAGCGTGCTTAGATGGATCGATGGCGGCCCTCAACGAACCAGATGGAAAGTGCCGCGGGAGAGCGGGATGATACGCAAGACCAAGCGCAAATATGGTTGCCCGGTCGAATTCTCGATCGATCAGCTCAGCGGCAAATGGAAGACGGTGATCCTGAGCCGGCTAAAAATCCGCCCGATGCGTTATGGCGAATTGCGCCACGACATCCCGTCATTGAGCGACAAGGTCCTGACCGAGCGTCTGCGCGATCTCTGCAACGCCGGCTTCGTCAAGCACGAGCGCGCCGGCAGCAACTCGCGCTACAGCCTGACCAAGCGCGGCGAGATGCTGAAGCCGATGCTGCAGGCGCTGTACGATTGGGGCGAGGCCAACGCCGAACCGTTCGGCGTTCGCTTCCTCAGTGCGGAGGCGGATGAGAGGTGAGGGGAGATAAATTGAAATCAGGTTGGATCGGTCTGGCCGAAACCTCTGTGCACCCTCCTCCGCAAGCGCCGTCGCAGGAGCGCGTTGCCAAAATATCGAAAACAACCCCATGCAAAGTAGCCGGCGGTGGCCGGCGTTCGACCAGGCGACTGTTCGACCAGGCGACTTGACACGTCGGGCAACTCAGCGATATTCTTCTAATATTCCGAAATCGTGCAGGCGCCCGGAGAGGGGCAGCTCTTTCGCGGTTGCCATTCATGATCGGCGAGTTCGTAACGCACGGTTCGAGCCCCCAGTTTGGAAGCTTGCATCACATGGTCTGGCTAGACGCAACGCTCCGGGCAGGCCCCGGTTGGACGCTTACGGGGTAGAAGCGGACATCAGCCAGCCGACAATCTCGCTGAAACCGTCGAAAATGACTCTGAACAGAAGTCGGCTCGGTATCCGCCGTGTTCGGGAATGGTTCTGCAGTTGCCAATCTGTTCCGATGTGCGACCCGGGTACTGGCCTGTTCCCGAGCGTAGTGGCTTGGTTTTATTTCGTAGTGGCATGATTTGAAAAACCGACTCTCGAGCCCATGGGTAGAGGCAATGTCCTAAATTCAGGAGAGCTAGATGGATTGGTCAGAATTGGTCCGGAAAGCCGTCGAGTTGGGTGGAAAGACTTGCTTTGTGACCTTCGATCAAATCAACGATTTGATTGATCAGCCTGCGGAGGTCGATCCGAAAGACATCGAGGCCCTCATAATGGCACTGAGCGACAGAGGCATTGATCTCGTGAATGAGTAAGGCCGCCTCAGTTGGCGTTCTCTTTTATATCGAAACCGAGCGTGCGATGTCGCATGTTGGCTCGTTTGAGACACGCCGGCGCGGCCTCGGAATGTCCGTTTGCTTGAGTATACCGGAAGTCATCGGCGGACGAGCAAACCGACGCGAATTACCCTTAGCGGATCGCTCGATCTGGAAGGCTTGCGTAGGTCTCGACCTTCTCGGTATCGTGGCATAGGTTCCACCGGTCTACCTGGAAAGTGATTGTGAGAGTTCTGAGAAACCTGATCGACCATCGCCGCGTTTGGCGTGGCTTGCGGGATTATCCGATTTATTCTCCGCCTTTTCACGACAGTGAGCTCGTACTCGCGAAACGGGAGATCGAGACGAACTATGAGTACTTTCTGGAAAACAAAGCGCTTCGTCTGGAATACCTCGCCAAATATTTGAGAACGTTTTCGGTCGAGTTGCGCTTTTCCGCGGAAGTATTGTCCATACTCGACGCCTGGGTCTATCGCTACGGCGGCCACCTCGTTCCGGCCGGAGGTGATACTATAAGTGCATTGGCAGATTACGAACCTGCCTGGGCCGGAAAGTATCTTGGCCTCAACGTCGTGAATGATATCGCGATTTTTGCGGGCGATTACATCGTCTCGAAGAATCTTCGTACGCGATGGGACGTGTGGTTTGGCGACGGGACTCAGCGCGACTACGAAAAGCAAGGCTTTGGTCAACCATGCCTATTTGGCCTGAGCCACGTCTCCCGCCAAGGACCTCACTCCGTGCTTTGGGAAATATATCGATTCTGCGACGCTAGTCGTTTCAGAATACTTCATGGAAATGTCGTCGTTAGCCCATCGCACATGCCAAACGCGATGCTTCGTGTTCTGACCCATTTGGCAGATCCGGGCGCGCCACCTCCCGTTTCAGTTTCTTATGCATACTTAGACGATCCTAACTTTGTTATCGACGACTGAAACACCAACCGTTTCGATCGCGCCAAAGAAAGTATTCTGCTCGAACGCGGCGCATGACCGCTACTGGCCCATCGCGAACATACTGCGTTGCCCACCGCACTTGGTCGCTATAGGAGCAAAGCGGACGTAGTCACCAGTCACATGACGCCGCCGGTTTATAGGTACACCACCTACCCCACCGCCTTCGCCGCCGCGCGTCCGGCATTCCTTCCCGAGAACAGGCAGCCGCCCAGGAACGTGCCTTCCAGCGAGCGATAGCCGTGCACGCCGCCGCCGCCGAAGCCTGCCGCTTCGCCGGCCGCATACAGGCCGCGGATGATCTGGCGGTCATTGCCGAACACGCGCGTATCGAGATCGGTCTCGAAGCCGCCGAGCGTCTTGCGGGTCAGGATGTTGAGTTTCACCGCGATCAGCGGGCCGTGGTCGGGATCGAGGATGCGGTGCGGCTTGGCGGTGCGGATTAATCTATCGCCGATATAGCGGCGCGCATTGTGCATGTTCATCACCTGCGCGTCCTTGACGAAGGGGTTGGCGATCTCGCGATCTCGCGCCTCGATCTGCATCTTGATGTAATCGAGCTTCAAGAGATCGTTGCCGACCAGCGTGTTCATCGCACCGACGAGGTCGGCGAGATTGTCGCGCACGATGAAATCGGCGCCGTGCTGCTTGAACGCCTCCACGGGCGCCGGCGCGCCCTTGTTGGTGGCGCGCTTGATCGTCATGCGCCAGCTTTTTCCCGTCAGGTCGGGATTCTGCTCGGAGCCTGACAGCGCGAATTCCTTCTTGATGATGCTCTGGGTCAGGATGAACCAGGAATAATCGTAGCCGGTGCTCATGATGTGGTGCAGTTGCCCCAGCGTATCTGAGCCCGGGAACAGGGGCGCGGGGAAGCGCTTGCCTGATGCGTCGAACCACAGCGACGACGGCCCCGGCAGAATCCGGATGCCGTGCCGCGGCCAGATCGGGTTCCAGTTCTGGATGCCCTCGACGTAGTGCCACATCCGGTCGCGGTTGATCAGCCGTGCACCGGCGGCCTCGGTGATGCCGATCATGCGGCCGTCGACATGCTCGGGCACGCCTGAAATCATGAACTTCGGCGGCTCGCCGAGCCGCTTCGGCCAGTTCTGCCGCACCAGATCATGATTGCCGCCGATGCCGCCGGAGGCGACGATCACGGCTTGTGCGCGAAGGGAAAAATCGCCCACGACTTTACGCGAGGAGCTCTTGCCGCGCTCGACATCGGTCGGTTCCAGGATCGCGCCGCTGACGCCGTCGACGGCACCGTTGGTAATGTTGAGCGCATCGACGCGATGGCGGAACTTGAAGATCAGCCGGCCATTTTTGGCGGCCTCGCGCGCACGCCGCTCGAACGGCTCGACGATTCCGGGGCCGGTGCCCCAGGTCACGTGAAAGCGCGGCACCGAATTGCCGTGACCCATCGCGTCATAGCCGCCGCGTTCGGCCCAGCCGACCACCGGGAAGATGCGATGGCCCATCGCGCGCAGCCAGTCGCGTTTCTCGCCGGCGGCGAAGGCGACATAGGCCTCCGCCCATTGGCGCGGCCAGTGATCGTCGTCACGATCGAAGCCTGCGGTGCCCATCCAGTCCTGCATCGCCAGCTCGGCGGAATCCTTGATGCCGAGCCGCCGCTGCTCCGGCGAATCGACCAGGAACAATCCGCCGAACGACCAGAACGCCTGGCCGCCGAGGTTCTGTTCCCCTTCCTGGTCGAGCACGATGACGCGCTTGCCGGCGTCGGCGATCTCGGTCGCGGCGACAAGTCCCGCCAGTCCGCCGCCAACCACGATCACATCTGCATCGTCAGCCATTCCGATTCTCCCCCAGCCTCGGCGCGATTGAAGACCGCGTCATCGAGTGCGGTCAACGCCAAATGGCTCTTGATGGCCCTTGCCTGTGGCGGTGGCGCATCAAGCGGCTGCGACGGATTGTTCCAGTTTGGGACCTTGGAGTGAGCAACTGCAGCGCGCGCGCAACACCCAATTTGAATTTGTTTTGATCGGCTTCGCTTGGCTGGACAAAACTCCGGTCTGGCAACACGCTCACCTCCACTGCATCACCAAGACAAACAGATTCGGTTTCGACTGGGGCTGGCCAATGAAGTTGATGACGGGGTTGCTCGCTGCGGTTCTCCTGCTGGCGGGGATGGGGGCGTCTCACGCCGTGGTCAGGATCGCCGATGATCGCGGCGGTCGGATCGGAACCTATGTCGACAAATATCAGGGACTGCGCACGTCGGGCGAGACCGTGATCATCGACGGTCTGTGCGCCTCGGCCTGCACCATCGTGCTCGGCGCGGTCCCTCGCGATCGGATCTGCGTCACCTCGCACGCCAATCTCGGCTTCCACGCCGCCTGGGACTTCGGCGACAATGGCCGCGCCGTCACCAATCCCGAAGCAACCCAGATGCTCTATTCGATGTACCCGCCGGCGGTGCGCAGATGGATCAACGCGCGCGGCGGCCTGACGCCACACATGATCTTCCTGCGCGGCAAGCAGCTGCAGGCGCTCTACAAACCCTGCTATCTCGACGCCCAGGCCTCGGTGCTCAAGCCGGCCTCGCACTGAACAGCGCACCCTCCGCATGACGTGATCGGGCAGGCTGCCATTGTGCTTGCCGCCTGTCGGAACCCGGCCTATCTGAACCGGATGGTTCAGCCGGTCTCAGCCCAGCCACAGCTCGTCGCCGCGCCACAGGGCCGGGTGGCGTCCGTGATCCTCTGGGGCGCCGCGGCTATCGGCGGTCTTGCCCTGCTTGCCGCTGCCGCACTCTGGTTCCATTACGGGTCCACGGTGTTCTTCGAGATGATCGCCGCCGGCATCTCAGCCTGCTTCTGACCGACAAGGACGCCCTCGCATCATGCCCCAAACCACCCGCCCGCTGGTGATCTTTGCCGCCTTTGCCGCCAGCCTGGCGGTTGGCCTGGTCATCATGCTGTGGGCCGTCGGAGGCTTGCGCAGCGTCACAGCGCCGGCCGCGATCGGCGGGCCGTTCCAGCTCACCGACCAGTCCGGCCAGACCGTCACCGACAAGGATCTCAAGGGCAAGCCGACGCTGATCTTCTTCGGCTTCACCCATTGTCCCGACGTCTGCCCGACCTCGCTGTTCGAAATGTCCGAGGTGCTGAGGGCGATGGGCAAGGACGCCGATCGTGTGAACACCTATTTCGTCTCGGTCGATCCCGAGCGCGACACCCAGGCCGCGATGAAGGATTACCTCTCGAGCTTCGACCCGCATTTGAAGGGCCTCACCGGCGATCAGGCCTCGATCGCCAAGGTGCTGTCGGAATATCGCGTCTATGCCAAGAAGGTGCCGCTCAAGGATGGCGACTACACGATGGATCACACCGCGCTGATCTATCTGATGGATCGCGACGGCCATTTCGTGTCGCCGTTCAACCTGAAACGGACGCCCGAGGACGCGGCGACCGATTTGAAACGGTATCTCTGATCGCTTTGGCCGCTCGTAATTGGCCCAATCGGCGCTCGCATCGCGCTTCGGATGGTCTATAAGGCCGTCCAATTCCTTCAAAATCGTCCATTTATGCCAGATCAGCCCACCCAGCCCTTTGCCGTCCGGTCGCGCCAGGTCGCTCATCTGGTCGCGGCGATGATGGCGGCTGGATTGCTGGCATCGGCTGGTCCCGCGGCCGCACAGACGCCCCCCGCTCAGCCCGCGCAGACGCCGCCGGCCAAGACCGCTCCAGCTCCGGCTCCGGCCCCGTCCGCCAAGTCGGCGCCTGCGCAGGCCGCTCCGGCAGCGTCCCCGCCTGCGGCCGCGGCTCCATCGGCACTGACCGCGCCGCCGAAGGCGGCCGCCGAAGGCGCGCCGCAGGCGGTGCCGGGCTTCTGGGATCCACGGCGCCGGCCCGACCGGCCGGACCTGTCGCGGCTGACCGTGATCCGCTTCCTGACCGAGACCGATTATCCGCCGTTCAACTTCACCGGCCCGGACGGCAATCCGGCCGGCTTCAACGTCGATCTGGCCCGCTCGCTCTGCGACGAGATCAAAGTCACCTGCACCATTCAGATGCGCCGCTTCGAAACCCTGGTCGATGCGCTCGCGACCAACCGGGGCGATGCCATCATTGCCTCGCTCGCGGTGACACCGCAGCTCCGCGCCAAGGTCGATTTCACCGACCCCTATTATCGCGCGCCGGCGCGCTTTGTTTCACGGCGCGACGCCGTGATGGCTGAGATCCGTCCCGAATATCTCGAGGGCAAGAAGGTCGGTGTCATCACCGGCACCTCGCACGAGGCCTATCTCAAGGCGATGTTCACCGACGCCGAGGTCCATTCCTATCCGAATGACGACGCGCTGCGTGGGGCGCTCCGCCGCGGCGAGGTCGACTTGATCTTTGGCGATGCGATCGCGCTGGCGTTCTGGATCAACGGCACCGATTCGGCCGAATGCTGCGCCTTCTCCGGCGGCCCGTTCGTCGAAAGCCGCTATTTCGGCGAGGGCGTCGGCATCGCCGTGCGCAAAGGCAACGACCTGCTGCGACAGTCGCTCAACTGGGCGCTGTTCCGTCTCTGGGAAAAAGGCCGCTTCACCGATCTGTGGCTGCGGTACTTCTCGATCAGCCCGTTTTGAAGCAGTCATTCCGGGATGGTCCGAAGGACCAGACCTCAGGTGCGCGATTGCGCACCGGGGAATCTCGAGATTCCGGGTTCGATGCTGCCGCATCGCCCCGGAATGACGATGACCTTCCATCATTTTGCATTTTGCCACGAAAACGCTAGTTTCCGCGTCCCTTTGGAGAAAGCCTGAAGAATGTCCGTGATTGATCCTCCCTTCAGCCCGAGCGATTTGCGTGCGCTCGCCGAACAATCCAACGCCTGGCCATTCGAGCAGGCGAAAGCGATCGTGGCGCGGCTGAAGAAAACTCCGAAGCAGGAGGTGCTGTTCGAGACCGGTTACGGTCCGTCGGGGCTGCCGCATATCGGCACCTTCGGCGAGGTCGCACGCACCTCCATGGTCCGCCACGCCTTCCGCGTGCTGACCGAGGACAAGATCAAGACGCGCCTGCTCGCTTTCTCCGACGACATGGACGGCCTGCGCAAGGTGCCCGACAACGTGCCGAACAAGGAGCTGCTGGAGAAGAATCTCGGCAAGCCGCTGACCAAGGTGCCCGATCCGTTCGGCACCCATCCGAGCTTCGGCCAGCACAACAATGCGCGGCTGCGCGCCTTCCTCGACCAGTTCGGCTTCGACTATGAATTCGCGAGCGCGACCGAGTATTACACCTCGGGGAAGTTCGACGCGGCGCTGCTGCGCATGCTCGAGCGGATCGACAAGGTGATGGCGATCATGCTGCCGTCGCTCCGCGAGGAGCGCGCGGCCAGCTATTCGCCGTTCCTGCCGATCTGTCCGCGCACCGGGCTGGTGCTCTACGTTCCGGTCACCGCGCATGATGCCAAGGCTGGCACCATCTCCTACGAAGATCCGGAAACCAAGGAGAGCGTCACCGTTCCCGTCACCGGCGGCCATTGCAAGCTGCAATGGAAGCCGGATTGGGCGATGCGCTGGTTCGCGCTCGGCGTCGACTATGAAATGGCCGGCAAGGACCTGATCGACTCGGTCAAGCTGTCGGGCAAGATCTGCGCGGCGCTTGGCGGCACGCCGCCCGAGGGCTTCAATTTCGAACTGTTCCTCGACGAGAAGGGCCAGAAGATCTCGAAGTCGAAGGGCAATGGCCTGACCATCGACGAATGGCTGCGCTACGCCTCGCCGGAATCGCTGTCGCTGTTCATGTATCGCGAGCCGAAGGCGGCGAAGCGGCTGTATTTCGACGTCATCCCGCGCAATGTCGACGACTATCAGCAATTCCTCGATGGCTTTCCAAAGCAGGAAGCACGGCAGCAGCTGCAGAACCCGGTCTGGCACATCCATTCCGCCAAGCCGCCGCAGGCTGACATGCCCGTCACCTTCCAGCTGTTGCTGACGCTGGTGTCGTCATCGAACGCGGAGAATGCCGAGACGCTGTGGGGCTTCATCGGCCGCTATCGCCCGGGCGTGACGCCGCAGTCGCATCCGAAGCTCGACGACATGGTCGGCTACGCCATCAACTATTATCGCGACTTCGTGGCGCCGACAAAACAGTTCCGCGAGCCGACCGAAGGCGAACGCGCCGCGCTGCAGGATCTGCGCGACGCGCTCTCCAATCTGGCCGTGGGCGCGAGCGCGGAAGACATCCAGAACGTGGTCTACGAGATCGGCCGCCGCGAGCCGTTCCTGGACACGGTCAAGAAGGGCAAGGACGGCCGTCCCGGCGTCTCGCTCGACTGGTTCAACATGCTCTACCAGGTGCTGCTCGGCCAGGAGAAGGGCCCGCGCTTCGGCTCCTTTGTGGCGGTCTATGGCGTGCAGAATGCGGTGAGCATGATCGACGGCGCGCTGGCGCGGTCGGCTTAGGCTTCTCCCTTCTCCCCCTGTGGGAGAAGGTGGCGCGAAGCGCCGGATGAGGGGTATGTCTCCACGAACTCGGTACGTGTGGATGGATACCCCTCACCCGTCCGCGATGCTGCGCATCGCGTCCACCCTCTCCCACAGGGGGAGAGGGACAAAAGCCCGCAAAATCCGGATGGCTGCTCCCCGGCAATTTCAGCTGAGCTCGCGCCGGATTGCGCTACACTCGCGCGCATAACAACACCTCGGCCCGACAGGGCCGGTACAGATGGGAGCACGCGTATGCAGTTCAGGGTTTCGCCGTCATCGCTGCAGAACGACTCGAGCGCCGAGGAATGGCAGGCGCGGGTCGATCTCGCAGCCGCGCATCGGCTCGCCTTCAATCACGGTTTTTCGGAAGGCATCTTCAACCATCTCACCCTCGTGGTGCCCGGCCGCACCGATCGTTACTATCAGATCCCGTTCGGCATGCACTGGTCGGAGGTGACGGCGTCGTCCTTCATGGAGGTCGGCATCGACGATGCCGAGGTGAAGCGCGGCGAGGGCGAAGTCGAGCGCTCCTGCTATTGCATCCACGCGCCGATCCACAAGGCGTTGCCGCAGGCCAAGGCGGTGTTCCACACCCACATGCCGTTTGCCAGCGCGCTGACCCGGCTCGAAGATCCGCGCATCAAGGAGATCGGCCAGACCGAGGTCGGGCTGTCGGAAGCGATCGCCTATGACGACGTCTATACTGGTCCCGCGCTCGATCCCGCCGAAGGCGCGCGGCTGGCGAAAGTGATCGGCAACAAGACCGTGCTGTTCATGGCCAATCACGGCATCTCTACTGTCGGAGAGACCATCGCCGACGCCTATGACCGGCTCTATTACGTCGAGCGCGCCGCGCAGGTGCAGATCTACGCGATGTGGACCCAGCAGCCGCTGAAGCAATTGCCGCCGCAGGTGGTCGAGAAGACCAAGCGCGATTTTCGCGACGACCACCTCTACAAGGGCCCGACCCCGTCGCAGCGGCATTTCGATGCGCTCAAGCGGATGCTGGACCGGAGAGAGCCTGATTACGCGACGTGAGGTGAGGTAAGGCGCGTCGCAATCTCTATTGTCGTCCCGGCGAAGGCCGGGACCATAACCACCGCATAAAGTATTGGAGCGGGCTGTGGCTCCAGCCTGCTCCAATACTTTATGCGGTGGTTATGGATCCCGGGTCGCGCTTCGCTTGCCCGGGACGACACCGGTGTTCGTGGCGACGCGCTCGCTCTGCTACTCACTCGCCCAACTACTGGCTCACCCACACGATCCGCGCGATCCACGCGACCTCGTCCGCATCGAGCATGCGGTCGGGATGATCAGGATTGAGCGAGGCAAGCTCCAGCACCTTGGCGGTGCGGCGTTTCAGTTCCTTCACCATCACCTCGCCGCCTGACGTGCGCACCACCACGCGGTCGCCGCGGCGGATTGCGGTTGCCGGCGACACCACGATGATGTCGCCCTCGCGATAAGTGGGCTTCATCTGATCGCCCTCGATCTCCAGCGCATAGGCGTGCTCGTCGCTCACAGCGGGCAGCGCCACCTCGTCCCAGCCCTTTCCGATGGGAGCACCGCTGTCGTCGAAATGGCCGCTCGAGCCCGCCTGGGTGAAGCCGAGCAGCGGCACCGACTGGCCGGTGCGCCCGCCGTCACCGATCAGCTGCACGAAGGTGTCGATCGAGGCGTTGGTCGCGGCCAGTGCTTTCGAGACCGACTCGGTCGACGGCCAGCGCTCGCGGCCGCCGCCGGTGACGCGTTTGGACCGGTTGAAGGTGGTGGGGTCGAGGCCGGCGCGCTTGGCGAGGCCGGACGGCGACAGGCCGGCGCGTTCGGCGAGCCGGTCGAGCGCGCTCCAGACCTGGTCGTGGGTCAGCGGTCGCGGGGCCTTTGGCTGTTTGACCATCGAGGACGTTCCCTGTGGAACTTTAGGAATTATTGCCTCAATCGGGCAGCTTCCGCAATTCTGCTCTGGAGCCGCTCCGTTCCGGAACGGAACGGCTCCAGATTCTTGTTTTGACGCGTTTTCTTCACGCGAACCGGGATCCACTTCGCTCGAAAACGCTCTCGCTGTACGGCTCAGCCGCTTGAGTTGCGGCGCGGCCGCCGATACGGTCGCTGGCTCGCCCGGTGTCGTCTGGGGTTATCCCCGCCAAATCCGGACAAAATCCCAAGAGACTCAAGGACAAAAGGGAACGCCGGCACGTGCCTATAATCTACAAAATCACCCCCGCTTCGGCCTGGCGCGAGGCCGAGCGGCAGGGCGTATACCGGGGCAGTGCGGACGACAAACGCGACGGCTTCATCCATTTTTCCACCGCGTCCCAGGTCGCCGAAACCGTGCGCAAGCACTACCAAGGGGAAACCGGCCTGTTCCTGGTTGCGGTCGATGGTGACGCACTCGGCGACGCGCTGCGCTGGGAGCCATCGCGCAATGACGAGCTGTTCCCGCATCTTTATGGCGAGCTCGACCTTGGCGCGGTGATCGAAATCCTCAGCCTGCACGCCCGCTCCGATGGCGGTCACGACGTTCCGGAGCTCAAGCCGTGATTCGCGCCTTCGACGCCTTCTCGCTGCCGCTGCTGCGCTGGTTCGACGCCGAAGATGCCCATCGCATGGCGATCCAGGGCTTGAGGCTGCTGCCGCCGGTCCGGCGGCGGCCGGATGATCCGAAGCTCGCGGTACGCGCCTTCGGGCTGAACTTCCCGAATCCGATCGGCATGGCGGCCGGCTTCGACAAGAGCGCGGAAGTGCCCGATGCGCTGCTGCGGCTCGGTTTCGGCTTTGTCGAGATCGGCTCGGTGACGCCGATACCTCAGAGCGGCAATCCGCGGCCGCGGTTGTTCCGGCTCGAGCGCGACGAGGGCGTAATCAACCGCATGGGGTTCAACAATGATGGTGCGGAGGCGGTGCTGCGGCGGCTCGCCTCACGCGCCGACCACGGCGGTATCGTCGGCGTCAATGTCGGCGCCAACAAGGATTCGTCCGATCGCGTCGCCGACTATGTGAAGCTGATCGAGACGTTTGCGCCGGTCGCGAGCTATTTCACCGTCAACGTCTCCTCGCCGAACACGCCGGGCCTGCGCAATCTGCAGCAATCGGCAGCGCTCGACGATCTGCTGTCGCGGGTGATCGACACCCGCGAGCGCGTCCGCAAGAATGCCGGGGACTCGCCCGTGCTGTTGAAGATCGCGCCGGATCTCAGCCTTGCCGAGCTCGACGACGTCGTGCACATCGCGCGCTCGCGCCGCGTCGACGGCATGATCGTCGCCAACACCACGCTGGCGCGCCCGTCGACGTTGCGCGAGGAGAACCGCGCCAAGGAGCAGGGCGGCCTGTCAGGCCGGCCGCTGTTTCGGCTTTCGACGCGGATGGTGGCGGAGACGTTTGTGCGCGTCGAAGGCGCATTTCCGCTGATCGGTGTCGGCGGCATCGACTCCGGCGGCGCCGCGCTGACCAAGATCCGCGCCGGCGCCAGCCTGATCCAGCTCTATTCGTCGCTGGTCTACAAGGGGCTCGGGCTGGTCGAGGACATCAAGCGCGATTTGTCGTCGACCCTGCTGCGGACGGGGCGCGATTCGCTCTCCGAAATCGTCGGCGCCGATGCCGCGACCATCACCGCGGAAGATTGGCCGGTGCGGTAAATGCCCTGTAGCCCGGATGAAGCGAAGCGCAATCCGGGACGAGTTCACCGCGCATACAGACCCCGGATTTCGCTTGCGCTGCATCCGGGCTACGGCAGTTACGTAGCCTTGAACGTTTTCCTGAAGAGCGCCGGATAGCGCGCGCCCTGTAATCCGCCGCGCGCGACGTAGAAAGCGATCATCGCGGTCCACAGTCCGGCATTGCCGAACGAGCGTGTCGCCCACCAAATGGCGAAGAAGATCGCCAGCGACAGCAGCATCAGATTGCGCATCTCGCGCGCCCAGGTGGCGCCGACATAGATGCCGTCGAAGCCGAACGCGAACACGCCGGGCAGCGGTGCGAGAACAACGAACAGCAGGAAGTCGCGCGCCGCGCGGCGTACGGCATCGCTGGTCGTCATGAGGTCGATCAGGGCTGGGCCAAGCAGCGCGAACAGCACCGAAACGATGAGCGCAAAGCCGACGCCCCAGATGAGCACCAGCCGCGTCGAATCGGAAAAGCCCCTTGCGTCGCGGGCGCCGAAGGCGCGGCCGCAGAGCTGCTGAGCGGCGTTGGCGAGGCCGTCGAGGAAGAAGGCTGAGACCAGCAGGAAATTGTTGAGCACCGAATTGGCCGCCAGCGTGACGTCGCCGGCGCGCGCGCCCTTCGCGGTGAAGAACAGGAACGCCACGATCAGCGCCGCGGTGCGGATCATGATGTCGCGGTTGACGGCCAGCATCCGCATCAGCTTGGAGCGATCGAACAGGACCGCGCGCGGAACCGCAAAACCTGTTTGCGCAACCCGCCACGCAACGGCGATGCCGAGCATGAACCCGACCGCTTCGGCGAGCACGGCAGCAGTCGCGGCCCCCGCGATGCCGGCACCGGAGTAGGACACCAGCAGCACGGTGGCAGCCACGTTGATGACATTGATCACGATCTGCAGCAGCAGCGCCAGATTGGCGCGGGCCTGCCCGACCAGCCAGCCAAGGATGACGTAATTGGCGAGCGCCAGCGGCGCCGACCAGATCCGGATCATGAAGTAGATCTTCGCGGCGCGTGTCACGCCCTCGCTGCCGCCCATCAGGTCGAACGTGACGGCCGCGAGCGGCACTTGCAGCGCGATCAAGACAGTACCGATCAGGCCGGCGACAATGAAGCCGCGCACCAGGATAGCCGAGAATTCCTGCGTCTCGCCGGCACCGAGCGCCTGCGCGGTGAAGGCCAGCGTCGACATGCGCAGGAATGCGAACAGCCAGAACAGGCAGTCGAAGATCACCGAGGCCATCGCCACGCCGCCAAGCAGCGCGGCATTGTCGAGGCGGCCGATCGCCGTGGTCGAGACGATGCCGATCAGCGGCGTGGTCAGGTTCGCGACCATCGCGGGACCGGCGATGGTGAACACCTGGCGCGACGTGATTTTTGGATGGACGGGCGCGTGCATGGCTACAGTCGTGAGGAATGGACGCTTCTATCGCGTCGTCCGTCGCGCGGCCATGCTGGAATTGTTCTCAGAGCAATTGGTGGCGAGGGGGTGAGGCAGCCGACAAATCGCAATTTCATCGGCCGCACGCTCTCGTCAGCGGCCGCGCGGCGTGCCGAACAGCCGCGACAGCAACCAGATCGGGACCACGATCACGGCGCCGAGCAGGAAGTAGCGCCAGGCCCAGTTGACCGCGTCAAAGCCGAAATCCCAAATCCGCTGGAACAGCATGCGGATGCTGTGGATGATGTTCCAGGGATCGAAGCCGATGGCGGCGAGCACGACGCCGACCAGGATCGACAGCAGGATCAGCCGGAACGCCACCGCGAGCGGCGAACCGCCGAGAAAGCGGTGCAGACCGTCGGTGTTGCCGGCCGGCAGGTCTCTGACGTCGTTTTGCATCTCTGTCTCCCGGCGGAATCGTCCGCGCATTATACGTCACGGCGAGGCACATGGGGAACCCGTGATCTGCGGTCAATGGCTCCGGAATTAACTCGCGGTCATGGTCATTAACATTCGTTCAAGCGTCTCCAGCCGGTCGGCCTCGCGCGGTGGCTTGTCCCAGCGTAGCCGGCTGATGCGGGGAAACCGCATCGCGACGCCGGATTTGTGCCGCGGCGAGCGCTGCAACCCCTCGAACGCAACCTCCAGCACCAGGCCCTGATCCGGCTCGTGCACGACATGGCGGACGGGACCGAACTTCTCGGTGGTGTTGCGGCGGACGAAGCGGTCGATCTGCAACAGCTCCTCGTCGGTGAAGCCGAAATAGGCCTTGCCGACCGGCACCAACTCGTCGCCCGCATCGCCACGGGTCCAGACGCCGAACGTGTAGTCGGAATAATACGACGAGCGCTTGCCGTGGCCGCGCTGCGCATACATCAGCACGGCGTCGATGATGTGCGGATCGCGCTTCCACTTCCACCATGGCCCCTTCGGCCGTCCCGGCAGATAGGGCGCGTCGCGCCGCTTCAGCATCACGCCTTCGACCGCATCGGCATCGTCGCCGGCGCCAGCGCTTTTCGGATCAGCGCGCGCCGCCGCCAGTTCGTCCCAACTCGCAAACGGAATCACCGGCGACAAATCGATCCGCGGATCGTTCAGCTTCGCGATGAAGCTTTCGAGATTCGCGCGGCGTTCAATGAGGGGTAACTCGCGGAGATCGTTCTCGCCGTCGCCGAGCAGATCATAGGCGCGCAGATGGATCGGAAACTCCTTGATCAGCTTTGGCGAGACGATTTTTCGGTTCAGCCGCTGCTGCAGCACGTTGAAGGTTTGCACCCGGCCGTCGCGCAGCACCAGTAATTCGCCGTCGATCGCACCGGGGAGGCGCAGCGACGGCACCAGGTCCGGAAAACTGCCGGTGATGTCTTCGCCGGTGCGCGAATAAAGCCGCGCCTGGATCCGGCCGTGCTCGTCGCGGCCGGCCACCGCCTGCACGCGAATACCGTCCCACTTCCATTCCGCGCTGAAATCGGCGGCGTCGAGATTGGCAAAGTCCGCATCCTCGATCGCATGCGCCAGCATCACCGGGCGGAATGGCGCAGGATCGCGGTTGACCGGCTTGTTGCCGCGGCCTTCCAGCCAGGCGAACAGGTCGAGAAAGGGCGGCGTGAGCCCCGGCCACATCAGCTCGATCTCGTGCGCGTCCTTGTCGCCGAGCGCCGCCGCCGCGGTCTTCGCCAGCCGCGCCGAGATCCCGATCCGCATCGCGCCGGTGACGAGCTTTAGCAGCGCCCAGCGCCCGGTCTCGTCGAGCTCATCCAGCCAGCGCGCCAGCTGCGCCGGCAGCTCGGCCTTTCCGAGCGTGCGCAGGGTGGTGACGACGTCGGTGAGGGTTGGCGGGGGTGGGTTGTTGTGGGCGGGCAACTCGGCCTTCGGCCACATCAGCGCCACCGTCTCGGAGAGATCGCCGACATAATCGTATGACAATCCGAACAGTACCGGGTCGGCGCGTTCCGTGATCAGGTCGCGGATCAATCCCGGTTTGGCGTGCTTGAACGACAGCGCGCCGGTCAATGCTGCCAGCGCATAGCCGCGGTCGGGGTCCTCGGTCTCGCGGAAGTAAGCGACCAAAAGCTTGATCTTGTTGTTGCGGCCGGGCTCGTAGGCGAGGCGGTCCAGCAACTGCGCAAACCGGTTCATGCCTTGGCCTCGCCGGCAGGCTGGGCCTCGCCGGCGGACTCAGCATCGCCCGTGGCCGCCGCCTCGCCTTCATCCTCATCGCCATAGCCGACGAGATCGAGCGGCCGCGCCGAAAGACCTTTGGTCTTGCACCAATGCACCAGCGCGTCCTCCTGGCCGTGCGTGACCCAGATCTCGCCGGCGCCGGTCGCGGCAATTGTCGCGGTCAGGCCATCCCAGTCGGCATGATCAGAGATCACCAGCGGCAGTTCGATGCCGCCCTGCCGGGCGCGAGCGCGCACCCGCATCCAGCCCGAGGCGAAGGCGGTCACCGGATCGGGAAAGCGCCGCGTCCAGACATCGGATGTCGCACTCGGCGGCGCCAGCGTGATGGTGCCCGCCAGATCGGCCTTCTTCATGCCGCGCGCCGGCTTCAACTCGCCGAGCGGAATGCCACGTTCCTGATAGTAATACGTGATCTTCTCCATCGCTCCATGCAGATAGATCGGCGCGTCGTAGCCGGCTTCGCGCAGCAGCGCCATCACGCGCTGCGCCTTGCCGAGCGAGTAAGCGCCGACCAGATGCGCGCGCTCCGGAAACAGTTTGACGGACGCCAGCAGCTTCTTCACCTCGCCGGCCGCATCGCCATGGCGGAACACCGGCAGGCCAAAGGTCGCCTCTGATATGAAGACGTCGCAGGGTATGAGCTCGAACGGCGCACAGGTCGGATCACGCGCGTCCTTGTAGTCGCCGGAAGCGACGATGCGGGTGTCGTTGCAGGTTACCGCGATCTGCGCCGAGCCCAGCACGTGACCCGCGGGACGGAACGTCACGGTGACGTCGCCGAGCCTGATCTCCTCGCCGTAGGCGACCGCCTGCGTCGAGCCGGCAAAATCCTCGCCATAGCGCAGCCGCATCATGTCGAGCGTCTCTTGCGTGGCGAGAACAGCGCCATGGCCCGGGCGGGCGTGGTCGGAATGGCCGTGGGTGATCAGCGCGCGCTCGACCGGCCGCACAGGATCGATATGGAAGCCGCCGGGCTTGCAGGCGAGGCCGGCCGGAACAGGCATCAGGATGTCTTGTGGGCGCATTGTCTGTATATAGGCCGGCTTGAGCTTCGTTCGAGTCCAGACCGGTCTTTGCAATATGCCCGCGCGCCTGTTCCTGTCCTCCGGTGATCTCGTCGCCGATCGCCGCTATGAGTTCGCGCGCGACCTGCAATTGAAGGGCGACCTGCCGGCCGCCGCCGACCTGCTCGAACAGGCGATCGAGCTCGCGCCGAGATTCGCGTCCGCCTGGTTCACGCTCGGCGAGATCCGCAAGCAACTCGGCCAGCGCGAGGCGGCGATCGCAGCCTTTCTTGCCGCGCGCGATGCCGATCCCGGGGATCATCACGGCGCCAGCATGCGCCTGATGCAGCTCGGCGCCGAGGCTGTCAGCGCGATGCCTGCGGCCTATGTGCAGACGCTGTTCGATCAATATGCGCCGCGCTTCGAGTCAGCTCTGGTCGGCGATCTCGACTATCGCGGTCCGGCGTTGCTGTTCAACGCCGTGCTGTCGGTGCGCGCATCCGCGAAGAAGCCGGCCTTCTTCAAGCGCGCGATTGATCTCGGCTGCGGCACTGGACTGGCGGCCGGCGCATTCGCCACGAATGTCGACCGCTTCACCGGCATCGACATCTCGTCGCGCATGATCGAGAAGGCGCGCCTGACCGGCCTCTATGCCGAGCTTGAGGTTGCCGACATGCTCATGGGCATCTCGAGCAAGCCTGACGCCAGCGCGGAACTGATCCTTGCCGCGGATGCGATGATCTATGTCGCCGATCTCGGGCCCGTGCTCGCGGAGGCAAGGCGCGTGCTGATCGCGGGCGGCGTGATTGCGTTCACCACGGAGACCCATGATGGCGAGGGCGTCATCGTCGGCGACGGGCTGCGCTACGCGCACAGCGCGGCTTGCGTGCGCGCGGCCGTTGCAGCGGCGGGGCTGATCCTGGCCCAGCTCGAAGACCTCTCGGCCCGCAACGAAGATAATATCCCGGCCCCCGGCCTCGTCGCCGTCGCGACCAAACCGTAAATACCTTCTCCCCTTGTGGGAGAAGGTGGCGCGTAGCGCCGGATGAGGGGTTTCTATCCGCGGAGAGAACCCCTCATCCGTCGCGGACTGCGTCCGCGCCACCTTCTCCCACAGGGGGAGAAGGAAGGGTCACCGCCGTCGCGACCAAAACTTGAGTCTACACGCTACCCATTTCCCGTCCCGCGGCATTGCGCGGCGACGCCGTGACTTCGCGCTTGCCCGGCGCAAGGCGGAATGCGAGCCTGCTCCCCAGGGAGAGAAACAATGAAAAAACAGACACGGCGCCAGTTCGGCGCCACCGCGTTGTCGGCCATCGCAGCCTCCGTGCTGCCGGCGCCCTTCGTCCGGGCCGCCGAGACGAAATACGATCCGGGCGCGAGCGACACCGAGATCAAGCTCGGCCAAACCGTGCCGCATTCCGGTCCGGGCTCGCTCTATGGCGTGTTGGGGCGGGTCGGCGAAGCCTATTTCCAGATGCTGAACGAGAAGGGCGGCATCAACGGCCGCAAGGTCAAATTCCTCACCATGGACGACGCCTATAGCGCGCCGAAATGCGTCGAGGCGACACGCCGGCTGGTCGAGCAGGAGGAGGTGCTGGCGCTCTACGGCTCGCTCGGCACCGCGCCGCAGACCGCCGTGCACAAATATCTCAATTCCAAGGGTGTGCCGCAGCTGCTGCTCAACACCGGCGCCTCGAAGTGGAACGATCCCAAGAACAACAAATGGACCATGGCGGGCCTGCCGCTGTATCCGACCGAAGCGCGCATCCTTGCGAAACACGTCGTCGGCGTGAAGCCGAATGCCAAGGTCGGCATCCTCTACCAGAACGACGATTTCGGCCGCGACTTCCTCGGTCCCTTCAAGAAGGTGCTGGCCGATGCCGGCGGCACCGCGCAGGTGATCCTGGAGCAGACCTACGATCTCACCGATCCGACGGTCGATTCGCAGCTCATCAATCTCTCGAAGTCGGGCGCCGATGTCTTCTACAATATCAGCACTGGCAAGGCGACGTCGCAGTCGATCCGGAAAGTCGCGGAGCTCGGCTGGAAGCCGCTGCAATTGCTGTCGGCGGGCTCGACCGGCCGCTCGATCCTCAGCGCCGCGGGTTTCGAGAACGCCAAGGATATCGTCGCGATCCGCTATTCGAAGGAAGCCGGACCCGGCCACTGGGAGAAGGATCCCGATTCGCTGGCGTTCGAGGAACTACGCAAGAAATATCTGCCCAATGTCGATCCTGACAACACCATCGCCTTTGCCGGCTATGGCCAGGTGGCGTCGATGGCGGAAATCCTGCGCCGCTGCGGCGACGAACTGACCCGCGCCAATGTGTTGAAGCAGGCCACCACGCTCGCGGGCTACCACTCGCCGTTTTTCCTCGACGGTGTCAATTACAGCTACACACCCGACGACTACACCCCGATGAAGACGCTCTACATCTCGATCTTCGATGGCAAGGACTGGAGCATCTCCGACAAGCCCGTGATGGAGTAGGGGACGACGCAAGCACGCTCTCTCGTCTCCCTCGCCCCGCTCTTCGCGGGGAGAGGGCGGGGTGAGGGGCTCTCTCCACCAGGCGGCGCGAGCCGAGAGACCTGTACCCCCTCACCCGGATCGCATTTCGCTACGTTGCATGCGATCCGACCTCTCCCCGCAAGCGGGGCGAGGTGGCTTCGAGGCCACCGCCTCGTATTCGTTCAATGTGCCACCCTCGACGAAGTGCCTTCAACCACCTACCTCTTGGGGCGTGTCGACGCTCGATCTCTTCTCCGTCCCGCCGTCGGAAACGGCCGACCTGCTGCCGCGCCGGTTTCGCGACTGGTTCGCCTCGCGTGGCTGGTCGCCGCGTGACCATCAGCTCGCGCTGCTGGCGAAGGCGCGCGAGGACCGGTCCGCGCTGCTGATCGCGCCCACCGGCGCTGGCAAGACGCTGGCGGGATTTCTGCCGACGCTGGTGGAGTTGAGCGGGGCGGGAGCCCTACCAGCGAGCGCTAGCGACCAGCAAAGAACAAGCCTCTTGTCCACCGGCCGGAGTGTGAAGCGCACCGGCGGCCTGCACACGCTCTACATCTCGCCCTTGAAAGCGCTCGCCGTCGACATCGCGCGCAACCTGGAAACCCCGGTCGCCGAGATGGGACTGCCGATCAAGATCGAGACCCGCACCGGCGACACGCCGGTGTCGCGGCGGCAGCGGCAGCGGCGTTATCCGCCGGATATCCTGCTGACCACGCCGGAGCAGCTCGCGCTGCTGCTGGCTTCCGACGATGCGCCCTTTCTGTTCGCCTCGTTGAAGCGCATCGTGCTCGACGAATTGCACGCGCTGGTCACCTCGAAGCGCGGCGATCTGCTGTCGCTCGGGCTCGCCCGGCTCTGGACAATCGCGCCACAGATGCGCGCCATCGGCCTGTCGGCGACGGTGGCCGAGCCCGAGCAACTCGCGCGCTTCCTGGTGCCGCAGCCTGGCGGCGAGAGCGTATCAGCCGATGTTGTCATCGCCGGCGGCGCCGCGCCGCCTGTTGTCGAGATGCTCGACACGCGGGAACGCCTGCCTTGGTCCGGCCACGGCGCGCGTCATGCGCTGCCCGAGGTCTACGAGCTGATCAAGCGCAACAAGACCACGTTGGTGTTCGTCAACACCCGCAGCCAGGCCGAGATGCTGTTCCAGGATCTCTGGCGCATCAACGACGATGGGTTGGCGATCGCGCTGCATCACGGCTCGCTCGACGTCGCCCAGCGTCGCAAGGTCGAGGAGGCGATGGCGGCCGGAAAACTGCGCGGTGTGGTCTGCACCTCCTCGCTCGACCTCGGCGTCGACTGGGGCGACGTCGACCTCGTCATCAATATCGGCGCGCCCAAGGGCTCGTCGCGGCTGATGCAGCGGATCGGCCGCGCCAATCACCGTCTTGACGAGGCCTCCCGCGCGGTGCTGGTGCCGGCCAACCGCTTCGAGGTGCTGGAATGCGCCGTCGCGATCGAAGCCATTGCCGAGAATGCGCAGGATACGCCGCCGCTGCGCACAGGCGCGCTCGATGTGCTGGCCCAGCATGTGCTGGGCTGCGCCTGCGGCGAGCCGTTTTTGCCGGATGAGCTCTACGCCGAGGTCAAGACCGCGGCGCCCTACGCCAACCTTGCGCGCACGGATTTCGACGACGTCGTCGATTTCGTCGCGACCGGCGGCTACGCGCTGAAGACCTATGAGCGTTTCGCGCGCATCAAGCCGAACAAGCAGGGCCGCTGGCGCGTCGCCAATCCGAAGGTGCGGCAGAGCTATCGCCTCAATGTCGGCACCATCGTCGAGGAGACCATGCTGAAGGTGCGGCTGGTGCGCTCACGCGCCGGCGGCAGCGGTTCAACGGGCGCGATCGCGCGCGGCGGGCGGATGCTCGGCCAGATCGAGGAGGCCTTCATCGAGGGCCTCGTGGTCGCCGACACCTTTGTGTTTGGCGGCGAAGTGGTGCGCTACGAGGCGCTGGTCGAGGACCAGGTCTATGTCTCTCGCGCCAACGACAAGGACGCCAAAGTGCCGTCCTACATGGGCGGCAAGTTTCCGCTCTCGACCTATCTCGCCGAGCGCGTGCGCAAACTGCTCGATGACGTCAGCGCCTGGAATGTGTTGCCGGACCAGGTGCATGACTGGCTGTCATTGCAGCGGAAGTTTTCGCGTGTGCCGGCGGCGCGGGAGCTGCTGGTCGAGACCTTTCCGCGCGGCGGCAGCCATTATCTGGTCTGCTATCCGTTCGAGGGCCGGCTCGCCCACCAGACGCTCGGCATGCTCCTGACGCGCCGGCTGGAACGAGGTCGCGCCCGGCCGCTCGGCTTCGTCGCCAATGAATATGCGCTCGCGGTGTGGGGCGTCGGCGATCTCTCCTTCATGATCCGGCACGGCAAGCTCGACCTCAACGCACTGTTTGATCCTGACATGCTCGGCGACGACCTCGAGGCGTGGCTTGCAGAATCCGCGCTGATGAAGCGCACCTTCCGCAACTGCGCCATCATCTCCGGCCTGATCGCGCGCCGCTTCACCGACGAGGAGAAATCCCGCCGCCAGGTGCTGTTCTCGACCGACCTGATCTATGACGTGTTGCGCAAGCATCAGGCCGACCACGTACTGTTGCGCACCGCCCGCGCCGACGCCGCCACCGGCCTGCTCGACCTCCGCCGGCTCGGCGACATGCTGTCGCGCATCCACGGCCGAATCACCCACAAGGAACTCGACCGCGTGTCCCCGCTCGCGGTTCCCGTGCTGCTGGAAATCGGCCGCGAGTCAGTTTATGGCGAAGCATCCGACGAACTTCTGGCCGAAGCGGCCGAGGAACTCGTGCGGGAGGCGACGACATAACACTGGGAACCGGACGTGACGGCAAACGCGCAGGCTTCGGGGGATTTTGACGAGATGCGCGTTTCGACGATCACGGTCGCGGACATAGACTTCGTGTCCGATTTTTCCGGCGCGCTGTTCTGGGACGAGCAGCGCCTGCTCGTCGTCTCCGACCTGCATCTGGAAAAAGGCTCGAGCTTCGCCGCGCGTGGCGTGCTGCTGCCGCCCTATGACACGATCGCGACGCTGAGCCGCCTGGCCGCGGTGATCGCGCGGCACGACCCGCGCATGGTGATCGCGCTCGGCGACAGCTTTCACGATCGCAACGCGCATGAACGGCTGTCGGATACGGACCGCGAAACGCTGGCCGCGCTGCAGGTCCGGCGCAACTGGATCTGGATCTCGGGCAATCACGATCCGGCGCTGCCGTCCGATCTTGGCGGCGTGGTCGCAACCGAAGTCGCGATCGGCCCGATCAAGTTTCGCCACGAGCCGACCGGCGCCAGCGGCGAGATCGCCGGCCATCTGCATCCGAAGGCCCGCGTGCCGACCCGCGGGCGCTCGATCGAGCGCCGCTGTTTTGCGAGCGACCGCGAACGCGCGGTGATGCCGGCGTTCGGCGCCTACACCGGCGGCTTGAGCATCCGCGACGCCGCGTTCGCAAAGATCTTCGGCTCGTCTGGGTTCATGGCCCACGTGCTCGGCGACAACCGCGTGCACGCGTTCGCGGCATCGCGGTGTTATTGAGGCACGGACCGAGCCACACACTCAGTGTCGTCCCTGCGAAAGCAGGGACCCATAACCACAGGGGCGAGTTGTCGAAGCTCGCTGTGGCCCCAGCGTTGCGCAACCATAGCCATCGGTGGTTATGGGTCCCGGCCTTCGCCGGGACGACGGCGGAAGTTGCGGGGAGCGCTTCCGCTTAACGCTACCTCAGCCCTACGCCGCCTTCGCCTGCACGGTCTCGCAGAACTCGGCGAGGCGCTCTGCCAGCCGCAGCGTCGCGGGGCTGGCATCGGGGGCTGCGACCAGCGCCACTTCCGTCTTGTCGATCGGCGCAAAACCGTCTTTTGCCGTGAGCACGCGGTGATCGGCCTGGATCGCGATCTCGGCGAGGATGCTCAGGCCCATGCCTGCGGCGATCGCGGCCTGGATGCCGGAGAGGTTCGACGACGTATAGGCCATGTGCCAGTTGCGCCCCGCGCTCTCCAGCGCATGGATCGCGCCGGCGCGATAAAGACAGCCCGGCGGAAAGCCGATCAGCGGCACCGATCCCACATTGGTGTCGCGCGGATGCTGCTTGCTGGTGACCCAGTGCACGCGCTCCGGCCAGACCGCGATGCCGCCTTTTTCGCCCGCCGCGCGCTTGAACAGCGCGAGATCGAGTTCGCCGCGTTCGAGGTCGCGCCGCAACTGCGTGCTCTGGTCGGTGCGGACGTCGAGCCGCAGCGCGGGATGCGAACGCGAGAATGCCGCAAGCAGTTTGGCCAGCCGGAAGGCGGCGAAATCTTCGGGAACCCCGAGCCGGATCGCGCCCTCATTGCCGGGCCGCGACACCACATCGCGCGCCTCTTCAGCCAGCGCCAGCAGCCGCCTTGCGTAGGACAGCAGGCGCTCGCCGGCCTCGGTCGGCGTCACATCCTTGCCGCTGCGGATCAGCAATGGCTGGCCGACATCCTCCTCCAGCCGCTTGATCTGCTGACTGACCGTGGATTGCGTGCGGTGGACCCGCACGCCGGCGCGGGTGAAGCCGCCGGCATCGACCACCGAGACGAAACTGCGCAGCAGCTCCAGGTCGAGCATTGCAGGCCCCATTCGAAAATCAACTGCATGTCAGTTTATCATTTAATTTCCAAATATCAAGGCGCGGACCTAGATCATGGAGGAAGGAGAAACCCCATGTCAGTCGCCCCCGCCGTCGCGATGTCCCGCCCCCGCTTCAACGCCCTTCCGTTCCTGATCGCCCTGTTTTGTCTGCTCTGGAGCTTCGCCTTCGTGGCCGGCAAGATCGGCGTCACGGACTGCCCGCCGCTGATCCTGCTGGCCGCGCGGTTTTCGCTCGCCGGCATCCTGATCCTCGGCGTCTCCTTGCTGCGCAGGGATACGTGGGACCTCACCTGGCGCGACGCGGCCGTGTTCGCCGTCCTCGGCGTCGCCAATAACGCGCTCTATCTCGGCCTCGGCTATACCGGGCTGAAGACGGTGTCGGCCGGTCTCGGCGGATTGATCGTCTCCGCCAATCCGGTATTCACTGCTGTTCTGGCGGCGCTGTTTCTCGGCGAAGCCCTGACCTGGCGCAAGGTCGCGGGCCTGCTGCTCGGAATTCTCGGCGTTGCGTTCATCGTTTGGCATCGTATGAAAGTCGGCACGGACAATCCGCACGGCATCCTGTTCACGCTGGCGTCACTCGCCTCGATCGTGACCGGCACCATCCTGTTCAAGCTGTTGGCGCCCAAGGGCAGCCTGTGGATCGGCAACGGCATCCAGAACATCGCCGGTGGGCTTGCGGTGATGCCGTTCGCCTTCGCTTTCGCTGATGTCAGCGACATCGTGCCGAGCGCGCGGCTTGCCGAAGCCTTCGCCTTCCTCGTACTGGGCGGCTCGATCCTCGGCTATCTGATCTGGTTTCACCTCCTGAAAGTGTGTGGCGCGACCGCGGCAAGCGCCTATCACTTCCTGATGCCGCCGCTCGCCATGCTGTTCGCGTTCTTCGTGCTCGGTGAACATGTCGAATTTCGCGACCTGCTCGGGATCGTTCCGGTCGCAATCGGCATTTATCTGGTGACCCGTCCGGCGGCCGCCGCTCCCTCGAAGAGGAGCGTGACATGAGCATCACGATCACGCATCGGGGGGCGTGATTGCCAGCGCGAGTTTCATAAATGGAACCATGGCGGTATCGGTCCGTTGTCGAACGGGCCGGAACCGGGCATGACGCAGCACAGACAGACCTCACCGGAGCACAACGCCAAGCCCGGCAGCGCCAAGCCCGGCAGCGCGGCGGCGAAAGCTGCGCGCGGGCCGTTCAGCCTCAAATATATCGCGAAGGCGCTCGGCCCCGGCCTGATCACCGGCGCCTCCGACGACGATCCGTCGGGAATCGGCACCTACAGCCAGGCCGGCGCGCAGCTCGGCTACGGCATCGGCTGGACCATGCTGCTGACCTTTCCGCTGATGGTGGCGATCCAGGAGATTTCCGCGCGCGTCGGCCGCGTCACCGGACACGGCATTTCAGGCAATGTCTGCCGGCATTATCCGCCTTGGCTGCTGGTCGTTGTCGTAGCGCTGCTGTTCATCGCCAACACCATCAACATCGCAGCCGATCTCGCTGCCATGGCGGATGCGTCGAAGCTTCTGGTCGGCGGTCCCGCCATCCTCTATGTCGTGCTGTTCGGCGTGACTTCGGTGGCCGCGCAGATCTTCATGGACTACAAGCGCTACGTCGCGGTGCTGAAATGGCTGACGCTCAGCCTGTTCGCCTATGTCGCGGCCCTGGCCTTCGCCAAGGTCTCGTGGGGCGAGGCGTTGGCCGGCGCGCTGGTGCCGCGTTTCACCTGGAGCGCGGATTATTTCACGACCATTGTCGCGATCTTCGGCACCACGATCTCGCCCTATCTGTTCTTCTGGCAGGCGTCGCAGGAAGCCGAGGAGCAGCGCATCGACGCCAGGAAACATCCGCTGATCGAGCGGCACTATGGCGCGCGGCAGGAATTCTCCCGGATCCGCGCCGACACCGTCGTCGGCATGGCGTTCTCCAACCTGATCGCGCTGTCGATCATCGTTACCGCCGCCGCAACGCTGCACGCTGCGGGAAAGACCGACATCCAGACCTCGGCGCAGGCGGCCGAGGCGCTGCGGCCGATCGCCGGGCCATTTGCGGAAGTGATCTTCGCACTCGGCATCGTCGGGACTGGATTGTTGGCGATCCCGGTGCTCGGGGGTGCGACGGCCTACGCGGTCGGCGAGGCAGGGCGATGGTCGGTCGGCCTGGCGCGCAAGCCGAAGGAAGCGATCGCGTTCTATTCGGTGCTGGCGCTGTCGGGCGCGATCGGCATCGCGCTCAACTTCACTCCGATCAATCCGATCTCGGCGCTGTACTGGAGCGCGGTCGTCAATGGCGTGCTCGCTATTCCCGTGATGGTGCTGCTGATGGTGATGGCGCGCCGCAAGGATGTGATGGGCCATTTCGTGATCGGCGGTTGGCTCTATTGGCTCGGCTGGCTCTCGACCGGGGCGATGGCGCTCAGCGTGATCGCGATGGGAGTGGGGCTGCTTTTTTAAATCATCGCGCCGTCATCACCGGTCAGAACAGCGAGGTGTCGATCTTTGTCGTCGATTTGTTCTTTCGCAGGATGATGGTCGTGCGGTAGCTCGCGATATCGGTGACCGGATGCATGAGGCGGTCGAGGATGAACGATTGATAGCGTGCGAGGTCGGAGGACACGACCCGCAGCGAGTAATCCCAATCGCCGGCAATCATGCAGCACTCGACGACCTCCGCAAGGCCGATCACCTTCTTCTCGAAGCGCTCGAAGGATTCCCTGTTCTGTTGCTTGAGGCGGACTTCGACGATCGCGTCGAACCCGAGCCCTACGCGAGCAGGGTCCACCAACGCCACATAGGAGCTGATGACGCCGGCATCTTCGAGCGTCCGGACGCGTCTCATGCAGGGGGCGGACGAGAGGCCGATCCGTTCGGCCAGCTCGAGATTCGTGATGCGCCCCTCGACCTGGAGCACGTCGAGGATTTTCCGGTCGATCTCGTCGAGCACCATCGTGGTTCCCATTATTTTCGAATTCTCTGTGTTTTGCGCAATTAATTACAGAACTAGCTCGGAAATGCATCTCAAATCGCAATGTCATTGCGTCGGTGCGCGCATAGGATGGGCAGAGGGTTGGACACGCGGCGACTCGGCAACAAGGGGACGGGCATGGCTGGAAATGACGACAAATCCTTTTGGGATCGTGCGCGGCGTCACCTCATCAGGTATGGCGGAACGTTCGCTCCTGTGATCATCGAGCGCGCCTCCGGATCGTTCGTTTATGACGCCGACGGCCGTGCCATCCTCGATTTCACGTCCGGCCAGATGAGCGCCGTGCTCGGTCACGGTCACCCCGAGATCGTCCGGACCATCAGTGAGCATGCCGAACGGCTCGATCATCTCTTCAGCGGCATGCTGACGCGCCCGGTGGTCTCGCTGGCTGAAAAGCTCGCGGAGCTGCTGCCGCCGGGGCTTGATCGCGTCATGCTGCTGAGCACGGGGGCTGAGTCAAACGAGGCTGCCATCAAGATGGCGAAGCTTTTCACCGGCGGCTTCGAGACCGTTGCGTTTGCGCAGTCCTGGCACGGGATGACATCGGGTGCGGCCGGGGCGACCTATTCGGCCGGCCGCAAGGGCTATGGTCCCGCGCCGGTCGGATCGCTCGCGATCCCGACGCCGAATCCCTATCGTCCCCGGTTCGGCAACGCGGCCGATTGGCGGGCCGAATTGGCCTACGCCTTCGATCTCGTCGACCGCCAATCGACCGGATCGCTCGCGTGCATGATCGCCGAGCCGATCCTCTCTTCCGGCGGGCTGATCGATCTGCCGGAGGGCTACCTTGCCGAGCTGAAGGAGCTGTGCCGCGCGCGGGGCATGCTACTGATCGTCGACGAAGCACAGACGGGCCTCGGGCGAACCGGCGCCATGTTCGCCTTCGAGCGCGACGGCGCCGTGCCTGATATCCTGACCTTGTCGAAGACGCTCGGCGCCGGTCTGCCTCTGGCCGCGGTCATCACGTCAGCCGAAATCGAGGAACGCTGTCACGAACGTGGCTTCCTCTTCTACACGACGCATGTGTCGGACCCGATGCCGGCCGCGGTCGGTCTGAAGGTCATCGAGATCATCCTGCGCGACCGATTGGTCGAGCGCGCTGGAATCGCGGGTGCGCGGCTGAGGGACGGGCTCCTCGCGCTTCAGAACCGGTTCGAATGCATTGGTGACGTGCGCGGCAGAGGACTGATGCAAGGCATCGAGATCGTGCGCGACCGCTACAGCAAGGCGCCTGACGAAGCGCTCGGAACGCGCGTGTCGCAGCGCTGCATGGAACTCGGATTGAGCACCAACATCGTGCAGTTGCCCGGCATGGGCAGCGTATTCCGCATTGCTCCGCCACTGACGATCAGCGATGACGAGATCGATCTCGGCCTCTCGATCCTGGGCGACGCTTTCGAAAGCGCATTGCAACGGCAGGGGTGACTAATCCTTGCGGAACACGATCGAGGCCATCCAGCCCGTCATCAGCGCCATGAACGCGGTGACGAGGCCATAGACAAAGCCGTTCTGCCGCGCAGTGTTGGCGACGAACTGCTCGAAGCCGACCTTCACGATCTCGAAGGCGGTCTCGGTCTTGGTCACCAGCGCGCCGTCGGCGAACAGCTTGATCTCGACATTGTAGGTGCCGATCGGCACTTCGGCCGGCAACGGAATGCCGGTGCGGAACAAAGTCGGCGTCAGGAACGTCACCGCCGAGGGCGCCTCGCGATAGAGGCCGTGCTCGGAGCGCAGCCGCACGAAGGCGCTGCGGAACGGGTCGTTCGGCACCACGTCGGCGAAATCGGGGCCGACGCGCTGCATCAGCAGCACATTGTTGAGGCCGAGCTGCTGCCGCCGCTGCACCTCGGGCGAGGCGATCTCGTCGAACGGGCGGTTGGAAAACAGCGCGAGATAACCCGGAACCTGCAGGAACTGCCGATAGTCGGTGTTGATCCAGATGCCGAATTTGCGCTCCTTGCGCCGCGTCACCATGTCGGCGCGCGGGCCGGAGACCGTGACGACGAGGTCGTAATTACTGCGGCTGGCGGGCGTGCCGGCGTCCTTCTCGACCGAGCCGAACAGCACGAGCTCGCCGCCGGAATAGTTCGGCGTCACCGTGACGCGATGGTTGGAGACCGACACGATCAGCCGCTCGGCACGGGCAGGCACGGCCGCAAGCGTCGCTGCGAGCAGGCCCATGATCGCGAGCAGTGCGCGCCGGCTCATGGCGGGCCTCCGCCGCCGGTTTCGCGGATGCTGAAGAGATCCTGCGGCCGGATCACCAGCTCGACCGCGAAGCGGATGCCGACCGCGAGCACCAGAAGCCCGAGCAGGAGGCGCAGATGCTCGCCGCGGATCTTCTGACCGGCACGCGCGCCGAACTGCGCGCCGGTCACGCCGCCGATCATCAGGATCAGCGCCAGCACCGCGTCGACCAGGTGGTTGGTCACCGCGTGCAACATGGTCGCGAACACCATGGTGACGAGGGTCAGGACCATCGAGGTGCCGATCACGGTCGAGGTCGGCACCCGCAGCAGATAGATCATCAGCGGCACCAGGATGAAGCCGCCGCCGATGCCCATCACAGCGCCGATGAAGCCGATCACGAGGCCGACCACGATGACGGGAATCACGGAGAGATAGATCTTGGAGCGCTTGAAGCGCACTTTCAGCGGCAGGCCGTGGATCCAGCCATGGCTGCCCGGCTTGCGCAGCGTGACCGGGCCGCCGCGGCGGGCGCGCAGCATCGCGCGCAGGCCCTCCCAGAACATCAGCCCGCCGACGGTGGTCAGCAGGATGACGTAGGACAACGCGATCATCAGGTCGAGCTGGCCGAGCGAGCGCAGCAAGGTGAAGGTCCAGACGCCGAGCGCGGTGCCGATCGTGCCGCCTGTCAGCAACACCGCCGCCAGCAGCGGATCAATCGCGCGTCGCCGCCAATAGGAGATCGCGCCGGAGAACGACGAGGCCGCGATGTGGCTGGCGACCGAGGCGACCGCGACGGCGGGCGCGATGCCGACGAAGATCAGCAGCGGCGTCATCAGGAAGCCGCCGCCGATGCCGAACATGCCGGAGACGAAGCCGACCGCCGCGCCCATCGCCAGGATGAGGAAGACATTGACCGGAATGTCGGCGATCGGGAGGTAAAGCTGCACGCGCGTCGCTTCTTGTTTCGTCGCAAGGCAGGCGCAAGGCCGCGTCACGGCGTGGTGTCCTGGTCGGGCTTTCTCCGGCAGAACAATCCGGTTGGCGCGCAAGATGCAGGCGAACGCGGGTCGATTGCCGCGTCCCTGCATAACCGAATTCGGCGGGAGGAGGGACTAAAGAATCCGCCTCAAACGGCTTTTTTGCCGCACGTCGGCGGGGCCCCGCTAACGTGGTTGATGATTCAGATTAATGACAGCTTCAGCTCATCGATACGCAAGGACCGTCGTGATGAGGTTCATCGCCAGCGCCTCCTTCTCGGTCAACCAGCGGATCTCCGAGGTCTGTGACATCGCCTCGACGATGCTCGACGAGACTCCCATGCCCGTCATATAGCCGAGCAGGAGGCCCTGGCTGCGCTGTGTCTCGGCTACGGGATCATCCGTCGGTTTGGGCACCCTGAAGCGGTGAACGCCGAGCATCGAACCGCGAATTCCGTAACGATCCTCGCCACCGGCAAAGATCAAGACGCAGGCGCTTGCGCAAATGGCCGGGCGCACCTTCCCGGACGCATCGGCCGTGCCGACGGCCGTGAACAGCCCGCGGGCTCGAATGGTCTCGCCGATGATTGCAGCCTGGTCCACCAAACCGCCCGGCGATGAAAGCAGTACCAAGTCGCCGTCCGACAGATGCGCTTCCTCTAGCCGGTCGTGGAACCAACTCGCGCTTGCGGCGCCGATCTCGCCTTCAATGGTCAGGACGCGCCGTTTACGGCCATCGATGTTGATGGACGGGATGACGGAAGACGTCATGGTCGGCGAGCCATGACTCTCCCGCCAATATTCCCACGCCCCCGGTTGGGAAAGATCCCGATAGGCTCGAATGCCGACGCCCGACAGGAGCAGCACAAAGAACGCTACGGACCAGAGCGAGGGCCTGAAGATGCCGTGCAGAGGTTGGACACGTGCGTCGAGCGGCGGGGCGTCCCGAGGCGGTACCTGAAGCGGCGGCGCAGTCCGGGGACCGGTTGGCGACGAACGGTGCAGTCCGGCCCCGGCATCCTGGCGGTCATCGACAGACAAGCGCATCCCTCCTGGCAGCGGGCGCTGTTCGCGGTTCGTGCCTATCTACACGATTGGGGAGGGGGAGGACAACGACGCCGGGCGGCGCCGCGAACCTTAGTGGGCGACCAGCGCCGCGGTCCGCTTCGACGGCAGCTTGGCGGGCTTTGCGGGAGCCGGAGCCGGCTGTGCAGTGGCGCTGTCCCAACCGCCGGTCGGGGCCGGGACATTGACCGCGTCGCTCGGCTGGGGCTCGGGCGTGAAGGTCTGGATCGCGAGCTTGGCGGCGGCCAGGGACTGCGGATCGAGCCGCTTGGCGATATCGTCGCGCTTGTGGCCGGAATCGGCATCGCCCTGGGCGGCTGCCAGGCTGAACCATTTGAACGACTCGGCCAGGTTCTGTTCGACGCCGATGCCGCGGGCATAGAGGATGCCGAGGTTGAACTGGCTGTCGGCGACGCCGCGGTCGGCGGCCTTGCGGAACCACTGCGCCGCGCTCTTGTAGTCGGCGCCCTTGCCGCCACCGTCGGCGTCGAGCACGGCGAGGTTATGCATCGCCTTGGCGTTGCCGCGCTCGGCGGCCTGCACATAGTAGCGCCGCGCCATGTCGGCGTCGCGCTTCATGCTGAGGCCCTTCTCATAGAATGTGCCGAGCCGGAAGATCGCAGGCACCACGCCGGCCTGCGCCGCGCGGCCATACCATTTGGCGGCTTCGTCGAGATTGGCGGCGATGCCCTTGCCCTCGGCATAGCGCATGCCGACCTCATAGGCCGCGGTCGGATCGCCCTTCAGCGCGGCGGAACGCAGCAACGGTCCGCCGATCGCGTCAGGCAGTTTCTCGCCCGGCGGAATCTGGATCATGGCGAGCTTGCCGGTGACGACCGGTGCGGTCGGAATCGTACCGGTGATGTCGTTGGCGCTGACCGGCGACGCCGCGACGGGGACCGCCGCCGGGGCCGGCGGGATCGTGACCTGAGCGCTGTCGAGCGTGTTCGGCGCGGAAACGTTGTTGGATTGCCGGCCGAGCGGGGTCGGCGAAGTCATCGACGGCGTGGGCGCGGCAGATGGTGCGGCGGGCGTTGGAGCGGCGGAGGTGTCGGCAGGCGGCTGTACCGGGGCTGCGGCCGGCTCGCTGCTTTCCACCGCCGGCATCTGCGGTGTCGAGCCGGTGTCGAGCAGGTTCATCGCCATCTTGATGGTGCCGAGCAGGATCACGACCACGCTCGCGCTGACCAGCAGCGAGCGGATCTTGGAGGTGATGGTCGACGGCTGGCCCTCGGCGGCGTCAGCCTTGATCGCAGGCTTGTCTGGAGCCTTGTCGGGATTCTTGGCCTTCTCGGCTTTTGCCTTGGCGGCAGCCTTGCTGGCGGCGCGCGCCGCCTTCTCGTTGACCGGTTGCACAGCGGCGGCTTGCGCCGCGCGGCGCGCCGCGGCGATGAAGCTCGACGTCGAGACCGGCTCCTTCTTGGCCGCTGGAAGATCACTGATCGCGCTCTCGGACGCGGCGATCCGCTCCGACGGCGACGACATGCGCCCGGTGGGACGCGTGCCCGGCTCGAGCGGATGATCCGGCGGCAGTTCCGGCGCGATCGCAGCGCGCGCGGGCGCCGCATGCGGCTCAAGGATCTCGCTGATGGCGCGCGGCGGAATCGGTGGCAGCGGCGGCGGTGCGGAGACCTGCGGCTCCGCGGCATGGAATTCGCGCGGCGCGGCCGCAAAATGCTCCTGCGCGAGAGCAGGATTGGGCAGTTCGGGTTTATACGGCTCAGGCCTGTACGATTCAGCCTTGTACGATTCAGGTCTGGGTTGCGCGATCGGCTGCGGCATCGCTGCGCGCGGCATCTCCATCCGCGGCATCTCGACCCGCGCTTCGATTGGCGCAGGCGGTGCGGGGGGCGGCGCAGTGCGTACCGCGCGCAGATCGTTCTCGATCATCGACAGACGGTCGACGACATGGCCGAGCGTATTGTGAACGGTCTCCAGCGAGTCCTGGGTGCGGCGATCGGTCTCCGACTGGCTGAAGCGGATGTCGGACAGCTCGCGCTTCATCAGGTCGACCAGGCCCGAGTCCATCATCGGCTGCGGCGCGGAGACGTTGATGTTGCGGGTGGCGTCGGCGAGCGAGGCGATATGGGCGTGCTGGGCCTCGAGGTGCCGCATGATGTCATGCAGCCCTTCCTCGACTCGGCCGAGATTGCCGGGGCGCTGGTCGGACGAGGACGCATCCAGCCGTTCGAGCAAATACGAGACCCGCTGCTCGAGATGGGCGAACGCCGACGCGCTGTCATTGCCGACCTGCAGGCGATCGATCCGCTCCGAGAGCGTGCGCACCGCACCTTCGATGGCGTCGGTATTGTCGGTGCCAACCGGCCGCTCGCGGCCTTCCAGCGTCGAGGTGAGGGCTGCGATGCGCTGCTCCAGCGCGGCGAACGCATCGCCATTGCCATCGGAGCGCGACATCCGCGAAAGCTGGTCGACCCGAGTCGACAGCGTCTGCACGTCGTCGGACAGCCGCACCAGCGCGTCGTTGGAGGCGACGTTGGAGATGATGGCGCGCAGCGCTGCGATCGCACCCTCGAGCTGTTGCACCGTGGACGGATCGTCATTGGCGCGCAGGATCATGTCGAGCTTGCCGCCGAGATTGCGGATCGCCTCGTCGTAGCCGGTGAGCTGCTCGGCCGGGGTCAGCGTGCGCAGCACCTCGCGGATCTCGGACAGTGCGCGTTCGATGCCGGCGATCGCCTGGCCGTTGCCGTTGCCGTTCTCCTGGCGGATCTCGTCGATCCGACGATGCAGCGAGCGGACTTCGTTCTCGATCGATTCGATCGCCCGGCGCGGCATCGCTTCGGTGATGGCCTGGCGGATGTCGGCAAGCTCGCTGCGGAACGCGGTGATCGATTGCTCGATATGGTCGGGCCGCTGCATCGCCTCGATCTGGCTCGTGATCTTGAGCAGATGCCGCTCCAGCGAGGAGAAATCGGGTCCGGCAGGCGCGCTGGGAGCAGTCGGCGGCGCATAGGCGGCCATCGGCGGCGCCGCGGGCGGCATCGGGGGGGCGCTGCGCGGTGGCATCTGCCGCGGAGCGGCGGCGTCGAGTTCGTTCTGGCGCGCGGCGATCTCGGCGATCGCGGAATCGAACGAGGCCGGGCTCAGCGGCGGCGAGGGGCGATAGACCTGCGCGGCGGCGCGCTCGACCAAATCCTCCTGGCGTTGCCGATCCTGCTGCTGCCGATCCTGAATTTGCCGATCCGGGTTCGGCCGGTCTTGCAGCTGCGGCTCGCGGACCGGTTGCGGCCGGGAAATCTGCGACAGCCGCGCGTCGAGGCGCGAGATGGCGTCATTGAGCTGGCGGGCGACGGTCGGCTGACCGCGCGGCACGTCCGGGCGCGCGTCGCTGTGCGAGGCGGGGGCAGGCGAAGGGGCAGGTGTGGAAATCTGTTCGATCTGGCGGGTGATCGCGTCGAGACGTTGGTGGATATCGGCAACGTCGCTTCGCTCGCGGCTCGGCATCGGCGGCCGTTGCTGCTGCTGTTGCAGTTCATGGGCCGCGCGGTAGTCCGGCGGGCTGGCTTCGCCGACAGTGGAATTGAGCCAATCGTTCAGCGACATGCCGGCACGGCGCGCAGCCGCCTCGGCCCTTTCGCGGACGGAGGGATCGATGCCGTCAACACTCCACGATACGCGCGAATTCATGATTCCGTCCGGTCCCGACTCCGGCGCCACACCCTGCGCCTGCAGCCTCCCCGCGCATCCCAGTTAAGAGACAATCGAATTCTGCGCGGGTCGTCTGCCTCAGCTGCTGACTTTTTCCCGTCACGGTAAATAACGGGTTAAAGAATGGGGCCAGCGAGCCTTAAAGTTGGGAGTCCGGGAACCGGATGCGCCGGATCAGGACAGGGCGCCCCCAAGGACAGAGCAGTGCCTAGCCGCTGCTCTCGTGCTTGTCGTCGAGGGGCAGCAAATTGCCGCGCTGGGAGATCGCCGAGAGTGCATCGAGCGCCTCCTCGCACCACTCCACCACCACACGTTCATGGCGCATCCCGAGGCGCAAGCTAAGCATCTTGCCGAGGTCGGCCGGCGGCGCTGTGCCGTCCGGAAAGCGCTTGTTGAGCAGGCGTTCATAGCGCTCGTAGCGGTCGCGGTGATGTTCCAGCCGTGCCATGAGGTCGGTCCGCAAGGGTTCGATGTCGACGGTGTCCAGCGCGTAGAGTCGGACCAGGAGATCGTCCTTGATCGACGGCGGCACGCTTGGCCGCGCCGCCCAGTGCTTCAGCGCCGCACGGCCCTCCGGCGTCAGGGTATAGACCAGCTTGTTGGGCTTGCCCGACTGCACCACCTCGCGGCCCTGGACATGGCCCTTGTCGCGCAGCCGGGACAGCTCGCGGTAGATCTGCTGATGGTCGGCCTTCCAGAAGAAGCCGATCGAGGCGTCGAACGTCTTGGCGAGCTCATAGCCCGTCATCGGACGTTCCGTGAGGCAGGCGAGGATTGCGTCACCGAGTGCCAACGCCCACCTCCATCTCAGTTCCCAAGGCCTATTCCCAAGGCCTATTCCAAGCTCGCTTGACTTTATGCGTTACTATGCATATGCGTCAATATGCATATGGTGATCGGCGTGCCGCCGCTGTCGCGGCCGCGGATCGGTGTTCAAGCTTCCCAACCCACCGCAGGAGACGTCCGATGAGCAGACCGGGCCTCGACAAGTGGTACGCCTACATGAAGTCGCACGACACCGCTGCGCTGTGGGATTTGCTGCATCCCGACGCGGTGTTCGAAAGCCCTGTCGTGCATACGCCGCAACGCGGCCGCGACATCACCTTCAAATATCTGACCGGCGCCGCCAAGGTGCTCGGCGGTCCGACCTTCAAATATCTGGGTGAATGGCGCAACGACACCGGCGCCGTGCTCGAATTCGAAAACGAGATCGACGGCATCAAGATCAACGGCGTCGACATCATCAGTTTCGACGCGGACGGCCGGATCACGCATTTCAAGGTGATGGTACGGCCGCTCAAGGGCATCAACCTGCTGCATCGGCTGATGGGAGATGAGCTGATGAAGCAGGCGGGCGGCGCAACGTCGCAATCACCGTCCCGATAGTACCTGCCGCGGACCTCCGGAACCGGATAAGGTCCACTCCAACGAACAAGCACAAGTGCTCTGCGTCAGTCGCCACTGCGACCGCGAGCCAGCCGGGAGACCAGCATGCCGACCTACAAGGCCCCCATTGAAGACGTCAATTTCCTGCTCAACGACGTCTTCCAGATCGATCGCTACGACAATCTTCCCGGCTTCTCCGATGCGTCGGCGGATGTCCGCGAGGCGATCCTCGGCGAGGCCGCCAAGCTAGCTGAAGAAGTGCTGCAGCCGCTCAACCGCGTCGGCGATCTCGAAGGCTGCAAGCACAATGACGACGGCAGCGTCACCGCGCCAAAGGGCTTCAAGCAAGCCTTCAAGCAGGTCGCTGAAGGCGGTTGGCTCGGGCTGTCGGCGCCGACTGAATATGGCGGCCAGGGCCTGCCGGTGACGCTCTCCCAAGCGGTCAACGAATTCCAGATCTCCGCCAACATGGCGTTCGCGATGTATGGCGGTCTCACCATGGGCGCGACCGCCGCGCTCGTGGTGCACGGCACTCCCGAGCAGAAGAAGACCTATCTGCCGAAGATGATCGCCGGCGAATGGACCGGCACCATGAACCTGACCGAGCCGCAGTGCGGTACCGATCTCGGCCTGTTGCGCACCAAGGCGGCGCGTCAAGGTGACGGCAGCTTCAAGATTTCGGGCACCAAGATCTTCATCTCCGCCGGCGAGCACGACCTCACCGACAACATCATCCATCTGGTGCTGGCGCGCATTGAAGGCGCGCCGGCCGGCATCAAGGGCGTTTCGCTCTTCGTCGTCCCCAAGGTGCTGGTCAATGCCGACGGATCGCTCGGCGCGCGCAATGGCGTCTCCTGCGGCTCGATCGAGCACAAGATGGGCATCCACGGTAATTCCACCTGCGTGATGAACTACGACAGCGCCATCGGCTGGCTGATCGGCGAAGAGAACAAGGGCATGCAGGGCATGTTCGTGATGATGAACGAGGCCCGCCTCGGCGTCGCCGTGCAGGGGCTCGCGCAGTCTGAAGTCGCCTATCAGAACGCGGTCGCCTATGCGCGCGAGCGTCTGCAGGGCCGGTCGCTGACCGGCGTGAAGGCGGCCGACAAGCCGGCCGATCCGATCATCGTGCATCCCGACATTCGCCGCGCCCTGCTCAGCATCCGCGCCTTCAACGAGGCGGCGCGGGCGATGGTGGTGTGGACTGCGCTGAAGAGCGACGTTGCCCATCGTTCCAGCGATCCGAAGGATCGCCAGGAGGCGGACGATCACATGGGGCTGATGACGCCGGTTTTGAAGGGTGTGCTGACCGACACCGGTTTCGCCAACACGGTCTCGGCGCAACAGGTGTTCGGCGGTCATGGCTACATCGCCGAGCACGGCATGGAGCAGTTCGTGCGCGATGCGCGCATCGCGATGATCTATGAGGGCGCCAACGGCATCCAGGCGCTCGATCTGGTCGGCCGCAAGCTGCCGCGCGATGGCGGCCGCGCCGCGATGGCATTCTTCGGCGAAGTCGGCGCCTTCGCCAAGGAGCATGGCGGCGACGAGGCGATGAAGCCGTTCGTCACCCCGCTCTCGACCGCGCTCGGCCATCTGCAGCAGGCGACCGGCTGGCTGATGCAGAATGCGCTGACCAAACCCGACAATGCCGGCGCCGCCGCGACCGACTACATGAAATTGTTCGGCCTGGTCGCGATGGCCTTCATGTGGGCGAAGATGGCCAAGGTGGCGCAGGACAAGATCGCCGCCGGCGATGCCTCGCCCTATTTGACCACCAAGCTCGTCACCGGCCGCTTCTTCATGGAGAAGCTGCTGCCGGAGACCGCCGTGCATCTGGCGCGAATCCAGAGCGGCAGCGCGACGGTGATGGAACTGGCCGCGGAAGCGTTCTAAAAAAATCGCCGCCGCACCCCTGCGACGGCGCTCCGTTCCGTTATATATTATGATCCTCATATAAGGAGGGCGTCATGCCTGAGGCCTATATCTACGATCACGTTCGCACCCCGCGCGGCCGCGGCAAGTCCGATGGCGCACTCCACGAAGTCACCGCGCTGGCGCTCGCCACCGTGCCGCTGAAGGCGCTGAAAGACCGCAACAATCTCGGCGAAGACACAATCGACGACGTCGTGCTCGGCGTGGTCGATCCGGTCGGCGAAGCGGGCTCCGACATCGCGCGCTTCGCAGCGCTCAACGCCGGTCTGGGCGAGAAGGTGCCTGGCGTGCAGATCAGCCGCTTCTGCGCCTCCGGCCTCGACGCCGTGAATTTCGCCGCAGCCCAGATCATGGCCGGCCAGCATGAGCTTGTGATCGGTGGCGGCGCGGAATCGATGAGCCGCGTCGGCATCGGTGCCTCCGGCGGCGCCTGGCCGATGGATCCCTCGATGGCGGTGCCGGCCTATTTCATGCCGCAGGGCATTTCGGCCGACCTGATCGCGACCAAATACGGCTTCTCGCGCGACGACGTCGACGCCTACGCCGTTCAGAGCCAGCAGCGCGCGGCGAAGGCTTGGGACGAAGGCCGCTTCAGCAAGTCGGTGGTGCCGGTGAAGGATTTCAACGGCCTCACCATCCTCGCCAAGGATGAGCATATGCGCCCCACCACGACGATGCAGTCGCTGGCGCAGCTGCAGCCGGCGTTTGCGGCGATGGCGGCCATGGCCGGCTTCGATGCGGTCGCGACCCAGTCGCATCCCGAGGTCGAGAAGGTCAATTACGTGCATCACGCCGGCAATTCGTCCGGCATCGTCGACGGCGCCGGCGCGGTGCTGCTCGGCAGCAAGGAGGCAGGTGCCAAGCACGGCCTGAAGCCGCGTGCAAGAATCCGGGCGTTCGCCAACATCGGTTCTGAGCCGGCGATGATGCTGACCGGGCCGGTCGACGTCACCGAAAAGCTGTTCGAGCGCTCCGGCATGAAGAAGTCCGACATCGATCTGTTCGAACTCAACGAGGCCTTTGCCTCGGTGGTGCTGCGCTACATCCAGGCCTTCGACATCGACAATGCCAAGATCAACGTCAATGGCGGCGCGATCGCGCTCGGCCATCCGCTCGGCGCGACCGGCGCGATGATCCTCGGCACCGTGCTCGACGAGCTCGAGCGCACCAACAAGTCGACGGCGCTGGTGACGTTGTGCATCGGCGGCGGCATGGGTACCGCCACCATCATCGAGCGCGTGTAACTTCCGTAGGGTGGGCAAAGGCGCACTTGCGCCGTGCCCACCACAGCTTGCTGAGAACTTGATGGTGGGCACGCTTCGCTTTGCCCACCCTACGATCTGAGTACAACCGCCGCGCCTGAGATCGGCTGCCGGCACCGAGGGAGCACAACATGGCTTACAAGAATTTCAAGTTCGAAACCGACGCCGACGGCATTGCGCTGGTCACCTGGGATATCCCGGGCCGTTCGATGAACGTGCTCGACGAGACCTCGATCAATGAGATCGAGGCGATCGTCAAGCAGACCTCGGCCGATGCCGCGATCAAGGGCGTCGTCATCACCTCCAGCAAGGACGCGTTCTGCGCCGGCGCCGATCTTTCGATGCTCGAGGGCATGAGCCACACCTATAAGCAGCTTCTCAAGGAGAAGGGCGAGGAAGCCGCCAACCAGGTGCTGTTCGACCAGAGCCGCCGCTTCTCGCAGGTGTTTCGCTCGATCGAAACCTCAGGCAAGCCGTGGGCTGCTGCGATCAACGGCCTGGCGCTCGGCGGCGGGTTCGAGATCACGCTGTCCTGCCACTACCGCGTCGCCGCGGAGAATCCGAAGACCCGGCTCGGCCTGCCCGAGATCAAGGTCGGCCTGTTCCCCGGCGCCGGCGGCACCCAGCGCGTGCCGCGCATCGTGTCGCCGCAGGATGCGATGCAACTGCTGCTCAAGGGCGAGGCGATCAACCTCGCGAAAGCAAAAGCGCTCAATCTGATTCACGCCATCGTTCCTGCCGCCGACCTGATCAAGGCGGCAAAGGACTGGATCAAGGGCGGTGGCAAGGCGATTGCGCCGTGGGACGAGAAGGGCTTCAAGCTGCCCGGCGGCCCGGTGTTCTCGAAGGCCGGCATGCAGATGTTCCCGGCCGGCAATGCAATCTATCGCCGCGAGACCTACGACAATTATCCGGCCGCGCGCGCCATCATGAGCTGCGTCTATGAGGGCCTGCAGTTGCCGATCGACGCCGCGCTGCGCGTCGAGTCGCGCTACTTCACCAAGATCCTGCGCTCGAATGAAGCAGCTGCGATGATCCGCTCGCTGTTCCTGTCGATGCAGGAATTGAACAAGGGCGCGCGGCGTCCGGACAATGTGCCGCCGACCAAGGTGAAGAAGCTCGCCGTGATCGGCGCCGGCTTCATGGGCGCCAGCGTCGGCTTCGTCTCGGCGCAGGCCGGCATCGACGTCGTGCTGGTCGACCGCGACCAGGACAGCGCCGACAAGGGCAGGGGCCATGCGAAGACCGTGATCGACGGGCTGATCGCCAAGGGCCGCATGAAGCAGGACGCCGGCGACGCCATCCTGTCGCGCATCTCGGCGACCGCAGATTACAACGCGATCAGCGACTGCGACCTCGTGATCGAGGCCGTGTTCGAGGACCGCAAAATCAAGGCGGACACCTATGCCAAGGCGCAGCCGCTGCTGAAGGCGGGCGCGATCTTTGCCTCCAACACCTCGACCTTGCCGATCAACTCGCTGGCCGAAGAGTTCAAGGATCAGGGCCGGTTCCTCGGTATCCATTTCTTCTCGCCGGTCGAGAAGATGATGCTGGTCGAGATCATCAAGGGCAAGAACACCGGCGACGTCGCGCTTGCGACCGCGCTGGATTACGTGCGCGCGATCGGCAAGACCCCGATCGTAGTCAACGACTCGAGAGGCTTCTTCGCCAATCGCTGCGTGATGCGCTACATCGCCGAGGGCAACGAGATGCTGCTCGAAGGTGTGCCGCCGGCGATGATCGAGAACACCGCCAAGATGGCCGGCATGCCGGTCGGGCCGCTGTCGCTGCAGGACGAGGTCGCGCTCGATCTCGGTCTCAAGATCACCAAGGCGACGGAAGCCGATCTCGGCCCCAACGCGGTCGACCAAGCGCAGAAGAAGTTGATGGTCGAGATGGTCGAGAAGCAGGGCCGCTTCGGCCGCAAGAACGGCAAGGGCTTCTATGACTACCCCGAGAAAGGCAAGGGCCAGAAGAGCCTGTGGCCGGGTCTCGCTGATTTGCAGCCGAAGCATCTCGACCCTGATACGCTCGATGTCGAGGAGCTGAAGCAGCGTTTCCTGGTGGCGCAGGCGGTGGAGGCCGCGCGCACCGTCGAGGACCACGTCATCACCGATGTCCGCGAGGCCGATGTCGGCTCGATCCTCGGCTTCGGCTTCGCGCCGTTCACTGGCGGCACGCTGTCCTATATCGACTTCATGGGCACCAAGACCTTCGTCGAACTCTGCCACACCTTCGAGGCCAAATACGGCTCGCGCTTCACGCCGCCGAAGCTGCTTGAGGAGATGGCTGCCAAGGGCGAGACCTTCTACGGCCGCTTTCCGCCGAAGAAGGCGGCGGCGCAGGCCGCGGAGTAAGAGGCACGTTGGTAGCCCGGATGGAGCGCAGCGAAATCCGGGACAGCCTCTCCGCCTTGTGAAGGCCCCGGATTGTGCTTCGCTCCATCCGGGCTACGCATCAAACAAAAAAGGGCCGGATCATCGATCCGGCCCTTTCGCTATTCCACGAACTGAAGGCTTACGCCGCCTTCAGCAGGCCTTCCTTCTTCAGCGCTTCCTGCACGTGCGGACGCGCGGCGACGCGGGCCTTGTAGGCGGTCAAATGGGGCAGGCCGGAGAGATCGAAGCCGAGCCGGTCGGTCGCCCACATGATCATGGTGAAGAGGTAGCCGTCGGCGACCGTGAACTGGTTGCCCATCAGGTAGTCGTGTCCGGCAAGCTGGCTCTCGACATATTTGAACTTGCCCATCGCGCGGTCCTTGAAGAACGCCTTGGCGTCATCGGCGAGCACCGGCGAGAACATCGGGCCGAGGTTCTTGTGCAGCTCGGTCGTGATGTAGTTCAGCCATTCCAGCAGCTTGTAGCGCTCGTTGGAATCGCGGGCTGGCGCCAGCTTCTTGTCCGCGGCCTTGTCGGCGATCATCTGGATGATGATCGGTCCCTCGGTGACCAGTTCGCCGGAGTCGAGCGCGAGCGCGGGCACCTGGCCCTTGGGGTTCACTTTCAGGAAATCGTCACCGTTTTCGAGCTTCTTGGCGCGCAAATCGACCTTCACCAGGTCGTAGGGCAGGCCGGCTTCGAGCAGCGCGATATGGGGGGAGAGGGAGCAGGCGCCGGGGGCATAATAGAGTTTCATGGGGTAATTCCTTCCCTTGTTCTTGGTATCCGGAGAGGGATTGCCTACATGCACCTGCATGGAATAGTCAAGATTGATGCAGATGCATTCAGTGCGGTAGACTTTGTTCCGGGACCTTATGGGCTAGACCATGAAACGCAAGCTATCGACCGAGGCGACCGCCGCCTGGATCCGCCTGATGCGGGTTCCGAGCCGGGTGCTGGACTGTGTCGAGCACGATTTGAAGAAGGCTGGCTTTCCGCCGCTGGCCTGGTACGACGCGCTGCTCGAGCTGTCGCGCGCGCCGTCCGGCGAGTTGCGTCCGGTCGAGCTCGAGCGGCAGATGCTGATCCCGCAATATTCGACGTCGCGGCTGATCGATCGCCTGGTCGACGAGGGTCTGGCCGCGCGGCGCGAATGCAAGATCGACAAGCGCGGCCAGTTCGTCGAGATCACCGACGCCGGACGCGAGCTGCAGAAGCGAATGTGGAGCGCGTATTCCGCCGCGATCGACAAGCATGTCGGCTCGAAATTGTCTGACCCCGACGCGGCAAAACTCTGCGGCCTGCTCGACCGTCTCGGCTGCTCATGCGATGACGCCAAGAGCGATAGTAAGAGCGACGGCAAAAGCGAGACCAAGCCGGCCGCTGCCCGAGACGGCGTGCCGGCCCGATGACATCCCTGATCCCATCATCCGCGGCCGCCCGGCTTCGCGGATCTCCCTGCCACCACGCGCATTCGATCGAAGCGCCCTTGAGTTGGATTTCGTATGGCGCGTGACCAGATCGATATGACGCCGCTGCAATCGCGCGACGAACTCGTCGCGTGGTTCGAGGCGGGCTCAAAGCCGGAGTCCGAATTCCGTATCGGCACCGAGCACGAGAAGACACCCTTCACGCTCGATGGCCACAAGCCCGTGCCTTACGAGGGCGCGAGGGGCATCGGCGCGCTGCTGGAGGGCATGAAGCTCCTGCTCGGCTGGGAGCCGATCATGGAGCGCGGCAACATCATCGGGCTCTATGACGTCACCGGCGGCGGCGCGATTTCGCTCGAGCCGGGTGGGCAGTTCGAACTGTCGGGCGCGCCGGTCGAGACCGTGCACCAGACCCAGGCCGAGCTGATGGCGCATCTGGCGCAGGTGCGGGAGATCGCGACGCCGCTCGGCATCGGCTTCCTCGGCCTCGGCATGACGCCGTCCTGGTCGCGGGCGCAGATCCCGGTGATGCCGAAGGGCCGCTACAAGATCATGTCGAACTACATGCCGAAGGTCGGCAAATACGGCCTCGACATGATGTTCCGGACCTGCACGGTGCAGACCAATCTCGACTTCTCCTCCGAAGCCGACATGGTGAAGAAGCTGCGCGTCTCGGTGGCGCTGCAGCCGATCGCGACGGCTTTGTTCGCCAACTCGCCGTTCACCGAGGGCAAGCCGAACGGCCTGCTGTCGTTCCGCTCCGAGATCTGGCGCGACACCGACAATGCGCGGTCGGGCATGATCCCGTTCGCGTTCGAGGACGGCATGGGGTTTGAGCGCTATGTCGATTACGCGCTCGACGTGCCCATGTATTTCGTCAAGCGCGGCGACGAATATATCGACGTCGCCGGCTCCTCGTTCCGCGATTTCTTCGCCGGCAACAACAAGGCCTTCCCCGGCCAGCGTCCGACGCTGTCGGACTGGGCCAATCATCTGTCGACGATCTTCCCCGAGGTGCGGCTGAAGCGTTACCTCGAAATGCGCGGCGCCGACGGCGTGCCGTGGGGCCGGCTGCCGGCGCTGCCGGCTTTCTGGGTCGGCCTGCTCTACGACAATGACAGTCTCGATGGGGCCTGGGAGATCATCCGCCACTGGACCGCACCGGAGCGGCAGGCATTGCGCGACGATGTACCGCGTTTCGGCTTCAAGGCGCGGATCAAGGACCGTTATCTGTTCGAGATCGCCAAGGAGTGCCTGATCCTGTCGCATGCCGGACTGCGGCGCCGCGGCCGGATCGATCATCTCGGGCGCGACGAGAGCCGCTACCTCGAGCCGCTGGAGCGGATCATCGAATGCGGCCGCTCGCCGGCGGAAGAGATGCTGGAGAAGTTCAACGGGCCCTGGAAGGGCTCGGTCGACCCGGCCTATCAGGAATACGCCTTCTAAAGCGCTTTCACAGTGATGGAATCGGGGCATCCGAGGCCTTGGTCTCGGGCCGCGGTTCCGTGCCGTTCATCCGCCGTACAGGTTCGTGGCGCTCAAATGGCCGCCCGCGGATGGCGCGGGGCGCAAAAATTTGAAAGCAATCTCATGGGGATGGGCCGCCTGTTCAGGGCGTGTGTGGTGACGTTCGCCGCTCTTGCGGCCATTGTCGTCGCGCGCCCGGCGCTGGCACAGACCAATTTCGACCGTCCCGGCGGCGACTATCAGAACTCGCCGGTGACGTCGGGCGATCCCGCCGATTGCGCGCTGGCTTGCGAGCGCGACCGCCGCTGCCGCGCCTGGAGCTTCAACTATCCGACCGACACCAACAATGGCGCGGTGTGCTGGCTGAAAAACAGCGTGCCGACACGGGTGCAGGACGTCTGCTGCGTCTCCGGGGTTCGCGGTGCCGGCGTCGTCGAACCGCACAACGGCCCGATCGAAACCTCGATCGACCGCTTCGGCGGCGACTACAAGAACTTTGAATTAAAGAGCAGCGACGGCGACGAGGCCTGCCAGGCCGCCTGCACCGCCGACAACAAGTGCCGCGCCTGGACCTACGCTCGCCCCGGCTATGCCGGCCGCGACGCACATTGCTTCCTGAAGAAAGACATCAAGCCGCCGCGACGGAAGGCGGGGTTTACGTCAGGCGTGGTGCGGTGAACGCGTAGCCCGGATGGAGCGAAGCGCAATCCGGGACAATCCCTCCGCTGGGCGAAGTCCCGGATTTCGCTTCGCTGCATCCGGGCTACGAAAGTTTATCCGCCGCCGCCACCGTGATCTCCGGCCACAGCACCTTCCAGCGCGCGGCTTTTGTCGCGTAGTTCGCCGCGGAAAAATTCGCTGTCAGGTTCGGCCGCACGATCAGGTTGGCGACATCGTTGAATCCATTGGGCGCGTAGACGTCGTATCCATCCGCGGTGCGGCGGATGCCGATGCGGGTGTTTTCTGTGAGGAAGCGATCGATGCCGTCGGTCGAGCGCGACAATGGCGGGTAGGGAACGCCGTGCTTGTCGGGATACCAGAGATGGACGCGGGCCTGGTTGCGCGCCTCGATCGCGACGCCGAGGTGACCGAGGCGATCCTGCAAGCCGCGGATCACCGCGTCCTCGGCTTCCCATGATCGATCGGGATCGAAATAGAAGATGTCATAGTCGCTGATGCCGTAGGCGACCGGCCGCTTGGTCAGAACGTTCCACACGGTCTGCACCAGGCAGCCGGAGACCAGCCAGGCATCGGGCAGGGCCATGGCAAACAATTCACCGACGATGACTTCGTTGGCGGAATTGCGAAGCGTTGCTGCGAGGAATTCGTCTTGGGTCATGCAAGCGAGAATGTCAGCTCGCGCGAGCCGACTCTATCCAGTCGTCATGCCCGGGCTTGTCCCGGGCATCCACGTCTTGGGAATGAGTAAAGAATGTAGCCCGGATGAGCGGAGCGATATCCGGGGCTTGCGTCGACCCTGTCCCGGATGTCGCTTCGCTCATCCGGGCTACGTCAGCCGCTCAATGCACCGAGGTAAAAAACCGTGCGAGGCGGAAGCCGGAGAGCCAGGTCCACATCGGCTGGCTGCGGATGCCCATGTCCCAGGAGCCGACCACCGCGTCGGCGCGGCCGATCAGATTGTCGATCGGCAACAGGCCGACGCCGCCATCGCGCACCGGCACGCGACTGTCGGCGGAATTGTCCCTGTTGTCGCCGAGCACGAACAGTTTTCCGGGCGGCACCGTCACCTCGGCCGTGTTATCGAGCCGGCCGTTGTCGTGCATCTTGAAGATCGCATGGTCGACGCCGTTCGGCAGCGTCTCGACATAGCGGTAGGCGTCCTCGCCGCCGCCGCGGTCGTCCTCGGCAAAGCCGGTGCCATCGGGCTTCAGCGCTGCCGGATGGTCGTTGATGAAGAGCTGGCCCTGCCGCATCTGGATGCGGTCGCCGGGGAGACCGACCACGCGCTTGACCCAGGCCTGCGAGCGGTCGCCCGGCCAGCGGAACACGACGACGTCGCCGCGCTTCGGCGTCTCGCCGAACAGGCGACCGGTTTCCGGCAGTGTGATCTGGATCGGCAGCGAGGCTGCGCCGTAGCCATAAGGGTATTTCGAGGCCACCAGTGCATCGCCGATCAGCAGCGTCGGCTCCATCGAGCCTGACGGCACGTAGAACGGCTCGGCGATCGCGCCCTTGGCGAGGAACACGACGGCGACGATCGCAGCCAGTTGCACGGCCTGGCCGCGCCAGGTCGACGGCTTGGCCGTCACGACTTCGTTTCCGCTGCTCACTAGCCCGTTCCTCCGACCGTAATCCGTTCCATCCGCAGCGTCGGCTGGCCGACGCCGACCGGCACGCCCTGGCCGTTCTTGCCGCAGGTGCCGATTCCGGTATCCAGCGCAAGATCGTTGCCGATCATGGTGATCCTGTGGAGATCGGTCGGCCCGTTGCCGATCAGCATCGCGCCCTTCAGTGGGGCGCCGAGCTTGCCGTTCTCGATCTTGTAGGCCTCGGTGCACTGGAACACGTATTTGCCCGAAGTGATGTCGACCTGGCCGCCGCCGAAATTGGCGGCGTAGATGCCGTTCTTGACCGAGGCGAGGATCTCGGCCGGGTCGCGGTCGCCCGAGAGCATGTAGGTGTTGGTCATGCGCGGCATCGGCACATGGGCGTAGCTCTGCCGTCGCCCGTTGCCGGTCGGCTTCATGCCCATCAGCCGGGCGTTCTGGCGGTCCTGCATGTAGCCGACCAGGATGCCGTCCTCGATCAGCACGGTGCGGTTGGTCGGCGTGCCCTCATCGTCGATCGAGAGCGAGCCACGTCGGGAGGCCATGGTGCCGTCATCGACCACGGTGACGCCCTTGGCCGCGACCTGCTTGCCCATCAGGCCCGCAAAGGCTGAGGTCTGCTTGCGATTGAAATCGCCTTCCAGCCCATGGCCGACCGCTTCATGCAGCATCACGCCGGGCCAGCCGGACCCGAGCACCACGTCCATCTCGCCGGCGGGCGCCGGGACCGATTCCAGATTGACCAGCGCCTCACGCAGCGCGCCGTCGGCGGCGTTGCGCCAGGCCTTGGTCTCGATGAAGCGGGCGTAACCCTCGCGGCCGCCATAGCCCATGCTGCCGCTCTCCTGCCGGTCGCCCTGGCCGGCAACGACGGAGACATTGACGCGCACCAGCGGGCGGATATCGCGATAGCTCTCGCCATCGGGCCGCACGATCTCGACCACCTGCCAGCTCGCCATCAGGCTGGCCGAGACCTGCCGCACCCGCGGATCCTTGTCGCGGATATAAGCGTCGATCTCGCCGAGCAGCTTGACCTTGGCCTCGAACGCGGGCCCGTCCAGCGGGTTCTCGTCGCCGTAAAGCTTGACGTTGGTGTGTGCCGGCGCGGCCGCATAGTTGCCGGAATAGCCGCCGCGGACCGCGGCAACAGCGTCCGCCGCGCGGATCAGCGCCGGGACCGAGACGTCGGAGGAATGCGCATAGCCGACCGCGTCGTCCTTGACCGCGCGCAGGCCGAACCCTTGAGAGGTATCGTAGGTCGCCTGCTTCAGCCGGCCATTGTCGAACACCAGCGCCTCGCTCTGGCCGTACTCGAGAAACAATTCGCCGTCGTCGGCCCCCGCAAGCCCGCGCGCCACCTCGCGGCGGACGGCATCGCGGTCGAGATTGGCACGGTCGAGCAGGGAGGTTGTGGCGAGATTGGTCATCAGGTCCGTCCGTTGTCGGAATATTCGATCCAAGATAGTGGTTTATCGGCTGTTCCGCGAGGGGCAGGGCAACACGTTGGCGAGACCATGAATACGGTAGAAATAGTTCCGATCCGAGAAGAATATGCTGAGGGCTTCAACCGGGTCCTCGGCGTTGTCGCTCGGGAGCGGCGCTATTTGTCGTTTCTCGATGCCCCGTCGATCGAATCGACGCGAGCCTTCATCCGCGACAACATCAACAGCGGGTTTCCGCAGGTTGTCGCCCTGTCTGACGATGAGGTGGTCGGCTGGTGCGACGTGACGCGCAAGGCGCGGCCGGTTCATTCCCATGTCGGTATCCTCGGGATGGGCTTGTTGCCAGCCTTCAGAGGCCAGGGACTCGGAATCAAGCTGATCGAGCGGGCTCTCACCGCAGCAAAGGAATTCGGATTTCACCGTGTCGAATTGTCAGTGCGGGCAGATAATTTGAATGCGATCGCACTCTACAAGAAAGCCGGCTTTGAACCTGAAGGCCGTCTGCGTAACGGTGTCTACGTCGACAACGTCCATTGCGACTTGATGCTGATGGGTATCCTGCTTCAGTCGGCCGAAGGCAACTTGTCGTAGTCCTCGCCCAGTTCAGGTTGAGCGGGCACCCGGCTCCCTGCCTTGGCTGGCTGGCGTTCGGCCGGTCTGCGCCTGTCCCGGCGGCGTTGGCTGCTCTGGTTCGCCGGCCGGCGACGCTTTGGGATGAGCACCGGTCGGAAAGCCATGCTCCTGCGACCACCGGAACAGTTCATCGAACACCGGTTTGAGGGCCCTGGCCGATGGCGTCATTTCATATTCCACGCGGGGCGGCACTTCGGGATAGACCGTGCGCTTCACCAGTCCATTGGCCTCGAGATCGCGCAACTGCGTTGTCAGCATGTGCTGGGTGACGCCGGGGATCGACTGGCGCAATTCGCCAAACCGGCGCTTGCGCTCGACCAGCTGCCAGAGGATGTCGCCCTTCCATTTTCCGGCCAGCACCGCCAGCGCGCGATGAAATTGCTGCGTATGGCACGGCGCCGAGGCGACAATATCGTCGCCCTTGTCCTCGTTTTTCCCATTAGTCATCTTTTTCATACTACCTCATAAAAAGCATCCTACTTGTATTTTCCATCTTACTCCCGAATTTTGGGTACCGAAAGCCTTTGCGGGGCTGCCACGGGGATGGCGGCCGACCGCACGGCCTGATCGGTTTGAGCATATCGGGAGCCATCAATGTCACTTGCTGCTGTACCGGCGCCGCCACGCTGGCAATCCGCCAGTCTCTGGGTCGTCAGAGGATTGCTTGCGCTAGCCTTTGCTGCCGCGGGCGCCGCCAAGCTCTATGGCGTGCCGATGCTGGTCGAGGAATTCCAGCACATCGGCCTCGGGCAATGGTTCCGCTACTTCACGGGAACGCTGGAGCTGCTCGGGGCTTTCCTGATCCTGGTGCCGTCGCTGGCGGCGTTCGGCGCCTTGCTGCTGATCTGCATCATGATCGGAGCGACCTTCAGCCATCTGTTTGTGATCGGCGGCTCGCCGGTGCCCGCACTGGTACTGTTGGCACTGAGCGCCATCGTCGCCTACGCCAGGCGCGGCCAGATCTTCGCCGTCATCGATGCCGGCGATGACGTCCTGCATGGCGAAAGATCCGAGCCGACCGCCTAGCGCGTTTTCGCGCCAAGAAACCGCGTCAAGACAAGAATCCAGAGCCCCGTTCCGATTCCATCGGAACGGGAAAGGCTCTGGCGATCAATCAAGTCCGGGTACGTATGATGGATCGTGTGGTCTGGTATCGCCGCAAACCAATTGCGGTTTCCATGTTCTGCCTGGCATTCGCGATCCCGTTTTTTGCGACCCTGGCCGCGACCGAGACCTGTTCGGCGAATTCAAAGGATCGAAGCGACCAGGTCGTTCAGAGACCACCGCTTCACCGCATCGTGCTCCAGGTCAATTCGGATGATCCGACGACCATGAAACACGCGATCACCAACTCGCTCAACGCGTTCAAGAACTACAGCGAGAAGAACGAGCAGGTTGCCATCGAGATCGTCGCCTATGGCCCTGGCGTCCACATGTTCAGGGCCGACACCTCGCCGGTAAAGGATCTCCTGCACTATCTGCGGGCCAATCATCCCGAAGTGGCGTTCAGCATGTGCGGCAATACGAAAATGATCATGGAAAAAAACGAGGGGCGGCCGCTGCCGCTGGTCGATGGCACGCAGGTCGTTCCCTATGGCGTGGCGCGGTTGGTCGAGCTTCAGGAAGCCGGCTGGACTTATCTTCGGCCCTAGAGCCTTTTCCGTTCCGATGGAATCGGAACGGGGCTCTAGATTCTTGTTTTGACGCGTTTTCTTCACGCGAACCGGTATCCACTTCGCTCGAAAACGCTCTGATTGGAGATTGCTCGATCGTGACCGATGAAGGAAAGGCCCTCGAAGTGTCCGCGCGCGTCATCACCCGGCGCACGGCGCTGGCCGGCGTTTCGGCGGCGATCGCAACCGCGGCCGTCCCGTCTTCCCCCGCCGTTGCGCTCTCTGATGGACCGCCGCCGTTCGGAACGGTCCGCCACCAGTTCACGATCCTGCAACCCGTCCGGATGGTGCCATCCGTATCGATCACGCGCCTGGACGGCTCGACGGTGAATTTCGCCGCGTTTCGCGGCAAGGTCGTGCTGGTGAACTTCTGGGCGACCTGGTGTCCCGCCTGCCGGACCGAATTGCCCAGTCTCGATCGGTTGCAGGAGGCCATGGGCCGCAAATATCTGGAGGTCGTGGCGGTCTCCGCCGATCGTGACGGCGGCGCGACGGTCACGCCATTCTTGCGGCGCCTCGGTATCCGGCACCTCAACATCGGTCTCGATCCGCGAGCCCGGATGGTACGCGCCGGCGATGATGAATCCGCCACGCCGTTTCCGCTCTACGGAATGCCGATCTCATACATCGTCAGCCCGTCCGGCCGGATCGAAGGCTACATGGTTGGGGAAGCCGACTGGTCGTCGGAGGACGCCAGGAATCTGCTGAACTACTACCTCGACGCGGATCAAGCGCCGCGCTGATCGAGCTGCGCGCTCGCGGGCTCACGGCAGCTTGTCATACCCCTCTCCCAGCCCATTCAAACTGAGCGGGAACCCGATACCTTCTTCCGGCGTCTCGAAGATGATGAAGGTCGCGGTCTTGGCGGTCTTGAGCTGGCCGAGCAGCTTGTCGTCCATCACGACTTCAGCGACGCAGCCATTGGGCAGGCAACGGACAAAGCCGGCGCGGCCGACGTCCTGGTTGTCGAGCTTCAGGCCGAGGCCGGAGGGGAGGAGGACGCCGAGGGGCGCGACCACGCGCATCAGGCGGCTCTTCTGGTCGGCGGTCTTCAGCACGATCACGGTGAGGCCGGCGTTGGAGCGGTCTTCGGCGACAACGCTCTGGATCAGGGCGCATTGCTCGGCCTGTGCCCCCGGCGGGGTGTCGCAGCGGATCTGCCAGTCGCCATGGACCGAGCGCACCGCGCCCTGCGCGTTCGCCGCCTGGGGCAGGCCGAGCAGGAGGCCCGCGGCAAGCAGGCCGCCCAGCCAGCCGGCCGGTGCGGGACGTCTTGCCTGACTATTCGAAGCGCCCATCCGGGTCGATCCTCAAGTAATGTTCGGTTCGTCATGTTCGGTCGGGACCGGCCGTCCGTTCGGCCGCACGCGACCCATCGACTATACCGCGACTGATACCGCAATGACGGCGCCTTAAAGGCGATCTCTGTGCAATTCCAGCGCCGGATCGGGGCTATCAGCAGCGAATCAGGTTCCTACAGGGTACCCCGCCTGTGCGTACATCCGGTAATCCGTCTGTCAACAGCACCGGCACGCGTTTCAGCGAGTTTCGCTTGAATTTGCGGGAAAATTCGCTGGCCGCAGATTAGTCGCCCTCGCATGGCTTCCGTCCCTACTACTGCATTGCGAGCGCCTGCGAATTATGGTTTGAGAGGCTGGATTTCGACGCGTTCTAGCGATCTGGCTCCCGTACCCTCCTTGACTTCACCACGGGTACGTCTGGAAGGCCGTTTGTCAGGGCGGATCGTGCCGCATGTCCGGCCATATGCCGGGGGTGCGTTGGGGAACTATCAAGGGAGCGCGGGCGGCATGAAGATGTCGATTGGCCAGATTGGCCGGCAGTTGCTGGGATTTGCGGTGGCCGGGATGGCGCTTGCCGCCGGCGGAACGGCCTTCGCCGAAATGGGGCAGCCGGTGCCCTGGGAGTACAAGCTCCAGGAAGCCGCGACCCCGGTGATGGAGAACATCACCTGGTTCCACAACTTCCTGTCCGTGCTGATCACCGTGATCACGCTGTTCGTGCTGGCGCTGCTCGTCATCGTGGTGGTGAAGTTCAACTCCAAGGCCAATCCGGTCCCCTCCAAGACCACCCACAACACGCTGATCGAGGTGGCCTGGACGCTGATCCCGGTGCTGATCCTGGTCGGCATCGCGGTGCCGTCGTTCCGCCTGCTGTTCCTCGAACTCGACGTGCCGACGCCTGATATCACGATCAAGGCTACCGGCAAGCAGTGGTACTGGTCCTACGCCTACCCTGATAACGGCAAGTTCGAGTTCGATTCGCTGCTCGACAAGGACAAGGCGCCGCGCCTGCTCGGCGTCGACAACGAGATGGTCGTCCCTGTGAACAAGGTGGTGCGGATCCAGACCACCGGCGCCGACGTGATCCATTCCTTCGCGGTGCCGGCCTTCGGCATCAAGATCGACTCGGTCCCCGGCCGCCTCAACGAGACCTGGTTCAAGGCCACCAAGACCGGCATGTTCTACGGTCAGTGCTCGGAATTATGCGGCAAGGACCACGCCTTCATGCCGATCGCGGTGCGGGTCGTCAGCGACCAGGAGTTCGCGACCTGGGTTGACGGTGCGAAGAAGAAATTTGCGACCAACCCGGCGAATTCCTACGCTTCGGCTGGTCAGGTGGCGCAGTAGGCTCAAGGCTTACCGCGCAACTGGACTAAGGGCGACGGGACCGCGAGGTCCGAGAGGGACTGCAAGGCAGGATTTGGAACATGGCTACAGGCGCTGCGACACACGACGATCACGCCGGGGATCACGGACATGATGATCACGCCCATCATCCGACCGGATGGCGGCGTTATGTTTACTCCACGAACCACAAGGACATCGGTACGATGTACCTGGTCTTTGCGGTGATCGCGGGCATCATCGGCGCCGCGATGTCGATCGCGATCCGCGCCGAGCTGATGTATCCGGGCGTCCAGATCTTCCACGAGACGCACACCTACAATGTGTTCGTGACCTCGCACGGCCTGATCATGATCTTCTTCATGGTGATGCCGGCGATGATCGGCGGCTTCGGCAACTGGATGGTGCCGCTGATGATCGGTGCGCCCGACATGGCGTTCCCGCGCATGAACAACATCTCGTTCTGGTTGCTGCCGGCCTCCTTCGCGCTGCTGCTGACCTCGACCTTCGTCGAGGGTGAGCCGGGCGCCAATGGTGTCGGCGCGGGCTGGACGATGTACGCGCCGCTGTCGACCTCGGGCCATCCGGGACCGGCGGTCGACTTCGCGATCCTGTCGCTGCATCTGGCCGGTGCGTCGTCGATCCTCGGTGCCATCAACTTCATCACGACGATCTTCAACATGCGCGCGCCGGGCATGACCCTGCACAAGATGCCGCTGTTCGTCTGGTCGATCCTGGTGACGGTGTTCCTGCTGTTGCTGTCGCTGCCAGTGCTCGCCGGTGCGATCACCATGCTGCTGACCGACCGCAATTTCGGTACCACCTTCTTTGCGGCCGACGGCGGCGGCGATCCCGTGCTGTTCCAGCATCTGTTCTGGTTCTTCGGCCACCCCGAAGTGTACATCCTGATCCTGCCCGCATTCGGCATGGTCAGCCAGATCGTCTCGACCTTCTCGAAGAAGCCGGTGTTTGGCTATCTCGGCATGGCCTACGCCATGGTCGCGATCGGCGGCATCGGCTTCGTGGTGTGGGCGCACCACATGTACACGGTCGGCATGTCCAGCGCGACGCAGGCCTATTTCGTCGCCGCCACGATGGTGATCGCGGTGCCGACCGGCGTGAAGATCTTCTCCTGGATCGCCACGATGTGGGGCGGCTCGATCGAGTTCAAGGCGCCGATGATCTGGGCGATCGGCTTCATCTTCCTGTTCACGCTCGGTGGCGTCACCGGCGTCGTGCTCGCCAATGCCGGCGTCGACCGCGTGCTGCAGGATACTTACTACGTCGTGGCGCACTTCCACTACGTGCTGTCGCTCGGCGCGGTGTTCGGCATCTTCGCCGGCTGGTACTACTGGTTCCCGAAGATGTTCGGCTACATGTACTCGGAGACCATCGCCAAGGCGCACTTCTGGTTCACCTTCGTCGGCGTCAATTTGGTGTTCTTCCCGCAGCACTTCCTCGGGTTGTCGGGCATGCCGCGCCGCTACGTCGACTATCCGGATGCGTTCGCCGGCTGGAACCTGGTCTCCTCGATCGGCTCCTACATCTCCGGCGTCGGCGTCCTGATCTTCATCTACGGCGTGATCGATGCCTTCGTCCGCAAGGAACAGGCTGCGAACAATCCGTGGGGTTCGGGTGCGACCACGCTGGAGTGGACGCTGACCTCGCCGCCGCCGTTCCATCAGTTCGAAGTGCTGCCGCGCGTGCAGTAATCCTGAGACAGCGCGGCGCACCCAAAGTGCGCCGTGCTTTTAAGAGAAGTGAGACCTGATCTTGTCGGTTGTCGATCACAACGCCATCGAGCTGCCCCGGATCTCCGAGGCCGAAGTGGGCGACTACATCGCGCTCTTGAAGCCGCGCGTGATGTCGCTGGTGATCTTCACCGCGCTGGTCGGGTTGATGATCGCGCCGGGTCACGTCCATCCGGTGCTGGCATTCACCTCGATCCTCTGCATCGCAGTCGGCGCCGGCGCCTCCGGCGCGCTCAACATGGCCTATGAGGGCGATATCGACGCCCTGATGTCGCGGACCGCCAACCGGCCGATCCCGCGCGGCCGGATCACGCAAGCCGAGGCGGCCACGTTCGGCATCACACTCGCCTTCTTCTCGGTGATGACGCTCGGCATCCTCGTCAACTGGCTGGCGGGCGCGCTGCTCGCCTTCACGATCTTCTTCTATGCCGTGGTCTACACGATGTGGCTGAAGCGCTGGACCGCGCAGAACATCGTGATCGGCGGCGCCGCTGGCGCGCTGCCGCCGGTGGTGGCGTGGGCGGCGGCGACCGGCTCGCTGTCGGTCGAGCCGATCCTGCTGTTCCTGATCATCTTCTTCTGGACCCCGCCGCATTTCTGGGCGCTGGCACTGTTCCGCAGCGACGACTATGCGCGCGCCGGGATCCCGATGTTGCCGATCGTCGCCGGTCCCGACGCGACCCGGCTGCAGATCCTGCTCTACACCATCGTGCTGGTCGCGGTCGCGCTCGCGCCGTGGCCGCTCGGCTATTTCGATGCAGTCTACGGCGTCACGTCGCTGGTGGCAGGTGCCGGCATGCTTTGGCTCGCCATCGAGGTCTATCGCCGCCGCGAGGGCACGGCGGCCAATCGCGCCACCCGCAGACTGTTTGCTTTCTCGATCTTCTATCTGTTCGCGCTGTTCGCGGTTCTCCTCGCCGAGGTCGTCGTCCGCGCAATTGCGCCATTTATCACGGGATAGGGGGCGCGAGGGGCGTATGGGGACGCAAGGGGCGCAAGGGATAGTCGGGTTACCAATGGACGAGAATCGCGAGCCGGACGGAATCGTCCTCACCGCGGCGCAGCTCAAGAGCCGCCGCCAGCGTTCGATTGCCATTGCGCTCGCGCTCGGCGTTCTCGTCGTGCTGTTTTTCGCGGTCACCCTGGTCAAGGGACCGGCCGTGCTGGTGCGGCCGCTGTGACCGAGATGACGAACCAGCCAACCCCGCAAGCCGCGCGCGCCAAGGTGTCGCGCCGCGGGCTGACGCGTGATGCAGTGGTCGCATCGATCTGCGGGTTCGTGGTGGTGCTGATGGTCGGCGCGTCCTATGCCGCCGTTCCCTTCTACAACTGGTTCTGCCGCACCACCGGCTTCAACGGCACCACCCAGGTCGCGACCTCGGCGCCGTCTGTGGCGCCGCTCGAGCGCACCATCTCGGTCAGCTTCGATTCCAACGTCGCGCCGGGCCTGCCCTGGAAGTTCCAGCCTGAGAACAACGAGATCGAGGTCAAGATCGGCCAGGTCGTCACGGTCTATTACACCGTGACCAACCAGTCGGCGCGCACCACCACCGGACAGGCCGCCTACAACGTCGCGCCGCTGACGGTCGGCGCGTACTTCCAGAAGCTCAACTGCTTCTGCTTCACCGAGCAGACCATGGCGCCCGGCGAAAAGCGCGAGATGGCCGTGGTGTTCTATGTCGATCCGGCGCTTGCGAAAGACAGCGAGAACGACACGCTGAAATCGATTACGTTGTCCTACACTTTCTTCCCGGTGCGCGATCCGGCGCCGAAGCCTGTCGCAGCAGGCGAGGCGGAGCAGCGCAAGGGCGGCTAGCGGTTTTTGAATTTGAGACGATACGTGCCTGAGACGGCACGCGAATGGAGAGACGGCAATGGCTGAGGCGCAAGTCAAGCATCACGACTATCATCTCGTCGACCCGAGCCCGTGGCCGGTGGTCGGCTCGATCTCGGCCTTCATCATGGCGGTCGGCGCGGTCGGCTGGATGCATCATCTGTATTCGGCCGCCCCGATCGTGTTCGGCATCGGCACCGTCGGTGTGCTCTACACCATGGCGAGCTGGTGGGCCGACGTGATCAAGGAAGCCCAGTACAAGGGCGACCACACCCGTGTGGTGCAGATCAGCCATCGCTACGGCATGATCCTTTTCATCGCCTCCGAGGTGATGTTCTTCGTCGCCTGGTTCTGGGCGTTCTTCAACTCGGCGCTGTTCCCGGCCGATGCGGTCCATGCCACCCGCGACGCGGTGTTCGGCTGCGGCGCCGGCACCGCGATGGGCGCCTGCAGCGTGCCCGGCACCTGGCCGCCGCATGGCATCGAGACCTTCGATCCCTGGCATCTGCCGCTGCTCAACACGCTGCTGCTCTTGACCTCGGGCACGACAGTCACCTGGGCCCACCACGCGCTGCTCGAGAACGACCGCCAGGGCCTCAAGCAGGGCCTGATCCTGACCGTCATCCTCGGCGCCTGCTTCACCTGCGTGCAGGCCTATGAGTACGCCCATGCGACGTTCTCGTTCGGTGGCAACGTCTATGGCTCGACCTTCTTCATGGCGACCGGGTTCCACGGGTTCCACGTGCTGGTCGGCACCATCTTCCTGCTGGTCTGCCTGATCCGCGCCTATAAGGGGCACTTCACGCCGACGGTGCACCTCGGCTTCGAATTCGCCGCCTGGTACTGGCACTTCGTCGACGTGGTCTGGCTGTTCCTGTTCATCTGCATCTACGTCTGGGGCCACGGCGCCGAAGCCATGGCCCACGGCGCGGGCTAACTTCACGTCCGACGTGCTAGGAAAGGGGCGGCCCAACGGCCGCCCTTTTTTGTTACCTTCTCCCCTTGTGGGAGAAGGTGGCGCGAAGCGCCGGATGAGGGGTCTCTATCCGCGGAGACAGACCCCTCACCCGGCTGCATCTCGTGGAGTTTATCATCGGGCGGCGCTTTGCGCCGACCCGGCGGCTCGATTTCGCCACCCTCTCCCACAAGGGGAGAGGGAAAGGATCCAGATGACGGACACACTGCCCACCGTGACCGAGAGCGCCCTGCGCGGCCTTGCCTGCAAATGTCCGCGCTGCGGCAAGGGCAAGCTCTATTCCGGATTCCTGACGCTGGCGCCGCGCTGCTCGAGTTGCGGCCTCGACTATGCCTTCATCGATGCCGGCGACGGGCCGGCGGTCTTCATCGTCCTGCTGGCCGGCGCCATCGTGGTCACATCAGCGCTGATCGTCGAGGTGAAGTACCAGCCACCATACTGGGTGCATGCGGTGCTGTGGCTGCCGCTGATCGTCGTCACCACGCTGTTGCCGCTGCGCGCGATGAAGTCGCTGCTGATCGCCTTGCAATTCCACCACAAGGCAGCCGAAGGCCAGCTGACCCGGCACGACCCGACATGAGCGACACGACAGCTCGCCGGCCGAGCGCCGCCGGCTTCGGCGTTTTCACGCTGATCATGGTCGCGGCCTTTGTCGGCCTCGGCGTCTGGCAATTGCAGCGGCGGGTCGAGAAGCACGCGCTGATCGCGATGCTCGACGCCCGTCTGGGGACAGCCCCGGATGCGCTGCCGCAGCCGTCAGCCTGGCCCACGCTGACATCGGCCAGGGATGAATTCCGTCGCGTCACCTTCACCGCAACTTACGCCAAGCTGCCGGATGCGATGGTCTACAGCTCTGGCTCCGCGGTGCGCGCGGATATCAGCGGTCCCGGCACCTGGGCGTTCCTGCCGGCGAAGCTCGCAAGCGGCGAGACCGTCGTGATCAATACCGGCTTTGTCCAGAACACGATGCAGGAACGCGGCTTTGAGGATCGTGTCGCCGGCCGTCTCGTCACCGGCGCGCCGGTCATGCTCAGCGGCTATATCCGCTTTCCCGAACCCCCGGGCACACTGACGCCCAAGGAAGATCTGCCGAAACGGCTGTGGTTCGCGCGCGACCATCGCGCCATGGCGCAAGTGCTCGGCTGGGGTGAGGTGGCGCCGTTCTACATCGACCTCGAAGCGCCGGTGCCGGACAGCGGCACGCCGAAGCCAGGACCGCTGGAGGTCCACCTCAAGGACGACCACATGCAATACGCCATCACCTGGTTCTCGCTGGCCGCCGCCGTCGTGGTCGCCTTCGGCGTCTGGTGGCGCGGCCAGTGGCGCTCCAAGGGGGCTTGAAGGAAACGCCCCTGGTCCAACCTACGGCGTAAGTGCGTCGCTCGGCGATGCGACGCGGGCCTTCATTGCATCGCTCATCGGCAGCAGCAGGTTCAGTCCCTTCGGAGGGATCGGCTGCTCGAACCATTTGGCGTAGAGCCTGTCGAATTCGCCTGATGCCATCTTCTCCCTGATCGCGGCATCGACCAGCGCCTTGAACTCCGGATCTGCGCGCCGCATCATCAGGCCGTAATAGGTCGGCGCGTAGGTCGCCGCCAGCATCCGGTACGCCTTCGGATCGGGTGCGTTGGCGACCATTCCAGCGACCAGGATGTCATCCTCGAACCATGCAGCCGCGCGGTCGGTTCGCAGCATCAGGATCGACTCGGCGTGATCCTTGGCCTGAACGATCTTCACCTTCAGCTGCTGCTCGGCAATGATCTTCTGGACCACCCCGAGATTCAGCGAACCCTGCGTGACCACGATCGTCTGCCCCTCGAGCGCCTTCAGCTCCGTAACCGGAGACGAGGCAGCGACCAGCCAGCGCGGCGAAGCGACGTAGGTCGCAATCGAGAACGACACCTGCTTCTGCCGTTCGGCGGTGTTGGTCGTGCTGCCGCACTCGATGTCGACGGTGCCGTTCTGCAGCAGCGGAATCCGGTTGGAGGCATCCACCGCGACGGCGTCGATCGCGAGCTCCGGCCGCCGCAATGCGGATCGGACCTTGTCGGCCACGGCCGAACACAGGTCGAGCGAGAGCCCAGTCGGCTTCTGGTCCGTCCCGAGATAGGCGAACGGAATCGACGCCTCGCGATAACCGAACGTGATCCTGCCGAGCTCCCTGATCTTGTCGAGGGTGGGACTCGCCGCCTGGCTCGCATGAACATCGAACGTCGCCAGCGACAGGGCGGCCAGAGCCAAGGTTGGAATGCGGATCATCTCAGCCTCTCCTGTTGCTAAGCGGTCTTGTTTCGCGACAGCTCGTCGAGGCTTTCCCTCAGAGATCGATCGAGGATTTCGACGGCCCGATCGATTTCATCGGTGGAAACGGTCAATGGTGGCGCGATCCGCCACACCGATCCGCGCTCGGGACGGCGGCGGATGTTCATGCTCAGGCCGTGCTCGAAGCACTTCTGCGTCGTCAGTCCGCCGAGCCGATGCGCCGCCTGCTTGCTGTTGCGATCGGTGACCAGTTCGACGCCGAGCAAGAGGCCGGCGCCCCTGATGTCGCCGATCTGCTCGTATTTCTGCTGCAGCCCCTCGAACTTGCTGCGCAGGTAGCCGCCCATCACATTGGCGCGCTCGACCAGCTTCTCTTTCGTGATCACGCGAAGCACCGCCAGTCCGACCTCCGCCAGCAGGGGATCGGAGACGTGGCTGGTGTAATAGGTGAAGTGATCGTCGTGCAGCTTGCTCTCGATTGCCGCGGTGGTCGACACCGCCGCAAGCGGCAGCCCGCCACCCAACGTCTTCGACATCGTCATGATGTCGGGGACGACGCCGAAATACTCCGATCCGGTCTTGGTGCCGATGCGTCCGAACGCGGTTTGTGCCTCGTCGAAGATCAAGAGCATGCCACGGTCATGAGCCGCCTTGCGCAGCGCCTCCATGAACGCCTTTGGCGGCACCAGCACGCCGCCGGCGCTGATGATCGGCTCGGCAATGATCGCCGCACCTCGCCCGCTCGACTGCATGTCGAACATCTTCAACGCGAGTTCGAGATTGGCGAGCGCGGAATCCTCGTCACTGTCCTTTACAATGTAGGGACGGTAGGCATTGGGCTCGGGGATCACGAAGACGCCGGGCGCTGGCACGCCGTAGCCCTTGCGGTCGCTCGCCATCGACACCGAGGCCGCGCCTCCGGTGATGCCGTGCCAGGAGCCGCCGAGCACCAGCACTTCGTAGCCGCCGGTATACATCTTGGCCATCCGCAACGCGACTTCGGTGGCTTCCGAACCGGTGTTGATGAAGATCGAGCGCTTGAGGTCGCCCGGCAACCAATCCGTGGCGAGAACCTGGGCCAGTTCGGCGACCACCTCGGGGATCATCCCGCTGAACAGATGGAAGGCCTTCTTGCCGGCGCGCTCTACCGCCTCGACGATTGCCGGATGGTTGTGACCGATCGTGGCGCACATCTGTCCCGAGGTGAAATCGAGATATTCGCGGCCGTCGCTGTCGGTGACGATCGTCCCCTTCGCCGAGGTGAAGAGGTTCGGGAAGACGTCCCCGCCATACCGGACAAGGAATTCGTCGGCGGCGGCTTTCAGCGCTGAAGTCATGGGCTCTCCTCGGGCAGGCGGCATAGCGCTGCCGCCGCATGGCAATGCGGCGCGGCACCGTTGAATCCGCCTGATGTTCGCGGGTCGGTTTTCGGGGCAGGTATCTGTTGCGTCAGGGCTGTCGCGGTACGAGAATTGCCTGAGCTAACGGCAATATTCGTAATGAGCGGCCATCATGCGCGCCACATCAAAAAACTCAGCAGCCGGTGAGGGGGAGTCACCTCCTCGACCGCGCATGCCGCCGCTCAAGGCGCTGCTGGCGTTTGAGGCGGCCTCGCGGCATGGCAGCTTCAGCCGTGCCGCCGACGAACTGGGCGTCACACCATCGGCCGTCAGCCACCACATCCAGAACCTCGAGGACTTCCTCGGCGTTCAGGTGTTCTCCCGGCACGCCGGCCGCGCTGTTCTCACCAACGCGGGCCGGGTCTACGCCAGCGAGATCGAGCGTGCGTTCGGAACCATTGTGGGCGCGACGCGACTGGTGGCGCCGCAGTCGCAGCGCGACCATCTGTTCATCGCCAGCGGACCGAGTTTTGCCGCCAAATGGTTGCAGCCGCGGATCGGCAATTTCATCGAGCAGCACCCGGAGATCGGGATCAGGCTGTCGACGATCACGGACTTGCGCGAGCTCGAAACCACGCGCTTCGACCTCGCACTCGCCTATGGCTGCCCACCCGCCGGCAATGGCCGGCAGATCGAGCCGTTGCTGGCGGAACGCTTGCGCCCATTATGCAGTCCACGGCTGATCGAACAGGTCGGGCTGCGCGCGCCGGCCGATCTCGCCCGCGCCACGTTGATTCATTCCTCCAATGCCCTGACCTGGACCGACTACTTACGAAAGGTCGCAGGCTCGAACATCAAGGCCCATCACGAACTCTGGTTCGATCGATCCACCATGGCGATCGACGCGGCGGTCGAAGGGCTCGGCGTGGTGCTGGAGAGCGAGCTTCTCGCCGCCGACGAACTGAAAAAGGGCACGCTCGTCGCGCCCTTCGATCACCGGAGCATGGAGGTCGAAACCGTCACCTACTATCTTGTGCGCTCCGCCGAGGCCAAGGGCCGCAGCCATGTCACGGCGTTTGAAGCCTGGTTGCGCGGCCAGCTCTCGGCCGCGAACCTGCGGATGACCACCTTGGCTTGACGCCACGATAGTTGGTCCGCCCGGGAGCTGCGCGCGTTCAGTCAAACCACCGCGGCGGATATGAAGGTCCCAAGTGGCACGTCGAGCCCGTAAGCCAAGCTGTGGGTTGCGTACATTACCAACGTCCGCCCCATCCGCCTCGCCACCTGTTTCCCCAGCCACCTCGCCAGCTGCTGCCCCATCCGCCGCCGCCACGAACGAGCCGCACGACAAGGAGCAGCAATACCGCACCGATGGTGGCGTTGACGATCGCACTGACGACGCCGGTCCCGAGATGGATGCCGAGCTGAGGCAACAGCCAGCTTCCGATAAAGGCGCCGAGAATTCCCACGATCAGGTCACCGATGAGTCCAAAACCGGTCCCTCGCACAATCTGTCCCGCCAGCCAGCCTGCGACGAGACCGACGAATAACACGACCAACAGGCCTTCACTCGACATATTCATGTGCCACCTCTGCGCGGTGCGTCGAGATTCCAACGGCCCTGACGATGGCTGTAAGCTGATCCCGCCGCGTTCGGGGATCAGTTCACAACTGCCCCCGCGACCAAGGGTTCCGCGACGACAACCTATATTTGAACAGCTCTATTTAAACTCAATGGCCCATATTGACGGCACCACCAAGTTTGACCTTGCGCAGCGTCAGCGCGAGCGGCACGGCCGACAGCGAGATCAGCATCAGCACCCAGAACGCATCCATATAGGCAAGGAATGACGCCTGGTTCTGCACCTGCTGTCCGATCCACTGGATCGCCTGATCGTGCGCCTGCGCCAGCGAGCTGCCATGGCCGGCGAAGAAGTTCGTGATCTGCTGCAGCGTATCCTGATATTGCGGGCTCGACGGGACCACCTGCTCGACAAGCCGGTTCTGGTGGAACTGCTCGCGATGCGTCAGCACGTTTGAAACGACGGAGACGCCGATCGAACCGCCGGTGTTGCGCGCCGCGTTGATCAAAGCGGAGGCCTGGTCGGTCTTGGATGGCGGAATGCCGTCATAGGACGCTGCCATGATCGGAACGAAGATCAGCGGCAGGCCGACGCCGAGCAGCATGCGCGAGCGCGCCATGAACCAGAAGCCGAGATCGCCGTACACGTTGGTCATGCTGTACATCGAGAGCGCGATGACAACAGCACCGGCGACGATCAGATATTTGGGCTGCACTTTCGCGGCGAAACGGCCGACGACGAACATCATCGCCATCGTGACCACGCCGCCGGGCGACAGGACGAGGCCGGCCCAGGTTGCGGTGTAGCCAAAGTCCTGCTGCACCAGCTGCGGCAGGAACTGGGTGGTCGCGAGCAGGATGGCGCCGGTTGCCAGCATCACCAGGAAGCAGGCGCCGAACTGCCTGGACGCCACCATCCGCAAGTCGATCATCGGATTGCGGCGCGTCATCTCCCACGGGATCATCAGTACGAACGCCGTGCCGCAGATCACTGCGAAGGTGACGATAAAGGGTGAACCGAACCAGTCGTCCTCCAGGCCGCGGTCGAGCATGACCTCGAGCGCGCCGAGGAAGGTTGCAACCAGCGCGAAGCCGATGACATCGAATCCGTTATCCTGCCGTGGCTGTTCGTCCTTCTTGGCGGGCTCGTGCAACACCGCCGCGATCAGGGCGATCGCAAACACGCCGACCGGCGCGTTGATCAGAAAGCACCAGTGCCAGGAGAGATTGTCGGACAGCCAGCCGCCGAGCGTCGGCCCGACCACCGGCGCCACCACCACGGCAACGCCGAACACCGCAAAGGCCTGACCGCGTTTGGCCGGCGGGAATGCGTCGGCCAGGATCGACTGGGCCACCGGCACCATGCCGCCGCCGCCAAGACCCTGCAGAATACGAAACAGCAACAGCGCGTTCAGATTGGACGCAAACCCGCACAGCACCGAGCTGACGGTGAAGATCCCGAGGCAGATCAGAAAGAACCGCTTGCGCCCTAGCATTTTGGCAAGAAAGCTGGAGGCGGTCAGGATGATCGCGTTGGACACCAGATAGGAGGTGACAACCCAGGACGCTTCGTCCTCGCTCACGCCCATGCCGCCCGCGATATAGGGCAGCGCCACATTGGCGATGGTGGTGTCGAGCACCTCCATGAAGCTCGCGAGCGCGACCACGATGGCGATCAGCCACGGGTTCGGGGCGATGCTGGGGACGGAGAAACCCTTGGCGTCGATCGCGGCAGCGCTCATAGGAACCTCCGGCGACTCAGACTTCCAAGGCGCTCGACGAGCGACGGCGAGGCGTCGATCCGCACCGTCGGCACCACAGACATGCCCGGGCCGAGCGCGACGTCGGTCGGCGGGTTGTCCATCACGATCTTGACCGGCACGCGCTGGACGATCTTGACGTAATTGCCGGTGGCATTCTGCGCCGGCAGCAGCGAGAACGCGGTGCCGGATCCGGGTTGAACGCTCTCGACATGGCCGTTGATGGTGCGTCCCGGATAGGCGTCGATCTTCAGCGTCACCTTCTCGCCGGGCCGCATCCGGTCGAGCTGGATCTCCTTGAAGTTCGCCGTCACCCAGATCTCATCAGGTACGAACATGGTCAGGTTTGTGCCGGTTTGTGCGAACTGGCCGATGGCGGCCGAGAGGTTGGCGACGCGGCCGGGCTGGGCGGCCGTGACCGTCGTGTACGACAGATTGAGTTGTGCCTGGTCGCGCTGGGCCTCGGCCTGCGCGAGGCTTGCGACCGCGCTCTTGCGTTGTGCCTTGAGCGACTCGACCTGCCGCTGCGCCAGATTCAGCGTCGCCTTCGCGCTCAGAAGCGCGGACTGCTGCTGATGGAGTTGCGAGGTATATTGTTCGGAGTTCTGAACGGTGCCATAGCCGGTCTGCTCCAGATGCTGGTAGCGCGCCGCCTGTTGCTGGGCGAACACCAGCGCCGCGTCCGCCTGATCTACCTGCGCCTGGTTGGCGGCAATCTGGGCCTGCTGCACGTCGAGTTGTGCGTCGATGTTCTCGATGCTGGCGCGCGCGGCTGCGACCTGAGCCTCTGCCTGCGCCAGCGCGACGCGATAGTCGCGGTCATCGAGACGGGCGATCACGTCGCCGGCGGCAACATGCTGGTTGTCGGTGACGGGAATGGCGGTGACGTATCCGGACACTTTGGGCGCGAGCGCGAACTGCCGCGCCGCGACGAAGGCGTCGTCGGTCGATTCGAAATGTCTGGTGTAGTCCATATAGAGATAGCCACCGCCGATCGTGGCGGCGAGCAGCACGGCGCCGATCGCGGAGACCACGGGCCGCCGGCGCAGGAAACTGCCCTGGCGCACTTTGCCGTCGGCCTGCTGTTCAACGGCTTCCGGCCGAACGGGAGAGGCAGGCTGCTTGCCGACCGGGCTTTCCCGCGGGGACGGCGCCCGCGCGGCGGGCTCCTGCTTGTCGGACCCGACGCTGGGCGCATCCAAGGCCGCAATAGGCGGCGGGCTTTCAACGCTCTCAACCCGCGGTTCGCCCCGTTCCAAAACACTGTCTTCGAACATGATCGCTGCTCCTGCTACCGGGCGAGGTCAGCGAGGGCCTCGCATAAAGGAACGGAACCGTTCCGTTCTGTGCGACAAGTAGTCCCGTCGAGGATGCGCGTCAATAGGAACGGAACCGTTCCGTTCTATTTACAAGAAGATGTGATTACGATAAATTGGGACGCGCAGCCGGCCCGCCGGCAGGACGGAACCCGGTGCAATCGTGATGAACACCAGCGACGTGAAGGCGATACCAGCGCCGCGAGCAAAGCGCGCCGCGGTGCGCTTTGGCCGACCGCCGAAGGAGCTTGCCGGAGAGGTGGATGCGCGCATCCTCGATGCGGCGCGACGGGTCTTCCTGCAGCGCGGGTTCGAAGGCGCCAGTATCGACGAGATCGCCGAGGTCGCGCGCTCCGGAAAGCGCACGATCTATGCGCGCTTCGAAGACAAGCGGGCGCTGTTCACCGAGGTGGTGACGCGGGACATTTTGCGCATCGCCGAATTCAAGACCAAGCCGCCGACCGGTGTGACAATCGAGGAGCGCCTCACGAATGCGGCGGCCACGCTGCTGCATTGGGGTTTCGACCCCGACAGGATCGGACTGATGCGGCTGGCGATCGCGGAAGCGAACCGCTTCCCCGATCTGGCCGCCGGCGTCAACCAGAGGGCGCGCGAGCTCAGTACCGAACTCGGGGCTGACCTGCTGCGCGAGCTGACACGGTCCGACCAACTTGGATCGCTGCCGGCCTTCGCGCCCGAGCACCTCGCGACGACCGCGAGGCTCTTCCTCGATATTATCGCCGTACCCATGCTGCTCAGGGCACTGTTCGTGGTTGATCTCAAGACGCTCGACCCGGAGATCGACGCGCATGTGGCGCGCGGGGTTACGTTCTTTCTTGCAGCCTGCCGCAACGGCGGCGTTGAGGGCCGCCAGGAATAGGCCCATTTTTTTGGCGACGCACTTTCCGGCACAGCACCGCTGAAGCCTGACACTGGCCACTGCACGATTGTGCAGCGAGTCAGGTCTAGCTACATTTTTGGCCTGAATTCGAAGAGCGCGGAAGGGGCGGCCATGCACGCAGGCACAAGAACTCTTTTCGCCGTGATGCTCATCGTATCAGGCCTTGTCCTGTCAAACCCGGCTTCGGCGCAAATCGTCGCGCTTGGCGCCAGCAACACCCAGGGCAAAGGCGTCGCCTCATCGGAGGCTTGGCCGGCTCTGTTGGAGGGCATGCTGCAGGCCAAAGGCAGGAGTGTTCACGTCACGAATGCGGGAATCAGTGGAGACACGACGGGCGGAATGCTGGCGCGCCTCGACAGTTCGGTGCCGGAAGGTACGACTCTCGTGATCCTGAATTTCGGTGGCAATGATTTCAAGCGCGGCCGGCACGGCAACGGGCCGATCGTCACCCCGGAAGACAGGCAAGCCAACATTGCAAGAATTCTCGGGGAGCTTCACCGGCGTCACATCCGCACGGTCGCCGCCGACGGGATCATCAACTCGGCGCGAGCCGCAGGCATGGTCCAGCCCGACCATATTCACCTGACCGCCGCCGGCCATCAGCGCGTCGCCGGTCAGTTGATCGGGATGGTCAGATAAACCCAGATCGAACGAGAGCCAGCCCTAATCGAACCAGCCGCGCCGCTTGAACCACAGTAGCGGCAATATCCCGCTGGCAATGATGGCCGCGCAGGCCAGCGGATAGCCGAACGTCCAGTTCAGTTCCGGCATGGTCTTGAAATTCATGCCCCAGACGCCGGCCAGAATGGTTGGGGGAACGCCGACGACGGAGACGATGGTCAGGATCTTGAACAGGTCGTTCTGCTGGATGTTGATGAATCCGAGAATGGCGTCCAGCAGCAACTGGATCTTGTCCGACAGGCGCGACTCATAATCGCTCAGCGAGGCGACATCCCTGGAGACGGCTTCCAGCCGCTTCTTCGACGCGGCTGTGATCCATTCATTGCCAACGTCCTCGGCGAATCCTGCTATTCGGCCGACGCCAAGCAGGACGTCGCGCGCTTTCGCCAAGCGATCGGCCAATTCGCCGACGCTCTCCAGCGCCTCGCGCAACCGGCGGCTGGAGCGGACCGGGCGCCGGGTTCGCACCAGGCCGCCCTTGAAGACGGCCCTCGACAGCTGATCGGCCTTGGCGCCCAGATGTTCCAGCACGTCGGCGCCACGATCGACCATGGCCTCGAGCAATGCGGTGAACACGCACATGCCGTTCTGCAGGCTGTTGTCCGAATCTATTCGCTTCATGACGGTGTCGAAGGCCGGCATAGACGCAAACCTCACCGTCACCAGCACCCGCGGGCCGATGATAAAGCCGACATTGGTGATCTCGGCTTCGTTGTTCGTATCGAGCCGCACCGCTGGCGAGCTGAGATAAAGCCGATCATGATCGGCGATCAGGCGGCTAGATGCCTCGATCTCGCTCAAGGCATCTTCCGTCGGCACACGTATATTGAGCCGGCTCTCGACGAACTGCTTTTCGTCCGCGGAAGGATCAAGCAGATCAATCCAGATAATCCCGGGCGGCAACTCAGCCCCGATGCTTTGCCAATCATCGGTCGCCCACCTGTACAGCGTCAGCACGCATCAAACTCCATCATCTCATATTGTGGCCGACGACAATAGCGAGGCTTGGAAAGCTGTTCCAGCTCTCGTCATTCCGGGGCTCGCG
>NZ_JYMT01000043.1:213687-451017 GCF_000938305.1 Bradyrhizobium sp. LTSP885
ACGCCCCGGAATGACGAGGAGATGGACATCGGCCCTTAGCGCTGAGTTGCCCGACGGCGCAAGCCCCCCGCGCAAAAATATTTCGTTTTATCCGAAGCAAAACTCTGTGGTCCTACCCCGGTGCTTTCTGTTGCACCGGGCCCATGGGTGCGATCGGCACCCGGCCTTCCCTGCGCCCTCTACAAGGTGAGAGGGCAAACGAAATGCAAAGCTCGGACAAATCATGTCGCGAGAACGCGGGTGCATGGCATCAGCCGTCCAACAAACTCGATGTCGTCCTGGCGAAAGCCAGGATCCATTACCCCAAGTGTCAATCGTTGCGCGACGCTGGGGCTACGATCCCTCTCCCGACAAACTGTGGTGGTTATGGATCCTGGCTTTCGCCAGGACGACATTCGGAGAGAGCAGCGCGTCAACTGCGCTACGCCGGAACGCATCCTTCGGGCTACACTTTGCCGGCATGATCTTCTATGGTGCCCGTTCGGTTCGCAAATGGCGAACATGATAATTCCAATATATCAAAGGCTTAGGGCTAGGATCGAAGCCTTTGGAGGGCCGTTTGACGCGCTATATTTCGACCCGGGGCGAAGCCCCTGCACTGGGCTTCTGCGATGTGATGCTGACCGGGCTTGCCCGTGACGGCGGGCTCTACGTGCCCGAGACCTGGCCGCAGCTTTCGCACGAGACCATCGCCTCGTTTTTCGGCCGGCCCTATTGGGAGGTCGCGGTCGAGATCATCCGCCCGTTCGTCGCCGGTGAGATTTCCGACGCCGATCTCGGGCGCATGGCGAACGAGGCCTATGCCACCTTCCGCCATCCCGCGGTGGTGCCGCTCGACCAGATCGGGCCGAATCAATTCCTGCTCGAGCTGTTCCACGGGCCGACGCTGGCGTTCAAAGACGTCGCGATGCAGCTGATCTCGCGGCTGATGGATCATGTGCTGGCGAAACGCGCGCAGCGCACCACCATCGTGGTCGCGACCTCGGGCGACACCGGCGGTGCCGCGGTCGATGCGTTCGCGGGCCTCGACAATGTCGACCTCGTCGTGCTGTTCCCGAACGGACGCATCTCCGACGTGCAGCGGCGCATGATGACGACGACGGGCGCCGCCAATGTGCATGCGCTGGCGATCGAGGGCACGTTCGACGATTGCCAGGCGATCGTGAAGGCGATGTTCAACAACCATCGCTTCCGCGATGCGGTCGCGCTGTCCGGCGTCAACTCGATCAACTGGGCGCGCATCGTGGCGCAGGTGGTCTACTACTTCACCTCGGCGGTCGCGCTCGGTTCGCCGCAGCGGACGGTCGACTTCACGGTGCCGACCGGCAATTTCGGCGATATTTTCGCGGGCTATGTCGCAAAGTGCATGGGCCTGCCGATCCGCTGGCTGCGGATCGCGGCTAACGTCAACGACATCCTGCCGCGCACGCTGAAGACCGGCATCTACGAGGTACGCGAGGTTCACGCCACGGCCTCGCCGTCGATGGACATCCAGATATCCTCGAATTTCGAGCGGCTGCTGTTCGAGGCAAGCGGTCGCGATGCCGGTAGCGTCCGCCGCCTGATGGATTCGCTGAAGCAGTCCGGCCGCTTCGTGCTGCCGGATGCGACGCTGGCCGCGGTGCGCCGTGATTTCGACGCAGGCCGCGCCGACGAGACCGAGACGTCAGCCGCGATCCGCGCCGCCTGGCGCGAGGCCGGCGACCTCGTCGATCCCCATACCGCGGTGGCGCTTGCGGTCGCCGACCGCGACACCTCGGACTCGACGATCCCGAATATTGTGCTGTCGACCGCGCATGCGGCCAAATTCCCCGACGCGGTCGAGGCCGCCTGCGGCGTGCGGCCGCATCTGCCGGCCTGGCTCGACGGCCTGATGACCAAATCCGAACACATGACCGTCATGAAGAATGATTCCGCTGATATCGAGCGCTTCGTGCTGTCGGTCAGCCGTGCCGCCAAGCAGGGAGTTGCCGGATGAGCGTTGAAGTCACCAAGCTGCTGTCAGGCCTCACCGTCGTCACCGACACCATGCCGCATCTGGAAACCGCGGCGCTCGGCGTCTGGGCCGGCGTCGGCGGCCGCGACGAGAAGCCGAACGAGCATGGCATCTCGCATCTCCTGGAGCACATGGCGTTCAAGGGCACCACGCGGCGCTCCTCGCGCGAGATCGTCGAGGAGATCGAGGCGGTCGGCGGCGATCTCAATGCCGGAACCTCGACCGAGACCACCGCCTATTATGCGCGGGTGTTGAAGGCGGACGTGCCGCTGGCGCTCGACGTGCTGTCCGACATTCTTGCCAACCCGTCCTTCGTGCCGGACGAACTGGAGCGCGAGAAGGGCGTGATCGTGCAGGAGATCGGCGCGGCGCAGGATACGCCTGATGACGTCGTGTTCGAGCATCTCAACGAGCTCTGCTATCCGGACCAACCGATGGGCCGCTCGCTGCTTGGGACGGCCAAGACGCTGAAGGCCTTCAATCGCGACATGCTGGGCGACTATCTGTCGACGCATTACCGCGCGCCGGACATGGTGGTCGCGGCCGCCGGTGCGGTCGATCACAAGCGCATCGTCGAAGACGTTACCGTGCGATTTGCGAGCTTTCAGCCCACGCCGGCGCCAAAGCCGCAGCCGGCGATGTTCGGCAAGGGCGGGTCCCGCGTGGTGCATCGCGATCTCGAGCAGGCGCATCTGACGCTCGCGCTCGAAGGTGTGCCGCAGGGCGATCTGTCGCTGTTCTCGCTGCAGGTGTTCACCAACACGCTCGGCGGCGGAATGTCGTCGCGGCTGTTCCAGGAGGTGCGCGAGAAGCGCGGCCTGTGCTACTCGATCTACACTTTCCACGCGCCCTATAGCGACACCGGCTTCTTCGGCCTCTACACCGGGACCGATCCCGCCGACGCGCCGGAAATGATGGAAGTCGTCGTCGACGTCATCACCGACGCCGTGGAGACCCTGACCGAGGCCGAAGTGGCACGGGCCAAGGCGCAGATGAAGGCCGGCCTGCTGATGGCGCTGGAAAGCTGTTCGTCACGGGCCGAGCAATTGGCCCGCCATGTGCTGGCCTATGGACGGCCGCAGACGGTGGAAGAGTTGGTGGCGCGGATCGAGGCGGTCAGCGTCGAATCGAGCCGCAATGCCGCCCGCGCGCTGCTGTCGCGCAGCCGCCCGGCCGTCGTCGCGCTTGGCAGCGGCAGGGGTCTGGACACGGCGGTGTCTTTTGCGGAAGGATTGACGAAGTCGAAGGCAAAGACGTTGCTGCACTAGTTTACCTCTCCCCGCTTGCGGGGAGAGGGAGAAGGAGACCGACGGGGGAGTGTCGGGCCATGGCCCTGTTTCGTTTGCCATCCAGCGGACCGGCCGCGCTGATGCCACGCGGCCATGGGCTGCTGCTGCGCGCGCCGCAGATGTCGGATTTCCCGCAATGGGCGCAGTTGCGGGAATTCAGCCGCGGCTATCTGACGCCGTGGGAGCCGATCTGGCCGTCCGACGACCTGACCCGCGCCGGTTTCCGCCGCCGTCTGCGCCGCTATTCCGAAGACATTTCAGCCGACCGCTCCTATCCGTTCATCATCTTCCGGGAATCGGACGGCGTGATGATCGGCGGCATCACGCTTGCCAATGTCCGCCGCGGCATCGTGCAGGCCGGCACCATCGGGTATTGGGTCGGTCAGCCCCACGCCGCTCGCGGCTACATGACGACGGCGCTGCGGGTGCTGCTGCCGTCACTGTTCGGCGAACTCAACCTGCACCGCATCGAGGCGGCCTGCATCCCCTCCAACGCGCCGTCGATCCGGGTGCTGGAGAAATGCGGCTTCGGTCGGGAGGGCCTGGCGCGGCGCTATCTCTGCATCAACGGCATCTGGCAGGACCATTTGCTGTTCGGCCTGCTACACGAGGATTTCCGCGGTTGATCGCTGCTGTTGCGCATGATTCGCCGGCTTTGTTCCCGCCTCTGTTCCCGCCTTGGGTTCGCCGCCATTGCCCTGCTATAAGGCCCGCGGAACAGGGAACCTCGCTGGGGGATAAGAGGGTATCGCATGGGTGACAGGGTGATCAGGATCGCGATCATGGTGGTGGCATCGATCAGCCTCGGCGCTGCCCTGATGCCCTCGGCCGTCTCGGCGCAGTCCCTCAGCGACCGCTTCAAGAGCCTGTTTGGTGGCGGGTCGTCCGACACCGCCAAGCCGGCGACATCAGCCGGGCCGAAGCAACTCGACGATGCTGACGCCGAACTGACCTGTCCGCCAGTGCAGATCCGCGCCGGCGCCTCGACCTATTCGGTGGGGACGCCCGGCAAGGAGGCAGTCGGTAACGACATCAAGTTCCTGGCGTCGATCACCAAGATGGCGCGCCAGTGCACCCTGAACGGCGGCGAGATCACCGCCAAGATCGGAATCCAGGGGCGGGTGATCGTCGGACCCGCGGGCGCGCCACCGACCATCCAGGTGCCGCTTCGCGTCGCCGTGGTGCGCGGCGGCGTGGGCGAGAAGACGATCATGACCAAGGCCTATCAGACCACGGTTCAGATCGACGAGAGCGGCAGCGTGCCGTTCAGCCTGGTCGCCGAGGATATCGTCTATCCGGCACCGTCGGCCGCGGAAAACGACAATTATGTCTTCTATATCGGCTTCGACCCGCAGGCCATCAAGTCCGAGCCCAAGCCGCGCGCGACCAAGAAGAAGTAGAGAAGAAGTAGGCACAAACAAAAAGCCGGCGCGATGATCTCGCGCCGGCTTTGTGTTGAAGGAGGAAGCGCCTCAGTTCAGCTTGGCGCGAACTTCGGCGATGCCCTTGTTGACGAGGTCGTCGGCGACCGAGCCCTTGACCGACTGCGACAGGATGGTCGAGGCGGCGGTGACTGCGGCATTGGCTGCGGCGGCGCGGACGTCGGCCACGGCCTGGGCCTCGGCCAGCGCGATCTTGCTCTCGGCGGTCTTGGTCCGCCGCGCGACAAAATCTTCCATCTTGGTCTTGGCCTCGACCGCGATCCGTTCGGCTTCGGCCCTGGCGCTCGAGATGATGTCCTCGGCCTCGCGCTCCGCGCTGGCACGGCGGGCCTTGTACTCGCCGAGCAGCTTGGTGGCCTCGTCCTTCAGACGGCGGGCGTCGTCGAGTTCGGCCTTGATGCGGGCGGCACGGTGATCGAGCGCCGTCAGCAGCGTGCGATGGACGCCGAGATAGCCGAACACGATCACCAGAGTGACGAACGCGACGGCGACCCAGGTTTCCGGTTCGTAAAGCATCGGTCTATCCCTTCAGCGAAGCGTCGACGGCGCTGTTGACCGCATTCGCATCCGGCGTCAGGCCGGACAGCTGCTGGACGATGGCGCCGGCCGCATCCGCCGCGATGCCACGGACGTTGCTCATGGCATTGGTCCGGGTCGTTGCGATCTGCTTCTCGGCGTCGGCAAGCTTGACCGCCAGCGTCTCTTCCAGCGTCTTGCGTTCGGCGTCGGAGGCCGCGTTCAGCTTCTCGCGGGTCTCGTTGCCGATCGCCTGCGCGCGGGAGCGCGCGTTCGCCAGCTCGGTTTCATAGGCCTTCAGCGCAGCGTCGGACTCGTCCTTCAGCTTCTGCGCCTCGGCCAGATCGCCTTCGATCTTGTTCTGGCGTGCATCGATCGTACCGCCGACGCGCGGCAGTGCGATCCGTGACACGATCAGATAGAGGGCGACGAATGCAATCGCCAGTGACACCAGCTGCGAGGCGTAATTGGAGGAATCGAACGGCGGAAAGGCTCCGCCGTGATGTCCGCCTTCGGCCTCGGTATGGGCGTCGGCTTTCTGGCCTTTTGCCTCGCCATGACTCTCAGCCATGGTGTTCTCCTGTTGCTGTCATGCGCGCCGCCCTTGGGACAACCTTTGGGCGGCGCGACGGGTTACCGCGAGAGCGGAACCGGGTTACCGCTCAGAGCGGAACCGGGGTGCCGCTCAGAGCGGAACGAACAGCAGGAGCAGCGCGATCAGCAGCGAGAAGATGCCGAGCGCTTCGGTCACGGCGAAGCCGAAAATCAGGTTGCCGAACTGACCCTGCGCGGCTGACGGGTTGCGCACCGCTGCGGCAAGGTAGTTGCCGAAGATGATGCCCACGCCAACGCCCGCACCGCCCATGCCGATGCATGCGATGCCCGCGCCGATAAGTTTAGCTGCTGCCGGTTCCATATGTAGCTCCTTGAGGAAAGATAGACAGATTGGTGGGTGGAGAGATTCTCCGGACCGCTTAGTGTCCCGGATGAATGGCGTCGTTGAGGTAGATGACGGTCAGGATCGCGAACACGTAGGCCTGCAGAAACGCGACCAGCAGTTCGAGCGCGTAGAGCGCAACCGTGAGCGCCAGCGGCATCACGCCGCCGACCCAGCCGAGCGCGCCGAGCGAGAAGCCGAGCATCGCGACGAAGCCCGCAAACACCTTCAGCGCGATGTGGCCAGCCAGCATGTTGGCGAACAGACGCACGCTGTGCGAGACCGGCCGCAGGAAGAACGACAGGACTTCGATGAAAATGACCAGCGGCAGGATGTACAGCGGAACGCCGGAGGGAACGAAGATCTTGAAGAATTTCAGGCCGTTCTTGTAGAGGCCGTAGATTAGGACCGTGAAGAACACCAGCAGCGCCAGCGCTGCGGTCACGATCAGGTGGCTCGCGATCGTGAAGGTGTAGGGGATGATGCCCACGAGATTCGAGACGCAGAGGAACATGAAGATCGAGAAGATCAGCGGGAAGAACTTCATGCCTTCCGCGCCGGCATTGCCGCGAATCGTCGACGCCACGAACTCGTAGGAGATCTCGGCGACCGACTGCAGCCGTCCCGGAATCAGTTCCCGGCCGCTCGCCAGCATCAGCAGCGCGATCAGCAGCACTGCGATGAACATGTAGAGCGACGAATTGGTAAAGGCGATCGTGTGATTGCCGATATGGCCGAGCGTGAAGAGGGGCTCGATATTGAACTGATGGATCGGGTCGATTTTCATCCGCGCGGCTCTTGGTCCACCGGCCATCGTGCCGGTAATCGAATTTCAAATGTCATGACTTCCCGCCAGCGCTTAGCGCTTGCCCGAGGCCACACCCGCAGACCTCACCACGTTGACTACGCCGGCGACGAAGCCGAGCAGCGTTAACACGATGAAGCCGAATGGCGACGTCGACAATAAACGGTCGAACCCCCAGCCAATCGCCGCCCCGACGACAACGCCCGCGACCAGCTCCGAGGAAAGACGAAAACCGAGCGCCATCGCCGAAGCTCTGGCCGCCCTGTCCCCGCTTTCAGTACCGGGTTGATCAGTCTTGCTCCTCCGGCTGTCGCGAATTTCTGACAACCGATGATCGAGACTTCCGAGCCTTGCGGAAAGCGCAGCTTCGTCGGGAGGCGATTGATCGCGACTTCCATTTGCGTCGTGGTTGGTGTTTTCAGCCATGCTGCAAACACTAACCGATGCCGCGGATGATGGAAATTGCGCCCGTCCCCGTCAAAAGCCGCGCGGACCATACTGACCGCGTCTAATCAAGTCAAGATTGCGTCGTCACCAGTTATTGCTTTGATTTCGTTGGATTTATTAGAAGATATTCAAGGGCAGAGTGACGCAGCATTCGCAGTGCAGCAGCTTGCATGCAATCAAGCGACCTTGCGCGGCTTTTGCTGCTCTGTTGGGATGGCCGAAGCTTTACAGCCGGACATCCGCATGCCGCGTCAGATCGACTACTATTTCTCGCTGCAATCGCCATGGGCCTATATCGGCCACAAGGTATTCGTCCAACTCGTAAGCGATTATAATCTCAAGGTAAATTACAGGCCCGTATTGCTGGTCGACCTGTTCTCGGAAACCGGCGGGCTGCCGCTCGCCAAGCGCCATCCGGTGCGGCAGCGCTACCGGATGATCGAATTGCAGCGCTGGCGCGACAAGCGCGGGCTGAATTTCCACCTGCAGCCGGCGAGCTGGCCGTTCAATGCGCGGCTGGCCGATGGGGTCGTGATCGCCGCGCTCGAGGCGGGCCTCGATCCCGAGCCCTATCTGCAGCGGGCCTATCCCGCGGTCTGGGAGCACCAGCTCAATCTCGCCGATCCTGCGACCCTGGTGAAGCTTGCCAATGATGCCGGCCTTCCCGGTGATCAGCTCGTCGCGCGCTCCGCCACGGATGCGGTCGGCGCGGCCTATGAGCAGAACCGGCAGGATGCGCTTGGCTCGGACGTATTCGGCTCGCCGGGCTATGTGCTCGACGGCGAAGCGTTCTGGGGCCAGGACCGGATCGAATTGCTGGACGATGCGTTGAAGTCGGGCCGTAAGCCATATAGCTCTCAGGCTTAGGGCAGCATCTGGTTGAGGCGGAGCAAGCTCATGCCCATAGCGACATCGCTCTCGAAATTTTCCATCTCGAAATTTTCCATCTCGAGGTTTTCCGTCGCGGTTGCTGCAGGCGTTCTGCTCGTCAGCGGCGCTGCGATGGCGCAATCGGCGCCTGACATCGAGAACGGCCGCTTTACGCTGTCGCCAGCGGGCGACGGCTTCATGCGGCTCGACACGCGCACCGGCGCGGTCACGACCTGCACCAATTCCAGCGCCGGCTGGGCCTGCTATGCGGTGCCTGACGAACGCGCGGCGATGGATGCGGAGATTGGCCGCTTGCAGGCCGACAACGACAGGCTGAAGGCCGCGCTCGCGGCGCGCGAACCCGTGGCGTCAGACAAGACCGTCGAGGCGCTGCCCAAGGGCGATTCTCTGAAGGGGGATTCGCTGAAGAAGCCCGAGCCGAAGGCCGCCGAGGCCGAGCGCAAGATCGAGATTCCGCTGCCGAGCGACCGCGACATGGACCGCGTGATGTCCTTTGTGGAGCGCGCCTGGCGGCGGCTGATCGAGATGGCCAATCGCGTGCAGCGCGACGTCAACGGCGGCAAGATCTGATGCGACAGATGTCATCGAGAACGATTGCACGCTCGGCGCCATCCGCCGTCGCCGCGACCCATATCGTCTCGTCGCGGCTGATCGTGCAGACGTCTGGCGCAGGCTTCACCGACATCACGAGCGAGATCGCAAAATTCCTGCGCGAGGCGCGGGCCGCCGAGGGCGCAGTGAGCTTGTTCATCCGTCACACGTCGGCGTCATTGACGATCCAGGAAAACGCCGATCCGACGGTGCTGATCGACCTGATGACGGCACTCGATCGGGCCGCGCCGGAAGATGGCGGCTGGCGTCACGATACAGAGGGCCCCGACGACATGCCGGCGCATATCAAGACCATGCTGACGGCAACCTCGCTGCAGATCCCCGTGCTCGACGGCGAGATGGCGCTCGGCACCTGGCAGGGTATCTATCTGATCGAGCACCGCGCCCGTCCGCACCGGCGTGAGATCGTGCTGCAGTTCATCGGCGCCACGAGAGCATGATGCCAAACGCATCATGCTCTCGCGTCCTTGTTTGAGCATGATTTTCTCGAAAAACCGGTATCCACTTTTTCGGATCATGCTTGAAATGACATCGGCCGCGGATCGCTCCGCGGCCGATGAACTTGGCTCGTGATATCGACCGGTCAGGTCTTGGTGATGTCGACGTCCTTGGTCTCGGGCACGAAGATCAGGCCGACAATGAAGGTCATTGATGCGATCGCGATCGGGTACCAGAGCCCGGCGTAGATATTGCCGGTCGCAGCCACCAGCGCGACTGCGATCGGCGGCAGCAATCCGCCGAACCAGCCGTTGCCGATGTGATAGGGCAGCGACATCGACGTGTAGCGGATCCGGGTCGGGAACAGCTCGACGAGAGCGGCTGCGATCGGCCCGTAGACCATCGTCACCAGAATCGCGAGATAGGTCAGGACCGCAATCAGCATCGGCATGTTGATGGCCGCTGGATCGGCCCCCTTGACCGGGTAGCCCGCCTCGCCGACCGCGGCCGTGACTGCGGTGTTGAACGCGGTACGCTGGGTGGCAAAGGCCTTCGGATCGACGCCGGTACCCTTCACCGAGTCGTATGACTTGCTGCCAACCATGACCTTGGCGAGGCTGCCAGCGGCACCGGCCTCCAATTTGAAGTTCACGGACGAGGCAATCAGCGCGTTACGGGCCACGTCGCAGGAACTGGTGAAGACCCGGCCGCCGACGGGGTCAAACAGGACATTGCAGTCCGCCGGGTCTGCGACCACGGTGACTGGCGCGTTGGCCAAGGCCTTTTCGAGCGCCGGATTGGCGGCCGAGGTGAGCAGGGTGAAGGCGAAATGATACGTCAACGCGCCAAGCAGGCAGCCCGCCAGGATGATCGGCTTGCGGCCGATCTTGTCCGACAGCCAGCCGAAGAACAGGAAGCCCACGGTTGCGATCGCCAAAGCGATGATGAGCGCGATGTCGGCGGAGTTCGCCGGCACCTTGAGCGTGTTGACGAGGAAGACGCGCGCGTAGAATTGACCGCCGTACCAGATCACGGCCTGCCCCGCCGTGAGGCCGAACAGCGCGATCAGTGCGTATTTGCCGTTCTGCCAGTTGCCGAAGGCTTCCGACAAGGGGGCCTTGGAGCCCTTGCCCTCGTCCTTCATCTTCTGGAACATCGGCGATTCCGACAGCTGCATGCGGATCCAGATCGAGATGCCGAGCAGCAGGATCGAAATCAGATAGGGATAACGCCAGCCGCCCCCAAGACCCGGATCGCTGAAGGCTTCGGGGCTCATGCTGTTGCGGACGACGTAGACGATCAGCAGCGACATGAACAAGCCGATCGTGGCGGTGGTTTGAATCCACGACGTATAGAATCCGCGGCGTCCCTGCGGCGCGTGCTCGGCGACATAGGTCGCGGCTCCGCCGTACTCGCCGCCGAGCGCGAGGCCCTGCAGGAGGCGCAGGAAGATCAGGATGGTGGGAGCCAGCCAGCCGATCTGCTGGTAGTCCGGCGTCAGGCCGACCAGGAAGGTCGACATGCCCATGATCGTGATGGTGACCAGGAAGGTGTATTTGCGCCCGACCAGATCGCCGACGCGACCGAACACCAGTGCTCCGAGCGGACGGACGAGGAAGCCCGCCGAGAAGGTCAGCAGAGCGAAGATGAACTGCGTGTTGGCGTCGAACGCCGAATAGAAGGCCTTGCCGATCTGGGCTGCGGTCCAGCCGTAGAGATAGAAGTCATACCACTCGAACACAGTGCCGAGTGAAGAGGCGAAGATAACCTTCTTCTCCTCGCCGGTCATTCCTCGCTGACGGACGTCGCCGCCGGTGGCTGTCGCCATTGCCATTGTGTTTCGCTCCCCGAACTCGTTTCCTCGCGCCCCAAACGTCCGGATCTGCCGGATCGACTTAGGTCTTGCCACCGAAGGTAACATCGCGGTGAAAGCCGTCCCAATAAGACTTTTGGCTTTTTCACGGCTTCAGCTTATCGTCAGGAACATGAATGGGATGGGACTCCCGCGTGTGCCTATTGCGGCGCACAAGACGGGCGGGATTAACTGCATTGGCATGTGGTATTATCGAGTGCTTGCGTGGTACTGCCGCCCGGGAGACAACCTGATTTCGCGGGATTGCCAAATCCCGCTTGTGGGACTGAGATGACTGCTGTTGCCAATACTCATCTTGTCATCGCCGATGACCATCCGCTGTTCCGCGATGCGTTGCGTCAGGCGGTGTCGAGTGTCGTAAGTTCGGCCACCATCAGCGAGGCCGGATCGTTCGAGGATCTGACCGCGCTGCTGGAGCGGGACTCCGAGGTCGACCTGATCCTGCTCGACCTGACGATGCCGGGAATCAGCGGTTTCTCCGGCCTGATCTATCTGCGGGCACAATATCCGGCGATCCCGGTGGTCATCGTCTCGGCCAGCGACGATGTCGGAACCATCCGCCGCTCGCTCGATTTCGGCGCCTCCGGCTTCATTCCCAAGCGCTTCGGGGTCGAGACGCTGCGCGATGCCATCATGAAGGTGATGGAAGGCGACGTCTGGGTTCCGCCGGACACCGATCTCTCGGCCGCCGGCGATCCCGACATGACGCGGCTGCGTGACCGCTTGGTGACGCTGACCCCGCAGCAGGTCCGGGTGCTGATGATGCTGTCGGAGGGGCTGCTCAACAAGCAGATCGCCTATGAGCTCGGGGTCTCCGAGGCGACCATCAAGGCGCATGTCTCGGCGATCCTGCAGAAACTCGGCGTCGAAAGCCGCACCCAGGCCGTGATCGCCGCCGCCAGGATCGCCGGCGGCCAGTGGCGCCAGGGCACGCCGACGGGGTAGGGGCATTTCGGGTCTTCGTTCCGTTATCCTGAGGAGCGCGTCTTCGCGCGTCTCGAAGGATGCACGGCCGAGAGCGGGGCCGTCATGCTTCGAGACGGCCGCTGCGCGGCCTCCTCAGCACGACGGAGAAGGTGCGGTGCGCGGGATCGTCTTGATCGCGCACTTTGGCCCCCGCCGCTACTCCGCCGCCACCATCTGTTGCGTTCGCCACTGCCCGAGCAGCGCGCGGAGCGAGGCCGGTTTGACCGGCTTGTTCAGCACCGCGATGTTCTCCTCGCGCGCGGCGGCGCGGACTGGCGGGCTGCGGTCGGCGGTGATCAGGATCGCCGGGATATTGTCGCCGAAGCGGCGGCGGATCTCGCGGATTGCGGCGATACCGTTGCCGCGGTCGAGATGGTAGTCGACCAGCACGCCGGTGACGCGCCCGCCGGCGGCCTCGATCGCGGCCATGGCAGCGTCCGGATCGGTCACCGCGATCACCTCGGCGTCCCATGCGGTCAGCAGCGTCTTCATGCCGTCGAGGATGGCGAGATCGTTCTCGATGCAGACGATCAGCGCGCCGCTCATCGGCGTTTTCGACAGTGGCGTCGCGCTGGTGACGGCGGCGGTATGGTTGACCGTGGTGGCAATCGGCACCGTGACCGAGAACACCGAGCCGCCGCCGGTATTGGAGTCGATCGCGATGCGATGATCGAGGACCCGTGCCAACCGCTCGACGATCGACAATCCGAGACCGAGGCCGCGCGCGATCCGGGCGCCCTGTTCGAGGCGGTGGAATTCCTTGAAGATCTCGCCGCGCTTCTGCACGGGGATTCCGACGCCGGTATCGTAGATGCTGATCTGCAGCTGTTGGCCGCGGCGGCGGCAGCCGACCAGCACGCGGCCACGGGGGGTGTATTTGATCGCGTTGGAGATGAAGTTCTGCAACAGCCGGCGCAGCAGCGAGCGGTCGGATTCGACCGGCAGCGAGCAGGGCACGAAGTGCAGATCGAGGCCCTTGTCGCGGGCGATCGGCGCGAATTCGATCTCCAGCGAGCGCGTCAGATCGGCCATCCTGAAGCTCGAGATCGACGGCGTCATGGCGCCGGCATCGAGGCGTGAGATGTCGAGCAGCGCGCCTAGGATGTCCTCGATCGCCTCGAGCGAGTCGTCGATGTTCTCGACCAGTCGCGAATCCTCGCCGCCATTCTGCCGCTCGACCAGGCTCGTCACATAAAGGCGCGCGGCGTTGAGCGGCTGCAGGATGTCGTGGCTCGCGGCGGCAAGGAACCGGGTCTTGGAGGCATTGGCGTCCTCCGCCGTGCTCTTGGCGAGCGCGAGCTCCGAGTTCAGCCGGGTGAGTTCTCCGGTACGGTCGCGCACGCGCTTTTCCAGCGTCGCATTGGCGCGTTCCAGCGCTTCGGCCGCCTCGAAGCTCGGCGTGACATCGGAGAAGGTGATGACGAGGCCGCCGCCCGGCATGCGGTTGGCGCGCACCTCGATCACCAGATGGCGATCGGTGAAGCGTTCCAGATAGGGTTCGCCCTCGGTGGTGTAGGCGCGCAGGCGTTGCTCCAGCAGGCTGTCGCTGTTGCCGGCGGGGGGCGGGCTCACCGCGCCCATGAATTCGAGGATTTCGGGCAGGGGGATGCCGAGCTGCACCAGATGCGGCGGCAACGCCAGTAATTCGCTGAACTGGCGGTTGGAGCAGATCAGCTGCAGGTCGGCGTCGAACACGGCGATGCCCTGGCGCACGTGGTTGAGTGCGGTCTGCAGGATCTCGCGGTTGAAATGAAGCGCGGCGTGGGAGTCGTCGAGCAGCTTCAGCGCGGCCTTGGCCGACACGGTGCGCCGGCGCAGCAGCAGCGACATCACGAGGCGTGACGACGCCGCCCCGATCGACGAGGCGATCAGCCGCTCGGCATGCTGCAGCAGCTCGAAATCCGCAGGCGCGGCCGGGTCGAGCGCGCCATTGTGGTTGGCGGTGAAGGCCGCGAAGGCCTCGCGGGTGCGGTCGGGACCGAGATATTGCGCCACCGTGCTCTGGATATCCTGCACCGTCACCGTGGTCCGCCAGCGCCGCAAGTTCGGCGCGATCGGAACCATCGTGTTGGGCACGAACACATTGGCCTGCAGCAGTTCGATCGAGGACGGCGCACGCGCCAGCGAGAACACGACATAGGCGAGGATATTGAGCGCGAGGCTCCAAAGTGTGCCGTGCAACAGCGGCGGCAAATCGGCGCCGAACAGCGCCTGCGGCCGCAGCGCCTCGATCCCGAACGGGCCGTGCTGCAGCAGCATCAGGCCCGCGGTCGAGGTCTCGAGAAAGCTCGGCACGAACAGCGTGTAGAGCCACATCGCAAAGCCGACCAGCATGCCCGCCATGGCACCGCGCGCCGTGGCGCGGCGCCAGAACAGGCCGCCAAAGAAGGCCGGCGCGAGCTGCGCGATCGCGGCAAAGGACAACAGGCCGATCGCCACCAGCTGGGTGTTGCCGAGCGCGCGGTAGTAGAAATACGACATCACCATGATGGCGAAGATCGAGAAGCGGCGCGCCTTCAGCAGGAAATCGCCGAAGTCCTTCTGGCCGACGCGGACGTCATCGCTGCGCGGCAGCACCAGCGGCAGCACAATGTCGTTGGAGACCATGATCGACAGCGCGACGCATTCGACGATCACCATCGCGGTCCCCGCCGACAGGCCGCCGACGAAGACGGCGAGGCTGAGCAGCTGCGAACCGCCTTCGATCGGCAGCGCCAGCACGAACATGTCGGCATCGACCGCGCCGAACGGGAAGATGACCAGACCCGCGATTGCGATCGGAATCACGAACAGATTGATCGCGACGAGGTAGAGCGGGAACAGCCAGCGTGCTCGGCTGACCTCTGCGCTGTTCGTGTTCTCGACGACGCTGACGTGGAACTGGCGCGGCAGCAGCATGATCGCGCAGAACGACAGCAGCGTCATGATCAGGAAGTTGCCGATCGACGGTACATATTCGATCGCGCGCACCGCCTCCGGCGTCTTCAGGGCGCGCTCGTAGAGCTCCTCCGGAGAGAACATCCAGAAGGTGACAAAGGCACCGGCGGCGATGAAGGCGACCAGCTTGACGATGGATTCGGTCGCGATCGCGAGAATCAGGCCATGCTGGTGCTCGGTCGCGTCACTGTGGCGGGTGCCGAACAGCACCGCGAAAACAGCCATGGCGAGCGTCACCATCAGTGCGATGTCGCCGATGATCGGAATCTTGGAGAACGCCTGGTCCTCGCTCAGGATCGTCTCCAGCGACGAGGCCATCGCCTTGAGCTGCAGCGCGATGTAGGGCACCGAGCCGATGATCGCGATTGCGGCCACCGTCGCCGCCACCGCCTGGCTTTTGCCGTAGCGTGCGGCGATGAAATCGGCGATCGAGGTGATGTTCTGCGACTTGGCCAGCACGATCACCCGGCGCAGCAGCGGCGTGCACAGCCCGATCATCAGGATCGGACCGAGATAGATCGCGAGGAAATCGACGCTGGTGCGGGTCGCAAAGCCGACCGAGCCGAAGAAGGTCCAGGAGGTGCAGTAGATCGCGAGCGACAGCGGGTAGATCCACTGGCTGGCACGGCCGCGCTCACCCGCCGGCATCCGGTCGCCGCGGCTGGCCACGTAGAACAACAATCCGATGTAGGCGAACGCCGTGGCGATTACGCCCCAGTCGTGCAGCATTGCTGCCTGTCTCCGGTCCCGGCCCGGGAGGCGGTCGGGAGGGGGACTATAAACGCATTAGGTCGGCCGCGCATCGCGCGACCGGCCCAATTTCGAGACGAGGGAGGAGTAGGGTTACTCGGCGGCCTGCTGCTTCTTCTGCAGGGGCAGGCCGAGCCGTTCCCAGACCTGGAGCAGGGCGTCCGCCAGCGCGTCGATCAGGCCGTCCTCGTGATAGGGCGAGGGCGTGATGCGCAGCCGCTCGCTGCCCTTGGCGACGGTCGGATAGTTGATCGGCTGGATATAGATGCCGTGCTCTTCCAGCAGCATGTCGGAGGCGCGCTTGCACTTCTCGGGGTCGCCGACGAACAGCGGCACGATGTGGGTCTCGCTCGACATCACAGGCAGGCCGGCGGCGGTCAGGATCGCCTTGGTACGGGCGGCACGGTCCTGGTGGCGCTCGCGCTCCCAGCTCGAGGTCTTGAGGTGACGGATCGCAGCGGTTGCGGCCGAGCAGATCGCCGGCGGCAGCGCGGTCGTGAAGATGAAGCCCGGCGCATATGACCGCACGGCATCGATGATCTCGGCGTTGCCTGCGATGTAGCCGCCGAGACAGCCGAACGCCTTGGCCAGCGTGCCCTCGAGGACGTCGATGCGATGCATGACACCGTCGCGCTCGGCAATGCCGCCGCCGCGCGGACCGTACATGCCGACCGCATGGACCTCGTCGACATAGGTCATGGCGCCGTATTTCTCGGCGAGATCGCAGATCTCAGCCAGCGGCGCGACGTCACCGTCCATCGAATAGAGGCTCTCGCAGGCGATCAGCTTGGGCCGGTCGGGACCCGCGGCGATCAACAGTTCTTCGAGATGCGCGACGTCGTTGTGACGGAAGATCTGGCGCTCGCAGCCGGCCTGGCGCACGCCCTCGATCATCGAATTGTGGTTCAGCGCATCCGACAGGATCAGGCAGTTCGGGATCAGCTTCGCGATCGTTGAAATGCCGGTCTGGTTCGAGACATAGCCCGAGGTGAATAGCAGCGAGGCTTGCTTGCCGTGCAGATCGGCCAGTTCAGCCTCGAGCTGCACCAGCGGATGATGGGTGCCGGCGATATTGCGGGTGCCGCCGGCGCCGGTGCCGACCCGGGTCGCGGTCTCGACCATGGCGCCGACCACTTTCGGGTGCTGGCCCATGCCGAGATAGTCGTTGGAGCACCAGATCACGACATTCCGCTGCCCTTTCGGCGAGTGCCAGGTCGCGTGCGGGAACCGTCCAGCGATGCGCTCGAGGTCGGCAAACACCCGGTAGCGCCGTTCGTCATGAAGACGAGCAAGGGCGGAATTGAAGAACTGGCTGTAATCCATCGGCGAACCCAGAAAACGGAACCTGACCGGTATAGAGAGCCCAAATTAGAGCTTTTCCAGCTCTAATGTCTATGCGGTATCCCACATTTGGCCATGCGGGAGCACGTGGGCAAAACGCCCTAGCGAGCTCCAGATTCTGGATCGTTTCGTCGATGACGACGGAGACGGCTGGCCGGTCTCCCAGGGCGTTCAGGTCGTCCTGAAGCGCAGCATGCCGTCTTCGGCCATCTCGGCCTTCAGTCGGCCCTCGACCAGCATGTAATTGACGTGGGCGACCAGTTCGCCGGCGGCGAAGCCCATCTGGTGCTCGTCCAGCACGTGCTTGTGGAACACGACAGGCACCAGCTCCTTGGAGGTCTGCGGCACCTCGCGGCAGGCCTCGGCGATCAGCCGGCAGCGCTCCTCATGGTGATCGGCGAGCTGCTTGATCCTTGTCTTCAGCCCGTAGAACGGCACGCCATGGCCGGGCAGCACCATCAGATCATAGGGCAGGGTGGTGGTGAGACTGGCCAGCGAGGCCAGATATTCGCCGAGCGAGTTCTGCTCGGGCTCGACCGCCCAGACGCTGACATTGGGCGAGATCTTGCTCAGCACCTGGTCGGCCGAGAGAAACAGCTTATCGGCGGCGCAATACAGCATCACCTGGTCGAGCGCGTGTCCGCCGCCGGTGATCACCTTGAAGCGCCGCGTGCCGATCACGACCTCGTCGCCATGGGTGAGGCGGTGATAGGACGGCGGCAGCACCGAGACCCGCTTCAGATAATCCTGGCCGCGGCCGAGCAGCTTCTCGGTCAGGTCCTCGTCCATGCCATGGCGGCGGAAGAACAGCCGCTGCGCGTTGCGCCGTTCCTCGGTGCCTCGGTTCTGGTGATAGACCGACTGCAAATATTCCACCTGCGACATCAACAGCGGGCAATCGAAGCGCTCGGTGATCCAGCCCGCGAGCCCGACATGGTCGGGGTGCGAATGGGTCACGATCAGGCGGGTGACCTTGACGTGTTTCAGCGGTCCCTCGAACAGCGTGGTCCAGGCCGCGATCGATTCCTCGTTGCCGAAGCCGGCATCCACCATCGCCCAGCCGTCGCCGTCGGCGAGCAGATAGATGTTCACATGGTTGAGGCGGAACGGCAGCTTCAGCCGCGCCCACAGCACGCCCGGAGTGACCTCCACGACCTGGTCGTGGCCGGGGTGGTTCTCCCAGGGGTATCGAAGTGCCTCCGCCGAGGAGGCGACGCTGTCGGTCTTCGTGTCCATGCTACGGACTTAGCGGCACACGGGCCGACGCGCCAGCCGAAAAATCAGGATGGCGGTCCGGAGAATGGGAAGGGAATTCCGTAGCCCGGATGGAGCGCAGCGCAATCCGGGGGGCTATATCCTCGGAGCGCACCGTCCCGGATTACGCTTCGCTCCATCCGGGCTACGAAATATCCGATCTACGCCGCCCTGATGTTCGACAGGAAGCCGTCGATCTCCTCGCGCAGCACGTCGGCCTCGCGGCGCAGGGCGTCGGAGGCGTTCAGCACCTCGCCTGCGGCGGCGCCGGCTTCCGACGAAGCATTGCTGACGCCGACGATATTGCTCGACACCTCGCTGGTGCCGCCGGCGGCGTGCTGGATGTTGCGGGCGATCTCGCGGGTCGCCGCGCCCTGCTCCTCGACCGCGGCTGCGATCGCGGTGGTGACGTCGTTGATCTCACCGATCGTGCTCGAGATGTTGCGGATGGCGGAGACTGCCGTGGTCGTCACCTCCTGCATGCTGACGATCTGCTGGCGGATCTCTTCGGTCGCCTTCGCGGTCTGGCTCGCCAAATTCTTCACCTCGGAGGCGACCACGGCAAAGCCGCGGCCGGCTTCGCCGGCGCGCGCCGCCTCGATGGTGGCGTTGAGCGCGAGCAAATTGGTCTGCGAGGCGATGGTCTGGATCAGGTCGACCACGACGCTGATGCGGGCGGCGTTATCGGCGAGCCCCTGCATGGTGGTGTCGGTGGCGCTGGCTTCCTCGACGGCCTTGCGGGCGATCTCCGCCGAGGTGACGACCTGGCGGCCGATCTCCGAGATCGACGACGATAGTTCCTCAGTGCCCGCCGACACCGTCTGCACGTTGACCGAGGTCTCCTCGGCGGCCGAGGCGACGGCGCTGACCAGCGCGCTGGACTGGTCTGCGGTGGCCGACATGCTCTGTGCCGTGGTCTGCATCGAGCTCGCCGAGGACTGCAGGCTGCCGAGCGCGTTGCGGACGGTGGATTCGAACGCTGCGATCTGCGTCTCCATGCGCGAGGCGCGTTCGGTCTTGGCGACGCGGTCCTTGTCCTGGTTCGCCGAGAGTTCGCGGCCCTCGATCATGCTCTCGCGGAAGATCTGCAGCGAGTCGGCCATCGTGGCGATCTCGTCGCGCTGGCGGCTCTGCGGGATCTCGGTGTCGAGGTCGCCGTCGGACAACAGCTGCATCGAGCGCTGCAGGCCGCGGATCCGGCGCAGGATGTTGCGCCCGACATAGAGCCACACGAACAGGAACGAGCCGACCAATGTCAGCGCGCCGAGCGCGATCATGACCATGGTCGCGAACGAGATCTGCTGCCGCGCCTGGAAGGTCGATGAGTCGGTGTCCTTCTGCACGGCGTCGACCAGCTGTTGCACGCTGATGCCGAGGCCGATATTGAGCTTGCGCGTCTCGTCCAGGATGGTCTGGCCGTAGTCGATCGAATCGAGCTCCTTCTCGCGGAGCTTGAACACGCCGGTCTTGCCTTCGCCGAGCACCAGCAGCTTCTGCGCAGTGTCCCGCAAGGCGACGAGTGCTGGATTGTTGGGCAGGTCTTCGAGGTTGGACTCGATGCGCTCGCGCCCGGCCTTGACCTCCTTTTCGATCGCATCCAGCACCTCGCTGGAATTGGCCGACAGCGCCGCGGTCATGTCGGAGGCCATCAGATTACCGACCGCGAGCACGTTGCCGATCTGGCCGACGGTACGGGCGGCCTCGGTGGCATCATCCGCAGATACCTCGGCTGATGCCAGGATGGCGCTGAGCCGCGTCTGCGCGTCGCGCATCGCAGGGTTTGCCGCTGACACGAACGCCGCCTGCGCCTTGCGCAGCGCGTTGTATTGCTTGTCGCGGGCTGCTGCGATCTCCAGCCGCTCGCGTGCCGCCGCGATCAGGCTCTTGGTGGCTTCGTCGGTGTTCTTGACGTTCTCCTGGAGCGCGCTGACGACGGCTTTGTCGGCGCCGAGCTCGATGATCTCGCCAAGCTTGGCCGCGGTCAGTTGCCCGACTTCCTTCACCCTCTTGGTGCGTTCGCTCAAGGCGTCGTCGCTCTGGACGGCCAGCAGGCCGGGTCCCTGTGAGGCCAGCGAGGCGCTCAGGGCGGACAGTTGCAGGCTCGCGCCAAGGCGCGGAATGTCGCGGCCGCTGAGGTCAGTCATCGTGCCGCCAAGCTGGTGCAGCACCATGCCGGCGCCGGCGCTGATCACGAGCGCCATGCCTGCGATCACCGCGAACGCCGCGAACAGGCTGCCCCTGATGCCCATCTGCGGCAGGCGGATACGCGTCAGACTGAGTTTGCCGAGCTTGAACCGAAACGCCATTACCCCGTGCCCCCGTACGACCCTTGGATGTTTCCCGCGCGGCAGTATCGGTGCGGCGGGTTAATAAAATTGGGAAAATTGTGGCGGCTTGCGTGATTATTGGGCGTCGCCGGGCGCTGACGCTTTCGTTCGCGTTCTTGCGCGCGCGGCAATCGATGCACGCAAAAAGGCCGGCAAGAGCCGGCCTTTTCCACGCCTGGTTGTGGTCCCTGGTCTCAGTAGCGCGCGGCGACCGGGCCGCCGAAATTGCCGAGGTTGAAGCGGTAGTTGATGCCCGCCTTCACGGTGTGCTCGTCATTGTGGAAGGTACCGAACGGGACCAGCGCGCCCGGGCCCACGAAGCGGCTGTCGCCGAAGTCGTAGTACTGGTACTCGACCTTCGCCGACCAGTTGGGTGCGAACATGTATTCGGCGCCGCCGCCGATGGTCCAGCCGTTCTGGTGATTGTCGCTGAGCGCGAAGGCGACCGGCAGGCCGCCGAACGTCACGTTCTCGTTGTTGTCGGAATAGGCGTAACCGCCTTTCACATAGATCAGGCCCGGACCCCAGGTGTAGCCGAGCCGGCCGGTGACCGATGCGATGCCGCGCTGGTTGTTGTTGTAGACGAGGCCGCCGGGGAAGATCGCGTTGAGCTGGTGGTTGCCGACCCAGGAATACTGGCCTTCGACGCCGACCACCCAGTTCGGCGACAACTGATAGTCGTAGCCGGCCTGCACGCCGCCCATGAAGCGGGCGCTGGAATCGGCGAGCGCGAGGCCGCCGAAGGTGTTGTTGCCGGCGAACACGCCGCCGAGATGACCGCCGATATAGAAACCGGTCCAGTTGTAGAGCGGTGCGGCGTACGCGGGCGCCTTCGGGTAATAGGGGCGGGCGCCGAGATCGGCGGCCTGGGCGGTCGCGCCCAAGGCGGCGACTGAGGCGGCGACGGCTGTGGTTGCGAGCAGGAACTTCTTCATGGGGTCACTCTCCGGACAAATCGTGGAGACGCCGTGCGATGGCGCCGTCCATGGCGCGGAGTTAGTCGGCATTTGAATAAAAAGCTGTCACTCGGAGACGACAGCGGCGGTTAACCCTGCTGTTTGGCGGTGAAACGTTTTCTTGTGCCTAACGGACGCTTAACCAGAGGTGAAGGAAGGCTTAACGCCTCACTCGCGAGAACCGTTGCTTAACCAAGTCGCCGGCGCACATCGTCGCGCATCTGCTCGCGGAACGCCTGCCGGCGCGCGGGCCGATCCTTCACGGGGACGTCGTGGCGGTCGAAGATGTCGAACTTCTCCAGGATCGGATAGCGCTCGCTCGCCATCGCCAGCACGCGCAGCACCTCGGCGACCTTTGCGCTCGGGCCGATGACCTCCCATTTCCGGATCTTCTCGGCGCCGCCGGCGGCCGGCAGTCCGCACAGCCTCGCCATGTCAGCTGCCGTGAGCTTCCGGCCGATCGCCTCGCCGAGATTTTCGCGCAGTTTCTTGAGTTCTGGGCCGGTCACTCTGGTTCCGCTCCGGGACAGGAAGTGTGAAGTGAGTCACATCAAGGGCTCCGGGCCAAGGCTATACGGCGCGCATGCGATCCCCGCAGGAGACCACCATGCACGGCATCATTGAAAGCCTGAGTCCCGAGAATGGACAGATCGACTGGAAATGGGTCGGCAGTGTGTTCGTGTTTTACGTCGTGCTGATGATTGGTGCCGCGGGCGTGGTGATCGCCCATTGATCCACCGAAAATGCAGGAGTTGGCGCTGCCGCAGTGACCGGAAGTTCGTCGTCCGGCGTTGTGGCTTCCCCGATGGCAGCGTTGATGCCTCCGCCGCCCCTGTCGTGCACCATGGCGCTTCGTTCGGTCCGTTGTGTCATCTTATTTGCGGCCGGGGCTCGCTATTCGAACCGCTGATCCCCACGTGCATGTAATACCGGTCAACCATCGAGATTGGTCGGAATCGCAGAGACTTCCAAACGAAAGGACTCTGCATGTTCAAATCCAGGCAGTATCGCGCGAAAGCCACTGAATACGGCGAACTCGTCAAGGGTTCGGCTGGCGCTGAGGAAGGCCGCAAATTCCAAGCCTTAGAGGACCGCTTTGTCTCGTTAGCAGATAACGAGCAAGGTCTCGCGGATGCCTATCGCGATGCCGTGCACGGCGACGAGCACGACGGGCCCCGTGGTGCGGCCCTTGCTGCCGAAGAAGAGCACGTTTTGCGCTGTCTTGGGGCAGCGGTCATCCTGCAATGGAACACCTTGCCGAACTTGCTGCAGCGGGAGATCTTCGACACCGCCGGATCGGTCGGCAAGTTGCTGGACACGGCGGCGCTCCGAGGGCAGATCGCCCGGTTCCTTCACAAGCACAAGAACGATGCCGGCCGCGGCAAACGGCCTCTGACGGAAGATGCGAGATTCGCCGCCGCCTTGTCCCGCTGGGACAACGAGGGCGGCGCAGTCCCGACGGGACTGTCGACGTGAACAAGGCCGGCAACAGGAGGACTCCCGATGTCACTCACACAATTCAGCGTCGATGATGGACCGCATAGCATGGACGGGCTGCGGTTTTCCGCCCGCGATGGAGCTGAACCGGTCGAGGCGTTCATCAGCCGCAAGGTGATGGACGTCTGGGTCGATTCGATCGAGCACAGCGGAGGACGGCAGAGCCTGTTCCGCGATCAGTACAATGCGCTTGGCAAACTCAACATTGCCGCGCTTGAGCGGATTGTCGACGAGAAGTACCGGCGGGGCGCCGCGTTCAACCGGCAGCATCCCTTCGTCGAGATACTGTTCTCGGACGTCACAGCGAGCGGCGAGGCGCTCAATCTCACTGAACTCGTGCGCGAGCAGTTGCCACCGGAATTTCACAGGGTGACGTGAGATAATCCCCCGTCACGCGATCTCGTCGGTCCAGACCTTGAAGCTGACCAGCGTGTTCGGACCGAACGTCTGGGTGATCGGGACATCGGAGGCATCGCGTCCCTGCGCGATCAGGATGCGGCCGATCCGCGGCACGTTGTTGCGCGGATCGAACATGTGCCAGCGGCCGCCGAGATAGGCCTCGAACCAGCCGGCGAAATCTCCCACCGCCCATGGCAGCGGCGTACCGATGTCGCTGAGATATCCGGTGCAGTAACGCGCCGGAATGTTCATGCAGCGGCAGAATGCGATGGCCAGATGGGCATAGTCACGGCAGACGCCCTTGCCTTCGTTATAGGCTTCCCATGCCGTCTTGGTGGCACGCGCGTGCTCGTATCCGAAAGCGATGTGGCGATGAACGAAATCGCAGATCGCCTGGACCCGCGCCCACCCGGGCGGCGTCTTCTCGAACAACTGCCAGGCGACTTCCGAAAGCCGGTCGGTCTCGCAATAGCGGCTGCCGAGCAGGTAAACCAGAGTGTCCGCGGGCAAATCTTCGACCGCATGCTGAAATGCCGCGGCAACCACCGGATCGGGCTGACCGCTGTCGCGAACGATGCCATCGGCGGCGAGCCGCATGCGGCCGGCCGGCGCAACCATGCGGCTGCACCAATTGCCGAACATGTCGCGATAGGGCGAGATCTCGACGGCTGGGCTGGTGGTGAGGAGATCAGGCACGATGATGTCGGATGCGCGCGAAAAGTGCGTGCCCAGCACCATGATCATCGGCGTCGGCTGCGGAAAGTCATAAAGCATCTCGAATCCGACGCGAATCTTCATTCGAAATGCCTTTCCGGCTGGGGTCTTCTCGAAATGGCTACCGAACCAGCGAATACAAGGCTTCGGAGGCAACGGGCTGGCCGCGTGGAGCATTCGCCACTGCGGTTCGAAGGCAAGTTTTGCAGGGAGAAATGGTGCTGCCAGACAGGATTGAACTGTCGACCTCTCCATTACCAATGGAGTGCTCTACCACTGAGCTACGGCAGCATGCCCGGGAAAATAGATTCGGCCCTCGAGGGGCCCGTCCAAGCGGGCGGTTCTTGCCACAAGGACCCCTCCGGCGCAAGCACAAGGGCACCCGGTGTGGTGGTGAAATCGGCGGAAATTCACGTTCTGCCCCAGCGATCCCGGCCATTTCAGACGATTTCGGCCTGATTTGGTTCCCGATCTCGCTGGGATGGTCCTGTTCCGCCTTGTTGCCACCGAATCGTCGAGTGGCGGGGTGTTCAACTAGCCGCCCGGCCAGGGTGCGCGGGCGTCCGCCATTGTCTATTGTCCCCCGCGCAAGATGTCGGCGGTCGAGAATTCGAAAATGACAGGCGATCAGGGCAAGGACAACGGCCAGGCCGGATCCCGCGTGAAGGATTCACGACAGGATCGCCTGAAGCTGGCACTGCGCGAAAATCTGAAACGGCGGAAGTCGCAGGCGCGCGGTCGGGATGATGTTGCATCTTCCGAAGCGGCCGATGACGCCCTAGATGACGCGGGCGGAAACGGGCCGGAGCGTTAGGCTCCTATTACGGGTACAGGGAAGCAGGTCGCCAAAGATGGCTGCAGACGAAACCAAGATCGATCGACTGAACGCAACCGCCTCCGCCTTCCCGCGTCTCGCGCAAACCTTCCCGACGCTGACCCCGCACGAGATCGAGCGGATGCGCCGCTTCGGCGAGCCGCGCTCGTTCCGGGACGGCGACGCGCTGTTCGAGACCGGCAAGCCGGGCCCTGGCATGTTCGTGGTGCTGTCGGGCAATGTCACGATGACCCTGCGCGACGGCCTCGGCGTCGTCACGCCTGTGATCGACCAGGGGGAGGGCCAATTCCTCGCTGAGAGCGGCCAGCTCTCCGGCCGCCCCGCGCTGGTCGACGGCCATGCCGATGGCGACGTCGAGACGCTGTTGATCCCGCCGGACCGATTGCGTGCGCTGCTGGTCGCCGAGGCCGATCTCGGCGAGCGCATCATGCGCGCGCTGATCCTGCGCCGCGTGAGCCTGATCCAGGGTGGCGCCGGCGGCGCGGTGCTGATCGGCTCGGCGTCGCTCGGCGACATGGCGCGGCTGCAGAGTTTCCTGTCGCGCAACGGCCAGCCGCATCACTTCCTCGATCCCGACACCGACAAGGACGCTGCCGACATCGTCGCGCGCTATGCGCCGTCCCGCGCCGAGCTGCCGCTGGTGGTCTGTCCCAACGGCAACGTGCTGCGCAATCCGTCGGAGACGGCGCTTGCGATGGCGCTCGGCATGATCGGCGGCCGTGCCCATGACAAGCTCTACGACGTCGCCGTGGTCGGCAGCGGTCCGGCCGGATTGGCCACCGCGGTCTATGCTGCGTCCGAAGGGTTGTCGGTCGCGGTGTTCGATTCCCGCGCCTTCGGCGGCCAGGCCGGCGCCAGCGCGCGCATCGAGAACTATCTGGGATTCCCGACCGGCATCTCCGGGCAGGCGCTGGCGGGGCGCGCCTTCAACCAGGCGCAGAAATTCGGCGCGGAGATGCTGATCCCGGTCTCGGTGAAATCGCTCGACTGCTCGAAGGCATCAGGGGCCTTTGCGCTCGCCACCGAATGCGGGCACTCGCTGCGCGCCAAGTCGATCGTGGTCGCCAGCGGCGCGCGCTATCGCCGGCCGGCGATGGACAATCTCGATGCCTATGAGGGGCGCGGTGTCTGGTACTGGGCCTCGCCGATCGAGGCGCGGCTCTGCGCCAATCAGGATGTCGTGCTGGTCGGCGGCGGCAATTCCGCGGGCCAGGCGGCGGTGTTTCTATCGACGCATGCCCGCAAGGTCCACATGATGATCCGCGGCGGCGGGCTGGGCGCCAGCATGTCGCGCTACCTGATCGAGCGCATCGAGGCGACGCCGAACATCGAGCTGATGTTCAACACCGAGGTGATCGGGCTCGAGGGCGCGGAGACGCTGGAGCGGGTGCGCTGGCGCAGCCGGCTCGCGCCCGACGAGTTCACCCTCGATATCCGCAATCTCTTTCTGTTCGTCGGCGCCGATCCGGCGACCAATTGGCTCGAGGGCTGCGGCGTCCAGGTCGACCGCGGCGGCTTCGTGCTGACCGGCGTGCAAAGCGGCGGCAACGCGCGCGCCGTGCCGCAACTCGAGACCACGGTGCCTGGTGTGTTCGCGGTCGGCGACGTCCGCTCCGGATCGGTCAAGCGCGTCGGCGGGGCGATCGGCGAGGGCGCCCAGGTGGTCGCCGCCTTGCATGGCTTCCTCGCCGACGAGGGCAGTCCCTCGCTTTAGGAGTTCGCATGTCAAAGAGCTGCACACATATCGCCGGCATTGCCGACGTCACGCCGAGTGCGCTCGGCTGCGAGGAATGCCTGAAGAGCGGCAGCCCCTGGCTGCATTTGCGGATCTGCCGGACCTGCGGCCATGTCGGTTGCTGCGACGACTCCCCAAACAAGCACGCAACGGCGCATTTCCACGCCACCGGCCATCCGATCATCGAGGGTTACGATCCGCCGGAGGGCTGGGGCTGGTGCTACGTCGACGAGGTGATGTTCGACCTGTCGAAGCGCAAGACGCCGCATAACGGACCGATCCCGCGCTATTATTGATTCAAGTTCTCACGAAGCGCACGTGGCCCGCGGGTCTATGACGCGCGCGAACGCCTCCGCTTTTGCAGGCTGTCATGAAATGTTGACCGTCCTGCCACCGATGCATGTGGCAATTTCCGGAACCGCATCGTAACCTCTGGTGGTGGTCTCAACGGGGAGTGCATCACATGGTTCTGGGAATGAGCTTGGCGACGTTCACGCTTGTGCACGTGATCATCAGTCTGATTGCAATCGTCACCGGCCTGGTCGCAATGTTCGGCCTGCTCGGTTCGAAGCCGATGCCCGGGATCACGGCGATCTTTCTGCTGTTCACGATCCTGACCAACGCGACCGGCTTCCTGTTTCCGTTCACGCAACTGCTGCCGTCGCACATGATCGCGATCCTGTCGCTGGTGCTGCTCGCGATCGCCTGCATCGCGCTCTATGCGATGCGGCTCGCCGGCGTATGGCGCCCGGTCTATGTGGTGACGGCGCTGCTCTCGCTCTACTTCAATGTCTTCGTGCTTGTCATCCAGAGCTTCCTCAAGGTGCCGGCCTTGCAGGCACTGGCGCCGGCCGTGCCGCCGAACCCGCCGTCCGGGCCGGTGTTTGCCGTCGTGCAGGGCGTCGTGCTGCTGTTTTTCGTGCTGGTGATCATCGGCGCGTGGCGCCGGTTCCGGCCGATGACCCTGGCCTGATTGATCCTCGTCATTCCGGGGCGACGCGTAGCGTCGAACTATGATGCGCAGATGCGCATCTGAGAATCTCGATCTCGCTCATCTATCTCCAGATTCCGGGTTCACGCTTCGCGTGCCCCGGAATGACGACTAATCGAGGAGCCATCAAATGCCCACCATCACCACCAAAGACGGCGTCGAGATCTTCTACAAGGATTGGGGAAAAGGCCAGCCGATCGTGTTCAGCCACGGCTGGCCGCTGTCGTCCGACGACTGGGACTGCCAGATGATGTTCTTCCTCAATCATGGTTTTCGCGTCATCGCCCATGACCGCCGCGGCCACGGCCGCTCGGCCCAGGTCTCCGACGGCCATGACATGGACCACTATGCCGACGACCTCGCAGCGGTCACTGATCATCTCGACCTGAAGAATGCCATCCATGTCGGTCACTCCACCGGCGGCGGCGAGGTGGTGCGCTATCTGGCGCGGCACGGCGAGAGCCGGGTGGTGAAGGCGGCGATCCTGTGTGCGGTGCCGCCGCTGATGGTGAAGACACCGGCCAATCCCGGCGGAACGCCCAAGGACGTGTACGACGGATTCCAGGCCGCGCTCGCCGCCAATCGCTCGCAATTCTATCGCGACGTCGCCTCGGGGCCGTTCTATGGCTACAACCGGCCGGGCGCCAAGCCGTCCGAAGCCGTGATCCAGAACTGGTGGCGCCAGGGCATGACCGGCGGCGCGAAGGCGCATTATGACGGCATCGTCGCCTTTTCGCAGACCGACTTCACCGAGGACCTCAAGAAGATCAACCTCCCGGTGCTGGTGATGCACAGCGAGGACGACCAGATCGTGCCCTACGCCGACGCCGGGCCGCTGTCGGCAAAGCTTCTCAAGAACGGCACGCTGAAGACCTACAAGGGCTTTCCGCACGGCATGCCGACCACGGAGGCGGAGACCGTCAACGCGGACTTGCTGGCGTACATCAAGGGCTGAGCGTCGGCCCCGATCTGATTTCAGTCAGAACGCAACAGACTCCCGATACCGGCGGTCAATCGAAGATCGCCCGTATCGCGGCGAATATTCGCTTGACCAGGGCTTCCGGCTTTTCGCGCGCGCCGTCGGCGGCCCAGAGGTCGGCGCCGACGCGCATCGCGCCGGTGGCGATCATTGCCACCAGCCGGGCCTGCTGCTTTTCGGCTTTATGGCCGGTGCGTTTGGCGAGTGCATCCGCCAGCGCGCGTTCAAGCCTCTCGTATTTGGCCTGATCGCGGGCCTGCAGCGCCGGATTGTCGCGCTTCAAACGCGCCATCGCGATCGCCTCGCCGGGGTCGAGCTGGCGAGCCATCGCGGAGATCGCGTTCTCCGCGGCTGCGAGCATGGATTCATCGCGCGGTCGCGCGGCGACCGCGGCGATCAGGGCCGCCGTGATCTCCTCGTGCAACGCAAAAACCACGTCTTCCTTTGACGCGAAGTAATGGAAGAAGCTGCGGCGTGAAATGTCCGCGGCGGCGGCGATATCGTCGAGCGTGGTGGCCTCGAAGCCGCGCTCCAGAAACAGCGCCATCGCCGCCCGGGTCAGCCGCTCGCGGGTTTGTTGCCGCTTGCGTTCCCGCAGACCAGGGGGAACTGCGGCCGCACTGGATTTTGCCTTTGATAGCCGTGGTTTAGCTGGTTTGCGCGGGTTCACCGATCAATCCTCAATCTTCACCTATTGCAAATTTGCACTAAGTGCACATTTAGAGCGGCGCAGTCGCATCCGCAACGAATCGAGCCCGGAGATATAACCATGACCGATTGGACCATCGCAGACATTCCGTCCCAGGACGGCAAGACCGCCGTCATTACCGGCGCCACCGGCGGCCTCGGCTTCGAGACCGCGCTGGCGCTCGCCCGCGCCGGCGCCAAGGTGGTGCTCACTGGCCGCAATGACCTCAAGGGCCAGAATGCCATCTCGAGAATCCGCGATCAATTCGGCAATGCCAAAGTCAGCTACGAGACGCTCGATCTCGCTGATCTGTCCTCGGTCGCCGATTTCGCAGCACGCTTCGCTGCCAGCCATGGCGCGCTCGATCTGCTGATCAACAATGCCGGTGTGATGGCGCTGCCGAAGCGGCAGACCACCGCTGACGGCTTCGAAATGCAGTTCGGCATCAACTACCTTGGCCATTACGCGCTCACCGCACGTCTGCTGCCGCTGCTTCGCCGCGGCCATCAGCCTCGCGTGGTGAACCTGTCCAGCCTTGCGCATCGTTCAGGCACGATCGATTTTGAAGATCTGCAAGGTGCAAAATCCTATAATTCCTTCAAGGCCTACTGTCAGTCGAAGCTGGCGATGCTGGTGTTCGCTCTCGAACTCCAGCGGCGCAGCGACGCTGCCGGTTGGGGATTGATGAGCAACGCCGCGCACCCCGGTTTTGCGCGAACCGAACTGATCGCCAACGGTCCGGGCACCAGCGGCCTGTTGGGGTACCTCGGCATTTTACTTCAGCCTTTTGCCAGTCATTCCGCTGCAGCTGGCGCGCTCCCGACCCTGTTTGCTGCGACGTCGCCGGCGGCGAAGGCAGCTGGCTATTATGGCCCGAACGGATTCTACGAGATGAAGGGACCACCGTCGCCGGCCAAGATCATGCCGCGGGCGAAGGATGCTGCAGCCGCGGAGCGGTTGTGGGATGTTTCGGCCGTGCTGACCGGTCTATCATTTTATCAGGCCGCGGCCGCCGCCTGAAGCCGTGACGCCGCGCGACAGAAAGAAGATCCAATGAAAGTCATCCTGTTCGGCGCCACCGGCATGGTCGGGCAGGGCGTGCTGCGCGAATGTCTGCGCGATCAGGGCGTCGAGCGCGTGCTCGCGATCGGGCGCAGCCCGACCGGGCAGCGCGACCCCAAGCTGGTCGAACTCGTCCATGACAATTTCACGGACTACAGCGCGATCGAGCCGCAACTCACCGGCTACGACGCCTGCTTCTTCTGCCTCGGCGTCTCCTCGATCGGCATGGACGAGGCGCGCTACCGCCATCTCACCTACGACATCACGCTTGCGGCGGCGGCGACGCTGTCGCGGCTCAATCCCGGCATGGTCTTCACCTATGTCACCGGACGCGGCACCGATTCCACCGAGCGCGGCTCGCTGATGTGGGCGCGGGTCAAGGGCAAGACCGAGAACGATCTGCTCAAGCTGCCGTTCAAGGCTGCCTACATGTTCCGTCCCGCCGGCATCCAGCCGCTGCACGGCGTGCGCTCCAAGACCGCCTGGGTGCAGGCGATCTATGTCGTGGCCTCGCCGCTGCTGTCCTATCTGGTCCGCGCCGCACCGAAATACATGACGACGTCGGAACAGCTCGGCCGCGCCATGCTCAAGGTGGTGCGCGACGGCCATCCGAAGCCGGTGCTGGAGAGCGAGGACATCAGTCGGCTCTGACGGCGCGCGCGGGTCTGGTTCCGGGCCCAGGGTGCTCCAGAGGTTTTTCTTTCGGTGGAACGGTATCTCCCACGCGGCGACGCGCTATAAAGGTCGCCATGTCGTCGCCTGCTCCCCTGAAACTGATTGCGCTCGATGCCGATGACCTCGCGGTCATCTCCGCCCATGTCCAGGACGCCCGCGTCCAGCCCGCCGACATCGTCTGGCGCCAGGACGAGAAACGGCTGGTGGTCGGCATCAACCGGCTGGACTGGGAGCAGACCCTGGCGGGCGGCACCTGCTCGCGTCGCCTGATTGCCGCGCTGCGCTTCGACCGGGTGCTGGCCTGCAAGTCGCGCAATATCGACCTCGAGGCCCCGGACGCCGCCCTGGAACTGCTCGGGATCGAATTCCACGCCTCCGATCCCCCCGGTGGCAGCGCGCTTTTGATGTTCGGCCATGGCGGAGCGCTGCGGCTGGATGTCGAGTGCCTGGAATGCGAGCTGACCGACCTCGGGACGGACGATTTGGGCGCCGCGATATGATTTCGTCGTCCCGGGCTTGACCCGGGACCCATAGCCACCAAAGCAGCTTGTTGGGACAAGATGCGGCCCCAGCGTGCCACCACCAGGGGCATTTGGGGTTATGGGTCCCGGCTTTCGCCGGGACGACGGCGAGTTTGTCGCTTTTGCAAGGGTTGACGGCCATTGGCTGCCGCGCCATTGAGCAGGGACCTGACCCCTGTCCGCAAAGAAAGCCGCCATGCCCGTTCGCCTGGACCGACAGAGCGCCGATTTCGACCAGCGATTTCGCGATTTCCTGGCCGCCAAGCGCGAGGTGTCCGCCGACGTCGAGCGCGCCACCCGCGCCATCGTCGACGATGTGGCGGCCCGCGGCGATGCGGCGCTGCTCGAGGCGACGACAAAGTTCGACCGGCTGACGATCGAGGCGAGCGGCCTGCGCATCACCGCGGCCGAGATCGATGCCGCCGTGAAAGCCTGCGACGGCAAAATACTCGACGCCCTGAAATTCGCCCGCGACCGGATCGATACCTTCCACCGCCGCCAACTGCCGAAGGACGAACGCTTCACCGATGCCGAAGGCGTCGAGCTCGGCTGGCGCTGGAGCGCGGTCGACGCGGTTGGCCTTTACGTGCCCGGCGGCACCGCGGCCTATCCGTCCTCGGTGCTGATGAACGCGGTGCCCGCGAAAGTCGCCGGCGTGCCGCGGGTGGTGATGGTGGTGCCGGCGCCGGACGGCAAGCTCAACCCGCTGGTGCTGGCGGCCGCCCAACTCGGCGGCGTCTCCGAGATCTACCGCGTCGGTGGCGCGCAGGCGGTGGCCGCGCTGGCCTATGGCACCGCCACGATCGCGCCGGTGGCCAAGATCGTCGGCCCCGGCAATGCCTATGTCGCCGCGGCGAAACGGCAGGTGTTCGGCAAGGTCGGCATCGACATGATCGCCGGCCCCTCCGAGGTGCTTGTCATCGCCGACGACACCGGCAATGCCGACTGGATCGCGGCCGATCTGCTGGCGCAGGCCGAGCATGACGTCAGCGCGCAATCGATCCTGATCACAGACTCTGCGCGGCTCGCCGCCGATGTCGAGCGCGCCGTCGAGGCGCAGCTCACGACCCTGCCGCGCGAAAACATCGCGCGGACCTCGTGGAACGATTTTGGCGCCGTCATCCAGGTAGCTCAGCTCGACGACGCGGTCGAGCTTGCGAATGCGATCGCCGCCGAGCATCTGGAGATCATGACCGCCGATCCGGAGGGCCTGTCGAAAAAGGTCCGCAATGCCGGTGCGATCTTTTTGGGGGCACATACGCCGGAGGCGATCGGTGACTATGTCGGCGGCTCCAACCATGTGCTGCCGACCGCGCGCTCGGCGCGGTTCTCCTCGGGCCTCGGGGTGCTTGACTTCATGAAGCGAACCTCGATCCTGAAGTGCGGGCCGGAGCAACTTCGTGCGCTCGGGCCCGCCGCGATGACGCTCGGCCAGGCCGAGGGTCTCGATGCCCATTCACGTTCCGTCGGATTGCGCCTCAACCTCTCATGACCAAGTCACCTGCCGACGCGGATTCCAACAATCGCATCGTCGCGGTGACGCTCGACGAGGAATCGATCGGCCGTTCCGGGCCCGACATCGAGCACGAACGCGCGATCGCAATCTACGATCTGGTCGAGCAAAATCTGTTTGCGCCCGAAGGTGCTGACGCCGGCCCCTTCACCTTGCACATTGGGATCACCGGCAACCGGCTGATGTTCGACATCAGGAAAGAGGACGGCTCGCCCGTGGTGGCGCATCTGTTGTCGCTGACGCCGTTCCGCCGCGTCGTGAAGGACTACTTCATGATCTGCGACAGCTACTACCAGGCGATCCGGACCGCGACGCCTGACAAGATCGAGGCGATCGACATGGGCCGCCGCGGCATCCACGACGACGGCTCACGCACGCTGCAGGAGCGGCTGAAAGGCAAGGTCCGCGTCGATTTCGAGACCGCGCGGCGGCTGTTCACGCTGATCACCGTCCTCCACTGGAAGGGCGAGGGCGGACAATGATCGGTATGAAGCTTGACGGGGGCGTGCCCCGGTCGAAAAAAGCCTGATCGCATGGAAGCGCCGCGCGCGCGCACTCCGCAGGCCGTGCTGTTCGCATGCGGTTACAACGCCGTGCGCTCGCCGATGGCTGAAAGCCTGCTGCAGCAGATGTTTCCGCAGGGCCTCTATGTGCGTTCCGCGGGCGCGAAGAAGGGCGAGCTGGATCCGTTCGCGGTGGCCGTGATGGCCGAACTCGGCCAGGACATCTCCCATCACAAGCCGACCACCTTCGAGGAACTGGAGGACTGGGAAGGGCTGAACTTCGACCTCATCATCACGCTCTCGCCGGAAGCGCATCACAAGGCGCTCGACCTCACCCGCACGCTCGCCGCCGACGTCGAATACTGGCCGACGCATGATCCGACCGGCACCGAAGGCACCCGCGAGCAGAAGCTCGCCGCCTATCGAGAGGTCTGCGACGGCCTCCTGCTGCGCATCCGCCGCCGCTTCGCCAAGGCCAGCGCCGCCAGCGGATAGCCGACTGTCGCCAGACTGACAAACAGCTGTGCTTATGGGGCTTTGCCCCGGTCGGCGACGCGATTCGCGGCCGGTTCCGTGGTTGTGCATCCATGTCGCATCCGATAGGTTCCGCGCGCGTCCGTCCCCCTAAGTCCCAGCCCAAAAACCTGCATGCTTGGTCGCCCCAAATTCGTTCTTGCTTCCGGTTCGCCGCGGCGGCTGTCGCTGCTCAACCAGGCTGGCATCGAGCCCGATGCGCTACGCCCGGCCGATGTCGACGAGACCCCTCGTCGGGGCGAGCTGCCGCGTGCCTGCGCGAACCGCCTCGCGCGCGCCAAGGCGGACGCGGCGCTGAAGTCGGTGCAGCTCGACGACGATCTGCGCGGCGCGTTCGTCATTGCCGCCGACACCGTGGTTGCGGTCGGCCGCCGCATCCTGCCCAAGGCCAATCTGGTCGACGAGGCCGCGCAGTGCCTGCGGCTGTTGTCCGGCCGCAACCACCGCGTCTACACCGCGATCTGCATCGTGACGCCGAAGGAGGCGTTCCGCCAGCGCCTGGTCGAAACCCGCGTACGCTTCAAGCGGCTCAGTGAGGAAGACATCCAGGCCTATATCGGCTCCGGCGAATGGCGCGGCAAGGCCGGCGGCTATGCCGTGCAGGGCATCGCCGGATCCTTCGTGGTCAAGATGGTCGGCTCCTATACCAACGTGGTCGGCCTGCCGCTCTACGAGACCGTGACCTTGCTCGGCGGCGAAGGATTCCCGATCCGCTACGGCTGGCTCAACGCAGTCGCGGTTTGAGGATTGATAAACCCGGCTCTGGTGCCGCATCTGCGGTGCACCTCTCCCCTTGTGGGAGAGGTCAAATCGCATCGGAGATGCGATTTGGGTGAGGGGTCTGTCTCCGCGGATAGAGACCCCTCATCCGGCGCGGACGATGTCCGCGCCACCTTCTCCCACAAGGGGAGAAGGGTAGAACACGCGGCCGCGTTCTTCATTTCCAATTGATGTAAGCTGCTTCCACCATGACCGACCAAGCTCGAAAACCCGCAGCCACCGTGAAGGCCTGCCCGATCTGCCGCAAGCCGGCCGAGCAGGCCTTTCTGCCGTTCTGTTCCCCGCGCTGCCGCGACGTCGACCTGAACCGCTGGCTGAAGGGCTCCTACGTCGTCCCCGGCCGCGACGATGACGTCGAGGACCCGGATTAGCGTGATTTCCCAACAAGTTGGGAAAACCGCGGAACCCGGGCCGCGCCCGGCGAAGCCTTTGACGAAGCCGGGTGGACAGCGCCCTCCGACCTCTCTATAAACCGCCCGCTCGGCTCACGCCTTTTCAGGCCCGGCCAGCATGCCCAGGTAGCTCAGTTGGTAGAGCATGCGACTGAAAATCGCAGTGTCGGTGGTTCGATCCCGCCCCTGGGCACCATTTAAGTGTGAGGCTGCGACGGAGTCGTTCGAAGGATACTTCGCGGCTCTTATCGCGATGGCAGGCGATCGATGGCGCTTGAACGAGCAGTCCTGATTGCACACCGCCAGCGGATCGAGGCGTTGCGGGCCTGGCCATGCGAAATGGCGCACGAGAGCATTCCGGCCGGTCCTGACGGCGATCCCATGCGGAGCGCACACAGCCCTTCCGGTTTTGCGCGGACCGGCCTTTGCCCCAACGCGGGACGTGCCACAAACCTCGCCTGCAGCCACACGATGGCGCGCTACGTATTGCGCGACGCGATCATGCTGCTGTCGGGCGACGGCGAAGAAGCCGCGGTTGCCGCCCTGCATGAACTTGAACAAGCGGTCAGCCTGCTCGACCATCGCCGCTACGATGCGGAAAGCCGATGGGCAGGCGCCAGACTGGTGAAGGCGGACGGCACGCCGGAACAAGGCGAAATCGCCGCTCTCGTCGCCGAGCACCGCGCCTGTGTGAGACGCGCAGGCGAACTCCGCGATTATGTGCTACGTCGCATCGACGTTGCACTTAGCCGCGCGGACATCAGCTCGGCGTAGGTTGGCGTACTTTCGACCGCTCATTATTCAGAGTTACGAGAGTTACGGTGACGCCCCGCGCGGAGCGAACCCGGTCGCGGCCCTGTAATCTACAATTCCATATGCACGATCTCGATCGGCTCGCCGCCGAGGCCGTGAGAGAAATGACCCATGCCGACGCTTCTAAAGCCATGCTTTTGGTAGAAGCCTTCGGCATTGATTGTCGCCTCGAGCTTGATTGGCCCGTGATGGTTCAGCCTCGCCTGGGTGATTCCGATCTCGAGCAGCCGCCGACCGAGTCCAGCACCGGCAGCATCCGGCAAGATGAACAACCGGGTGACTTCGCCCGGCTCGGCGTCAACAAATCCAACGATGACGCCGTCGCGCACGCATACGGTCATTCGTCCTCTCGCGATGAGCTCTTCGTAAAATGCCGGTGTGCGCGCGCCCATCCAATTCTCGATTTGATCCCGAGAGTAAGAGGCCGCGCCAAGGCCGCCGATCGAGGCCTTCGTAATGTTGAAGACCGTCTCCGCGTCGTCACGGCGCGCGGGCCTGAAGGAAAAGTCGACGTCGCGTGTCATGAGAAGCGGACTCCAGCTCAGCTCTTGTACTTTCCAAAGCTTTGCGAGATTGCCTGGGCCTGGTCAATCCACCCGGCGGCACTGCCATTGATGCCGCCTACATCGCAAGCAAGCGTAGCCCGGATGAGCGGGGCGACATCCCGGTTCTTCCTGTCCCGCATATCGCTTCGCTCATGCGGACTACTTTCTCACTCCACACTCCGCTTCCAATATCCCGTCCCCAGCTTCCCCGTGATCACGGCGATGGTGTCGCGGATCTCGTACGAGCCGCCGTCGCTGTAATCCTTCGGCAGGCCCTTGAGCGGGTGCAGCGTCCAGCGGCCGTTCGCGGCGGTGACGGTGCCCTCATGAGATTGCACGGCGCGGCCGCCTTCGGCATGGAATTTGTAGCTGCCGTCGGCCATGATCCGCCAGATCCAGCGCGACTGGCCGCGGCCATCAGGCACCATGATCTCCCAGGTGCCGACCAGCGCCGGATCGATTGCGGATGGCGACGCGGGCAGCGCTGGAGCCGCAACCGCAGGCATCGCATTCGCCTGCGTCGTGCCGGCCGAACCCGGCGAGGGCAGGCCGGCCAGGTAGATCGCCTTGCGCGACAGCGAGCCGTACACGAAGGGCTGCTGCGCGTTGCGCGTCGCCTCCATCACGTCGTCGCGGACGTTGCGGAACATGAAGGTAACCTCGACGCCGGGCGTCTCGATATTGCGCAGCAGGGCCGCGGTGAACGGGCTGTTGTGTCCGTCGCCGTCGAGCGCGGTGGTGCCGTCGCGGGCGGCATAGGCGACCAGCACGTTGCCGACCGGCTCGATGCGGCCGAGTCCGCCGCTCACCGCCGCCCGCGTCGCCAGCGCCCGGTTCATCTTGGCGGCGAACGGATTGTTGCGGCAGGCGTCGAGGACGACGAGCCCGAGGCTCGTGGTGTCAGTGACCTGCAGCATCACGCTCTGCAGGCTGATGGCTTCGTTCGCTGCGTCGGTATCGCGCTTCAGCTCTGCATCGACCGGGATCAGCCAGTTCTCGCCGTTGATCTCCATGCCATGGCCGGCGAAATACACCGCGGCCATCTCGGCGCCGGCGGCATCGCGCCCGAGCGCGATCAAGCCGCGCCGCATCTCGTCGAAAGTGCCGTTGGCGATCAGGGTGACCGTGAAGCCGAGCCGTCTCAACGCCGCGGCGACATCGCCGGCATCATTGGGCGGATTGGAGAGTGCCGGCACGCTTCGGTAGGCGCCGTTGCCGATCACCAGCGCAACGCGTCGGCCGTCAGCCGCGGCGGACGCTGAGGCGAAACCTGCAAGCGCCGCGGCAACGGCCAATCCAGAAATGAACCCGCGTCGATTCATGCCGGCCCTGATCAGACGTGACGGGCCTTATGCTAGCTCAGCCGGCGCGACGCGGCCACGGAAACGGCAAGGCGCGTGTCAGGCCACCTTCGCCGTCGGCGCCCAGACGTTGGGGGGCGCCGGCTCCGCGGGCAACAGCCTTGCGCCGGCGGTGCCCGTCATGGACATCGTGATCTCGTGGATATCCTGCACCGACCGGCTCATCGAGAAGCGCGGATAGAGCTCGTCAAACGTCGCCGCGGTCGCCGCTTGGGCTGTGGCAGGATCGGCCAGCACGGCCTCGACGGCGGCGGCAACGCTCGCGGCGTTCTGGTCCTGGCCGAAGCTGTAGCGGGCGAGGTGCGGCATATGGGCGGCCGAGAAGCTATTGGTGTCGAACACCGGCACGGTGCCGGCGCCGAGCGCGAAGAACACCCGGTCATGCATTGATAGGTCGACATTGGGATTGAGCGAGACGGCTGCGAGATAGCTGCCGAGGCCCTCGCGCATCGCTTCGAACGGCATCGCGCCGAGGATACGGGCGTGCCGTCCCTTGCCTGCGAGATCGTCCCAGCCGCCGCCGATGAAATCGACGGGATAGTCGAGCAGCACCGCGCCGACCTCGCGGCTGCGCACCGCCCGCGTGTAGTTATCGAGCCGGGTGAGGATCGTATTGAACACGTCGCGGCCGGGCGTCAGGTAGACCATATGCTCGGCGGCAACCCGGACGATGATCTCGGGAAATGTGCTGCAGAACTTGCCGCGCGCTTCGGCGATCGCATCGAACAGGATGGCGAACAGCTTTGGTGGCATCGTCGTGCGGTAGGTGCGTTCCAGCTCTGCCGGATTCCAGCCGGATTTGGCAAAGACCAGCCGGCCGTTGCGTTTCTCGGGCGGCAGGGCGCCGAAGAAACCCGGATCGGGAATGCCCATATGGGTTGCGAAGACAGCGCCATTGGCCCGCAGATGATCGCGGTTGAATGCAGCGTGGTCCGGAAACACGTAGCCATGCGCGAGATAGCGGCTCTCGAGCCCATGGCGCCGCGCGTAATAGGACGGGTGGTCGCAAAACCAGGTGAAGCAGGGGATTTGAGCCTCGTCCCAGAACAGCTTCTTGTCGTTGGTGTAGAGCTCGAGCCCGATCCCGGAAAAGCCGATCGCCATCGTCTCGGCGCGCCGCGGCAACAGGGCGGTGAGCCGGGCCGGCGTCTCGGGGGCCAGCAGATTGAGCATCTGCACCTCGTGCCCGAGGCGGTCGAACTCGGCGCCCACCATCGCGAGGATGCCGTGCAATGAATCATAGGTCGTCTTGTTCGTTGTCAGGATCGCGATGACGGACATGGTCGATGGGTCTCCCCGCGTGTTGCCGCTCGCGCGACGTCGTCTTGCGTGCTCTCCGTTGAACGGTCGAGACGGCCGTTCCGGGCTCGGAATTATCAGGCGCAGCAGCATTTATTGCGCCCGAACTACCGTGCTGCCACGTTGAAGGTCCATCGGGATTCGTGGCGGGGCATCGCCCGGGGCCGACATGCGGGGGGCGGGGGCCAGATGCAGCTTGATAGCTTCGACGTCGTCGTGGTGGGCACGGGCTTTTTCGGCGCTGTGATCGCGGAGCAGGTGGCGAGCCAGCTCGGCCGTTCGGTCTGCGTGCTCGACCGCCGGCCCCATATCGGTGGCAACGCCTATTCGGAAGCTGATTCCGACAGCGGCGTCGAGGTGCATCGCTACGGCACCCACATCTTCCACACCAATTCAGAGACCGTGTGGCGCTATCTGCACCGCTTCACCGAGTTCACCGACTATCGCCACCGCGTCTTCACGGTGGCAAAGGGCCGCGTCTATTCGATGCCGATCAACCTGTCGACGGTGTGCGCGGCGTTCGGCCGGATCATGACGCCGCAACAGGCCCGCGCGGCGATCGCAGCCGAGGCGGAGGCCCATGGTGTAGCTGGCGTCCACAACCTCGAGGACAAGGCGATCGCTTCGGTCGGCCGCACGCTCTACGATCTCCTGATCCGCGGCTATACGCAGAAGCAATGGCAGACCGATCCGCGCGAGCTGTCGGCCGATATTATCGGCCGCCTGCCGGTCCGGTTCTCCTTCGACGACCGCTATTTCGCCGACCGCCATGAAGGCATGCCGGTCGACGGCTACACCGCGATCTTCCGCCGGATGCTCGATCATCCGAAGATCTCGGTTCAGCTCGGCGTCGACTATTTCGACGTCGCCGATCAGATCACGCCGCAGCAGCTCGTCATTTATACGGGGCCGATCGATCGTTTCTTCGGCTACGCTTGCGGCCATCTCGGCTGGCGCACCGTCGACTTCGAACGCGAGGTGCATGACGTCGCCGACTTCCAGGGCGCCTCCGTCATCAACTACGCCGACGAGGATGTGCCCTTCACCCGTATCCACGAATTCAGGCATTTGCATCCGGAGCGCGCGCATACGCAAGCCAGGACGACGATCTACCGCGAATATTCCCGCTTTGCCCGCCGCGAAGACGAGCCGTATTATCCGATCAATACCGCCGCCGACCGGGCAATGCTGGCGTCCTATCACGCGATGACGTCCTCGCATCCGAACGTCATCTTCGGCGGCCGGCTCGGCTCCTACAAATATCTCGACATGCACCAGGCGATCGGGGCCGCGCTCAAGACCTTCGAGCACGAGGTCGAGCCGATCCTCGGCGGCCAGCCGGCCGAGCTTCGCGAGGTGCGCGACGCGAACCTGTCGCTCCAACCAGCTTAGATTTGCCTCACGCGCTGATTGGGGCGAGTCTGCAGGGTGCGATGGATCGACGCAGACAACATGGGCGCATGCACGCGGCGGACATTGTAACGGCGCGACAATCATCCGACATTGCTCCTCCCTTGGGAGGAAACAATGAAAAAACTCATCGTCGCCGCGGCATTTGCCGCCGGCATCGCTTTCGACATCGCCCACGCCGCGCCGCTGCCCGAGACGAAGCCCGACCAGGCCGGCTTCTCGCAGAAGGGGCTGGCGCGGCTCGATGACTTCTTCGCTCGCGAGATCGCGGCCAAGCGCGTGCCCGGTGCGGTCGTGGCGATCGCGCGCGACGGCAAGCTCGTCTATTACAGGGCCTACGGCCAGCTCGATGCGGCCAAGGGCACGCCGATGCCGCTCGATGCGGTGTTCGCGCTGGCGTCGATGACCAAACCGATGGCGGCGGTCGCCGGCCTCACGCTGATGGAGCAGGGCCGGCTGCCGCTGCAGGCCAAGGTCGCCGACTACTATCCTGGTTTCGCCGACATGAAAGTCGGCGTGCCGCAGCCGGACGGCTCCTTGAAGATGGACCCGCAGGCGTCACCGATCTTCATCCACGACCTTTATCGCCACACCTCCGGCCTGATGTATGGCGGGCGCCCCGACAGTACGAGCGCACTGATGCGTCTCTATCCCGAAGGCACCGCGCCGGCGCGCGAAGGCGACACCCAGGCCTTCATCGACCGCATTACAAAGCTGCCGCTGGTGCACCAGCCGTCGACCGAATTCGAATACGGCTTCTCGATCGACGTGCTCGGTGCAGTCGTCGAGAAAGTCTCCGGCCAGCGGCTCGGCGACTATCTCTCGGCCAATGTATGGGGGCCGCTCGGCATGAAGGATGCGACGTTCCATCCCTCGGATGCCCAGCGCGCGCGTCTGGCCCGTCCGTTCGCCGACGATCCGCTCAGCGGCAAGCCGCAGGCGATCCTACTGCTCGACACGCCGACCAAGTTCGATTGCGGCGGCGCCTGCTCGTTCGCCACTGTCGGCGACTACCTCCGCTTCGGACAGATGCTGCTCAACGGCGGCGAGCTCGACGGCAAGCGGATCCTAAGCCCGAAGACGGTGCATCACATGACGTCGAACCATCTCGGGCCCGAGATCAAGAACAACGTCGCCAATGTCGAGCCGCATCGCGGCGGCTTCGGTTTCGGGCTTGCGGTCGCGGTGCGCACCAGCGAGGGCCTGTCGTCGGTGCCGGGCAATCCCGGCGAGTTCACCTGGAACGGCGCCTACGGCACGCAGTTCTTCTGCGATCCGAAGGAGCGCCTCGTCGTGGTGGTCGGAACGGCCGCGCCCGGCGAGCTCCGCAAATACTATCGCGAGAACGTCCAGGACATCGTCTATGGCGCGATGGTGAAGTAAGCGATGTCATCGCATTGCGACATCACGCTGTAACGTCTCTCGCAGCTGAACAGCAAAAGGCCCATCGCTCGCCGAGCGATGGGCCTCAATTCTGCGTGTACTACCACTGCCGGTAGACGCCGGTCACCGTGCCATTGTTGTTGCCCTCAGGCCCGACGTCGCCCTGCGACGAGCTCGGTGTCGGACGGTTGGTGCCATTGTACGATCCGTATGAATCATACCAGCTTGGTTGAGCCGGGTAATAGTTCACCCGTGGCTGCACCTCCTGATAGCGCGGCGCGGGTCGCTGCCACCCCACAATGCGACCATATTGATCGTAACCTTGCGCGAACGCGCCCGCGGTCGTTGCGAGCAGCGACGCTGCAACCAGTGACAGTATTTTGATCTTGTGCTGCATTCACATGCTCCTTGCTGGTGTTGCGACCAACGACCTTGATGGAGCAGCGTTCCCGATTCCCTGATCAACTCTTGAACGTGACGTGCGACCGGCGCGTCATCATTTTCCGGTGAGGGCCCATCTCCCGCCCATATCCGAAGGACGCTGCCCGCTTGTTGGCAGCGTTCCGGAAAAAAGGCCCGCCACTGCGGCGGGCAAAGGTTAAGGGAGGAAGCGCTCTGACAGAGAACGCCCACCTAATCTCCTCGATTCGGAGGCCAATGCTAAGATAGTATAACTACTGTCATCTGCGTCAGCGCCAATGCGAATGCCCTCCGGCCCCGGAGGGGCGGCGGCTGCCGACGAAACCCACCCAACCCGCGCCGGATCGTGCGCCATCAAAAAGGGGAACTTCATGAGCATGTCCGATGTTTTTGCGCGCGTCGTGGCGGGAATCGGCGCCGGCGCGGTGGCGTGGCGGCGACGGCAGGGCGCGGAGCCCAAGCCGGCCTGGGGCCTGACGCCGGAGATTCCAGAGGCGAAGTCGCAAGGTGCGCTTCCGACGCTCAAGATGCCGACGGCGAGGGGCTGGGACCCGGGCCAAAAGCCGACCGCCGCACCCGGGCTCAAGGTCAATGCTTTCGCGACCGGGCTCGACCATCCGCGCTGGATCAACGTGCTGCCCAACGGCGACGTGCTGATCGCGGAGGCGACCCAGATCGCAGGAACGCCGCGGACCGTGTTTCACTACGCGATGCAGGCGACGATGCGGCGCGCCGCAGCCCTCGGCGTCAGTGCCAACCGCATCACCTTGCTGCGCGACCGCGATGGCGACGGTGTGGCCGAGACCCGCGGCGCCATCATGGAGGGGCTGAGCCAGCCGTTCGGCATGGCGCTGGTCGGCGACACCTTCTATGTCGGCAACACCGACGGCGTGGTCGCCTTTCCCTATGTCGCGGGCGCGGACCGCATCACCGCGCAGGGACGCAAGTTCGTCAGCTTCAAGCCCGCCGGGCACTGGACGCGCAGCCTGCTGCCGAGCGCAGACGGCACCAAGCTCTATGCCGGCGTCGGCTCGCTCACCAACATCGCCGAGATGGGGATGGAGGTCGAGGAAGGCCGCGCCGCGATCTACGAGCTCGATCTCGCCAGCGGCAACAGCCGCATCTTCGCCAGCGGCCTGCGCAACGCGGTGGGGCTGGCGTGGGAGCCGAAGACCAACGTGCTCTGGACCGTCGTCAACGAGCGCGACGGCATCGGCGACGAGACGCCGCCGGATTATCTGACCTCGGTGCGCGACGGCGGCTTCTACGGCTGGCCCTATTGCTATTGGGGGCAGACGGTGGACGATCGCGTGCCGCAGGATCCGGCCATGGTCGCCAAGGCGATCCAGCCGGACTACGCACTCGGCGGCCACACCGCCTCGCTCGGCCTGTGCTGGATGCCGTCAGGCACGCTGCCGGGCTTTCCGGACGGCATGGTGATCGGCCAGCACGGCTCGTGGAATCGCTCGACGCTGTCGGGCTACAAACTGGTGTTCGTGCCGTTCGAGAACGGCCGTCCCTCCGGTCCTGCGCGCGACATCCTGTCGGGCTTCCTCGCGCCCGACGAGAAGGTCTCCTACGGCCGCCCGGTCGGCGTCGCGCTCGGCCCCGACCGCTCGCTGCTGATGGCCGACGACGTCGGCAACGTGATCTGGCGCGTGACGGGGGCCTAGTAGTTCCACCGCACCTATCATTTCGGCGTGAGTCCCGGTGGTGCCGGGCTCCGCTCAGGGTTTGGTCGCAGCCAGCTCCCGCAGCGTCTGTTCATGGCTGCTGCGGGAGATCGAGTATCGTGACATCATGAGGGCCGCCGCGCCGTAGAGGACAGCGAGGAACGGCACATAGGTGATACCGAGATTTCGAATCACGTCGGCCGGCACCTGACCGGGTGACGCGCCGTCGGGAAAACCCACAAACGCGAGCATCATGCTCGCCGTGAAGATGCCAAGGCCCGAGACCGCCTTGTTGACGAAGGCGTTGGCGGCCATGAACAAGCCTTCCGAGCGCCGTCCGGTTCGCTTCTCGGAGTCCTCCACGACGTCGGCCATCATGGACGCAATGAGAATCACCGTCATGATCGAAAACGTCGTCGACAGGACGGTGAAGACCATCAGAATGGGCAACAGCGCCCGTTCCTCGTTGCCGGGGAACAGGTTCAGGAGCCGCAGCAGGATCGGTAAGGCGGCAAACGTAAGCGCCAACAGCTGGCAGCAGATCGCGGCCGTCTTCTTGCCGATGCGCCTGGACAATGGCGTGGCGGATACGGACGCCAGGATCGTTGCAACGAAGCCGGCAAAGACGAACAGCGAGATCTGCGCGGCGCCAAGACCCCAGAAGTAGGTGCTGACGTACAGGCTCAACGACTGAACCAGGCCCTGGCCGGCGGCGTTGCAGAATGCCGTCAGCAGCAGCACCAGGAACGGACGGTGAGACAGGGTACTGATCATCTCCCGCGCAAGTTCGCCGATGGTGTGCTTGTGCGCGGCGGGAACGGAGAGCCTGGCGATGAACCTGTGCGTGCCTGATGTCGACACGAGGATTGCCACCAGGATGACCAGACCGGCGGCCATGCCGTAGTGCAGATACCCGGTCGGATTGAGCTGCCCGACGGGATGGGTCGCATCCGGCCTTAGAAATATCTGCAGGGCGGCCAGCGCCATGCCAAGACCGCCAAGCCATCCGAAGAAGTATCGAATGCTCATCAGGCTGGTTCGCTCATCATAGTCGCGGGTGAGTTCCGCACCCAGCGCGGAGCTTGGTATCTCGTACAGGGTAATGAAACTGCGAATGACAATCGTCGTCACGATCAGATAGGCCAGCACGCCCTCTGTTGACCATTTGGGAGGCGTCCACAGCAAGGCATAGGACAGTGCAGCCGGAATCGCGGCGGCATACATGAATGGATGCCGGCGTCCCCAGCGTGATCGCCAGTTGTCCGAGATCTGGCCGACGACAGGGTCGAGAAACGCATCGATCAGCAACGCGACCAGGATCGCGCTGCCGACGGCTTGTGCCGGCAAGCCGATCACCTGATTGTAGAAGATCAGGAGCAGGAAATTGAATCCCTGATCCTTGACGCCGAATGCGATCGTGCCAAGCCCATAGAGGATTTTGGTCGATCGGCTGAGCTTCGCGGAATTGTCGATGGCAGCAGTGACCTGGAGCAAATCCACCCCCTGAGAAAGCATGCTTGCAACATGAGCTGCCGGAACGGAGGGCGCAGCAGAAGGCGCGCTGGTCCCGGCTCGAACCCAGACGGCGTGTATTATCTTTCCATTGTAAAGATACCATAGAGACGGAGTCGTGACGGCGTCAAGGGGAATCTTTACACTGTAAAGAAGGGTGAGGCGGGCGCACGCGTGGGCCAGGACGTGAACCCGAAATTGGTCGGAGGCCCGCGGTCTGCTCTCAGGGCGCCAGCTCGCAAAAGCGGACAATGGAACAAGGCAGCCCCTACGCGCGGCGTTGCGGAATTGGCCACCGCGCTGTCACGACCTTTGATCAGAAGCGGGCATTCGCGATCTGCGTCCGGCAATGAAAATAGTTCAAGACCGATGTCGATTTCCGGGAGGCTCATTCGTCGTCACGATAGGAAGCCGACGAAATTCGCCCATGCCAGGAAACGGATGCGATGACAATCACGATCACAGCATTTGAACGATCGCCCGATGGCGGCAAGGGACTGGCGCGCGATACGCGCGTTCGCTGGGCGCTCGAAGAAGTGGGGCAGCCTTATGAGGTTCGTCTTGTTTCCTTCGCAGCGATGAAGGCGCCTGACCATCTGGCGATCCATCCCTTCGGCCAGATCCCCACCTATGAGGAGGGTTCTCTCTCGCTGTTCGAGACCGGCTCGATCGTCTTTCATCTTGCTGAGCAGCATGCGGGCCTGCTGCCGAACGATCGCAATGCCCGCGCGTGCGCGATCACGTGGATGTTTGCCGCACTTAACACCGTCGAGCCGCCGGTCCTCGAATTAACGACGGCAAAAATACTCGAAGGTGACAAGTCCTGGAGCGAGGCGCGCTTGCCGTTGGTAAAGGACCGTGTTCGCGCCCGGCTGGACCAACTCTCGGCTCACTTGGGCGTCGCCGACTGGCTCGATGATGCGTTCAGCGCGGGCGATTTATTGATGGTATCAGTGCTGCTGCGACTAAGAATGTCAGGCATTCTGGACGAATATCAAAACCTGGCTGCCTACGTCGCTCGCGGGGAAGCTCGGCCCGCTTATATCCGGGCTTTTGCGGCGCAATTTGCGATCAACGCCCCATCAACCAGCTGAAACATTAACTCATAAAGCCGAGCCGTCAGCAGGTTCGAGTCTACGACGCTAGTCGCGTGGCCCCGGCTCCATGAAAATCATCGGTGCGGCAAAGCCCGGCGCGCCTCCGCCCCCTCGGCATTGATCCGCGGCGCATGCGGCTAGACGGCGGGCTTCGATCGGGATGGTCCACCCTCGGCGGCGTGCGCCGCGGAGAGTTCATCGATCCTGGAAAGGAAGTTCTTCAGGATCGGCGAGGTGTTCGCCTTGTGATAGCCGATCGCAATGTCGATGGTCGGCGCCTCGCCCTTGAGCGGCCGGCTGACGACCGACCACGGCAGGAAATATTTCGCCGAGGCTGGCAGCAGTGCGACACCACGGGTCGAGGCTACCAGTGAGATCGCCATCGCGTAATTGTCGATCTCGAGTGACGGTGTGATCTCGATTTTATGCTGCTTGAAGTAGTCGGCGATGAGGCCGCGCAGCACCCGCGGCACTTTCGAGATGCCGATATAGGTTTCGCCGACGAAATCTTTGATATCGACGTTCTTGCGCTGCGCCAGCCTGTGGTCGCTCGGCAGGATCGCGACCAGCGGCTCCTTGGCGACGATCTTGATCTCGATATCGGGCAGTTGCTCGGCGCGGAGAAAGGCGACGTCGAGCCGGCCATGCACCAGTTCGTCGGCCAGCGTCGCCGAGTGATCGCTGGAGACCCGGATCTCGATATTGGCGAGATCGTCGCGCAGCAGGCTGGTGGCCCGTGGCAGCCAGGCGACCTCCTGGCCAGTCGTAAACCCCATTGCAAAGACCTGCTTGCTCGGCTGGGCCGCGCGCCGTGCTGCTTCCGCGGCCGCATCGGCTTGCGTGAGCGTCAGTCTGGCGTGGTCGAGGAAAGCTCGGCCCGCCGGGGTCAACGAAACGCCGTGAACGCTGCGCGTCAGCAGCGGCACGCCGACCTCATATTCGAGATCGCGGATTTGCCGGCTGAGGGAGGGCTGCGCGGTGTGCAGCCGCTTCTCGGCGGCCACCGTCAGGCTACCTTCCTCGGCGACCGCGACGAAATAGCGAAAATGCCGGAGCTCCATATTCCATACCTTTCAGGCATGAAAGGCAGCTTACAAAGTCTTGGTCAAAGGCGCTAGCCTGGACCAAATAGCTATCCAACGATGAGCGTTCCGCTTCGACCATGCCCCTCCGGCAGGGTCCGGTGCACTCTCCAGGGATAAACGTCATGCCTGCCCCCGTCGTGCTGATCACCGGCGCGCTGACCGGAATCGGCCGCGCCACCGCCATTGCCTTCGCCACCGAAGGCGCCACCGTCGTCGTCTCAGGCCGCCGCGGGACCGAAGGCCGGGCGCTGGAAGCCGAGCTGCGGCGCCTCGGTGCCGAAGCCGCCTTCATTGCCGCCGACGTGCGCTACGAGGACGATGTCCGCCGCCTGGCCGATCAGACCGTCGCGCGGTTCGGCCGCCTCGACGTTGCCGTCAACAATGCCGGCACTGACGGCAAAGGTGGCCTGCTGACCGAGCAGACGCCGGACAACTATGCGGCGATATTCGACACCAATGTGCTCGGCACACTGCTCAGCATGAAGCACGAGCTGCGTGTGATGCAGAAGCAGGGCGCCGGCAGTATCGTCAACATCTCCTCCACGATGGGCGAGCGTGGCGCGGCCAATCTTTCAGTCTACACCGCGAGTAAGCATGCGGTGGAGGGTCTCACCAAGTCGGCGGCGCTCGAGGCCGCGGCTTTTGGTGTCCGCGTCAACGCGGTTGCACCCGGTCCGATCGAGACTGCGATGCTCGATCGGGTAGCGGGCAGCCCGGAGAGGAAGGCCGCGTTCTATGCGGCGCTGCCGCTGAAGCGCGGAGGGCGGCCGGAGGAGATCGCCGACGCCATCACCTTCCTCGCCTCGGCAAAGGCGGCGTTCATCACTGGCCAGATCGTCCGGGTCAATGGCGGCAAGACCGCCAGTTGATCGCTCAACCAACCCAACGCAATCGCCCACACGGGAACGCAGCCATGACCAGCCACACCCATGACGCTGCGCCGACGCAGTTCGTCGAGGCCAACGGCATCCGTTTCGCCTATCGCCGCTTCGGCAAGCAAGGCGGCGTACCGCTCGTCTTCAACATCCACTTCATGGGCACCATGGATTACTGGGATCCGGCGGTGACCGATGGATTCGCGCGGGATCGCGAGGTCATCCTTTTCGATAATGCCGGTCTGTTATCGAGTTCGGGCGAAGTGCCGGAAAGTATCGCCGGAATGGGCGCCAATGCGATGGCCTTCATCCGCGCGCTCGGGCTTTCGCAGGTCGATGTGCTCGGTTTCTCGATCGGGGGTCTGGTTGCGCAGGAAATCACGCTGCAGGCGCCTGATCTGGTGCGCCAGGTGGTGCTGGTCGGCACCGGACCGCGCAGCGGCGAAAGCATGGATACCGGCACGCCGGAGGGCAGGGACATCTTCGGCGCGACCTATGCCAATCCCGACGATCTCTGGCTCCGTGTGCAGTTCACGCCATCGGCCGCGAGCCAGGCCGCGGGGCGCGAATTCGTCAAGCGCTTCCGGCGGCGGACCGAGAATCGCGATCCCGAAGTCTCGCAGCAGGCGGCGTTGGCCCAACGCGCGGCGATCGCCAAATGGGGCGCCAAGCGCGAGCACGCCTGGGACTATCTGAAGGAGATCAGGCAGCCGACGCTGGTCGTCAACGGCAGCAACGACGTGATCATCACCACGATCAACTCGTTCATCCTGCAGCAGCATCTGCCGAACGCGAAGCTGATCCTCTACCCGGATTCGGCGCACGGCTCGCTCTACCAGTATCCCGCGATGTTCGTCAGCGACGTCTCGGCCTTTCTCGATCAATCACAATGGGCGTGAAACGAGCGTTTCGCGTCGTGCAGGGAGAATGACCATGACCAGCCTCAAGGGAAAGACAGCCCTCGTCACCGGCGGCTCGCGCGGCATCGGCCGCGCCACCGCACTCGCGCTCGGCAAGCTCGGCGCGCAGGTGCTGGTGCATTACGGACAGGCCGCGAAGGAGGCGGACGCTGTGGTCGCCGAGATCCGCAAGTGCGGCGGACGTGCCGATGCGATCGCGGCCGATCTCGCCGCGGCGGACGGCCCACATCAACTGGCCCGTCAGGTGCGCGCGATCACCGGCGATCGGCTCGACATCCTCGTTGCGAACGCCGGCGTCGCCAAGGCGGCCGTGATCGAGGAGACGACGGTCGAGGATTTCGACCACCAGTTCGCCGTTAACGTCCGCGCGCCGTTCTTCCTGGTCCAGCAATTGCTGCCGATCCTCTGCGACGGCTCGAGCGTCGTGCTGGTCTCGTCGCTGGCGGCGCACGCGGTGGTCGGCACCTTGCCGGCCTATGCCGTGACCAAGGGCGCCATCGATACGCTGGTCAAGCATTTGGCGAGCGCGCTCGGCGCGCGCGGCATTCGCGTCAACGCGGTGGCGCCGGGCGTCGTCGCGACCGACATGTCGTCCTTCGCCAAGACCGACGTGGGCCGCGACTACACGCTCGGCCTGCAGACGTTGAAGCGGATCGCGCAGCCGGACGATATCGCCGACGCCATTGCCTTCCTCGCCTCCCCCGCCGCGCGCTGGATCACCGGCGACACCATCCGCGTCGACGGCGGCTCCAAGCTCTGAACCTTCCACTCTGCCAGGCGGCTATATCGGCTGCCTGTTCATCTCATCGAATGGAGACTGACAATGTCAAAGAAACTCGAAGGCAAGACTGCGATCGTCACCGGCGCGTCGCGCGGCATTGGAGCCGCGATCGCCAGGCGTCTCGCGGCCGACGGCGCCGCAGTTGCGATCACTTACAGCAAAGGCGCAGACACCGCCGCTGTTGTCGTCAAGGCGATCGAGAGCGCCGGCGGTAAAGCCATCGCGATCCAGGCCGACGCCACCAACCCCGCCGCCGTCAAGGCCGCGGTCGAGAAGGTCGTCACCTCGTTCGGCGGGCTCGATATCCTCGTGAACAACGCCGGCACCGCGATCCCGAAGAAATTCGAGGAGACGACGCTGGAGGAACTGGATCAGGTGATCAACCTCAACCTCCGCGGCGTCTTCATCGCGACGCAGGCGGCACTGAAGCACATGCGCAAGGGCGGCCGGATCGTGACGATCGGGTCATGCGTTGGCGAGCGTATGATGACGCCGGGACTGGTGCCGTATTCGGCCACCAAGGCCGCAATCAGGATGTTCACGCAAGGGCTATCTCGCGAGGTGGGCGACCGCGCCATCACGGTCAACAACGTTCAGCCGGGTCCGATCGACACCGATCTCAATCCGGCGTCGGGCGATTGGGCGACGCCACAAAAGGCCGTCACCGCTCTCAATCGCTATGGCACCGTGGACGAGGTCGCAGCACTGGTGGCCTTCGTCGCGAGCCCCGAAGCCTCCTACATCACGGGCACGAACCTGACCGTGGACGGTGGTACCAACGCGTGAGGCTCACGAGGCGCCGTCCGGCTGTCGGACGGCGCCTCTCGTCGCGGTTCAGCGGCGCTTGCCGATCGATTGCATGAACGCGCGATCCGCCTCCGGCAGTCCATCGGTCCAAACAAGCTCATCGCCGGGCTCCGGCAGGACATGGCCAAACTCGATCATCTGCCGCGGCTGCAACTCGTTGAGATAGACCCAGACCGCGCGCTTGCTGTCGACGTTGGCGGCCAGCGCGACGGCGTCGGCCATCAGCCGGATCATCCGTGTCTTGTCGACGGCTGCGCGCCCGGATCGGATATGGCCGTAGACAAAGATGTGATCGTGCGTGACCGGCTCGCCGCCCATGAACAGGTTCCCGGGCGCGACCTCCGTGAAGATCACCTGCGCGAAATAGCTTGGCGCGCCCGTTACCTCGGCATGGATCCGGGTAATCTCGCTGGCGATCCTGTTCTTTTGCTCCGCGGTGAGGCGCCCCTGCGCGCTGGTGCAATAGTAAGTTGGCATCTGCGTCTCCCGGCTTGGACGTGATGTCCCAGCTTCCGCGTGGAATCTCCACCGTCAAGCTGGGTTCGTCGTCCCGCTTGAAGACCGCAGCCGGCGCGATCTCACATCGACTTGCTTCTGGCCCCGATGAGGTTGCCGAGGGCAAATCCTTCGGGAGTGGCCGCACGACAATTTGCTGTTGACAAATAGATTAAACAATTACTAATTCGTAAGTGACCAAAAAAACCGCCGCAGAGCGGACCAAGGGAGAGGAACCCATGAGATACGTCCTTGCGCGACACGTTCTTGCGCTCGCCGTTGTTGCGGCGATGACATCGGCTGCCCATGCGCAGGTCTCCGACGACGTCGTGCGGATCGGCGTGCTCACCGATCTATCGAGCTGGGGGCGGGACAATAGCGGGCCAGGCTCGGTCGAAGCGGCCAAAATGGCGGTCGAGGAATTCGGGCCGACCGTGCTCGGCAAGCCGATCGAGATCATCAGCGCCGACCACCAGATGAAGACCGATGTTGGTGTCCAGATCGTGCGCGGCTGGTTCGACAACAGCAAGGTCGACGCCGTCGTCGACATCCCGAATTCGGGCATCGCGATCGCGGTTCACAATATGGTCCGCGAGCGCAACAAGATCGCGCTGCTCTCCGGCCCGGGTGCAAGCTCGCTGACCGACGAGCTGTGCAGCCCCAACACCGTGCACTTCACCTACGACACCTACGCGCTGTCGAAGGTCACGGCCTCGGCCGTCATCAAGGAGGGCGGCAAATCCTGGTTCTTCATCACCGCGGACTATGCCTTCGGCCAGCAGCTCGAGAAGGATGCCACCCGCTTCGTCAACGAGATGGGCGGCAAGGTGCTCGGCGGCGTGCGTCATCCGACCAACACCGCAGACTTCTCCTCCTTCGCCCTGCAGGCACAGAGCTCGAAGGCCGATGTGGTGGCATTCGCCAATGCCGGCCAGGACACCGACAATGCGATCAAGCAGTCCGGCGAATTCGGCCTGGTGCAAGGCGGCCAGAAGCTGGTCGGCCTCCTGATGTTCGACACCGACGTCCATGCCGTCGGGCTGAAGTCGGCGCAAGGCACCTATATGACGACGGCGTCGTATTGGAACATGGATGAAGCGACCCGCGCCTGGTCGAAGACGTTCTTCGCCCGCACCAATGTCATGCCGACCATGATCCACACCGGTGTCTACGGCTCGGTGTTGCATTATCTCAAGGCGATCAAGGCCGCCGGCACCGACGATCCGCAGAAGGTCATGGCGAAGATGCGCGAATTGCCGATCGAGGATGTTTTCGTCCACGGCGGCCGGCTGCGCGAGGATGGTCGCGTGATCCGCGACATGTATCTCGCCAAGGTGAAGTCGCCGGAACAGTCCAAGGAGCCCTGGGACTATCTCGAGATCGTCAAGACGGTGAAGGGCGAGGACGCGTTCCGTCCGGTGTCGGAGTCCAAATGTCCGCTTCTGAAAAAATAGGAGCGAGCGCGTGACCGACAACGCACAAGAAAGCTACGAATGCGACGCGCTGGTGGTCGGCTCCGGCTGCAGCGGCCTGTCGGCGGCTGTCACCGCGGCTCATCACGGGCTCAAGGTTCTGGTGGTCGAGAAGGAGCCGCGTTTCGGCGGTACCACCGCGCGCTCCGGCGGCTGGCTCTGGATCCCCGGTACCTCGCTGGCGAAAGCCTGGGGCATCGCGGAGAGCCCGGATCAGGCGAGGGCGTATCTGCGGCACGAGGCCGGCAACAGTTTTGACGCCGCCCGCGTCGATGCCTTCCTGAGCGAAGGGCCGAAGGCAGTCGATTTCTTCACCACGAAGACCGCGGTGCGTTTCGACATGCCGCTGACCTTCCCGGATTATCACGCCGAGGCCCCCGGCGGCGCGCAGGGCGGCCGCTCCATGGTCGCCCGCCCGTTCGACGGCCGCGAGCTTGGGCCGGCCATCAACGATCTCGGCAGCCCGCTGCCCGAGCTCACTGTGTTCGGCATGATGCTCGGCTCCGGCAAGGAGATCGTCCATTTCATGCGCGCGACGCGCTCGCTGATGTCGGCGGCCTATGTCGCCAGGCGGCTGTCGAAGCATGCCGGCGACGTGATGCGCCACGGCCGCGGCATGACGCTGACCAACGGCAATGCGCTCGCCGGGAGGTTGGCGAAATCGGCATTCGACCTGAACATTCCGCTCTGGCTCTCGTCGCCGGTGCGCGAGCTGATAATCGAGAACGGCGCGGTGCGCGGCGCCATCGTCACGCACGAAGGGCGCACGATCCGCGTCAACGCGAAGCGCGGCGTGGTGCTCGCTTGCGGCGGCTTTCCGCATGATGTGGCGCGGCGCCAAAAAATGTTTCCGCATGCGCCGACCGGCAAGGAACACTATTCCCCGGGCCCTGCGGGCAACACCGGCGACGGATTGCGGCTGGCGGAATCCGCCGGCGGCCGTGTCGAGGATTCGCTACCGAACGCGGCCGCCTGGGTGCCGGTCTCGGTCACCACGCGCAAGGACGGCTCGAAGGGCGTGATGCCGCACTTCATCGATCGCGCCAAGCCCGGCGTGATCGCCGTGATGCGCGACGGCAAGCGCTTCGCCAACGAAGGCAATTCCTACCACGACTTCGTGCAGGAGATGATGAAGGCCGCAAAGCCCGGCGAGGAGATCGCCGCCTTCCTGCTCTGCGATCACCAGACGCTGCGCAAATACGGCCTCGGTTGCGTGCCGCCGCGCCCGATGCCAACAGGCCATCATCTCAAGACCGGCTATCTGAAACGCGGTAACACGTTGGCCGAACTCGCGGCGCAGGCCGGGATCGATGCCAGCGGACTGGAGGCCACCGTCGCCGAATTCAACATCGCTGCCGCGGAAGGCCGCGATCCTGCTTTCGGCAAGGGCTCGCGCGCCTATAACCGCTACCAGGGCGACGCGCTGCACGGGCCGAACCCTTGCGTGGCGCCACTCGAACACGGGCCGTTCTACGCGATCAAGATGGTGATCGGCGATCTCGGTACCTATGCGGGCATCGTCACCGACGCGCATGCGCGTGCGCTGGATGCCGAGGGGCGGGTCATTCCCGGGCTCTATGCCGCGGGCAACGATATGGCGAGCATCATGGGCGGCAACTATCCGGGCGCCGGCATCACGCTCGGTCCCGCGCTGACCTTCGGCTATATCGCCGGACGTCATCTTGCCGGCGCTGCAAACGGGGGCACATGACCAGAGAAAGCCGCGGCATCCAATCGATCGAGGTCGGCGGGGAATTGCTGCGCGCGCTCGCCCGCAGTGGCGAGCCGATGATGCTGCGCGATCTCGCGCGCGAGGCCGGCATGCCGCCGGCCAAGGCGCACCCCTATCTGGTGAGCTTTTCCCGGATCGGCCTGATCGAGCAGGACGAGACCACCGGACGCTACGAGATCGGCGCGCTGGCGCTCGAGCTCGGCCTGATCAGCCTGCGCCGCCTCTCGGCCGTGCGTATCGCCACGCCGCGGATCGCGGCGCTCGCCGGCACCATCGATCACGCGGTGTCGCTGTCGGTCTGGGGCACCCACGGGCCGACCGTGGTGCGCCTCGAAGAGCCGAGCCATCCCGTGCATATCGCGATGCGCGTCGGTTCCGTCGTGGCGCTGCTTGAAACCGCGACCGGCCGGGCGTTCGCCGCGTTCATGCCGCAAAACACCCTGAAGGCGGCGCTTGAAAGCGGCCTTGATCGCCTCGGCGTCGGCTACAACCCGAAGCGCGCGCCGAAGAGCCCGAAGGTCGCCGAGATACTCGCCGAGGTGCGCAGCCGCGGACTGGCACGCGCGCTTGGTGACCCGTTGCCGGGCGTCAATGCCTTCGCCGCACCCGTGTTCGACCATACGGGCCGTGTCACGCTCGTCATCACCGCGATGGGGCCCGAGGGGACCTTCGATGCCGGTTGGGACAGTGCGATCGCGACCGCGCTGCACAGCTGCGCCGGCGATATCTCGCGCCAACTCGGCCATGGCACGGTGCGGGCGACGGGGTAAGTGAAACGGGCGGCCGCGGCATCGTTGCCTGCCGCGCCGGCGTCGCTTGCGACGACAAGCAAAAACACGCACAGTGGCTGCTGGTCACAAGCAACAACACTATGCAGGGAGGCAACGATGAAAACGCTCACAGCCGCGCTGTGTGCCCTGGCGCTGATGGTATCAGGCGCACAGGCGCAGACGCTGAAGGATTTTCTGGCGGCCGTCACCAAGAAGTGGACCACGCCGTTCGAGCCGTTTCAGCTGATCGGCAATATCTATTATGTCGGCACCGACGGGATCGCGGTCTACATCATTAAGACCTCGCAGGGCCTGATCCTGATGGACACCGCGCTTCCGCAGTCGACCGGCATGATCAAGGACAACATCGCCAAGCTCGGCTTCAAGCTCGGCGACATCAAGTACATCCTCAACACCCATGCGCATTTCGATCACACCGGCGGCTTTGCCGAGATCAAGCAGGAGACCGGCGCGCAGCTGGTCGCCGGCAAGCGCGACACGCCATTGCTCGAAGGCGGCTATTATCCGGGCGACGAGAAGAATGCCGATCTGGCCTTTCCGGCGGTGAAGGTCGATCGCGCGGTCGGCGAGGGCGACAAGGTGACGCTTGGCGACACCACGCTGATCGCGCACGAAACGCCCGGCCACTCGCCCGGCTGCACCAGCTGGGAGATGACCGTCCACGATGGCGATCAGGACCGCACCGTGCTGTTCTTCTGCAGCGGAACCGTCGCCCTGAACCGGCTGGTCGGAACCCCGACGCATGCCGGCATCGTCGATGACTATCGCGCGACCTTCGCCAAGGTGAAGGGCATGAAGGTCGACGTGCTGCTCGGGCCGCATCCGGAGGTCTACGACATGCAGGCCAAGCGCGCGCTGATGAAGGACAGCACGCAGAACCCGTTCGTCAAGTCCGGCGAGAATGCGACCTACGTGGCCGGGCTCGAGCAGGATTTCGACAAGCAGCTCGCCAAGCAGACCGCCGCGATGCAGAAGGCGAATTAGTTGTAGATTGCTCTCTCCGTCATTCCGGGGCTCGCGTAGCGAGAGCCCGGAATCCATTTATCCGCGAAGCTTGCGGCTCGATGGATTCCGGGCTCGTGCTTCGCCCGCCCCGGAATGACGAGGGTGGCGAGCGTGAGCCCACTGCAGCGAACGCAAGCGCGTGTGATGCGAGCCACGGCGAGGATGAACGCGGGGAGCCATCGACCCCGATGCCTCTGAAACGCATAAAACCGGAGCGAAATCCAATACGCTTTTCACCCCATCTCCCTTGAGTGTTCGTCAACCGCCGAGGCCGATGCTCGCGCCCGTCGAGCTGGACACATGTCAGGAGCCGAACATGCCGACCAAGAGAAGAGCGACCGCGACCAAGGCCCACGCGCATGAGCGCGAGGATATCCTGAACCCGCACGCCATCAGCACGCTGAGCGCGGGCGCCGTCAGCGCGATGAGCGCGGTCGGGGCCGCCGTCATCAAGCAGAACAAGGCTGCGCTCGGCCAGAACGCGGACTGGTTCTGGCACATGTTCGCGAAGTGCGAGGCCAAGGCCGCGCGCCTCGCCGAGCAGGCTACGCACGATCCCAAGGCCTGCGGCGACGCGACATTCATCGAGACTTACGCCAGGAACCTGCCGAAATTGATGGCTTCGGCGCTGGAGACCCGCGAAAAGGCGCTCAAGGCGAAATAAAGTTAGCCGGGGCGGGCTGTTCGCGCATCAACCGTTCACCTAACCCCCGCTGGAAGCCAAGATTCAAAGAGACGCGACGCAATCATGCGTCGGGCATGGTGATTTGGCCTCGTTTGGCGTAAAGCACCCTCAAATCAGTTCGCCACGCGCGCGGCCGTGCCGCCTGCCGGGCTCGCAGCATCGAGTCATCAGGCCCGATGGTCTGCGCCTGACCCAACCAAGGTTTCCATCTCGTGTCCTTTCCGACGACAAGTGCGCCGCTCGCCCGAGCTTTGGCCGAGCGCAACTATGATCAGCCGACCCCCGTTCAGCTCGCCGTGCTTGCGACCGAAGCCGTCGGCCGCGACCTGCTGGTTTCGGCCCAGACCGGCTCGGGCAAGACCGTCGCCTACGGGCTGGCAATTGCTACCGATCTGCTTGATAGCGCCGAGCGGTTCGAACGGGCCGCCGCGCCGCTGGCCTTGATCGTCGCGCCGACGCGCGAACTTGCGCTGCAAGTCCAGCGCGAACTCGCATGGCTTTATCAATATGCGGATGGGCGCGTGATCGCCTGCGTCGGCGGTATGGACCCGCGTCGCGAACAACGCGAGTTGGCTGCCGGCGCTCACATCGTCGTCGGGACGCCCGGCCGGTTGTGCGATCATCTGCGGCGCGGCCATCTCGACATCTCCGGCCTGAAGGTCGTCGTTCTCGACGAGGCCGATGAAATGCTCAATCTCGGCTTTCGCGAGGATATGGAATTCATCCTCAAGACCACGCCGGACACGCGCCGCACGTTGCTGTTCTCGGCGACGTTTCCGCGCGGCATCGTCGCGCTGGCAAAGCAGTATCAGAAGCACGCCTTTCGGATCGAGGTCGCCGGCGACGAAGGCGGTCATGCCGATATCGAGTACCGCGCCATCCGGGTCGCCCCGAGCGATGTCGAGCACGCGGTCGTCAACGTGCTGCGCTTTTTCGAATCGCCGAGCGCGCTGGTGTTCTGCAATACGCGAGATGCCGTCAGGCATTTGCAGGCGGCGCTGCTGGAGCGCGGCTTTTCCGTGGTCGCTCTGTCAGGCGAGTTGACCCAGAACGAACGAACCCAGGCGCTGCAGTCGTTGCGCGATGGACGGTCCCGCGTCTGCGTGGCGACCGATGTGGCGGCGCGCGGCATCGACCTGTCGAATCTCGATCTCGTTATCCATGCCGATCTGCCCAATGACGCCGAGGTCATGCAGCATCGCTCGGGCCGCACCGGCCGCGCCGGCCGAAAGGGTGTCAGCATTCTCTTGGTACCGCCGGCAAGATTAAGGCGTGCGGAATTGCTGCTGAGGACGGCCGGCATCGACGCGGTCTGGGGCACTGCGCCTCAGCCGGACGAAATCCGTAAACTCGATCACGAGCGCATGCTGCATGATCCGGTGTTGACCGAAGAGTCGACTCCCGACGATCTGATGCTGGCGCAGGCATTGCTTGCCGAGCGGTCGCCCGAGACCATCGCCGCGGCGCTCGCGCGTCTCTACCGCGCGCGGCTTCCTTCACCCGAAGACATTCTCGATCCGGGCCAAAACAGAGGCAGGGATCGTGACAAGGATCGTGACAAGGATCGTGACAAGGATCGTGACGATCGCGGCCGGGACAACATCCGACCGTCGCGCGGCGACGATCGTCCCGCCGGGCCCCGCGCGAAGCCGGGAAAATCATCGGCGCGTCACGGCATGGGCGAGGCCACCGTCTGGTTCCGCGCCTCGATCGGACGGAAAAAGAATGCCGAAGCCCGCTGGCTGCTGCCGATGATTTGCCGTCGCGGCGGCATCGACAAGAATGACATCGGCTCCATCAAGGTGATGGACACCACCACCGAGTTCGAAATTGCGGCGCGGGTCGCGGATTCCTTCGCGGTCAAGATCCGGCGTCCGGACAAGGAAGACACCATCCGCATCGAGCCGTTGCAGGATGCTCCCTCAGGTCAGGCGTCTTCCGAAAGGCCGGCGCGTGCGCCGTCGCCCGCACCTTGGCGCGAGGCCGGCGAGGCCGGTCACAGCGCGCCTCGACGTGACGAGTCCCGCGGCGAAACGGCAAGCGAACACCGCGGCAAGCCTCCCGGCAAGAAGAGCCCGAAATTCGGTGGAGAGCCGGGTTTTGCCAAGAAGCCTGGGTTCGAGAAGAAAAAGAAACATCAGGACGAGTCCGGCCACACGGGACGCCGACACTCGGCCGGCGCGCCCCCCGCGAAGGGCGCATTCGGAAAGAAGCCAAAGAAAAAGCATCGCGGCTGATCTGTCGCCGCGCTCACAAGCGGCGCAACAAACTCACTGTCGTCCCGGGCTTGACCCGGGACCCATAACCACAAATGTTCATTGTTGAGCGACGCTGGGGCCACAGCCTACTTCGACAACTCAACCTTGTGGTTATGGGTCCCGGCCTTCGCCGGGACGACGGCTCAGATGTGGCGCGACGTGTGCACCCTACCTCCGCCTTGCTCCCGCCACAGGCTTCTTAGCCGCCTCCTTCGCCCCACCGTCCCCCTTCGGCGCGCGCAGCGCGGCGGCGGCGAGGCGGACCACCTCGGAGATCTGCTGCAACTGTCCGGCGAGCGGGCTGGATTTGCGCCAGACCATGCCGATGGTGCGCGAGGGCTGCGGGTTCTTGAAGCGCGAGACCGAGACCGGCGCCGAGCGGGTTTCCACCGCGACCGCCATTTCCGGAATCAACGTAACGCCGATGCCGGCGCCGACCATCTGGACCAGCGTCGACAGCGAGCTTGCGTCCAGCACCTCGCGCGGCGGCGAGGATTGCATGTTGCAGAACGACAGCGCCTGGTCGCGGAAGCAATGACCCTCCTCGAGCAGCAACAGCCGCATCTCGCGCAGCATCTCGCTCGACGGCACCGGCGTTCCCGCGGCTTCGGCCGGCCGCACCAGCAGAAAGCTTTCCGTGAACAGCGCGACCTCGGTCAGCGACGGCTCCGACACCGGCAGGGCGACGATCGCGGTATCGAGCCGGCCCTCCGCGACCTCCTTGATCAGTTTCGGTGTCAGCGTCTCGCGGACATGAATGTCGAGCTCGGGATGCGCGCGGGCCAGATTCTCGATTACTCTCGGCAGCAGATAGGGCGCGATCGTCGGGATCATGCCGACGCGCAAGCGCCCAGCGAGCCGGTCGCGCGAGGCGCGTGCGAAGTCGCCGAGCTCATCGACCGAGCGCAGGATGTCGCGGACCCGATGCAGCAGCTCCTCGCCGAATTTCGTCAGGCTGACCTGGCGCGCGCCGCGCTCGATCAGCACGCCGCCGACCGCCTGCTCCATTTCGCGGATCTGCATCGACAGCGCAGGCTGCGAGATCGCGCAGGCATCCGCGGCGCGTCCGAAATGGCTGTGGCGGGCCAGCGCATCGAAGTAGCGAAGTTGCCGCAGTGTGACGTTTATCATCAGATAATCTTATCGATGCGATCATTAAAGTCAATTTCCCCTGATGGGATGGGTTTCGTAGAATGATTCCACGCGGAACGGTTGGAACCCCCAACCACCAAAGGAGCCGGTAATGTCAGAAGAAGCAAAATGCCCGTTTTCAGGCGGGAAATCCGCACCATCGAACCGTGATTGGTGGCCGAACCAGCTCGACCTCGGCATTCTCCATCAGCAGTCGAACCTCTCGGACCCGATGGGCGAGAGCTTCGACTACGCCAAGGAATTCAAGAGCCTCGATCTCAATGCCGTGATCAAGGACCTGCACCATGTGATGACGGATTCGCAGGACTGGTGGCCGGCCGATTTCGGCCATTACGGGCCGCTGTTCATCCGCATGGCCTGGCACAGCGCCGGCACCTATCGCATCGGCGATGGCCGCGGCGGCGCCGGAGCCGGTCAGCAGCGTTTTGCGCCGCTCAACAGCTGGCCTGACAACGCCAACCTCGACAAGGCGCGCCGGCTGTTGTGGCCGGTCAAGCAGAAGTACGGCAAGAAGCTCTCCTGGGCCGACCTGATGATCCTCGCCGGCAACGTCGCGCTGGAATCGATGGGCTTCAAGACGTTTGGCTTTGCGGGTGGCCGCGCCGACGTCTGGGAGCCCGAGCAGGACGTCAATTGGGGTCCGGAAGCCAAGTGGCTCGACGACAAGCGCTACACCGGCGACCGCGAGCTACACGGCCATCTCGGCGCCGTGCAGATGGGCCTGATCTACGTCAACCCGGAAGGCCCGAACGGCAAGCCGGATCCGCTCGCCTCCGCCCGCGATATCCGCGAGACGTTCGCGCGCATGGCGATGAACGACGAAGAGACGGTCGCGCTGATTGCCGGCGGTCACACTTTCGGCAAGACCCACGGCGCCGGCGATGCCTCGCTGGTCGGTCCGGAACCGGAAGGCGGCCAGATCGAGGCGCAGGGCCTCGGCTGGTCGAGCAAGCATGCCACGGGTATTGCGGGTGATGCGATCACCTCGGGCCTCGAAGTCACCTGGACCACGACGCCGACCAAGTGGAGCAACAACTTCTTCGACAATCTGTTTAACTACGAATGGGAGCTGACGAAGAGCCCGGCGGGTGCCCATCAGTGGACTCCGAAGGGTGGTGCCGGCGCAGGCACCGTGCCGGATGCGCATAATTCGTCGAAGCGGCACTCGCCGTCGATGCTGACCACCGACCTCGCGCTTCGGATCGATCCGGCCTACGAGAAGATCTCGCGGCGTTTCCACAAGAACCCGGATCAGTTCGCCGACGCGTTCGCCCGCGCCTGGTTCAAGCTGACCCACCGCGACATGGGGCCGATCGTGCGCTATCTCGGCCCGCTGGTGCCGAAGGAGGAGCTGCTGTGGCAGGATCCGATCCCGGCAATCAAGCATGAGCTGGTCAGCGAGCAGGACATCGCCAGCCTGAAAGCGAAGATCCTTGGCGCAGGCATCTCCGTCTCCGAGCTGGTCTCGACCGCCTGGGCGTCGGCCTCGACGTTCCGCGGCTCGGACAAGCGCGGTGGCGCCAATGGCGGACGTATCCGCCTCGCGCCGCAGAAGGACTGGGACGTCAACCAGCCGGCCGAACTCGCCAAGGTGCTGTCGAAGCTCGAAGGCATCCAGAAGGAGTTCAACGCAGCGCAGACCGGCGACAAGAAGGTCTCGCTCGCCGACCTGATCGTGCTCGGTGGCGCCGCCGCGGTCGAGAAGGCTGCCAAGGACGGTGGCCATGACGTGAAGGTATCCTTCACACCGGGCCGCACGGACGCCTCGCAGGAGCAGACGGACGTCGAGTCCTTTGCCGCGCTGGAACCGACCGCCGACGGCTTCCGCAACTATATCCGCGGCAAGCATCCGGTGTCGGTCGAGGCGCTGCTGGTGGACCGGGCGCAACTGCTGACGCTGACCGCGCCCGAGATGACGGTGCTGGTCGGCGGCCTGCGGGTGCTCGGCGCCAACACCGGCAAGTCCAAGCACGGCGTCCTCACCGACAGACCGGGCACGTTGACCAACGATTTCTTCGTCAATTTGCTCAGCATGAACACGGTGTGGGATCCGGTCGCCGGCTCCCATCCTGACTCCCATGAGGTGTACGAGGCGCGCGATCGCAAGACCAAGCAGGTCAAGTGGACCGGCACCCGTGCCGACCTGATCTTCGGCTCGCACTCGCAGCTGCGCGCGTTCGCCGAAGTCTATGCCTCCGCCGATGCCAAGGAGAAGTTCGTCAAGGACTTCGTCGCCGCGTGGACCAAGGTGGCGAACCTCGACCGCTTCGAGCTGGTCAAGTAACCGGCCGGCAACGGTCACCAGACCAGGGCGGCGCTTTCGGCGCCGCCCTGTTTCATTTCAGGGGTATCGCGAAAGGCTTTCCGGGTTTTGTCCGTTCCGCTCAATCGTGAAGCTTCATGTCCCGGATCATCTCTTCGATCTCGGCCTGCCTCGGAATCGGGATTTGCGGCACGGTGCCTGTCGCGTATGGCGCATCGCATCGTGCGGGCTCGTTCGGAGGTCGGACAATCGCGGTCAGGCTTGCCCAGCAAACCAGGAGAGCGACGATCCAGTCCAGTGGGTGGAATGAGGTCATTGCAGCGCCAGCATCAGCATTGTCGTGCGCCGATGCTGCAGCCGACCAAGGCGTTGCGCAATTCGGAAGCTACGAAGCCGGGCTTCGGCAAATCCGAGTGGTTTGTCCCCGTCATTGCGAGCGAAGCGAAGCAATCCATCGTGCCGCGAGCGGATGGATGGATTGCTTCGTCGCTGCCGCTCCTCGCAATGACGGCGGATGGGATCGAGCGCGAACCCCAAGTCGCGCGGTTGCTGCTACTACGGCCGCTCGGTGCGCGCCCGTCGCCCTTCGATCGGATAGGCGGGATCGTTGAACCCCGGCGTCGAGGGATGACCGGCAACGACGAGGCGGTCGATCAGCGCCTCATCCTCGGCGGTGAATGTATAGTCGAGCGCGCGGATGTAGTCGTCCCATTGCGCCTCGGTGCGTGGGCCGGCGATCACAGCGCTGACGAACGACGAGTTCAACACCCAGGACACTGCGAACTGCCCGGCGGTGATGCCGCGTGCCTCGGCGTGCTGCTTGATCTCCTGGGCGAGCTTGAGCGACTCAGGTCGCCACTCGGTCTGCATCATGCGCTTGTCGTTGCGGCCGGCGCGGCTGTCGGCCGCCGGTGCTGCGTCGGGGGCGTATTTGCCGGTCAGCACGCCGCGCGCCAGCGGGCTGTAGGGCACGATGCCGAGGCCGTAGAAGCCGCAGGCCGGAAAGTGCTCGACCTCGGGCATCCGGTTCATCGCGTTGTAATAGGGCTGACTTGCGATCGGGCGGTCGATGCCGAGCCGGTCGCAGATGTTGCAGATCTCGGCGACGCGCCATGCGCGGTAATTCGAGACGCCGAAATAGCGCACCTTGCCAGCGCGAATCAGGTCGCCGATCGCGCGCACGGTCTCGTCGAGCGGCGTCGCATGGTCTTCCTTGTGCAGATAGTAGATGTCGATGTAATCAGTCGCCAGCCGCTTCAGGCTCTCGTCGGCGGCCTGCAGCACCCAGCGCCGCGACAATCCGCCATGATTGGGATCGTCGCCGATCGGGTTGGCGAGTTTGGTGGCGAGGATCCAGTTCGAGCGCTGGCTGCCGATCGCGCGGCCCACGACCTCCTCGGACTTGCCGCCATTATAGGCGTCGGCGCTGTCGATGAAGTTGATCCCGGCCTCGCGCGCCTTTGCGACGATCCGCGACGAGGCCGCTTCATCCGTCGGTCCGCCGAACATCATGGTGCCGAGGCAGATCGGCGAAATCTTCAGGCCGCTGCGGCCGAGCTGACGGTATTGCATCGTGCATTCCCTCCGGGGTCATTCCGGGACGATGCGCAGCATCGAACCCGGAATCTCGAGGTTCCGGGTCTGGTCCTTCGGACCATCCCGGAACGACAAGGATCAACTCTCGTTCTTCAGAATCTTGAACACGCCATTGGCCATCGCGATGCAGCGCTTGTCGACCGTCACTTCGGCCGTGATGAAGATCAGGCTGCGGGTCGAACGCACCACGCGCGGGCGGGTCGTCAGGATATCGCCGATCTTGCCGGCATCGGCGAAATGGGTGTCGAGCTGCACCGTCGCAAGCGTCGGCTTGCCGGAGACGAAACGCGCGGCCATGCCGCAGGCGCGGTCGGCAAAGGTCATGATCACGCCGCCCTGCACGAGACCGCGGCGATTGTGGTGCTTGTCCTCGGTGATCAGCGCGAGCTCAAGGGAGCCGTCGTTCAACCGCTCCCACAACGGGCCGATCAGTGTCAGGAATCCGGTGGTCTCCGCGACCTTCCAGCCGTCGGATTTGAGTTTGTCCGCGGCCTTGACCGTCATGTCGTGGGGTCCGTTGGTTGCAGATGATTGATCGCAGGAGGCATGTCGTTCCAGTCATTTCATCAAACGCAGGAGTGTTGTAGTCAAGCTCAATGGTCCGCACATTTGACGATGCCACCCGGCGGAATATCGCAGAGCTCTGCGCCGCGTTCGCGCGCCTGGCGCCGACGGCGCCAGCCACGCCGCTGAAGCACGCAGCCGTCGCGATTGCGCTGACCGAAGCCGATGATGGCCACGGCACCGCCTTCCTGCTGACGCGCCGGAGCGCCAGCTTGCGGTCTCACAGCGCGCAATGGGCTTTGCCGGGCGGGCGCTGCGATGCCGGCGAAACGCAGGTCGAAGCGGCGCTGCGCGAATTGCACGAGGAGCTTGGGCTCGCCATGGATGAGGGCGACGTGCTCGGCACGCTCGACGACTATCCAACGCGCTCCGGCTATCTGATCACGCCGGTCGTGGTCTGGGCGGGCAGGCGGGCCGCGATCACGCCGAACCCGGACGAAGTCGCTTCCGTCCACCGCATCGGGCTCGATGCGATCGAGGCCGAGGGCGCGTTCAGCTTCGTCTCGATCCCCGAGAGCACGCGGCGGGTGATCCGCTTCCGTCTCGGCGGCCAGCAGATTCATGCGCCGACGGCGGCGCTGATCTATCAATTCTGCGAGGTGCTGGCCGGGCGCACCACCCGCGTCGCCGACCTGGAACAGCCGGTGTTCGCCTGGAAGTAGGGAGGGACGATATTCTGGATCGCATCGCGGCATCCCGTCGTCCTCGGGCTAATCGATTCCGGGCTGACTTCGCGCCCGCGCTTGCTACAACGGAAACATGCGCCCGCAATTGATTCGCCTGTGTTCTGGAATAGTCGCGCTCGCGCTGATCGTGGGGGCGCCGTCAGTGTTGGCCAATGAGGCCGTCAGTCTGCCGCCGGGCATCGCGAACGCGATGGCGCAGGGGGCATCGCCGCAGGCGATCGCGGACTATCGCCGCAAGCTGCAGGAATATCAGGACGCGCGCGCCGCCTTCGACCAGGAGGCAAGCGCCTATTGGAGCGCGATTTCCGAGAAGCGACGCGGCCGCAACGCCAAGCGGCGCGATCGTGTGCAGATCACGCTGGACGATTACGTGCTGGAGCAGCCGCCGCTCTATGCGGGCCCGAAGCGGCCGGTCAATCCGGCGCCGGACGAAGAGGAGGGCAAGCCGCCGCGTCCACGCAAGTCGATTCCGGTGGTCGCGGATCTCGTCCAGGCCGCAGCCGACCAGTTCCAGTTCACGCCGCAGCATCCCGCCACCGAGATGGAGTTCAAGCGCGCCTATGCCCGCTATGCGCGCGCGGCGGGCCTGACGCCGGAGCAGGCCGTGCGGGTCTATTCATTCGAGACCGGCGGCACCGGCAATTACGACGTGCAGTCGGGCATCGAGCATGGTGGCAAGCGCGCCATTTCCACCGCGATGGGCTACAACCAGTTGCTCACCACCAACAGCGTCGAGCTGATGGCCGAGCAGGGCCACGAATTCGTGCGCGATCTGGCCGAACGGGTTGCGGCCACGACCGGCCCGGCGCGCAGGGTAATGGAGCACAAGCTCGCGGTGTTGAAGAGGATGGTCGCGTTCACGCGTACCGTGCCGGACGACTGGTCGGCGCATGAGCGGCTCGCCGACACGCCGCAGGGCTGGGCGGTGCATGCCATGGTGCTCGACATCGACGTCGGCCCGATGCTGCAGACCCACAAGCTGTTGACGTCGGTCATCTTCGCCCGCGCCAAGGGCTACAATCGGCCGCTCACCGCCGCCGAACTCGAGATGATGAACCTGACCGGCGACGGCACCGGGCTCGACATGGTGACCATGCCGCAGGCGATGCGCGAGCAGGTGCCGACCTCGAATTTCTTTCAGCGCTCCGGCTACGAGCGCAACCCGGTGGCGATCCGCCACAACACCGTGGCGAGGCTGCTGGCGGTCACCAACGAGCGGATGGATACCAACAGCAACAAGCCCGGCGCGAAGGATCTTGCGGCGGCGTTCTGATCAATTCGATCCGAACATGAACTTGCCGTCGCCCTCGAGATAGGGGCCGGAGCGCATGTAGAGCTGGCCGTTATGGCCGATGAAGAACAGCGTGCCCGGCGGCACCTTCTTGGCGCCCTTCAGCAGCTTGCCGGCATTGTTGGTGCCCATCTTGTAGGACGAGGTCTTGCCGTCCTTGTCATAGGCGTAGCCCATGTCGGTCTTCAGGTCCCATGGGGTGGCTTCCTGCGCGAATGCAGATGTGGTCAGTGCGGCAAAGGCCGCCGCCAATAACGTCCTGGTCAATAAATTCGTCATGATTCATCCTCCCGGCCGAAAAAAAATGCCATCGTCCCACGCGGCTTGAACAAATCACGAACGCAGCCGCGCCGTCAATACGACAACGGATGCCATCGCTCACGCTTTTCCGCGACTTTGTGATTTTCCGGACGACACTTCGCGACTATCTTCGTGTTTCCGTCTACAACAACTCATTGCCAAGAAACTCCTGGGGACGATTCGGATGTACCACGTCATGAAAATCGGTTTGGGTGCCGCGCTGTCGTTCATGACGCTGGCTTCGGTCGCGCAGGCGGACGAGTTCAAGCTGTCGCAAAACCAGCGCATCTCCTGCAGCCGCGGCCTGTCGGCCGGCAAGCTCAACACCGCGACCTGCAAGTCGTACGCCTATCTGTTCAACGCCAAGACCTCGGAATACTTCCGCTGCCAGGTTTCGCTGGCGCTGACGCGGGACAACAAGGAGGTCATCAACGTGCAGGCCGACGGCGGCTGCACCAAGAAGCCGCGCATTTTCGACACCGACGGCAATTATTCGTTCGACGCCACCGAGACCGAACCGCCGAATACCAACTCGTTCTTCGGCCCCGGCGGGTACGCGATCTGGGCGAGCGACAACAACAGCCAGAAGATCCGCGGCTGCATCACCATCTCGTCCGGGCTCGGCTCCGACATTTCCAAATGCCTCGACATGACGTTTCAGTGACGGCTTGAGTTCGGCGGTCTTCACGGGTCCGGCTGGGTGTCGGGCGGCAGCGACACCCGCGATCTCGCAAACTTCTTGACGCCCATCGGCTTGCCGAACAGGTAACCCTGCACCAGATCGAAATCCATCTCGTACGCGGCGAGAAAATCCGCGCGCGTCTCGACTCCCTGCGCCACCACGCGCGCGCCGTTGTCGTGAGCCAGTTCGACGATCCGGCGGCACACCGTCTGCTTCAGGCGATGATCCGCGGAGCCGGTGACGTATTGATGGTCGACCTTCAGCTCGACAAAGGGAAAGTTCTGCAGTCCCATCAATGATGGCCAGTTGGCGCCGACATTGTCGATCGAGACGGCGATGTTGTAGAGGCGCACCCGTCTGGCGACGTCGATCGCGAGGTCCAGATTGTCGACGACTTCGCCGCTGTCGATCTCGATCAGCAGGCCGGCGAAGGCGGGATGGTCCGGTATCCGCCGACAGAGATCGCGTACGGCATCGGCGTCGGCGAGAAAGGAGATCGGCAGGTTGATCGAGAGATCAACCGGCCCTTTCTGCTCGACGAGATACCGCCAGTCCTCGATCGCCCGCTCGATGACGAACGCGGACAGGGCCTGAAAACGCGGGTCGTCGTCACCGGGAATGAAGTAGGCCGGCGGAACCACGCCCCATGCGGGATGACGCATCCGGATCAGCGCCTCTGCACCGTGTGGGGCCAGCGTTCGGAGATGGATCTTCTGCTGATACCAGAGTTCGAGCCAGCCGGCCTTCAAGGCTTCGGGAACATCCACTGCAGGGCTCGGCGCAGGCTCGACCGGCAGCAGTGAGGCAAGACTGTCACGAAGGGTCCCGGTGCTGAACGGCGTCGGCAATGCGGGCAGCATCGCTATACCGTATTCGTCGCCAATTTGCCTGACTGCCTTTACGATGATCGAGTCCGGCAGGCCGATGACGAGCACCTTGCCGCCATAGTCCTTTCTCACCAAAGTCTCGAGAATTTTACTGATTTCGATGCCGTCGACGGACACGCCGAGCACCAAAAGATCGGGCCGCTCCGCGTCCAATACGGCGTCAAGGCCGTCGGCTTGACCGCATTCACTGGTGATGAAACCGAGTTCGTCGAGCGCGTCGGCAAGGAAGGTGCGAAGGTGCTTTTTGCTGTCCGCGATGCAGGCCCGCGGCGTCAGCTTGCGCTGCCCGAACCAGCCGGCTCGTGCTTGTTCGATGTGACTGATGTGATTCATGCCCGCCCTGTTCGGAATAGCCCCGACGAATTCGTACATCGGAGCGGCGGCGGCAATCATGGAAATTTCGGGATCATACATGCGTTGCGTCGCTAACCTTAAGGCAGCCAATTCGAATCAAATTGCGACGGAAATGGCGCGCGACCGTGCCCGTGGCGGCTGCAACAAATGCGTCATCCGGCGTTCACGAGCGCGATTGACCGATTTGCGGTTGTCGCTGCATTGCTCGCGTCGTGTTTCATCGAGAGACGGCATTAATATCTGTGTTGATGCGTCGATGCCGGCGTCGTTCTGCACCATTGTCGGACATCGAATCGCGTCGCGTGACCCATGCAGTTGCGTGTGACGCGCGACGGCACCGTGCGTGAGGTCCGCGACCACAAGCGAATACAGCGCGCCAAAAATCCCGGCACCGATACCGTCGAGCAATTGCATTGAGACCAGCGAGTATGGATTGTCGGACAGTGGATAGTCCCCGCATCCGTCGTGCTACGGTGCTGGCATACTGGATTTCCCGGCGCCTTCGTCGTTTGGATGGCTTGACCCGGCGGAGGCGTCCGGCGCAATTTTGCGCCCGGCTGTTGGGGAGAATAATACTTATGAATTCGAAGTTGATGGCGGCCGCGATCGTGGCAGCCAGCGTTTTTTCGGCGCCTGCCGCGCAGGCCGAGCAATTCATTAACGTGCTGACCGGCGGGACTTCCGGCGTCTATTACCCGCTCGGCGTCGCGATCGGAAAGATCTACGGCGACAAGATTCCCGGTGTGAAGACCCAGGTGCAGGCCACCAAGGCCTCGGTCGAGAACCTGGTGCTGCTGCAGCAGGGGCGCGGCGAGATCGCATTCGCGCTCGGCGATTCGCTGAAGGCCGCCTGGGAAGGCGACGCGGAAGCCGGTTTCAAGACCAAGCTCGACAGACTGCGCACCATCGGCGCGATCTATCCGAACTATATCCAGATCGTCGCCACCGCCGAGAGCGGGATCAAGACGCTCGCCGACCTCAAGGGCAAGAGCCTGTCGGTGGGCGCGCCGAAGTCCGGAACCGAGCTCAACTCCCGCGCGATCCTCGCGGCCGCCGGCATAAGCTACAAGGATTTGGGCAAGGTCGAGTATCTGCCGTTCGCCGAATCCGTCGACCTGATGAAGAACCGACAGCTCAACGCGACGCTGCAGTCCGCCGGCCTCGGTGTCGCCTCGCTGAAGGACCTCTCGACCTCGTCCGACATCAACGTGGTTGCCGTGCCGAAGGAGATCGTCGACAAGATCGGCCCGCCCTTCGTCTCGGTGATCATTCCCGCCAACACCTATACCGGTCAGGACAAGGACGTGCCGACCGCGGCGGTCGTGAACTATCTCGTCACCAGCAGCGCCGTATCAGACGATCTCGCCTATCAGATGACCAAGCTGGTCTACGAATCGCTGCCGGAACTCGCCAACTCCCATGCGGCCGGCAAGGAGATCAAGCTCGGGGCGGCTGCGAACGGCAGCCCGGTGCCGCTGCATCCGGGTGCGATCCGCTATTACAAGGAAAAGGGCCTGATTAAGTAGGGGCAACTACGACTAGGTGTCGTGGCCGGGCTTGACCCGGCCATCGGTCTTTCTAGAGACTTTCATTTTTAAGGTGGATGCGCGGGTCATCCCCGATCACGTCGCGGACAGGCGCCCGCGCATGACGTGCGGTGGGCCCAGGCACCATCCAATTGCTACAAGCGTCGCTGATACGGCGGGGGACTCATTGCATGCAGCAGCAGGCCGAGGGCATCGAGGGGCCCATCAAGGTCGAGTTCGACAATTTCGAGCACGGGTTTCCGGAAGGGTTCGGGCCCGGCGGCTGGGGGTATCTGGCATACGCCATCGGCCTCGCCTTCGCGGTGTTCCAGCTCTATGTCGCGGCCTCCAGCTATTTGCCGAGCCAGGTGGTGCGCGGCGTCCATGTCGGCTTCCTGATCCTGCTGACCTTCGGCCTGATCGGCAACTTCACCGCCAAGACCGATTTCGGCCGGGCGTTGAGCTGGATCGTCGGCGGCGCCGGCTTCCTCTGCGGGCTCTACCAGTGGATCTTCTACGCCGACCTGATTACCCGCGACGGCGATCCGACCATCACCGACCTCGCGGTCGGCACTTTGCTTGCGGTGCTGATCTTCGAGGGCACGCGGCGGCTGATGGGCGCGGCGCTGCCGCTGATGTGCGGTGCGTGTCTGCTGTATTGGTTTTTCGGACAGTATCTGCCGTCGCCGTTCAACCATCGCGGCTATGATTTCGACCAGATCATCACGCATCTCTCGTTCGGCACCGAAGGTTTCTACGGCGTGCCGATCTACGTCTCGGCGACCTACATCTTCCTGTTCATCCTGTTCGGCTCGTTCCTCGAACGCGCCGGCATGATCCAGCTCTTCACCGACGTCTCGCTCGGCCTGTTCGGCCGCACCCGCGGTGGCCCTGCCAAGGTCGCCGTGTTCGCTTCGGGCATGATGGGCACGATCTCGGGCTCGGGCGTCGCCAATGTCGTCACCGTCGGCCAGTTCACGATTCCCCTGATGATCAGGTTCGGCTATCGCCGCGCCTTTGCGGCAGGCGTCGAGGCGACGGCATCGATGGGCGGACAGATCATGCCGCCGGTGATGGGCGCAGTCGCCTTCATCATGGCGGAGACGCTCGGCGTTCCCTATTCGGAGATCGTCAAGGCTGCGGTGATCCCGGCGATCCTGTATTTCGCCTCGGCGTTCTGGATGGTGCATCTGGAGGCCGGCAAGCACGGCCTGGTCGGCATGAAGCGCTCGGAGATCCCGAGCGCCTGGAAGGCGCTCGTGGGGCGCTGGTACCTCGTGCTGCCACTTGCGGCTCTGGTCTATATGCTGTTCGAGGGTTTTACGCCGCTCTACGCCGGCAGCATGGGTCTCGCGCTGACGGTGGCGCTGATCCTCGGCGCCAGCATCACTCTCGGCTTCTCCAACACAATCATCCGGTACATTTTCTGGATCGGGCTGGCGCTGGTCGTAGCCGCGGTCTCGCGTCACGGGCTTGAGATCATCCCGATCGCCAGCGTCGTCGGCGGCCTGATCGTGATCGCCGCGATCACAAGCGGCGGCCGTGCCACGCTCGCCGCCTGCCGGGACTCGCTCGCCGACAGCGCCAAGTCGGCACTGACCGTCGGCATGGCCTGCGCGATCGTCGGAACCATCATCGGCATGATGACGCAGACCGGCGTCGGCACCATCTTCGGCAGCTGGATCATCGGGCTCGGCGCCAAGAGCCTGTTCCTGGCGCTGATCATGACCATGCTGCTGTCGATCCTGCTCGGCACCGGCATCCCGACGATTCCGACCTACATCATCACGGCGGCGCTCGCCGCGCCCGCGCTGGCCAAGCTCGGCGTGCCCTTGATTGCGAGCCACATGTTCGCGTTCTACTACGGCATCATGGCCGACCTCTCGCCGCCGGTGGCGCTCGCGGCCCTTGCGGCGGCGCCGATCGCCAGGGAAAACCCGGACAAGATCGGCTGGGAGGCGATGCGGATCGCGCTCGCGGGCTACGTCATTCCCTTCATCTTCGTCTATTCGCCTGCGCTGATGCTGCAGGCGGGCGATCCGATGGCGGCCCAGCTCGGCTTCTACGGTGCGGTGGCGCTCGCGACCTTCAAGGCGCTGGTCGCGATCGGGCTGTTCGGCGTCGTCGCGATCGGCTTCCTGTTCACGCGGCTGAGCTTGGTCGAGATCATCGTCGCCTTTGCTGGCGCGCTCTGCCTGCTCGGTGATTTCCAGTTCTCCGACACCACAGGCTTCATGCTCGCCGCGCTGCTCGTGCTCTGGCAGTGGCGGCAGTGGTCGCGCAACGCGGTGGCGGCGGCGTGAGCCTGTGTCTCGCCTCGGCGGGTGCCTTGAAGACGCTGTCGATCGCGGCCTTTACGCTCGCCTGGACGCATTCGATCGAGAAGACCGCCTGGCAGGAAGACTGGCTGGTCACGCCCGCCGGGCTCGAATTGACGCAGGCCCGCATCAAGGGTTTTGGCGCCGGCATGGAGCCGCCGCCGGAGGCGCGTCTCGTCGGAGGCTGGTTTCAATGGTCGCCGCCGCTTGTGGCGAGGCCGGAGGTGGTGCTCGGCAATTCCGGCGCCGCCGGCGAATGGCAGCTGTGCCACGGGGGGCACTGCCAGACGCTATCGGAGATTTTCGGGCATCCGATCGGTGCTAATGTCACCATCATGAGCGTATGTAAAAATCCGTAGCCCGGATGGAGCGAAGCGAAATCCGGGAACACCGGCCCCGGATTTCGCTTCGCTCCATCCGGGCTACAATGACAACAAAAAAGGGAGAACAACCGATGGATCGACTCAAGGGCAAGGTTGCGATGGTGGTCGGCGCGGGCTCGATCGGGCCCGGCTGGGGCAACGGCAAGGCGACCGCCGTCACGTTTGCGCGCGAGGGCGCCAGCGTGTTTTGCGTCGATCGCAACGGCGCTGCGGCGGAAGAGACCGTGAAGATCATCACAAGCGAGGGCGGCAAGGCGACCGCATTCACCGCCGACGTGTCGCGCGCCGCCGAAGTCGAGGCGATGGTCGCGGCCTGCTTGAAATCCTATGGCCGCATCGACGTGCTCGACAACAATGTCGGCATCGCGGAGGTCGGTAGCGTGGTCGAGGTGACGGAAGCCGAATGGGACCGCGTCTTCGCGGTCAACCTCAAGAGCGCGTTCCTGTCGATGAAGCACGTCATTCCCGTGATGATCAAGCAGGGCGGCGGCTCGATCATCAACATCTCCTCGATCGCCTCGATCCGCCATGTCGGCATTTCCTATGTCAGCTATAATGCGAGCAAGGCCGCGATGAACCAGATGACGCGCACCTCCGCGGTCGAATTCGCCGCGAACCATGTGCGCGTCAACGCGATCCTGCCCGGGTTGATGAAGACGCCGATGGTCGAGCATTCGGCCGGCCTGGCACAGAGCTACGCCAAGGGCGATGTCGAGGCGATGTGGCGCGCCCGCGACGCGCAGGTGCCGATGGGGCACATGGGCGATGGCTGGGACGTCGCCAATGCGGCGCTGTTCCTCGCCTCCGACGAATCCAAGTATGTCACGGGTATCGAACTCGTGGTTGACGGCGGGATCACTTGCAAGTCCGGTGCTTGAGGCGCACATAGCGTTTTCGAGCGAAGTGGATGCCGGTTCGCGCTGGGAAAACGCGTCAAACAAAAGCCGCGCCGACTAAGCCTCGGCGCTGAGCTCGGCGCGATCGAGCTCTTCCTCGACCTGATGGAACGCATCGTCGCCGATCGCCTCGGTGCGGCGCAGACTGAGCAGGGCCTGGCGGGCCGCTGCGATGGCGCGGCGGCGGATCGGATCGGCCGGCAACTCGCTCGTCGCCACGCCGCCGTCGGGCTCGGTCTCGGCGCGCAGCAGCACGGCGCGATATTCGAGCCGGAGAATCTCGGCTTCCTCGGATGGATCGCCGTCGATTTCGTCGAGCGCGGCGCGAAAGGCCGCGGTGCGGGCGTGGGCGGCTTCGCGCGCGATCGGGTTGTCGTCGTCGAAGTTCAGCGCAAGGATCAACGGCCGCAGCGTCAGTCCCTGGATCACAAGCGTGCCGAACACCACGGCAAAGGCCGTCAGCAGGATCAGATCGCGATAGGGAAAGGCCTCCGGCAGTGCGAAAGCGGCTGCCAGCGTGACAATGCCGCGCATCCCGCACCAGGACACGACGATGCCGCGTCGCAACGACGGCACAGCCGGGATCACATGTGCGGGAAGCAGGCCTTGCGCCTTCAAAGCACGCAGGAAGGCGCCATATGGGATCACCCAGAGGATGCGGGCGAGGATCACGACGGCAAGGACTGCGGCGGCAAAAGTGCAATATTTGAACCGCACATCGTCGTCGAGCCCGGACCAGATCGGACGCAACTGCATGCCGATCAGCATGAAGGCGAGCACGTTGAGCACGAAGATGACGGTTTCCCACACCGTATAGGACGACACGCGCAGCCGTGCCGAGGTACGGGCCGGCGCGGTGCGAGCAAGGGTGATCGCATAGGCGACGATGGTGAGGATGCCGGACAGGCCGATATGTTCGGCGACGATCCACACCATGAAGGTGCCGCCAAACTGCGTGATGATCGCGCTCGGCGCCTCCGTGATACGGCGCGTGATCATCATCCAGACCCTTGCGAACAGAAAGCCGGCGACGAGGCTTCCCAGCAGCGCCACCGCAAGCGAAGGCACGAATTCGCGCACCTTCATGTGCTCGGCGGCAACCAGGCCAACGGCGACGCGATAGATCAGCAGCGAGCTGGCATCGTTGAGCAGGCTTTCGCCCTCGAGGATCTTCTGGATCTGATAGGGCAGTTTGACCTGGCGCAGGATCGCGGTGGCCGCGGCTGCGTCGGGCGGCGCCACGATGGCGCCGAGCGCGATCGCAACCGCCCAGGGCATGTCCGGGCGAAGCCAGCGCGCGACCACCGCGACGGCCACCGTCGTTACGCCGACCGCAACCAGGACAAGCGTCGAAACCGGCAGCCAGTTGTTGCGTAGATCGCGCAGCGAGGTGTCGAAGGCGGCGTCGAGCAGGACCGGCGCAACGAACAGCGCCAGTGCCAGTTTCGGCTCCAGCGCCCAGGATGGACCTGACGGCAGGAAGGCCAGCAGCATGCCGCCGATCGCAAGGAATGCCGGGTAGGGCACCTTGACCCGCCGTGCCAGCGCCGAAAGCGCCACTGAAGCGAGCAACAGGCCGATGATCCATTCGAATGTGAGCAAGGCAAACCCCTATGCAACCGATCGTCGCAATTGACGTATAATCCAGCATGTGGTTTTGCGGCAATTGCGTGTGTTGGTTCAGGCGCAGGAGAAGGACGTATTGGCGGCGATTTTGATGCGACGAAACTCGGCAAGTCTGGCACTGGCAAGTCTGGCTCTGACAAGTCTGGCTCTGGTGCTGATCGGCGTTTGCCTGTCATGGGTGCTGCTGGCTGGTGGCGCGCGCGCGACCAGCAGCGAGCCGGGCAAGGATGTTCAGGCCGATCCAGGGCCTTGCGTTGTCGCGGCTGGTGCTGCGGACGGCGACAAGACCATCGAGGTTTGCGGTGCGTTGATCGACAACGAGAAGGCGGCGAAGCCGGATCGCGTCAAGGCGCTGATGGCGCGCGCCGTCGCTTATGACCGCAAGCAGATGATCGATCGCGCGATTACGGATTACGACACCGTGCTGCGGCTCGATCCGTCGCTCGCCGACGCGCACAATGCACGCGGCGAGCTCTGGCGCCGGAAGGGCGACCGGCCCAAGGCGATCGTGGATTTCGGCGCCGCGCTCAAGCTCAATCCCGATCATGCGGCTGCCAAGGTCAACTACAAATCGCTGTCGCTGGAGCTGGAGCGGATGGGCGCCATGATGGCGGTCGCCGGCAAGCCGAGCTTCGATTGCCGCAAGGCGCGCCGCGCGGTGGAGAAGGCGATCTGCGCCAGTCCTGAGCTCGCCGACATCGACCGCGAGATCAACGCATCGATCGTTCGGGCGATCCGCGAAGCCCAAAGCCCGCGTCAGGCGCGCGAGCTGCAGCGCGATCAGGACCAGTTCATCGCTCGCCGCAATGTCGAATTCGGCAAGCCCGGCTATGACCTGCAAAAGGCGATGCGGGAGCGGTTGCGGCAGATCAATGGAGCCGACGGATATTAGTCGGAAGGATTTCGGCTTGAAACGCCAGCGCTTCCCGTGACAATGGTCGGCAAAAGACGCGCGTTCGCGCCGGGAGAGACGCCATGAACATTCAAGACAACAGCCGGTATCATGAGGTGCATGCCCGCTCGCTTCGAGACCCAGAAGGGTTTTGGGCGGAAGCGGCGCGTGAGATCGACTGGGTCGAGCCGGCGAAGAAGGTCTTCGATCCCACCATGGGTCCTTATGGACGCTGGTTCACCGGCGCGGTCGTCAACACCTGCTACAACGCGCTGGATCGCCACGTCGCGGGCGGCCGTAGCGACCAGGTCGCGCTGATCCACGATTCCGCGCTCACCGGCGCGATCACGACATTCACCTATGCCGAGTTGTTGAAGGAGGTGCAGACCCTCGCCGCGGTCATGCAGGATTTCGGCGTGGCCAAGGGCGATCGCGTCATCCTCTATATGCCGATGGTGTCGGAGGCGGTGATCGCGATGCTCGCCTGCACGCGGATCGGCGCCGTGCACAGCGTGGTGTTCGGCGGCTTCGCGGCAAAGGAGCTGGCGAGCCGCATCGACGACGCCAGGCCGAAGCTGATCTTCTCGGCGAGCTGCGGGCTCGAGCCCGGGCGCATCGTGCAATACAAGCCGCTGCTCGACGAGGCGATCCGGCTCGCCAGCGTCAAGCCCGAGGCCTGCATCATCCTGCAGCGGCCGCAGCACGGTTGCGAACTGGCCGCGAGCCGCGATCACGATTGGGCAACCTTGTGCCGCGCGGCGCTCGAGGCCGGCAAGGCCGCGCCGTGCGTTCCGGTGCTCGCGACCGATCCGCTCTACATCCTCTACACGTCGGGCACGACGGGAATCCCGAAGGGCGTCGTGCGAGACAATGGCGGACATCTCGTCGCGCTGAAATGGTCGATGTACAATCTCTACGGCGTCAAGCCCGGTGAGGTCTGGTGGTGCGGCTCTGATATCGGCTGGGTGGTCGGCCATAGCTACATCGTCTATGGCCCGCTGCTCCATGGCGCGACCTCGATCATGTATGAGGGCAAGCCGGTCGGGACGCCCGACGCGGGCGCGTTCTGGCGCGTCATCAGCGCGCACAAGGCGGTCGCCTTCTTCACCGCGCCGACCGCGTTCCGCGCCATCCGCAAGGAGGACCCGGAAGGCAAGTTCATCCGGCAGTACGATCTCTCGAGCTTCCGCACCCTCTTCCTTGCCGGCGAACGTGCCGATCCGCCGACGGTGGCGTGGGCGGAAGCGCAGCTGAAAGTGCCCGTGATCGATCACTGGTGGCAGACCGAGACCGGCTGGTGCATCGCCGGCAATCCGGTGGGCTTGGGCATGCTGCCGGTCAAGCACGGCTCGCCCACAGTGCCGATGCCGGGCTATCAGGTCGACGTGGTGGATGAAGCGGCAAGGCCGTTGCCCGCGGGCACCATGGGTTCGATCGTGATCAAGCTGCCGATGCCGCCGGCCTGCCTGCCGACATTGTGGCAGCAGGACGATCGCTTCAAGGAGGCCTACCTCTCTGAATTCCCCGGCTACTACAAGACGTCGGATGCCGGCTACAAGGACGAGGACGGCTACATCTGGGTGATGGGCCGCACCGACGACATCATCAATGTCGCCGGTCACCGCCTCTCTACCGGCGGCATGGAGGAGATCCTTGCCTCGCATTCCGATGTCGCCGAATGCGCCGTGCTTGGCATCAAGGATGCGATCAAGGGCGAGGTGCCCTGTGGCTTCCTGGTGCTGAAGGCCGGCGTGACGACAACGCCTGCCGAGGTCGAGAAGCAGGTCGTGGCGCTGGTGCGCGACAAGCTCGGGCCGGTAGCGGCGTTCAAGCTCGCGATCACCGTGGCGCGGCTGCCGAAGACCCGCTCCGGCAAGATCCTGCGCGGCACCATCAAGAAGATCGCCGACGGCGATCCCTGGACCATGCCGGCGACGATTGAGGATCCCAAGGTGCTCGACGAAATCGGCGATGCGTTGAAGGGCAGGGTGTGAGTAACGCCAGCTTGCTCCTCGTCATTGCGAGGAGCGAAGCGACGAAGCAATCCATTGTCACCGCGTTCGCGGATAGGTGGATTGCTTCGCTTCGCTCGCAATGACGGGAGGAGAAAGCCTACACCTTCACCAGCGTCGCCACCGTGACGTGCGGCCAGCTCAGCCCGTTGAAATTCAGCAGCACCGTCTGGGTGTATTGCAGCTGAAGCTTGGTCGTGCCGTTCGGCTCCTTGACGGTCTCGATCCAGAAGGTGGCCTCGACGGTGACCGATTGCGCGTTCGGGCCGCCGGCTGCGCCCTGCAGGAACGCGATGTTGGAGGTGCCGCCGCCGGTCGCGGGCGGATTGAGCGGCGTCGTCGAGACCCTCAGCGTCGTGGTCGAGATGATGTTCTGCCCCGCGATCGCGTGGCTCAGCACGATGTTCGGATTGTTGACCATCGCCTGCGTCACGTTGGGAATATCGGCGTGCGGGGTGCGGAATTGACTGGGGACGCCGAGATTGGTTTCGGGAAACTGGATCGGCGCGTGCGGCGGCGCGATGGTGAAAGGCGTGATGCTGACCGGCGTGATCGGCGGCGCGTGATTGATCACCGGCAGCGTGCCGCCTTGCGCGACCAGCGTCGTGCCGTGCGGGATGCTGGCCATCCGCGCGACGGTGGCCGGATCGAGCGGATTGCTGGTCGGCGGCGTGGAGAGCCAGATGCCCGGTTCGATATGGAGGCCGGCGAGCTTGCCGTTCGGCCCGAGCACATGGGCGTCCTGGATCTGCTGCAGATAGCGTACACCGTGCAGGTTGATGTCGGCCTGCAGCAGGCCGCGATTGGGAATGTCACCGGGGATCGCTTCGAACTCCAGCGTCTCGATGGTTTCGTTCAATTCAAGGAAGCGGTCCTGCGAGCCGTGAAACGGCCGCCAGATCTGGTTGAAGCCGCGGCCCTTCCAGGTGCCGGGAAGATGGACCAGCGACCCAAGCGGGCTCACGGGCAAGCCGGCCTGTGTGACCGGCGCGATCGACGGAATGCGCCCGGATACGGAAGTGAGTTGGAAATCTGCAAGGACGTCCATAGTGAAAACTCCATCGTTGAAACGGTGAGACGAAAACGTGGAATTCGTTGCGCCGCCGACTGCAACTTAGGAATGCAATCTATATGGAATCATTAGTCTTGATTGAGAGGTGGTTCACACTCTGCGCGCTGCCGAAAATGTGTCCCGGCGTGATGCGCGGGGCGCAGGCAGGATGCATTTGGAAGCAAAATGGCCTTGATTTTGATGGATTACCGGGTCATTCCCGGCCTCACACGTCATGTCGCCACGAGATGCGGACCCCCGGATGCGATCTTTTACCGCACGCGCACCCCTTGCACTGCTGCTCGCGCTGCCGCTGCTTGCCGGCTGCCTCGAGCGCGGGCGGTCACCGGTCGCGGAAAGCATGGGCGACGACGACCAGTACTGCCAGGCCAATGGCACGGTGAAAATCGGCTCGCCCGAATACGTCGCCTGCCGCAAGGACCGCGACGTCCAGCGCCAAAACGCCGAAGCGCGCACCGATCGCAAGCAGCGCGACCTCGGCGAATACATGATGAACCATCCGGACGTGCACTAGGCGAGGGTTTCCCACAAACAAAAACGCGGCAGGTTGCCCCGCCGCGTTTCGTCGTCCAGAAATCGAACGCGTGGACCGCGTTTACTCCTCGTCGTCGTCGGCCTTCTTGTTGCCGCCGATCGTCTTCAGCTTGGCGAACACGGCGTCGACGTTGAGATCTTCCTGCTGCCGCTCGGACGGCTCGTATTCCGGCTCCTTGCGGGTGGTCTCGGAGGCCGGCAGCAGCGTCGCGCCGCCATAGACCGCGGCGGTCGGCTTTTCCTTGGCGGCACGTTGCACCTCGAAATCGAGCTCGATCTGCGAGCACAGGCCGAGCGTCACCGGGTCCATCGGCGTCAGCGTCGAGGCGTTCCAGTGGGTGCGGTCGCGCACGCTGGCGATCGTGGTCTTGGTGGTGCCGACCAGGCGCATGATCTGGGCGTCCTTCAGCTCGGCATGGTTGCGCACCAGCCAGAGGATCGCGCTCGGTCGCTCATGGCGGCGCGACACCGGGGTGTAACGCGGGCCCTTCTTCTTGGCGGCGGTCGGCAGCACCACCTTGCTCTCCTCGAGCTTGAGGCGGTAGTTCGGGTCGCGCTCGCCTTTTTCGATCTCCTCGCGGGTCAGCTGGCCGTTCGAAATCGGGTCCATGCCCTTGATGCCCTGGGCGGCGTCGCCGTCGGCGATGGCGCGCACCTCCAGGGGGTGCATCTTGGTGAAATCGGCCACCTGATCGAAGGTCAGAGCGGTATTATCAACCAGCCACACGGCAGTTGCCTTCGGCATCAGCGGTGCGTTGCTCATGGCAAATCTCCTTTGCGCTTCGCCCACCTCTGCGAGGCGAAGCTGGTAGTCATCGGTGATGACGGGAATTATGGCGACTATATAAGCCCTGAGGGGGGAATGGCGCAATGGGCCAGTAAAATCGCCTTGACAGCGCCCGAATGCAGTCCCAAGTCCTTATGCGAATTGGCCGTTCCCCGCCCGCCGGCGAGGGGTGATTCGGTCCCGAGATTGCCCCAATGTCAGCGAAAAAACCCGACCTCAGAATCGTGCTTTGTTCCCCGCGTGGCTTCTGCGCCGGGGTGGTTCGCGCCATCGACACGGTGGAACGGGCGCTCACCATCTATGGCGCCCCGGTCTATGTCCGGCACGAGATCGTCCATAACAAGTATGTGGTGGATAGCCTGAGGACCAAGGGTGCCATTTTCGTCGAGGAACTGGCCGAAATCCCTGACGATACCAATGCGCCGGTGGTGTTTTCCGCGCACGGGGTTCCCAAATCGGTTCCGGCCGAGGCCAAATCGCGCAATTTCTTCTCGCTGGACGCGACCTGCCCGCTGGTGACCAAGGTCCACCGCGAGGCGGCGATCCACTTCAAGCGCGGCCGCGAAATCCTGCTGATCGGGCATTCGCACCACCCGGAGGTGGTTGGTACCCTGGGCCAGCTGCCGGTCGGCGCCGTGACCCTGATCGAGACCGCCGAGGATGCCAAAACCTTCACCCCGAAGGATCCGAACAACCTCGCCTTTGTGACCCAGACCACGCTGTCGATCGACGACACCGCGGAGATCGTGGCGCTCCTGAAGCAGCGCTTCCCGAACGTCAACGGGCCGCACAAGGAAGACATCTGCTACGCCACCACCAACCGCCAGCTCGCGGTCAAGAAGGTGGCTCCGGTGGTCGACGCCCTGATCGTGGTCGGTGCGCCGAACTCGTCGAACTCGCAGCGTCTGCGCGAGGTCGCCGAGCGCGAGGGCTGTCCTGTTTCAGTGCTGGCCCAGCGGGCCAGCGACATCGACTGGAGCCGGTTTGAGGGCATCAGGAGCCTCGGCATCACCGCGGGCGCATCGGCGCCGGAGGTGATCGTCGAGGAGATCATGGGCGCCTTCGCCGAGCGCTACGAGCTTCACGTGGAGACGGTCTCGGCCGCGGAGGAGAACGAGTTCTTCCCGCTGCCGCGTTCGCTGCGGCCCGACGCTGCCGCTGCGGAATAAGCCATATGGCGGTCTACACCGACGTTGCCGCCGAAGATCTCGCGGAATTCCTCAAGCGTTACGACATCGGCGAACTGCTGTCCTACAAGGGCATCGCCGAAGGCGTCGAGAATTCGAACTTCCTGCTGCACACCAGCCAGGGCGCCTACATCCTCACGCTCTATGAGAAGCGCGTGGCGGAGGACGACCTGCCGTATTTCCTGTCGCTGATGGCGCATCTCGCCGAGCGCGGCGTCTCCTGCCCGCAGCCGGCCAGGAATCGCAGCGGCGAGGTCACGAGCCGGCTGGCCAATCGGCCGGCGGCGATCATCAACTTCCTCGAAGGCGTCTGGCCGCGGCGGCCGAACGTGGCGCACTGCGCCGGCGTCGGCGAGGCGCTCGCCAAAATGCACCTTGCCGGGCGCGACTTCCCGATGGTCCGCGAGAATCCGCTGTCGGTCGGCGGCTGGCGACCGCTGTTCGATCTCGCCGCCGCGCGCGCCGACGGTGTGCAGGCAGGCTTGCACGACTTCATCGCGCGCGAGCTCGATCATCTCGAAGCGTGCTGGCCGAGCGATTTGCCGGTCGGCGTCATCCATGCCGATTTGTTTCCTGACAACGTGTTCTTCCTTGGCGACAGACTGTCGGGGCTGATCGACTTCCCGTTCGCCTGCAACGACATTCTGGCCTACGACGTCGCGATCTGCCTGAACGCCTGGTGTTTTGAGCCGGATCATTCCTTCAACGTCACCAAGGCGCGTGCGCTGCTCAACGCTTACGGCCGCGAACGGCCGTTGTCGGCGGCCGAGGAGGCTGCGCTGCCGCTGCTGGCGCGGGGCGCTGCGATGCGTTTCCTGCTCACGCGCCTGGTTGATTTCCTCAACGTGCCCGAGGGCGCGCTGGTGCAGCCGAAGGACCCGCTGGAATATGTTCGCAAGCTGCGTTTCCAGCAGAATGTCGCAAACTTGCGCGACTACGGCATCACGCCGGCAGGATGCGCGGCGTGAGCGACAAGCCGCATGTCATTGTTTTCACCGATGGTGCCTGCTCCGGAAATCCGGGACCGGGCGGCTGGGGCGCGATCCTGAAATTCGGCGACACCGAAAAGGAATTGAAGGGCGGCGAGGCCCATACCACCAATAACCGTATGGAGCTGATGGCGGCGATCTCGGCGCTGGAAGCATTGAAGAAGCCCTGCAGCGTCGACCTCACCACCGACAGCCAGTATGTCCGCCAGGGCATCACCGGATGGATCCACGGCTGGAAGCGCAATGGCTGGCGCACATCGGACAAGAAGCCGGTCAAGAATGTCGAGCTGTGGCAGCGCCTCGACGCCGCGCTGAAGCCGCACGAGGTGCGCTGGCACTGGATCAAGGGCCACGCCGGCCACGCCGAGAACGAACGCGCCGATCAGCTCGCGCGCGATGGCGTGGCGATGGCGAAGCCGAAGGGGTAGCGATCGTACCCTCTCCCCTTGTGGGAGAGGGTGGTTTCGCGAAGCGAAGCCGGGTGAGGGGTCTGTCTCCGCGGATAGAGACCCCTCATCCGTCGTGGACTGCGTCCGCGCCACCTTCTCCCACAAGGGAGAAGGGAAGAATTCGTCGCTCAGCTCAGAGCTGCCCGAGCAGCGTATCGCCGCCGGAGACTTCGACCTTGCCCGGAGCCGGCTCCTTGTTGAGCTTCTTCACCACGCCGTCCTCGACCAGCATCGAGTAGCGATGGGAGCGGATGCCGAGCCCGTTGCCGGAGGCGTCGAGCTCCATGCCGATCGCCTTGGTGAAGTCGGCATTGCCGTCGGCGAGGAAGGTGGCTTCGTCGCGCTGGTCGGTGTCGCGCTTCCAGGCGTTCATCACGAAGGCGTCGTTGACCGAGACGATCGCGATGCTGTCGATGCCCTTGTTCTTGATGGCATAGGCGTTGAGGAAGATGCTCGGCAGATGCATCTTGTGGCAGGTGCCGGTGTAGGCGCCGGGCACCGCGAACAGGGCGACCTTCTTGCCCTTGAAAATGTCGTCGGTGGTTTTGACCTGCGGCCCTTCGGCGGTCATCACGCGAAACTTGGCTTCCGGCAGCTTGTCGCCAACATTGATCGTCATCGTCATTCTCCCTCGGTGTGCGGAATTGTCTTAAACCCGGCGGTCGGACGGCACAATATTGGCTGGGACGGAAACGGCAATGGCGGAGAATGGTCACTGTTCCGTCATCAGCCGGAAAACCCGCCATTGTCCAGGAATGCCTGTTCTTCGGGCGTCGTCGCCCGGCCCAGGACGCGGTTACGGTGCGGGAAACGGCCGAACCGGCGGATGATATCGGCGTGGTCCTCGGCAAATCCGAGATTGTCGGAATGACCGCCGTATGCCCGAAACAGCGCGACGCAGCGCTGCTGGTCGGCGAGGTACTCCGAATGCATGAAAGGCAGATAGAGGAATTCGCGCAACAACGGATCGACCCGTGCATCGACGCCGCGGTCGATCGCGCGACCGGCGACCTCGCGCGCCATCGGATCGCTGGAAAAGGTCAGCGCGTTGTCGCGAAACATGTTGCGGGGAAACTGGTCCAGCACGAGGGTCAGTGCGACGGCGCCGTCATCGCTGGCTTCCCATGACGACAGCTCGCCGGCAGCGGCCTTCTGCCAGGTGACGCGGAAGCGGTCGCGGACCGCCACATCGAACGCGTCATCGCGCCTGTACCAGCGGTCGCGGTCGGCCTCGCGCCAGAACGCGAGGACCTCAGCCGGCGTTGCGACGCGCGCGTCGGTCATGGTTCGACGCCCGCGCCGCGTGTCTCAGGCAGCCGCCTTCTTCTCGTCGCGCAGCTCGCGGCGCAGGATCTTGCCGACATTGGTCTTCGGAAGGTCGGTCCTGAACTCGATCTGCTTCGGCACCTTGTAGCCGGTGAGCTGGGTGGCGCTGAACTTGATGATATCATCGGCCGTGAGGTTCGGGTCCTTCTTGACCACGAAGGCTTTGACCGCCTCGCCGGACCTTGCGTCCGGCACGCCGATCACGGCGCATTCGAGGATGCCTGGATGGCTCGCGAGCACTTCCTCGATCTCGTTCGGATAGACGTTGAAGCCGGAGACCAGGATCATATCCTTCTTGCGGTCGACGATCCTGGTCTGGCCCTGCTCGTCCATGATGCCGATGTCACCGGTGCGGAAGTAGCCGTCCGCGGTCATCACCTTTGCGGTCTCTTCAGGCCTGTTCCAGTAACCCGCCATCACCTGCGGTCCCTTGGCGCAGATCTCGCCGGCTTCGCCGATCGGCAATTCGTTGCCGTCATCGTCGCGGATCGAAAGCCATGTCGAAGGAACGGGCAGGCCGATCGTTCCAGAGAATTTGTCGATTGTGGCGGGATTGCACGTCAGCGTCGGCGAGGTCTCCGACAGGCCATATCCCTCCGACAACGAAGTGCCTGTGACTTTCAGCCACTTCTCGGCAACCGGCTTTTGCGTTGCCATGCCGCCGCCATTGGCGATCTTCAGCTTGGAGAAGTCGAGCTTGTCGAAGCCGGGCGTGTTCAACAGGCCGTTGTAAAGCGTGTTGACCGCTGGGAAGAAGCTGACCTGGTACTTCGACAGCTCCTTGATGAAGCCGGCCATGTCACGTGGGTTGGGGATCAAAAGATTTGTGCTGCCGGTCCGCAATCCCAAGAGGTAGCAGGCGGTCAGCGCAAACACGTGATAGAGCGGCAGCGCACAAACGATGATCATGTTGTCGACGATCGGCGGCTTCTTCAACGCCGGCTGAAGCCAGGCATCGTTCTGCAGCACGTTGGCCAGGATGTTGCGGTGGAGCAGGGTGGCGCCCTTGGAGACGCCGGTGGTGCCGCCGGTATATTGCAGGAAGGCGACGTCATCGGCCCCGATCTGCGGCTTGTTGAACTTCAGGCCGCGGCCGGCCGACAGTGCCTCGTTGAAGCCGACGGCGCCGGGGATCGAATAGGCCGGCACCATCTTCTTCACCTTGCGCACCACAAGGTTGACGATCACGCCCTTGATGCCGAGCAGGTCGCCCATGCTGCCGACGATGACGTGCTTGACGGCGGTGTTAGGCAGCACCTTCTGCACGGTGGTGGCGAAATTCTCCAGCACGACGATCGCCTCGGCGCCGGAATCCTTGAGCTGATGCTCGAGCTCGCGCGGGGTGTAGAGCGGATTGACGTTGACCACGGCATATCCGGCGCGCAGCACGGCGGCGGTCGCGACCGGATATTGCAGCACGTTCGGCATCATCAGCGCGACGCGCGCGCCCTTCTGCAGGCCCTTGCTCTGCAGATAGGCGCCGAGCGCCGTCGACATCTGGTCGAGCTCGCGATAGGTGATCGACTTGTCCATGCAGATGAACGCCTTGCGGTCGGCGTACTTCTTGAAGCTCTCTTCCAGCAACTCGACCAGCGACGAATATTGCGTCATGTCGATATCGGCGGGCACGCCGGCCGGATAATGCTTGAGCCAGATGCGCTCCATGGTGGTCATTCCCCTCTCGTGATATTGCCTGATGTCCCGGATTGCTTCCGGGTTTTCGGACTTGCTTTTCGGGCTTGGCCGCGTTGTTTTCGGCAGTATGAAGCGATGCCGCGGCCGATGGCAAGCCGCTGCGCGCTATCGACGCATTGAATGGTGAAGAGCCGGAGCCCCGCTAGCTTGCCGGCTTGGCCTCGGTCTTCGGTTTTGCCGCGGCTTTCGGCTTCGAAGCAGCGGGCTTTGCTGCCGCGGTGGCAGCAGGCTTGTCCGCGGCCTGCTTCGCAGCTGCGGAATCGGGCTTCGCGTTGGCATGGCGCACGGGCTTTGCTGCCGCCGGCTTTGCGTCACCCTTGGCATCGGCCGCCGCGTCCGGCTTGCTGGCCCTGGCGACGACACGGACGCGCTTGCCGCGCCTGACCGGCTGCTCCTTCTCGCTGTCGGCCGCGACCGCCGCGATCAGTGCGGTGCCGGTCCTGGTCGGACCGGTATAGACCACGATCGGCTCCGACGGCGCGGGCGGCAACGCCAGCAGTTCGGACGGCTTCGGCATCGCGGCTTGCAGGCCTGCGGCGAAGAAGGTCGCAGCACTCCCCTCGCCATTGGTGGCTGAACTGCCGGCGCTGCTGGCCACGGTGTCCTCGTCCTCGTCGCTGGCCGGCCGCTTGTGCTTGCTGCCGCACATCTCGTCGCGCAGGTTCGGCGGCGAGGCATCGATCGGCACCAGATTGTCGACGGTGCCGAGCGAGGGACGCAGCCAGGCCAGCCCGTTATTGGCAAAGCCGCGATCCAGCAATTGCGCGGCGCGGACCGCACGCATTTTTCCCGAGGACGCGCCGAGCACGACGGCGATCAATCGCTTGCCGTCATGTGTCGCCGACGCAACGAGATTGTAGCCGGACGCGCAGATGAAGCCGGTCTTGAAGCCGTCGGCACCCGGATAGCGCCCGATCAGGCGATTGAAGTTTTGCGTGATCCGGCGGCCGAACCGGATCGACGGGATGTGGACGAAATACTCGTATTCAGGCAGGTCGCGAATGATGCCGCGGGCGAGGATCGCGAGGTCGCGCGCCGAGGTGATCTGGCCGTCGGCGGGCAGGCCGTTCGGGTTGACGTAGCTCGTTTGCGTCATTCCGAGCTTCTGGGCGCTGTCGTTCATCATCGCCGCGAAGCCGTCGATCGAGCCGCCGACGCCTTCAGCCAGCACCACGGCCATGTCGTTGGCCGACTTCACCAGCATCATCTTCAGCGCGTTGTCGATGGTGACCTGGGTGCCGGGCCGCAGGCCCATCTTCGAGGGCGATTGCGAGGCCGCGATCGGCGACACCGTGACCAGCGTGTCGAGCGAGACGCGGCCGTCCTTGACTGCCTTCAGCGTCACATAGGCCGTCATCATCTTGCTGAGCGAGGCCGGATACCACGGCATCGTCGCATTGTCGGCCTGCAGCACCTTTCCGGTGTCGGCTTCGACCACTAGCAGCGCCTCGGCCTGGGCCATGCGCGGCGTTGCGATGACGAGCATCGCCGCGGCTAGAATCCATTTCAATGACGGGTTGTGCCGCAGCGGGCGAAGAAATTGCACGAGTCCGGTTCCGGTCCTTTGAGACCCGCCTTCAACAAGGAGGTCTTTGCGATATGACGTTCGGGTTTCAAGCCTGTCCGGGAGCCGCTTCGCGGCGGTGCAAACCTATACCGGAGCGGCAGCGGAGAACAGGGGCCGGATAATTAAATCGTGGACGAAATCGGCTGAATTTCGGCAGCCGCCTCAATTGGAAAGCCGGAATTATGGAGCCTCGATGCCGGCCCGTTGCTCCTCCTGTACCATGAACTGGGCGCGCGCGAGATCGGCAAACCGGCCGCCTTTTGCGACCAGTTCATCGAAAGTTCCGCTTTCGATCACCCGTCCCTGGTCGAACATCAGGATGCGCGTCGCGTAGCGGATCGTGGAGAGGCGGTGCGCGATCACAAATGTGGTGCGCCCCTTCATCACTTCATCGAGAGCCGCGTTCACCTTGGCCTCGGTGACGGCGTCGAGCGCGCTGGTCGCCTCGTCCAGGATCAGGATCGGCGGATCCTTCAACAGCGCGCGCGCGATTGACAGCCGCTGCCGCTCGCCGCCGGACAACATGCGGCCGCGTTCGCCCGCATGGGTGTCGAATTTCTTTTCGCTGCGCTCGATGAAATCCAGCGCCTGCGCGCGCGCCGCAGCGGTACGCAGTTCCTCGTCGGTCGCGTCGGGCTTGCCGACGCGCAAATTCTCGGCGATCGAGCGGTTGAACAGCAGCGCTTCCTGGAACACGACGCCGATGTTCCGCCGCAGCGCCGTTAGCTTCAGCGCGCGTATATCCATACCGTCGATCTCGATGATGCCGGATTGCGGATCGAAGGCGCGATGCAGCAGCGCGATCGCGGTGGATTTGCCGGCGCCGGTCGGCCCGACCAGCGCGATGGTCTGGCCGGGCAGCGCGGTGAAAGAGAGATCCTCGATCGCCGGCCGCTTGCCGTCATAAGAGAACGAGACGTCGTTGAACTCGATCAGGCCGGAGAGCCTTCCGGGATCGACCGCGCCGGGCCGGTCGCGCACTGTCGGCACCGCATCGAGCACGTCGAAGAATTCCTGCAGGCGCGGCGCTTCCATGAACACGCTGTTGATGAAGCCCACCACCTGCTCGAGCTTCTGGATCAGCATGGTGGCAAACGACACGAACATCACGATCTCGCCGACCGAGGTCAGGCCCTGCTCGTGCAGCGCGATGCCGACGGTGAAGATCGCGAGCACCGTGATCGTGGTGGAGGCGCGGGTGATGACGGTGACCAATGCCCACCACGACAGCACCGGCATCTGCACCGCGAGCAGCTTCTCGGCAACGAAGCGCAGGCCCTGCACCTCGGAATCGATTCGCACGAAGCTCTGCACCAGCGCGACATTGCCGAGTGCGTCGGAGGCGCGCGCCGACAGGTCGCTGTAATAGGCCTCGACCTCGCTCTGCATGCCGTAGGTCTTGCGCACCACCAGCGTGGTCAGCACGGTGAAGACGACGCAGAGCGCGAACAACAGGATCGCCAGCCGCCAGTTGATGTAGAGCGCGAGCGGCAGCAGCACGATCAGCGACATGATCGCGGCGAAATGCTCGCGGAAGAAGCCGAGCCAGAGCCGCCACAGCGCGTCGGTGCCGTTCAGCATCACCTTCATCAGCCGGCCCGAATGGGTGCCGGAATGGAAGGTCAGCGGCAGCTGCATGATGTGCTCGAAATAGCCGGTCAGCACGGCCTGGCGCTGGCGGTGCGCCAGCCGGTCGGCCTGCAGCGCCACGACTGCGCTGCAGCCGATCGTGAACAGGCCGAACGCCGCCCAGGCCACCAGCAGCGGCCATGGTGAGGAGGTCGCGAACAGGCCGGTGGCGGGCCTGCCCGACAACACGTCGACGATCTTGCCGAACAACACCGGCTCGGCGAATTGCGCGCCGGCGAGCAGCAGATTGGCGGCAGCGAGGATCCAGCCGAGCCGCGCTTCCTTGCCGAGCAGTTCCAGGACGCGGGTATAGAGGCGGAGCATGGACATGCCGGCGGGACTCTCAAAGGCGATCACCGCCCGATCAGGCGGGATGCAATTTAATCAGGGTTCGCCATCGAGGGCCAGCGGCGAGAGCGCGTTTTGCTCAGTTGATCAGCCGGTCATCCCGCGGCGGCAGGAATGACTCGTCGAAGATGTCCGTGACGTGCGGCCGCTTCTGGAATTTGAAATCCTCCGCGAGCTGGTCGACCGATCGCTCGAAGCGCGCCGGATCGACGCCGCCGATGCCGTTGCGCCTGACCTCGCCGGTCAGGATGTTGTCGCGGATGATCGCGCGCAGCCGTTCCTGCTCCAGTTCGGCCGAACCGCCATCCATCCGGCTGACCACCTCGGTCGTCGCGCGCGCGGGGTCCTTGAGCGTGAGGTTGGTGCCGCCGATCACCGCCCGCACAAAACCCTTCACCGCGTCGGGCTTCGCCGCGGCAAGTCGCGGGCTGACGATCACGGCGAAGCCATAGGCCTCACAGCCATAGTCGGCGAAGCGCAGTACGGCCAGATCGTCGGCCGGCACGCCGCGATCCCGCAGATTGATCGCCGACAAATAAGAGAAGCCAGTCACGGCTTCGACCTGGCCGGCCGACAGCATCGGCTCGCGCACCGCGGCGCTGATGCTGTTCTGCTTGACGCTTCCCAACTGGATGCCGTTCTGCCTGGCGACGGCGGGCCACAGCCGGATCGACAAATCGCCCTCGGCGACGCCGAGGGTTTTGCCCTGGATGTCCGACAGCCCCCTGATGCCGCGGCTCTTGCGGGCGATGATCGCGTAGGGCGCCTGGTTGAACAGCACGAACACCGCCTTCACGGGCGCGGCACCCGGCGTGTCGCGAAACCTGATCAGCGCGTTGATGTCGACGAGGGCGAAGTCGCTCGCGCCGCCGGCGACGCGCGCGATCGCATCAGCCGAACCGGTGGCGATGTTGGTGCCGACGGAAAGGCCTTCGGCGCTGAACAGGCCGCCCACTGCCGCCATCACGAACGGTGCTGCGGCGGCATCGAGCGGCCGGTCGAGCGTGAACTGGATGGCGAGCGGCGGTAGCGGATCGCTCGCGGCGCGCAACGGCGCTGCTGCGGGCCACGCGCCACCCGCAAGCCCGATCACAAGGGCCAGCATCAAGCGGAGAGCTGTGGTCCGATTTGCCTGCATCATGCCATCCGGGGGCGAGACAAAGTGCCGCGCCAGCGGCGCCTGTTTCATGACATCGAATGCGTCATGGCAAGCGTCAATTTAACGGCATTCTGCCTCAGGGCAGGTGAATGACCGATGACTGCCACGATGTTGCCCCGGTCCGTTCAGCTTGCATTTGGTTTGCGGAACCTAATCTAAAGCCGGTGGTTAGCTATCGAAGGCCCATCGGGGCCGGCTTCCACAAAGGATGATTGCGATGTTTGCGCGAAAGGGTGCTTTTTCGTCCGTTGGCCGCGCAGCCACGCTGGCGACAATCGCCGCGGTGGCGCTGACGGCCGTTGAGCCGACGATGGCGTCTGCGGGCTCAGCTGCAGCGGGCAAGTCCGCGACTGTAACCATGTCACACGGCACGAGCGGTGCGACTGATATCAGCGCGCGGCGCCGTTACTATCGTGGCGGCGGAGGTGGTGCCGCGGCGGCAGCCGCGTTCGCCGGCATCGTCGGCACAGGCATCGCGATTATCGCGTCGCAGAACCGTCGCGCCGACTATGACGCCTACGGCTACTACGGCGGCGGTGGCCCGGGCTATTACGGTGGTGGTCCCGCCTATTATGGTGGCGGTCCGGCCTATTATGGCAGCGGCTATGGCGGCGGCTACAACCGGTCGGGGCTGTCGTACCAGCCGTACTGACGCGACCCGTCAACGGTTCTCACAACTGTCACAAAGATCGAATCCACCGGCCGCCCGGCCGGTGGATTTTTTAGTTGTCAAGCAAGCCGTTAACACGCTGGCGACGAGTTTCGATTAGGCTGGACGCATGAATGATTCGATCGAGCGGCTTTATCAGGCGGTGATCGCGGCCAGGGATCTTGATCCGGCAATTTCGCGCACGGCACGGCTGTTTCAGCGCGGTCCGGCCAAGATGGCCAAGAAGCTCGCCGAGGAAGCGATCGAGGTCGCGATCGACGCCGTCAGCGGCAAGTCCGATGCCGTGGTCCGTGAAAGCGCCGATCTGCTCTACAATCTGACCGTCCTGTGGGCTTCAACCGGCATCAAGCCGGAGGATGTCTGGCACGAGATGGAGCGCCGCGAGCGTCTGCTCGGAATCGCCGAGAAGCTGCCGAAATCACCGGTCAAATTGCCCAAATCCGCTCCCGTTCCCGTTGTTCGGCGTCGAATCGACGCGCTGGAAAACCGCCTGCGCAAAGGGCGGTCGTAGATCGCCCGAAAATCAGCCGATAACCGGCATGGACAAATCCGCTCCATGATGGTTCATCGCGGCCATGCTGAAACGGATTTACGACTGGTGCATCGGCGCCGCCGACAAGCCCTACGCACTCTGGATTCTCGCGGCCGTCGCCTTCGCTGAGAGCTCCTTCTTCCCGATACCTCCCGATATCATGCTGCTGCCGATGTCACTGGCGCGGCCGAAGCGGGCGTGGTGGTTCGCGGCGATCTGCACCGTCGCCTCCGTCGCCGGCGGCGTGCTCGGCTACGCGATCGGCGCGCTGCTCTACGACTCGCTCGGGCAGTGGCTGATCCATCTCTACGGTCTCACCGACAAGATGGACGCGTTCCGCGCCTCCTATGCGCAGTGGGGCGCAGTGATCATCCTGGTGAAGGGACTGACGCCGATCCCCTACAAGCTCGTGACCATCACCTCGGGCTTTGCCGGCTACAACATCTGGCTGTTCATCCTGTGCTCGATCGTCGCACGCGGCGGCCGCTTCTTCATCGTCGCGGTCGTGTTGAACCGGTATGGCGATTTCATCCGCAAGGAGCTGGAAAAGCGGCTCGGCCTGTGGGTCGCGATCTTCGCGATCGTCCTGGTGCTGGGCTTTGTTGTCGCAGTGAAGCTGATCTAGCGGTTGTCGGCTTTGCCGGCTTTCGATGACCTGCGAAGTTGAGGGTGCACGTGTTGTGATCGCAGGGCTTGCCCTGTCGATGGTGCTGGCAACACCTGGCTTCGGTCGGGCCCAGGCCTGGCCGCCTGTGCTCGGCATGCGGTCGCCGGCACGGCAACCAGCAAGACCGAAAATTTCGTGACACGGGCGCTCTGCCAATAGGCTTCGCATCGAGCGTTGCATCGGATTGGCTGAACCGGCTCTGGGATACCAGAATGCCTGAGAAAAAAGCAGCATCTGGGTGAGCTTTTGTCATTCATCTCGCAGCGCCCAAACGCAATACTTGACAGTGGAAAGATTGCCTTGTTGGTATGATGTCCGGCATCTCCAGGCCAACCGTCCGTTTCCGTCCGATAACCCGAAGGATCCGCCGCCAATGTCCATGCCTGCTCTGTTCAAGGGCCGTCTGTCTCTTCCCGTGATCGGGGCGCCGCTGTTCATCATCTCCGTGCCCGACCTCGTCATCGCGCAGTGCAAGGCCGGCGTGGTCGGCTCGTTTCCGTCACTGAACGCGCGGCCGCCGGAGCTGCTTGACGAATGGCTGTACCGGATCAAGGAAGAGCTCGCCGCTTACGATAAGGCCCATCCGGAGCGGCCGTCGGCGCCGTTCGCGGTGAACCAGATCGTGCACAAATCCAACAACCGGCTCGATCACGACATGGCGCTTTGCGAGAAGCACAAGGTGCCGATGATCATCTCCTCGCTCGGTGCGCGCGAGGAACTGAATCAGGCCGTCCATGGCTGGGGCGGCATCGTCTTCCACGACGTCATCAACCAGAAGTTCGCCCACAAGGCGATCGAGAAGGGTGCCGACGGCCTGATCCTGGTCGCGGCCGGCGCCGGCGGCCATGCCGGCACGATCTCGCCATTCCCGTTCGTGGCGGAGACGCGGGCGTGGTTCGACGGGCCGATCGCGCTGTCGGGCACCATCGCCAACGGTCGCGCGATCCGCGCCGCGCGCGTCATCGGCGCCGACTTCGCCTATATCGGCTCGGCCTTCATCGCGACGCAGGAGGCGAACGCGGTCGAGGGCTACAAGAGCATGATCACCAATTCGTCGGCCGAGGACATCGTCTATTCCAACCTGTTCACCGGCGTGCACGGCAACTACCTGAAGCCCTCGATCGTCGCGGCCGGCATGGACCCCGAGAATCTGCCGACCTCCGATCCCTCGAAGATGAGCTTCGGCACCGATTCCTCCGGCGAGCGCGCCAAGCCGAAGGCCTGGAAGGAGATCTGGGGTTCGGGCCAGGGCGTCGGCAGCATCGCCAAGGTGCTGCCCGCGGCCGAGCTGATCGCCCGGTTCAAAAAAGAATATGACGAGGCGATCGACCCGCCGCTGACCTGATGCAGCCGATCTTCCGCGTTGACGGCGATCGCGTCGTCACCAGCCCCGATGCTGCGGGTCCGTGGGACCCGCGGATGCAGCACGGCTCCGCGCCGGCGGCGCTGGTGGTCTGGGCCGCCGAAGCCATTCCGACCCCGGTGCCGATGCACGTCGCGCGTGTGACCATCGATCTGATGCGCCCCGTGCCGGTCGCCCCGCTCACGATCGAGAGCGAGGTCCTGCGCGAGGGCCGCAAGATTCAGCTCTGCGGCATCAGGCTCAAGGCCGACGGCGTCGTCGTGGTCTCCGCCAGCGTGCTGAAGATCAAGGTGCAGCCAGCAGAGCTGCCGCCCGGGATCGCCGACCTCCGGGTCGACCTGCCGGGTCCCGACCAATGTATGGTCGAGCCCGGCAATCTCGCCAACAGTCCGTTCGTGCGATGCATCTCGATGCGCGCCGCGCGCGGCCGTTTCGGCCAGACGGGGCCCGGCGCGATCTGGTTTCGCGTCGACCATCCGTTGATCGCAGGTGCAGCGGTCTCGCAGGCGATGCGCGCGGTGGTCGCCTCGGATTTCTCCAACGGCACCTCGCCGGCGCTCGATTTCGCGAAGTGGACCTTCATCAATGCCGATCTCACGGTGAACCTTGCGCGCCAGCCGATCGGCGACTGGATCCTACTCGACGGCGAGTCCTGGATCGGACCTGACGGTGCCGGGCTTGCGATGTCGCGGCTTGCCGACCAGCACGGCTATTTCGGCCGGGCGGTCCAGAGTCTCGTGATCGAGCCGCGCTAATCCGGCCAGCGCTTCCGTATGCGGGGAAGGGCGTGCGGCCTCGTCTGTCCTGCAAAAATAGTCGAGCGGATGGGAACGCTTAGGGGCGCGAACGAGTTGCGCTCTCGTAAGGGGGGTCCATGACGCGTATCGATCTCTCCGTCGGCATTTCGGCCAAGCCCGTCCGGCGGCTGTGCGGTGTGGTGCCGGTCGGTGTCGACGCTACGCGGCCCCAAGGGCAATCGCCGTGAGGCCTGGCCCGTCCTCCGAACGCGCGGTCATCCTTGCAGCGAGCGGGCGGGACGCCGTGAAGACCGCACACCTGATCAAGGAAGCCGGCTACTACGCCAATATCTGTGGCGATCTCGCCGAGCTGGAGCGCCAGATCGCAAGCGGGGCGGGCCTCGCCATCATTGCGGATGAGGCGATCAGGGACGCCGACCTCACCGGCCTCACACGCTGGCTGAACGAGCAGCCCTCATGGTCGGATTTCCCGATCGTGCTGATGAGCGAGGGCGGCGGGCCCGAGCGCAATCCGGACGCGGCGCGGCTCGGCCGCGCACTCGGCAATGTCACCTTCATCGAACGTCCGTTTCATCCGAACTCGCTGGTGAGCCTGGTGGCCTCGGCCGTGCGCGGCCGGCGCCGGCAATATCAGTCCCGTGCGATCCTCGAAGACCTCACCGAAAGCGAAGGCCTGCTGCAGACCGCGGTCAATGCCGGCCATCTTGGCGCGCTCGAACTGCATATGCCCGACTTCGAGCTCGAGGCCTCGGCGACCTGCAAGCGCTTCTTCGGGCGGGCGGCCGACGAGCCCTTCACCTATCAGGATCTGCTGGACGCGGTTCATCCCGACGACCGCGACCGCCGTCGCGAGACCGTCGAGCATACGCTGCGCACCGGCGAGGACTACAAGATCGAGTACCGTAACATCTGGTCCGACGGCACCCGGCACTGGGTCGACGTCCGTGCCCGCGCGGTGCGCCGACCGGACGGCAGCATCAAATCGCTGGTCGGCGTCTGCTCCGACATTACCGCGCGCAAGACCGCGGAGATCGAGCGCGAGGCGCTGCTGGCGCAGCTCGCCGCCGAGCGCACGGCGCTGGCCGAGCTCACGGCGACGCTGGAACACCGGGTCGAGCAGCGCACCGCCGATCTCATGAAGGAGGTCGCCGCGCGCGAAAGGGCGCAGGAGCAGCTCCGTCACGCACAGAAGATGGAGGCGATCGGCCAGCTCACCGGCGGCGTCGCGCACGACTTCAACAATCTCTTGATGGCGGTGATGGGTAATCTCGATCTGTTGCGCAAGCGCATGCCCAAGGATCCGCGCCTGCACCGCCTGGTCGAGGGCGCGCTGCAGGGCGCCGAGCGTGGTGCGTCGCTGACGCAGCGGCTGCTGGCGTTCGCACGCCAGCAGGATCTGCGTGCGGTCCCGGTCGATCTCGGTGCGCTGGTGCGCGACATGAGCGACCTGCTCGAACGCTCCCTCGGGCCGCGCATCGCGCTGCGGCTGGATATTCCGGAAGCACTGCCGCCGGCCTGTGTCGACACCAACCAGCTCGAGCTTGCGATCCTCAACCTCGCGATCAATGCCCGGGACGCGATGCCGGATGGCGGCTCGATCGAGATCAAGCTCGTAGCTTGGCAGGCGAAAAGCGATCCATCGCTGCGGCCTGGCAACTACCTGAAGCTGTCGGTGGTCGACACCGGCACCGGCATGGCGCCCGATGTCCTGAAGCGGGCGATCGAGCCGTTCTTCTCGTCGAAGCCGGTGGGCAAGGGCACCGGCCTCGGCCTGTCGATGGCGCATGGTCTCGCCGTGCAGCTCGGCGGTGCATTGCAGCTTGCGAGCACGGTCGGCCAGGGTACCACGGCGACGCTGGTATTGCCGGTCGCGACGGCAGCCCCCGAATTGGAAAGTCCTGTGCCAGCGGCGCAAAAGGTCAAGCGCTCCGCGGTGATCCTGTTCGTCGACGACGATCCGCTGATCGCGATGTCGACCACGGAGATGCTGGAAGACCTCGGCCATCGCGTGATCGGTGCCAATTCCGGACTGCGTGCGCTCGAAATCCTCAGGAGCGACCAGCCGATCGACCTGATGATGACCGATCACATGATGCCCGGCATGTCCGGCATCGAACTCGTCGCCGCCTCGCGCTAGGTCCGGCCAGCTCTCCTCGTCCTGCTCGCCACCGGTTATGCTGAACTGTCCGACGGCAACCAGATCGATCTGCCGCGGCTGGCAAAACCCTACCACCAGGATCAGCTGCGCGAGCGGCTCGATCAGTTGCTGGGCGGAGCTGCTACGGCACACACAGACGCAGTCCTTTCACCGTCACCCTGAGAGGATGTGAATGTATGACTCAGTGGCTGCGCAACAGATTCAGTGTCGTCCCTGCGAAAGCAGGGACCCATAACCACCGAAGGTCATAGTTGCGCACCACTGGGACGACGACTCCCTTTCATCACATCCGCCGCGGAGTATGGGTCCCTGCTTTCGCAGGGACGACAGTTGAACAAGCTGTTTGATAGGTGAATCAGAGCAACCCGTCCCCCTGAGGATGACGGGACTGCGCTTAGCCCACTAACCGGTCGCGGCCGGCCCAGAAGCCGGCCTTCAGCACCTTCTTGTCGACCTTGCCGACGCCGGTCATCGGCAGCTCCTTGACGAACTGGATCTGCTTCGGTGCATGCGCCGAGCCCTTCTTCGTCTTCACGAGGTTGATCAGTTCGTCGGCGTCAGGCGTCGCGCCCTCGCGCGCGACCACGATCGCGGTAACGGCCTCGCCCCATTTGTCGTCGGGCACGCCGACGACGGCGACCATCGCGACATCGGCGTGCTGCGACAGCACATCTTCGACCTCGCGTGGAAAGATGTTGAAGCCTCCGGAGATGATCATGTCCTTCTTGCGGTCGAGGATGAACATATAGCCGCGTTCGTCCTTGCGTGCGATATCGCCGGTGTGCAGCCAGCCGTTCTTCAGCGTTTCGGCGGTGGCGTCCGGCCGCTTCCAGTATTCGGCCATCACATGGGGGGCGCGCACGCAGATTTCGCCGGCCTCGCCGGTTGCGACCTCCTGGTCGTCATTGTCCAGAACCTTCACTTGGCAGGCGGCGATCGGGAAGCCGCAGGACAGGAACAATTCCGGCGTCTTCGGATCATGATCTGTCTTGCGCAGCACCGAGATCGGATAGCATTCGGTCTGGCCGTAGAGCTGCGAGAACACCGGCCCGATCCGCTCGATCCCTTCGACCAGCCGGCTCGGCGACATCGCTGATGCGCCGTAGAGCAAAAGTTCGAGTGAGGAGAGATCGGTCTTATCGAGCGCGGGATGATCCAGCATCACATAGATCATGGTCGGCACGAACAGCGTGAAGTTGATCCTCTCGCGCGCGATGGTCTTGAACACGGCCTCGGGATCAAACCCCTTCAGCATATGGACGGTGCCGCCGCGCATCAGCGTCGGCAGCACCTTGGTCCCCGCGACATGGCTGATCGGCGCGACCGTGAGGTAGCGCGGGGTGTCGGGAATTTCGAAGTCGGCGAGGATCGCGTTGGCGGATCCGCTATTTTCGCGATGATGGCGGAGCGCGCCCTTGGATTTGCCTGTCGTGCCGCCGGTATAGTTCAAGATCGCAATGTCGTCGTGACCGGCGAAGCTTTTCGGACTTGCGCTGCCAGCAGCCTCGACCGCCTGCAACAGGTCGGCGCCGTAGCCGGCTGGGCCGAGCGTGAACACGGTCTTCAGTCCGGAAGCCTTCGCTGCGAGCTCGCCGCCGCGATCGCGGAAGGTGACGCCATCGACCACGAGGATCTGCGCATCGGAGTCCTCGATCTGGAACAACTGGTCGTCGAGCGAGCCCATCGGGTGCAGCCAGGTGATGGCAAGCCGTGACAATTGCGCGGCGACCCCCGCACACCAGGTGTCGGCGCGGTTGGCGGTGAGGAGGGCGACGCGGGTGCCCGGCGCGAAGCCGAGTTGCATGAACACGCTCTGCATCCGCCCGATCAAGTCGGTTGCGCCTTGATAGCTCAGCGATCCGCCCGGCCAGGCGAAGGCCGTCCGCGACGGATAGCGCGCCAGCGCCCGCAGCGTCTGCTCGCACACCGCCGGAAATGCGTAGAGCGGATTGCTCATATCTCTTGTCCTCCCGTCTGCTTTGTTCTTGGCTTTCGTCGTGCCAATGTTGGGTAACGCTAGCATAATGAGACAGGGAAGGAACAACTTGCCAGACACTGATCCTCTCGCTCGCTTTCGTGAGCGCCTCCGGCTGCCGCTGATCGCAGCCCCGATGTTTCTGGTTTCCGGCGTCGAACTGATGGTAGCCGCCTGCCGCAATGGCGTGATCGGCTCGTTCCCGACGGTGAATTGCCGCGAGACGGAACAACTCGATAGCTGGCTCGGCGAGATCGAGCGCCGCCTGCAGGCGCATGCGGATGCGAGCGGGCGCCGCGCCGCGCCGATCTGCCCGAATCTGATCGTGCACCGCTCCAACGCGCGGCTGGCGCAGGATCTCGCGGTGCTGCTGCGGCACCAGCCTGAGATCGTGATCACCTCGGTCGGCTCGCCCGCGCCAGTGATTGGGCCGTTGCATGATGCTGGCGCGCTGGTGTTCGCCGACGTCGCCTCGATCCGCCATGCCGAGCGCGCGGTCGCGGCCGGTGCCGATGGGCTCGTGCTGCTGACCGCGGGCGCCGGCGGCCAGACCGGCTGGCTCAACCCGTTCGTGTTCGTCCGCGCCGTGCGCGGCTTCTTCGACGGTCCGATCGTGCTCGCCGGCGGCATCAGCGACGGCCACGCGCTGCGCGCCGCCGAGGCGCTCGGCTGCGATCTCGCCTATATGGGCACGAAATTCATCGCCACGCGCGAGAGCATGGCCGACGACCGTTACAAGCAGATGCTGGTCGATAGCACCGCGGACGACATCCTGCTCACGACGGCATTCACCGGCCTGCAGACCAACATGCTGCGGCCCTCGATCGAGGCCGCCGGTCTCGATCCGGATGATCTGCCGGCGCGCGGCGCAATCGACATCGGCAAGGATATCGATATCGGCGCCCGCGAAAACCGGCCAAAGCGCTGGCGCGATATCTGGAGCGGCGGCCATTCGACGTCTGGTGTCACCGAGGTGCTCGCGGTCGACGACCTCGTGGCGCGGACGGTGGCGGAATACGAGGCGGCGAGCGCGCACATCGTGCTTGCCTAGGTAGTTATACCTTCTCAGCATGTACCAAAAATGATACGGTCCCCAAATGAAGAAGGCGCCCAATAAAACAGTGAAAGGCAGGATCGGCTTATCCTTCGATGATTTCCTGAAGGACGACGGGAGCTATGAGGGAGTAACCGCGCGGGCAATCAAGCGTGTCCTGGCGCGTCAGCTCGCCGAATTGATGCGCCGCGAGGAGATTTCCAAGACTGAGCTGGCGACCCGAATGAAAACCAGCCGGGCCCAGCTCGATCGTCTTCTCGATCCAGAGAACGAGTCCGTGACGCTCGGGACGCTGGCACGTGCCGCGAAGGCCGTCGGACGTCATTTGCGGATGGAGCTGGTTTGAACCTCGCCTAATTGGCCACGAAGTACCAGTCCTTGCCGTAAGCCACGACCCGCGTCGGCGGCTTGTCGTCGAACTCGAAGAACTTTTTCGGATCGCCGCCTGATGGCACGTGCAGGAAGCCGCTGAAGGTATGCTTCAGCCCGCGCATGGTGAAGAACAGCACATAGGTGCCTTCGTCCGCCTCGTCGACCACGATGTCGTTGCCGAGCGAGACATGAGGGCCGTCGTCGCCGAGCGCGATCAAATTGCTGTTGTCATCCACATTGGGCTTCAGTTCGCCGTTCGCGACCCGGGCCACGATCGCTTCGCGGGCGGCGCGGTGCCAGTGGAAGTCGCATTGCAGATAGATGTCTTGCAGCGGAGCGTAGGTCAGGATCGCCAGCGTCGCCGCGCAAACCAGGAACGGGGCCGCGAATGTCGCGCCGTCTTGCCTGATCCGCAGCAATTGCGTCAGCGACCAAACGCTGCAGCCGAGGAACAGCAGCGCGGTAAGCGGCAGCAGCAGCATCTCGACGAGGCTCGAAGGCCAGTCGGCCATCGACAGTTCGAAAGTGGCGATCAGCAGCGTCACCGCGCAGATCGCCACTACCGCGGCAAGGCCGCCGCGAACCGATGGCCTTGCCGCAGGGGTCGTCGTCTGAGCTTGCGAGTCCACAATTGCCCTGCCTGCCGGCTTTAACGCGGCATTAACCACGATCGCCCCAACAATAGCGCCACAGGATGGCCTGCCGCCACGGCCGGCAATGGATGGGGATGCGACATGGATTTTGAGGCGCTGTTTGCCAAGAGCCCCGCGACGCTCGACGAACTCAGGACCCGGGTCTTCTACGCCCTGCAGCGTCATCCGCTGTGCCGCCAGGTCGAATTCGATATCGTCAGCACGCCGCGCACCCGCCGGACCAACTGGACCGTCAGCCTGCGCGCGGTCCAGCCCGGCGCGCTGTGGCCGGCCCATGAGATCGTCGCCGATATCCAGGAAGCCTATGAGCTTGCCGCCGCGGCCTGATTTTCGGCCGTTTCAGCACGATTTTCACCCAGTTTGGCGACCTCCCGCCGCCTTGGTGGCACGCTTAAGCCTCATTTGGCCTTCAGCTTGCGATGACACCGGCCGGGAATGGAGACGTTTTTGACCAGAGCCATCACCCTCGTCGCGCTGACCTGCTTCCTCCTTGCCGGCGTCGCGGTGACCGCCATCCTTGGCCGCGACAGCGTTCCGGCGGCGCCGTCCCGGCTTGCCGCTGCAACCGCCGAGGCGGCTCCGGTCTCCAACAAGGCCGGCAAGCAGGACAAGCTCGCGGTCGCCACGTTCGCCGTCGCCGCCTATGAGCCGCCCCAGGCGGCCGAACCACTGGCTGCACCGTCGCCGCTCCAGCTGCGCGCCCAATCCAACATCCCTGGCGCCAACATTCCGGGAGTATCCGACACCCTGCGGCAGGCCTATGCCTCCGCCGAACCCTCCGATGTCGGTCTGCCGAAGATCACCGAAACCGCACCGGTCCTCGCGGCATTGCCTAAACCGAAGGCTGCCGCCAAGCCGGCACCTCAGAAGAGCTACGCTCTGCTGAGCGACGCCCAGATCGCCGGCATCAAGGATCGGCTCAAACTGTCGTCGGATCAGGAATCCTACTGGCCGCCGGTCGAGACCGCGCTGCGCGCCGTTGCGCGCAAGATCCACGCGAAGCGGCAGGGCGATCCCACGACGGGGAATATACCGATCGATCCCGATTCCGAGGAAGTCCAGCAGCTGAAATCGGCGGCGATGCCGCTGCTGTTCCAGCTCCGCGAAGATCAGAAAAGCGAAGTGCGCTCGCTCGCGCGCCTGATCGGACTTGAACGAGTCGCTGCGATGATCTGATCGAGCGCAAGCTCGCATCCGTCAAAGACTTCAATCGACCTAACGCCGCGGCCGCGCGTCTTCGCGCACCGGTTCCATAGGAACGGCACCCCCGCCTCCACGTTGCCGCCCCGGACGAGGAGGCGAGCCATGCGGATATCGACAGCTTATTTTGCCGGCGCAGGAACGATTGTCGCGGCGATTGCGATCGGCGTGGGTGGTGGCTTCACGATTGCTAACATCGCGAACCCGCATGATCCGAGGCAGGAAACCAGCCGGCTCGACCGCCGAGGGGCGACCGAGCCAACCAAGGCAGCATCGACTCCTTCGGAGCCAGTGTCCTATCTCGCCGCAACGCAGGATGCCTCGACCAAGCCCGTCACGGTATCGCCGGCGCCGCAGCCGCAACAACCGCAAGTCTCGCAATCGAACAGTCCCGCAACGGCGCAGCCCGAAACAACCGGAGCACACGATGCGGCCGCGCAGCCACCTGCGCCTCCCGCGCAGACTGCTGCGCGCGAACCGGCTGTTTCGTCCGAGGGTCCAGTTGCAAATCCGAAAGCGCGCGATGCTGATCTGAGGCGGGCAGCCGCTGAAAAGCGGCGCGCCGACCGGCGTCAGCAATGGGCCGAACGCCGCCGTCTGCGGCAGGATGATGACCTGCGCGACGTGGAGCAGAAGGTGCGGGAGGAGACCGAGCCGCCGCGCATGCTGGGTGTTGATCCCATGCGGGCGCCGGCGCCGCGGAGTCGGTTGTTCGATGCAGGCGACGATTGATGGCATCGACGCTCATAGCACGCCCCATCACGCCGGGCGTCCGGTTCAAGCGGTCGTCATGCGAAGGCGTGGAACAGGATGCGCGCGAGCGCCTTAGTCTGATCAAGGAGATTTCGATGCCACATATCAATCGCGACCAAGTTACTGCCGAAGACCAAGTTACTGCCGAAACGGGCAAACAGGTACCGGCACGCCCTCATGACTCGGGCAGCGCAGCCAATGAGACCGTTGATGGACTCGACGCCACCGCCGAAGCATTGCGGCACGCGACGGAAGATACACCTGCTGGCGAAGGTCAGGGCAAGATTGAGAAAACACCGGTATTTGACCGAGCTGATCTGGCACCGAAAATCTGAGCTTTCAGCGGATATCAGCCCGGTACAGGCTCTAAATCGAGCGAAGAGTTGCATTCCGGACGCTATGGACGAACCGGCCTCGGCTTGGAGCTTGCCGCCGCTCGAACGTCATCTACACGCGTTCGTTCTGAACATGATGCGAAGAGATCGTCATGCTGGCCGACGTTCATGAGTTTGCATGCGAACCGTTACGCGATGAGAAAGCGGTAGCGGCCGGCAGGTCACGTTGCTCATCGTCGTGGAGCCGATCGCTCGGCTTCAGGACCTGGATGCTACCGGCTGCATTCCTTCGATTTTGACTTTCGGACCGCACCTAGTGTTCAAGCGTGCAGCCCGAAAAAGCCTGCAACAAAGAGAACGACAACGATCACGCCGATGATGTAAAAAACGTTCATGATGTACTCCGTTTGAGACGTACGAGATTTCAAATGAAACCACGCCGCTCGAACAAGAACGTCCTGGTCTGCAAGTATGTTCCGCCGGGCCCGCGGCCGGCGAAGGATATTGCGATTTTGAACAATTGAGGGATCGCTTGCGAACGCGCGCATGACGCGCCAGGCCGGCCGGCGCGTTCAGCGTTTCTCGGACTTGCCCGTGGCAATGACGATGAGGACCTCGGCCCTCTGCCGGCCAAGGCTGTTCACCTGATGCGGCGTCTCGCCGGAGAAGTACAGGCAATCGCCTTTTTCCAGCTTGAATTCCTCGCCGTCGAGTTCGATGGCGACCCGGCCGCTGACGACGAATAGCATTTCCTCGCCGGAGTGGAACGCCCTCTGAATTGTCTCACGCGTCCGGACCGAGGGCGGTGACGTTTTGAACGGGGGCCTGAGCAGAAATGGCTCCATGCTCTTGTGCGGACGTGCCGCGGCGAGCGCAAACAGGCCGAAGGAGCCGTTGGCTGCAGGCGCCGCGCCCTGATCTTCGTGCCGATGGAGGGTGTAGCGTGGCCCTGCTGCGGCTTTGGGATCGAAGAACGTGGCGACATTGACGTCCAGCGCCGCGGCCATGCGCATCAAGGCCGCAATGGACGGTGCCTTGAGCCCGCGCTCGACAAGCGAGATGTAACCGCGGGTCAGTTCGCTCATCCCGGCCAGCCGATCGAGCGTCAGTCCCTTGGCCGTCCGCAACTGGCGCAGATTGTCTCCGACGCCGGCGGTTTTGCTCATATCAAGCAAGGATCATCTCCTATCGTCAGGCCCCCTGCTGTGTGCCTGCGTGGCGGCAGGCACGCAAGAGCGCTCGGCGAATAACCACAGTGATGTGATCCCAATAGTAAACACGCGCTGCAAAAAGAGTTCGCTTTGGCGGCGAAATGATATGCAGAATCCGTCATAAACCAGCGAAATTGGCCCATTTCGTGAGCAGAAGCGACCTGCTGCGCTGTTTCTGGCCAAATACCTGATCTCGCGACGTTGATTCCTGCTGGTAAACATGATCGTCTTCCATCCTGCAGCCTTTGAGGGAAGGGCAGCCTTTGAGGGAATGGAGAGCCGGATCGTACCGGGAATGATCGATCACCGCGATCTCCTGAATTCCAACGCCCGCGCTGGGGCGCCGAGCAGCCAGCGATGATGCATCGAACGACCGGACTGTGCCGCGGGGAGCCTCGGCACGGAACGAAGACTTGCGCTTGAAACTGAACATGTCTTTTCAAGGAGCGAACAATGACCGTTGCGGAAGAGTTCAATGTCGCCGTTCCCGTCACCAACGATGTCGCCACGATGCGCCGCATCGTGTGGTCGAGCGTGATCGGCACCGCTGTCGAATGGTATGACTTCCTGATCTACGGCGCCGCCACCGCGCTGGTGTTCAACAAGATCTTCTTCGCCGCCGGAGATCCGGCGCTGGCGACCATCGCCGCGTTCGGGACCTACGCGGTCGGCTTTCTCGCCCGCCCGCTGGGCGCGGCGATCTTCGGCCATTTCGGCGATCGGGTCGGCCGCAAGGCGATGCTGGCCATTACCATCATGGTGATGGGGCTCGGGACCTTCCTGATCGGTCTGCTTCCGACCTATCAGCAGATCGGCGTCGCCGCGCCGGTGCTGCTGATCGTGCTGCGCTTCCTGCAGGGCATCGGCCTCGGCGGCGAGTGGGGCGGCGCCGTCCTGATGGTCGTCGAGAATTGTCCGACCGAGAAGCGCGGCCTGCTCGGCAGCATGGTGCAGGTCGGCAACCCCGTCGGCAATCTGGCGGCGATCGGCATGTTCGCGCTGGTCTCGCAATTGCCCGAGAGCGAATTCATCAGCTGGGGCTGGCGTATTCCATTTCTCGTCTCGATCCTCTTGGTCGGCGTCGGCCTGTGGATCAGGCTCAGCCTGGAAGAAACCGCAGCCTTCCGCCAGCTCAAGGCCAAGAACGAAGTCGTGCGGATGCCGATCGTCGAGATCTTCAAATATCATCGCCGCCCGTTCTTCACCGCGGTCGGCCTGAAAATCTCCGAAATCGCCTACGCCAGCATCGCCGGCGTGTTCATCATGTCCTACGCGACCACCACGCTCGGCCTGTCACGTGGCCTGGTGCTCAACGGTGCCTTCGTTGCGTCGTTTGTTGCGCTGTTCTCGATCCCGCTGTTCGGCTGGATGTCGGACAAGGTCGGCCGCAAGGCCATGTTCTATGCCAGCTGCGTGTTCTCGGCTTTGTTTGCCTTCCCGATGTTCTGGCTGCTCGATACCCGCGAGCCGGCCATCGTGATCGCGACGATTGTCGCAGCCATCAGCTTCGGCCAGATGGTGATGTTCGGGATCGGCGCGCCCTGGTACTCGGAGTTGTTCACCGCCAAGCTGCGCTACAGCGGCGCTTCGCTCGGCTTCCAGGTCGGAGCCGCGCTGAGCGGCGGGCTGAGCCCCCTGATCGCCGCCGGGCTGATGACTTGGGCCGGCGCCACCTGGCCGGTCTCGTTGTTCCTGATCGGCTGTGCGTTGATCACGGCGGTCGCGACATCGTTCGCGCCGGAGATGGCCAACAAGGAACTCAGCTGACGGCGGCGGAGCGATGCGCTCGCGCATCGCCCGCGGACCAGTGCGTTCCGAAACCAGAAACTGACGTCGCTCTCCGGGAGAAACGACATGCTCGATACAGTTCAGCAGCCCACAACATCATCACATGAATCCGTCGTACCATCATGGACCGGCGTGGTGCGCCATCTCCACCTCACGCCGCGGGCGTTCCTGCCGATGCGTTCGATGCCGGAGATCGTCTTGATCGCAGGCAAGGGCATCGAAGGCGATCGCTACATGATCGGCCGCGAGCAGGGCTTCTATTCGCACAAGCCGGAAGAGGGACGGCAGGTGACGCTGTTTGAAGATGAGACGCTGGTGGCGCTCAAGCGCGATCACAATATCGATCTCGGGCCTGAGGAACACCGGCGCAACGTCACCGTTGCCGGCGTGCCGCTGACGCATCTGGTCGGCCGCCGGTTCTGGCTCGGCGAAACCTTGCTCGAGGCGACGCGGCTGTCGATTCCCTGCCGGCACATCGAGGAGATCACCGGCAAGGCGATCTTCGATCCGCTGATCAATCGCTCCGGGCTCAATTGCCGGATCCTGCAAGGCGGCATCGTGCGGGTCGGCGATGCGGTACGGAACGACGCATGAGCGCGGCACCCATTACGACCGTCAAGACCGTGGTCGAGACCATCGAGGACAGCGGTGCCGGCGTAAAGCTGTTCTCGCTGGTCGATCCTGATCACTGGGAGTTGCCGCCGTTCCGGCCGGGCGCGCATATCGACCTGCATTTGCCGGGCGGACTGGTGCGGACCTATTCGCTCTGCAACGACCCCGCCGACGACTGCCGATATCTCGTCGCGGTCAAGCGCGAGGGCTGTGGCCGCGGCGGCTCGGTGAAACTGCATGATGAGATCAGGGTTGGTGACAGCATCGGCGTGTCGCTTCCGCGCGGCGGCCTGGACCTGCCGGACGATATCGAGAGGTTCATCTTTGTCGCCGGCGGCATCGGCGTCACGCCGTTTCTGTCGGCGGCCGCCTTTCTGAAGCGAACCGGACGGGCGGATTTCGCGCTGCATGTGCTGTCGCGGGGAGAGCCGCCGCTTCGACGCCTGCTGGCGCCGCTGGCCGCGTCCGGGCATCTGGTGCTGCACGACACCGCGGCGCGCGCGCGCCCCGAGCTTGCAAAAATCATCGGGCGCCAGCAGTGCCACATCGGTCTCGGCTGTTGCGGCCCTGAGAGCATGATCGACGATTTCGAGCACGCCGCGGGCGATTGGCCCGCCGGGCGCATCCACATCGAGCGTTTCGTGCCGCCGCCTCTGCCGGTCGATCCGAACGCAAAGCCCTATACTCTGGTGCTGGCCCGCTCCAGGCTTGAGACACGCGTCGCTCCGGGGCAGACCATGCTGTCCGCAATCCAGAGCCTCAATGTCGATATCCCGGCCTCCTGCTGCGGCGGCATCTGCGGCTCATGCAAAGTGAATTGGCTCGAAGGCGCGCCGGTCCATCGCGACCGTGTCCTCTCTCCAGCCGAGCGTGCCCGCAGCCTGATGGTCTGCGTTGCCGGCTCCGCGGATGATCGGTTGGTGCTGGATCTCTAGCAGGCGGCTGCGCGCGCAAAACTGCGGTCAATGCCGCCCTTGCAACCGCAGCTGCCGAGAGTCCGCATGGCGAACGGCTGGCGCTGGGAAAGTTCGGCTGCGAATCAGCCTCGTGATGCCATCCTCCCCGATCGAGCGAGCACGGCGCCGAAGCGCTGGCAGCCAAATTCAAGGCCGGCAGCCGCTAGTTCGGCAGAGGGTATTTTTGACCGCGATCGACGGTGTATTTCGATGGATGTTTCGGCGAGGCGTCGCCTTGGGACGCATTGACAGCAGCAACACCCAATCGCAAGCTCGTCTCAGGCGTCGTTGGCCCAGCCTGTGTCAACCGCGCCGAGAGAATTCACCAGGAGTCCTAACAGTGGACAGATCAATCCTGCTCGCCGCCGTCTGCGCTTCGGCGATAGTGGCAGCTTCGGCCGCTTCCGCCAAAACCTTGGTTTTCTGCTCGGAAGGCAGCCCGGAAAACTTTTATCCCGGCGTCAACACGACCGGGACGTCGTTCGACGGCAATGAGCCGATCTACAACCGCATTGTCGAGTTCGAGCGCGGCGGCACGCAAGTGGTGCCGGGTCTCGCGGAAAAATGGACGATCTCGCCGGATGGCACCACCTATACCTTCGAGCTGCGTAAGGGCGTGAAGTGGCATTCGACGTCCAAGTCGTTCAAGCCGACGCGGGACTTTAATGCCGACGACGTCATATTCTCGATCGAGCGGCAATGGAAGGAAGACAATCCGTATTTCAAGGTGACGAGTTCGAATCATTCCTATTTCGGCGACATGGGCATGCCGAAATTGTTGAAGTCGGTCGAGAAGGTCGACGACTACACCATCAAGATCACGCTCAACCAGCCGGAAGCCCCCTTCCTCGCCGATCTCGCGATGGCGTATGCGGCCATCCAGTCGAAGGAATACGCGGATGCGATGCTGAAGGCCGGCACGCCCGAGAAGATCGACCAGGATCCGATCGGCACCGGCCCGTTCTATCTGGTGCAGTACCAGAAAGACGCCGTGATCCGGTACAAGGCGTTCCCCGAGTTCTGGGGCGGCAAGGCGAAGATCGACGATCTCGTCTATTCGATCACGCCGGATGCATCCGTTCGCTGGGCCAAGCTCCAGAAGGGCGAATGCGACGTGATGCCTTATCCAAACCCGGCCGACATCGACGCGATCAGAAAGGATCCGAACGTCACGATCCTGGAACAGCCGGGCCTCAACGTCGGTTATCTGGCGTTCCAGACGCAGAAGAAGCCTTTCGACGACGTGCGCGTGCGCAAGGCGATCAGCATGGCGATCGACAAGAAGGCGATCATCGACGCCGTCTATCTGTCGACGGGCATCGCGGCCAAGAACCCGATCCCGCCCACGATGTGGTCGTACAACGACAGCATCAAGGACGATCCGTTCGATCCGGCGGCGGCCAAGAAGTTGCTGGCCGAGGCCGGATACCCGAACGGTTTGGAAACCGATCTGTGGGCCATGCCGGTGCAGCGGCCCTACAATCCCAACGCCAAGCGCATTGCCGAGTTGATGCAGGCCGACCTCGCCAAGATCGGCGTCAAGGCCGAGATCAAGTCGTTCGAATGGGGCGAATACCGCAAGCGGATGCAGAACGGCGAGCACCAGATGGGCATGCTGGGCTGGACCGGCGACAATGGCGACCCTGACAACTTCCTGCACACATTGCTCGGTTGCGCCTCAGCGCAAACGGCATCGGGTTCGAATATCGCAAAATTCTGCTACAAGCCGTTCGACGATCTGGTCGTGAAGGCCAAAACCGTCAGCGATCAGGCCGAGCGGGCCAAGCTGTACGAACAGGCCCAGGTGATCTTCAAGGAGCAGGCGCCCTGGTTCACCATCGCGCATGCGGTGCAGTTGAAACCCGTCAACAAGCGGGTGATCGACTTCAAGCTGTCGCCGTTCGGACGCCACACCTTCTACGGCGTCGACGTCAAGGAGTAGCAGGAGACAGGGGCGGCGTGGCCTTGGCTGCTCCGCCCATTCTTCTTTATCCTTTCCCTTGCGGGAAGTGTGACAGGAAACGGCATGCTCCGGTTCGTTCTTACCCGGCTGAGCCTCGTGGTTCCGACCTTCGTCGGAATCACGTTGCTTGTGTTCGTGCTTATCCGTTTGATCCCTGGCGATCCCATTGAGACGATGGCGGGCGAACGCGGCATCGATCCGACCCGGCTCGCGCAATTGCGCAAGGACTACGGCTTCGATCAGCCGGTGTTGGTGCAATACGGCCTCTATCTGTCGCGGCTGGTGCATGGCGACCTCGGTCGCTCGATCGTCACCCATGAGCCGGTGATTTCCGAATTCCGGACGTTGTTCCCGGCGACGATCGAGCTATCGGTTTGCGCGATCCTGTTTGCTCTGTGCCTCGGGTTGCCGGCCGGCATCATCGCTGCGGTCCGGCGCAACTCCATCTTCGATCATGGCGTGATGGGGATCTCGCTTACCGGATATTCGATGCCGATTTTCTGGTGGGGATTGCTGCTGATCCTGCTTTTTTCGGTGCAACTTGGCTGGACTCCGGTGTCGGGCCGGATCGCAGTGCAATACTTCATCGAACCGGTGACCGGCTTCCTGCTTATCGACGCGCTGCTGGCCGGTGATTTCGGCGCGTTTCGCTCGGCCTTGTCACATCTCGTGCTGCCCATGATCGTGCTCGGCACGGTGCCGCTCGCCGTAATCGCCCGCATGACGCGGTCCGCCATGCTCGAGGTCCTGGGAGAAGATTACATCCGCACCGCCCGCGCCAAGGGGTTGCCGCGTTTCCGGGTGATCGCGATCCATGCATTGCGCAATGCGCTGATCCCGGTGGTGACGGTGATCGGGCTGCAGGTCGGCGTCCTGTTTACTGGCGCGATCCTCACGGAGACCATTTTTTCCTGGCCGGGCGTGGGCAAATGGCTGATCGAGGCTATCAACCGCCGCGACTATCCGGTGCTGCAGGGCGGCACTCTGTTGATCGGCACCATCGTCATGATCGTCAATTTGCTGGTTGACGTTACCTATGGGCTGATCAATCCCCGCATCCGGTACACCAGATGACCGCCGGAGTTTTCAAAACTCCCGTCGTCGTGGCGCAAGCAAGCGCTCCGCCGCATCCGCTGTTGGAATTCTGGTCCTATTTCAAAGCAAATTTCGGCGCCGTGGCGGGCCTCGTCGTGATCGTGGTTCTGGTTTTGCTCGCGCTCTTTGCCGATTTCGTTGCGCCACATTCCCCGATCCTCACCAACAATACGGCCTTTCTCAAACCCCCCGTCTGGCAGCAGGGTGGATCGATCGCCTATCCGTTGGGCACCGACGCGATCGGCCGCGATATTCTGTCCCGTCTCATCCATGGAGCGCGGCTTTCGCTTCTGATCGGCATCGCGGTGGTGACGTTGTCGGTGATATCAGGGACGATCCTCGGTCTGGTGGCGGGTTTTTTCAGGGGCGTGATCGAGATCGCGATCATGCGGCTGATGGACATCACGTTGACGCTGCCAAGCCTTTTGCTCGCGATCGTGATCGTTGCGATCCTCGGGCCGGGCTTGATGAATGCGATGCTGGCGGTCGCTGTCGTGCTCCTGCCGCACTATGTGCGGATCACGCGCGCGGCCGTCATCAGCGAAGTCTCGAAGGATTACGTCACCGCGGCCAAAGTCGCAGGCGCCGGCCGGCTCCGGCTGATGTTCAAGGAGGTGCTGCCGAATTGCGCAGCGCCCCTAATCGTGCAGGCGACGCTCGGCATTTCGACCGCGATCCTGGACGCGGCCGCGCTCGGCTTTCTCGGTCTCGGTGCGCAACCGCCCTTGCCGGAGTGGGGAACCATGTTGGCGGACGCGCGCGAATTCGTGCTGCGGGCTTGGTGGGTCGTCACGCTTCCAGGCTTGGCGATCCTCGTGACCGTGCTGGCCTTCAACCTTCTGGGCGACGGACTGCGCGATGCGCTCGATCCCAAGCTCAAGCGATAGCGTGTGATCACTGTCGAAAGTCGATCTGATGCCGCTCCTCGAGATTGAAAATCTATCGGTCACGTTTCCATCCCAGAACGGAATGGTGCGCGCCGTGGATGGCGTCAACATCATGCTCGAAAAAGGCGAGGTGCTGGGGATCGTTGGCGAATCCGGCTCCGGCAAGAGCGTCGGCATGTTGGCTCTGATGGGACTCGTGCCCTATCCAGGGCGCGTCCAGGCCGACAAGCTGTTGTTCGAGGGGCGGAATCTGCAGACCTTGTCTGACCGCGAACGGCGCGCGCTCACCGGCAAGGACGTCGCGATGATCTTCCAGGAGCCGACGACATCGCTTAATCCTTCTTTCACGATCGGCTATCAGCTGGCCGAGACGTTGCATATCCATGAAGGGATGGATCGCAAGGCTGCGCGGCGGCGCGTGATCGAACTCCTGGATCAAGTCGGCATTCCGGCTCCGGAGAGCCGGCTGTCGGCCTATCCGCACCAGCTCTCGGGCGGCATGAACCAGCGCGTCATGATTGCGATGGCGATCGCCTGCAATCCGAAGCTCCTGATCGCCGATGAGCCGACGACGGCGCTCGATGTCACTATCCAGGTGCAGATTCTCGATCTTCTGCTGTCTCTGCAACGCGATCGTGGCATGGCGCTGATCCTCATCACCCATAACATGGGAGTGGTCTCGGACACCACCGAGCGGGTCGCCGTCATGTATGCGGGCCAGATCATGGAACAGCGCCCGACGCAGAGCCTGTTCGCGTCGCCGCAGCATCCCTATACGGCCGCGTTGCTGGCGGCACGCCCGGAGGCGAGCGACGGCGGGCGGCTCGCTACCATTCCGGGGGTGGTGCCGGGACTCCACGATCGGCCACGAGGGTGCCTGTTTGGTCCGCGTTGCGCCCATGCGACGCTGCTGACCGACGAAGTGCGTCCCGGCCTGCGCCCCTGGATGGACGGACTGATCCGTTGTCATTATCCGCTCGGCGATCCGACACGGGACGGACGCATCGCGGCCGATCGGGGCGGCGCGCCGATTCTCAAGCGCGGGACGGTGTTATGACGGCGCTTGTCACCGCAACCGATCTCAAGCGCAGCTACGAAATCAAGCAGGGCTGGTTCCGCCGCCCGGCGCATCTGCAGGCCGTGGGCGGGGTTTCTTTCACGCTTGAAACCGGCAAGACGCTGGCAGTCGTAGGCGAATCCGGTTGCGGCAAGTCGACGCTCGCGAGGCTTGTGACTCTCATCGAGAAGCCGAGCGGCGGCAGACTGATGCTCGACGGGGTCGATGCGGTTGATCCTCCGGCCAGCACTGTGAAGACGTTGCGCCGAACCGTGCAGATTGTGTTTCAAAACCCCTATGGGTCGCTCAACCCCCGCAAACGCATTGGCGCCATACTCGAAGAGCCGCTGATCATCAACACCAAGCTGTCAAAGCCGGACCGGCGGGCGCAGGCGCTCGACATGATGGCGAAGGTCGGGCTGCGGCCGGAGCAATATGGCCGCTATCCGCACATGTTCTCGGGCGGCCAGCGTCAGCGTATCGCGATCGCGCGCGCCTTGATGTTGCGGCCGAAGCTGTTGGTTGCCGACGAGCCGGTCTCCGCGCTCGACATGTCGGTGCAGGCGCAGGTTCTCAACCTCCTGGTCGATCTGCAGCGCGAGCTGGGGCTGGCTTATCTCTTCATCTCGCACGATCTCGCCGTGGTGCGTCACATCGCCGACGACGTGATGATCATGTATCTGGGGATCGCTGTGGAGCATGGGCCGAAAGAGCGCATCTTTGCGCGGCCGCTGCATCCCTATACGCAGGCCTTGCTTGACGCGACGCCTGGCCTTCGCAAACGCCAGCGGATCGTGCCGAAGGGCGAGTTGCCTTCGCCGCTCGATCCGCCGAAGGGCTGTGTCTTTTCGACCCGCTGTCCCTCTGTGACGGATCTCTGCCGCGCGCAGCGTCCGCTCTTGCGCCCACTCGACGGCCGCCTCGTCGCCTGCCACTACGCCGAGCGTTTCCTGGAAATACAGCATTACGGTGACAGTGCACTAAACTGACGCGTTGAAGCCGGACAAGGGTTGACGGGTCGCTAATCGTCGAGCGAGGAGTTTGGTGCACTGGCACCGTAATTCGAGGGCGGTGCGAGAGGCGTCTGCGTTATTTCGGAATAATGGAAGTGTGGCTCTGAGTTGCCCGACGTGTCAAGCGGTTTCGGAACATGCGCGAGGCGTCGCCCGCGCGATCCTACTTTGCATGGGGTTGTTTTGCGGATTTTTGGGGGGCCGCCTGCACCAGCGGCCGCTCGAACGAGTCCCATCGGTCGGAGGTGGCTGCGCCAGGCGTAGCCCGGGCCAGTCCGTCTTCGCTCTCGCGCTGCTCGAGCTTCGCCGGACACGCTTCGCCGTCGCGGCCGTTTCGTGGCTGCGCCACGCGGAGCCCGCGAGGGCGTAGCGTGGTGCCCCTGGCCGGAATCGAACCAGCACTCCTTGCGGAACTCGATTTTGAGTCGAGCGCGTCTACCAGTTCCGCCACAGGGGCATTCGCGATTCAAGCCGTGAACGGCCGGGGTCGCGAAGCGGGCGGGACTATAGCGGCCGGTCGGTTGCGGTCAACCCGCGCGGATGTGATTGTCCCGCGCCTCGACAGCGGTATTTGCGCGCGATACCACCCGGATCGGGCACGGAATCCGGGTCATCCCCACCGGATCGGGTGCCTGCAGGAGACCAGCCGTGACGCTCGCCACCGCTCACCCGTCGCACGCCCCCGCCGCCGCCAATCCGGCCCTGACGGCGTCGGCGGCCATTGCCTTGATCGCGGCGGCGACGCTGGCCGGCGCCTGGTTCTTCCAGCTGGTGCTGGAGATCCTGCCCTGTCCGCTCTGCCTCGAGCAGCGCTATGCCTATTACGTCGCGGTCCCGCTCGGTGCCGTGGTCGCGTTGGCGGCCGCCCGGGGCGCGCCGCGCCCGGTGCTGCTCGCCGGCCTTCTCATTCTCGGCCTTGCCGCGCTCGCCAACGCCGGGCTCGGCACCTATCATTCCGGCGTCGAATGGGGGTTCTGGCAGGGGCCGACCGATTGCACCGGCCCGATCGTCAATCTCGGCAGCGCCGGCAGTCTCCTGGAGCGGCTCGACAAGGTGAAAGTGGTCCGCTGCGACGAGGTGCAGTGGCGCTTTCTCGGGCTCTCGCTCGCCGGCTACAACGTGCTGATCTCGCTGCTGATGGCCGTGATCGCAGGCTGGGGCGTGGTGAAGACGGCGAAGGTCTGACTACCCAATCGTACAATTCCGCCCCTAATCGTCGACGTCATCCTGCGGCCGTCCGAACAGATGGATGATGCCGGGCGTCGTGACGGTGACGAAGACGAAGCGCGACAGATGGTGCGCGCCGACGAAGATCGGGTCGATGTGCAAGGTCAGCGCCAGCGCCAGCATCGCGTCCATCGCGCCGGGCGCGAAGGCGACCACGACGTCGGACAGCCGGACATGGGTGGTGAAGGCGATCACCGCGACGAAGGCGGCGGAAACCAGGATCGCGATCACGAACGAGCCGAGCCCGGCATTGACATGGCTGAGCAGGGTCGATGTCTTCATCCGCGAGAAGCGGGTGCCGATCACGGCGCCAATCCCGACCAGGGCCACGCCGCGGAGCCAGGGCGGCAGGCCGCCATCGACCATGCCGGAGCCGTGCAGCAGGCTGGAGGCGAGCATCGCGCCGAACATCCAGCTCGCCGGAAATTTCACCCAGCGCAGCAACAAGGCTACGACGATCGAGCCGCCGACCAGGGCGGCAAGGCCGAGCGGGGAGGCGACTGCCGTCGGCAGCGGTGGCGGCGTGGCGTGCGTCACCCCGGTCAGCGCCAGCACCAGCGGCAGCGCCGCGGTCAGGATGATCACCCGGATGGTCTGCACCACGGCGATCGCCGCGACGTCAGCGCCTTTCTCGGCGGCGAGGATGGTGATCTGCGAGAGCGCGCCCGGGCTGCCGGCAAGGAACGCCGAGGTCTGGTCCCAGCCATGCACGCGCTGCAGATAGAAGCTTGAGCCGAATGTCGAGCAGAACGTCGCCAGCGCCAGTAGCCCAATGGTGAGCGGATAGGAGCTCATATGTTGCAGCAGTTGCTGCGACATCAGCGAGCCCAGCGAGATGCCGAGCAGCACCAGCACCGACTGCGTCAGCACGGCCGGCACTGTGAGCGGCCGTCCCGCGAGTGCTGCGATCGCGACCGCGGCCATCGCGCCCGAGATCAGCCCGCCCGGCAATTCCGCCCACAGGAACAGCAGGCCGCCGGCGGCCCCGATGACGAGAGTCTCGAGCCCGTTCAGGACTTTGTTACGATTGGGAATGGCCGTTGCCATCGAAGCGCGGATTGAGGTCACGCTGCGTTATGGCAAATCCGGAGCGGTGGAACAATTGCAACAGCGCGGTGCAGCAATGCGTCCGAATTCAGGATACGCGCAAAACCTTCACCCTCCCCGGTGGGGAGGGTGCAAGCCTTGAATATGTCTCTTGAAGATGTCTGAGTGCTACTTCGCCGCCGGGGCCGCCGCGGGCGCCGCACCACCGGCCGACTTCTTGCATTCGGAGCGGAATTTCTTGCGCTCCTTGCCGTGCAGCCCCTTGGCGTCGGCTTCCTTCGAGCATTCCAGCGAGGCGGCGGTATGCGGCTTGGCCTCCTTCGGCGCTTTGGCCGTGGTCGCTGCCGGGGCGGCGTCCTTGGCGGCCGGCGCTGCGGTTTGCGCGAAGGCGCCACCCATCAGCAGCAGGGAGGCAAGGGCAGTTGCGGTCGCAAGCGAGGAAATTGTCTTCATGTGGCACCTCTAGGGAAGGGAGCGGAACCGTCGCGCGGCGATGCTGAACCGCGGATGAACATGCGGCGGTTTGGCCGCCACAATATTTTGACGGCCGGGCGGGCCCGCGCGTTGTCGCACCCGCGGGTTGCGCTAGGATCATGGTCTTACGCCAATGCCCCCCAAGGGAGACCAGGGATGACCATCCAGACCAGATTGTTCACCGCGATTGCACTGTCGGGCTTTGCAGCCCTTGTGGCGAGCGCGCCGGCGCAGGCCCTGACCGCGCAGGAGTGCAGCGCCAAGTATCAGGCCGCCAAGACTGACGGCAGCCTCAACGGCCAGAAGTGGAATGATTTCCGCAAGGCCCAGTGCGGCGCCACCGCAACCCCGGCCGCGGCTCCCGCTGCGCCGCCGCCGGTCGTCGCAGCGCCTCCTCCGGCCGCGCCGAAGGAAGCCAAGAAGGAAGCTGCACCCGCCGCAGCACCGGCGCTGCCATCCGGCCCCGCCGTGTTTCCGGGCGCGGTGGATCCGAAATACTCGCAGCTGTCCGCCGGCAAGCAGCGCTTCAAGACCTGCGACGACCAATACAACGCCAACAAGGCCACCGGCGGCAATGGCGGCCTGAAGTGGATCCAGAAGGGCGGCGGCTACTACAGCGAATGCAACAAGAAGCTGAAGGGCGCCTGAGCCTTTCGACGCGGATTTAAGGAGCGGCCGGCGCAGAGCCGGCCGTTTTCTTTTTACCGGTCATCGAGCAGCCTATCCGCCGATTTGGCCAGCAGTTGCGCGCGCTTGCGCGGGCCGTGTTCGAGGAACAGCAAGCTCTGGCCGAAGATGAAGCAGTAGAATAGGAACGCCTTGGCGTCGGCTTCCTCGGCCGACAGTCCGGTTGCGCGATAGAGCTGCCCGACATTCTTCAGCCGCGCGGCGTCGACGCTCGCGACGGCCACCGCGGCGGCCTCGTCGGTGCGGGCCCATTGCCGGATCGCGAGCTCGATCGCCATCGCCTCGGTGTTCATGCGTTCCGAATAGAGCTTGATGATCGCCTTCAGCCGCTCGCGCGCGCTGGCGCCGTCGAGCGCGGTCTGCTTTTCGATCGCGGCGATGCGGCCGTCGCGCCAGTTCGCGAGCATCGCCGCGAGCAGCGCGGCGCGATCCCTGAAGCGGCGGTAGAAGCCGCCTTTGGTGACACCGAGCGCCTTTGCCAGCACCTCGACCCGCACGCCCTCGATGCCGGAATGCGCGAGTTCGGCAAAGCCGGCCGCGACCCAGGCATCGCCCTTGTCTTCAGTCATCTGCTCTCCCGTGCGTGATACGGTACCGTATTGCTAGCCCGCTTCGGTAGTGATACGCTACCGTATCAAGACTGAAAAAAGGGAGCGGCAGGATGGAGGGCGAGGCGACCTATCGCGGCACGGTCTATCCCTGGCATTGCGACCATATCGGCCACATGAATGTCATGTGGTATGTCGGCAAGTTCGACGAGGCGAACTGGAACATGTTCGCGCGTCTCGGCGTGACGCCGACCTACCTGCGCGAGTCCGGCTGCGGCATGGCCGCCGTGCAGCAGACCATCTCCTACAAGCGCGAGCTGCTCGCCGGCGACATCGTCGAGGTCAGGAGCCGGCTCCTTGAATTCCGCGACAAACTGGTCCGTATCCTGCACGAGATGCGCAACGCGGAAACCGGCGAAATCGCCGCGACCTGCGAGATATCAGCCGTGCACATCGATCGCGCCGCACGCAAATCGGCGCCGTTCGCGCCGGCGATTCGCTACGCCGCCATGCACCATCTGGTGCCGTCCGTCTCAGCAACGGTGTAACCGCCATGCCGCGCTTCGAACCCAAAAATCCAGACTACCGTGCTGTGGCGACCGACATGTTCGTGCGCCAGCGCGCGATGCAGACGCTCGGCATTTCGATCGCGCGCATGGAGCCGGGCGAGGTCGACCTCGCGATGCCCTATGCGCCCGAGTTCACCCAGCAGAACGGCTTTGTCCATGCTGGAATCATCACCGCGGGCCTCGACAATGCCTGCGGCGTTGCCGCCTTCACGCTGATGCCCGCCGGCTCGGATATCCTCACCGTGGAGTTCAAGACCAATCTGCTGGCGCCGGCCAAGGGCGAGCGGTTCGTGTTCCGCGCTACCGTCGTCAAGCCCGGCCGTACGCTGACGTTCTGCGAAGCCGGGGCCTATGCGCTCAACGACGGCGTCGAGACGCTGGTCGCGACCATGACCGGCACGCTGATGGCGCTGGCGCGGCGGGGGTAGTAGGCGGAGGGGAAAATCCACCTCCGTCATGCTGAGGAGCGCGAAGTGCGTCTCGAAGCATGCGCGGCCCGGCTGGTGGCCGTGCATCCTTCGAGACGCGCGTACCGCGCTCCTCAGGATGACGGTGAGAGAGAGTGTGTCACGGCTCTATCCACGTCATTGCGAGCGAAGCGAAGCAATCCATCGTTCGGCACGCGCGGAGCGATGGATTGCTTCGTCGCTTCGCTCCTCGCAATGACGGGTTGTGAACATTCACGGCGGATTGACAAGCCTCTCTCTCGGCGACCTGATAGGCCTCTCTCTTGGACGCCTGCCTCATGATCGCCAGCCTCAGCCTGATTCTGCTCTGCCAATTGATCGGTGAGGTCGCGGTGCGCGCGCTCGCTGTCCCGGTGCCCGGCCCAGTGATCGGCCTCGTGCTGTTGCTTGTACTGTTGCTCGGACGCGACCGCTTTCCGGCGTTCGCACGCGGGCCGCTCGGCAATGACGGCGTCGAGAGCGCGAGCCGCGCGCTGCTGGCCAATCTCTCGCTGCTGTTCGTCCCGGCCGGCGTCGGCGTGGTGCAGAAGCTCGACCTGCTGGCCGAGCATGGTGTCGCGATTCTCGTGATCCTTGTAGTCTCGGTCGTCATCACGCTGCTGGCGACGGTTGCGACCTTCGTTGCGGCCAGCAGCCTTCTTTCGCGCGGCGAGGATGGGCCGTGAGCGACAATCCGTTCTCGCTCTGGGTCTATCTTTCGCAGTCGCCGCTGCTCTGGCTAACGGTGACGCTGCTGACCTATGCCGTCACTGATGCCGTGTCGCTGGCGACCCGCCGCCATCCGCTCGCCAATCCGGTGCTGCATTCGATGTGGATCATCGGCGTATTCCTGCTGGTGACGAAGACGTCCTACACCACCTACTTTGCCGGCGCCCAGTTCGTGCATTTCCTGCTGGGGCCGGCGACCGTCGCGCTCGCGGTGCCGCTGTATGAGAATCGCAAACGCGTCGCAGCCGCGATCCTGCCGATGCTGATTGCACTCGCGGTCGGCTCGATCACGGCGATTGCCTCGGTCGTGCTGCTGGCGCAGGCCTTCGGTCTGCCGCGCGAGATTATCCTGTCGCTGGCGCCGAAATCGGTCACTGCAGGCGTCGCGATGGGCATCAGCGAATCCCTGCACGCCGATCCCTCACTGACGGCGGTGTCGGTGGTCATCACCGGCATCATGGGGGCGATCACAGTCACGCCGCTGATGAACCTGACCGGCGTCACCGACTATCGGGCCCGCGGCTTTGCGGTCGGCATCGCCGCGCATGGCATCGGCACCGCGCGCGCCTTCCAGGTCGACGAGGTCGCGGGCGTCTTCGCCGGGATCGCGATGAGCCTGAACGCGCTGGTTACCTCGCTGCTGGTGCCGCTGGCCGTGACATTTCTGGTGCACTGAATGCTGCTGCAGTGCAGTTTTGTGCTATAGGCATGGCGTAAGGCAGCAAATCCTTCTAGGATCGCGGTCACAAACGCGAGTCTGTTCCCCTTGGTCTTCTCCGCAACGCAGAGTCTGCTTGGACTGGCATCGGGCATGCTGGTCGGTTTTTCACTCGGCCTGGTCGGCGGCGGCGGGTCGATCCTCGCCGTCCCGCTGATGGTCTATGTGGTTGGCGTGCCGGAGCCGCATGTCGCGATCGGCACTTCGGCGATCGCGGTAGCGGCCAATGCCGCGGTCAACCTGTCCAACCATGCCCGCGGCGGCACGGTGATCTGGTCCTGCGCGCTGCTGTTCGCGGCCGCCGGCATGTGTGGTGCGTTCGGCGGCTCGATCCTCGGCAAGATGGTCGACGGACAGAAGCTGCTGGCGTTGTTCGCGCTGGTGATGCTCGTGATCGCCGGGTTGATGCTGAAGACACGCGCGCGGGTTGGCCTTGCCGACGTCAAGATGGACATGTCCAACATGCCGGCGATCGCCGGGCTTGGGCTCGCGACCGGAACCATGTCCGGCTTCTTCGGTATCGGCGGCGGCTTCCTGATCGTGCCGGCCCTGATGCTGGCGACCGGCATGCCGATCATGAATGCGGTCAGTTCCTCGCTGGTAGCCGTCACCGCCTTCGGCATGACGACGGCGCTAAGCTATGCGTGGTCCGGACTGGTGTCGTGGGGGTTGGCAGGGCTATTCGTCGCCGGCGGCATCGTCGGCGGGCTGGTGGGAACGCGCTCTGCACGGCATTTGTCGGTACGGCGCGGCGCCCTCAATATCGTGTTCGCCACTGTCATTATCGCGGTGGCCGTCTATATGCTGGTGCGTAACATCACGTCGCTTTGAGCGTAGAAAGGCGAGAGTTCCTCGCGAGGCCTGCACATGAATCGATCGACGATGATATCCGGGATCAATCCGGGCCTCACCCGCCGCGGCGCGCTCGGCCTGCTCGGCGGCGGCGCGGCCCTGCTGACGGCGGGGTCTGCCCGTGCGCAGGAAGACAAGGTCCTGACCGAAGCGCTGGTGCTGCGCGACCCCGAGATTCCGGCGGCGGGCAATCCCAATGGCGACCTCACCATCGTCGAATGGTTCGACTACAATTGCCCGTATTGCCGCAAGCTCGCGCCGGAGCTCCGCCAGGTGGTGCAGGATGACGGCAAGGTCCGTCTGGTGCTGAAGGACTGGCCGATCCTGGGGCCAGTGTCCAAGGTCGCGGCGCGGATGGCGCTGGCGGCACGCTACCAGGACAAGTTCCTCGTCGCCCATGAGGCGATGATATCGGTCAATTCGCGCATCACCGAGCCGCGCATTGCCGAACTGCTCTCCGGTGCCGGCCTCGATATGGACAAGCTGAAAAATGATCTCGACGCCAACGCGCCGGCGATCGACGCGCTGCTCGCGCGCAACAACGAGCAGGCGCAAGCCTTTGGTTTCAACGGCACGCCGGCCTTCATCGTCGGCAAATACCGCGTGCCCGGCGTGCTCAGCATGGACCAGTTCGAGCAGGTCATCGCCGACGCCCGCAAGGCGAATATGGGCCGCAAGACCGAGAAGAACTAAACCTGTTGAAACGAGTTACGGCCTCTCCCGTTCTGGAGAGGCCGTTCGTTTCTGGCGATTTGAATAAGGCCAGCGTTACTTCGAGGCGACCTTGGTCCACTCCTCATGCGCGCGTGCCTTCAGCGCATTCCAGTCACGGGCCGCGACATCCCAATTGACGATGGTGCGGCTGTTCTGCGCCACATCCCCATTCGCCACGCTCGACGTCTGCATGGAATCGTAGACATACACGCCGCCGATCAACAGCAGCGCGCCCAAAATCATTCCAAAAAACGTCCGCATCACAAATCCTCCGGTGTTAGCCTGACAACGTCGCGGGGGAGGGGATGGTTCCGGACCGCAGCGCGACCGATCGTCAACCTCCGCTCCGTCGTGGCCGCGGCAAGCGGGTGTTCTGCGTGGAAATTGCCGGTTGAATCGGCTACAATAGGCCATGACGGCAAATCGCCTATCGAACGATCTTCTCGAGCAATTTCGCCGCAAATATCTGTGGTGGACGCCGGTCGACGGACATCCGTTTTCCGAGGACCGCGTCATCGCGCAAACCATGAATCTCGGGACATATGACGACATCCTGCTGCTCGAGAAAGCGGTCGGCCAGGCGCATCTGGTCGAGATTATGCGCGGCGCCGAGCCTGGCTGGCTCAATGATCGGTCGTGGGTATTCTGGCGAGGCCGGCTGACGCTCGCCACGGGCATGGCAATCCCCGACAAAGCCCCCCGTAGGGGATTTTATGCCGCAGTTTGAACCGCGACTTGATATCCTTCCGGCGGCACAAAGGGAGATCTGGTCCAGTCTGGCTCCGGCGCGGCGCTTGAAGTTCGTCCTCTATGGCGGGACGGCCGTCGCACTTCAACTTGGTCACCGTGAATCGCTCGACTTCGACTTCTTCTGCACCGGGCACCTCGATAAGGACCAGCTTCGCGCCGAGTTCGGCTTCATCGCCGGCGCTGTGATCCTGCAAGATGCGCCGGACACGCTTGTCGTACTGGCCGAGATGCCATCCGGTCCGGTCAAGGTGTCGTTCTTTGGTGGCTTCAAGTTTGGTCGTATCAACGACCCGCTTCAGACCGCCGATGGCGTACTGCTCGTTGCGTCGCTCGATGACTTGATGGCGACCAAGCTCAAGGCCACGCTGGACCGCGCCGAAGCAAAAGACTACCGGGACATCGTCGCCATGTTGTCGGCAGGCTCCTCGTTACCGACGGCCTTGAGCGCCTTCAAGACGATGTTCCAAGGCGAACCGGCACAGGTGTTGCGGGCGCTCGGATTCTTCGACGATGGAGATCTGCACACACTGACTTCCGCGGATCGAGACACCCTGTCGAACGAGCGGGATCGCGTAAGCGAACTGCCCGAGGTCGATCTGAAAGTGGGGCTTTGTTGAGTTGAACTTACGCGGCCTCAACTCCGCCCAAACGCCCGCATCACATAATCGATGAACACGCGGACGCGCGGCGAGAGCTGGCGGTTGCGGGGATAGAGCAAATGCACCGGCACCGACGGCGGCCGGCAGTGCTGCAACACCTCCACCAGCGTTCCCTGCGCCAGATCGGCTTCGGCATGAAAGCGCGGCACCTGGACCAGGCCGAGGCCTAGCTTGGCTGTCGCGAGATAACTCTCCGGTCCGGTCACCGACATCGGCGCCGGCAACGGGAATTCCTTCAGCGCGCCATCGATCACGAATTCCATCGGCCGCAACCGCCCCGTGGTCAGTGAGCGGATCCCGATCATGCGATGGCCGTCGAGCGCGAGCGGATCGGTCGGCGTACCGAAGCTCGCGAAATAGTCGGGCGTTGCGCAGGTCAGCCGGTCCAGCATCACCACCTGCCGGGCGATCATGTCGCTGTCGCGCACCTCGCCGAAGCGCAGCACGCAGTCGACACCCTCGCGAATCAGATCGATCCAGCGATCGCTCTCGCTCATCGTGATCTCGATCTCAGGATATTCGGCGAGGAAGCCGGGCAGATTCGGCAGCAGGAAGTGACGCGCCAGCGTGCCCTGTACTTCGAGCCGCAACAGTCCCTTCGGCCTCGCGCCGCCGAACGCGCCTTCGGCATCTTCGAGATCCGAGATCAGTGACAGGCAGCGCCGGTAATGCGCCTCACCGTCGAGCGTCGGGCGCACCGTGCGCGTGGTGCGTTCGAGCAGCCGGACGCCGAGCCGCGCCTCCAGCCCCTTCACCGCATCGGTCGCCGTCGAGCGCGGTAGCCCAAGATCGTCGGCGGCAAGTGAGAAGCTGCGCCGCTCCACCACGCGGGTGAACACGCGCATGGCATCAAACCGGTCCATCCTATTATCCGAATATAGCGAATAGTGATGTCAGAAGATGCATGATTATTCGGGTGATGCCAAGGCGTAGGGTCCTCCCATCGAACGCGGCGCTGCCGCTCAACTGATGGGAGACTGAAAATGACCAACCAAACCAACAAGGTAGCTCTGGTGACGGGCGCCTCGCGCGGGATCGGCGCGGCGATCGCCGAGCGGCTCGCCCGGGACGGCTTCACCGTCGTGATCAACTACTCCGGCGACGCCAAGCCGGCTGAAGCCATCGCCAGCGCGATCGAGGCGGCCGGCGGCCGGGCGCTGACGGCGAAGGCCGATGTCAGCGACGCCAACGCCGTGCGCGGCCTGTTCGATGCGGCGGAGGCGGCCTTCGGCGGCGTCGACGTGCTGGTCAACAATGCCGGCATCATGAAGCTTGCAAAAATCGCCGACAGCGACGATGCGCTGTTCGACCAGCAGATCGCCGTGAATCTCAAGGGCAGCTTCAACACCATGCGCGAGGCGGCGCGGCGGCTGCGCAATGGCGGCCGCATCGTCAATTTCTCGACCAGCGTGGTCGGCACGAAGCTTGAGAGCTACGGCATCTACGTCGCGACCAAGGCGGCGATCGAATCGCTCACCGCAATCCTGTCCAAGGAATTGCGCGGACGCGGGATCACCGTGAATGCCGTCGCCCCCGGCCCGACCGCGACCGATCTGTTCCTGAACGGCAAGTCGGACGAACTGATCGATCGCTTCGCCAAGATGGTCCCGCTGGAGCGGCTCGGCACGCCCGACGACATCGCTTCGGTCGTGTCGTTCCTCGCCGGTCCCGACGGCGGGTGGATCAACGGCCAGACGCTGCGCGCCAATGGCGGCCTGGTCTGACGCCCTCAAGCACTCATTCAACCCGACATCACGAGGATATCTGTCATGAAGCAAGTCATCGTCATCACCGGCGCGTCGAGCGGTTTCGGCCGGCTCACCGCCAATGCGCTCGCCAGCGCCGGTCACACCGTCTATGCATCGATGCGCCAAACCACGGGCCGCAACGCCGCAGCAGTCGCCGACGTCGAGACATTCGCAAAAGACAACAACGTCGATCTGCGCGCGCTCGAGCTCGACGTCGGTTCGCAGGCGTCAGCCGATGCCGCGATCGCAAAAATCGTCGCCGAGCAAGGCCGTCTTGACGTCGTCATGCACAATGCCGGCCACATGGTGTTCGGCCCGGCCGAAGCTTTCACGCCCGAACAGCTCGCCGAACTCTACGACGTCAACGTGCTGTCGACCCAGCGCGTCAACCGCGCGGCGCTGCCGCAGCTGCGCAAGCAGGGCAGGGGACTCGTGGTCTGGGTGTCGAGCAGCAGCTCGGCCGGCGGCACGCCGCCCTATCTCGCGCCGTACTTCGCGGCGAAGGCCGGCATGGATGCGATGGCGGTGATTTATGCGCGCGAGCTTGCGCGCTGGGGCATTGAGACCTCGATCATCGTGCCCGGCGCCTTCACCGGCGGCACCAATCACTTCGCCCATTCCGGCCGTCCCGCCGATCAGGCGCGTATCGCCGAATACGAAGCAGGTCCCTATGCCGGGTTCGGCGAAGAGATCATGAAAGCGTTCTCGGCGATCGTGCCAGAGGATGCCGACGCATCATTGGTCGCCGACGCGATCGTCGAGGTCGTCGGCATGCCGTTCGGCAAGCGGCCGTTCCGCGTCCATATCGATCCGACGCAGGACGGTGCCGAGGTCGCATTCGGCGTGATCGACCGCGTTCGCAACGAGATGCTGCACCGGGTCGGCTTTTCCGACCTGCTTAAGCCGCGGGTGAACAGCTAGTACCGTGCAGCTCTCTCCACGTCATTGCGAGGAGCGATAGCGACGAAGCAATCCATGCCTCCGCTTGTGGTGCGATGGATTGCTTCGCTTCGCTCGCAATGACGGGGATAGGCTATGCGTCTCTCACACCCCATTCAGCCATTGCAAAATCTCCGCATTCATCTCGCGCGGATAGCAGTGGCTGAGATCGTCGAGTTCGCGGTAGGTGACGTTAGCGCCGGCGGCCGACAGCAATTGCTGGGTCTGCCGTGCAGTCTGCACCGGAAACATCCAGTCCTGCTGGCCATGGGTGATGAAGACCGGCAACCCGCGCAGCCGGTCTGCGTCAGCCATCTCGGCCATCATCGGATGGAAAGTTGCTGCAACGGGAGCAAGATGGGTGAAGCGCGAGGCGCCGTCGAGGCCGGTGACGTAGATGAACGTGCCGCCGTCACTCATGCCTGATAGCAGCATCCGCTTGCTGTCGATGGTCCAGCGGGAGTCGACCTCGTCGAGGATGCGGTTGAGGTTCGGCGTGTCGGTGTCGTTGCCCATCAGCGCCCAGGTCTGGCCGGTTGCGGTCGGCGCGATCAGGATGGCGCCACGGCTGCGGGCGTCACGCAGCCAGCTCCACAGGAAGCCGCGGCCGTTGCCGCTGCCGCCATGCAGCGCCACCACCAGCGGCCAGGTGCGGTCGGGCGTGTAATATTCCGGTACGTAGAGCGAGAACCCGCCGCGGCTGCCGGGCTCATTCTGCTCATGAAAGATGCCGGTGCTGTCGTTGGCGGGCGCTTCGAGCTTCGCCAGCAGCGCCGCATCCTCGCGCAATTCGGGCGCAATGAAGAATTGGCTCACTGGCGGCAGCTGCGCGACCAGCGGATAGAGTGCCTCCTGCGCCCGCGGCGCGTAGCGCAGCGCGCGGAATACGCTGACGAGATCGCCCTGGCCGTTCTCCACCGCGCGCAGGCCCGCATAGCCCGCGAGCGCCGCGTCGCTGGCGGCCTGAAGCGCGATCTTGATGTGCGAGAATTTTTCAGGCCAGTCGGCCAGCCGCGGCCGCACCGCGTGCAGCGCCGCGTCGGGCTCGCCCGCAATCTCCATCACGCGGCCGAACTCGGGCGGGTTGAGATTGCGCGCGACATAGGACAGCGATTCCAGCGTCTGCAACAGCGGCGGCAGCACGGCCACGATGTCATCAACCACGGCCTCGCTCATCGCGGCTGCCTCTCGTCTCTTCTAGTGCAGCCGTGGCGCCTTCAAGAGCTTGGCGCGGTCGATCGAGGTTAGCGTCACGTCGAAGGTGACGCCCTCGTGATAGACGGTCAGCGGCACATCGACGCCGGCCGAGCCGAGCGACCAGAGTTTTCGGTAGAACTCGGTCTGGCTCGTCACCGTCTCGCCGGCGACCGCGAGGATCACGTCGCCGGTCTTCAGCTCGGCGCGCGCCGCGGGGCCCTTGCCGGCAATGCCGACCACCACGACGCGGTCGTCGATTTCGGTCGTATACATGCCGAGCCACGGCCGCGCCGGCTTGTTGACGCGGCCGAACTTGCGCAGGTCGGTCAGCACCGGCTTCAACAGGTCGATCGGCACCACCATGTTGACGTGCTCGGCCTTGCCGCCCTTCTCGCGCTCGAGCTGCAACGAGCCGATGCCGATCAGCTCGCCGGTATTCGAGATCAGTCCGGTGCCGCCCCAGTTCGGATGCGACGGATAGGTGAAGATCGACTCGTCCAGCAGATATTCCCAGTAGCCAGCGAATTCCTGCTTGGCGGCGATCTGGCTCGCGACCGAGCGCGTGCGGCCGCCGGCGCCGCCGACGATGACGTTGTCGCCGATCCGCGTCGCTGCCGAGGATCCGATCGGCAGCGGGTCGACGTCGAGCCGGCCGAGCGCCTGCACCAGGCCAAAGCCGGATTCGAAATCGAGGCCGAGCGCGTGGCCCTCGACCACGCGGCCGTCGCCGAGATGCAGCCAGACCGATTCGGCTTCCGTGATCAGATAGCCGATGGTCAGCACCAGCCCGTCATCGATCAGCACGCCGTTGCCGGCACGCTCGGTGCCGAGCGTCTCGGCACTGAAGGCGTCGGATGGAATGATCGAATGCAGCCCGACCACCGAGGCCAGTGCGCGATCGAGATCAAACCGATAATCTTCCGGGCGGGGCTGGAAGGCCGGCGGCACTTTCCATTCGGTCAAGGCGGGCATCTGAGAGGTCTCCTGGCGTGCAGCGCTGGAACCCCGATTAAATCCGAGGTTCTGCCGGCAGGGAAAGTGAAAACATATACCTCTAGCGCCCACCTGCACAGCTCATGTGGCGTGCAGACCTGCATCCCGCAAGATGAATTGAACTCAATCGGCCTTCGACGACCGGCGCGCCGGCTTGATGCGGAAGGCGCGGTTCTCCTTGATCCAGGCGGCGCGCTCGTCGCGCAGCAAGGTGCGGCGGACCTTTCCGGAATCGTCGCGTGGCGCCACATTGACGCGCTCGAAACTTTCCGGATGCTTGTAGCGGCTGAGCTTGTCTTTGAGGAAATCGCCCATCCCGTCGGCGATCGCCTGCGCGTCGGCATCGTCGGCGAGCTCGAGGATCGCGTGCACGCGCTGGCCGAATTCCGGATCGGGCAGGCCGACCACGACGCAGGAGCGCACCTCGGGATGTTCGCTGACGGAGGCCTCGACCTCGGCGGGATAGATGTTGGCGCCGCCGCGCAGCACCATGTCGGCGAGGCGGTCGCCGAGATAGAGATAACCTTCAGTGTCGAGCCGTCCGATATCGCCGAGCGATTCCCAGCCGTCCGGCCGCCGCTTCGGTGCCGCGCCGAGATAGTGATAGGTCGAGCCGGCGCCGTCATTGGGCAGGAAATAGATCTCGCCGGTCTTCCCTGGCGCGACGTCGTTGCCGTCCTCGCCGATGATGCGCAGCTTCGCGGTCTCGCCGATCTTGCCGACCGAGCCCCTGTGCGCCAGCCATTCGACACCCGAGATCACGCAGGCGCCCTGCCGCTCGGTGCCGCCATAGAGCTCCCAGATCCGCTCCGGCCCGAGCCACTCGATCCATTTCTCCTTCAGCCATGGCGGCATCGGAGCGGCCATGTGAAACACGATCTGCAAACTGGAGACGTCGTAGCGGTTGCGCACTTCGTCGGGCAGCGCCCAGATCCGGTGCATCATGGTCGGCACGAAATTCACCCATTGCACGCGGTTGGCCTCGATCAACCGCAGCGTTTCCTCGGCGTCGAACTTCACCATGCCGGTGAGGCGCCCGCCACCGAACAGCGCGGAGTGCGACAGGATGAACGGTGCGTTGTGATAGAGCGGACCCGGATTGAGCAGCGAGGCCTCCTGCGGAATCCCGAGCAGCAGCGGTGCCGCGGTGTCGACGACGGCCGGATTGTGATCGAGGATCACCTTCGGCCGTCCGGTCGAGCCGCCGCTCGTCATCGCCTTCCAGTAGCGCGCGATCGGAGCCGTCAGCGGTTCGTCGGAAAATCCTTCCGGCGTGAAATCCACCGGCAGCGCATTCGGCGCATTCCAGTCGGCCTCGCCGCCGACCACCAGAGAAGGCTTCAGAATGTCGAGCACGGCGGCGGCCTCGCCGCGCGGCAACCGCCACGACAGCGAGGTCGGCGTCGCGCCGCATTTCCACACCGCGAAACTGGTCTCGAAGAATGCGTTGCTGTTGGGCAGTCCGATCGCGACGAAGTCACCGGGCTTGACGCCCTTGGCGGCAAAGGCCCGCGCCCGCGCATTGGCGCCGCGCTCGAGCTGCGTCCAGGTCAGAATGTCCTGGCCGTGACTGACGGCGATCGCCTCAGTGGGTTTGCGTTCGGCATACCAGCGCGGCACGTCGGCCAGGGGGATCAGCATGGGGCGTTTCCGAAGGACAGAGGCGTCTTGATGCCGCTCTTGTTGCAGGGACGTGGCCTGAGGCCACGTGCGCCAGTCATCAACAGCGCTCGTTTCAAGTCAAGCGACGATCATCCGTACGATTGGTATCCCACTGCCGGATTTGATGAATTTGGGTTGCCTAAAAGCCGCGTCAAGATTCCGGTAAAGTTCAAGCGATCGCGCTAAGCCGGACTTTACGGGGGAGGCGGCATGATGTCCGAAGCGGCTGTGTGCCGGGCGGCCAGCATGCCCGGCGTTCAACGTCCCAAAGGGTCACGGCGGGTCACGACGATGGCGAGCAACGGGTCACGGAGCAAGGTCAGTCGGGAGCCGCGGCGCCAGCTCAACAATCGTCCGGCCTGGATCACGGTCGACGGTGGCGCAACCGACAGCGATTGTGCCGTCGTGGACGTCTCGCCCGGTGGCGCCAAGATCGTCACCGAGGTGGAGTTCGACGTCAAGGACCGGCTCGCGCTGACGCTGCTCGCCGATCACTCCAAGCGTCACGCCTGCGAAGTGGTCTGGCGCCGCGGCAAGACCTATGGGCTGAAGTTCATCGTGGCTGAGGCGCCGGTTGAAGCGGACGCCGAGCCCGTCAGCGCGGCATAGTCCGACCGCGTCTTCGTCTCATCTTCCCGTTGTGCTACCCGTCGTCGTACTGGGCGCCCCCGGGTTCGCCGGCGGCGCGCTGCCGCCCACGCCACCCGAAGACCCGACCCGCTGTCCCGGCTGGGCCGGCAGCGCGGTGCTGCCTGAGGGAGCGGCGCGGTCTCCCGGTCTGGGAGGCAGTGCGCTGCCTCCCGTGCCTTGCGCAAGAAGCTGAGCCGGCGCGAGCGTCAGGCCGACGGCGATGATGACGGCGAACTTGGTCTTGAACATTCGATTCTCCGAATTGCGACGGGAGGCCCGCGCGACAGCGACCGTCAGGTCGAGGCAGCAAGCGCGGCCATGCTTTCAACACAGCGCTAACGTCCGCTGCGCAGGTCTCGTTCCCATCGGCGGTCACAGGTTGCGGTGCAAATATTCGTGTAGCCGATGTCATCCGGCGTGCGACCACCGAGCCGTTCCAGCAGCACGTGTCTCGGTACTTATGACCCGACAAGATCAGCCCCGATACCGCAGCGCCTGCACCAGCAGCGCGAAGGCCGGCGAGGATTGCCGTCGGCTCGGGTAATAGAGGTGATAGCCCGGAAACGGCGCGCACCAATCGTCCAGCACCTGGATCAGCTGGCCCTTGGCGAGCTGCGCGCGCACCCGATCCTCGGGCACATAGCCAAGCCCGAGTCCGGCCATGACAGCCTTGATCCGCAATGCACCGCTGTTGAACACCAATTGCCCGTCGACCCGCACCTTCATCGCGCGTCCGCGCTTCTCGAACTCCCAGGCGTAAATGTTGCCATGGGTCCGCATGCGGATATTGATGCAGGTGTGCTCGGTCAGGTCCTGGGGTTGCTTCGGCCGTTCCCGCCGCTTGAAATAGGACGGCGCTCCGACCACGACCATGCGGAAGTCCGGCGCGATCCGCACCGCGATCATGTCCTTGGCCACCTGCTCGCCGAGGCGGACGCCCGCGTCATAACGCTCCGCGACGATGTCGGTGAGCGCCTCGTCGACGGTCAGCTCGACCTTGATGTCGGGATAGCGCGGCAGGAAGTTGGCCAATGCGGGCCACAGGATCGTCTCTGCCGAATGCTCGCCGCTGGTGATGCGGATGGAGCCGGCAGGTTTATCGCGCAGCTCGCCCAGCGCGACGAGCTCGGCCTCGATCTCCTCCAGGCGCGGGCCGACGCCCTGCAGCAGCCGCTGGCCGGCCTCGGTCGGCGCGACGCTGCGCGTGGTCCGGGTCAGGAGCCGCACCCCCAAGCGCTCTTCCAGGGCGCGGACGGTGTGACTGAGCGCCGACTGCGACACGCCGAGCCGCGCGGCGGCGCGGGTGAAGCTGCGTTCCCGCGCCACCGCGAGGAAGGCGATCAGGTCATTGATGTCGTGCCGTGGCATTCATGAGTCCTGCTCATAAGTCCATCCCGATCTCTACGTCTAATCGCGCGCCCACGCACCCCCTAAATCCTGGCCAACAGCGATCGAAATGGAGAGACATCATGCAGAAACGCAAACTCGGCAACAGCAATCTGGAGGTCGCGGCGATCGGTCTCGGCTGCATGGGCCTGAGCTTCGGCTACGGGCCGGCGGTCGAGAAGGCACAGGGGATCGCGCTGATCCGCGCCGCCGTCGAGCGCGGCGTTACGTTCTTCGACACCGCCGAGGTCTACGGCCCCTTCACCAACGAGGAACTGGTCGGCGAGGCGCTGGCGCCCTACCGCGACAATGTCGTGATCGCCACCAAGTTCGGCTTCGATATCGATCTGGCGAGCGGCCAGCAGCGCGGGCTGAACAGCCGGCCCGAGCACATCAAGGCGGTGGCGGATGCCTCGCTGAAGCGGCTCAAGACCGATGTCATCGACCTGTTCTACCAGCATCGCGTCGATCCCGCCGTGCCGATCGAGGACGTCGCCGGCGCGGTGAAGGAGCTGATTGCCGCCGGCAAGGTCCGGCATTTCGGCCTCTCGGAGGCCGGCGCACAGACCATCCGCCGCGCCCATGCGGTGCAGCCGGTCACGGCGTTGCAGAGCGAATATTCGCTGTGGTGGCGCGAGCCGGAGCAGGAGATCCTGCCGACGCTCGAACAGCTCGGCATCGGCTTCGTGCCGTTCAGCCCGCTCGGCAAGGGTTTTCTCACCGGCGCGATCAACGACACCACGACGTTCGACGCGAGCGATTTCCGCAACATCGTGCCGCGGTTTTCGCCAGAGGCACGCCGGGCGAACCAGGCCCTGGTCGATCTGCTCGGCAAAATCGCCACTGGCAAGAACGTCACATCGGCGCAGATCGCGTTGGCCTGGCTGCTGGCGCAGGAGCCATGGATCGTGCCGATCCCCGGCACCACCAAGCTGCATCGCCTGGACGAAAACGTCGGCGCCGCGCAGGTCGAGCTGACATCAGGTGATCTCGCCGAGATCGCCAAGGCAGTCGCCGCGGTCGAGGTGCAGGGCGCACGCTATCCGGAGCATTTGCAGCAGCTGGTCGGACGCTGAGTCTCTCTCGTCATTCCGCTCGCCGTCATTCCGGGGCTCGCGGAGCGAGAACCCGGAATCCATTTAGCTGCAAGTTTGGTGGTGAAATGGATTCCGGGTTCATGCTGCGCATGCCCCGGAATGACGCGGGATAGAAATCGCCCTACATCTGAGTTGCCCGACGACGCAAGCCCTCGCGATAAAAATATTTCGCTTTATCGGAAGTGCAACTCAGGTGTATAAATCTCTCCGTCTCACCCGATTGAGGGGCGCTCGCGATCGTCACGGACGTTGCGGTGAGATGCGGTGGACGCCGAATGCGCAACTGACGAGTGCGCATGAGGCGGACGGTGAAATCGTGTGGTTCTGACGCCCCAGTGGCCGGTGTCTCCTCGCAAGACGCGCAAGCGTCTTTGCGAAGACGGTGACAAGCAAGCCAAGTCTCGCCGGGGAGAGCACGTATAAGCCGTAACCCATCGCGCAGGGAAAGCCGGAGTGCCTCCGCTGAACCTGTATGCTCGTGTGCACTTTCTTTCTCTCACTTTGCACACGAGACCGCGGGTGCAGCGTGCACCCGGCTTTCCCTGCGCCCTCTACCAAGTGAGAGGGCAAACGAAATGCAAAGCTCGGGCGATTCACGCCGCGAGAATGCGAATGTATGACTCACAAGCCGCGCCACAAACTCACTGTCGTCCCGGGCTTGACCCGGGACCCATAGCCACAAATGCCAATTGCTGCGCGACGCTGTGGCCCCGGCTCGTCTCACAACACAACCCTGTGGTTATGGGTCCCTGCTTTCGCAGGGACGACCGAGTGGAGAGTTGGCGCCCACCCTCACGCCGTCCAATTCATCCTCAGCACCGGCCGTCCCGAGGTCGGATTGACGTCCTCGCCGGCATGTACAAACCCGTTGCGTTCGTAGAAGCGGATGGCGCGGGTGTTGTCCTTGTTGACGAGCAGCGTGACGCCGGTGGGCGACAGGCGCTTCGCCTCGCTGACCAGCGCGCTTGCCAGCGGCGAGCCCCACTGCGCCGGATCGACCACGAGCTGGTCGAGATAACCCGCGCCGTCGATGGTCACGAAGCCGGTCAGCACGCCGGCTTGCTCGGCGACGACGATCGTAGCATTCACGACCAGCTCATTCCGCCAGCGTTCGCGCCACCATGCCACGCGCGCAGTGAAGTCGATCGACGGATAGGCCTGCTGCCAGGTCTTCAGCCACAGCTCGATCGCCGCGTCCTCGTCGGCTGCGCGATACGGGCGGAGTTGGAAGCCGCTTGCCACCTACCGTTCCGTCAGCTTCAGCTCGATGCGGCGGTTGCGCTTGTAGGCGTCTTCGGTCTGCGCGGTGTCGAGCGGCTGGAATTCTGCAAAGCCGGCGGCGACCAGGCGTTGCGCGGGCACGCCGAGCGAGACCAGATATTGCACCACCGAGATCGCGCGCGCCGACGACAACTCCCAGTTCGACTTGAACAGCGGGCTGTTGATCGGCCGTACGTCGGTGTGGCCGTCGACCCGCAGCACCCAGGCGATCTCGCTCGGGATCTGCTTGTCGAGATCGGTCAGCGCGCCCGCCACCGTGTCGAGTTCGGTCTTGCCTTCGGGCAACAGCGTCGCCTGTCCGGTGTCGAAGAACACCTCCGACTGGAACACGAAGCGATCGCCAACGACGCGAATGTCGGGGCGGTTGCCGAGGATGGCGCGCAGGCGGCCGAAGAATTCGGAGCGGTATCTCGACAGCTCCTGCACCCGCTGCGCCAGCGCGACGTTCAGGCGCGAGCCGAGATCGGCGATCCGCCCTTGCGATTCCTTGTCGCGCTTCTCGGAGGCGTCGAGCGCCTCCTCGAGCGCTGCGAGCTGGCGGCGCAGCGCGCTGATCTGCTGGTTCAGCACCTCGATCTGCGCCAGCGCGCGCGAGGTGACGCCCTTCTCGGAATCCAGCGCCTTGTTGAGCTCGTTGGCGCGGCCCTGCGCGTCATTGCCGGAACTCGCCAGTCCCTCGTAAAGCCCCTTGACGCGGTCGCGTTCGCTCTCCGCCGAGGCAAGCCCGGCGCGCAGCTGCGACACCTGGTCGTCGAGCGTCAGCTTGCTGAGCTTCTCCAGCGACAGCAGATCGTTGAGCTGGGCGAGCTTGGCGTTGAGCTGCTCCAGCGCCTTGTCCTTGCCAGTGACCTCCTGCGACAGGAAGAACTGCACCACCAGGAACACCGACAGCAGGAACACGATCGACAGCACCAGCGTCGACAGCGCGTCAACGAAGCCGGGCCAGTAGTTGAAAGCGGATTCACTGCGGCGGCTACGGGCGAGGGCCATTCAGGTTCTCATTGTTGGACGCGTTCAGTCCTGCGGCGTGTGACAGACAGCCTCGATATTGTGGCCGTCGGGGTCGAGGATGAAGGCGCCGTAGTAGTGGGCATGATAATGCGGGCGTATTCCGGGCGGCCCATTGTCCCTGCCGCCGGCCTTGATCGCATCTTCGTAGAACCGGTCGACGGTGGCGCGATCACCGGCAGTGAAGGCTATGTGAGCCCCGGTCTGCGGCGCACCGCGCATGCTGATCCAGAAGAAAGCCTTCGGGCGGATACCGTAGCCTGCGGCCTGCGTTCCTTCCGCATACAGGCGGCTGATGGCGAGCGCCCGCAGGGCCTGATCGTAGAACGCCTTCGAGCGCTCGATATCAGTGATGCCGATGGTGACGTGATCCAGCACGCTGATCTCCGTGGCTCAGCTCTTCTCGGGCTGACGGGCGAGGCGCTCGAGCAGACGCTTGATCTCGCGGTTCTGCTCGCCCTGGCCGTCGGCCCATTCGCGGATCATCTGCTGCTCGGTGCGCATATGCGCCACCAGCCCCTGGATCGCCTCGGCGAGATTGGCCATCGCGGCGGTGGTGCTGCGGTTGCTGCCGCCGTCCTCGACAGCAGTGCGCAACCGCTCGATCGCGCCCTGCAGGTCGCCGCCGCCGCTGCCGCTTTCCATGCCATCGCCGGAAATGCCGCGCACGGTGGTGGCGAGCCAGTCTTCGAGGTCGGTGTAGAAGCGGTTCTGGGCCTGGCTCGACTGCAGGTCGAGGAAGCCGAGGATCAGCGAGCCGGCGAGGCCGAACAGCGAGGACGAGAACGAGATGCCCATGCCGCCGAGCGGGGCGGCGAGGCCTTCCTTAAGCGTGTCGAACAGCGCGCCGGCGTCACCGCCGACCTTGAGCCCGTCGATCACCTTGCCAACCGAGCCGACCGTCTCGATCAAGCCCCAGAAGGTGCCGAGCAGGCCGAGGAAGACCAGGAGGCCGGTCATGTAGCGCGAAATGTCGCGGGCCTCGTCGAGGCGGGTCGCGATCGAATCGAGCAGATGCCGCATGGTCTGCTGCGAGATGGTCATCCGGCCGGTGCGCTCGCCGCCGAGAATGGCGGCCATGGGAGCCAGGAGGGTCGGGCGTCGGTCGATCGCAAGCCCGGGATCGGCGATGCGGAAATTGTTGACCCAGGCGACCTCCGGATAGAGCCGGATCACCTGCCGGAACGTCAGGATGATCCCGACCAGCAGCACCAGCCCGATCAGGGCGTTCAGCCCGGGATTGGCGAAGAAGGCGGTGACGATCTGCTTGTAGAGCACGACGCCGACCAGGCCGCACAGCACCAGGAACACCAGCATCCGCACCAGGAAAATCCGGGGCGAGGACAGTTTGCTCAGTTCGATCTCCATGTCGGAGCGGGAAGGGGGCATTGCCGGGTCATCCGTTCGCGAAGGCCGCATCAGCCAGCAATATGGCACAGCGGCGGTAGGAGGAAAGGCAGGAAAGCCAAATCAACAGCACGAAGAAGGACCCTCGGGTTGAAGCCGGAGTGGCCCGCACCCGCTTTGCGCGGGTATCCCGGCTTGTCCGGCGTACCCTTACCCGTCGCGCGGGTGGTGATCCCGCCGCGGACCGCAACGAGAAGATCAAGCCGAACGCATCGGAGGAGGAGCAGGGCGTGGCCGGCGATTCGCTCCATCGCCTCACAATGTTGCGGCATACCGCGCCGATATGCACGCAAATGCCGCGTTCCCGTTCACGCATTCCTCAATGGATCCCTACAGCCTGCGATGGAACCCGCTCACAATCCGGTGAGTCGACGAAAGAGCCCGCGAAATCAGCGCGATAGGGTTGTGTGACAATGAGCCGCCCGGCAAACGCATTGCGTTGCAGCAAGCAAAATCTATTTTCATCCCAGCAACGCAGCGGTGTCGTCGTGACGCCGCCGTTTGTTTGTTCACACCAATCTGGGGCGATCATTTTCATGTCTGGACTTCGCGCGCAATCGGCATGCATTGCATTGATGCTGGCCGTGACGGCGCCACTGCTTGGCGGCTGTGATGAAGCGAACACCGCGACTGCCGCCGCACAAGCATCCGAGCCGGACGTCAGTGTCGTCACCGTGAAGCCGCAGGCGCGCGCGATGGTGCGGGAGCTGCCGGGCCGCATCTCGCCGACGCGGGTGTCCGAGGTGCGCCCGCGCGTCTCCGGCATCATCGTCACGCGCATGTTCCATCAGGGCAGCGAGGTGAAGGCCGGCGATCCGCTCTACCAGATCGATCCGCGCCCGTTTGAAGTCGAAGTGCAGTCGACCGAGGCCGCGTTGTCGCGCGCCGAGGCCGTGCGCGAGCAGGCCTCGTCGCAGGGCCGCCGGATTGCGACGTTGACCAGCCAGCGCGCCGCGCCGGAAGCCGAGAACGAGAAGGCGATCGCGAACCTGAAGCAGGCCGAGGCCGACGTCCAGGGCCGCGAGGCGGAAGTCGCGCGCGCAAAACTCAATCTCGATTACGCCACCATCCGTGCGCCGATCGACGGCATCGTCGGCGCGGCGCTGGCGAGTGAAGGCGCGCTCGTCGTGCAGAACGACACCGCGAGCCTCGCGACGATCCAGCAGCTCGATCCGATCTATGCCGACTTCCAGCAATCGGTCACCGAGATGAATCAGCTCCGCCGCGCCTTCGAGAGCGGCGATCTCGACCGTATCTCGCCCGATGCGATGAAGGTCCGTCTCGTGCTCGATGGCGGCTCGATCTATTCGCAGCCGGGCAAGCTGCTGTTCTCCGAAGCCAAGGTCGACGCCCATACCGGGCAGGTGACGCTGCGCGGCGAGTTTCCCAATCCGAAGCGCGAATTGCTGCCGGGCATGTATGTCCGCGTGCAGATCGAGCAGGGCATCGACACCGATGCCATCGCCGTGCCGCAGCAGGCGATCCAGCGCAATGGCGGCGGCGGCAGCGAGGTGTTCATCGTCAAGGACGACAATCTCGTCGCGGTGCAGCCGGTGCGCACCGGCTCGCTGCAGGGCGGCCACTGGTTCGTCTCTGACGGCCTGAAGGCCGGCGACCGCGTCGTGGTCGAAGGTTTCCAGAAATTCGCCGCCGGTGACAAGGTGCGGCCGCAGGCTTGGAATCAGGCCGACGTATCGGCCGGGGCCGCGGACGCGCATCAAACCGCCCATATCGAGCGGTGATCTGACATGCCCGGTTTCTTCATCGACAGGCCGATCTTCGCCTGGGTCGTCGCGCTGTTCATCTGTCTGATCGGCGCGATCTCGCTTCCGCTGCTCGCGATCGCGCAATATCCGATCATCGCGCCGCCCTCGATCTCGATCTCGACCAGCTATCCCGGCGCGTCGCCGGAGAACCTCTACAACAGCGTGACGCGGCTGATCGAGGAGGAGCTGAACGGCGCCGCCAACATCCTGAACTTCGAATCGACCAGCGACTCGCTCGGCCAGGTCGAGATCATCGCCAACTTCAAGCCGGGCACCGACACCGGGTCGGCTTCGGTGGAAGTGCAGAACCGCCTCAAGCGCGTCGAGGCGCGGCTGCCGCGCGCCGTGATCCAGCAGGGCATCCTGGTCGAGGAAGCGTCCTCCGCCGTGCTGCAGATCATCACGCTGAATTCGACCGACGGCAGCCTCGACGAGGTTGGGCTGGGCGACTTCATGATCCGCAACGTGCTGGGCGAGGTCCGCCGCATTCCCGGCGTCGGCCGCGCCACGCTCTATTCGACCGAACGAAGCCTGCGGATCTGGATCGATCCGGCCAAACTGGTTGGCTATGGCCTCTCGGCCGATGACGTCAACAAGGCGATCACGGCGCAGAACGCCCAGGTTGCCTCCGGCAGCATCGGCGCCCAGCCGAGCACCGACACCCAGAAGATCTCGGCACAGGTGCTGCTGAAGGGCCAGCTCTCCTCGCCCGACGAGTTCGGCGCGATCATCCTGCGCGCCAACGCCGATGGTTCGACCGTGCGGTTGCGCGACGTCGCGCGGATCGAGGTCGGCGGCCTCAGCTACCAGTTCAATACGCGGCTTGACGGCAAGCCGACCGCGGGCCTCTCGGTGCTGCTGTCGCCAAAGGGCAACGCGCTCGCGACTGCAAGCGCGGTCGAGGCCAAGATGAAGGAGCTGTCGCGCTTCTTCCCGGCCAATATCAGCTACGAGATTCCCTACAACATCACGCCCGTGGTCGAAGCCTCGATCAAGAAGGTGCTGATGACGCTGGTCGAGGCGGTGGTGCTGGTCTTCATCGTGATGTTCCTGTTCCTGCAGAACATCCGCTACACCATCATTCCGACCATCGTGGTTCCGGTGGCGCTGCTCGGGACCTGCGCCATGCTGATGATCGCGGGCTTCTCGATCAACATGCTGACCATGTTCGGCATGGTGCTGGCGGTCGGCATCCTGGTCGACGACGCCATCGTCGTGGTCGAGAACGTCGAGCGCATCATGGCCGAAGAGGGCCTGTCGCCGAAGGAGGCGACCAAGAAGGCAATGTCGCAGATCACGAGCGCCATCATCGGCATTACGCTGGTGCTGATGGCCGTGTTCGTGCCGATGGCGTTCTTCCCCGGCTCGGTCGGCATCATCTACCGCCAGTTCTCGGTCACCATGGTGGCGGCGATCGCCTTCTCGGCGCTGCTCGCGCTGTCGCTGACGCCGGCGCTGTGCGCGACGCTGCTCAAGCCGGTCGAGAAGGGCCACGGCCACGCGCGCAAAGGCGTGTTTGGCTGGTTCAACCGCGTGCTCGACACCAGCCGCACTGGCTATACGCGGACGGTGCAGGGCTCGCTGAAGCGCACCGGACGGCTGATGCTGATCTATGCCGTGTTGCTGATCGGCGTCGGCTGGGGTTTTGTGCGGCTGCCCGGCGGCTTCCTGCCCGTCGACGACCAGGGCTTCATCACCACCGACGTGCAGACGCCGTCGGAGTCGTCCTACGCGCGCACGGAAGCGGCGGTCGAGAAGGTCGAGAAATATCTCAGGGAACGCGACGGCATCGATAACGTGACGTTCCTCACCGGCTTCAGCTTCCTCGGCCAGGGCATGAACACCGCGCAGGCCTTCATCACGCTGAAGGACTGGTCGGAGCGCGGCCCGCAGGATTCCGCAGCCGCCATCGTCACCGACATCAACCGCGAGCTGTCGTCGATCCGCGACGCCAAAATCTCGGCGTTGCAACCGCCGCCGATCGACAATCTCGGCAATTCGTCGGGCTTCTCGTTCCGCCTGCAGGACCGCGGCCAGAAGGGCTATCCAGCGCTGATAGCCGCGTCCGACCGCCTGATTGCGGAAGCCAATGCGAGCCCCAAACTGCAGAAGGTCTATGTCGAGGGCCTGCCGCCGGCGCCCCAGGTCAATCTGATGATCGACCGCGAGAAGGCCGGCGCGTTCGGCGTCACCTTCGAGGACATCAACAACACGATCTCGACCAATCTCGGTTCGAACTACATCAACGACTTCCCGAACCGCGGCCGCATGCAGCGCGTCATCGTGCAGGCCGACAAAACCAGTCGGATGAACGCGGACGACATCCTCAACTACAATGTGAAGAACAGCCGCGGCCAATTGGTGCCGTTCTCGGCCTTTGCCACCATCGAATGGTCGAAGGGGCCGACGCAAATCGCGGGCTTCAACTATTATCCGGCGGTGCGCATCTCCGGCGAGGCCAAGCCCGGCTTCACCTCGGGCGATGCGATCGCGGAGATGGAGCGGCTTGCCGACAAGCTGCCGCGCGGCTTCGGTTATGAATGGACCGGGCAATCTTTGCAGGAAAAACTGTCGGGCTCGCAGGCGCCGTTCCTGCTGGCGCTGTCGGTGCTGGTGGTGTTCCTGCTGCTCGCCGCGCTCTACGAGAGCTGGACCATTCCGCTCGCGGTGCTGCTCACGATCCCGCTCGGCATTCTCGGCGCGGTGGTGGCGGCGACGACGCGCGGCCTGTCCAACGACGTCTATTTCACCGTCGGCCTGATCACCATCATCGGTCTGGCCGCCAAGGACGCCATCCTGATCATCGAATTCGCCAAGGATCTGCGCGCGCAGGGCAAGCCGCTGGTCGAGGCGACGGTGGAGGCGTGCAGTCTCCGATTCCGCCCGATCCTGATGACGGGTCTGGCCTTCGTCTGCGGCGTGCTGCCGATGGCGATCGCGACCGGCGCCGGCGGCGCCAGCCAGCAGGCGCTCGGCACGTCAGTGACGGGCGGCATGATCGCTGTTGTGATTTTGGCGCTGCTGCTGGTCCCGGTGTTCTTCGTCAGCGTCCAGCGCGTGCTGGCGGGGGATCGAGAGAAGGTGACGGAAAGGGTTGAAGCGTATGGTCCGCCGGCGCCGGCAGGGTCCGGTCACTGATGCTCGAGGTCGGTGCTGATCAAATCAGAGCTTAGCACCGCCTCCGGCTTGCTTTCGCAAGCTGACCAATCCAGATTGCATCTCTGGATTGAACGGGAAGCATGTGGGCAACCCGAAGATTGCGAGCGTGTGATGCGTCCGACCGATATTGCGATCTCGAATTATCGCTCCATTCGGCGGCTCTTCATGCCCATTCAACCCTTATCCGTATTCGTTGGCGAAAACGGCGTTGGCAAATCCAATCTCTACAAGTCCTTGTCGCTGTTGCGCGACGCGGCGACAGGCCAGATCACGCGCACGATCGCCGACGAAGGCGGATTGAATTCCGTCTCCTGGTCCGGCATTCGCAAGCGCGGCGAGGATGGACGACTGCGATTGGCTGCCAGATTCGACCACATCCGATACTCCATCGAGCTCGGATTTCCCGGCCCGCTCGAGGCGGCATTTTCCGGCGAGCCGATGATCAAGTCGGAAACGATCGAGACGACCCACGGCAAGCGAAAAGTTCTGCTGATGGAGCGGACGAATTCACTCGTCAGCGTCCGCGGTGAGAGCGGCGCCTGGAGCAAGCACAAGGATGCGGTGCTGCCGTCGGAAACCGCGCTCGCCGGGTTTTCGGATGGCAAGGAATGCCCCGAAATCGATCTGATCAGGAACGCAATGCTCGGCTGGCGATTCTATCACGACTTCCGTACCGATCCGGCGTCGCCGATACGAAAGCCATGTCTCGCGATCACGACGCCCTCGCTGGGTGCCGATGGCCACGATCTGGCTGCCGTCCTGGCCACACTCTACGCTATCAGGCAGGATACCACCGATCTGCAGGATGCGATCGAGGACGCATTCCCGGGCGCCGAACTCCGGGCATGGGAGGAAAATGGGCGGTGTGAATTTGGGTTGCAGCTGGAGGATATGCCGCGTCCGTTCAAGGCCCATGAACTATCCGATGGGACGCTCAAATACATCTGCCTGCTCGCCGTGTTCATGGGCTATCGGCTGCCGTCGTTCATCGCGCTGAACGAACCGGAGACCAGCCTGCATCCATCGCTGTTGGCGCCGTTGGCCCGCCTGATCGCCAAGGCGTCACGCCGCGCCGACATCTGGATTGTCACCCATTCGGAGCCCCTGATGGAGGCGCTGCGCGGCGAGAGCTCGGTCCCGCCTCGCCGGGTGATCAAGGCAAAAGGCGCCACGGCCATCGAGGGCCTGATGCTCAGCGGCGAATTTCGCGATGAGGAAAACGACGATGGTGAGGATGACGAGGCTTAGATGGAGCCGTCGTATTACTGCCCCAGCGGCTTCAGCACCTTGATCAGTTCGCCATGCACGAACTCATTCCCGCACACCACGTGCCCGGTTTGCAGCGGGTCGTCGCTGCCCTGGATGCCGGAGACGGTGCCGCCGGCTTCGCGTACCATGATCTGGCCGGCTGCGATGTCCCAGGAATTGAGATTGCGCTCCCAGTAGCCGTCGAGGCGGCCGGCGGCGACGAAGGCGAGGTCGAGCGAGGCGGCGCCGAAACGGCGGAAGCCCGCGACCTTGGTCTGCAGCGCGGCCATCTCCTGCTGCGCCAGCGCGTGGTCGCCGCGGCCGATATGCGGCAGGCCGCAGGCGATCACGCATTCGTCGAGCCTGCGGCGGCCGGCGACACGCAGCCGCTGGTCGTTGAGGAACGCACCCTTGCCGCGTTCGGCGATATAGAGCTCGTCATTGGCCGGATTGTAGATCACGCCCGCGATCACCGTGTCTTCGCGCTTGAGCCCGATCGAGATCGCGAATTGCGGGATACCGTGCAGGAAGTTGGTGGTGCCGTCGAGCGGATCGACGATCCAGGTGTGGCTCTTGTCCGCGCCCTCGCGCTTGCCACCTTCCTCACCGAGGAAGCCGTAGCCGGGCCGCGCCTTGTCGAGGTCGGTGTAGAGCATTTCCTCGGCGCGCTTGTCGGCGAGCGAGACGAAATTCGCCGGCCCTTTCAGCGACACCTGGAGATGCTCGATCTCGCCGAGATCGCGCTTGAGGCTGCGGCCGGCGCGTCGCGCGGCCTTGACCATGACATTGATGACGGCGGAATAGAGCATGATGGAGGAGCTTGCGGGGTCAGAGGAACGGCCTGCGGCGCCGGTAAGTTCGGACTGGGTTGCCCTCTGGACGTGGCGCCGTCAAGGCGTCATTTGACGTTGTTTCCGATCCATTTCCGGGCGGCTTCCTCGCCCTTGGCGCGATCTTCGGGGCTCATGTTGGCGAGCGTCTCGTCGAGCGCGGGATCGCCCTTGCCGGCGGTCTTGGCCACTGTGTGCCATTTCAGCGCCTCGACCTTGTCCTGCGGCGTGCCCTGGCCGGTCGCCAGCACGAAGGCGAGCCGGTTCTGCGCGATCGGTGAGTTCTGCCGGGCCGCCTTGCGCAGCAGGGCGACCGCCGCCGGCGGGTTGCGCGGCGTGCCGGTGCCGTTGAACAGCGCGATGGCATATTCGACCTCGGCGTCGACATTGTCGGCGAGCGAGGCGGCCTGCAGCAGCCGCACCGACTTATCGAGGTCCTTCGGCACGCCGGTGCCTTCCTTGTAGAAGGTCGCGAGCGCGTATTGCGCTTCGGGGTTGCCGGCGTCGGCGGCCATGCGCAAGAGCTCCGCCGAGCGTTTCACGTCCTGCGGCAGGGTCTGGCCGTCGAGATAGAGCAGCGCGAGATTATAGGCCGCCTTGGGCTCGCCGAGCTTGACCGCCGATGCCAGCAGCTTGACCGCGCCGTCCTTGTTCACCGGGCCGCCGCGGCCCGCGATCTTCATCATGGCGAGCGCGAACATCGCCTCGCGATCGCCGGCGTCGCAGGCCTTCTGGTACCACTGATCGGCCTTGGCGTAGTCGCGCTTGACGCCGAGGCCGTTGGCGTAAAGCTCGCCCAGCATCGTCATCGATTTGGGATCGCCGTTGTACTGGACGCGCGCGGTCGCGAGATCGAACGCGGTCTTGTACATGCCGCGCTGATAGGCGCCGTAGACCAGGTCGACGTTGGGATCGTCGAAGGCCTGCTTCAGGGACGGCAAGGGGGCGGGCGTTGGCGTCGGCGTGGCCGCAGGCTTCGGCGCAGGCTTTTTGGCGACCGGGGAATGGACCTTCGGCTTGTCCTTGGGAACCTCCTTGGGGACTTCCTTCTTCGCAGGCGGTGTCTGGGCCGGCGGCGTGATCGACAGCTGCGCCATCGCACCGCCCGCCAGCATCGTGCAGCCGAGCGCAACCCCTATCGGACGCAGGCGCTTCATTCCGGCGTCATCCCTCGGCCCTGGCCCTTGTGTTGGCGTGCGCTCGCGCGATGGCCTCGCCGATCTCGGTCAGCGCCGCCTTCGCGCCGCGCGGATCGGCCCAGACGACGTCACCGACCAGCACGAAATCCGCACCGGCTGCGGCGAACTCCTCGGCCTCCTCGCGCGAGACGGCAAAGCCGACGCAGGGCGGCTCGAACAATTCGTCCCACCATTGCAGCCGCTCGGCGATCGCCTCGACCGACGGCCGCTGCCCGCTGGCATCGGGCTCGCCGAACAGCACGTAGTCGGCGCCGGCTTCACCCGCGGCCATCGAATCGTGGCGCGTCGCCAGCCCGCCGACGCCGACGATACGGTCGGGCTTCAGCGACGGCATCGCGTCTTCCATCGCAGCAATGCCGATCAGATGCGCGCCGTCGGCACCCGCGCGGGCCACCAGCTCGGCGTGGCCCTCGATCAAGACCGCAGCGCCGGCGTTCTGGATGATGGATACCAGCGCCTTGACGCGCGAGATCATGGTGCGCTGGTCGGTCTCGCGCAGCCGCACCAGCACCGCGGCGATATCGGCCGCGGCCAGCAGGCCGGGAAGGTCTGCCACAAGCTGCGCAGGCTCGTCGACTTCAGGCGTCGCGAGATAGAGGCGCGGGGCGGGGCGCGGCGGAACGGGTTTGGTGGCCAACTATGCCGCCTGTTTTTCGAGGCCGGCGTCCCATTTGCCGGTGCTCGCCAGGCTGTTCATCCTGGCGCGATGCGAGAAGGCGCGCTGGCCCGCCGCGACGTTGTCGGCCTTGCCGGACCACGCCTGCTGCGGCGCGGCCTGCAATGCGCGGCCGTAGGAGAAGGTCAGCGGCCAGGGCAAATTGCCGATCTTGTTCATGGCGTCGAGATGCGCGGTCGCCTCCTCGTCGTTCTGGCCGCCCGAGAGGAAGGCGATGCCCGGCACCGCAGCCGGCACGCAGCTCTTGAGCAGGCGGACGGTCTTCTCGGCGACCTCCTGGACCGAGGCCTGCTTCGGGCATTTTTTGCCCGAGATCGCCATGTTCGGCTTCAGGATCATGCCCTCCAGCGCGACCCGCTGCACCCGCAATTCCTGGAAGGTGCGGTTCAGCAAGCGCTGCGTCACGTCGTAGCAGCGGTCGATGTCGTGATCGCCGTCCATCAGCACTTCCGGTTCGACGATCGGCACGATCTGCGCGGCCTGGCACAGCGCCGCGTAGCGCGCCAGCGCGTGCGCATTGACGCGGATCGCGGTCATCGTCGGAACGCCGCGGCTACCCGCGCCGCCGCCGATATCGATCACCGCGCGCCATTTCGCGAAGCGCGCACCGCGCTCGTAATATTTCGCGAGGCGTTCGGCGAGCTTGTCGAGGCCAATGGTGACGAGTTCGCCCGGGCAGTTCGGCAGGGCTTGCGTGCCTTCATCGACCTTGATGCCGGGAATGGCGCCGGCCTGCTCGATCAATCTGACCAGTGGCGTGCCGTCCTTGGCATTCTGCCAGATCGTCTCGTCGTAGAGGATGACGCCGGAGATGAATTTGCTCATCGCCTCCTGCGAGCGGAGCAGCATCTCGCGATAGTCGCGGCGGCTGTCCTCGGTCGATTCGACCTTGATGGCGTCAAAACGCTTCTTGATGGTGCCCGAGGATTCGTCGGCGGCGAGCAGGCCCTTGCCCGGGGCGACCATGGCAAGCGCAACTTTGTTGAGGTCAGCGAGATTCATCGGGGCGTCCTCCAGAGCAACTTGCCTTTGCGAGCCAAAATAGGCGGTTCTCGGGCAATTGCCTAGAAAACGTTCGTCGCGGCCGGTTATTGCAGCGGCGGCAGGCTGCCGACCGAAACAGAACCGGTGTCCCGTCGCCCCAGAACTCCGTTCCGATGGAGTCGGAACGGAGTTCTGGATTCTTGTTTTGACGCGTTTTCTTCACGCGAACCGGTACCCACTTCGCTTGAAAACGCTCTCGCGATCTCAGGCGACCTTCGGATCGAGCTCGCCCTTGGCGTAGCGCTTGGCCATATCGGCGGTGGTCAGCACCTTCTTGATCTTGCTGGCCTGGCCTGCGGTGTTGAACTCCTGCAGACGCTGCTTGCAGAGCTTGGTCATCGCCTCCATCGCCGGCTTCAGGTACTTGCGCGGATCGAACTCTTCCGGATTGTCGTGCAGGACCTTGCGGATCTGGCCGGTCATCGCCATCCGGTTATCAGTGTCGATGTTGATCTTGCGCACGCCGTTCTTGATGCCGCGCTGGATCTCGGTAACCGGCACGCCCCAGGTCGCTTTCATCTTGCCGCCATGGGCGTTGATGATCTCCTGCAGATCCTGCGGCACCGACGAGGAGCCGTGCATCACCAGATGCGTGTTTGGCAGCTTGCGGTGGATCTCCTCGATCACCTTCATGGCGAGGATGTCGCCGTCGGGCTTGCGGGTGAACTTGTAGGCGCCGTGCGAGGTGCCCATCGCGATCGCCAGCGCGTCGACCTTGGTTTCCTGGACGAACTTCACGGCTTCATCGGGATTGGTGAGAAGCTGGTCATGCGACAGCTTGCCCTCGGCGCCGTGGCCGTCTTCCTTGTCGCCCATGCCGGTCTCGAGCGAACCGAGCACGCCGAGCTCGCCTTCCACCGAGATGCCGCCGAGATGGGCCATGCCGGTCACGGTCCGGGTGACGCCGACATTGTAGTCCCAGTCACCGGGGGTCTTGCCATCGGCCTTCAGTGAGCCGTCCATCATGACCGAGGTGAAACCGGCCTGGATCGCCGTCATGCAGGTGGCGGGCTCATTGCCATGGTCGAGATGCACGCAGACCGGAATCTGCGGATAGATCTCGGTGACGGCGTCCATCATGTGCTTGAGCATGACATCGTTGGCATAGGAGCGCGCGCCGCGCGAGGCCTGGATGATGACGGGGGCATCGACCTCGGAGGCTGCCGCCATGATCGCCAGCGCCTGCTCCATATTGTTGATGTTGAACGCCGGTACGCCGTAGTCGTGCTCAGCCGCGTGGTCGAGCAGTTGCCGCAACGTAATACGAGCCATTCAATTTCTCCCTGTAGTTACAGCGCTTTCGCGCGTGATCCCGGTAGATCAGCCCTTCTTCAGAACTTCGACGCCCGGCAGCGGCTTGCCTTCCATCCATTCAAGAAACGCGCCGCCCGCGGTCGAGACATAGGAAAAATCGCCGGCGACGCCCGCCTGGTTCAGCGCCGCGACGGTGTCGCCGCCGCCGGCGACCGAAATCAGCTTCTTCGCCTTGGTGCGCTCGGCGGCATGTTTGGCGGACACCATGGTGCCGCGGTCGAATGGCGTCAGCTCGAAGGCGCCGAGCGGTCCGTTCCAGACCAGGGTGGCCGCATCGTCGATCGCGGAATGGATGCGTGCAATCGACTGCGGGCCGACGTCGAGGATCATGCCGTCGGCCGGGATCGCATCCAGGCCATAGGCGTGCGAGGGGGCATTTGCGGCGAACTGGTTCGCGACCACGGCATCCACGGGAAGGATGATGGCACAATTGGCCGCTTCGGCCTTTTCCATGATCCGCAATGCGGTCGGGGCAAGGTCCTTTTCGGCGAGCGACTTGCCGACGCCGATGCCCTGCGCGTGCAGGAAGGTGTTGGCCATGCCGCCGCCGATCACCAGTGCATCGACCTTGGTCACCAGGTTTTCCAGCAGGTCGATCTTGGTCGACACCTTGGCGCCACCGATGATCGCGATCACGGGCTTGGTCGGCGCATCCAGCGCCTTGCCGAGCGCGTCGAGCTCGGCCTGCATGGTGCGGCCGGCATAGGCCGGCAGCTTGTGGCCGAGGCCTTCGGTGGAGGCGTGCGCGCGATGCGCGGCCGAGAAGGCGTCGTTGACCCAGATATCGCCGAGCTTGGCGAGCTCCGCGACAAAACCAGAATCGTTCTTCTCTTCTTCCTTGTGGAAACGCGTGTTTTCCAGGCAGAGGATGTCGCCGTCCTTCATGGCGCCGACCGCCTTGGCCGCGACGTCGCCGATGCAGTCGTCGGCGAAGGCGACGGGCCGCTTGATCACCTTCGACAGCGCCTCGGCGACGGGTTTGAGCGACTCCTTGGGATCGCGTCCCTTTGGCCGGCCGAAATGGGCGAGCAGGATCACCTTGCCGCCCTTGTCGGAGATTTCGGTGATGGTCGGGGCGACGCGCTCAAGCCGCGTGGCGTCGGTGACGCGGCCATTGTCCATGGGGACGTTGAGGTCGACGCGCAACAGCACGCGCTTGCCCTTCACATCGACGTCGTCGAGGGTACGGAATTTGCTCATGTGAGGTCTCTTGTCCCGGGCGCGGCGCAGCGCAAGGCGATGCGCTGCAGAACCGGGACCCATATCAGCACGGGTCCCGCGGTGGCATGGGTCCCGGCTCAGCAGTGCAGCGTCTCGACGCTGCACTGCTGAGCCGGGACACGAGACGTGAGTTACAGCAGCTTCCCGATCGCGACCGCGGTGTCGGCCATGCGGTTGGAGAAGCCCCACTCATTGTCGTACCACGACATCACGCGCACGAAATTGCCGTTCTGCACCTTGGTCTGATCCATGTGGAAGGTCGACGAGTGCGGGTCGTGATTGAAGTCGATCGAAACGTTCGGCGCGGTGGTGTAGCCGAGGACACCCTTGAGCTGCTGCTCGGAGGCCCGCTTCATCGCCTCGTTGATCTCATTGACGTCGGTCTTGCGCTTGGCGACGATCTTGAGGTCGATCACCGAGACGTTCGGGGTCGGTACGCGGATCGAAACGCCGTCGAGCTTGCCTTTAAGTTCTGGGAGAACCAATCCGATCGCCTTCGCCGCACCGGTCGAGGTCGGGATCATCGACATCGCCGCCGCACGGCCGCGATAGAGGTCCTTGTGCAGGGTGTCCAGCGTCGGCTGGTCGCCGGTATAGGCGTGGATCGTGGTCATGAAGCCGGTCTCGATGCCGACGGTGTCGTTCAGCACCTTGGCGACCGGCGCGAGGCAGTTGGTGGTGCAGGAGCCGTTGGAGATGACCAGATGGTCCTTGGTCAGGATGTCGTGGTTGACGCCGAAGACGATGGTCGCATCCGCGCCGTCGGCAGGCGCTGAGACCAGCACGCGCTTGGCGCCGGCGGTGAGGTGCGCGGAGGCCTTGTCCCTTGCGGTGAAGATGCCGGTGCATTCCAGCGCGATGTCGACGCCGAGTTCCTTCCAGGGCAGCTTGGTGGGATCGCGCTCGGCCGACACCTTGATCTTGCCGTTGCCGACGCTGATCGAGTCGCCATCGACGGTGACGGTGCCGGGGAAACGACCGTGCACGGAGTCGAAGCGCAGCAAGTGCGCATTGGTCTCGACCGGGCCGAGGTCGTTGATGCCGACCACTTCGATATCCTTGCGGCCGGACTCGGCGATGGCACGCAATACATTGCGGCCGATGCGGCCAAACCCGTTGATTGCGACGCGGATTGCCATGCTGTTGTCTCCTCTAAAAGCTGCTGCCAGCCCCGCGGGATGGCTCCCACGAGGATTTTACGGCGGAACGCCCGGTTCAGCCGGACGCGAGCGGAAAAGATGCAGCCTTGGTAGTCCTTTTTCGCGGCAAGCTCAACCGTCAGCGTGCGCGTTTCAGGCCAGCGTCAGACGCGTTTCAGGGCAGCATTAACGACGGCCTCAGCGGTAATTCCGAAGTGCTTGTAAAGATCCTTCGCTGGACCGCTGGCACCGAAACCGTGCATGCCCACGAATTCACCATCGCGGCCGATCACGGCATCCCAGCCCCAGCGCACCGCAGCCTCGATCGCGATCTTGACCGGGGCGTTGCCGATGATGGCGTTCTGCCGCTCGGCGGGTTGCGCCAGCAGCAATTCCAGCGATGGCACCGAGACCACCCGCGTCGCGATGCCGCGCTCGGCGAGCTGCTTCTGCGCGGCAACCGCGATCTCGACCTCGGAACCGGAGGCGAACAATGACACTTTTGCGTCACCCTGGGCCGCGACCAGTTCATAGGCGCCGTGGCTGCACGGGCTCTCATTCGGCGCCGTGGTGCGGAGCTGCGGCAGGTTCTGGCGGGTCAGCACCAGCACCGTCGGTCCGTCGATGCGGTTCAGCGCCAGCTCCCAGCACTCGGCGGTCTCCATCGCGTCGCAGGGCCGGAACACGCGCATGTTCGGGATCGCGCGCAGCGCGGCGAGATGCTCGACCGGTTGATGGGTCGGGCCGTCCTCTCCGAGGCCGATCGAGTCATGCGTCATGACATAGACGACGCCGGTGCCCATCAGCGCCGACAGCCGCATCGCGCCGCGCGCGTAGTCGGTGAACACCAGGAAGGTCGCGCCGTTCGGCGCGAAGCCACCATGCAGGAAGATGCCGTTCAAACACGCCGCCATGCCGTGCTCGCGGATGCCGTAATGGATGAAGCGGCCCTTTGGCGTCTTGGCGGCAAATCCGATCGCCGACTTGGCCTTGTTGTTGTTGGAGCCGGTAAGGTCGGCGGAGCCGGCCACGAATTCCATCGGCATCGCGGCGGCGATCACCTCGATCGCGGCTTCCGACGATTTGCGGGTTGCGATGTTGAGCGGATTTTCCAGCAGCGACTTCTTGTGCGCGCGCAGCGCCTTGGCGAGTGCCTGCGGACGCTCGTGGCGCAGGCGGCGCTCGAACTCGGCGCGCTTGCGGGTGCCGAGCTGGGCGAACTGCTCGTTCCAATCCTTGTGCGCGGCCGCGCCCCGGCTGCCGGCTTCGCGCCAGGCCTTCAGCACGTCGTCAGGCACCGAGAACGGCTCGAGCGAGATGCCGAGCTTTTCCTTGGCGCCCTTCAACTCGGCGGCGCCGAGCGCCTCGCCATGGGCTTTGTTGGTGCCGGCCCTGGTCGGCGCGCCATAGCCGATCGTGGTCTTGCAGGCGATCATCGTCGGCTTGCCGGACTTCTGCGCGCGGGTGATCGCGGCGGCGATCGCCTTCTGGTCCTGGCCGTCGATCAGCTCGGCAGCCCATCCGGCGGACTTGAAGCGCTTCACCTGGTCGACAGAGTCGGAGAGAGAAGTCGGGCCGTCGATCGAGATGCCGTTGTCGTCGTAGAGCACGATCATCTTGTTCAGCCGCCAAACGCCGGCCAGCGCGATCGCTTCCTGCGAGATGCCCTCCATCAGGTCGCCGTCCGAGGCGATCACATAGGTGTGGTGGTTGACGATCTTCTTGCTGAACTCGGCGGCGAGCATCTTCTCGGCCAGCGCCATGCCGACCGCGGTCGCGATGCCTTGGCCGAGCGGGCCGGTGGTGGTCTCGATGCCCTTGGTGTGGAAGTTCTCGGGGTGTCCCGGCGTCAGCGATCCGAGCTGGCGGAAATGCTTGATCTGGTCGAGCGTCATCTCCTTGTTGCCGGTCAAATACAGCAACGCATAGAGCAGCATCGAGCCGTGGCCGGCCGACAGCACGAAGCGGTCGCGGTCGGGCCAAGCCGGGTCTGCCGCGTCGAATTTCAGGAACTGGGTGAACAACACCGTCGCCATGTCGGCGGCGCCCATCGGCAGACCTGGATGGCCGGAGTTCGCCTTTTCGACGGCATCCATGGCGAGCCCACGGATCGCATTGGCCATACGGGTATGATCGACCTGCGTCATGATGAAAATCCGCCTGAAATGAGGAGCTTGTTGCGGTACGCGTCGGGGCGGGCAGCCGCGACACGCGCGTGATGGCCTTACGGGGTTGGCGCTGGATTAGCACCTCAATCTCGCAAGTCCAAGGCGATCAAACGCGCTGAATCGGGGAAAAGTTGCTCGAAATGGGCCATTTCGATTGATCGGTGCATAGTTCGGCGCTGGCGTTGCGCTTGCCTCGCTTGCCACGTAAATTTCGCCTCGTAACCGCTTGCCGAAACGCCGATTTTGCCGTGCGGCAGGCATGCCCAAGCAGGCCTATAAGCAGGCTTGGGTCAGGCTAATATCAAGGGTCCGCGCCGCGTCTCATGAGTGATCGTCCCGCCAACGGGTCTGGCAACACCGAGGCACCGCTTGCCGACATCGATGCCGCAACCAAGCGGCTGATGGCGGCACTCGATGCGTTGGAGAGTTCGGTGGAGCGGCGCCGTGAGGCCGACCGCGACGAGAATGAGCTCGCGAGCCGGATCCAGGCGCTCGGCGCCGACCGCTCCAGACTTGCCGATGAGCTCGACGGATCGCTGGTGAAGACGCGCAGGCTCGAACGCAGCAATCGCGAGATCGCGGAAAAACTCGACGCAGCGATCGGCACCATCCGCGCCGTGCTCGAGGGCGGAGAGAGCAAATGAGCCACATCAACGTCACCATCAACGGCCGGCAATACCGGATGGCCTGCGAGGAGGGCCAGGAGGTGCGGCTGCTCAAGCTCGCTGAGAATCTGGAATCCCGCGTGGAATCCCTGCGTGGCAAGTTCGGCGAGATCGGCGACGCCAGGCTGACGGTGATGGCCGCGCTCACCGCCTGCGACGAATTGCTCGATGCCGGGGCGCGCATCCGCAGCCTCGAGGAAGAGGTCGAGCAGCTCCGCAACGCGCGCGTTGACGCCGGCGACCGCGCCCGTGCGACCCAAATTGCCGTCTCCAACGCGCTCAATGCCGCCGCCGAGCGGATCGAGCGCACCACGCAGGTGCTCAACCGCACCATCGGCGGCGGCATCGCGATCGGGTAGTTTCCGCAATCCGCCAGCTATCGTCGTCCCGGCCTAGTGCGCAATTGCGCACGGGGGCCGGGACACATACGCCGCGGCCCATCGATTTTGGGCGGTGCCGGTTGATACCACCCAAAGCAATCAAAAGTAGTGGTAATGGGTCCCGGCCTTCGCCGGGACGACAAAATGTCTTGCCGCTGGCGCAACCTCCACTTCGTAGCTACATTGGTCGGTGCGAAGCTGCGTCGTGCGTCAGGAGCCATAATATCCCCGGGGCCTTATCGATCCTTCAGGGAACTGTCCCTGGCCGGGTCCGTGGATCCGGTCATATGGTGCCCACCTACTTTCGTAGGGAACTCCGGGATCGAGCGCTCCAACGGCCTCTGTGGCTTCGCACTTTAATTTTCTGTCCCCGGGTGGGTCTCTGCACTCGGGTTTTCTGCTGTTTCCTTGTCGTCTCTCGCTGCGGCGGTTCGATTGAGTAGCAGTGTCATGCCCCGCTTATGCGGGGGTGCCAGTACGCCGCGGCATGACCGCAGGATTGCTAGCGTTTCTGGACTATCCGATCGTCTGCTTTCGCGGATGATGACAGCGGAAGATGGGTCATGCACGCATCTCCATCGAAGGCCGAGCTTCGGGCTCTGGCGCTCGCCAAGCGCGACGCGCTCAGCGATGAGCAGCGCAGTGCCGCCGCCGAGGCGCTGGCTAAACGCGGCGCGCCGTTCGAGATCGCACAGGGCATGATCGTTTCAGGCTATGCGCCGATCCGCAGTGAAATCGACCCGGCGCCGCTGATGTTGAAGCTCGCAGCCAAAGGCGCGCGCCTCGCGCTGCCCTGCGTCAATGCGCGCGGCCAGTCGCTGACCTTTCGCGCCTGGTCGCCGCACGACCGGCTGATGCTCGGGCCGCTCGGCATCCCCGAGCCGTCGCCGGCCGCCGCTGAAGTGCAGCCGGACGTGATGCTGGTGCCGCTGGCGGCGTTCGACCGGCTCGGCCACCGCATCGGCTATGGCGCCGGCTATTACGACTATACCTTCGCGCATCTGCGCAAGAGCAACCACGTGATCGGCGTCGGGCTTGCTTTCGCCGCGCAGGAAACCAAAGTGATTCCGGCGCTGTCGCACGACGTCGCGCTGGATTATGTGCTAACGGAGCGCAAGACGTTCGATTTCCGGAGTGCCTAGCATTGCGTATTCTCTTTGTTGGTGACGTCGTCGGCAGGACCGGCCGCACCGCCATCACCGACCACCTCCCCGGCATGGTCAAGGACTGGTCGCTCGATCTCGTCATCGTCAATGGCGAGAACTCGGCCGGCGGCTTCGGCATCACCGAGGCGATCTACCAGGAGCTGCTCGACGCCGGCGCCGATGCGATCACGCTCGGCAACCACGCCTGGAATCAGAAGGAGGCGCTGGTCTTCATCGAGCGCGCGCCGCGCCTGATCCGTCCGTTGAATTTTCCGCGCCATTCGCCCGGCCGCGGCGCCACGCTGATCGACACCAAGAACGGCAAGCGCGCGCTCGTCATCAACGCGATCGGCCGCGTCTTCATGGAGCCGTCCTCCAACGATCCCTTCGCAGCGATCGACCGCGAGCTCGAGGCCTGTCCGTTGCGCGAGGGCGCCGACGCCATCGTGCTGGATTTCCATGCCGAGGCCACCAGCGAGAAGCAGGGCATCGGCTTCTTCTGCGACGGCCGCGTCAGCCTTGTGGTCGGCACCCACACCCATGTGCCGACCGCCGATCATCAGGTGCTGCCCGGCGGCACCGCCTATATGAGCGATGCCGGCATGACCGGTGACTATGATTCGGTGATCGGCATGCAGAAGGAAGAGCCGCTGCAGCGCTTCCTCACGGGCATTCCGTCCGGCCGGTTCGAGCCGGCGTCAGGCGTAGCGACGCTTAGCGGCATCGCGGTCGAGACCGACGATGCGACTGGGCTCGCCGTCAAGGTCGCGCCGGTGCGGGCCGGCGGGCGGCTCGCGCCCGCGGTGCCGGGTTTCTGGATCAGCTAGCTCGATCAGAACCCGAAGAACTTTTCGCGCAGGGCGTCTTCGTACCCGGATTTCGCCGCCTTGACCTTGCTGCGCATCGCGTCCTCGGCGAAGTGGGCGTTCTCCCACTGGTCGACCTCGGCCACGGTATGGTTTACGGAGGCAAGCGCTTCCTCGCTTCGGATCGCCGCGATCCAGGCCTCGACCGAGTTCTTGTATTCAGTCTGCAGACGATCCAGCTCTGGATATTCGTCGCTCATCTTGAAGCTCCTCGGTTCGATGTCCGTTGCGCGGCTCCCTGAAGAAGCCGGTCGGTGCGCGACGAGGTCCGAGTTGGAACTCGCCTCAGTATCGGTTCGGCACGTACATTTTCGGCGGGATCGGGCCGCGATCGTAGTCCGGGTCATAATTGCGCGGCGACAGCGCCGCCGGATCATACGGAAGCCGGCCAGCGCATCTTTGTTTTCAAATAGCTGTGTCAGCGGTGTGACACCCGCATATCGGTTGGAGCGCGTGCAGGCTGCCTGCTGCGCGACGCCGCCCTGCCGGGGTAGAACTAAAGCGTTTTCGAACGAAGTGGATGACGGTTCACGTAAAGAGAACGCATCTAAACCAGAGTCTGGAACCCCGTTCCGTTTCCATCGGAACAGAAAGGTTCCAGCCGCTTGAAAAACGCGGTTACTGCGCCGTCTGCTTGCGCAGCTCGGCCACGTCCTGCGCCGTGAGTTTCGATCCCTTGGTGCCGAACCGCGCGGTCACATAATTGGCAACCGCTGCGATCTCGTCGTCCGAATAGGCGTTGCCGAACGCCGGCATCGAGAGCGCGCCGTCGGGCGTATGCCGCTTGGTGCCCGAGATCACGATCTGCGCGACGTTGGTGGCGCCGGGATCGTTCACCGCCCATGCACCGGTCAGGGTGGCCATCGGCGAGACGGCGCTCTCACCGCTCCAGCCGTGGCAACTGACGCAAGCGCCTTCGAAGACCATCTTGCCGCGCGCATCTGATGTCACGCCGTCCTTGTGCGCCGAAGGCGCCGGCGGCGCCGTGGTCGCCGGCAGATCGGGCGAAGCAACCGGCGGCACGCTGCGCAGATAGGTCACGACCGCACGGATGTCCTCGGGCGCGAATTGGCTGAAGCTGTGGTCGACGGCTTCGCCCATCGGGCCCGACGCGGTGCCGTGGCCGGTCGCATGGCCGTTCGAGAGATAGGCGATGAGATCATCGTCGCGCCAGTCGCCGAGGCCGGTGGTCTTGTCCGACGAGATGTTGAAGGCGCGCCAGCCGGCGGTGATCGCGCCGCCGAACTTCTTGCGGTTGTTTAATGCGAAGGCGAGGTTTCGCGGCGTGTGGCACTCGCCGCAATGCGCCAGCGCTTCGGCGAGGTAGGCGCCGCGATTCCATTCCGGAGACTTCGAAATGTCAGGCTCGAACCTGATGTCCGGATTGAACACTTCGGACCAGACCGCCATCGCCCAGCGCTGGTTGAACGGAAATGCCAGCGTGTTGGCCGGCGGCTCCGCGCGCACTGGCGCTAGGCTGAACAGATAGGCCTTGATCGCCAACGCATCCGCGTCGGTGACGTAGGTATAGGACGTGTAGGGCATCGCCGGATAAAGCCGCGCGCCGTCGCGGCGGATGCCGGTATGCAAGGCGTTAAGGAAATCCTTGTCGGTATAGTTGCCGATGCCGGTTTCCTTGTCGGGCGTGATGTTGGTCGAATAGAGCACGCCGAACGGCAGCTTGAAGCCGAGGCCGCCGGCATACTCCTTGCCGCCCTGCGCGGTGTGGCAGACCATGCAGTCCGCCGCCTTTGCGAGATATTCCCCACGCGCCACGACGCTCGCACTGGTCAGTGAAGCCGGTACGCCGGTTGGATTGGCGCCCTTGTATTCGGAGAGTTCGACGTTCGGGCCGGTCCCGAACGCCATCGGTCCAGGGCCGCGAATGACCCAGACGCCGACAATGAATGCGACCAGGACGATCGCGACGATGCTTTCGAGGATACGGCGAGCGCGGCGGCTCATGATTTCTTCCCCGCGATCAGCGCGCGGTCGATCGGCAGCCTGCGCAGCGCAACGCCGGTTGCAGCATAGATCGCGTTGCGCAAAGCGGGCGGACCCGCCGTCACGCCGGCTTCGCCGATGCCGCCGGGCATCTCGCCACTCTTGATCAGATGAACGTCGATCTTTGGGGCCTGGTTGATGCGCAGCATGCGGTAGTCGTGGAAATTGGACTGCTGCACCCGTCCCTTGTCGATGGTGATTTCGCCGTAAAGCGCGGCGGTCAGGCCGAAGATCAGCCCACCTTCGATCTGCGCCATGATGGTATCGGGGTTGACGGCGATGCCGGTATCGACCGCCGTCGTCACGCGACGCAGATGCACCTCGCCTTGTTCGTCGATTTCCGCTTCCACCACGGTGGCGAGGAAGCTGCCGAATGACGGCTGCACACACACGCCGCGTCCGACCCGCGCGGGGAGCGCCTGGCCCCAGTCTGATTTTTCCACGGCGAGGTTGAGCGCGGCCAACTGGCGCGGGTTTTTGCCGAGCATGTCGCGGCGGAAGCTGACCGGATCCTTGCCGGCCTTGCGCGCCAGTTCGTCCATGAAGCACTCCATGGCGAACACGTTGTTGTTGGGGCCGACGCCGCGCCAGAAGCCGGTCGGCACCGCCGGTGGCTCGGCCCTGTTATATTCAACGTGGATGTTGGGGATGTCATAGGGAATGTCCACGGCGCCGTCGACGGCATCGATATCGATGCCCTTCTGGAACGCAGGCGGCAGCCAGCGCGCGATGATGGCGGCACCCGTGATGCGATATTTCCAGGCGGCGATCCTGCCACCCGACAGCGTGGCGGCAATGGTGTCGCGATAGACCGGGCGATAGACGTCGTGCTGGATGTCCTCCTCGCGGGTCCACACCACCTTGACCGGCCCATCGACCTGTTTGGCGATACGCACCGCCGCGACGACCATGTCGGGCTCGAGCCTGCGGCCGAAACCGCCACCGATCAGATGCTGGTTCACGGTCACCTTGTCGACCGGCAGGCCTGCGGCCTTCGCCGCCTCGGACTGCACCCGCGCCATGATCTGCGTGCCGGTCCAGATTTCGCAGGAGTCTCCCTTGAAATGGACGGTGCAGTTCAACGGCTCCATCGTGGCGTGCGCAAGAAACGGCAGCTCGTATGCCGCTTCGAGTTTGTCGCCGCTGGCAAGACCCTTGGCGATGTCGCCCTCGGATTTCGCGACTGCGCCGTCCTTCTCACTGGCGGCGCGGATATCCTGCCAAATGTCTTTCGAACTGAGGTGCGCGTTGGCGCCCTCATCCCAGGTCACGTCGAGCGCGTCGAGGCCCTTTTTCGCGGCCCACATATGATCGCCGACCACGGCGACCAGATCGTCGAGAACGACGACCTTCCGAACGCCCGGGACTTTCTTCGCCGCGGTATCGTCGACCTTGCCGATCTTGCCGCCGAAAACCGGAGACATCGCCAATGTCGCGAATGTCATGCCCGGAACCATGGCGTCGATGCCATAGATCGTCGTGCCGTCGACCTTGTTCGGGGTGTCGAAGCGCTTCACGGGCTTGCCGATCAGCACGAAATCCTTGGGGTCCTTGACCGCGACAGTCTTCGGCGGTGTCTGCGCATTTGCGTCCCGCGCCAGCGCGCCGTAGCCGAGCCTGCGCCCGCTCTGGGGATGGATCACTTCGCCATCCGACGCCGTGCATGTCCCGGGTTCGACCTGCCATTGCTGCGCGGCGACCTCGATCAGCATGGCGCGGGCCGTTGCGCCGGCTTCGCGAAGCGGTTTCCAGAATGCGCGCACGGACGTCGAGCCGCCGGTCGCCTGGATCCCGAAAATCGGATTCGCGTACAGTTTTTCGTTGGGCGGCGCGTGCTCCAGGATGACGGTCGAGAGATTCGCGTCGAGCTCCTCGGCCAGGATCATCGCGACGGAGGTATAGATCCCCTGGCCCATCTCGACCTGCGGCATCACAAGCGTGATCCGGCCGGCGGGATCAATGCGAATGAAGGCGTTGGGCGCGAATTCGCCGTCGGTCGTGTCTGGCGGCTGCGTCGGCTCGTTGGCGGCCCGGACCGGAATGTGAAAGGCAAGCACGAAGCCGGAGGCGAGAGCGCCGCCGAGCAGCGCGCGGCGGGACACGGCGTCGGAGTGTTTTTCAGTCGATGTCATGGCGCCGCTCCTACGACTGGCGGCCGGAGGCGGCCTGCTTGATCGCGGCGCGAATCCGGACATAGGTGCCGCAGCGGCAGATGTTTCCTGCCATCGCGGCGTCGATGTCTGAATCGTCAGGGCTCGGTGTCGATGCGAGCAGTGCCGCAGCCGACATGATCTGGCCTGACTGGCAATAGCCGCACTGGACCACTTCGAGATCGAGCCAGGCCTTCTGCACTTTTGCACCGGCGGACGATGCACCGATGCCCTCGATTGTGGTGACGGCCTTGTCGCGCACCGCGCCGACAGGAAGCACGCAGGACCGCACCGGCTTGCCGTCGATGTGCACCGTACATGCGCCGCACTGCGCGATGCCGCAGCCGAATTTCGTTCCGGTCATGCCGAGAATGTCGCGCAACACCCAGAGCAGCGGCATATCGGCGGGTGCATCGAAGGATTTCGCTTCGCCGTTGATGGTCAGCGTCGTTGCCATGAGCATCCCCAGATCGACGGCCGCGGGCAGCGGACACGTTGGTGCGACACTATCGCGTTACGATCAATTGGGAAGCCAGGATATTGTCCGCAAGGCTGACTTGCATAACCGAAGAGTATGCATGCCGTTCACGCGATCGTGCGGCCCGACTGCTGCAGTTTTAGGCTAATTGAAATGACGATCGTCATTTCAGTGCGTCTTCCGATCGGCAATTGCGGATCGCGGGCGCAGGAATTTGCCTGCCCTCAGCTCTGCCGGAAGCCCATCCGGAACGCGCCCCAGTGGCGGCCGCGGATGACGATCGGCGACGACAGGTCCTTCATGAGGACAAAGTTGCCGCCGCCCATGTCGCGCCGATAGGTCTGCAGCAGGAACGGTTTCGTGCTGGCGGCGACCTTCTTCACCGCGCGGTCGTTGAACAGGCGGCGGTTGCGGCAATTGGCGTTGTTCCAGACCGGGTCCGGGCCCTGCGGCAGCCGGTAGTTCGGATTGTGGGTCGGCAGATAGCCGTTCCTCGCCCACGCGACGCAGAACACGATGCGCGGGTCGCTCTTCTGGATCGGATCCTGGATCGCGGGCAGCACGCGGTCGGTGAAGGCTGTGTAGTCGGTCAGATACTGTTTCGGATTGGTGCCGGCGATCTCGCGGTACTTCTCGTCCATCAACTGGTCGAGCGTGACGTCGCCGCGCGCGACCGCGCTCTCGAACGCGTCGGAAATCCGCTTCGCGGTCTCGGTAACGACGCGGATCAGCGGCGCGTCAGATGTTTCCACGCCGCTGTCGGCGATCAGCGCGATCAGACCTTCGGAGGTCTCGAGCAGCTTTGCCACCCGCTCGTCGGCATATTTGAGATCGCGCGAAGAGAGGTCGACGCCCTTGGCGAGTTCATCGAGCTCGGTGATAACAGTGTCGCAATGGCCGAGATTGGAGGTCGCGGCGCGCGTGACGCCGTCGATCTCGGCGCCCACGGACGCGAAGCCTTGCTGCACGCGCGTGATGATGCCGGCGATCTGCTGGGCGCCTTCACCGGCGCTTTTCGCCCGCAGCGAGGCGTCGCTGCTTTCGCCGATCAGGCTGCCGATCTGGCCGTCGAGATCGCGCACGGTGTCGGAGATCTGGTGCGTGGCCTGACGGGTTGCTTCCGCCAGGTTCTTGACCTCGCTTGCGACCACGGCGAAGCCGCGGCCGGCGGCGCCGGCGCGCGCCGCTTCGATCGTGGCATTGAGCGCGAGCAGGTTGGTCTGTTTGGCGATCGCTTCGATCGAACCGGAGACTTTTGCGACTTGCGACAGCGCGGCGCCGACCGCGGCCAGCCGGGCTTCGATACGGTTCACCGCTGTGACGAGTTCCGAAATGTGGCTGACCGCCGTGTCGACCACGCTGCGCGACTGGGCGATTTCGCCGGCCGCGGCTGACGTGGTCGATTGCACCGCTTGTGACGCGTTGGCGATGTCGTGATTGGCCGTGACCATCGTCTCGGCCGTCTTCTGCAGGCGGTGGAACCGCTCCGACTGGTTCGCAACGCGGCTTGCGACCTCCTGGACGTTGCCGGCGATGTCGGCAAGCTCCACCCCAAGGCCGCCGATCCGGTCGGCGAGCTGGTCAACGACCCGTTCGGCCAGCGTTCGGCTGGACGACGTGTCCAGAACTGCAAGCTGCACGACCGACATCTTCGAACTTCCTCCCGTCAGAGCGGCCCGTTGATCCGCCGCGGCATTCCCATCTCGAAACCAAAGCGTGATTCGCGCCTTCGGTCTTGCCTGAGCGCGAACTGCGTAGCCCGGATGCAGCGCAGCGAAATCCGGGGTTCCCTCAATGGGCACATCGGTCCCGGATTGCGCTTCGCTCCATCCGGGCTACAAGAATTCCCATCAAAGTTTGTACGCGGTGCGGAAGCCGCCCCAATGCCGTCCCTGCACGCGGATCGGCACATCGATCTCGCGCATCATCACGGTGTTGCCATTGCCCATGTCGCGCGCATAGCTCTGGATCAGATAGGCGCGCTGATTGCGGCCGGCGGCGAGGCCGGCGGCATCGTTGAAGATGCGGCGATTGCGGCTGTTGGCGGTGTTGTAGGCTGTGTCGCCGGGCCGCTGCGGATGCGAATAGATCTTGTTATGCACCGGCAGATAGCCGTTCTGGTCAATCACGGCGCAGAACGCCAGGCGCTTCTCCTTGGCGAGGAATGCCTCCAGGATCGGCGGCAGCGCGCGATCGGCCCAGTCGAGCATCCTGGTGCGGTGCTGCACCGGATTGGTCCCGGCGATCTCGACATAATTGGTATCGAACATATCCTCCATCGTAACAGCACCGCTCGCCACGCCGTTCTCGAAGATCTTGGTCAGCGCCGCACCGGCCTCCATCGCGCGGGCGACGAATTCGGTGTTCTCTTCGTGGATCGCCCACATCCTGTCTTCGATCGCCTCGCGCAGTGCGGCGCTCGCCGCCTCGAAGCGTGCCCGGGCGCCGACCTTGCTGTGTTCGCCGATTCTGATCCGGCAGGCGCCGATTTCCTTAAAGTTCGCGCTGAGGCTTTCGTTGGTGGGGAGCCTGTCGGCGTCCGGACCGGCGATCAGGATGCCGTCCATCGCGATCTCGTAGACCGGCGCGGTGATCATGCGCGTTGCGGTCTTGATCTCGATGGTGAGGCTGCAGGGCAGGCGCTCGTTCTTGCGATGATCGCCGCGCTCGTTCTGGCGCAGCAGAACCGCGCAGCGTGCCTTGAGCTTCTGGGCGAAGGCGGTTACGGCCTTGCCGGCCTTCGCGACACTGTCGCCATGAACAGCCGCTTCCCTGGTCGCGCTGTCGATCTCGCCGGCGCTGTCGCCGACCGAGACGATGAAGTGGGAGGCGGAGGCCGCGTTCTGGCCCATCTCGCCGGTGATCTGGTTCTGCTCGGCGACTGCACCGTTGACGTTCTCGAATACCGGGCGAATCAACGCGATCGCCTGCGAGATGCGATGGACGGCGTCCGCGGACCCGGTGGCATCCTTCTGCAGCGCATCGATCTTCCTGGTGATCTCCTCGGTCGCGCTCTGGGTCTGCACCGCCAGCGCCTTGACCTCGGTGGCAACCACCGCAAAGCCCTTGCCGGCGGCGCCGGCGCGCGCCGCCTCGATGGTCGAGTTCAGCGCCAGCAGCGTGGTCTGGCGCGCGATCTGCGCGATCAGATTGACGACGTTGCCGATCGCGGCCGAGGATTCGCGCAGGCGGTCGACATTGGCGGTGGCCTCGCGGGCCGCCGCTGCAGCGTCGTCGGCCAGCTTGCTGGCGCTGCGCACCTGCTGGCCGATACCCTCGGCGGAATGGGTGAACCTGCCGGCGGCCTCCGAGAAGGTGGTCGCGGTGCTCTGCGCGGCGCTGGAGCGGCCGGTCAGGGCGTCGGTGCGCGCGCGGATGGTCGACAGGGTCGCAGCGGTCGCCTCGGCGCCGTCGGATACTGAACTGGCGGCGCGCTCGAGCTGGCGGATCATGCCGCCGAGCTCAAGCTCCAGCAGTTCCAGGATTTCCTTCGCCGAATCGCTCTCGGTGGAGGCGGGGGGCGCGGGTGTCACCGCCACGGCGGGAACCCTGGATTCTGTGGCAGGCGCAACCGGCTCCGGCCCTCGCCTTCGAAACAAACCGAACGCCATGGGGACTCTTGGGAGTTGATCTTGGGAGTTGAGATGGAACGCGTGATCCTCGCATCCGGGCATGAAGTCAGGGTTAACAACTGCCTGATATTTCGCCATGCGGACCTGTTCCTGTGACAGAATGCCCTGCCGATCTTTGATTTTGGCCCGCGACGGGCCTATAAGGCCGCGTTTTCCACCCCTCCGACTGACGCTTTCCAAGAGACTTCGCATGGCCGGCCATTCCCAATTCAAGAACATCATGCACCGCAAGGGCCGGCAGGATGCCCAGAAGTCGAAGCTTTTCGGCAAGCTGGCCCGCGAAATCACCGTGGCTGCCAAGCTCGGAACCCCGGATCCGGCGATGAATGCGCGGCTGCGCGCCGCCGTGGTTGCGGCCCGGGTCGAGAACATGCCCAAGGACAATATCGACCGCGCCATCAAGAAGGCCTCGGGCAGCGATGGCGAGAACTATGACGATATCCGCTACGAGGGGTATGGCCCGGGCGGCGTCGCTGTCATCGTCGAGGCGCTGACCGACAATCGCAACCGCGCCGCCTCCGACATCCGCTCCTTCTTCACCAAGTCGGGCGGCAATCTCGGCGAAACCGGCTCGGTCGCCTTCATGTTCGACCGCACGGGCATCATTGAGTATGACGCAAGCGTCGCCTCCGACGATGCCATGCTGGATGCCGCGATCGAGGCCGGTGCTGACGACGTAGCCTCCAGCGAAAGCGGCCACGAGGTCTACGCCTCGCAGGAAACCTTCCGCGAGGTCGCCAAGGCCCTGGAGTCGAAGTTCGGCGAGCCGCGCAAGGCGGCGCTGACCTGGAAGCCGCAGAACACCATCTCCGTCGACGACGAGACCGGCGAAAAGCTGTTGAAGCTGATCGACCTGCTCAACGAGCATGACGATGTGCAGAACGTGTTCGCCAATTTCGAAGTGTCCGACGCGCTGATGGCGAAGATGGGCGGCTGAGCCGCTTGCTCCGTTGTCATCGCCCGGCTTGTCCGGGCGAACCCAGGATTCCAGAGACCTGTGTTTGATCCGAGAAGCCTCGGCGTACTGGATCCCCGCCTTCGCGGGGATGACGAGTGGGGAGGCCGCCCCCGAGGCGGCCTTACTTGTTTGGCAGGAGCCCCAGGACCATCCACGGCAGGGGAAAGAGCGGAAACAGCGCCGCGCCCCAGAGGAACCAGACGCGCTTCGAGCGTCCCCTCTCGGCGGCATAGTTGGCAGTGAACCGTCCGGACAAGAACGCGACCACAAGGACCGGGATTGTGATGAAAACGATCAGGGGAAGCATGGTGGCTCCTGTCGATGCTCGTCGTTGAGCATATAGGATCGGGCTCGAGCGCGCGACAGGGGCGGGGATGACGCCCTGTTTGTGTTTCGTTCCCGGGTAGCAGGCGGTATCACTACCCCATGACATCCCAGCCGATTCGCACCCCCGTCCGCATCATCGGTATCGATCCCGGTCTCCGCCGCACCGGCTGGGGGGTGATCGAGACCGAGGGCAACCGTCTGGTCTATATCGGCTGCGGTTCGGTCGAGCCGCCGGACAATCTGCCGCTGGCGAGCCGCCTGCTCGCGATCCATGAAGGGCTTGCGGCCGTGCTCAGTGACTTCAAACCGGTGGAAGCCGCGGTGGAAGCGACCTTCGTCAACAAGGACGGCGTTGCCACGCTGAAGCTCGGCCAGGCGCGCGGCGTCGCCATGCTGGCGCCCGCGATGTTCGGTATCTCGGTCGCGGAATACGCGCCGAACCAGGTCAAGAAGACCGTGGTTGGCGCCGGACATGCCGAGAAGAGCCAGATCCAGATGATGCTGAAGATCCTCTTGCCGAAAGCGGAGCCGCGATCCGCCGACGCGGCTGACGCGCTCGCGATCGCGATCACCCACGCCCATCACCGCCAGAGCACCGCACTGCGGCTGAGGGTGGCGAGCTTATGATACCGTGTAGCGACGTTTCACGAAGTGAGGTGAGCACGCTGCTCGGGCTCCCTCCCCCCTTGTGGGGGAGGGTTGGGGAGAGGGGTAAGCCCCGGGCTCAGACGTCGGGTATGACGCAAGCTCGCGCAAGTTATGTTGGCACAACGTTCGATGACATCGACGGAGTTGTCCTCGCACCACGTCAGGCCGCTGCGCAAGCGGCACCCCTCTCCCTAACCCTCCCCCACAAGGGGGGAGGGAACCCTACCGCCGGTGCCCTCCTCACTGCGCGCGCCGCGAGCGTCGAATTTGTGGTGTTGCCATGATCGGCAAGCTCAAGGGCCTGATTGATTCCTATGGCGAGGACTACGTGATCCTCGATGTCGGCGGCGTTGGCTACCAGGTGCATTGCGCCAGCCGCACCTTGCAGGCGCTGCCGTCGCCGGGCGAGGCCGTGGTGCTCTCGATCGAGACCTATGTCCGCGAGGATCAGATCAAGCTGTTCGGCTTCCGCGGTGATCACGAGCGCGAATGGTTTCGCCTGCTGCAGACCGTGCAGGGCGTCGGCGCCAAGGTCGCGCTCGCGGTGCTCTCTACGCTGCCGCCGACTGATCTCGCCAACGCGATCGCGCTGCGCGACAAGGCCGCGGTCGCGCGGACGCCGGGGGTCGGGCCGAAGGTGGCTGAGCGCATCGTCAGCGAATTGAAGGACAAGGCGCCGGAATACTCCAATGTCGATCCGGCGGTGGTGCATCTGTCCGGCGCGCTCGACAACAACCGCGCGCCGCGCCCGGTCACCGACGCGATCTCCGCGCTGGTCAATCTCGGCTACGGCCAGCCGCAGGCCGCCGCCGCGATCGCCGCCGCCTCGCGCAGTGCGGGTGAGCATGCCGAGACCGCGCAGCTGATCCGGCTGGGGCTGAAGGAACTGGCGAAGTGACCCGCAGATATCCGCGCGAGCTGTTCTCCACCTCGCCCCGCTTGCGGGGAGAGGTCGGATCGCGGAGCGATCCGGGTGAGGGGGTACAGGTCTTTCGACGCGCATCGCCCAGTGGAGAGAGCCCCTCACCCCAACCCTCTACCCGCAAGAGCGGGGCGAGGGGAAACTACCAGTCCCGTGATATTGTCGTCACATGAATACGCCGCCCTCCCGCATCGTCACCCCCGAACGCCGCACTGACGATGTCGGCGACACCGCGCTGCGTCCGCAGTTGCTGACTGAATTCGTCGGCCAGGCGCAGGCGCGCAAGAATCTTTCGATCTTCATCGAGGCGGCGAAGAAGCGCGGCGAGGCGCTGGATCATGTGCTGTTCGTTGGCCCCCCCGGCCTCGGCAAGACCACGCTGGCGCAGATCGTGGCGCGCGAGCTCGGCGTCGGCTTTCGCGCCACCTCCGGCCCCGTGATCGCCAAGGCCGGCGACCTCGCCGCGCTGCTGACCAATCTCGAAGAACGCGACGTGCTGTTCATCGACGAGATCCATCGCCTCAGCCCGGCGGTCGAGGAAGTGCTTTACCCCGCGATGGAGGATTTCCAGCTCGACCTGATCATCGGCGAGGGCCCCGCGGCGCGCTCGGTGAAGATCGAATTGGCAAAATTCACCCTGGTCGGCGCGACGACCCGAGCGGGGCTGCTCACCAACCCGCTGCGCGACCGCTTCGGCATCCCGATCCGGCTGAATTTCTACACGATCGAGGAGCTGGAACGGATCGTCACCCGCGGCGCCCGTGTGCTCAGCATCGGCATGACACCCGATGGCGCCAACGAGATCGCGCGCCGCGCCCGCGGCACGCCGCGGATCGCCGGACGCCTGCTGCGCCGTGTCAGAGATTTTGCCTCCGCGGCAGATGCCGACTCGATCGATCGCGGCATCGCCGATCGCGCGCTCTCCGCGCTCGAGGTCGACAGCGCCGGGCTCGACGCGATGGATCGCCGCTATCTCACGACGATCGCGATGAACTATGGCGGCGGCCCGGTCGGCGTCGAGACCATGGCGGCGGCGCTGTCGGAGCCGCGCGACGCGATCGAGGACATCATCGAGCCCTATCTGATCCAGTGCGGCTACCTGCAGCGCACCCCGCGCGGGCGTCTCCTGACGTCGCACGCCTTCCGACATCTTGGCCTCGCCGAGCCGACCCGCGATCCCGCGCAGTTCGGTCTGTTCGGCGGCGATGGCGACGGCGACTGAGCGTGCTCTCGAAGCCGTGAGCGAACCCGTGAGAATGCGTGTTGATGCAGTGCACGGCGCTATCAGCCGGTAACCATTGCAACGCCCCTGCAGGCCTTCTGCACAAACGTGGCCCAATTCCGCTTCAATCGCGGGGCTAGCTCGATCGGGCATCACTGGTCGGACTTCCATGATTTCACGTCGCAATTTTCTCCGTTCCGTCGGCGGATTGACCGCCGCCGGCGCCTCGACCGCGGCCTATGGCGTCAGCGAGCCGGTCGTCCGGCTCACGCTCACGCGCTACGACTTGGCGCCGCGGCAATGGCCGGCCGATTTTCCGCTCAAGATCGCGGCCCTTGCCGACATTCACGCCTGCGATCCCTGGATGTCGCTCGACCGCATTTCGGAGATTGTCGATCGCACCAATGCGCTGAACGCCGACATCATCGTCCTGCTCGGCGACTATGTGGCGGGGCTTCGCCACGTCACGCGGTTCATTCCGGCCTCCGAATGGGCCGCGGTGCTCGCGAACCTGAAGGCGCCGCTCGGCGTGCATGCGATCCTTGGCAACCATGATTACTGGGACGACAAGGCCGTGCAGCGCCAGGGCGAGGGTGTACCGGTCGCCCGTCGCGCGCTGGAGCGGGTCGGCATTCCGGTCTACGAGAACGACGTGGTGCGGTTGACCAAGGACGGCCGTCCGTTCTGGCTCGCCGGCCTCGGCGACCAGCTCGCTTTTCTGCCGGCACGGCGTTTTCGGCAAATCGCCCATGTCGGCGTCGACGATCTCGGTGCGACGCTGGCCAAAATCACCGACGATGCGCCGGTGATCCTGCTCGCGCACGAACCCGACATCGCGCGCCGCGTGCCTTCGCGCGTCGCGCTGCAACTGTCCGGCCACACCCATGGCGGCCAGGTCCGGCTGCTCGGCTGGTCGCCCGCGGTGCCCGTCAAACAGGGCATGCGGCTCGCCTATGGCCACCTCAGGCTGAAGACCGATGTCATCGTCTCCGGCGGCCTCGGCTGCAGCATCATGCCGTTCCGCCTCGGGGTTCCCCCCGAAATCGTGCAGGTGACGCTGGGTTCGAAGGGGCCGGCGGTTTCGTAGTTTCCGCCGACCGTTGCCGTGATCTGGCCTGTGCATTCGGCGCCAAAGCTGTTAATTTTCCTCGATGGATCCACACGCCGAACAAGCCGGGAAACTCTCTGCGCTCAAATGCCTTATCGAAGAGGGCATGATTGACATTGAAGCAGGGCGCATTGTGCCATGGGATTTACAGACATTTCTTGAGATGGCTCGAGAGCGAGCCAATCGATCAGAATGACGTTACCCCATATCGACGGCGCGATCCGTGACGGACGGCACCACATGCAGGTCCGCGTCTATTACGAGGACACCGATTTCTCCGGCATCGTCTATCACGCTAATTATCTGCGCTTCATGGAGCGCGGGCGCACCAATCATCTGCGCCTGATGGGCGCCGAACAGAACGCGCTGTTCGAGGAGGCGCAAGAGGAGACCGGTGGCTTCGCCTTCGTGGTGCGCTCGATGACGCTCGACTTCCTCAAGCCCGCGCGGATGGACGACATGCTCGACGTCGTCACCTGGCCGGTTGCGGTGAGGGGGGCTTCCATCATGCTGGCGCAGGAGGTCAAGCGCGGCGACGACGTGCTGGTCAAGGCGCAGGTGCGCGTCGCCTTCGTCAGCCAGGGCAGGGCGCAGCCGATTCCGAAGGCGATCCGGCAGTTGATGAAGGCCGATCTGATCTAGAGCGTTTTCGAGCGAAGTGGATACCGGTTCGCGTAAAGGAAACGCGTCAAAACAAGAATCTAGAGCCCCGTTCCGATTCCATCGGAACGGAAATGGCTCTAGGCGCTGGACTTGTTGACCCACAAAAAACGTCACAAGGAGGAAACAACCATGGTCAAGATCAGCCAAAAGATCACAACCTTTCTCTGGTTCGACACCCAGGCCGAAGCAGCCGCGCGCTTCTATACGTCGCTGTTCAAGGACAGCCGCATCACCGCGATCAGCCGTTACCCGGACGCAGTCTCTGACAAGGCAGGCTCGGTCATGCTCGTCACGTTCGAGCTTGCCGGTCAGCAATTCCGCGCCTTGAACGCGGGACCGCAGTACAAGTTCAATGAATCGATTTCGCTGCTCGTCGAATGCGAGATCCAGGCCGAAATCGATGAGTTCTGGAGCAAGCTCACCGAGGGCGGCAAGGAACAGCCATGCGGCTGGCTGACCGACCGGTTTGGATTGTCGTGGCAGATCGCGCCGGCACGGCTGCTGGAACTGGTCTCCGGCGACGATCGCGAGGCCGCTTCCGCGGCCATGCGTGCGATGTTCGAGATGAAGAAAATCGACATCGCCGATATCGAGCGCGCGGTGAAGGCGCGGCAATGATCTGATCCCGCTATCGGCTGATAGGAAACCGGCCATCGACTCTTGGTCTCGCGGCGATAGATTGCGCGCGACAACAACCGCGAGGGATCGCCATGTCACGCCCGCCGCTTCCGCCTTTTACCCGTGAGACCGCCGCGCAGAAAGCGCGCATGGCGGAAGATGCCTGGAATTCCCGTGACCCCGCCCGCGTCGCGCTCGCCTATACCGAGGACAGCCGCTGGCGCAACCGCTCCGAGGTGTTTGGGGGACGCGAGGAGATTGTGACCTTCCTCACCCGCAAATGGGAAAAAGAGCGCGAGTACCGGCTGATCAAGGATCTCTGGGCCTTCGACAACAATCGCATTGCGGTGCGCTTCCAGTACGAATGGCACGATGCCGGCGGCAACTGGTTTCGCTCGTACGGCAACGAGCAGTGGGAGTTCGACGAGCACGGCCTGATGCGCCGCCGCGAAGCCTCGATCAACGACATCGCGATCAGCGAAAAGGATCGCCGCTTCCACTGGCCGGCCCCGGGCCCGCGGCCGGCGGATGTGCCGGGATTGGGCGAGAGCCCGTTCTGATTCAAATGAGGGGCTGCGCACTTCACCTCGCCCCGCTTGCGGGGAGAGGTCGAAATTCGCGTAGCGAATGTCGGGTGAGGGGGTACAGGTCTAACTTCGCTCACGAGTCGTGGAAGCAGCCCCTCGCCCCGCTCCCTCTCCCCGTGAAGAACGGGGAGAGGGAGCGGGAGAGAGTCACGCCGCCGCCTTGTGCCGGGCGAGTTCGGCCTTGTAGAGCTCGAACTCTTCCGCGATCGCCTTTGCAACCGACGGCCGGGTCCGCAGCCGATCGAAATAAGCTTTCAGCGCCGGCCATTTGGCCAGCTCGATCGGCGGCGTCGCCATGGTCCAGTTGATCACAGTCACGAGATAGGCGTCGGCGACGCTGAAATGGTCGAGCAGGTACTCGCGGCCCTTCAGATGGTCCTCGAGATAGTCGAGCCGCGACAGATATCGCCCCAGCACATAGGTCTTCACCTCCGCCGGCGCCTTCTTGTCGAGCACCGGCACGAACAGGCCCTTGTGCAGCTCGGTGCCGATGAAGCACAGCCATTGATGCAGCCGCGGGCGCTCGGCGCCGGAGGTCGGGCCGAGGCCGGCCTGCGGGAAGCGGTCGGCGACATATTGCAGGATCGCGGCGTTCTCGGTCAGCACCACACCGTCATCGGTGCGCAGCGTCGGCACCAGCCCGAGCGGGTTGATTTTTGTGAAGTCGGAGCCGTCGGTCTGGACCCGCTTGGTCTTGGGATCGACCTCGAGGAAGTTGGCCTGTTCGCCCGCCTCATACAGCGCGACGCGGGTCGCCATCGAACACGCGAGCGGTGAGAAATAAAGGTCCATGGGTGCCTCCTTGGTGTTGCTTGGCGCGGGTTTCCGGGCCGGTGTTGATTTTTGTACTGTCTTGTATAATATCGAGGGCGTCAAGGAATTTAATGCGAAATGGTACAAAAAAGTAACAAGCCGCCATCTGCTGCCAAAATGGATGCGCCCGCAGCGCCGAAGCGGCGCGGGCGGCCGCGCGCCTACGAGCCCGATGTCGCGCTCGGCAGGGCGCTCGATCTCTTCAGACGCGATGGATTCTCGGCAACCTCGCTCGACGATCTCAGCGCCGCCACCGGCATGAACCGGCCGAGCCTCTATGGCGCGTTCGGCGACAAGCGCGAGCTCTACATCAAGAGCTACCAGCGCTATCGCGACGATGCGCGTACCGCGATGGTCGACATCTTCCGCAGCGAAGCGCCGCTGCGAGAGCGGCTCAAGCGCATCTACGCGATCGCGCTCGACATCTACACCGAAGGGGAATCGCCGCGCGGCTGCTTCACGGTGATGACGGCAGCGTCCGAGGCGGTGTCGGATCCTGCGATCCGCGGCATGGTGCTGGAAGGCTTTGTCGAGCTCGATAAGGCCTTCGCCACCTGCTTCGGGATCGCCAAGGAGCGCGGCGAACTGCCCGCGAGCACGGACGCGACCGTGCTCGCGCATCTTGCCTCCGCGACCATCCACACCGTCGCGATCCGCGCCCGCGCCCAGGTGCCACGCAAGGAACTCGAAGCCATCGTCAAGGGCGCCCTCGACGTGATCTGCGGGGCGAAATAGCCCGCGTAATTTTTTCGCGTCGAATGTCGGCTCCCGGTTGTCCAGGCCGTCTTCCATGCGATGCGTCATTCATGGAAGCAAATATCATGGGAAAAGTCAGAACTTCAGCCTTCTCGGTATCGATCGACGGCTTCGGCGCCGCGCCGCGCCAGAGCCTCGAAAATCCCTTCGGCGAAGGCGGCACGGTGCTGCCCGGCTGGTTCCTGCAGACGCGGACATTTCGTGCGATGACCGGCCAGGATGGCGGCAGCAACGAGATCGACGACGAGATCGCGCGCAAGTCGATGGAGGGCATCGGAGCCTGGATCCTCGGACGCAACATGTTCGGTCCGGTCCGCGGTCCCTGGCCGGATGACTCTTGGAAGGGCTGGTGGGGTGACAATCCGCCGTACCACACGCCAACGTTTGTGCTCACCCATCACGCGCGCCCGGATATTGAGATGGAGGGCGGCACCACCTTCCACTTCGTCACCGACGGCATCATCGCTGCGCTGGAGCGGGCGCGCGCGGTCGCGCAGGGCAAGGACATCCGGGTCGGCGGCGGCGTTTCCGTCGTGCGGCAATTCCTGCAGGCGCGTCTGCTCGACGAGGTTCAACTGGCCCTGTCGCCGGTGCTGCTGGGGGCGGGCGAGAACCTGTTCGCCGGCCTCGATCTGCCTAGCCTCGGCTATGAGGTCGTCGCGCGCGTGGCGAGCCCGAACGCCACGCACGTCACCTTCGCGCGCAAACCGAGCTAGGTCGCTCGACCCGCATCGCAGACAAAATCGGCGGTTGACGCGCATGCCATTTGGTCATATTTAACCCATAGGTTATTTAACTAATAGGCTAAGTACAGATGGCGCTCGATCCCCTGAGTTCGACCTTCGCGGCGCTGGCCGATCCGACCCGGCGCGCGATCCTGGCGCGGCTCGCGCTCGGTGAGACCTCGGTGATGGAACTGGCCGAGCCGTTCGACATGAGCCTGCCGGCGATCTCAAGGCACCTGAAGGTGCTCGAACATGCCGGGCTGATCTCGCGCTCCCGCGAGGCGCAGTGGCGGCCGTGCCGGATCGCGCCTGTTGCGTTCAAGCAGGCCGATGGTTGGCTCGGCAATTTCCGCCAATTCTGGGATGAGAGCTTCAACCGCCTCGATGGACTGCTCGAGGAGATGAAGGCGGAGGAGGCCGCTAAAGCCCCGCCGCGGACCAAACGCAAGGTCAAAGCAACCAGGGAGAAGAAAAGTGGACGCACGCGTGGATAGGAAACTGAAGATCACGACCCCATCGGATCTCGAATTCGCCATGACGCGCCAGTTCGACGCGCCGCGGCATCTGGTGTTCGACGCCATGACGAAGCCGGACCTCGTCGTTCGCTGGCTCGGCTGCGCCGAGCTCGCGATGCCGGTGTGCGAGATCGACCTGCGCGTCGGCGGCGCCTACCGTTTCGTGTTCCGCTCGTCCGAGGGCATCGAGCACGTGCTGAGCGGGACCTATCGCGAGGTGGCGCGCCCCGAGCGCGTCGTATTCGGCGAGACCTTCGCGATGCCCGGCTTCACCAGCGACGAATATCTGGTGACGTCGATCTTCGTGGAGGCTGATGGCAAGACCACGCTGACGACCACCATCAAGCACCCGACCAGGGAAGCCCGCGACGGCCACCTCAATTCCGGCATCGAGAAGGGCGTCGAGCCCGCGTACGACCGGCTCGCAGATGTCGTGGCGACGATGGGGTGAGATAACGATCCCTCAACCGTCATTGCGAGCGAAGCGAAGCAATCTATCTCTCGGTTTTGCCGAGCGATGGATTGCTTCGTCGCTTCGCTTCTCGCAATGACGGTGGTTTGCACCGTCGAACGCCGGGACGACGATCAATACCCCCGCTTACGATCCACCACATTCTCCAGCTCACCGCCGGCCTCGAACCGCGCGATCTGCTGCGCGACATATTTCGAGATCTCGTCGGCGTCGGTGTCGGCGGCGTTATGCGGCGTCAGCACCACTTTCGGATGGCTCCAGAACGGGCTGCTCGCGGGCAGCGGCTCGGTCTCGTAGACGTCGAGCGAGGCGGCGCCCAGCGTGCCGTCGTCGAGCGCTTGCAGGATGTCGGATTCGTTCTGCAGGCCGCCGCGGCCGGCATTGATGATCACGGGCGCGCCGAGCGGACTATCGCGGTTCAGTTTCGCGAACAGATCGCGGTTGAGGACATGCCGTGTGTCCGGCGTCAGCGGCAGCAGGCAGACCAGGATGTTGGTCTGGCGCAGGAACGCATCGAGCCCGTCGGCGCCGTGAAAGCAGGCAATGCCGTCGATCTGCTTCTCACTGCGACTCCAGCCGATCACGCGGAAGCCGAGCGCGCGCAGCGCACGCGCCGAGGCGGCGCCTAACGTGCCGAGCCCCATGATGCCGACGGTGAGCGCGCCCGCGGCCCATTGATATTTCGGCGCCCAGCGCTTCTCCCGTTGCGACTCCCGCAGGTAAAGCTCCTGCCGGTGATGCATCAGCACATGCAGCACGACATATTCGGTCATGCGGTCGGTGAGGTCGTCAACCGCGACCCGCACCAGCGGCACGTCGGGCAGCGAGCGGTCGGCCATCAGCGCGTCGACGCCGGCGCCGAGATTGAAGATGACGCGCAGATTGCCGAACGTGGCGAGCTCGCCGGGCTTCGGCTTCCAGACCGCAGCGTAGTGCACGTCGGCCGGATCGAGCGCCGGGTCGGGCAGCAGCACCACGCGCCTGTTACCGCAGACCCCGTCGAACCGTGCCTTCCAGCGCGACGGCGACCAGTTTTCCGCGCCGCCGTTGATCAGCAGCGCGAGCACGCCCTTACCCATCCAAATACCTCCGACCTCTTGTTTGAGCATGATCTTTTCGGAAAACCGCTGCCCACTTTTCCGGATCATGCTTTAGCGTGATCTAGATCACGGAACGACACGATCCGCACCCCTAGTCTCCTGCCATCAACAGGGGAGAACTTCCATGCGCAAACTGTTCCTGATTTCCGCTTTCGTCCTCGTTTCCGCCGCCGCCCAGGCCGGCCAGAACCGCGGCCTCGTGCTGGCCGCCAACGACGCGCCCGCCCCGGTCCAGGCGGTCGAGACCGCCAAGCCGGCCGATCCAGCGCCGCAAGTCCAAACCCAAGCCCGGCCGGCTCCGGTCGAGGCCCAGCCTGCCCAAGCGCAGGCCGACGAGCCAAAGCACCAGGCCTCCAAGCCGGTGAAGAAGGCTCACGCCCGTCACTATGAGGGCGACGAAGCCAAGGCGCGCCGCATCGCCGCCCGTTATGGCGTCTACTGGTAATCGCAACGTTCCGATCGTCGCGGTGATGGCCTGACGCGGCCAGCCACCGCGACCTCGGCGTCCGGCGCGAATTCACTGCGCTTCCGGCTTCGAAACCGGCCGAAATTTCTTTCGCTCCCCCTGTCGGCAGCGGGCATAATCGTTCGTTCCTGAGATGAACGGAGATGCCCTTTCGATGCTGTACGCCATCCTCTGCTATCATGACGAAGATCTGGTCGGTTCCTGGAGCAAGGAACACGACGCCGACGTCATGCAGAAACTGACCGTCGTGCAGGACAAACTCGCCAAGCAGGGCCGGCTCGGTCCGGTGGCGCGGCTGTTGCCGACCACGTCCGCGACGACGCTGCGTAAGGAGGACCCGCCGCTGGTGCTGGACGGTCCGTTCGCCGAGACCAAGGAACAACTGCTCGGCTTCTACGTGATCGAGGCCAAGAACCTCGACGAGGTGCTCGATTTCGCGCGCGAGCTGGGCGAGGCCAATCCCGGCGGCACCTATGAGATCCGCCCGGTCGGCTACTTCACTGCCGGGAGTGTCAAGCCGTGACCGATACCGCCTGGATCGATGCCGCGCTGACGTCGGCGCGTCCCCAGGCGGTCGGTGCGCTGCTGCGCTATTTCCGCAATCTCGATACCGCCGAGGAGGCGTTCCAGAACGCCTGCCTGCGGGCGCTGAAGAACTGGCCGCAGAACGGCCCGCCGCGCGATCCCGCGGCGTGGCTGATCATGGTTGGTCGCAACGTCGCGATCGACGATATCAGGCGCAGCAAGAAGCAGGAGCCGCTGCCCGAGGACGATCAGGCGATCTCCGACCTCGGCGACGCCGAGGACGAGATCGCCGAGCGGCTCGACGGCTCGCATTACCGCGACGACATCCTGCGGCTGCTGTTCATCTGCTGCCACAAGGACCTGCCGGCAACGCAGCAGATCGCGCTTGCCCTGCGCATCGTCTCCGGCCTCACCGTGAAGCAGATCGCGCGCGCCTTTCTGGTCTCGGAGGCCGCGATGGAGCAGCGCATCACGCGGGCGAAAGCGCGCGTCGCCGGTGCACAAGTGCCGTTCGAGACCCCGGGCGCGGTCGAGCGCAGCGAGCGGCTCGCCTCGGTCGCTGCGATGATCTACCTGATCTTCAACGAGGGCTATTCGGCGAGCGGCGACACCGCGGAGATCCGCTCGCCGCTGTGCGAGGAGGCGATCCGTCTCGCTCGGCTGCTGCTCCGGCTGTTCCAGAGCGAGGCCGAGATCATGGGGCTGACGGCGCTGTTGTTGCTGCAGCATGCCCGCGCCGCCGCGCGTTTCGACGCGGAGGGCGAGGTGATCCTGCTCGACGACCAGGACCGCAGCCTGTGGAATCAGAAGCTGATCGCCGAGGGGCTGGCGCTGATCGACAAGGCGATGCGCCACCGCCGGAGTGGGCCTTATCAAATCCAGGCGGCGATCGCAGCATTGCACGCCCGCGCGGAGAAGCCCGAGGATACCGACTGGACGCAGATCGACCTGCTCTATGGCGCGCTCGAACTCATGCAGCCGTCGCCGGTGGTGACGCTGAACCGCGCAGTCGCGGTCTCCAAGGTGAGGGGGGCCGAGGCGGCGCTCGACATGATCGACCCCTTGGCACCACGGCTCTCCAACTATTTTCACTATTTCGGCGTGCGCGGTGCTTTCCTGATGCAGCTCGGCCGCAACGACGAGGCCCACGTCGCTTTCGACCGCGCCATCGCGCTGGCCAACACCACCGCCGAAGCCTCCCACATCCGCATGCATATCGACCGCCTGATACGCGACAGCAAGCCAGGGCAGGCGAAGGCGAAGTAGCTTTCAGCTCTCTCAATCGTCATGCCCGGCCTTGTGCCGGGCATCCACGTCTTTGGATGGCGCGAAAAGGAAGGCGTGGATGGCCGGGACAAGCCCGGCCATGACGAACTCTGAAAAATCTTCACACCCCCTGTCGGCCCCGTACTCGCCCGTTCGTCATAATGACAGAGCATCACCAAGCCTCGCGGAGCCTGTCATGCCGACCATCGCCGAGACCGAAGTCTCAAAGCCAGCGCGCATCATCGGCCGCATCCTGAGCGGCCTTGTCATCGTCTTCCTGCTGTTTGATGGTGCGATCAAGCTGGTGCCGTGGCCAGTCGTCACCGAGACGTTGGACAGAATGGGTTACGGCTCGAGCGAGACGCTCGCGCGCAGCCTCGGCCTCATCACCATCGTCTGCACGCTGCTCTATTCGGTGCCGCCGACTTCGATCCTCGGGGCGATCCTGCTCACCGGCTATCTCGGCGGTGCGATCGCCTCGCATGTTCGGATCGGCAGCCCGCTGTTCACGCATACGCTGTTCGGGGTCTATCTCGGCCTGATGGTGTGGGGCGGGCTGTATCTGCGCGACGGTAATCTGCGCACGCTGATTCCGTTTCGCCGCTAACCTATTCCTGAATCTGTTGTCACGGAGACTATCATGTTCGAGACCATTGCCATCATCGCCGTCATCCTGGCGATCGCGATTGCGGTCGTCCTCATCCTGGCGGCGACCAAGCCTGATAAGCTTCGGGTCGTGCGTGCGATCAGCATCAAGGCGCCGGCGGAGCGGATATTCCCACTGATCAACGACTTCCACCAATGGGTCGCATGGTCGCCCTACGAGACCAGGGATCCCGCGATGAAGCGCACCTATGGCGGCGCGGAACGCGGCCAGGGCGCGGTCTATGCGTGGGACGGCAACAAGAATGTCGGCTCCGGCCGCATGGAGATCCTCGATGCGTCGGTGCCGTCGAAGATCGTCATCAAGCTCGATTTCTTCAAGCCGTTCGAGGGCCACAACACCGCCGAGTTCACAATGCTGCCGCAGGGCGATGCCACCAGCGTCACATGGACGATGTACGGTCCGGCCGTCTTCATGTCGAAGCTCATGCAGGTGTTCATCAGCCTGGATCACATGATCGGCAAGGATTTCGAAGCCGGTCTCGCCAACCTGAAGAAGCTCACGGAAAAGTAGCCGTTACGTTCCTCGTCAGTCCCCCAAGGAGCAAGCCATGCAGGTCAATCCCTATCTGTACTTCGACGGCAATTGCGAAGCCGCGCTGAAATTCTATCAGAAGGTGCTCGGCGCGAAGATCGAGGCCTCGTTCCCGTTCGGCGAAGGACCGCCGGAGATGCCGATGCCGCCGGAGTGGAAGGACAAGATCATGCACGCCAAGATCACGATCGATGGCGAGGTCATCATGGCGTCCGACGCCCCGCCCGGTCATTTCCAGAAGCCGCAGGGCTTTTCGGTCTCGCTGCAGGTCGAGGATCCCACTGAGGCCGAGGGTAGGTTCAAGGCGCTGGCCGACGGCGGCAGCATCACCATGCCGTTCGGCCAGACCTTCTTCTCCAAGGGCTTCGGCATGTGCGTCGATCAGTTCGGCATCCCCTGGATGGTGAACTGCCCGCAGGAGATGTAGCGAGGGCATCCCCTGTTGGTCCGTCATCCTGAGGTGGCCGCTTCTTCAGCGGCCCTCGAACGATCGACGGCCCCACTCGGGCCGTGCATCCTTCGAGACGCGCTTCGCGCTCCTCAGGATGACGGTATTGACCGGCGCGAGCGCTCTACCTGCACCGCGGATAGATCCCCGCGAGTTCGCGGCCGCGCAGCAGCAGCAGGCGCGACGTCAATCCGCCGCGGCGGATGATCCAGCCGCGCACCGGGGCCGGGTAGGCCTCCAGCACCGCCTCGGATGCTTCGGGCTCCGCATATAGACGCCCGCGCCGGTCGATCGAGCGCGCGGCGTGGAAGCCGAGCACCGCGCGTCGGGTCACGCAGATGCGGTCGTTCGGCACCATCGAGAGCACCAGCGTACAGGCCGACAGGCACGGGCCGTCGATCACCACGCGTTCGCCTGATGCGCGCACCTTGTCGAACAATTCGATGAACGGGCCGACCTGGCCGCCGGGGCTGGCGAGGATGCGTATCTCGGCCTGGGCGCAGGAAATTGTTGCGCAGAAAGCTGCCGCCGCGACAATCATCTTCATGAGCGCAATCCGTGTCGCCGATGCGATCAAGGTCCCGCCGCATCTGATAGCGCAGGCTTGCGCCGGATTNTGGGGCATCGTCAAGACCGATGCCCCTCCCGCCGATGAGGGATGGTTCAGGTCGCCCGGTTCTTGATCGCACCGACGATCGCCGTGAGCACGGCGCCGGCAACGCCACCGCCGGCGACCTGTCCGACGATGCTGCCGATGTCAGGCGTCGCACCGGAATTGGCGAGCAGTGGAATCAGCATGCCGAGCAGTTGTCCCCCGGCACCGCCGCCGATGGCACCCGCAATGGTGTTTCCGAGCGTGCCGAGATCGATGTTCTTGGCCGCGCCTGCGGCGACATTGCCGCCGACGGCTCCGCTGATGATTTGAATGATCAGATTGACGAGAACTCCCGACATGACGTGATTCTCCCCGATATGGTGCACAGGCACCGGTGCGGCGTCGGACTGGCGCCGCTTCGCGAAGGTTAGGCCGTTGGGGCGCGAAGGTCATGCTGCACGCGCGAAGATTGCGGGCGAATACAACATGTTTTCACCGGCTTTGCCGGCTGCGGGTGATGGGTGAGGCGGGAGTTCGAGACTGTCGTATTGGCTAACCATTCCGCCGCTGGCCACGCAGGGTCGGCAGGCCGATGCCGGCGGCGTCAAAACCGCCGTCGACGGCGAGGATCTGTCCGGTGATGTAGCTGGCGCGGTCCGAGCAGAGGAAGAAGATCGCGTCCGCCAGTTCCTCTTCCAGCCCGTAGCGGTTGAGCGGAATCGCGTCGTGATAGTCGGCGCGGATTTCCGCGGTGTGCACCGCCTTGGCCATCGCGGTCTCGACCGGCCCTGGAGCGACGCCATTGACACGAATGCCGAGCGGGGCGAGCTCGACCGCGAGTTGCTTCGTGAGATGCGCGAGACCCGCCTTGCTGGTGCCGTAGGCCGAGCGCAGCGTCGAGGCGCGCACCGCCGAGATCGAGGTGATGTTGACGATCGCGCCGCCGCCATGCTCGCGCATCAGCGGTGCGGCCGCCTTGGTGCACAGGAACGGACCGGTGAGGTTGACCGCGAGGATGCGGCTCCAGTCGGCATCGCTGGTCTCCAGCACCGGCGCGAATACGGCAACGCCGGCGTTGTTGACGAGGGCGTCGAGCCGGCTGAAGCGGCTGCTGACCGCCGCGATCGCCGCTGCCACGGCGCCGGCATCCGAGACGTCGCAGGTCAGCGCCAAAGTATTGTCGGGTTCATCAAGCGCCGCGACCGCAGCTTGCAGCAATGCGTCCTCGATATCGAGCAACGCAACGCGCCAGCCTTCGCCGAGAAACCGTTTTGCCGTCGCAAGCCCGATGCCGCGCGCGGCGCCGGTAACGAGTGCGACTTTGGGCGGAGACGAGGTCATGATGCGGGTCCGTTGTTCGAGCGAGCGGCGTCTGCTCGCGATCAAGGGAGCGTCTGCGACCTTTGGTCGGCGGTGTCAACCGGACACCGGCGCTGCGCTGTCAGTAAGCTATCGGGGAGGTGGCAACGAGCAGGGGCCTGACCCGGTGGGCCCGCTGGCGCAACTCGAAGGATGTCCGTCCCCAGCCCGGCCGTTCATCCTTCGAGGCTTTCCCGCTAGCGTCCCCAACGGCAAGGTCAAGGCCGTTGGGTGGAAACGACGGGTGTCGCGATTTCGCGCCTTACGCCGCGAGCTCGGCGGAGGCGCGCTGCATGTTGGTGGACATGTCCTGCGTCACGATGCTCTGCTCCTCGACCGCGGCGGCGGTCGAGGTGATGTACTCGTTGACGCCGGCGATCGCGGACTTGATCTCGGTCAGCGAACTGACCACCTCGCCGGCGATGCCGTTCAGCGCGTCGATTTCGGTCGAGATCGTGTCGGTCGCCTGCCGGGCCTGGTTGGCAAGGCTCTTCACTTCGGAAGCGACCACGGCGAAGCCGCGGCCGGCCTCGCCGGCGCGGGCCGATTCGATCGTGGCGTTGAGCGCCAGCAGGTTGATCTGCCCGGTAATGTTCGAGATCATCTCGACGATGCCGCTCATCGACTGCGCGGCGGTGTTGAGCTTCTGGGCCTGGCCATCCGCAGCCTCGACCCGGCCGGAGGCCGCCGACGCATGCTGCTTGGACTTGGTCATGGTCTCCGAGATCTCGCGGATCGAGGCGCTCATCTCCTCGCTGCCGGCGGCGACCGCCTCGATCAGGCCGCGCGCGCTTTCGGCCTTCTTGCGGCCGATCGCCTGCGCGGTGATGTCGGTGGCGTATTTCACCACCTTGCACGGCTTGCCGTTGAGGTCGAGGATCGGGTTGTAGGAGGCCTGGATCCAGATCTCGCGGCCGCCCTTGGCGATGCGCTTGTATTCGGCGGCCTGGAACTGGCCGCGGTTGAGCGAAGCCCAGAACTCACGATAGGCGGTCGAACTTGCCTCGACAGGCTCGACGAACATGCTGTGGTGCTTGCCCTGGATCTCGCCAAGCGAATAGCCCAGCGCGGTGAGGAAGTTCGGATTGGCGTTGCGGATCGTGCCGTCCATGTTGAACTCGATCACCGCCTGCGACTTGCCGATCGCGTCGATCTGGCCGTCATTATCGGCCGCCTTCAGCTTCTGCTGCGTGACGTCGGTCGCGAACTTGACGACCTTGAACGGCTTGCCGCTCTCGTCGAGAATCGGGTTGTAGGAGGCGAGGATCCAGATTTCCTTGTCACCCTTGCCAAGGCGCTTGAATTCGCCGGTCTCGAGCTCGCCGCGGTTCAGCCGCGCCCAGAACTCGCGATAGGCCGCGCTGCTGCGGTCGGCCGGGGTCACGAACATGCTGTGGTGCTTGCCCTGGATCTCGGCGAGCAAATAGCCCATCGCGCCGAGGAAATTCTCATTGGCGCTGACGATCGTGCCGTCCATGTTGAACTCGATCACCGCCTGCGCCCGGCTGATCGCGGCGATCTTGCCGGCGTCCTCCATGCTGTGGATCTTCTGCGCGGTGATGTCGGTGGCGAACTTGACCACGCCGACCGGCTTGCCGCTCTTGTCCATGATCGGGTTGTAGGAGGCCTGGATCCAGATCTCGCGGCCACCCTTGGCGACGCGCTTGTATTGCGCGGCCTGGAATTCGCCGCGGTTGAGGCTTGCCCAGAATTCACGGTAGTCGCGGCTGTCGCGAGTGGCGGGTTCGACGAACAGGCTGTGATGCTTGCCCTTGATCTCGTCGAGCGTGTAGCCCATCGCGTTGAGGAAGTTCTCGTTCGCGGTGACGATGGTGCCGTCGAGGCGGAATTCGATCACAGCTTGCGACTTGCTGATCGCTGCGGCTTGCGCCAGCGCATTCTGGATCTTCGCCTTGTTGCTGAAGGTAAACATCAGGGCTCCGTGAAGGTTCAATAGCGAAACGGGATGAGAAAAAGCGGATCGAGGCAACTCACGGAGAATTTGCAGAGAGCCGTTTAGCATCGGTAAAGGCTGATTTTTGCGACGCGGCAGCGACGTCGACGCAACTTGCTCTGCGGATGAAGCCATGTCGCTCAATTCGCGGAATTATTTTGCGAGTGTGCACGTTATCATCCACAGCAGATATGGCATGTTTACCGTACTCTTACGGGCGCAACTGCATCGCTTTCATATCACGATGGAGGCTCCGCAATTGTGCGGATTGATGGACGTATTACGAAGCGTGATGGCGCAGTAAGTCTTCGCTTAACGATCGGACGATTCGATCCGCGTCTTCGGCGCACCGACCGTCAACGGCTGGCGCCGGTGTCGGACCCGTTGCCCCCGCTCTGACCGATCAAATAATGTTCGTGCGACATGTCGGCGCGGCTACTTCCGGTTCGTCCTGGGGCCACTGACAAGATCACAGGAACGCCAATGCCCCTCACACTGCATTATCACCCGCTGTCCTCGTACTGCTGGAAGGCGCTGGTCGCGCTTTACGAAAACGGCACTCCCTTCAAGCCGAACTCCGTCAATCTCGGCGACCCTGACCAGCGCGCCGCCCTGCTCGCGCTGTGGCCGATCGGCAAGTTTCCCGTCCTCAGCGACGATGCGCGGGGAGAGACGGTGCCGGAATCAACCACCATCATCGAATATCTCGATCAACATTATCCCGGCACCACTAGGTTCATCCCCGTGGATTCTGATCTCGCGCTCAAGACGCGGCTACGGGATCGTTTTCTCGATCTTTACATCCATGCGCCGATGCAGAAGATCGTCGGCGACCGGCTCCGCCCGGCCGACAAGAAAGATCCGCATGGTGTGGCGGAAGCGCGGGCGCAGCTCCGTACCTCCTATGCGATGCTCGAGCAGCAGATCGCGCCCGGCCGCTGGATGATGGGCGAGGGCTTCACGCTGGCCGACTGCGCGGCCGCGCCGGCGTTGTTCTACGGCAATATGGCCGAGCCGTTCGGCGACACGCTGCCGCATCTGAATGCCTATCTCGAGCGGCTCAAGGTGCGGCCGGCCTTCGCGCGCGTCATCAAGGAGGCCGAACCCTATTTCGGCATGCTGCCGAAGGACGGCTAAGCCCACTCCTGCCTCTGGAACGCACCCGCAAAAATTATCAAGCCGACTGTCTTGTTTCGGTGTTCCCGTTCGTCTTCCACCTGAGGCCCGCGATCTGGAGGGGTTCCCTCCGGATCGCGCCGGTCGCAGGGAGTCTGGAGACGATATGGCAGCAGCTGGCAACAAAGCGGAGATCATCCGCGCGATCTTCGCCGCCTATCTCGCGAACGACCGCGAGGGGGTGGCGCAGGCGTTCGCGGAGGATTTCCACTTCAACACACCGTATGGCGAGAACATCGACAAGCCGACCTATTTCGACAAGTGCTGGCGCAACAGCGACTGGATCGGCCGCCACGAGATCGAGCGGATCATGGTCGAGGGGCCGGATGCCTTCGTCACCTATCGCTGCGTCGCCAAGGACGGCAAAAGCTTTCGCAACACCGAGTTCTTCGTGTTCGAGGGCGATCGAGTGAAGCGTGTCGACGTCTATTTCGGCCCCTCGCACCAGGACGGCAAGCTCGTCAAGCAGGAACGATGAACGTCGCCGACGATGTCGATCTCGCGGTTGCTCGATCGTCGTTGTCTGTGAGCGTGATGATGTCCGCAAGGGAACAAGAGAATGCCAAGTGACAACGGTGGCCTGTCGCGCGCGCGGCTTGGACGGATGCACGAGGTGCTGGCGCGCCATGTCGCCGACGGCGACGTGCCGGGTCTGGTCGCGCTGGTCAGCCGCCGCGGCGAGATCCACGCCGATGTCATTGGCCGAATGGCTGATGGCGGCGCGCCGATGCAGCGCGACAGCATCTTCCGCATCACGTCGATGACCAAGCCGGTGACCGCGGTCGCCGCCATGATGCTGGTCGAGGAATGCCGGCTCAGGCTCGACGATCCCCTCGATCGCTGGCTGCCCGAGCTTGCCGACCGCAAGGTGTTGCGCAGCATCGAGTCCGGGATCGACGACACCGTGCCGGCGCAGCGCGCGATCACGCTGCGCGACCTGCTCACCTTCCGCCTCGGGCTCGGCATGATCCCGGTGTTTCCGCAGCGCTATCCGATCCAGATGGCGATGGCGGATGCCGGCTTCGCGCCTGGGCCGGTGTTTCCGTCGTTTCCGCCGGACGAACTGATGCGCCGCTACGGCACGCTGCCGCTGGCCTATCAACCCGGCGAGCGCTGGCTCTACAACAGCGGGACCGAGATCCTCGGCGTGCTGATCGCGCGCGTCGCCGGAACGTCGCTGGCGAATTTTTTGCTGGAGCGCATCTTCGCCCCGCTGGGCATGACCGACACGGCATTCTATGTGCCGCAGGACAAGCGCGAGCGGTTTGCGACCTCCTATGCCCGCGATCACGCGACCGGTGCGCTAAAAGTGTTCGACGATCCGACCGCGGGCAAGTTTGCATCGCCGCCGTTGTTCGAGAACGGCAGCGCGGGCCTCGTCTCGACGGCGGACGATTTCAACGCGTTCGCGCAGATGCTGCTCAATGGCGGGCGGCTTGGTTCCGAGCGCATCCTGTCGCGGCCGTCGGTGGAGTTGATGACCTCGGACCAGCTCGCGCCGGAACACAAGCAGGGCTCCGAAATGTTCCTCGGTGCCGCGCGCAGCTGGGGATTCGGGATGTCGGTATTCACGGGGCGTGACGATCTCTGCCACGTGCCCGGCCGCTACGGCTGGGACGGTGGTTACGGCACGTCCTGGTATTCCGACCCGCGCGAGGCGATGACCGGAATCCTGTTGACCCAGCGCTTGATGGATTCGCCGCAGCCGCTACCCGTATTCACCGATTTCTGGACGCTTGCCTATCAGGCGATCGATGACTAGGGCGCGCATGCAGGGTGCGGCAATAACGCCCGAGATAATTTCTTTGGCCGTGTCGGTGCAGCAAAATCCCCTTCGTCTTTCAGCCGAGTGCCGGCATTGAGACCGGCCCGCACGACAGACAACGGAGCAGGACGATGAAGTTCATGGTGATCGTAAAGGCCGACAAGGATACCGAAGCCGGCATGATGCCGAGCACGGAGCTCTTGGCCGCGATGGGCAAGTTCAACGCGGAGATGGTCCAGGCCGGCGTGATGCAGGCGGGCGAGGGGTTGCACCCGACCGTGAAGGGCGCGCGGGTCAAATATGCCGGCGGAGAGAGCACGGTGACGCGCGGTCCGTTCAGCCTGTCCAACGATCTCGTCGCGGGCTTCTGGCTGATCGAGACCAAATCGCTGGATGAGGCGATCGGCTGGATGAAGCGCGCGCCGTTCGACGGTGGTTCCGAGATCGAAATCCGCCAGGTGTTTGCGGCTGATGATTTCGGCGACGCCCTGACCCCGGAACTGCGCGAGCAGGGCGAACGCCTGCGTGCGCAGGTCGAAGACGTGACGCGAAAATAAAGGAAGCAACACCATGCGTTTCATGATGCTGATGATCCCACTCGGTTACGAGAGCGCACCGGCCGAGCTCGATCTCGACCCCGAGCGCGTCGCCGCGATGATGCGATACAATCAGGCGCTGAAGGACGCCGGCGTGCTGATCACGCTCGAAGGCCTGCACCCGCCGGCGACCGGCGCGCGGGTCTCGTTTGCGTCAGGCCAGCCCGTCGTCACCGACGGCCCGTTCACCGAGGCCAAGGAAGTGATCGGCGGCTTCTGGATGATCGACGTCGCCTCGCGTGCGGAGGCGATCGAATGGGCCAGGAAATGCCCGGCCTCCACCAGCGAGATCATCGAGATCCGCCAGGTGCAGGAGATGGCGGACTTCCCGGAAGAGGTCCGAGAGGCCGCCGCGACCTTCGAACATCCGCAAGGCGGTTGGGGCAACGCACTTCGCTAAACCACCAACTGATCGTCAATCCATCACCCACAGGGAGCAAGCAGATGAGCACCACCAACACATTTCTCGCGGTCTATCTCGGCGGCGGCAAGGACGGCGCGCGCATGGCGGCCTGGAACAAGCTGCCGGAGGCCGAGCGTAAGGCCAAGGAGCAACAGGGCATGGCGGCGTGGGGCGCCTGGGTCGAGAAGCATCACGATGTGATCGTCGAGATCGGCGGCCCGCTCGGCAAGACCACGAAGGTCGACGCCAAGGGCGCAGCCGACATCACCAATCTGTTGACCGGCTTCACATTGGTACGCGCGCCCTCGCAGGAGGCAGCGGCCAAACTGTTCGAGAACCACCCGCATTTCGCGATTTTCCCCGGCGAGGCGGTCGAGATCATGCCGGTGCTGCCGATTCCCGGCCGGTAATCAGGTCTCCACAGCGAACAGTCCGTTAATCCCGGTTAACGGTGCTTTGTAGTGACCTTTCGCGCCGGCTCATGTAAAGACCGTTCACATGAGCTGGCGCAAGGACAAGGACGACGGCCGCGCCGAGCGCGGCTATCATCACGGCAATCTGAAAGAGGCGTTGCTGCAGGCCGCCCTCGATTTGATCACGAAGAAGGGGCCGGCCGGCTTCACCTTCGCCGATGCCGCGCGCATGGCCGGGGTCAGCCCGGCGGCGCCGTACCGGCATTTCCGCGACCGTGACGAACTGATCGCCAGCATCGCACAGCGCGGCTTCGAGCAGTTCGAAGCGCTGCTGACCCAGGCCTGGGACGACGGCCGCCCGGACACCGTCACGGCGTTCGAGCGCGTCGGCAAGGCCTATCTGGCGTTCGCGCGCCAGGAGCCCGCTTTCTATTCCGCGATGTTCGAATCCGGCCTGCCGGCCGATGCGAATCCGACGCTGATGGCTGCAAGCGAGCGCGCTTTCGCGATCATCCGCGCCGCCGCCGAGCGGCTCGCCGCGCTGGCGCCGCCAGGCATGCCGCGCCCGCCGGCGATGATGATGGCGCTGCACATCTGGTCGATGTCGCACGGCGTCGCCTCGCTGTTCGGCCGCGGCGACGCCGCACGGCGCAAGCTGCCGATGTCGCCGGAGGATCTGCTCGAGGCGGAAGTGCTGATCTATCTGCGTGGCCTCGGCTTCCCGACCGATCGCCGGCCCGGAGCAGCAGTTTCGGACGACAAGCCGGCGGGTCCGTGGGGCAAACCGAAATAAGGTTCAAAGCGAACTGCAAAAATAATTGGAGGGGTGCGTCATCCGCTCTGCTTGACTTTCCCAACGGCTCGGCTATCTATGTAAATGTTATTTACATTCACAACGGCGTGATGCCGTGATGGAGAAGGAAATGGCCTACACCGCAGATGTCAATCGCTGGCGCGGCCCCGCGGAAGACCAGTACCGCCCGCCCATGTTCGTGACGCCGTGGCATCCCCTCAAGATCGCACTGATCATCCTCGGCTTCATCATGTGGTGGCCGATCGGTCTCGCGCTTCTCTTTTTCACACTCGGGAGCAGAAAAATGGCCTGTTGGAGTCACTCGGATCGCTGGGCGAACAAGATGGAGCGCATGCAGTACAAGATGGATCGGATGAAGAACCACATGGAGCGCGGCGGCTTCCCGTTCGGCGGCTTCGGTGCGCCCACCAGCGGCAACCGCGCCTTCGACGAGTACCGCATGGAGACGCTGCGCCGGCTCGAGGAAGAGCAGGTCGAGTTCAAGAACTTCCTCGATCGCCTGCGCCACGCCAAGGACAAGCAAGAGTTCGACGCCTTCATGGCGCAGCACAAGCCCAGTCCGACCCAGCCGAACGACCAGCCGCCGCCGCAGAACTAAGGCGCGAGCCGCAACAAGCTAGCCTTCAGGCGATGTGCCCCCATAGAACCTGATGGCCCTGGGCCGCCCGTTTGCGAACAGCAAGCGGGCGGTTTGCGTTTTGGAGCACAGCATCGTGAGGTGAGCACGCGGATTGCGCACCCTCCCCCCTTGTGGGGGAGGGTGGGGAGAGGGGTGGCCCCGGGCGAGATGCACGAGGTGCGATTTCATCAACCTGCGTAGCGAGTGTCGTGGTTTCTAACGGAGAGCGGAGCAAGCGGCGCCCCTCTCCCCAACCCTCCCCCGCAAGGGGGAGGGAGCCCGGCCGGCGTGCTCGCCTCACGACACGCGGCGACGCACCCGCTTCCTACACATTCGACCCATGGATCGCGTCGATCACCGCGTCCGTGACTTGCTTCGTCGTCGCCGTGCCGCCGACATCGGGCGTCAGCACGCCGGCGGCGCAAACCTTCTCCACCGCCGCCATCAGCCGCACTGCTGCGTCGTTCTCGCCGAGATGCTCCAGCATCTGCACCGCGGTCCAGAACGTCGCGACCGGGTTGGCGATGCCCTTGCCGGTGATGTCGAAGGCCGAGCCGTGGATCGGCTCGAACATCGAGGGGAAGCGGCGCTGCGGATCGATATTGCCGGTCGGTGCCACGCCGAGGCTGCCGGCCAGCGCGCCGGCGAGGTCTGACAGGATGTCGGCGTGCAGATTCGTCGCCACGATGGTGTCGAGGCTTTTCGGATGCAGCGTCATCCGCACCGTCATGGCGTCGACCAGCATCTTGTCCCAGGTCACGGCGGGGAATTCCTGCGCCACTTCGGCGGCGATCTCGTCCCACATCACCATGCCGTGGCGTTGCGCGTTCGACTTGGTCACCACGGTGAGGAATTTGCGCGGCCGCGACTGCGCCAGCTGGAACGCATAGCGCATGATCCGCGTCACGCCCACGCGGGTGAAGATCGCCACTTCGGTGCCGACCTCTTCCGGCAGGCCGCGGTGGGCGCGGCCGCCCATGCCGGCATATTCGCCTTCGGAGTTCTCGCGCACGATCACCCAGTCGAGATCGCCGACGCCGACATTGCGCAGCGGCGAGGCAACGCCCGGCAAAATCTTGGTCGGCCGCACATTGGCGTATTGATCAAAGCCCTGGCAGATCGGCAGCCTAAGGCCCCACAGCGTGATGTGATCGGGCACATCGGGCGCGCCAACCGCGCCGAAATAGATCGCGTCGAACTTCTTGAGCTGGGCGAGTCCATCCTCAGGCATCATCACGCCATGCTTCTTGTAATAGTCCGAACCCCAGTCGAAGGTTTTGACGTTGAAGCTGATGTCGCCGGTGCGTTTCGCCAGTGCCTCCAGCACGCGGACGCCTGCGGAGATGACTTCGGGGCCGATGCCGTCGGCGGGAATGGCGGCGATGGAATGGGTGCGCATGGGATGTCTCCGGATCTGTGATTAGCGGGTTTGCAAAGGAGTGGGTTGAGGCTCGGATTTGGTGGACGCGCCCTGTGCGCGCGATAGCAGCAGCGTGAGCACCGCCGAGAGCACCAGCAGCCCGGCGACAAAGTAGAGACCGCCGGCAAAGCTGCCGGTCTGGTCCTTGATCCAGCCGATCATCGCCGGCCCGACGAAGCCGCCGAGATTGCCGATCGCGTTGATGGTGGCGATGCCGGCCGCGGCCGCCGATCCCGACAGGAACATGGTCGGCATGCTCCACAGCGGCGGCTTCGACGAGGAGATGCCGATATTGACCAGCGTCAGCGCCGCGATCACGGCGGCAAGGCCGGTCCACAATCCCGCCAGCGCCAGTCCCGCAGCTGCCACCAGGCAGGCGAGCACGACGTGCCAGCTGCGTTCGCCGGTGCGGTCCGAATGCCGCGCCCACAGGATCATGGCGATAACCGCGACCGTTGCAGGCACCGCGTTGAGGAAACCGACCTGGAGCGACGACAGGCCGAACGCCTTGATGATCTGCGGCGCCCACACGCCGAGCGTATAGAGCCCCGCGGACGTGCCGAAATAGACCAGCGACAGCGCCAGCACGCGCGGATCGGCGAGACCGCGCCAGATGCTGTGGTTCGCGGTCGCGGCCTTGCCGTCATTCTCCGCCTTCATCGTCTTGACCAGCCAGGCGCGTTCGTCATCGGCCAGCCATTTGGCCTGCTCCGGCCGATCGGTCAGAAAGCCCAGCACGACGAAGCCGAGCAGCACGGCCGGCACCGCCTCCAGCACGAACAGCCATTGCCAGCCCTTGAAGCCGAGGAAGCCGTGCATCTCGAGCAGTGCGCCCGAGACCGGAGAGCCCAGCACGGTCGACAGCGGCGCCGCCGCCATGAACAGCGCGGTGACGGCCGCGCGCTGTCGTGCCGGGAACCAGTAGGACAGATACAGAATGATGCCGGGAAAGAAGCCGGCTTCCGCCGCACCGAGCAGGAAGCGCAGCACGTAGAAGCTGGTCGCGCCCTGCACCAGCGCCATCGCTGCCGACACCAGGCCCCAGCTGATCATCACCCGCGCGATCCAGATCCGGGCGCCGATCTTGTGCAGGATGATGTTGGAGGGCACCTCGAACAGGAAGTAGCCCCAGAAGAAGATACCGGCGCCGAAGCCGTACACCGTGGGCGACAGGCCGATGTCCTTGTTCATTGTCAGCGACGCGAAGCCGATGTTGACGCGGTCGATGAAGGCCACGAAGTAGAGCAGCATGATGAAGGGCACGATGCGGAGCGTAATCTTGCGCAGGACGCGCGTCTCGAGCTCGCCGGCCATGGGCCTCCCCTGGGTTGCTGTTCTTGTTGGGGCAGGGCGCATTCACCGTGCCAGCGGGCAGGTTAAGGCGCCGAACCTTTGCGATTCAATCCGCGCGGGTTTATACAAAAAAATGATATAATCCCTGGTCGTCATTGCGAGGAGCGAAGCGACGAAGCAATCCATCGCTCCGCGCATGCGGTGCCAAATGGATTGCTTCGCTTCGCTCGCAATGACGGCGGGTAGGCGGCCACGAGCATAAGGAAACCATCGCCTTGGAACTGCACCAGCTCCGCTGCTTCGTGGCCGCCGCCGAGGAATTGCATTTCGGCCGTGCGGCGCAGCGGCTGCAGATGCTGCCGTCGGCGCTCGGCCGCCACATCAAGCTGCTTGAGGAGGACCTCGGCGTCCGGCTGTTCGCACGGACCACGCGCGCGGTGTCGCTGACCGAGGACGGCGCGACGCTGCTGCGCGACGGCCGCGCGATGTTGAATCGTGCGCAGGCGATCGAGGATAGCTTCCGCGGACGCTTGCGCAAGCCGTCGACGCGGCGATTCCGGATCGGCGCGATCGACAGCGCCGCGGCCGGCCTGCTGCCGCCTTTGCTGCGCGATCTCCGCGCCGCGCATCCGGAAATCGCCGCGCAGCTGCTCGAAGAGAAGACCATCCGGCTGTTGCCAAAGCTGCTGTCGGGCGCGCTCGATCTCGCCTTCGTGCGCCCGCCGGAACGGCCGGACAAGCGCATCGAGTTCGTGTCCCTGCTGCAGGAAACCGCCGTTGTCGCGTTGTCGCGGAAGCATCCGCTGGCGCAGCGAAAATTCGTGTCGCTGGCTGATATCGCGGATCAGCCCCTGATCGTGCCGGAGCGCCGCTCGCGGCCGCACAGCCACGATCTCACGGTCAAATTGTTCGACGAGGCTGGGTTGACGCCGCGCATCCAGGAGATCGCCGACGAGAAGCAGACCATCGTCAACATGGTCGCAGCGCGGCTCGGCGTGGCCATCGTGCCCCGCTGGACCTCGCGGATGACCGTCTCGGGCGTCCGCTTCGTGCCGCTCAGGCTGAAGCGCGGCAGCAGCACGGGCCGCCTGCCGCTCGCCGCCGCCTGGTTGAAGGGTTCGCGCGATCCGATCCGCGACCAGGTGATCGCCGTGCTCGAAGCAAGGTTGAAGACCTACGCGCGCGAGGCGTAAATGTCTCTCCCCGTCATTCCGGGGCGACGCGTTAGCGTCGAGCCCGGAATCCATCGTGCCGCATCACCTGCAGTGAAATGGATTCCGGGCTCTCGCTCCGCGAGCCCCGGAATGACGAAGGGATAGGGGCGCGCCTTTAGCGTTGATCCGCCGGGCTTTCTAACGCCTCGGCCTCCGCAGCAGGAAACAGGTTGGCGGCAGCGACCGCGCCGGCGATGGCTCCGATTGCGGAGAGGACGAATGGCACCGCAAACGCCGCCACCATGCCGGTCGTTCCAAGCGTTGCTCCCAGCGCGGCAATGCTGATGGCAAAGCCGGCCTGACGGACGATCATCGTCACGGCCGAGGTCATCGCAGCCTGCGCCGGCGGGGCTAGCGCGAGAGCAACGCCGCTCATCTGCGGATTTGCCAGCGCGGCGCCGACGCCGATCGTCAGCATTCCGGCGATCGTTGCGGCAAGGCGCATCGCAGGGCTGTCCGAGAGCGCGGCTGCCGCAAGCAGCGCGTCGCCTGACGCGATGATCCCAAAGGCTGCGACGAAGAAGCGCCGCCAGCCCCATCGCGTCACAAACCGGCCGCCCAGCAGAGGCACCGCCAGCATTGGCAGGGTTGCCGCCAGCAGCGCCGCGCCCGCCACTTCCATGGTTGCGCCCAGGCCGGTGCTCAGGAACAGCGGCAGATAGACCAGCACGGCCCAGTAGCCAAACTGAATGGAGGTCAGCAACGCGCCGACCCCGATCATGGCCGGTGCCGCAAACACACGCGGATCGAGAACCGGATGTGGACTGCGCCATTGCTGCGCAACGAACATCAAAGCCACGGTCGCGCCGGCGACCAGGCCGGCGATTCTGATGGCCAACGAGGCATCGCGTCGGAGCAGCGCATCGATCACGAGGCCCAGCGACAGCGTCAGCAGCACGATGCCCAGGGGATCGAGCGGACGCCCGACGACCTCACGAGTCTCGCCAATAACGTGCGGCACGGCGAAAGCCAGTGCCAGGCAAAACGGGATATTGGCGTAAAAGATCCAGCGCCAGCCGAACCACGCCGCGAGCAGGCCACCCAGGGTCGGGCCCAGCGCCATGGCAACGCCGGAGATCACGCCGATGGTGCCGAACGCGCGCGCCCGCTGATCATGGTTTGGAAATGCGTTCGCGACGAGTGCGATTGCGCCGGTGATAAGGAAGGCCGCACCGATGCCCTGCACCACCCGGGCCGCCAGCAGCAGCGGGCCGTTCGCCGCCGCGCCGCAGGCGATCGACGCCAGCAGGAACACCGCGTTGCCGGCCAGCATCGCGCGCCTTCGGCCAAAGCGATCGGCAAGCGCGCCCGATGCCAGCAGCGCGGCCGTCAACGCCAGGCTGTAGGCGTCGATGACCCAGGCGGAGCCGGCCACGGCAAACCCGAGGTCCTTCGCGATGCCGGGCATCGCAACCACGACGGCCGTCACGTCGAACGGGATCAGGAAAACGCCGAGGCCAAGCGTGAGTGTGATCAGGCCCGATCGCTCTTGCGCGAGCTGGGATGTCCGGTCGTGCATGCCGTCTTCTCCCGAAACGCGTCCCAGGCTGCAGGCGCAGCCAGCGTCGTACGCCGGTGCTGCTGACAGCGTGGTGTCAGCAGGACTGGCTTCTTTGGCGTTCGGTCGTCAATCCGAGGCTGGGATACGGCGACCGGCCGGTCGGTTGCCGGGTGGAGGGAACCCGAACCTGTTTGCGGTCCGATCGCACAAAGACGTATCTGTGCGCGCAAACTGCCGCCGACGAAGGGATCAAGGCCGTCATGGATGCCTGGACCAAATGCTTGCTTGGCGCGACCGCCTTTGCTGTCCTCGGCTATTTCACCCTCATCTACGGCGGCTGCGCGATGGATGACCGATGCCACCTGCGCTCCTGCTACGCGCACAGGACCTGCGGCGTGGTTTACGACACGGACACGGAAACGAAGGCGCAGTGACGCGCCCGGCCGGTTCGCCCCCTACCTCTGAGTTGCCCGACATGGCAAGCTCCACCGCGAAAAATATTTCGCTTTATCCGAAGGGCAACTCAGTGTATAGATATGCCCGTCCCACCCGAATGAGGGGCGAGCGCACGTCACGAACGCGCGGTGGGATGCGGTGGACGCGGATTGCGCAACAGACGAGTGCGCATGACGCGGACGGCGAAGTCGTGTGGTCCTGACGCTGCAATGCAGGCGGAAAGTTTTTGAGAAGCTGACGCTTCCCAGAGACAACGGTGGCAACCAAGCGCTCACCGGGGAGAGCACGTATAAGCCGTAACCCATCGCGCAGGGAAAGCCGGAGTGCCTCCGCTGAACCTGTATGCTCGTGTGCGTTTCTATTCCACCCTTGCACACGAGACCGCGGGTGCAGCGTGCACCCGGCTTTCCCTGCGCCCTCTGTTCATGAGAGGGCGAAACGAAATGCAAAGCTCGGGCAAATCATGTCGCGAGAATACAAAACTGCGTTCTCATCCACGGTGTCATCGCCCGGCCTGTGCGCAATTGCGCACATGGACCGGGCGCCCCAGTACGCCGCGGCCTCTCAGATTGAACTCAGGCGCCTCTGGAATACTGGATCACCCGCATGCGGGTGATGACACCGAACAAGCGGTTAAAGGCGTTGGAGCCCGCGCCGCGGCATCCCGATCTTCGCGCTGCTGATCGGCAACCCGTGAGGGGCACCGCGATAGACTCACGTTATGTTATAATATAACACTATTCCCCATGTCCCATACCCATTCCCACGACCACGCCCACCACCCCGGCCAGGCCCCCCATGGGCACAGCCACGGCCCGGCGTCGCCGCATCCGGCCCAGGTTGCGCCCTGGTCGATCCTGCGGATGACGGTTCCGGCCCGCCTGGCGGCGGCGCTGGCGGTCAGCGTGGGCCTGTGGGGTGTTGTCTGGCTGGCGATGAGGTGATCCGTGGCTGCGCTCGTCACATTCCGCGATGTCACGCTCGGTTATGACCGCCACCCGGCGGTCCACCATCTCAATGGTGCGGTTGAGGCCGGCGCGTTGCTCGCCGTGATCGGTCCGAACGGGGCCGGCAAGTCGACGCTGCTGCGCGGCATTGCCGGTGTGCTGAAGCCGCTGTCGGGCGTGATCGATCTCGACGGGCTCGATCACAGGGATATCGCCTATCTGCCGCAGACCGTCGATATCGACCGCAGCTTCCCGATCTCGGTGTTCGATTTTGTCGGCACCGGGCTGTGGCGTTTAACCGGCTTCTTCGGCGGCATCGGCAAGGCCGCGAGCGACAGTATCTTGGCGGCGCTGGCCGCGGTCGGCCTCAACGGCTTCGAGAACCGGCCGATCGGCACGCTCTCGGGCGGGCAGATGCAGCGCATATTGTTCGCCCGCGTGCTGTTGCAGGACGCCCGCCTGATCGTGCTCGACGAGCCGTTCAACGCGATCGATGCCAAGACCACTGCCGACCTGCTGGCGCTGGTGAAGCGCTGGAACGGCGAGGGGCGCACGGTGCTGGCGGCGCTGCACGACCTCGACATGGTCCGCAACAATTTCCCGGAAACGCTGCTGCTCGCGCGCGGGCCCGTCGAATGGGGGCCGACCGCGCAGGCGCTGACGCCTGACAATTTGATGGTGGCGATGCGGATGTGCGAGGCCTTCGACGACACCGCCGGAGCCTGCGCGGCCGATCCGCGCTCAAGGGCCGCCTGATCGCCATGCTGCACGACGCGCTGATCGCGCCCTTCACCGAATTCGAGTTCATGCGCCGCGCGCTCGCGGCCGTGATCGCGCTGTCGCTCGGCGGCGCGCCGATCGGCGTGTTCCTGATGCTGCGCCGGATGAGCCTGGTTGGCGACGCCATGGCACATGCGATCCTGCCGGGGGCCGCGATCGGCTTCCTCGTCTCCGGGCTCAGCCTGTTTGCGATGACGGTCGGCGGCCTGCTCGCAGGCTTCACCGTCGCGCTGCTGGCAGGCCTCGTCGCCCGCAACACCGAGCTGAAGGAGGACGCATCGCTCGCGACCTTCTATCTGGTCTCGCTCGCGCTCGGCGTCACCATCGTGTCCATCAAGGGCACCAATATCGACCTGCTGCACGTGCTATTCGGCAACATCCTCGCGATGGACGACCAGACCCTGCTGGTGATCGCCTTCAACGCGACGATCACGCTGCTGGTGCTCGCAGTGATCTATCGCCCGCTGGTGATCGAATGCGTCGATCCGGTGTTCCTGCGCACGGTGAGCCGGGCCGGTGCGCCGGCGCATCTGGCGTTCCTCGCGCTGGTCGTGATCAACCTCGTCAACGGCTTCCATGCGCTCGGCACGCTGCTCGGCGTCGGCCTGATGATCCTGCCGGCCGGCATCGCGCGGTTCTGGTCGCGCGACATCACCACCATGATCTGCATCGCGGTCGCGAGCGCGATGCTGTCGGGCTATGCCGGGCTCGTGCTGTCGTATCAGACCCGGATCCCGTCCGGTCCCGCGATCATCCTGGTCGCGGCGGGGCTCTACATCGTCTCGCTCTTGTTCGGCAATGTCAGCGGGCTGGTCCGGCAGCTGTTTCCCGGCCGGCATCTTGAGGCATGACGGCGATGCGACGGTTGATCGGGCTGATCTGTCTGGCGTTGGTGATGACGACATCTGCGGCGCGCGCCGAGGGCCGCGTCAACGTGGTCGCGAGCTTCTCGATCCTCGCCGACATGGTCCGCAATGTCGGTGGTAACAGGGTCGAGGTAGCAGCGCTGGTCGGGCCCGACGGCGACGCACATGTCTATGCGCCGACGCCGGCGGATGCGAAAAAGATCGCCGATGCCAGGCTCCTGGTCGTCAACGGGTTCGGCTTCGAGGGCTGGATGCCGCGGCTGCTGCAGGCCTCCGGCAGCAAGGCGCCTGTTACGGTCGCGACCCGCGGGATTACCGCTCGGCAGGTCGGCGGCCACGAGGACCCGCATGCATGGCAATCCGCGGTCAACGCAAAGATCTATGTCGGCAACATCCGCGACGCCCTGATTGCGGTCGCCCCTGGCGATGCCGCTGTTTTCAGGGCCAATGCCGAGGCCTATCTGGCCAAGCTCGACGCCCTGGACCGCGAGGTGCGGGAAGCGGTGGCAAAAATACCGGAAGCACGGCGCAAGGTGATCTCGACCCATGGCGCCTTCGGTTATTTCGCCGATGCCTATGGTATCAAGTTCATCGCGCCGCTCGGCGTCTCCACCGATTCCGAGCCCAGCGCGCGCGATATCGCTGAAATCATCACCCAGATTAGAGTTGCAAAGATTCCAGCAGTTTTTCTCGAAAATATCAGCGATCCGCGCCTGATCGAGCGGATCGCGGCCGAGACCGGCGCCAAGGTCGGAGGGAGCCTTTACTCGGACAGTTTGACGGGCGAAAAGGGCGATGCGCCCACTTACATTGATATGGTCAGGCACAATATAAAGGCCCTGACCAGCGCGCTCGCCGACTAGGGCAGGGGCCTCCCTGCCGGGTTGAGCGCGGCATCCCAAGTTCTTCGGAGTTGTTATGGCTGAAGCTTCGCAAAAAATCCCTGTGACCGTGCTGACCGGCTATCTCGGCGCCGGCAAGACCACGCTGCTGAATCGTATTTTGTCGGAAAACCACGGCAAGAAATACGCGGTCATCGTCAACGAATTCGGCGAGATCGGCATCGACAACGATCTGATCATCGGTGCCGACGAAGAAGTGTTCGAGATGAACAATGGCTGCGTCTGCTGCACGGTGCGCGGCGATCTCGTCCGCATCCTGGACGGGCTGATGAAGCGCAAGGGCAAGTTCGACGCCATTATCGTCGAGACCACAGGCCTCGCCGATCCGGCGCCGGTCGCCCAGACGTTTTTCGTCGACGAGGACGTGCAGAAGAACGCGCGGCTCGACGCCGTCGTCACCGTCGCCGACGCCAAATGGCTGAGCGACCGCCTCAAGGACGCGCCCGAGGCCAAGAACCAGATCGCGTTTGCCGATGTCATCGTGCTGAACAAGACCGATCTGGTGTCAAAGGCGGAGCTCGCCGAGGTCGAGGCCCGCATCCGCGGCATCAATCCTTACGCAAAACTGCATCGCACCGAGCGCTGCAAGGTTCAGCTTTCCGACGTGCTGGAGCGTGGCGCGTTCGATCTCGACCGCATCCTGGAGATCGAGCCTGACTTCCTCGAAACCGGCGACGATCATGACCACGATCATCATCACGGCCACGACCATCATCACGATCACGGCCACAGCCATGGCGGGTTGAAGCACTATCACGACGAGGACATGCAATCGCTGTCGCTGCGCTCGGACAAGCCGCTCGACCCGACCACGTTCATGCCCTGGCTGCAGCAGCTCGTTGCCAGCGAGGGTCAGAAGATCCTGCGCTCGAAGGGCATCCTCGCGTTTGCCGGCGACGACGACCGCTACGTCTTCCAGGGTGTCCACATGATGCTCGAGGGCGATCACCAGCGAAAATGGAAGGACGGCGAGAAGCGCGAGAGCCGGGTCGTCTTCATCGGTCGCGAATTGCCGGAACAGGCGATCCGCGACGGCTTCGAGCGCTGCATCGTCTCGTGATGAAGGACTTCGACGCGCCCGACGGGCCTTCCATCGTTTCGATTACCGATCGCGTCAAGCTGACCCCGCTCGGCGCGGCCGTGGGCTCGGTGCATTTCCTCGGCGATCGCGCCTTCTTCGTCGGCGCCGAGGAGACAATCGCGATCGTGACCGCCGACGGCGAGATCACGCGCACGCCGGTCCATGGCGGCGCGATCCTGTGCGCGGCCTCCGACGGCAAGCGGATCGTCACCGGCGGCGATGACGGCAAGCTGGTCACCATCGACGCCAAGGGCGAGACCTCTACGATTGTGACCGACGCCAAGCGGCGCTGGATCGACAATGTCGCGCTGCATGGCGAGGGCACGGTGGCGTGGTCGGTCGGCAAGACCGCCTTCGTCCGCGGCGCCAAAGGCGAGGACAAGACGTTCGAGGTGCCGTCCACCGTCGGCGGGTTGGCCTTCGCGCCGAAGGGCGTGCGGCTTGCGATCGCGCATTACAATGGCGTGACGTTGTGGTTTCCCAACATGGCGGCCAATCCGGAATTCCTCGAATGGGCCGGCTCGCATCTCGCCGTCATGTTCAGCCCGGACAACAAATTTTTGGTGACCGCGATGCACGAAGCGGCGATGCATGGCTGGCGGCTCGCCGACAGCAGGCACATGCGAATGAGCGGCTATCCCGGCCGCGTGCGCTCGATGTCGTGGAGCGCCGGCGGCAAGGGGCTCGCGACCTCGGGCGCCGATAGCGTGATCGTCTGGCCGTTCACCAGCAAGGACGGCCCGATGGGCAAGGAGCCGGCGATGCTGGCGCCGATGCCGGCGCGGGTGTCTGTCGTCGCCTGCCATCCGAAGAACGACATCATGGCGGTCGGCTATAGCGACGGTGTGGTGCTGATGGTCCGCCTCGACGACGGCGCGGAGATCCTGGTGCGGCGGACCGGCGGCGCCCCGATCTCGGGGTTGGCGTGGAATGCCAAGGGGACGCTATTGGCGTTCGGCGCGGAAGATGGTGACGCGGGCATTTTGGAAATGTAAGAGATCGCCATGCGATTTCTCACCACATTCCAGCTCGCCGACTTCCTCGACACGCTGGTGAGCCTGTCCACCGCCTTCGTGCTCGGCACGCTGATCGGGGCGGAGCGGCAGTACCGGCAGCGCACCGCGGGGCTGCGCACCAATGTGCTGGTCGCGGTTGGCGCTGCGGCCTTTGTCGATCTGGCGATGCATCTGGCGGGCGCCGACGGCGCGGTGCGGGTGATCGCCTATGTCGTGTCGGGAATCGGCTTCCTCGGCGCCGGCGTCATCATGAAGCAGGGCATGGACGTGCGCGGCCTCAACACTGCGGCGACGCTGTGGTCCTCGGCGGCGGTCGGCTCCTGCGCCGGTGCCGATCTGGTCGCGCAGGCGGTGGCGCTGACCGTCTTCGTGATCGCCGGCAACACGCTGCTGCGCCCCCTCGTCAACGCCATCAACCGCATCCCGCTGAACGAGAAGGCCTCGGAGGCGACCTATTACGTCAAGGTCGCGGTCTCGACCGATGCGCTACCCACGATGCGCGACCGCCTGGTGGAGAAGCTCGAAGCTGCGAACTATCCGGTCGCCGATGTCGCCGTGGCCGAGATCGGCGAGGATCGTCTGGAGATCGTGGCGACGCTGGTCTCTACTGCGATCGATCCCCACGAGCTTAATGCGGTGGTCACCGATATCGAGCGCCAGCCCGGCGTGCGTCACGCGACCTGGGAGAGCAACACCGCAGACTGAGTTCCCGCGGCCTGACGCCACGGAACCATGCCGGAGCAGGATCGTTGACGTCGCGAACAAGTCGCGGGTGCACGAATGGCTGCGGACCAAACCAAGAGAACGTTGCGGAACGGCATGCTGATCGCCGTTGCGCTGGTGGCGACGGGCGCAGCGATCTCAGGCCTTTCATTGCGCGCGATCAACGCGGCCCCGCCGCAGCGGATCGCGCAGGCGACGCAGCCGCTGCAAGGCACGCCGGCGCCGGAGACGACGGCGCTCCCGGCCGAATCAAGGCCTGGCGGCGAGCGTCCGACCACGCCGGCTCCGGAGCCTGCACAACCGGACGCGCAAGCGCAGAAGGCCGGTGCCAAGCCGGTGCTGCCGCCGGCGCCCGCCGAAAAGACCGCAGCGCCGATCAATCAGAAATAGAGGCGCGCGATGCGCATTGTGACGCGCATTTGACTGATCCTGCCGATTATCCGCTCTCGCCTCCGTCGCCGTCTCCCCCCATAATCCCGGTCACGCAACGACAGATGGGGCCTTCCATGAAGATCGACGACGTCAGGCGCAACGCCTATTCGATGCCGCTCACCAACCCGGCGTTCCCGCCTGGGCCCTATCGCTTCTACGACCGCGAATATTTCATCATCACCTACCGCACCGACCCGGATGCGCTCGCCGCCGTGGTGCCGGAGCCGCTCGAGATCGTCGAGCCTGTCGTGAAGTACGAATTCATCCGGATGCCTGATTCAACCGGCTTCGGCGACTACACCGAGACCGGGCAGGTGATCCCGGTCCGCTTCAAGGGCGAGGTCGGCGCCTACACCCACGCGATGTATCTCGACGACGAGGCCCCGATCGCCGGTGGCCGCGAGCTGTGGGGATTTCCGAAGAAGCTGGCACGGCCCAAGATCGCGGTCGAAAGCGACGTGCTGGTCGGCTCGCTGCACTATGGCTCGGTGCTCTGCGCCTCCGCCACCATGGGCTACAAGCACCGCAAGGTCGACCATGACACCGTGCTGAATGCGATGAAGGCCCCGAATTTCATCCTGAAGATCATTCCGCATGTCGACGGCACCCCGCGGATCTGCGAGCTGGTGCGCTTTCATCTCGATGACATCACGCTGAAGGAAGCCTGGACCGGCCCTGCCGCGCTCGGCCTGTTTCCCCATGCGCTCTGCGACGTCGCCCGCCTACCGGTGCGCGAGGTGGTGTCGGCGCTGCATTACAAGGCCGACCTCACCCTCGGCCTGGGATCGGTGGCATTCGACTATCTGGCGAAGTGAGCGGCGTCTAAAAAAATGCCCGGCGTGAGCCGGGCATTTTGTTCGCAGGAGGGCGTTGATCCTCAGCGCACCAGAACGTTCCGGAACTGCCAGGGGTCGCTCGTGTCGATATCTTCCGGAAACAGTCCCGGCCGATCCGTCAGCGGGGTCCATTCGGTGTAATAGCCCTTCACCGGGCCGAGATACGGCAACTGGATTTCCAGCAGACGATCGAAATCCATCTCGTCGGCTTCGACGATGCCTTCGGTCGGATTTTCCAGCGCCCACACCATGCCGCCGAGCACGGCGGAGGTCACTTGCAGGCCGGTGGCGTTCTGATAGGGCGCGAGTTTGCGGGTCTCCTCGATGGAGAGCTGCGAGCCGTACCAGTAGGCATTGTTGTCATGGCCGAACAGCAGCACGCCGAGTTCGTCGATGCCATCGACGATTTCGTTCTCATCGAGGATGTGGTGCTTCTCCTGCATCTTCGCTGCGCGGCCGAACATTTCATGCAGCGACAGCACGGCATCGTCGGCCGGATGATAGGCATAGTGGCAGGTCGGCCGATAGATCGCCTTACCCGACGCGTCATGCACCGTGAAGTAATCGGCGATCGAGATCGACTCGTTGTGGGTGACCAGAAAGCCATACTGCGCGCCGCGGGTCGGGCACCAGGTGCGCACACGCGTGTTGGCGCCGGGCTGCATCAGATAGATGGCCGCGCCGCAGCCAGCTTCGTGGGTATGCGCATTCTCGGGCATCCATTTTTCATGGGTGCCCCAACCGAGTTCGGACGGCTGCACGCCTTCCGACAGGAAACCTTCCACCGACCAGGTGTTGACGAAGACATCAGGCTCTTTCGGCGACTTGGAGCGCTGGGTGTCGCGTTCGGCAATGTGGATGCCCTTGATACCGGCCTGCCGCATCAAGTCGGCCCATTCGGCTTTGGTCTTCGGCTTGGGGGCATTGAGCTTCAGATCAGCGGCGACATTGAGCAGCGCCTGCTTGACGAAAAAGGAGACCATGCCGGGATTGGCGCCACAGCAGGAGACGGCCGTCGTCGAGCCCGCGGGGCGCGCCTTCTTGGCGGCCAGCGTCACTTCGCGAAGCGCGTAGTTGGAGCGCGCCTCCGGGCCCTTCGAGGAATCGAAATAGAAGCCGAGCCAGGGCTCATTGACGGTGTCAATATAGAGAGCGCCAAGTTCGTTGCAGAGCTCCATGATGTCGGTAGAGCCGGTATCGACCGAGAGATTGACGCAAAAACCCTGGCCGCCGCCTTCAGTGAGCAGCGGGGTCAGCAAGTCACGATAATTGTCCCTGGTCACGGCCTGCTGGATGAATTTCACATTGTGCTTCTCGCAATGTGCCTTGCGGCCCTCGTCCTTGGGATCGATCACGGTGATGCGCGACTTGTCGTAATCGAGATGCCGCTCGATCATCGGCAACGTGCCTTTGCCGATGGAGCCGAAGCCGACCATGACGATGGGACCGGTGATCTTCGCGTAGATCTGCGAGGCGGGGCTCATGGGATAGTTTCTCCGGAAAGTGCTTGGTCGTTGGTGTTGCGGTGGATCAGGCGCTGCGGCGCTTGGCGGTGACTTCGATCTCGACCTTCATCTCGGGCTTGGCGAGGGCCGTGACGACCAGCAACGTCGCAGCCGGCCTGATGTCACCGAGGACCTCGCCGCAGACGGCGAAATGGGCATCCACGTAGTTGGCGTCGGTGACGTAGTAGGTCGCGCGGACGATATCGGCCATCGCGAAGCCGCCCTCCTTGAGGGCAGCCTCGATGGTCTTGAAGCAGTTCCGTGACTGGCTCGTGACATCCGATGGCATGGTCATCGTGGTGTAGTCATAGCCGGTGGTTCCAGCGACGAAGGCGAAATCGCCATCGATCACCGCGCGGCTGTAGCCGACGGACTTCTCGAGAGGGGAGCCGGTGGAAATCAGGCGACGGGGCATATTCGGGACCTCGACTGAAGGGAGCTTTGCGCGGGGTTTACGGGCATTTCGCACGCCCGCGCAACCCCTGCGGCGGGCTCAGCGGGACTGTTGGGTGGTGTCCGGCGGCGCGGGCGGCGTGCCCGCCCAGCGCCGGATCAGGATGTCCCTGACGATCATGACAGAGATCAGGACAAAGACGATCGTGGTGACGAGGCTGCGCAAACGCGGGCGCGCGACGTCGGTTGCTTGAAGGCCCTCGGACATGGCGGCCGCCTCAAGCCGCTTGCGGCACGGCGAGCGGCGCCTTGGGCAGCAGCGCACCGGTCGGCGTGATCATGCCCCAGGCGCCGTCGAGCGCGCCTTCGCTCAATTCCAACCCGAGCAGCCGCTCGCGCTCGAAGGCGCCCGGCAGCGACAGCGCGCCGGTCCTGGCGGCCGAGAAGCCGAACCGGGCATAATAGGGCGCATCGCCGAGCAAGATCACGGCGCCATGGCTGCGCGCTTTAGCGACGGTCAGCGCACGCTTCATCAGCGCGGCGCCGACGCCGAGGCCGCGGCAGGAATCGTCCACCGCCAGCGGCCCCAGCATCAGCGCAGCGCGGCCCCCCGCGCTGACGTGCCACAACCGCACGGTTCCAACCAGCCGGCCGTCCTTGCGCACGGCCGAGAGGCTAAGGCCTTCGGCGGGCGCGCGTCCGTCGCGCAGTCGCTGGCAGGTGCGTGCATGGCGGTTGTCGCCAAAGCAGGCATCCAGCAGCGCTTCGCGCGCGACGACGTCGGAGGCTCGTTCCGCGCGGATCGCGAACGGAGCGGCAGTCCGAATGAGGGCAACGGGGGTGTTCCGTTTAGCAGTCATGGCACGTCAGTCCTCGCTTGCAACGGCGGTTTGCACGCCGCGGCAAGCGTCGTTCAGAAAGTCAAAAATGACAGGGAAGGAGCCGGCTGGCCGGCTCCCGGTTCGTCAGGCCTCTAAAAGGAGGCGGCTTAGATGTGGTAGGTCTTCAGCGGCGGAATGCCGTTGAACGCCACCGACGAGTAGGTCGACGTATAGGCGCCGGTGCCTTCGATCAGCAGCTTGTCGCCGATCTCCAGCGTCACCGGGAGCGGATACGGCAGCTTCTCGTACAGCACGTCGGCGCTATCGCAGGTCGGACCTGCGAGCACGCACGGCGTCATGTCCGCCCCGTCATGCGGGGTGCGGATGGCGTAGCGGATCGACTCGTCCATGGTCTCGGCGAGACCGCCGAACTTGCCGATGTCGAGATAGACCCAGCGCACCTCGTCCTCGTCGCTCTTCTTGGAGATCAGAACGACTTCGGTCTCGATGATGCCGGCGTTGCCGACCATGCCGCGGCCCGGCTCGATGATCGTCTCCGGGATCTGGTTGCCGAAATGCTTGCGCAGCGCGCGGAAGATCGACCGGCCGTACTGCAGGACCGGAGGAACGTCCTTGAGGTACTTGGTCGGGAAGCCGCCGCCCATGTTGACCATGGTGAGGTTGATGCCGCGCTCGGCGCAGTCACGGAACACGCTCGACGCCATGGCGAGCGCGCGGTCCCACGCCTTCACCTTGCGCTGCTGCGAGCCGACATGGAACGAGATGCCGCACGGCTCCAGCCCGACGCGCTTGGCGAGGTCGAGCACGTCGACCGCCATCTCGGGATCGCAGCCGAACTTGCGTGACAGCGGCCATTCGGCGCCGGCGCAATCATAGAGGATGCGGCAGAACACCTTGGCGCCGGGAGCGGCACGGGCGACCTTCTCGACCTCGGCGGCGCAATCGACCGCGAACAGCCGAATGCCGAGCGCGAAGGCGCGCGCTATGTCGCGCTCCTTCTTGATCGTGTTGCCATAGGAGATGCGGTCCGGGGTCGCACCGGCAGCGAGCGCCATTTCGATCTCCGCAACGGTCGCGGTGTCGAAGCAGGAGCCCATCGAGGCCAGCAGCGACAGCACTTCGGGCGACGGGTTTGCCTTCACCGCGTAGAACACGCGGCTGTCCGGCAGCGCCTTCGCAAAGGTCTGGAAGTTGTCGCGCACCACTTCGAGGTCGACGACGAGGCACGGCTCGGTGTCTTGGCCCTCGCTGCGGCGGTTGCGCAGGAATTCCTGGATACGTTCGGTCATAGCACTCTCCAACGGTCCCAGCGACGGGAACCGCGTCAACGTGACGTCGGATAAGAGCGCTCTGGCCCAATTGCGCGATGGAGGCGCAACGAAGCCAAAAGACTCAAACCAGACTGAGCTGCCGTGGATTGGTTGGGAGAGTTTCCCGCCCGCACACCTGGCAATGAAGGACAAGCCTTTTCAGTAGCCCGCGCCGGCGTTGGACTGCCGGTAGAGACCAAAAAAGCCCGATCCGTCGTTGCTTTAAGTCGCGTCCCCCGTTGAGAGCGGGGTGCGCCGGTTCGCCTCCGGCTGCCAGTCACGGTTGCAAAGGGTGGTGAGACCTTCAACGGCATCCCTGGAGAGAGATGCTGGCCGCCTCGTGTCCTGACGGACGTGGGCAACCCTCGGTTCTTCCACCCCTTGGCGGCTGTCCGGCCTCTTGTCCGGATACCTACCGACTGACACACGACCACAGGCACGTGCGAAATTGGGCAAAGGGGAAATAAGTCTTTTGACTCTGGTTCGCAAGATTTTTTTTGCGATAGCGACAGATTTCCCTAACGTGAGCTTGCAATGCCGCGCATGGCACACGCCGAGGCGTCGAGAAGATGAACGTCTGTTAAGATTGACTAACGAAGCGTGTGCGTTTGGGCCCTGTGCCGCAGCGCTTTCTTGAAACGCGCGTCAGGCGCGGCGCGTGAACGGCTCGACGCGCTGCGCGGCGCGGATGAAGGCGATCATGATCAGGACGCCGACGGCGAACAGCACGGCCTGCAGGATGTGGGCGCCGGTGTCGTTGAGCCCGAGCAGGATCGCGAGCGCCCAGCCGCCGGCGAACGCTGCGCCGAACACTTCCGCGCCGATCAGGATCGCCGCCGAGATGACGGTGATAACGCTCGGCCAGAGGATCTCGCGCTTGGCTGTGGTGGTGGGCTGCATGCTCATCGAATAGGTCCTGTTCAGGGGGCGCAATCTCTCCGAAAAGTGCCCATCTATCAAGCGCAAAAGGCCCAAAAATGCCGTATCGCGTGATATAGATTGGGCCACATTTTCAAGGCGAAAACGGGACATCTGATGTCAGAAACCAGCGCGCAGGCCCAGGTCCAGAACAAGGTCCAGACTTTGGCCAACCCCCTCCTGAAGCCATGGCAGACGCCGTTCGAGACGCCGCCCTTCGCCGAGATTCTCCCGGAGCATTTCCTGCCCGCCTTCGAGCAGGCCTTCGCCGACCATTCGGCTGAAATCGCCGCCATCACCCATGATCCGGGGCTGCCCGACTTCGCCAACACCGTCACCGCGCTGGAGCGCTCCGGCAAGCTGCTCTCGAAGGTCGCTTCCGTGTTCTACGACCTGGTCTCGGCGCACTCCAACCCGGCGATCCTCGAGATCGACAAGGATGTGTCGCTCCGGATGGCGCGGCACTGGAATCCGATCATGATGAACGCCGTGCTGTTTGGCCGCATCGCCATGCTGCACGAGAAGAGCGCCACGCTCGGCCTGACCGGGGAGGAGATTCGGCTGCTGGAGCGGACCTACACCCGCTTCCACCGTGCCGGCGCCGGGCTCGACGAGTCCGCAAAAACACGGATGGCCGAGATCAACGAGCGGCTCGCCCATCTCGGCACCTCGTTCAGCCACCATCTGCTCGGCGACGAGCAGGACTGGTCGATGGAGCTCGGCGAAGGCGACCTCGGCGGCCTCTCCGACACATATGTGGCGGCAGCCAGGTCCGCGGCGGAACAGCGCGGCCAGCCCGGCAAGGCGATCGTGACGCTGTCGCGCTCCTCGGTCGAGCCGTTCCTGCAGAGCTCGACCCGCCGCGACCTCCGCGAGAAGGTCTACAAGGCCTTCGCCGCCCGCGGCGACAATGGCAATGCCAACGACAACAACGAGACCATCGTGGAGATCCTCAGCCTCCGCGAGGAGAGCGCGAAGATCCTGGGCTTCCCGACCTACGCGGCGTACCGGCTTGAGGATTCCATGGCCAAGACGCCCGAGGCCGTCCGCGGCCTCCTGGAGCGGGTCTGGAAGCCGGCGCGGGCGCGGGCGCTCGCTGACCGCGACGCGCTGCAGGCGCTGATCGCCGAGGAGGGCGGCAATTTCGCCCTGGCGCCGTGGGACTGGCGCCACTACGCCGAAAAGCTCCGGCAGCGGCGCGCTAATTTCGACGATGCCGCGATCAAGCCCTATCTCGTGCTCGACCACATGATCGAGGCGGCCTTTGACTGCGCCACCCGCCTGTTCGGCGTCACCTTTGCGGAACGCAAGGACGTCCCGGTCTGGCATCCGGACGTCCGGGTCTGGGAGGTCAAGGATCGCGCCGGCAAGCACAAGGCGCTGTTCTATGGCGACTACTTCGCGCGGCCCTCGAAGCGCTCCGGCGCCTGGATGACCTCGCTGCGCGACCAGCAGAAGCTCGACGGCGACATCGCGCCGCTGGTCCTCAATATCTGCAACTTCGCCAAGGGCGCCGACGGCGCGCCGTCGCTGCTGTCGCCGGACGACGCGCGGACCCTGTTCCACGAGTTCGGACACGGCCTGCACGGCATGCTCTCTGACGTGACCTATCCCTCGCTGTCGGGCACTTCCGTGTTCACCGACTTCGTCGAACTGCCGTCGCAGCTTTACGAGCACTGGCAGGAGCAGCCGCAAGTGCTGCAGCGCTTCGCCCGGCACTACCAGACCGGCGAGCCGCTGCCGGATGACCTGCTCAAGCGCTTCCTTGCCGCGCGAAAATTCAACCAGGGCTTTGCCACCGTGGAGTTCGTCTCCTCGGCGCTGATCGACCTCGAATTCCACACCCAGCCGGCGGCCGCCAGCCGCGACGTCCGGGCGTTCGAGAAGCAGGAGCTGGAGAAGATCGGCATGCCCGCCGAAATCTCGCTCCGTCATCGGCCGACCCAGTTCGGCCATATCTTCTCTGGCGACCATTATGCTTCCGGCTATTACGGCTACATGTGGTCGGAGGTGATGGACGCCGACGCGTTCGGCGCCTTCGAGGAGGCCGGCAACATCTTCGATCCCGCCACCGCCAAGCGGCTGCTTGACGACATCTATTCGTCGGGCGGCTCGCGCGATCCCGAAGAAGCCTATGTTGCCTTCCGCGGCCGCGAGCCCGAGCCGGACGCGCTGCTGCGCCGCCGCGGCCTGCTCGAGACGCCCGAGGCGGCCTGAAGGTGAGGCCGGTCTTCAACCGCCTGATCGCCGGGCTTGTGCTTGCTTGTGCCGTCGTGCTCGGCGCGGCGGCGGCGCAAGCCCATCCGCATGTCTGGATCACCGCCAAAAGTGAGCTGATCTATGCGCCCGACGGCACCATCACCGGCATCCGCCACGCCTGGACCTTCGACGATATGTTCTCGTCCTATGCGCTGCAGGGCATCGAGGCCAAGACCAAGGGCGCCTACAGCCGCGAGGAACTGGCGGCGCTGGCGCAGACCAATGTCGAGTCGCTGAAGGAGTATGCCTATTTCACCTTCGCCAAGGCCGACGGCAAGAAGCAGAAGTTCACCGAGCCGGTCGACTACTTCCTCGAATACAAGGATACGGCGCTGACGCTTCACTTCACCCTGCCGGTGAAGACGCCGTTCAAGGCCAAGCAGCTCTCGCTCGAGGTGTTCGATCCCACCTACTTCATCGACTTCCAATATGCCGAGAAGGACCCGGTGAAGCTGGTCGGTGCGTCGGCCGACTGCAAGATGCAGTTCCAGCGGCCGAACGACGGCAGCGCGGCCGCACAGAAGCTCGGCGAGCAGAATTTCCTGGACGGAAGCGCCGCCAATTTCGCCATGATGTTCGCCAACAAGATCCTGGTGGAGTGCCCATGACGCCGATGTCATCCCGCGTGATGCGCGGCCTCGCTATTTCCGCTGCCGTGCTGGCCGCATTCGTCCTGCTCGATGGCGCGGTCCACACCTTGCTGGCGCAAAATCCATTCGGCGCGCCGCGTGCCGCCGAACCGCAGGGCGGCATCATCGGCTGGCTGCTCGCAAAACAGTCGGAATTCTACCGCGAGATCTCGGCGACCATCCGCGCCGCAAAATCCGACGGCTCGGCGGTCTGGACGCTGCTTGCGATTTCCTTTGCCTACGGGATCTTTCACGCTGCCGGCCCGGGCCACGGCAAGGCGGTGATCTCGTCCTATCTCGTCGCCAATCGCGAAACCGCGCGCCGCGGCATCGTACTGTCGTTTGCCTCGGCGCTGATGCAGTCGCTGGTCGCCGTCGTCATCGTCGGAATCTGCGCCTGGCTACTCAATGCCACGGCCAAGACGATGTGCGGCGCGGAGAAGGCGATCGAGATCGCAAGCTACGCGCTGATCGCCGCATTCGGTGCCCGCCTGGTCTGGGTCAAGGGTGGCGGCTTCATCCGTGCGCTGCAGGTGCCGCGGCCGGCGCTGGCGATGGCCGGGGCGCATCACGATCACGACCATGGCCACGATCACCACCATCATCATGCGCATGAGCATCACGACGATGGTCATAATCATGACCACGCCCATGACCACGCCCATGACCACGGCGACGATCCGCACCACGTCCATGACGAGCATTGCGGCCATTCGCACGGGCCGACGCCGGCGGAACTCGCCGGTCCCGGCGGCTGGCAGCGCGGCTTGGGCGCGATCGTCACGGTCGGCATTCGGCCATGCTCGGGCGCGATCCTGGTGCTGGTGTTCGCGCTGGCGCAGGGCCTGTTCTGGGCCGGCATTGCCGCGACCTTCGCGATGGGGCTCGGCACCGCGATCACCGTCGCGGCGATCGCCATTGCCGCCGTATCGGCGCGCGGTGTGGCGGAGCGACTGAGCGCCGCGCGCGACGGCGGCGGCATGCTGATCATGCGCGGCCTGGAATTCGGCGCCGCCGGGCTGGTGCTTCTGTTCGGACTCGGCCTGCTGTTCGGCTATGTCGCAGCCGAACGGGTGACGTGTTTTTGAGTTACCTCGCCCCGCTTGCGGGGATCGAGACGAGCGAAGCTCGCTCTTAGGTCGGCGCACAGCGCCGGGTGAGGGGGACTCACCGCGCACTCCTCTCTGACGATTTTTGCGGATGCGGCCGCTCACCCCGCCCTCTCCCCGTAAGAACGGGGCGAGGGAGAAGGGGCATCACCCCGGCAAATACCCCCTTATCGCCGGCAGGAAGAAGATCGCGATGTTGATTGCGAAGCCGATGCTCCACAGGATCGAGCGCAGCGTCGGCCGGTTGCCGATATAGGTGAAGACGTAGGCGATGCGCACGATCAGGAACAGCACCGCGAGCTCGTCGATCAGCCGCAACGGGCCGAGCCGGAATTCGGCGAGCAGCACCGCGGCTGCGAAGAACGGGAAGACCTCGATGCCGTTCTGGTGCGCGCCGAGCGCCCGCGCGCGGATCGGTTCGTCATAGAAGTCGGGATCGCGCGGCCGGGAATTGTCGAAACGGCGGAAGCCGATCCATTTCACGGATGCGATCGTCAGGAGCGAGAGCATCAGCGTCCCGAAGACGCACCATTCGGCGATCGTCATGGTTCCTCCCTAGACCCCTGCTCCGATGGAATCGGAACAGGGGTCTAGATTCCTTGTTTTGACGCGTTTTCTTCACGCGAACCGGTATCCACTTCGCTCGAAAACGCTCTGGCCGGACGGGAACGTAGCCAACCCGCCCTCGGCTTGACAAGGTTGGAGCAACGCGCGAAGCCCGACGCTTGTCGTGAGAAGGCTATTATGAGCACGGTCATTCCCTTCGAGAGCGCGAAGCCGGCCGCGGAAGCGACGCCCGAGCGCGTCGGCGTGCTGCTGGTCAATCTCGGCACGCCGGATACGGCCGATGCCGCGGGCGTGAGGGTGTACCTGAAGGAATTCCTGTCGGATCCGCGGGTGATCGAGAACCAGGGCCTGCTCTGGCAGCTGATCCTCAACGGCGTCATCCTGCGCATCCGCCCCGCCCGCAAGGCGCGCGACTATCGCAAGATCTGGAACGCCGAGCGGAACGAATCGCCGCTGAAGACGATCACGCGCGCGCAGGCCGAGAAGCTGGCGGCTGCGATCGCCGATCACGATCATGTCGTGGTCGACTGGGCGATGCGCTACGGCAACCCGTCGATCGCCTCGCGGATCGAGGCGCTTGCCGCCCAGGGCTGCGGCCGTCTGCTGGTCGTGCCGCTTTATCCGCAATATTCCGCAGCGACCTCGGCGACCGTCTGCGACGAGGTGTTTCGCGTGCTGGCCGGCATGCGCGTGCAGCCGATCCTGCGGGTGACGCCGCCTTATTACGATGACCCCGATTACATCGAGGCGCTGGCGGTCTCGATCAATGCGCATCTGGCGACCCTGCCGTTCCAGCCCGAAATCATCCTCGCGTCGTTCCACGGCATGCCGAAGTCGTATGTCGACAAGGGCGATCCCTACCAGGCGCAGTGCATCGCAACAACGGACGCCCTGCGCAAACGGCTCGGGCTCGATGCCTCGAAGCTGATCCTTACCTTCCAGTCGCGCTTCGGTAACGCCGAGTGGCTGCAGCCCTATACCGACAAGACCGTCGCTAAGCTGGCCAAAGACGGCGTGCGGCGGATTGCCGTGGTCACGCCCGGCTTCTCCGCCGATTGCCTGGAGACGCTGGAGGAGATCGCGCAGGAGAACGCCGAGATCTTCAGGCACAATGGCGGCGAGCAGTTCGCGGCGATCCCCTGTCTCAACGACAGCGATGGCGGCATGGACGTGATCCGCCAGCTCGTGCTGCGCGAGCTTCAAGGCTGGATCTGATTGTTAACGATCCGTGACACTGGAGATGCTGCGTCGGTTCACCCTTGATACATCTGGCAACCCGTAACGCCGCTCCCTACCTATTGGTCAGAACAACAGCCGGCTGAACCGGCGTAGCGGTGCTGCCGACCAATGCACGACCGCGCCCGGCGACGAATTGACCGGTTTTGGAGGACTTTATGACTGGCTTCGATATTTTCGCGATCGCGCTCGTTCTTCTCGTCATCATCACGCTGTTCGCCGGCGTCAAGACCGTCCCGCAAGGCTTTGATTGGACCATCGAGCGGTTCGGCAAATACACCCGCACGCTGACGCCGGGCCTCAATCTGATCGTGCCCTATTTCGACCGGGTCGGGCGCAAGATCAATATGATGGAGCAGGTGATCAGCATTCCCGAGCAGGAGGTGATCACCAAGGACAACGCCACCGTGACGGTGGACGGCGTCGCGTTCTACCAGGTGTTCGATGCCGCGAAAGCGAGCTACGAGGTCTCCAACCTCAACCAGGCGATCATCGTGCTGACCATGACCAACATCCGCTCGGTGATGGGCTCGATGGATCTCGACCAGGTGCTGTCGCATCGCGACGAGATCAATGAGCGGCTGCTGCGCGTCGTCGATGCCGCGGTGTCGCCGTGGGGCCTGAAGGTCAACCGCATCGAGATCAAGGACATCGTGCCGCCGGCCGACCTCGTCGAGGCGATGGGTCGGCAGATGAAGGCCGAGCGCGTCAAGCGCGCCGACATCCTGCAGGCGGAGGGCCAGCGGCAGTCGGAGATCCTGCGCGCCGAGGGCGCCAAGCAGGGCCAGATCCTGCAGGCCGAAGGCCGCAAGGAGGCCGCGTTCCGCGACGCCGAGGCGCGCGAGCGGTCCGCCGAGGCCGAGGCGAGGGCAACCCAGATGGTCAGCGATGCCATATCCAAGGGCGACGTCGCCGCGCTGAATTATTTTATCGCCGACAAATACATCAAGGCGTTCGGGCAATTGGCTGACTCGCCGAACCAGAAAATCATCATGCTGCCGATCGAGGCGATGAGCATCCTTGGCTCGCTCGCCGGCATCGGCGAGATCGCCAAGGCCACCTTCGGCGAGAGTGCTGCGTCCGCCCAGGCAGCGGCGCGGCGCGGCTCGGTGCCGTCGGCTGGCTCGACGCCGCCGCCGAGGACGTGAGGCGTGGTAGCGTCACGCCGGCAATTGTAGAGGTCGCATCATGGCCGAGATGTTTACGACGTTGGGTACCTGGAACTGGCTGATCTTCGGCTTCATCCTGATGGCGCTGGAGCTGGCGGCGCCCGGCGTGTTCCTGTTCTGGCTCGGGCTCGCGGCATTGCTGGTCGGCTTGCTGTCGTTTGCGATCAATCCGTCCTGGCAGACGCAGCTTCTGATGTTCGCGGTGTTCGCTGCGGCGGCCGTGCCGGTCTGGCGGCATCTTGCCAAGAGCGCGACCCAGGTGAGCAAGAGCAACCCGTTCCTCAACCGCCGCACCGAGGCGATGATCGGCCGCGAGTTCACGCTGGAGAAGCCGATCGTCGATGGCTCCGGCACGGTGCGGATCGATGACACCGTCTGGCGTGTCGCCGGACCTGACGCGCCGGCCGGGAGCCGGGTCAGAATCGTCCACGCCGACGGCGCCAGCCTGACGGTGGCGGCCGCGTAGACTCTTTCCGCGTACTCGGTGGGCTCCCTCTCCCCTTGTGGGAGAGGGTTGGGGTGAGGGGTTCTCTCCGCGGGCAATGTGCTTCGAGAGACCGCTACCCCTCACCCGGATCGCATCTGGCGATGCGACATAGCCGAAGCTTCGCTTCGGCGTCCTTCAAGACGGCCGCCGGAGGCGGCCTATGCCTCTCCCACAAGGGGAGAGGTGCACCGAACAAGGTGCATGGCCTAGTCGACCGCACGTTTGCTCCACCGCTCGGCGAAGCGATGGAGCGGCGTGAAGGTTTCGGTCAATTCCCGACCAAGCCCGGTGAGCCGATAGCCATCGTCGGTCAGCTCGACGATACCAGCCTCGCGCAATTCAGTCAGTCGTGTCTGCAGGATCGTCGGAGAGGCCTCGTCGCAGGCGGTGCGCAGCGCGCGCGAGGTCAGTGCGGTCTCCCGCAGCTCCCAGATGATCCGCAAGGTCCAGCGACGCCCAAGCAAGTCGAGCAACGCCATGATCGGGCGGCCGGTCCGCGAGCCGCGGACGTTGCGCCTTGCCGGGGGAACCTGCTTGGGCATCGCGAAATCCTCTTGCATGCTGCTACAGATATTGTAGCGTATCGCTACAGTAATTGTAGCAAGGACATCAGGCCATGTCACGCATCGCGCCGCTCGAGCCGCCTTACGCGGTCGACGTTCAACAGCATTTCGACCGCATCATGCGCGGCAAGCCGCCGCTGATGCTGTTCCGCGTGATGGCCGGGCATCAGCGCGCCTGGGAGAAGTTTCGCGGCGGCAGCCTGCTCGATCGCGGGCCGCTCTCGCTCAGGGAGCGCGAGATCGTGATCGACCGCACCTGCGCGCTGAATGCCTGCGAGTATGAATGGGGCGTGCACGTCGCAGCGTTCGGCGCCGCCGCGGAGCTCTCGGAGGAACAGGTTCGCGCCACAGTGCACGACAAGGCCGACGCTGGCTGCTGGTCGCCGGCCGAACAGGCAACGTTAGCTGCCGTCGATGCGCTGCACGCGCGCGCGACCCTCGATGATGCCGAATTCGCGGCGCTGTCGGCGCATTACGATGAGGACAAGATCCTGGAGATCATCCTGCTGTGCGGCTTCTACCGGACAGTGTCGTATCTCGCCAATGCGCTGGCCTTGCCGCTGGAGGCGACGGCGGCGCGGTTTCCCGAGTGAGCTGTCATTCCGGGACACGCGGAGCGTAGACCCGGAATCTCGAGATTCCGGGTTCGATGCTTTCGCATCGCCCCGGAATGACAGGCAAGCCTACGCCACGCCCGCCCGCAGCAGATCGTGCAAATGGATGATCCCGACCGGCTTCTTCGCATCGGTTACGATCAGCGTGGTGATCTTCGACGCGTTGAGCAGCTCCAGCGCTTCGCCGGCGAGCGTGTCGCGGCTGATCGTCTTGGGCGACTTCGACATCACCTCGTCGACCAACAGGGTCAGCAGATCCGGACGCATCTGCCGGCGCAAATCGCCGTCGGTGACGATGCCCACGATATGGCCGCGCGCATCGACGATGCCGACACAGCCAAAGCCCTTCGAGGTCATCTCGACCAGCGCGTCCGACATTTTGGTGCCGAGCGGCTTCAGCGGCAACGCGTCGCCGGTATGCATGAGGTCGCGCGCATATTTCAGCAGCGCGCCGAGCTTGCCGCCCGGGTGCAGCACGCTGAAATCGGTCGAGGTGAAGCCGCGGCCTTCCAGCAGAGCGATCGCCAACGCATCGCCGAGCGCCAGCATCATCAGCGAGGACGTGGTCGGCGCGAGATTGTGCGGGCAGGCTTCGCGCGCCTTCGGCAGCGTCAGCTGCACGTCGGCCGCCTTGCTCAGCGTCGAGTCCTTGTCCGCGGTCATCGCGATCAGCGGAATACCGAAGCGTGCGGCATAGGCGATCAGGTTCCGCATCTCCGGCTGCTCGCCGGACCATGACAGCGCGAGGATCGCGTCGTCGGCCGTGATCATGCCGAGATCGCCATGGCTGGCTTCGGCCGAGTGCACGAAGAACGCCGGCGTGCCGGTCGAGGCAAAGGTCGCGGCGATCTTGCGGCCGATATGGCCCGACTTGCCGAGCCCGGTGACGATCACACGTCCCTTGGCCTTGCGGATCACTCCGGCCGCCGCCGTAAAGGACGCGCCGAGGTCGGATTTGAGCGCCGCGCTGATCGCGGCGATGCCGCTTGCTTCGGCATCGAGGGTGCGGAGCGCCGATTGAACGGCACCGTCATCAGGCCCGGATGATTTGGTCATCAGCGGTTTCGGTTTGGCCATGTCGAATTCCAGGGAGGGCTTTTCGCCCGGGCGCCTCCCTTAGCACGGCCGCGGCAAAGAGGCGACGCGTCGGCCGCCGTCCTCAACGGGTCGTTAACCATAATTGTTTTAACTCCATTAACGACGTTTTCCGCCGCCGGTCGGAGTGCGTTTGACAAGTGTATGAATTAGTTGGGGTATTTTTCATCGTGGTGCGGGGTCCAGCAACGGGCCGAGAAGGGCGCGCACGCCTCGTTCGCGTTGCCTTGCCATGCCTTGTGCTGATCGCGATGCCGGGCTTGGCCAGCGCCCAGACCGTGACCCCGGACCTGTTCAGCTCGACGCGCCAGAGCCAGATCGCCGATCCGAACTCGCCGCTGCGCCGGACCACGGCCGATGCGGCCGATCCCCTCAACGACTCCAAGCTGCCCGACCCCGATCGCGACAGGCGCGCGCCGTCGCGTATCGGCCAGGTCCCGATCTATGGCACGCCCGCCGCCAACGGGGCCTCGACCGCGGGATACGACTCGCTCAATCGCAAGCGGCAGCAGCCGAAATACTATCCGGGCCAGGCCAAGCCGAAGCCGCGGCCCGGACCCGGCACGCCGCCGCCCACACCGCCGCCGCGGAACGCGACCGGGCAGCTGCGCCTGTCGATCGCGCCGTCGGAGACCGCCAACAAGCCGCCGCTGCCGCCGGCGATGGCCGGCACCGTTCCGGGCCAGCCGACGCGCAAGCGGCTGAAGGTCGACGACGATCCGTTCGGCGCGGTTGGCGACTATGCGGGTTCGTTCCTGATCAAGACGGCGGTCGAGGTCATGGGCGGCTACGACACCAATCCGGGCCGGCTGTATCAGCCGCAGGGCAGGGCCTTCTACATGGTCTCGCCGGAATTCCTCGCAGTGTCCGACTGGGAGCGTCACTCCGTTGTCGCCGATCTGCGCGGCTCCTTCACCGGCTACGGCTCCAGCCTGACGCCGAACGCCGACGGCACGCCGCTGTCGGCGCCCCTCGATGTCGACCGCCCGAATCTTATCGGCCATATCGACGGCCGCTTCGACGTTTCGCGCGACACCCACCTCACCGCGCAGGCGCGCTTCCTCGTCGCGACCGACAATCCCGGTAGCCCGAACGTGCAGACCGGCCTCGCCAAATATCCGCTCTACAGCACGATCGGCGGCACCTTCGGCTTCGACCAGAACTTTAATCGCCTGCAGGTCTCCGCCGGCGCCACCATCGACCGCACCGATTATCAATGGTCGAAGCTCACCGACGGCACCATGTCGTCGAACGACGACCGCAACTTCACCACCTATGGCGGCGTCGGCCGCGTCAGCTATGAGCTGACGCCGGCCGTCAAGCCCTTCGTCGAGGTGCAAGGCGACAGCCGCGTCCATGATCTCACCCTCGACCGCAACGGCTATGCGCGGGATTCGACCGGCGGCTATGCCAAGGCCGGCACGTCCTTCGAGTTCACGCGGCTCTTGTTTGGCGAGATATCGATCGGCTACGCGATGCGCGACTATGCCGACACGCGGCTCAACCGGCTCGAGGGCCTGCTCACCACGGCCTCACTGACCTGGACCGCGACGCCGCTGACGACGGTGAAATTCTATTCCGATACGCAGCTTGGCGAGACCACGCTGCCCGGCACCTCGGGCGTGCTGTCGCGCACCTACACGTTCGAGGTCGATCACGACTTCCGCCGCTGGCTGACCGGCATCGGCAGGTTCACCTACGGCACCCTTGATTACCAGGGCGACAACCGCTCGGACAAGATCTACTCGCTGTCGGGCGACCTGATCTACAAACTGACCCGCAGCCTCTGGATCAAGGGCACGCTGCGCCGCGACATCCTGGATTCGAGCTCACCGGGATCGAGCTCGGCCTCGACGGTGGTGATGCTGGGCGTGCGGGTGCAGAATTAGCCGCTGAGATACGCTCTCGCCGCTGCTGCAACTCGTCATGCCCCGCGCATGCGGGGCGTCCAGTACGCCGCGGCCTGTCCGTTCAAGCTCTGACGTCTCTGGAATACTGGATCGCCCGCTTTCGCGGGCGATGACAGTCGAGTCTGTGATTGCAGGTCGAGGTAACCGCCGCGGCCTTACCGCGGCAGGTCCGTCTTCCCCATCAGGAAGGTGTCGATCGACCTTGCGCAGAGGCGGCCCTCGCGGATCGCCCAGACCACCAGCGACTGGCCGCGGCGCATGTCGCCGGCGGAGAAGACCTTGGCCTTCGAGGTTTGGTAGTCCTGCAGATTGGCGCGGACATTGCCGCGCTGGTCGAGATCGACGCCGAGCGTCTTGAGCAGGCCCTCGTGCACCGGATGCACAAAGCCCATCGCGAGCAGCACAAGCTCGGCCTCAAGCACGAATTCGGTGCCGGGCAGGGGCTTGAACTTGTCGTCGACCTTGACGCAGTGCAGTTTTGTTACTTTGCCGTCGACGCCCTCGAACTTGGTGGTCAGCACCGCGTATTCACGCGCCGCGCCTTCGGCCTGGCTCGACGAGGTCCGCATCTTCAGCGGCCAGTTCGGCCAGGTCAGGCCTTTGTCCTCGTGCTCGGGCGGCGCCGGCATGATTTCGAGCTGGGTCACCGACCGCGCTCCTTGCCGGAACGAGGTGCCGATGCAGTCCGAACCGGTGTCGCCGCCGCCGATCACGACGACATGCCGACCCTCGGCGAGGATGTCGGTGACGCCGTTCAGCGGCTCGCCGGAGACGCGGCGATTTTGTTGCGGCAGGAAATCCATCGCGAAGTGGATGCCGACGAGATCGCGGCCGGGAATCGGCAGATCGCGCGGGGCTTCCGCGCCGCCGGTCAGCGCCACCGCGTCATATTGCTTGGCCAGCTCCTGCGGATCGATCGCGTTCGCGGCGCTGCCGCCGACAGGCTTGCCGTAGTGGAACGTGACGCCTTCGGCTTCCATCTGCGCCACGCGGCGGTCGATGACGTTCTTTTCCATCTTGAAGTCGGGAATGCCATAACGAAGCAGGCCGCCGGCCTTGGCGAACTTTTCGTAGAGATGCACATCGTGGCCGGCGCGCGCGAGCTGCTGCGCGCAGGCCATGCCGGCCGGGCCGGAGCCGATCACGGCGACCTTCTTGCCGCTCTTCTGCGGGGCGATCTCCGGCTTCAGCCAGCCATTGTCCCAGGCGCGGTCGACGATCGCGCATTCGATCGTCTTGATGGTGACCGGGTTGTCGTCGATGTTGAGTGTGCAGGACGCCTCGCACGGCGCCGGGCAGATGCGCCCGGTGAACTCGGGGAAATTGTTGGTCGAGTGCAGATTGCGCGAGGCCTCTTCCCAGTTGCCCTGATAGACGAGGTCGTTGAAATCGGGGATCTGGTTGTTGACCGGACAGCCCGGCGTGCCCGGCACGGCGGAGCCGGTGCCGTGGCAATAGGGGATGCCGCAGTTCATGCAGCGCGCGGCCTGGTCGCGGGTGTCTTTCTCGCTCAGGGGAATGACGAACTCGTCGAAGTTCTTCAGCCGCTCTGCGACCGGTCCGTACTTGCGGTCATGCCGCTCGATCTCGAGAAAACCTGTGATCTTGCCCATTAAACCTGATGCCCCTGCATCTCGTGTTCGTCTTGGTTGGTCGCTCCGGGATGCGCCGCAGGCGTAGACCCGGAGCCTGGAGGTTGCTTCGCGAGATTCCGGGTTCGCGCGTCGCGCGCCCCGGAATGACGCCTGGTGAACCTACGCTCCGATTGCGATTTTCGGCTCGGCGTCGGCGTTGGCCTTCATTTCCTTCAGCGCGCGGCGGTATTCCACCGGCATCACCTTGCGGAATTTCGGCAGCCATGTCTTCCAGTCCGCGAGGATATCGGCCGCCTTCTTCGAGCCGGTCAGCTTGGCCTGGCGCGTGATCAGGACGTGCAGCCGCTCGACGTCGGACTCTAGCAGGTTCTGGAACACGTCGACCCGGCCATGCGCCTCGAGATCGCCGGAGTGATGGTAGGTGCCCTCGTTGATCATCTCCTCCGACAGCACCGGTTCGAGCTCGACCATCGCCATGTTGCAGAGCTTTTCGAAGTCGCCGGCCTCGTCCAGCACATAGGCGATGCCGCCGGACATGCCGGCCGCGAAGTTGCGCCCGGTCTTGCCCAGCACGACGACGATGCCGCCGGTCATGTATTCGCAGCAATGATCGCCGGCGCCTTCGACGACTGCGACCGCGCCCGAGTTGCGCACCGCAAAGCGCTCGCCGGCGATGCCGCGGAAGTAGCACTCGCCCGCGATCGCGCCATACATCACGGTGTTGCCGACGATGATCGACTCCTCCGGAACAATGCCCGAGTGCCTCGGCGGCTTGACGATGATGCGCCCGCCCGAAAGGCCCTTGCCGACATAGTCGTTGCCTTCACCCTCGAGCTCGAAGGTGATGCCCTTGGCGAGCCACGCGCCGAACGCCTGTCCCGCCGTGCCCTTCAGGCTGACATGGATGGTGTCGAGCGGCAGGCCGGCATGGCCGTAGATCTTGGCCACCGCACCCGACAGCATCGCGCCGGCGGAACGGTCGGTGTTGTTGATCTCTTCCTCGATCTTCACCGGTGCGCCGCGGTCGAGCGCGGCCCGCGACTGCTCGATCAGCCGGCGGTCGAGAACAGCCTCCAGATGATGATCCTGCCATTCCGAGTGATAGATCTTCTGGCCCTTCTCCTCCGGCTGCCGCACGAACAGCTTGGAGAAATCGAGGCCCTTGGCCTTCCAGTGCGTGACCAGCGCGGTCTGGTCCAGCATCTGGACCTGGCCGATCATCTCGTCGAACGTCTTGTAGCCGAGCTGCGCCATGATCTCGCGCACTTCCTCGGCGACGAAGAAGAAGTAGTTGATGACGTGCTCGGGCTGGCCGGTGAAGCGCTTGCGCAGCACCGGATCCTGGGTGGCCACGCCGACCGGGCAGGTGTTGAGGTGGCACTTGCGCATCATGATGCACCCGGCCGCAATCAGGGGCGCGGTGGCGAAGCCGAATTCGTCGGCCCCGAGCAGCGCGCCGATCACAACGTCACGGCCGGTGCGGAAGCCGCCGTCGACCTGGACCACGATGCGGCTGCGCAGCCGCTGCCGCACCAGGGTCTGGTGGGTTTCGGCGAGGCCGATCTCCCACGGTGAGCCCGCATGCTTGATCGAGGTCAGCGGCGAGGCACCCGTGCCGCCCTCGAAGCCCGCGATGGTGACGTGGTCGGCACGCGCCTTGGCGACGCCGGAGGCAACCGTGCCGACGCCGACCTCGGAGACGAGCTTGACCGAGACCATGCCGTCCGGATTGACGTTCTTGAGATCGTAGATCAGCTGGGCAAGGTCTTCGATCGAATAGATGTCGTGGTGCGGCGGCGGCGAGATCAGGCCGACGCCCGGCGTCGAGTGCCGGACCCGCGCGATGGTCGCATCGACCTTGTGGCCAGGCAACTGGCCGCCTTCGCCGGGCTTGGCACCCTGCGCCATCTTGATCTGCATCATGTCGGAGTTGACGAGATACTCCGTCGTCACGCCGAACCGGCCCGAGGCGACCTGCTTGATCGCCGAGCGCATGCTGTCACCGTTCGGCAGCGGCTTGAAGCGATCGCTCTCTTCGCCGCCTTCGCCGGTGTTCGACTTGCCGCCGATCCGGTTCATCGCGATCGCGAGTGTGGTGTGCGCCTCGCGCGAGATCGAGCCGAACGACATCGCGCCGGTGGCGAAGCGCTTGACGAGGTCCTTGGCCGGCTCGACATCCTCGAGCTTGACCGGCTTGCGCTTGTCGTCCTCGGCGCTCTTGATCCGGAACAGGCCGCGCAGCGTCAGCAGACGCTCCGACTGCTCGTTGAGGATCTTTGCGAACGCGCGATAACGCTCCAGCGAATTGCCGCGCGCGGCATGCTGCAGCAAAGAAACCGATTCCGCGGTCCAGGCGTGGTCCTCGCCGCGGCTGCGATAGGCATATTCGCCGCCGACGTCGAGCGAGGTCTTGTAGACCTGCGCGTCGCCGAACGCGTCATTGTGGCGCCGCACCGTTTCCTCGGCGATTTCGGCCAGCCCGACGCCCTCGATGCGGGTGTGGGTGCCGGCAAAATACTTGGCGACGAAGTCCGCCTTCAGGCCGACGGCATCGAAGATTTGCGCGCCGCAATAGGACTGGTAGGTCGAGATGCCCATCTTGGACATCACCTTGAGCAGGCCCTTGCCGATCGACTTGATGTAGCGCTTGACGATCTCGTAGTCGTCGAGCGCGGCGGGCAGCCTCTCCTTCATCGCGAGGATCGACTCGAACGCAAGATAGGGATTGATCGCCTCGGCGCCGTAGCCGGCGAGGCAGGCGAAGTGATGCACCTCGCGCGGTTCGCCGGATTCGACCACCAGGCCGACCGAGGTGCGCAGCCCGGTGCGGATCAGATGATGATGCACGGCGGCGCAGGCCAGCAGCGACGGGATCGGAATCCGGTCGGTGCCGGTCATCCGGTCGGACAAGATGATGATGTTGATGCCCTCGCGCACCGCGCCTTCCGCGCGGGCGCAGAGTTCGTCGAGCACCTGCTCCATGCCAGCCGCGCCGAAGCCGGCGTGGAAGGTGGTGTCGAGCGTGCGCGACTTGAAATGGGTGTCGGGGACGTCAGAGATCGAGCGGATCTTCTCGAGGTCCGCGTCGGTCAGGATCGGCTGGCGCACTTCGAGGCGCTGGGTCGAGGCCAGGCCCTGCAGGTCGAACAGGTTCGGCCGCGGCCCGATGATCGAGACGAGGCTCATCACGAGCTCCTCGCGAATCGGGTCGATCGGCGGGTTGGTGACCTGCGCGAAGTTCTGCTTGAAGTAGGTGAAGAGCTGCTTCGGCTTGTCCGACAGCGCCGAGATCGGCGTGTCGTTGCCCATCGAGCCCGCGGCTTCCTCGCCCGTGGACGCCATCGGCGTCATCAGGATGGTGATGTCTTCCTGGCTGTAGCCGAACGCCTGCTGGCGATCGAGCAGCGGCAGGTTGGAGCGCACACCCTTGGCCGGCGCACCCGGCAGCTCCTCGAGCTGGAGCTGGGTGCGGTGCAGCCATTCGCTGTAGGGGTGGCTCTTGGCGAGGTCGGCCTTGATCTCGTCGTCGGGAATCAGGCGGCCCTGCTCGAGGTCGACAAGCAGCATCTTGCCGGGCTGCAGCCGCCACTTGGTGACGATCTGCTCCTCCGGAATCTTCAAGACGCCCATTTCGGACGCCATCACGATGCGGTCGTCCTTGGTGACGAGATAGCGCGCCGGGCGCAGGCCGTTGCGGTCCAGCGTGGCGCCGATCTTGCGGCCGTCGGTGAAGGCGATCGCGGCCGGACCGTCCCACGGCTCCATCAGGGCGGCGTGATATTCGTAGAAGGCGCGGCGCTGCTCATCCATCAGAGGATTGCCGGCCCACGCTTCCGGAATCATCATCATGACGGCATGCGGAAGGGAGTATCCGCCCTGCACCAGGAATTCGAGCGCATTGTCGAAGCAGGCGGTGTCGCTCTGGCCTTCGTAGGAAATCGGCCATAGACGGCTGATGTCCTTGCCGTAGAGCTCCGAATGCACGGACGCCTGCCGCGCCGCCATCCAGTTGACGTTGCCGCGGAGCGTGTTGATTTCGCCGTTATGGGCGATCATCCGGTAGGGATGCGCCAGCGACCAGGTCGGGAAGGTGTTGGTCGAGAAGCGCTGATGCACCAGCGCCAGCGCGCTCTCGAAATCCGCCTCGTGCAGGTCGGGATAGTACTTGCCGAGCTGGTCGGCGAGGAACATGCCCTTGTAGATTACGGTGCGGCACGACAGCGAGCACGGGTAATAGCCCGCCATGCCGCGGTCGCGGCGCTGATAGATCGCCTGCGAGATCGACTTGCGCAGGATGTAAAGCCGGCGCTCGAAATCGTCCTCGGTCTTGGCAGCGCCGTTGCGGCCGATGAAGACCTGCATGTGATAGGGCTCGGTCGGCTTCACGGTGACGCCGAGCGAGGAATTGTCTGACGGCACGTCGCGCCAGCCGAGCAGCTTGAAGCCCTCGTTCTTGATCTCCTCGGCGATGATGCTCTTGATCACGTTCCGCCACGCCGCATCGCGCGGCATGAACAGCGCGCCGATGGCGTACTCGCCGGGCTTCGGCAGCTTGAAGCCGATCTCGGCGGTCTTGCGCGCGAAGAAGGCGTGCGGGATCTGCACCAGGATGCCGGCGCCGTCACCGGCGCGCGGGTCGGCGCCGACAGCGCCGCGATGCTCGAGATTGCAGAGGATGCTCAGCGCGTCGGAGACGATCTGATGCGACTTCTGGCCCTTGATGTTGGCGATGAAGCCGACGCCGCACGAGTCCTTCTCCAAACTCGGATCGAACAGGCCTTCCGCTTCCGGGCGCCAGGTGTGGAGTTCACGCGGGTAGAGGTCACCGGCAGGTTCGGCGGCTTTCGAATCCGCGGTCGCCGACAGCGTTCCTGCCACGATGGTTTCGCGCTCGAATTCCGACCCGCTCATGTGTCCTCTCCCTTACGTCAGGGGCCTCACCCTCATTGGCGCACCTTGGGCGTTGCGGCACCCACCGGGCCACCGCTCGTCCGCCGCGAGCCGCATTTTCCTTAGTTCAGACGACGGGCGTTCAACGTCCCTGTGGAACAGCCCTGCCTGCAGCACTCTCGGAGCCCGGGGCGCCGAGTTTTCGTTGCAATCCCTGTGCCGGGATGGCTTCGAAATTGAGACAGTCTTGCTGTCCTAACTCCGACCTTGCCAAATTTTTGTCTATCACACAAGCGCGTGAGAGTCCTCGCCTGCATGCCCGGATCGGACAGCTCGCACGGCCTTCGCCGCCCCCGATTTGAAGCAAACGCGCCGCGATCCGGCCCAAGGAGCGGCCAAGGACCGCCGGAATTTACAAGGAAATTCGCCGGTGGCAGCCAGCAAGAGAGCGGGAACGCTCCTTTGGCGTGGGCAGACAGGAGTGACGGCAATGAAGTTGTTCACAGGATCGGTTGCAGCGGCCGTTCTGGCGCTCAGCGCAGCCTCGGCGCAGGCGCAATTGTTGGCGCCCTACGAGATCGGCAATTCATTGGCCATCAAGGTCTCCGACGTCGAGGGGCCCTATGCCGCCATGCCGGAGGTTCCGCCGCCGCCGCGCTATGGCCGCGTGCCGAGCCTGCTACCGCCGATGGAGGTCTACACCGTGCTCCGCGAGAATGGTTACCTGCCGCTTGGTGCCCCGCGGCAGCGTGGCTTCGTCTACACGATCGCGGTGATCGACCATGGCGGTGACGACGGGCGGCTGGTGATCGACGCCCGCAACGGGCGTATCGTCCGCTTCACGTCGGCCCACGATATGGATGACAATTTCGACGACGAACTGACCGCGACCTACGGACCGGCCGGCCCGATGCCGCCGCCGATCCAGGCCCGTGTGCCGCGTCCGCCGGCTCCGATCCCGCATGTCGCAAGCCGCGCCGTCCCGGTGCCGAAGCGGAGCCCGCTTGCGGCGCGATCTGCTCCGGCTCCGGTTGAGGCCACGGCGCCGGCGCCTGCTGCCACAGAAGCGGCAGCCCCCGCGCCCGCCCAGCAGACGGCAGCCGCCGCGCCGAGGCCGGCTGAGGCGCAGGCTACGCAGTCCAATGCGAAAGCCGAAACCCCGACAGTCGGTCTGGCCGCTCCGCCGGCGCCGGCTGCGCCCGCGATTCTGCCGACCCAGGACATGCCCAAGGTGCAGGGGTTGGAGTAAGTCGGGCACCGTCATTCCGGGATGGTCCGAAGGACCAGACCTCAGATGCGCAATTGCGCATCGGGGAATCTCGAGGTTCTCAGGTGCGCAAGCGCGCACCGTAGTTCGCGCTTCGCGCGCCCCGGAACGACGCGTGAACCCACAAAACAAAAAACGCCCCGGTTTCCCGGGGCGTTTTCGCGTGCGGCCAATATCTGCCGACGCTGGACTTGGTTAGGCTGCGACCTTGGCAGCCGAGCCGTCGACGACCTGCGGGGCCTTATCGCTGCTGGAGATCGGAATGCTGCGGGGCTTCTTGGCCTCGGGGATCTCGCGGACGAGGTCGACGTGGAGCAGGCCGTTCTCGAGCGAGGCGTTCTTCACCTGCACGAAGTCGGCAAGCTGGAACAGGCGCTCGAAGGCGCGCGCAGCGATACCGCGATAGAGCACCTCGGATTTGTCGCCGGAGTTCTCGTTGGCGGTTTTCTCGCCCTTGATCGTCAGCGTGTTTTCCTTGGCGACGATCGAGAGCTCGGCCTGCGAGAAGCCGGAAACCGCAACGCTGATCCGGTAGGCGTTCTCGCCGGTGCGCTCGATGTTGTAGGGGGGATAACCGGGGCTGCCGTCCGAGGTCGCCTGATCGAGCAGGCTAAAGAGACGGTCGAAGCCGACGGTGGAACGATAGAACGGGGTGAGATCATAGGTACGCATAGGGATAGTCCTCCATTGAGCGACTGTTTCAAATACCCGCCCGCCATCGGGCCGGGCCTAGTCTGTGTGCAGCCTGATGTTCCGGTTCCGAAACACTGGTAGCGGCCTGCACGGAGGTGATATGGGAGGGGCAGTGTTGCGTTCAAGAGCTGGAAACAGCGTCGTTTTTTGGCGCCCGCGCTCTTGATTTCCACCCCGTTCCACCTAACCGGTTCCGTGCATGACGCTCGTCTCGATTCCAGCCAATCCGGTTCCGGAGGACGTTGTCAGCGGCACCATCAAGACCCCAGACGGAGCCGAACTGCGCTTCGCCCGCTGGGCACCGCCGCCGGGCCGCAAGGGCACGGTCTGCATCTTCGCCGGGCGCGGCGAGATGATCGAAAAATACTTCGAGACTGTGCGCGACCTGCGCGATCGCGGCTTCGCGGTGGCGATGATCGATTGGCGCGGGCAGGGCCACTCGTCACGGCGGCTGCGCGACTCGCGCAAGGGCTATGTGCGCGACTTCGCCGACTACGAGGTCGACGTCGAGACCTTCGTGCAGCAGGTGGTGCTGCCGGATTGCCCGCCGCCCTACTTCGCGCTGGCGCATTCGATGGGCGGTGCCGTGATGCTGCGCGTCGCGCATGCGGGCAAGCGCTGGTTCGACCGCATGGTGCTGTCGGCTCCGATGATCGATCTGCCGCGCCGCCGCACTTCCTTCATTCCGAGCGCGCTGCTTCGGATCATGCGATTGACCGGGCAGGGCGGCCGCTACGTTCCGGGCGGCAGCGACCACCTCGTCGGCGTGTCCGACTTCGTCGGTAATCCCGTCACCAGCGATCCGGTGCGCTATGCCCGCAATGCCGCGATCCTGGAGGAAGACCCGACGCTCGGCATCGCGGCGCCGACGGTCGCCTGGGCCGATACGGCGTTCACCGCGATGCGGACTTTCCGCGGCAAGTCCTATCCGTCCGAGATCCGGCAGCCGATCCTGATGCTCGCAGCGAGCAATGACGACGTGGTGTCGACAGCAGCGATCGAGGAGTTCGCCTATCATCTACGCGCCGGCTCGCACCTCGTGATCGCCGGCTCCAAGCACGAGATCCTGCAGGAACAGGATCGTTATCGCGCGCAATTCTGGGCGGCGTTCGACGCCTTCGTGCCGGGCACGCCGCTGTTCAAGTGAACCGGAGGCGATAACACCTCAGGGCTTCAGGCGCGCGACGATCCGATCTGGAAAGCGGCGGTCGACGAACAGGGTCCTGACCTCGTCGACGCTGAGATAGCGGTCCTTGCCCTCACCCTTGCCCATGATGTCGAGCAGCACCGGCCACTCGCCGAGCATCAACAGCGGATAATAGAAGTGCAGGATCGCGTAGGACGGCGGATGCTCGTCCTTGGCGCGCTGGAAGTTGGCGGCCATGAAGGTCTTGATGTCGGAGGCGGACAGCCCGCGCTCGGCGCCGCCGTCGGGATTCGCGTAGTCCTTGCCGAAGGTGGCGAGGCGCGCGATCTCGTCCTCACGCACCACGGCATGCTGGTCGAGGATGCGCGAGCCGGCGCCGTGCTTGTCGAGCGGACCGTTGCGCAATTCATCGAGGATGGCGCCCTTGGTCAGATTGCGCAGCTGGCTGAACGGACCGATGCCGTTTGCCATCTGCGCGACCATGAAGATCTTCGCGTCGGCATCGAGCGCAGGCAGGCCGGTCTTGCCGGTCGCGCGGCCGATGGTCTTGGTCAGCTCCGGCAGCGGCACGATATGGCCGCCGACATAGTCGCCGGCGACCAGCGCGCGCAGGAATGGACACGGATTATCGGGCGAAACCTGCGGGGCAGGCGTCTCGCGCGCAGCGATATCGGGCATCAAGCAACATCCCTGAAAAGCCTTCAGACTAAAAGAGACCCGTTACCGCGGGATGAAGCCACCTAGGATTTTGCGGCGAGTCTAATTGTCGGCGCAACCAGGGCGAGTTTGCCGAAAGGGATGCCGGCTTTCAAGAGGCCTTCGCGATAGTGGGCGATGTCGGCCGCGTTCTTCCAGTGGAAATTGCGCAAGTGCCGTTCGACGGTGAGCCCCGGATAATTGGCTAGCAGCGCTTCGGCGGCCTGCTTGGCCTCGTTCGTACGCCCCAATTGGGCGAGCGCCGCAGCGCGCACCGCAAGACCCTGCAGGTGGTTCGGGTTGAGATAGAGCGTTTCGCGCGACCATGACAGCGATGCGTCATATTGCCCGAGCAGGTAATGACTGAACGCGTTCAAAGCCCCCCATTGATAGCGGGGATCGCTGTTGTCGCGCTGAACCGCCATCGAGAACAGCTCGACCGCCCTGCGGTGATCGCCGATCACCATGTGGCAGATGCCGAGCACCCCCCGTGCGCCCATGTCGTAGGGGTTGAGCTCGATCGCCCGCTTGATGGCGTCCATCGCGGCTTCGTAGTGCCCCTGCATCGCGTGCAGATAGGCGAGCAGCGAGAAGGCAAAGGACGAGCGCGGGTCGAGCCGCACGCTGCTTTCGGCGAGGGCGACCGACGATACCCACAATTCGCGCGTGCTTGGGATCCATCCGAACTGGGAGCCCTGAATCTGGATGGTGGCCAGATAGGCGCGAGCGATCGACAGCGCGGGATCGAGTTTGATCGCCTCCTTGAACAGCGCAATCGAGATTTCGAAATCGTCCTTGGTCTGGTGATAGTAGTGCGACAGGCCCTTCAGGAAGCGGTCCCACGCGGTCAGCTCGGAATTGGGCGAGCGCGCCGGCGCGGAGGCTTCGGCGCGATAGATCTCCTGGGCAACCGCGGCGGAGAGATTGGACGTGATCTCGTCCTGCATCGCGAACAGGTCGCCCATGTCGCGGTCATAGCGGCCGGTCCACAACTGTTCGCCCTTTTCCGGCGCGATCAGTTCGGCGGTGACGCGGATCTTGTTGCCGGCACGCCGCACCGATCCCTGGATCAGATAGCTCGCGTCGATCTCGCGCGCGATCAGGCGGGTAGAGACGTTCTTGCCCTTGTAGGCGAAGGTCGAGTTCCGGCCCAGCACGCGATAGAAGGATTGCAGCGACAGCGCGTGGATCAGATCCTCGGTCAGGCCGTCGGAGAAGTATTCGTCGGCGCCGCCGCTGTGATTGTCGAACGGCAGCACGCCGACGATCGCCGTCCTGTATTGTCCCGGCAGATGCGGCCCGTCCTGCGCGACGTTCTCCCGCGCGACCTTCTCCTGCAGATCGGATCCGGCCGGCGCCCAGGTCCAGACACTGACCGGTTCGGCGATGTTCTTGAAGCGGTGCGGGCCGGCATCGAGCAGGGTGACGGCAAGCCGCCGCCCGGCCTCGGTGCGGGCCTTCTCCGAGACCGCGATGCCGCCGGGAGCTGCGACCGCCTCGAGACGGACCGCGATGTTGACGTCGTCTCCAAACACCTCGTCCTCGTCCGCCATGACGTCGCCCATGTGGACGCCCATCCGGAAGTGCATGGCGCGATCGGCCGGCAGGTGTTCGTTGCGTTCGGCCATCATGGTCTGCATCGCGACCGCGGCCTCGATGGCGCCGATGATGCTCGGAAACTCGAGCAGGAAGCCGTCGCCGGTATTTTTGACGATTCGGCCACCATGATTGAGGATGATCGGGTAGATCGCGCTGCGGTGGGCCTTGAACGAGGCATGGGTACCCGCCTCGTCGGCACCCATCATGCGGGAATAGCCGGCGATGTCAGCGCAAAGAATGGCGGCTAGCCGTCTCTCCATGTCCCTTTTGCCCCGGAATGGCCACTCAACCGATGTAGCCGAATCCATTAATTACAAGACATAATGCATTGTAACAGGAATTGGCATGCGACCAACGGACTTCACAATCCGATACTCTAATGAATGTGTATGTCGCAGGGATGGCGCTATTCTGGGCACGCATCCTTTCCGGTTCGTTACTCAGATAGGTTAGTCTCGCGGCCATGCTCGGTATCCACGAACTCTGGCTCTTCGTCCTGTCGGGCCTGCTGCTCAACATCACCCCGGGGCCGGATACCGCCTACATCATCGGCCGTAGCATCCAGCTGGGGTGGCGTGGCGGTGCCGCGGCCGCCCTTGGCATCAGCTGCGGCTGCCTGGTCCATGTGTTGGGCGCGGCGATCGGACTGTCGGCGCTCTTGATGGCGTCGTCGGCTGCGTTCCTGGCGGTCAAGCTGATTGGAGCGGCCTATCTGGTGCTGACCGGCCTGCAGATGCTGCTGTCGCGCGCCAAACCGATCGCGGACATGACGGGACAGGGCGGCGAGACCTCGGTCGGGCGGATCTTCTGGCAGGGGACGCTGACCAATGTCCTGAACCCGAAGGTTGCACTGTTCTTTCTGGCCTTCCTGCCGCAATTCGTGGCGGCTGACGCCCCGCACAAGACGCTCGCCTTCCTGTTCCTCGGGCTGATCTTCATCGTCACCGGCACGCTGTGGTGCCTCGGCGTCGCGGCTTTCGCGGCGCGGGCCGCCGGCCGCATCCGGCAATCGGCCGGGGTGATCGCCTGGATCAACCGCTCGCTCGGCGGCCTGTTCATCTATCTCGGCTTCCGCGTCGCGATGCTCGAGTCTCGCTGAACTATCCGTGCAGCTTCATCAGCGCGCTGCCGGCGAGATAGAACCCGAGCAGGATCATCGAGATCAGGAACCAGCGGCGGAATACCTCCGGCTGCATCCGTGAGCGCACCGACTGGCCGACGAACATGCCGACAAACGACGCCACCATCGCGACGGCGCCGGGCAGCGCGGTGGCTGCGGTCAGCAGGCCGGCTGCCGTGAGATTGAAGGCCAGCGCAACGGTCGCGGTGGTGAAGAAGACGCCCAGCGCTTGCACCAGTTCGTCCCGCTCCATCCCGATCGCCTGCATGAATGGCATCGAGGGGATGACCTGCACGCCGGTTGCCGCCGAGATCAGCCCGGTCACGACGCCGACGATGCCGCCGACCCATTTCTCGTCGCGCCGCGCAACCTTGAAGCTGAACTTGCTCAATCCGACGATCGCATAGATCACCAGCAACAGGCCGAGCACGACGGTGCCGTAGGGCGCGTAAGGCCCGGTGAGCAGCCCGGCATTGAGCCAGATGCCGACGACGGTGCCGAGCATCAGTGGCCACAACCGCTTGAGGATGTCGCGCAGATACGGACCGACGAAGGTCTGCCAGATATTGGTGACGATGGCCGGCACGATCACGATTGCGATCGCCTGGCCCGGCGGCATCGTCACCGCCAACAGTCCCATCGCAACCGTCGGCAGGCCGAGGCCGAGCGTGCCCTTGACGAAGCCGGCGAGCAGGAAAGCGAATGCGATGAAGATCAGGAGGTGGTCGACCATGGCCGCAGATTGACCGATCGACGCGATCGGCACAATCTGGAGGTTACGGGGTTAGCCTTCGGATAGACCGAAGGTAAGGGCAGGAAACGCCATGCGGTTCGACCTGATCGACTTGCAATTGTTCATCGCGGTGGCGGATGCGCGCAGCATCACCCGGGGCGCGGCGCGTGCGAATCTGGCGCTGGCCTCGGCCAGCGAGCGGATCAAGGGCCTGGAGGAGGCGTTGGGCGTCGCGCTGCTCAAGCGCGGCCGCCGCGGCGTCGAACTGACGGCGGCGGGCGAGAGCCTGCTCGACCACGCCCGCATCGTGATCCACAATGTCGAGGCCTTGCAGGGCGATCTCGCCGCCTATGCCAGCGGCGTTCGCGCCAGCGTGCTGCTGCTCGCCAATACTTCGGGGCTGTCGGAGCATCTGCCGCGAGCGCTGGCCGCCTTCCTGCATGAACACCCCGAGATCAATATCGACGTCGAAGAACGCGAGAGCACCGACATCGCGACCGCGATCGCCAGCGGCGCCGCCGATCTGGGCTTTGCCGCGGAACACGCGCTGCCCGACAACGTCGAGCGCTTCCTGTTCAGCGAGGACCGGCTGATGCTGGTGGCGTCGCGGCGCAGCGATCTCGGCAACCGTCGCCAGATCGATTTCCAGGAGGTGGTCGAGCGCGATTTCGTCGGCCTGACGGCGACGACCGCGCTTCAACTCCATGTATCCAGGCATGCGGCAAAGCTCGGCGCGCGGCTGCGCTTCCGCGCGCGCTTGCGTGATTTCGACGCCATCTGCCAGATGGTCGCGGCCGATGTCGGCGTTGCCGTGGTCCCGGAAACCGCCGCCCGACGCTGCACAGCGGCGATGCCGATCGTGGCGATCCGGATCCGCGACGGCTGGGCCAATCGCCGGCTGACGATCTGCGCCCGCAGCTTCAAGGCGCTACCGCGGCCGGCCAAGCAGCTCGTCGACTATCTGCGGGCCGAAGTGCAGCGCTGATGCGCTGCCTTACTTCGCCGTCTCCACGCCGGCGTCCTTGATCACCTTCGCCCACTTCTTGATGTCGGCGGCGATGAAGTCGCGGAAATGCTCCGGCGTGTCGCCGACCAGTGTCAGGCCCTGCTCGGCGAGCTTGTCCTTGACGCTCGCATCGGCCATCGCCGCGGTCGCGATCTGGTTGAGCTTCGCGATGATCGCCGGCGGCGTGCCTGATGGTGCGACCATGCCGTACCAGTTCTCGATGATCAGGTCTGGCATGCCGGCTTCCGCCGTGGTCGGCACGTCTGATGCGGTCGGGGCGCGCTCGCGGCCGCCGAGCGCGATTCCGCGGAGCGTGCCGGCCTTGATCTGCGGCAGGATCACCGGCAGGTCGAGGAATGTCATCTGTACCTGCTGGCCCAACAGGTCGTTCACGGCCGGCGCGGCGCCGCGATAGGGCACATGCACGATGTCGATCTTCGCCGTCAGCTTGAACAATTCACCGGCCAGATGCGGCAGGCTGCCGGGGCCGGAGGAGGCGAAGTTGAGCTTGCCCGGCTGTGCCTTGGCCAAGGCGACCAGCTCGCTCATGTTTTTCGCAGGCACGTCGGTCGCGATAACGAGCATTTCCGGCACGGTGGCGACCAGCGTCACCGGCGCGAGGTCCTTCAACGTATCGTAGGCAACCTTCTCCATGCTCGGACTGATCGCGAGCGCACCGGCGCTTGCGATCGCGATGGTGTAGCCGTCGGGTGCGGCCTTCGCGACCGCATCGGTGCCGAGCACGCCGCCCTGGCCGGCGCGATTGTCGACGATGACGGGTTGCTTGATCAGTTCCGACATCTTCTGCCCGACCACGCGCGCGATGATGTCGTTCGGCCCGCCCGGCGGGAACGGCACGATCAGCCGGATCGGCTTGGCCGGGAAATCCTGCGCGGCGGCCGCGATGGGTACGAGAAGCAGGATCAGTCCTGCTAACAGTCTGCCGCCAATCTTCATGTGCGCCCGTCCCTGACTTTTCTCGTTGCAGTCAGCATGGGCGCAGAACGCCACTCCGGCAACTCAAGACATCAGGCGTTGAGCACCCTCATCGCCGCTTCATGCACCCGCGGATCGCCCGCTGCGATGATGCGGCCGCCGCCTTGGGCCGGCTTGCCGTCCCAGGTGGTGACGATGCCGCCGGCGCCGGTGATGATCGGGATCAGGCCGGCAATATCGTAGGGTTTCAGCTCGGTTTCGATCACGAGGTCGAGGTGGCCCGCAGCGAGCATGCAATAGGAGTAGCAGTCGCCGCCATAACGCGTCAGGCGCGCCGTGCTTTCGATGCGCTTGAAGCAGGCGCGGTCGGCTTCGTTCATCAGCAGCGGGCTCGTGGTGTAGGCGGTTGCTTCCTTCAGCGCGGCGCAGCGCCGGACCGTGAGCTTGCGCCCGCCCGAGGGGCCGGAATACTGCGCCGAACCGTTGTCGCCGGAGAAGCGTTCGCCGATAAAGGGCTGGTGCATCATGCCGAACACCGGCGCGCCCTTGTGCAGCAGCGCGATCAGCGTGCCCCAGATCGGAAAGCCGGCGATGAAGGATTTGGTGCCGTCGATCGGATCGAGCACCCAGACATAGTCGGCATCCTCGCGCTCATTGCCGAATTCCTCACCGACGATGCCGTGCTGCGGAAAGCTCGCCTTGATCAGCCGTCGCATCACCGCCTCCGCGGCGCGGTCGGCTTCGGTGACGGGGTCGAAATCGTTTGTGCTCTTGTTGTCGACCGAGAGCGAGGTCCGGAAGAACGGCAGGATGGTTTCGCCGGATACGGTCGCGAGCCGGCCGATGAAGGCGGTAAAGTCGATGACCGTCACGGCGGTTCCCTAAAGCGCTTGGGCGAGTGGATCGGAAGTGGTCTTGCCTAGAGCCTTTTCCGTTCCGATGGAATCGGAACGGGCGCTGGATTCTTCTTTTGACGCGTTTTCTTTACGCGAACCGGTATCCACTTCGCTCGAAAACGCTCTAGCTCAATCCAATGCGACGCGCACGATTAACGGAACGTTATCCCGCTCTGATGATGCGGTTCCCGACTTTCGAATTGGCTTCGATGTGAAAGCCATGCCGGCCGCGGCGGCCTTCACGAAGCTGCGAGTTCTGGTATACGGGCTATGCATCTAACGCTGAGCAGTTCGTTCATTTCTTGTAAGATAATGATATATCATATGAAAATCGAGTTCTGCCGATCTGTTGCATATTCGTCAGTCAGGCGCAGATTGCGTGGGAAATGTTTCGAAAGTTCTTGCGCTTTGTGCAGCGCGGCGGCATATTGTTGCGGTGCGGTAGCGCCTTGCGCTATCGCTGCCCTCCTTGGGCGTTTCCTCCCTAGACTTGGGCCGCTTGTTCATTCAAGCGGCCCTTTTTTCTTGGCCTCGTCATTC
>NZ_JYMT01000005.1:0-3977 GCF_000938305.1 Bradyrhizobium sp. LTSP885
CCGTCATTGCTGTGCAAGTTCACTAATTCGCTGATTGAATTCTCTTGCGGGAGGATTCGATGCGCGACAACAGCTACGACCGGACGATTGAGCGGAACTACCTGCAGAAGTGGCGGTTCCTGATCCCGGAATACGAGGCGGTGAAAGCCGGGCGGTCGGCAACGTTCCGCCGGGTCGGAGATTTTTATCGGCATCACGGCACCTGCTCGCAAACCTTCCGGAAGTGTTACAACCGCTATTTGCAAAGCGGCGAGGAGGCCGACCTCTTGCCGCGGCGGCGCGGACCGAAGTGGAAGGAACGGCGCGAACCGGAAGGCATCGAGGCCGAGATCGTTGCTTGCCGCCAGAGGGGGATGAACCGCTACGAGATCCATGCTGTCTTGCGCGAGCGGCGCGATACGCTACCCTCGCCGTCGACGATCTACCGGGTCCTGAAACGCTATCATCTGAACCGGCGCACGCCGGCGATGCGCGAGGAGAAACGCCGCATTATCAAGGACAAGCTCGGCGAACTTGGCCATGTCGATCTGCATCAGCTGCCACGCGACGTGTTCCTGGCGCCACCCCCGGCCACGGCCTATATCGTCAGCCTGATCGACAGCTGCTCGCGCCTGGCCTGGGCCGAGGTCATCACCTCCAAGAAAGCCTTGCCGGTCATGTTCAGGACGCTGAAGATGATCAACACCCTCAACGTCACCTATGGGCTGGTCTTCGCCGAAATCATGTCCGACAACGGCGCCGAGTTCGCATCCCGAAACAACCGTGAAGAGCATCCCTTCGAAGCCATGCTCCTCGAACTCGGCATCAAGCATCGCTACACCAGACCCTATCGGCCGCAGACCAACGGCAAGATCGAACGGTTCTGGCGTACCCTCGACGACGACGTCATCGATGGGGCAACCTTCGATAACCTCGATCACTTCGCCAATGAACTCTTCGAGTACCTGATCTACTACAACAACCACAGGCCTCATCAGGCCCTTGGCGGCCAGACACCAAAGGACTTCGCTGCGACCAAAACTGAACCCATTCAATCAGCGAATTAGTGAACTTGCACAATTGCGAGGAGCTCGCGACAAAATTGCGAAGCAATTTTGCGCTGAAGCGACGAAGCAATCCATGCCGCATTTGCGGATCGCTGGATTGCTTCGCTTCGCTCGCAATGACGGTACAGGCATCCAATTGTTTGGTGGCGGAGGGGGGGACAGGGGTTCAAGCAGTGGGCAGATGATGATACGACGTTGGTGCGCCCTTCCGCTGCCCACCGCCTTCCCAAACCCCTGGCCTCATGAAGAACGACGACATCCTCAGCCAGATATCGGACTTCTGCCGCCGCTCCGACATGGCGGAGACGACGTTCGGCCGCCGCGCCGTCAACGACGGCAAGCTGGTGCACCGGCTGCGCGAGGGCAAGCGCATCACCATCGACACGCTCGACCGCATCAACGCCTTCATCGCAACATCCACGCCCGGCGGCGTGCCGCCGCCGCGCGGTCTCGTCGTGCCGCCGGAGAAGCGCGACCCGAAGGCCAATTTCCGCTTCTTCGAGAACCGCCAGAGATACCTGCTGTTCGTCCATACCTGCAGCGAAAAGCGGGTCATTGCCGACAGGGTCGCGCTGGAATTGTCGGCGATCCATCCGCGGCCGCCGGCGCTGCGGGTGTTCGACGCGGGCATGGGCGATGGCACGGTGCTGGCGCGGGTACTGCGTGCCATGCATGGCCGCTTCCCCAGCATGCCGTTCTACGTCGCCGGCAAGGAGCTGAGCCTCGAGGACGTCCGACTGACGCTCGACAAGGTGCCGGATCGCCTGTTCGAGCATCCGGCCAGCGTCTTCGTGTTCACCAACATGTATTACGCCGAGGCGCCGTGGCTGACGCCGAAGGCGGCCGCGGCGGCCTCCAGCATGATCTGGCACGAGGTGGCGCTGCGCGGGGCCTCCTCGGGCGAATTCGAGGCCCAGATCGCCGAACTCGGCCCGTTTCTTGAGCAGAACTGGCGGGCCAATATCAGCCCCCGGACCGCGATGCCGATCTATGAGCGGCCGGTGGCGCTGGTCCTGTACCGGGACGACCACCAGTTCCTGCTTGATTCGATCATCCCCCGGGCGGGCCGGACCGAGGCCAATTTCGACCTTGTGATCGCTTCCCAGCCATATCGGGCCAAATCCTCTGTGAATTTCCGCGCCAAGCGGATTATCGCGCCGCTGGCCCGAGCGCTGCGGGCCGGGGGGCGGCTGATAGGAATCCACTCCCATGGGCACGATCCGGGGCTTGAGATCATTCAAGCTGTCTGGCCCGGAGAAAATCCTTTCGCGGTCAGCCGTCATGAGCTATTGCGCGCGGTGAAATACGAGCTGGGGTCGGCGGGGCGGGAGCTTAACTTTAATGCTTATGCCGATAACCGTTCGATCTTCCGATATGATATGGAAGCGCTGCCCAACGAGGTGACCGGCTCGATCGGAACCTCCACGGCTTTTGCAGCGTGGAATGCGGCGGTGTATGTCGCTCAGATTGAAGATGACCGGTTGACGGAAATGACTGAAAGCGGGCGGACCCTCGATGCCACCAGAGAGGTTCTGCGCAAGCACAATGGGCTCTGGTTTTACGACGAATCCTACGTCATCTCGCGTCGTCGGGACTGACATTCCAATGACACTCCAATGACACTCCATGACAAGAGCCGCCGGGATGGCGGCAACTAATAAGAGGTTTTGCTGATGCGCGCGTCCTACCTGTTCACCAGCGAGTCGGTTTCCGAAGGCCATCCGGACAAGGTCTGCGACCGCATTTCGGACGAGATCGTCGACCTGTTCTATCGCGAAGGGCCCAAGGCGGGCATCGACCCCTGGGCGATCCGCGCGGCCTGCGAGACGCTCGCGACCACCAACAAGGTGGTGATTGCCGGCGAGACCCGCGGTCCGAGCTCGGTCACCAACGACCATATCGAGAGCGTCGTCCGCGCCGCGATCAAGGACATCGGTTACGAGCAAGACGGCTTCCACTGGGAGAAGGCCGACATCGAGATCCTCTTGCATCCGCAGTCGGCCGACATCGCGCAGGGCGTCGACGCGCTGCAACCCGGCGAGGTCAAGGAAGAGGGCGCCGGCGACCAGGGCATCATGTTCGGTTACGCGACCAACGAGACGCCGGATCTGATGCCGGCACCGATCTTCTATGCCCACAAGATCCTGCGGCTGATCTCCGAAGCGCGCCACTCCGGCAAGGAGAAGGTGCTGGGACCGGACTCCAAGAGCCAGGTCACCGTGCAGTACGAGAACGGCAAGCCGGTCGGCGTGCGCGAGATCGTGGTCTCGCACCAGCATCTGGTCGAGGATATCTCGTCCAGCCAGATCCGCGACATCGTCGAGCCCTATGTGCGCGAGGCGCTGCCGAAGGACTGGATCAACGGCAAGACCATCTGGCACATCAATCCGACCGGCAAGTTCTTCATCGGCGGTCCCGACGGCGATTCTGGCCTCACCGGGCGCAAGATCATCGTCGACACCTATGGTGGCGCCGCCCCGCATGGCGGCGGCGCGTTCTCCGGCAAGGACCCGACCAAGGTCGACCGCTCGGCGGCCTATGCCGCGCGCTATGTCGCCAAGAACATCGTTGCGGCCGGCCTCGCCGACCGCTGCACGCTGCAGCTCGCCTACGCCATCGGCGTGGCGCGGCCGCTGTCGATCTACATCGACACCCACGGCACCGGGAAGGTGCCGGAGGATGTGCTCGAGCGGGCGGCGGCAAAGGCGATGGATCTGACGCCGCGCGGCATCCGCAGCCATCTCGACCTCAACCGTCCGATCTACGCGCGCACCTCGGCCTACGGCCATTTCGGCCGCACGCCGGACAATGAAGGCGGCTTTTCCTGGGAGAAGACCGATCTCGTCGAACCGCTGAAGCGCGCGGTCTAAGGCTCTTACCTCGCCCCGCTTGCGGGGAGAGGTCGCCGCGAAGCGGCGGGTGAGGGGGACT
>NZ_JYMT01000005.1:4011-30376 GCF_000938305.1 Bradyrhizobium sp. LTSP885
CCCTCACCCCAACCCTCTCCCCGTAAGGACGGGGAGAGGGAGAAAATCGTGCCGCAAAGCGTTCCGCTTGCTTTGTTGCTGACACGTTGGATTCATCGATTAGGAAACAGACATGAACGCCCCCACGAAGCCCGGCTTCACCGACTACATCGTCAAGGACATTGCGCTCGCCGATTTCGGCCGCAAGGAAATCTCGCTGGCTGAGACCGAGATGCCGGGCCTGATGGCCACCCGCGAGGAGTATGGCCCGAAGCAGTCGCTCAAGGGCGCGCGCATCGCGGGCTCGCTGCACATGACGATCCAGACCGCGGTCCTGATCGAGACGCTGGCAGCCCTCGGCGCCGACATCCGCTGGGTCTCCTGCAACATCTATTCGACCCAGGACCACGCGGCCGCCGCGATCGCCGCCGCCGGCATCCCGGTGTTCGCGGTGAAGGGCGAGACGCTCGCCGAATATTGGGACTACACCGCAAAACTGTTCGACTGGCATGGCGGCGGTCACCCGAACATGATTCTCGACGACGGTGGCGATGCCACCATGTACGTCCATCTCGGTCTGCGCGCCGAGAACGGCGACACCCAGTTCCTGGACAAGCCGGGTTCGGAAGAAGAGGAGGTCTTCTTCGCGCTTTTGAAGAAGCAGCTCAAGGAAAAGCCGAAGGGCTACTTCGCCGAGATCGCCAAGAGCATCAAGGGCGTTTCCGAAGAGACCACCACGGGCGTGCATCGTCTCTATGACATGCAGAAGGCCGGAACGCTGCTGTGGCCGGCTATCAACGTCAACGACAGCGTCACCAAGTCGAAATTCGACAATCTCTATGGCTGCCGTGAATCGCTGGTCGACGGCATCCGCCGCGGCACCGACGTGATGATGTCGGGCAAGCTCGCGATGGTCGCGGGCTTCGGCGACGTCGGCAAAGGCTCGGCCGCCTCGCTGCGCCAGGCCGGCTGCCGTGTCATGGTCTCCGAGGTCGATCCGATCTGCGCCTTGCAGGCGATGATGGAAGGCTATGAGGTCGTGACCATGGAAGAGGCGGCGCCCCGCGCCGACATCTTCGTCACCGCCACCGGCAACAAGGACATCATCACCATCGAGCACATGCGCGCGATGAAGGACCGCGCCATCGTCTGCAACATCGGCCACTTCGACAACGAGATCCAGATCTCGGCGCTGCGTAATCTGAAGTGGAACAACATCAAGCCGCAGGTCGACGAGATCGAATTCCCCGACAAGCATCGCATCATCATGCTGTCGGAAGGCCGTCTGGTGAACCTCGGCAACGCGATGGGCCATCCGTCCTTCGTGATGTCGGCGTCGTTCACCAACCAGACGCTGGCGCAGATCGAGCTCTGGGCCAACAACAAGGACGGCAAGTACAAGAAGGAAGTCTACGTGCTGCCGAAATCGCTCGACGAGAAGGTCGCCCGGCTGCATCTCGCCAAGCTCGGCGCCAAGCTGACCGAACTGCGCAAGGACCAGGCCGACTATATCGGCGTCAAGCAGGAAGGCCCGTACAAGTCGGATCACTACCGCTACTGATCTGTAGTCATCGCGATCGATCAAGTGAGAAGCCCCGGCATCGTCCGGGGCTTTTTGCTGCGGCGGCCGGTCCTGCCGGTGCGTCGATCGAGCCAATGCGTTGTTTCGCGTATACGCATCGGGGGGTGAATCGGCGATCCTTGAGGGGATCTTGGGGCGAAGGGTTAACGCCGGATTAACCGGCGGCGTATAGGCTTCCGGGTTCGAGGCTGCAGCGGAGGACTTGGTCCCATGGAAGCCCAGAGGATTGCGGTCGACGCCGTTGTTGCGCTGACCGATTGCGACCGTGACGCCGTTATCGCCTTCATCCGCAAGCTCTATCTCGCCGGCGTGCGCGACCCCAAGCGCCTGACCTTCAAGGGCCTGCAGGCGCTGCGGGCGTGATTGCTCGTTGACGCCAGGCATTGAAGCTGCCGTCCCATTGACGGTGTCATCACCTGCGAATGCAGGTCATCCAGTATTCCAGAGACGCCAGTGATTGAGTCGATGCGCCGCGGCGTACTGGGTCGCCCGGTCCATGTGCGCAATTGCGCACAGGCCGGGCGATGACATCTGTGGATGGGGACGCAGCTTCCCGTTCTCGCGGCATGAGCGGCATGATTTGCCCGAGTTTTGCTCTTCGTTTCGCCCTCCTCAAATAGAGGGCGCAGGGAAAGCCGGGTGCCGATTGCACCCATGGGCCCCGTGCAACAAAAAGCACCGGGGTAGGACCACGGGTATAACCGGAAACAACCCGGCTTTCCCTGCGCGATGGGTTACGGCTTATACGTGCTCTCCCCGGCGAAGACCGGGCTTGTTTGTCACCGTCATCCGCAAGATGCGTTAGCCTCTCGCGAACTTTTGCCTGCCACTGGGGCGTCGGGACCACGCGATTTCACCGTCCGCCTCTGACACGCTCGTCAGTCGTGACATCGGCGTCCACCGCATCCCACCGCGCGTTCGTGACGTGCGCTCGCCCCTCAATCGGGTGGGACGGGAGATTCACACACTGAGTTGCACTTCGGATAAAGAGAAATATTTTTGTCGAGAGGCCTTGCGCCGTCGGGCAACTCAGTGCCAAGGGGCGCAAAATTATACAAGATTGAGCTCGCGCCCTGCTGATACGCTTCAAGGTGTTCGGCAAGTTTCTACGAGGTCCATCCCGCCAGTCGCGAGTTCAAGGAGTGGAAATCGCAACGTGTGCGACAAGCGGAAAACCCAGTTACCTCGCTGTCACGCTGAGTTTACCGAGACCGTGCAACAGTCGACTTGGCTGCTGGCGGCTTGTAAGAATTTGCGGAGCACAGCGCATCCGATCCCTTGCGCCGAGGCGATAGGATTCCGCACGGCATTCTGCACTGAAAGGAAATCGTCATGTCCGACACGCCAGGAGCTTTCGCGACAACCGCGTTGAGCGGATATGAGTTGCTGGCCGATCCGCAGTTCAACAAGGGCACGGCGTTCTCCGAGGCCGAGCGCGATGCGTTCGACCTGCACGGGCTGCTGCCGCCCAACGTCGCGACGCTCGACGAGCAGGTCTCACGCCGCCTGCAGGCGCTGCGCGGCTATGAGACCGATATCGAACGATATGCCGTCCTGCGCGAGCTGCAGGATACCAACGAGACGCTGTTCTACGCTCTCCTCGTCGGAAACCTAGAAGAGCTGCTGCCGATCGTCTACACGCCGACCGTCGGTGCCGGCTGCCAGCAGTTCAGCCGCCTGTTTCGAAAACCGCGCGGGCTGTTCCTCAGTATCCCGCACAAGGCCCGGATCGATCGCATTCTGGCGCAGCCGCGTTTCGACAAGGTCGAGGCGATCGTGGTGACCGACGGCGAGCGGATTCTTGGGCTCGGCGACCAGGGTGCCGGCGGCATGGGCATCCCGATCGGCAAGCTCTCGCTCTATACCGGCTGCGGCGGCCTGCATCCCGCGACGACACTGCCGATCCTGCTCGATGTCGGCACCGACAATCCCGACTGCCTGGCCGATCCGCTCTATATCGGCTGGCGCAACGAGCGCGTCCGCGGCCAGGCATATGACGACTTCATCGAGGCCTTTGTCTCGGCGGTGGTGAAGCGCTGGCCGCGCGTCCTGCTGCAATGGGAGGATTTCGCAAAGAACAACGCGACGCGGATGCTCGAGCGTTATCGCGACCGGCTCCTGACCTTCAATGACGACGTCCAGGGCACCGCGGCGGTGGCGACCGGCGCCTTGCTTTCCGCCATCAATGTCACGGGCGTGCCGCTCACCGAGCAGCGCGTAGCCGTGCTCGGCGCAGGCTCGGCTGGCTGCGGCATCGCCGGCCTGATCCGCGCCGCCATGCGCGATGCCGGGCTGTCGGAGAGCGAGGCGGCGACACGCTTCTTTATGGTCGACCGTGACGGGCTCCTGGTCGAGGGAATGACCGGGTTGGCTCCGTTCCAGGTCCCCTTCCTCCAGAACAAGCAGGCGCTCGCCGACTGGAAGCTTGGTCATCCCGACAAGATCGGGCTGCTCGACGTCGTGCGCAATGCCCGGCCGACGGTGCTGATCGGCGTGTCCGGCCAAGCCGGCGCGTTTTCTGAGCCGATCGTCCGCGCGATGGCCGAGTGCAACAAACGGCCAGTGATCTTTCCGCTGTCGAATCCGACCTCGCGCGAGGAGGCGACGCCCGCGGACATCGAGGCCTGGACCGAGGGACGGGCGCTGATCGGCGTCGGCAGCCCGTTCCCGCCGATCGTGCGCGACGGCGTCAGGTTCAAGGTCGACCAGACCAACAACTCCTACATCTTCCCGGGCGTCGGTCTCGGCGCGCTGGCGGTCGGCGCCGGCCGCATCAGCGACGGGATGTTCATGGCCGCGGCGAAGGCGCTCGCGAGTTCCTCGCCGGCGCGCAACAACCCGAAGCACAATCTGCTGCCTCCGGTCAGCGCGCTGCGCGAGGTCGCGCTGACCGTTGCGCTTGCGGTGGCGCTCCAGGCGCACAAGGAAAGGCTCGTCAGCGATGTTCCGATCGACCAGATCGAGCAGCGTATCCTCGCCAGGATGTGGACACCCCGCTACGTCCCCTATCGCCGCACGGCGGCAGCACCCGCTTGATCGAAGCGGCGGCCAGAATTGCAGCGCGCGTGAGACGCTCGGCACATCGGACCTGCGAACGGCATGGTAAGGCTCTCGTTGCCTGGACGATGCTCCTCGGTTCGCCGGATCGGACGGACATGCGCCGGGCGGTTGTGTTGCCGGCTGAGGAAAGTGATGAAACGCGTTTGTATCGTTGCGTATGCGGCGCTCGGGGTGAGCGTCGGCCTGTCCTCGACATTTGCATTGGCGCAGTCGGTGGAGATTCCGCTCAATTATGCGGTCAATACCGGCCACAATTTTGGCGGCAAGCTCTCCAACCCCGTTCTCATTCTGACGATCAATGTCGGCGTCAACGGAGGGGTGGCGCAACCCTACGCCTTCGATACGGGCTCCGCGGTCTTCCTGGCCCCAAGCAGTGTTTTCGCCGGCACGACGTCACCCGTCCTGGCGTCAGGCAACATCGATACTTACGGGGGCACCAACACGTTCGCCGGCAACGTCTATCAGGTGACGGCTCAGTCGCTTCAATTCTACGCCACGCCGGGAGCGACGTCCGGCGGAATCTCGCTGGGCACGTCGGGCAATTACAACGTCGCCTCGTACGCGACGCTCAATGGCAAGACCTCGGTCGCGCAGCCGTTCGGGACCGCAGCGGTCGGTGCTTTCGGTGCCGACGCGCAGGCCTTCACCCTGTCGGGCACGAATGTCGGTCTCGGCAGCGTCTTCGGGCAAGCCGTCGTGGCAAACACCACGGCGGGCTATGTCGTCTCGGCGAACGGCCAGAGTCTGGCTGCGCTGAATTCGCTGCTGGGGACCAGCATTCCCGGTGGTCCGGCGACAACAGCGCAGCAATCTGTCCAGAGCGTTCCGCAATCCGTGACGAGCTGCAACCCTTGCGTCACGCTGGGTCTCACGCCGGCGCTGCTCGCGCAGTTCCTGCCGATGAACACCGTCAATGCGGCTCCGAGCAGCGCGACGACGCCGTTTCCGAATTCGAATGTGCCTGGTATCGACAAATTCGTGCCGTTCAATTTTACCCTGAGTTCCGGCTCGAGCGGCGCCAGCGAGCAGTTCACGCGATCGGTCTCGCTGGATTCGGGATGGACCGACTTCAAGCTGCAATTTGCCGGCAGCCTGTCGAATTTCCCAAATCCCCAGCTGACGATCTCCGCGCAAGCCGGCGGCACCCAGCAGACGTTCAATATCGCCTCCGCCACCGGCCTGCCGTCTCCCTTCAATCTCGCAAACTCGACGCCTTCAGAGAATTACCTGGGCATCGGCTTCTTCGAGGCGAATTCGGTGTTGTTCGATCTGGCCGGCCAGCAGGTCGGATACTCCCCGAACTTTGTCACCGCCGCGAACATTTCCACGACGCAGACGCTCGCGATCGACTCCAGCTCGGTGCCGCTCGGCCTGGCCGGCGTGATCTCGGGTTCCGGTGGCGTGTCGGTGGAAGCCGGAGGCTCGGCGACGCTGAGCGGGACCAACACCTACACAGGGCCAACGTCGATTTCAGGTGCGGGCTCCTATCTTGCGCTGGTCGGTCCCGGCACTATCGCCACGTCGAGCGGGGTCACGGTGTCGGCGGGCGGATTGTTCGATGTTTCGAACGCGAATGCGATGGCCACGATCAAGTCGCTGTCGGGCGATGCCAATGGATTTGTCTGGCTCGGCTCCAACGCCCTGGCGCTGTCGGCCGCAAGCGGTCAGTTCGGCGGCACGATCGCCGGCAGCGGCGGGTTCGCGCTGATGTCAGAGAGCGAGACGCTCTCCGGCACGAACGCCTATACGGGGATGACGTTAGTCAGCGGCGGGACCCTGACCGTCAACGGCTCGATTGCGAATTCCGCGCTGACAGTCGTTGGGCCCGGCGCCGCGCTGACCGGCACCGGCACGGTCGGTTCGTTGGCGGTGATGAGCGGAGGCACATTCGCACCGGCATGGGGCGTGCCGGGCGGCGCGATGACCGTCGCCGGCGATCTGTCGCTGGCGCCTGGCGCTGGTTACGGCGTGCAGTTGACCTCTGGAGGCTCCACGCACGCCGACATCAGCGGCAATGCGTTCCTTGCCGGCATCGTCGAGGCGGCGTTCGCGCCGGGGGCGTCTGCCTCGAAGTCGTACGACATCCTGCATGCGGCTGGTCTCAGCGGCACCACGTTCGACGGAGTGGCGGCGCTGCCGAACTTTGCCGCGAGCCTGAGCTACAGCAGCACCGACGTGGTCCTGAATCTGACGGCGCAGCTTGGCCGGTCGACGACCCTCAATGCCAATCAGCAAAACGTGGCCGCCGCGATCGATGGTACCTTCAACAACGGCGGAACGCTGCCGCCGGCTTTCGTGACGCTGTTCGGCCTCACCGGCAGCAACCTCGGCAGCGCGCTGAGCCAGGCCTCGGGTGAATTGGGCGCGGGCTCGCAGCAGACCACCTTCAATGCCATGGGCCAGTTCTTGGGGGTGATGACCGATCCCTTCACGAACCGGACCGGCTCCGCCGATCCGACACCTGATACGACCGGTTATGCCGATGAAGCGCTGGGTTACGCGGCCGGCAAGCGCGATGCCTATGCGATGTTCACCAAGGCGCCGCCGGCTGCCTTCGTGCAGCGCTGGAGCGTGTGGGCGTCAGGCTTCGGCGGTTCGCAGTCCACCGACGGCAATGCGGCGGTGGGATCGAACAGCACCACGAGCAGCATTTCAGGCACCGCCGTCGGCGCCGACTATCTGTTCTCGCCCAACACCATTGCCGGCTTTGCGCTCGCGGGCGGCGGCACCAATTTCAGCGTCAACGGGATGGGCTCGGGTCGATCCGACCTGTTCCAGGCCGGCGCCTATGTTCGCCACACCGAGGGCGCGGCCTATATCTCGGCAGCGCTGGCCAATGGTTGGCAGGACATCACCACCAACCGCACCGTCACGATTGCCGGCATCGACCAGCTCCGTGCCGAGTTCAACGCGAACGCGTATTCCGGCCGCGTCGAGGGCGGCTATCGCTTCGTTGTTCCGACATTCGGCGGCCTCGGCATCACGCCCTACGCCGCGGGCCAGTTCACGACGTTCGATCTGCCTGGCTATGCCGAGCAGGCGGTGGTCGGCTCACCGGCCTTCGCGCTCGCCTATGGTGCGAAGAGCGTGACCGATGCCCGCAGCGAACTGGGCATCCGCACCGACAAGTCCTTTGCCGTGGCGAACGGCGTGCTCACCCTGCGCAGCCGCTTCGCCTGGGCGCATGATTACGACCCGGACCGGTCGATCGCGGCGACCTTCCAGGCGCTGCCCGGTGCGAGCTTCGTGCTCAACGGCGCAGCGCAGGCCGCCGACTCTGCGCTGACCACGGCATCGATCGAGATGAAGTGGGTGAACGGCTGGTCGGCCGGGGCCACCTTCGAAGGCGAGTTCTCCAACGTCACCTCATCCTACGCCGGCAAGGGGGTTGTGAGATACGCCTGGTAGGAATTCCTCAGCAACCTCGGCAAATGCCTCTGATCTTTCGATCGATGTTCGCGTCCTCCTGATCGATGATCTGCTGAGACGCGGATACCGATGCGGGAAGATCGGCGGCATGCGGCTGGCGATGGCCGACCGGTGCCGACCACGGCCGGGTCGTCATTTCGTTTGATGCATATGCGCTCGGCGCCTGGATCGTCGTTTGTGCGAGGATCGCGGCTGCCAATGCCGCCGAGCGAATTGCAACCAGGCCAAATCGTCCAAGATTCCGTTCGAGATTGATCATCGAAGCCTCCGTGAAGGTTTCACGGCGCATGAGTGCGCCTCTGATGGACCTATTCGCGTGAGAGCTTTGATATTCCCGGATTGTGCGTCGACAAGCCGCTCGCGCTTTGGTGATCGCAGATGATGAAATAATTCCGGGCATTCACCGCACTTGGTTTCAGGAGCCGGGCTTGCCTGGCTTCAACCAACGTGTGGAGAGAACCATGACCAAATTCATCTTCGTGGCGGCTGCCCTGGTCGCGGCTGCCGCATACACCACCGAGGCCTCTGCCGCCCGCAAGGTCGCGTCGCGGGCCACCCAGGCCACGACAACGGCCAAGACCGACGTCGATTGTGTGCGCGCTCCGAACGTCGGATCGTACGCCACCGCGCCATATACGATGCCGCCCTGCATGCCCGGGACGATGCGCTGACGAGGCCGCTGGAGTGTCGGCGAGCCGGATCAGCGACGGACGAACTCCATAACAAAAAGCCCCGGACGCGATGTCCGGGGCTTGGTCTCATCCGTGTTGATCAGCCTATTCCGGCTTGCCGATCGACACCTTCAGCGTGCCGACGCCGTCGACGCCGCATTCCAGCTTGTCGCCGGGCTGCAACTGCGACACGCCGGCCGGCGTGCCCGTCATGATGATGTCGCCGGCGGCGAGCTTCACCTGCTGGGAGAGCTGCCAGATGATCTCAGGTACGTTCCAGATCAGCTCGGTCAAGTCGCCCTTCTGGGCTTCCTTGCCGTTGACCGTGAGCCAGATCTTGCCCGCGGTCGGATGACCGATCTTCGAGGCCGGCTGGACCGCGGAGCAGGGCGCGGAATAATCGAACGACTTGCCGACTTCCCACGGACGCTCCTTCTTGCGCGAGGCGATCTGCAGGTCGCGGCGGGTCAGGTCGATGCCGACCGCATAGCCGTAGACATGTTCGAGCGCCTTGTCGGCAGGGATGTTCAGGCCGCCGCTCTTTAGCGCGACGACGAGCTCGACCTCGTGATGCAGGTCCTTGGTCAGTGGCGGGTAGGGAATGGTGGTGCCGTCTGCGACCAGCATGTCGGCATGCTTGGCGAAGAAGAACGGCGGCGCGCGCTCGTCATTGCCCATCTCGCGGATATGCTCGAGATAGTTGCGGCCGACGCACCAGATGCGGCGCACCGGATAGACGCCGGACTCGCCGACGACGGGGAGCGAGGGCTGGGGCGGGAGCGGGATGACGGTGGAGGCGGCGTTCATGAGAGGGTCTCGCTGCTCGTGAGGTGATGAACTGGATTTAACCGGTCGCGCTGATCGGCGCCAGCGCCGGCGGCGACACGTCATGGTGATGCTGCAGGCGGAAGAACGAGGCGTAGCGGCCGCCGCGACGCAGCAGCTCCTCGTGCCGGCCACGCTCGACGATCTCGCCGCCCTCGACCACCAGGATCGCGTCGGCATGCATGATGGTGTGCAGGCGGTGCGCGATCACGATCGTGGTGCGGTTCTGGCAGAGATGCTCGATCGCTTCCTGCACCTGCTTCTCGGATTCGGAATCGAGCGCGGCGGTGGCCTCGTCGAGCAGGATGACCGGGGCGTTCTTGATCAGCGCGCGGGCGACTGCGATGCGCTGGCGCTGCCCGCCGGAGAGCTGGGTGCCGTGCTCGCCGACCGGCGTGTCGTAGCCGAGCGGAAAGCTCGTGATGAAGTCGTGGGCGCAGGCGGCCTTCGCCGCATCGACGATCTGCTCGTCGGTCGCGCCTTCCGTGCCGAAAGCGATGTTGTTGCGGATGCTGTCGCGGAACAGATAGACGTCCTGGCCGACATAGGCGGTCTGCCGGCGCAGCGATTTGCGCGACACCGCCGAGATCGACTGCCCGTCGATCAGGATCTCGCCCTGGGTCGCCTCGTAGAAGCGGAGCAACAGGGCCAGCACCGTCGACTTGCCGCCGCCGGAGGGGCCGACCAGCGCGGTGACCTTGCCGGGCTCGGCCATGAAGCTCATGCGGTTCAGCACCGGCTCACTGGGCCGATAGGCGAAGCTGACGTCGCGCAGCTCGATCCGCGCGTCGGTCAGTTTCAGCGCCGGCTTGTCGTTATCGGCGTGTTCGGTTGCCGGGCTGTCGACGACCTCGAGCAGCATCCGCGCGCCGACCAGCTGGCTGTTGAGGTCGATGTTGAGCCGGGACAGCCGCTTGGCCGGTTCGGTCGCCAGCAGGAAGGCGGTCATGAAGGAAAAGAACTGGCCCGGCGTCGCACCGAGCGCGACCACGCTGTAGCCGCCATAGAGCAGGCAGCCGGCCACCGCGAAGCCGCCGAGGGTCTCCATCAGCGGATTAGCGCGGTTGGCAACGCGGGCCATCTTGTTGGCATTCTGCTCGACGGCGGCGATATTCTCGTCGATGCGCCGCTGCATGGTCTCTTCCAGCGTGAACGCCTTGACGGTGCGGATGCCCTGCAGCGATTCCTGCATCGTCTCCATGATGTCGGCGGTGCCGGTGAACTGATTGTAGGCGAGCCCCTTGATCCGCTTTACCAGCTTGCGCAGCATCAGCATCGCCGGCGGCACCACCACGAGGCCGATCAGCGACAGGATCGGATCCTGAAACACCATCACGCCGACCAGGCTGATCAGCATCATCAAGTCGCGCCCGACCGCGTTGACCAGCATGCTCAGCACATCGGTGATCGATTTGGCGCCGGCAGTCATCCGCGCCAGGAATTCGGAGGAGTGACGCGCCGAGAAGAAGCCGATGCTCTCGCTCATCAGCTTGGCAAACAGCTGCCGCTGGTTGTTGGCGAGGATGGCGTTGGAGATCTTGTTGAGGATCACGGTGTGGCCGTAGGTCGCCACGCCCTTGATGAACAGCAACAGGACGGTGACGCCCGACAGCACCGCGATGCCGACGACGTTCTTGTCGATATAGGCCTGGTTGATCACCTGGCCGAGGATATAGGCCGAGCCCGCGGTCGCGCCCGCCGCGATCCCCATCAGCACAAACGCGACGAGATAGCGGCGCCAGAAGGCGACCCCCTGTTCCATGACCAGGCGGCGAATCAGGACCGCCGCGCCATAAGGATCGTCGGTAATTTTCTTAGGAGATTGAGCCATCCGCGTTCCATTGACGGCAAGCGCTGCTTGCCGTCAAGTTCGGAGACTCCTTGCCCGCTTGGCGGGGCTTTTTCAAGCCCAATAACGGCTTGATTTTTAGGCCGATTCTGCCTGCTGCGGGAGGCCGCCGCGCTCCCGGAACAGCTTCTCCTCCCAGGCCAGCGCGTGGCTCGCGATGGTCTCGAGATCGTCATAGCGCGGCGTCCAGTCCAGAGCCGAACGCAGCCGGCCGGTGTCGGCGACCATGGCCGTGATGTCGCCGGGCCGGCGCGCGGCGTAGGCGACCGCGAAATTGCGCATCGAGACCCGGCGCACCGCCTCGATCGTCTCCAGCACCGAATAGCCGCGCCCATAGCCGCAGTTCAATGTTATCGACTGGCCGCCGGCGCGCAAATACGACAGTGCCGAACGATGCGCCTCGGCGAGATCGCTGACATGGATGAAGTCCCTGACACAGCTGCCGTCCGGCGTCGGATAATCGGTGCCGAACACGTCGACCTTGGCGCGCTGGCCGGTCGCCGCCTCGACCGCGATCTTCAGCAGATGCGTGGCGCCGAGGGTGGCGAGCCCGACGCGTCCTTTCGGATCGGCGCCGGCGACGTTGAAATAGCGCAGCACGACATAGCTCATGCCATGCGCGGAGGCGACATCATGCAGCATGATCTCGGTCATCAGCTTCGATGAGCCGTAGGGCGACAGCGGCCGCGTCGGCGCGATCTCGGGCACCGGCACCTGGTCCGGGTTGCCATAAACCGCTGCGGTCGAGGAGAAGATGAAGCGGCTGACGCCGCCCTTCACCGCCGCGTTGAGCAAGCTGCGCGTCGTCATGGTGTTGTTGCGGTAATAGCCGAGCGGATCGCGCATCGAGTCCGGGACCACGACGGAGCCCGCAAAATGGATGATGCTCTCGATTCCGTGCTGGGCGATCACGCCCTCGACCAGGTTCTCGTCGCCGGCATCACCGATGAACAGCGGCACGCCCTCGGGCAGGAAGGCGGAGAAGCCTGTGGACAGATTGTCGATCACGACGACGCTCTCGCCGGCATCGACCAGCGCATGAACCATGTGACTTCCGATATAGCCGGCGCCGCCGGTCACAAGCACGGTCATGGATGCAACTCTCCCGATCTCGTTTGGCGGTAATGCTAGCGGGAGCGCGGTGAAGAGTGGGTTTCGTCGCGGCCGAACTGGCCACTATGCTTAATGTTGCGTATAGGAACTGGCACGAAACGGAGATCTGCGTGCCGATCGAGAACACATCTGCCGGTGAGTTGCAGCTGATCGTGCCGAATCTGCACAGACGCTATTCGGGCGTCACCGCGACCAACCGCATGGTCGCGCCGAAGCTCGCAAGGATGTTCCGTGCCGCCTGGCTCGGCTCGCATCGGCCCGACGGCATCGCCGCGCTCGGACCAACCGGTCTGATGCGGCTATGGCGCCGCGCGCGGCCTGTGATCTGGCACGCGCGGCGCAACGACGAGATGATCGCAGGGCTCATGCTGCGCGCCCTCGGCTGGCCGCTGAAATTGCTGTTCACCTCGGCGGCGCAGCGCCATCACACCTGGCTGACGCGCTGGCTGATCGGCAAGATGGACGCGGTTATCGCGACCAGCCCGCTATCGGCCTCCTATCTGAAGCGCGAGGCCACGGTGGTGATGCATGGCGTCGACACTATCAGCTACGCGCCGCCGGCCGATCGTGCCGCGACCTTTGCCGAGAGCGGATTGCCGGGGCGCTATGCGATCGGATGTTTCGGCCGAGTGCGCGCGCAGAAGGGCAGCGACGTGTTCGTCGATGCGATGTGCCGATTGCTGCCGCGCTATCCCGATTTCACCGCTGTCATCGTCGGTGCCGTGGTGCCGGAGCAGCAGGCGTTTGCCAATGACCTGAAACGGCGCATCGAGGCCGCAGGGCTGCAATCACGCATCATCATCACCGGCGAGCTGCCGATCGAGGACGTCGTGCGCTGGTACCAGCGGCTGACGATCTATGCCTTCACGTCGCGCAACGAAGGCTTTGGCCTGACCTTGATTGAGGCGATGTCGGCCGGCGCGGCGCTGGTGGCGTCGCGCGCGGGTGCGGCCGAATTCGTCGTCAATGACGGCGTCACCGGCGTGCTGACGCCGCCCGGCGACGTCGATGCGCTGGTGGCGGCGCTGGAGCCGTTGATGCGCGATCCGACTTCTGCGGCCGCGATCGGCGCGCGGGCGCGAGCGCGCGTTGTGGACAAGTTCAGCCTCGATGCGGAAGCGAACGCAATCGCCGCGGTCTATCGCACGCTGATCTGAGCCAGCACCCGCTGCGCAATGTCGACGACCTCTTCGGCGGCAATGTCGCGCATGCAGCGGTGGTCGTTCATCGTGCAAATTGTGCGTTGGCAGGGCTGGCACGACAGCTTGGACTTGGTCTGCCGCACCGTCGCGGCGAGGCCGTTGAGCGGGGCCCAGAGATAGGGGTCGGTCGGGCCGAAGATGCCCATGGTCGGCGTGCCGATCGCCGCCGCGATGTGCATCAGCCCGGAATCGTTGGTGACGGCGACACTCGCCGCCGCCATCGCCAGCACGCCGTTGCGCAGATCGGTGCCGGTGAGGTCGCGGACGCGCGTGCCGCCTGTGGCTGTGATCTCCTGGGCGAGCGCCTTTTCGCCGGGGCCGCCGACCACCCAGACGTCGAAACCGCGTTCGGCGAACAGGTGCGCGGCTTCCGGATAATAGGTCCAGCGCTTCGAGACGCCGACCGATCCCGGCCCGAGCGCGATCGCCGGACCCGTGCCGAGGCCGTTGGCCTGGCGCCAGCTGATGACCTCGTCGGCGGAGACCCGGAGCTGCGGCACCGGCCATTCCGGCGGGAGCTTGGCGCCAACGGGCAGCGCCAGCGCGGCATTCTTGTCGATGAAGCGCGGCAGGGCCTTCTCGCCCCAGCGCATCCTGTTGATAAGTCCGAACCGCGCTTCGCCGAAGAAACCCACCCGTTCCGGGATGCCGGCCAGCGCAGGCGCGATGGCGGCCTTCCAGGTGCGCGGCAGCACCAGGGCGGTTCCGTAGCCGCGGGAGCGCAGCTGCGCCGCCAGCGTCCGTTGCCGGGCCACCGCAAGCCGGCCGCGCGGCAGGTCCCAGACGATGCCGGAGCGGACACCCGGCATGTAATCGACCAGGGGCGCACATTGCGAGGTCACCAGCAGGTCAACAGGTCGGTTTGGCCAGCGCTGGTTCAACACCCGGACCACGGTGTGGCCGCGAACGAAATCGCCGATCCACATATAGGGGACGACCAGGATCGGGCGGCCATCCGCCGCATCCTCGGTCTCGATCCCTAATATTGAATCTTCATTCATATCTAAAAGCGCGCCGGATGGGGTCAATTGCGGCCACGTCGGTATCTGGTCCGCGTCGGGAGGTAAAGCGCCGTTGCCTGTGGCGCGGGAGTGGGGCAAAGCTGGCGGCCACAGTGGGTTTGGGCAGGATTTCGGTATGTTTCTGGTAACCGGGGGTGCCGGTTTTATCGGATCGAACGTCGTGGCCGCGTTGAACGACGCCGGCCACAGCGACGTCGCGGTCTGCGATATCCTTGGGCACGACGGCAAATGGCGGAACCTGGCCAAGCGCCAGCTCGCCGATTTTGTGCCTCCGGCGGAACTCATGGAGTGGCTGCGAGGCCGCCGGCTGGACGCCATCATCCACCTCGGTGCGATCTCGTCGACAACAGCGACCGACGGCGATCTCGTCATGGAGGCCAATTTCAAGACCCCGCTGCGGCTGCTCGACTGGTGCACGGCCAACACCACGCCGTTGATCTACGCCTCGTCGGCGGCGACCTATGGCGACGGCGAGCAGGGGTTTGCCGACGATGGGTCGGTCGCGGCGCTGAAGCGGCTGCGGCCGATGAACCTCTACGGCTGGAGCAAGAATCTGTTCGATCTCGCCGTCGCGGAGCGCGCGGCAAAGGGCGAACGACTGCCGCCGCAATGGGCCGGATTGAAGTTCTTCAACGTGTTCGGCCCCAATGAATATCACAAGGGCACGATGATGAGTGTGCTGGCGCGCCGCTTCGACGACATCAAACAAGGCCGCGCCGTGCAATTGTTCAAGTCGCATCGCGACGGGATTGCCGACGGCGACCAGCGCCGCGACTTCATCTATGTCGACGACGTCGTGCGGGTGATGATGTGGCTGCTCGCGGCGCCGCAGGTCTCGGGGCTGTTCAATGTCGGAACCGGCAAGGCGCGCAGCTTCAAGGACCTGATCGTCGCGACCTACGGTGCGCTCGGCATGCCGCCGAATATCCAGTATGTCGACATGCCCGAGCAGATTCGCGGCAGTTACCAATATTTCACCCAGAGCGAGGTCGATCGTCTCGCCCGCGCAGGATACAACGGCGGCTTCACTGCGCTGGAAGACGCGGTCGACGCCTATGTGAAGGGTTTCCTCAACCGCACCGATTGCTATCGCTGAGACACCGATGTTCGATTTTGAAGCCCTCTCGCATGCGATCTCCGGCCAGACCGTGCTCTGCGTCGGCGACCTCATGCTCGACGAGTTCGTCTACGGCGACGTGTCGCGGATCTCGCCGGAAGCGCCGGCGCCGGTGATCGCGGTCCGGCGCAGCGAGACCAATATCGGCGGCGCCGGCAACGTCGCGCGCAACATCGCTTCGCTTGGCGGGCGCTGCATCTTCGTCGGCCTGATCGGCGAGGATGCCGCCGGCGCGACGTTGACCGCGGCGCTGGCCAACGAGGCCGGCATCGAGAGCGTGCTGGTGCGTGATCCCGCCCGCCCCACCACGCGCAAGGTGCGTTTCGTTTCCGAGCATTTCTCCACCCACATGCTGCGCTCCGATTGGGAGCTTGCCGCTCCGGCAGCGCCTGACATCGAGCAGCAGCTGATCGATGCGATCCTGCCGCAGCTTGCGCGCGCCGACATCGTGCTGCTGTCCGACTACGCCAAGGGCGTGCTGACCGCGCGGGTGATCCGCAACGTGATCGATGCCGCGCGCAAGGCCGGCAAGCGCGTGATCGTCGACCCGAAGAGCGCCAATCTCGCGATCTACCGCGGCGCCACCGTGCTGACGCCGAATCGCAAGGAGTTTGCCGAGGCGACCCGCAGCCGCGCCGATAGCCATGAGAGCATCGCGCTGGCCGCGCCGGACGCGATGGTCCTCGCGGATTGCGAGGCGATGCTGGTGACGCAGGGCGAGCACGGCATGACGCTGGTGACGCGTGCGGGCGAGGCGGTTCATGTTCCGGCGCTGCCGGTCAAGGTGCGTGACGTCTCGGGCGCCGGCGACACCGTGGCTGCGATGCTGGCGCTGGCGTTGGCCGGTGGTGCCGACTGGGAAAGCGCGTTGCGGATGGCAAGCGCCGCGGCCGCGGTCGCGGTCGGCAAGACCGGCACCGCAATTGTGACGCCGGATGAACTGCGGCGAAAGATTCTGCCGCATGCCTCGCTCGCCGCCGAAGACAAGATCGTCGCGGCCGGCGGCGACATCGACGCGCATCTGGCGGATTGGCGGGCGCAGGATCTGCGCATTGGCTTCACCAATGGCTGCTTCGATATCCTGCATCCCGGTCACGTCAAGGTGCTGACGGCGGCACGCCGCGCCTGCGACCGCCTCGTCGTCGGCCTCAACAGCGACGCCTCGGTGAAGCGGCTGAAAGGCGAGGGGCGTCCGGTGCAGGACGAACGCGCCCGCGCCGAGGTGCTGGCAGCGCTCGAAGCCGTCGATCTGGTCGCGATCTTCGAGGAGGACACCCCGATCGATCTGATCACCCAGGTGCGGCCGAGCGTGCTGGTCAAGGGCGGCGACTACACCCGCGAGCAGGTCGTCGGATATGAGATCGTCGAAGCTGACGGCGGCGAGGTCGTGCTGGTCGACATCCTGCCCGGCCACAGCACGACGTTGCTGGTCGATCGCGCCCGCGGAGGCAAGGCGTGAGCGCGAGCATGACCACCTCGGCGGCAGCCCCGGCGTTGCCGGCCTGGCGCAATCCGGCGTGCTGGCAGACGAGTGCCGACGTGGTCGCAGTCCTGCTCGCGCTGTCGCTGCCTTGGTCGACCTCGCTGGTCGGCATCTTTGGCGTGGTGCTGCTGATCGCGGTGGCGCCGACGCTCGACCTGAAGGCGTATTGGGCGTTGCTGAAGCAGCCGGTCTGCGTGGCGCCGATCGCGCTGTTCATGCTGGCACTCGCCGGCACGCTGTGGTCGGACGCCGCCTGGGGTGCCAGATTGTACGCGGTCGGGCCGACGGCGAAGCTGCTGGTGCTGCCGGTCCTGTTTTATCACTTTCAGCGTTCGACGCGCGGGATGTGGGTGTTCGCGGCCTTCCTGGTCTCCTGTACGCTGCTGATGCTGATGTCCTGGCTGGTGTTGCTGAATCCCGGGCTCGTGCTGAAACATCCGGAGGCCGCCGAGCGCGGCATCTTCGTCAAGAACTACATCGATCAGAGCCAGGAATTCGCGCTGTGCGCGGTCGCTCTCGCCTATCCGATCGGCACGCTGCTGCGGCAAAGACGGATTGCGCTGTCCGCACTGCTGATCGCGATTGCGCTGGGCTTGTTCGCCAACATGGCCTTCGTGATAGTGTCGCGGACAGCGCTGGTCACCGTCCCGATCATGTTCGCGGCGGTCGCGCTGTTCCATCTGCGCTGGCGCAGCATCGTGCTGATCCTGTGCGCAACGGCCGCGCTCGTCGTCGTGGCCTGGTATTCTTCGCCGCAACTGCGATGGACCGTCGAGACGTTCACCCGCGACTATGAGATCTACAAGGAGCGCAACGCTCCGACCTCGATCGGGCTCCGGCTCGAGTTCTGGCGAAAGTCGCTCGGCTTCTTTGCTGAGGCGCCGGTGGTCGGCCACGGCACCGGAGCGACGCGTGGCCTGTTCGAGCGCGCCGCGACGCCCGTCAAGAACCTCGCCTCGAGCGAGGTGATCGGCAATCCGCACAATCAGACGCTGAACGTCGCGGTGCAGTGGGGTATTGTCGGCGTCGCCGTGCTGTACGCGATGTGGATCCTGCATCTCCTGCTGTTCCGCGGCGACGGGCTCGTCAACTGGATCGGGCTGCTCGTCGTGGTGCAGAACATCTTCACCTCGCTGTTTAACTCGCACATCTTCGATTTCCACGAAGGCTGGATGTACGTGTTGGGCGTCGGGGTCGCCGGCGGCATGATGCTGAAAGCGCGATCGGCGGAGGCCGGGGAACCTGAACGCCCAATCTGCCCATGATCGCTGGCATGCGCACCGCAGATACGCTATCAGCCTTGCCAGCCTTACCTGCCTTGCAATGTCTCGTCGCGAAACCCCCAGTTGCGGATAACCCTCTCGTCACATGATGCGCCTGCCACACTTCACTCAGCGCAACGTCCTGATACTGACCCATGACGCATTCGCGACGGCGGCTGCGTTACTGGGGAGCTTTTATCTGCGCTTCGAGGGTAACCTGCTCACCGAGCGGCTGCCGCTGCTGCTGCAACTCCTGCCCTGGTTCGTCCTGTTCAGCGTGGTGGTCTGCTATCTCTTCAACCTGACGACGGCGAAATGGCGCTTCACGTCGCTGCCGGATGCGCTGAACATCCTGCGGGTCGCGGCGCTGCTGACGCTGGCGCTCGTGGTGCTGGATTACGTCTTCATCTTCACCGGAATGAATTCGCACGGCTTTGTCTTCCTCGGCCGCATCACGATCGTCCTGTTCTTCTTCCTCGAAGTGTTCGCCTTGAGCGCGTTGCGGCTGGGTTACCGTTATTTCCGCTATTCGCGGACGCGCCATCACGCCCGCACCGACGACGCCGCGCCCGCGCTGCTCGTCGGACGCACCGCCGACGCGGAGGTCGTGCTGCGCGGCATCGAGAACGGCGCCATCAAGCGGCTCTGGCCGGTCGGCATATTGTCGCCATCGCAGTCCGACCGCGGCCAGAAGATCCGCAATATCCCCGTGCTCGGCGGGGTCGACGACATCGAGACCGTGATTCGCGACTTCGAAACCCGCCAGCGGCCGATCAAGCGCGTGGTCATGACACCGTCGGCGTTCGAGCCGGAGGCCCATCCGGACAGCGTGCTGATGCGCGCCAAGCGGCTTGGCGTGATGGTCAGCCGCCTGCCGTCGCTGGAGGGCGGCGATGCGCCGCGGCTGACCAATGTCGCGGTCGAGGACCTGCTGCTGCGCCCGAGCGAGAAGATCGACTACGCGCGGCTCGAGACGCTGGTGAAGGGCAAGTCCGTCATCGTGACCGGCGGCGGCGGCTCGATCGGCGCGGAAATCTGCGACCGGGTTGCGACCTTCGGCGCGGCCCGCCTGCTGGTGATCGAGAATTCGGAGCCGGCGCTCTATGCGGTCACCGAAGCTCTCGCAGCCCGCGACACCGGCGCTGACGTCGAGGGCCGGATTGCCGACATCAGGGACCGCGAGCGCATCACGCGGCTGATGAGCGAGTTCAAGCCGGACATCGTGTTCCATGCCGCCGCGCTCAAGCATGTGCCGATCCTGGAGCGCGACTGGAGCGAAGGCGTCAAGACCAACATCTTCGGCTCGGTCAACGTCGCCGATGCCGCGCTCGCCTCCGGCGCCACCGCCATGGTGATGATCTCGACCGACAAGGCGATCGAACCGGTGTCGATGCTCGGCCTGACCAAGCGCTTCGCCGAAATGTATTGCCAGGCGCTCGACCACGACCTGATGGCGCAGGCGGCCGGCAAGCCGCATATGCGCCTGATCTCGGTGCGGTTCGGCAACGTGCTGGCGTCCAACGGCTCGGTGGTGCCGAAGTTCAAGGCCCAGATCGAGGCTGGCGGCCCGATCACGGTCACGCATCCGGACATGGTCCGCTACTTCATGACGATCCGCGAAGCCTGCGACCTGGTGATCACGGCGGCGACGCACGCGATGACGCCGGCGCGGCCCGACGTCTCGGTCTACGTGCTCAACATGGGACAGCCGGTCAAGATCGTCGATCTCGCCGAGCGGATGATCCGCCTGTCGGGCCTGCAGCCCGGCGTCGATATCGAGGTCGTGTTCAGCGGCATGCGCCCAGGCGAGCGGCTGAACGAGATCCTGTTCGCGAGCCAGGAGCCGACGATCGAGATCGGTGTCGCCGGTATCATGGCGGCCAAACCGAATCAGCCGCCAATGTCGACGCTGCGCAAATGGCTGGCAGCGCTGGAGGAGGCAATCGCCAGGGATGACCGTGTGACCATCCGCGCCGTCCTGCAGGATGCCGTGCCTGAATTCGGATCGAACGCGGCCTGATCGAGCCGGTATGACGAGACCGTTTCGAAAGCCATTGATGCGCAAACCCCACAAAGTCGTCGTCGTCAGCCAGCATTATCCGCCGGATCACTCGACGACCGCCGCGATCATGGCGGCGATCGCCGAGCGGATCGCGCAGGACGCCGACGTTGTGGTCGTCTCCGGCATGCCGGGCTCCGCGCGAGCGCCCGCGCCGGGGCAGCCGACCGTCGTCGAGATCAGGAACTGGCTGCCGGGCAAGGCGGCGCTGATCAAACGTGCCTTGGCCGAGACCCTGTTCACCGGCCGGATCTTCCTTGCGCTGTTGACGCGGCTGCAGCGCGGCGACGTGGCGCTGACGGTGACCGCGCCGTTCGCGCTTCCTTACGCGGTGGCGACTGCCGCGCGGCTGAAGCGGGCGAAGTCGGCGCTGATCCTGCATGATTTGTTTCCCGACGTACTTGTGATGTCCGGGCTGCTGCGGCCGTCTTCCCTCGTCGCGCGGGCGATGCGCGGGATCAATGCGCTGATGTTCCACGCGCTGAACGCCGTCATCGTGATCGGACGCGACACCGAGAAGCTGTTGCTGCGCTATGGTGGAATGACGCCCGACAAGATCAGGTTCATTCCGAACTGGACCACGCTGACGCCCGCGATCCGTCCCGTGAGCCCGGACAACCCGTTTCGCAAGGCGATCGTGGCCCGCTTCGTGGTCGGGCTATCAGGCAATCTCGGCTTCACCCACGATCCGGACATCGTGTTCGAGGCGGCGCGGCTGTTGCGGGGCGAGAGCGAAATCCATTTCCTGCTCTCGGGCTGGGGCATCGGCTTCGAGCGGTTGAAGGATATGCAAGCCGCTGCGAGCCTTGCCAATGTCACGCTGGTCGATCGCGTTGCGGATGGGGAACTGGACGCGTTACTCTCCAGCGCCGACGTCTGGCTTATTCCCTATCGCAAGGACGTTGCCGGCGTGTCGGTTCCGAGCCGGTTCTACAATCTGCTCGCCGCGGGCCGACCCGTGATTCTCGTTTCTGAACCCGAGGCCGAGGCAGCGCTGACCGTGAAGGAAAACAGACTTGGCTGGGTCGTGACCCCAGGCCGATCCGATCAACTCGCTGATGCCGTCAGGCAGGCGTCGCAGGCCCAGGATCCCGCGATGGCCGAGCGCGCGGTTGCGGCAGCGCAGACCTTCAGCCCTGAACGGGCCTTGGGCAGCTACGCTGCGCTGGTTCGGGAATTGCTGTGCAATCGCGATGCGGAGCAGGCGGCATGAAGGACGGCCAACCGACGGTCCTGGTGACGGGCGCCAACGGCTTTGTCGGTCGCCATTTGGTGCCCATGCTTACCCGCAGCGGCTGGGCGGTGCGGCGCGCCGTGCGGACCCCCGCTCGGGATGCCAACGACGTGGTGATCGACGCACTCGGGCCGACGACCGACTGGCGCGACGCGCTCGCCGGCGTGGACGCCGTGGTTCATCTCGCCGCGCGCGTTCATCACCAGAACGAAGAGCATGCGATCGAGCTCTACCGCAACGTCAATATCGAGGGCACGCTGCACCTGGCACGCAGCGCGATCGCGGCCGGCGTAAAGGACTTCATCTTCGTCAGCACGATCCTGGTGCACGGGCGCAGCAATAGCGGGCGTCCACCGTTTCGCGAGGACGATGTTCTGACGCCCCGTGGCCTCTACGGAATGTCGAAGGCGGCCGCGGAAACCGGCTTGAAGGAGTTGGTGCCGGATAGCGGCATGAGGGCGACCGTCATCCGGCCGCCCCTGATCTACGGCGCCGGGGCAAAGGGGAACTTCGCGCTGCTCGAAAAGGCAGTGAGGCGCGGTGTCCCGCTTCCTCTTGCCAATGTGGACAACCGCCGCGCATTCCTCTCGGCGCAGAACCTGGCCTCGTTCGTCCTCTACCGTTTGGCGCACCCGGCAGGGGCATTCGATGTGTTTCTGGTCGCCGACAGCGAGCAGGTCTCGACGGGGGAGTTCATCGAGCGCCTCGCCCGCGCGGCACGGACGTCACCGCGCCTGTTCTGGTTGCCGACACCGCTGCTGAGCACATTGCTGAAGGCCAGCGGTCGCAAGGAAGCCAATGACAGCCTGCTCGGGTCGCTCGAGCTCGATCTCTCGAAGGCCGCCGGCATCGGATGGCGGCCGGCGATCAGCCTCGATGAAGGGTTGAGGCTCGCGCTGAATCAGGCAACATCCTGATCCGATCTGTCGTCTCGGATCACGGCGTTTGCCGGCGCGAGAACCTGTGCAGCAGCACAGCGACCGCAAGCGCGCCGGCCAGCAGCAGGACGACATCAGCTGCAAGGGAGTTCAGGACGACCGAGGCGATCGCGAGCAGCGCCAGCGCAACATTGAGTGCGAAGACCTCGCTGACGACGCGCCACACCGTAAATCCGTTGTCGGTCGCGCGCTGATAGAAGTGCGAACGATGCGCGGCCCAGAATGGCTCGCGTCTCGCCATGCGGCGAAGCAGCGTCGCCGTCGCGTCGGTGAGATAATACAGCGGCAGCAGCAGCGCAGCGGCAAATTGCTGATGCAGCGCGAGCTCCAGCAGGCACCAGCCGAGCAAGAGGCCGATCGGCAAGCTGCCGACGTCGCCCAGGAAGATCTTTGCGACCGGCCGGTTGAACGGCGAGAAGCCGAGCAACGCGCCGCACAGCGCGGCTGCGATGATCGTCGTCGCTGCCGGGACCTGGCCGAAGATGCCGAGCAGGGCGACCGCAACTGTAACAGGCACGGCCTCGGCTACCGTCATCAGGTCCAGCCCGTCCATGAAGTTGACGAGATTGACGAACCAGAGGCCGGCGACCAGCAGAAGAGCGCGCTCGAGCCACAGCGGGCAGGCGGGAACGATCCGGAGATCGCCTGACGCCGCGAACACCACGGCTGCGACGGCCAAGGCCTGCAGCAGCAGCCGCGGAACGACCGGCAACGACCGGATGTCATCGGCGAAACCGACCACGGCGATGAACAGGCAGGCCGCGAACACCGCTAACGGAATCGACAGGTCCGGCGAGCCTGCGAGCGTGATGACGATCCCGCCGGCGAGCAGCGTTGCCGCCGTCACCGCGATGCCGGCGCCCTGCGGCGTCGGTATCTGGTGCGAGGACCGCGCGTTCGGCTTCGCCAGCGCCACGCGAAGCAGCAGCGGCCGCGTCGCCTGGATCACGACGGCCGAGACCGATGCGGCCAGAACAGCTGCTATGAACGACAGGAGGATTTCAAAACTGGTCATTCTGGTCGACGGCCTATTCCGAACCTGACACTTCTCCAGGCACTGCGATCGGCTCGGTGCCCTTGGCGGCCTTTTCCGGGCTCAGGATCCAGACCAGGCCGCCGAAGACGCCGACCACGAACGACACCGCGCCGAACAGCAGCGAGACGTTGACGCCTTCATTGGCGATCAATCCGGCATATCCGAAGGCCAGACCCATGGTGGCTTCGCGCACCCCCCAGCCCGCGATCGAGATCGGCATCATCGTGATCAGCATCACCGGCGGCAGGAGCTGGAAGATCTCGCCGAACGTCACCGGCGCCGTGATCGACTGCACCACGCACCAGCCGATCACGACCGCCACCACGTGAATCAACAGGGACAGCACCGCCACCTTCAGCCCGCGGTCTCGGCTGAACAGCACCCGGTTTGCGATCACGGCACAGGCGTGCACATGATGCGTCGCCCACCAGCTCTTCAGCCAGGGCCACGGCAATACGCCGATCAGCAGGAAACCGAACCCGGCCGCGAGCGCGGCGACATCCAGCAGCAGCAATGCCGACCTGCCATTGGGATCGGAAATCAACCGGTAGCTCCACGGCAGGGTTGCCGCGATGAGGACGGCAAGCGCGATAAGTCCGATCGCGCGATCGACGAAGATCGAGTAGGTCGCCGCGCGCCAGCCTGCGCCGCCACGCGCGACGAGCCACAGCCGCACCGCGTCGCCGCCAATCGAGGATGGCAGCGTCTGGTTGAAAAAGGTGCCGATCACGTTGAAGCGCATCGCCTGCCCGGTCTGCAGCGGCGCGCCGCATTCGACGCTGATCTCCCGCCAGCGCAGCACGCCGAGAAAGATCTGCAGGAAGGTGATCGCGATCGCCAGCGCGAGCCAGCCCAGGCTGCCGACCTGGATTCGCGCGGCGAGGTCATACAGATTGATCTTGCGCAGCGACAAATAGAGCAACGCGGCCGAGATCAGTATCTTGACGATAGAAAGCAGGATCCCGCGCATTTCGCCCGCGCTTGCCAGGTTGCAGAATGTGTCAAAAACAGCGCAAAACGGCTTCGCGCGCCCAAATTCGCCGCCTTGGTATGGTTTCCGCACCGATCTGGCAATAGCCGTACGGTCGGCACTTGCGACCGGCTTGACGGGGCGGTTAAAGAGACCGGAACGGGGACAGCCAACCGCATACCGGGGTTATAATGCCGGTAAAATCCGGCTGGACGCGTGGATTCGCGTGATACTGCTCCGTGTCGGCCGCGGACACGACAGGACTTGAGGCATCGATGGATCGACGAATAATCCCCCTTATCATGTGCGGCGGCGCCGGCACGCGGCTGTGGCCGGCCTCGCGCGAGGTGCACCCGAAGCAGTTCCTGTCGCTGTTCGGGACGCGCTCGACCTTCCAGGAGACGCTGCTGCGGGTTTCGGACGCGGCGGTGTTCGAGCGCCCGATCGTGATCACCAACGAGGCCTACCGCTTCATGGTGCTGGAGCAACTGGCCGAGATCGGCCGCGAGGCCGATGTGCTCCTGGAGCCGATGCGGCGCGATTCAGGTCCCGCGATCGCGGCCGGTGCGGCGTTCGCGCAAAGCCGCGACCAGGATGCGATCGTGCTGGCGCTCGCCGCCGATCATCTGGTGCGCGACACCGATGCTTTCGTGGCCGCCTGCCGCGCAGGACTGGTGGCCGCGGAAGCGGGCCGCATCGTGACCTTCGGCGTCAAGCCGGAGCGGCCTGCCACCGAATATGGCTATATCAATCCGGGCGAGGTTGTCGCCGGTGAGGTGCGCGCGGTCGCAAAATTCGTCGAGAAGCCGGATGCGGCGACCGCGGCCAGTTATATCGATGCCGGCTATCTCTGGAACAGCGGCAACTTCATGTTCCGCGCCGCCATGCTGCTTGACGAATACCGCAACGTCGATGCGGATAGCATTGCCTCGGTCGAAGAGTCGGTTGCGAAGGCCGGGCACGACCTCGGCTTCGTCAAGCTCGATGCGGCGGCCTTTGCCGCGGCGAAAGCGATCTCGATCGATTATGCCGTGATGGAGAAGACGGCGCATGCGGCAGTGGTGCCGGTGGCGTGCGGCTGGTCGGACATCGGCTCATGGCGCCAGGTCTGGGAACTCTCGGACAAGGACAGCCAGGGCAATGCGGCGCGCGGTGCCGCGGTGTTCGAGGATTCCCGCAACTGCAACGTGACGACCGACCGCGCGCTGGTGGCGCTCGAAGGCGTCGACGACCTCGTCGTGGTGGCGACCCAGGACGCCGTGCTGGTGTCGCGGCAGCAGGACGCCAATGGACTGAAGCGGCTGGTCGCCAAACTGAAGGTGACGGCGCCAGAAGTCACCGAGAGCCACGTCAAGGTGCATCGTCCCTGGGGCTCCTACCAGTCGGTCGACAATGGCGACCGCCACCAGGTCAAGCGCATCATCGTCAAGCCAGGCGGACGGCTGTCGCTGCAGAAGCATCACCACCGCTCCGAGCACTGGATCGTGGTGCGCGGCACCGCGCAGGTGACCGTCAACGAGCTGGTCAAGACCGT
>NZ_JYMT01000006.1 GCF_000938305.1 Bradyrhizobium sp. LTSP885
CGCTCTCCAACGACATCTGCGCGAGCCTCCCAGACGTAAGCGCCGCTATCAGGCCATGATCAAACTATCTTAGCGCCTATGGGCGAAAGCCGGGACCCATACTCCGCAGCGGATATTGTGAATGGGATTCGCCGTTCCGACGTAGCGCAACAATTGACCTCGGTGGTTATGGGTCCCGGCCTTCGCCGGGACGACAGTGAATTTGTTGCACGGCCTGTGAGTCGCACGTTCGCGTTCTCGCGACATGATTTGTCCGAGCTTTTCATTTCGTTTCGCCCTCTCGAAACAGAGGGCGCAGGGAAAGCCGGGTGCACGCTGCACCCGCGGTCCCGTGTGCAATAGTAGTAAGCAACGCACACGAGCATACAGGTTCAGCGGAGGCACTCCGGCTTTCCCTGCGCGATGGGTTACGGCTTATACGTGCTCTCCCCGGCGAAGACCGGGCTTGTTTGTCACCGTCATCCGCGAGATGCGTAAGCGCCTTGCGAACTTTTGCCTGCCACTGGGGCGTCGGGACCACACGATTTCACCGTCCGCCTTACGCGTGCCCGTCAGTCACACGCCCGGCGTCCACCGCATCCCACCGCGCGTTCGTGACGTGCGCTCGCCCCTCAATCGGGTGGGACGGGGAAATTCATACACCTGAGTTGCCCTTCTGATAAAGCGAAATATTTTTGCGCGGAGGACTTGCCATGTCGGGCAACTCAGTGATTAGGGCGCGGCCTCCGTCCCTTCGTCATTCCGAGGCTCGCCGACAAATCCGCGCGAACGCAGCCACACCCATGCCGTCGTCCCTGCGAAAGCAGGGACCCATACTCCGCGGCGGAGTTTGGTTGGCACGACTCGTCATACCAACATGGCACAACAATCAAGGTCGGTGGTTATGGGTCCCTGCTTTCGCAGGGACGACACCGAATTTGATGCACGGTCTGTCACATCCGCCTTCTCAGCCCCGCGCCCACAATTGCCTTGTCAAAACGCCCACCTTGCCCTCGATCGCTTCGGCGGCATCGAGGCACATGTCCTCGCGATAGCGCGAGCCGACGATCTGGACGCCGACCGGCAACCCGTCATGCAATCCGACCGGCACCACGGCCGCGGGCAGCCCCAGCACGTTGATCGACGAAATGAAGCGGAGGTCATTCCAGAACAAGTCCTTGACGCGTTGATCGCCGCCGAGATCCGCATTGACCTCGGGCGTCCGCCGGACCGTGGTCGGCATCAGCACCAGCGGATACTGCTCGAGGAACATCATCCAGTTCCTGATGTGGCGCGACCGTTCGGCGATCGCCTTCATGTAGCCGGCCTGGTCGAGCGGGTTTGCGAGCGCCATGAAGCCGTGGAACGTCTTCTGGAAGTCGGCACTGCTCGTCGCCAGCATCTGGTCCTGTTGCAGGATCCGGGTTTCGGTCATGATCAGGTCGCACCAGAGTTGCCAGACCTTGTTGAGATCGGGGACCTCGACCTCACTGACCGCATAGCCGGCATCCGCCAGATAGTCGGCCGCCTTGCGCTGGAGTGCGATCACCCCGCGATCGGTCTCCATGTCGCCGGGGATCTTTGCGAGCGCGACCTTGATCGGCGCTGCGGGCTTCGGTCCCTGCAGCGGCGCTGGCACAAACCAGGGATCGCGCGGGTCGCGCTGCGCCATCACCTCGAGGCCGAGGCGGACGTCTGCGACATGGCGCGCCAACGGCCCTTGCGACGACATGAACTGCGCCATCAGCGGCCGCTCCGCGGTCGCGCTTGGATTGAACGCCGGGATGCGGCCCTGGGTCGGCTTGATGGTGGCGATGCCGTTGCAGTGGGCCGGCCAGCGCAACGAGCCGCCGATGTCATTGCCATGCGCGATGGTGCCGATGCCGGCGGCGATCGACGCGCCGGCGCCGCCCGAGGAGCCGCCGCACGTCACGTCCGCATTCCAGGGATTGCGCGTCAACCCGTGCAGCGGGTTGTCGGTGAAGCCCCGCAGCGAGAATTCCGGCGTGTTGGTCAGGCCGATGATGATGGCTCCGGCCTTTTTGAGATTGGCCGTCACAGGCGCGTCGCCGGGCGCGATATTGTCCTTTAACGCCACCACCCCGTTCGAGTTGGCCTGGCCCTCGACGTCGATATTGATCTTGATCGTAACAGGCACGCCATGCAGCGCGCCGACGGCGCTACCCTCGCGCTTGCTCCTGGCCAGCGTCTCGTCCGCGGCCTTCGCCGCTCTCAATGCGGCGTCGCCGAGGTCGACGACAACGGCGTTGAGCGCGGGATTGGCCTCGCGCTTGCGGTCGAGGTGGGCGCGGACAACTTGCTCTGAGGTCGCCTCGCCACTCCTGATCGCCGCTGATGTCTCAACGGCGGACCACTGCCAGATCGGTGCTTTCGTCACGTGCCTTCCTCCACTTGTTGTTGCTCTACTTGTGCTTGATGGTTCGTTCAGTCGAGCCGCAATGGCTCGCTGAAGACCGGCTGATCGATGCCCCGGTCGGTCGCAGGAACGACGACCGCTTCGGCGCTGAGCACATGGTCGAGCATCACGCGCCGGGCGCGCGCCGCGTTGCCCGAGCGGAACGCGCTCATCAGACGCTTGTGGAAGTCGATGTTCTCGCAAGTGAAGCTCGCCGCGAATTCCTGCACGCCGGACCTGCCGATCAGATGACGGATGGCCTCATTGACGAACCGGCACACCAGCCCGAGCAGCGGATTGGGGCAGGCCTCGATCAGAACGTCATGGAAATCGATCTCGGCATGGCGATGATGCTCCCAGTCGGCATCGCCGCCGGGGTGGTGCTTCTGCACGGCAATCGCCTTGTCGAGCGCGGCGAAATGCGCTGGCGTGAGATGGCCGACCACGCTGAAGGCGAGCTCCGGCTCGATCAGCCGGCGGATCTGGTAGATCTGCGCGGCGCTGACGGACTGGAAATAGAAGTAGTTGCTGAGCAGGCCGACGATCCGGTTGATCGATACCGGCGCCACGCGCGCGCCGCCTCCCGGGCCGGTGGTGTTCTGCACCAGCCCCTGGACCTCCAGCGATTTCAACGCCTCGCGGATGGTCGAGCGGCTGCAGCCGAACATCTCGATCAGCTCGGGCTCCTGCGGCAGCCGATCGTCGGGCTTCAATCCCGCCTGGAAGATATGGCTGCGGATCAGATCGGCGACGGCGTCCGACCGCTTGCGCTTGATCGAGGCATGCCGCGAGGGGTCGATGTCCCTAAAATCCGGTTTATCCATTTTATGATCATAAATAGATTTTGGCCGGGTTTGCAAGCTGCTTCGATCGGCTCCCTCAACTCGTCATGGCTGGGCAAAGCCGTCTGAAGGACGGCGTCGCTTCCGCTCGCCTATGTCCCGGCCATCCACTTCTTTCTACGCGGTAACCGAAGACGTGGATGCCCGGCAGCCGGCTGCGCCAAGGCTTCGCCGAGCCGTGATGCCAGCCTCGCCGAAGCTTCAGCGAAGGCGGGCACAAGGCCGGGCATGACGAGTTTGTGGAGCGATCGACGCACATTGGCGAGACTGCAGCGCGTAGCCGCAGTCCGATTTCGCTATCCTCAGCCTTGCGCGCGCTGCGCCTCGAGGCTGCGGCTGTAGCGCGACATCGCAAAGCAGAACACGAAGTAGATCACGCCGACGAAGACGTAGACCTCGACGCTGAAGGACTGCCAGGCCGGATCGACGATCGCGGTCTTCGCGGTCGTCAGCAAGTCGAAGATGCCGATGATCAGGACCAGGCTGGTGTCCTTGAAGAAGGCGATGAAGGTGTTGACCAGCGGCGGGATGACGTGGCGAATCGCCTGCGGCAGCACGATCAGCGCGTTCTTCTGCCAGTAGGACAGCCCGATCGCGTCAGCAGCCTCATATTGCCCGCGCGGCACCGCCTGCAGGCCGCCGCGCACCACTTCGGCAAGGTAGGCGCCGGCATAGAGGATGAAGGCGATCTGCGCCCGCAGCAATTTGTCGATGTTGACGCCGTCGGGCATGAACAGCGGAAACATCACGCTTGCCATGAACAGCAGGCTGATCAACGGCACGCCGCGGATCAGCTCGACATAGAGCACGCAGAGCGAGCGGATCGCCGGCAGTTTTGAGCGGCGGCCGAGCGCGACCAGGATTCCGAGTGGAAAGCCGAAGGCGAGCCCGAAAGTGGCGAGGATCAGCGTCACCGGCAGGCCGCCCCAGCGGTCCTGCGTGACGAAGGACATTCCGAGAATGCCGCCCCACATCAGGAGGCCGATTGCGACCAGCGCCGCGGCCCAGAACAGGATCAGCTCCTTGCGCCAGAAGCCGCGGCGGCTCGATACGGCGAACAGCGCGATGAAGATCGCAACCGCAAGCGCCGGCCGCCACTGCTCGTCGAACGGATAGGTGCCGAACAGGATGAAGCGGTATTTCTCGGGGATCACCGCCCAGCAGGCTCCCAATCCGTGCGCCGCGCGGCACGCGCTGGTATCGCTGCCGGAGACGGTCCAGACCGCGTTGGCGACACCCCACTGCCAGAGGCTGATGCAGGCCTTGCCGAGCACGGCCAACATCAGCAGCGTCGCGATGCTCGAGGGGATCGAGGGGAACAGATTGGCGCGCACCCATGCGATGATCTGGCCGCTGAGCGTCCGCGGCGCGCGCGACCGGCCGATCGGCAGTGGATCTTGCGGGACGTGCGCGACCGAGCTCATCTCAGCGCTCCACCAGCGCGATCCGCGCATTATACCAGTTCATGAAGAAGCTGATGCCGAGGCTGATGGTGAGGAACACCATCATGATCAGCGCGATCGACTCGATCGCCTGCCCGGTCTGGTTCAGCGTGGTGTTGGCAATCGAGACGATGTCCTGATAGCCGACGGCGACCGCGAGCGAGGAATTCTTGGTCAGGTTCAAATACTGGCTCGTCATCGGCGGGATGATGACGCGCAGCGCCTGCGGCAACACGATGTGTTGCAGCACGAAGCCGCGTTTCAGGCCGAGCGCCTTGGCGGCATCTGATTGCCCGCGCGGCACCGCCTGGATGCCGCTGCGCACGATCTCGGCGATGAAGGCCGAGGTGTAGGTGACGAGCGCGATCAGCAGCGCAAAATATTCCGGCGCCAATGTCGAGCCGCCGACAAAATTGAAGCCGCGCAGCTCGGGAAATTCGATGCCCCAGCTCGCGCCCGCGAGATACGACACCAGCACGGGCAGCACGCCCACAAGGCCGAGCGCATAGGGCCAGGCCGGCCGCACCTTGCCGTCCAGCATTTGCTGGCCGATCAGGCGACGCCTGATCAGATAGAGGACGAGCAGCCCGGCAACGAGTGCGAGGATCGTCCACCAATTGGCCTCGTGCAGCGGGACGGATGGGATGATGAGACCGCGGTTCGACAGGAACACGCCCTCGACCGGCTGCCATGCCTGCCGCGCCGCCGGCAGCCCCTGCATCAGCACGTACCAGAACAACAATTGCAGCAGGATCGGCAGGCCGCGCAGCACCTCGACATAGACGGCCGCGAGCCGCGACAGCAGCCAGTTCGACGACAGCCGCGCGATCCCGACCAGCGTGCCGATCACGGTCGCGAGCACAATGCCGATCACGGCGACACGCATCGTGTTGACGAGGCCGACGAGGAAGGCGCGCAGATAGGTGTTCTTGGGGCTGTAGTCGATCCAGCTGTCGGCGATCGGCATCCCGGCTTCACGGCCGAGGAAGGCGAAGCCGGTCGAGATGCGGCGCACCGAAAGATTATGGACGGCGTTCGACCACAGCCAGGCGACGATTGCGATCGCGATGCCGACCACCACAATCTGCCAGAACAGACCGGCGATACGCGGATCATCAAGCGACAAGCGCCAGGGCCGCGTGGGAGGAGGTTTCGGCGTCGATGTCGTCACAGCACAAGGATCCCCGAGAAACGATCGCAAGAGCATTTTCGAGCGAAGTGGATACCGGTTCGCGTGAAGAAAACGCGTCAAAATTGAACTGCGCACTTCATATGTTGCACCAAATCTGGATTCATGCAACATATGTTTCATGGCCCAGGTTCAGCCGAAACCATCGCCCCTCAACGAATTGTGCAGCGCGCTGCCGTCGCTGCCTATGCGGTTGCAGGAGGTCGGTCGTTTTGTCGCAGCCAATGATTACGACGCCACCACGCGCTCGATGCGCGACCTCGCCTCCGTCGCCGGCGCCGATCCCGCGTCCTTCACCCGTCTTGCCAAGGCGCTCGGCTATTCCGGCTGGGATGAATTGCGTGCCGCGCTGACAGAGGCGCGCCGGCCCGCGCAGGTCTCGCCGTTCTCCGGCCGCGCCAAAAGCCGCCGCGCCGGCCCGAACGCCGATGTCACGCTGGTCAACGAAAAGCTGGAGGCCGAAGCTGCCGGCCTTGCGCGCATCTCGTCGAGCGCGATTGCCGAGGCCGCACGTGCATTGCACAGCGCAAACCGCATCTGGATATCAGGCTTTCGCAGCTGCCGCAGCGTCGCGGAACTGCTGACGTACCAGCTCCGCCTGTTCCGTCCTGACGCGGTGCAACTGGTCGGCGGCTCCGGGCCGTTCGATCTCGACCACGGCGCGTTCCGCGCCGATGACGCCGTGGTCGTGCTCGGCTTCGCGCCCTACACAACGGTCAGCGTCGAGACGGCGCGCGCGGCGCATCAGGCCGGCGCCACGCTGATCGCGATTTCAGATACGATCAGCGCGCCGATGGCCGAGGGGGCCGACCACCTGCTGTTGTTCGAGGCCGCCGCCTCGCCCGGCTTCTTCCCGAGCCTGACCGGCGCGATCGCGATCGCGCAGTCGCTGGCTGCCGTCACCTTCACGCTGGGCGGCGCGGCCGCAAAACGCAAGCTGGAACAGACCGAGGGCCGTTTGGCCGAGATGTCGCAATATTTTGTCGAGAAAGGATGACTGTCATGGCCGCCCCCAAGAGCCGCGTGATGCATCGAAGCCTGCGCGAAACCCCGCCAAAGGCCATCGGCGGCGACGGTGTCTGGCTGATCGCCGAGGACGGCCGCCGCATCCTGGATTCTTCCGGCGGTGCCGCGGTGTCCTGCCTCGGCCACCAGCATCCGCGCGTGTTAGCTGCGATCGCAAAGCAGGCCTCGACCCTCGCCTATGCCCACACCGGTTTCTTCTCGTCGGCGCCGGCGGAAGAACTCGCCGAGCGGCTGGTCGGCCATGAGCCGGGCGGACTGGCGTATGCGTATTTCGTCAGCGGCGGCTCGGAGGCGATCGAGGCTTCGATCAAGCTGGCGCGGCAATATTTCATCGAGCGCGGCGAACCGAGGCGCGCGCGCTTCATCGCACGCCGCCAGAGCTATCACGGCAACACGCTGGGCGCGCTGTCGGCCGGCGGCAACGCCTGGCGCCGCGAGCCCTATGCGCCGCTGCTGTCGCCGGCGTTCAGCCATGTCACCCCGGCGTTCGCCTATCACGAGAAGCTTGACGACGAGTCGGAAGCCGGTTTCGTGGCGCGGCTCGCGGCGGACCTTGAAGCCGAATTCCAGCGCCTCGGCCCCGACACCGTCGCAGCCTTCATCGCCGAGCCGGTGGTCGGCGCCACCGCCGGCGCGGTGACGGCGCCGGAGGGTTACTTCAAGGCGGTGCGCGAGATCTGCAATCGCCATGGCGCGCTCTTGATCCTCGACGAAGTCATGTGCGGCATGGGCCGCACCGGCACGTTGCATGCGTGGGAACAGGAAGGCATCGCGCCCGACATCCAGGCGATCGCCAAGGGCCTCGGCGGCGGCTATCAGCCGATCGGCGCAATGCTCGCCAGCGGCACCATCGTCGACACCGTACGCAGCGGCTCCGGCGCGTTCCAGCACGGCCATACCTATCTGGCGCATCCCTTGGCCTGCGCCGCCGCGCTCGAGGTGCAAAAGATCATCAGCGACGAGAAGCTGCTCGACCAGGTCAAGGCGCGCGGCAGGCAACTCGAGCAGCGGCTCGTCGAGCGCTTCGGCAATCACCGCCATGTCGGCGACATCAGGGGCCGCGGTCTGTTCTGGGGCATCGAGCTCGTCGCCGACCGAGCCACGCGGCAGCCGTTCGACCCCAAACTGAAATTGCATGCGCGGATCAAGTCGTCCGCCTTTGCCGGCGGGCTCGCCTGCTACCCGTCCGGCGGCACCGCCGATGGCCAGAGCGGCGACCATGTGCTGCTCGCCCCGCCCTATATCGCCACGTCAGGCGATATCGACATGATCGTCGAACGGCTCGGCGCTGCCGTCGACAGTGCGTTGAAAGATATTGGTCAGTAGGAGGAGGAGTACCATGTACAGGGGCATTATCACTGCAACTTTGCTCGTCGCCGGCGTATCAAGCGCCACCGCGGCGACGCTCGACACCGTCAAGCAGCGCGGCACCTTGGTGTGCGGCGTCAGCGCCGGTTTTGCCGGTTTTTCGGCGCCGGACTCGCAAGGCAATTACAAGGGGCTCGACGTCGACTATTGCCGCGCGCTGGCGGCCGGCGTGCTCGGCGACGCCAGCAAGGTGCGCTACGTCGCGCTCACCGCGCAGAACCGCTTCACGGCGCTGCAGTCGGGCGAGATCGACGTGCTCTATCGCAACTCGACGCAGACCTATCTGCGCGGCACCACGCTCGGCCTGCGCCAGGGCCCGGTCAATTTCTACGACGGCCAGGGTTTTGTGGTGAAGAAGGACACCGGCGTGAAGGACCTCAAGGGCCTCAACGGCGCCACCGTCTGCGTCGCGCAGGGCACCACGCATGAGGTGACGCTCGGCGATTACGGCCGCGCCAACGGCATCGACTGGAAGCCTTTGGTGTTCGACCGCGTCGACACCATGTACCAGACCTTCTTCGGCGGCCGTTGCGATGCCATGACCCAGGACGCCTCCGCGCTCGCCGGCGCGGTTGCGACCGCAGCGCCGAAGGCCGACGACTATGTCGTGCTGCCGCAGACCATCAGCAAGGAGCCGCTCGGCCCATTCACCCGCAACGGCGACGAGGTGTGGAGCGACATCATCACCTCGCTGCATTACGGCCTGGTCGAGGCCGAAGAGCTCGGCGTCACCCAAGCCAATGCCGACGAGATGACGAAGTCGCAAACGCCAGCGATCCAGCGCCTGCTCGGCGCATCGGGCGACCTCGGCTCGCGGCTCGGCCTCGACAACAAATGGCTGGTTGGGGCGATCAAGGCCGGCGGCAATTACGGCGAAATATTCGAGCGCAATGTCGGCAAGGCAAGCCCGCTGAAGCTCGAGCGCGGCCTCAACGGCACCTGGAGCAAGGGCGGCCTGATGTACGCGATTCCGTTCAAGTAAGAAGTCACCTCGCCCCGCTTGCGGGGAGAGGTCGGATTGCATCGCAAGATGCAATCCGGGTGAGGGGGAGTCTCCGCATAACCACTCTCACCGATTCCTCGGATAGAGCCCCTCACCCCAACCCTCTCCCCGTGAAGAACGGGAAGAGGGACAAGAAGCACCGACCATGCGCATCACCCTGATCCACGCTCTGAAGCACTCGATCGTTCCGATCGAGGCGTCGTTCGCAAGATTGTGGCCGCAGGCGCGGCTGATGAACCTGCTCGACGACAGTCTGTCGGCCGATCTCGCACAGGACGGCAAGCTCACCGCGCGCATGACCGAGCGTTTTCTCACCATGGGCCGCTATGCGGCCTCGACCGGCGCCGACGGCATCCTGTTCACCTGCTCCGCGTTCGGTCCCTGCATCGAAGCGGTGGCGCGCGAGCACGCGCCGATGCCGGTGCTGAAGCCGAACGAGGCGATGATCGAACAGGCGGTCGCCAAGGGGAAGAAGATCGGCCTGCTCTCGACCTTCCCGCCGACGCTGGTCTCGACGCCGCCGGAGTTTCCGTCGTCGGTCCAGCTGGTACCAAAACTCGCCGAGGATGCGCTAGCCGCGCTCGACCGCGGCGACCGGGCCGAGCACGATCACCTCGTGGTCGAGGCCTCCAAGGACCTGCGCGACTGCGATCTGATCGCACTCGCGCAGTACAGCATGGCTCCCGCGGCGGAACGCGTCGCCGAGGTCACGGGAAAGCCGGTGCTGACGACGCCCGACAGCGCCGTCATGAAATTGAAGGCGCTGCTTGGCGTAACGGGCTGATCAGACCGCGCCGAGCAGTGGCTCACGCCACGCGTGCCGGGAACATTGCCTTCAGCTTGTCGTGATACAGCTGCGCGAATTGCTGGAAGCCTGCCTTGGCGGGATGCAGCTCGTTGGCCCACGACGCGGTTTGCGGCACCAGCACACCCTGCGTCGGCATCACGATCGCCTTGGGTCCGCTCAACGACACCAGCATCTTTTCGAATTGCTCGAGCATCACGCGAACGACGGCCTGGCCTGCAGCGATCGTCGGGAATTTTCGAAGATCGAAGGTCGGCTTGAGCCAAGGTCCGAAGCTGCAGACACCACGACCGTCGGGGATTGCGAAATCATAGCCGTGAAAGACCAGAACCGTATCCGGACTGAGCTGATTGCGCAGCGTGATCAGATCCTCGTAGCCGGCGCGCACCAACACCAGCGCTGCATCAAAGCGCGGCTGGTTGATCTGGCCCGCCGGGGGCAGCGCCGGATTCCAGTCCTTCACCCAAAGCGCCATCGGATTGTCGACAATGTCGTTGCCGCCACCGGAGAACAGCAGCACATCCCAGGGGTCGCCCGAAGGGCTGCCATTGCTGAGATGCTCGATCATGACCTTTCGCTCTTCAACGCCGAGCATGTAGCGAACCTCGTCACCGGCCTTTGCCAGGTTCAGGATCGGCACCCCCAGGAGGTTCTCCAGCCGGGGAACGATGCCACCGCCAAACAGCGGGACCGGATAGTCGAACCAGGAGTCGCCTTCGGCGAAGATTCGCAGGGGTTCAAACGACTCACCGCTTTCCGCGGCGGTCTCGCGGCCGCCGGCTCCGCGCTTTCCCGGCGGGAGCGCTCCGCGCGCCTTCATGATATCCATCACCGCCTTGTAGTCATCGATGCGGCGTGCGCGTTCCTCGCGCTGCTCCTCCCGCAACTTCTCGCGCTGCTCGCCGACCTCACGGATCGACGGCGCCTCCGCCGGCACCCCGGCGGTTTCGCGGGCCGCCGATATCGCCCGCTTCGGCCGCGAAACGCCGGCAAGTTCCCGCGCCTGCTCGAGAGTAACCGGCCCCGCGGCCTCAGCCATCTCGCGGCCGCCCGCCCCGCCTCTGGCAGCACGCTTCTTCGTGACCCGGGTCTTGGACGATGCCTTCGATGGAGCCTTCGATGGAGCCCTGGACGGCGCTTTGCGCGACGACTTGCCGGTCTTCTTTCGTTTTGCCACCGTCTTCTCCCAATCTTTTGATCTAAAACTAGTTGTTCAGCCAAACCGCGGCGCAGAGGCGAACGCCAGCCTCGGACAAAAAATAGCGGAAATTCAAATACTACCTCAGGATGCAGATGGCAGGCTGGCTGTCAATAGCGGCCGTGGCGCCAAGAGCGCGCAAGCGAGTTTTATTGCATTTCCCTGCAGTACAACTAAAGTGCGAGTATTGACCGCGTGGCGCTGGCCGCTTTTTTCAAGGCCGGGCGAGGTGCGGAGGAACACTATGAACAATGTGAACATTATGAAAAAGGCATTTCAGACATGAACAAGGCATTGCAGTGGTCCTCGGCGTCCGCCGAGCAGGCCAGCGAGAACAGCCCTGCCTTCGAGGTCCTGGAAACCGCGAGCAGCGCCGGCAGCGATCCAGCCGATCCGGTCCAGACGGACGCCGATCTGCTGGTGTTCGGAAAACGCGAGAAGCCCATCAAGCCCAAGGGTGTCCGCGTCGGATTTGAGACGATCATCGGCGAGGATGACCGCGTCAAGATCACCGAAACAAAGGCCCGGCCCTGGCGGATGATCGCGGGGCTCAAGCTCATTTCGCGCGCGCCGCTGACGTCCACGTTCATCGGCACCGGATGGTTCATCGGCCCGCGGACGCTTCTGACCGCGGGGCATTGCGTCCATAGCTCTTCCGACTTCAACGGATGGATCGGCTCGATCGAGGTTTCGCCCGGCCGAAACGGCGGAACCTTTCCTTACAGCACCGTCACGGCGACAAAGTTCTTCGCTTTGCAGCAGTGGATTACGTCGGCAGACCCGGACTATGACATCGGCTGCATCCAGATCAGCAAACCGCTCGGAGACACCGTCGGCTATTTCAAGATCGCCTCGCTGTCGGATGCCGACCTGCAAAACGCGCTGGTCAACATCTCCGGCTACCCGGCCGATCTCGACAACGGGCGCAGCCAGTATTTCCACGCCAATCGAGTGCTGCGCTCGTCGGCGCGCCGCATCTATTACGACGTCGACACCTATGGCGGACAGAGCGGTTCGCCGGTGTGGGTCCAGGACTCCGCGACAGCCGAGCCGCAGGCCGTTGCAGTCCACGCCTATGGCACCGGCGGAACTGCACCAAGCCTCGGAATCACCGCGAATTCGGGTCCGCGCCTCTCTGCCGAGATCGTTGCGACAGTGAGAGAGTGGCTCGCCGCAGCTTCAGCCTGAGGCGCGTCATGGTCGCACCGTCATGAAACCGCGTTATCCGGAATCGTCCGACGAACGGGCCGCGCGGCTTGTCGGTGCGATCCGCCGGATGCGCCTGAGCGAGGGAAACACGGAATCGCTGCAACCCGTGCTGCCTTCGCAGGACAGATTCGAACGCCACATTGCTGCGCAACTGAAGGCCGCCGCGCCAGAGCATTCCGAGCTTGCCGAAGCGACTGCGGCCAGGATGGCGCGCGACGGCCTGCTCACCGCCCGCGGGCTGATCAAGGGCGATATCCGTCAGGCGGATCTCAAGCCTGAGACCATGGCCTTTACCGAGGCCGTCATCCTTGTGACCGGCCGGCCGGCATGGTTCGTGCGCCACGACACGCCGCAAACCCAGGAAACCGGCGCGGACCGCATCGCCGACGAGTTCTGGATCACCACCATGTCATTGGAGGTGAACCGCCTGCACGACATCTGCGCGCGGGTCGGTTGCATCATGCTCGGCAGTTCCGAGGACAGTCTTGCTCCGATCGCAACCGGTTGGATGATCGGCAACAATACACTCGTCACCAACGCCCATGTCGGCAAGCTGCTCGCGCGGCAAAACCTGGCATTGGCGGGCAACGATCCTCGCGACGGCTGGCGGATGATCCCGGGCAAGCGCGCCGTTGTGGATTTCGCATTCGAGAACGATGTGGATCGCAAGGTGCGGTTTGACGTCGACAACGTGATGTATGTCGAGGACAGCGAAACGCCCGATATTGCGATCTTCACGCTGAAAGTGCCGGCCGGCGGCAGCGTGCCGCCGTCGCCGATCACGCTCGATCTGGCGAAGCGGTCGAACTGGACCGACACGAAGATCTTCGCGGCCGGACACCCGGTCAAGGACCTGCAGAGCGACCGCAACGTCGTGACGGTGTTCGGCGCGCTCGACGGCACCAAGCGCTTCAGCCCGGGCTTTTGCAGCGGCGTGCTGGGGACCGATGTCCTGACGCATGATTGCTCGACCACCAACGGGTCGTCAGGAAGCCCGTTGATCGAGTTCGGCTCGCTCCAGGCGGTCGGGCTGCATTATTTCGGCAATCCCGGCGAGCGCAACGAAGCCGTCATGCTTGCCGCCGTCGCCAACCATCCGGCGATCGTCAAGAGCCTCTCGGACGGTTGGGGCGTCTAGCCATGGCAGACGGTTTTTCAAAGCAGGTTTTCCCCAAAGTATTGGCCCGATACGCGTCGTGGTCGATGATTGCAAGCGCGGTGGACGCGATCCTGCCGGCGGACACGCCAGCCAATACCCGCAAGAACTATATTCCGCTGCTGGCGCCGAACGATCTGAACGACATGCCGAAGCTGATGGAAGCCCTGGTGGCCGACCTGGAGAGCCACGCAGGCCGGATGAATCGCTTTCGCGTCGAACTCTTCAATCGCGGCGGCGGCGATCACGTCCTGAAAGGCATTCTCGCGGGGCAGATCCAAGTAGATCATGATGGGATAGCCGATCCAGGCAACCTACAGAGCCTCACGAACCGCGTGCAACCCTTCCTCAGCTCGAAGTCGTTCTTCGATGGCATGGATGCCGCGCGCTATCGCGTGTGCGCGATTTGGATCGACGACCGAGCTACCGGTCAGGCCGAGATCGTCGGCACCGGCTTTCTGATCGCTGCCGATCTCGTGATGACCGCGCGACATGTCCCGGCGAGCCATGGGTTGGTCAATGAGGTTGCTGCCATTGGCCCTGGGGGCGGGGTTGTGACGCACGATCAAATCTTGGCCGGCTCCGCCGCCCGACTGGCTTTCGTGTTCGACTATTGGTCCGCGGCGGGCCCGCTCGATATCCATGCGCCGCCGCTTGGCGTCGAGGTCGTGTGGGCGGCACCGAACTGGCTCGAATGGTCCAGCCCGCAGCATCCGAACGACGGCGTCCAACAAATATTTGGGCCACCTCCGGTGAGCGATTGCCTTGACTGCGCCGTCATCCGGCTGGCCAAGCGCGTGGGATCGGCTTCGGCAGGCTCCGGCGGTGGCCGGCTGCGCGGCTGGCAGAAGCTCAACGGTACGGCACGCCCACCGGTCCCGCGAAGCGCGCTTGCGATCTTGCAGCACCCGGGCGGCGGCGCCCAAATGTTCGACAAAGGCGATTTCGTCTCACACGATGCCGGGATCACGCGGCTATTCTATTCGACCAACGCGGCGGCGGGTTCATCGGGGTCGCCCTGCTTCGATGCCAACCCGGACGTCGTTGCCTTTCACAATGCCGGCTTTCCTGCCAACGGCCAGAACATCAGGAGCAATCAGGGGATCTTCATCGCTCCGGTGGTCGCGGCGATCGGCGCGTCGCGGCCTGCATTGCTCGCGGAATCGCAGCTACCGTTCAAGACCGACGGCGGCCTTTGGTCGCTCACCGACGATCCACACGCCCCTGAACCGATTCTGGGCCGAACCGACTTCAAGGAGGCTGTTTTCACCCTGTTCAATCCACGTGCCGCCAAGCGCGTGGTCGTGGTCGGTGAGGACAGCGCCGGCGCAGCCATCGGCAAGAACGGCAAGAGCTTCTCAACCCGGATCCTGCGCGCTATCGCGCGTCGGCGGCCCGCGACTGTCGTCGAATTCGACGCCGAGAAGATCTGCAACATGGAGCCCGAAGAATTCCTCCGCGAGCTCGGTCGACGCGTCGGACTGACCACCATGGACGGCATACCCGACAAGCCCACCGACGAGCGCCAACGAAATCGCTGGTACGCCAATCAGTTGCCCAAATGGTTTGGCGATCTCCTGACAGAACGCGCAAGCAAGGCCGGCCTGGCAGTGAGCGAGCCAAGCACCGATCAGGCCGGACCGGCGCTGGGACCACTGGTCGTCCTGCATGAATTGATCTGGATTGCGATCGATGACATTCACAAATTCCCGCCAAAGGCGGGTCTCACCGAACTGATAGCGGGAATGATCGGCGTGACCGATACCCAAGGCGTCATGGGGCCGGGCTTGCGCGCCCTGCGCTGGCTCTTGGTCGGGCATGTCCCCGATTTCGTTCGCGACAAGTCGATCGAATACGAGCTGGACACGATTTCCCAACAGACCATTGGCATTGACGCCTGGACGACATGTGTCGGCTCGGCGTTCGTCAGCTCCGGGGCAGATGACGTGCGGTGCGCTGAGATGGAAGTCAAAGCGCAGAAGATGTTCAAGTTCGCAGAAAAGAAAGGCTGGGGCGACCTTCGCGATCCCCTGCTGAGACTGAAGGCCATGGCGAGTGGCGCGGTCGATGCAATCGAAATCTTGCGCGAGAGCTAGGCATGGCATTTCTTCCGGAAGAACCTCCGATGGAGGACGTCGTCGCAGGGCTCCGCAACGCCGGCATCGACACGGACGCATTCGAACGCCGGTTGAAACGTACGCGCGACGTCGCCGAATCGATTCAGGCGACCGTCACGTCCAACGACTCTGGCAAGCTGCTCGACGCCGCGGTGCGCGGCACCTTCCTGCCCTCCGATCTCGGCTTCGCTGCGGACGAGGGCGGCTCATCCGGGCCCGATTTGAAGGAGCTGCTTGCGCAAAGCGAGGTCGTCCCGTCGCAGGGCCGCCAAATGTGGCAACTCAAATCCGCCGTCCGCCAACGCGTGCTGACACAGGCGCAATCGAATGCGCTACAGACCGCCACCGACATGGCGCCGGATCCTGCCGACCCCGAGGGCAGCATGCTGCGGCAGGTCCTCAAGGGAACGGTACCGGAACAGGGCACGCTGAGCACTCCCGAACTGCAGACGCTCGCGACCGTGTCGGATTGGCTTGCGGGAACGCAACTCGCGCCGATGCCGCCGAGCGGCGACATCCGCCGCGAGATCGCCAAGCGCGAATTGCTCGACCCGTTCCGGCTATTGGTCGGACGCAGCCTGGAAGACGGCGCCGACGGCCACAATGACCGGATCCTCGGGCGCGACAAGCAGACCGAGGATCTGCGCGCCTATGTCGGGATCGTCCCACCCGAGCAACTCAAGGATTATGTGACGCGGACGTTCCATTCGCTGTGGCAGAAGGTGTCCTCAAGCGACACTTCGAACGAGCCCCTCATTGTCGAAGGCATCGGCGGCATCGGCAAATCGAGCCTTGTCGCCAAATTCATTCTCGATCACGCACTGTTCCCGGGCCTCGACTTTCCATTCGCCTATCTCGACTTCGATCGCGCGGCTCTCGCACCGCGCGAACCGATGCAGCTGCTGATCGATATTGCCGTGCAGTTCGGTACCTGGTTTCCGCAAATCGAACCGCAACTTTCCAACCTTCGGCAGGAACTGCGCAACTCGATCGATATCCTTGCCGCCAACCCGGGAGAGCGATCGCGCGAGGATCGCACGCGTTCACGCCTGAACGCGTGCTGCTTCTCCCTCAAGACCATCGTGGAATCGGTCAACCAGGATCGGGCACCGGTCTTGCTCGTGTTCGACACCTTCGAGATCGTTCAATATGACGATGCCGCGGTGGCGGGCGTGACGAACCTGATCGCGACGCTGCGGGCGCCGAAGCCGGAGAACCAGGAGCAGCATGCGGCGCCTTGGACCAACCTGCGGATCGTGGTCGCAGGCCGGGCCGGTGCGCCGGAACTCGCAACCAGCCAGCAGCCGATCACGCTCGGGCCGCTGCCGCTTGCCGCCACGGCGCGGCTGATCGCCCGCCGCAACGAGACCGACCGGATCGGACTCACAAAACCGCAGATCAGCGCGCTGGCAAAGCCGCTGCGGGGCAGCCCGCTCGACGTGACGATCGTGATGAACTGGCTCAAGGAACGAGAGCCTTCGGAGCGAGCCAACCTGCTCGATGAGATAATCCAGGACTTGAAGGACGGCCCGAGCGAGGACGGCTCGCAGGACGGACTGCTCGACAGTCTCAGGGTGACAGGGATTCTGGTCAACCGGATGATCAAGCATCTCGGCAGCAAGGAGATCGAGGGCCTCGTTGTTCCCGGGCTCGTAGTCCGCGCCATCACACCCGAAATCATTCGCCACGTCATGGCGCCGGCCAGCGGCCTCATCGACAAGCCCGACAGCCTGCCGAAGGGCGCGGAGAAAAGGCTGTTCGACCTGCTCGCGCGCGAACGCTGGCTGGTCAACGCCGCGGGCGATGGCGTCGTGCGGCACCGGCCGGAAGTCCGGCTGGCGATGCTGGATTTGATGCGCCGGCGGGATCGGCAGAAATTCGAGGACGCCAATCGGATTGCGGCCGATTATTTCCGCGAGCGCGCGGTGACGAGCAACGATGCGCGAGCAGAGACGATCTATCATCTCCTGCTCGGCGGCGATCTCAACATCGAGGAGGCAGATAGGCTCTGGACGCCGGCGGTCGGCCCGCTTCTCGCCGGCGCCGTTGTCGACCTCAGGGGCCTTGCCCAAATCTATCTCAAGGCCCGGCTCGGCCGAAGTGTTGGCATGCAGGCGCTGCAGACGTTGCCAACCTCCGTCCAGCTCGGAGTGCTGGTCTCGTTCGGCAAGCGCTTCCTGCAGCGCGGATTGATCGCCGGCTTGAAGGACGTGATCGACGGGGTGCAACAGTCGGAAAAGAATCCTCCCGAGCTGCTCGGCCTGCAATGGGAAACCCTCTATCGATCCGGCCGCTGGCGAGCGTTGCGCGACACGGCAGGTTGGCAACTATCGAGTGGAGTCCTTGCCCAAGCGATCGAGGCGCTACGGGCCAGCAATTTTGACACCGCGCGCACGATCGATGAACAGGCCGGATCACCGCTGCGATTTGCATTGCGCCTGGCGACCCGCGATCCGCAGATGGCCGAGCAAACCCTGAAGGCAGGTTTCGCCCTGCCTGACCTCGACATCGGCCACGCCTCGAAGCTGAACGAACCATTCTGGGACCTGTCCGCCTTCGTCATCCACTCCGCCGTCAGCTTCCCCGACTTCGGGCACCGTGAGCTCAGTCGAAGGCTGATGGATACGATTACCGTCATGAGCGCGCAGAACCGCAGACTGCCGGCGGCGGCAACGACCAGCGGCGCATTGCGTGTCCTAGTTTTCCACGACGATCAGCCGGAACGCGGCATCATGCGGCGGTTGGACTTCGAGAGCTATTTCTCCACCGTCTGCGGTCTCGAGTTGCAGGGCCTGCAGAAGGCCCTTGCGGCAACGCTCGATGACAGGGACCTGAAAGGCGCCCCGGCTCCGCTGCACGATCTTCGGGCGCTTGCGGATGATTTCCTGAACCAGACGTCAAGTTACGCCATCACATCCGTCATCGCGGACTCGTCGTTGACCCGGCAGTTTGCCACGGTCGCCCGCGCGATCGTGGAAACCGGCTCGCAGCGCGGCGCGGTGGGCATCTTGCGGATACTTGCCCTCACGCACCCCGACTGGCTCGAACCGCTCGGGCACGCCCTGACCCGCGCGTTCGACGGCAAGGTGCCGAGCCAGAGCACCTGGTGGTCGTCGGTGGAAAGCTATTTCGGATCCAGCAAGCCGCGCTGGCGCGGCAGGGAATTGTCCGACGGCCACGAGATCCTCGCGCTGGCCGACGAAGCCGGCAGCCTGCCCGAAGCGATTACGGCCTATTCGAAGCTGGTCGATCGCAGGAGCGCACGATCGTCCGATTTCGTCGAGCTTGTCGATGCATTCGGCAAGTGGCAGGCTATGCTGGCAAAGGCTGTGGAGGGAACGCATCCGACGCCCTACGCCGCGTAGCCTCCGTGAATTCATCTCGTTCCCGGGCGCCTCGTTCAACATGCCAACCCAGTTTCGCAAGCGGGGAATTGTCGTCGACGCCGGCGGGCGCCCCGTCGCGGGCGCGCTGATCGCCGTCGTGCACGGCACCGCGGCCGTGCCGGAAATCGGCATTCGCGCCGACGACCAGGGAACATTCTATCTGTCGCTGCCGGCAGGATCGTTTACGGTCGAAGGCCATTCACCCGATGGAGCTCGCGGCAGGATCGACATCGACGTAACCGATAGCTCCTCCGAGGAGCCGCTGACGTTGCGGCTAAGCAGATAACGCCCCCGCGTCGTGAACGTTCAGCCGGCAGGCCGGTGCTGACGACGCCGGATAGTGCGATGGCGAAATTGAAGGCGATGCTCGGGGTCGGTTAGGGATCGCGCGGCGCTCAATTCGGCAAACTTTGTGAACCACATCACACATCCGGCCGGCGATCGAATGTACCATTGAGGCCAGGGGCGCAGGCTGAATTCGATCGACAACGCTAAAGCACTGAGCGCACCAACGGCACACCCTCAGCGGTCCGTCCAATGGAGCGGGGCATGGTCGATGCATCGGTATCACAGCGGCTCGTCCAGGCCATCATTGACAATTTGCCGAAGCCCGTCCCCGGTCAGCGGCCGGTTCACACGCTCGGCATCGGCGTGGAAGGCAAATTCGTGGCGTCGGATGTGGCGCGCACCTATTGCATCGCAGAGCACTTCAATGGCACGCCTGTCGACGCTTCGGTGAGGTTCTCCAACGGATTGGGTGGACCGGACCGGCACGATGGATGGTCCGATGTCCGGGGCATGGCGACACGTTTTCATCTGTCGAACGGGCTGGCGAGCGACCTGATCGGCACGACGCTCGGCGAATTCTTCGTCCGCAATGTCGATGACTTCTTCGAATTCTCGAAGATCGCGAAGCTGGCGCCATATAAAAAAGAATGCTGGTTGCAGAAGATTCGCGACCTCTTGCAGCTCAAGTTCCCTCCGCGCAATCCGTACCCGGGCGAAACCGAGAGCGTCGATGCGGGCGCGCTGCGTTATGCCGACCTGCACCGGTTCGCCCAGCTCGGCGTATTTCAGGTCGGCCTGATCGGCGCGCCGGTGAGCTATGTCCGCGCGGCCTATCACGCCGCCCACACTTTCTGGGTGACGGCCCCCGATGGCGTTCGCCGCCCCGTTCGCTTTTCCTGGCAGCCGGTCGCAGGCGTTTGCAACACCGATCCCAAGAAGGCGCCGCGCGATGACTATCTGCGCGAGGAACTGCGAGAGCGCCTGCAGCGGTGGCCGGCCCGATTCATGCTCATGATGATGATCGGCGAAGCGGGCGATGCGCTCGACGATTGCACAAAACCCTGGCCGGGAACACGAACCCGGATCGCGATGGGCACCCTCACGCTGACCAAGGTGGCCGACAATCAGGAAGAGGCCGGCGAACGCATCAGCTTCAATCCCAACCGTCTCGCGCCCGGCATCGACCCCTCCGAGGATCCGATCCTCAAGGCCCGCTTGGGCGCCTACGAGGTCTCGCGTGAAATGCGCGGCGGGTGTCCCTTCAAGTGGAGGCCGGATAATGCCAAGTGAAGGAGGCTTGCTCGATCGGTTTGTGGACTGGCTGCCAACGACCCTCTTCTTCAAGCGGGCGGCGTCATGGATCCTGGTGCCCTACTGGGCGCACAAGACGCCGGTGAAGCCTCTGCCCGGTGGTCCGCATCCGTCGTTCGAGCACGGTGACAATGTCCAGTGCATGATGAATCTAATCATGCCGCTCAAGGTCAAGTCGCCGATCGGACGGGCGGAAGCCGCGCTGGCGATCGCGCAAAACAAGGATGCGATCTATGCCGGATTGAACAATGTCGGCACCGTGCATTTCGCGCGCTTCGTCATCGTCGGCGACAATATTTGCATGTTCTCCGTCTATGACGGGGATTTCACCAATTACATTCGTGACTTCATCGCCACGATCGGCAGCGTGTTCAACGCCGTCGTGGCACTCGTCGAAGACGGAGAGGACGTGACCCCTTGCGAGAAGAATGTCGACGCGTTCATCCAATGGATCCACGAGCGCGACTTGTACCAGGTGCCCGACACCGCCACCGATTTTCTGAGAGACCAGGAAGCCTTGAACGGTGACACGGCTATGTCTGGTAATCATGACGATCTGACCCTGCTTCCGCGCAAACTGGTCCTCCAGCTCCGCGCCAATCCGAACGTCTCGCTCGGCAACGGCTACCGGGCCTATCCCGGATTTTCGGCGGCTCAGGTCCGCGAACGATTGGAGTTAGGCTGGTGAGCGCCATGGTCAAGTTAGCTGATCTGCAGGGCAATATCTTGCGTGGCTACACCAAGAAGCCGCACGTGCGCTACCTCATCCTGGAAGTCGCCAATCCCGCGGCGGCCCGGCGCTGGCTCGCCGCCTCGACATCCGGCCGCAGCGACGGTGTTCCGCAGATCACGAGCGGAGACTGGGGGGCAAGCAAGCCGGACACCTGTTTCAACATCGGCCTGACCTACGAGGGATTGCGCACCCTCGGCACACCGAGCGCTTCGCTCGAGATGTTCCCGAACGAATTCATCGAAGGCATGACCGCCCGCGCCTTGAAGCTCGGGGATGTCGGGCCGAGCGCGCCGGAAACCTGGCCGGCTCCCTTCAACGAGCCCAAGCGGATCCATCTCATCGCGACGATCTACGCCGAGCAGCCCGAGCAGCTGAACGACGTCCAGAAGCGCGCCCTCGCCGACACGAGCGCCGTCACACTGGTCGGCACCCGCGAGGGCTACAGCTTCCCCGATGACCGCGTGCACTTCGGCTACCGCGACAACATCATGCAACCAAGGTTCGAGGGCGTTCATGACGCGGATCGCTATGCCGACGGACAACCCAAGGCTCCGCTCGGCACCGTGTTGCTGGGGTATCGGACCAACCTGGAAGGTTTGAGGTGGCGGGTTCCTGAACCCGAAGAGTTGGGACACAACGGCACCTTCAACGCCTTTCGCGTGTTGAAGCAGGACGTCGCAGGCTTCGAGGCGTATCTCGATCAGGCCGCCGACGAATTGCTCAAGCAGCCGCAGGCCGTCGGCGAATTGCTGCCGCCCGGAGCTGAAGCGAAAATCGGCAAAGTCTTCTCGATCGAAGGCGTGACGCCTCGTAGTGCCTTGCGCGAGGTCGTCGCCGCCAATTTGTGCGGCCGATGGCGCGATGGCACGCCGCTGGCCCTCTCGGCGGACGTGCCTGATCCCGAACTGGTCAAGGCGGCGAATTTCGACTACGTCGGCGAGTCCCGTTGCCCCTTTGGAGCCCATATCCGCCGGAGCAACCCACGCGGTGGAAAGATCGTGCAACGGGTGGCGAACAACAGCCGGCGCCTTGTCCGGCGAGGCGTACCTTACGGACCAGCCTATGATCGGACACAGCCGCGCCAACTCGAACCGGAGCGCGGCCTGCTGGGCAACTTCATAGGGGCAAACCTTGGCGCCCAGTTCGAGGCCATGTCCTGCGATTGGCTGAACCTTGGCCTGCAGGATCCGCGCCTCACCGGATCCAACGATGCGCTCACGGGTGCCAACGGTACCGACAGCAGCTGGTTCGACTTGCCGCTCAAGTCCGGCAGCACGATCCGACTGCGCGGATTGCCGCGATTTGTCTCGACGCAGGGCGGCGCCTATGCGTTCCTGCCGAGCCTCCGGGCGATCCGCTATTTGGGATCGCTAACGACGTAAGCAAGCCAAACAGGCCGAGGGCCATTCGGCGGCCCTAAAGCGCGATGATGATTCAACCCTCATCGCGCTTTAGATCAGCACCTCACGAGGTCGTCAGCCTCACGCAGATCGCGGGACGTTTCCGCAGATGCAAATTTCGCCCGGGTCGATATCAGCAGGTCTCGTGCTTCGGCCCGTTTGGATGCGCTCTCGCCGGCGCCGGCCAAGCGCGCGATGCTGATCGCCGTGCGCAATTCCCAACCGACCGCCCCGAGCTTCCTGGCAGAGGCAAGCGAGCGTTTGAACAAGCGCATGGCAGCCCGGTCGTCTCGCAATGGTTCCTGACACATCAGCGAGCCGTGGATCCGATAGATCTCGGCAGCAGCCCAGCGCTCGCCAGTTTGCTTCACCAGGGACTCAGCCGAAGCCGCGAAGCTTCGAGCCCTTTCTATCTGCCCGATCCGCCCGAATTCCGTGGCGAGCAGAATTCGATAGAGCGGAACCTGAATGCACCGATTCTCGGCGGGTAGTTTTCCGAGCAGGCCGCACAGTTGCTCGAGCACTTCCGGCGCAGAGCCTCGTGCAGCTAGCGCAGAGGTCGCCCACAAGGGACCAATGACCCGGTACATCGGATAGCCATACTCATCGGCGACCTTCAGGCCGCGTTCGACGCTGGCAAGGTTGGCCGCAAGATCGCCCTCATACCAGTGATCGGACACGCCAAGAATGGAAGCAAATGCCAGCATGAAGGGATGCCCGATCTCATTCGCGAGCTGCCGCGCCGTCTCACAGCACTCTCTGGCCCGGCCGGGCCGACCCAACAGCCATTCGATGTGTCCGGAATAGACGAGCGACACGATCAATGGATCATGCTGATAGATCTGGACCAGCTTGCCGTGATCACGAGGATTGTAGCGGGCGCTGATCAGAGCGGCGAGTTCGCTCGCCTGCTCCAGACGACCGAGAAAGAAATTGGCGATCAGGGCCGCGGTGTACGCCATGAGGGCAGCCTCGTCGTCGTGCCACTCCTCGGCCCTCCGGACGAAATCCTCCGCATGTTCGAGGCCCTTGGTGAGCTCGCAGTTTACCAGCTTCGCTATGGTACTTCCCCACAGCACCGTCGCCTTCTCGCGAACGGTGCCATGGCTCGCACAAAGCTTGAGTGCACGCGTGTAGGATCCATAGACGTGCGGATCCGACCACCCTGCGTTTGCGGTATAGGCCATCGCCAGGTTGGACTGCAGCGCGATTTCAGCCTCGAAGCGCTGTTGTGAAGCGGGCAGCCTCGGAATCAGCGAGAGGCCTTCGCGCAGATGGGCCACGGCCTCCTTGGTGGCTGATCGGCGGAGGGCCGATTTGCCGGCCTGAAGCCAGGCCTCGATCGCTTCCGGAATGTTGCCTGCGCTCGCATAGTGATAGCCGAGCACGGCGGGCTGACTGCTCTCTCGGATCGCGGCCTCCTGAAGCAGCCATGATGCGACGCGCGCATGGAGCTCGCGCCGCTCCTCCTTGAGGAGCGAGGAGTAGGCGACTTCCTGTATCATCGCGTGCTTGAATGCGAAGATGGCGCCTTGGGACTCCTCGATGCGATACACAATCTCTGCGCTCTCCAGTGCCCGCAACGCGTGTTTCAGCGTCTGGTCTTTGCCTGGAAGTACGTTGAAAATACCTTCATAACTGAATTGCCTCCCGAAGACGGAGGCGATCTGGGCGACACGCTTGGCCGGACCAAGGCGATCAAGGCGCTCCATCAGTGAGTCTTGAATGCTCGACGGCACCAACGGTTCGGGCAATTTCCTGCTCACCGTCAAACCGTCAGTGGCGCGCTCGATCGCGCGGGCATCGATCACGGCCCGCGTAAACTCCTCGATGAAAAGTGGCACGCCATCCGTTCTTGCAACGATCTGGCTGGTGATCCGGTGTGGGACGATATCGCTGCCTGCAACGGCGGCCACCATTTGCTCGCATTCGCGCGGTGCCAGCTTTTGCAGAGCAATGCGTCGAACTGCCGAGCCCGACAACCAGTCTGCCTGGTAGTCATCGCGATGTGTGATCAGGATCATAACCCGCTCGCCGGAACAGCGAGCTGTGATGCGCACCACCAGTTCGATGGTGGTCGGGTCGATCCACTGGACGTCCTCCGCGACAACCAATATGGGCCGCTTGCGCGAGGCCGCGATGAGAACATCGATGAACACCTCGAAAGCCCGGTCGCGCTCAAAGGGAGATCCGAGATCCACGGGTTCGTATTCCGGGCAGGCGGGTATCGACAGGACAGCTCCGTAGTAGCTGAGTGCGTCCGCGACGTTGGGGGCTTCTCTTGCCAAAAACGAGCGCAATTTTGCCAATGCGAGTTCTGCGTCGTCGGCCTCCTGGATGCGGGTCACGCGCCTGAGCCTCTCGATTTCCGGGGCAAGCGGCGTGTTGACGTGGAACGGCGAGCATTGCAGCGACACAACGCTGCGCCGAGCCGCATCAAGGGAGCTGCGGAACTGGCGGATCAGGCGTGACTTGCCTATGCCAGGTTCGCCGGAAATGACGCCGACCTGTCCTGAGCCCGCTACCGCCTGCCGCCACATCTCGTCGAGCAGTGCGCTTTCGCTGGCTCGGTTAATCATCGGAGCAAGAGGCAACCTCTGCGCCCTGTCGAACCTGCTCTCGCTGGACGCGAGAGCTTCCGCACTCCAGGCGTCGACCGGCTCCTCCACCCCCTTGAGCGATCGTCTGCCAAGCGGCGCGTAGCTGAACGTTCGGCGGGTCAGCTCGTAAGTGCTCGCACCGACCACGACACCATTCTCACTGGCGAGCCCTTGCAGGCGGGCAGCGACATGCGCGGAGCTGCCGAACACTTCCCGCCGCTCGGGGGGCTCGCCGGGCACGCTGCCGACGACCACCAACCCCGTGTTGACCCCGATCCGCACACCAAGGCGGACGAAGCCGCCATCGGACAACGGAAACTGATGTTCCTTGATCGCCGCGGCGACCGCCAGCGAAGCGCGCACCGCGCGTTCGGGATCATCTTCATGGGCCTGCGGCACGCCAAAATATGCCAACAATCCGTCGCCGATCAGTCTGGCGATATGACCGCCGTAGCGGCGAATCTCCTCGTCGCAGATATCGCGGTAGGTTTTGATAATCGCAAAGAATTCTTCGGGATCGATGCGCTCACTCAGGGGGGTCGAGCCGACGATGTCGACAAATGCCACGGTAAGCTGGCGGCGTTCGGCATGCGGGGCCTCGCCCCCGCCGTTGGTCGGCGACCGCGTCCACTGAAGTGTGTCCGCCTGATCCGGATTCGGCAGGCTGTTCATGACGCCACCATGTCCCGTTTCCGCCGTAGCTGCCGCGAGGCTGGATAGACCGCAAGCCTCCGGTTGACGCTGCCGAGCTGCCTGTACTCAGGCAGGCAGCTCCAAGGATTGAACACCATGCGCTCGCAGTCGTACAGCTGATTCGCGCCGGAAAACCCTGCTTTGGAATGGCGATGCGTGAGGGCGGGTCGACCACTTGGGTCAAAGCCGGAAATCCCGGGCGGCTTCGACGTAATCCACCGCAGATGGCGGATTGCGCCGGAGCCTGTCGTCGGGCCGCGCTTCGCGCGGACCCGTCGGGCTAATCCGCCTTACTGGTTACCCGCCCGCGTCGTTGACGTTCAGATCGACGCCCTGCGGATCCTTGATCGTGGACACCGTCACCAGCGAGATCACCGCGAGCACCGCGATGTAGACGCCGACCCGCCAGGATTCGCCGTAGGTCCCGATGATCCATTGCGCGATCATCGGCGCGAAGGCGCCGCCGAGGATGGCGCCGAGCGCGTAGCCGATCGAGACGCCGGAATAGCGCACCTTGGCCGGAAACAACTCGGCATAGAGCGCCGCCTGCGGACCGTAGGACAGGCCGAGCGCAACCGTGAGGCCGACGGCGCCGAGGAAGAACAGTGGCAGGCTCTTGGTGTCGATCAGGAACCACATCGGCACCGCCCACAGCACCATCAGCCCGTAGCCGATCTGGAAGCACCTGACGCGCCCGATCTTGTCGCCGAGGATGCCGCCGAGCAGCGTGAAGATGAACCAACTCACGGCCGCCAGCGTGCCGCCGAGCAGCAGCTGCTCCGACGGCATCTTCAGCGTGTTGGCGCCGTAGCTGATGATGAAGGCGATCAGGATGTAGCCGGCCGCGTTGTTGGCCATGAAGATCAATGCGGTGCGCAGGATCTCCTTGCTGTGGTTGCGGAACAGCTCCTTGATCGGCGCCGCCGATTCCTTGCGCCGGAGCTGCATCGCCTGGAACACCGGCGATTCCTCGACGGTCCGGCGGATCACGATGCCGACCACGATCAGCAGGATCGACAGCAGGAACGGGATGCGCCAGCCCCACTCGATCATCGCCTGCTTGCCAAGGCTCGCCGTAAGCAGCCACAACACGCCGGTCGCCAGGATCATGCCGAGCGGCGTGCCGATCTGCGGGAACGAGCCGAAGAAACTGCGCCGGTCGCGCGGTGCCGATTCCACAGCCATCAGCGCCGCGCCGCCCCACTCGCCGCCGGCCGAGAAGCCCTGCAGGATGCGCAGCAGGATCAGGAGCGCCGGCGCCCAGGCGCCGATCTGCGCGTAGGTCGGCAGCATGCCGACCAGCGCGGTCGCAGCCCCCATCAACAGCAGCGTGACGACGAGCATGTTCTTGCGCCCGAAGCGATCGCCGAGATGACCGCAGACGATGGCGCCGAGCGGGCGGAACAGGAACGACAGGCCGAGCGTCGCAAACGACACGATCTGCGCCAGCAGCGGATTGTTCTGGTTCATCGGCGCGAAGAACAGTGCGCCGAACACCAGGCCTGCCGCCTGCGCGTAGACGAAGAAGTCGTACCATTCGATCGTGGTGCCGACGAGCGTCGCGGTGAGGACCTTGCGTTCCTCATCCGACAGTTCAGCGCCGCGCGAGCGCGCGGACAGTTCGATGGACATGTGGCCTCCCCCGTACCCGTTTTTACTCTCGCAGGATCGACATCCGCCGCGACGCGCAGGCCCTGCGAGGTTCTGGTGGCTGAGATAGCAGAACTTCTCGCACGGCACGAGCAAAATGGTTGCTCATGCAACCGTATTTGGGGCGAAAAACGTCCTTCAACCGGTCCTGACTGGGCTACCTCACCTGTGACCGCCGGGCACCCATCCCAAAACGCGGATTGTGCAGCGCAGCAAGATCGCTATGATTCAGGCTCCCCAAGAGGTCGATAAGTGTCTGACATCAATGCCGATGCCTGGGTCTCCTCAGGCCACCGCCCGATGGGCTTTCCTGAATTCGTCATCATTATTGCTTCCATCATGGCGCTGAACCCGCTGGCGATGGACATGATGCTGCCGGCGCTGCCGAACATCCGCTCCGCCTTCGGCATCGTCGACGCCAACCGTCCGCAGCTGGTGCTGTCGATCTTCCTGGTCGGCTTCGGCGTCGGCCAGTTCGTCATGGGCCCGCTGTCGGACCGCTTCGGCCGCCGTCCCGTGCTGCTCGGCGGCATGACCGTCTACACCATCGCCGGCCTGCTCGCGATCATGGCGCCCTCGCTCGAGACGCTGCTGTTGGCGCGCGCGCTGCAGGGCCTCGGCACCGCGGCCACCCGCGTGATCGCGACCTCGATCGTGCGCGACTGCTACGCCGGACGGCGGATGGCGAGCGTGATGTCGCTGGCGATGATGGTGTTCATCGCCGTCCCCGTGATCGCGCCGTCCTTCGGCCAGGCGGTGATGCTGCTGACGCATTGGCGCGGCATTTTCGTCATCCTGATGATCTATGGCGTGATTGCGCTGGCCTGGAGCGCGCTGCGCATGCCGGAGACGCTGGCGCCGGAGAACCGCAAGTCGCTGGCGATCCCGGACGTGCTCGCCGCGTTCCGCCAGACCGTCACCACCCGCCAGACGCTCGGCTACGCGCTCGCCGCCGGCGGCGTGCAGGGCGCGCTGTTTGCCTTCGTGTTCTCCTCACAGCAGATCTTCACCGAGGTCTTCAAGCTCGGGCACTATTTTCCGCTCGCGTTTGCCGCGATCGCGGTCGGCGTCGCGGTGGCGGGCTTCCTCAACTCGCGCATTGTCGGCCGCATCGGCATGCGCGTGATCTCACACGCCGCGATATCGGGCTTTGTCGTCGTCGCTGCGGTGCTGCTCGTCGCTGTCAAGACTGAGACGCTGTCGCTGCCGCTGTTCATGGCGCTGGCGGCGCTGATGATGTTCGCGTTCGGGCTGATGATGGCGAACTTCACCGCGCTTGCGATGGAGCCGCAGGGCAAGATCGCCGGTACCGCCTCCTCGCTCTACGGCACGATCACCACCCTGCTGGGGATCGGGATCGGCACCACGATCGGCCAGGATTACGACGGCACGCTGCTGCCATTCGCGACCGGCTTCTTCCTCTGCACGCTCGCCGCACTCGCAGTGGTGCTGGTGACGGAAAAAGGCCGCATGTTCCGGCCGCATCATCACCCGGTCTGAGTATCCCTAAGATCGGGCAACGGGCCCGGTCTCCGTACTGACTTTGCGGCATGTTCGAGAGCCTCCTCACCAACTGTTGCATCCACCCAAATGATTGCATATCGGCCCTCGTGGAGCGCGCATCCCCGATGCTGTGGCACATCCTTTGTGTCAACGCCCGACGCTCATCGGCGGAGTAGATGAAACCTTTTGATAATCGAGCATGGCTTTTCATGCTTCCTGCGGTTGCGGTCCTGTTGTTCGTCGGCATTGTTCCGCTCGTCACAGTCTTCAACTACTCCTTCTTTGATATATTCTCCCTGCAGCAGTTAAACTGGGTCGGCGTTCAATGGTATCGCGACATCCTGTCGACCGAACGATTCTATGACGCCCTCGCTCGAAGCGTTGTTTTTTCCGCGATTGTTCTTTGCGTCCAGATTCCGCTTGGCGTCGGCATCGCGCTGATACTGCCTCGCGGCGGCTGGCGTCAGAGCGTTGCCCTGATGTTGTTGGCGGCCCCACTGGTCGTCCCGTCGAACATGATCCCGATCATGTGGCTGAACCTGATCAGTCCCGCAGGATTGGCGGGGCGCACCTTCGCCTGGCTCGGTATTGCCTTCGACTACAAGTTCAACGCCATCCATACATGGTTGGTGCTCGTTATCATGGATACCTGGCACTGGTTGGGGCTGGTGGTGGTCCTTGCCTATTCAGGCTTGTCGGGCATCCAGCCTGCCTTCTACCAGGCCGCTGCGATCGATGGCGCCTCGCGATTCCAGATATTCCGGCATATCGAGCTACCGAAGATCGGCGGCGTGCTATCCATGGCGCTGCTTTTGCGCTTCGTCGACAGCTTCATGATCTACACGGAGGCATTCCGCATCAACGCCGGCGGGCCAAACGGGGCGACCACTTTTCTCAGCCTTGACCTCGGAGAAGACATCCAGGGTTTTAATTACGGCATGGCGGCAGCACGGTCGATGATCTACTTCCTGATGATCCTGATTGTCGCGTGGTCCTTCAAGACAACGATGGACGGCCGCAAAAAACTTCAAACCGTGAATCGCGCATGATGGGCAGTCAAGACATGTCCCGCCGAAACACGGCAAGGTCGCTTCTGATATTGCTCGCGTTTCTTGCCCTCGCGGCCTTTATCCTGCTTCCCTTTGCGCAGACGCTGATCGTCAGCTTTACCTCGACCTTGCCGCGGGATGGCATTCCTGAAGGCCGCTTCAGCCTCGTCAATTATCTGAACGTTATTCGATCGCCCGCCCTGACATCCTCGATTCTCAATTCGTTTCTCTATGTCATGATGAACGTCGCGCTCTGCCTGACCGTTGCATTGCCTGCAGCGTATGCCTTTGCGCGTTATGCGTTCGTCGGTGACCGGCATTTTTTCTTTATGCTGCTGACTTTCCGTATCACGCCACCGGTGGTGCTCTCGTTACCGATCTTCGTTCTCTTTGCTCAGTTCAATCTGGTGAATTCCCCGATAGGGATTGCGCTAGTCCACTGCCTGTTCAACATCCCAATTGCGATCTGGATTCTCGAAAGCTTCATTGCGGCGGTCCCAACCGAATTTGACGAGATGGCGTACCTCGACGGTCACTCATGGCTGTCGTTCTTCTTTCGTCATCTCATCCCGGCCATCGCTCCGGGCATCGGCGTCTCAGCTTTCTTTTGCTTTATCTTCTCCTGGGTCGAAGTCGTTTTCGCACGCATCCTCACGGTGACGGCGGGCAAGCCAATCACAATGGCGATCAACGCGTTGTTCAGCTTCCGGACAGACATTGGCCTGGTCATGGCCATGACCGTCATCTCGCTTCTGCCAGGATTGGGAATGATCTATTTTGTGCGGAACTACATCTCCCGCGGCTTTATCATTAAAGCCTGACCGACAGGTCGTTGTGCGTCGCGTTGCGTGCCCGCACCGGCGCCATACGCCGGCGCGACGCCGCAAATCCCTCCATCCCCAACTGCCATTGCAGACCGACGATCGCGCCTTTAGTCGGCTGCAGCAGCCCGAGCGCGCTGAACAGCGTGAAGGGCAGCCAGATCGCCAGTTGCAGCCAGGCCGGCGGTGCGTAGGCCATCTCCATCCAGAGCAGCGCCGGCACCACGATGTGGCCGACCACGACGATGACGAGATAGGCCGGAAAATCGTCGGCGCGCTGCGGGGTGAAATCCTCTGCGCAGACCTCGCAATGGTCGGCCACTTTCAGGAAGCGGCCAAACAGATGGCCGCGCCCGCAGTTCGGGCACTTCATCGAGAAGCCGCGCAACATCGCCTTTGGCAGTGAAACCGTCTCGCTCATTGTCGTAATCCTTGGCCGTCGTCCTTGACCTGATCTGATGATCCATACAATATGAATTCTGAGACCTACAATCAAAGACAATGTGCCGGATTGCATGGATTGGATCCCTACAGTTTCCGAATGGCACGGCCCGATGTTCCTGCGCATCGTCGATGCGCTCGCGGCCGATATCGCTGGCGGCCGGCTGCTCCGCGGCCAGCGGTTGCCGACCCACCGCGCACTGGCCTCGGCGCTCGACATCGATCTCACCACGGTGACGCGCGCCTATGGCGAAGCGCGCCGGCGCGGATTGCTGGATGCGCGCGTCGGCCAGGGCACCTTCGTCTCGGAGACCACCGCGCGCGCCGTCTCGGATTTACCTGCCCCCGTCAATATCGATTTGTCGATGAACCTGCCGCCGCAGCCGGTCGAGGCCAATCTCGATCTCCGCATCGCGCAGGGATTGGCGACGCTGCGTTCAGAAGCCGGCTTTTCCGCCTATCTCGGTTACGCGCGTCCTGGCGGCAGCGCCAATGAGCGCGAGGTCGCTGCAGGCTGGCTGCAACCGCGCGTGCCGCAGGCATCGGCCGACCGCATCGTGATCTATCCGGGATCGCAGGCGATCATCTTCAACGCCCTGCTCGCGCTGACATCGCCCGGTGACGTCGTGTTGACGGAAGCCCTGACCTTTCCCGGTATAAAAGCCGCCGCGGCGCGGCTTGATGTTCGTCTCGTCGGCGTCGCGATGGATGCGGAAGGCGCGCGTGCCGACGCGCTTGACGACGCCTGCCGCAAGCACAAGCCGAAGGCGGTCTATCTGGTGCCGACGCAGCAGAACCCGACGACAGCGACGATGAGCGCTGGCCGTCGCAAGGCGATCGCCGCTATCATCCGCAAACGGAACTGCGTGCTGATCGAGGACGACGTCTACGGCCCGCTCGAACCACAGATCGCGCCGATCGCGACCCTGATCCCCGAACGCACCTACTTCGCCGCAAGTATCGCAAAATGTATCGCGCCGGCGCTGCGGGTCGCCTATCTGCTGGCGCCCGATCAGGCCGCCGAGCAGCGGATGCGCGCCGGCCTGCAGGCCACCATGCAGATGCCACCGTCGCTGATGGTCGCGCTGGTCACGCAATGGCTGCGCTCCGGGGTGGCCTCCGAGATCATCCGCGCCATCCACAACGAGGCGGCGGCGCGGCAGCAACTCGCGACCCGTTTCCTCAAGGGCGTGAGCTATGCGGCACGGCCGGCGAGCCATCATCTCTGGATGCCATTGCCGAAACATTTCGACGGCACCGACCTGCTGTCGCATTTGATGCGCAACGGCCTGGCTGTCGTCGGCGAAGATGCCTTCGCGGTGGGAGCACCAGCGCCGCGCGGCCTGCGCGTGTCGCTCGGCGCTGCGCGCAACCGGGCCGAATTGAGCCAGGCGCTGCAGGTGCTGTCGGGCGCGGTTCGCACGCCGGTCGGTGCGGCACAGATCGTGTAAAATTGGTCAACCGTCGCGGGAATAATACCGCCCAAAAATGCTATGTTATGCGGGGTGCCCGCGTTAGAACTTTGGCATTCGGGACATCAGGCAGGGCGCAACTATAGATGTCATGCGGGTATGATTGGACCGTCCATGCTGTCGCCCGAGCGCTTCGCGCGGCGACAACGACGATCACGTGTCTTGCAGCAGTCACAATCGGCTCCGCGCACGCGTCCGACATCCCAGCCCCGTCGCCGGAAAAGCTCGAGCGCATCACCGCGTTCTTCAACAACGAGGTCGAAAGCGGACGCATTCCTGGCGCCGTCATCCTGATCCAGCAGCACGGCAAGCCGGTCTATCTGAAGAGCTTCGGCTTCCGCGATGTCACGACCAGGGCGCCGATGACGCCGGACACGATCTTCGCACTGCATTCGATGACCAAACCGATCACCAACGTCGCTGCGATGATGCTCGTCGATGAGGGCCGGCTGTCGCCGCAGGACCCGCTGTCGAAATACATCCCGGCGTTCGCCGACGTCAAAGTGGGCATGGAGCCGCCCAACGACAATGATTTGAGTACGCTGGAACTGGTGCCGCCGATCCGCCCGATCACGATTGCCGACCTGATGCGGCACACCTCCGGCATTACTTACGAATATATCGGCGCACAATGGATCCAGAAGCTCTACCGCGAAGGGCATCTGTTCGATGGCCCATTCGACAATAAGGAATTCGTTGCGCGGCTGGCGAAACTGCCGCTGTCGCGGCAGCCCGGCACGCTCTGGCGCTACGGTCATTCCACCGACGTGCTGGGACGCGTCATCGAGGTCATCACGGGCAAGACGCTCTATCAGTTCGAGAAGGAGCGCATCTTCGATCCGATGCGGCTAAAGGACACAAAATTCGTGCTCGACAGCGACGACGAACGCGCGCGAGTCGCGAGGCCGCTGCCATCGGACACGATCCTGCTCGACGGCGAGCGTGACCGGCTCGCGCATCCCGAGTGGGAATCCGGCGGCGGCGGGCTATCGTCCACCATACTGGACTATGCCCGCTTCGCCCAGATGCTGCTCGACCGCGGCGAGCTCGACGGCAAGCGCTATCTCAGCCCTGCCGCCTTCAAGGACATGACGACGGATCATATCGGGCCGGGCTCCGGCGTCGGCCGCGACTATTGGTACTTTCCCGGCGATGGCTTTGGCTATGGCTATGGCATCGCCGTGCGCACCGATCCGGGGATCGCCAAGCCGCCGCCGGCCGGCTCGATCGGCGAGCTGAAATGGGACAGCGGCAGCGGCACTTATTTTGGCGTCGATCCGAAGCTCGACATGGTCTACGTCATGCTGGAGCAGACCCAGAACGAGCGCAGCCGGATCACGCCGGCGTTCAAGAAACTGGTCTACGACGCGTTCGGAACTGAGTAGGCGGCCATTGGAGGCTCGTCATTGCGAGGAGCGCTTGCGACGAAGCAATCCATCTATCCCATGCGCGGCGAGATGGATTGCTTCGCGGAGCCTGTCATCGGGCGCGCGTTCGCGCGACCCGTTGGCTCGCAATGACGGCGCCCTGGCATCCACTTCGCTCGAAAGCGCTTTAGACACGCCGCTCGCGCGTTGGCCACTTCCGGTGGACCATCTCCCGCCGGCGCCGTGCCGCAGCCTCGATCAGGCTTGCCGTGCAGTCATTGCAAACGAAGCCGCATTCGTCCGTGAACAGGCCGATCCGGGCGTCGAAGCCGATCACCGCATCGTCAGCTACACCATCGATGACGCCGCCGCAGCCCATGCATCGGTGCTGCGAGGCCAACTCACGTTCCATGACGCGACCCCTTCTGCCATCGGCTGCTTCCCACTCGCTATATACTAACGTATATATCGATGGCGACAAGGCAGGCGGGTGAAACAATCCGGTCGGGAACCTGCAAGTTCAATAAGCCGTCGACCGGCGACGATCGCCTTACAATTCCTGCCTGGTCGGACCAGAGCGTTTTCGAGCGAAGTGGATACCGGTTCGCGTGAAGGAAACGCGTCAAAACAAGAATCTAGCCCATCAGGAAACGCCAACATGACAAAACAAAAGTGCGACGCGGGACATCCGCGCGCAAAGGGAGACCTGCTCAGGATCCGTCGCGCATCTGCACTCAGTGCGGCGGCCATCATCCTCACGCTCGGGACAGCCTGCGCCGCACGCGCCGAGACGGCTCCGGTCGGTGTTCCCGACAAGAGCTTTCCAGAGAGCGTCACCTCGACGTCCGACGGCGCGCTCTATGTCGGCAGCTTCAATCTCGGCGGGGTCACGAAGATTCCGGCGGGCGGCAAGCCGGAGCAACTGGTCAAGCCGGGCGCCGGCGACAGCCGCTCGACGCTCGGCGTGCTTGCCGACGAGAAGAGCGGCACACTCTATGTCTGCTCCAACGACATCTCTGGCTTCGGCGTCGCAGGTCCGAGCGAGACCAAGGGCGCCTGGCTGAAAACCTTCGATCTCAAGAGCGGCGCGCCGAAGGGCAGCTTTGCCCTGAGCGATCCAAAATCGCTCTGCAACGACATCGTGGTCGGCAGCGACGGCACCGCCTATGTCAGCGATTCCTTCACGCCGATCGTCTACAGCCTGAAGCCCGGCGGCACGGCGCTGGCGACCTTCGCCACCGATCCACAACTGGCGCCGGCCAAGGACGGCGTCGGGCTCGACGGCATCGCCATCGGCGCGGACGGCAATCTCTATGTCACGTCGTTCGTGCCGGCCAAGCTGTTCCGGATCGAGGTCAGGGACGGCAAGGCGGGCGCGGTGACGGAGCTGAAACCGTCGCGGCCGCTCGACCACACCGACGCCATGCGCGCCTATGGCAACGGCTTCCTGCTGATCGAGGGCAATGGCAAGCTCGACAAGGTCACGGTCAAGGGCGATGCAGCCGAGATCGACACCATCAAGGACGGCTTTGCCGAGCCGGTCTCGGTGACGCAGGTCGGCGACGTCGGCTGGGTCGCCGAGGGCAAGCTGTCCTACATCATCGGCGACAACAAGAAAAACGACCCGGGTCCGTTCAAGCTGACGCCGATCGCACTGCCGAAGTAGCGATCGGGCCGGCGATGAACGCGCGCGGGATGGACGAGTCGTCCGCCCCGCGCGCTAGCCGTCGCCCGCAAGCGTTTGCAGCAGCTTGACGAGGCCGCCTGCGTCATTGCCCACCGGACGAAAGAACGCGGCATCGGTTTCCTCGACAACGACCACCGCCTTCTGCGCCAGGGCGCCCCCCGCGCTTGTCACGGCGATCAGTTTCGCCCGGGGATCATCGGGGTGTTGATGTCGCGTCAGATATTTCAGGGATTCGAGCGAGCGCACGACCTGCGATGTCGTCATCGGGTCGACGCCGGTGAGTTCGCCGATCCGCGCCTGGGTCAGCGGCTCCTTCTCGCCGAACCAGGTGGCGCAGGCCAGGATCACAAACTGCGAGTGCGTCAGACCGAGCGGCTGCAGCGCTGCACGCTGCCGGCGCTGCCACGCGTTGGAGACCCGCCACAGCAGGAAACCGGGGCTCTCCGCCGGGCCGGAGAAGCGCGTCGGCAGCGGCGGGGCCGTTTGTTTTCGGGTCGTCATGCCGGCACCGGTACTTTCGAGTCCGCTACTTTCAAGTCCTGTACTTTCAAGTTCATGGCACGCGCGATGGTCGCAAAATCACCCGGCGTCAGCAACAGATGTCCCCGACGCAGCGCCATGCCCCAGTTCGGCTGGGCACAGAGATCGAGGCGGTCCTTGAGATCGGCGAGCGGAACCTCGCGCGCAGTCGCGTAGCGCACGCGGCGGCGGAACGGCACAAAGCCGCCGCTCATATCGTGCTCGAAAACCTCATCGTCGGCGACCTCGCCGATGGCCGTGAAGGCGCGCAGCGCCTCGCCGCCCATCTCGATCGTCGGCGAGTAGTAGATCAGCCAGTCGCCCGGGCGCATCCGCCGCAGCGGCTGCGCCTTGCCGTGGCACACTTGTGCAAAACCGCCCGCAACGCCGCGCTGCACATGGCTGCGCGACACCACGCCGAGCCAGCCGGTCATGACCGCCTCCCTTCCGCTGCGGCAACGAGCGCTGCAAGAACGTCGGGGAAATCGGCCGAGATCATCGGACCGACCTCGGCTGCCCCCTCGCCCCGTGCATCGACCGCGTAGGTGATGCGGGTGTGCGACGGGTCGAGCCGCTCGATGCGATGCGCGACTGCAATGACAAGATCACCGACGCGGGTCTCGTCGACAAAGCATTCGTTCTCGCGCACCTCCGTCAACACGGAGCGAAGCGCTTCCTCGCCAGGCGGTTTCATGACGAAGCCGGTGCCGGCCGCAAACGGGCCCTCGAGGACGATCGACTCGATCCCGGCGTTCCAGCGCGTCCAGCCGGTCACGTCCCGGAATAGCGCCCAGATCGTCTCCGGGCTCACCGTGGTCTCGATGCTGAATTGGGTCTGCCAGGCGGATTGCGCGTCCATGGTGCTCGCTCCCTGTTTGGTAAGTGAACTTATTATAAGCGCACTTAGTATTTGGATGCAAGCCCTATGTGGCGCCGCATGAGGCGATCGGACACCCCTTCTCAGATCACGTAAAACCCGTGCGTCCCGTCGCGCCTGAGCTGTTCGACCAGGCCATATTCCCAGTCGAGATAGGCCTGCATCGCCGCCTCCGCGACCGCGGTGCCTTCATAGGGGCGCCGGTAGCGGTGTGCGGGATCGGGTTTGGGCAGGACTTGCGGCGGTCCGGCGTCGAGCGGGCCGTCATAGCCGCCATCCAGCACGTAGATGTCCCAGCCCATCTGCGCGAGCCAGGACGCCGTCATATCGGCGCGGATGCTCCTGTCGTCGGACAGCACGATGCGCGCACCGCGCACTGGCGCCGCCATGTCGATCTCCTGGACGAGCTGGCCGCCGGCGTAATGGCGGAAGCCGGCGAGATGGCCGGACGCGTACTCATCTGCATCACGCACGTCGAAGCGATAGAGCGTGCGCGTGTCGTCGGCCTGCAGCGCGGCCAGTTCGCGGATGCCGATATGCCGGACACCGGCGCGATAGGCGACGTCACGCGCATTGTCCTTTGCACCGTCAAATGGTCCGATATCGCCGCGCTTGTCGGAGCCGTGCTCGAGGCCGTGTTTGGCGAGCGTCCAGCCGATCGTGCCGTTGCGCAATGCCCGCACCTTGTTGGGCAGCCCCGCATTGATCAGCGATTGGGTCCCGATGATCGAGCGGGTTCGCCCCGCGCAGTTGACGATGATGGTGGTGTCAGGATCGGGCGCGGCGCGACCCGCACGCAGCACCAGTTCCGCGCCGGGCACGCTGACCGAGCCCGGGATGTTCATGGTGGCATATTCGTCGAACCGCCGCACATCGAGGATCGCGATATTGGCCTTCGCTGCGATCAGGGACGCGACCTCGTCCGCGCTCAGCGACGGTGTGTGGCGCCGCGCCTCGACCAGTTCGCCAAACGCCTTGGCGTAGGAATTGACGTCCTGGAACACCTCGTAGCCTACTGACCGCCAGGCCTGCAGGCCGCCGGCCAGCGCGCGAACGTTGCCATAGCCCAGCGCCTGCAATTGGTCCCTTGCGGCGTCAACCAGCCCTTCACCATCATCATAGAGAACGATCGGCACATCCTTGCGCGGCAGCCGCAGGTCGGCCTCGATCGCAATCCGGCCAGCCGCCATGTTGGCGGCAAACAACGGATGGCCGGTGGCAAAGGCCGCCTCATGCCGGAGATCGAGCAGCGCGATCTCCTGGCGCAGCAGCAATGCTGAGCGGATGTCCTGGGGCGTGGCGGCGTGACGCGTCATGGAATGCAGGCCTGAGCAGGGAACAAAAAGGGCCGCCCTGCTCTATACCGAAATGGCGCTTCGTCAACATTCCGAACAGGGCCTTGATTCTGAACGGGGTCTTGCGCGGCTTGGATCGGCTCGACCTGCCTCCTGGACCCAGTTCCGGACCGCGTTGCCGCGAGACCTTGCGAATTGAACCACAAACGCAAAGGCACCGACCAAGGTGTCACAACGGGACATGCGACTGCCCGTCTGTTCCTGGACTGACACCATCCCCGAAGCACAAGTCGGCGCGCGCAGAAGATGCTTTGCTAATGCGGAAACTGACGGTTACGACGGACGAGCTTCCGGATCATCTCGATGATCGGACGCGCTTCAGTCTGTGGCGCGATGCCTTTTGCGACTGGGTTGGCGCCACCGACCTCGAGCGTCTGGACGAAAGTCCGTTCAAGGGACAATGGGACTTCACCGTCGTGAAGGATCTGCTGTTCGTCCGTTTTCGTGGCTCGACGCACTCCATCGTACGAACGGCGCAGCAAGTGTCCGATTGCCCGCAACCGCGCTACTTCCTGAGCTTCAACCTGGCACCGACCGATTTTGTCTTCTCCCAATCCGAGCGCGAGACGACCGTCCTGGCAGGCGGTGCGGTGCTGTTCAGCGGATTGGAAGCCTTCTCCTGCGAAGGCGCGCGGAGCTGGATGAGCATCGGGATTCCGACGTCCGTGCTGCAACGGCTCGTTCCCGACGTCGCGAACCTCGCCGTCGCCGCGCTTGATGGCGCCGAGCCGATCCTCGCGCACCTCCAGCGCTATGTCGGCATGCTGATGGAGCCGGGCGGACTGACGGATGGGCCAATTCTGACGGAGCATGTCGAAGCGACCCTGTGCGATCTTGTCGCCCTGGCGCTTCGCGCCGCTGGCGACAGCGCGGACGTTGCGCGCCTCCGCGGCATGCGCGGGGCGCGTTGCGGCGACGTCCTCAAGGAGATCGGCTTGGGCTTCGCCGACCCCGCGCTCTCGGTGCAGACAATTGCCGCAAGGCTCGGGATGTCGCAGAGCTATGTCCAGCAGCTGTTGCGCGAGACCGGCTTGAGCTTTTCCGAACGGGTCCTCGAACTACGGCTGGCTAAGGCACGCCACATGCTGACCGACCGACGCAACGATCACCTCAAGATCAGCGATATCGCCTTCGCCTGCGGCTTCCACGAGGCATCCTACTTCAACCGCTGCTTCCGCCGCCGCTACGGCGATGCGCCGCTCAAGCATCGCGGCAAGGACTAAGCGCCCCAAGCACTATGTTGCAGATTGGCAACAAAGCCGGTTCTTCTGCACGATTGCAGCCCCGTTCAACCCCAGTGCTGCCCAGTGCAAGACGCTGGAACCGACACGGGCTATCCCGTGAAGGTGCCCGGGCCCTCCCGACTCGGCGCATTCGGACACGAACGCAGGCCGCGTATCGTGAATTGGAGATAAAAATGAAGAAGCTGGTCTTGGCGATTTCCCTGGTGCTTTTCGGCGCAGGCTCGGCGTTCGCGGCCGACTTGGCGCCCAGCTACACCAAGGCACCGCCGATGGTTGCACCTGGCTACAACTGGACCGGCTTCTACATCGGCGGCAATGTCGGCGGTGCGTGGGGCAACTCGGATCCGACCACCTCGACGGTGTTCTCGCCGATCGGCTATTTTGCGGCCAGCAGCGTTCCCGCGATCGCCCTGGTTGGCGCGCAGAGGATCAACAGCAGCAGCGTGACCGGTGGCTTCACGGCCGGCTACAACTGGCAAGTCGGCGGCGCGGTCCTCGGTATCGAGAGCGACATCAACTATTTCGGCTTCAAGGGCAGCGCGAGCGGCTCGGCAGTGTATCCGTGCTGCGCCCCGACCGCCTTCACAGTCTCCTCGTCGGTCTCGGCCGACTGGCTTGCCACCATCCGCGGCCGCATCGGTTTCCTCGCCACGCCGAACTGGCTGCTTTACGCCACCGGCGGTGCGGCAATCGCCGACGTGAAGACCAACTTCAACTTCACCGATACGTTCGCGACTGCGGCCGAGTCCGCCACGATCCGCGACACGCGCGTCGGCTGGACCGCAGGCGCCGGCGCCGAATACGCCATCGGCAACGGCTGGTCATTCAAGGCCGAATACCTCTACGTCGATCTTGGCCGCAGCAGCGTGACCAGCAACAATCTGACCGCGTTCACTCCGGCGATCGCCTTCCCGGCCAACACGTACACCCACTCGGTTGACCTGAAATCGAACATCGTCCGGGTTGGCATGAACTACAAGTTCGGCGGTCCGGTCGTCGCGAAATACTGAGGCAAACCGATCCGTCCCTGACGCAAAAGCCCCGGCCTGGCCGGGGCTTTTTTGTGCCCGGACGTCGCCGCCCGGCTGAGCCCGCCCGGCCGGGGGCACGGAACGAAATCCACTGTACCGCTTTGCTCAAGCGGGGCCGCTTGCTACGTTCGCAGCCGGCCCCGTTGTGCCCGATCAAGCCTTCCGAAAGAGAAGGCAGCGGGGCCATGCCGTGAAGCCCTGGAGGAAGATCATGAGGCCCATCGTAAATGAACCGCTGTCCCGCCACGCCCTCGCCTTCGTGCTGGCTGGCGGGCGCGGCAGCAGACTTCAGGAGCTGACCGACAGGCGCGCCAAGCCTGCGGTCTATTTCGGCGGAAAATCCCGGATCATCGATTTCGCGCTCTCCAACGCCGTGAACTCCGGCATTCGGCGCATCGCGGTCGCGACCCAGTACAAGGCCCACAGCCTGATCCGGCATCTGCAGGGCGGCTGGAACTTCTTCCGCCCGGAGCGAAACGAGAGTTTTGATATCCTGCCCGCGAGCCAGCGCGTCTCGGAGACCAACTGGTACCTCGGCACGGCCGACGCGGTCTATCAGAACATCGACATCATCGAGCCGCATGGCAGCAAATACATCGTGCTGCTGGCGGGCGACCACATCTACAAGATGGACTACGAGCTGATGCTGAAGCAGCATGTCGAGAGCGGCGCCGACGTCACGGTCGGCTGCCTCGAGATGCCGCGGGCGGAATCCAGCGGCTTCGGCATCATGCATATCGACGACAACGGCCTGATCCAGTCCTTCCTCGAGAAGCCGGCCGATCCGCCACCGATGCCCGGCAAGCCCGACAAGTCGCTCGCCAGCATGGGCATCTATGTGTTCGATTCCCAATTCCTGTTCGATGAGCTGAAGCGCGACGCCGCCGACCCGAATTCGGCCCACGATTTCGGCAAGGACATCATTCCCCATATCGTGAAGCACGGCAAAGCGGTGGCGCATCAGTTCAACGATTCCTGCGTCCGCTCCGGTGACGATCCGCGCGCCTATTGGCGCGACGTCGGCACCGTCGACGCCTATTGGGCCGCCAACATCGATCTCACCGATGTGGTGCCGGAACTCGATCTCTACGATCGCTCCTGGCCGATCTGGACCTATGCCGAGATCACGCCGCCGGCCAAATTCGTCCATGACGAGGACGGGCGGCGCGGACAGGCGGTGACGTCGCTGGTCTCAGGCGGCTGTATCATCTCCGGCGCGGCGCTGCGCCGCTCCCTGCTGTTCACCGGCGTGCACGTCAATTCATACGCCAGCATTGAGAATGCGGTGATCATGCCCTACGTCAATATCGGCCGCGGCGCACAGCTCACGAATGTCGTGATCGATCGCGGCGTGAAGATTCCGGAAGGCCTCGTGGTCGGCGAGGACCCCGAATCCGACGGCAAGCGATTCCGCACGACCTCGCAGGGCATCTCGCTGATCACGCAGGCGATGATCGACAGGCTCGGGACATGACGCCGATCCGCGTCCTCGCGGTCGCCTCGGAAATCTACCCGATCATCAAGACCGGCGGGCTGGCCGACGTGGCCGGCGCGCTGCCGGCGGCGTTGCGGGAGCACGGTGTCGCCACGCGGACGCTGGTGCCTGGATATCCCGGCGTCCTCAATGCGCTTGCCTCAGCCGAAACGCTGCTGGATTGGCCGGAATTCTACGGCGGGCCGATCCGCGTGCTCGGCGGGTCGCATGACGGCCTCGATCTCTACGCGCTCGACGCGCCGCGTCTGTTCGCGCGCCCGGGTAACCCCTATGCCGGTCCCGACGGACGCGATTGGCCGGACAACGGCATCCGCTTTGCGGCGCTCGCGCGGATGGCGGCCGAGATCGGCCAGGGTGCGATACCGTCCTTTGTACCTGACATCGTCCACGCACATGATTGGCAGGCCGGGCTGGTGCCGGCCCATCTGCACTACAGCAACAGGCCGCGGCCGGGCACTGTGATGACGGTGCACAACCTCGCCTATCAGGGACAATTTTCACCTGACATGCTCGCGAGCTTCGGACTGCCGGATGAGTCTTACGCGGTCGGCGGCGTCGAATATTACGGCACGATCAGCTTCCTGAAGGCCGGCCTGCAATTCGCCGACCGCATCACCACGGTGTCTCCGACCTATGCGCAGGAGATCCAGAGCGACGAAGGCGGCATGGGGCTCGGCGGCCTGCTGCGCGAACGCTCCGATGTGCTGAGCGGCATCCTCAACGGCATCGACATCGCGGTTTGGAATCCGGCGACCGATCCTGACATCGCCGCGCGCTTCAGCGCGGAGCAACTGGTGCCACGCGCGGCAAACAAGGCGGCGCTGCAGCAACGCTTCGGGCTCGATCCCGCAGCCGACGCGCTGCTGCTCGGCGTCATCAGCCGGCTGTCATGGCAGAAGGGCCTCGATCTCCTGCTCGAGACCATCCCGACACTGCTGGGCGAAGGCATCCAGCTGGCTCTGCTTGGGAGCGGCGATCGCGATCTCCAGGATCGCTATCAGGCGCTGGCCGATGCCAATCCCGGACGGATCTCGGTGAAGATCGGCTATGATGAGGCGCTGGCCCACCTGATCCAGGCGGGTTCGGATGCGCTCGCCGTGCCGTCGCGGTTCGAGCCCTGCGGCCTCACCCAGCTCTGCGCGCTACGCTACGGCGCAGTCCCTGTTGTCGCTGATGTCGGCGGGCTTGCCGACACGGTGCTCGATGTCGGCGAAGCCGCGGTCACCGGCGGGGAGGCAACCGGCGTCAAGTTCGCACCCGTCACATCGGAAGCGCTGGCCCACGCGCTCCGCAAGGCGAACCTGCTGTTCAACGACAAGGTAACCTGGCGCCGGCTGCAGCAAGGTGGCATGGCAACGGACGTCTCCTGGCACAACCGTGCCGGCCAATACGCCGCGCTCTATCGCGACCTCGCTGCTGCGCGCCAAGTCTAGACGCAACAAGGCTAGACCCAACAAGGCTGGACGCGACAGCGCATTCTCGAGCGAAATGGATACCGGTTCGCGTCAAGACAAGCAGTCTAGCGCTGGTTTGCCGCCTCAATCACATCACTCCTGGCACCCTGCATCAATCCAGTCGGCCAGCTCCTTGACCTGAGTCTTGTCAAAGAACGGAGGACCATCCGCCGGCATCTGATCGAACACGGTCGACGTTCCGTTCAAGACCTGAATGAGCGTCGACATCGCAGAATTGTGCGGAATTAGAATTCGAACCGGATTATTTTTGTTGTCCGTCACACCCGGGATATTGCCTTGCGTGAATTGCGTGTAGGTCAGGCTGTTCCAGAAATCCTTGTGCGGAGACGTCGGCACGTCAGGCATGTCTCCGTTTGCGTTCAGGAACTGGTTGATGAAGTCCTGGACGTCCTTGAATGAATTTATCGCCATATTATTTTCTCCCATCTGTCGTCGACCCATCCATCGTCGACCGCATGAGGTCGATAAGTTCCTGGATGTGTTCTGCCTTCTTGATTTTGGTGCCGAGAGGCTGTGACATCTCCGCTGAAGTGGGGCCGCTCGTGCTCGGTGTTGCCGAACCGCCGCTGGTGACTCCGTTAACGGCAAGCGACCATAGAAAATCCGTTTGCGCCTTTGTCTTGTTGTGACAGTTCATGCAACCGGAATTGATCTTTGTTTGATCGAACGTTTCCATGGTGGCGTTGGCAAATGCGCTCTTGTCGTTTCCGTTGTTGCCCGGAAAGGTGTTGGCAGCCGTTCCGTCCTGTGATGGCGGCACGCTGGGGAGGCTTGGCGGATTGGGAACCGGCCATTGCGTCATCACGAGCTGGTAGTTTTTCCAGACAGTATTCGCGAGGGCGGCCTGATAGCGCGCATTGGTTCCCGTCGTGGGGACAATCCCGCCCGCAGCGGCGCTGAAGATTGGCGTGAGGCGCTGCACGTTGTAGGGCGTGGGCGGCGGAAATTTCGGCGGCCACAAATTGTCGGTTGGAAAGTTTCTTGGCATCGGCACGCCTGTGCCGTTGTTCAGCGCCATACCATGGCCGGTGGTCGGGGCGACGTTATCGACATGTTCGAATGTGCTCCAGATCCACTGAGGTCTCGATGACGTCTTTTGGACGATGTGAAGGCCAATCAAGCCAATCAGTTTTTGGCTGCAGGTCTTGTCGGTCGGGTCAAGCAGCCACGCCATTCGCGTGTAGTAGCGCGCCGGATCTACGACATTTGTCATGTCCATCCACGCCGCCTTGACATCGATTGAACCGTTCGGAAGCGTGACGTTGGTCTGATTGGCAACCAGATACAGCTTGTCGGCGACGATCTTCGTGTATTCAGTTTCGTTGAAGCCCGTCCAATACCGCACATAGGTGTTGTTCTGCGCAACCAGAGTGCCGACGAGCGGCTGGCCCGGCGGAAACCCGGCTTCGCCCAGATTTCCGAATTTGGAGAACGAAAAGGTCCCCAGGATCATGTCGGTGAGACCGACCTGCGGCAGATTGCAGGGATTGTTTTGCGCGACGGCACTCCAGGGACCGGGATCTGTGGGGCGATCCGGAAACAACTCCCACTCGGCCTTGTAAGTCTCAAACACCAGCGGCCGTGACGTATCGCCGAGCTTCAAAGTGGTGTCGGGTTGCCCGCGATGATTGAGGTCGGCCGGCCACACCAGCGAGATGAATGCTCGCCAGGAGTAATCGTCGAAATATTGAATCGGGAGAATGTTGAAATTGGCGATGCAAACGTCGGCTGGCGTCTGCGGCGATATGGTTGGCTGCGGATCAGGCGCGCAGGCGCCGGCAGCTTGCGCGCCATCAAACGCGAGTCCGCCCGGCGTGCAGTTGAGCGAAGTCCCCAGGGTGAGGATCGCCGTACTCAGCAGCGTCATACGGATACGCCGATTCCATGGTGCACGACGGGTCATTTCCCCTCCCACTTTCTTGTCCGCTGCGCTCGGCCGAGCGCAGGCCCGACCAGGAGCTACGGCCATAGGTGTTTTGTCGGCAGGATTTCAGATCACCAAAAATGTCGAGCGAACAACGCCGGCAGGCTAACACCTGCGCTCGCCCACGTTTTCAAATCCTGTGTTTCTATTGTTCACGGTTGTTGTTGGAAGCTATAAAATCTTCCAGCAGATCGCGCATAACGAAAATTCATCCGCACCAAAGTAGCGATTGAGTATGGAATAACTCAAAAGGAAAGTCTATCGCCAGTTTTATCTTTAGTCGGCACAACGTGAAACTGCAGGACGACCGAAGATTTGTCGGTTCGAGGAGACGCAGCAGCTCCGCTGCGCGCACCAAGTCGCCCGCACGCTCAATCGTTGAACGGAATCCCCTCCGCCGGCTTGCCCGGCGCGTCGGGTGCCGCGATCGAGGCGCAATTGCTTTGCGGCTTACGGCCGGCGAGCGTGTCGCGGAAGAAGGCCAGCGCATCGGGGAAGGCGGCATTCAGGCCGCCATTGTGCGTAGCGCCGGGATAGGTCTTCCAGACCACGTCACTGCCCGCGGCGCACAGCGCGGCCACCGCGCCATACTGGCGTTGCGGCACCAGCACGGAATCCGCTAGCCCGGTGCCGAGCAGCACCGGAACAGGCATCTTGACCAGCGACATGTCGGTGACCGGCGTCAGGTCCGCCTCGACCTTCGCGATCGGCTCGGCGTAGGCATTGGCTGATGTGATGTCGTTTTGCTTGGCGATCTCGCGCATTTCCCCGGTGCAGGCTTCGCGTGCCGCCTTGAGAATCAGCTTGCCCTTGTCGGTCACGAGGCTGTCGACCGCGGGCGCACCGTCTGGCAGCGCGCCGCCGAGCATCATCAAGGAGACATAGATCGGCGAGCCGATCGCGAGCGACACCGGCGGCTTGTACGGACTGTCCGGAAATGTCGAGACGAGTCCGGTGGCGACAGTGGCGACTAACTGCAAATCGGGCGCATAGCTCGGCGCGATGCGGGTGGCGCCGAGGGCGGCACCCGAGCCTTGCGACTGGCCTGTGATGAACACCTTGGCGGCGAGCTTGTCGGAATGCGCCGCGAATGCCGCGCGCACGGCGTCGAGCACCGAGCGCCCTTCCGCCTCCCAGATCAGATAAGTGTGCGGGCCGGGTCCGCCGAGCCCCTGATAGTCGGTCGCGACCACAGCGAAGCCGCTTTCGAGCCAGCGGTTGATGTAGGTCGCATCGCGCGGCTTGTGTCCGGTCCAGGACGGCGCGCAGCGATCGGAGACGCCGAGCGTGCCGTGCGCCCATACGACCACGGGCCAGCCACCGACCGGCGCGTCGCCCTTCGGCAAATACAACGTGCCGCTGACCGGCACGATGCCGGCATGCCAGCGCAGATCCATCGAGGTGTAGAGCATGCGGTTGGCGAGCGAAGCGTGCGTGATCTCGGCTTGCGCCGGCATCGGCTCCTCGCGGAGCATCACGCCGGCGCGTGCCGGCAGGTCCTTGTCCCAATCGTAGAAGGCGGACAAATGCTGGTCACCGACCTGCGGACCGGTGGGCAGCGCCGCGTTGTCCGCATGCACCGGCACGGCGGCGAGCGCGATCGCCACGGCTCCAACGAACGTCATTCCCCTGCGCATGGTCGCCTCCGTGATTTATCGTTGCTGAAGACCGTAATTGACGCGACAGGCACGAGCCAGCGCTTTGACGGCATTGCTCAATGCCGATTTCACATCGATCGCGGCCGATCGGCAGTCGTGCACGATCAGTGCAGGAGATCGCAGGCCGCGATGCGGTTGATGTCGGCCAGCCGCCGGTCGGTATTTCCGCGCAGATCGAGGCTGGCGACGAGGTCGAGCAGGCGGCCATAGGCGCGGTCGGCGACCGTGACGGGCAGCGGCGCTTCATCGAAAGCCTCGATATAGCTGCCGACGAGACCGCTCAGCAGCCGGCACACGGCCCGTTGCTCGGGGTCGTCGCTGCTCAAGGTCTCGAGTTTTTGCTGGAAGGTCTTGAAGGTCCGCAGCCCGTGGTGCTGTTGCGAAAGCCACGTATGCAAGTCGGACGCAAGGAAGTCGGATGTAACGAATTCGGTCATGTCAGCCTCTTCAAATTGGAGAAGAAGCTACTGGCTTATACAGCCGGCCGTCGTGCCGCGCCATCACAATTTTCGCACCCCGCCTCCGCGTTTGCGCAAGCGTGTCATTGGACTGGCACGCATTGTGGTTAAAGTCGCGCGAGCGCCGGCAAAATCCTGTAGCGCGCGATCTCGTGCGGATACTCGCCGCGATTGGCGAGCAGCACGATGCCGAGTTTTCGCGCCGGCACCAGGCCGAGATAAGCCGAGGCGTTGTTGAGGCCGCCGGGCTTGTCGATGACAGTGATGCCGTCGAGGCGCACATGCTCCCACGCCATCGCCTGCCCGAATTTGTCCTCGACCCGAAAGCGTTCGCGCTCGGTCATCTCCAACGCAGCGCGCAGGTCGGGATCGATCACCGCGCCATCGAGACAGGCGCGAAGGAAGATGCCGAGATCACGGGCGGAGGAGAACATCTGGCCGGTGCCTGCGAAGTCGTAGTAACTTTGCTGGTTGCCCGGTGGACCGATCGGCACGCCCTGGTCGGAATAACCCTGAACCACAGACTGCATGATCTGGGGCGTCATCACCGCGCGATTATCCTCGCCGCGCTCCGGAATGAATGTCGACGTCATGCCGAGCGGCTTGAGGATGCGGTTGTCGATCAGCACGCCGATCGGCATGCCGTAGCGCCGCTCTAGCACGAGCTGCAGCAGGACATAGCCGGCGTGGGTGTAGATGCGCCGCTTGCCGGGCTGTTCTCCCGTAGGCGGGCTCCACGCATTGAGCATCGCGATGAACTGGTCACGGCTGAACGTCTGGTCCGGCCAGGGCGGATGATCGGTCGGCAGCAGCAGCCCTGACGTATGGGTGACGAGTTCGCCGATGGTAACGCGGCTTATATAATCGCCGCGCAGCTCCGGCAGATATTTGTCGACGGGATCATCCAGCCGCAGTTCGCCGCGACCGACGCCAAGCGCGACCAGCGTGGCCTCGAAGATCTTCCGCAGCGATGCGAGATTGAACAAGGTGTCCGGCGTGACCGGCCGTTTGGCGGCATCGTCGGCGAAGCCAAAGCTGAAGAATGCAAGATGGCCGCCAGCATAGACGGCCGCTGCAAGACCGCCCGGGTCGGCCGCAGTCGCCGTCGGCGCCAGCTCGCTCGTCACGATGTCCCTGATCTGCGCCTGCATGTCGGGCTCCGAGCCCGCGCCTGCAATCGCGGACACGGCAAGCAAAACGGTCGCAATCTGGACGGTAAACCACACCCTCATTGCCGCGATCCTCAGACGGGAAAGAGGCGGCGCAATGACCGTTCCGTCGGCCAGAACCGTTATGGCAATTGCAACCGCCCTCCCGTGCACACCAGCTACCGCGCTGGAACTTGATCAGCATCAGCGGGCACAGATCCCGTCCAGGGACGTTTCCAACTAGCAACAATTCGTCAATCGAAGCTTGCTGTGGTCCCATCGATTCGAGCGAAAGATCGCTGCGATTCCGGTTCCAGATCCGGGCTCCAGTTTTCGCCCACAGGAATCGTCTTGATTTGCTGCGACTTAGCTGGCGGTCGCGGCCAAGCGGTATTCTGGGCCGACACCGCTTAAGAGGAATGCTGCGACATAGTGCCCGGGCTCAGGCGCGCTGGCGTTGCGGCTTCGCGGTGTCCTTCGCGGCGTCCTTGGCCGGCAGCGGCATGGTGAAGCCGTACAGGAACAGGTCCACCACCATGTCGGCGAATTCTTTTGGATCGACCCCGCCTCTCGGATCGTACCAAGTGTGGCTGAAGTTCAGCATGCCGAACAGCATCATGCTGTAGATCTTCTTGGTGCGCTTGACGATCTTGCCTTCCTTGTCGAGCCGGATCAGCAGGTCAGCGACCACGTCGACCAATTGGCGCTCCAGCGCCTTGATGGCGGCCTGCTCGGTCTCGGCGAGGAACGACAAATCGTTCAGGATCACACGCTGCTCGTCGCTGGAGCGCGCGTTGAGTTCGACGATGGCATGGATCGCGACGCGAAACTGCTCCAGCGTCGTCGTCTTGCCGGCCATCGCAGCCTCGACGTCCGCGATCATCTCGCGGATATGCGCATCAAGGATCGCGAACAGGATCGCTTCCTTGGAATCGAAATAGTGATACAGCGCGCCGCGCGAGAGCTTGCAGGCGTCGGCGAGATCCGAGATCGACGCGCGCATGTAGCCCTGCCGGGCGAACAGACCGCAGGCCGAGGTGAGGATGCCCCGCTGAATGTCGTCGTAATTCTCAGAGCGCGTCCGCGCCATCAGCGTCTCTCTTGTCCATAACAGGCATCGCCGTGATCGGGCGACTCCGGTCTCTCTATACTAGAGCCTTATACTTGAGCCTTGCCCCGCACTCCCGCGCTTTGCAGGGCCATCCACCAGAACCTCTTGCAACACCCGCCAAGAACCGTCGGCCTGCGGCAAAAAATAATTTGAACGGCCGTTCGGATTATATTAGGATGGCGGCCGTCAAGCAAGCAGATCGCGCATGCCGGGAGCAACCGGCGGCATCGAGGGAGGCTGTCCGTGGATGCTCAGAAGGTCGATGCACTCGTGATCGGAGCCGGCGCCGGCGGGCTCTGCGCCGCAGCACGCCTCGCCCATGGCGGTCTGCATACGCTCGTCGTCGACGACAAGGACCGGCTCGGCGGGCGCGCCTCGACCGAGGAGATCGACGGCTTCAAGGTCAATATCGGCGCCATCGCGATCGAGTTCGGCGGCGTGTTCGAGGAGACGTTCCACACCGTCGGCGCGCCCCTCGATATCCGCTCACCGGAGCCCGCCTCCTCCTTCTTCATCGACGGCAAGCTGATCGACGTCGGCCGCGGCGGCTGGTCGCTGCTGCTCGGCCAACTGACGAAACAGGCCTCGCGCATCCTGGAGAAATTCGCCGACGCGCGCTCCGGCAATCTGCCCGACGGACGGCAGTCGACCGAAGACTGGCTGAAGGGCTACACCAGCAACGCCACCGTGCACGCGCTGTTCCGCAATCTCTGCGCCGCAATCTTCGCCTGCAACGCCGCCGAGCTGCCGGCCCGCGCCTTCCTCACTTATTTCACCAGCAAGGGCGCCTTCAAGAAGTTCGGCTTCTGCCCACAAGGCACGATCGGGGTCTGGAACAGCCTCGGCAACGCGATCCACCGCAATGGCGACATCTGGCTCGCCACGCCGGCGGCCACGATTCACACGGCGAACAACCGCGTCGAAGGCGTGACTGTCATCAGGAACGGCGAGCGGGTGCGGATCGACACCGATCTCGTCATCAGCAATGCAGGACCTAAGGCCACGGTCGCGCTCGCCGGCGATGCTGCCTTCCCACGGGATTACGTCGCCAAGGTGAAGGACGTACTTCGCCCGGCCGCCAACATCGTCATCAACGTCGCCAGCCGCGAGCCGCTGATGAACCATCCTGGCATCATCACCTTCGGCAAGACGCGCCGGCTCTGCAACATGGCCAACCTCTCCGCGACGTGCCCTGAGCTCGCACCACCCGGCTGGCATCTCTATGTCGCCTACGCGGTGCCAGTCCCCGCGCTCGGCGACTTCGATTCCGAGGCCGAAGTTGCACTCGCACTCGAAGATCTTCGCGAGCAGTTCGCGAATTTCGACCAGGCGAAAATCCTCTCGATCCGCGTCATGCGCGACGACTGGCCGGCGCAACGGAGCTGCGCCGGCTACGATCTGCCGCGGGAAACCGGCATCGAAGGCCTCTGGTGCGTCGGCGACGCGGTCAAGCAATATGGCAATGGCGGCACGCAGGCCTGCGCGGAGACCGCGAAGATCGTCACCGACGCGATCCTCGCCGCACGCCCACGCATGTCGCAGGCCGGTCGGATCTGAGAACGATGCCGACCACGATCCCGACCGAAATGCCCCTCGGCGTGCCTCAGGCGGCGCCTGCGCACGATTGCCTGCTCGAATTCCGCAACATTCGTGTCGTCTACGACAACGCAATCGAGGCGATCCGCGACGTCTCGATCGCGGTGCCCGAGGGCGGCATTGTCGCCCTGCTCGGCTCCAACGGCGCCGGCAAGTCGACGCTGCTGAAGGCGATGTCGGGCATCCTCTACACCGAGGAAGGCGTGATCGAGAACGGCAGCATCCGCTTCCGCGGTGACGACGTGCACCATCTTGCGCCAGACGAGTTGGTCCGTCGCGGCATCGTGCAGGTGCCGGAGGGCCGCCGCGTGTTCGCGGCGCTGACCATCGACGAGAATTTGCAGATGGGTGGCTACACCAGAACCAATGCCGAGGCGCGCCAACGCCGCGACAAGGTGTTCGCGCTGTTCCCGCGGCTCCACGAGCGGCGCGACCAGATCGCCGGCTACATGTCCGGCGGCGAGCAGCAGATGCTCGCAATCGGCCGCGCGCTGATGACCGATCCGGTGCTGCTTGCGCTCGACGAGCCGTCGCTCGGGTTGGCGCCGCTGATCATCGACCGCATCTACGAGGTGATCGCTCGCCTGCGCGACGAATTGAAGATGACGGTGCTGCTGGTGGAGCAGAACGCCCAGCGCGCACTCGATATCGCAGACTATGGCTACATCCTGGAGACCGGCCGCGTCGTGCTCGACGGTACGGCAGAGAGGCTCACCGCCAACGAGGACGTCCAGGAATTCTATCTCGGCATCTCCCGCGCGGGGCGCAAGAGCCTGCGCGACGTCAAGCACTACAAGCGCCGCAAGCGGTGGCTGTCGTGACCGCGCTGCTCACGGTCGAGAACCTCTCAAAGCGCTTCGGCGGCCTGCAGGCCGTGGCCGACGTCAGCCTGAACGTCACCAAAGGCGAGATCTGCAGCGTGATCGGGCCGAACGGCGCCGGCAAGACCACGCTGTTCAACATGATCTCAGGCGTGCTGCGGCCGAGCGGCGGCCGCATTACCTTTGACGGCATTGATCTTGCGACCATCTCGCCATGGCGGTTTGCCGCGATCGGTATCGGCCGCACCTTCCAGAACCTCGCGCTGTTCAAACATGGCAGCGTGGTCGAGAACATCCTGACCGGCCGCCACACCCACCTGCGCTCCAATGTGCTCGATGCCGTGATGTTCTTCGGCCGCACCCGCAAGGAAGAGATCGCGGCGCGGCAGCGCGTCGAGCACATCATCGAATTCCTCGAAATCGAGCACGTCAGGGACGCCATCGTCGGCACGCTGTCCTACGGGCAGCAGAAGCGCGTCGAACTGGCACGCGCGCTGGCCTGCGAGCCGAAACTGCTGCTGCTCGACGAGATGGTCTCGGGCATGAACCAGGAGGAGACCGAGGACATCGCGCGCTTCGTGCTCGACATCCGCGACGAGCTCGGCATCACCGTTGTGATGATCGAGCACGAAATGCGGATCGTGATGGACATCTCCGACCGCATCCATGTGCTGAATTTCGGCCGCAAGATCGCTGAAGGGACGCCCGACGAAATCAGGCGCGATCCGGCCGTTGCGGAAGCCTATCTCGGCGGTCATCGCACCCAGGCTGCAGCGAAGGCGGGCGCCTGATGTCGACACTCGACAGCCTGCGAACCGCCCACCCGCCGCTGCGAGCCGATACGACGCGCAGCGTAGCCGTGACCGACGCCGATGCGTTCCAGGCGGCATTGCAGGACGCCGCGATCACCATCCCGCAATTGTTGCGGCAGCGCGCGGCGATGCATGGCGACACGCTGGCGCTGCGCGAAAAGGAGTACGGCATCTGGAATCCGTATTCCTGGCGCCAGTATTACGCGACCGCGCGCGCGGTTGCGCTCGGCCTGCTGTCGCTCGGCATCAAGCCGGGCGACCGCGTCGCCATTGCGGGCGAGAACACACCGGAATGGTTCTATGCCGATCTCGGCATCCAGATGATCGGTGCGGTGGCGGTCGGCATCTATCCAACCAATCCCTGGATCGAGCTGCAATACATCGTCAAGCACTCCGGTGCCCGCATCGTCGTCACTGGCGATCAGGAGCAGACCGACAAGGTGCTGGACGCGATGGCCAACAATAGCGGCTTGCCCAACCTTGAGGCCATCGCCTGCATCGACATGAAGGGCCTGCGGCACTATCGCCAGTCCGAGCTGATGTCGTTCGAGGCGCTGTGCGAACGCGGCAAGGCTTTCGCGCTGGAGAACCCGGAGGCCAATGCGACGCTCGACCGCCTGATCAGCCAGGGTGCGCCCGGCGATGTCTGCATCCTCGTCTACACCTCAGGCACGACGGGCCCGCCCAAGGGCGCGATGCTGACGCACCGCAACCTGGTCTATGCGGCCTATGCCTACGCCAGGACCGTCGGGATCGCCGACAAGCCCTTCGAGGCCGTGAGCTATTTGCCACTCTGTCACGTCGCCGAGCGTTGCTACGGTATGGTGACGCATCTCGTGCTCGGCGGCACCGTCAGCTTTGCCGAATCGATCGACACCGTCGCGCTCAATATTCGCGAAATCGCGCCGACCTTCTTCGTCGGCGTCCCCCGCATCTATGAGAAGCTGCAGCAGGGCTTTCTGTTCAAGCTCGGCGAAAGCGGCAAGCTGCGGCAAGATTTCACAAGGGCCTGCCTCGCGTGCGGCCGCAAACTGTCCGATCGCCGGCAGGCCGGCAGGGACAGCTGGCTCGATCGCGCGGCCTACGGGCTGCTCTATCTCCTGATGTTTCGCAATCTGCAGCGACATCTTGGCTTCGCCCATAGCCGCCACCGTCTCTGCGCCGGCGCATCGATCTCGCCGGAGACCCTGCGCTTCTTCGACATTATCGGCCGCCCGGTGTCGCAGGGCTACGGCCTCACCGAAAGCGGCGGCGTCGCCTTCATCCAGACCGGGAGTCACCACCGAATCGGCGGTTGCGGCCTGCCGCTGCCGCAGACCGAATGGAAGTGTGATGCCGACGGCGAAATCCTGCTGCGCAATCCCGGCATCTTCAAGGGCTACTTCCTCGACGCGACAGCCTCGACTGCGTCGCTCGAGCCCGGAGGCTGGCTGCGCACCGGCGACATCGTCGAGGTGCTCGACAATGGCGAGATCGCCGTCGTCGACCGCAAGAAGGCGATCATCATCACTGCCGGCGGCAAGAACATCGCGCCCTCGGAGATCGAGAACGCGCTGAAGGATTCTGAGTTTATCAAGGAAGCGATTGTGGTCGGCGAGGCCAAGAAGTATCTCGGCGCCATCCTCCAGGTCGACTACGACAATGTCGGCCGCTGGGCCCGCGACCGGGCGCTGGCCTACACCAACTACAAGTCGCTGTCGCAGCTCGCCGAAGTGCATGAGCTGGTCGAGCGCATCGTCAATGAGACCAACAAGCGCTTTGCCCGGGTCGAGAACATCCGCCGCTTCGCGATCCTCGAGAAGGAACTCGACCATGACGACGGCGAACTGACCGCCACACAGAAAGTGCGCCGCGCCATGATCGAGAAGAAGTTCGCGCGCGAGCTCGCCATCATTTATCCGGCGGAGGGCTGAATGCAATATCTGCTGCAACTCTTGATCTCGGGCCTCGCAATCGGCGCGATCTACGGCCTGATCGCAATGGGTTTTGCCGTGATCTACAAGTCGACCGGCCTGGTCAATTTCGCGCAAGGCGAGATGACCATGATCACGGCCTATATCGCCTGGACGATCTCGACCACGGTCAGCGGCAATGTATTCGTGGTCGCAATCGGTGCCGTTCTCGCGGCGGTCCTGCTCGGCCTCATCATCGAGCGCGTCGTGATGCGGCCGATGCTGGGCGAACCGGTGTTTGCGACCGTGATGGTCACGATCGGGCTCGCGGTGATCCTGCGCTCGGCGATCAACTTCATCTGGGACGCCTATCCGCACGGCCTCGACATTGGCATGGGCCGCGGCATCGTGCATCTCGGCGGGATCGGCGTGCGCACCGGGCAGATTGGCGTCATCGCGACACTGCTGGCGCTCTTGGCGGCGATCTGGGCGTTCTTCCGCTACAGCAAAATCGGTGTGGCGATGCGCGCCGTCGCGGCCGACGACCGCACGGCGCTGCTGATGGGCATCAGCGCCATACGAGTCCATGCGCTGGCCTGGGCCGCATCCTCGGTCATCGCTGGCATCGGCGGGGTGTTCTTCGCGCTGTCCTATGATTTGTCGCCGGCGATGTTCCAGCTTGGGCTGAAAGCGTTTCCGGCGACAATCCTCGGCGGCCTCGACGCCGTGCTCGGCTCCGGCCTCGGCGGCCTCCTGATCGGCATCACCGAAAACCTGGCCGGCGGCTATATCGGCTCCGACATGAAGGAGATCACGGGCTTCGCCATGATCATCGTCGTGTTGATGATCCGCCCGTTCGGCATTTTCGGCGAACGCGACATCGAGAGGGTCTGATGCGCACCGGCGATTACAAACAGAGCTATGGCGAACTGGTCGCGCTGGTCGATTCCCCGCCGGTGTGGCTGTGGTCGGCGGTGCTGGTGCTGGCGTTGATCGTAGCGCCCCACCTGCTGAACTCCTATGCGCTGTCGTTCCTGACCATCATCCTGATCACGGTGACAGGCGCGCTCGGGCTCAATGTCCTGACCGGCTACACCGGCCTGATCTCGCTCGGCCATGTCGGCTTCCTCGTCACCGGCGCCTATGCCTATGCGATCCTGGTCTCCAAATACCACATGCACCCGCTGATCGGCTTCCTCGGCGCCGGAGTGGTGCCGGCCATTGCCAGCCTGATCGTCGGCGCGCCGTCGCTGCGGCTCAAAGGGCTTTACCTCGCCATCACGACGCTGGCCTTCTCCTTCATCATCAACAGCGTGATCCTGGAGATGCGCTGGCTCACCAATGGCGCCCGCGGCCTCCAGGTGCAGCGGCCGGAGATGTTCGGCATCAGCTTCGATAGCGATGCGGCCTTCACCTATCTCTGTCTCGGCGTCGCCGTCCTGACGCTGTTCGCCACTCTCAATATCCGCCGCAGCCGGGTCGGCCGCGCCTTTGTGGCGATCCGTGACAACGACACCGCGGCCCGCGTGATGGGTATTAATCTGCACGCCACCAAGCTGGTCGCCTTCGCGACGTGTGCGTTCATCACCGGCATCGCCGGCGCGCTCTACGGCATCTATCTGTCGTTCGTCAGCGTCGAGGGCTTTCCGTTCCTGCTCTCGATCGAGGCACTGGCGATTCTGATCGTCGGCGGGCTCGGCTCGGCGCTCGGGGCGGTGCTCGGCACCATCTTGATCGTGCTGCTGCCGGAAGCGACCCGGCTCGTCTTCAGCCTGCTCAGTTCCCAGATGGACGCGATGCTCACCACCGGCGCGCAGGAGCTGAAGAGCATGCTCTACGGCCTCGTCATTATCCTGTTCCTGCGCTTCCAGCCGCGCGGGCTGGTCGGCGCCTGGCACGACATCAAGCGAGCCTGGGTGCACTGGCCGCTGCGCTATTAACAAAAAAGCACATCATGAGGAGGAGACAATGATCAAACATTTTGCGGCAGCCTCGCTGCTGATTTCCGCCACCTGTCTCGCCATCGGTCCGGTGAAGGCCGCCGACCCCGGGATTACCGACACCGAGATTATGATCGGCGACATCGAGCCGCTGACCGGCCCGCCGGCGCTGCTCGGCGTCGCCGCCTCGCTCGGCCACAGAATAGCAATCGCCGAGGCCAATGCCGCCGGCGGCATCAACGGCCGCAAGATCAAATATGTGCTTGAAGATGACGGCTATGTCACCGCGCGCACCATCCAGGGCGTCAAGAAGGTGATCGACGTTGACAAGGTTTTTGCCATGCTCGGCATGTCAGGCTCGGGCCAGTCGATCGCTGTGATGCCGGTGCTGGAGAAAGCGGGAATTCCCACCGTGATCGACGTCGCACCGGTCAAGTTCCTCTGGGAGCCACCGCGCAACAACGTGTTCGTGATCGGGCAATCCTACGAGGAAGGCATCATCCATCTCGTCAACTATCTCGCGGACAGGAATCCCGGCAAGACATGGGGCCTGATCACCCAGGACGATGATTACGGCATCACTGTGCGCGATGGTTTTGACTCCGTGGTCAAGGCGAAGAAGCTGAAGGTCGTCTACAGCGGCAATTACAAGAAAGGCCAGCAGGATTTTTCGTCCGACATGCTGCAGCTCAAGGAATCAGGCGCCGAGGTGTTCCTGGCCGGCGGCATCATCGCCGAGAACATCGCGATGATGAAGGAGCTCGAGAAACTCGGCGTCAAGCCGGTGACCGGCATCTTCTGGCCCGGCCGCATCGAGCCGGTGCTGAAGCTGATGGGCCCAGCCGGCGACGGCATCTACGCGGTGGACTATGTCGAGCCGTTTGCGGGCGCAGCCGGCAAGGCGTTCCTCGAAAAGGCAAAGCCGCTGGTGTCGGAGGCCGAGTTCAAGCGCATCAACCGCTACACCATGAGCGGTTATGCCGCGGCAAAGGTTTTGATCGCGGCGATCGAGCGCTGCGGCAAACAACCGACCTGGGCCTGTACCATCTCCGAGCTGGAGAAGACCCAAAACGTAGAGACCGGCGTGATGGCGCCGATCAGCTTCGGCCCCGGCGTCCGTTTCTCGAACCAGAAGCTGCAGATCATGCAGGCCGATGCGGCCACACTCAGCTTCAAGCCGGTGGAGTGAGGCAGCGATGAAGGTCTTGATTGTCTATGCCCACCAGGAGGCGCAGTCCTTCAACACTGCACTTCTGGCGCGTTCGGTAGCGGAGCTGACCGCGCTAGGGCATACGGTCAGGGTCTCCGATCTCTACGCCATGCGCTTCAACCCGGTGGCGACCGGGGAGGATTTCGGCGAGCGGCGATTTCCCGACCGGCTGCAATACGACCGCGAGCAGAAGCACAACTTCCAGCACCGGTCGCTCAGCGACGACATCACCGCCGAGATCGAGAAGCTGATCTGGTGCGATCTCCTGATCCTGCAGTTTCCGCTGTGGTGGTTTTCGGTTCCCGCCATCATGAAGGGCTGGATCGACCGGGTATTCGTCAACGGCGCGGTCTACGGCGCCGGCCGCCGCTATGACACCGGCGGCCTCACCGGGCGCCGCGCCATGATGGTCACCTCGACCGCCGCATATCCCGGGATGTGCGCAACCGACGGACTGGTCGGGGCGCTCGATGTGATCCTGTGGCCGATCCAGAACGGTACGCTCGCCTATGCTGGCTGCAAGGTGCTGCCGCCCTTCGTGTCCTGGTCGGTGAATTTCGTCGACGAGGCGACGCGGCAAGGCTATCTCGACGATTACGCCGAGCGGCTACGGCGGATCGAGACCGCCAAGCCGCTGTTCTTTCATCCGCTCGAAGATTTTGGTCCGGACTGGCGCCTCAGGCCCGGCGTTGCGGCGCAGGCGGTCGGCCAAGGCCGGCCCGCCGGCTGAGCGCGCGGTCAGATCAAGCCGCGCAGCAAGGCAATCAAGCGGCCGCATTGCTCCTCGGTACCAACAGTAATCCGCAGGAAGTCCTCAATTCGCGGCTTCTTGAAATGCCGCACCAGCACGCCGCTCTCCCGAAGCCGGCCCGCAAGATGCGCGCCACTGTGGCTGCGATGGCGTGTGAAGACAAAATTCGCGGTGGATGGAAGCACCTCGAAGCCCAACTCAGCGAGGTCACGGATGAGCGATTCGCGGGTCGCAATGATGCGTTGGCGCGCTGCCGTAAACCATTCATCGTCCTTGATGGCGGCGACCGCACCGGCGATGGCAAGGCAACCAAGCGGATAGGAGTTGAAGCTGTCCTTCACCCGCTCCAGTGCCTCGATCAGGGGTCGTTGGCCGATCGCAAAGCCAACTCTTAAGCCGGCCAGGGCTCGCGACTTCGACAGCGTCTGGATGACCAGCAGATTGTCGTGGCGGGCAACCAGCGATACGGCGCTCTCGGCACCGAAATCGACATAGGCCTCGTCAATCACCACCAACTGGTCCGGATGTTCGGTCAGCAGCGTTTCGATCGCGTCGCGCGAAAGCGCGATCCCGGTCGGGGCATTCGGATTGGGCAGAATGATGGCACCGCATGGCCGCCGGTAGTCGGCGATCTGCACCCTCATCCCAGCGTCGAGGGGTACCTCCTCGTAGTTGACGCCATACAGGCCGCTATAGACCGGGTAGAAGCTGTAGGTGATGTCGGGGAACAGCAGCGGCGCATCATGCTTCAGGAGGGCCTGGAAGGTATGGGCCAGAACCTCATCCGAACCATTGCCGACGAACACCTCGTCGGGCGTGATATCGTAGCGGGCAGCAATCGCCTCGCGCAGAACGGTCGCATGCGGATCGGGATAGAGCCGCAGACGGTCTGTCGCGGCGGCGATCGCCGCCAGCACGCGCGGCGACGGGTCGTACGGATTCTCGTTGGTATTGAGCTTGACGATGCCATCCTGCTTCGGCTGCTCGCCGGGCACGTAGGGCGACAGATTGTGGACGACTGAACTCCAGAAGCGACTCATGATCCCCGATCCAACTGCTGATCTCGTCACAGTAGGATATGGCGGGCCTTGACGATAGTCCGCTTTCGGCCCGGTACATCACCCTTCACATCCGCTTCGCGACTTCCTCCAGCATCACCTCAGTGGCGCCGCCGCCGATGGTGAGCACGCGGGCGTCGCGCACCATGCGCTCGATCGGCGTGCCGCGCATGAAGCCGGAGCCGCCATGCAGCTGCAGGCAGCCATGCACGACCTCGTGCAGCACCTCCGGCGACAGCGCCTTCACCATCGACACTTCGCGCAGGCACTCCTGCCCGGCCTCGGCGAGCTCAGCGGCATGATAGGCGAGCTGCCGCGCCGCCGCCGCCTTCGCGGCGAGCTGGGCGAGCTTCAGCCGCACCGCCTGCTGGTTCCAGAGCGGACCGCCAAAAGCCTGCCGCGTCTTCACATAATTCGTGGTCAGCTCGATCGCCTTGGCGGACTCGCCGGCGCAGATTCCGCCAATGACGATGCGCTCGTTCTGGAAGGTCTCCATGATGCCATAGAAACCCTTGTTCTCCTCGCCGAGCAGGTTCTCGGCCGGCACGCGCACATCCTGGAAGGCGATCTCCGCAGTATCCGAACAGAGCCAGCCATGCTTGTCGAGCTTCGTCACCGAAATACCCGGCGTGTGGCGCTCGACGATGAACAGCGAGAGACCACGGCTGCCCTTGGCGTGCGGATCGGTGCGCGCGGCGACGATCAGGATGTCGCCATAGACGGCATTAGTGATGAACATCTTCGAGCCGTTGATCACCCAACTGTCGCCGTCACGCGTCGCGCGTGTCCTCAAGCCAGCAACATCCGAGCCCGCGTCCGGCTCAGTCACCGCGATCGAGCAGACGGTCTCGCCGCGAATGATCGCCGGCAAATATTTCTGCTTCTGCTCCGGCGTGCCGCGCAGCGTGATGTGCACAGCCGACATGTCGGTGTGCACAAGTATCGACGAGGTGAAGCCGCCGAAGCTCGAGCGCCCCAGCTCCTCGGCAAACACTATCGAAGCCAGCGGCCCCATGTCGGTGCCGCCATACTCGGCCGCGTGGCGCATACCGAGGAGGCCCAGCGCGCCCATGCGGCGAAAGATCTCGCGCGGGATCTTGCCGTCACGCTCCCACGCCTCGGCGTGCGGCACAACTTCCTTCTCGACGAAACGACGCACCTGCTCGCGCAGCATGCGCAGCTCCTCCGGGAGGTTGGGCTGCTCCGAGAAGTGGAAATCGGCCTCAGCAAGCTGGCGCGGATCCGGGGTCATGACGTTCATTGTGGCGCCTTCTCACGGCCGATGTGAAGATGGTTGCGCAGGAAATTCGCGAGGCCCGCGACGGCTTCTTGCGCCTGCGGAATCTCCGGAAACATCTGGAAGACGTGGATCATGCCGTCCCAGACCTGCAATTCGACGTCGGCGCCCGCGGCCTTCGCCCTCGCGGCCAACCCGGTGGCATCGTCGCGCACGGTTTCGCGGTCGCCCACTTGCACCAGCAGCGGCGGCAGGCCGGTGAGATCGGCGTAGAGCGGCGACGCCAGCGGATTACAGGGGTTGCCATCCTTGCCGAGATAATTCCTGGCGAGCGCCAGGATCATTGCGCGCTGGTGGATCGGATCGGCCTTGGCCCGGCTCTCGTAGCTCGCACCGGCAGCAGTGAGATCGGTCCAGGGCGACATCAGCGCGCCCGCCGCAGGCAACGGCTCCCCGCGGTCGCGCGCGGCCAACATCGCGCCGAGTACGAGATTACCGCCGGCGGAATCGCCCGCGAAGGCGATGCCGGAAGGCCGCAGACCCTGATCGCCCAGATAGCGATATGCGTTCAGCGCGTCATCCAGTGCTGCCGGGAAACGATGCTCCGGCGCCAGGCGGTAATTGATCGCCAGTACACGGCAACCGCTGGCTTCGGCAATCCGCGCGATCAGGTCGCGATGCGAGGCTACCGAGCCGATGCGAAAGCCGCCGCCGTGGAAATAGAGGATTGCCTTGTCGTGCGGCGCGTCTGCCGGCACGATCCATTCACCGTCGACGCCGCCGGCGGAAACATGCCGGCCCGACACCGGCACCGAACAGCCGGCAAAGGCCGCGTCCCAGTCGCTGCGCATCTGCGCGACTGACGTATCGCGGGTCCAGTTGCGATAGATCGCACGCAACCGCTCGATCGCACGATCGACCTCGCTATCGTTGGCCGCACCGTTCATCTCAGCCGCCGATCCCCATGCCGCCGGAGACGCCGAGCGTCTCGCCGGTGATGTAGGCGGCCTGGTCCGACGCCAGGAAGCGCGCCGCGGCTGCCACCTCCTCGGGCTCGCCGAGGCGGCCGAGCAACGTCGCATCCGTCATCGCCCGCAGGATCTTGTCGCCGCCTTTGGCCATCGCCTGCTCCAGCATCGGTGTCCGGATCGGCCCCGGCGCGATCGCGTTTGCGGTGATGCCGAAGCGCGCGTTCTCGCGCGCGATGCTCTTGGTGAAGGCAATCACGCCGCCCTTGGCCGCGGAATAGACCGAGCCGCCCTTGGAGCCGAGCCGTGCGGCCTCCGAGGTGATGTTGATGATGCGGCCGAAGCGCGCCGCCTGCATCGCCGGCAGCACGGCCTGGGTGCATGCGAGCACCGAGGTGAGATTGACCGCGAACAATCTGGCCCAGTCCTCCGCCGTGGTCTCGGTGAAGAAGGCGTGCTGGTCGATTCCAGCATTGTTGACGAGGATGTCGAACGGACCATCCTGCGCAATGACCGCCTGTACCGCTTTGACGTCGCTGACATCAAGTCCTGCGATGCCGGCGTTGATCTCCTGTGCGAGGTCCGAGGCTGCCGCAACGTCGAGATCGGCGATCACGACCTTGGCGCCCGCGCCAGCGAAACTTCGCGCGATCGCCGCGCCAATGCCCCGCGCACCGCCGGAGACGAAGGCACGGCGGCCATCGAGACGCCCGAATGGCAAGGCGCCGGCCATGCCTCAACGCCCCGTGAAGATCGGTTTGCGCCGCTCGATCACGGCGGCAAGGCCCTCGCGCGCGTCGGCCATGCCTGACAGTTCGGCCACCGTGCGCGCCTCCTCCGACAGGCATTGCTCGATGCTAGTGCCGGTGCCGGCCCAGACCAACCGCTTGGTCGCCGCCAGCGCCTTCGGCGCGCCGGCCGCGAGTTCACGCGCCAGCGCCAGCGAGGCGTCGGCAAGTTCGTGGTCGGGCACGACCTTGGTCACGATGCCCATCTGCAGCGCCTCGGCGGCGGGGATCACGGGATTGGTCAGCAGGATCGACATCGCGCGCCGCAGGCCGACTAGCCGTGACAGCGTAACGGAGACGCCGGCATCCGGTGCCATCGCGACCCGCGTCGCGCCGGCCAGAAACTTGGCCGACTCCGCCGCGATCACGATGTCGGAGGCGCAAACGAGACCGAAGCCACCACCGCCTGCAGCAAAGCCCTGCACTGAGGTAATCACGGGCGCTTCGAGCCGCAGCAGGCCAGTTACCGCGTTTTGCAAGTAAGCCGTCGCCTGGCGGATGTAATCCGGCAGCTTCTCGCCCTTGGACAGGAAGGCGCGCACATCGCCGCCGGCGCAGAAATTCGCACCCTCACCGCTCAGCAGCACTACGCGGAGGCCCGGATGGCCGTGGCAGACCATGATTGCGTCGCATAGCGCCCGGAGCAACTCGGCGCTCATGCCGTTGGCTGCATCGGGGCGGTTGAGCCGCAGTCGCGCGATGCCGTCGTCGATGTCGAGCAGAACGGGTCCCTTGTCGATCATAGCCGAGACCTTTCCTAAACCAGGAATGAGAGCGTGTAGATCGCCTTGTCGTTGTTGACGAGGACGACCTTCTTGGCAGCCATCCGCAATTCGCCGTCGACATGGCGCAGCCGGTATTCATTGCGCGCGGCCCACAGCGTGTCGTCGCGCAGGCTCGATTCGAAGATCAGGCTGTTGCTGGCGACCGCGATGTCGCCGTCATCAGGCTGCTGGTCCATCAATTCGATGTTGGAGATGAGCCGGCGCAAGTTGGACTGCGGCGTCTGGGTGAAATGCTTGCCGGTCATCAGCTGCCGGACCCGCAGCGTGATCCGCGAGCGGTTGTCGTAGATGATCGACATCTGCCGCTCCGGGTCGATGTCCGCGCCATTGGCCGGCACCCAGTAGACGCCGTCATCGGTCCAGAGCTTTTCCCAGGCTTCGTATTGATGCTCGTCCTGCAGCCGCGCCTCGCGATAGAGGAAGGCGGTCACGGCGCTCATCAGCGTGGCGCTGCTCTCGCGCGACAACATCAAGCCGGCTCCATCAGCTTGCGGTAATGGCTCCAGATGCCGCGCGACGGCACCTCATCGGTGACGTGGCCGACCGTGAAGCCGAGTTCGTCGCGGCGCTCGCGCTTCTCGCCGCGCCCGAGGAATATCCATTCGGGATTGCGCGCCAGAACGCCGCGGTGGCAGCGCTCGTACATTTCGGAATCATCCGCGAGCAGGAAGCCGGCCGGGCCGACCGAGCCCATGGTCTGCTGGCGCAGCCGCCGGTTCAGGTCCGGCGCGCCCTTGAACTGCAGCGCCGTGACATGCTGCACGCTGTCGTCGACGCCGAGCGGCTGGATCACGAACATCTGGATTTCGGCGATGAACAGGTTCGGGAAGATCATCACATGCGGCGTGCCGTCGATCATGATCTCGCGCGCCGCGGTGTCGCCATAAGCTGCTTTCATCCGCGCCGTATAATCCGGCAGCCGCTCCTCGCTGGTGCCGAACCAGCTCATCGGTGCGCCGCGCTTGCGGAACTCGGGGCGCAGGTCGATCTCGGTATGGCCATTGCCATAGTCGCGCGTCAGCGCGGTCGAGGCGCCGCCATAGAGCTTGCCGATCATGCTGTCGGCGACGCCGAAGATCGAGGTGTGCACGAAGGCCGGATGATAGCCGTCGCACTCGTTCTCCAGAATGAACTTCCAGTTGGCCTTGACGCGATGCTTGAGGAAGCCTGCGGTGACCTCGACCTCGCCTTCCGGCGAACTACGCACCAGACGGTCGATGGTCTCAGCGGCGCCGCCGAGATGCTGCTTCAGCGTCGGCCCGTCGGCGGCGAACGAGCCGAACACGAAGCCACGATAGGATTCGACGCGCGTCACCCGCCCGAGCGCGAGCTGGGATTTGTCCTGCCCCTCATAACCGTCAGGGAAGGCGTAGCCGACCAGGCGGCCGTCATTGGCAAAGGTCCAGGAGTGAAACGGACAGGTGAAGGAACGTGCATTGCCGCGCTCATAGGAGCAAACTTGGTTGCCGCGGTGCGAGCAGCGGTTAAGCAGCAGGTTCACCTTGCCCTGCTCATCGCGCGTCATGATGATGGATTGCGGGCCGATCGACTTGATGACGTAGTCGTTGACGTTAGGCACCTCGCTCTCGTGCCCGACATAGACCCAGGTCCGGTACCAGATGTTCTTGAGTTCCGCCTCGAAGATCGCGGAATCGGTGTAGAGCGAGCCGTGCACCCGGTCGGGTCGGATCAGGCGCTCCCACGGCGAGACGCCGGTCATCACGTTCATCGTTCCGTCTCCCTCGCTGGCCGCGTCCGTCGGCTTTCTTCGTGCTCTCTATAATAATCCGAACGACCGTTTAGTAAATAGCATGACCGAGCCGAATCGGCAAGCTTCTTTGCGGGCAAGCGCGCTTCAACCTCGCGCGGCGTCGCCGTCGCCGCCTGCGATCTGTTGCAGCATCGATTTCGGCGTTGTCGCGAGTTCGATCTTGAGCTGATCGCAGATCGCGCGCCGCAGCAAGCGCTCGATCTCGTTCGCCGCATCCGGATCGGCCGTACGCGCGCCCTCACCGCTCGCCCAGAGCAGAAGCTGTCCGAGCAGCCTGTCGCCGTCGTCGCGCAATGCCTCGATCTGCGCGGCCTCGGCGTTTTCGCGTGCGATGCGGGGCGTTGCGGGAATTGGCGGATGATCCATCCCGTTCGCCTGCTGCCTGACCGCAGCAAATGCGTCGTCCTGCAAGCGGACCTGATCCAGCAGTGGCCCCGGCTTCCAGTCCGCAGCGAGCTTCAGCCCGTTCAGCGCATAGATCGCGGAGAACACCTGACCGCGGACGAAATCGTCGCCGTTGTTCGGCACAATATGGGTCTGCAAGGCGTCGATGATGCCCTCGATCAACCGCTCGAAAGACGCGCTCATGCCGCAGCCTCCAGCGCCCGTTCGAAGGCCCTCACGATCGAAGGCATCTGGCTCGCCATCACGGCCATCCGCATGTCGTTGAAGCGATCGACCTCGAAGGCGCGCACGGCGCACATCTGGATCGCCGCGGCCTGATACAGCGCGTATGCTTCGTAGAATGCGAGGCTTTTGGCCGAGACCGGAATTCCAGAGGCGCGCTGATAGAGCTCGATCACCTCGGCGCGCTCGACCACGCCGTAGAGCTTTTTGCTCCTGGCGTTGAAGGTCGGCATCAGTGCCCAGGCCAGATCTTCATGGGGATCGCCAAGATGGGTCAGCTCCCAATCGAGGATGGCGACGATATTCTTGTCGTGCTCGATGAAGTTACCGATCCTGTAGTCGCCATGCACGATGGTCCGGCGCGGCGGCTGCGGGCAGTTCTCCTGCAACCATCGTCCGCCCCAGTCGAGTAGCGGATAGTAGCGCGCCGTCGGACGCGCCAGCGACGCACGCCAGGCTGCGATGGCGCTGACCTCGGCGCGCTCGCCTCCGCCCTGCAACGACGCCAGCGGCGTCGTGCGTGCGTCGATCCGGTGCAATTCACCCAGGATGTTCAGGAACTGCAGGGCGATGACGCGCCTATGGTCCTCGCCGAGTTGGCTCGCGGCCCAGGGCGCGGGAACGTCGCCCTCGACATGGACGCAGATGAAGAAGGGAAAGCCGATCTCGGCTCCGTCCTGCTCGAACGACACCAGTGCCGGAACCGGAACATTGCTGCCGGCCAGCGACTGCAACGCATGGACCTGGGGCAGCACCGAATAGGGCGCGAACAATCCGTTGGGCGGACCGACGCGCAGGATCAACTTGCGATCGGATCTATCCGCCGAGCGAGCGATGAAGCCATACGTGATCCAGGAGAAGCCGGATGACTTGCGGGAGAAGCTGATGATCTCGACCCCGCCTCCAGATGTCCGGGCGAGATAACGCGCGAGTGCGCCCCGCACCGCGTCATCATTGACGACGTCCGGGCGGCGAACAGGCGCCGGCACGGGACGCGGCAAACCGTCGGATCGTATGGCGGTGTCCTGCATCAGTTGACCGACCTCGTATAGCCACGCCATTTTTCATCGCGCAGCGCCGACTTCATGATCTTGCCGGACCCCGTCAGCGGCAGTGGCTCGCGACGGATATCCACGGAACGCGGGCACTTGTAGCCGGCGATCAGGCTGCGGCAATGTGCGATCACAAGTTCCGCATCGAGCGTGGCGCCATCCTTCGGCACGACGATCGCATGCACCGCCTCACCCCATTGCGGATCGGGGACCGCGATGACGGCGCATTCCCTGACATGCTCGTGCTGGAAGATAGCGTTCTCGACTTCGCCGGAATAGACATTCTCGCCGCCGGACACGATCATGTCCTTCAGGCGGTCGACGATGTAGACGAAGCCGTCCTCGTCCATCCAGGCGCCGTCCCCGGTATGAAGCCATCCGTTGCGCAGTACGCGCGCGGTCTCTTCGGGCTTGCGCCAATATCCCAGCATGACGCCGGCGCCGCGGATCGCGATCTCGCCGACCGATCCGCGCGGCACTTCCAAGCCGGCCGCGTCGACGATACGGATCTCGACGCCCGGCGCCGCGCGTCCCGCGGATTTCCGCTTTGCCGCCAGCGGCCCCTCCAGCGCGTGGTACTCCCAGGGCAGGATCGTTGCCAGCGCTGCGCTCTCGGTCATGCCGTAGCCCTGGTGAAAGCGCCAGCTCGGCAGCACGCGCATCAGCTTGACCAGCAGCGCGTCGGGCATCGGAGATGCGCCATATTCGCAATTCTTGACGCTGCTAAGATCATAAGTCCCGAACGACGGATGATTGAGCAGCATGTTGAGCATGGTCGGCACAAACAGGCAGTAATCCACTCTGTGCTCGGCGATCGCCTTCATCGCCAGCTCAGGATCGAATTTTGGAATCGTGATATGCGTGCCGCCGACCAGCGTCAGCGCAATCATCGGCGAGGTCCCGGCCAGATGGAACAACCCGGCCGAGTGCAGGTATCTTGTGTCCTCGCGGAACCGGAGCGCGTAGATCCAGACCAGCGATTCATAGATGATGTTGGCGTGTGACAGCATCACGCCCTTGGGAAAGCCCGTGGTCCCGCCGGTGTAGAAGATGCCGGCGAGATCGTTGTAGGCGCCTGAGGCATCCTCGATCGGCGCATGCGCCATGAGCTCATCATAGCGCTGCATGCCGTCAGGGACTTGCCCATCGTCCAGATAGACTATCGCGGTAAGGGATTTTGCGCTTCGGAGCGCGGTTGCGGCCTCGGCGAAGGTCTTGTCGACCAGCAGCAGCTTCGGCGTGGAGTCGTCGATCGCATAGGCGTTCTCCGCCACGGCCCAGCGGGTGTTGAGGGGCACGGCGACTGCGCCGGCCCAAGCGATGGCATAGAGCGCCTCGATATAGAGATCGCTGTTGTGCGCGAGAATGGCGACGCGATCGCCGGCCTCGATGCCGAGCCTGCGCAATCCCCCGGCCGCACAGGCAACGCGCCGGCCGATCTCCTTCCAGCTCCGCGACCTCCCCGCATGGATCGTGCCGGGCGCATCCTTGCGCAATTGCACCGCTGAAGTGAGAGCCTGCGTCAGCTTCATGTTTCCTCCTCAACCACATGCGGCAGCACACGCTTTGCGGATATTTCCGTCATGCCGTGGCCTCGCAGTCCTGTTTCGGAGAAATCAGTTGATAATCCGAACGGACGGTCTATTATTACACACCCGTCGTGAGGGGTAAAGCCTTTGAAGGCCCGCCGCCGGATCAACGAGCCTCGTAAAGAGGGCGCCATTTGGAGGGGACGATGCGAAAGCCAGTTTTCACGCTTGCGGTCTCGGCGCTCATGCTCGCCGGCGTCTTGGGAACGGCGAACGCCGAGAAGGCCTACGGTCCCGGCGTCAGCGACACCGAGATCACGCTCGGTGCCAATGCGCCCTACAGCGGCCCGGCGTCGATCTATGCGAGCTTCCCGAAGACCATGCTCGCCTATTTCGCGATGCTGAACGAGAAAGGCGGCATCAATGGCCGCCATATCAATTTGCTGACCCGCGATGACGCCTATAGCCCGCCCAAGACCGTCGAGGTGACACGGGCGTTGGTCGAGAACGACAAGGTGCTCGCGATCATGGCGCCGTTCGGCACGCCGACCAACGCCGCGATTCAGAAATATCTCAACAGCCAAGGCGTCCCGCAGCTTTTGGTGCAAAGCGGCGGCACGCGCTGGAACGATCCGAAGCAGTTCCCCTGGACGACGCCCTACTCGCCGACCTACGTCAACGAATCCAGGATCATCGCGCGCTACATCCTCAAGGAGAAGGCGGATGCCAAGATCGGCGTCCTGATGCAGGCTGACGACATCGGCAAGGATTTCTTGCTCGGCCTCAAGGAAGGGCTCGGCGCGAAAGCCGACATAATGATCGTCAAGGAGGCGATGTACCAGTCGACCGAGCCCACCATCGATTCGCAGATCGTGAATCTCAAGGCGTCCGGTGCCGATACCATCCTGATCGCCGCACAGAACAAGTTCGCGTCGATGGCGATCCGCAAGATCCATGAGCTCGGATGGCAGCCGCTGATCTTCCTCGGCTCGACCGCGAATTCGATCGGCGGCGTGCTGGTGCCGGCCGGGCTCGAGGCGTCTACCGGCATTCTGACCACCACATCCTACAAGACGCCCAACGACCCGACCTGGGCGAACGACAAGGGCATGACCGACTATCTCGCCTTTGCCGCGAAATATCTGCCAGGCATGGACCCCAACGACGTGATCGCGGTCACCGGCTACACCACCGCGCAGCTCGGCGCGATTATTCTTGAGCGTTGCCACGACAATCTCACGCGCGAGAACGTGCTGAAGCAGGCCACCAATTTGAGCGGCATCGCGCTGCCGATGCTGCTTCCGGGAATCACGATCCAGACCACGCCGCAGGACTATGCGGCGATCACCGAGCGCCGCTTCGCCCGCTTCGACGGCAAGACCTGGGTGCTGTTCGGCGACATCGTCGGTGCGGGGCCGGCAAAGGACTGACCGGCGCGACGCATCTGATGACCGGGACGGCTTGAACAAGGAACAAGAACAATGCTGACAGCCCAGGATGATCTGATCGGCCACCAGACGCCGGAAACCTTTGCCAAGGCAGGCGGCGGCGATATCAGGTTCACGGAGCGCTATTGGTACACCGCGCATCCGATCGACGGCACCGAACTTCTGATCGATATCGGGCTCGGCTATTACCCGAACCGCAATGTGATGGATGGATTTGCCGGCATCACCGTCGGCCGCCGCCAGCACAATTTCCGTGCCTCGCGGCGGCTCGGGACGAACCCGCTGGAGACATCGGTCGGCGGCCTCAGAATCGAGATCGTCGAGGGCATGAGCCTGCACCGGCTGTCACTCGCCGAAAACCCGTCAGGAATAAGCTTCTCGCTCGAATTCAAGGCGAGCTTTCCTGCGGCGCAGGAGAAGCAGAATTTTCGCGAGCGCAACGGCGTCGTCGAGGAGGATCTCGCCCGCGTCTCTCAGTTCGGCCGCTGGCGCGGATGGATTGTGGTCGACGGCCGACGCTATGATATCGAGCCCGAGCTGTGGTGGGGCCAACGCGACCGCTCCTGGGGGCTGCGCTCCGAGATGCGCACCGACGAAGCAAGGCCTCCGGTTGCGACCCACCGGAACTTCTTCTGGACCTGGTCGATGTTCCAGTTCGAACAATCCGCGCTGTCGGTCTTCATCAAGGAGCGGACGCCCGGCAAGCCGCACTATCTCTCTGGAACCGAATTTCGCCGCGAGGCCGACGGATCAGTGTCACATCGCGAGGTCACCTCGGTCGAGCACAGGATTGAATGGGCCGACGATCCGCTCGGCCAGACCATCGCGGCCGCCGATTTCACCTTCACCTTTGATCGCGGCGCTCCCCGCCACGTAAAGATGCAGGGATTGCCGATCCGGTTCTACCTCAAGGCGGGCATGTATGGCGGGCTGCAGGGCTGGACCCACGGCGACGACCGTGGCGAAAGCGATGCCGCGCACGACATCTGGAATCTCGACGATGCCGCAACGCGCGCCATCGCACGCACGCTGTCCGACCATGTCGTCCGGCTCGAAAGCGGCAACGAGACAGGCATTGGAATCAGCGAGTACGGCGTGGCGGCCGGCTATCCGCGGTATCCGGGCCCACAGAAATTCCCGGCAATGTGATCGGGATGGACGGGCAAGACCCTGGCAGCGCGGAGAGCGGCGGAACGGCGTGCGATCCGTGGGACGATGAGGATATCGCAGCGCTGGTCTCGCTCGAGCCGATCGCGCCGCTGCGCTATCGCAGCCGCTTCGGCGACGCCAATCTCAACGGGCGCTCCTATGGCGGCCAGATCCTCGGACAGGCGATGATGGCGGCGACGCTAAGCGCACCTGACGATCGCCCGGCCGCGATGCTGCAGCTCACGTTCCTGCGCGGCGCCGATCCCGACCGGCGCATCGCGTTCGACGCTAAAGTTCTTCAGGATGGCAAGCGGTTCTCCTCCCGCCAAGTCGTCGGCGCCCAGGATGGGCGCGCAGTTGTGAGCGCGCAGGCCACATTCTGCGCGCCGCAACCCGGTCCGCGTCACGCAGTGCGGTTCGCGCGGCTGGAGGAGCCCGAGAGCCTGCCCGAACTGAGCACGATACCGGATGCGCTGATGGCCCAATTGCGGCCGCTCGGTCCCTACTCCCGGCACATCAAACCATGCATGGATTTTCGTATCCCCGAGATCGAGCTCCAGCTTTCCGCCAAAACGGCGCAGCCGCGTCTGCGATTTTGGCTGCGAAGCAGGCAGAGGCTTGCCCCCGGCTCCCGCGCCCAGGCCGCGATGTTCGCCTATCTCTCGGATTGGTGGCTCAACTTCTCGAGCGTCGGCGGCCATCTGCGCGAATTGCAGTCGCGCGAACCGCTCTATCTGTCGAGCCTCAATCATTGCATCTGGTTTCACCGCGCATTTTCGCCTGACACCTGGATGCACATCGAAGCCGAAAGCCCCTGCGCCGACGGCGGCCGCGGCCTGTCGATCGCCCGCGTCCATGACCGTGACGGATCGATGCTTGCGACCTCGATCCAGGAAACCCTGATGGTTCATCCCGACGGCGATGCATAGAAAGCGCCGCGGCGTGACGCGTTGAGATTGAGACCACGCCCTGACCATTACCGGATTCCGGCTCGCGAACCGCCAGAAAGTTCCATCGTGTGTTGAATCCCGGCAACACCGTCCGACAAAATGCACGATCATGCCGATTGCGTCGTTTGGAATCACGACTGCGCCGCATCACGGTTCAACTCTGCGTGCGGGTGGTCGCAAACACAAGTATTGGGGAAAGTCTTCATGCAGCAGGAACCGTTGGGCGCGCGGAGCGCGGAGCCGTCTGGATTTATTTTCCATTTCCAGTTTGCCAGCAATGGCACGCGGCGCGCGTGCAGTCTGACCATCCAGGCGGACAGCGCCAATGAGGCGGCGACGATTTTTCGCGACAATTGGATGACGATCGAATCGATGGCCCGCGACGGCGTGAGCACGGGAACGATCAACTCGGCGACTGTCGTCCTGGCAGCCAATTGACGCCCACACCGATCGGTCGGACCGGCTCACACTGATCCGCGCGCAATCTGCGACCGTTTGACGCGCCGATGCAAGCGGCGCGCCGGTCGGGCGCTCTCCAGGCATGCAGCGTGCAGATGAACGCTCGCCAAGCAGCGCATGGCGCGCCACTGATTAGAAGGATTCAAATCGATCACTGCTTAGAGAGATTCAATTCCATTGCGGTTCTTTTCGTCACGCGCGGCTGCTAGAGGCGCGGTCGGAAATGAAATTCACTGACTGGAATTGAAAAGTGATTGTTGACGCTGATGGCCGGCTTGTCGGAGACCATCGAACGCCTACCGACATGGGTCGCACCCATCTGCTGATCGGCGCGGCCTTCCTGCTCACCGATCTCTCCTGTGCAGTGGTGCCCGCGAGCGCGCAATCGAGCGTCGCGCTGCCGCCCGTCACGGTGGAATCGCCGACGGAAAAGCGCCAGCCCGCGAATGCTGAGGCAAGACCGGCGCAACGGACACAGGCAGCCGCCGCTGCCCGCCAGCGCAACCGGAATGCCCAGCCGGCGCAACCGACACCATCGGAGCGCGCCGCCGCCGCTGCCGCGGTGCTGAACGAAGCCAAGCTGCATTATCGCGCGATGCCGAGTTCCACGACGCTGCGCAGCGGCGCCTCGCCGCTCGATACCGTGCAATCCGTCGCCGTCGTGCCCGAGCAGGTGCTGAAGGACCAGCTGCCGCGCAACCTCGACGACGCGCTGGCGAATGTCAGTGGCATCACCCAGGCCAACACGCTGGCCGGCACCCAGGACGCCGTCATGCGCCGCGGCTTCGGCGACAATCGCGACGGCTCGATCATGCGCAACGGCATGCCGCTGGTGCAGGGCCGCAGCCTCAATGCCGCGGTCGAGAGCGTCGAGGTTTTGAAAGGCCCGGCCTCGCTGCTTTACGGCATCATGGATCCCGGCGGCATCGTCAACACCATCAGCAAGCGCCCCGATCTCTATCAGCACGGCTCGGTCACCCTGCTCGGCTCGAGCTACGCCGGCCCCAAAAGCGGCGCCGACGGAACGATCGATATCACCGGCCCGATCGGCAAGGACGGCCTCGCCTATCGCTTCATCGGCTACGGCGTGAGCGAGGATTATTGGCGCAACTTCGGCCGGCACCGCGAGATGCTGGTCGCGCCGTCACTGGCCTGGTATGGCGAGAACACTACGATTCAGCTCAATTACGAGCATCGCGAGTTCATCACTCCGTTCGACCGCGGCACCGCGTTCGACCCTGTCACCAAGGCGCCGCTGGCGATCCCGGCGACGCGCCGGCTCGACGAGCCCTTCAACAACATGTGGGGCACCTCCGACCTGATGCAGGCCTCGGTCGAGCATCGCCTCAACGAGAGCTGGAAGCTGTTCGCCGCCTACAGCTACAACACCGAGACGTTCAGCGCCAACCAGCTCCGCATCACCGGCATCAACACCAAGACCGGCGTCGAGACACGTAGCGACGACGGCACGCAAGGCTCGCTGAGCAATTCGAGCTACGGCACGTCGTATGTGCAAGGCAATTTCTGGCTCGGCAACATGCGCAACGAGGTGCTGTTCGGCGGCGACGGCCAGTACCGCACGATCTACCGCGACAACCTGATCCGGCAGACGACCCCGAGCTTCAACTTCTACAATCCAGTCTACGGGCTGATCGGGCCCGGCACGACGGTATCAGCCGTCGACAGCGCCCAGACCGACAAACTCGGCCAGTGGTCGCTGTTCTTCCAGGACACGCTGCATCTCACCGAGCGCTTCGCGCTGGTCGGCGGCGTGCGCTACGCGGATTACGACCAGATCGCGGGTAAGGGGCGGCCGTTTATCACCAACACCAATCTGAGCGGTGACAAGGCCCTGCCGCTCGGCGGCGCCATTCTCAAGCTCAACGAGCAGGTGTCGCTGTATGCGAGCTTCACCCAATCGCTGAAGCCAACCTCGACCATCGCACCGCTCACCGGCGGCGTCGTGATCGGGTCCAACATCGCACCCGAAGAGGGCGTCCAGTGGGAGACCGGCGTCAAGTTCGACGTCAACAAGCGCCTGTCAGGTACGCTCGCTCTCTATGATATCGACAAGACAAACGTGCTGGTCTCGCAGCTCAACGCCGCGACGGGCATTGTCGAGTATCGCACGGCCGGCAAGGTCCGCTCGCGCGGCGTCGAGTTCGACGTCACCGGCAGGCTGACCGACAATTGGAGCATGATCGGCAGCTACGGCTACACCGATGCGCGCGTGACCGATGATCCGACGCTCGGCGGCAAGCAATTGCAGAATGTCGCCCTCAACACCGCCTCGCTCTATCTGGTCTACGATTTCGGCACCACCCTGCCCGGCCAGCTCCGCCTCGGCGGCGGCGCACGCTATGTCGGCGACCGGCCGGGCGACGCGAACAATACGTTCGTGCTGCCGTCCTATACGGTGGCGGACATCTTCGCGACCTACGAGACCAAGGTCGAGACGTTCCCGGTCATCTACCAGTTCAACGTCAAGAACCTGTTCGATAATGTCTATTATCCTTCAGCGGTCAGCAATCTGGCTGTTGCGATCGGCGACGCGCGGCGCTTCTCGCTGTCGGCGACGGTGAAATTCTAGCGATGCGCGCGCCGCGGACAGCGATTGCCCTGCTGGTCGCGTTGGCGTCCACCATCGTCGGCTGCACGGCGGTCCGTGCCGACGAGATCACCCTTTACGCGACCCGTGAAGCCAGCCTGCTCGAGCCGGTCATCGTGGCCTTCACGGAGACCAGCGGCATCAAGGTCAGGACCGTTTTCGTCGAGGACAGCCTGGTCAAGCGGCTGACCTCGGAAGGCGACGCGTCGCCCGCCGATGTCCTGCTGACCATCGGCCTCGACAAGACCACCCAGCTTTCGACACGCGGGCTGACGCAGGCGCTTGCATCGCCGCAACTCGATCAGGCGGTGCCTGCGAATTTGCGTGACGACGGTGCGCAATGGATCGCGCTTACCCTTCGTCCGCGCGTCGTGATGGCGCGCAAGGACAATCCGCTCGCCGCAATCGACTATGAGGATCTCGCGGATCCCAAATGGCGCGGCAGACTGTGCATGCGCCCGGCCCTGCACCAGAACAATGTCGCGCTGGTCGCTGCCTACCTCGTGCATCACGGCGCCGAGGCGACCGAGGCCTGGCTCAACGGCCTGAAGGCCAATCTCGCGCACAAACCCGATGGCAAGGACAATGACGTGATCCGCGAGATCGCGGCAGGCGCCTGCGAGATCGGTATCGGCAATACGGTCGCGCTGGCGCAGCTCCGTGACGGGCGCGAAGGCGGCGACTGGCGCAGTTGGGCGCAGACCGTGAAGGCGGTACCGACTGTGTTCAAGGGCGGCGGCAGTCACGTCAACCTGACCGGCGCGGCGATCGCAAGGCGTGCACCCCACCCGGCGGCCGCGCGAAAGTTCATCGAATTCCTCCTCACGCCGGCGGCGCAGACGATCTTTGCCGGTGCCGAGCTGGAATATCCGGTGCGCGCGGCGGCGGAGCGCCACCCGATCCTTGACGAGATCGGATCGTTCCCGCCCGACGCGCTGCCGATCGACGAGATCGCGATGAATCATAAGGCCGCGATCGCGCTGATCAAGAAGGTCGGCGTCGATGAGTGAAGCCTGGCGCGCAACCAAGGCCGTGCTGTTGCAGGTCCATTCCGTCGTCGGCCTCGCCCTGGCGCTGCTGTGGGCCGTGGTCGGGATCACCGGCGCGACGATGGCATTCGAGGACGAGATCGGAGCGAGCCTGAATGCCGGCATCATGCATGTCGACGCCAGCGCGACGCGGCGGCTGACGCCGGATGAACTGGTCGCGCGGGTGCAGGCAGCCGGCGACTTCGGCAAGGCGTCGGCCGTGACCATGGCAAGCGATCCATCGGCCGCAGTGCATATCCGGTTTGCCCGCACCGAAGGTGGCGCGCGACCGTCCTCGGTCTATGCCGACCCCTATAGTGCGCATGTGCTCGGCTCACCGCGCGGCGAGGACTTCTTCGCCACCGTCCGCAAGCTGCATCGCTGGCTGCTGCTGCCCGGCGACGGCAATGGCTACGGCCGCAAGATCACCGGCACCGCCGCGATCTGCCTGATCGTGATGCTGATCACGGGCCTCGTGCTGCGCTGGCCGCACCGGGCGCGCAGCGTGAAGATGTGGCTGAAGCCAAATCTGGGACTCCGCGGCCGCGGCCTGCACCGCTCGCTGCACGCCATCATCGGCACCTGGGTGCTGCCGATCTATCTGGTGATGACGCTCACCGGCCTGACCTATTCGTTCGAGTGGTACAAGGACGGCGCCAAATGGCTGCTCGCGCGCTCTGCGGCCACGGCCGCAGCGATGCAGCCGAAGCCGCCGCGCAGCGCGGCTGACGCCAAGACGGATGCGAAGGGCGACGTCAAGCCGCTCACCTTCGATCGCGTCTGGACTACGTTCCTGCAACAAGAGGGCAGCCGTTACAGAAGGGCCCTGCTGACGCTGCCGGCCGGCGCCGGCACCGCCGTGCGCGTCAGGTCGTGGGCACAAGATTCGTCACTGGACACCGTACGCGACGAGTTCCGCATCGATGCCGTCACCGGGCGGGTGATCTCCGCGGATCTCTACGCGGACAAGACCCTTGGCGAGCGCGTCCTCGCCAGCGTGCTCGACATTCACCGCGGCGCCATCCTCGGATGGCCGGGCAAGCTCGCCTTCATGCTGGCCGCGGCGCTGATGCCACTGTTCACGGTGACCGGCCTGCTGCTCTATTTGTCGCGCCGCCGGCACCGCCGTCTCGCGCATCCGCCCGTCGGGCGTCTGGTCCCGGGCGAGTGAGAAGGACGAGCGGGGCGTTTCGCGTTCCGCTCGCGGCGGCTGCGAAGAAACTCAGGGGCGCTGCGTGACAACACCGGTCGCGGTGGCAAAACCCTGCAGGGTTCTGATTCGCTTTTCGAGCCACCAGCCAAACTCGGGTGACCAGTCTTCGAAACGCTGGTTGACGCCGAGGTCGTGGGCCCAGTGCAGAGCGATGTTGGGATTGAACTGTGACTGGCGGCCGACCGCGATAAGATCGGCCTGCCCTTTCTGCAGGATGGCTTCGGCCTGCTCTGCCTCGAGAATGATGCCGACGGCCATGGTGGTGATATCAGCTTCCTTGCGAACCCGCTCCGCGAACGGGACCTGAAATCCAAGGCTGCGCGTCACCTGGGCTGCGGTCGCTGCACCCGCGATACCGCCCGATGAGCAGTCGATGACGTCGACGCCGCGCGCCTTCAGTTCGTGCGCAAAGGCGACCGTGTCGTCCATATTCCAGCCCTCCACGGTCCCGTCGACGGACGAGACGCGCACGAACAGCGGCATCGATGCGGGCATCTCGCGGCGCACCGCCTCGACAATCTCCAGCGGCAGGCACATGCGCCCGGCCCGGTCACCGCCGTACTCGTCATTGCGCGTGTTGGAAACCGGCGACAGAAACGACGCCAGCAGATAGCCATGCGCGGTGTGGATTTCGATGGTGTCGAACCCGGCATCAACGGCGTGTCTCGCGGCGGCCGCCCAGGTGCCGACCATCGCCTTGCATTCGGCCGTGGTCAGCTGCCGCGGCGTCAGCCAGCCGTCGGCGACCGGTTCGGCCGTCGGTCCGACCGGCTGCCAGATCTTCGCGCCGGCTTTCAGATTCTCCTCGGTCAGCGGCCCCATGCCCTGCATGGCAGTTTGCGACGAAGACTTGCGCCCGCCATGGGCAAGCTGAATGCCTATTGCGGTGCCCTGGCGCTTCATGAAGGCAATCAGCGGCTTGAAGCTTTCGGCTTGTGCATCGTTCCAGATGCCGAGGTCATTTTCGTTGATCAGCCCGATTTCCTCGACCGCCGTCGCCTCGACAAAGACCAGCCCGAAGCCGCCCAACGCGTAGCGGCCGAGATGAACGACGTGAAACGTGCCGCAGGTGTGTCCGGGGTCGCAGCGATAATGCACCATCGGCGGCACAACGAGGCGGTTCTTCAGCGAGAGCCCGCGAAGCGTGAGCGGCTGGAACAGCATCGGCCGCTCCATCGTCTCGCCCTTGGTGATTCCGTCGGTCATTCCAGCTTCTCCTTGCGTGCTACCCAGGCGCGATCGAGATTTGCGCCGCCAGCCGTCGATCACACCACCCACTCGGCCTTGATCGGAGCGCGACCGACGCGGCCGTTCGGGTCGGGCGTCTTCCAGGAGGACAATTCAACGAGACCAATCGGCGCCACGCGGTCGAGTTCAGCCCCCTCCACATCGCGCGCGATGATGACAAGGCCGGACGGCGCCCCATCGGTCTGAAGCGGACGCGGCGGCGAGAACGTCGTGCCGACGCACTCGATCAGCAGCGGCTGTCGGCTTTCCACCACCCGCACCAGTCCCTTGATCCGCAACAGGCGCTCGCCGAGCGCGCCGGCCAGATTGTCGAGCCAGGCCGCGAGATCGGGATAGGCGACCTCGCCGAGGGGCCTCGCAACACAGAGCGCAATACGCGGATGCACGTTTCCGGGAGCGCCGGCGATGTCGAAGCGCGGCGGCGCGGTCAACGGAGCAAATGCTGCTAGCACCGTGCTGGCGCGATCCGCTGAGGCAACGACCTCGGCGAGCGGATTGATGTCAGCGATAACAGATGGCGCGCCGGCCAGCGCCGCGGATGTAACAAGGTCGGCCTTGGTCGCGACAATGCGATGCGCGGCGGTCCATTGCGCCACCGCCTCCTCATAGGCCGCGACCTCGCCGCCGTGCTGGAGATCGAATGTGCCGATCACGGCCACCCGCATCCGGTGCTCGGCCAATGTCGCGAGCGTCCGCAGCACCGGCCCGGGCATCGAAAGTCCGCTGGTCTCCAGAATGATCCGGCGCAACGGGCCGGCCCCGGGCGGCCGCGGCGTCATGATCAGCCGGTCGATGGTGAAGGCGAGATCGCTGCCGATCTGGCAGCAGACGCAGCCATTTGACAGCATCGCGATCGGCAGATCGCTGCCGCTCTCGCGCAACACGACGCCGTCAAGCCCGATCTCTCCGACCTCGTTGACGATGACAGCCGTGTCAGTCGCCTCGGGACGCTGGAGGAAATCACGCAGCAGCGTGGTCTTTCCCGAGCCCAAAAATCCCGTCAGCACGAAGAAATCGAGCGGCTCGCTGTTCATTCGGCCGCAGCCCGCGCGGCGAACTTTTCCGGAACGTCGCTCTCCCAGCTTGCCTTCACGAGCTCCCGGACATCGGCGAGCAATTCCTCGGTATCGTAGATGATGCCGTCCTTGATGGTGTATTTCAGGGCGCGGTGCCATTCGACCGCGTTAGTCGCATCGTTGAACCGCATCGCGCCGGTGCCATAGAGCAGTTTGAAATCGGCGAGCGGATTGTAATCGTGCACCAGAAGGTCAGCGCGCATCCCCACATCGATGGTCCCGACCTCGTCCTGGATTCCACACAGCGCGGCACCTTGCGAGGTCGCGGCGCGGATCACCTCCAGCGGATGGAAGCCGGCCTCCTGCAACAGTTCGAGCTCGCGGACATAGCCGAAGCCGAAAATCTGGTAGATGAATCCGGAGTCGCTGCCGGTGCAAACGCGCCCTCCCCGGTTCTTGTATTCGTTGATGAACGCCATCCACAGCCGGTAGTTTTCCTTCCACTCGACCTCGTTCTGGGTTGACCAGCGATACCAATAGGAGCCGTGACCGCCGCGCTGCGGCGTGAAATAATCCCACATCGACTTCCAGGTGTAGTCCTTGTGCCAATAGGCCTGGCGCGCGCGCATCAGGTCGCGATTGGCGTCGTAGATCGTGAAGGTCGGAACAAAGGTGAAGCCGATCTCAAGGAATTTCTCCAGCGTCTCCTCCCATTTGCGCGAGCCGGGCTTGGCGGCCTGCCCGAACATTTGGCCCGAGACCGAGAAGCGGAAATATTCGTCGGTGTAGTTGTAATCGAGCGGGAAATTCTGGACGATCCGATCCTCGTACAGCGCTTCGGGCAGGCCGTAATAGTGCTCGGCGCTGGTCAGGCCCCAGCGCGCGGTGGTCAGTGCATTCATCCGCGTCACCGCCATCTGCGCGTGGTGGCAGCCGGAGCGCAGGCCGAGTTTCGCGCACTCGTCGAGTGCCGCTTCCATGATCGCAGGTGGCGCGCCGAAGAATTTGATGCCGTCGGCGCCGCGATCCCTAACCTTGCGCAGCCATTCCCGGCCCTGCTCCGGCGTGTAGATGGTCTTGATCATGTCGTTGACCGCCGGAAAATAGGCATAGGCGAGCAGCCGGGGTGCCGCGATGGTGTTGTCCGCCGATCGCTGTCGCTGGTCGATGACCCAGCCGAGGCCGTTCATCGAGCCCATTTCGCGCACGGTGGTGACGCCGTGGGCGAGCCAGAGCTTGTAGACGTAGTCGACCGGCGGCACCCAGCCATTCGCGGAATGATAGGCGACGCCGGCATGGGCGTGGCAATCGACGAAGCCCGGCGTCACCCATTTGCCGCGGCAGTCGATCTCGTGATCGGCGGGCTCGCCCGGACCGGCGCCATAGCCTGCGACCTTCTTCAGGCTGACGATGCGGCCATTCTCCACGATGATATCGACCGGGCCGAGCGGCGGCGCGCCCGTGCCGTCGATCACCGTGGCGCTGCGCAGCGCGAGCCGCTTGAACGGACCGATGCCGCGATCGCGCGACGTCGCCTTGGCGACGATCGGGACCTCGCCCTTGTTGCGGATGCGCGCGAGCTCATCGCCCGGCAGAACGTCGGTTTTCGCCTGGTCAGACATCGAGCGTTTCCTTCCCATACAGCGGGCCGCTTGAGCGTTCCGCGGTTATCTCACGCGATAGCGCCGCGCAAAGGCGATGCTGCCGACAATCGTAAAGCTCATGGTCAGCGCGAGCAGCATGAAGGCCAGCGCGGCGCCCATCGGCCAGTTGTTGCCCCGCACAAACTGGTCGAAGATCGCCGGCGCCATCATCTTGAAACGCGGCCCGCCGAGAAGCACCGCAGTTGCATAGGTGTTCATGCACAAAACGAAGACCAGGATCGACCCGGCCGCGACGCCGGGTGCCGACAGCGGCAGGATCACGCGCCAGAATGTCTGCAGGGCGGAGGCGCCGAGATTGGCGGCGGCATCTTCCAGGTCGCGGGGAATGCTCTCAATCACCGAGGCAATGGTCAGGATCATGTAGGGCAGCACCACCGCGATGATGCCGAACACCACCGCCTTCGGCGTATACATCAGTGTCAGCGGCTCGCTGATCACATGCACCTTGAGGAGAACAGCGTTGATCAGGCCGTCGCGCGTGAAGAGGGCCATCCAGCCGGCGGAGCGGACGACATTGCCGACCACGAGCGGAAACAGCGTCGCGATCACGACCAGGCTTTTCCAGCTGCTTTGGAGCCGCCCGACCCAGTAGGCCGCCGGAAAGGCAATGATGAGGGTCAACGCAGTGCAGAGCAGCGCCATGCCCAGCGTCGTCAGGATGACCTCCTGATAATAAGGATCCGCCGCTGCGCGTGCGTAATTCTCGAACGAGAACGCCTCGATCATCAACTGCGTCGGACTGAACCGATTGAGCGAGATCCGGAACATCAGGAGCATCGGCCCGATCAGGAGCCCAAGCACGAGCAGGCAGGCCGGCAGCACCAGCAACGCCATGCCCGATGGAGCCGATTTGACGTTTGCCCCCTTCGTGTCGCGATGCGTATCAGCGAACGTCAAATCCGAAGCTCCACAATCAGCCCTTGAACTGCTTGTTCCAGAAATCGAGCGTGCGCTGCGAGCGCTCGGATTGATATTTGTAATCGGGTTTCAGGAGCCTGGCGCGGTCGGCTTCGCTCAGGCTGACCTGCTTCGCAAGATCTTCCGGCAGCACGGCGTCCGACACCGTCGGCACATATCCCATCTTGTCGGCAAAGGCGATTTGAGCCTTGGCATCGAGCATCGCGTCGAGATAGGCGAAGCCGCCGTCCTTGTTGCGCGCATTGCGCGGCACGCTGGCTTCGAACACGATCGATGCCGCGCCCTCCTTCGGCACGACATGGGAGAGCGGAATGCCCGCCTTCTTCCACATGAAGCCGCGGGCAAGCCACATGGCCGTGAGCCAGACTTCCTCGGATTTCAGCCCGGCCGCGAGCGCCTCGTTGGACGGATAGATCTTTGCATCCAGCGAGCGCAGCTCCATCAGCTTTTGCTCCGCCGGGTCGAGATTGCTGACGCCACCGCCGTTCGCCAACGCCGCCGCGAGCGTGTTCCATGAATAAAGAATATCGGCAAGACCGACGCGGCCGCGCCATTTGGGATCCCAAAGGTCGGCCCAGGAGGTCGGTGGCGTCTTGACCTGGTTTTCGTTGTAGAGGATCACCAGCGCCGAGTAGATGTGCGGAATCGCAGTGTCGGTGCGAAGCTCGGGAAACACCTTGTCGAGCCGCGGGATTTTCGCAGCATCAACCGCCTCAAAGACATTGGTGGTCGCGACGACATAGTGGTCAGTGTCCGAGAGACAGGCCACGTCCATCGAGCCACGCCGGCTTTGCCGCTCCGCCAGCAGCTTGGTCTTGCGGGGATCGGCGTTGGCGACATCCTGCAGCACCTCGACACCCTTCGGTGCCAGCAGCGGCTTGTCGATGAGATCGCTGAGCAGTTGCCCGTAATCGCCGCCCCAGGTGCCGACCACGACCTGGCTCGATTCCGCGCGCGCGATCGGCACGCCCGGGACCAGCATGGTGGCAGCCCCGGCACCGGCGGACAACAAATGACGTCGCGATATCATGACCATCTCCCTCAAGATGTTTGCGGCACCAGCCGCGGAGCCTTGCGGTCCCACCGCAGCGAAACCTGATCTTGCGGCCTGACCGAAGCCAGCGGCTCGTCCGCGCCCGGGGTTTGCTGCACCACCACGAACACCTCGTCGCCGACACGCACATGGTATTCAGTCTGCGGCCCAAGATAGGTCACGGCCTGCAGCGGCCCGTGGAGATCGCCCTCGGCACCCGGGCGAATCGAAATCCGTTCCGGCCGCAACGCAAAGGCGTTCGCATTCTTGCTCTCGTTCGGCGCGATGTCGACGGTTAAAACGAGCCCGCCCGCAGTGCGAAATTGGATCTCATTCTCGCGCCGGCCCAGCAGGATGTTGCAGCGGCCGACGAAGTCAGCCACGAACGCATCCTGCGGCTCATCATAGAGCTCGCGTGGCGAGCCGACCTGCCGCACCCGGCCGCCCTCCATCACGACCAGACGATCGGCCATGGTCAGCGCCTCCTCGCGGTCATGCGTGACCAAGAGCGTGGTCAGGCCGAGCCGCTGCTGCAGCGCCCGGATCTCGATCCGGACCTCGGCGCGCAGCTTGGCGTCGAGGTTGGACAAGGGTTCATCGAGCAGAAAGAGCTTTGGATTGATCACCAGCGCACGGGCCAGCGCGACGCGCTGCTGCTGTCCGCCCGACAATTCGCGCGGCAGCCGACCTGCCAGATGCGACAGCCGCACCAGTTTCAGCGCCTCCTCGACCTTGGCCTGACGCTCGGCGCCACCAACACCGCGCATCTCCAGCCCGAAGCCGACATTCTGCGCTGCGGTCATGTGCGGAAACAGCGCATAGGACTGAAACACCATTCCCGTCGCGCGCTTGTGCGCGGGCAGATTGGTGACATCCTCGCTGTCGAACAGCACCCGCCCGCTGGTCGGGGGCAAAAATCCTGCGACCATACGCAGGGTCGTGGTCTTGCCACAGCCGGAGGGACCGAGCAGCGCGACCAGCTCGCCTTCCTGCACCGCGAGATTGAGGCCGTCGACGGCGAGAGACGCGCCGAAACGCTTGGTGAGATTGTCGATCGACAGGCTTGCCATCAGACGACCCGTGACAATTTGACGAAGCGATCGGTCACCACCATCAACACCCCGACGATCACGATCTGCACCGTTGCAACCGCGGCCAGCGTCGGATCGATCCGGAATTCAAGATAGTTGAGCATCGCGACCGGCAACGTGATCCGGCCGGGACCGACCAGCAGCAGCGACAGGTCGAGATTTTCAAAACTCTGGATGAAGGAGAACATCGCCGCCGCCACGATGCCGGGCCGCATCATCGGAAGCGTGATGCGACGAAACACCGTGAGGGGACCGGCGCCGAGATTGGCCGCCGCCTCCTCCGCCGCGCGGTCGAGGCCCTGCAGGCTCGCAACCACCAGCCGCACGGTCCAGGGAATCGTGAGCATCACATGGGCCGCGACCAGCCCTTCGGTCGTCGCCTTGATGTCGCGATCGAGGGCGTTTTCAGCGAGCACATAGAACATATAGAGCCCGGAGCCGGCGACGACCCCGGGCACGGCTAGCGGCGCCAGCAACAGCGCGCTGATCACCTGCTTGCCGGGAAACTCGCCGCGCACAATGGCGAGCGCGGCTGCGGTGCCGATCGGCACGCCGACGGCGGCCGCAAGCAGGGCGACCTGCAAGCTTGTGATCAGGCCGCGCAAAAATTCCGGCTTGTCCCAGGCATTGGCGTACCAGTGCCAGGTCAGCGCCGGCGGCGGAAAGCTGACGATCTCCTGGGAGAAGAAGCTGGTTGCGACGATCATCGAGACCGGCGCGAAGATGATGAGATAGGCGATCAGGACCAGAATCCGCATCAGGATGCGGCCGGACGACGGCCGCTCCATCCAATTGGCAAGCAGTGACGCCGGCATCCTTCGCGGGCTCATTCCTGGAGCGACAGATCTGGCGCCATCGTAGTCCGACAGCGCTCCGGTCGCCAAGCCCGCATTATGGACGAGACCTGCTTAGGATGCAGCCGCAGGCCTGGAGACGATCTTCCGTCTTCTGAACAGCACAAAGGCAATACCCAACAGCAGAACGACAGCCGCTGCAGCGATGCCCCCACGCGCCAGCATGAGCAACGGGGACGATGGCCCGCCGCTGCGCACTTCGGCGACTTGCTGCTCGGTGATGGCCGTGCCGCCGGCGCCATAATGCGTGAGGACGTAGTTGCCCAACGCCATGATCTCGCGGTCGTTGAGTGGATTGGCATCGGTCGGTTGACCACCGAAGCCAGGCATGAAGGCCTGTTTGCCCATGGTCACGCGATTGACGCCGTACAGGATGGCGGCAATCAGGTTGGTCGCGTTCTTTGCGCCGGTGGCCGAGTTGTGGAACAGGCTCGGATAATAGCCGTCCTTGCTGCCTTGCCCTTCGGCCGAATGGCAGGACACGCAATTGCCCGCAAATAGCAGGGCACCCGCGGGATCGGCGCCGTTGTCGGACTTGACGCCGTCGCGTCCGCGCAACGTGGCCAGTTCGGAGGACTGTCTTCCGGCCGTGAAGCGGGACGCTTCGTCACTAGGGTCGTGGATCGCCGGAACGCTCTTGATGTAAACCGCTGTTGCCTCGAGGTCGGACGCGGTGAGATGCTGGAAGCTGTGTTCGACGGCTTCGCCCATGCTTCCGGCAGCCTGCGCCATGCCGGACAGATGGCCGGTCCGCAGATAGGCGACGAGATCGTCCTTGGTCCAGCTGCCGATGCCGCTGGTCGGATCGGACGTGATGTTGGGTGCGTACCAGGGCCCGACCGAGGCGCCCGACAGCGCGCGGCTGGTCTGCTCCTGCATCAGAAAACCGCGCGGCGTGTGGCAGGTGCTGCAATGCGCCGCGCCCTGGACCAGATAAGCGCCCCTGTTCCATTCCGCCGATTGGTTAGGATCCGGCACGAAGGCCGCGCTGTTCAGGAACAGCAGGTTCCAGCCGATCATCGACAGCCGGATGTTCATCGGAAACGGCAGCTCGGTCTTCGGCGCGGAATGATCGACCGCCTTGACCGCCTGCGTGAAGTACACAAAGAGCGCATGCACGTCGTCTTCGGTGAATTTCGCATAGGACGTGTAGGGCATCGCGGGATAGAGGTTGGCCCCGTCCCGCCTGACGCCGCGGCGAAGCGCCCGCGAGAACTGTTCCTCCGTATAGCGTCCGACCCCGAACTCACCCGACGCCGTGATATTGGTCGAATAGATCGTGCCGAGCGGCGTGCTGATCGGCAACCCGCCGGCAAAGGGCTCGCGGCCCGGCGCGGTGTGGCAGGCCCCGCAGTCCGCGGCCGTGGCCAAATACGCGCCGCGGTCGATCACGGCCGCGGTGTCGGCCGCATGCGAGGTGTCGGCCGCCAGAAATCCGGCGAAGCCGATCAGCAGCGCACCAAGTCGATGACCAGAGCTACCCATGATCAGCCATGCTTGAGTTGAGCTGTGATCGCGTCGGCTGCCTTCAGCGCCAGCGCCGCCATCGTGAGCGTGCTGTTTGACGCGGTACCGCTTGGCATCGCCCCGCCGCCGGGCAGGAACAGATTTTGGTGATCATGCGCACGGCAGTCGGCATCGACCACCGCAGTCGCCGCTTCGCTCCCCATGATGCAGCCGCCCATGATGTGGTCGCTGTTGAGAAACTCGGGAGAGAGCTGGAAACTGGTGGCGCCGAGTTCGGATGCCAGCTGTTGCAGCCGCGGCACGGTGTATTCCTTGGCGCTTCGGCGCACATAGTCGCTGACGTCGTAATAGATATTCGGCTTGTTGATCCCGAGCCAATCCGTCTTGCTCGACAGCGTCAGGCGGTTGATCGGCAAGGGCAGCGGCTCGTGCTCGACGGTCAACCTTGCCGTACAGGCGGATAGCCGTCGAATTTCTGTATCCAGGGCCTTGCCCACCAGCCCCTTTTTCAGCGCAGCGGCGGAGCCGAGCGGGCTGCGGGCGAAGTTCTCCATGCGGAACATGGCTCCGGCGTATCGATTGCGGAATTCACCCTGCGTCGTGTTCAGAATGCTGCTGCTCTGGACCGGCCCGACGCCCGTCCACAGCGGCTCCGCGAGTTCGACTTCCGCAAACAGCTTCGGTTGATCCATCATGTTGCGGCCGACCTGATCGGAGCTGTTCGCGACCCCGTTGGAATTGCGATCGTCCTTGGACAGCAACAGCAGCTTCGGCGTCTCGATGCCATTGCAGGCGATCACGAAGAGTTTTGCCGTGACCCGGTGCGAAACCTTGTTCGGATCGAAATAGTGCACGGCTTCGACCGCATTCTTCTCGCCGGTCTCGACGCGATAGACCACCGCATTGGCGAGGATCTTGCCGCCCTTGGCCTCGATCTTCGGCAGCGCGGTCGCCGCGTCGTATTTGGCGGCGATCGGACAGACCGGAAAGCAATTGTTGTTGCCGCAACACGGCGGCCGCCCATGATAGGATACGCCGCTGTTGCGGGCCTGCGGCGCCGGCAGATTCATCATGCCGATCCTGGCAGCCGCCTCGGTCAGACGCGTTTCACCGGGACCGAACGGTATCGGTCCCATCGGATAGGGTTTTGAGCGCTCGGCATTCGGTGGCCATTGCAATGCAGGGTCGGACGGACCGCACACGCCGATCGCATATTCGGCAGCCGTATAGTACGGCTCGAGAACGTCGTGGCCGAATGGCCAGTCCCGGCCCACGCCATAGAGGCTCTTCAGGCGCATGTCTTCAGGCGTCAGGCGCCAGCAGATTCCGGCCCAGTGCCAGGTCGCGCCTCCGGCATAGCGGACATAGCCCTGCAGATAGGCGCGGGCATTCGGCCCTTCCAGTTGAAGGTACTGCTCGGACTCCTTGGCCACGCGCGTTTCCAGATGTGGTGCCCACGGCTTCGGCGGGTAAGGCGCGTCCCAATGAAACAGCCGCATGCTTGGCGGCAGGTTCCGGTAGTTCTCGACGATCCGCCAACGATCGACGCGCGGGCCGGCTTCGAGCATCAGCACCGACAGACCGGCATCCAGGGCGCGTTCCGCGACCAGGCAGCCGACCACCCCCGTCCCGACGATCACGACATCTGCGCTGGAGTCACTCGCCATCAGGGTCATGTCCTAGTTCTTGTCGCGCGCGGTCCATTCAGAACTCCGGCATGTCGCTCAGTGGCGGAGCATTGGACGACCACCCGTTCGGCCCCGAAATCGCATAGGACGGGATGGTCATGACGTCGCGCGTCGGCTGGTACATCAGCGCATATTCGAAGGCAAACACCTCGGCATCGGGCGCGTCGCTCACCACGCCCAGATACCAGGCAGAAATGATCGCGAGCGCGGTCTGCTTGAGCGGACCATCAGGCACGTCGGGGAAGAAGTCTTCGACGATCTTCGCGTTCTTTTGTTTGGCGATCGCGAGCAGCCCGGCCACATGATCCGACAGCGACGGATTTAGCTGGCTCATCGCACTGCCGATGCGTTTCCCGATCTCCGCGTTCAGGCGGTGGGGAATCAACAATGACGAAATGTCCTGAAATCGGGCTACCGATTCATCGGACCACGAGGCCGTGGCGGCAGCCGCCGGCAGGGTCCCGAAAGCGGCAAGCCCGCCGACGAAGAATGCGCCCGCCAAGACCTCCCGGCGGTCAAGGCTGAATGCGGTGGGACAATCGTCACGAACCTGGTCAGGCATCGTCCCACACCCCGCTGGTAACAGCTTCAGTTGGCGCGCGCTTGACGCCCTTGATCGTGTTCAGCCCGTCTGATCGGGCGAGAAACCACGGTCAAGCCAGCGAAGTGTTGCTCCGGCCGTGCAGGACGTCAAGCACGACGACGCTATTGGCCAAATCTTGGGCGCCAGCCTGTGCAAGCGGCAGCACAGTCATACAACTGACATTTGTATGATTTGTTTATCGGCCGGCCACGGCTGAAGAGAGGCGGCGCGCTAAAGGCTCGCCTGTTGCCTTGCTCCCGCAGGCCTCGTCGCCGCTGCGAGCGGTTGCCGGTCAAGGATGAAGTCGGCGCCCTTCTCCGCAATCATGATCGTCGGCGCGTTGGTATTGCCCGAGACCAATCGCGGCATGATCGACGCATCGATCACCCGCAGTCCCTCGACGCCGCGAACGCGGAGGCGCTCGTCGACGACGGCCAGCGGGTCCGAACCCATCTTGCAGGTGCCGACCGGGTGATAGATGGTTTCACAGGTCTGGCGAACATAGCTGTCAATGTCGGCGTCCGACTTGGCGCGTGAGCCCGGGGCATATTCGTCTCCGCGATAAGGATCAAAACCCTTCTGGGCGATGATCTCGCGGCCAATCCTGATGCCGTCGCGCATGTTGCGGACATCTTCTGGCGCCTCCAGATAGTTCGGGCGGATCGCGGGATGTTGCAGCGGATCGGTCGACTTGATCATGATGCTGCCGCGGCTCTCGGGGCGCGCGATGTTGAAATAGGCCATGAAGCCGTGCTCATTTTCGATCTTGCGGCCGTGATCGCTGTACATCAGCAGAACGAAGAAGAACTGAAGATCTGGCGCAACAAGATCGGGTTGCGATTTGAGGAACGCCATGGCCTCCAGGCCGTGCGACGTCGCAGGTCCCGTCCTGGTCAGCACATACTGGATGAAGGCCTTGGTGGCGCCCAGCGGCTTGGTGTGCTTGAGGAACGAGATCGGCTGGGTGCAGCGCTGCTTGACGCCGCAGGCGAGGTGATCCTGCAAATTCTGCCCGACGCCCTTGAGCTCGTGGGCGACCTTGATGCCGAGCGAACGCAGATGGTCTCCATCGCCGATTCCCGACAATTGCAGCAGTTGCGGCGAGTTGATCGCCCCGCCCGACAGGATCACCTCGCGTTCGGCTCTTACCGTGTGGACTTGACCGTTCTTGATGTACTCCACGCCGACGGCGCGCCCACCTTCCATCAGGATGCGTGAGGCAAGCGCCTTGGTGATCACCTTGAGATTGGGCCGGTTACGGACCGGATGCAGGTAGCAGCGCGCCGCGCTGGCACGCTGGTTGTCTGCGATCGTGCTGTCGACCGGGCCAAAACCTTCCAGCTCGGCGCCGTTGAAATCATCCGTCGCGCGATATCCGGCCTGCTTGCCGGCTTCGAACCAGGCCTTGGTCAACGGATGGGTGATCTCCGGCAGCCGGCTCGTCCGCAGCGGACCGTCGCCACCATGATAGTCGTCGGCCCCCGCCTCGCGCCCTTCCGACCGAATGAAGTATGGCAGGCAGTCGGCATAGGACCAGCCGCGATTGCCGAGCTGCGCCCACAGATCATAATCGGACGCATGGCCGCGGATGTAGACCATTCCGTTGATGGCGCTCGATCCTCCCAGCACCTTGCCGCGCGGCCAGAACAGGACCCGATTGTCCAGATGCGGCTGCGGCTCGGTGTGGTAATGCCAGTCAATACTTCCGGACTTCATCAGCGCGAGATATCCCGCCGGCATGTGGATGAATGGATTGCTGTCCTTGCCGCCGGCCTCAAGCAGAACGACCTCGTTCCCCGGCGACGCTGACAGACGGTTCGCCAACACGCATCCGGCCGAGCCAGCGCCGACAATGACGTAATCCACCATGTTCTCCCTCCGGCTTCTTATGTTTGGCGGCGACGCAGCGCGCGTTCGACGGGACAAAGTCCGACCGCCCGAACTAGGCCCGCAGCAGGGTCCGTGGCCTGGATTCGTCGGGACCGTTGATGACCTTGCCGGTCGCTGGCTCGAACAGCCTGATCTTGTCGAGCGCCGGCACCAGCCTGATCGGGTCGTCCGGCGACAGTTCGAGGCGGTCCTGCGTGATGGAGCAGACCTCCTGCCCACCGATATCGGCATAGATGTGAATCTCGGGACCCGTCGGCTCGACGACGGACACCTTGGCTGGGATACCCTCGCTGCCGGCGCCTGGCCGCAGATGCTCGGGCCGGATGCCATACTTCACGATCTGCCCGGCGGTCACCTTTGCATCCAATGGCAAGGGCAGCGTAACGCCGTTGGCGCGCACCACCGGGCGTCCCGCCTCCGCGCCGACCTCACCGGACAGGAAGTTCATCGAGGGTGACCCGATGAACTCGGCGACGAACAAGTTTGCCGGACGGTCGTAGATTTCGAGCGGCTTGCCGATCTGCTCGATATTGCCGTCGCGCAACACCACGATCGTGTCGGCCATCGTCATGGCTTCGATCTGGTCGTGGGTGACATAGATGATGGTCGTCGACAGCTTGTGATGCAGCTCCTTGATCTCGGTGCGCATCTGCACCCGCAGCTTGGCGTCGAGGTTCGACAATGGCTCGTCGAACAGGAACACGGAGGGATCGCGCACAATGGCGCGCCCCATCGCAACACGCTGGCGCTGGCCGCCCGACAATTGCCTGGGCTGGCGGTCGAGATAGGGCGTGAGGTTGAGGATCGAGGCAGCCCACTCTACCTTGCGCCTGATTTCATCCTTCGGCAGCTTCCTGAGCTGCATCGAGAACGCCATGTTGTCGAACACGCTCAAATGCGCATAGAGCGCGTAGTTCTGGAACACCATCGCGATGTTGCGATCCTTCGGATGCAGATCGTTGACCACGACGTTGCCGATGCTGATCTGGCCCGAGTTGATCGCTTCGAGGCCGGCGACCATCCGCAGCAATGTCGACTTGCCGCAGCCGGAGGGCCCCAGCAGCACGACGAACTCGCCGTTGGCGACGGAGAGATCGATGCCGTGCAGCACCTCGAGCCCGCCATAGGACTTGCGGATATTGCTGATGGTGACCGATGCCATGCCTAAAACCTTCCCGCTACGCGCTCGCCCTTGCCGACAATATTCGCTCTGCAATCTCGACGAAGCCCTCGCTGCCGCGCTTGCTGGCAACGAAGGCCGGAGTTGCAGACATCAAACCTTCGAAATCCCGTACGTTCGCGACGCCGCAAGCGTTGGGGAAGAACCCGAACATCGGCGCATCGTTCGGGCTGTCGCCGCAGAACACGATGCGGTCCCTCGCCTCGTCGAGATCGAGGCCCAGCCTCTCGCGCAAGAAAATCCTAGTCATGGCGAGCTTGTCGTAGCGGCCGAACCATCCGTTGACGTGGATGGAAGACACCTTGGCGATGCCGCCCGCGCTTTCAAACAAGCAGACGATCTTGTCGATGGCCGCGCGCGGCAGCGCCGGCACGTCCTCGCAGAAGTCGATCGCAAGGTCGGCCTCGCGGTAGAGCTGATCGGCCGAGATCGCAGCGCCCGGCACCTCGGACAAAATGCGCTCGCTGAGCGCCGTCAATCTGCTGCGGTTGACAGCGCGCTCGGCGTCCGTCGCAATGAACTTGCGGATCATCTTCCGGGCCACCGGGTCGTGCCGGAAATAGAACGCGCCGTTCTCGCCGATCACGCCGTCGACCGGCCAGAACCGCGCAATCATGTCGCACCAGCCCGCCGGCCGGCCGGTGACGGGAACAACCGCGAGACCCGCGCCGCGAAGCTTTTCCAGCGCGGCATAGGAGGCCGCGGGGAGCTGCCCGTCGGTGGTCAGCGTATCATCGATATCGGTCAGGACGCAGACGATGCGCCGCGCGGTCTCCGCGGGAAAACTTGCCATCGGCTTCATGACGGCGCGCCCTCGGCAAACGACGCAAGGCGCGCGTTCCAATCGATCAGCCTGGGCCAGAGGTCGGCGTGGATGGCACGCAGTTCGGCGTAGCGCGCGACGTTCTTGGGCTCGGGCTGAAACTGCTTCGCCGGCGGGTTCGTCATCGCCGCGGTGGCTTCCGCAATCGTGCCGTACCAGCCGACGCCCTTGGCCGCAGCGATTGCGGCGCCGAGCGACGATGCTTCCCGCGCTGTCGAGCGGAAAACCGGACGGCCTGACGTGTCGGCGAAGATCTGCAGCCAGAGGTCGCTGTCCGAACCGCCCCCGATCGCCGAGAACTGCCGGATCGCGGCGCCGGTCGCCGCCTCAATCCTCTCGCTCTGAGCGGCCACCTCCAGCGCTATGCCTTCCAGCAAGGCGCGATAGATCGCGCCGCGCCGGGTCGAGCCAGACAATCCGGCGATGACGCCGCGCGCATAGGGATCCCAGTAAGGTGTCATGCAGCCGAGCCAGTACGGCAGCACCACGACTCCACCCGCCCCGATCGGACAGGTCGCCGCTTCAGCCTCGAGCGCCTTGAACACGCTCCGTTGCGCCGTCGCATCGATCCCGAACATCTCGCGCGCCATCCAGTCGACCAGGAACGTTCCGGTGCGGATGACCTGCTCATAGATGTAGCCGTCGTCGCACACGGCCTTCTCGGTGCGGAAAGCGCGGTCATAGGCATAGTCGCGGCTGTAGCTGCCCGAGACCACCGCCGTTCCGAGATTGATGTAGGCGCTGCCAGGCGAGGTGACGCCGGCGCCGGTGCTGGCGCATTGGCCGTCGCCGCCGCCGGCAACGACCGGCGTCCCGGCCGACAGGCCGGTGAACGCAGCCGCCGCGTGCGTGACTTCACCCATCCGCGCGCCCGGCGGCAGCAGCGTCGGCAATTTTTCGATGGCGATGCCGGCCGCATCGAGGATCTCGGCCGACCAGACGTCGCGCGTCATGTCGAGCAGGCCGGTTGGATCGGCCGAGGCCGTCGACGTCCGCCATCGGCCGGTCAGGCAATGCGTCAGATAGCCGTGGACTTCGGCAAACCGCGCGGTCCGCGCAAAGATCTCCGGCTCCTGCTCCGCCATCCAGATCATGCGGTAGAGGCACGGCAGGACATCGAGCGGCTTGCCGGAAATGGCATGAACACGTTCGGCCCCGAACGACTTGCCGAAGCGCACCATTTGGGGCCGCGCCCGCTCGTCGAGCCAGGTCATGCCGGGCCGGATTGCGATCCCGTCCTCGGTAAATGCACTGAAGGTCTCGCGCTGATTGGAAATCGCGACCGCGGCGATCCGCTCCGAACCGACCTGGTTGGTGATGCCGCGCAGGGCGGCCGCCGTCGAATCCCACCACTCGTCCGGGTTCTGCTCGAAATACCCCGGCTGCGGATTGGCGAGGCCGATCGCCTTGCGTCCTTCGGCCACGGCGCGGCCGCTGCGGTCCCAGGCGATCGCCTTGGTCGCCGAGGTCGAACTGTCGATGCCGATCACCAGGTCTTTGGTCATGCCGTCCCATTTCAAAAGAAGCGAAGGCGACTCGCGCCGCCTTCGCGAACTCTTGCGACGCGAACCTTAAAGCAGGCCAGCGTCCTTCACCTTGGCGTCGATGTCCTTCGCCAGGGCGTCCATGCACTTCTTGGCGTCGCCGTCATAGGCCTGCCCCGTGAGCAGCTTGCCAAGTTCGGTGGGGATCTCGTTGGTCGACAGGCCCGCCCACAACTGCATGTGCGGCTCGGTCGCCATCGCATTGTCGATCGTCCACTTCACGGTTTCGAGATGCCGCGTGGTGCCCGCACCGACCTTGGCCTTGGCCTTGACGCGCGGATCGGCGAACGAGGAGTTGCGCATCGGCGCGAAACCGCCGAGCAGCGTGCAGCGTGTCATGATCTCCTTGCAGCAACCCCACTGCATGAAGATCCACGCGGCCTCCTTGTTCTTGGAGTATTTCGACAGCGAGATGCACGAACCGCCTTGATGGCCGAGATTCGGCTGCTCGTTGAAGCCGGCCTCCGAAGCCGGACGCAGTTTCTTGGCGGTCAGGGGCTTGGCGGGCTCCCACAGGCCCTTGACCTTGGAGTCGTCGGCGTCGAGGCCCGGGAAGAATTCATCCCAGCTCTGCGCCAGCGCGATCTGGCCGGAATGCATCATCTCGAACTGGCCGTCCCAGGTCGATGCCGTCGAATTCGGCGGCGAGACCTTCAACAGCTCCTGGTACCATTTCAGGCCGGCGACGCCTTGCTCATCATTGCCCGAGAATTTCTTGTTCTTGTTGAAGATCGAGCCACCGTGACCCCACACCGCCTGGCTCCAGTCGCATTCCAGCGAATAGTGCCCGGACTTGGCCTGCAGGCCGGTACCGAACACGCCGTTGCCCTTCTCGGCCTCGGTGATCTGCTTGGCTGCGGCGAGGAAGTCTTCGTAGGTGGTCGGCACCGCGATCTTGTGCTTCTCGAGGATGTCCTTGCGGTACATCATCGTGAAGATCGGGATGTCAAACGGAATGCCCATCCACTGTCCCTCGACCTGGGCGACATTCTTGACCAGCGGCTTGGAGAAATCATCCCAATCGAAATCGGGCATCGCCAGTTCCGGCTTGTCCTTGTAGTAGGCCACCGGATCGATGCAATCGGGCTGGAACATCGATATCCAGGATTGATCGAGATAATAGAGGTCGTAGGAGCCGAGCTGGCCCTGCACGTCCTGCGTCGCCTTGGCGAGCACCTGTTCCAGCGGCACGATCTCAACCTCGACCTCGATGCCGGTCGGATCGGTAAACTCCTTCTTGATCTGGTTGAGGATCACCGACGGCGGCGTCGATTCGGTCGAGTAACGGATCTTGGCGCCCTTGAACTTGCTGCCGACGTCCTTCAGCCATTTGGCCTGGTTGTCCGGCAGGCCGTCGGCATAGGCCTCGGTGCCGAGCATGTTGCCAGTGCGCAAGCCCCGCGGATTGCCGAGCATGCCGGCGCCGAAGGCCGAGAAGCCGACGCCCGCCAATCCCATCCGACGCAGGAATTCGCGTTTGGAAATCTGCTTGTTCGTATACGCGTTCGCGCTATCGACGATGAATGTCTGCTGGTCGAATTTCTTGAAGCTCATAGATACTCCTCCCAACGTTTTTGTTGACGTTCTAGTCTCGTTACGTGCGCCTACTCCTTGAGAGATCCGAGGGTTAGGCCACGGACAAGCTGCTTTTGGACGAGCAAGATGAAGATGAAGCTCGGGATCACGGCGGTGGTGCCGAGAGCCGCGATGAAGCCCCATTCCGAGCCCGTCGAGGTGACGAAGGTCGTGATCTTGACCGGCAGAGTTCGGATCGAATTGGTCAGGAACAACGACAGCAGGAATTCGGTCCACGAGAAGATGAAGCAAAGCACCGCCGTGGCCGCGACGCCGCCCTTCACCATCGGCAGCACGACGCGCCGGAAGATCTGCAATCGTGTGGCGCCATCGATCATGGCGGCCTCGTCGACGTCGGCGGGAACGTCATCGTAGAACGATTTCATCAGCAGCACGGCGATCGGCAGGTTGATCAGAGTATCCACGATGACCAGGCCGAGCCTGGTGTCGAGCAGCGACATGTAGTGGAACATGAAGACGACAGGCACGATGATAGCGATCGGCGGCATGAAGCGCTGCGACAGGATCCAGTTCAGATAGGCCTGCCGCCCGAAGAAGCGCATCCGCGACAGCGCGTAGGCCGCCATCACCGCGAGCAGCACCGTCAGCGCGGTCGAGCCCACGGCCACGATCAGCGAATCGATGATGGTCTGTCGGCTGTCATAGGAACTGGCGCCGCCGATCCCGAATGTGTTGCCGGACTCGATCGCAAGCTCCGCCCGCGACTTGCCGAGCATCGTGACGGCATAGTTCACCAGGGTCGGCTTGAAATCGAACCAGACGATGCCGTCCTTGTCGAAGATCGCCGACGTCGGCTTGAACGATGTCAGCGCCCACCAGAACAGCGGGAACATGAACAGGCCGACCACGAGCACGGCGGCCACATCACGCAATCGCTTCTGCCAAAACGTTTCCTGCATCAGAACCGCACCTTGAACAGCTTGATGAAGATGCTCGAGGTAACGATCACCAGGAGCAGCGTGAACAGCGAAATCGTCGAGGCATAAGGGAAGTCGGCATTCTTGAAATAGATGGTGCCGGCATAGGAGGTCAGCGTCTCGGTCGCGGTACCCGGCCCGCTGTCCGTCATCACCTTGACGTAGTCGTAGATCCGGAACAGGTCGACGCCGCGGATCAGAACGGCGAGCGCAATGATCTTGGAGAGCATCGGTAATGTCAGGCGGAAGAAAGCCTGGCTCGCCGTCGCACCGTCGATCGCGGCAGCTTCGAACGGCTCCTTCGGCAACGCGCGCAGGCCAGCGAGCATGATCAGCACCATGAATGGCGTCCACTGCCAGATATCGGCGAGCAAGACGCCGGCCAGCGCGGTGCTCCCGGAGGCGAGAATCGGATGTTGCGCCGGCCACAGCCCGAGCGACACCAGGCCGGTGCTCAACACGCCGAACGATCCGTCCAGCATCAAGAGGAACATCATGCCGGTGACGGCGGGCGGCACCACCAGCGGCAGCGTCATCAGCGCACGCAGCAGTCCGTAGCCCTTGCGATCGCTGTCGAGCAGCAGCGCGATCGCAAGCCCGAGGCAGAGTTCGATCGCGAGGGCAGAGATCGTGTACAGATAGGTGTGGCCGATCGCACCCCACACGCGCTCATCGGCAAATAGCTTCCCCCAATTCCAGGTCGGGTTGAAGACGTTCAGGCGGGTGATCGGGTTGCGCTTGAAGAACGAGAGCCACAACGCATACAGCAGCGGATAGACGCCGAACGCCAGGATCAGCGCGGTAATCGGCGCCAGCCACGGGAACGGGTGTTCCGAGGTCAGAAATCGCGGCCAGACGCGGCGGCGCGGCGTGCCTGATACCGGCACGTCGACAACCAGACTTTGCCCAGCCACACTTTGCGCACCCAAACCTGGCGCATGGTGCGAAACCATTGACGTTTCCTCGCGCATTCGCTTTTTCTCGGCGCCGGACTCTTTGGCCCGGTTCGCAGTGTTGTTTCAGGGCCGGCGTGATACTCCGGTTTGGGCAGACCGGGCCGCACGCGGCACCAGCGCCTTCGCCGTCGCCACGTCCGTCACCAGTATCGTTGCGTAGCTGTTGTTGAGCGCGGCATAGATCGCGTCGATCTTGTCGCTGCCGCCGCCAATACAAATGCGTTCCGGCACCTTGGCGATCTCGTCGAGCGTCAGCCCGATCATCTGGTTGTCGAGCGCGCCCAGGATCGGCTTGCCGTCGCGGTCGATGAAACGTCCGCTCACCACGCCGACCGCGCCGCGCGCGAGATATGGCCCGATGTTCTCGGCCGACATGTAGCCGCTGCGCATCGCGGTGCCGGCGTCGTCAACGCTGCCGACGCCGAACAGCACCTTGTTGCTCCTGTGGATGATCTTGAAGGTCTCGACCAGCGCCGGCTCCTGCATGAACAGGCGCTTGATCTGGGCGGTCGAGACGATGCCGGGGGCGTGCAAATTGACGCAGCGCGCGCCAAGCCGGTTGGCGATATTCGAGGTGCACAGTTCCGGCGAGAATTCCGTCGTTCCGATCGAACAGCCGGTAATCTGCGCAACCGTCACGCCCGGCAGCTTCATCTCGGGCAACGCCGCCGACAGCGCCTGCACCGTGCGGCCCCAGGACACCCCGAGCACATCGTCGGGCTGCAGCCGCTCGATCAACAGCCGCGCGCTGGCCCGGCCGATCCGTTCGTGGACCGGCAGCCGGCCACCATCGTCGGGCACGACGAGACAATTGGTGAGCCCGTAAGCGTCGGCCACTTCGCGCGCAAGACCGATGGTCTGCAGGTGCCGTGAGGAGACCGCGATGGTGACGATGTTGCGGTCGCGGGCCTCCTGCAGGAAGTTCACCACCGAGGCGCGCGAGACGCCGAGCTGATCGGCGACCTCCTCCTGCGTCATGCCTTCTTCGTAATAGAGCCACGCCGCCCATACGACAGGATCACTGTCGAACTCTGCCGGAATCGACAGCGCGCGGCGCTTGATCCGCGGCGGTGTCACGTTGCGTTGCAGCGTCTTGGTCATCGGCAATCCGGCCTAGCGTCAGCGTTCACAAAATGCACACTGAGTTGACAATTGTCAATTGGCTCGCTTAATTGCCACTCCGATTTGTCAAATGTCACGACCAGGGCCGCGCCGACGCAAACGCGGCGCGGGATTTTGCAGATGTCGAAGCAGAACTGGACCGCGCTGATCGACGATATGGTGGCTGGTCGCTGGACCAACCCCCTGACCGGCGCCCAGGTCAAGGTGCCCTACGATTCCATCGTGATCGAGGACAGCCTCGAGGGACGCGAGGCCGCGCTGGTTGCGTCCTTGAAACTCGGGCATCGCCTTGCACTCGTCGCCGACCAGGCGACCTATGAAGCGATGGGTGCGCGCGTCGCGAAAGCGCTACGCGAACTCGGCTCTGTCGAAACCATCGTGCTCGATCGTCCTCATGCCGATATGGCCGAAGTTCGCAGCCTGACCGAGCGGCTGCGCGGATTCGATTCCGTCGTCGCCGTCGGCTCCGGCACCGTCAACGACCTCTGCAAATACGTCACCGGTCTCGACGGCCGGCGCTACTGCGTCTTCGCAACCGCGGCCTCGATGAACGGATACACGTCTTCAACCGCCTCGCTCACGCTCGACAGCGGGCTGAAGGTCTCGCTGCCCTCGCACACGCCGGCCGGCTTCTTTGTCGACCTCAAAGTGTCCGCCGCCGCGCCGCCCTATCTCGCCGCCTCCGGCTACGCCGACTGCCTCGCCCGCTCGGTCGCGCAGACCGACTGGTGGATGTCGCACCGGCTGTTGGGGACGGCCTATTTCCAGGAACCCTACACGATCCAGGCTGCCGACGAGATCGAGCTCAACAAGCGGGCCGGCAATCTGCCCAAGGGCGACATCGAGGCGATGGGGTATCTCTATCGCGTACTGACATTGTGCGGGCTCGGCATTTCCTTCACCGGAATCTCGCACCATGGCTCGATGGGCGAGCACCAGATCTCCCATTACATCGATTGCTTTGCGGGAGCGCGGCATCCGGGCAGCCTGCACGGCCAGCAGGTCGGCATCGCCTCGCTGAGCATGGCGCGGCTGCAGCAGCGCATGCTCGCTAGCGACCGGCCGCTGTCCGTTCACGCCACACCCATCGACGCGGCCAGCATGAAGCGCCGCTTCGGCGAAGAGGTCGCATTGCAGTGTCTGGCCGAGCTGAAACAGAAGGCTTTCGACGACGATGGCGCCATCGCGTTCAACCGCAAGCTCGCGGACACCTGGCCGGAGCTTCGGCGTGAGCTGGCGGCTTTCACGATTCCGGTCGATGAGATGAAGCGGCTACTGTCGGCTGCGGGCGGCGCGACGACGGCCGCCGAACTCGGCGTACCTGTCGATCTTTATCGCGAGGCGATCATTCATTGCCGCGAAATGCGCAACCGCTTTTCATTCCTCGACATTGCCGCAGATGCCGGAACGCTGGAGGCGTTTGCACAAAACGAACTTTGAAGGCGAACTCTGATGGGAGGGCTGTGACATGACCGCAAAGCCGCTTGTCGCCGTGACGGGTGCGAGTTCCGGCATCGGAGAGGCGACAGCGCGCGCCTTTTCCGCGGCAGGCCATCCCGTGCTGCTGATGGCCCGCCGGATTGATCGGCTCGAGGCGATGCGGCTGCCCAATTCGATCTGCCGCCAGGTCGACGTGCGCGATCGCGCCGTGCTGACCGCGGCGGTGCGGGAGGCCGAATCAAAATTCGGCCCGGTCGACATGATGTTCGCCAATGCCGGCGTCGCCAGGCTCGGCGACATTGGCAAGCAGGACCCGGCCGACTGGGACGAGATGATCGCCATCAACGTCAATGGCGTCATGAACAGCGTCCACGCCGTGATGTCCGGCATGATGGCGCGTCGCCACGGCACGCTGGTCATGATGAGCTCGATCGCGGGGCGCAAGGTCTATCCCGATCACACCGTCTATTGCGGCACCAAATACTTTGTCCACGGCGTCTCCGACAGCCTCCGCGAATATCTGTCCGAATACGACGTCCGCGTCATCGTCATTTCGCCAGGGATCATCGAGACCGAGGTGCTCGATGGCGTGAAGGATCCGGTGACGCTCGCCAATTACAAGGCGAACAAGGCGGTGATCGGCGGCGGCATCGGCGCCGATCACGTCGCCGACCTGATCCTCGACGCCTACAACCTTCCGCAAAACGCGCTGGTGCAGGAAATCTGCATCACGCCCACCCGACAGAAATATTGAGCGCCGTCCGCGCCGATCTCAAGGAGCCGATCATGACCGATACCGAACTTCAGCTGCGCGAGGCGATCATCGCGAAGTGCCGCTGGATGAACGCCACAGGGCTGAACCAGGGCACGTCCGGAAACATCTCGGCGCGTCATGGCAACACCATGCTGATTTCGCCGTCGGCGACGCCCTACGACGCGCTCACGCCCGAGATGATCGCCGCAATGCCGATCGAGGGCGGAGACTACGGATCATGGAAGGGCCCGCTCAAGCCCTCCACCGAGTGGCGCTTTCATCTCGACATCATGAAGGCGCGCCCCGATGTCGGCGGCATCGTCCATACCCACTCGACCTATTCCACCGTGCTGGCGATCGCGCGCAAGGAAATTCCGGCGTGCCATTACATGATGGCGGCCTTCGGCGGCATGAGCGTCCGTGTCGCCGGCTATGCCAGGTTCGGCACCAAAGAGCTGTCCGAGCATGCGCTTCAAGCACTCGAGGGCCGGACCGCCTGCCTGCTTGCCAATCACGGAATGATCGCCACCGGGGCATCGCTCGACAAGGCGATGTGGCTCGCAGTCGAACTCGAGACGATTGCCCGGCAGTACTATCTCTCGCTCGCGATCGGTGGACCGGTGCTGCTGAACGAGGCCGAGATCAGCGAGACCGCCGCCGCGTTCGGCAGCTACGGCGTGCAGGATCCGCCGGTCAGGGAAACAGCAACGACATAGCACTCAAGAGGAAACGATGACGCCATGAAACGCATCGCCGGATTGCGCGAGATCGCCGATCAGTTTGATCTCTTCCTGATTGATCAATACGGCGTGCTGCATGATGGCATCACGCCCTGTCCGGGCACGATCGACGGATTGGCCAGGATTGCGGCATGCGGGCGAAAGATCATCGTCCTGACGAATTCCGGAAAGGACGCCGCGGCAAACCTGGCTCGGCTGCGCAAGCTCGGCTTTGCCACCTCGCATCTGGATGCCGTCGTCAGTTCCGGCGATGTGGCCTTGCAATGCGTCAAGAACGGCATATTGGGGCCGCCGTTCACGACAGGCGCGAGAGCCTGCGTGATCGGCCGCCGCGACGATAGCTACGCCTTCTCGTCGGATGATTTCGAACTGGTCGACCGGCCGCAGGACGCCGACTTCCTGGTGTTTGCCGGATCGGATGCGCCCCGGACATCGCTGCAAGCCTACCACCGCGACCTCGCAAGCTCGGCGAAAGCAGGTGTTCCCGCAATCTGCATCAACCCTGACATCACGATGATCCGCGACGGCGAGCTTGTGCCGGCGCCCGGTGCCATCGCACGGCTTTACGAGGATCTCGGCGGCGCGGTGGAATATGTCGGCAAACCTCGCCTGCTGATCTTCGCGCAAGCGGTCACGACCGCTGCGTTGGGGCCTGACGCGCGCGCCCTCATGATCGGTGACAGCCCGGAGCATGATGTTGCCGGCGCCAGGCCGATAGGCTCAACGCTTCTGGTGCGAACCGGTATTCATCGTCACCTGCCCGAGCCGCAATTGCTGCAATTGTGCGAGAGCTACGGCGGCGTCCCGGATTTCCTGACGCCGGCCTTTGGATGGTGAGATCGGCTGGCGGCGTTCGGCCTTACAGGCTGCGGCGGATTTCGCGCACGCCGCGGCCGAGCTTCCGGCGCAGCAGCACCCGCAGCGTCACACCTTCGGCATAGCCGACTTCGGCGGCGATCTGGTCGACGCTGGCCTGGCTGGTCTCGAGCAGGTGCACGGCGCGCTCGATCCGCAGATCCTGGAAGTAGTCGAGCGGCGATTTACCGAGCACGCTCTGCATCCGCCGCGCCAGCGTGCGCTTGCTGGTGGCGAGCTCCGCTGCAGCCTGATCGAGCGAGAAGCCCTCTGCCAGGCGTTGCCGCGCCCAGCGCTCGAACTTGTGCACCAGCGGATCGGTGTGGACCAACTGGCCTGGGATCGTATACGCCGCCTGCGAGCTGCGCACGTCGGCCACCAGATACTTTGCCGTGACGCTCGCCAGTTCGGGGCTGGCGCGTCGGATCAAGGTCAGGGCGAGGTCGAGATGGCCGAGCGCGGCGCCGGCGGTGACCATCGCGTTGGATTGCACGATCAGCCGCGTCTCGAGCAGCCGCACCCGTGGATAGCGCTGCCGGAACAGCGGCGCCAGCCACCAGGTCGTGGTGGCCTCTTCGCCGTCGAGCAGGGCCGCGTCCGCCAGCACGAAAGTGCCAACGCAGGCGGCCGCGGTCAGCGCGCCGCGCCCCGACCATTTGCGCAGCACCGCGCCGGCTTCGCGCACTTCGCCGCTGGCCAATGCCTGCAACAGCGGCTCCGGCATGATCTTGTTGATGGCAGGCATCACCACCGCATCCGGCGTCTGCGCGCGCACGGCGGATGTCACCGGCACGCTCAGGCCCTGCGCGGTTGTGACGGTATCGCGCAGACCCACCACCTTGGTCTTGAACCGCAGCGAGGACACGCCGGTCATGTCCGCCAGCGCGTTGGCGAAGGCAAAGGCGTCGAGCACCGCGGCCAGGCCGGTGTCGAGAACGCCGTTGAGGGCTAGGACATGGATCCGCATGGCAACGACGATATCAAAGTCGACAATTTTGCCAAGGCGGCAATCACCGCTTCGGCGCCCCTTCGCGCATCCCGATTGCCAGGCTCGAGACCGGCCGCGCGCAAGTGGTCGCATGGCCGGATCGGTATCAAAGTTGGCAATCCCGCCACTACGTCAGGAACGACTCCGCTCGTAAGGTCCCGCCCGCTTTGGAGCACTTAGCAACGATCGGAGTGGAGACAAAATGACGATCAAGTGTGGATTGTTCGTCCGGCTGGAAGCCAAGCCGGGCAAGGAGCAGGCGGTGGCGGACTTCCTTGCCGCCGGTCTTGACCTGACAAACCGCGAGGCGGGCACGCCGATCTGGTTTGCCCTGAAGCTCTCGCCGACGACGTTCGGCGTGTTCGACGCCTTTGCCAGCGAAGAGGATCGCCAGGCGCATCTCGCCGGCAACATGGCCAAGGCGCTGATGTCGCGGGTCGACGAAATGCTGGCAAAGCCGCCGTCAGTCGAGCCTGTCGACATCCTGGCCATGAAGAACCAGCCGGCTTGACGTCTTCGCGCCCGGCAAGCCGAGCGCGAACTCCATCTGCATCAACCCATCACCGGTCATCGCCCAGCGCCGGGATGGTCACGCCAAACGACGGGCAATCGAAAGACCCTGGAGATTCACATGTCCATACTGCGAACGACGTCCGCGATTGCCGTCATGATAGCCATGATTGGCACGGCGGCCCACGCCCAGACCAAGCCGGCGGCGAAAGACGTTGTCATCGTCCATGGCGCACTGGCGGATGGCTCAGGCTGGCGCGCCGTCTACGACATCCTGACCAAGGACGGCTTCCATGTGACGATCGTGCAGGAGCCACTCACCGGCCTCGCCGAAGACGTCGATGCCACCAAGCGCGTCATCGATCAGCAGACCGGACCCGTCGTGCTGGTCGGTCACAGCTATGGCGGCTCGGTGATCACGGAAGCCGGTGCCGACCCCAAGGTCAGCGCCCTCGTCTATGTGGCCGCCCTGCAGCCCGACAAGGGAGAGGCCAGCGGCCAGCTGATGTCGAAGTTCGCCGCGCCGAACGATGCCATGCGGGTATCCGTCAACAAGGCCACGCCGGACAACAAATATTTCTTCATTCCGGCGGCGAAGTTTCGGGAGACCTATGCCCAGGACGTCCCGGCGGAGCAAGCTCAGTTCATGGCCGACTCGGAGCAGCAGCTTGCCCAGAAGGCCATGGGCGCACCCCTCTCGGTGGCGGCCTGGCACGACAAGCCCAGCTACGCCATCCTGACCACCGAGGATCACGTGATCAGCCCTGAGCTTCAGCGCTGGATGTACAAGCGTTCGGGCGCCAAGATCACCGAAGTGCCTGCAAGCCACGCTGTTTTCGTTTCGCAGCCGGCCGCGATCGCCCGCGTGATCGAGGATGCCGCAAAGTAGATGGTGAACCGGCGATCACGCCGCTGATCGTCTCATTCCGCTCCGGGCGCACATGCTTTGCTGAACACGCAATGTGTGTGCCTGGCGGGCGGTGCGCCTCAGCCCCCGGAGCATGGTATGGCCGTCGCTTCCATCCCCGATTCGCCTGTCGCCGAGCGCTGGTACCGCCGCCATGCCGCGCTGGTGCGCGTCACGCACTGGATCAATGCCGTCTGCTTCACCCTCCTCCTGATGAGCGGACTGCAGATCTTCGACGCTCATCCGGCGCTCTATGTCGGCGAGCGTTCCGATTTCGACCATCCAGCCATGTCGATCCGGGCGCACCTGTCGGAGAACGGCCTCGTTGGAGAAACAATGATCGCCGGCCATTCCGTCGACACGACGGGCGTGCTCGGCGTCTCGAACGAGGATGGGCAGATCGCGCAGCGCGCCTTCCCGAGCTGGATCACGATCCCGAGCAACCAGGATCTCGCGACCGGGCGGCGCTGGCATTTCTTTTTCGCCTGGTTGTTGGTGCTGAATGGCCTCGCCTATCTCGCCTGGGGCTGCGCCAGCCGGCATTTCGGCAGGGACCTTCTCCCGAGCCGCGTGGCGTTCAGCCATCTCGGGCGAGAGGTCCTCGAACATCTACGCCTTCGCTTCCCGCGCGGTGCGGCGGCGAGGCGGTACAATGTGCTGCAGCAGCTCAGCTATCTCCTGGTCGTCTTCGTGCTGTTCCCGCTGATGATCCTCACCGGCCTCACGATGTCGCCCGGTATCGACAGCGCCGTGCCGCAGCTGCTCACGCTGTTCGGCGGGCGCCAGACGGCGCGGCTGCTCCACTTCGTCGCCGCATCGAGCCTCCTGCTCTTCGTCATCGTGCATCTCGTGATGGTGCTGGTCTCGGGTGTCCTGAACAATCTGCGCGCGATGATCACCGGCTGGTACGACCTCGGCAAGCCGAGGACACCCGATGTCACGTGATCATCCGCGCCGTCGCGATTTCTTGCAGGCACTTGCCGCAATCGGCGGCCTCGCGCTATCGGGCTGTGACCGCGTCGCGAGCGCACCGCGCTTCCGTTCGGTCCTCGATGCCGCAAATAGCCTCACCTACAGGATGCAGCGTCTTCTCGTTGGCGCTCATCGGCTCGCGCCGGAATATGGTGAGGCCGATATCTCGCCGGCGTTTCGCCCCAACGGATCAACCGATCCGCAGGACGTGGACTACCTCAAGCTCGTCGGCAATCATTTCGCCGATTGGCACCTGAAGGTTCACGGCCTCGTCGAGCATGAATTGTCGCTGTCGCTCGAGGAGCTGCGCGCCCTGCCCACGCGAACCCAGATTACCCGGCATGATTGCGTCGAGGGCTGGAGCTGCATCGGCAAATGGACCGGCGTGCCGCTCGCGGAGATCCTGTCGCGCGCCGGCGTCCGGCCAGAGGCCCGCTTCGTCGTAGTCCATTGCGCTGACACCCTGGATGATGGCGGGGAGTCCGGCGCTGATCCCGAGAGCATCCGCTATTATGAGAGCATCGACCTGATCGATGCTGCGCATCCGCAGACGATCCTCGCCTATGACATGAACGGCACCCCGCTGACCGTTCGCCACGGCGCACCGCTGCGGCTGCGCGTCGAGCGGCAGCTCGGCTACAAGATGGCGAAATACATCATGCGCATCGAGCTGGTGCAGAGCCTCACCGATCTGCATGGCGGCCGCGGCGGCTATTGGGAAGATCGCGGCTATGAATGGTACGCGGGGATCTGAATCACTCCCTTCAGTCGTGAAACGCGAACAGCTCGATCGGGTCGTTGAAGCCACGCACCGGATGTTCGCCGACGTGCTCGAGCTCGAACTCGCTTTCGACGAGGTCGGCGAACGCGCGCGACAGCAACACCTGCTTCCCCAGCTGCTTGGTGAGAGTCTCCAGGCGCGAAGCCATGTTGACCGCAGGACCGATCACCGTGAAGTCGAGCCTGGAGCGCGAGCCGATATTGCCGTACATGACGTCTCCGACGTGGACGCCGATGCCGTAGTGCAATGGCGCACCTCCGGTCTCGCGATTCTTCTCGTTCAGGGCGGTCATGGCCTGGCGCGCCTCGGTCACGGCATGCAGCAGGTTGGCGCAGGCCGATGGCTGGCTGAGCGGAAAAATCGCGAGCAGGCCGTCGCCCATGAATTTCAGGATCTCGCCGCCATGTCGCACGATCGGCTCCGACATCGCATCGAAATAGTCGTTCAGGATGTCAATGACGTCATCGCGCGGCCAGTTATCGGAGATTTTCGTGAATTCGCGCAGATCGCAGATCATGATGGCAGCGCGCACCGTGGTCCCGCTGCCGCGCCTGGTGGCGCCGGCCAGGATCATTTCGCCGGCATGCGTACCGACGTAGGTTTCGAGCAGCGTTCGCGCCAGCCGATTCTTCATGCGGATTTCACTGACCAGCGCCAGGATTGGCAATAGGTTTGACAGAACAGCGATATGCGCATCTTCGAAACCGCCGGGCCGGTCGGTTGAAAACGCCACGACATGCCGCTTTCCGAGCGTATGGTACATCGGCCATGCCACGTAGTCGGTCAGGCCGTTCGACCGCAACTCGTCAAAGACACCATGCGTGCGCCCCTGCGAAGCATCGCGCTCGAGGTTCTCGCGTATCTCGGCGACGCCGCCCTGGATTTCCTCCACGGGACTGCCGATAAACTCGGGTCGCTCCCTGACATCGTAGTCGACCCGCGTAATCGTGGCCTCCTGCATGCCGTCAACCCACAGCACCCGGGCGCCGAGCCATTGCGGGTGCTGGATCATGAGATGCAGCGACGCCCGCTTGATAGGGATTCCCGCGCGCTGGAGTCGGAGACACAGCTCGGCGAAAATATTGTCGATAAAGCGCTGGTCGCGCGTCTCGTTGGTCAGCCAGTGGATGACGTTGCTGTCCGCGGCGGCGGGATCGATATTTGGCGGCGCGTTCATATCCTGCTCCTGGGCCGTGACCTGGATCGACGGTACCGGATATGTCGTATCTCCGTGCGACGGCGTCAATGGTATCAGCCGCATCAGAATGCTAATGGGCCGATTTCGCACCGGTGCTCCGATTGACCGTGCGCAACGTCAGGGCCAGCGGCACCATCACCACGGCGATCAGGCCCAGCGCAACAAACACGTCGATATAGGCAAGCAGCGTAGCTTGGCTTTGCACCATCTGATTGACGATCGCCATGCTGGTCCCGGATGAGCTGCCGGTGGCCGCGCGCCCATTCAAATATCCCTGGATGCGGCTCAACGTATCATTATAGAACGGATTCCAGGAGCCGATATGTTCGACCAGACGGCTCTGATGAAACTGCTCGCGCCGCGCCAGCACGGTCTGGCTCAGTGCCACGCCCATCGATCCGCCGAAATTTCGCGCAAGATTGATCAGCGCGGAAGCCTGATCGGTTTTGTCTGGCGGAATGCCGTCGTAAGATGCGGTCGTGATCGGAATGAAGATCAGCGGCAAGCCGATTCCGAGATAGATGCGTGACCAGGCGAAGTACCAGTAATCTGCATCAGGGGTGATGCGAAGCAGGTCAACCATCGCGTAACAGGCCATCGCCGCGCCTGCGGCGATCAGATATCGCGGCTGAACGAATCCAAGGCGGCCGACCACCACCATCATCACCATCGTCACCGCGCCGCCCGGCGAGATCGCAAGACCAGCCAGCGTGGCGGTGTAGCCGAATTCCTCCTGCAACAGTTGCGGCAAAATCTGCGTCGTCGCGATCAGGAGCGCGCCGGTCACCAGCATGATGAGAAAGCAGGTGCCGAACTGGCGTCCGGTCAGCATCTTGATGTCGATGAGAGGCTGCGGTCGATTGAGCTCCCACGGGATGAACAGCAGCAGCGCGGTGGCGGATATCGCCGCAAACGCCACGATGAAGCTCGAGTCGAACCAGTCGTCGATCTGGCCGCGGTCAAGAACCACCTCCAGGCCACCGAGGAAAGTTGCGATCAGCAGAAAGCCCACCACGTCAAAGTTGAGGCCCTTGGCCCAGAGCCGCTCCCGCTCCTTTTTCTTCTCCGGCGAACTGGGAATAATCATATAGATCAGCACGAGCGAGATCAGTCCGACCGGCACGTTGATGAGAAAGCACCAGTGCCAGGACAGATTGTCGCTCAACCAGCCGCCGAGGGTCGGCCCGACTGCCGGCGCGACGACGACGGCGATGCCGTAGAGCGCAAACCCCTGGCTGCGCTTCGCGGGTGGGAACGCCGCGGCCAGAATCGATTGCGCCACCGGCGTCATGCCGCCGCCCGCCAACCCCTGGATCAGGCGGAACACCAGCAAGGCCTGCAGATTCCACGCGAAGCCGCACAGCAGAGAGCTCGCCGTGAACAGTGCAATGCAGACCAGGAAGAAGTTCTTGCGGCCGAACATCTCGGCAATCCAGCCGCTGGCGCACAGGACGATGGAGTTGGCCACCAAATAGGTGGTGATGACCCAGGAAGCTTCGTCGCTGCTGACGGCAAGGCCGCCCGATATGTAACGCAGGGCGACGTTGGCGATGGTGGTGTCGAGGACTTCCATGAAGGTTGCGATCGCAACCAGGACGGCAATGATCCAGGGGTTCGCGTTGCCGTATTCGCCCTTGTCTGCTGCGTCAGGCATTTGCCACGATCCGTTCAGGGACGGACGGTGACGGTGGGAACGACCGACATGCCCGGTCCCAATTCGACGTCAGGACGCTGGTTGAAGGTAATCTTCACCGGCACGCGCTGCACGACTTTCACATAGTTGCCCGTGGCGTTTTCGGCCGGCAACAGACTGAACGCGGTTCCGCTGCCCGCTTGAACGCTGTTGACCTGGCCGGGGAAATTGCGGCCACCGAAGGCGTCGATTCTGATATCGACGGGCTGCCCGACGCGCATGTCGGCCAGTTGCGATTCCTTGAAATTGGCCGTCACCCAGATCTCGAGCGGCACCATGATCATGATCGCTTGCCCGGGGGCCGCCAGTGCGCCGACGGCCCCCGTCAGTTTCGTCACGCGACCGTCGACGGTTGCGCGCAGCTCGGTTCGCTGCAGATCGGCGTCAGCGCGATCCTTCTGTGCCCTGGACTGATCGAGTTGCGCCGCTGCGCCGACCTTTTGCGCATTCAGGACATCGATCTGCCTTTCGGCCGACACCTTGGCCGCGGTCGCGGCGTCAAGGGCCGCTTGCTTGCCGTTGAAGTCGGATGAAGCCTGTTGCGCGCGTTGAACCGTCCCGGCGCCCTTCTGCACCAGATCCTGGTAGCGGGTGTTTTCGTCGGTCGCGAATTTGAGCGCCGACGCCGCCTCCGTCACCTGCTGGGTGGCCTGATCGACCTGGGCTTTCTGGCCTGCGATCTGGGCTTCGAAGTTTCTTTCCGTCGCTTCGTTTTGACGGATTTGCGCGTCGGCCTGATCGACCGCGGCTTTATAGTTTCTTGCGTCGATGGTCGCGAGCAGATCGCCTTTTTTCACGACCTGGTTATCGGTGACATCAACGCTGATAATGCTGCCGGTGACTTGCGGACTGACCAGCACCGGCCGGCCATCGATAAAGGCATCGTCCGTACTCTCGTAGTGACGGGCGTGGAGATACCATGCGATGCCTGCAATGACGCCGACGACGATCAATCCAAGGCAGACAACCATCGCGATGGGATGATTTCGGAATGCGCCCTTGATGCCCTTCGGGGCCTGTTCCTGGCTTTGGTCGGTCGCTGGCGGCTCGCGGTCGGCTTTTCGACTTTCAGGCTTTGCCTCTGGATTTGCTTGAGGCTTCTCGGACGTGACGCCATGGTCATCTGCCGAGACAGGATCGGACGTACTTGTAGGCCTTTTCTCGAATGAGCGGTCCCTGCGCAAGGCATCCTCTGACGCCGGGGTGGGCGAACCTACATCTGTCGAATCAACAGAACTCATGCCGCCTCGCCCTATTCCTGTGATTGCGATTGCCGGCTTTTGTGCATTGCCGAAGCGGGAAAAACAGACCAGCGCACAACTTGTTCCCGCCGGGTGTCGTTGTTTTTCGGAAAGGATGTTTGCCCCATGGCACTTGGCCGACCGATTTGGCTTCAGGCGGAAAGTCTCGAACCTGCCCCGTCCGCTGCAACTCCTAAGCGCCAAATTTGAAACACACCTGTTCATGCGCCGTTGGCAGATGCGCGTCTGGACAAAATTGCTCACTCTTCGAGACCACCGCGATCAGGTCGTTCGCAACAAAACTGACTGACCCTGGAGGCTTCACTCTCGGTTGGAGTTTGCGGTGACGAGGGAAAACACCTGATCGACCTGCTGTCGGAAGACCGCAGCGAAGCCAATAATCGGGGTAAACACCTTGATGCGGGCCACTGGATAGCGTTGGCGCCGCGTTGGCGGGCTTGACTATCTGCTGAAGCGAACCGCCATCGACGGTGAGAACACCGGTCGTCCTCGCGCCTGAAACTGCATCACAAGGTTCATGCATTTTTCCCGGAACGATACCGAGCAACGAGCCTTACCCATTGCCTTACCTATTCAGAGGCGCGAACCATCTTGAGGCAATCCAATGAACACTCTACCCGTCGATCGGGCGCTGCGCATATACGGCACCCTGGCAGACCGTCCCGAGACAAAAGGCGCCCGAGAGCGGCTTTCCAGGCATCTGATGAAAATATACATCGAGGGCGAAAGCGACGAACACCGATTGACGGTGCACGGGCTGTCATACCTTCGCAAGCTCGATCAGGAACTCGACTCCAGGAGCTAGGCGCTTCAACTATCGAAGGGTGTGCGGTACTCAGCCCTTCAGGGCTTCGCGCTGCTTTTGCAAGGAACTCCGTCGCGTTATTCTTGCCTTCGCGGAGCGGATTGCCTCCATCCTGCTCGGCTCCTTTTTCGGTTGCGGCGTCTTCCTTTGCTCTCCGACCGTCGGCATCATGGGCAGTGTCGGCATGATCGAGCCGTTTTCGACGGGTTGCGTCTTCATTGGACCGGTGCCGGCCGTTGGTTTTCTTTTGGGCATCCAAAACACCGAGAGTAGATCGGTCACGATTGTGAAACCAACAACCTGCGAGAAGAGACGTTCCGCTATTAGGCGGCAATGGCTTCACCAGACGTCGAAGGCCACGCAGCCGCGGTCTAGGGGTGAGCAAAATTGCTCACTCCTACGCTACGTTGGGTTTGCAAGCCTGTCTGGAACAATACTTTGAAGGCGCCGTTGAATATTCGGTGCGCGGCAAACAAGCCGATCGCCATCAACGGAGAATTCCGATGGAAATGATCCTGATTATCGTTGTGCTAGTCCTCCTGTTCGGTGGCGGCGGATACTGGGGTCGCAGTCGCGGTCATTGGTGACGAACCGACCGTGTGCCGGCGCGACGACATCAGCAGCAAAGCCGCTGATTTTCTCCGTCGCTTCCCTCGCACGAACGATCGGGATACGTCAGGTGCGACAAAACAACCCGACAGGCAACTCACCTAAAACCTGTCATGCCCTCGCGCGAAAAATATTCTGATTTTCAGAATGTAAACTCAGTGATATAGATATGCCCGTCCCACCCGATTGAGGGGCGAGCGCACGTCACGAACGCGCGGTGGGATGCGGTGGACGCGGATTGCGCAACAGACGAGTGCGCATGAGGCGGACGGCGAAGTCGTGTGGTCCTGACGCTGCAGGCGGAAAGTTTTTGAGAAGCTGACGCTTCCCAGAGACAACGGTGGCAACAAAGCGCTCGCCGGGGAGAGCACGAAGGAAACCGTAAAACCATCGCGCAGGGAAAGCCGGAGTTCCCGGTTACACCTGTGGTCCTACCCAGGTGCTTTTTGTTGCACCGGGCCCATGGGTGCGATCGGCACCCGGCTTTCCCTGCGCCCTCTACCAAGTGAGAGGGCAAACGAAATGCAAAGCTCGGACAAATGATATCGCGGGAATGTGGACTCACGTCCGCTCCGTCATCATGCTCCGCGTATGCGGCACAACGGATTGCTTCGCTTGCGCTCGCAATGACCGCGGAGAGGACCTTGGATACGACCTGGGTCTCACGCGACGAGGAACCCGCGCCGCGATTCCCGCACGACCGCCTCCGTGGAAGCTGGTATGACGATGAAGCGGGCAATGCCGGTTGACTCGGGAACCGGCAACACTCAGAAAACGCCTGAGAAATGAATGGTCGGAGTGGCAGGATTCGAACCTGCGACCCCTGCGTCCCGAACGCAGTGAATATCTTCTAAGTTATTGATTTTTCTTGCCATGGCAGGTGCTTCCGTCACGTTTTGTTCACGGTCGTTTCACCCAATTCGTTGCGATTTCGTTGCGGCGTTCTAAAGAAGAACGGTAGCAGTCGCCCTGGTCCATTGGGTGATGTTCCAACGGACCTCGTATGCATCGCTCGCCCGCTGTGCGCCACAGGCTCAAATCCAGACTCGCAAGCACCGATACCGACATTCACTGATGGTAGCCATTTGAGATAACGGCCGGTTCAATTGATGGAGCCGCGTCTATCTCGACAACGCTCATATACTGCAGCCTCAAAACGCGAGATTGGTAATTTGATCGTTCCTGAGCGAACGAGTATGCCGCGCAGGGTCTATGATGACGTGGCGCGGCGCTGGAGCGACGTGCCCGTCCTGGCTCGTCTACCCTCGCCGTTCCCAGCGACGGCGTCGTCGTTCGAGACGCCGCGGACAATATCATTATCACCCTGTCGGCCAATCCGGCCGCCGAAGATCGCGCTGCCGATTCTACAACGGAAGAGCGCGAAAGCGGCGTTAATGTCTGAGCCTGTCGGACATCGCGGCACGACATTCAAGGACGTTCAGATGCGCGATCCGCTGACGCCATCGCGTTGCGCCAGCCCCCGGGTTACCTCGCGAAGCGCATTGACAAATCGCTCGTGCAGTCGCGTCGGCTTCCAATTGCGCCGGGTTATCAGCCATATCGGGTGCCCGGCGTTCGGCACGGGCTTGTTCAGAATGGCGAGGCCATGCAGCAGGTGATCGTCGTCGAAATCGCTGCGCACGACAAGTGCCAAGAACTCGCCGCTCAGCACCAGGCTATGCGTGAGCTCGAACAATTCGCTTTCTGCCGTCTCCACCGGCGGTGCGACCCCCTCCTGTTCGAACATGGCGCGGAGACGGATGGCGATGCCAGTGCGCGGCGGACTGCCGATCCAGCGGTAACCGGCGAGGTCGCGCGCGCTGATCTCGCGACGTCCGGCCAAGGGATGGTCTTGGCGGCAGATGATCCGCACCTCGCTTTGGCAGAGCTCCTCGGTGACGAAGTCGGCGGGCACGTTCGGTCGGGCGGTGCTGACCATGCAGTCGAGCCGCCCGGAGCGCAGCTCCAGCAGCATTTGCTCGTATTGGTCATGCGTGATGATGAAACGCGCCGCTGGAAGCTGGGTGGACAGGCGTCGGATCGCTGCCGGCAAAACGCCCGCGGCGGCGGCGCGCACGGTGCCTACTGTAACATTACCTTCCAAAAGGCCGTCGGATTCCTTGATCTCGGCGGCGGCCGAGCGCAGCTCTTCGAGCCCGAGATTGAACAGCAGGGCGATCTCGTGGCCGAGCTTGTTCAGCCGCGCGGCGCGCTTCTCACGATATACCAGATCCACACCCAACGCGCCCTCGAGCTCGCCGATCGCGCGGTGTAGCGATGGAACACGCACCCCGAGGCTCTCCGCCGCGCCGCCGAACCCCTCGTACTCACCCATCGCGACGAGGGCGCGCAACTGGCTGATGGTGAGCGTGCGCAGCAGCTTCTCGATCCGGAGTGAGCTCGCATCGGCTTCGCCCGGTACCTTGCGGACTGCGCCAGCGAGGAACGTGAGGCAGCGCGCGACGCGTTCGCTGAGCACCGTGCCGTATTTCGTGGCGACGAGGCCGGTCCGCCGGCGCTCGAACAGCGCGACGTTGTAGAACTGTTCGAGCGCGGCTAGGCCAAGTGTCACGGCAGGCTGCGTCAGGCCTGCGCGATGCGCGGTCGCATGCACGCTCGTGCCCTCCGCGACCATGAGGAATAAACGTGCATGCCAGAGGTTCGGGAAGCCTGCCATCCGTGCAATCGTTCCGTCATCGTTAGCTAAATCTTATCATAAGCATACATGCGAGTGTTCGAGCACCAGCTGCGCGAGAACACAATTTTATACTGTTGCGTTCATTTGTATGCAATATTACCGACGTCGCCTGCAAAAAACGAACTTTCGGTCAACCAGGCTCCGGGCCAAGGAAAGAGGAAGTGAACGATGCTGAGAACCGCGCTTCTGATAGTATCGATCGCAGCCGCGGCGATCAGCGGCAACGCCGCCGCTCAGCAGGATGGCATTAAACGCACGCCTCTACAGAAGATCGAATTTCCAGACGGCTACAGCACCGTCATGGGCATTGTGGAGGTTCAACCTGGCGGCTCATCAGGACGGCACACGCATCCCGGCATCGAGACCGGTTACATTCTTGAGGGTGAGCTCGACCTGATAATTGAAGGCATGCCAGACCAGCACTTGAAACCCGGCGATTCCTACTCGATCCGGGCCGGCCTAGTCCACGACGCCAGGGTCCGCGGTGATAAACCGCTCAAGGCAATAGGCGTCTATGTCGTCGATAAGGCCAAACCATTGGCGTCGCCGGCCCCTTGAGCATAAGATTTCCGGCGGCCGGCTAGATCGACTGCACTCGGCGATTTTTTCGCCACGAATCTGTTATTTTATGTCCTCAAGCTGGACCACGGGATCAAAGATTGGAAGCATATGTCCACTATCGAGCGCGCTACGGTGGCAAGGTTCGATATAAAAGCGATCGCCGACGCCTTTCCGGAAACAGCCTCAACGTTACTCGTCGACGAGTACCTGACCAATCGGGAGCAGGCCAGCGCGAGGGTGTTTCGGGTGTATCGACCGACGCCACCACATTATCACGCGACCTGCGACGAGTTCCTCTATGTCTTTTCCGGCAGAGGTACGTTCTGGGCAAAAGATGCCTCTACCGAAGCTGAGTTCAAACCCGGTCAGCTCCTGTTCTTCGAACGCGGTACCGTCCACGCTATACCGGAACTCTTCGAGCATCCGGTCGTATTCCTATCCGTGGACACACCGAGGCGCGAACCGACCGACATCATCTTCGTTGATCCCAGCGACGGTACGCCAGCAACGTTCATGGCCCGCAACGCGGCAGACTCAAAGGAGTAGGCTACCAAGGCCCTGTTCGAATAACCCTGTCCGGTCCCGTTCAGGCGCTCGCGTCAATGAACTGGACTCAGTCTGGGTCTCGGTCGGATGCGTCTCACTTCTTTGCGGAATCCTCCGGTAAGCTATGCAGTTCGACTCGTCTGACTTCATCGGCGATCCGGCTCTGATTCAACCGCTTCTCGGTTTTGCGCTTCACCTTTGCTTGCGCGGCCGCGTCGTTATCCGTATCGGGGAAGAAAAAAGCTCCGCCGACGTCCGCGAAAATTCCGAAGGTATTCTTCTTCATCCTATTAACGATGCCCCAGTGGCAGATCGGATAGTCTCGACGATCCAGTAGCTCCTCGGGACGCTAATTCATCATTTCCGTTATCTTCTCGATGACGGCGCCGTATTGGCGGACGATTTCGGCGTGACCAGGATTCCAGGGCTTCACGTCGGACAATTTTGGATTTCCTGGTGCGGGAGCAACATCGTCCCTCACCGAATATGCACCTCTAACGCGGACGAGATTGCTTTGTCCTTGTTTCGACAGGTACCAGTTGGCCATCAGTTCGCCCGCATTCGGATGGGGACCATCTTTCAGGAGCAGCATAGGATAGTTCGCTAATGGAGTACCTTCCTCGGCATACACCGCATTGATTGGTGCGTGTTGGGCCGTACGAAGAGGATATTCATTCAGCGCCGATGTCACCCCCACGAAGGTCTCACCGCGCGCCACGCTTAGCGCGACGGTGTTGTACGAGGTGAAGAGACGCGGCTGCTGTTCGGCAAACTTACGGATGAAATCATCGCCGAACTTGTCGATCAAGAACGCGAATTGCATCCAGGCGGTCCCGCCGATTGAAATCGGCGATGCGGACAGTTTACCCTTGAATTCGGGTCGAAGCAGGTCTTTCCAGCTCTTCGGAGCCCCGTCCGGCTTTACGAAGTCGGTGTTGTAGACGGGCAGGATCAAAGAACCGGATGCCGCGTACCATTCACCCTCGACTTTGGCGTTTGCGGGATACAAAGAGGCCGATGGTGGCGTCCAAGTCCGGACATGGCCCGCCTCGACCAGTTTCTGAGCCAATGCCTCGTCCGTCCCCAGCATGACGTCGGCCTGCGGGTGGCCGGATTCGGTTTCCGTTTTGATCCTCTCAAACAAACGCCCCGTGACGGCGCTTATGACCGAGACATGGACGCATGGAAACTGCTTTTCGAATGCTTTGAGTATTTCCCGCTCATCTGTATCCGCTTGAGCGGTGTAGTAGACGACTTCACCCTCCGCGCACGCGGCCTTCACGAGCGGCGGCGATGCTATCGCTTCTCCCTCGACGATGCCCGAGGGATCCTCCGCAAAGGCGGACGCCTGAAGCAACAGGAACAGGCCAAACGCGAAAATCAAAGGCGAGCGCAACAACTTTTTCATAAGCACCCAAACCCCATCCACCGACGTGTCACATATCGGAGTTCCCTTCCGCGGGCGGACACCACAGATTCGCTGTCGGCCCCCCGTCTTTTGCGGCGTCCGTCCTCCCATAGTATGGATATATATACGTTTGTCGACCTTTGTATGCATTCTGCGGCGATTTACCCGAATTTATCGATTATCCTCTATCAAAGCGCCAAGCAGCGGATTTCGACCGCAGCGGATGGTAAGCAACGTGGGATAGTCACTATGGGCTGGATCAATGCGGGCGATCGGACCGATTCCAGGGCGATCGGCATCCTTTCGAACCTGGGATTTCGTGCCAAAATCATGCTGGGATTTTTGGCCGTGCTCGGGATAACCGCGCTCAGCATGTCCGTCGCCTACCTTGGATTCGAACGTGTTTCCGACGAAATGCGGTCATATCGCGATATCGTTTCCGAAACCGACGTCGCGCGAGATATCGACCGTGAGTTGACCGCCTACCAGGCACGCGTACGCAACTTCGCGCTGAGCGGGCTGACCGCCGACGAAACTGCGGCCAAGGCCGCCGAGATCGACCTGGGAAATGCGATCCGGCGCGGGGTTGGCCTTTCCGTCGACGAAGACCGACTGCGTATCTCACCCCTCTCTGGGAAGTTTGAGGCATTCGCCGCTCAGTTCGCGGAAATGAGGACTTTGAAGAGCGAGAATGCAATTATCGCATCGGATAAATTGCTGCGTCTTGGGAAGCTTTTGGGCTACCGGCTCGACGACCTTGCGGACACGGCCGGTGCCGACTCCCGTGCGAAGGCGAAAGAGATGGCCATGCAGGCGTCGGCGATCACCGCCAACGTCAGCAATTTCATCGTGCGTCCCGACCAAGGCGTCGCCAAGAGCTCGAGCGCGCGCATTCAGTTGCTGAGAAACACCTTGAATGCGCTGTCGCCGAGCGACGACAGGGTCGACGCGAAGATCAAGGAAGTCGGCGATCAATTGGCAAAATATCAGGCAGCTTTCCTGGAGTTCGTCGAAAATTCGGGCAAGATTGATGCGCTTGGCTCCAGAATGGCCGAGGCTGCCGCGGCGATCACGGATGATGCTAAGACACTGAAGCAGGAGCTGCAGGATCGCCAAAAAGAAAGCGCAGAGCGGTCGAACACCGTCGTTCGCGAGACTCAAAAATACATGACCGCGCTCGGCTTCGGCGGCATCCTCCTCGGAGCGCTCCTTGCGTGGGTCATGGGGAGCGGCATATCCCGACCGATGGTCCGAATGTGCGTCGCCATGCACGAACTCGCCGCCGGTAATTTCGAAGTAGTGCTTCCCGGGCTTGGCCGCAAAGACGAACTCGGTCAGATGAGCGAAGCGGTGGAGAAATTTAAGTTAGCTGCGGCGGCGCAGGCCCGGCTCGAAGCCGGAGAACGGGAGGCACAAAGCCGGGAAGCCAGCGAAACCAGGCGTGCCGAACTATACCGCTTCGCGGACGATTTCGAAAAGACCGTAGGCGGTATCGTCTCGCACGTTTCCTCGGCAGCAGGCCAGCTCGAAAGCGCTGCCGGCGTCCTCACGCGGACGGCGGCCGAGACCCAGGGTCTCTCCGGCCGGGTGGCGGGGGCATCCGAGGAGGCATCGTCGAACGTACAATCGGTAGCATCGGCGACGGAGCAGCTTTCCGCTTCTGTCAACGAGATCCGACTTCACGTCCAGGAATCGAACCGAATGGCGACGGCCGCAGTGTCGCAAGCCGAACTCACGGACGAGCGGATCACGAAGCTTGCTGTTGCTGCTGAACGCATCGGCGATGTAGTCAAGCTGATCAATGCGATCGCAGAGCAAACGAATCTTCTGGCCTTGAACGCGACCATCGAGGCAGCGCGGGCGGGCGAAGCCGGCCGAGGTTTCTCGGTAGTGGCCGCGGAGGTCAAGTCGTTGGCAAACCAAACGGCCAAGGCTACCGGAGAAATATCTTCGTACATAGCCGGCATGCAGTCCGCGACCCAGGAGTCCGTCGCGGCTATCAAGGAGATCGGTCATACGATCGGCCAAATCTCGCAGATTGCCGGAGTCGTCGCCGACGCGGTCGATCAGCAGAGCTCGGCCACCCAGGAAATTGCGTCCAGCGTCCAAAGCGTTACCCGCGGCACTCAGGAGGTGGCCAATAGCATCGTCGAAGTCGATCGCGGAGCCAACCGAACGGGCGTCGCCTCGAGCGAAGTGCTGCATTCCGCCCAGGCGCTCGCGGTCGAAAGCGACCGGCTGCGTGGCGAACTGGACCGTTTCATGGCGACCATCCGTGCCGCCTGAGCAGCGCCCCAATGGGCGGGGTCGACGAAGGGTACCCCGCCAGCCGCTTGGACTGGTCGGCCCGTGACATGGCTCCCAGGACCGGGTACGAATCGCGTCGGTGGTCCGGCTATGGTGTGTCGGCACAGCTGTCACGATCCTTTCCCCCGGGTCTGGACGAGTGCCGGTCGTGACTGCCGCAAAAGATCGATCTGAAGCGGGAAGCGCTTCGACAGACGCTTTACCCGTCCCGCGCCTCCGACCCGCAAAACAGGCAATGAAAATCTGATTTAGGGGCCTTTCGAGACTGAGGGCCTGACACCGGTCTGCCGGCCGGCAAGAGGCAGGGTCAGCTTAGAAACCGGCAATTGGATACCGGCGTGCGTGTATCCATGTTCCGGCCCCGGTTAATGTGATCGTCGATTTCGGCGGCGCAGCCTGCCATGCGCGCGAACAGGAAGAGATGGAAAGCAGCCGCTTCCAGATCTTCGGTCCTGGCCTTTCCGCTTTTCAATGCCGGCCAGAGTAGCTTGAGCAGCCACGCCGCGATCACGCCGTCGACGTTGACGCAGAAAGTCTCCCGAGTAATGCCAGACTCGAAGAGCGTACGGACCAGCACGCAATAGAATTCATGAAAGACGTTTCGGTGCCCCCGCCTTTCGAAGGTCTCCCTCAGGTACACTTCCCTGGGGTCGACGTTGACGGCCGCGCCGCGGAAAACCGGATGATTCACTCCTGGAATGGCGCGCGCGCTGCCGCCGCCTTCGCGACGGTTGATCTTCTCTGCACCGTAAACGGAAGCAAATCGACGGGCCATCGCGACGAGATCGAGTCCGTGCTCCGCCCCCGGATCCTCAAGTGGAACGCCTTCGAACAGTTCGAGCAGGAAACCTATACCTTCGTAACCGTTGCCGCCGTGAGAAAACCCGGTATGCGTGAGGAAACCGGCGAAGGCCTTGTTGATCTGAACCCTCTCGGGGGTTTCGGGGCCATCGGCCGAGACGGCACCCTTCGCGCCCTGTGCTGATATCGTTCCGGGACCGTTGGTCAGCAGCAGACCGAACAGGACGCGGATGACTTCGATATCCTCCTCGTTCGGTCGTCTCCCCAAAAGCGTAAGCGCGGCCAGATCGGTCGCGGACCAGGAGGAGAGCAGCTCCGCATTGGGAATGCCGCAAAAGCTGTCCTTGCCGTGATCAGCCGTATTTGCGGAAGCTCCGATCAACACTCCATAGAGCGCTAGATACCACGGGAAATTCGCGGCGGTAACGCGACTGATCCGCCTTCGGCGCAACGGTCCCCAGATCACCGTGGCGGCGATGGCGGCCATTACCGCGTCCACCGAGACAGGATGTTCGAGGGACTTCAGGTATCGAATGAAAGCCGATTGCGCGCCTCTTGCATCGAGAGCACGCAGAAGTCCTTCGGTTGCCGGCTCGACCGCCGTGTCTCTGAACAACTCGTCCACTCTGACGGAAGTAAAATCGAAATCGGCCTCGGCAGCGTCAAGAATCGTTATGCCGAAAAGGTCGATGAAGTGGTCCACGCCTTTGCGGATGCGGTCGATCCTTCCTCGTCCGAGCAGCAGGGCTGCGGTGGAAAGGACCGTGTTAGGGCTATTACCCGCGCTCCGGGCCGTATCGACCGCGGTCAGGATCGGATCGTGGTGCAGGTTGGCATAATACGCCAGTGCGGTATTCACTAGCTTGCCGGCGTTCGTATCGATCGTCTCCCGCAGCACTGCCAGACAGAGATTCGCCTCGAAAGGCGCTGCGGCGGCATCAAACACCCCTACCCCGTGCAGCCTTCCGGTTTGGGTCCGCGCCTCCAGAAGCGACGCCCCCGAACAATCCTTCATGTTTTGCCTCGCGAACGTCGCTCCGAGTTGTCTTTCGACCTGCGCGATCTGTTGATCGTAGGGGGCGTCCGGACGCACGAGAGGCAGATCGAGCGACGCCGGGAGCGGCAGCCCCCTCGAGTTTCCGAACCAAGGCTTTAGCGAAAGGTTCCCTCGCGGGGAAAAATCAGGTCGGATGCCTTGCAACGACATCACGCTTGACAGCGCGGCCGGCAGGTCCGCGATATCGACCACGATCGCGCCGCGTTCGGAAAAACAAGGATCATGCGGCGTGAACAGACGCTCCACGCCGAGCATCATCTTGAACCACTCCTCCTTGGATTCCGCGCCGTCGCCGAGGCCGGCGATCGCTCCTGCATGGCCCACGGCGCGCGTAATCTTGCTCTTCCATCGGCCTCCGATGCAGACTACCAACGGCTTCCCGAATCCCAGATCTTGCTCGTAGTAGCCGCCCGGCTCGATGTACATGACGGCGGCTTTGGTCCGATCGTCTCTGTCGGCCGCATAGACGAACTCCGCAGCCGCGAAATGGATGTAGACGTCCTTTCCGCTTGAGATCAGCGTAGTCGTTCCCCAGCCTGCGGTGGCCAGATAGTTCGCGATCGTGGACGTGAAGCTGCCCGAATTCGAATAGATCGCGATCGATCCCTTCAGCAGGGTATCGTCGGGGCTATCGCCGCCCAACGCGCCGCCAATTCGAACCCTATTCCAGGAATCGGCAATGCCCAGGCAGTTGGCGCCGAAGACGTCGATTCCGTTCGCCTGCGCGATAGCCCTTATCTCCCTTGCATCATGCAACGAAACCTTCTCGGTGATGATGACGACCTTCCGCAGTTGCGGGTTCACCCTGACGAGTTCGGCGACGCCGTCCCGTACGCCCGCCGGGGGCAGATAGACGACTCCAGTATTGAAGGCGTAGCCTGCGTCCAGTCCTTCCCTGACGTTGTTGAAGACCGGTATGGGGCCGGCGCTCGTCTCCAGCGTCTGACCGCCTCGGCCAAGCGAGGTCCCGAACATCACGTTGCCGCCCGAAAACGAGTGGCTTAGAGGCGTCACTCCACGGGACTCGGCGCCGAGAATATTCAGGACGCATATAGTGTCATTGCGAGTCGCTACTCTGCCGAGATCATCGATCCCCACGAAGTACTTGAAGGCTGCGAGCCCTTTGGCGATCATGCATCTATCCCTACTGGTTCTACACCCAAGCTCCGTGCGACCAATTCACGTCCGCCATTCTTCATCCATTGATCGGCTTCTCTCGCATAGTTGACTACCTCGCCGATCGCGGAATCTGGACCGAAGAAACGGTAGGGAAGCCTCAATTCATCGACGGTGTCACGAAGTGCCGCCATTCCCTGAACCAAATTGGGGCCTCCCCGTCCGACCACGACATACAGCGGCGTCGGGCCACATTCACCGAAATGCGCGCGGAGTGCGTCTGCCATCGCCTTGAACGTCGTGAAAATGTCGGTATTGTTCGATTTTCCTCCGATGATCAGAAGCACGTTCGCTCCCATCAACCAATGTGAAAAACAGCTCCGCGCCACATCGCGCATCTTCGTGTAGGGCGGATTCCCACCGAAGTCAGACGATATGATCGCATCGTCTCCCAATATTTCGGACACCAGCGAATTCGCTCCTCCGCCGAAAGTCGGCGCCAACACGGTACCCCCGGGATTAACAACGTACACGTCGCTTTGCCCCTGGTGGGTCCGAAGCTTGTTGATCTCGGCTTCGAATTCGGAGAGATCGTATGAGAGAAGGTCGGCAGGCAGGTCGAGGCGCCCCGTTCGTGTGTCGTCGCGATCGAACGCGCATTTGAAGTCGCAAGCCATTGGCAGCAGCCGGCCCGCCGATTCCTCTCCCAGACGGATGGGATTGATCTCTAACGAGGAGATTCCGAAGCCATGCACCAGGTCCCATAGCCTCGGCAGATACTGCGCGAGCGGGGAAACGATCTGCCTGGGTGCCTTGAGATCCGATAAGGCGTTCGAGATGACGAATGCCTTCAATCCGGTCAGCGGATCGAAAGGAACTTGAGCGACTCGATCCGCGTCAACGTCCTCGACATCGACACCGCCGTGATGGGTGATGGTCAGCGTCGGCGCACGAAAGCGGGTCGAATCCGAAATCGACACGTAAACTTCATGTTCCGAGGGGACGAAAGCCTCGTAGGTCACGCCGCTCGCCTTGACCTTGCGTTCGTCCGACCCATGTTCGGCGAAAAACAATCGCTCCTTCTCGCGCAACGCCTGCGCGAGATGATCCGCGCTGGCGACGAGACCCGCCTTCCCCTTCTTTCCGAGCGCTCCGTAGAAGACCGGCTTGATGACGATCTTCCGGTGCCGGTCGATGAGATCCTTGATCTCGGCGTTCGTCGCCTCCGGACCCAAGACCTCAGGATGCGGGAAATCGATCATCTTCAGAAGCTTCGAGCCGTAAAGCATCCCTCCGAGCTGCATATCGTCCTACCGTCTTAGTCGAGAAGGGGTCCAGTATATCAATGAATACATTTGCATACAATACTTATCGCTGATGAGAAATATGGAGCGAGCGATCCGCGGCGCCGCGCGCAAATCACCAGACCGGAATCCGGCAGATCGCTTGTGCTGAGGGTTAAAGGAAGACTATCCCGGCGGAAGCGCAGAAGCGCCTCGATCACGACGCAAGCGCTGGCCGATCACGACGATCGCCAGAAGTACGATTGTCTGGACGATCGCCATCACGGCAACCGTGCTGGTGGAACTGCGTTGCCAGAAATCGAACATGGTGAGCGAAAAGACTTGGGTTCCGGATGTGTAGAGGAACAGCGCCGTCGCCAACTCTCTAAAGGAAAGAACGAGCAGCAACGTCATAGACGCGAGAATGCCCGGCCACGCCAGCGGGGCGACCACGCGACGAAGCGTATAGACGAACCCAGCGCCGCACATGCGGGAACTCTCTTCGAGTTCCGGATGTATCTGCATCAAAGAGCTGGCGATGGCCCGCACACCTTGGGGCGCGAATTGCGAAACGTAAGCGAATATGATTATCCAAAGGGTGCCGTAGAGGCCTATCGGGAGGCTGATCCATGACCAAAGATAGCCGAGACCGATGATGATTCCCGGTATCGCGATTGGTAGGACCGTGATCACGTCCAGAATCTTTCTGCCGGGGATTCGGGTTCGGTGCACAGTGTAGGCGATGGCGAAATAGAGTACGCTTCCGATGACGACGGTCGCTCCGGATACGAGCAGTGAATTGACGAAGGATGCCTTGATTACGGAGTTTTCGGAAGCAGCGACGAACTGTTCGACCGAGAATTGCCGGGGATCGAACATCGCGGAGACGGTGGAATAGAAGAGACTTTTACGCAGTGCGATGAAGAGCAGAGCGGCGTAAGGAAGAACGACTGCCGCAAACAGATACGAGAAGCCGACCACGGCGAGTGGCCATCGGGCGCCGCCCAGCCCGACGGGCTTCGGTCTGAGCCCTTTTCCGGCCACGGTCACGAAACTTCGTTGGGCGAGGACGCGGCTCTGGATCAAGACCAGCGTGACGGTTACCACGAGAAGAAGAGCTCCCAATGCCGAAGCCTGATTGACCCTTGGAGGAGCGAAGCCGATGAGCTCCCAGATCTTCACGGCGACGAAATGGACGCCTCCAGGCTCTCCGAGAACGGCCGGGATCGAGAACAGCTCGATGAGCAGCACGAACACAAGGAGCCCGGACGAAAGCAGAGCGGGCAAAATCAGCGGAATCGTGACGCCGAATATGGTGCGCAGCCTGCCGGCACCACTCATCGCCGATGCCTCCTCGAGCGAGGCGTCCATGTTGCGCAGCGCCGATGCCACGAACAGGAAAACGTATGGCGCGTAGTAAATCGAGAAGACAAAGGCTACGCCTGTGAACGAGTAGATATTGACGACCCCTGGTAACCCCGCTGAACGGAGAAGGATGTTAAAGATGCCGCTTTGCGGGGAGCCGAGTATGTCCCAAGCGAACGCTCCTACGAGGGGGGGCACGAACATCGGCATCACAGCGACAGCCTCGATCATGCGCCGTCCGGGCACGTCCGTGCGGACAGCGAGCCATGCCAGACCTATTCCGATGATCATCGCTCCGCCGGTGCCGCTAAATGCCGCGCCGACGGTCGTAGCCAGGAGCGAGGAAAAGCCCGGCTCCATGAGGACGTTCGTATAGTTCCGCAGCGTCAAACCGGACCAGTCGAAGTGAAGCGCTCTGGGGGGTTCGGAGAGGAAAGAACCTATCAGCAGCACGCCGACCGGAAGCACGATCAGAACGATCAGAAGAACTGACAGCAAGGCGACGAAGAGCGGGCCGCCGAACCGTCCATAAGAGGCCCCTCTTCCAGCGATGAATGCCGGAATCAAGGCCGTCGGCCTTCTTGTGGAATCACGCGAGCGCTGCCTGGACGAACCCGCAGGCGCTTTTCAGCACCTTCCGTCAGCTCTGACGTAGTTCCCTGCACGATGACGTCGAACGGCGCATTACCCCACCGTACGGTGTAGCGCGTCGAGGTTCCTTGGTAACGAGTTTGCAGTAGCTCGACATGAAGCCAATCGCGGGAGCCGTCCGATTCATCGAGTATACAATCCTCGGGATGGATCATGACCTCGACCCTGTCCCCTTCGTGCAGGATTTCGTCCGAGTGTGCGGAGAAGGCTCGGCCACCCTCGGTCTTAAGTTCGGTGTCTCCTTGAGGCATCTGCTGGGAAACTACGATTGCTTCGAAAATATTCGCCGACGATATGAATTCGGCCACAAACTTGGCATTGGGCCGCGCATACAGTTCGGCCGGCCTGCCGACCTGCACGACGCGTCCCGCATCCATGACCACGATCCGGTCGGCGAGCTCGACGGCCTCGGCTTGATCGTGGGTGACGTAGATGCTGGTCAATCCCGTGCGTCGCTGAAGTTCCTTGAGTTCAATCCTGAGGTGCTCGCGCAGCTTTAGATCGAGATTCGATAGAGGCTCGTCGAACAACAGAAGCGTGGGGTTCGCCACCAACGCCCTGGCCAGCGCCACTCGTTGCATCTGACCTCCCGAAAGGGCGGTTGCGGATCTCTTCAGCTCCTTCTCGAGGCCCACGACCTCCAGCGCCTGCTGCACCCGCCGCGACAGGTCAGCCCCACGCACGCGTCGAACGCGCAAGGGATACGCAACATTCTCAAAGACAGTCATATGCGGCCAGATCGCATATGACTGAAAGACCATCCCAATGTCGCGGCGCTCGGGGCGTACGAATACGCCTCTGCCGGGATCCGAAACGATGCGATTGTCGATTGCGATGGAGCCGTCGGTCGGATTTTCGAGACCGGCGATCAAACGCATCGTGGTCGTCTTGCCGCAACCGCTCGGTCCCAAGATGACGACGAATTCACCGTCCTCTATTCGGAGCGAAACGTCGTCGACGGCAACGAACGCGCCGAAAGCCTTGCGAACGGATTTAAGCTCGCACTTTAAGGACATCGGCGGAACTCCGGATCGATGCTGCCCGACCCGCAGGCGATATCGGAATCCGCCCGAGGGCCGTTTGTCTCAAGGATTGAGTGTGACAAGTCGCTCCTCGGTCAGCTCCCGTATTGCGTAGCGCGGGCCTTCATGACCGAAACCGCTGTCCTTTACTCCGCCGAACGGCATCGCGTCGGCACGCGCGCTCGACGTTTCGTTAATGTGCACAGAACCGAACCGCAGCTTCTTCGCCGCTGACACAGCTCTGGAGACGTCGCCAGCGAAGATGCCCGCCGACAGGCCATACGGCGTGGAGTTGGCCTCGGATACCGCTTTGCCGAGATCGGTAAACGGCAGAATCGAGACGACGGGAGCGAATATCTCCTGATCGAGGATCTTCATGCCCGGAAGCGCGCCGGTTATGACCGTCGGCTTCATCACCGCATACGATCGCGTGCCGCCGGCGACGATGCGCGCCTGGGCGAGCCGAGCCTCGTTGACCCAACTCTCTGCCCTCTCGGCCGAAGATTCGGAGATCATGGGGCCGACCACGGTCGTAGGATCTTGTGGGTTGCCCGCCTTCATGGCGTTCGCTGCGGAGCCAAGGCGCTCTGTGACCTCGTCCAGAACCGTCGATTCCACGTAAAGCCGCTGGATCGACGTGCAGACTTGGCCGGCCTTGCGGAATGCCGCATTGGCAATCTTAGGAAGCGCCCTGTCGAGGTCGGCATCCGCGCACACAATCGTGCTGGCTATGGAGCCGAGTTCCAGTTGGGTGCGACGCAGTCCGGCTGCGGCCTGGATCGCGCGACCAACGCGGGTGCTTCCGGTGAAAGTGTAGAAGCCGATGGCCTGCTCCTCGAGTAACCACGCCCCTGGCCCGTTTCCCTCTCCTTGAATCAGAGAAAGGAAACTCGGAGGCATCCCGGCTTCAAGGAGGATTTCGCAAAGAAGCGCCGCCGTCAGGGGTGTAAGAGCCGAGGGCTTGAGGATCACCGCGTTGCCCGCGGCGAAGGCAGGTCCGAGCTTGTGCAGCACTGTGTTGAGCGGAGAATTAAACGGAGTGATCGCGCAGACAACGCCGATAGGGACGCGGACCGTAAAACCCAGACGCTCATGCTGACCGGGAGACGAGGCGAAGGAAACCGCCTCACCGACGATGCGAGTGGCCTCCTCCGCACAGAGGTTGAGGGTCACCTGGGCACGATCGACCTCCCCGCGGGCATCGACGGTCGTAAAACCGGCCTCCCTGATCATGAGCTCTACAAAGCGCTCCTTCGCAAGGCGCACCTGTTCGGCAGCCCGGCGCAACACAACGGCGCGCTCGACGGGCGGCAACGGTCCCTTCTCTGCCGCCTCGGTTGCGACCTCGACGGCTGCGGCAACCTGTTGACGCGAGGCTTGCTGCACCTCGGCGAATGCTTCGCCGGTGTACTTGTCCATTACCGGAAAGACCCGTTCGCCGTCATGCCAACGGCCTCCGATCAGGATTTTCCCGCTCGGCAACTGGCACGCTTGCCCGTCAGTAACCATGATGCACACCCTACGACCGCATAAAGCACATTGTATATCTTAGTATACAATACTATTCAATCGCTGAACGCCACGCTTGCTCGACGACAAATGACGAGATTTTCAGTTGTCCGGGAGCTATGGGTATCGTTCCGATGAACCCATCATTGGCTCGACGAGAATTGGACGCCGGTGCCAGGCGCCGTAGCGGTGGGGGAGCGAGAAGCTGTGCCGGAAGCGGAACGTCTCCGTCCCAGGAGCTTTCTGACCGCCCCTGCGATGCCCTCTCGGAAAACCAGCACGCACACGATGAAGATCACCCCCTGCACCACCCCGACCCAGGCGCCGAATGGCGCAAGATAATATTCCATACTCGTAATCACCGTCGCACCGATTGCCGGGCCAAATATCGTTCCGATGCCGCCGACGAGAGTCATGACCACCACGTCCGCGGAGGTACCCGATGACACGTCGGTGAGAGTCGCCAATTGGACCGCGAGCGCTTTGAGGGAACCGGCGAGCCCGGCGAGGCCGGCGGAGAGAGTGAACACGATTATCTTGTAATGGTCGACGTGATAGCCCAGAGATGTCGCCCGGGCTTCATTGTCGCGTATCGCCTTCAAGACGTGACCGAACGGCGATCGGACCACCCGGCGCACAAACCAGATGCTCGCGACGAAGACGGCGAGCACGAAGAAATAGAGGGTGCGATCGTCGTCGAGGGATAGGAGGCCGAACAACTTGCCCCTTGGAATTCCCTGAAGGCCGTCTTCGCCGCCCAACAATTTCGTCTGGACGCAGAGGAAGAAGACCATTTGAGCCAAGGCGAGCGTTATCATCGCGAAGTAGATTCCCTGCCGACGCGTGGCGAGAGCGCCGAATAGGAAGCCGAGCATAGACGAACACGCCACCCCGAACAGAATGGCGACTTCTGGAGTGACGCCCCAGTATTTGGCAGCGTAGCCGCACATGTAGGCGGCGACACCGAAATAGGCCGCGTGACCAAAGGAGAGGAGCCCTCCGAAGCCGAACAGCAGGTTGAAGGCCGATGCGAAGATGGCGAAACACATGACTTTCATGACGAAAGTCGGATAGATGAAGAATGGCAGAGCGACGGCTGCCGCAACCATGATTGCCGCGATAGCGAGGATCGACGCCGGTGAAAGGAGATCTGTCACCTCGCCGGAGTCCTCGCTATGCAATAGCCCCTGCCCTCTCGACGCTCCGACCCTGCCGAACAGCCCTTCGGGACGCGAAATGAGCACGAGGACCATTACGACGAAGATCACGCTGGTCGACGCGGGCGGATATAAATACTTGGTGAGACCTTCGATGACGCCGAGGGCGAGGCCCGTCACGACGGCGCCTCCGATCGAACCCATCCCGCCGATGACCACCACCGCGAACACTATGTTGATGATGTCCACGCCCATGTTGGGATTGACGGAGAAGATCGGCGCAGCGAGCGTGCCGGCGAGAGCCGCCAATCCTACTCCAGCGCCGTAAGTCAGGGTAATCAGCCTCGGCACGTTGACGCCGAACGCACCGACCAGCACCGGATTTTCCGTCGCGGCCCTCAAATACGATCCGAGTTTAGTCTTCTCGATGATTACCCATGAGAGGAGACACACGACCAAAGACACGCCGATCACCCATGCGCGATAAATCGGCAGATACATAAATCCGAGATTCCACCCACCACGCAGCTCGTCCGGGATGGAATAGGGAAGCCCGGCGCTACCGTATCTAATTCGGAACAGACCTTGGATGATGAGAGCGAGTCCGAAGGTTAGCAGCAGCCCGTAGAGATGATCTATTCGGTAGACTCTGGAGATGAGCGAGCGTTCGAGAATGATACCCACCATCGCGGCGAAGAGCGGAGCGATCAGCAAGGACCACCAGAAGCCTATGCCGAGATAGTTCAGCAACATCCACGACACGAAAGCCCCTAGCATATACTGAGCGCCATGGGCGAAGTTTACGATGTTGAGCATGCCGAAAATGATGGCGAGCCCCATGCTGAGCAGCGCATAGAACGACCCGTTGATCAAACCGACGAGAAGTTGTCCATATAGAGCGTTCATGAATTTCTCTAACCGAATACATAAGCCTTCGTATGTATACGATTGCGTACAATTGGCAACTTAAGGACTGTTTACATTGTCGGCGCGCCTGCTTGAAAACCGGGCAAATATGTTCCATTTTGCTTTGCGGGACGACTCGGCTGCCCGCCGTGCACCGCAAAACGGCGGAAATCCACCCCGAAGGGATATTGCGGACGTGCTCAAATCATCAGCAAAGCGAAATTCAACACGGAAGGTTGCTCCGGAACTGGTGGACGACCAAAACCTTTCGCGGGCCGACTACGTCTACAAGTGGCTTCGACTTTCGATTCGATCCGGAAAATTCAAGTTGGGCGACCGGCTCCGGGAGGTCGATCTCGCCGAACAGCTGAACGTCAGTAGGACCCCCATCCGAGAAGCCATCCGACGTTTGATCTCGGACGGTCTTGTCGAGGGCGCACTTTCGCGGGGCGTCATGCTCATCGAGCTCGACAAGCAGCAGGTCCGGGAAATGTACGCTCTCCGAGCATCGCTCGAGGGGACGGCGGCTCGTCTGGCGGCGCAACATGCCTCTCCTGGGGAAATTGCGGTGATGCGGGAGCTTTTGGATAAGCAGAGTAAGGCCCTGGGCAAGGCTGAGGATCTCTCGCGACTGGACCGACATTTCCACCAAACCATCCATGAGGCTGCTCACAATCGCTATCTTGCCCAGGCCCTCCTCCCGCTAATGGACTCGCTGGCCCTTTTGCCGGGAACTGTGTTTCAATTGTCCGAACGTGGTCCGCTCGCTATCAAAGAACATACGGCCATCGTACGCGCCATCGAGGCCCGCGATGCGGACGCGGCGGAAAAAGCCGGCCGGCGCCATTTCCAGAGCGTTCTGGATATGAGGCTCATGATGATGATGGAAGCCGAAGAGAGGGCCGCGGCCGGTCATCGATAGCTTTCCAGGATCGCGTCGGAGATCTTTTCCGCGGCCATGATTGTCGGGATATTCGTGTTCGCGCACGGCACGACGGGAAAGATGGACGCGTCGACCACCCGAAGGCCTACCACTCCTCTCACCACGCCGCTTGGGTCCGTGACCGCCATCGGATCTTCCGGTGCGCCCATGCGACAAGAACACGAAGCGTGCCAGACCCCCACTGCCGCTTTGCGGATGAAGGCCTCCAAAATTTCATCGTCTGCCATGGCGTCCTCGAACGTGGGACCATCGACGACGAACCTATCGAGTAGATAACGGCGCAAGCGCTCGGGTCCGTCGAGCAACCCGCTCGCCACCGCCGTGACCATCGCGTTCTTCCAGCTCATCTTCGCGATCTGCCTTACTTTTTCCCCGTAACTGGCCGGAAAGGGGTCGCTCGTCGCCGACCTCATCGCGGTGTGGAATTGCAATCGACCCAGACGGCGGAAGCCCCGCATCATTCGATCGAGATCCCGGTAATCCGAAAGGAGATTGAAGTCGACGACCGGCTCGTCGCGGGGATTCTTCGAGGCCAACTTGACGGTGCCCGTTTCCGAGTAGGTCTTGTTCACCCAGAAGTTTGTCGTCGCAATCTGTTTGCCGACCGCGTGCCACGCCGTGCGCGAGACGAAGATCGCCATCATGTCGTTGAAAGGCGCATCCGGCAGACCGGACGAAAACCTGAGTCCGAGAAGTATTTGCCGGCGTGTCCTGTCGTTGATGCGCGCGTGCGGTTTGATGAAGGAGCCGATCGCCATCGACGGGTGGTCCATTAGACGACGCCCCACTCCCGGGACGGCGGCAACGACGTCGATACCCAGTTCCTTCAGATCCCCGCCCGGGCCGATTCCTGCCCGAAGAAGATGTGCGGGGCTATGGATGGCGCCGCAGCTTAGAATCACTTCGTTCGCGGCGAATTCGACGAGACGGCCGGCGGTCCTTGCCTTGATCCCCTTGCACCTTACCCCGTCGAAAATGATCTCTTCGACCGTCGTATCGGTGGATATGACCAGATTTTCACGCAGACGGGTAGCCGGATCGAGGTATCCGACGGCCGTGGAAACCCTCTGCTCGTATGCATTGGAGATGGCTAGCGGAAAGCAGCCCTCCGCGAATTCACCGTTCTGGTCTTCGAGAAATTCGAAGCCGTCGTGTCTGACCGCCTCCAGCGCCGCGCGGGAATAGCCGTTCCAATCGTCGACGGACACCCTTCGGATCGGAATAGGTCCGGTCTTTCCGTGTAGCGGACCCGAAAAGTCCATGTCGCGCTCGAGCTTCCTGAAGTACGGCAGCACCGATTCCCATCGCCAACCTTTGGCGCCGCGTTCTTCCCATTCGTCGTAGTCCGCCGGCGCGCCTCGGTTCGCCAGTTGACCGTTGATCGACGATCCTCCGCCGAGTACTCGCGCCTGTTCATATTTCTTGAGGGGTCCTCGCGCGGTCCCGGGCTCGTTGTGAGGAACGGCGCCCGTCGTTACGCGTAGATCGGACCAAAGGAACCGCGGGTCCAGGTATCCGCGCCCCGTATAGCTGTCGGCGATCGGAGCGGGCACCCCTCCGTGCGGAGTATCCATTCCAGCTTCGCACAACAGAACGCTGTGCCTGCCGTTTGCAGATAACCGATTGGCGAGAACCGCGCCCGCCGATCCACCGCCCACTATTATGAAATCGAATGAAGCCACGATGTCTCCAGCAAACGCCGCTCGGTACCATCTAGGATGCGACGGATCGCCACCCGGTCTGCAATCACGACGATCTCAAAGAACCGCAGAACCGCTGAATCCGCTCGCACGCGCTCCTCAGATCGGAAAGACTCGCAGCGTACGAAATGCGGAAATTCGGGCTGAGCCCGAACGCCGCGCCGTGTACAACCGCGACCCCTTCCGCGTTAAGTAGTTCGGTCACGAAATCCTTGTCCGACTGGATCACGCGCCCGGATGGCGTTCTCGTGCCGATCGCACCCCGGCAGGATGGAAACACGTAGAAAGCGCCCTCCGGTTTGGGACAATTGATGAACTTGGCCTGGTTCAACATGGAGACCACGAGATCCCGCCTTTCTTGGAAGGCGACCCTGCTCCTTTTGATGTAGTCCTGAGGACCGTTCAAGGCTTCGACGGCAGCCCATTGGGCGATCGAACATGGGCCTGAAGTCAACTGACTTTGGACCTTTTCCATCGCCTTTATGAGTTGACTCGGCCCAGCGGCATAACCGATCCGCCAACCGGTCATGGCATACGCCTTCGATACGCCGTTCATCGTCAACGTCCTATCCGCCAGCCGTGGTTCGACCTGGGCTATCGTCTTGAACTTGAAATCGTCGTAGACGAGGTGCTCGTAGATGTCGTCCACGAGTACCCAGACGTGCGGATACCGCAACAGGACAGCGGTCAGGGACTTGAGCTCGTTCTCCGTGTAGGCAACGCCGCTGGGATTCGAGGGCGAGTTGAAGATGAACCACTTGGTCTTCGACGTGATCGCCCTCTCCAGATCTTCCGGCCTGATCTTGAAGTTGGCTTCGAGGCTCGTCGACAGAATGACCGGCGTACCCCCGCATAGGCAAACGAGTTCGGGATAGGAAACCCAGTGCGGCGCCGGGATGATGACCTCGTCGCCCTCGTCTACCGTCGCCAGCATCGCGTTCGAGATAATTTGCTTGCCTCCGCTCGAAACGATCGTGTCGGCGGGATCGTAGCAAAGTCCGTTCTCGCGCTTGAACTTGTCGGCAACGGCGCGCCTCAGCTCGGGTATGCCAGCGACCGGCGTGTATTTCGTCTCGCCCCGCGCTAGGGCGTCCCTAGCTGCATCCTTGATGTTGTCGGGCGTGTCGAAGTCGGGTTGGCCGGAGCCGAGCGAAATCACGTCGCGGCCCTGCGCCGCCAGTTCTCTCGCTCTCTGCGTAACCGCAATCGTCGCGGACGGGTTGATTCGGGTAACAGCGGCGGAAAGGAAGGCCATAATTAGATTTCACCAAGATTGACGTCGTGCGTCGCCTTACTTACACTATTGCATACATTCGTGTACAGAAGCATTTTGACGGACGTAGCGTGCGGTTTACGTTCAGGAAGCCCGAGCTCCGCGCGGTGGAGGGAGATAACCCCGCGCGTCGGAAGTTGCCACTTGTATACCATAGTGGACAATAGTTGATGATAGGAGATGTGATGTCAGAGATCCGAAATGCAATCGATCTGACGCGGCGGAATATCGATACGGAGACAAGGCTGCGCCTGCCGACCCTGAACCCCATCATCGGCGGCAAGGCGGTCGATTGTGCCGAACGCTTCTCCGTCCTTGACAAATACACGCAGAGGACGATCGCTGAAGTCGGCGAGACATCGGAGATGCATGTCGAAGACGCCGTCGCGGCGGCGCTGACGGCCCTCCGCCGCGGCGCGCCACCTCCCTACGACATGGCGCGAATTCTCGAGCGTACGGCAGCGATATTGCTGCGGGAACGGTCGCGGATTATCGACGTGATGATCTCGGAGACGGGCTTCACGGAGGCCGACGCGGAAACCGAGATAGATCGTGCGGCGATCGTCCTTAAGCTTTGTGCAGAAGAGGCTACGAGAATCGTTGGTGATACCGTGTCGTTCGCGGCAACTCCTGGACAGCATCGAAGGCTGGGATTCACGCTTCGGTTTCCCGTCGGCGTCGTTTGCGCGATTACGCCCTTCAATTCGCCCCTGTACACGGTTTCGCACAAGGTGGCGCCGGCTCTTGCGGCGGGCAATCCCGTGATTCTGAAGCCGTCGGAGCTCACCCCGTTGACCGCCGCTTTCCTCTGCGAAGCCCTTCTGGAGGCAGGATTGCCCGATGATTTCATCGCTCTGCTTCAAGGATCCGGCGATCGGGTCGGCCGCTTCCTCGTCGCCAACAATGACATCGCGTTCTATAGCTTCACCGGCAGCACCAGGGTCGGCCGCCTTATCCAGCAAGGCGCGGGACTACGGCGGACCCAGATGGAGCTTGGCAGCATCGCAAGCACTATCGTCTGCGCCGACGCGGACCTTTCTGTTGCGATTCCCAAAATAGCCAGCGCTGGCTTCCGGAAAGCCGGTCAGGTCTGCGTGTCGGTGCAACGGCTATACGTGGAACAGCCGATATTCGACGACTTCATGGATATGTTTACCGAGGCTGCCCTGAAAATGCCCTTGGGCAACCCTCGCCTTCCAGAGACCCGGGTCGGCCCGATGATCACCTTGGCCGCGGCTGAGCGCGCGGCGGAGTGGATCGAGGAGGCGAGGCTTGGACAGGCCTTGATCAAGACCGGGGGAGGCCGGAGCGGCGCAATGTTCGAACCCACGATCGTGACAGGCGTGCGTCCCGGAATGCGGGTCGTCGACAGCGAGATATTCGCTCCGTGCGTGGTTGTCATGCCGTTCACCAGTTTCGACGACATGATTCTGGATGCGAATAACACGCCTTTCGGCCTTTCCGCCGGCATATTTACGAACGACCTGTCCAGGACGTTAGAGGCCGGACAAAAGCTGAGGTTCGGCGCAATCCACGTAAACGAGACGTCGAGCGCGCGCGCCGATGCCATGCCTTTCGGAGGGGTAAAGGACTCCGGTTTCGGCCACGAGGGACCAAAGTACGCCATCAGGGAGCTGACCGAGGAGCGATTGATCACCTTCAACAACTAAGCATGGCCGTTTCGTGGACAAAACCGGCGACGGAGGGTAGACAACCCTATCCGCCGGGTGCCCAGTCATGTCAGCCAAGTCGAAGCCTCAGACGTCCCGGGCCGCTAGAAGGCCCAAATCCGACAACGGCAACCGTTCGCGTGCCGATTTCGTCTATCAGCACCTGCGCGAAAGCGTTAGGTCGGGAAGGTACAGCCCCGGGGACAGACTGCGCGAGGCCGATCTGGCCGAACAGTTGGATGTGAGCCGAACACCGATACGGGAAGCCTTGCGGCGTCTGGTATCGGATGGGCTAGTCGAAGTGGCCTCCTCCCGAGGCGTGATGTTCGTCGAACTTAACAAGCAGCAGGTGCGCGAGCTGTACATCCTGCGCGAGTCCCTGGAGGGAACGGCGGCAGGACTTGCCGCCATGCACGCCTCGGAGGCCGAGATCGAACTGATGCATGAGCTACTGAAGGAATCCGGCGCGATAAAAGGGAATCCGACTAAGATGGCCCAAACAAACCGGAGTTTCCACCGGGCCATACACGATGCCGCTCACAACCGGTACGTTACGCAGGCGATCAACCAGCTCTACGACTCCATGGCCTTGCTGCCGGGCACGACCTTCGAATTTCCTGGACGATCGGTGACAGCGCATAAGGAGCATCTCGCGATACTCAAGGCGATAAAGGCCCGGGATTCCGAGGGCGCAGAGCATCATGCGCGCCTGCACATTCAGGCAGCGGCGCAGATCCGCATGAAGATGATGTTCGCGGTCGACTAGGCGGGTACGAAACCCGCCCGTCTTCGACGACCGGCCGCGATCACTTCCCGTCCGGCGGATTGTCTCCCAGAAGCGCGCGACGGAAGATGAGTTTGCGGTCTACTGCATCCCAGCTCCGAGGATGCCTGCGTGATGGTCCGCCATCGACCTTGACCAGCACGAACACCGGCCCGACACCGCGGAGAGCCCTTGCCGCCTCGCCGAACTGGGACGCATGCCTTATTTCCATCGCGCATTTGATGCCGCTGCCCTCGGCGATCGCGCGCAGGTCCACGCCCATTCCGGTATGCGTCCGCTGATTGCCCGTCTCGCCGTAAAGCTCGTTGTCGACGCATAGGATCGCCAGATTCTTCGGAGCGTGGGCGCCGATCGTCGCGAGCGAACCGAGACTCATCAGCACGTCGCCGTCGCCGGCGGCGACCAGGACCTGACGGTTCGGTTGCGCGAGAGCGAGCCCGAAACCGGTCATCAGGGCGCCGCCCATGGCGCCTCCGAAGATGAAGGAGTTCGCCGATTCCTTGGTCAGGTCCGCGATGTCCTGCGCTGTACCGGCCAGGCCGCATACAATGAGGAAGTCCTTGTGGTCGCCGACTATGTGCGGAATCGCTTCGCGACGATCGAGAACTGCTTCCGGCTTGATTTGCTTGTTCATCTTTCGACTCCGCTCAAAACGCCTTCGCACCGAGCAAGCGCTGCGAAAGCAATAGCGCGATTGCCATGCGCGACTGAAAGGCCATCGTCAGCGCAGCTGACGCGCACGGAACGACGTCGTTGGGTCCGTCGGCTCTCAAACATTTCACGCCCATGGCCTCCAGCGTCGCCGGAGCGCCCTGCCCCATGGGTACCTGCCATGCATTGCCTTCGCCAAACTCGCCACGCATGGTCACGATGGTCAGGAACGGGAATTGCCCGTTGGATATGAGCGAGAGCATGTTCATACAGTTGCCGACTCCGCTGCTCTGCATCAAGAGGACCGATTTTACGCCGCCCAAATGGGCGCCCGCCGCGAGCGCGACGCCTTCCTGTTCCGTTGTCAGAGTGATCGCCTCGACCGCGGGATCGGCCAGCGAGCGATTGATGAGGGTCTTGTGACCTCCGTCGGGCACGTAGCTGAATATCTTTACGTTTGACTTCCGCAGCACTTCGTAAAGGTCGTCCTGCCATGCGGTCTGTACGCTCACCTTCGAACTCCGATTGTTATCGCGCAGAGGGGACGTCGGAGGCGACCTGGATAGGATGGCCTCCGACATGACCCATTACGACAATTGTATACATTTGGATGCAATATTCAAGTATGGTGCTAAAGTTTCCGGATTGCTGTGGCTCAGAACTGCGCAAGATACTGCGCGGGATCGATTTTAGCGCCGATCACGAGCGGCACGTCGTCGGTCGGACTGCGCAGTGCGAGCATCTTTTCGAGTTCCCATTGGGACGAGACGTTCACACCCCGACAACCCATGCTCCCGGCGAGAGACGCGACGTCCGTCGACTCGATCAGTGTACCGAAACTGGGGTATTGCTTTGCCATCTGCTTGAGTTCGATCCGGTTCAGGCTGTTGTCGCAGAATACGATGACGGTAATCCCCAGCTTCAAGGTGGCGGCAAGCCTCAGCTCGCCCTGGACCATCGCCAAGCCGCCGTCGCCCGTGAAGCACACGACTTCGCGATCGCGGTGCACCAGTTTCGCCGTGATCGCGGCCGGCAAGGAGTAACCCATGGAGGAAAGCCCGTTCGTCATCAGCACGCTGCGCGGATGGCGCGCGACCCATCCTTGACCGACCAGTAGCTTGTGCGAACCGACATCGCTGGTCGCTATGGCATTATCGCTGCTCGCAGCCATGACGGACTCGACGACATCCGTGGGATTGAGCTTGCCGGCTACGCGCCCTTCAAGATAGCGGTCGCGAAGATGTTTCCGATGTTCGGATATTTCCGACGTGCGCCATATTGATTCGGATTCGGCGATTTGCTCGACGATAGCTTGAACGGACTGCCGCACCGGGCCGACGATTTCTATCGGAGAGAAGTAGATCTGATCCGTATTCGGCGTGCTATCGATATGTATGACGGGCGCGGGAACGTTCCAGGGCTTTATGAGCTCGACCGGATCGAAACCTATCGAAAGGATAAGGTCCGCCTTCCTTAGGAACTCCCAAACGACTTCGTTGCAGGCCATGTCGAGAACGCCGGCAAAACTCTCTGCCGTTTCCGTGACCACCCCCTTCGCCATGGGAGATACGATGATGGGGCACCGCAGCTTTTCGGAAAGGCTCGCTATCGCCTTGCCCGCATCGGCGCGTTGAGCGGAGATGCCGGTCACGATGACAGGACGCTTCGCGGACGCTATTTTCTTGAATGGGTCCGTTCGCCCGATCTGCGTGATGACGCTGATCGCTGCCGCGTGCTCGTCGAGAGGCGGAATGAGTATTTCCGAGTCCGTCGCTTGGGCCCCCACCACGTCCGCCGGCGTCGAGATATGTACGGGGCCCGGGCGTTCGGATACGGCGATTCGCAACGCTCGCCGCATGATGCCACCGACGGTGTGCGGGGCGATCGACGCCGTCCACTTGGATATCGGGCTGAAGAGGAGATTGTGATCGAGAACTTGGTGGGTGAATAGTTTTTCGCGCTTTGTCTCGATCTGACCGGAGAGCGCTATCATCGGCACGCGGTCAAGAAATGCATTGGCGACAGCGTTGACGAGGTTCGAGGATCCGGGTCCGAGAGTGGAAAGGCACACTCCGGGGCGGCCCGTCAACTGTCCGTATGCCTCGGCCATGAGACCTGCCGTTCCCTCGCGCGTAGCGAGCACGAACTTCATCTGCTCTTTTCGTGCGGCCTCCAGAAACTCGACGCTCGGATCACCCGGATAGCCGAAGATATGGTCTATGCCCGCGCCCTTCAGGTAGGAGACGATGACTTCTGAGCAATTCATACAAGGAAACTCCGGCATCGGCACGATTTCGTCCCACAGGGATTCCGATCTGGTTCCCCCGGGTATCTAGGCGGCAGCGGGCCGCCCATCACTCCACGTAACCCAACTCGCGATCGATCTCGTTTTGAGCCTTCGTTCGCGTCGCGGATGAATTGTAGCCGCCGCCCCCTGGCGTTCTCATCAGGATTCGGTCACCAGTCTTGAGGATGTGCTGGACGCGGTTGTTTACGAGTTTGTCGTTGATCCAGACCTCTCCGAGCCCGCCCGGATTTCCGCCACCTAAGCCGGGTGCGGGGATGCGGGTTCGTTCGGTCATGAAGACGGCCTGAATATCTGTCGCTGACGTGCTTTCGAGCAGAATGTCCTGACCGAGACCTCCACGGAACTCGCCGGCTCCTCCGGAGTTCGCGCGAAGACGCTTGTAGTGGATGAACAATGGATCGTTGTGTTCGGACACCTCTACCGGCGTCGACGAGATGTTGCTCGGCCACGAAAGACAACTCACACCGTCCCCACTCGCACGGCCGCCGGTACCCCCGTTGAAGAAAAGCACGTTCGCGTATGGCTTTCCGTCAGTCCTGACGCCGGAAAGCGTAAGGATCCAAAGCGGAGAACCGGGTGCGGCCATCACTCTGTCCGGGATGATCTGGTGCAGTGCGCCGAATACCAGCACGGGCACGTAGTGTCCGGTGGCAGCCCTCGCTCCCACCGCAACCGGGAAGACCGGGTTCAGGACCGATCCTTCAGGCGCCCTCACCTTGACGGCGCGTAGGATACCTTCATTGTTCGGCAGATTGGGCAGTAGCGAGCATTTCAGCGCATAGATGCTCATGGCGAACGTGTACGCATAGACGCAATTGATCGCCCGCGGCTGTTGCGGCGAAGTCCCTGCATAGTCGAGTTCGAGTTCGCCTCCTTCGATCGTCAGCGCAAGCTTAAAGGAAAGCGGACTCTCGACACCATCCGTCGTGATTTCGTACCGGTAGATCCCGTCGGGAAGTGCTTCGATCGCCTCACGCATCGCCCGCTCGGATCGACTGAACAGTTCGGCGGCCAGGCCCCGCAGGTCCGTTAGATCGTGTTCGCGCATCATGCCGAGGATGCGCTTTTCGATCAGATCGATGGCTCCGACCTGAGCCCAGACGTCGCCGGTTGTCTGATCTGGCGTGCGGACGTTCTCCCGGAGCAGTTCGATCAGAGTGTCGTCTGGTTTTCCCGCGCTGATGAACCGCATGAGAGGGATGTGGAAACCTTCTTCGAACACTTCGCGCGGCTCGATCGATCGAATACGGCCGCCGATGTCGGGAACGTGCGACGTCGTAGCGGCGAACGCAACGAGCACTCCGTTGCGAAAGATCGGCTTCACGAGGGAGATATCGTTGAGGTGGCCCGTTCCCTTCCAGGGATCGTTGGTCACGAAGACATCGCCTGGCTGCATTTTTTCGGCGCCGAACTTGGCGAGAAAGTGCTTCACCGTAGCCGGTAACGTGCCGATGAAAGACGGAATGCTTCCGGTGTTTTGCGCAAGGGAATTGCCACACTCGTCCGTAAGCACGCACGCGAAGTCGTTGGCTTCGTTGGACAGCGTGGAAAACGACGTTCGGACGATGACCTTCGCGGCTTCGTCGACTGCGGAGATGATGCGAGTCCAGAGGACTTCTATGGCGACGGCGTTCAGTTCCTTGGTACCCATGGCGCGCCTCAGAAAATCGTGACTACGATGTTGTTGCTCGGAACGACCTTGAACGAGGCTTCCGGTCCTACCACGAGCGTCGAGCCGTCCTCCTCCACCAACGCCGGTCCGTCGTAGGAGGTCCCCATCTTCAATTCGTCACGCCGGAATACCCTGGCGTCCAGGTACTTTCCGGCGTCGGGAAAAAAGACCGGCCGCGATGCGCCACGATTCTTCGTGGCCTTGCCGCCCGAAACCGGCGTGACCGTGTTTCCGCTCACGGATGCCCGGACGGATACGCGGACGTTGATAAATTCGATGGCTATGTCGGGCGGGGTCCGCGAGAACTTCTCCCTGTACGATTGCTCGAAGGCGCTCTTCAACTCTGCGCGAACGTCGCCGTCGGATTGGTCATACGGACCCGGAGGAAGCGGTACGACGAGATCGAAGCCCTGCCCCACAAATCGACCGTCGGCAAATCGGTGGATAGAGACCTCCGACTTGATCCCTGCGTCGCGAATCATCTGCGTCGCTTTCTCCTGCAGATCCACCAACGCCCGCTCGAGCAGAGCGAGATCGTGGTCGCGGAGCCGGAAACCGATCGTGGCCGCCCTGTCCGCACGGATCGGCGCGATGATAAGCCCCAAGGCGGACGCTACGCCGGCGTCCGGCGGACATATCAAGCGCTTGATACCCAGCTTCCGGGCCACCTGATATCCGTGAACCGGGCCACCTCCACCGGTGCAGAGAAGGGAGTAGCTGGCAGGATCCCTTCCCCTTTCGGCAATATGCACGCGGGCTGCCGCAGCCATGTTTTCGTTGACGATATCGTAGATTCCGCTTGCTGCCTTGGCATCATCTAGACCGAGGCTGTTGCCCAATTCGGCCAAGGCGGCCTTGGCAGCGCCCACATCGATGGGAACGGTACCTCCGGCGAAGGTGGCCGGATTGAGAGCGCCCAGGTCGAAATTGGCATCCGTGACCGTCGGAGCGACGCCGCCGCGGCCGTAGCAGACCGGCCCCGGCTCGGAACCTGCGCTTTCAGGACCAACCTTCAGGAGACCTATCTCGTCTTTTCTCGCGATCGATCCGCCACCCGCGCCGATTTCGATCAATTCGACGGTGGAGATCCGTATCGGAAGCCCACTGCCTTCTATGAAGCGTCGCTGGCGCGCCGCCTCGAACGTGTACGCAATTAATGGCTCTCCGTTCTCGACGACGCTCAGCTTCGCAGTGGTCCCCCCCATGTCGAAGGCGAGAAGCATGTTTTCCCCGTCGGCGAGACCGAAATGCCCCGCGGCGAGCGCGCCCGCTGCAGGCCCCGATTCGAGCATCTGCACTGGGACGCGTTTCGCTTCCTCGGCGTGCGTCAATCCTCCGTTCGAGAGCATGAGCAACAGCGGCGTTGTGATACCGAGATCCACGAGCTTATGTGAAATCTCGTCAATATATTTTCCGGCGAGCGGCTTGACGTATGCGTTTGCTACCGCCGTTGACATCCGGTCGTATTCCCGGATCTCGCAAGCGACCTCGTGGGACCGGGTCACATACATACCGGGTGCCCGTTTGAGAATGACTTCTGCCGCCTGATCCTCATGCCTTGGGTTCGCGTACGAATGCAGGAAGGCTACGGCGACGGACCGCACGTCCGCGCCGGCGAGAAAATCTATCTCGCGTTCGAGAGCCGCGATGTCCAACTGCGTCATTATGCTGCCATCGGACCGGGTCCTCTCCGGCACCTCGCGCCGCAGGTTACGGGGAACGAGCGGCGTCGGATTCATTATGCCGATGTCGTAGAGGTCGTACTTCCTTTCTCGCCCTATCTCGAGCACGTCGCGGAAGCCTTCCGTCGTTATCATTCCTGTAGTCGCGCCCTTCCTCTCGATGAGCGCATTCGTGAAAAGCGTAGTCGCGTGCACTACCCGGCGCACGTCTCGTGCGGAAAGCGAGTTTCTACGGAGGAGGTCACCCGCGCCCTCGATGACCGCCTCGGCCGGATTCTGGTGCGTTGTGAGAATCTTCCGGCTGTATTGGCGTCCACTCTCGTGGTCGAAGATCACGATGTCCGTGAAGGTACCGCCAATATCGATTCCAAGCGAATAATCGGGCATCTAGCAGCTCGCGAATGGCGTTATTGAAGTTGACTGGGCGGACCAGCATATCGAACGTCCGCCATATGTATACAACAGAATACAAACGGACATTCAAGTCCCGAGGACGCGTTTCGTTGCAAGTAATACAGCCCTTTGCCGCAGACCCGTCATGCAGGTAAAAGTGGCTCGGCGTGATGACACGCCGAGCCAAGTGAAGTGGGCCGGGAGAGACCGCCCACGGTGGTCCAGCCATCAGGCCGGAAGGGAGCAGACGTCCGACCAGCGGCCGACTGCTGACTCTAGGTTCTTCATATTCTTCCGCTCACAAGGCGAGCAATCCGCGGATGGAATCCATGTTCTCTAAAAGCCCTTTGTTGTCGACAGATCTCGCGATCTGGCCGTGCTCGACCAAGTAGTGACGATCCGCGATCGAGCGCACGAAATGCAGCCCCTGCTCGACCAGGATGATGGTGAACCCCCGTTCCTTGAGTCGTCTGATCGTCGCACCGATCTGTTGGACGATCACGGGCGCCAATCCTTCGGTCGGCTCGTCGAGCAGGAGCAGCCGCGACCCTGAGCGCAGTATTCTGGCTATGGCGAGCATCTGTTGCTCGCCGCCGGACAGCTTGGTGCCAGGACTAGCAAGACGCTCCTTTAGATTGGGAAACATCTCGAATATCTCGTCGAGATGCACCGCGTGCTTGCCTACTACGGGCGGAAGCATGAGGTTTTCCTTGACGGTGAGGCTGGCGAATATCCCTCTCTCCTCGGGACAGTATCCGACGCCCAAGCGAGCTACAGAGCGCGGAGCCATCTTGATCGTCTCTTGGTCGAAGACAGACACGCTGCCGCTTCGCTTCGGAAGGATGCCCATGATCGCGCGCAACGTCGTGGTCTTGCCGACGCCGTTCCGGCCGAGGATGCTGACGACTTCACCGGCCATCACGTCGAAATCCATTCCCTGCAGAACGTGCGAATCCCCGTACCAGGCGTTGAGACCCCTGACGCTCAGCACAGGCTCCGCGAGCGACGACTTAGCGAGCGCGGCATCAGTCATCCGTGGTTCCGATGTAGGCTTGGATTACGTCGCGGTTCTTGGAGACCGTTCCGTAGTCTCCCTCGGCGATAACCTTGCCACGAGCGAGGACCGTGATTGTGTCCGAGAGGCTGGCGACGACCGAAAGATTGTGCTCGACCATGAGAATAGTCCTATCGACCGAGATCTTCCTGATCAGATCCGCGATCCGGTCGACGTCCTCGTTGGACATCCCTGCCATCGGCTCGTCGAGCAGGAGGAAGCTGGGTTTCAAGGCAAGCGTGGTGGCGAACTCCAGCGCCCTCTTTCGGCCGTAGGAAAGCCTGCTGGCGAGATCGTCTCGGAATTCCATCAATCCGACGGAATCGACCAGTTCGTCCACCTCGTCGTCGAACTGGCAAAGGGTGGCACCCGACCGCCAGAATCCGTAGGAACGGTCGCGCCTCCGCTGGGCGGCGACGCGCACGTTTTCGGCCACGGTCAGCGACGGGAATACGGAAGAGATCTGGAACGAGCGCACCATCCCGAGCCGCGCCACGCTGGCCGGCTTGGCCTTCGTGATATCCACGCCGTCGAAGCGGATCGAACCGGAATCCGGCTGCAGGAACTTGGTCAGAAGATTGAAGCAGGTAGTCTTGCCGGCTCCGTTCGGCCCGATCAAGGCATGTATGGACCCTTTCCGGACGTTCAACGAAACACCATCGACCGCCAAGAATCCGAAGAAACGTTTGGACAGCCCGGTCGCAAGCAGGATGTGATCGCTAGACATCTCTATCTCCCCGGTCGTGCCAAGCGACCTTCCGCAACGGCGCCTAAACCGGCCGGCACGAACGGAACGGACATCCGATTTCCGGTCGCACGGGCGTCCGGAACGAATGGGCGAGCGCTGGCTATCCCTGGCTTTACTACCTGAGCGGACACGGCGTCTCATCTGCGGGCTGGAAGGCCTTGGCGGCCGGGACGCGGGAGAGGATTTTCAGGTAGTCCCACGGGTACTTCGAATCCTGCGGAGCCTTCGCTTGGACGAGAAAGCGGTCGTATGCGGCCCGCCCGTTCGCCTGGACATTGCCGTTCTGCGTGAACGCGTCGTCAGATATCGGCATTTCATGCATCTTCTTCAGCACGGCCGTCGTCTCCGTAGTGCCGGCGGCGGCGACCGCCTTGAGATAGTGAGTTACGGCCGAATAGAGCGCGGCGTGATTGGCGTTCGGCATCTTGTTCATGCGCGCGAAGTACTTCTTGGCCCACGCACGGGTCTTGTCGTCGGCGTCCCAGTACCAGGACTGCATGAACTGGATGTTCTGCATGTTTTTCAACCCGATCGCGTTAACGTCCGACAGATACATGATCGGCGTCGCGAGGCTCTGCTTCGGCGTGATGCCGAATTCCATCGCCTGCTTGGTCGCCGTGATCACGTCTCCGCCCGCGATCGCCAGGACCACGACGTCGGCGCCGGATGATTGCGCGGACAGCAGGTAGGACGACATGTCGGGGCTGTTGAGAGGCACCTTAACGCTCCCGACCACCTTGCCTCCTGCCTTTTCGATCGCCAGACGCGACACATCCTCGAGCTGGGCGCCGAACGTGTAGTCGGCCGTGACGAAAAAGAATGTGGCACCCGATTTCTTGGCCAACTCGGTCATGAGCGGCGATGTGTTCGACCAATTTTCGTCGCCCCATTGCTGGCCGTTGGAAGAGCAGCTCTTGCCAACCAGGTCGTCGGAAGTCGCTGTCGTGTAGATCGCGATCTTGTTGTCCTTCTTTGCGACGTCTTGCACGGCGAGCGCGATGGAGGAGATCGCGAAGTCGACGATGACGTCGACGCCCTTCGACTCGTACCATTCGCGTGCTATTCCCACGCCGATGTCCGTCTTGTTCTGGTGATCCGCGGTGAGCACCTCGATCGGCCGCCCCACGACCTTGCCTCCGAAATCTTCAACCGCCATCTTGGTGGCCGCCACCGATCCCGGCCCGCCGTTGTCCGAGTAAAGGCCGGATTGATCACCGAGAACGCCTATGCGCACCGGCTCCTCAGCCCACGCACATCCGAGCCAACCAAGCGACACGAGTAGAGCTCCCACGCCGCAAACCGATCTAAGAGTTGATCCCATCGTCTATTCTCCCTATGGATAAAGGCCTCTTTGCTGGCGCGCTTGCAACACACGTCTACAACCGAGGATGTACGCGGCGCCTCTTAGCGACGTGCCTACCGCGACGTGGGTGTCCCAGACCTCATTGAACGCCTCGATCAATATCTGCTCGAGACGCGAGGCTACCTCCGGCTCTCGCCAGAAGAGCGAATTGAACCCTTGAACCCATTCGAAATACGAAACTATAACGCCGCCAGCGTTCGCAAGGACATCGGGCACGACCGTGATGCCTCGCTCCGCCAGAACGCGATCCGCTTCCGGCGTCGTCGGCCCGTTCGCTCCTTCCACAACGATGCGCGTGCGAATCCGCGCCGCGACAGAGGCCGTGATCTGGCTCTCGATGGCCGCGGGGATTAGGATATCCGCATCTACATCCCAGAGATCCTTGCGGTCAGCGTCGTCACCCAACCGCGAATCACGGATCCCCCGAGTGACGTCCTTGTGCGCCAATAGTTTCGGAACATCGATCCCAGCGGGATTCACGACACAGCCGTCAACGTCCTGTACGGCGACGATCTTAGCACCTGCCGCTTGAAGAAATTGAGCCGCGATGCCGCCGACATTTCCGAAACCCTGAACGGCGATACGTTTTCCCTCGAGCGAGTCTCCGAGCGCCCTCAATACGGCACATGTCGTTAGGAACACACCTTTTCCGGTCGCCTCGATGCGGCCGATCGAACCACCGAGCGCGATGGGCTTGCCGGTTACCACGCTGTTGACGGTGTGGCCATTTGAGGACGCGTACGTGTCCATCATCCATGCCATCGTCTGCGCGTTCGTGTTGACGTCAGGCGCCGGTATATCCTTGTCCGGCCCGATCATCGAGGATATTTCCGAGGTATATCGTCGGGTCAGACGCTCCAGTTCCTCTTGAGAGAGCAAACGCGGATCGACCCGGACAGCCCCTTTGCCGCCGCCGAACGGGAGATTGACGACGGCGTTCTTGATCGTCATCCAACCCGCGAGCGCCATGACTTCGTTGAGCGTCGAGTCCTGATGGAACCTGACGCCTCCCTTCGCAGGCCCGCGGCTAATGTTGTGATGGACGCGAAATCCCTCGAAGTGAGCGACGCTGCCGTCGTCCAGAATTATCGGCACGTCGACGACGAGCGCCCGCTTCGGGCGCTTCAGCGTTTCCGACCATCGAGACAGCTCGCCGAGATGCGGAATCACGGCATCGATCTGGGCCAGGAAATTTTCCCAAGGAGATCCGGACTCGGTCTCTAAAAACGAAAGCTGCCCCTTTCGGCGGGCGGAGGCGCTGGTACGGTTCATGGAAATTGCCTGCATACCTTTGGATCGGACAACCGTCCGTAGACCATGTAGTTCTCATTGTATATCTTCGTATACATTAAAATGCAACGACGTGGACCATGACGGAATGCCTCGTATTGAGGCTGCGGTTGCATCTTTCGAAGGCGGCTCGCCCTTCGGACCCTTCACTTTCGTCGCAGATCGCGCATTCGCGAATTTCAGGAGCCGAGCGTGGCCGCCGCGCTCGGCGGATCATCTACCGCCGAGAATGCGCCGTTCGCGACGACGATCCGTTCTCGCTCGTAACGAGCAAGAGCGAGGTAGCGGAACAGACCATGTATGAACTTTCCGTACGGCATCGTGATCATGAGGCCGAACACGACGCCGAGATGCAGCGCGAGAAGCGCTCCCATGGCGGCCGTGTCGCGAGCGGCCAATAGAATCATGCCGGTCGCTCCGGTCAGCAACAGCATGACGATAAACGCAACGTCCATTCCATAGGAAGCTTTCGAGACAACAGCAGGATCGCGGAGCCTCTTGGCAACCAAAAGGCCTATCGGACCGACAATCAATCCGATGCCTCCGAGCGTTCCGAGCAACACGGGCAGATCGTCCACCGCGTACGGCGCTTCGCGCCCGAATGCATAGTGGTAAACCGTGGCTACCGCCGTCGCAAGAAAGCACAGGGCGAAGCCGTAGAAAGTCATGTGGTGGAAGACTTTGCGCAAGTTGACGCGGTGGGCACCGTCGTCCGCGCAGCCGCCTCCTCCGCCGTCCAGATATCGTAGTGAGCCAGAAGCGAGTGTTGCGCGAGCGTGCGCGACCGGGTCGGTCATGTCCCGCCTTAGAGCTCCAAAGGAGGCGACAAACCTCTTCGCGCTCAGAGCGCACGCGACAGCGGCATAGAGAAACGCCGCGCAGAAGATGGCGGCCATGGCGTCGTGCGGTAACAGCTCGTAGAACGCACCGGGCCCCGAATGCTTGGCGAACAGTGCATGACGATCGGTCAGGCCCACGAATCCCGCTACGAAGACCGTCACGCTGAGCGCCGCTGCGATCGAGATCGCGAGCCCGTTGCGATGGAACATGCCGGACAATGCGGATGGCCAAGCCGCAGCCGCGTAAGATTCGACTCGTACTGCGGCGAGAGCCGCAGGCACGTTGACGTCGAACTCGTGCGGAGGCGAATATTGACAGTCGTCGTAACAGGCGCCGCAGTTGTGGCACAAGTTGGCCAAGTAGTTCAGGTCGCCATCAGTGAATGACTTGCGCAGCTCCATTGCGGGAAATACCGCGCACACGCCCTCGCAATATCTGCAGGAATTGCAAACCGTCATCAGACGGCCCGCTTCCTCCAAGACCTTAGTTGCATGCATTTTTTGCAGCCTCTCGTCCGGCGATACGTCCAAACACGCTTCCTATCGTCATGCCGATACCTGCCGCATAGCCGCGGCCGAGAACGTTGCCAGCCATGATTTCGCCGGCCGCGAACATGTTCTTCGAAGGTCGACCATCCCGCATGACCATGCGGGCATTCCTGTCGACCTTCGTGCCCAGGTAGGTGAACGTGATGCCCGGCCGCACAGGATACGCGTAGAACGGCGCACGCTCGATTCGCCGGGCCCAATGAGTCTTGGGAGGGTCCAATCCCTCCGTCCGACAGTCATCCAGCTTGGTATGGTCGAAGCTTCCCGGCCTGACGGCGGCGTTGAACTCCGCCAAGGTCTTCGACAGTTGCGTCGGGTCGAGTTCAAGCTTGCCCGCCAATTCCGCGATCGTCTGCGCTTCGATCGCCGGATAGAGCGAAGGCATGAACAGATCGATCGACGATGCGTCGAAGATAATGTAGGCGATCTGATCGGGTTGGCCCGCGACGAGCCTACCCCAAATCGCGTACCGCTTCGGCCAAATGTCTTCCCCTTCGTCGTAGAATCGCCGCGCCTCCTTGTTGACGACGATACCGAACACGACGCAATCGAGTCGCGTGATAATGCCTCCATCGAATTTCGGTGCGCGCGCATCGATAGCGACCGCGTGGCACTGCGTCGGATCTCCGACTTCGGCCACACCGACGTCCAAGAGCATCCGCAAGACCGAACCACGATTATAGGGCGTCCCGCGCACAAGAAACTTCCTGGCTCTTGGCCCCCAATATTCTTCCATCCACTCTAGATTGGCCTCAAACCCGCCGGACGCGGCGACGAGGTTCCGGGCGCCGACGCGCTTTGTCTTTCCGGCGTACAGGATCGTTGCCGATCGAAAACCACCGTCTTCGATATCGAGATCAATCGCTTCCGCGTCGTAGGCGATTGTCACACCTAGACGCTCGGCGGTTCGATAGAGCGAGTTCAGCATCGCACGGCCGCCGCCCAGAAAGAAGGAATTCGTCCGACCTAGGCTGAGCGTACCACCGAGTGAAGGTTGGAACCGGACGCCTTGCTCCGATATCCAGGTCAACATTTTCTTGGATTCGCTGATCATGTATCTCGCAAGCTGCTCGTCAGTTTGGCCGCCGGTCACTTTCAGCAGATCTTCCCAGAATTCTTCCTCGCCATAGGGTCCGGTCAGCGTCTCCGTAGCCGTATCGTGGGCGCAACGCATATTCCTAGTGTGTCGAGTGTTTCCGCCGCGATAGAACTTCGGCGACGCTTCAAGCACTGCGACCGCGGCCCCTTGCCGCGCGGCCGATATGGCTGCACAGAGCGCGGCATTGCCGCCGCCTAAAACAACGACATCAAACTGCTTCGAATCTATCACGTGGCTTCCGGTCGGATTAAAATGAGCTTCGGTTTGAATCGTCTAGCCCATTTGTATTCCTTTGTATACATCTACGTCGGAAGCGAGACGACAGTTGGACAAAGTGCGACCATACGTATCTCCACGAAGTGGATTGCGATACGAGGGTTGAGGCCTACCTTCGATATCTCGCGGACCTGTCCGTTGAGCCCGTTGGCGCGTCGCCGCGCGAGAGCATCGAAGTCACGACCTTCACATTCTTCTGACGGGCTTTCTTTAGGACTTTTCGGTCGATAACAATTGCCGTCAGACGCGCGCCTCTTCAGGCGCGGGGCAGCTCGGTGCCCCTCAAAGCCGCCGAAACGACCGAAACCTGAGTTGCCTTCAAGGTTATTGGCCGTGCCGTTAGGAAGAGCGAAGAGATGGCGCCAACGGCCATGAGTCCTGTCGCGATCATGAAGACCGCCGTAAAGCTTCCCGTCATTTGAAGAGCGAAGCCTGCGATGATTGGCGCAGTAAGCCCGAAGCCGTTGCTGAATGCGAACATGATTCCGATGAGCGTAGCCATCGCCTTGCCGTCCACCAGAAGATCACTGGCGAGAGCCTGATTGTAGGAGCCGGAGACGCCGATACAGATCAGCGTCGCGGTCAGAAGCGTCATCAAGGCAACCTCAGACTGAACGTAAGGCGCGAAAATCATCACGCCACCGAGCAGGAAAAACAAGGTTACGACATATCTTCGCGCACCACTTTTTGCGCGGATCCGGATGAGAAACCAATCCGCAAAGGCGCCGATCGCTATCGCAGCGACGCAGGCGATCGCATAGCAAAGCGCCGTGTACAGGCCGGAATGCAATACGGTTAAGTTGTGTGATTTGTTCAGATAGACCGGAAGCCACGTGAGGAAGAAGAAGTTTGCGAAGTTGTTGCAGATCTGAGTGATGATCAGCCCCCAGGTCGATACCTGCGACAGGAGGGCGATGAGCGTACCCGACGTCGCCTTGGTGTCGCTTTCCATGTTGCGCTGGGACACGATGAAGTCGCGTTCCTCCGGCTGGAGCCATCCTGCCTGCGTGGGATCGCGATAGAACAGCAACCAAACCGCTACCCAGACGAAGCCGGCGGCGCCGAGGATGGCGAATGTTCCACGCCAACCTATTCCTGCGACGAGCAACGAGGTCACCGCGGCGCCCATCGCGATTCCGGCGGATATTCCGCTACAAAAGACTATCGACGCGAAGCCCCTTTCGGGTCCCGGAGCCCATTCTCTAATCGCTCGATTGGCCATTGGAAACGACGGCGCTTCCCCGATGCCCAGCAGCAATCTCATGACAAACAACGAGACGAAGCTCCAGGCTGCACCCGTTAGTACCATCGCGGAAGACCACGTGGCGACAGCGATGGCGGCGACCCGCCGCGTGCCCCACTTGTCGACAAGCATCGCGGTAGGAAGGTTGAGGGGAAAATAGGCCCACATGAACGCCGAGAACAGCCACCCCATCTCCACCGGGGTGAGATGGAATTCGGACATGATGTCCGAGCCGGCGACCGACAGAGCTGCCCGATCACCGTAGTTCACACAGCTCAATGTGAAAAGAAGGCAATATATGAGGTAACGACGCCGCGGAATTCTCGTTCGAACCGAGCTCATCTTGAATTCCTCCGAACGTAAAGACTCCGCCTGGCAGAGAGCTTCGACCGGTACTCGCGGCGTCACCCGTTTGTCATGAACGATTGTTGTCGATGAAGAAATCCCAGTCAATGTTAAAGTATGCAACTGTATGCAATGCTCTGCGAAAAGACTAGGCCACGCCTAACGAACTTCCTTGGGTGTCGGCTTGGCCGCCAAGTTCGTGACAACCGCGCGGCTAGGCGGCCGTGTATCCGCCGTCGACCGGGATCACTGGTCCCGTCACATATTGCGAAAGAGACGATGCGAGAAACAAGACCGCCCCGACAACGTCGTCCGGTTTGCCGGTTCGCTTCAGGAAGTTCCTAGCGTTCGTTCGATCCAGCCGATTTGGGTCCTGCAATATGTCACGCGTCATGTCGGTTTCAGTCAGTCCCGGCGCGCCGCGCTCCCGGCAATCATGGCGGCGATCGAGGTTATGTTCACTATCGATCCCTTGGTGGACTTCATCTGATTGCCAAAGGCGCCGCAGAGATGAAGGGTTCCGCGGAAGTTGACGTCGAAGGCCTTGTCGAATTTCGCGTCGAACTCGGGATCGGAACGCTTTCCGGGACCTGCGATGCCCGCGGCGTTCACCAATATCAACGCATCGTTTCGCAATGCTTCGCGCATCGATGCACCCGCAACGCGCCAGGCCTGCAGCGACCGCGCAACCTATTCCCGCCGCGCCGCCGCTGACTATGGCAACGCGGCCCGTGAGAAATGCTCCAGCAGACCGTTCACGAGTGCCTACGACCTAAGAGGCCTGGCTTTTGTTCATTCTCGGTCGCGGACCTTGCGAGCTCGGCTTCGTGCTTCTCGAACACCTGCCGCTGGGCGTTCTTCGATCGCTCGCCGAACGAGCGCGCGTTTTCGCGCACCCATTCCAGCGATGCCACGCGATTGCGGTTTGTCCCAGAAAAATGCGGCCGCACGAAACGCGCATACAGCTCGTACGATTTCTTCGAGTTTTCCCAGTTCGCCCAGTCATTGGCCGAGATGAGCAGCGCGCCGAATTGACCTTGCTTGCCGTACAGCCCTTCGATCTTGGCGATCGCGTCGTCGGGAGTTCCGATGACCGCCCCTTGATCCTGGATGACGTTATCTATCATCTCGTCGATTGTGCTGCCCTTCCGGAGAGGAACGGTGGGGTTTATGCTGATGCGATAGTCGAGCCATTTCTCGATGCCGTGCATGACGTTTTTGCGCGCCTGATCGCGCGTCTCCGCGATGTGCATCGGGGCGACCAGACGCAGCCCGCCCGGATCCATGGAGTTACCCTGCCCCTCCGCCAAATCGCAGGCGATCTTCCAATTCGTTCCCAGCGCATCGAAACCGTTCGGATTGGTCGCGGCCATACAGATGAGGCCAAGACCATACTTGCCGGCGACGCGGCCGCCGGACGGCGTCACCGCGCTCGCCACGCACACCTCGGGATACGGATAGGTATAGGGCATCAAATGAAGGCGCGCGTTCCACAGATTGTACCAATCGGTTTTTTCCGTAACGGTTTCACCCGCGAACAATCTGAGAATCACGTCCAGACCCTGGACCAGTCGATCTCGAAGGACCTCCGGCGTGAGTCCGATCATCAGAGCGTCCGACGTCAACAGGCCAGGTCCGGCGCCGAAAATCACCCGACCCCGCGTCATGTGGTCGAGCTGAATGATGCGTTGGGCGACCATGAAGGGATTGTGATACGGCAAGGAAACCACACCCGTGCCGAGATAGATCCGCCTGGTGCGCTCGGCGGCAGCGGCGATAAACAGTTCCGGACTGGCAATCATCTCGAAGCCGGCGGAGTGGTGCTCCCCGACCCACGCTTCTTCGTATCCGAGCCTTTCGACCAATTCCACCAATTCGAGATCGCGTTGAAGGCAAGTGCTGGGATCTTCCTCAACGTCATGGAAGGGAGCCAAGAATATGCCGTGACGCAAAGGTATCTTCTTCATGATCGTGCGTGCCTTGATATTCTCGTTGAGATTTGGTTTTGTCGTGGACGCCTCCAAGCGGACATGCGCATCGCGCATCGCGTTGGACGGATCGACCCTAGCCGTTCGTCGGCGTCGCCCTGCACTTTTCTGTCCGCAGCTGTCGAAGACATATCGCGTGTCCGCATCTTGCCCCCCAGACTGGGTTAGGGGCGACGTTTGCTCTCTATATTGTCCACAATTGTATGCAATAAGATGCAATCCGGCAAGAACGATCTGCATTGCCGGGCGCCTGGGCTTTCATAAGCCAAGATCGTCGGTATCGCGCACGACCTCGTCGCCCGGTTCGATGATGCAGATGGGAGACTTCGAATACCGTAAGAGCGACTAGGCAGAAGGTGATTGCCGGACTGAGCGGTACTGACGGGCAGATCCTCGGCAATCGTCGGGAGTACGGCCGCCACCGCGAAGCCGTCCAGCGTCCGCCGCGCGGCCGCCACAAGGCTCGCCGTCATCTTTGGGTTTTTCGATGCGTTTCATCCATCTTTAGACGGCTGACATTGCACAAAAGTTAGCGATCTATCGAATATGCAGTTGTACTCATTTGTATACGACTAGACGCCGGGCGACGACCTGCTATGCTTTCGAGAAGGTTCTGCGCTATCGGGGAAACGAATGACGAAAGGCAACGATTCTCTCGCGAACGGGCGCGAACACGCCGGAGACCAATCGACGCTCGACGACCGCGAGTTCCGTCGCTGTCTGGGGCAGTTTGCTACAGGCGTTACCATAATTACGGCGAGCCACGAAGGTATCGATGTTGGCGTGACGGCGAATTCATTCAGCGCGCTGTCGCTCGAGCCGCCTCTGGTGCTTTGGTCGCTCAAACGGAGTTCGAGGAGCTTCGAAATCTTCCGGAGATCGTCGCATTTTGCGGTCCACGTACTCTCGGTGGACCAGATTGCGCTCTCACAGCGTTTCGCGAGTTCGGAGGCCGACAAGTTCCGCGGCCTGTCGCGCGGCATCGGTGTTAGCGGATCTCCTATAATAAACGGCGTTTCGGCAACCATCGAATGCACCGTCGAATCGAGGGTTGACGGCGGTGACCACGAACTGTTGATCGGTCGCGTCCGCAAATTCTGCCGCTACGAAAGGGAACCCCTCGTTTTCGTCCAAGGCCGATATGCCGTCGCCGCCGATCATCCGATGCTTGGTGAGACTGAACAGTGGGCGGCCAACTCGCCGGACGCATGCCTCGACGAACTCGCGCCGCTGTTCAAGCTGATCTTCCGCAGCCATTATCTTATAGCGAACGGATTCGAGGAGCAACGCCGCGCCGAGGGGCTGAACATCTCCCAGAACTACGTCCTGTTTGGCCTCGCCGACAATCCCCGCATTACTTCCGAGGAACTGACAGCCCGAGTCTTTCTTCCGAGGACGGTGGCCGATGACGCCGTTGCGGATCTCGTAGCGGGCGGAGACGCTCTACGAGACGAGATCGGAAGGCTGGTCTTGACGACAAAAGGCCTGACGCGACGCGAAGTCATCCGCGATCGGTGGAAGGGCTACGAACGCAACTATCTGGCGGAATTTTCACAATCACGAGTCGACGAGGTGCGCCGCTTTCTGGTCGAACTGATCTCACGTTTCGGGAGGCCGAAGCAGCCTTCGTAAATTCGGCTGGCGGACGGGAGAGTGCTCCGTCGGTGTTTCCTTGTTTCATTTGTCCGGCTTACGCTCGATCCGCGCCCTGTTGTCGCCTCTTCGGGGAAATCCGGTGGTTTCGAAGCATACCCGGGCCAGTTCGCGCATCCCCTCCTCGATCTCCGCCTCGGTCGTGAGCGCGAAGCAAAGTCGCAACATGTTGTCCGCCGACCCTGCGGCACAGGCCCATTCGGGACCGGGGTTGAAGGCAATTCCGGACTCCGCTGATGGCGCCGTCAGACTGCTCACTTTGACGCCCTCCGGAAACTTGAGCCAGGCGAAGATACCTCCCTTAGGTACGGTGAGCTCCGCGTCGGTACCGAACTCGCGGTCGACTGCTTTGACAAGCGTTTCCAGCTTCCGCAAGAGACCACTTTTGAGCTTGCGAATGTGCGTGTCGAAGTGTGTCGAGAAGTATTCTGCGGCGACCATCTGGTCGATGGCGCCGGTGCCGCCGTCGGTCTTCAGGGCGATGATTTGGCTCAGCACCTCCCAGCCAGCTACCAGGTAACCGAGTCGGAGGGCGGGAGCGAGCGATTTAGACAACGATCCGATATGTATCACTTGCGTCGGGTCGATGGCATACAACGCCGGCGGCGCATCGTCGGCCCAGACGATATCGGCATAGCACTCATCCTCGAAAATCGGGACTTCGTGCGTCTTCGCCAGTTGGATCAAACTGAGTCGCCGTTCAAGGGGTAGAATGCTGCCCGTCGGGTTCTGGATCGTCGGTATGGTATAGAGGTATTTAGGCTTTACGCCCTTCGCCTTGAGATCGGACAGGATGGCTTCGAGTTGGTCGATGCGCAGACCGTCTCCATCGACCGGAACGGGTACGACGGAGATTCCGCGTTTCTTGGCCCGCGTGAGGACGGACGAATAGGTGAATTCCTCAGCCAGGATTGTGTCGCCGGGTTCGAGCAGGATTTCATTCACGAAATCGATGCCCTGAAGCGATCCGGAGGTGATGAGGATGTCGTCGGCAGTGACGCTCATCCCGCGCGTACCCGTCAACTTCGAAGCGAGGAACTCGCGCAGGCCCAGATAGCCAAGCGGTCCTTGTCCAAGATTGTATATCGCGAGCAAGGAACCGTGCCTCTTGATCACCGACGAGGCGGCCGCGGCCAGCGCGTCGACCGGGATCATGTGCGGGTCGTTGTGGCCGCCGGTGAAATTAAACTTCGGCATTCCTCCGAATCGGGCCGCGCCGGGCGGCAACCCTCCACGGAAGCGGGAAACGTAACGGAACTTCACGGAAGCCATGATCCTACCTCTGTTTTTCGCTCGTCGCTCGTCTCGTCACGCCCTGGTTGGGATCGCGATAAGCGACTGCATCTTGGGGGCGTGGTGGTTCGAAAACAGGTATCACCGCGTTGGCAGCGAATTCTCCCCGGTTTCCATCGGCAGATTCGCATCCGGCGCCCATTCCGTCAGCGACGCATCGTAAAGACTCACGTCCGGATGCCCGAGCATCACAAGAACGAACGCGAGCAGACTTGCTGAGATACCGCTACCGCAATAGGCGATCACGCGGCCATCGAACGCGCCGGTCGTCTCGATCATTTTTCGGAGCTGCTCCGCCGACCGAAGAGTGTTCGTTGCGGAATCGACGAGGCTCGCCGCAGACACGTTCAGGCTTCCCTTGATGTGACCGGGTCGCCCATAAACGAAGCCGGGTGCCCCTTCCTTTCCCGCGTGATGCGGCGGAGCGAGCGCGTTCAGCGTGCAGACTTCCTTATCGCCGATCGCGGCCAGCACATCGTTCTTGTCGACCATCAATGCACGCAAATCGAGCGGCGAGACTGCGCGCGGAGTAACGGATCGCGCGCCGCCTGTTTCGATCGGGTGGTTCTCCGCGCGCCACTTCGACAATCCACCGTCGAGAACCGCCGCGTTGTTGAAGCCGAGCGTCCGAAGTACCCACCAAACGCGTGTGGCCCACCACATCATGCTCGTGCTGTACAGAACGACTTGCGTGGAGTGGTCGATGCCGAGCCGCGCCACAGCCTCAGCGATCCGGTTCGGTTTACCCATCATGAAGGAGATCTTTTGCTCGTTGTCCGAAAGATCCGCTTGCACGTCGACGAATTGAGCGCCCGGGATATGCCCCTTCTCGAAATCTTCGAGTCCGCTGACCTTACGGTACACCGTTATCGGGTCGGCGATGAGATGCGTGGTGCAATCCAGTATGCGCAGGTTCTTGTCATCGAGACGATCGGCGAGCCATTTGGCTTCAATCAGGAATTGCTCCATCATGTCGTCTCCTGTTGGTTCATGTTCGGGGCTGGTTTGGAATTACGTGGGTCGTCGCGACCTTCCACGTCGCGACCGCGCGGGACCCCGGCAGGCCGGAGGCGACGGCTCCTTCGGAGTTCTGCGCGAAGACGATCAGCTTTTGTCCGTCGTCCGTCGCGAGATGATAGTGCGTCTGCACACCGCGATAAATGATCTGCTCTATGACGACCGGAATGGCGTTCGTGTCCGATCCGCCACCCGTCCCGAGAGGCTTCAAGGTGATATTCTCTGGCCGCACCACCACGGTGGTGCTCTGAGCAGTTTCGACCGACGGCGGCAGCATGATCGAGAGACCGGATTCGGTGCGCAGTCGCGCGAGACCGTCTTCGCGATCGACCTCTCCCCTGAAGCAATTCGAAACCCCGACGAAGCCGGCGACGAATTCATTCTCGGGGCGAAGGTAGACATCTTCCGAACGTCCGTATTGCTGAAATTTTCCATCCTTCAGGACAAGCACGCGATCCGACAGGGTCAATGCCTCTTCCTGATCGTGAGTGACGATCACCGTTGTGATCCCGAGACGTCGCTGCAACTGCAACAGCTCAACCTGCATCTCGTCCCGCAGGTTCTTGTCCAACGCTCCCAGCGGCTCATCCAGCAGAAGTAACGAAGGTTCGATGGCGAGGGCGCGGGCCAGCGCGACCCGCTGCTGTTGACCGCCCGATAGCCGGGCCGGAAGGCGGTCGGCGAATTGCGGCAATTGCACGAGTTGGAGGGCGGTCTTGACTCGCTCGCTCACCTCGGCCCGAGAGACTTTTCGCATCTTGAGCCCGAACGCGACGTTCTCAGCCACGGTCAAGTGCGGAAACAAAGCGTAGTTCTGGAACAACATCCCGATATTTCTGCGGTGGACGGAAACGGCGGTGATATCCCGGTTCCCAAGAAGGATCGTTCCGCTAGTCGGAGCGACCAGCCCGGCGATCATCCTGAGGCAGGTCGTCTTTCCGCATCCGCTCGGACCCAGAAACGCGACGATCTCGCCAGCCTTGATCTCGAACGAGAGATCGGAGACAGCGGCGAAGCCATCGTAGATCTTGTTGAGGCGTTCGACCTGTAGGCCGACTGAAGACAATGACATCGGCTACGACTCAACCCTTGAAGACGCCATTCAGCTTTTCGATGATCTCGGCCCGCTTGCCGTTGAGGAAGGTCCAGTCGGGAACGAAGAGGTTCATCGCCTCCATCTTGGTTTCGGGATAGGGTAGCCTTTTCGCGACGCCTTCCGCGAATTCCAGGCCAGATACGGTGGGCCCGCTCCATTCCTTCTCCCCCAAGGTGCGCTGCACATCCCTCTCGAGGGTCCAATCGATAAAGGCCGCCGACAGTTCGGGCTGCGGACCGTTCTTCACCATGATCATGCAATTGACGAGACCGAACGCCCCTTCCTTGGGGTAGCAGAGATCCATCGAAGCTCCTCGCCTCATCAGAGGGTAGACGGTCTTTGAGGTTTCCACTCCCCCGTAGCTGGCCTGCCCCTGCACGACGAGCATTGCCTGGGTCGATTCCGTGAAAACGGTCAGAAGGTTCGGCTTGAGTTCGGCGAGTTTCGGCCAAGCCTTATCCAATTCATATTGGGCAACTGAGAACGGTTTTCCCAGCGCCACGCTGGCCGCCATGATCGACGTGAAGACGCTCATCGTGTTGGCTGGATCGCGCGTGATGATCTGCTTCCGCCAACGCGGAAGCCAGAGCTCCTCGTAACTTTGCAACGGCTCGTTCATTGATGGATTGAAAAACAGACCGCATGCGGAAGCGGCGTAAGCCAAACCATGGGACAAGCGAAATCGGGCGAAGACGTTCTTTGCGTTAGGAATCATCTCGTCGGTCAATTCGACGATCAGGTCTTCGGCTTTGGCGACGGGAACAGCGGAGTCGTCGATGCACATGACGCTGTATTGCGGATTGTCATGCTGGACGCGCATCGTATTGATCTGCGTTAGCGTCAGACCGCTAGTCGTATTCACTTTGCAGCGGTATTTCGCCTCGAAGCCCGGAACGACGTACTTCTTGATGATCTCGCCGGAATTGCCGACATAGACCCCGACGTTGATGCTCTTGCCCTCCGCCCAAGCGTCGCGGCGGAGGACAAACGGGGACGCGAGGGCGAGACCAACTGCGCCGAGCACCTCGCGGCGGCTTACCTCTCCCGTACGGGTTGTTTTTTCTGTCCACATGCATCGCTCCACGAGGTTCAGTGAGCCGCTGTTCGACGAAGGCCGACGCTCCACTCCAGCAAAACGACCGCCAAAGCTCCGATCGCGACCATCACGGACGCTTCGGCCGCCACCGATGGATCGAAGGCCGTCGCAAGATGCTGGAACACCAATATCGGCAGCGGGACCGTACCCGCCCCCGAAAGCCATAGCGACACGACGAAATTGTCGAATGAGGTGATAAAGGCGAAGATCACGCCCGCGAAGATGCCCGGCATGATTTGTGGCAGCGTCACGTGCCGAAATACGCCGAATTGGCTTGCGCCCAGTGTCCTGGCGGCCTCCTCGAGCGAGGTGTCGACGAGTACGAGGCTGGCGGTCACCGTCCGCAGGACGTATGGAAAGGTGACGAGCACGTGTGCCAACAGAAGATTCAAGAAGGCATCGTAGGATCCCGCGAGTGCAAAGAGCTTCAGCAGAGCCAGACCTGTTATGAGGCCAGGGAACACCAATGGAAGCAACAGCACGTTCTGAACGACTCGGCTGCCTGGGAATGGGTATCGGACCAATCCGATCGATGCCGGTATTCCGAGCACCAGCGATGCAGATGTCGCCAGGGCAGCAATGCTGGCGCTCAAACCGAGAGCTTTAATGAAATCCGGTTCGCTGAGGACGGCATCGTACCAGCGGAGGGAGAAGCCGCTCGGCGGAAAAATCGCAAGCTCCGAATCCGAAACAGACATGGCAAGGACGATCACGATTGGAGCAAGCACAAAGACAACCACGCAAGCAGTGAACGCAGTCACGAACCACCCGGTATCGCTCGAAACGGCCTTCATGTGCTCAGCCCGCCTTGTCATGGGGTTTGGCTGTGACGTAGCGCTGACCGATCGAGTTCAGGATCATCACGGTTGAAACCAGTACGACGGCGATGGCCGAAGCGAACGGCCAGTCGTAGGCGGATGAGACCTGCTGTTCTATTAGAGTACCCAGCATCTGTCCGTCCGTGCCTCCGAGAATCCGTGGGCCGACGAAAGAACTGGCGGTGAGCGAGAAAACGAGGCTCAGTCCCGCGGCCAGGCCCGGAAAGCTGAGCGGAAACGTTACACGCCAGAAGACGGCCCAGGCAGACGCTCCGAGGGTTGCGGCTGCTTCCGCGAACGAAGGCGGTATCCGCCCCAGCGAACCAGCCAGAGGCAGAATCATGAGGGGCAGGAACACGTGCACGGAGCCGACCACGACAGCGGTCTCGGTGTACATAATGCGCAAGGGCGAAGAGATGACGCCCGCATGCAGCAGCAGCCAGTTAAGCACGCCGGTCGGCGAGTTAGCGAGTATTATCTGCCACCCGTACGTCCGAACCACCACGCTGACGAGAAGTGGCGCGATTATCGCGATTGTGATCGTGCGTGACGCGATCACGCCGCCGCGCACGACGGCGATCGCGACCGGATAAGCGATGACGGCTGACGCAATCGCCGTCCACGCGCTTACCCGAAGTGTCGTCATGAGCACGCTCGAATAGAGCGGGGTTTCGAAGAATTTGCTGTAGTTCGCCAACGTCGCCGGCAATCCGGCACCGCCGCGACCGTCCTGCGTGGCAAAGCTGTACGCGACTAGCCCGAGAACCGGCAGGAAGAATAGACCGCCGATCAAGATCATCGCCGGCGCCACGAAAACGTAGCCGAGACGTTCGACGGATCGGCGGCTCGAAATTGTTCGACCGACAGCGTTGTCCGCGGTCGTCTCCATCGCGTCGTCCTGGGTTTATCTCATTGTATGCATTGGTATGCTATGGTGCATGATTTTGCATGTCAATCGAGTAACTGGGCAGCGCGAGGCACTGCGGCTTATTTGGGCAGATGGTGATGGCAACGAGGCTCCGCTGTTCGATCTAGACAGGAGAAGTTAGAGACATCTTGATAATGTCAGACGCCTTTTCTCCGATCATGATGGCCGCGGCGTTGGTGTTACCGGACACGATGCTGGGCATGATCGAACAGTCCGCTACCCGCAAGCCCCGAACGCCACGCACCTTCAGCTCTCCGTCCACGACCGAGGCTGGATCGATCCCCATGCGGCAGGTGCCGACTGGGTGGTAGATCGAGGTTCCTGTGGAACGGATGTACTCCAATATCTGCTCATCGGTCTGCAACTCGGCACCAGGTGCCCATTCCGCGGAAATATGGCGGCTTAGTCGAGGTGATTCTGCAATTTGTCGAGCGAGGCGCACCGCATGGACCATAGTCGTCTGGTCAAGCCAAGAAGCGAGATAGTTGCCCTCAATGTCCGGGCGACTTCTAGGATCGGGCGACGTCACGTGGATCCTTCCTCGACTTGAAGGACGCAACTGGCAAACGGAAAGGGTCACGCCGGAAAACGGGTGCAATCCAGAATCGTAGCTGTCGAGGCTGAGCGGCTGAAAATGTATTTGAACATCGGGTGTCGCAAGATCGCGCAGTGTCTTCGCGAACACTCCAGCCGGACTGACGCCGGATGCGAGTACCCCTGTTCGAAACAACGCGAATTCCATCCCTATCCCGAGTTTTCTCAGCGTGCCCCTTGTCCTGTCGTTCAGCGTAATGGGATCTTTCGTCCGGAAGACCAACCTGGCCTGAAAGTGATCCTGAAGATTCTCGCCGACTTCCGGTGAGTGTACGATCGACTTGATGCCCATACCTTCCAGTCGGACTCGATCTCCGACACCGGAACGTTGAAGGATTTCAGGCGAACCAACCACGCCGGCACAGAGAATGATTTCGCGCCGGCACCGAGCCGTCCTAGCGAGCGTTCCGTGAAGATATCGAACCGCCGCGGCCTTACCGTCCACCATGACGACGCGATCGATGAGAGCTTTGGTGCGAACCACGAGATTCTTGCGATGACGCACCGGCCTCAGGAAAGCGGCCGAGGAACTTGCTCGTAATCCGTTGCGTATCGTGGATTGGAAGTATCCCGCCCCCTCCTGGGCTTCGCCGTTGAAATCGTCGTTTTTTGGCAGACCTGCCTCAACCGCGGCAGCGACGAAATCATCGACTATGGGAAGTGAATAGGCCGCCCTCGAAATGCAGAGAGGGCCGCCGCGTCCATGATAGGCATCGTGGTGATCGCGATTGTCTTCACTGCGGCAGAAATACGGAAGGACGTTCTCGTACGACCAACCCGCAAGCCCCTTTTGGCGCCAATCGTCGAAATCCTCCCGCTGTCCCCGAACATATACCATCCCGTTGATGGAGCTCGATCCGCCCAAAGTTTTTCCGCGGGGAAAGCGCAGCCGTCGTCCGTTCAACTGCCCCTCTACTCCGGTCTCGAAATTCCAATTCAGATCGGGGTTGTGCATGACCTTGAAGATGCCACCCGGCATCCCTATCCATGGACTGGAGTCGCCGATCCCTGCCTCAAGGAGAAGAACGCTGATCGAGGGAGAGGCCGAAAGGCGGTTGGCCACCACACATCCGGAGGACCCGGCTCCAATTACCACATAGTCGAACGCCTCCTGGGGCTCTTCCACGATGCGATGTTTATCCATCGACGCTGATCCGGGATCCAAGCTCAGCGAAGGGCTGCGCGGTCACCACTGAAGGCGGCCGACATGATCATCGTCAACGACCGCACGTCGAGCAGGCGCGGGTTGTTGTCAATGAGCCGCGTAAACGTGATCGCCTGTTCGGCGCCCCATTGCAGCTTATCTTCGGGATATCCCATTTCCCTAATCGTCTTAGGAATTCCTATCCGGGCGAAAAGATCCGCGATCTTGGCCGCCACGGCGGGCGACCTATGGGGCGAAGTGGGCAGTCCGAGGATTTCTCCGATCTCGTCGAACTCCTCGACGCAGCGCGGCTGATTGTACTCCATGACGTAGGGCATTACCGCCGCAACGCCCTCTCCGTGTGGCGTATGCGTCAAGTCTCCGATCGGATATTGGAGAGCGTGAGCGGCTGCCGTACCCGCCGAGGCCAGGGCATGTCCGGCGTACAGCGCTCCCAACATCACGTCGGCTCGGGCCTCGGTGTCCGCTCCGTTCTTCACCGCCCTTTCTAGGCCTCCGAGCAGAAGTACTATCGCCGAACGCGCGAAGTGATCGCTGAACATGTTCTTGCCCAAAAACACATGGGTCGCCGACAGGTCTGCCGTAGCAGTCCGCCGCGCAGCAGTGAAGCATTCGATTGCATGCGTCAGAGCATCGGCACCTGCGATGGCCGTGAGGCCAGGCGGGCAGGAATAAGTCAGTTCGGGATCGCATATCGCGGTATGCGGTATCACATGAGGCGTTATGATGCCGGCCTTCGATTTGCGCTTCGTGTCGGTGAGAACGGCCGCGGGGGTGACCTCAGATCCGGTCCCCGCCGTGGTCGGAATAGCCACGACGGGCGCGGTCGGTCCTGGAACGCGAAGTGCTCCGTAGTAGTCGGACAGCGTTCCGCCATGGGCCAGCAGAAGTGCGGTCGCCTTGGTCACGTCGAGGCAACTTCCTCCGCCAATACCGACGAACAGAGACGGTTTGAAGCCGTTAGCCAGCTCGAGACAGGCCTCCACGCAGTCGGTCGGAGCTTCCGGAAGGACGCCATCGTAGACGGCGACATCGCTCCCTTCCTTCTTCATTTCCTTGAGGATTTCGTCGAATTGCGGATCGGAGGCGAATCGTTTGTCCGTACAGACCAGCGCGCGCCCGCCCAACTGTTTGGCGGTCGTGGCCACGAGAAATCTCTGCCCGACTCCGAAGACGACGTTTCGCGGCGAACGGAAAACTCCCAGAGACATCGATCTACTCCGACGGGTCGTGGAGATAAGGGCCGGATCCGACGCCCGCCTCGAATCCGATTTTTATTGTATACCAACGTATTCAGTGGTCGGCAAATCGGAACGAATGGGCCGCAGGGAGCCGGAGGCCGATCGAGCTCCCCGCGGAAGCGTAGACCGCGCCCCCCTCGCACGGCCTACGCTATCACTGTTTGGCCACGTAGTCGCAGCCGCCTTCGGACAGAGGCCGGAAGGCTTTCTCGCCCGGAATCGTCTCGAGGAGCTTGTAGTAGTCCCAAGGCTGCTTGGACTCCTCGGGAGTCTTCACCTGGAAGAGATACATGTCCCTGACGACGCGCCCGTCGGCGCGCACCACTCCGTTTTTGGTCATGAAGTCGCTGACCGGCAACTCGCGCATTTTCGCCGTGAGCTTTTCGGCGCGGTCGGTCTTCGCTGCCTTCACGGACTTCAGATAATGGGCGACCGCGGAGTATACGCCCGCCTGATACATGGACGGCATCGCCTTCCGCTTCTCGAAGAAGCGCTTCGCGAACACCCGCGTCTCGTCGTTCATGTCCCAGTAGAACGCGCTGGTCAGAAGCATTCCTTGAGCCGTCTTCGTGCCCAAAGCGTGGACTTCGTTGATCGCGATCAGCAGCGACATCAGCTTCTGCTTGGACTGACCGACGCCGAACTCGCCCGCCTGCTTTATGGCGTTCGTGGTGTCGTCGCCGGAGGTCGCCAACACGATCACGTCCGCCTTCGAGGATTGGGCCTGCAGGATGAACGAAGCGAAATCGGGATTGTTGAGGGGCGACTTGACGCCGCCGACGACTTTCGCGCCTTTGGCCGTCACGACATTGGTCATATCGCGTTCGAGGGCATGTCCGAAAGCGAAGTCGGACGTGATGAAGAAGAAGCTCTTGGCGCCCGAGCTGACGGCGGCTTCCCCTCCGACGTGGGCGAGCGAATAGGTGTCGTAGGTCCAGTGGAACCCGTTGGGAGAGCAAGCCTTCCCCGTAAGGTCCGATATGGCGGGGCCCGAAAAGATCACGACGCGGTTCTTCTCGCGTGTGATGCCTTGCACCGCAAGAGCGACCGCTGAGTTCGGGACGTCGACGATCAGGTCAACGCCTTCGCTTTCGTACCACTTGCGCGCTATCGCTGCCCCGATATCCGCCTTGTTCTGGTGGTCGGCCGAGATCAGCGTGATCGGGACGCCGTCGATGCTGCCGCCGGCGTCGTCGATCGCCATCTGCGCGGCGGTCACTCCGCCCTGACCGGTATTGTCCGCCAGCGGTCCGGAAAGATCCGAAAGCACCCCTATCTTGATCGCGTTGTCGGAATACTGAGCGGCCGCCGGCGGGATGATCGCCGCCGCCAGAAGCGCTGCCAATAGCAATCTCTTCTTCATCACCTTGCCGGTTCTCCCTAGTTTCGCCGGCGGTCTGTAAAGTCCGTCCGCCGTTCCTGTATGGTGAACAATGCATGCGGTTGTATGCAAGTTCGGGCGCCAGAGTACTTGGCTCGATACGATGAGTACAATTGAAGATTTCGACGCTATTAATTACTTTTGGTAAAGACTGCAGCACCAAAAGCAATTGGACGCGTGAGGTCGTTGGGAGATAAATCGCCGCGCGCAACAGCGGGCATTCCAATGACGTACACGATCGCAGTCACGGCACCGACGCTTTCCGAATCCGGAGTGGCGGTGCTGAAGGGCGCCGGAGCCCGCGTACTCATGATTCCTCCGGGGGGTGCCGCGGCGGACGTGGAACGCCTGCTTTCTTCCGAACCGGTCGACGCGGTGATTTCGCGAACCGTGATGTTGTCGGGAAAGGCCATAGAATCCTGCCCCACACTTAAGGTTATATGCAAGCATGGCGTCGGTACGGACAACATCGACGTCGCGACGGCGACCAGGCGCAACATTCCGGTTCTGATTACAGCGGCGGGAAATTCCCAGGCGGTCGCCGAGCTGGCGATCGGACTTCTTCTCGCGGTGGCCAGGCGTATCCCGCTGCAGGACGGGTCCATCAGATGCAAGGATTGGGACCGGACCAAGAGCGGCCTAGAGCTTTCGGGACGCGTACTGGGGCTTGTCGGCGTCGGAGAGATCGGCCGCCGCGTTGCCGCCGCCGCGCGAGGACTGGGCATGAGGGTGGTCGGCTTTGATACGGCACCAGTCGGCGCGAGCCAGGACGTGGAACGGATGGAAGACCTGAACGACCTGCTGGACGTTGCGAACGTCCTGAGCCTGCATTGCCCGCTGAACGAAGCGACGCGCGGGTTGATTTCGGATCGCGAGCTCGCACGGCTTCCTCAGGACGCCATCGTGATAAACACTGCGCGCGGCGGGATACTCGACGAGGCCGCGCTCGCCCGGGCTATCGCATCCGGCAACGTCTTCGGAGCCGGCATCGACTGTTTTCAAAGAGAACCTATTCCGGCCGATTCGCCGCTGTTGTCACTGAGCGAGGTGGTCATGACGGCGCACATGGGTGGATCCACCAAGGAGGCGCTCGCTCACGTCGCGAGGACGGCGGCGCAACAGGTGATCGATGCCCTGAATGCCCGGCCGATCGATCCTGCAATCTGCGTAAATCCGCAAACACTCGCCAATCGAACAGCATAGGAGTTCTTCATGATGTCGGCGGCGGACAAGCCTGCGTTCCCTCCGGGATTTTCGATCCAGCCTAGAATCGATGCCATACCGCAGTCGACGGTGGATTCATTCAGATCGGTTCCAACAGCCCATGCGAGCGATTGCATGGGACGATCCCTCGGAGCACGGGGGCTTAGGGCTTATCACGGCGACGCAGCCATGTGCGGCCGCGCCATCACCGTCCGCACGCGGCCTGGCGACAACCTCATGATCCACAAGGCGATGGAAATCGCCGAAGAGGGCGATATCATCGTCGTCGACGGGGCGGGCGATCTTTCCCAGGCCCTGGTGGGAGGCCTGATGCGCACGACCGCAATTAAGCGCAAACTAGGAGGGTTCGTCATCGACGGCGCCGTTCGCGACATTGCCGAATTTGCCGAGGGAGGCTTTGCCTGCTTCGCTCTCGGGCACGTGCATCGCGGACCAAGCAAGGAAGGCCCTGGCGAAATCAACGTGCCCATCGCTTGCGCCGGCTTGGAGGTCGCACCGGGCGACCTGGTGCTGGGCGATCTCGACGGCGTGATCGCGATCAAGCCTTCCGATCTGCCAGGGCTTTTGGACCGTGTACGTGCACATGCGGCAAGGGAAGATAAGCAGAGAGCGGCCATTCTTGCCGGCACCACGGATCCCGACCGATTCGACGCCATTCTCCGTCAGAAAGGCGTGACCGCGGGCCATCGACCTAAGCCATGATCCGAAAGAGGGACTCTTTCGCGGCCAGAAGGGAGCTTCCGGGTCATCGATCGACCTGGTTCATGAGCCTGCCGGCCGCGGAGGCAAACGGAGCGGGGGCGCTTTCGCGGCTCCCCTACTCGCTCCGAGTCCTTGCGGAAAACCTTCTGCGTGGGGAGGATGGAATATCCGTCGATGCTGCCCAAATAGCGTCGCTCGGCTCGTGGCCGGAACGGGGTCGTTCCGAGGCCATCGTTTCCTTCCTGCCTGGCCGGATCCTGATGCAGGACTCGGCCGGCCTTCCGGTCCTCGCCGATCTCGCCGCCCTTTCCGAGGCGGCCGCTGAGTTGAACGCTAATGCGGACAGCGTCGCTCCGAGACTGCCAATCGACCTGATCGTCGATCATGCCGTCGAAGCCGACGTATGGGGGCATCCGGACGCCGACCTTTCCAATCGAAGGATCGAGATCGAAAGGCATGCAGCGCGCTTTCGCTTCATAAAGTGGTCCCAGCAAAGGTTTCCCCAAATGCGCGTCGCTCCGCCGGGAGCCGGGATCTGCCATCAATTGAACCTTGAAGTGATCGCCGACCTCGTGCGCTGCGCCGATCTCGACGAAGGACGGATGGCTGGCTTCGACACGGTCATCGGAACCGACAGTCACACCACCATGATCAACGCACTCGGTGTGCTCGGATGGGGGGTCGGAGGGATCGAAGCTACTGCCGCTCTGCTGGGCGAGCCTATGTCGATGAAAATACCCGAGGTCTACGGCGTGAGGTTGTCGGGCCGAATACAGGACGGCGTCCTTGCGACGGACGTCGCGCTGTCCCTGACGGCCATGCTGCGGAAGCACGATCTTGTGCAGCGTTTCGTCGAATTCTACGGCCCCGGCACCGCGTCGTTGAAGGTGCCAGATCGGGCAACGATTGCCAACATGGCTCCCGAATACGGCGCGACGATGGGATATTTCGCTCCGGATGCGCTCACTCTCGATTACCTCGCGCGAACGGGCAGGCCCGAGGACGAACGGAGAAGGACTGAGGCATTCCTTCGTGCCCAGAACATGCTCCGCGGCGACTCCGACCCCGAACCTGTCTACACCAAGGTCATCGATTTCGATCTTTCGACCGTAGAGAGGACGGTAGCCGGTCCGAGCCTCCCTTCTTCGAAACTCGGCCTCGCCGACGTGAGCCGCACCCTGCCTCCGACGAACGGATCGTCGGCGCTCGACCACGGGGCCGTGGTCATCGCCTCGATCACGTCGTGCACCAACACGTCCAATCCCAGGGCACTGGTGGCCGCAGGGCTGCTTGCGAAGAAAGCTTGTGAGAAAGGCCTCGCGACGGCCTCATGGACGAAAACGACGTTCTCTCCAGGTTCGAGAGTCGCCTCCGAAATGCTCGTCGACCTGGGCCTCCAGATCTACCTCGACAAACTCGGCTTCAACGTTGTCGGGCACGGCTGCATGACATGCATGGGAAATTCCGGACCTCTCGATGAAGCGGTCGAGCGCGAGATTCGCGACAAGGACGTTGCCGCAGCTGCAGTGCTATCGGGAAACCGAAATTTCGAAGGGCGTATCCATCCGCTCTGTCGTCTCGCCTACCTGGCGTCGCCTCCTCTGGTGGTCGCCTACGCGCTCGCAGGCACGACGAGGATCGAGCTCGACTCGGAACCGATCGGACAAGATCCTGAAGGATCGCCGGTATTCGTCGCGGACTTGCTGCCGCCGGACGACGAAATAGATTCGACCCTCGCTGCATTCGACATCCGCCACGCGAGCGGAGTCAATCGATCGGGATGGCTCAAGGGAGATTCGGCCTGGGAAGCATTGGCGGCGCCCGAGCAGGATAAATTTCCCTGGGAGGGCTCGTCAGGAATGATCCGCCGACCTCCCTTCCTCTCGGTTGAAGCTACTCGCCCGCTGTTCGAAGCCGATCTCGCGGGCATCCGCGCACTCGCCGTTCTGGGTGACAACGTAACGACGGACCACATCTCTCCCGTATCGAGAATTCTGCCGGAAAGCGAAGCCGGCATGTGGTTGAAGGCTCAGGACGTCCGGGACGAAGATCTGGGCAGCTTCAGTTCGCGCAGATTGAACCACGACGTCATGATCCGGGGCGGTTTCGCAAACCCCAAGATCAGGAACAGGATCGTCGTCGGGACGGAAGGCGGCTTGACAAAGGTATGGCCCGAGGGACGCACGCTCCCGATTCACGAAGCGGCTCGCATCTACCGGGAGCGGGACGTTCCGTTGATCGTCGTCGCGGGCAGGAATTATGGTGCCGGCTCCGCGCGTGACTGGGCGGCCAAGGTGACCCGGTTGCTCGGCGTTCGGGCCATCGTGGCAAGAAGCTTCGAACGCATACACAGAACCAATCTAGTCGCATTCGGCATATTGCCTCTCGAACTACCGGCGGAATTCGATTGCGATATCGACGGATCGGAGACCTTTGCGCTGACAGATATCGCTCAGGGTATCCGGCCCGACGGATGGATGCAGCTCGTCGTCACGAAGAGCGACGGTACGGTGACAAGGGCGACCGTTCGCGCACGCATTGACACGTCAAGCGAAGCTAGTTGGATCGCTTGCGGCGGTCTGTTTTCGAAGGTCCTTTCCGAGATCTCGTCTTGACCGCAGAAGCGCCCGCTCCGACCATCTCCTTCAAAGTCTTCATGATTTCGAGCACTTGATGGGTGGCAGGCGAAAGATAGCGCCCTTTCTGATGAACAACGCCTATCCTACGCCTCATCTTCAACTCGTCGACCTTCAGATCCCTGAGAAACTCGGCGTTCGTGCCCTCCTCGAGATTTCTGCTGGAAATGAAGCTGAGGAAGTTCGTGGTCGCGATCAGGCGAGGCATCAGCGAAATGTTGTTGGTCTCGATCTGCACCTGCGGCGGATGCAGGCCCGCCGCCGCGAAACGCTGATCGAGCCACTGCCTCGTGGCGACGGAGGGCGCCGGCAGGACCCATCCAAATCCCACCATGTCCACGACCTTCGGTCGCGTCCTCCTGACCACAAGAGGATGCTCCCTGCTTGCTGCGACCACCACTTCGTCTCTGCCAAGGTCGTGGCAGGTGAACTCCAGTTCGTCGACCTCGGTTATTGGGCCGACGACCAGGTCTATGCGGTTGGCGCGGAGTGCGGTCCTGAGCACGTCGTTCATGCCTATCGAAAGCTCAACTTTCACCCCGGGCGACTTCGACAATAGGGTCCTACATACCTCGGGCAGGAAGTATTCGGCTGTCGTTGCGCCGGTGCCGATCCGCACGTGCCCGGCCAACCCCCTCGATACGTCGTGAATTTCGCGCAGCGTGTCGGCGAACGCCGTTCGAAGATCCTTCGATCGGTCGAGCAGTATCTCGCCGACGTTCGTCAGCTTGATGCCCCGACCCGACCGGACGAACAGCTTGGTGGAAATCCCCTCCTCCAGCCGCCGAATGCACTTGGTGAGCGTGGGTTGACTTCGGCCTACGCGCATCGCCGCGCGGCCCAGGTGCCCCTCTTCGGCGATGGCCACGAAGTACTCCAGATCCCTGATGTTCATCCTATTACCCGGGGTAATGAGTCGTTGGCAAAAAGCAATTAGACTTCATGAGACGGTTGCCTGACAACCCATATGTCAATCCTCCTTCCGGCGATGGCCGCAGGTCCCGATGCCGATCGTCCGACCGGCGGAGGGCCCGTCGATGGCCGACGGAAGCGGGCAACTCCGTTCGGAGCAATAGCAGTGAAAAGATACGAACTGTTCATCGACGGGAAGTGGTGCGCACCAAGCTCTAACGAGTGGTTCGAGACGATCGAGCCCTATTCCGGCCAGGCGTGGGCGGAAATTCCTCGCGCGACGAAGGCGGATGCAGATCACGCGGTGGAAGCCGCGCATCGAGCATTCCTGTCTCCCGAATGGGCCGATATGAGCGCAGCCCGCCGCGGCGCCCTTTTGCGCAAGCTTGCCGATCTGGTCGAAGCGAACGCGGACCACCTCGGGAGGATTGAGCAACGCGACAACGGCAAGCTGATCGCCGAAGTGAGTGGCCAGGTGCGGAACGTCGCGGGATGGTTCCACTATTATGCCGGCCTCGCCGACAAGGTGGCGGGTTCCGTGGTGCCCATGCCAAGACCGGATGTATTCAACTACACCAAGTACGAACCGCTGGGCGTCGTTGTCGCGATTACCCCCTGGAATTCGCCTCTTGCCCTGAACTCATGGAAGATGGCGCCGGCGCTTGCCGCCGGCAATACGATCGTGATCAAGCCCTCCGAGTTCACATCGGCGTCTTTGCTGGAGTTCGCAATGCTGGCCGAAGAGGCAGGCTTTCCAAAGGGGGTCGTCAACGTCGTCACGGGTTTCGGAGCGGACGTCGGCGATGCCCTGGTACGTCATCCCAAGACGGCCAAGATCGCCTTCACCGGCGGCGAGATAGGGGGACGGGCCGTCAACGAGGCGGCCGCTTCGGACTTCAAGAAAGTAACGCTGGAACTCGGCGGAAAATCTCCGAACATCGTATTCGACGACGCGGACATGGACCAGGCGGTGCGGGGAGCGGTCGCCGGCATCTTCGCGGCAACGGGTCAGACGTGTATGGCCGGTTCGCGGCTTCTTCTACAGGATTCGATTCACGACAAATTCATCGAGCGGCTCGTTCTGCTCGCAAAATCGGCTCGCATCGGCGACCCATCGAAGATGGAGACTGAAGTGGGACCGGTGGCGACAAGACCGCAATTCGAAAAGATCCTGCGGATGATCGAAATGGCAAAAGCGGAGGGCGCCAGGTGCATCCTCGGAGGACATGCTTTGTCCGGCGAGGGGTACGGTCAGGGCCAATTCGTCGCCCCTACGATCTTCGTCGACGTCACGAATGAAATGAAGATCGCGCAGCAAGAGGTATTCGGACCCGTATTGTCGATAATACGCTTCAAGGATGAGGATGATGCGATTAGGATTGCCAACGACGTGGTTTTTGGATTGGCTGCAGGCGTTTGGACGCAAAATCTCCATCGTGCGCTCTACTGCGTCGACCGCATTCGGGCCGGTACGGTATGGGTCAACAATTATCGATCTACCAGCTTCGCTACTCCTTTTGGAGGTTACAAGCGAAGCGGTCTGGGCCGCGAAGGCGGCGTCGAAGCGATCAAGGAATACCTCCAGGTGAAGAGCGTCTGGATTACAACAAAACCCGACCGGAAGAATCCATTCGCTCTCGGCTAAGCATCCGGCGTATTCAAAGACCGGACGGGGAGGCACAATGAAGGAAACCAACAGCGATATCGTGATCGTGGGATCTGGCGTCGCGGGCCTCTCCGCGGCCGTCACCGCCTTGCAAGCGGGCCTGAGCGTCACGGTGGTGGAGCGCGCGCCACTTGAAGACTTCGGCGGAAACAGCCGATGGACCGACGCCTACGTCAGAATGAAGAATGAAAGCGAGATTTCCGACGATTTCGAGGAGACCTTTGCGGCCAACGCCGGAACCAATCTCGATCCCAACGTCCTGATAGCGGCCGGCTCTTCCTATCACGACTGGCCTGACTACGTGAAAGCACATCCGTTCACCGACCCCGAAATCGTTTCCCAGTTCGCAAATCATGTTCCGCAGACGGTAGCGTGGCTAAAGACGCTCGGAGTTAAGTTCGAGCCCCACGCCATCTATCATTTGACGCAGAACACGACGCGGCTGGCGGCTTCCGGTGGCGGCCTGGCTATCATCGAAAGGCTGGCCGAAGAAGCCAAGGCTCTGGGCGCGACGGTGCTCTATCGCACGTGCGCCATCGACCTCGTGATCGGCGACGACGGCGCAGTTACGGGCATCCTCGCGACCGATCCCGACGGAAAGCGGAAGAAGATATCCGCGCGCTCGATTGTGCTCGCTTCGGGCGGCTATCAGGGCAACCTCGAGATGCTGACCCACTACATGGGCAAGCGTGCCGTCAATATCCGGCCAGTAGCGAGGGGTGGCTATTACAACAAGGGCGAAGGCATCCGCATGGCGCTGAAGGCCGGCGCGGCGCCGGCTGGAGACTTCGGTTCATATCATGCCGAACCGATGGATCCGCGCTCCAAGCAAGCGGGTCCCGTGATCTTCATCTATCCTTACGGGATCCTGGTCAATAAGGCTGGAGCACGATTTCTCGACGAAGCTCCGGGAACGAGCGATGCCTCCTACGACGAGATAACGCGGACTATCGCCGACCAGAAGGACGGCCTAGCATACGTCATCTTCGATTCGAAGGTTGAGGGAATTCCTCGCTGGAGGACCAGCATCCGCTCGGAGGTCCCTGCCATAGAAGCTCCGACACTCGAACGCCTGATCGAAAAGCTGGGACTTCCTATCGCCGAGACCACGTCGACGATTGCGGCCTACAACGCCGCTTGCGGCGACTCCGGAACTTGGGATCCGGTGCGGCTCGACGGTCTAGCGACCTCCGGTCTCGTGCCCCGGAAGTCGAATTGGTCGCTCACCATCGACAAGCCGCCGTTCATGGCCTTTCCGATCATTTCCGGAAATTGCTTCACGTTCGGCGGCTTGAAGGTCAACAGCAACGCGCAAGTACTCGACTCCGACGGAAAGGCGATGCGGGGCCTCTACGCGGCGGGAGAGACCGTGGGCCTGTATCATCAGGTCTATACTGGGTCGACGTCGGTCCTGCGGGGACTGGTATTCGGGCGCCTGGCGGCCACGCACGCGGCGGGCCGCAACGAATTCTAGGCGAAGGTCCGAGACCCGCTTGTTCGTTTGATAGCTAGAAAGGCAAACATGCCGGCTGCCCTTTTTTCCAGCGAGTTCCAGGACTACGAGGAGTGGCGGCCTGCCCTCCTCTCCGCGTACCCCGAGCTGGACTTGCGCCTTTGGCCGGACGTCGGAGACCCGCGGGACATCGACGTCCTTCTCGTCTGGACGCCCCCCGCCGAAGCGCTTCGTTTTCCCAATCTGACTTTCGTTCAGACGCTCGGTGCCGGAATAGACCATCTGGCCGGGGTCGAGGTTCCAGCGCACGTGCAGCTCGCGAGACTGGTGGATCCGAAGCAGATCGACGGCTTCGTTGAATTCGTGGCGTCCGGCGTGCTTTCGTTCCATCGCGACCTGCAACTTTACGCGAAGGACAGAACTTCACGGATATGGCGAAAACGACCCCGTCGGTTGGCGGCCGACCGGAAGGTCGGGATCATGGGCTTGGGCGAGATGGGGCAGCCATGCGCCGAGCGGCTCGCCTCTTTTGGTTTCTCCATGCGTGGTTGGAGCCTGTCGAGGAAGGATGTTCTGGGTGTTTCGACTTACGCGGGCGAGGCCGAACTCTCGGCGTTTCTTCGCGATCTCGACATATTGGTCTGCGCTCTTCCCCTCACAGAGACGACGCGGGGTATCCTTGACCGCAAAACGTTCGCGCAACTAGCGCCTCGGGCCTGCGTGATCAACGTCGGCCGCGGTGGTCACTGCGTGGAATCCGACCTCCTTGACGCGATAAGATCGGGCCGGGTCGAGGGAGCTCTTCTGGACGTGACCGATTTGGAGCCGCTTCCCGACTGCAGCCCTCTATGGGAAGAACCAAGAATCCAGATCACTCCGCATATAGCGACTTCGCAGATAGCAAGCTCGGCAGCCGTGCTTGCGGCCGAGAATATCCGCCGCGTGCGCGCCGGCGCGCCGCCCGTCGGCCTGATAGATCGGAGCCGCCAATACTAGCGTGCAACCCATGGATGGCCGACGACGTCACCTCGCGGTCGCGCTCCGTGCATGCTCCGGAGGTACACGATAGACCGAGCGCACGTTGGCCGATCATTTCTGCAGATGGGCTTGCAAACTCTGGCGCCGGCGGCCTCGCGTAGCTATGCCGATCTGCGTTGGTTCGAACCTCTGTCACGTCGTTTCGTCCCGTTCCTCCAAGGCTAGAACTCGCTCAAATACGGCATATCGCGCTCGAAGATATGGGCAAGGTGGTTGCTTACATTGTTTAGAATCATCATTGCGTCAGCGTGAAACAATGCCGGCTGCCAGGGGCTTGAAGCGATAGATTAGGTAAGGCGTCTTGTTTTCAGCCTTTCCACCGTGAAACATGGCCGCAGCGGACACCTGCGAGGCCGAAACGTACATGTAACCGTCTGGCGAATACGAAATACCGTCGGGCCAAACCATCTGCGGATCGCTGGCGAGCGTCCGATATTTACGGTCCGGCGTGATTACACCGATCGATTTCGTCTCGACAGCGGTCAAATAGATATTCCCTGCGAAGTCGATTGACAGCCCTCCGTTGTTCGGCTTGTCCGAGTAACGCTCTACCTTTGCGCTCAGTTGGGCACTCGAAAGAGCTTGGTCGTTCAAATCGGCCACCCGAATGCGATACAGACTACGGCCGCTCAGTGGCGCGTAGTAGAGCCAATCGGCCTTCGCATCCATGGTGATTCCATCACAGCCCACCTTGATGATCGTTGGCTTGCCGTCCTTGCCGGGGACAGTCAGGTCATTGCCGTCGACGGTAATTGGAACGTTCTCTGGGATAGTCGACTTGTCGCCTTCGAGAACCCGCCGGGTGAGCCCGGTATCCATGTCGATAACGAGGATCGCCGCCTGTGAACCGTCACCGCCCGGTCCGATATCTTCGTCGGCGATGTAGAACTTATGGTTCTTGTGGTCGATGACGATGTCTTGCGGTTGCGATCCGGGCCGCGTCACAGGCTCAGGCATATAGTAAATGCGCTCAAGCCTATTTGCGCGGGTATTCCAACCAACCAGCTTTGGCGTGATATGGGTGCGGAAACCCATGTCGATGATCCAAACGACACCATCCTCGTCGGACCGCAACCCCAAGACGCTGTCCAGATACTGGTCACTCCCCTCACGCGGCGTGTTCCATTCCGCATTTGGGAATGGCTCGAACGTCGTCGGCGAGGTGAGTTTCGCCACGCGCACATCCGGACTGTAAAATGGGTGATGACTAAAGATAACCTGATTGTCGGGCGTGAACGCGACGTTGCCAACGGATTGTGGCAATCTAGCAAATATCTCGGCGGTCACGGTGTTGGATTGCTGTTGCGATAAAGCTGGCGTCGCTGCCGCGAGCGCGGCAATGAGAGCGGGCACGATGATGCGCACTTCGGTTATCCCCTTGAGGGTTTCCACATTCGACGACTTATTTTTCTCCGCCACGGTAGTCATTCCGTTGGGGATTTTGGTCCTGGCCTATTAAGAAACGCGAATGGTCTACCTATCGACCGCCGCACTGCTCCCGACTACAGCGTGGAGACGTTGGCTGCCAAGAGAGGCCAATCCTGACGCACATAATCCACCACGCGCACGTTATGTCGCCCGTTCGAGTCTGCTGCAAAACGACTGCTTAACTTGCGTGCGTGACTCACATAGCGCGCTAGAGTTATATCGCGCAAGTACGCACAGCGCGGGGACTAGGTATCACGGAGTGAACCATGCAAGACCTATTCGTGAAGAAGTACGATTGCGCAGCCGGATGCCCCGTCGAAGCAACTCTGGATTTGATCGACGGAAAATGGAAGGCAATCATCCTCTATCATCTTTTAACGGGAACACTGCGCTTCAATGAGTTGAGACGACGCTTGGCGAAAATCACTCAGCGCATGTTGGCGCGGCAATTACGTGAGCTCGAGGAAGTCGGCCTCGTGAGCCGGACCATCTTTGCGGAGGTACCGCCCCGTGTCGAATATGCGCTGACGGCTCACGGACAATCATTAGAGCCGGTCATTCGAGCCTTGTGGGTCTGGGGTGACGCCTATCTCACTCGGCGAAGCCAAGGATCGATAACTCCCGTCGCAGTCAAGCACGCTAAAAAGGAGCATCGGCCAGTTGTTGCCGATCGAGCGGTGCGATGACCTTGTGCTCGGGGTCGTTGCTGCCCATCTGCAATTGACTGCAATCGACAATTTACAACCCGCAACCGGAAGCGATAAATTACTTTTCTGGATTGAAATGCGCAAGCTTCGGATTCTCTGCCTTCACGGATATCACGGGAGCGCAAAAACGCTCCAAGCGCAAATGCGACCGTTGATGCAAGGATTGGGGTCGCTTGCGGAATTCGTGTGCGTTGACCCGCCGTCCCTGGCAATAGGTGACTTTGGCTGGTGGCATGCCGTTTCGAACGTTGGTGACGATCCAAAACATGCCGGCGTCGATCACCCTACGATGCGATATGAAGGATGGTTAAAAACGAAAACCTGGTTGATTTCGCTATTCCAACAAAGCGCACCGTTCGACGGCGTATTCGGTTTCAGCCAGGGAGCCGCGCTCACGTCCCTTCTCGTCGGCTTGCGAAATTCTTGTGAAGCGGAAGATAGAATCTCGTTCGATTTCGCAATGATGGTGGGTGGATTTGCAAGTAACGACGGCAGCCATGCGTATCTATATCAACGGAGATCAGAATACGGACTGCCGTCAGTTCACATCATCGGCGGGACGGATTTTGTGGTCGCAGGCAGCCAGTCCGATCGGCTTGCAAGCTTCTTCAAGAATCCTCTGATCCTACGGCATTCCGGCGGGCATGTCATTCCCGGCAACCCGCAAGTGCGCAACAGCGTCGTTGCTTTCTTGCAAGAAAGGGCGTGCGGTGCCGAACCGGCAGATGAGAGTGCAAGACGAGATATATGATCCGCTCCTTGCTTTTTCGATTGGGTTCTGAGCTTTAGCTAGTTCCCTCTCTTGTATGGTGAAAAATGGTGGCACTCGTCGAAAAGAAAATGCCGGATCTACAGCCTTATCTGACGTCTCCGAGCCTCATGACGCCGTTTCAGATCGGTCATGCAGACATCGGCGTCATGGCCAGCCTGACTGTCCGCACGCTTCACACCATCCAGCGTGTACGCTTTCAAGACGCCTGCGTAATACTTGTCCTTGAAGGATCTAAATCGGTTTCTGATCTGGACCGTCCAAAACATGCGGAAACTGGCGATATTGCGGTGATTCCTGCCGGTACCATCGCGGACGTCACCAGCAAACCGAACCCGAACCACGCTTATCGCGGCGTCATCCTCTCATTCGAGCAGTCGCTGCTGACGCGTTTCTCTGAAACCTACCCACGCGTGGTCGGAAGCAAGCAGCCGCTCGGTCAAGTCAAGATTCTAAAGAGAGCCGAGGACATCAGCGATGTCGTAGGCCGGGTAATCAGGGATTTCGAGGCAGGACTGGTTATCGAACGAGACCTGCTTTATCACCGGCTCGTCGAAGTGCTACTGACGCTTGCGATACGTCACTGCGTCTTCAATGGCACGAGGCAGCCCAAACTAACAGAACGTGTCGGTGTCCTGGTGGCAGCTGACCTCGCCCGCAACTGGACCGCTACCGAGGTCGCTTGCGAATTCGCCATGAGCGAAGCCACTTTCCGGCGCCGTCTCGCGCGTGAGAGGACCAGCTTTAGCGCCATTCTCGCTGAAGCTCGCTTGGGGAAAGGCCTGTTTCTGCTCCAATCGACCGAACAAGACATCACCAGCATAGCGCTCGACGTCGGCTACCAATCGCCCTCGCATTTCACGGCGCGGTTTCGAAGGCGGTATGGCGTCGCGCCGTCAGACGCGCGGTGATTGATCGAAAGTCGCTCATATCTGAGCGAAACGGGCGCGCGGAATATCTCGTTTTCGTTCAAATGCCTTTGTTGCCGCGCGGATAGGCCGCGCGCTTCGGAGGCTTCGAAATGCGAAAATCATTGATGGCACTATCACTGCTCGCCTTGAGCATAGGATCGGCGGCGGCTGCCGATTTCTCGCTCTCAATTCCGGGGCTGAAAGACGGTGGTACGGCGCCCGAAACGATGGTTCTGAACGGAATGGACTGCAAAGGCGGGAACATCTCGCCGGAGTTGGCGTGGAAGGGCGCGCCCGCCGGTACGAAGAGTTTCGCTTTGACATTTTATGACCCTGACGCGCCCACCGGATCGGGGTTTTGGCATTGGGCCGTGCTCGACATTCCAGCGACCGCAACTGGCTTGCCTGCTGGCGCTGGCGAACCCTCCAAGGGTCAACTGCCTAAGGGCGCCAGAATCGGGAATTCGGATTTCGGCGACCCATCCTACGCTGGCCCCTGTCCGCCAGTGGGAAGCGGTGCGCACCGCCTGCAGTTCGTGCTTCACGCTCTCAAGACAGAGAAGTTACCCGATCTCGCGGGCAAGACCGGTGCTCTCACGGGCTTTCTGGTCAACGCAAACGAAATAGCTCGCGCAAGTTTCACACTGAAGCTCGCTCGCTAAACACAATATAAATAATGAAGCTCGAAAATTCGTCATCATGCTGACAGGCACCCAGGCTCCAATCCCAAGCATCGGCAGTGGGGCTTGAGGCAACACAAGTTCTGTCCTTGCCGATCGGCCGGTCTAACAAAATTGGCGAATGGCAGCGAAGCCCTTGAGTTTCTTTTCCTGAATGTGTCGGAATCTCTTTCGAGATTCCGGCCTTTTCGGATTAAACTTGTTTGCGGAGAGACGTTCTTGACAAGCTTTATGATACTTGCACTCACTTACAAACCGATCAAGATGCGGCCAGGGTGCATGGGCTCTTCACGTCTTGGAAAACGACAAAGTTTGAAGTAACGCATTCCTTCTACCGGTTGCAAAGAGCAGCCTGCATAAACGGAAAGTCGATTCATGCCTCTCCGTTTCGGACGCCTTGAAACGATCCAGACCCAAATTGAGCCAGGTTGATCGGACCCTGATGCTGGTGCGGCGCGCTGCCAAGCGTCACCTTGCCATGCATCACTCCATCGGCCACGGATCCGTCCAAAGAGTAGACGATTACAGTGCCTTCATGCCGCATACGGAAAACAAGATGGATGGTATCACCTTTTATCTCGCCGACGACATCACCTTCGAATTGATGAGATTGTTGGCTACCGGTGAGGGAGCCTGAGTGTTGCCTCAGCTTGAGGCGATGACTTCGTTCTCCGCTCAGGAATTTTATCACCAAATTCCAAAGCCCCGACACGTCAGCATTTGAGGTGGAGTGTGCAGGTTTTGCGGCAACGACCGGTTCCGACAGTATTGCTTTTATACCCAGACCAACCTGATCAGCCTCCCCCGGTTGCAATCCAAAGGGATCGATCTGAACGGAATTATCCGTGACGGACTTGTCGTCAATCATGATCCTTGGCTCGCTCTCAAGCAACCGCAATCGCAAAGCTTCACCATGCAGGGCGATTTGCGCCAGGTCCCAACTCACCGTCAAGCGAGGCACATGCACCGCTCCCTGCGGAGCAACGATGTTCGTCTTAACGCCAGGCAGCTCCAGCCGGTGAGCCACAATGGCTAGATCCTCATTCCATCGGCGAAGTTCAGCCGCGGGATCCCGGCGTTCGAGCCAGACTTCAAGCGCGGTAAGCACGCCGATCACATCTTCCTTGGACACTTTCATGCCGCGCGCGAATGCCTGGTGCGGAGACGCGTTCCACCAGGCCGCTTGGATAAGATCCTTGCGGCCGAGCAGCAGACCACTGGTCTGCGGCCCTCTCAAGAATTTGCCACCGCTATAGACGACCATGTCGGCACCGCGTACCAGATAGGGGCTCGGCCGTTCGATGTGATCAGAAGCCGCATCGACCAACACAGGCACACCACGCGGGGCGGCACGCGCGACGAATTCCTCCAACCGGACGGGCGACGTCGCTTCCCGCGAGCCCAGCACAGCGATCATGGCGACAGGCTGTGTCAGAGCGGCATCGAGATCGGCGATGGTCTCAACCTCTACGATATGCGTCCCTACGATGCGGATTGCCTGGTCGTAAGCATAGCGATGGCTCTTCAGCATGATCACGCGATTGGTCCAACCGTCTGTGAAGGGCAAACGAAGCATCTTCACCGGATCATTGCCGGCTACACAGGCTGCGGTGGCCAATGTCAAGGCAGCCGAACTGCCACAGGTCACGATGCCCAATTCTGCCCCAGTCAGTTCCGCTATACGGCGGCTTGCACCTTCCATGAGCTCATCGAGGCTAACAAACTGGCGAGACGCCTGAGCTATTGCAGCGCGCACTTCGGGCAGCATCACGCTCCCGCCATGGGCGGTGCGGACGGACGCGCAATTTATGTAGGGACGAACGCCTAGCGCGAGGTAGGGATTGTCATTGCGCGCGGCGGGCGAGAATTCTGCAGTGGCTTTAGTCATCATAACAGCGCCTGTATCATTGACAATCTCGGGAACCGAAACGCTGCGTCATCTAGATTCAGCAGCATCTCAGCTGGCTCGGAACGGACAAACATAATCTCTGCCCTCCTGATTGTTATTGTTGCTGCCTTGACTCAGTTTCACTGAGCATAGAACCACGCGCTTATGCCCTGGGGAGACTCCTGGTTCGGTCGCAATCGCGCCTCGCGTTATGGACCGTTGTCATGTCACGATCTCAAACACGGCCTCAATCTCAACGGCAACGCCGGACGGCAGAGAACCCATGCCGACCGCCGAGCGCGCGTGCCTGCCTGCGTCGCCAAATACGCTTACGAGCAGATCGGATGCGCCATTGATGACCTTCGGTTGCTCGCAGAACTCCGGAGCGGAGTTGACGAAACCTACCACCTTGACGCATCGCCTCACGCGGTCGAGATCGCCACCGCAGGCAATCTTGAGCTTTGCCAACAGATTGACCACGCACAATGCTGCCGCTTTTTGACCTTCAGCAACCGAGATCTCCCGTCCCAATTTGCCGATGTATTTTCGGACGCCGTGTTCGATCGGCACTTGCCCCGACATGAAGAGCAAATTGCCAGTTAAGACAAACGGTAAGTAGTTTCCGGCAGGTTCGCCGGGCGCGGAAAGTTCGATTCCGAGTTCGGTCAGTCTTGCGTCGATCTTGCTCGTCATGTGGTTTCTTTCTCAAATTAAACGGTATCGTGGATGCGCGGCTCAGAAGCCGCGGCAGTCGCATTTTCCCGTACCGCGGTCCTTGCGGGACGTCGAAGTGGCGATGTCGCGACGCAACTGGGAAGGACGCTAGCGGTGAACGATGTCGGAGCGAGACCGCAATCATGCGCTGATACCCTTTACGCAAGCGCTTTCATAACCTGCGCCTGGAATGCAGGTCTTGCCGCAAGACGCTGATACCAAGCCTCAAGGCCAGGCATATTCGGCCGATCGATCCCTAGATTGAACCAACGGTACGCTAGATTTCCAATTGCGATGTCGCCCATCGTGAACTGTTGCCCGGCAACGAAGTCTCGCCTCACCAGGTGTTTGTCCAGTACGGACCAAATGTCAGCGGCCTCTTGGCGAGCTTTCCCAATCTTTTCGGGATCACGACTCTCCGGCGGTGTACGAACGAGGCTGACATTCAGCGTCGTCATGTGCGGTTGAACCTGCGACGGCCAGTCCATCCAACGATCGGCATCCGCACGGTCGCGCACGTCATCCGGCCATAGCTGTCCGGCACCGTACTTGGCTGCCAAATACCGCACGATAGCGTTGGACTCCCAGACGACATAATCGTCTTCGTCGCGAATTACCGGTACTAATCCGTTGGGATTGAGCTCGAGAAACCACGCCTCCCTGTTCTTGCCAAACTTTCCTCCGACCTCCTCATGGTCAAACAAGAGGGCAAGTTCCTGCAGGCACCATAGAACCTTGATGACGTTCCCGGAGTTTCCGCGTCCCCAAATCTGAATCACTGTTATATCCCTGCTTCAATGTCACGATTGCTTCCACGATGACGACGCAGCCGCGCGGCGGCGTGTTCGATAGCCTTTCGCGAGCACATGAAGCCCGCAAGACCCATCGCCTATTTAGCGTTATCGTTCTGCATCTATTGACCCGATCGCACACCATCGGTTCGATTGGCTGCGGTGTGGAATAGATTCAGCGAGGACCCGGCCCTGAACCACTTGAGTTGATCGGCCGCGAACGAATGTAGCAACACCAAGGTCTCCGTATTGCCGTCGGCGTGACGTAAGACGCACGTGACCGGCTTACCCGGCGCGAGATGTTCGAGATCAAGCAGGCTGATCCGATCATCCTCCCGAATACGCTCATAATCTTCGACATTCTTGAAGGTGAGCGGCAACAGCCCCTGCTTCTTAAGATTAGTCTCGTGAATTCGAGCGAAGCTCCTCGTGATGACGGCGAGGCCACCGAGAAGGCGGGGAGAAAGAGCCGCGTGCTCGCGACTGCTGCCTTCCCCATAATTGAAGTCGCCAACCGCTACCCACCCTATGCCACGCGACTTGTAGCTACGCGCGATTTTCGAGAATGGCTGATTGATTTCTCCCGTTATGACGTTTTTTCCGTGCCCTGCAGTGTCCGTATAGGCGTTGATCGCACCCATGAACATATTGTCGCTGAACTTATCGAGGTGTCCTCGGTAACGAAGCCACCATCCAGCCGGGGAAATGTGATCAGTCGTGGTTTTGCCCTTGGTCTTCAGGAGAACCGGCAAATCGACAAAGTCCTCACCATTCCAAGCCGGCCAAGGATACAGTCGCTGTATGCGCTCGCTATTGGGGTCAATTTTCAGCTCGAGATCCCGATGGCCGTCCTGTGCCGGGACATAATAGGTCCGCCCCCGCTCAAAATCGGCGGCCGGGACTTCTGGAGCCGGTTTCGGCGGATCGAATTTGAACGGCTTACCGTTGCCACCAACAAGAGTATCGGTCATTGGATTGAACGAAAGCCGACCTGCGAATGCGAGCGCTGTAACCACCTCAGGGCTGGCGATGAAATTCATGGTGGTAGGCTGGCCATCGTTGCGCTTGGGGAAGTTGCGATTATACGATGTGACGATCGTATTTGGCTCGGTCGTTGCTGAGGCGGCCCTTCTCCATTGCCCTATGCAAGGTCCACAAGCATTGGACAGAACGGTGGCGTCCATCTGCTTCAGGGCATCCATCTGACCATCGCGTTCGATGGTTGCGCGGACCTGCTCGGAACCCGGGGTAACCAGGAGAGAAACCGCGGCCTTCAATCCGTTAGCAGTTGCCTGCTTCGCAATATCGGCAGCACGGCTCATGTCCTGGTACGACGAGTTCGTACAACTTCCGATCAATGCTGACGAGATTTTGTCGACGAAGCCGTTCCGACTATCAGCCAATTCCGCGGCCAGTTTCGAGAGCGGCCGGGCCCGATCCGGAGAATGCGGTCCGACAATGTGCGGCTCAAGCGTGCTGAGATCCAGCCGGATCACCTTATCGTAGTAGGCCTCCGGGTCTGCCTCAACCTCCGGATCGGGAGCCAAAAGATCAAGGTTCTGTCTCATCAGGGGGACCAGGTAGTCGCGGCCGGTAGCGCTGAGGTAGACCGCCATCCGTTCGTCAGCGGGGAACATCGACGTCGTCGCCCCAAGCTCCGCGCCCATGTTCGTGATCGTGGCCTTACCGGTGGCGCTGATGGTCCGTGCGCCTGGTCCGATGTATTCCACGATCGCGTTGGTTCCCCCAGAGACCGTGAGTTGCCCCGCGACGTAGAGAATAACGTCCTTTGGCGCGCTCCAACCGTTCAGCTCCCCAGTCAGGTAGACTGCAATGTGCTTCGGATAGAGCACTTCCCACGGCAACCCCGCTATGACGTCGACGGCATCGGCTCCGCCGACGCCTACCGAGCAGGCTCCGAGCCCGCCGGCGTTCGGAGTGTGCGAGTCGGTCCCGATAATAAGCTCACCCGGAAACGCGTAGTGTTCGAGGACAACCTGATGGATGATGCCACCACCCGGCTCCCAAAAGCCGCAACCGTATTTCATCGCGGCGGATCGCAAAAAGTCGTAGACCTCCTTGCTTTCGTCGATCGACTCTCGCAAGTCCGACTCGCCCTCCGTTCTCGCTTGAATAAGATGATCGCAGTGGATGGTCGTGGGCACCGCAACCTGTTCACGCTTCGTCTGCATGAACTGCAGCATCGCGCTTTGCCCGAGGACGTCTTGAAAGACCACCCGATCGGGGCGCAGCGCGAGATAGCTCTTGCCCGCCTCCAACTCCTGCGTTTCCGGAGAGTCGAGGTGGCCGAGAAGAACCTTGTCCGCCAAGGTGAGCGGCTTCTTCAATCGCTTGCGAACGACGCCGAGCTTTAACCGCATGGTGGCATACAGCTTCGAGGCCATGTTGGCCGTGGATTCGATCTCGATCATGATAGTCTCCGGTTGGTTTCTTAGTGTTTGACGATCTTCGACAGGAAGGCTTTCGCCCTGTCGGAATTAGGGTTGGAGAAGAAGTCCGGACACTTTCGATCCTCGACTATTTTACCCGCATCCATGAAAATGACGCGGCTCCCGACCCGTTGGGCGAACCCCATCTCGTGCGTAACTACCACCATCGTCATTCCCGACTTCGCCAGGTCGACCATTACGTCAAGCACCTCGTTGATCATTTCCGGGTCGAGAGCCGATGTCGGCTCATCGAACAGCATGACTATCGGATCCATCGCTAGAGACCGCGCAATGGCCACACGTTGCTGCTGGCCGCCCGAGAGCTGCGACGGATACTTCTCACCGTGAGCGGAAAGCCCTACCTGCTGGAGTAACTTCCTCGCCCTCTGAACGCATTCCTCGCGAGATCGCTTGAGTACCTTCATGGGTGCCAGGGTGATGTTCTCGATGCTGGTCAGGTGCGGATAAAGCTCGAAATTTTGGAAAACCATTCCGACCTTGGAACGAAGCTTGTAAATGTTCGTACTGGCCGACTTGATCGGCTCGCGATCAACCGTAATCTGTCCCTTCTGAAACTCCTCGAGACCATTGATGCACTTGATCAACGTACTCTTACCGGAGCCGGACGGCCCGCAAACGACCACGACTTCACCCTGGTCGATCGATGCACTGCACTCGGACAGTACCTGTAGCTGACCGTACCACTTGTCGACTGCTTCGATCATGATCATCGCGTCACCCTCTTTGTTGTCCGATCCAGTCCGAGCTCAGCCGCGTAGCACACAACAAAGTACACTAGGGCTACGAAACAATAGATCTCGATGGGACGGCCTTCCCTGTTAGCAATGATGTTGGCCGAGGTAAGAAAGTCCGTGAGGCCAACAACGAATGCTAATGAGGTGTCCTGAAAAATGATGATTGATCGCGTTACGAGCAGTGGGTACATGCTACGAACTGCCTGAGGCAGCACCACATGAAGGATCGCTTGGAAGTGGGTCAGCCCCGTCGCGAGCGCAGCAGACAATTGTCCCCGCCTAACTCCCTGAATGCCGGCGCGAACGATTTCCGAAAAGTAAGCTCCTTCGAAGAAGGTGAACGCGATCACAATGGAATAAAACGGCCCCACCGGCTGACCCGTTATGATCGGAACCATAAAGTAGAACCAAAAAACCGCTAGAACGAGCGGAATTGAACGGAACAGGTCTACGTAAATCTTTGCTAAGAGCGAAAGCGGCTTCCACGAACTAAGACGGCAAATCGCAACTAACACACCGACTGTTATGCCGCCGACCACCGCAAGAGCGGTCAGCAACAGAGTTAGCTGCATGCCAGCCCACAGCCAGGGTACATTCCGCGTGATTACCGTCCAATCAAACGAACTCATTTGATAGCGACCTCCGCTCCGAGGCCGCCCGCGTTCGAAAGGTAGCGCTTAAAGAGCCCGGCAAGAATAAGACACATCAAGGAGATGAGCGCATATAGTACGGTCGCCGCAGTGAAGGCTTCAAATCCCTGGAAGGTGAAGCTCTCGATCTGATGCGACTCGGCCGTGATCTCCAGGACGCCAATTGCCAACGCAACAGATGAATTCTTGAATATCGCCAAAAACTCCGATGTGAGCGGAGGAATGACGAGCCGGAATGCCATCGGCAATAGAACGAAGCGGTATGTCTTGACGTAGCTCAATCCGGAAGCGAGTGCGGCGTTTTTGGGCCCTGAGCCCGCTGTTTCCAATCCCGACCGGATCGTCTCGGCAAGACGGGAGGCGCTATAGAAGCTCAGGCAAAGCAACCCCATGGTAAACTCCGGGAAGGGCAATTGCCGCTTCAGGAAGAAGCCGAAGGTTTTTGGCACCACTTCCGGAAACACGAAGAACCAGAGGAACATCTGTACGATTAGCGGCACGTTCCGAAACACCCGAACATAGCACGCGCCGATCACCCTGCCGATCTTCCAAGGGCCGGTTCGCAACACGGCTATCAAGGTTCCCAAAGGAAGCGCGATTAGCCATGCTAGTCCGGAGAGTGTGAGCGTGACGGCGAGCCCGTGCGCCAACCAGGATAAATATGGTTGCTCTACGAGGATCGACCAGTGCCAATGATAATTCACTGCACTATCCCGCCGATCTTGTATACGTACGAGTTCGCTTCGCTCATCGGAACATCGAGCGGCCCGAACCATTTTTTGTAGATGTCGTGGATCTCGCCTGAGCGGTAGAGTTCCGCAAGCGCCGTATCCACGACGAGCTTGAAATCCGGATCGTCTCGCCGAATAACAATCGCATATGTCTCGAAGGTCAGCGGACGCCCTACGACCGCTAATTGATTCTTTGAACGAGCGTCGTCCCTAAGCGACAACAACACGACATCGTCGGTGACATATCCATCGATGCGGTCGGTCTCGAGCGCCAGTACGCCGGCCGCATGATCGGGAAACGTTATGACCTCAGTCCCCTTAAAGGGTGGCGTCTCAACAAGAGATTTCACTGTCTTCTCGCCATTCGTTCCTTGCGGGACACCTATCACTTTGCCCTTCAGATCCTCCCAGTCCTTAACCCCGGAGTCCGTCTTCGTAAGGATCCTCGCTCCGACCACGAAAAACGGCGAGGAGAAGCCGACTTGGCGCATGCGCGATAGCGACATCGACGTGGTGCTGCATTCCATATCAATCGTCCCGTTTGCCAGCAGCGGAATACGCGCTGAGGGCGCCGTGGTAAGATATTTGATCTTCAGACCAGGGGACGCTGTAACGATCTTGATTTTATCGACTACTTTCCGGCAAACGTCGACGGAGAAGCCAACCGTCTGGTTGTCTTGATCCAGATATGAAAACGGCTTGGAGGATTCACGGGTTCCCAAGGTGACGGTACCCGTATCCTTTATCTTCTTCAGTGTCCCAGTGAGATCTTCGGCGAGACAGGGCCGAGCGAACTGTCCGGCCGAAAAGCACGTCACGACGATCAATAAGCCGATGATTCTCATCTTACGTCTCCAGCTTTGGAAATTCAGGGCTACAATAGGAAAACGCCAAGTCCGACTTCAGCGCGCTCGCCGAATTGACGATCACAATTGTGGAACGGGCGGAGATTTCACCGAAGCCGAGTCCGGCTTCGAGCGCGGCCAGTGCCGTTCCGCTTTCGAGCCCGACGAGGATCCCGTCGTCCTTGGCAAGCCGTTGGAGCGCCCGCTTTGCGGCGTTCGGACTGATTGCATATGCGCCGCCCGTAGAGATCGCATCCAAGACCGCTGGAGCCAAACTCGGCGACGGGGTCCTCATGCCGCCTCTCGGGGTATCAATTCGATCCCAACGCTGCACTGTTGTTTGTCCGGCACGAAATGCCTCAACGAGCGGCGAACACCCCTGGTATTGGCTTATGATCAACCGAGGAATCGCGCCTTGGGCGTCGCCGCCTTCCTTCAGACAGTCGAACGCTTGCTTGAGCGCCAATAGAGCAGTGCCCCCCCCTGTCGGACAGACCACGTATTCTGGGAAACGCCAGCCCAATTGCTCTACAATCTCGAAGCCAAGGCTCGTCTTACCGATGACCCGGAACGGCGTTCGATTTGCAGAAATGTTCTTCAGCCCTCTCGCGTTCGCGATATCGTCAGACATTCTGCTGACTGTGCTCCAATCGTCGACCAAGACGAGTTCTGCACCCGTCAATTGGATCTGAAGGATGTTAGCTTCCAAGACGTCGCGCGGAACCAGGCAGACGCATTTCATTCCGGCTCTGCTCGCATAAGCCGCGAACGCTGCGCTTGCATTGCCGGTGCTATTCAGAACAATACCCTCGACGTTGCCGCCGTTCAGCCGACTAATGGTATAGGACGCGCTACGATCCTTGAACGACCCGGTCGGATTCTGACTTTCGTCCTTTATCAGTAAATGATCACAACCAAGCCGCTTGGCAGTTAGAGGCGCGTCCAAAAGAGGGGTCCAACCCTCCCCCATCGTGACGCAACGATCGATATCGTCGAGCGATAGAGCGTCACGATAGCGCCACATCGAACTGATGGCCGTGTCTACCCTCATGAGACTGGGCCCGAACGCGTTGGTTGGAAAGTTACGTCGCTTGTCAGCACTGTCATTTCTTCCTGAGATCCAGCTTCGACGCTTGATCCGCGTGAATTCCATGTGGCCTTGTGCGCTACCGCTAAATGGCAGCGACGATCCTAATCTGGACCGCGAAGAGCGAAGACATCGGCGTTACCTGCATGAACGGTCGCGACGGCGCCTGGCCTTGGGGGGAACCAGCACTCCCACACCGAGTTGACGCTGAGAAGATCGGATAGACTCTTCACGTAACGATCGGAGCGCGGCCGCCTACCGGCCAGATAGGCGGCACCATTGTGCAGCACGGTTTTGACGAACTTGGCCGACTGTTCGAACCGCTGTATCGGCATTTCTTACTCCTTACTCTTGCCAGGTCTCTTCTGGTTCAGTCGGCGTAACCTATGCGACCGCGCGTGACGGACTCTGAAGACCGGTCTTGCCATCCCAGACGCTGCTGGGGATGCAGATCCAACCTTCGAACAACTTTCGGCATGTCCGAATTAGAGATGCCTGCTTAAGTTCAAAACCCGCAAGATCAGATCCGACCGATTCCGTTTCAACCTCGATCACTCCACCTGGATGCTCAATCGCGATCTTCTTCACCTGCGATTTGGGCAGCACCGCAAGGTCGCTGGCTACCGTTCCCGGCAAAATGCACGCCGTCGCCAACGCCATTGCGCCTGTGACGGAGTGCGTCGCGTGGCAATTGTACGGTACGAAATCGCGGGATGCGATCACTCCCCCCTTGGTCGGAGCCGATACCATGACCGGCTTTGGAATGACGAGGTTCGACGTATCGCCTAAACCCATTCGACGGCCGGCTTCGTTGCGCATTTTTTCGAGCCGCGCGATTAGCGGCCTGTCCGCATCTAGTTCTGGCTTGCTTTCGTTTCCACGCTTACCTACCGCCGCCGCCGAAACGATCATCATCGGAACCGCGACGTCAATTAACGTGACCTCGACGTCCTGAATTATTTCGCGAACCTTCCCGGTCGGGAGCAGCTTTTTTGTCTTGCTTCCTACACTCTTGACAAAGTTCAGTCTTACAGGAGATGCGGTTCCATTGACGCCGTCGATCGCGGCATCGCCTTCATACGTGGTGGTACCATTTGGAGTTTGCAGTTCCGCGATGATGACGGAATCGGTGTTGGTATTATAGATCCTGACCGTGGTCGTAGGATCGCCGGCGGCAATCAATCCATTTTCGATGGCGAACGGCCCGACCGCACTCAACATGTTGCCGCAGTTAGAAGCATAGTCAACGATTGGGCTGTCAGGATTTACCTGGACAAAGAAGTAATCGATGTCGGCGTCGGACCGTGCAGACTTCGATATGATTGCGATTTTGCTAGTGAGAGACTCTGCTCCACCAATGCCGTCGATTTGGCGGGGGTGCGGGGATCCCATCGCCGCAAGCATGACCCGATCCAATATGCCGCCCGGATCGTTCGGGAGATCGGACGCGAGAAAAAGCGGCCCCTTTGAGGTACCTCCCCTGTACATGACTGCGGGTATGCGAGTGATCATCCTTGGCTCCATGTCTCTAAGCGCCAGCGCGACTTTCGCGGCGCGTCTAAATTCTCAGGTTCGCTTGGCCTCGGTTCCCCGGGCGAGCGACGCGCCGCCCCCTAAGGTATCCGATACGACCGCGATGCTCGAAAGGATCGAAGGCAGAGCAGCTTTCATTGCAGCCCGATTCCATCGGCTGGCAGGTCCCGAAATCGTCACAGCCCCCAAGATGCCGACGGATCCGTAGATTGGGACCGACACCGAACCAACATCGGGAGTGCGCACCCCGATGCCGATGAAATAACCCTGTTGCCGAGCCCGAACGATGTCAGCGCGAATTCGGTCCGGATTTTGGTTGGCTTTGGCGGCCGCAGCCATGAGCGGAGAGAGCTCGGTCTCGGAAAGTTCGGACATCAGCATCCGACCCGTCTCTCCCGCAAAGAGCGGAAGGGTTTCTCCGATCGGTACGGCTCGGCGAACGGCGTGCAAACCGTCGATTACGTCCACGCATACGCGAAGGTCACCGCTGCGCACGTGGAGAGAGACTGTTTCACGGTGACGGGAACTGATCTCCTCCATCAGAGGTCGCGCGCGGCCCCGGATGTCCATCCGAGATACAGCGAGCACGCTCATCGACAGGAACGTCGCCGCGAGCGTGTAACCGCCGACTGTCGGGCCGCGCCCGATGAAGCCAGCGTTCTCGAGAGATCGGAGGAGCCGATAGGCGATGCTTTTGTGCAAACCAGAACGCTCTACGACCTCTTCGAGAGAGACCGGACCATTCTCGGAAGCGATGATCTTCAATACGACAAGCGCCCGATCGACGGTCTGCGAGCCGCCCGGTCCAGATTCCATTTTCACAGTCAGCAACCTCACTTTCGATTTTAGAGACCGAATGTTGCCACCGCCGCAACGACCCGTCAATCGAAAAACTCCGCGCGCCTCGGCTGACTCATCCGAAGGCGCGATTATGCGAAGGGGTATTGCGCAGTTCTGGTCCATTCCAATCCTAGGCGAAACGAAGCGAGCGTTCTGATTAGTGATAACAAATCACGGCAGCGCGGGCCATGCGCTGCCGTGTAGAGATCGTCCTAGAAGGGATAGTATCGAAGGCTGGTCATGACGATGTTGTCGTCGGTAGAGGCCTTTAGGCCACCGAGGCCTGGCAGTAGATCTCGCCTCACGTACTGGTATTGGGCGCCGACGCGAATGTTGCCCCACGGACCTTCATAAAGCTTGTCCCACAAACCGGTCGTCACTTCCCAGATGTCGCCGGTCACACCTGCGCACGTCCCGCCTTCGATATTGCAACCGGCATTGCTCAGCGTTGGCACGCCATACCCGATGTAACCTCCTGGATTAGTTGCGGTCGCTCCTCCCAAGCCATAAGCGGCGGCTGTCTTTTCGATACCGCCGTAGAGATAAGCGTCGATCTGAGGCGTCGCATGGAGAACCAAACCGCCGAAGAGATCAATATTCTTGAGAGGCGTAATGGCGCCGTTGGTCGCAAGCGTCGCATCTGGTAAGGTGGTGGATCCATAGCGACCCATCCCTTCGCCGTAGAGACCGCTGAAGTGGAAATCGAGCAGCTTCGGTATAAGGGTCGCCACGATCGCACCGCCGACGCCATAACCGCTGGTCGATTGGTTTGTCGACCCTCCAGCAAAGCCGGCTGCAGTGAGTGCCCCGTAATTCACCCGATCGTAGAAGTTACGATAAGCGCCGAAGGCTTCGATATGTATGTCGCGATCTCCGACCTTCCCTTCATAAGCGACCTTGCCGACAATGTCGGGCATCTGGTTGATGGATAATTGTTGATTCTGACCTGTTTGGCCGTAGCCGGAGGCGCCGGTTGCAAGGCATGAGATGCCGGCAACCCCGGTAGCCGCACCAAAGTTGGTGGCAGACGCCGCAGGCAAAGCGGACGAATTAGCTACGACGTTATTGCAACCAGTCCCGCCGAACGTCGTTGCGGATTCTTCGGCCGACAGAGCAAACCACCAAGTCTTGTCGAAGTCCTTGGTGATCCGAATACCCGGTTGACGAGCGTAGGCAAAACCAGCGACGTCGTTGTTTTCGATCACCAGGGGGATATCTTCGTTGCGCGGCGTGATGCCCTTCGTGTTGGTCGTCACCAGAGAATAGGCCTGTCCCGCCAGCACGTGCCAGCCACTATCCAGATAATCGGCGTTCACGAACGCTTGTCTAATTCGAGGTGTCCAGCCATCGGTTTGAGTGTAGTTGCTCGTCGTACCGCCACCGTTAAAATCCATTTCGTAGTATCCGGTCACGAACATCGACGGACTTACCGGCGCCTCCGCGAGTAACGACAGGCGCGAACCTCGCGCCGAGAAGCGTTGTTCGTTCATATGCGCGAGCGGACTATTCAGAGTTGGAATTCCTGTGAACGAGGTTCCCATGTCGGAGCTGTCGTTGCGCGTCCGAAATACGCTGTCGGCGGCGATGTATCCGCCGGGCGTGAATTTCACCACACCCCAAGTCCAGCTCTTGTCGAAGGCGGGCGCCGGCGTCTTGTACTGTAATGGCGGTGGAGCGACTGGGCGCTCGGCCACAACCTTGATCGCTTCCTTTGTCTTGCGGGTCTCTGTCTTCTGATCTTTGACCGCAGCCCTGAGTTCGTCGATTTGTGCGTTTTGCGCATTGATCAGCGCTTTGAGTTCAGAGATTTCTTTCTGAACCGAACTGTCCTGCGCGAAGAGTGCAGTAGCAGAGGTCGATAGCAGCAACGCTGCTACAGAAGCTCGAAATGATGAAGCAACCAACTTCCGACAGATATCCATGATTAACCCCCAAGTGTTTACAGACAACAGATCCCCCTCCCCGGAAATTACTTCCGAGGTGCCCTTCTCATGATTCCGTTAGTTTCTATTATAGAGACTTCGATATCTAAATACGAAACTCGACAAAAGCCCCTAGCAGCGATCGAAATGTGACGTCAATACGAAGAGTTAGGCAGACCGTGCCCAACCTCTCGGCAGCCGTGGTGACAACCGACACAAACCTACAATCCATCGAATGCGGATTGCTCAAGCCCCCTTGCTCTTGGAACATCAAACGATCGATCGACGCGGCTTGTCCTAAACGCAGGGCCTGCTTTCGCGGGGCGCGCGCATGCATTCATGATCTCTGCCTGGAAGGCAGGTCTTTCTGTGAGACGCTCGTACCAACGGCTAAGAGCCCTCATCTCGGGCGGATCGATGTCCAGGTTGAACCACCGGTGAGCCAAATGACCAATTGCGATGTCCCCCATCGTAAAGTTCTTACCCGCTACGAATTCGCGTCCGACTAAATGCTCATTTAGCGTCGCCCAAATCGCAACGGCTGCTTGCCGTGCTTCTTTTAACTGGACGGCGTCCCGTCGCTGCTCGGGAGAGCGCACAAGACCAGCGGCCAGGTTCGTCATGTGAGGCTGGACCAGAAGTGGCCAATCCATCCAACGGTCGGCGTCGGCCCGTGCGCGACATTCATCAGGCCATAGCGTTCCCATGGCATACTTCGCCGCGACATAACGCACGATCGCGTTGGACTCCCAGACCACGTATCCGTCATCGTCGTGAAAAACGGGTACGAGGCCATTGGGATTCAACTCGAGAAACCAACGCTCCTTCGTCTGACCGAACCTTCCACCGACCTCCCATACGTGAAAGGGAAGGTCGAGCTCGCGGAGACACCAAATAACCTTGATGACGTTTCCAGAGCTTCGGCGCCCCCAGACCTGAATCACGAGAACGATCCTTATTTGAGCGATACTATCGCTTCCACAACCGCAGCCGAGCCTCTAGGAAGCATGCTCACTCCAGCGGTGGTTCGGGAATGCACGCCACTCTCTCCGAACACGGCAACAAACAGGTCGGACGCGCCGTTAACGGCCTGCGGAATTTCTTTGAATCCGTCCGCCACCTGCACAAAGCCCGTGACCTTTATAATCTGAGCAACTCGGTCCAGATTACCGCCACACGCGACCCGCAACTGAGCCAGCAAATTGAGGGCGCAAAGCTTGGTGGCTTCCTTCGCTTGGTCCAAATTGAATTCTCGTCCCACAGATCCCAGGAAACGCGCCTCGCCGTTCCAAACTGTGGATTGCCCCGACAGGAAAACGAGCGGACCCGCAATCACGTAGGGCGCGATATTGCCGGTCGGCGCACTTGGCTTAGGCAACTCCAATTTCAACTGCTCGATGCGCTTCTCTGCGGATTCACTCATCAAAATCTTCCTTCTCGCCTTCCCACATGATTGACGATCGCGAAACTTCGCGGCGCCACAAAAAAATACATTCCGTCGACGGCTACTTTTTTTCGAGCCGTCCGTCCCAAACAGAGCCTGGTACAAGGACAAAGCCCTCGAACAACTTGCGGCACGTTCGATCGACCGCCACGCCGATTGGCCTCACTTGGCCGTCGGAATCCCGCTCGGTCTCCACATCCGCCTCGATAACCCCACTTACGTGCTCTATGACCACGTGACTGGAGCGCGAGCCAGGCCGCAGGACATCATCGAAAATGGTCCCGGGGACAACGCAAGCTGACGACGTGCAAATGGTCTGTGTAACGCCGTGCGCTGAGTGGAGCGTGTGCGGCAAGAAATTGCGCGCCGTGACCGTGCCGTTATCCCTTCGGGGTGGCGCAATAAGTGTCGGCAACGGAAGTAATGCCTTCATGGGCTCAAGACCCATTCGCCGGCCGGCCTCTAGCCTAATTGCCTCGATACGCGCCAGGAGATCGTTGTTACCGTCAAGCTCAGGCTTCGTCTCATAACCCGTCACGCCCAGCGACGCGGCGGGCATGAAAACCATGGCATGCCCGACGTCCATCATGGTCACGGGAACACCATCGATGTCCTCGCGCGGGCGCCCGGTCGGAAACATCGCTCCCGCACTGCCGCCTATGATATTTCTGAACATGAGACCGACCGGCGCAGCCGAACCGTTGACGCCATCGATCGATGCGGTCCCCTCGTATTCGACAATGCCATTCGGTGTTTGGACGATCGCTTCGACTAACGCTCCAGTGTTCACATTGTGAATGCGAACCCGCGTCGTCGGATGCGCCGCTTTAACCAGGCCACGCTCCACGGCAAACGGCCCTACACCGGTTAGAATGTTTCCGCAGTTCGGAGTCGTATCGACAACAGCTTCCGTTATCCCGACCTGAGCGAATAAGTAGTCGACGTCCGCACCTGGATGCTTCGAAGGGCTGACTATTGCGACTTTACTGGTGAGATGTTCGGCGCCGCCGATTCCATCGATCTGGCGGGCGTGAGGCGAACCCATTGCCGCCAACAAAACCCGATCGCGCAAGCTCCGCTCCGGAGGCAAGTCGCTGGCCACGAAGTACGGGCCTTTCGACGTGCCTCCTCGCATCAGGATGCATGGGATTCTCGTGAGCATACCCACTCCACTCTGGCTTCTCGTCGAGCGAGGGGCCAGCTGCGCTTTCACAAACGGTGTTCCGCAAAATCAAATCAAGACTTTGCGAGAGCACTGAACACCAATTTGGTATTCGGTATACTGCCACACTGTCAAGAGGTCATTGTAAAATATACGATTTTTGAGCTTTATATCGAAAATAATGGAGGATTTATAAGGCGTTGGACTTAACCACGTGACGGATTCGTGTCGGCGATGAACGTTGTTCGCTAGGTCGCGAAGTGCTTATCAGCCTCTGCAAGGATTCAGGAGATGGCGGTGGACCGAGTCGGAAAGCCAGACGGAAACAGGACGAATGGCCAAAGCGGAAGCTCGCCCCTTCGGGGCGAGAGTTGTCACCGCAACAACTGCCCTTACACTGGTACTTCGAATCGGATTCCCGTTGAGACAATGAAAGGGGTAGCCTACCGGAACGCGTGAATACTTCGCGCCACCCTGGTACAGCTCATCAAACTATGTTCGACAGCGCAGATCATATCGAGGGGTCATGAGTTCAAAGGTCACACGCCGCCCCTTGTTCGAACAGATCTATGAGGTTCTATGGGATCGAATTATCTCGGGAGAGATCGCCCCTGGTGATCGCTTGCAGGATATCGAACTAGCCAAGCGGTTTAAGGTGAGTAGAACACCTGCTCGGGAAGCGATGCGCAAGCTGGAGCAGGATGGCGTTCTCGTTCCGGTCGGCGCTGGTTATATGGTCCGCAAAACAGTTCCAGATGACTTGACCAACCTTTATGCTTGCCGTGCCGCACTTGAGGCTCTTGCGGCCGAAGAAACGGCCGGAAGGCTGCCGTCTGCTACGATCGACCAGTTGCGGCGTTCGATAAAGACGGCAGAGGTCCAAATCGACGAAGGGGACTACGCAGGTGCCGCGAAGGAGCACACAACGTTCCATGCCGCCATCCTCAAGTATTGCGGCAATGAGCATCTCGTCCGACTCCTGAGGTCGCTGCAGCGACTGATCCTCTTCCATCGCTCCTCGCTGCTGGTCCAAGCTCAGAAGGGTGACGAGACGCAAGCGTACGCCGATCACCTAAGGAATTCGCAAAAATTTCACAGCGATATTCTCGACGCTCTCAGCACTGGCAACGGCTCCCGGGCGTCCGACCTAATGCAACGGCATCTCCGCCAAACGGCCGAAGATATGACGGCGGTCGTCGATGCCTATGAAGCGCGCGTCGTGAGTGCTCCAAAGCGTAACGCCGCGGCCACCGAGCGTCGGGCGGCAGTGGCAAAAAGACGTCTTCGGACGACATAGCCCTGTAGCGCCCAGTCTCCGCCTTCAACGCTGCGCGACGAGAAACAAACGCCGAAACGGAAACAGTGTCCGACCATCAGATTGCTTGGGGTATACAAGATTCACACGCCCTGCGTACTCCTCGAAGAATTCGCTTCGCTGGTCCGGAGCAAGTGCGTCAAGAAATGGCTTTAGGACGGACCCTCTCGTCCATTCGGCTACGGCGTTGTCACCCTCGAGGACGTGAAGGTACTCGGTCTCCCAAATGTCGAGCTTGCCGACTAGATCATTTAGCCAAGCATAATACGAACTCGGGTCTTCCGTCATAGGCATCGAAGCAACAACCGGCTCCAATGCTTCGCGCCAACTACCACATTCGACCGCTGCCAATATTGCCTGGTGCGACGAAGCCTTCCCATTTCTCGGCATCTGCACGGCAAGTACGCCACCGGCGCGCAATTGTCGAACGAGCCTCGGAAACAAGAGATGATGCTCCGGAAGCCAGTGCAGAGTTGCGTTGGAATAAATGAGGTCAGTTGCTTCTGGGGGAGCCCATTTGGAGATGTCCCCCTCAATCCAAGTAACGTTGCTGATGCTCTTTGCTTTCGCGAGCATTTCCGCGGACGAATCCATTCCGACCACCGTCGCGTTCGGCCATCGTTGGCAAATGATTTGGGTCACGTTACCCGTGCCACAGCCGAGATCCCAGATAGACCTCGGGTCGCTGTGAGGAACGCGCTCCAATAAGTCTAATGCCGGTCGAAGACGTTGATCGCCAAATCGGCCATACTGACCCGGATCCCATTTAGCCATCGCTACCCCAATCGGACCGAAATTGGTCTCTAAAGAAACACTTTGCGGATTTCACACTAAGTCCCAATCTGGACCGGCGCTGCCAATCTTCGCAGGGTCGCGATCACGCTCTGCGAAGTCAAACGACTCGTGCGGGGGTTGAGCGGGTCAGGCACGCCTTCGACAGTCACGCTGAACCGAACGGCATCGGCCTCAACTTCGTAGTGCTGTACATTGCGTTCCAGTGTTGGGTCCGCCCAGATCTCAACTCTGGTTCGTTCCGGACCCATACCCGCCAGGCTGAGCGATGCAATCACATTGGCATTTAGGGGAAAAGCTCTCGCCGCCTCACGAGCATTTCCTTCGAAGACCTTCAACGGATGTGAGAGGCCCTCGATCTCTATGCCATTGTCGCGAATATACGGCGCTCCCGCCAGTCCGCGCGGCGGCTTGCGTTGAACAATACGCACACTGCGAATCTCCCCCTCTGCAGCAGCGACGACTCCGTCGAGTCCCGCAGTCGCCCCCGTGGCTACCAAAAGTCGGCCGCCGGAACGCTTGGCAAATTCAAGGAGGTCGGGATGACTTAAAAGTGCAGTGCTATTGACGGTAATGATCGTCCGTCTTGCTTGAAGCACCGCCCGAGCGATCGCGTCGAACGTCGCTCCCGTCGAACAGTCCACGATGACATCCGACCAATCGATAAGCTCATTCAAGTCGCTCGCGATCTTCGCATTTAGCTTGAGCGAATCAACTTTTTGACCCGCTGCAGTTGGATTTCGGCCGACAACTCCGACAAGCTTGAGACCAGGTACACCAGCGTCCAATCGCTGGGCCACGTCGGCGCCGATAGCGCCGATGCCGACGACTCCAACACGAATGAGTTCGCACGTGATCATGAACGACGACTCTACTCTAGATAATCCAACCAGGAAACTCTAAGTCAATGCGGCTCTCCGGCAGGTATCGACCGAATACCTTTGGCTCCCAGAAAAGGGCTTCCTTCCGGCTCCTTACTCTCGTCAATCGCCTAAGTATGGCCACGCCTCAGGGTACGCTTAAGAACACTCCGCCGTCGACCAACGTTGTTTCATGAGTACCAACTGCGGCTGTCGCCGTTGCGACAGTCGCGTTACTAAATCCTGTTGTTCGTGCCCACTAGTTTCCCCGACGGACAGTGGCTACTGCAGATCCTTCCCGAGCGATCTGATCCCGTCCAAAGCAAAAATACGATCCACCAAAGCCGAAGCTTCAACTTGATCGCAAGTGTAAGGCCATCGTTGACATCCCGCGATGCATTTTTCGCCTCCAACGACTGTTGCGCCTGACGAGGAGTTTCAGTATACCGTATTCTGAATCTTGCGCTACAAATTTGTAACAAAGGATTGATTTCCTTGGCCCGAAGAACGAAGGCGTGACAAATTGAGCATTCAAAATAGCGCCGAAAAGACCCTCTACGGGGGCGTGAACGCCGCCGTCGCGACGCCGATGATGAAGGATTTTTCGATCGATCTCGAACGCATGGCGAACCATTGCAATTGGCTCTTGCGCAACGGTTGCGACGGGTTGGGCATCCTTGGCACGACCGGCGAGGCTAATTCCCTCGGAATCGCGGAACGAATATATGTCATGGAAGGACTAGTCGAGCGCGGCATCCCGGCGGAGCGCCTATTGCCCGGCGTCGGCACCACGGCGTTAACTGATACGGTCAAACTCGCTTCGAAGGCGAGAGACCTCGGTTGTCGAGGGGTCTTAGCTCTGCCGCCCTTTTTCTACAAAAATCCAAGCGATGACGGTCTCTTCCGATATTTCAGCGAAGTCATCGAACGAATTGGCGCTCCACCATCTATCTACCTTTACCACTTTCCACAGCAATCGATGGTACCAATCAGCGTCGACCTGATCCGGCGTCTGCTTAAGGCCTATCCGGGTGTGGTGAAAGGCGTCAAAGACAGCAGTAGCGATTTTGCAAATACGTCGGAATACGTTCACCAATTTGCAGAACAAGGTTTCGAAGTTTATTGCGGCGACGATAGTCATCTTCATAGTCTGCTTAGCATCGGAGGGGCTGGCTGCATCACTGCCGCTTCTAACGTGACCTGCAAACTCAACGCAGAGGTATACGCCAACCGGGCTAATCCCGCCGGCGAGGCGGCTCAAACAGCACTTAGCGCCCTGCGAAAGGTGATTACTTCCGTGCCGTTGATTCCCGGACTGAAGTCCCTGTTGGCGCACCAATATAACGATCCGGACTGGACCAATATTAGGCCTCCGCACCTTAAGCTTTCTCAGGCCGTTGAAGCACCATTTTTTAGTGAGTTCGATAAATGTACTTCAAACCAAGGTAAGACGCCGTCGCACTAAAATGGATCGTGGGGTGACAACCATGATACCGACATTCAGTGATGGTGGCCATTTGACGGATTCGACGCTTAGCCCATGATGCCCGGTGGCTGCGGTGTCCGTCGATCGATGGAAACTCAACACATCCGGAAACGGTCATTTCCGTGATTTGTCCACTTGAAACGCCCAATCAAGTGCTGCGGCGATTTCGCCGATCAACGTGGTCGCCTCAGGGACAACCTTTCCCATAGTGATGAAGCCATGGATCTGGCCACCAAAGCGGCGCGACCTGACGCGCACACCGGCCGCCAGAAGCCGCTTGAGATATGCCTCACCCTCATCATGCAGCGGGTCGAAGCCAGCGGTTGCGACGAAGGCAGGAGCAACCCCTTTGAGGTCGGGCGTAAGTAGCGGCGAAACCCGCCAATCCCGACGATCCCTTTCGTCGCGAAGGTATTGTTTCTGAAACCAGCGCAGCCGATCGCGGGTCAGCGGCGGCTGATCGGCAAGCGTGGCCCACGAAGCATGTTCCGTGGAAAAATCGGTCGCAGGGTACGCAAGCACCTGGAGAGAAAGCCGCGGCCCTCCGGCATCTCGGGCCATCAGCGCAAGGGTCGCCGCAATATTGCCGCCGGCGCTGTCGCCGCCCACCGCTATCCGCGTTGTATCCAGCTTGAGGCTCGCGCCCTGGCTCGCCACAAACGTGAGCGCCGACCAGCCGTCGTCGATGGCGGCGGGAAAACGGTGTTCGGGCGCAAGGCGATAATCGACCGCGATCACCGCGCAGCGCGCGACCGTCGCGATGGAGCGGCAAACGACGTCGTGCGTATCGAGGTCGCCTGATACCCAACCACCGGAATGGAAAAACAAAAATACCGGGAGGTCAGCGTCGAGGTCGGTCCCGGCACCGCGATACAGCCGCAACGGGATATGGCCGGCCAGGCCGGGCGCCTTGAGATCGTCGACGAACGCGACCGCGGGCGGTTCTGGCGAAAGTGCCCGGCGTGAATTACGAAAATTCTCCCGCGCTTCGGCCGGCGTCAACGTGGCCTCGGAAACGGCCTTGGCCTTGCGCGCCGCTTCGACGATGCGTCGGGCGCTGGGATCGATGATGTCGTTCATGAGTCTCACTCTCACTGCTGATGGGGTCGTGGAGGGGATCGACGCGGCAAACGTCGTCATCGCGGCACATCGAGGAGAGGCATGTCAGCGAGAGGCAAATCCACATCGGCACGTCCGTCGGAAGAAAACTCCAGCCTGTCCTTGCTGCTTTGTGCCGAGGTATCGAGCACTGACACCAGCCAGCACACGGCAAAAGCCAACGGCATGGTAAAGACGGTCGGCGGATCATACGGAAAGACCGCGACGGCATTCCCAAGCACCTTGATCCATATCGCAGGCCCAAGGATCGTGAGCACCAACGAACCGCCGAGGCCCACGATCCCACCCGCGATCGCGCCGCGGGTCGTCAGTCCGCGCCAATACATCACCAGCAGCAATACGGGAAAGTTCGCGCTGGCGGCGATGCCGAAAGCGAGGCCGACCATATAAGCGATATTCTGCTGCTCGAATCCGATGCCCAGCGCGACGGCAACAACGCCGATAGCGACCGTCGCGACACGCGAGACGAACATCTCGCGATTGTCGTCAGTCTTGCCGAGCCGGAAGACATTCGCATAGAGATCATGCGACACGGACGTCGCGGCCGAAAGCGTCAGTCCGGCCACGACCGCAAGAATGGTCGCAAATCCTACCGCGGAAATCAGCCCGAGCAGCCCTTCCCCACCCACGGCATGCGCGAGATGGAGAACAACCATATTGCCGCCCCCGATCACCGCACCGCTGCTGCCGACGTATGAGGGATCGCCCGAAATCAACGCGATCGCACCATAGCCCAGCACGATCGCGACAAGAGCGAAGGCGCTGACGAACAATGTCGCCCAGAACACCGAGCGGCGCGCTGCGGCGCCATCCTTCACGGTGAAGAAACGCATGAGGACATGGGGCAGCCCGGCGGTTCCGAACATCAGGGCCAGTCCAAGGGAAAGCCCTGATACGGGATCCTTCACCATGGCGACCGGCGCCAGAATCGCGCTTCCCCTGGAATCGACAGACACAGCCTTGCCCAACAGGGCGCCGAAATCGAAGCCGAATTGCGCAAGCGTCAGGAAGCTCACGATGCAGGCACTGCCCAGCAGCAGCACCGCCTTGGTGATCTGCACCCAGGTCGTCGCGACCATCCCGCCGAAGGTGACGTAGAGGATCATCAGGGCGCCGACGATGACAACCGCGAGGGTATAATCCAGGCCGAAAAGCAGCCGGATCAATTGGCCAGCGCCGACCATTTGCGCCAGCAGATAGACGGTCACGACGATCAACGTCGAACACGCAGCAAATATCCGGGCCGGCCGTCTCGAAAGCCGATAAGCTACGACGTCGGCGAAAGTATATTTACCGAGATTGCGCAAACGCTCCGCCACCAGAAAGACGACGATCGGCCAACCCACCACGAATCCCAGGGCATAGACGACGCCGTCGAAACCCGTCGTGTAGATGAAGGCCGTCAATCCCAGCAGCGCCGAGGCGGACAAATAGTCGCCGGCAAGAGCCAGCCCGTTTTGAAGCGGCGTGATGGTGCCGCCGGCGGAGTAGAAATCACTCGTGGAGCGCGTACGGCGGGCGGCCCAATAGGTGATGCCCAGTGAAAGAAGCAGGATGGCGAAGAACAAGAGCTTGGCGGTATCGTTTGCTGGCGCTCCCTGGGCGGCATGGGCGCTCCCGGCATCCGAGAGAAACGCCGCTCCGGCAGTGAAAACTATGATCAGCCCCTGCAATGTGCTGGTCCTTAAAACGTAATATCCGGTCAAGCCCGCGCATGCGACAATGATGACAATCGCGAACACCATCGCCAGACTGACGGCCCCTTTGGCAAACAGAGGCGTCGCCAGAAGTTGCGGTTCGGCGATACCGGCGAGCAGGAAGCAAAAATAAAGTCCGCAGACGACCGCCGATAGTTGCCAGCCGAGGCGCACCTTGGAATTCCCGGTCTTGCTTTCGTTGTGCATGAATCCCCCGTCGTCACTAAATTTCAAGCGAACTGCCAGCTGTATCCGCTACCGCGGCGACGAATCCGCCCCGCGGAGTTTTCGGGAAAGTGAGAACTGAAAAGCAGAGCGTCGTTGTCGGCCGCGAATTGGAGCGCCCACATGCGTGATTTTTGCGCGTCTTCCGGTGAGGCACAGAAGACCGAGCTCCACGCCGGCTGATAGACCTGTATCGGATGATGCATCACGTCGCCGGCGAAGAACGCAGTCTCGCCACGCGAGGACATGCTGACGGACCAATGATCGATGCTGTGACCGGGCGTGGGATGCAGCACGAGGTTGTCGATGAATGCCGACTGCCCTGGATCAACGAGCCTGGCTTGTCCGGCCGCAACGACCGGCTCTACGCTGTCCTCGAAGAAGCCTCGGGGATCGGCGCCGGACTGCGATAGCACGTTAAGCGCTTCGTACTCGATCCCTGAGAAGACGTATTGAGCGTTGCGAAAGGTCGGCACCCACCGCCCCTCGACAAGTTGCGTATTCCAGCCGACGTGGTCGGTGTGAAGGTGCGTCAGCAGAACGAAGTCGATGTCGTCAGATGAAGCACCCGCCTCCTGAAGACGAGCCAGGAACGGCGTCCTCAACTGATGGAACATAGGACTCGGGCGGAGTTTGTCGTTGCCGATACCGGTATCGACCAGAATCGTGTGCCTGGCCGACCTGACCAGCCAAGCATGGGTGCTGAGGATCACGCGCCGACCGGCCTCATCGAGAGAGCCCGGCATCAGCGAATTCAGGTGCTCTTGAACCTGTTCGGCATCCCAGCGAGGCAATAGAGCCTGCGGCGCGAACCCCGACAGTACCGTCTCGGGAATGCGAGAGATCGTGAGATCTCCAACCTGGAATGTCTGCACCGTCGTCGGATCGTTCATGACAGCCTTGCTCAATTTATACTTTACAGTACAGTCTAATTTTGGCGATGGCAATAGGTATTTCTTTGCAGCAGATCAATGAAACCAGGCTATCCGGGCTGATAGTTGAGCTAGAACGGCATCTCGTCAAACTCACAGGGATGCCCGAAAGCTCGAACCGCTATATACTTGATCGTAAAGTCAATTTAAACCCCGACGCGGAACGGAATGGCACGTGAAGGCAAGCACCGTATCGTCCGCACGACGCGCCCGTCGTCCGTCAGGTAAGTCGTCCGCTGATGCAATTCTCATCGGCGCAAAGCGGCTTTTCTTGGCGGAAGGCTATGATGGCGTAAATCTGGAGCGTATCGCGGAGGCCGCCGGCGTCTCCCGTCAAACGGTTTACAATCAGTTTGGAAGCAAAGAAGCCGTCTTTCGTTCCATGATCGAATTTCACTGGGCGAGCATCAACAGGGACGATATCTTTTCTAATCTGCACAAGGCCCGCGTCCTGGAGAATCCAAAGGCTATCTTAAATCGCTTTGCGGATGCGATTTTCCGATTCGTCTCTGACACCGATCAGATCGCTTTTACGCGTCTCGTCATTTCGGAATCCAGAAGGCTTCCATGGATCGGGCAGGAGTTTTACCGTCTTGGCAAACAGCCCCTCCTCCGGGCCTTCGTCGTATGTATCGAGAAGATGATCGAGGATCGACAATTATCGTGCCAGAATCCTGAACTCGCGGCCCATCAGTTCCTAGGGCTGATCCAGGAATTTATCATTTGGCCAAGGGTCATGGCGATCGGGCCTGCGATCCTCGAAATACCGCCGGATAAAGTAGTTATCGAAGAAGCAATCCGAATGTTCCTCGGCCGGTATAGGGTCGACCGGGATATCACACCTTTCAGGCCGTAGTGAGCTCCACTAAGCGAACTTCCATCGCATTAGACGCGTCTCTGTTGCTATTAGAGATCGATCGGAGAAACTCCGAAGGTTCCGGCAAGCCATATCAAGTTTGTTGATGCCATTGCGCATTGGGCATGCGCGTTTACGCGATGTTCGCCCTTGGGGAGCCTAGAGCGATGGGCCGCAAAGAGCTGTCCGCATCCCGGCCGTAGCAGCAAGCGACGCCACGGCAGTGGTATCATTGACCAGTTCTCTGTCTTTCTGCTCGGCACGACAAACTCGGGCTGGTTTCCGAATGTCTCAGGCGGATTCGCGCATGATCAACTTGGCTTCGAGGAGCGTGGCCTCCGCGCGCTCCGTCTTAGCCGCCGTTTCGTCCTCCTCCTGTATTTCTTGCAGCAATATATCCAGGCTCGTGCGCGCGATCTGCGCATAGTCCTGAGAAACTGTCGTCAAGGCTGGACAGGCATATCGGCTTAGTGGATGGTCGTCATGACCGGCGATCCGCAGGTCGCAATCGTTTTCCCGTCCGATCCGCATTCCGCGCTGATAAGCGGCCGCCATCGCGCCGAACGCGATTCGGTCGTTCGCGCAGAGCACGGTCCGCGTCGGAAATCCCGCGCCGTCCAGGATCTTGTTCGTCTCTTCAAAACCGATGGCTTCGAACTCCCAGCTTCGCGCCGAGATTTCGAGCACGATCGGTGCCTTTCCGAGACGCTGCATGCTTGCAATGTAAGCGTCCTTGCGTTCGATCGCGTTGCGATTGACCGGCGGCATATCCAGGTAGCATGGGGATTCCCCGGTTCGGCATAAATACGCGACCATCAAAGAGACACTCTGAAGATTATCCGTGCCTACGAACGGTGTTTCGTGCCCGACCCGCGAATCCATGAAGACAAGCGGCATCCTGTCGCGAAGACTGTCGATCAGGCCAGGATCCGATTCAAAACCCAACGGCGCCATCACGGCGCCTGAAAGCTTAAGCGCGAGAAGTGTCTGAACAGCCTTCTCTTCCAACTGTCTGTCTCCCTGAGAGCTCAGCACGATGGCCCAATACCCTTCCTGCAACGCCCGTGTCTCGATTTGCTGAACGAGACCAGCGTAGAAAGGGTCCGATATGTGCGGAACGATCACGCCGATGTTCTTCGGTCGCCGTCGATTTAAATTCACGGCAAATAAGTTCGGCCTGTAGTCGAACTCCCGGAGCGCACGCTCAATCTGTCCGCGCGTCGTCTGGCGTACGCTGCTGGGATCATTAAAATATTTGGAGACTGTCGGACGAGAAATGCCGCTGGCCCGTGCAAAGTCTTCCATATTGCGAATCTTTCTTTCGCTCATCGATCCCTATCCAGAGTTGTGTGAGGTTGCCCCGGGGGCGGCTCCTCTCCCAGAGGCCCATTCACCATAAACAGAATCTCGTGATTGGAAAGCTTACCTGTTACATGCGCAAATAATAAAAGTTGACATGTAAAGATAGTCGTAACGCACGGCCCCGTAAGTAAAGGTATACGTAATTATAAAATATTACGTGCGCAAAGTTTATATTGACATTGTGTATTATATTAACTTACCATAAGATAACAATTGGCGCCGCGCCTAACGGTTGCCCACAGCGCCAAGGGGTGGATCATCGATATGGCGAGACAAGCCGAGCGGCGCGGCGAGCCCGTTGGTCGACATCTACTGCGCCTCCAAGGCATCGCTCACGACTCGGCTGGACTGGAGGGGGCTTCCACGCGCGCCGAACTCGGCAACTTTCTCGATCATGACACCGGAGTCGTCGCATGAGCACTCGATTCCTTCGTGACCTTCCCGGTCGGCACGCAGCTGGAGACCCTGTCGGCATCACCTCGGTCTGTTCGGCGCATCCACTCGTCATCGAAGCCGCTTTGCGCCAAGGGCTCGACGAGGACGGCCCCGTCCTGATCGAGGCCACCTGCAACCAGGTCAACCAGGAGGGCGGCTACACCGGGATGACTCCGGTCGACTTCCGCAAATTCGTGACGGGGATCGCCGACAGGATCGGGTTCGACGCCGCGCGTCTGATACTCGGCGGCGACCATTTGGGTCCCAACCCCTGGAAACACCTGCCTCCCGAACTCGCGCTCGGCCGGGCAGAAGCGATGGTCGATGCCTACGTCAAGGCCGGCTTCACCAAAATACATCTCGACACCAGCATGGGCTGCGCCGACGAGAGCGAAGCACTGCCTGACGAGATGACCGCGACGCGCGCGGCGCGGCTCGCCAAAGTTTCCGAGGCTGCTGCAGCGGGGGCCGACTTCGATGCGCCGGTCTACATCGTCGGCACCGAGGTGCCGATTCCCGGCGGCGCCACGGAAGCGCTCGACCACCTCGAGGTCACACACAGAGATGCGGCGGTGAAGACCGTCGACGTCCATCGCCAAGCCTTTCACGATCTCGGGCTCGAGGGCGCCTTCGAGCGCGCGATCGGGGTGGTCGTCCAGCCCGGGGTGGAGTTCGGCAACGAGAACGTGGCCGTCTATCAGCGCGACAAGGCGCGGGAACTCAGCACTGCGCTGAAGGAGATCCCGCAATTCGTCTTCGAGGCGCATTCGACCGACTATCAACCGCCGGAGGCACTCGCCCGATTGGTCGAGGACGGCTTCGCGATTCTGAAGGTCGGGCCCGGCGTCACCTTCGCGTTGCGCGAAGCTTTCTATGGGCTCGACCACATAGCGGCCGTGCTCGAGCCCATCCCGGAAGATCAGACGCTCCGCGGTACCATGGAGCGTCTGATGCTGCGGGATCCGAAGCACTGGGGCAAATATTATCACGGCGGCGTCGACGAGCTGCGCGTTCAACGACACTTCAGCTACTCCGATCGAATTCGCTACTACTGGCCCCACGCGGAAGCAGCCGCTGCCGTCGACGCGCTCTTCGCCCGCCTCGACGGGCGCGTCATTCCGGAGACTCTGGTCAGCCAGTATCTCGGCACCCTCTATCCGGCGGTCGCCGCTGGCAGGGTGGCGGCCAGCGCCCCCAAGCTCGCCGTTGCCGCCGTTCGCCGAGTTCTGTCGGTCTATGGCGCGGCGGCGCGGCCAGTCTGACGGGCGGCGCGGCGCTATGACGAGTCGCACCATCGTGACCGATCCCTTCGACTACGTCGTCTTTGGTGGTACCGGCGATCTCACCCGCCGTAAGCTACTGCCGGCACTCTACCAGCGCGAGCTGGCCGGCCAGTTGCCGTCCTCGGCGCGGATCATCGCCGTATCCCATCGGCCAGCCACCACAGAGACCTACCGGCAGGAGATTGGGTCGGCGCTTACGTGCACCTTCCCAGTGACGGAGCAGTCTTCGCAAGCGCTCCATCGCTTTCTCGCACGGCTCTCTTACATCGCAGCCGATGCCTTGAGCGAAGAGGGCTGGGGTGCGCTCGCCGATACGCTGCAGCCCCGCGCCGATTGCATCCGCGCCTTCTACCTCGCGACCGCGCCCGATCTCTTCGGACCGATCTGCAACCGCATCGGAGCGAACCGGCTGATCACGGAGCGCAGCCGGTTGGTCGTCGAGAAGCCGTTCGGCAAGGACCTTGCTTCGGCGCGGGTGTTGAACGACGCGATCGGGCGGATCTTCGCCGAACAGCAGATCTACCGGATCGATCACTATCTCGGCAAAGAGACCGTGCAGAACCTTCTGGCCCTGCGCTTTGCCAACGCACTATTCGAGCCGCTCTGGAACGCCCAGCATATCGATCATGTCCAGATCACCGTCGCCGAGAGTCTCGGCGTCGAGGGGCGGGCCAGCTACTACGACACGGCCGGTGCCATGCGTGACATGGTGCAGAACCATATTTTGCAACTGCTCTGCTTGGTCGCGATGGAGCCACGCAGCTCCAGCGATGCCGATGCGCTCCGCGATGAGAAGCTCAAGGTCCTAAAGGCACTGAAGCCGATCGACGGCAGCGCGGCGCACATGCTGGTAATTCGGGGCCAATATCGGGCCGGGATGGCGGGGGGCGCGCCCGTGCGAGGCTATCTCGACGAACTCGACCCACAGCCGCGGCCGAGCAGCACAGAGACCTTCGTCGCGCTGAAGGCCGAGATCGCCAATTGGCGATGGGCGGGTGTCCCGTTCTATCTGCGCACTGGCAAGCGGTTGCCGGGGCGGGTGTCTGAGATCGTCATCTCCTTTCGGGGCATCCCGCATTCCGTCTTCGACGACAAGGCTGGGCCGATCTCGCCCAATCGCCTCGTCATTCGCCTACAGCCGGACGAGGGCGTCAAGCTTTGGCTGATGATCAAGGATCCGGGCCCCGGAGGCATTCGTCTGCAGCACGTCCCTCTGGATATGAGCTTCGCCGCGACCTTCGGCGCGCGGTCCCCGGAGGCCTATGAGCGGCTGTTGCTCGACGTCGTTCGCGGCGACCAGACGCTGTTCATGCGCCGGGACGAGATCGAGGCGGCTTGGGCCTGGGTAGATCCGATCCTCGCCGCCTGGCACGAGATCGATGACCCGCCGCGTCCCTATCAGGCTGGCACATGGGGACCCTCGGCCGCCATCGCGCTGATCGAGCGGGATGGCCGGACTTGGCTGGAAGGCGTCGCATGAGCGGTCGGCGAACCTCAACACCTATCGTGATAGTGCCGCGCACGCAGAGGCGCTGGCCGACTTCATCGCTTCGGTATCCATGATTACGCACATGGTCGCATAACCCGCGTATCCAGTCAGGAGATTGCTATGGCCGATCTTGTTCCACCGCCCAGCGTGAATGCTCGTGTCGCCGAAGTTACCAAGCGCATCGTCGAGCGCTCGCATGACAGACGTGCGCGCTATCTGGACCGCATCGCCGCTGCGGCCGCCGCCGGCCCTCGCCGCCAGCGGCTCGGTTGCGCTAATCAGGCTCACGGCTTTGCGGCCTGTGGACCGGGTGACAAGGCCGCATTGCGGGCTGGCGATGGTGCAAATCTCGCCATTGTCACCGCCTATAACGACATGCTCTCGGCCCATCAGCCCTATGAACGCTTCCCCGAACTCATCCGTGCCGCGGCCCGGCAGGCCGGCGGCACCGCGCAAGTCGCAGGCGGCGTACCCGCCATGTGCGACGGTATCACCCAAGGCGAAGCGGGCATGGAGCTCTCGCTGTTCTCGCGCGACGCAATCGCTCTCGCAACGGCCATAGCGCTCTCGCACCAGACCTTTGATGCGGCGGTTTTTCTCGGGATTTGCGACAAGATCGTGCCAGGCCTTATCATTGGCGCACTCGCCTTCGGCCACCTGCCGGCAGTGTTCATACCCTCCGGGCCGATGACCTCCGGCCTGCCCAACGACGAGAAGTCGCGCATCCGCCAGCTCTATGCGGAGGGCAAAGTCGGGCGCGACGCGCTTTTGGAGGCCGAGGCCAGATCCTATCACGGCCCCGGCACCTGCACCTTCTACGGCACCGCCAATACCAACCAGATGATGATGGAGATCATGGGCCTTCATCTGCCCGGATCGTCCTTCGTCAATCCCAATACCCAACTGCGTGATGCCCTGACCACCGCCGCCACCGCCCGGGCCTTGTCGATTACCGCACTCGGCAAAGAGTATATCCCCGTGGGGCGGATGCTTGATGAGAAGGCGTTCGTCAATGGTGTCGTCGGCGTGCATGCTACCGGTGGCTCTACGAATCATACACTGCACATTGTGGCCATGGCGGCGGCGGCCGGCATCACGCTTAACTGGGACGACTTCTCGGATCTCGCCGAAGTGACGCCTCTGCTCTGCCGCGTCTATCCGAACGGGAAGGCCGACATGAATCATTTTCATGCCGCCGGTGGCATGGGTTTTGTCATCCGTGAACTACTGAATGCCGGGCTGCTGCACCGCGACGTCGAGACTATGTGGGGCGCTCGGCTTGATGCCTATACGCGGGAACCCGTCCTGGAGGATGATGGCACGCTTGGTTGGCGCGACGGCACGCCGATCAGCGGCGATGCTTCGGTGTTGCGCGGCACCGAGGCCCCATTTCAGGCGACGGGCGGGCTAAAGCTCCTCAAAGGCAACCTGGGACGGGCGGTGATCAAGACCTCGGCGACCGCCGCGGAGCGTCACATCATCGAGGCGCCAGCCCGGGTGTTCCATTCGCAAGAAGAACTGCAGACGGCTTTCAAGGCCGGCGCGCTGTCCGGCGATGTCGTCGCAGTGGTGCGCTTTCAGGGGCCAAAAGCAAACGGCATGCCGGAACTGCACAAGTTGATGCCGCCGCTCGGAGTTCTGCAGGACCGCGGCTTCAAAGTAGCATTGATCACCGACGGCCGGCTGTCCGGTGCGTCCGGTAAGGTACCGGCAGCGATCCACGTGACGCCTGAGGCAGCCGATGGCGGCGCCATCGCAAAAATCCGCGATGGCGATCTCGTGAGCATAGATGCGGTGGCGGGACTCTTGTTTGTGCTGGTCGACAGCGTCGAATGGGAGTCGCGGGATCCGGTCGAAGTCAATCTTTCGACGAGCTACGTCGGGGTCGGCCGGGAGCTTTTCGCCTCGTTCCGCGCCTCGGTCGCAGCGGCCGAGGAAGGCGCGACTATCTTCTCGCGAGTCCACGCATGACATCCATCCCGCAATATGGTCTTTCCACCATCCTCGCGCAGGCACCCGTCGTGCCCGTGGTAACGGTCGTCGATGTTCACGACGCAGTGCCGCTCGCCAAGGCCCTTGTCGCCGGCGGTCTATCGGTGATCGAGGTCACGCTAAGGACCGCGGCGGCGTTGGACGCGATCTACGCGATTGCCGCGGAGGTCGAAGGTGCGATCGTGGGCGCGGGCACCGTACGCGAACCCGCGCAACTCGCAGCGGCCGCGCGGGCCGGCGCCCGTTTTGCGGTCTCGCCAGGCTTTACGGCTCGTCTGCTCGACGCGGCCGCCGACACCGATCCGCCGCTGCTGCCCGGCGTGGCGACGGCATCCGAAGCCATGACGCTGATTGACCGCGGCTACCGCTTTGCCAAATTCTTCCCGGCCGAGCCGGCGGGCGGTCGAGCCTATCTCTCGGCCCTAGCCGGGCCGCTGCCGCAACTCATGTTCTGCCCGACGGGCGGCATCACGATCGAGACAGCGCCGCGCTATCTCGATTTGCCCAACGTCGTTTGCATCGGCGGTTCCTGGATGGTCACCCATGACCGGATCGCCGCGAAGGACTGGACCTCGGTGGAAGGCGCAAGCCGTACCGCCGCGACGTTGCGGCAGCCTCCGCGCCGAACCTAGAGCGTGCTGATTTTAAGTCCGCCTACAGCCTGAGTTTGTGAGATAGTTGGCGCTTCTTCAGGCGTGAAAACCGATCGCGGCGCAAACTGCTTCGACGGTTCGTGCGGCAGATGTCTCGCATTGTTCGAAGTCGTGACGAGGTTTGCCGAGCAGCTCTGTGGTTGCCGCGATGTCTCCCGCCTCCAGCCGGCAAGCACAGTCGATTGTTTCATGTCATCAATGTCTATCCGACGCGTTGGCGCTCGCCAAGAGAAACGAGCGACTCGGACCGCAGCGCGTCCGCGAACTCGCGACGCATGAATGCAAGCGCATGCTCGGCGATATCGTTGCTGTCAGACCAGACATCGCGCCACGCGGCCACCATCGCGCCAAGCGCCTCGCCGGCGACCGACGAGGAAAATGCTTCAAACGCGATCGTGCGGTCGTACCCGATCCGCCGCAGCGCCCGAAATGAAGGAGAGAACGCGATCGAGCCACTGCCTAAGTATCCTCGATGGTTTTCGTTTACGTGGAAATACCCCAGCCGTTCGGCACAGAGTTCGATGACGCCGACGCAGTCGGCCTCTTCAATATTCATGTGAAACGTATCGAGATGAACAAAGACGTTCGCTTCCCCGACCTCGTCAATGAATCTAAGGGTCTGGGCGCCGGTATTGAGCAGATTGGTCTCATAGCGGTTTACCGCTTCCAGCCCGATGTCGATGTTGGCCAGTCGCGCTTCTCGCGCCAAATCGCGAATTACAGCCACAGCGTTCGCGCGCCCTGCAGGAGACGCGCAGCGGCTATATTTCTTCAGGGCGGAATAGATAACGCCGCCAAGATAGTCCCCGCCAAGCGCTGTTGTGGCGTGCAACGCCTTCGCGAGGATCGCGCTCCCGCGACGCACTTCGACAAGGTCCACGCTAGATACGTCGGCTTCCGCCGGGAGACCTAGACTGACTGCCGCCTTGATGTTGTGAAGCTCAAGAAGCGTCCGCGTATGGGCAAGGTCGATCTTGTCAGGATCGAGGAGCGGGATCTCAAGAAGGTCATATCCGGCGCGAGCTGCGCAGGCGATCGCTCTTTCCGCTTCCGCGTGGCTCCAGGCTCCAACCCAGACCATCGCATGCACCCCGTAGCGTGGCATCGTCGTCTCCATCTCAGCGGTTTCGTCTTGGCAAGGATTCTCAGTTGATTGGATTACCAGCATAGTCAGCTTACCGAACGACGGGCAAGAGAAGAGCAAATTCTCGCGGCTGCGATCATGCGGCAGCATTCAAACCAGCAATCCCGCGCTAAGCGTTCATCAAAATAGAGCCAAACAGCGTGGGCAATCACCTCCGCTGAAAATCGATGGCCGCAATAAGGGGAGCTGGGTGTCTTGATCATGCCGGCCGGATATCCGAGAATCCTCCCCAACCCCTCAACGTGATGGTTTCGTTCAAGGACACGCACCAGCGCGTCCGCCTTGTCAATGGCTACGTCGGCAATAACGACCTTCGCACCCTCGACCGCATAACTGCGGACGATCGCCTCGCCAATGCCTTGGTGCGCCGCCGACGACCTTCGCGTTCAGTCTCATTTTCCTGTCCCCTGTGGTCAGCGCGTCGTGTAACCGCCGTCAACCACCAGCACCTCGCCAGTAACGTAGCTCGACGCCAGCGAGCAAAGGAAAAGTGCGCAACCCGCCACCTCTTCAGGCTGCCCGACGCGCCCCATCGGGGTCATCGAGCGCCAAATTGGAAACCAGTCGGGGTTGGCGATGCCGCCACGCGACATGTCCGTCTCGATATAGCCGGGCGCAAGAGCATTAACTCGAATATTGTCCGCGGCGAGCTCGCTTGCCAGGCTCTTTGTCATCATATGGACCGCCGCCTTCGAACTATTGTAAGCGACCTGATTTTGCGGGATGTTCGAGACAATGCCTGACATTGAGCCGATGTTGAGGATAACGCCTCCCCCCTGCCTACGCATGGGCGCAAGGGCCGCGCGACAACCGCGAAACACTGCGTCGACGTTTAGGCTCATGATCTCGCGCCAGGTCTTGTCGGAGAAAGTGCCGCTGTCGCCATGAATCGCGGCGCCTGCATTGTTGACGAGTATCTCAAGTTTGCCCGTCCGCGACACCGTTTCGCGCACGAGATGGTCCGCCGCGCCCTCTTCCGCGAGATCGGCAGCTATGAACTCACAAGCGATGCCGGCACTAGACAGCGATTTTTCGGCATCGGCCGCTCGGCTGCGCGCGCTGATAACAACGCGCGCGCCGGCCTCGCCGAGGGCTTTAGCGATAGCCAAGCCAATACCGCGCGTTCCACCAGTGACGAGCGCTACTTGGCCATCGAGCCGAAATCTGTCGAGTATCATCATTGCTTCCTTCCATTCGGCTTCGCCGATTTGCAATTCTGTGCCTGTCACTGGTGGTCCATTACATCCTTGGAAGCCCAGCTGCCGCCGCTACCCGCGACGACGAAGCACGAGCGCGGCCTAAGCCAACCGCGATGCCGTAAACATGGTCTTGCATGGCATTTCAATTGCCCCATGGTGTGTCTTGAAAGGACGCTGATGTTGGGCGGAAAATCGAGAGCGGTCATGTTGAACTGCTAGATGTCTGCGCTTTGTGGTAGGATCACAAGATCCCGGATTGTAACGTTCCTCGGCCGAGTGAGCATGAACAGAACGGCTGCAGCCACCTCTATCGGTTCGATCAAACCTCCGGCCATAACCGCCTCATCGAGCTTCTCTTTTGGCCAGTCGCTGATCAGCGCCGTAGCGACAGGGCCAGGAGCGACGGCGCCGACGCGAAGTCCATGTTTGGCAACTTGTCGTCGAACCGTGTGGACGAAAGCCTGTACCGCATGTTTGGAGGCTGTGTAGATCGGCTCCCACACGACCGGGATAAGGCCGGCTACCGAGCTGGTAACGATGATATCGCCGGTCTTGCGCTCAACCATGTGAGGTAGAACAGCATGGACAGACCGGAACACGGCATTGATATTCAGGCTCAGCATACGATCCCAGGCGTCTGGATCGCCATGGATCACTTCACCCCCGATGTAAGAACCCGCGTTGGCGTGAAAAATATCAAGGCCACCTGCCCTCTCCAGAATTTTCGGCATCATTCTGGACACGCTGGCGGGATCGACCAAGTCGACGACCAAGGGGATCGCCTGGGGACCGAGCTCCGCGCAAATTCTCGTCAGCGCTTCTTCGGCGCGGTCTATGAGCACGACGCGGGCGCCCGCAGATAAAAGGCATCTGGCGCATTCGAGGCCGATGCCCGACGCGGCGCCAGTGATTGCTGCGACTTTTCCGGATAGATCCTGACTCACTTTGTCTCTCCCCATGCTTAGTTCACGCGCGGCCGTGTGACACTCGGGATCTGCGCGCCAGCGAGTCGACGATGACCGCGACCGCAAGCACGGCGCCAGTGATCATGTACCGAAGCGACGAGGACAGATCGATGAGCGTCAGCCCGCTCGCGATCGACTGGATGACGATGATGCCGAGCAGCGCTGAATATGCATTGCCTCGACCGCCGAACAGGCTCGTGCCGCCGATTACGGCGGCGGCGATGGCGTTGAGATTGACGTCGCCAGTGCCCGCCTGAATGCTCGCCGACGCGAGGCGTGCGGCAGATAACACGCCACCGGCAGCAGCGAACATCGAACATAGAGCAAAGGCGCTCGTATAGATGAGCCTGACATTGATGCCAGCGCGCCGCGCCGCCTCCCGGTTGCCTCCGACAGCGGTCATTGAGCGGCCCCATTTCGTCCGTGTCAGCGAGTAGCTCATCGCCATGACCAAGCCGACGAAGAGGCCGAACATCCAGGGGACCCCACGGGCTTGGTTAAGGTAAAAGACGACGAGTTCGAGCGCGACTGTGATCGCGACCGCCCGGACGAGTAGCGTGCCGAGCGACTGGGAGGACAGGTTGGCCTGGCGGCGATGCACGATGGCGCGAACGCCTGTCGCGAACGTCACGAGCCCCGGAAGCGCCGCGAGGGCATAAGCGACGGAGTGTGGCATGACCAGTATTTGGCCGAAGTTCACCAGGGGCGAACCGTACGGCAGATTGATTGAGCCGGCGGCACCGAGTATGTAGAGCTGCAGCCCCAGGATGGCTAGCAGGCCTGAGAGCGTCGATACGAAGCTCGGCATCCCGACGCGATTAAACAGCAAAGCGTAGAGGGAACCAATAAGGCCGCCAACCGATACGGCGGCGGCGATCGCAAGCCATGCTGGCCAACCTTGGTTGACCCAAAGAACGCCGACCATCGCCGAGGCAAAGCCGCTGAGCGAGCCGACGGAGAGGTCGATCTCGCCAACGATCAGGATGCAGACGATGCCGAGAGAAATCACGCCCACCGTCGAGCAGTCGAAGAGCAGGTTGGCGAGATTGTCGCTCGATAGGAAGACCGGATTGAGGCTCTCGAAGACGGTCCAAATGATCACTAGTCCGACGACAACCGGAAGGGACCCGAGGTCGCCCGAACGCACGCGACTGAGAAATGAGCGGATCGCGCCGCTAGCGCCGGCCTCGTGAGTCACGCGCACGTCGCCGCGATCCATCAGCGGCGCGGGCGCCACGTCGTCTTTGATGTCGCTGGTCATGGCTGCTGACGCTCCTGTGTGCTCGTGCCCTGAGGCTGCCGCCGCTCGACCCGACGGGAGACCGAATTGTTCGAGGCCCCGGTAATGGCGCCGACCAACTCCGCATTCGTGGCGTCCGGAAGAAACACGCCGTTGTTACGTCCCAGGCGCAATACGACGATGCGGTCTGCGACCGCTCTGACATCTTCCATGTTGTGGCTGATCATGACGACCCCCAGACCACGCGCGCGGACCCGTTCGATCAGGTCGAGCACTTCGGCGGTTTGGGCGACGCCGAGCGCCGCGGTTGGCTCGTCGAGCAGGATAAGTTTCGGATCAAGGAGCAGCGACCGGGCGATCGCGACGGTCTGGCGCTGGCCGCCGGAGAGCGAGGCGACCACCTCGCGGACACTCGGGATGCGCGCAGACAGCTCTTTGAGAAGCTTCCAGGAGCGTATTTCCATAGACACTTCGTCCAGTTGTAGCGGATTTAGCTCTCTGCCCAGAAAGATGTTGGCGACCACGTTCAGGTTTTCGCAGAGGGCGAGGTCCTGGAAGACGGTCGCGATGCCGAGCGTCAGCGCCGCGCTCGGGTTGTCGAAAGTCACGTTCTTGCTGCGGAACGTAATCGTTCCTTCGCTCGGCGGATGCACGCCTGCGAGTATCTTGACCAGGGTCGATTTCCCCGCGCCGTTGTCGCCTACAAGCGCCACGACCTCACCCGCATGAACATCTAGATCGATATCGGTCAGCGCCGAGACGGCGCCGAAACGTTTGGAGACGCCTCGCAGGCTGAGCACCAGTTCATGTGGCGAGGCCGGTCCTTGAGGAGAGTCAGTCATGCGAGCGGCCTTTCAAGTATTGTGCGGCGGCATGCGAGTGGAGACCGTCCGGCCGTTGAGCGCGAGGCCGGACGGTCGCTTTCAGGTCGCGATCAGGGCATTATGCCGAGCTTCTTGCAACCTTCGACATAACTGCCGGTGCAGATCGCCGCTGCTGTCGCTATCTTCTTGTCGATAATCTCGGCCTTCAGGTTCCCCGCGGTGACGACCGCCGGGATGAAGAGCTGCGAAGGCGTGTCGAACAAGGACATATCGACCTTCGGAGACTCGCCGGAGAGCAACTGGAAGGCGACTTTTGCTGCCGCCCCCGCCACAATCTCGCTAGGCTTCGAGATAGTATTATATTGGTCGCCCGAGATGATTAGCTGTAACGCCGAGGTTGTGGCGTCGTTGCCGGTGACTGGCGGAACCGGGTCAAAGCCCGCCGCCTTGAACGCCGCGATGGCGCCGCCGCCAGTGCCGTCATTGGCGGCGACGACGCCCAGGATTTTCTTTCCGAAGCGTGTGACCTGGCCGGCTGCCCATTCCTGCGCCTTCGGCGGCGCCCAACTCGGAGTATCGAACTCGGCAAGAATTGGATAGCCGCTGGAATCGAGACCTTCGTGGATACCCTTTTTGATAAGCCCGGCCGCGGCGTCGGTGGGCGAGCCGTTGATCTCGAGCACGCCGCCGTCGCCCGCAGCCACGTTCATCGACTTCAGATGTTGAACGAGCGAATCGGCGATCGCCTTGCCTATGGCCTCGTTATTGTACGATACGTAGAAGTCTGCCTTGGCACTCGGAATCGGCCGATCGTAGGCGATCACTTTGACGCCTTGACTCTGGGCTATCTTGACAAGGGAAGCCGCGGCCGACGAATCGACGGGGTCAATGACGATCGCCTTGGCGCCCTGTGAGATGACAGAGTTGAACTGCTGCTGTTGTTTGGACGCATCGTTGTTCGCATTCAGATACAGAACCTTGCAACTGGCGCACAGCGCCTTCATTGCGGCCACGAAGCCGGGGTGGTCGTGTTCCTCGTAGCGAGTCGAACCTATGTCCGGCATGAGGAAGGCAACGGTGGCGTTGGAGACATCGGCCGCCTGCGCCGATGTGACGGTCCCACTGAGGAGACCTAAGACTAGCGCCGCCGCAGCGGCCTTGGACGGAATGGCGTTACGGGTCATGGATGCTTCCTCTTCTCTGGGTCTAAGCCCTTAATAGCGTTCGTTAGACATAGTCCTGCTGCGCGAGAACGCTTGGCCGCGTCGCCGGAATTTCAGCGCCGATCCGGAATTGCGCGTCAGGCGGCCATAGGCGCGTCCTTATTCTGCTCTGAGAGCGCTCTGAATTTTGACGGCGACATTCCTTTCTGGGCAAAAAACTGTCGATTGAAATTGGACACGTTGTTAAAGCCAACCTGGTAACAAATCTCTGTCACGGAAGCCGGCTCACTCTTCAACAATTGACATGCGGTATAGATACGCAGACGATTGACGAAGCGCACGAAGGTCATTCCCGTATGTCGCTTGAAGGCGCGAGAGAACCCCCCAACCGTGACGCCAGCGACATTAGCCAGCATTTTCTCGTCGAGCTTGCCCGCCAGATGCTCGCGCACGTAATGCAGGGCGCGGTTCATACCAGCCGACATATAGGCGGAGGGATCGGGCAGATAATTGGCGCTGGCGAGTTGAGAGCGATGCGTCGCGTGCATCAGCTCCTCTATAACTTGCAAAAACAGGGAAACGCGTCGAACGCCGGTTGCGGTGACCAGTTCGATCATGAGAGGGCGCACAATTGCGCCGCAGGCGGGTGAAAAAAGAATGCCCCTGCAACTCTCTTCGAGCAGAACCTTAAAGTCTCCGAATTCTGGGAACGTGCGCAAGCAGGACTCGATGAAATTTTGATTGAACTGCAGAAAAGCGCACCGGCGGGGAATCGTCACGCCAACGGGAACATCGCTGACCCAATTGTGCGGCAAATTGGGACCGGTCATGATTAGATTGTTGGGACGAAATTCACCGATGTTGTCGCCGACAAAATAGTGACCGGATGTCTCGGTGACTAAATGGATTTCGTATTCGGGATGAAAATGCCAGCGTACGGTATGATAGGGGTAGCCGTGCGCCGAGACCGTGAACGATTCCGTGGGAGTAATACGGATGACTTCCAGATATGGCGTCATGCTTCCTCCCATTTTTCTATTCGTAGCCGCGCCGCTCGAACGGCGGCTGTTGCGAAGGTAGAGAAAATATACGAAGGGCGGCTACCAAATTTCACGGCATCTATTGATACGATTTTCACATTCGAAGGTCCTACGGCCGCCAAAATTGCGCTTTGGCGCGGCTTTGAACGCGGCAAAGCTCGGAATGCGAGACGAGAGAATCGCAGCGCACGTCATCCGCAAATTCACGACGCATGCACCTTGACGAGGCTGTCGCCATCGACCGCAATGATGAACAGATCCTCGGGTGTCGCCTGCACGTAGAGGAATGTCTGAACTCCGCAACGAATAGACTCTTCGGATCGTTGTAGATGGATGCAGTAGATCCCAAGCGCTGAGATTGACGAGAACGATCTGTCCACGAAAAGACGATGTGCGATTGCGAGTCGCTTTTTTAGTCGGTTAAAGCCGCAAAGGAGTGCTTTCGTCCTCATTGCACGACACACCAATATCCCACGAAAGCCGTTGCTTCGCGCTCCGAATTTCAGTATACCGTATTCTGAATATGGCGCTACAAATTTGTGACATTGGGGCTGGTCCGCTTCATGGCCCCATAACGAAGGCCCATCATTTGAGCATTCAGAACACGAATAAAGAGGCCCTCTTTGGAGACGTAAACGCCGCTGTCGCGACACCAATGAGGCGGGATTTGTCGGTGGATTTCGACCGCACGGCGAGCCATTGCGATTGGCTTTTACGAAATGGTTGCGATGGCTTAGGCGTCCTTGGTACGACCAGCGAAGCCAATTCGCTCGGGATCTCCGAACGAATTTCTATTATGGAAGGATTGGTCGAACGCGGTATTTCCGCGGAGCGGCTGTTGCCCGGCGTGGGAACCACGGCGTTAACCGATACGATCGCGCTGGCTTCGAAAGCGAGAGATCTAGGTTGTCGACGGGTACTGGCCCTTCCGCCTTTCTTCTACAAAAATCCAAGCCTTTCGTTGCGGGCGGGTTGAGGAGAAAAAATCATGGAAATAATCGAGCCCGACGCTATTGCTGCCGGGGGCACTATTCGTCGGGTTATCGCACAGGAAACTTCGTCTTCGTCGCTAGTCAAACGCCTTGGGATGTCGGCCGCAACGTCTTCAATCGATACGGCAGACAACGATGCTTGCAAAACATGAGATGGGCTTCGCCCATCAAGGTACGTCCAAAGATGTTGTTTGGAAGCCTTTGCAGCGAGAGGCGCGGAAATTTCTCTTGAGCATCCTATCGCACATAATATATCGCCCGTAAGGAATTGCTTGAAGAAGCTGGAAGCGACACAATCATGAAACCGAAACTGGAATCACCCGGTACTTTTGCTATCGCTCCAACACCGTTCGATGAAGATGGACAACTAGATCAAATATCGATCGATAGGATGTGTGACTTCTATGGTGAGGCCGGCTGTGACGGCATTACCGTGCTTGGAATTATGGGTGAGGCTCCAAAGCTTGAACATGAAGAGGCGATCGCTGTCGCGACACAAGTGATTCGACGGGCCAAGGGACTCTCTGTCATTGTTGGAGTTTCGGCGGCCGGTTTCGCGGCCATGCGATCGCTTGCGCGTAGCGCGATGGATGCCGGGGCAGCGGGAGTCATGATTGCTCCAGTGCCATCTCTTCGTACGGACGATCAGATCGCTAACTATTTTCACCAAGCGGTTGAGGCAATCGGCCCAGATATTCCGTGGGTATTGCAGGACTACCCACTGACGCTATCTGTTGTGATGACGCCGGCAGTGATCCGACGCATAGTTCAGGAGAACCCAAGCTGTCAGATGCTGAAACATGAGGATTGGCCGGGACTTGAGAAGATATCGATATTGCGCGATTTTCAAAAGAATGGATCGATGCGCTCCGTCTCAATTCTCACGGGCAATGGCGCGCTATTTCTTGACTTTGAAATGGAGCGTGGCGCCGATGGAGCGATGACCGGCTATGCGTTTCCCGAAATGTTGGTTGACGTAGTACGGTTTTCCAAGTTGGGCCGGCGTGACGAAGCTCACGATTTGTTTGATGCTCACCTTCCTCTTGTTCGTTACGAGCAACAACAAGGTATCGGCCTCGCCGTTCGCAAATATGTTATGGCAAAACGGCGCATTATTTCGTCCGAGACGCAAAGAAAGCCAAGTTCTGGCCTAAGCGCCGCCGGCAAGGCGGAGGTCGACTATCTTCTTTCGCGCTTGGCGCGCGTCGACGGGCGAGCAACATATACTTTCGTTTGATACCCCTGTTTTAATCAATTGTTCCGGAAGGAATTCAATATGGAATTAGGCCTCAGGAATAAAACGGCTCTCGTTCTTGGCGGGGGAGGCGGGCTCGGCAGCGCTATAGCCCAAATATTGAGTGAAGAAGGTGCTCAGATTGCGGTTGCTGATGTCAATTGCGAAGCGGTCAAGAAAGCTGCAGCCAACATCATCGCGCGCGGTGGTCGGGCAATTCCCCTCGTGTGGGATCTAACAGATCTCTCCGTCATTGACGATCAAGTTTCGACGATTGAACGAGAATTCGGAAACGTAGATATTCTCATTAATAACACAGGCGGTCCACCGCCAACCCCAGCATTCGGCCAAACACCGGACCTATGGTTGAAGCACTTCCAAGCCATGGTATTATCAGTGATCGCGATTTCCGATCGCGTCCTGCCTCACATGCGTCGAAAACAATGGGGCCGTATAATAACATCGACTTCATCAGGCGTTGTCTCACCGATTCCCAATCTTGGTATTTCTAACGCGCTGCGTTTGTCTTTGGTGGGTTGGTCGAAGACACTTGCGCGCGAAGTTGGCTGCGACGGTATAACAACGAATATCGTTCTTCCTGGCCGCGTAGCAACCCAGCGTATCCAGTTCCTTGATGAGCAAAAAGCGAAGCGAGAAAATCGTGCGCCCGACGACGTAGCTGCGGAAAGCTCGTCATCCATACCCGTAGGCCGCTATGGTAATCCGCAGGAATATGCCGACGTGGTGGCGTTTATTGCCAGTGAGCGTGCTTCATATGTGACCGGCTCGGTTATCCGAGTTGACGGTGGCCTTATTGCGAGCATCTGAGCGTTTGCTCCGGTATGTCTGCGTCTCGCACCTAGGCGCAATCGACGATATCGCGGTACGCCTGCCGTCGCATTGAACGGAGGACGTCTGTTTCCAGATACATAAGCCGAACAGCCTCTTGATTAGGTGTGGAGTCTTTCACTCTGCGTTAGCGAGAGCATCCCTGTGAACGCCCCCCCCGGCACCGGCTTGCCATAGAGATATCCCTGCGCGATGAGACATCTACTCTCTTCCAGAATAGCGCTCTGCAGCTCGGTCTCGACCCCCTCTGCGACGAGCTTGAGCCTCAGAGCCCTTGCGAGGCCGATGATCGCCCTCGTCAACTCTGTCTTTTTGAGGTCCATGCCTATGTCACGGACAAAGGATCGATCGATCTTCAAGACATCGATGGGGAAAGTGTTGAGGTAGCTGAGGGCAGAGTATCCTGTCCCAAAATCATCGATGGCGATCGACACGCCCAATTGTTTCAGCGCATCCAGGGTTGTCTTGGCATTGTGCTTGTCTTCTAGAAAGAGGCTTTCGGTAACCTCCAGGCATAGCCATTGCGGTTTGCAGCCCGTTACGGCGAGTGCGTCGGCAACGACAGCGGCAAGATCGTTGTGCGTGACCTGGCGAGGGGAAATGTTTGCGGACACCAGAAGCGGTTCGGCGCGATTACAATTCCACTCGACTGCGGCGCGGCAGGCGGTTTCGATGACCCACCGGCCGATTTCGACAATCAGCCCGGTCTCCTCCGCAATGGAAATGAACCTGTCGGGGCTCAACAATCCTAAGTCGGGATGGTGCCAGCGCAGCAGAGCTTCCGCACCGATGATACGGCCTGACGGCAGCAGGACTTGCGGTTGATAATAAAGTTCAAATTCGTTGCGTGACAGCGCCTTTCTTAAGGTTGCCTCGATCATCATGCGCTGGACAGCGCGCGCCATCATCTCGGCATCGTAGAATTGGTAGTTGTTGCGGCCAGTGCTTTTGGCTTTGTACATCGCCGCGTCAGAACTCTTAAGAATTTCCGGGAAATCCTCGCTGTCCGCCGGATAGCGAGCGATGCCGATGCTGGCGGATACCGTGATTTCGCGATTAGCGAGATGCATGGGCTCAGCAAGCGCACACAGGATCCGGGCTGCCGCGGCGGCGAGTCCCTCCTTGTTTGGCATGTTCGGCAGCAGGATCGCGAATTCGTCACCGCCAAAACGTGCGATCATGTCTTCAGCACGCGTGCAGCGACGCAGCCGCTGCGCCACCTCGCGTAGGAGCATGTCGCCGATGGCATGTCCCAGTGTGTCGTTCACATCCTTGAAGCGGTCGAGATCGAGCATCATAAACCCGAAGGTAGTATCTGTCTTCCCGTTGCCTGCGATGTGCTTCTGAACGTAATCGAGCAGCGAAGTGCGATTCGGCAAATCGGTGAGCGGATCGTAGAAAGCGAGGCGGTCGATCCTGTCACGACTCTCGACGAGTTCCGTAATATTGTGGCTGACGACGAGGACACTGGTGACGGTACCTTGCTCGTCAAGTTCCGGCGTGAGGCGCACGTGCGCCCATTGGAGCCGCCCGTCCACGGTCGAATAGGTAGTTTCCAATACCTGAACCGTGCCCTGGTTCAAAACGGCGCGCATCTTGGCCACGAAGGCACCGGGGTCCGGCTCCGCGCCGAGCGGCGTCGCGGCAATGCCCAATTCCCTCTGCATGGCGGGGTTGACGTAGAGGCGACGACCCTGCTGGTCGTAGCGCGCAATGAAGTCGGGCGAATTCTCGACAAGAGTGCGGTACTCCTGCTCGCGTTGCCGCAATTGCCGCTCCGCTTTGATACGCTCGGTCACGTCACGGGCGATCGTCAGGACGCTGACGATCGCACCGTCCACATCCATCTCCGGTACCGCGCGGATCCAGAAATGTGCACCCTCACCATTCGTGACGAAGTCGATATTGATCTCATCGGCGGTACCCGTCGCGAGTACTCGCTCGATACGCTCCTGGAAGGATGCTGCGAGTTTTGGCCCGAAGACGCCGAGTTCGATCGGCGTTTTTCCTATCCCGGTCGCCGCAAGGAACCCCGTGATTCGCTCATGAGCCGGATTGGCGTAGATACGCCGGCAATTCCGGTCGTAGCGCACGACGGCGTCGGGCGAGTTCTCGACCAGCGTATAGAAATAGCCCTCGCGCTCGACCCGGATCTGGTTGAGCTGACGCTCCTCCGTAATATCGCGAGCGATGCCGATGATGCGCCGGATTGCTCCATCATGTCCGCGAGCGGGAATGAGAGTCGTCTCAAATTGGCGGTCCCCGGTCGGAAGCTTGATGGCTTCCTCATATCGGATCTGCGCTTCTGCCTTGAGACAAGCGTTGTAGTTCGAGATCTGGTCCTGGGCGACGGCGGGTTGCAGGATGTCTTCGATGAACTTGCCACGCACCTCCGCGTTGGCGAGGGAGATCGTGCGTTCGGCCGTCGGATTCAGCCGTTCGAACTTGAACCGATGCTCGGGTGTAACTTCCACAACGAAGACGCAATCGGAAGAATTGTCGAAGACGTCCCGATAGCGCTGCTCGCTATCCCGCAGCGCCGATTCCGTGCGTCTCTGCTCCGTGATGTCCTTAAGGAGCGACACCCAAGAACCGTCGTGCATCATCTGCGTCTCGATCGAGACGAAGCGACAACGCGCATACTCAAGGATATAGCTTGAGCATTCACCGCGCCGGGCGTTCGATCGAAGCTGCTCGTATAATGTGCGAGCGACTTTTTCCGGATCTGGATGCGTCTTCTGAGCCGTGGCCATCGCCAGAAGGACGTCGTAGAGGACCATTCCGGGACGCACCGCGTCTCGTCGGACGCCGAACATATCTGCGTACATTTCATTCGCGTAAACGAGCTTCTCGTCAGCGTCATAGAGAGCAATGCCATGAGGCATGCTACGGAGTGCCAGTTCGAGATTACGCGTAGCATCCTGCAGACGATCTTCGACAGCCCTCTTCTCGGTGAGATCGCGCGTAATCTTTGCGAACCCGACGTGCGTGCCGCCACTACCGTAGACCGGCTGGATCCGGATCTGCGCCCAAAAGCGGCTTCCATCCCTGTGCAGACGCCAACCTTCGGCTTCGAACCTGCCATCCTTCAACGCCGCGATGAGGGCCAGACGAGGCCTGCCCGCCGCCTGATCCTCGTTGGAATAGAAGATGGAAAAGTGACGACCGAGAATTTCCTCTGCCGCATATCCTTTGATACGTTGCGCACCGGCGTTCCAGCACACTACAAATCCGTCCGGGTCGATCATGTGGACCGCATAATCGGAAACTGCCTCAGTCAGCAGGCAGTGGAGAGCGTATTCGGATTCCGTGTTACTGCTGGCAACCGACATTCTATCGTCCGCACAGTTCTGATTTCAGCTTCGATGCTGGAGCACGATGACAAGGTGTTCTTCCGACACGTCAGCGTGCGGGACACATCCTGAAGGAAAATAATTCAAATGACGTTAAGAAAAAACTGTTCGCGCGACGAACGAATAAGCAAAAAATACAGGCCAATCGCAGGAGAAAGCAAATTTTGTATGCAGTCCGACGTTGCGCGCGGAGAATTAGAATTTTTTCATCTTGTCGAGCGATGCACAAAACTAAGAGCCGAAACGAGCCTCAATAATCGTGCATGAAATTAGAGCAGACACTGCATGAAAGGTGTGACGTAAATTTTCGGCAAAGATAATGCTCAAACAAAAGACAACAGAGTGGCTGACCCAACCGAGGCGGATCAGCAGCCAGAGCGATTGGCACAATTTCTCATGAGACGCATACGTTCCCTCTCGATCATCGCCGACAAGAGATAAATGTTATCGCGATTGCGTACCGGCGAAGGCGCATGGATGCCTTTCGCGGAGGGCTGCCCGCAGCTATCGCGGCCGGACACCCGGCTTGCCGACTTGCGGAAACAAGAGTTCGACCCCTGCATCTGAAAATGTTCTCTGAAATACTTCCATCAATTCGTCCGACACCAGCAATGCGCTGTTGCATTCCTCAAACCGCCGTATCACAGCCGGCGACACGCCCGTCTGATCCGCAAGCTGCTTGACGGACCAGTTCAGAATTCCCCGGGCCGCGCGCATTTGCGCACCGGTGAGCCTGGGCCGCAGAGCAGAGAGGCCGAATAGTTTCTCGTTGTGCACATCGGTGGAAACGCCCATCCACTCCTGGACGCCGCCATCCTGATTCAGGATGGGAACGGCACTGCACCTGAACCATCGGTACGTGGCGTCTGGCTGCAGCAAACGATGCTCGACCTTGTAAGGCAGCCCGGTCTCGACCGAGACCGACCAATTTTTCAACGCGGCATCGCGATCTTCTTCATGCAGCAGGTCCACCCAGTCATTCCCACAAGCCAGAAGGGGGCCGTCTTGCCTCGCAGTTTTCCAGTTCTGCAGCGCCGTGATGCGTCCATCGGGGCTGGCGGTCCACACGAGCCCTTCCGCCACCCGGATGAGTGCGTTGTAGCGATCGACGTCAGCCCTGAGCGGCAGCAATGATTCCCGGCTATTGGTGATGTCGAGCACCACGCCCAGAATCCTGACCGGCTCACCGACTGCATTGAGCAAAAGCTCAGCATGGCTATGAACCCAGCGCAGCTGGCCATTTGGCCTGATGATGCGAAATTCGCGCTTGAGCGGCAAGCCGTCGAGCAGCATGGCCCGCAACACGTCATTCGCACCGCGATTCAAACGGCGATCTTCGGGATGAATTCTCCGATCGATCTCTTCGTATGACGGAGCAACCGTGCCGGGAACCAATCCCAGCAGCTCATAGAAGCCGCGCGACCAGCGTATTTGCCCGCTTAAGACATCAGTATGCCAAGTCCCGACGCAAAGCTTCTCTTCAATAAACCGAAACGTATCAGCTGCGTCGCGGTCGCCCCCGAACCGAAACAATATCAAACTCCTTCGCTTGCTCCTGGAAGAATTCTAACTGGGCAAAATCCAGTCGAGCAAAAATTACAAGCAATTCAATTTCTGCCCATACTGATTGTATACACATGTATCCATACCTGATTGTCTCCAGCCGAGGCCAATACTTTTAATCGTCGTTCACAGCTTTGTTCCAGGTGGTGAGGTTTTTCACCGCGCTCAGAAGAAATCCGAGGAATGCTTACCGTGAAATTACGATATCATTTTTGCTACTGTCGAGACACCGACATAGCGACATCACCTGTGTGGCCTAGCGGACTTTAGAAAGGGCCGCATCGTCGAGAACGATGTTGCCTCCACCCACATTCTCCGTGCGCCTGGTCAGCCGATTGAAACAGCTTGATCATGCCCTGGGCCTGCTCGATCAGAGCGATCCTTCGCTAAGCAATTGGGCGCGGTGGGCAAGGCAGCTTTGGCCCGGCGCCCGCGCGGGCAAAAAGTTACCAAACCTAAAGGCTTTGCGACATAAAATTCCAAAGGCGCAATCCAGTCACGCCAGAAAATGAGCAGTGCAGTTCTGTCGTTTAATTGTCAGAGCTCTGACGGGAGACATGCGCTCGGCGAGCTGACATCGGACATGGTAAAGCCTCGTGCCGGCCAGCGTCAGCAGATGTTCGCGGTCCAGGCCGCAAGCTATACGCTCGGCGCGCCCGTCTTGTTGATCTAACCGCAGTTGATAATCTTCTATACCTGCCACTTGGACGATAAGCCGGCGAGAAATTCCATGACGGCTTGATTGCGCTTGGAAGTCAGGCGCCTATCGAGCCGCACCGCGAAAAGCGGGGCCTCGGCCGCCCTCCACGCCTTCAATACCTCGACCACGTCGCCGCTCCTTAGATCATCCAGCGCAAGCCATGCTGGGAACCATCCTATTCCAAATCCAGCCCGGATGAGGGTCTAGGCGGCCGCGCCATCGTCGAAAACGTGCTTTGGTCGGGGTACGTGGCGGATCATCGTCGCATCCAACGGCGAGGCAAAACGCCAACTGTCGATTTGGCCAGTCCCTTTGTTTCGGAACGCAATTTGCACATGGCCCGCCAAATCCATCGGCGTCTGCGGCACGCCGTGGACATTAAGGTAATCCGGTGCGGCACAAGCTATCCAAGGAAATGTGAACAGCTTGCGCGACACGTGACCCGGAAGACCGTCGATATTATGGGCCCAGCCGGCAAGGTCGATGCCGTGGGCGGCGAGGTCTATCATTTCTTCGCCGAGTTGAATCTCGATATCTATTTCCGGGTATGCGCGCAAAAATGTCGGCAACTCCGGCAAAATACAGGATCGCGTGAATGTGGTGGGGGCGGATAGCCCCCAAACATCAACGATATTGCGCGGCGAAGCACCCCATTGTTAATCGGCGCGGGTTCCCGACGCCGATCGGCACGCTAAGCTATTGATCCACCTAGCGTTGGAGGGGGCACCTTTGGACGCTTATTGACAGGCAATACACTCATGGACGCCTGCCGAGCTGATTCTTGCGTGGTATGTTTCCACTTCCGGCTTTGGTCCGGAAGCTAAAATCGAGCGAAAAGGTCCCGCGAGACCGGACACCGAACGTATTTCTTCGCGATAAGTTATGGCTGCCAACTATCGCACCGATCACGCCCCGGCGTTCTTGGGCACACATCATCTAAGATGATGGGAATGTTAGGCTGCTCTCACATGGGTGAGGAAGCTCGATACCTCGTCCTGAAGCGCCTGCAGCTTGTGGCCCAGCCGGTCGCTTGACTGCAGCACCAAGTCAGCCATGTGGCCTGTTTCCGTCGTCGCTGCGGTGACATCCGTGATGTCGTACGAGACCTGATTGGTGCCGGATGCAGCCTTCTGCACGCTCGAAGCGATTTCCCGCGTCGCAGCGCCCTGTTGTTCCACAGCCACAGCAATCGAAGACGAAATTTCGTTCACTTCCATAATGGTGTTGCGAATGCTCTGGATGTTTTCGACTACCTGTTGAGTCTCGGTCTGAATCGCAGTTATCTGCGCGCCAATTTCTTCGGTGGCCTTTGCCGTCTGGCCGGCCAGCGATTTGACCTCGCTGGCGACGACAGCAAAGCCCTTGCCTGCTTCGCCGGCGCGCGCCGCTTCGATCGTGGCATTTAGCGCCAGCAGATTGGTCTGTGAAGCGATGTCATTAATCAGGCCGATCACTTCGCCGATCTTGTGCGCGGCCACCGCGAGGCCCCGAACCGTCTCGTTGGTGCGCTGACCGTCACTTGCGGCCTTGTCGGCAATCTGGGCCGCTTGTCTCACGCGTTGAGTGATCTCGGCTATCGACGCTGAGAGTTCTTCCGCGGCCGATGCCACCGTTTGTACGTTCGCGGACGCGTCCTGACTGACGTTCGCCACCGCCTTGGCGCGGTCGCTCGCATGGCTGGCGGTGCGAGACATTCCTTGCGCCGTGCCCTGCATTTCGTTCGCGTCCTGAATCACGTCGCCGACAACCGCCTGGATGCTGGCCTCGAATTTACCGGCCAATTCCATCATGGTTCTGCGCTTCTCCGCATCGGCCTCCGTATTCAGCTGCGCCTGCTCGGCGTGCATCTTGGCCATCGCCCTGGCATTGTCCTTGAACACGTGCAGCGACTTAGCGAGCCCGCCGACCTCATCCTTGCGCGCCGTAAAGGGAACCTCGAAAGCTGTATCGCCGGACGCCAGCCGATCAGTCAGGTTTGTAATGATCGTGAGCGGCCGTGTCACGCCGCGGCCAATGAAGATCGCTCCGGCCAGAACCAGTGCCAACACCACGAAGCAAACAACCGCGAACATCTCAGCTGTCTGACGGAACACCGCATCGACGTCGTCGAGATAGATGCCCGTACCGAGGATCCAACCCCACGGTGCGAAGCCCTTGACGTAGGAGATCTTCGACACCGGCTGCTCGAAATCGGGCTTCGGCCAGAGATAGCTGTAGAACCCGGCGCCCTGGGCCTTCACGATATCGACGACTCCCACGAACAACCGGTTGCCGCTCGGATCCTTCATCTCGCCGAGTGCTTTGCCGTCAAGCTCAGGCTTGATCGGATGCATGATCATATTCGGCGACATATCATTGAGCCAAAAATACTCGACCTTGTCATAGCGCAGGCTTTTGATTTCCTCGATCGCGGCCTTTTGAGCGTCGTCACGTGAGAGCTTGCCGTCGGTTTCCAGCTTCTGATAGTGGGTCAGGATCCCGTAACCGACATCGACCATCTGCTGCGTCTTGGCTTGACGGTCGGTCATCATCTGCGCGCGCATGGAGTAAAGCGCGATCGGCGCCATCACCACCATGCCGGCCAGGCTGAGACCCACCATGACGGCAAGCTTAAAGCTGATGCGGGAAAATATCATCGATCGATATCCTTTTGAGTTCACCGCGTTTTGCCGAACTGTTTTGCACCTTTCGGAGGGATTTCGTCTGTTCGTCCAAAGGGAGCGGGGCTATTGTTGTTAGGCGGCACGCACCGAGTTGAGGAACTTGCCGACTTCAAGCTTGAGGCGATTACTGTCGCTGGACAGCGATTGCGCTGCCGACAGAACCTGAGACGACGCCGAACCGGTCTCGTTGGCGCCGCGCTGCACGTCGACGATATTGGATGAGACGTCCCGGGTACCCAGTGCCGCCTGTTGCACGTTGCGGGAAATCTCCTGCGTCGCCGCACCCTGCTCTTCGACGGCGGAAGCAATAGTCGCCGAGATCTCGGACAGTTTCTCGATCGTGCCACTGATCTCCCTGATCGCACCCACCGACTCCTGCGTCGCCGCCTGGATGCCCATGATCTGCTGCCCGATCTCACCAGTCGCCTTCGCGGTCTGCTCGGCCAATGCTTTCACTTCGGAAGCCACAACCGCGAAGCCGCGACCGGCTTCGCCCGCCCGCGCCGCCTCGATGGTGGCGTTGAGCGCCAGGAGATTAGTCTGCCCGGCGATGGTGTTGATCAACTCGACCACGTCGCCGATCCGAGCAGCAGACTGGGACAGTTCACTGACGCGATCGTTGGTTTTGCGGGCCTGTTCGACCGCCTCATTGGCCATCCGCGCCGATTCCTGCACCTGACGGCTGATCTCGTTGACGGATGAGGACAATTCCTCAGTCGCTGAGGCCACCGACTGCACATTGGTGGAGGCTTCCTCGGAAGCGGCTGCGACCGCGGTGGTGAGTTCCTGGGCGCGTTCCGCGGTGTTGGTCAGTGTTCCCGCGGAGGCTTCAAGTTCTGTTGAAGCCGATGAGACGGTTTCGATGATCTCGCCGACCGCGCCATCGAAATCGTCGGCCAGCTTGATCATGTCCGCCTTGCGCTGTTCGGCCGAGCGCTTCTCGGTGTCTTTCCGCTCCTGCTCCATCCGGACCTTGGCCAATCCGTTGTCCTTGAACGACACGGCAGCCTTGGCAATTTCGCCAATCTCGTCCTTACGATCGGTGCCAAGGACCTCGACGGAGAAGTCGCCATTGGCGAGCTTGCGCAGCAATTCGACGATGGCGTGGATCGGCTTCGCGACACCGAACTGGCCAATCATGAAGCCGCCGAGCATGCCGAACAAAGTTCCGACCGCCGCCACGATCATCATCAGGCGCGAGGTCGAGCGATATTCCTCGTCCGCCGCCTTGGCCTGGTCCTCAATGCGCTCCGACAACCGGTTGGAGACGGCCCGGACGGCGACTTGCAATTTTTCCGCCTGCTCCTGGTTTTTCATCGCCGAATCACGCACCCGTTCGGTTTGTTCGCTCAACTTGGCGTCCTTCACCCCTTCAGCGAGGCGATCGCTATCTTCCATGCCCTGCTGATAAGCGGCCCACGCCTCCTTGATGGCGGGCATCATGGCCCTGGCCTGTTCGTCATGGGTTTCGCCGAGTTCATCGATCCGTTCGAGGAAGATCTTGGTCTGCTCAGCGACGACCTTTTTTACCTGATCCCGGCTCTCCGGACGCGGGTCCAAAGCTGCGTGTAACTCGGCGCGGTTGAGCGCGATCACGTTCTGATTGGCGCGAGCCGCGACAAGCGCACGCTTCGACGCAGTGCGCATGTATTTGGCACCCTCGTTCAGCGAGCCCAGCGAGATTATGCCAATCCAACTAATAGCGCCGGCGACAGCGGCCATCAGCATGACGATGGCGAGGATTTTGGTGAGGATACGGAAGTGGGCAAGGAAGGACATTTCAACCTCTATGTAGGGTCACCTTATTCAGAAATCTCGGGCTAATGTGTATCTCTGGTTGAAGCACACATTCGAGGTTCTACATTAAGCTAAGTTTCGGCCCCGTATGCCGGGGGCGGGCGTACAACCGAATGCAGGCAAGCACGTCTCAATTTTCCTTCCTTCGCATCGCTGCAATTACCCTTTCCATTGACGTCAAGGTCGCAGTTTTAGCACAAACGCGAATGCAGTGATGTCCGCCATGCTCCCGTTTTCGGGAGGCTAACGAAAGTGAAACTAATGTCGTTCATTGGACCAACCTCCCATTTCTACGGCATTGGCGTCGAGCTTGGCGCGCACGCTGGCGATCGCGAATTTGCAATCTACCGTCGCCTTCGCCGACACCTCGGTGGTGTCCATTCGCAGCAAACTGTTCGGCGCGGATACCAAGCATTGCAGCCTGCGCTTCTAACGTCGCACTGTTGATGGTAGGCAACTCGATGGCGAGGATCTTGGTGAGGATGCGAACGCGGGCAAGTAAAAGACATCGGAGCATCAACGTCGATGGGTTTGACGAAGCGAGATCTGCAGCATACGATCTATGCTAGACAGCTCATCCAATCGCAGCGACAGCGCCCCTTCCATTGATTTTATTTGTTGCTGCAGTTTTTCGCGCGTATTTTTCGCGTCGATCTTTGCAACGAGACTCTCCAGCGTCTTGAGGCTTTGCTGCATTGAACCAATGCTTTCGCGCAACATTTCGCACATGATCTTAGTCTGTGTAATGTTGTATCTATCTTCTCTTAATGGAAATCCACAAACGTTGGCTATAGCGGCGTCTGTAGGTGCGTCGTCTGCGGTGGTTGCTTTTGTAACGGTTGGAATCCGAAACCTTTCATCGGTCGCTCGGCAATTGATCCGCGCAAGTTCGGACACAGATGGATTTTGCGATGCACAAGGCATGTGACGTCCCCAATAGTTTCAGTCGAAAGTATGTTCGTAACACTCCGATGCGGCGCAGGACCAAGTGACGATCGATCCATCGGCAATCAACGCGTTTTCACTGACGTCCCTCTTCTCCACATCCGGGAGCTAACCAACTGCAACGCAGTTCCAAATATTGTCCACTTGTCTGACCTCAGGCTGCCAGCATGTATCCGGCGAGACCAGCGCCGAGAATTATCAGCGCGCCGAAGCCGGCGAAGATTCGAGTGCGGATTTTCATGTTGCCTAGCTCAAAAAGCAGGTTAGGCTTCGCGGACGCATCGAGGCGAGAGGGGGTAGACATGGCCAAGATCTCTCCAGTTGCTTTCTTGGTTTTGGGGATGTCTGAGGTACCTGCGAAGGCTGATCGGACTTAAGCCACCCGAGTATTCGCGGGGGACTGACTGGTGTCGGCGCTGAAGGCATCGCCCTATTTGGCGAGCTCGCTAGTGATGTACCGGTCTGGGTAACGTGATCGTCCTGATCTAGCTCTGCATTTCCTTCTCCAGTACGTCTGCGCGTACGAGATATCATTAAGGAAAATAATTAGAACGGCGTTAAGCAAAATTTACCCAAACCATCGACCGAATAACAAAAAAAATCCATCTCAGCCGAGATGGTTGAAAAAAATGCGGCCGATCACGCCACCTGGATGGCGCAAGTAAAAATTTTGACCTTCGCTTGCGACACAAAAAAACTGATGCAAACCTCAGGGATCTCACGCCTCTAGCTGGCGCCTCCTCGCGATTATGGGCTTCGATAATCGGGCAATCGAGCTTTTCCAGGATGCGCCTTATGACTTTTCGGAAAAAGCTAGAGTCGTCGGCGACCAGACAAAGCGGAACGAGAACCAGAGCGATCGCAACAGTTTTGCGGAGGCGACTACACTCTCTCGTGACGAAAAGATAAAATGCTATTGCGACTGCCTTCGGGCCAAGGCCGCACGACACCCTTCGCGCAAAGCTGCTCGCAGCTACCGCGGCCGGACGCCGGGCTTTCCTACTGGCGGAAACAAAAGTTCGATCCCTGCATCTGAAAGTGTCTTCTGAAATAATTCTATCAACTCGTCGGACACCGGCAATGCGCCGTCATATTCCTCAAGCCGCCGCACCACCGCCGGCGACACGCGCGACTGCTTCGCAAACTGCTTAACGGACCAGTTCAGAATTCCGCGGGCCGCACGCATTTGCGCACCGGTGAGCTTGGATGGCGGAGCAGAGAGATCGAATCGTTTCTCGTTGTGAACATCGACAGAAATGCCTATCCACTCCTGGACGCTGCCGTCCGGTTTCTGGATAGGCACGGCACTGCACCTGAACCATCGGAACGTGGCGCCGGACTCCCGCAGACGCAAGCCATCGCGCAACATGTCCCGCAGCACGTCCTTCACACCACCATTCAAACGGCGATCGTCGGGATGAATTCTCTGATCGATTTCTTCGTATGTCGGCCGGAACAAAGATAGCTTCTGGGACGCCGACGCAAAGATCGGGGGGATATTTCTGTTCGAGAAATCCGCCTTGAACTTTGCCAACCGGCACACTTGGCCGGTGAGACGCGCGATCATTTATCCGTCGGAAACATTCCGAACTCGACATTGAGAACGATGGCAACCGGCCTCTCGCTTATTTTGGGCGACAAAAGCATGTCGTGTCGCATCACACTAAGCAGGTGGTCGCGCTCCTTGTTAGGGCAGTTCGGCGGGCAAATGCTCACTGAATTTGGTGTCGCGCTTCTTGAGAGACTTGATCAGGCGGCGGGGTTTGTTGTGCTTGAGGACCGTTCGTTCAGGTTGTGGAGGCGGAGATGACGGGGACGCATCCCATAGAAGCGTCGAGATAGACCTTCGAGAAGCCTGCCGCCACATAACCCGCCACCATCGCTCGTCAAGGCGGAGGCGGTAGGCTCGGCCCAAGAGTGAGTAGAGAGAATTCCTGTCACGCCCGCTGGCTCCTTTCCGCGATTAAGGTATCCAGCTCAGCAAATGTGGAGGCGCCCTCCATCGGACCCATTACTGTCACCGTGCGGGCTCCGGCAGCGTTGGCATAGGCCAGCGCTCGATCAGCTGTCATGCCGAGGCGACGACACACAACAAAGGTCGCCCCGAAGCAATCGCCCGCCCCGGTCGGATCGACCTCGTTAACAGAGAACGGCGCCCCATCAACGCAGCCGGCGACGGTGAAGACCTGTGCGCCGGCGGCCCCGCGCTTCAAGACAAGTTCCGCGACGCCTCCGGCGATCAACCGCTGCGCGGCCTGCGCCGGGTCATCCGCAGGGGCGAAGAGGAAGATTTCGTCACCCGAAGGCATGAAGATATCTGTCACCGCAAGGATGCGACGAAGAACGTCGCCCAGCGATGCGTCCCCGAGCATCTCCTTGCGGACGTTCGGATCGAACGAGATTGTTCCACCACGGGCTTTCACCCGCGCGACCGCGGTCTCCGTGATCGTCTGGACGGCAGGAATCGACAACGTCGAGCCCATTACATGCAAGTGATCGGCCGAAGCGATCAGCCGTTCGGCCGCTGCGCTCAATTCGATCCGGCTATTCGCGCTGCGCAGGATGTTGTAGACGAAGTCACGGGAGCCATCTTCGCGATAGCGCACAAAGGCCGAGCCGGTTGCGATGTCCGGTTGAATCGAAATGGCTGAGACATCGACCCCATCGCCCGCAAGGCGCTCAATATTGAGGCGTCCGAAATCATCGTCACCGACGGCGCCGACCATGCCACATGGGACACCAAGCTTCGCGACCTGATCGATGAAGATCGCTGGCGCGCCACTCGGGAACGGGCCGATCAAAGGCTGCGCCTCATGGAAGCCGATCCCTATCGTCGTAGCCATGATCTCCACAAGGATTTCACCGATTGTCACCAGCATTGCATTTTCCCTAGTATGAGCGGTCGCTGCGCGCAGCGCCGCGGCGGCCGCTCAACTCATCCAATTGCCACCATCGACATTGAGGGTCTGCGCGACGACATAGTCGGATTCGGCGGATGCGAGGAAAATCGCTGGCCCGCGGTAGTCGTCCGGGACGCCCATGCGGCCCGCGGGAACCGCCTCCCCAACAATGCGCTTCTTTTCGCCAACTGGACGCTTCTCGTATTTGGCAAACAGCGCGTCGACGTGATCCCACATCGGGGTATCGACCACACCGGGCGCAATCGCGTTGACGTTGATACGACTCTTGATGAGTTCGAGGCCGAGCGACTGGGTAATGCTGATCACCGCGGCCTTCGAGGCGCAATAAACCGTCACATTCGCCTCGCCTCGCCGGCCTGCCTGAGAGGCCATGTTGATGATCTTGCCGCCGCGGCCTTGCTTCTGCATCTGGGCCGCGACCGCCTTCGTCACAAAAATCAGGCCACGGACATTGATGCCGAACTGCCTGTCAAAGTCCGCCTCCGTGATTTCGGACAACGGGCCCATGTTGAAGACTCCGGCATTGTTGACGAGGATGTCGACGCCGCCCAGCTTGGAAACAGTGGCCGCGACCAGCGCGTCAATGGACGCCGTGTCGCGCACGTCGAGTCGGATCGCAAGGGTCTTGCCGGCGAGTTCGACCGCCAGAGCCTCTGCCTTGACCATCTCCACGTCCGCGATGACCACAGTGGCTCCTTCGGAGACATAGGCTCGTACGATCGCCTCGCCAATGCCTCTGGCGCCACCGGTCACAATCGCAATCTTGTCCTTGAGTCTCATCTCGAGATTCCTGTCCTCACCAGCAGCTGTAGCCGCCATCAGCCAACACGATCGATCCGGTGAGCAAGCTCGCGGCATCCGACGCGAGGAACAGCGCGACCGAGCCGATCTCGTCAATGCGTCCCATCCGTCCCATCGGCGTGCCGCCGATCCAGTGCTTGTATATTTCGGGATTTTCAATGCCGAAGCGATTCAACGGCGTGTCGATATAGGTTGGCGCCACTGCGTTGACGCGCAGACCTCGACCGGCCCATTCGGCCGCGAGCGACTTTGTGAGGTGATGCACCGCCGCCTTGGAGGCGTTGTAGTACGATTGGGGCTGCGGCTTGTTGACGATGAAGCCTGACATCGAACCAATGTTGACGATCGAGCCCGATCCCTTGGCCAACATGTGTCGACCAAAGGCGCGGCAACACCAGAAGACGCCATTGAGATTGACGTCGATCACATTCAGCCAATGTTCATCGGCGACTTTCTCCGCGGGCGTGTCGGAGCGCGCGATGCCGGCGTTGTTGATCAGGATGTCAACACCGTGATGTTTGCTCGCTAGGTCGTCAGCGACGGCCGTCACTTCGACGGATTTGGTCACGTCCATCATAACGACGTCGACTTCGAAGCCTTTCGCCTTCATCTCGGCCTGTCCTTCCGCCGCGATCCTGGCGTCGCAGTCTGCGATAATGACCTTGGCGCCGGCCTCCGCCAGAGCCTCGACGCAGGCAAGCCCTATTGCCCGCCCTCCGCCAGTGACGACAGCGCTGCGACCCCTGAGATCGTATTTCTGCATGTACATGGATTTTCCCTTGTCACCGGTCAGCGCTGTCGCGGGTTTGCTCACGCCGCCAGTGGGTGCCGTGCGAGCTGTTCGAGCGCTGTGCCGCCGTGGTCGAACAGATGACACTCCTTGGGGGCGAAGCCCAAGGCCACCCGGTCATGCACCTTGACGAGGCTGTCGCCATCGACCGCAATAATGAACAGATCCTCGGGTGTCGCCTGCACGTAGAGGAATGTCTGCCCGCCCAGACGTTCGACCACCATGACCTCGCCTGAAAAGGTGATCGGGCCGTCGCCTGCCGGCCCGATCACCTTCATATGTTCAGGACGGACGCCGAGGATCAGCGGCTCGCCCTCCTTCAGGCGCGTTGCCGCAACAGGTGCGACCATGCTGGCGCCTCCCGGAAGATCGATGCTGACGCCGCTGCTCGATGGCGCCTTAACCTTTACGGAGCAGAAGTTCATTTTTGGGGATCCAATGAAACCCGCGACGAAACGGTTACACGGATGATGGTAGAGTTCCAGTGGTGAACCGACTTGCTCGATATGGCCGTCGCGCAGAACCACTATCTTGTCGGCCAAGGTCATCGCCTCAACTTGATCGTGAGTCACATAGATCATGGTGGCATTGAGCCGCTCGTGGAGCCGGGCGAGCTCAATTCGTGTCTGGACACGCAGTGCGGCGTCAAGATTTGAGAGCGGCTCGTCGAACAGAAAGACTTTTGGCTCACGCACAATGGCGCGGCCGATCGCAACGCGCTGACGCTGGCCCCCGGAGAGCGCCTTGGGGCGGCGATCAAGGTAGGGTCTCAGCTGAAGCAGATCCGCCACTTTGTCGATCCTGGCATAGCGCTCCTGCCTGGAGACACCGGCGAGGCGCAGCGCAAAGGCCATGTTGTCGCGCACCGTCATATGCGGATAGAGCGCATAGCTTTGAAAAACCATGGCGAGACCCCGAACGTCGGGCGGCACATCGTTGACACGTTCCCCGTCGATCATAAGATCACCCGAGGTGATCTCCTCGAGGCCGGCGATCATCCGCAGCAGCGTTGACTTGCCGCAGCCTGACGGGCCGACGAACACACATAGCTCCCGGTCGGCAATCTCGAGGTTCAAATCCTTGATGATGTTTACGGTGCCGAACGACTTGGCGACGTTCCGCAGGCTGAGTTGCGCCATGGTTTTGCTCCCTTCGTCTTTCGTTACTACTTGACGGCTCCGAAGGTGAGGCCGCGCACGAGTTGGCGCTGCGTCAACCACCCAAACACCAGGATCGGGGCTATGGCCAGCGTCGAGGCCGCGGAAAGCTTGGCCCAGAACAGACCTTCCGGACTGGAAAAAGAGGCGATGAAGGCGGTTAACGGCCCGGCCTTGGCGGCGGTGAGGTTGAGGCTCCAGAACGCCTCGTTCCAACAAAGAATGACGGAGAGCAGCGCGGTGGAGGCGATGCCGGGTAGAGTCAACGGAATCAGGAGAAGCCGGATCTGCGCTCCCGCCCGCGCGCCGTCCATCCGACCTGCCTCAAGGATCTCGTATGGAACTTCCTTGAAGAAGGAGTAAAGCATCCACACAACAATGGGCAGGTTCGACAGGGTAAATACGATGATCAGGCCTGTGCGCGTGTCCAGAAGTCCGGTATCGCGGAACAGCAGATACATCGGCACGAGGACGCCCACCGCCGGCAGCATCTTGGTCGACAGCATCCACAGCAACAGGTCTTTGGTCCTCTTGGTCGGGAAGAACGCCGCTGCATAGGCGGCGGGAACCGCGATGGCGAGCCCGAGCAAGGTAGCGCCGAGAGACTCGGCGAGGCTGTTCCAGGCATAGGCAAAATAATCAGCGCGCTGGTTGACAGCCGCGAAATTTTCAAACGTGGGCGTGAAGAACAGGAGGGGTGGCGTTGTGACCGCGTCGATCTCGGTCTTGAACGAGGCAAGAAGCATCCAGAAAATGGGGAAAAACATCACGAGAGCCGATGTCCAACCAACACCCCCTCGCCAGATTGTTGAGGATTTCCCCCGAATTTTAGCCATGACACCCCTCGTCAATCGGCAAGGTTGCGGGCGACGGTGCGGATCAGGAATGCCGCAACGACGTTAGCGAGAATGATGGCGATCACGCCGGCCGCCGACGCGCCGCCAACGTCCCATTGCAGCAGTGCTTTGAGATAGATCAGGTATGTCAGAGTAGTAGTTGCGTTGCCCGGGCCGCCTGATGTCGTGACAAGGATCTCAGCGAAGACCGCAAGCAGGAAAATCGTTTCGATCATCACCACCACGGATATCGGCCGGAAAAGGTGGGGAAGCGTGATGAACCAGAACATCGATAGCCCCCTGGCGCCGTCCAGGTAGGCTGCTTCCATCTGCTCGCGGTCAAGCGATTGCATTGCGGTCATGAGGATCAAACTGGCGAAGGGTATCCACTGCCACGCCACTATGATGATGATCGAAATCATCGGTGCTTGCGCAAACCAATCGACAACGCCAAGCCCGAGCGAGCGCGTGATCCACGCGAAGAGCCCGTTCACTGGGTGCATGAGAAGATTTTTCCAGATCAACGCGCTGACGGTCGGCATAACGAAGAATGGCGCGATCACGAGGAGACGAGCAATGTTGCGTCCGAAGAAAGCCTCGTCGAACACAACGGCGAATAGGACACCAAAAACGATAGTGAGCGAGAGGACAGAGCCCACGAGGACCAATGTATTCCCGATCGAAATCCACAAGGTCTTGTAAAGGAGCAGAAACTTGTAATTGTTGAAGCCGGCGAAGCCAGAGATCAGAGGGTTCTGCAGATTATACCGTTGGAACGAGAACCACAGGGTCATCGTCAGCGGCACAATCATCCAGATCAACAGAAGGCCGACGGCAGGCGCGAGCAAGGCGCCCGTCCGAGGGGCGCGACTATCCTTGGGTTTGAAAACGCCGAACCCGACCTTGGCGAGTGATGATGTCATCGCGCTGTGGCCAAACTCAAAGTTCGCGCGCTTTCGCGGGCGACGTTGCAGATTGAGCAATCGGAGGCAAAACGGCGTGGTCGCCATGAGCCGGACAACGTCATCGATGATCTTTTCGAAATGTCGGTCGGGATTGTGGCCCGACCGAGAGTCTGGGAGGAAACTCGCACGCTATTGAGCGGCATGGGAGGATACTTACTCCCGCGCGTCGCGCCTACTTGATGTAACCGGCCTGTTGCATGGTCTGCGTCGCGTCATCCTGTGCCGATTTCAGGGCCGCATCTACCGTCTGCTTGCCGGAGAGTGCCGCCGCGATGTCTTGACCGACGGTCGTGCCCAACGCCGCGAACTCGGGAATGGCCACGAATTGGACGCCGGTATAGGGTACTGGGTCCTTGGTGGGATGGGCAGGATCGGCGGAGAGAATCGCTTTCAGCACCATTCCGGCAAAAGGTGCTGCCTTCTGGTAGTCGGGATTGTCGTAGGTGGACTTCCGGGTACCAGGCGGGACCGCGACCCAGCCTTGCGTTTCGCCAACCAGCTTGACGTAGTCCTTAGAGGTCGCCCACTTCAGAAATGATTTCGCTGCCGCCTCCTTTTTCGAGGAAGCCGGTATGGCCAACGCCCAGGACCATGCCCATCCCGCGCCATTCGGAGTGACCTCAATCGGCGCCTTGGCGAAACCGGTCTTGTCGTAGACTTGGCTCTGCTTGGGATCAAAGATACGCCCGGCTCCAGAGGTAGCGTCGATCCACATCGCACAATGGCCGGTCGCGAATGCCGCCTGATTCTCGTTGAAGCCATTGGACGTAGCGCCCGGCGGGCCGTCGTTCTTCATCAGATCAATGTAGAAGGCGATGGCCTTCTTCCATGGTTCTGAAGTCAACTGCGGCTCCCACTTCATATCGAACCATCGGCCGCCGAAGGTGTTCACCAGCGTTCCGAGGAACGCCATGTTCTCTCCCCAGCCCGGCTTTCCGCGTAAGCAGATTCCATATTGTTCCTTGGATCTGTCCGTGAGCTTGTCGGCGAATTCCTTAATCTGGTCATAGGTCGGTTGCTCCGGCATGGTGAGCCCGGCCTTCTCGAACAGGTCTTTCCGGTAGAGCGTGAATGAGCTCTCGGCGTAGAACGGCACGGCGAAAAGCTTGGAGTCAGCCGACAGCCCATTCTTCACTGGCTCAAAAATGTCGGCATAGTCGTAGTCGGCCCCGAGGTTGTCGACCGCGTCGAGCCAGCCCGCTTTGCCCCAGATCGGCGTCTCGTAAGCGCCAATAGTCAAAATATCGAACTGGCCGCCCTTGGTGGCGATGTCGGTCGTGACGCGCTGACGAAGCACGTTCTCTTCGAGCACGACCCAATTCAGCTTGTTGCCGGTCGCCGCCTCCCATCTAGGAGCAAGCTTTTGCATGATGATCATGTCGGAGTTGTTGACGGTCGCGATCGTGAGCGTCTCCGCCCGGGCCGTTCCCAACACGCTGCACACTGCTGCAATGACCACCGCAGTACCCGATAGCGCCTGTCTCATGGCGTTCCTCCGCACGTTTCCACCCCTGTTAATTGCTTTCTTGGTCCGGGATCCCTCCCGACCAAGCCAGCGTCGCACAAAAAGTTCGCGAACGTCAATATCATTCGTAAAGATATTTCTTATCATATGCAAAGAACGCTTCGCGGCGCGCCGAACTCCGATAGACGCGGCGGTTTCGATCGCCAGAGCAAGAGGCGCCATTCGGGTCTGAAGGCTTTTGGTGCTAAGTCCTCCCGAGTTTAGCTCCCGAAAGGAAGCCTCGGCGTATCCAATAACTCGGGAATTGACGGGAGCATGGTTGTGGCGACGGGCAAGATCAGAACAATGGAGGAATTTTCCGCCGCCAGCGGAATTTCGCGACCAACGGTTTCGAGGTATTTTCACGACCCCGCTAGCGTTCGCGCCGCCACCCGCGCGCAGATCGAAGAGGCGCTAAAGCGGCTGAACTACCGACCAAACCTCTTCGCTGTAAACTTCAATAGAAAGCATCCAAAAACATTCGGCATGATCGTGCCATCCTTGACCGACCCTTTCTACGCCGAACTCGTGGAGCGAGTTGAACTTCGGGCGCTGCGACACGGATATTGGACAATTGTACTCAACTCTCACGGTGACCGATTGATGGAAACGCGGGCGCTCCAGACTCTCATGTCTCTGAGAGTCGCCGGCGCGATCGTCGCCCCGCTCGGCGTTCGTTCGGATGGGGCCGCCTTGCATGACCTCGGCAAATCACTTCCCCTGCTATTGCTTGATTCGCGCCTAGACCCGCGGGCGTCGTTCGTCGGAACGGACAATTATCAAAGCGTCTCGCTGTTGGTGGACTATCTCCATCGCACAGGAGAGCCGCCTTGTTATTTCGATATGCCGAACGTGAACCGCAACGCCGTTGATCGGCGGCGAGCTTATGTTCTTGCGATGAAAAAATGGGGATCAGAGCCTAAGATCGTCCCACCACCGACTCAAAGTTGGGCTTTCGAAGCAGTGGGCTTCGAACAAGCGAATCTAGCACTCGAGGCTGGAGCTCTTCCGAGCCGAACGATCCTATGTGCCAATGACCGAACAGCATTCGGCGTGATGGCCGCGGCAACTCGGCGCGGCCTTCGCGTCTCACGTGATGTGAATGCGGATCTGAGAGTGGCTGGGCACGATGACCACCCGCTAAGTCGCTTTGCGACCCCGTCGCTAACCACGGTCGCTCAGGACTTTGATCATATGGCGACCCTTGCAGTCGACATGCTGATCTCGCGCCTCAAGGAACCAAAGAAGGAAAACTCCGACAAAATTCATCTTCTTGAAGCAAAGTTGATCATGCGGGACTCGGCCTAAGGCAGGCTGTGTTCCCGCTCCGAATATTGCCCGCGTATTGTTTCATCTGAGGATGTTACTTTCGCTTAACGGATATAGTTCCGACTGTCGGCCGGCCCGAGGTTGCGTCATTGCTCGCAGGATCGGAGGGACTGGATGACGTCGCGGAGTGCCTATCACACGCAGCGCCCGCACCCAGGGCCGGGATCACCGATCGCGGCCAGTGCTGCCCCCCTGGCCATGCGAGCGATGACCACCTCAGCCGCATTTCGTCCGAGCGATCGCAACATGCGCTGCGGTGCCGGTAGTCTGGCTGCTATCGCGAGCTCGCCCGCGCGGGGTCGCCGCTTGCATGGCCCCCGGCTTCGTTAACGGTGAGGCTTTGCCATCGATGCCCGCGTAATGAAAGCCAATGCCAGCCGCTACCACGGCAAGACACCAGACGAAATCGCGTGGCCTGAACCCGAACGCCGGAGGCGCCCGGTCAAAGAATGCCTTGACGGACTTCATACCGATGCGCCTCCCATTCCGACCGTGATATCCTCCAAGAGCGATCGCTATTGCATTCTACTGCATGCAATAGTATTCATATGAATGAATACGCTGCCTGAAATGGGATATAATTTTATAAGGTACTCGCAGCGTCTGACCTGTAAATGACAAAAGACGGTAGCAACGTTTCAGACGGTCTTCGAAATCTCGGGGCACCAGCACCTTTGATTCCCGAGAATTCCATCGAAGCCTCGGCCAATACGCAAATGGGGGGTTTTCTCAATCACAGACATATCCAGTTCGACAGTTCTAGAGTGAGCAAATCGACAACTTCTCTTCGACTCCTCTCTAAGAAACCCGCCGGATAGTCAATTGCAGCGTACCGACGCCAACCCAACGCCATCGGCAGCCGAACCACCCACCTAGCATCGATGCGAGACTTCAAGATGATTTGCCGCAGAAAACCGCACCCGTGGAGTCTCTTTTAACCGGTGACGAGTAGATTTCAAAACGTGAGCGGCTAAGAGCTCGATGCGCCATTTGTTCGCGAGCCAGCGACGATGCGACAGATAAACTCAGATCGCGACCGGTGGCTCAGCCAACAAGCAATATCTCAATATATGCATCGCCTATTCCAGACTTTTGTCGATCATCTATCGGACGCGCCGGACCTAGAGGCGCTCCGTGATGCCATGGCCAATGCTGCCGCTGCGCTTGATTTGTCATGTTTCGCGTATCTCATCATACCGGATCGGGCGGGGGTTCCTCCGAAACTCATATCAAACTACCCTTCGGCTTGGACAACGCGCTATTTGGAATGCCACTACGAACGGCTTGATCCTGTGATTGCTCAAGCGCTGGGTCATCCAGAAACATTCAAATGGGGCCTTGGATTCAAAGCAGCCGCGCCATCCGAACCGCAGCGGGAGCTGTTTGAGGAGGCCGCTAAGTTTGGTATCCGCTACGGATTCACAGTCCCGATTCACGATCATCGAGGGCCAATCGCTGCCGTAACTTTCGCCGCCGACGAGCGGCGACCTCGTTTCGAACGGTCTATTATTGAGCATGAAAGGGTGCTCCAGCTTATGGCAATGTATTTCCATGCTCATGCCAGACGCAAACTTCTTCCCGGGCAAACCATTGACGGCGTTTCATTGTCTCCGCGCGAGTTTGAATGTCTGGAATGGGCAGCGCAGGGGAAGTCAGCTTGGGACATCGGACATATTCTCGGCATATCTCGGCACACCGCGGCGTTCCATCTCGGAAACGCTAAGACGAAACTTGGGGTACGCACAGTTATCCAAGCCGTAGCGCGCCTAACGGCGTCTAGATCGACACTAGACTGACATCGTAGCAAGGCTCCCCTCCGTACTTGCGGAGGATGCTCCATCGCATCAATTCGCCTTCAATGAGCCAGCTTCAATAGATGGAGATGGTCATGATGCACCTTATCACGCCGAGTTCTTTCGGTGCTTTCAGCAATGAGATTGCGGAAATGCACCGGCTGCGATATCGCGTGTTTAAAGAACGACTCGATTGGGACGTCCAATTCAGTGGCGATATGGAGATTGACGAATTCGACGCACTTCATCCTGCGTACTTGATCCAGAGGGCAAGCGACAATCGCATCCAAGGCTGTGTCCGCCTGCTCCCTTCGACCGGCCCCACCATGCTGCGCGATACTTTTCCCGTACTATTGGACGGAACAGCGGCCCCCATTAGTCCGGCCATCTGGGAGAGCAGCCGCTTTGCGCTCGACCTTCCTCCTGACACGCCGAAAACTCACGGCCTAGCAACCGCCACCTACGAACTGTTCGCGGGCATGATCGAGTTCGGCCTGTCGCGACAGCTCTCCGAGATCGTCACCGTCACTGACGCTCGAATGGAGCGGATCTTGCGCCGCGCCGGATGGTCCTTACGGCGGATCGGTAAAGCTCACGCACTAGGCAGCACCCTTGCGGTCGCAGGATATCTTGAAGTTTCAATCGAGAGCCTAGCGCGTGTCCTTGCCGCTGGTGGCCTTCAGGGTCCCGTGCTCTGGGCACCGGTCGCGCTTGCCGCAGCGTAGACAAAGCTACGAACAATGATGGGCCGTCGGACGGGACTGTTCCCTAATGAAGGAGCGGCCCTGTCGTCGGCAGACTGCGTGGCGACAGCCACTCTATTTGAGTCGTCATCTTTAACTGCAGTGGAGCAAACGGTGGAACACAGGGATCACGATTCCAAATCGAAGAATGCGCCCCGTCGTAGCCTAACATCGGCTGTTGACCTCGTGCATCTTCGATACGCCGTCGCGGCTGCAGATCACGGAAGCTTTCGGCAGGCGGCCGAGGCGTTACTACTTCCGCAAACGAAGTTGAGCCGTTGTATTCGCCAGCTTGAGGAACGCATCGAAATGATCGTCTTCGAGCGATCGAGTGGTGGAGTACGCGTCACACAAGCGGGCCGTGATTTCCTCCGCACGGCGCGGTCTATTCTCGAACAGATGGACTCGCTAATGGCGAGCGCGCACAGCGCCGGCCGCGGCGAAGTCGGCCGACTGGCGATCGGTTTCTATACGTCCCTTTCGGCCGGCAATTTACGGGCAACGCTCACCGATTATGCACAGCGATTTCCGCAAATGCAGGTCCGCATGATTGAGAGTTCGCGGACGCGTCTCTCCACTGCCCTCCGCAATGGCGCGATAGACGTCGCGATCGTCACGGGACAAACACCGCTCCTCGACAGCGAAATCATGTCGCTTTGGAGCGAACGCATTGTAGTTGCTTTGCCAGAAGCTCATCGCCTCGCTGACGGCGAGACCGTCTATTGGACCGATCTGAAGGACGAGACGCTTCTGATTAACCGGCATGATCCCGGACCCGAGATCCAAGACCTGCTCCTCGCCAAGCTTGCCTCACCAGGAGACCGGCCCAAAACACTTTTCCATGACACGAGTTTGGGGAATATTATGAACCTCGTGGGAGCCGGATTCGGTGTCAGCCTTGTGAGGGAATCTGATATTGGCGCCAGTTTCCCTGGTCTGATCTATCGAGAACTCCGCGACGGGATGGGTCCGAGCTGGGTCGGCTACTCCGCACATTGGAGGGCTGACAATGACAATCCCGCACTGGCTAGTTTTCTGAAGATGCAGGGAGAGCGCTATCCATCACCTGCCGTCTGAATCCTGGGCCGTCGCGCCTTTGCGAAAGCACGGTCCGTTGCCATGAATCGCGCCAGCATAGGAGCGACCAGTTTCAGCGGATCCGGGATTGGCTGTCCGGTTTCGCGCGCAAGCACCTCCGCGTATGCAAGCAGATCACGATGCAAGGGTGCGGGGAATTCGACCGTGAGCCTCACAGGCTTGTCGTCAGCGATGGCGCCGAGCTTGAGCTTTGCCATGTTTATGTCCTCACCCTTTGTAAGGCTCGAGCACGAGGTCACGATTGACGATCACGCGGACCGGGAAACCAGGCCGGATCGTGAGCGTCGGCTGTACGTTGAGATTGCGCTGCACGATTTTTTGCCCGGTCTGGTTCAGGCTATCGCTCGCGCCGAGGCGGAGCGCTTGAATGAGACCACCGTTGTTGCCGGTACCGCTATCGGAGCCGGCGCCGAGCTCGCTTCCAACGCCAAGTAGCGTCGACAGCAGCGCAGCCTTGAACAATGCGCCCCAGTGATTGTCGACATCATCCTCAAGTCCGGAATAGCCTGCCGTATCAGCACCCGGTTGACGCTCCAGCACAATTGAACGACCGTTAGGCATGATCAGACGGGTCCAGACCAGCAACACACGTGACTGACCAAACGAAACCTGGCTGTCATAGACGCCGATGAGTCGGGTTCCCTGCGGTATGAGAAGGAAGCGCCCGGTCGGGCTGTCAAAAATGCTCTCCGTCACTTGTGCCGTGATTTGCCCGGGGAGATCTGAGCGAATCCCGGTAATCAACGACGCCGGAATAATATTGCCGGCCTGCACCACGTAAGATGAAGCCGGTGCCTCAATCCTGTCCGGGCTTGCGGTGCGCCGATCGACGGAAGCATTGACGAAGGCAAGTTTGCGGTCCTGTCCGTTCTGCGTGAACGTCTCGTCTGCTGCGGGTTGAGTTGGTTGGGTCGATTGGCTCGACGTGGCCGCAGCAGCACCAACTGAGGCCACCTGACCGGTCAAGGAGGCCGCCAGTTCGCGAATGCTGGTGGAGGCAAACAACTTGCTCAGACGGGCAGCCTCGATCTCCTGCCCGATGCGCTGTTGCTCCCCATCGACGGAAGGGATCACCCCTGAAGGCGCGTTTTGCGCGTTCAGCATCGGACGACCAAGATCGCCGGGTAGCGCGGGTCCGAGCGGCGGGGCCTGGCGGGGCACACCGGCATAGTCCCGCGGGAGGCCGCTCAGTCCGTCAGCCACATTGTGATGATCTGTGGTGTAGAGCTCTGACGGCGCGGATGTACGCGACCGATGGTTCTGCAGCGCCCAAAGTACGGCACCGCAGATTGCAAAGGCTCCGATCGCCGCCCCTCCGGCCAGGACCTTTCGAGAGAGCCTGGTGACGCGGGGGCGCTCCGCGCGCAAACGCATCAATGCCGCCCGGTCTGACTCATTGTCACGTCCAGGCCGAATGTCGGGTTCCGGCTCTGAACTCACCGCAGCCTCCCGTCGGTGCGGCTGATGCGGACGGTCTGCTGATGTTCACCTCCCATGCGGAGCTCAGCCGCGGCGAACAGTCGGTCCACGATATAATAGTTCTGCCTCACGCGATAATTGACGAGTTGACCATCCCCCTCCGGCCCGATGACGAACAAGGGCGGCGCCTCTCCTTGCGCAATCCCGCTCGGCATCTCGATATAGACCTTGGACCCGTCGTCGAATGCGGAGACCGGACGCCAGGGCGGGTTGTCGCCTTCAATCGCGTAGCGGAACCGCAGGCGCGAGATATCGACGCCCTCAACAATTGGCGTGGCAGCCTCGGCACTCGCGTTCTGACGGCGTAGCGCAATCAGTTGGTCCTGCGCATATTGCCAGGACACCGAAGCCATATAGGTCTTTTCCGCGGAGCGAAGCTCGAGAAGATAGGTACGCCGATCAGTGTTGATCACTAAATTAGAGACGAGGTCGGGCCGTGTCGGTTTAATCAGGATATGAATGCGCTTGGTCGGACCTGCCCCACTCTCGGTGTCGCCGATGATCCAGCGCACCGTATCCCCGGCCGCTACCGGGCCGGAACCGACGAGTTGCTCGCCCTCCTGCAAGGCGACATCAGTCACCTGTCCCGGCGCGGCATAGACCTGATAGAGCGCGCCCGGCGAGAATGGGTAGACCTGCACCGCGTTGATGTAGCCGTTGCGGGTCGGCTGCACCCGGGCCGCGGCATTGGCTTTCTCGACTCGTTTACGGGGATCGCCGGACTCCGGCTTCGAAGGCGTGCCACGCAGCGGCTTGAGTTGACCCGGAAGCGGCAGCAGCTTTGGTAATTCGACCACCTCGACCGGCTTGGGTGGATCAGCGAGTTGTACGGCCGGCTCTGCGTCGTCGTAGGAGATCTGCGGCGGGGGTTTTAACGGAACAGCGCAGCCGGCAAGCGCGGAAACCGAAAACAGCAGAACCGGCAATGCGGTTTTGCGAATGGAAGATGATCTCATTGCCCCAGCTCCTTCGACCAGTTGATGGCGTTGACGTAGACCCCAAGAGGATTCTTGCGCAGGCGATCGGCATCGCGCGGCGTATCGATCACGACGGTAAGGATCGCGGTCCAGCGCTCGGTCGCGCTCAGGCTACCGTTCTCATAAGAGCGTTGGATCCAGGCGACGCGGAACGAAATCGGTGAAGCGCGGATGACGCTGGTGACCTCGATGGAGATCTGCAGCTTGCCAAGATTGGCAAAGGGATCGTTGGTCCGCGCATAATCGTTGAGCGCTGCGGCGCCCCGATCCGTGGTGAAGTCGTAAGCGCGCAGCCAGTCTTGGCGCAGCACGATGCCGTCGGCTGGCAATCCGCGCACGTCCTCGATAAAGCGCGCCAGGTGGAACGCGATCTCCGGATCGGCCGGTTGATAGCTGCCGTCGGCCGGCGCCACGGCCTGGGCCTGACCGAGGTGATCGACCTGGACCACCCACGGCGTCACCGTGCCGCGAAGAGATTGCCAAACGAGACCTGACGCAAGACCACCCGATAGCATCAGACAGCCAAACGCCATCAATCGCCAGTTCTTGGCCTGAACGCGGGCTGAGCCGATGCGCTCATCCCAGACTTGTGCTGCCTTTTGATAAGGAGTTTCGGGTTCAGGCATACGCCCGTAGCGAATGGAAGGACGTTTGAACATCAGCTTTCACCTTCGGAGAGATCGACGGACGAACCGCCACCCGCATGATCGGCGGAGCGAACAGAATGGGTTACCGCAGAGGCGCCATGGCTCATTGTCTGCGCGCGCTTAATGCGCGTTGCCCACGGTGGCGGCCCGCTGGCAGAAGGCGACCCGCTGGAAGCCGCACCGTGCCCGTGCGTAACCGCACTGGACATTGCTCCTGCAGTTCGAGGGAGAGGGCTGGCGGTATTTGAAGCTGCAGCGACAACTGACGCACTGCCTCGGGCCGCACCAGCCAGTGCTCCACCTGCTGCTCCCGCAGCGAGCCCGACACCAGCCACGCCCGCGGCAACTACGCCACCCGCAGCGACACCCGTACCGATTGCGGCGCCAGCGCCGAGTTGCGGACCTCCAGAGACAATACCGTTGGCAATACCGGGACCAAAGATACCGAGTCCAAGCAGAGAAAGCGCCGCTAGCACCATCGACATGGCACTTTCGATGGTTGGCTGATTGCCCGCGAATCCCGTTGTGAACTGGGAGAATAACGTCGAGCCGATACCCACGATGACGGCGAGCACCAGAACCTTGACACCCGACGAGATGACGTTGCCGAGCACGCGTTCGGCGGCAAAAGCGGTTTTTCCGAACAGGCCAAACGGTATCAGCACGAAGCCAGCGAGCGTGGTCAGCTTAAACTCGATCAGGGTCACGAAGAGCTGGATCGCCAGGATAAAGAACGCCATCAGCACCACGATCCAGGCGAACAGCAAGACGACGATCTGAACGAAATTTTCAAAGAAGCTGATATAGCCCATCAAGCCGGAGATCGAATCGAGGATCGGGCGTCCGGCATCAATCCCGACCTGTGCGACCCGGCCGGGGCTCAGGAAATCCGAGGTGGACATGCCGGTGCCGGACGCCTTGAGGCCAAGTCCGGCAAAGCTCTCGAAGACAATGCGCGCCAGATTGTTCCAGTTACTGATCAGGTAGGCAAATACGCCGACGAACAGCGTCTTCTTCGCCAGTCGCGCAATGATGTTCTCGTCCGGAGCCCAGCTCCAGAATATGGCCGCGAGAGTGATGTCGATCGCTGCCAGCGTTGTAGCGAGGAATGCTACCTCACCGCTGAGCAGCCCGAATCCAGAATCGATATAATTGGTGAAGACCGAGAGAAAGTTATCGATGACGCCGGTGCCGCCCATCAGTGTGCCTCACCCTGCTGAGGTCCGGCTTCGCGTGGCACGACCCGGTCCTGGCTCTTCACGGGCGCGGCGGGCGCCTTCAGGACCGGGTCGGCCGACGACTGCGGAGATGTCGCCGACCCAAAGAATTGACGACGGTTCTCGGCCCACGTCCGCCGGCAGGCCTCGAGCGCGGCGGTTTCATCGGATGTGATCGTTCGGCAGCGGGCGAGTTCTTCGACGAACGTCTCCGCGTCGCCATGCTCGCGCGGTGCAAGAACCACGGCCTGTTCGCTATGCCGGCTCCGTACGATCGTTAGCGCGACGATCAACACGACAAGGCCGACGGCTGCGATCCGCGTGAGCTGACGAGGTGTGAAGTGAGGCATCATTAGTGGAACATCTGAACAGTGGTGGGCTGGTAACCGACGCCAGGTATGAGGAAGCGACGGAGCTGCTCCCTGCCCTGGTCCTGCGCGGTGGTCCGCTGGGCGGCCTCCAGGCTCTGCGCCCGTCCTTGAGCCGCAACAGCCGCGGTGAGGTCAGCGAGTTGCTGGGCTTGCAGAGCGACTAGCTGATTGCCAGCCTGCGTTGCCTGGAGGGCACCGGTGGCCGATTGACTCGACGTCACAAGCGCCGACATCTGGGTACGATTGGTGTCGAGATTTCCGACAACACCGGCTTGAACTTTGAGTGCGTCCTGAAGCGCGGCTACTGACGTCTGCCAGCGAGATTGCGCGTTTGATATCAGCGCCTGGTTGGATACGGACGCCGATGCAGGCGCGTAAGTCGTCGAAAACGCGTTGTTGATCTGCCCGACATCGTACGCAATCCGCTGGGCCTGGTTCAGAAGCTGTTGGGTGCGCTGGATTGACTGCTGAAGCTGCTGCAATGACGAGAACGGTAGGTTGGCGAGGTTCCTCGCCTGGTTGATCAGGGACTGGGCCTGATTCTGCAGCGACGTGATCTGATTATTGATCTGCTGCAACGCGCGAGCTGCCGTCAGCACGTTCTGCGCGTAGTTGTTGGGATCGAACACCACGACCTGCGCCGAAGACGGCTTACCCACTGAGACGATCGAGAGTGCGATAGCCGACGCCATCACAAGATGACGGATCCTCATGACAATGATCCTCCAGCCGAGAGATTTGGCATAATGTCGGCAGCCCACCCGACGCCGCGGTGCGCGAGCCAGCCGGCAACGAAACTGTCGCGGCCGTGTTCGGCGAGGACCTTTTCGATCGCGGCTTGATCGGACTTGGATGAGGCGGCCGCAAAAGCCAGCGCGACCTTTCCGAGACCGAGCTCGAACAAGCGGTTGCCGCGCCGCGACTGGCAGTAGTAGTCCCGCTTCGGCGTTGCCCGGGCGAGGATCTCGATCTGGCGGTCGTTCAAGCCGAAACGGCGATAGATGTCCTTAATCTGCGGCTCGATCGCCCGCTCGTTCGGCAGGAACAGCCGCGTCGGACAGCTCTCGATAATCGCCGGCGCAATGGCCGAACCGTCGATGTCCGACAGGGATTGCGTGGCAAAAATGACCGACGCATTCTTCTTGCGCAGCGTCTTCAACCACTCGCGGAGCTGACCAGCAAAGCCCTCGTCGTCGAGGGCAAGCCAGCCTTCGTCGATGATGAGCAGGGTTGGTCTGCCATCGAGCCGGCCTTCGATCCGATGGAACAGATAGGCCAAGACTGCGGGGGCGGCAGTGGTTCCGATCAATCCCTCGGTTTCAAACGCCTGGACCTCGGCCTCACCGAGCCGTTCGGCCTCGGCGTCGAGCAGCCGCCCGTAGGGACCTCCCAGGCAATAAGGTTGCAACGCGCGCTTCAGTCCCTGTGATTGCAGCAAGACCGATAGACCGGTCAGCGTGCGCTCGGCCATCGGTGCGGAAGCGAGCGATGACAGCGCGGACCAGAGATGGTCCTTTGCTTCCGGGGTGATGCTGATTTTCTCACGCGCCAGGATATTGGCGATCCACTCGGCCGCCCAGCCGCGTTCGGCCGAATCGTCGATCAAAGCCAGAGGTTGGAGAGCGACCGGTTCGCTGGCATCATCGGACAATGCACCACCGAGATCGTGCCAATCGCCATTCATCGCGAGTGCGGAGGCGCGGATCGAGCCGCCGAAGTCGAACGCGAACACCTGGCTTCCCGCATAGCGCCGGAACTGCAGCGCCATCAACGCCAGCAGCACCGATTTGCCGGCACCGGTAGGACCCACCACCAGCGTATGTCCGACATCCCCTACGTGAAGCGAGAAGCGGAACGGGGTCGAGCCTTCGGTCTTGCCAAACAAGAGTGGCGGCCCATCGAAATGCTCGTCGCGCACCGGCCCCGCCCAAACCGCCGACAGCGGGATCATGTGGGCGAGATTGAGCGTCGAGACCGGAGGTTGCCGCACGTTGGCGTAGGCGTGTCCCGGAAGCGAGCCGAGCCAGGCTTCCACGGCGTTGACGCTCTCCGCCATACAGGTGAAGTCACGCCCCTGAATGACTTTCTCAACCAGCCGGAGCTTTTCGTCAGCAACCCGCGGGTCGTTATCCCATACTGTTACGGTCGCGGTGACGAACGCCTGACCGATCGCGTCCGATCCGAGCTCCTGCAGCGCGGCATCGGCGTCCATTGCCTTGTTATGGGCATCGGTGTCGACGAGCGCTGAGGCCTCGTTCGTCATCACCTCCTTGAGGATTGCGGCAATCGATTTGCGTTTAGCGAACCATTGGCGACGGATCTTGACCAGCAGCCTAGTCGCGTCAGTCTTGTCGAGCATGATCGCGCGGGTCGACCACCGATAGGCGAAGGCCAGCCGATTGAGTTCGTCCAGAATCCCCGGCGTCGTCGCGGTCGGGAACCCGACCAGGGTGAGAACACGCAGATGCTTATCACCGAGCGACGGCTCAAGGCCGCCAGTGAGTGGTTGGTCGGCCAGCAACGCATCGAGATACATCGGGATCTCAGGCACGCGAACGCGCTGGCGGCTGGTCGAGACGGTCGAATGAAGATAGGTCAGCGTTTGCGTGTCATCGAGCCACCGGATCTCCGGCATGAAGCCCTCGACGAGTTGTAGAACGCGGTCGGTGCGATCGATAAAACCGCGCAAAACCTCGCGGGCATCCGCTCCTTCTTGGCGATCGCGCCCCTCATAAAGAAATCGCTCGGCCCGCGCGGCGTCTTCGGGTGGCGGGAGATAAAGGAAGGTCAGAAAATAGCTCGACTCGTAGTGGGCGCCCTCCTCCTCGAATTCTTCTCGGCGTTCCAAATCGACCAGGGCTGAAGCCACATCGGGAAATTGACTTATCGGATATCGGCCGGCAGCATGACGCTGCGCTTCGACGAAGACTGCCCAGCCCGAACCCAGCCGTCGGAACGCGTTGTTCAGGCGACCGGCGACGCCGACCAGTTCGGCCGGCACCGCGGAATCCAGATCCGGACCACGAAACTTCGCAGTGCGCTGGAACGAGCCGTCTTTATTGAGGACTACCCCCTCATCGACCAGCGCGGCCCAGGGCAAGAAATCTGCGAGATGCGTGGCCGAGCGGCGATATTCTGCGAGGTTCATCATGGCTTCAAATCCCCAGATAGCCGGCGATGCGAAGATGCCGGCGCACCACGTCGACGAATTGCGGATCGCGCTTCGCCGCCCATACCGCCGCGGCCTGTCCCATCACTCCCAGCAGGATTCCGGCGATCCACAGCCGCAGACCGAGACCGACTGCTGCCGCCAGCGTGCCGTTAAGGATGGCGACTGCGCGCGGCGCACCGCCAAGCAGGATCGGTTCGGTCAAGGCGCGATGCACCGGCACACTGAAGCCAAGGATCGGTTCGGATGCCTCCATCACACCAGCACTCCGCCGCCGAAGGAGAAGAACGACAGAAAGAAGGAGCTTGCCGCGAATGCGATCGACAGACCGAACACGATCTGGATCAGTCGCCGGAAGCCGCCTGACGTATCGCCAAAGGCCAATGAGAGGCCCGTGACGATGATGATGATAACGGCGAGGATCTTGGCGACGGGCCCTTCGACCGATTGCAAGATCTGGTTTAGTGGCTGTTCCCACGGCATGTTCGAACCGGCCGCCCAGGCTGGAACTGAAGCTAGAGCGATGGTGCAGGTGATTGCCGCCGTTGCGGCACAGCGATGGATACGACGAAGTTCTTGGGTCATGGTTGATCTCCGGCAGCGTGAAGGACGTAGTCGCCATCGGAGCCAAGCCCCTCGACGCGGGCGAGTTCGGCGAGACGCCGATTGGACCCGCGGCCGGCCAGTACGGCGATGAATTGAATGGTCTCTGCGATGAGCGCGCGCGGGACGGTGACGACCGCTTCCTGGATCAATTGCTCCATCCTGCGGAGCGCGCCCAGCGCTGAGCCGGCATGAATGGTGCCGACCCCGCCCGGATGCCCAGTACCCCACGCCTTCAGCAGGTCGAGCGCCTCTGCACCACGCACCTCGCCGATTGGGATGCGATCCGGCCGCAACCGCAGCGAAGAGCGCACCAGATCGGAAAGCGAGGCAACGCCGTCCTTGGTACGCAGCGCAACGAGGTTGGGCGCCTTGCATTGGAGTTCGCGGGTGTCCTCGATCAGCACGACGCGATCGGTGGTTTTTGCGACCTCCGCCAGCAGCGCGTTGGTGAGTGTGGTCTTGCCGGTCGAGGTGCCGCCGGCCACCAGAATATTGCGGCGATCGGCCACGGCCGCACGCAAGGTCGCGGCCTGCCCCGAGCGCATGATGCCTGCCGCGACGTAGTCATTCAGGGTGAAGACCGCGACGGCGGGCTTGCGGATTGCAAACGCAGGCGCCGCCACGACTGGCGGAAGCAGGCCCTCAAACCGCTCGCCCGTTTCGGGCAACTCGGCGGAAACTCGCGGTGAACCGGGATGCACCTCGGCGCCGACATGATGCGCAGCGAGGCGCACGATGCGTTCGCCATCGCTTGGCGACAAACGTTCGCCGGTGTCGACCAGACCGCCCGCCAGCCGATCGATCCAGAGCCGGCCGTCGGGATTGAGCATGACCTCGACGACCCCGGGGTCTTCCAGGAAGAGCGCGATGGCTGGACCGAGCGCGGTGCGTAGCATGCGCGCGCCACGTGAGGTCGCTTCCTGATTGAGATGGTGAATTGCCACTTGCGTCCCCAGCATGGCCAGCGAGTTGCGGTCGTGATGTCGGGGATGAGTAGAAGAGGCAGGAAGTGCGATCGCGCAACAAGATCAGAGCAGGCGTAGTGCTGTGGCGTAGAAAGGCAGGGCGACGGCGGGATCGTCTACGAGGAGCTATCTGTTCGATCCGTCACACCGTCCTTCGGAATCACGTCTTGGGATAATTCCTGGGCCAGGCTTTGGCCCTTGGCCAACCGCCGTCCGAGCGCCTTGACAAATCCCTCATAGCGCTCGCGGCCTTTGGCCTGGGCGGCTGGCTGTGCCGTATCCGGCAGCGGTGGCGTGACCGAGAGCCAGAAGCGCACGAAGAGCGCCAATGCTTCGTTCGAGATGGTGAGATGACGCTCCAACCGTTCAACCTGCCGCGTCAGGCGATCAAGCCTGCGGCCGAGCGCCGCCTCCATCCGCTCCGAGTTATCTGGCGATAGATATGACGAGAGTGCCGTTTCGACGACCAGCGCCTGCGCCACACGCTTGCGGTCGGCGTAGTCGGCGAGTTGACTGGCGAGATCCGGTGGCAGGCGAAAGGTATGCTTGGTTCGCATCGCTGCTCTCAGAGTTGCATGCCATCGCCGGGATCCATTGCGACCTGTCGCGCGAAACCGCGGGCTTGCTGGCGCAACACACGAGCGCGTACGGCATCATCATCGGAATCGTCCTCCCCGAAGGTGAACTCCGGCTCTGCCTTCGCGTGCTCCGCCATGATCTCCTCATGTTGAGGAAGTTCTGGTTCGCGACGGATGCCGCCATTCGCGGGATCGTCGATTTGCGTCTCGCCGGAGGAGCTGACTTGCCGGCCAGCGCTGGCAGCGGGAACCGGCAATAAGCTCCAATCATCGACCGAGGGAGTACCACCTCGCTCAGTCGCAGCAGGGGGCGCCAGCACACGCTCGGTCAATCGCGGATCTTCAAAATATCGAGCCTTCTTGGCGCGGATCGGGGGGACGCCTGAGACCAACACCAGTTCATCGTCGGGCGGTAGCTGCATAACCTCGCCGGGCGTTAGCAGGGGTCGCGCCGTCTCCTGTCGTGAGACCATCAAATGGCCGAGCCACGGGCTGAGCCTGTGGCCGGCGTAGTTCTTCATCGCCCGCATCTCGGTCGCAGTCCCCAACGCGTCCGAGACGCGTTTTGCGGTGCGCTCGTCATTGGTGGCAAAGGAAACACGCACATGACAGTTGTCGAGGATGGCGTTGTTCGGCCCGTAAGCCTTCTCGATCTGATTGAGCGACTGGGCGATCAGGAAGCTCTTGAGGCCATAACCGGCGATGAATGCCAACGCCGACTCGAAGAAATCGAGCCGGCCGAGCGCCGGAAACTCGTCGAGCATCAGCAGCAACCGATGACGGCGTCCCTTCGCGTGCAGATCTTCTGTCAGACGCCGGCCGATCTGATTGAGGATCAGACGCACGAGTGGCTTGGTCCGGCTAATGTCGGATGGCGGCACGACCAGGTAAAGGGTCACAGGCCGGTCACCCTCGACCAGATCGCGGATGCGCCAGTCGCAGTGGCGGGTCACTTTCGCGACGACGGGGTCGCGATAGAGTCCGAGGAACGACATTGCGGTTGAAAGCACCCCCGACCGCTCATTCTCACTCTTATTGAGAAGTTCCCGTGCGGCCGATGCGATAACCGGGTGCGGCCCGGCTTCTCCAAGATGCGCCGTCGTCATCATGGCCCGAAGTGTGGTCTCGATCGGTTGCCTCGGATCGGAGAGAAAGCCGGCAACACCCGCTAGCGTCTTGTCCGGTTCGGCATAGAGGACGTGGAGAATAGCGCCGACCAACAAGGCGTGGCTGGTTTTCTCCCAATGGTTGCGCCGTTCAAGCGATCCCTCGGGGTCCACCAGGACATCGGCGACGTTCTGGACGTCGCGTACCTCCCATTCCCCGCGCCTCACTTCCAGTAACGGATTGTACGCCGCTGACTTCGTGTTGGTCGGGTCGAACAGCAGCACGCGACCGTGTCGGGCGCGGAAACCCGATGTCAGAGTCCAGTTCTCACCCTTGATGTCGTGCACGATGCAACTGCCCGGCCATGTCAACAGGGTCGGCACCACCAAGCCGACACCCTTGCCGGACCGGGTCGGCGCGAAGCACAGCACATGTTCCGGGCCGTCGTGGCGCAGGTAGTTGTGATCGAGCCGGCCGAGCACGACGCCATCAGATGCGGTGAGACCGGCCACACGAGTTTCTGGTCCTGTCGCCCAGCGAGCCGAGCCGTAGGTGGCCGCGATCTTGGCTTCACGTGCCCGCCATACCGACATGCCGATCGCGGCCGCGATCGAGATGAAGCCGCCTGAAGCGGCGACGTAGGCACCTTCGACAAAGACTCGCGGAGCATAGGCGTCGTAGGCGTACCACCACCAGAAGAAGGCCGGCGGGAGGTAGACCGGCACGCCTGGCACGAGTTCGAACCATGGCTGTCCGAGCTGTGGTTGGTAGCCGAGTTTCCACGCCACCCATTGCGTGGCCGCCCACATGGTCATCAGTACGACCGTGAAGACAACGATAATCTGGCCCCAGAGAATCTTGGTCGCGGACATGGCAACCAAGGATCAAGTGCTATCAACCGTGATAGACAAGAGCTCCATCCTGCCGGGCGTGCAGGTGGCGTCTGCAGCGTACAATTTGGGCAACGAGTTGCGGCTCTCAATGCCCGTAGCACACATGGAACAATTGGGGCTACGATCCAATCGCAATCCATTCGGGCGCCGGGTCAAATCAAGTTTAGAAACATGGCTTGAATCTTGAATGTGAATATCCGGCGCGTGATCGTCGGTAAAAAGTGAGGGCGTCATGAGTATCGGCGTATTACGCGGAACCGTCGTCGCCTTGGCCTCAGCGGTGGTCATCTCGGTATCGCCGCTCGCCGCCGAGCCCGTGGCACTACGCGGCTACAACGCCGCGATCGGCGAAACCTCGATATCCGGCATATCATCCGGCGCGTTTATGGCAGTCCAGTTTGCCACCGCCTGGTCTTCGCTGGTCAAGGGCGTAGGCGTGATCGCAGGTGGGCCGTTCTGGTGCGCCAAGGCTGACGCCGACGATTTCATCAATGGCTACATGCTGCCGGTCATGACCGCGACAGGCTCATGTATGACCGGCCCGCCTTCGGACCTGGACATTTTTCTCGCGAAGGCCGCCGCTAAAGCGGCGTCCGGTGACATCGATTCCCTGCAGAACCTGAGTCGCCAAAAAATCTATATCTTTCATGGCTATAACGACGCCGTGGTAGCCAAGTCGGTGACCGACGCGACTGCTGATTTCTATCGCCACTATCTGGGCGATACCAACCACGGCAACCTGTACTACCAGACTGCCGTCGGTGCCGGACATTCGTTGGTCGTTCTGCAAGATCCGCACGTCAGTGGCCTCAACGACTGCAAAGACAACGACGTCCCGTATATTGACCAGTGCGGTTATGACCAGGCTGGAATCGTCCTGCAGCACATTTACGGTACGTTGAACCCACCCAATCGAGGTCAGCTCACTGGAACGATGATGCGTTTCGACCAGTCTGTTTACACCAAGCCGGACGACACCGGTCCGTTAAGCCTCGGCGATGCCGGCTATGTTTTCGTCCCTAAGGACTGCGCGGAAGGTGGCGCGTGCCGCGTCCATATCGCTCTCCACGGATGCAAACAGGACGTCGGCGATATCGGCCAACGTTTCATTGACGACACCGGGTACAATCCTTGGGCTGATACGAACCATCTCATCATCCTCTATCCGCAGACCGCGGCGAGTCCGTATTTACCGTCTAATCCGCAAGCATGTTGGGACTGGTGGAGTTACGTCAATCACGGGGACAGCTATGTCACGAAATCGGGATCCCAGATCAAAGCGATCAAGGCCATGCTGGACGCCCTCACCGCACGCGCGACACCTATGCCTGCCACCACGATGCCGCCCGGGGTGACGCCGAATGCGCTCACGGTCATCGACACTTCGGACACCACAGCAGATCTCGTCTGGATCCCGTTAGGGGGAACGACAATCTACCACGTCTGGCGCGCTGGCGCGGACGGTCCGTTCGCCGTCGTGGGCGATGTTGCGGGCCCCAGTTTCGGCGACTCCAGCCTGACGCCCCAGTCGACTTATCGTTGGCACGTCACGGCCGTCGTAAACGGAGTTGAGGGGCCAGTCTCCGTCGATGCCGCGGCCACTACTCGACCTACTCCTGGGCCTTGCGACGTTCCAGGCACGTGCCCAATTGGCAAATGAAAAGACCCAAGCCGCGGTTCGGCCAAATCACAAATCAACAGGCCCTAGAGGCCTAGCCCGCGCTTTCGGCCAAAGCTCCAATCGACCTTGCCGCCGGGCATCATGACACCGGAAACTTGGCGACCGAGTTGCTGCTCCAAGGCCGGGCGCCAGGGCACGAGCTGAAAGCCGAGCCCGTCGTCGATCATCGCGAACCGCCCCGAACTCAAGGCGACGCGCCGTCGATAGATGCCGGCGACGTGCTCATCCTTCGTCGACGGCCGATACGGGAGCCCGGTTTCCGCGGCAATCCTGTGAGCTGCTCCGCCCAGGTCGCGTCGCCGCAGCGTCTCCAACAGATCGCGTGCGAAGATGATTCTCTGACCTTGGCGGCGCGCAAAACCCTCCCCGGCAAGATGTTCGATCCGGCGATCCATGGCTTCTTGAACCTCTGCGCCAAATCCATTGCCACTGAAGGTCGCGTCTTTTGTCAGGAGTTGGCGATCAAGCCAGGTCGCGCCTGCGGCGCTGATCTGCTCCTGCAAGGTAAAGTCCGACCGCGTCGCCAGCGAAAGCCGCTTTCTCCCATTTGCATCATCGTAGATACGTGCTTCGACGATCGCGCCAACTTTGGCGTCGCCGGTTGTCAATCGGCGTTCAAATTTGACCCCGCATCGGCGTCCAATTTTGACCCCTTTGGGCGACGGGTTTTGGCGGTAGCGCTCGCGCCGTCGGAGCTGGTCGGGGTTGCGGAGACGGTGCGAGCGCGGGTTGCGTGATCGTCGTCGCGGCTCTTGAAGCGCCAACTGTCGTTGCCGGTCTCGACGATATCGCAATGGTGAGTCAGACGATCGAGCAGCGCGGTGGTCATCTTTGCGTCGCCAAATACGCTGGGCCATTCCCCGAAGGATAGGTTGGTGGTGACGACGATCGACGTGCGCTCGTAGAGCCGGCTGACGAGATGGAACAGTAGCTGGCCGCCGGATTGAGCAAACGGAAGGTAGCCGAGTTCGTCGAGGACAATGAAGTCCATCCGGGTCAGATGCTCGGCGATGCGACCCTGCCGTCCATTGCGGGTCTCGATCTCCAGGCGATTGACGAGGTCGACTACGTTGTAGAAGCGGCCGCGGGCACCAGATCGGATGCAGCTTCTGGCGATGGCGATGGCCATATGTGTTTTGCCGGTGCCGGTACCGCCGACCAGGACGGCGTTACGTTGCTGGGCGATGAAGCCGCCGCCGGCGAGATCATTGACCAGCGTCTGGTTGATAGGAGTGCCCTCGAACTGGAAGTCCTCAAGGTCCTTGGCCAGCGGCAGTTTGGCGATGGTGAGCTGGTACTTGATCGAGCGCGCCTGCTTCTCGTTGATCTCGGCGTTGAGCAGGTCGCCGACAATGCGTTGAGGTTCGTGCTGGCGTTTGACAGCGGTCGCCATGATCTCATCGAAGGCGGCCTTCATGCCGTAGAGCTTGAGCTCGCTCATGAGGTCGAACAGTTGAGTACGTTCCATCAGATGGTTCTCCTGAGGTTGTCGTAACGGGCACAGTCGGCGATCGGGGCATGGCGCAATGTCAGCGCAGCCGGGGTGAGGATGTTGGCCGGTGGCGCAGGATCACGCTGGCGGGCCAGGATGTTGAGCACGACATCGGCGGAATGAACGCCGTGAGTGATCGCCTCGGCGCAGGCGGCTTCGACGGCCGGCAAGCCGTCGGTCAGAACTGCGTTGAGGATGTCGACCATCTGCCGATTGCCATCGTCGGCGCTGGCGAGCTTGCGCCGTACACGTTCGATCGCGGCCGGCAGTACCCAGTCCTTGAAGGGAGCGCCGTTGCGCAAGGCACCGGGTTTGCGAGCCAGCACCGGCACGTAATGCCAGGGATCGTAGACGGTATCGCCGCGGCCGAACGAGCGAGCATGCTCGGCAACGATGCGCCCGTCCTGGCGGATCACAATGCGGTCGGCGTAGGCGTGAACCTCGACAGGCCGCCCGACAGCGCTGGCCGTGACCGAGTATTTGTTGTTGTCGAAACGCACCAGACAGGTCTTCGAGACCGACGCCGGCACCGCGTGGAATCCGTCGAACCGGCCGGCATAGGGAACGAGCTTCGGTCGCTCAGCTTCGAACACCTCCCAGACCGTCTGTTCGATCAGTTCCGGATGCCGGTGCGCTTTGGCGTAGGCGATGCACTTGTCCAACAGCCACGCGTTCAACTCGTTGAGGGTTTTGAACCGCAGCCGTGGCGTGAAGAAGCGCTCCCGGACAAGTCCGACCTGGTTCTCGACCTGACCCTTCTCCCAGCCCGACGCTGGCGTGCAGGCAACCGGATCGACCAGGTAGTGGCTGCACATCTGCATGAAGCGGCGATTGTAGAGACGCCCTTTGCCGACGAAGATGGTCTCCACCGCCGTCTTCATGTTGTCGTAGATGCCGCGTCCGCAGGTGCCCTTGAACAGAGCAAATGCCCGGTCGTGGGCGTCGAACACCATCTCCTGTGTCTCGCGCGGATAGCACCGCACAAACAGCATCCGGCTGTGACAGAGCCGGACATGGGCGGCCTTCACGATCACCGTTACGCCATTGAGCAGGACGACCTCGTGGCTCCAGTCGAACTGATAGGCTTCCCCAGGCGCAAAGCTCAGCGGGACATAGGCTGCAGCCGTCGATTGCCCACGCTCTTGGCTCCACCGCCTGGCGTAACGCCGAACGGTATCGTAACCGCCATCATAGCCGCGCCCGCGCAGCTCTTCGAAGATCCGGATCAACGTCAACTGTTCGCGAGCAGCCTTAGCTGCGTTCCCCGCAAGCAATCCGTCGAGCTCCGCTGCCCATCGTCCCAGCTTCGGCCGCGGTTGGACAACACGCTCGTACTCGAATGAGGTCTCTCCCGACCTCAGCACCTTCCGGACCGTGTTCCGCGACACCTTCAGGTCCCGGGCGATCTCCTTGATCGTCTTGCCCTTGATGAAGTGTTCGCGCCGTATCCGGGCAATTGTCTCCACGACCAGCATCCCCGACCACCTGCTTCATTACAAAGCAGGCAGCGCAACAGACCAACCTGTAGGGGGTCAATTTTGGACGCCGATCCCCCGGCTTAGGGGGTCAATATTGCAGGCCGAATGACA
>NZ_JYMT01000007.1 GCF_000938305.1 Bradyrhizobium sp. LTSP885
CGGCTGCACCGGGTGTGCGCGGCTTCCGCGATATCACGGCCGACGCCGACGATCTCGGCCGCGCTGCGGCGCAGGCCACCCGCAACGCCCGCAAGACCTACGCCAACGTGCCGTCGCCCTCGCCGGAATTCGACCGGCTCGAGCCCAGCCTGGAGAACCGCGGCGCCGATCCCGACGCGCCGTACTCCTATGACGAGTCGATCGAGGAGGCCGAGCGCTACGCGCCGCAGACACCGCAGCTGCCGCGCTCGCGGATCGGCAGCGCCGAACGCGAGCCGAAGAAGCCGGCGCGCGTCGGCGCGATGTTCCCGTTCAAGGGCGCGATCGTGGTCGGCATCGTGCTGATCCTGGTCGGCGCCGCGATGCTCTGGGGCAAGCCGGCCGTCAGCTATGTCAGCGCCCTGTTCAAGTCGCAGCCGTCGGCGGAGGCCCCGAAGGACGCCGCTGCGCCGGCCACCAAGCCGAAGATCGCCGACCGCGTCGGCCAGCCCTCGTCGTCGGGCGAGCCGGTCGCCCCGGTCGCGCAGCGCGTCGTGCTCTATGACGAGGATCCGTCCGATCCGAAGGGCAAGCAATATGTCGGCTCGGTGGTGTGGCGCACCGAGCAGATCAAGGCGTCCGGCAACCAGAAGCCCGATATTGCCGTACGCGCCGACATCGACATCCCCGATCGTAAGTTCAAGATGACGATGTCGTTCCGCCGCAACACCGATTCATCGCTGCCGGCAAGCCACACCGCGGAATTGACCTTCATCCTGCCGCCGGACTTCGCCAATGGCGGCGTCGGCAACGTGCCGGGCATCCTGATGAAGTCCAACGAGCAGGCCCGCGGCACGCCGCTGGCCGGTCTTGCCGTCAAGGTCACCGACGGCTTCTTCCTGGTCGGCCTCTCCAACGTCGACAACGACCGCTCGCGCAATCTGCAGCTCCTGAAGGAGCGCTCCTGGTTCGACATTCCGCTGGTCTACACCAACCAGCGCCGCGCCATCATCGCGATCGAAAAGGGCGCCCCGGGCGAGCGCGCGTTCAACGACGCGTTCGCGGCGTGGGGCGAGTAGAGGGAGAGCATTCGCTCTTACCTCTTGCTCAGCCTGTCATCGTCCGGCTTGCCGCCGTCGCTAAGCTCCGGCGCGCCTGAGACCGACTGCCACGTCGAAGCCTTGGCGTAGACGGGACCGGGCGACAGTATTCCAGAGGCGCCGGACGTTTACCGATCGGCCGCAGCGTACTGGATGCCCCGCTTGAAGCGGGGCATGACAGCGAGGAACGTTTCGATCTTCATCGAATTTCCCGTAGAACCGCTGCCAGACTGCGTTAGACTGAATGTCTACGTTCCAGGGACGCGCCATGAAACGCTATCTGATCTTCGCAGCCATCGGGCCGTTCATCGGCGGCTTCCTGCTGCTGCTCGCGACGACCTATCAGTCCGGCTATTGGACCGAGACCCAGGGCGGCGAGGTCGCAAAACTGTTCACGGTGTTCGCGAAGTCGCTGCAATACAATTATCTGTTCGGCATCGTGCCGGCGATGATGTTCGGCGCGATCGACGACATCCTGATGCATGTCAGGCGGATCTCGCCTGTGGTGCGGATGCTGATCGTCGGCGTGGTGGCGTTCTTCGCCGCAGCATTCACCTATGCCTCTCATGGCTCCGAGAGCGGCGCAGCGCAGTTTGTCCTCTACGGGGTGGTCGGCCTGGTGCCGGGCCTGATCTCGTCGTGGGTGGCGCACAAATATGCCGAAGAGCCGCAGCCGGCGACGTCGGCGCAGCATTGAGGTGGCGGGTTTGCGCTGAGGCCGGTTGGCCGCGCGTTTAAATGCGAACGCACATCTTGGCAATCGAATCTGAAACCAACCCCACGTCGTCCCGGGCAAGCGAAGCGCGACCCGGGACCCATAACCGCCGATAGTCATTGTTGCGCAATGCAGAGGCCACAGCTCGCTTCAACAACGCTACCCTGTGGTTATGGGTCCCTGCTTCGCAGGGACGACAGTTGCAAGAGATGACACAGTGGTAATGTAACGCAACTTGAACCGCCCACTGGCGTTACCATGTGATGGCCATGCCCGAGAACGACATCTTCACGTCGAATGCTGCGCGATCGCGGCCGCCGTTCGGCGGGGCGCAGGCGCGCGGCAAGATCATCGACCAGGACGGGCACGAAATCCCGGATGCCGGGCCGCGTCCGCAGTTCGAGAGCTTTCACTTCGACTTCCGCAACTCCGCCGCCAATCCGTTCGGCAATCTGACGCGCGAGCAGCGGCTGGCGCGGCTGGAGGCGATCGCAAAACTGCTCGACGTCGCCTTCGTGCTGCCTGGCACCAACATCCGCTACGGCATCGACGGGCTGATCGGCCTGATCCCCATTGTCGGCGACATCATCACGACCGCGATCTCGTTGTGGCTGGTGCGCGAGGCCCGCGCGCTCGGTGCGCCCTGGCACATTACCGCGCGGATGCTCGCCAATGTCGCCGTCGACGGCGTGGTCGGCATCGTGCCGGTCGTGGGCGATGCCTTCGACGTCATGTTCCGCGCCAACATCCGCAACGTGCGGCTGTTGCGGCGATGGCTCGACAGGCAGCCGCGCCTGTAGCGCACGCGTATGATCCGGAAAAGTGTGAAGCGGTTTTCCCTCGCGACAAACGCGGGACGCGTTTGCGCGGAGATCATGCGCAAATGTGCACGACTCAAACAAAAGCCCCCGGACACGTCCGAGGGCTTTTCGTTGGGAAGAGAGAAAGAAAGGCTTAGGCGGCGTCAGCGTCGGTCTGCTGGGCCTGAACCGGGCGCGGATGGCGCTGCAGCGGAAAGGACTCGCTCTCGTACAGCGAGCGGATGCCGTTCTGGTCGAAGCGCGCTTCCTCGACCTGCAGATAGGCGCCGTTCAGCGAGTCCGCAGGCAATTGCTCCATCGCGAACAGCACGGCTTCGGCGGCGGTACCGAAACGGCGATAGGCGAACCCGGCCCGCTTCTTCTTGCGGATCGCGGCGGGAAACAGTTCGGCGGAGGTGTTGTAGTTGAACGGACGCAAGGGACGCATTGTCGACGACCTCTTATCTTCGTGACGGCTGGAGCTATCGAATTGATTTTTTGGGGGACGGTGGGCCGCTACCGGCGGCGCGCCGCACACATCATTCAGAGGCTAATATAGGCTTCTTTGACAAAAATGCGACCCCAGAACCGTCAGGGCAAGGCACATGATGAATCCGCGCATAGCAGCGGAACAGATTGAATAAGTTGTTTTATTTCAAATATTTATGGCGATTACAGCTTACCCAGCAGGACCATGACCAAAACCACGACCAAAATTACCCCGATCAGCCCGGTTCCGGAATGGCCGAGGCCGTAGCCATAGCCGCGGATCCGGCCGCTGGCGCCGCCAAGCAGAATAATCAGCAGGAGGATGATGAGGATCAGTCCAAGCGACATGGTGCCCTCCTCGAAAAAGGGCGGCAGCCGCACGGCGAGACGCCGACGGCCCCGCAAGGGAGAGCAAAGCACATTTTGGCCTGGTGGCCGATAACTTCGTCGTCATTCCTGGTTATGCGCGCGTCGTCATTCCGGGATGGTCCAGAGGACCAGACCTCAGGTGCGCAATTGCGCACCGGGGAATCTCGAGATTCCGGGTTCGATGCTGCGCATCGCCCCGGAATGACGATGCCTTCGCTATTTCTTGCTCTCGTCGATCGGCAGCACCTTGAGCGGTGTCGGATAGGGCTCGACGCGCAGCGAGTCGCTGGCGATCAGGCCTATTCTGTGCAGTGGAGCCTCTTCGAGATCGCCGGAGGCGGATTTGTGCACGGCGTATTGCCAGACGCTGATCGAGCCCTTGGCGACCAGCATTTTTGCCAGCCCGCCGGCATTCTGGCCCTCGACCTGCGCGAGATCGGCGTCCGTGAGGCCGATCACGACCTCGTCCTTGCTGGTGATGACCTTGAACAGGGAGACCTTGTCGGCGGCAAGGGCCGGCCCGCTCACGACGCTCCCCACGATGAGTCCGGCGAGGCCGAGACCAAACAAAAGCTTTCCTGGAATGTGCGGCATCAAATCTTCCCTCGTTTGCGCGCGGGAGAGACCGGTGAAGCCAAAACAAAACCCCGCGCGACCGGTCCTTGGTCGCACGGGGCTAAGAATGGGTTCGAGGTCGGCGTAGCGTTTTCGAGCGCGGGTACCGGTTCGCGTGAAGAAAACGCGTCCAACGAGAAGAGCTTATTTCTCGTTCAGCTTCAGCGATGCCGAGTTGATGCAGTAGCGCAGGCCGGTCGGGCCTGGGCCGTCGTTGAAGACGTGGCCGAGATGGCCGTCGCATTTCGAGCACAGCACCTCGGTGCGGACCATGCCATGGGTGACATCGCGCTCCTCGTCGACGTTGCTCTCGGCCGCGGGCTGCGAAAAGCTCGGCCAGCCGCAGCCCGAGTCGAACTTGGCGTCGGACTCGAACAGCGTCTGTCCGCAGCCGGCGCAGACATAGGTGCCCTTGCGGGGATCGTGCTCATATTCGCCGGTGAAGGGACGCTCGGTCGCCTTTTCCCGCAGTACCGCATATTGCATCGGCGTCAGTTCCTTGCGCCACTCGGCTTCGCTCTTGCGGACCTTGGCGTCAGTCTTGGTGTCGGACATGGAAATTCCTCCGGGTTGGATCGTCATTGCGAGCGAAGCGAAGCAATCCAGTGTGAGGGAAGCACGATGGATTGCTTCGTCGCTTCGCTCCTCGCAATGACGGAAGCTATTGCCTCAGTTGGTGACCTTGGCGCTGCTCACCAGCGTCGGCTTCTCGATGTAGTTCTCCGCGAAGATCTTCTTCAGGTTCTCGACCTTCGGGATGTCGTTGTAGGCAATATAGGGTTGGGTCGGGTGCAGCGTCAGATAGTCCTGGTGATAACCCTCCGCCGGATAGAACGCCGCAAGTGCGCCGACCTTGGTGACGATCGGCTTGCCGTAGACCTTGGCGGCGTTGAGCTGGGCGATATAGGCATCCGTGACCTTCTTCTGCTCGTCGCTGGTGGTGAAGATCGCCGAGCGATATTGCGTGCCGCTATCGGGGCCCTGGCGGTTCAACTGGGTCGGGTCGTGCACGACGGAAAAGAAGATCTGCAGGATCTTGCCATAGGAGATCTTCTGCGGGTCGTATTTGACCTCGACCGACTCCGCGTGGCCGGTCGAGCCGGTCGAGACCATGGAATAGTCGGCGGTCGCCTTGGCGCCGCCGGAGTAGCCGGACACCGCGTTGACGATTCCGGCGGTGTGCTGGAACACGCCCTGCACACCCCAGAAGCAGCCGCCGGCGACGACCACGGTTTTGATGCCGCTCTCCTGCGCGTCGGTCGCGGGCGGCGGGATGATCACGGCATCCTCGGCGGCAAACGAGGGTGCAACGGCAAAGGCGGCGACGGCCAGCGCGCCGATCGCGGCGGCGCAGAGCGTGAGGCGGCTAAGGGAGCTGCGGGACATGGGTTCCTCGTGGGATCGCATTTGGGGGCTAGTTTAGAGCGCGGGCCGGCAATCGCAATCGGTCCGGTTCGCTCCGACGCCTCAAGATACGGGCGAGGGGGCGTTTTGTTACGGCCAAGGCGACACGGTTTCGTGAATAAAGTCGCGTTCCTGCAACGCCTTAAGGGACGAGCCGCCCGACCATGCCGTATAATTGCCGAGCGGAACCGGCCGGCCCCTCCAGTGAACCGCGACTTGCGACGCGCGACAAAATTTCAGGTGCCCGGGGCCTCTTTACGATGTTGCGCGCATTCCTTTCGTTGATTGTCCTGCTTGCACTGGCTGGCGCTGCCCGTGCCGCCGGCGATATCGACACCTGCCGCAACGCCCAGGCCGAGGCAGTCGCGCGGCTGGCGGCCTGCGAAAGCGTGATTGCCGACGAGACGATCATCGGCAAATCCAGAGCCGCCGCGTTCTGGTTTCGCGGCGATACGCTGAACAAAAAGCGCGACTATGACGGCGCGATCGCGGCCTACAGCGCGGCGCACGATGCTGATCCGGACAATGTCGGCTACATCAATTCGCGCGGCATCGCCTACAGCAACAAGGGCGACGACGAGCACGCGCTCGCCGACTACGACCAATGCCTGCAGATGCGCCCGAATTTTGCGAGCGCCTTCAATAATCGCGGCCTGATCTTCATGCGAAAGGGCGATCTGCAACGCGCCTTCGACGATTTCAACCAGGCCGTCAATCTGACCCCGGCCAACAGCCCGATCCGCTACATCCATCTCTACAACCGCGCACGCGTGGAGGGGCTGCAGAAGAACAATGACGCCGCGCTCGCCGACTACGCCGATGCGCTCAAGCTCAATCCCGACGCCGTGCAAATTCCGACTTACCGATGCGTCACCTACACCGACATGGGAAAGTTCGACGAGGCGCTCGCCGACTGCAACGCGGTGCTCGGCAAGAACCCGAAGGCGGTCTACACGCTGACCAGCCGCGCCAATGCCAATCTCGGCAAGGGCGATCTGGACGCCGCGCTGAACGACTACAATGAGGCGCTGAAGATCAGCCCCAACAATATTCGTGCCCACGCCGGTCGCGGCCTTCTCTACGAGAAGCGGAAGGATCTCGTCGCGGCGCGTTCCGACTATCGCTCCGCAAGCGCGACATTGACGAAATACGACGATACCGACACCGCGATTGCGCGCCGGACCGCCAAGGAACGCCTGGCCGCACTGATGGCGGTCTTGCCGCCTCCGGCCGCCGTAACGCCGCCCAAGCCCGCACCGGGAAAGACTGCTGTGGTACCGGCGGAACCGGCCGGGCCGCGCAAGGTCGCGCTGATCGTCGGCAACGGCGCCTACAAGAACGTGCAACCGCTCGACAACCCGCCGCGCGACGCCAGACTGATCGCGTCGACCTTTCGCGAGCTCGGTTTTGCGACCGTGACGCTTGCGCCCGATCTGACCCGTGACAAATTCTTTGCCGCCCTGCATGAGTTTGGCGCCGAGGCCGAAAAATCGGATTGGGCGGTGGTCTATTATGCCGGTCACGGCATGGAAATCGGCGGTGTCAATTATCTGATCCCGACCGACGCAAGGCTCGCTGCCGACCGCGACGCCGATGCGCAGGCGGTGGCGCTGGAGCAGGTCATTGCCGCCGTTTCCGGTGCCCGCAAGCTGCGGCTCGTGATGCTCGATGCCTGCCGCGACAATCCGTTCGAAAAGACCATGCAGCATACCATCGCGCTGAAGCTGGTCAGCAAGGGCTTTTCCAACATCGAGCCCGAAGCCGGGTTCATGGTGGTCTATGCCGCCAAGCACGGCGAGACCGCGCTCGACGGCGATTCCGCGAACTCGCCGTTCGCCACCGCGCTGGCGCGCGACATCAGGGAGCCGAAGGTCGAGGTGCGAAAACTCTTCGACATCGTGCGTGACGACGTCTGGACTGCGACCAAACACGGACAGCAGCCCTTCACCTACGGCTCGCCGCCGGGCCGCGAGGATTTTTACTTTGCGGGGAAGTGACGCTTGGAGGATTGCGAAGCAATCCGAAAGCATCATTCCGGGGCGATGCGCAGCATCGAACCCGGAATCTCGAGATTCCGGGTTCGTCCTTCGGACGCCCCGGAATGACTCCGTCACACCACGATGCTCAGCCGCTTCGCCGCGCGCGTAATCCCCGTATACAGCCACCTCGCGCGGCTATCCTGGAACGCAAAGCTCTCGTCGAACAGCACGACATCGTCCCATTGCGAGCCCTGCGACTTGTGCACGGTCAGCACATAGCCATAGTCGAACTCGTCATAGGGCTTGCGCTGTTCCCACGGGATGCCCTCGATCCCGCCGTCGAAGCATTCGCCGCGCACGGAGACTTTCGTGACCTTGTAGCCAAAGTCCTCGTCCGGCGTCACCCGCATGGTGATGATCTTGGATTTCGACTGCGCGCGCGCCTTGACCCGCCACAGCCCGCCGTTGAACAAGCCCTTCTTGCGGTTGTTGCGCAGGCAGACCAGCTTGTCGCCGGCGACGGGCAGCGGATCCTCGATCTTCAGCCGCTGCCGCATCCGCATGTTGTAGGCGCGGCGGGTGTTGTTGCGGCCGACCAGCACCTGGTCGGCGCTCATCACCCGGTCCGGATCGAGCTCCTTGCGCGAGACGACTTCGCTTTCGCCGTGGCGGCCGATCTCGAGCTCGCGGCCCTCGCGGATATCCATCGACATCCGCACGATCGGATCGTCCTGCGCCTGACGGTGCACTTCGGTCAGCATCGCGTCCGGCTCGCAATCGGTGAAGAAGCCGCCGCCCTGGATCGGCGGCAGTTGGGCGGGGTCGCCGAGCACCAAAAGCGGGCAGTCGAACGACATCAAATCGCGGCCGAGCTCGGCGTCGACCATCGAGCATTCGTCGATCACGATCAGCTTCGCTTTTGATGCTGGAGCGTCGTCCCAGAGCTCAAAACTCGGCTGCTCGACGCCGGATTCGCGGGCGCGATAGATCAGCGAATGGATCGTCGAAGCGCTGTCGCAGCCCTTGTTGCGCATCACCAGCGCCGCTTTGCCGGTGAAGGCCGCGAATTTGACCTCGCCATCGACGTCCTCGGCGATGTGGCGGGCAAGCGTGGTCTTGCCGGTTCCGGCATAGCCGAACAGGCGGAACACCGGCGGCGTGCCGTTTTTGCCGGGTTTGGCTTTCAGCCAGTCGGCAACGGCTTTCAGCGCGGAATCCTGATGCGGCGTGAAGGCGGTCACTTGAATATTGTCTTGGGGCTTTCGGAGGAAAGATTGCGCGACCGATAACGCCGCGACTCAACATTCACAAGCTAGCCATTCGCGCGCTCCAATCAAGTCGACTTCCGCTGCGCGGAATTGGAGTTTCGCGGCCAAGGCTAGACCTCAAGGCTAGACTTGGTCTGTGCCGGCACTAGACTGACCCCAACAACAAGCTGGAACAGGCGACCTTGGGAGCGACGCCATGAAATTCGGCATCTTTTATGAGCTGCAATTGCCGCGTCCGTGGAGCGACGGCGACGAGCTCAGGCTTTACCAGAACGCGCTGACGCAGTTGGAGACCGCCGACCGGCTCGGCTACGACTACGCCTGGGTGGTGGAGCATCATTTCCTCGAGGAATATTCGCACTCGCCGGCGCCCGAATCCTTCCTTGCCGCCGCGAGCCAGCGCACCAAGAAGATCCGGCTCGGCCACGGCATCTTCCAGCTCACCACCAACCATCCCGCGCGCGTCGCCGAGCGGATCGCGGTGCTCGATCTCCTGAGCAACGGCCGCTGCGAGTTCGGCATGGGCGAGAGCGCCTCGATCACCGAGCTGACGCCGTTCGGCCGCGACATGGAGACCAAGCGCGAGGTGTTCGAGGAAGCCGTGCAGGCGATCTTCCCGATGTTCACCAAAATCGGCACCGAGCATCACGGCAAATATTTCGACATTCCCTTGCGCAATGTCGTGCCGAAGCCGGTGCAGAAGCCGCATCCGCCGCTCTGGATGGCCTGCTCGCAACTGCCGACCATCGAACGCGCCGGACAAAACGGATTTGGCGCGCTCGGCTTCCAGTTCGTCAGCGCGGACGCCGCGCACGCCTGGGTGCACGCCTATTACAACGCGATCACCAAGCGGTTGAACAAGCTCGCCGACTACGAGATCAATCCGAACATGGCGCTGGTCTCGTTCTTCATGTGCGCCGAGACGGACGAAGAGGCCCGCAGGCGCGCCGATGGTGCGACTTTCTTCCAGTTCGCGCTGCGCTATTACGGGCAGGCACAGAACCGGCAGCGGCCGGCGCCCGGCACCGTCAACATGTGGGACGAATACAACAAGTGGAAGCGCGAGAATCCGGAAGCGCAGGAAGCCGCGCTGCGCGGCGGCCTGATCGGCTCGCCGGAGACCATCGCCAAGAAACTGCGGCGCTTCCGCGCCTCGCATATCGACCAGGTCATCCTGCTCAACCAGGCCGGCAAGAACACCCATGAGCATATCTGCGAGTCGCTTGAGCTGTTCTCCCGGGAAGTGATGCCGGAGTTCCAGAACGATCCCGAGCACGATGCCTGGAAAAAGGGCGTGCTCAGCGGCGCGATTCAGCTAGAGGAGATCGACACTCAGGCTTTCAGCGATCGCTATGGTAAACTCGCGGTCAATGTCGCGCCCAAAACGGCCGCCGCCGGCTGATCGATCGCCTGATCGATCGTCTGATTGATTCCTGGCAGCGAAATCGCGATTCCGTGAGGAAAATAATTCGCTACCTGCCATCGGCGCCTTGAAACAAACCGCACGCACCTTGCCCGCATGACAGTGCGGGCGTCGCTATTTTTGCGCACTCCTCGACAGCTTCATTCGCCACCCCCATCATCCTGGCATCGCATGATCGTGCAGCGCAGCGCGCGCGATCGTCAGGAGATTTTTGGAATGAAGCGTCGTGAGTTCCTCAAACTGTCGCTCGGCTCAGCCGCCGTGGCCGCGCTGTCAGGGCGCGCGAGCGCCGAGGGTGGGGTGAAGGAGATTCGTATCGGCTACCAGAAGAATGGGGTGCTGGTTATCGCGCGGCAGCGGGCAATTCTGGAAAATCATTTCAAGCCGCAGGGTATCGAGGTGAAATGGGTCGAGTTCTCCTCCGGCCCGCCGTTGATGGAAGCGATGAACGTCGGCAGCATCGACTATGGCGCCGTCGGCGACTCCCCGCCAATTTTCGCCCAGGCTGCGGGCGCTGCCATCGTCTATGCCGCGGCTCAGCCCATCATCAATGGGTCAGGCATCCTGGTGCCGCAAAATTCGGCAATCGCCGGGATCGCCGATCTCAAGGGCAAGCGCGTCGGTTTCACCAAGGGGTCCAGCGCGCATAACGTCGTGATCCAGACGCTGGAGAAGGCCGGACTGACCTATGACGACATCACGCCGGTCTATCTGACGCCACCGGACGCCGGTCCTGCCTTCGGCAACGGGAGCATCGATGCCTGGGCGATCTGGGATCCATATTTTGCGATCGGCGAGACCAAGCAGAACGGTCGGATTCTGGTCAATACAAGCGAGGTCACCAAGACCAACTCGTTCTATATCGCCAACTGCGACTTCGCGAACAATCACGGTCGCGTGCTGCAGCAGATTGTCGATGTCACGAGCGCGACCGCTGATTGGGCGCAGGCGCATCCTGACGAGGTCGCGAAATCGCTGGCCGCAGTCACCGGCGTGCCGCTCGACATCCAGACCATCGCGGCCAAACGGGCCGGCTTCTCGGTGGCTCCCATCAGCGCCGACATCATCGCGACCCAGCAGGGCGTGGCCGACCGCTTCTTCAAGCTCGGCTTGATCCCAAAGCAGGTCGTGGTCCGCGACATCGTCTGGCGCAACAGCCAGACCTGATTTCATTCAACGCAAGGGGCGTCATCATGCGACGTATCATTCAACGCTGGATCACCAGCGCGGTGCTCTCGGTCAGCATCGTCGCCGCCGCGGTCAGCGCGTCCTATGGGCAGGACAAGGTGGTTCGTATCGGCTTCCAGAAATACGGAAAGCTGGTGCTGCTGAAGAGCAAGGGCTCGCTCGAAGAGAAGCTGAAAGCGGTCGGCACCAAGGTGGTGTGGACCGAGTTTCCGTCCGGGCCGCCGCTGCTCGAGGCGCTCAATGTCGGCGCGATCGATTTCGGCAACACCGGCGAAGCGCCGCCGATCTTCGCGCAGGCCGCCGGTGCGCCGATCCAGTATGTCGCCTATGAGCCGCCGGCGCCGAAGGGCGAGGCGATCCTGGTGCCGAAGGACAGCCCGATCAAGTCGGTCGCCGAGCTGAAGGGCAAGAAGGTCGCGCTCAACAAGGGCTCCAACGTCCACTATCTCCTGGTGAAGGCGCTGGAGAAGGCCGGCGTCAAATATTCCGATGTCGAGGTCGCCTATCTCGCGCCTGCCGATGCCCGCGCAGCGTTCGAGCGCGGCGCGGTCGATGCCTGGGTGATCTGGGATCCGTTCCAGGCCGCAGCGGAAGCGGCCACCGGCGCGCGCACGCTGGCTGACGGAACTGGCGTCGTCTCGAACTATCAGTTCTATTTCTCCTCGAAGGCGTTCCTGCAGAGCGATCCGAAGATCGTCGATCTCGTGCTGGCGCAGTTGAGCGAGGTCGACGACTGGGCCAAGCGCGACATCCACGCGGTGGCCGAGCAACTCGCGCCGACCATCGGCCTGTCGGTGCCGGTGGTGGAGGTCGCGCTGAAGCGCCAGGCCTACGGCATCAAGCCGGTCACCGATGCTGTTATCGCCGATCAGCAGCAGGTCGCCGATGCGTTCTTCGCCCTCGGCCTGATCCCCAAACAGATCAAGATTTCTGACGTCGCATGGAGGCCGGGAACGTGAGCACCGCAACCAACGCCAATATCCTCTGGTTCCTGCCGACCCACGGCGACAGCCGCTATCTCGGCACATCGATCGGCGGCCGTGAGGTCAACTTCAACTATCTGCGCCAGATCGCGCAGGCCGCCGACCAGCTCGGCTATTACGGCGTGCTGCTGCCGACCGGTCGTAGCTGCGAGGATTCCTGGGTGGTGGCTTCGGCCGTCGCGCCCTGGACCGAGCGCCTGCGCTATCTGGTTGCGGTGAGGCCCGGGCTGCAGTCGCCCGCCGTCGCCGCACGCATGACCGCGACGCTGGACCGGGTCTCGAACGGTCGCCTCTTGATCAATGTCGTCACCGGCGGCGATCCCGTCGAGAACAAGGGCGACGGCATCTTCTTAGGCCATGACGAGCGCTACGCGGTGACCCGCGAGTTCCTCAACGTCTACAGCGATCTGCTCGCGGGCAAGACCGTCAATGTCGAGGGCAAGCACATCCAGATCGAGGATGGCCGCCTGCTGTTCCATCCGGTGCAATCGCCGCGGCCGCCGCTGTATTTCGGCGGCTCGTCGGACGCCGGCATCGACGTCGCGGTCGACACCGTCGACAAATATTTGACCTGGGGCGAGCCGCCGGCGCAGGTCGCCGAGAAGGTTGCGCGGGTCAGGGCGATCGCCGAGCAGCGCGGCCGCAAGCTGTCGTTCGGCATCCGCCTGCACGTCATCGTGCGCGAGACCAACGCGGAGGCCTGGAAGGCTGCCGACGAACTGATCCAGCACGTCACCGACGACACGGTGGCGGCGGCGCAAAAGATTTTCTCGCGGATGGACTCGGTCGGCCAGCAGCGTATGGCGCAACTGCACGGCGGCCGCAGAGACCAACTCGAGATCAGCCCGAACCTGTGGGCCGGCGTCGGCCTGGTGCGCGGCGGCGCAGGCACCGCGCTGGTCGGCGATCCCGAGACGGTCGCAGCCCGGATCAAGGAGTATCAGGAGATCGGCGTCGATACCTTCATCATGTCCGGCTACCCGCATCTCGAGGAAGCCTATCGCTTCGCCGAACTGGTGTTCCCGCTGCTGTCGCTCGGGCACGGCAACAACGTGACGCCGATCCGCGTCAACACCGGGCCGTTCGGCGAGACCATCGGCAACGAATATCGGCCGCAGAAACAGGCATCGCAATCATGAGTCTCATCGACAGTCTTCCGCGTCTCAATGCACCGAAATTGCCAAGGGTCGACGGCCTGATCCCGTGGATCGTGCCGTTCGCGATCATCCTGGTCTGGCAACTCGCCAGCGTCACCGGCTTCGTGCCCGGGCGCGTGCTGCCGGCGCCCAGCGACGTCGCGCTGGCCGGCTGGAAGCTGCTGCTGTCAGGCGAGCTGATCCGCAACATCTGGGTCAGTTTCTGGCGCGCCAGCATCGGCTTCCTGATCGGTGGCAGCATCGGCTTCGCGTTCGGTCTGGCCAACGGCCTGTCGCAGCTGTCGGCCAAGCTCACCGACACCACGCTGCAGATGGTGCGCAACATCCCGCATCTGGCGCTGATCCCGCTCGTCATCCTGTGGTTCGGCATCGACGAGTCGGCAAAACTGTTTCTGGTCGCGCTCGGCGTGTTCTTCCCGATCTATCTGAACACGCTGCATGGCATCCGCACCGTCGATCCACAGCTGATCGAGATGGGGCGCATCTACGGCATGACCGACGGCGAGTTGTTCCGCCGGGTGATTTTCCCCGGCGCGCTGCCGTCGATCTTCGTCGGCCTGCGCTTCGCGCTCGGCATCATGTGGCTGACGCTGATCGTCGCCGAGACCATCGCGGCTTCGTCCGGTCTCGGCTACATGGCGATGCAGGCGCGCGAATTCATGCTAATCGACGTCGTCGTGCTCTCGATCCTGATTTACGCCTTGCTGGGCAAGCTCGCCGACAGCGCTTCGCGCGCGTTGGAGCGGCTAACCTTGTCCTGGCATCCCGCCTTCCAGAAGAAGTGAGAATGAGAATGCAAGAGGCGCTTCGTTTTCAGTCCGTGGACGCCGAGCCGGTCGACCGTGCCGATATCATCCCGCAAGCGCGGCAATTGCGGCGTGCGTCGGAAGGCGCGACGCGCGGGTTGTCGCTGACCATCCGCGGCTTGCGCAAGTCGTTCGGCGACAATGAGGTGCTGCGCGGCATCGACCTGCACATTCCGGCCGGCCAGTTCGTTGCCATCGTCGGCCGCAGCGGCTGCGGCAAGAGCACGCTGCTGCGCCTGATCGCGGGCCTCGAGACGCCGACCGCCGGCAGCATTTCCTTCAGCGAGACGCCTCGCGCCCAGGATCTCCGCGTCATGTTCCAGGAGCCGCGGCTGTTGCCGTGGGCGCGGGTGCTGTCCAATGTCGAGGTTGGCCTCGGTCGTGAACGCAAATCCGCGGATGCCCAGGCGCGTGCCGAGCATGCGCTGGTCGAGGTCGGTCTCGACGACAAGCGCGGGCAGTGGCCCGCGGTGCTCTCGGGCGGCCAAAAGCAGCGCGTGGCGCTGGCGCGTGCGCTGGTCAGCCAGCCGCGGACGCTGGCATTCGACGAGCCGCTCGGCGCGCTCGACGCGCTGACGCGGATCTCGATGCAGGCATTGCTCGAGCGCGTCTGGCGCGACCAGGGATTTACGGCGATCCTGGTGACGCATGACGTCGCCGAGGCGGTCGCGCTCGCCGACCGCGTACTGGTTATCGAGGACGGCCGCATCGCCCAGGATGTCACCATTGACCTGCCACGGCCACGCCGGCGCGGCTCGGCGGAACTCGCCGCGCTGGAAGGCGCGATCCTGAAGCACCTGCTCGAAGGCAGCGAAGATACGTCTGATCTGTGAGGCCGTCATGAACACCGCCGTCCGCAACCTCTCCATCGCCCAGGCCGTCTCCGCCGAAGATTTTCGCGGCGCGATGCGCCATCTGACCGGTGGCGTCAGCATCATCACGGCCGGCCGCGGCGACGACATTTCCGGGATGACGGTGACCTCGGTGTCGTCATTGTCGGTCGATCCGCCATCGCTGATCGTCAGCATCAACCGCGCGGCGTCGTCATATCAGCTGATCAAGCGCCATGGCGTGTTCGGCGTGAATATCCTGACGGCGGACCAGCTCGATGTCGCCGAACGCTTCACCGGCAAGGGTGGCCTGAAGGGTGCCGACCGGTTCGCCGGCGCTGAATGGACGACGCGCGCTTCAGGCGTGCCACTTCTGGTCGGAGCGCTGACGGCGATCGACTGCGAGGTAGAGGAAGTGATCGAACGGCATTCGCACGCGATCGTGATCGGTCGCGTGCTCGATGTGGTGGCCTCGCAGCGAACCGCTGCGCTGGCATATTGGCACGGCGAATATGTCGCGATCGACCGGGAAGAGGACCAGCTCAAGCTGGCCGAGGTCAGCCTGCCGTCCCGTCACGTCCATGCCCGGGGGCTGCGCTAGACTTCCCGCTCTGGTTGCGTCCCCGAAATACGTCCAGTGCGCAGCTTGGCGTTGTTAAACGCTGCTTGGATTTGAAGTCTTAATACTTGGTGTCGGCCGAATTCACCGAAACTACACCAAATCTGCGGACGAACCTCAGATTGTAACCGGCGTTGCTCCAACGTTATCGCTCGCTATGCTAATGGTTGGCTGGGTGATTGTACGTTGGCGTTTTGGTCGGGGACTGATGACCGCTCGCAGATTGTCGCAAGGGCAGGCCCCCATGGGGGTGGCGCGTCGCCGCTGGCATGAGGAACGGTCGCTGCGGTCCGCTATCAGAATGGCCCGCATGGGCTACTGGGAGTCGCAGAGCGCCGCCGCGACCGATTTCTGGATATCGCCTGAGCTCGCTGCTTTCTACGAATTCGAGACGGTCGATGGCTTGATCCCCATCGTCACAGCGAGCAGGCGCTACGTGCCTGAAAGCCGCAGGATTTTGGAGGCGCATTACGCGGCGTGCTGGGCGGAGGGGCAGCCCTATGCGGTGCAGGCGAGGCTTCGCAGGTCCGATGGTAGCCTGCTCGACTGCGTGGTGCATGGCGAGCCGGAATTCGACGCGCTCGGTCAGGTCCGGCGCGTTTCCGGCATTGTCCGCGACGTCACGGAGGAGACCTCCGCATTGCGGCGCCTGGCGGAGAGCGAGCAGCGGCTGGCCGATTTTGTCAGCACCGCCTCGGACTGGTGCTGGGAGAGCGACGCCGCCCATCGGATGCTGCCCTATCCCAAGTCGCTTCCCGGCAATGCGGCGTTCCAGACAGTGGCCGCTGGCGGGAAGGCGCGCTGGGAGCTGGCTTATGCGCCCGAGGACGAGGAGGGCATGGCACGGCTCCGGGCCGACATGGAGGCCCATCGCCCTTTTCGCGACTTCACCTATACGCTGATCGGCCAGGACGGGTCGCGCATCAGTATCTCCACCAGCGGCAAGCCCATCTTCGCTGATGATGGCGCCTTTCTCGGCTATCGCGGCACCTCCAGCGACATCACCCAGCTCAAGGAGGCTGAGCGCCAACTCGAGCAGCTCGCCTACAGCGATCCTTTGACCGGCCTTGCCAATCGCGCGCTGTTCAAGCGCCAGCTCGCCGCCCTGATCGAAGTCTGCAGCCTGGAAGGCCGGGGCGCAGCCCTGCTGCTCATCGACCTCGATCGCTTCAAGGAGGTCAACGATTCCCTCGGCCACGCCGCCGGCGACGAATTGCTGATCCGGGTGGCGACTGCGCTGCGACAGGACCTGGGGCCGCGTGCCTTCATCGCCCGGCTCGGCGGCGACGAATTCGCCGTGCTGGCGGAGGGATGCGACACATCCGACGCCGCGCTGACCGGGCTTGCCGATCGGCTCATCGGCAGGCTGTCCGGCCCCGTCGATCTCACCGAGGGCGAGGCCTTCGTCGGCGCCACCATCGGCATCGCGCGCCTGCCGGAGCATGGGGCAACGGCGGAGACCGCCGTGCGCAACGCGGACCTCGCGCTCTACATGGCCAAGGAGGCCGGGCGCGGCCGGGCGCAACTGTTCGAGCCGGTCTATGCCCGGGCGGTCGATCAAAGGCTCGATCTCGCCCGGCATCTGCGCCATGCCGTGGAGACCGGCGCCCTCCAGGCCCATTACCAGCCGCAGGTGGACCTGAGGACCGGCCGCGTCACCGGCTTCGAGGCGCTGCTGCGCTGGACCCATCCCGAGCGCGGGCCGATCTCACCGGCGGAGTTCATCCCGATCGCCGAGAGCTCCGGGCTGATCGTCGATCTCGGCCTGTGGGTGCTGCGCGAGGCCTGCCGACAGGGCCGTGCCTGGCTGGATGCCGGACTGCCGCGGCGCTCCGTCTCGGTCAATGTCTCGCCGGCACAGATCTGGAGTGGGGATTTCGAGACGGCAGTCTCGGCCGTGCTGGCGGAGACCGGCTTTCCGGCGGAGCTGCTCTGCCTGGAGCTTACCGAAAGCCTGTTCGTGGATCACACCGAGCAGCGGATCAGTCGCACGCTGACGGCCCTCTCTGGTCTGGGCGTCCGGCTGGCGCTGGACGATTTTGGTTCGGGCTATTCCTCGCTCGGCTATCTGACGCGCCTTCCCTTCCACTCGTTGAAGGTGGACCGGGCCTTCGTGGATGGCATTTCCACCGTGCCGGAGAAGCGCAAACTGCTCGGCGGCATCATCGCTTTGTCGCATGGGCTCGGCATGAAGGTGGTGGCGGAGGGGGCCGAACTGCCGGCCGAACTGGACTTGCTCGGCGGGCTCGATTGCGACTTGGTGCAGGGCTTCGTCTTTTCCCCGCCGATCGCCGCCGATGAGGCGCCGCTGGTGGCGGCCAGCATCGAGCGCGAGGCGTGCCGGATAGAGCCGAAACGGGCTAGCCTCTAAGGCTACGCTTTAGGGCGCTTCACGTCAGAAAAATACGTCGAAGCAAGAGTCAAAAGTCCCGTTCCGGCTTTGTCGGAACGGGCCATTGCTTGAGAACGTCTGATCAGAGAAGCGCGGTGAGCGTCGCGGGTGTATCGATGTTCACGGTGCTGCCGCGGATGCCCGACCAGACGCCGACAATTGCCTGGGGCTTGTTGCCGAGTGGCACGCCGACGACCAGCGTCGTCGGAATCCGGCCGGTGCTTTGCGGGACCTGCTCGTTGTAGGTAAAGACCGCCACGACCGACGACGGCGTGCCGTTGATGGTGATGCCGAAATTGCCGCCCGGGAAGTTGTTGCCCTGGGCAAACGGATTGGGAACGTCGAGGATGACGATCGCGGTGGTGCCGATCCCTTCGGGGAGCGTCAGGGCGAGGCCTGGAATGGGCGTCCATGAACTTGAATTCGTCGCATGCGGGCCGCTGCTCTGCGCGTAAATGGCCATGTAACTCTCCAGTTGTCAAAAATAAATCCACAATAGGAGATTGTGTAAGGCAACTGGCCTCGAGATTCAAGGGATCAGAGGCTGGCATGTTGCCCGTGGCGCTTTGCTGCGCGGCGGACTAAAAGCCGAAAACATTTCGGAGGCGTGACGGTTCGATGAAGCGCGCGGGAGCCTGGCTGTTCTATCTCGTCGGCGCGCTCGCGGTCGGCTATCTCGCGCTGTATGCCTATGCGGCATTCACCGGGCGCGAACTCGTGCCTGGCGATCCCATCCACATCTTTCGCAGGCCGGATGCGCCGAGCTATTCGTGATGCAGGGCCATCGCGCGGATGGCCCTGCGGTTATGTTGCTTAGCCCGCCGTCGCCAGCCGCTGATAGTCGCCCGCGCCATTGCCGGCCGGAGTGATCGGAATGCCGCCGTCGGCATATTCGTTCAGCTTGTTGCGCAGCGTGCGGATCGAGATGCCGAGGATGTTGGCGGCATGGGTGCGGTTGCCGAGGCAGTGCTTCAGCGTCTCCAGGATCAGGTCGCGTTCGACGCCGGCGACGGTGCGGCCGACCAGCGCGCGGGTGACCTGCTCGGCGGCGAAAGTGGCGTGCGCGACCGCCGGTGCGGTCTTGGTGAGATCGAGGCGGTCACCATCGGGCGTCAGGATCGCGTCGGCGCCGATCTCGTCACCTTGCGCCATCAGGACCGAGCGGTGGATGGTGTTTTCCAGTTCGCGGACGTTGCCCTGCCAGCGGTTTGCGGTCAGGACGCGCCGCGCGTCCGCCGAGATCGGGCGCACCGGCACGCCGTTGGCCTCGGCATATTTCTTGGCGAAGTGCTGTGCCAGCTCGAGGATATCGGCCGGGCGGTCGCGCAGCGGCGGGATCTTCAAATTGACGACGTTAAGACGGAACAGCAGGTCCTCGCGAAACTTGCCTTCGCGCACGGCGTCGGTGAGGTTGCGGTTCGAGGTCGCGATGATGCGGATGTCGACGGCGACCGGCTTGGTGCCGCCGACGCGATCGATCACGCGCTCCTGGATCGCGCGCAGCAGCTTGGATTGCAGGCGGACGTCCATTTCGGAGATTTCGTCGAGCAGCAGCGTGCCGCCGGTCGCCTCCTCGAACTTGCCGATGCGGCGCGCGATCGCGCCGGTGAAGGCGCCCTTCTCATGGCCGAACAATTCGGATTCCAGGAGGTGCTCCGGGATCGCCGCGCAATTGATCGAGATGAACGGCCGCTTGGCGCGGCCCGAGCGGGAATGGACGTAGCGCGCCAGCACCTCCTTGCCGGTGCCGGACTCGCCGGTGATCATCACCGAAGCATCCGAGCCCGCGATCTGCTGCGCGAGCTTGATCACCTTGGCCATCGCCTCATCGCGATAGACGAGGTCGCGCGCGTCGTTGGCGACCGCGGCGAGCACGGCTGCGATCAATTCGGGGTCGGGCGGCAGCGGGATGTATTCCTTGGCGCCGGCGTGGATCGCAGCCACCGCGGCGCGGGTATCGTTGGAGATGCCGCAGGCGACGATCGGCACGTGGATGTGCTCGGCTTCGAGCCGCATCACGAGGTCGCGGATGTCGAGGGCGACATCGACCAGCAGCAGGTCGGCGCCCTTGCCGCCGCGCAGCACACCCATCGCCTGTTCGGCAGCCTCGACGTGGGTCACGGACGCGCCGTTGTCCATCGCGATCTTGGTGGCGGTCGTGAGTTGGCCCTTCAGGGTGCCAACGATGAGAAGCCGCATGATAGTCTCCTGTTCGTCTGGTCGCGCAGGTCCCGCGCGCACGCGTTGGATTGTTTAAGAGCGGTCCGCCTTGATGATTTCGGTCATGGTCACGCCGAGCTTGTCTTCGACCAGCACCACTTCGCCACGCGCCACCAGCCGGTTGTTGACATAGATGTCGATCGCTTCGCCGACCCGGCGGTCGAGTTCGAGCACCGTGCCCGGCCCGAGCTTGAGAAGGTCGCCGACGTCCATCTTGGAGCGGCCGAGCACGGCCGACACCTGCACCGGCACGTCGAACACCGCCTCGAGATCGGCGGCGATGCGGGCCGCATTTTCATCTTCGTTGTAACCGACATCGTCGATGGCAGGCGTATCGGCCGAGTTGAGATCGGGAAGCGGGACGTGTGTGTCGGTGTCGCTCATGGTTCAGTCCTCATGGCCGTCAGCCGGCCTGACCGCGGGACGCCAGATAGCGCCCGACGAGTTCGTTGATCTTGGCTTCGATCGTCGCACGCTCCAGCACCACGCCGCCGTCGGCCCATTCGATCCGGCAGTCGCCGGTGGCGATGGTGGGTTCGGCGAGGATCACCAGCCGGCCCTGGAAGCCGCTCTGCGCGGCGGTCCGTTCGATCTGCTCGCGGGCACCCTCGTACAGCGCGTCGTTGATGCGCACCACGAGATGCGGCGTCGACACCAGATGCGAGAAACAGTCGCTGACCAGCGCTGTGATCTCGCCGAGCGGCTCGCGGGCAATCAGTTCGGAGCAGAGCTTGCGGGCGACCGCGACCGCGACGTCGACGGCCTCGGTCTCCATCCGCGTCTCGATGCCGGCAAAGCGCGCCGCGATGCTCTTGATCGCTGTGCCGATCTGCTCCAGCGCCTGCGCGGAACGGCGGTCGCTCTCGACCTTGGCCTCGCGCTGGGCCGCCTCATGGCCGGCGCGATAGGCCCTCGCCTCCGCATCGGCGATCTTCTGCGCGACTTCGGCCGGGGTGGCGGCGCGTTCGCGCGCGCGGTCGGGCGCCGAGAAGTCCGTGTCGAACATGAACTTTGCGGGAGCGGCCATCAGTACACCAGCTCGTCGTCGGCGCGGTTCTTGGTCAGGGTGATCTCGCCCTTGGCGGCGAGATCCTTGGCGAGGTTGACGAGCAGCGCCTGCGCCTCGTCGACGTCGCGCAAGCGAACCGGTCCCATCGCGGCCATGTCGTCCATCAGCATCTTGCCGGCGCGCGAGGACATGTTGCCGAGGAAGAAGCTGCGCACCTCCTCGTTGGCGCTCTTCAGCGCGACGCCCAGCTTGTCCTTGTCGATGTTGCGCATCAGCGTCTGGGCCGAGGCGGAGTCCAGCTTGATCAAATCGTCGAAGGTGAACATCAGCGCCTTGATGCGCTCGGCGGATTCGCGGTTTTCCTCTTCCAGCGAGGTGATGAACCGGGTTTCGGTCTGGCGATCGAAATTGTTGAAGATCTCGGCCATCACCTCATGGGCGTCGCGGCGCCGGGTCTGCGACAGGTTCGACATGAACTCGGTGCGCAGCGTCTGCTCGACCCGCTCGATGACTTCCTTCTGCACCGCTTCCATCCGCAGCATGCGCCCGACGACGTCGAGCGCGATGTCCTCGGGCAGGATCGCCAGCACGCGGGCGGCATGCTCCGGCTTCAGCTTCGACAGCACGACGGCGATGGTCTGCGGGTATTCGTTCTTGAGGTAGTTGGCGAGCACCTCTTCCTGGACGTTGGAGAGCTTCTCCCACATGTTGCGGCCGGCGGGACCGCGGATCTCGTCCATGATGCCGGTGACGCGCTCGGACGGCAAATATTGCTGCAGCAGCCGTTCGGTGGCGTCGAAATTGCCCATCAGCGCGCCGGATGCCGACATCCGCGAGACGAATTCGAGCATCAGGTCCTCGACGACGTCGGCCTCGACGGTGCCGAGCGTCGACATCTGCACCGACAATTCGCGGACCTCGTCGTCGTCGAGCATCGCCCAGATCTTGCCGCCATGCTGCTCGCCGAGCGCGAGCATCAGGATCGCCGCGCGCTTCGGGCCGGACAGCGGCTTGCTCTTCGGCCGGCCACTTTGCCGGCTCGCCAGCGTCGAGAGGACGTTGGTGATGTCGTTCTGGTTTGTGGTCTGCGGTAAGGCCATGTCAGCTCTCGGCAGGCTCGCTCAACCATTGACGGACAATGGAGACGGTCTCGTTCGGATTGCGTTCGGCAAGTTCGCCGACCCGATGCACGGCCTGGGCGTGGACCTGGCCCTGGATCTGGGCGACGTCGATCAATTGCGCCGCGGCGCTGTTGCTCGGGATCAGGGCCTGGCCGGTCGCTCCGGCCGAACCGTCGGCGCCATGCGCGCCGGCGTCGGCGAGGGCGGGCACTGGGCCTGCACGGGGAGCCGGGTCGGCCGCGACAATGCGCTTGACCAGCGGGCGGACCACCATGAACAGCACGACCAGGCCGAGCAGCATCATCACGCCGAGCTCGATGACGTACATGACGTCGTCCTTGGTGAATTGCAGCATGCCGAGCAGGCCGGTCGGCTCGATGATCGGGGTCGTCGCCGGCGGTTCGGCAAAGCGGAGATTGACGACCTCGACCTGGTCGCCGCGCTTCTGGTCGAAACCGATCGCGGAGCGCACCAGGGTGGCGATACGGTCGAGCTGCTCCTTGCTGCGGTCCTGGTAGACCATCTCGCCTTTTTCGTTCTTGGCGTAGCTGCCATCGACCAGCACCGCGACCGAGATCCGGTTGACGCGGCCGGCCTCGGTGACCTCGGTCTTGGTGGTGCGGGAAATCTCGTAATTGTTGGTTTCCTCGCTCTTCTTGCTCTGGTCCTTGGCGCGGGCGGCGTTGTCGTTGTTCTGGTTGCCGGGCAGCTCGTTGTTGACCGTGACCTGGCCGGAATTGTCGGCGGTGAGGCTACTTTCCTCGCGGGTCTGGCTCGAACGCAGCACGCGGCCTTCGGGGTCGAACTTGTCCGAGGTTTCGGTGATCTTGTTGAAGTCGAAATCGGCCGCGAGCTGGACGCGGGCACGGCCGGCGCCGACCACCGAGGAGACGATGTCCTCGACCTGCTTGCGGATCCGCTTCTCGTAGGCGGTGCGGCGCTCGTCGCCGGCGGTGGCATCGCCATCGGTGGCGGCGCCATCGGCGAGCAACTGGCCGGTCTCGTCGACGATCGAGACGCGCTGCGGTTTCAGCCCGTTGACGGCGGAGGCGACCACGTGGCGGATGGCGCGGATCTGCTGCGCTTCGAGGGCGCCGCGCACCCGCAGCACGATCGAGGCGGACGGCTCCGGCGTCTCGCGCGAGAACAGCGGCCGTTCCGGCAGCACCAGATGGACGCGCGCGGCCTGGACGCGGTCGATGGCGCGGATGGTCCGGGAGAGTTCGCCCTCCAGCGCGCGCAGATGATTGATGTTCTGGACGAAGCTCGTGGTGCCCAAGGCGTCCGATTTGTCGAAGATTTCGTAGCCGACCCCGCCGCCCTTGGGCATGCCGCCCTCGGCAAGCTTCATCCGCAGCCGGGTCACCTTGTCCTTCGGCACCATGATCGCGGCACCGTCATTGCGCAGCTCGTAGGGGATCGCCTGGCGCTCCAGCTCCTTGATAATTCCGGAGGAATCCTCGGTCGACAGGTCGGTGAAGAGGGTGGTCATCTGCGGCGTGGTGACGCGCATGATGACGAAGGCGAAGAAACCGATCAGGGCGGCGGTGACCGCCACCATTGCCACAAGCCGGGCCGCACCAAGACCTCGCAGGAAAGCAACCAGACTTTGCACGCACGGCCCCCAGGGATTCGGCCCCGATGGGTCCGACTGGGCAAATATTGCCTAGGGTATGGTTTCTATCTGGTTAACGAAGATTAAGGTCCGCGGCAAAACCGCGGACATGAAAAAAACCGGCTTCGCAAAGCGAAGCCGGTTTTCGTCAAATGCCGCAGGTATTGGATCGGTCTACTGCCGATACTGCTGGATCCGGGTGGTCCGCAGCCCGGCCAGACCATGCTGGTCGATCGAGAACTGCCAGGATAGGAATTCATCAACGGTCAGCGTATATCGGCTGCAGGCTTCCTCGAGAGAAAGCAGGCCGCCGCGGACCGCGGCTACGACTTCGGCCTTGCGGCGGATAACCCACCGTTTGGTACCGGGCGCAGGCAGGTCCGCAATCGTTAACGGGCTGCCGTCAGGCCCGATGACGTATTTCACCCTCGGGCGATGGGGTTCTGTCATGGCGTACTCACAAACTCTCAACCACTGAACTCACTGTGGTAACCTACGCGGGCCGGCTTAAAATTTGCCTAAGCCCAAGCGTTCAATACGAATCTCGTTGGAACGGCCGGGAACAGGGCGGCGAACCGGGGTTGTCTGGGCCCTGGCAGAGGCGGGCGGACCATGGCGGGGACTGCCGGCCGGGTCGAACATCGTACCGCCAGACGTCCGCAAATGACCGCCGATCCGGCATGATCATAGGGCGGTGCACGCGAGCCCCGGGGACGATCGCTCGCGTGGACTTCGTGCGCTCACCGGCGCGTGAAAACCGCTACAGTTTCCATCACCACGACGACATCGCGCGTAACCATGATGCCTCCCTGCACGTAGACATGATTGTGCGTTCGCTGCAGGTGGACGCGCTTCTGCGGACATCCGCACCAACGCACAACGATGGAACGACACTATGATGATGAACAGGCGCATTTTCTCGGGCGCATTGCTGGCCGGCGCGGCGGCTTCGCTGGTCTCCACGCGCGGCATGGCCGCAACTTCGCCGCCGGTGAAGGCGCGCAACGTCGTGCTGGTGCACGGGCTGTTTGCCGACGGATCCTGCTGGTCCGAGGTCATTCCACGGCTGCAGACGGCCGGGCTCAATGTGACGTCGGTACAGAACCCGCTGACCACGCTGCCTGAGGCGGTCGCCTCGGCCCAGCGCGTGCTCGATCGCCAGGATGGCCCGACGGTTCTGGTCGGCCATTCCTTCTCCGGAATGATCGTCAGCGAGGCCGGCGTGCATCCGAAGGTCTCCGCGCTGGTGTATGTCGCCGCGCGCGCGCCTGACGCTGGCGAGGACTACACCGCTTTGGCGAAGACCTACCCGACACCGCCGGCAAGCGCAGGCATCGTGTTCGATGGTGACGAAGGCCGGCTGACTGAGGAAGCTTTCTTGCGCGATTTCGCAGGCGACCTGCCGGAAGCAAAGGCGAAGGTGCTCTATGCGGTGCAGCAGCCTTTCCACAAGGCCCTGTTGACCGGCAAGACCACCCAGGCGGCCTGGCGAACCAAGCCGAGCTGGTACGCGGTCTCGACCGAAGACCGCACGATCAATCCGGATCTCGAACGCTTCATGGCCAAGCGGATGGACGCCACGACGATCGAGGTGAAGGCGAGCCATCTCGGGTTGATCTCGCAGCCGGACGCGATTGCGCGGTTGATCCTCGATGCCGCGGGGCAGCCGGCGTGATCGCCGGCGATGGGGCGGTCCGCCAAGGGCCGCCCCATCGCCGCATCTTGCCGCATGAGACTGCGACCGCAGTTTCTTATCGCAGCTTGCCGAGCCAAAGCGAAGTGAGCGCCGAGCGATTGCGGACGCCGAAAATGCAAAGCTCGGGCAAATCATGTCGCGAGAACGCGAATGTATGAACCACAAACCGTGCAACAAATTCAGTGTCGTCCCGGCGCAGGCCCATAGGCGCTAAGATAGTTTGATCATGGCCTGATAGCGGCGTTTACGTCTGGGAGGCTCGCGCAGATGTCGTTGGAGAGCGAGGCTGGCTCTGCGCAGACGCGCGATTGTGGGCTGGGGAATGATGGCTTGGAGCAGGGAGGCGATGAGCTGACGGAGCAGGCGCCATGCTGCAGGTCTGGTTAGGCGGCTTCGGCCAAGCGGGGAGAGTCCTCGAGTTCGTCGACAAGCGGCTCGAGCAGAAGAATGATCAGCAGGTGAGCGAGGATATGGGGTCTGGCAGACCGCTCGTCAGTTCCTGGAGGTCCTTTCAAGCCAATCAGGCTCTTCAGCCGCTTGAAGCCGAGTTCGATCCGCCATCGCAGCCGGTAAAGGGCAAGCAGATCAGCGGTTGTGAAGTCCTCGGGCTTGAGCGAGGTCACCAGGATCACCCAATCCGCAGCATCAAGCGTTTGCCTGGAGAGACGATGGCCTCCCTTCTGAGCCGTCCTGCGTGCCTTGCGCCGTGCAGCCTGAGCCGCATCTGCAGGTTTCTTGACGGCAACCAAACGCACAGCAAGCGGTGCTCCACCAGACTTGCGTTTTACCCAGATCGGCCGGTCGATGATGCCGCGTGCCGCGGCCTTGCGCAGTTCGGCGACGAGATCGATCAGATTGCCTTTGCGATCCAGCCAACAAGCGCTCTTCCAGCCCGAGCGGATCACGAAGTCCGCACCGGCCTCGACCAGATACGCCATGCGCTCCGGCTGCAGATAGGCGCGGTCGGCAAGACGGATCTCGCCGGCAATCAGCGGGATCCGGTCCAGCGTCTCGCCCGCGCGTTCGTCGGTCAGCTCGAAGTGACCAAAACGTTCTTGCGGAAGATCGAACGCACTGTGGATGCGCCACACCGCATTCTTCTGCCTGCCGCCGGTTCCAGCTTTTGGGACCGTCGTGGCGTCAACGATGCGGATCAGTCGACCGCGGCTTGCCTTCGGCGCACCGCTCGCAAGTGCCCGGCCTATCAGCTGTGCAAGCCAATCCCCGGACTGACGCAGCCGGTATAACAGAGCCACGTTGGAGATATCGACAAGGCCCACCGAAGTCGCCCATGCCGCCGTCAACCGCAGACCTCTCGTGCCCAGGCAATACGCAAGGATCAGCCGCAGCAGATCGACTGCATTGCTGATCTCGCGCGGGCGAACAAACGCCTTCGTCTCCCGCGCGCCAGCCTCCAGAGCCTCAGCTCCGCCCAGCCGCGAAACAACACGCGCCCAGTCTTCGTTCACAAGCGATTCGTTTCTCATCTCTTCTTGGAATCACACG
>NZ_JYMT01000008.1 GCF_000938305.1 Bradyrhizobium sp. LTSP885
GCCGGCGCCGCGCGGACCGCTGATGTCCGAGGCGTCGCGGTCGCGGGCTTCACGGTGCTGGTCGGCGCTGTCACCGCATGGGTCAGCGGCGGCTTGCCCGTGCTCGCCGGCGCGGTCGTCGTCGTCGCCGGGGCAGGCTTCCCGCCCACCTGCGCCGGGACGTTAGCCGGCGCCAGGGCCGTGGCGGGCTTGGCGGGCGTCAACGTGTTCGGCCTGACGCCAGGTTGCGCCGGGGCGGCGGGCGCGGTCGCTGTCGCCGGCAGCGGCGGTCCATTCCTGGCACCCGGCAAGGTGTGAACGCCCGGCGCACCAGGGCCAGCGGGAGCGATGGTGCTCGGCACTGCGCCCGGCTGCACCGGTGCGGTCCTCGCGCCAAGCCCCGGCTGACCACCTTGCGGACCGCCCGGCTGCACCAGATTGGCGCGCTGCACCGCGGCAGCCGGCAACGATGGTCCCCTCGATATCGGGCCACCGGGGACCGTCGGCCTCACGCCGGCCGCAGCGAGTTGCGCCGGCGTCGGATTGGGATTGTTGATCACGGTGTTGATCACGGTCGTGTTGTGGATGTTGTTGAACACGATGTTATTCGGCGGCGGCACGATATAGGCCGGCGCGGCGACATAGGCCGGCATCGCCACGAAGAATGGGCTCGGCAGCACGAACAGGCCGATCGGCACCGGCGGCGGCGCAAGCACCACGAAATCCGGCGGCGGCGGCGGCAGGAAGAACAGCGGCGGCGGGGGCGGCGGTGCGAAGGCAAACTCCGGGTCGCCGTAATAGAGCACCGGACGGTCGACATAGACGACTTCATCGGGCGGCGGCGGCGGTACATCGTAGTCGATCGGCGCGAACTGCGCCGGCGGCTCCATCGCAGCCGAGAGATAGGCCAGCCGGCGCCGCGCGTCGTACGCATGCGGCCCGCGCGGATAGCGGTTGAGATAGGACCAATAGGCCGGCGGCGTATCGGCGCTGTAGGTGCGACGCCAGGTGATCGCCTCGCGCCGCGCCGCGACGATCGCGCGGACGCGCCTGGCGAGCAGATCGTTCGGATAGGCCTGCAGGTAATCCTGGTAGCCCTGCAGCGTGTCGCGCTCCAGCGCCGCCGCATAGGCATCCTGCGCCGAGAAATCGCGGATCGGCTTGGTGCGCATTCCGGCGTCGGTCTGGGCCGGCGGCGCATCCGGCTTGCGCTCGAAGAACACGAAGGGCGCGTCGATCTTCTGCGCGTCCCACGGAATCTGCGCGCCCTTGGTCATGTCGTTGACGCGCAGCCGAACCCGGTCGAACACATCAGGCAGGCTAAGGCCACCGGTGCGGATCATTTCCGCCAGCGCCTGGGCGTAGGGGCCATAGGGTGGCGCGCCATCGGGAGCAACGGTGCCGGGCGCCGAGTTGAAGGCGATCAGCATCTTCGGATCAGGATCAACCAGCGCAAGCCCGCCGGCCAGCGGCTGGCCGTCCTTGGCGAACGGGTTGCTGCGCGCCGCATCGAGCACGATCACGCTGGCCTTGATCCCCAGCGCCGAGAGCTGGTGGGTGTAGTCGGTCATCCTGATCGCTTCGACCGGCACGTCGGTGTCGCGCGCGATCTTGGCGTCGACGGGCACGAAGTAGTTTTCGCCGGTAAGCTGGACGCCGTAGCCCGCCAGATAGACGAAGGCGACGGAGTTCGGTCCGGCGTCCTGCACCTTCTGGACGAAATCGCGGAAGGATTTGCGCAGCGTCTCGCCATCGAGGTCACGCGCGCCGATCACGTCGAAGCCCGCCGCTTGCAAAGTCTGCGCGATCAGTCCGGCATCGTTGGCGGCGGTCTGCAGCGCTCCCGCCTGATAGGCACCATTGCCGACGACGAGCGCGAGCCGCTTCTCCTGGTCCTGCGCATGCGCCGGAAGCGACGCCAGCGACACAAGACCGACGATCAATGCCCACAGAATTCGCGCCATCGTGGCGTCCCCTTTTTTCATTTCAGCAATGCTACGGGCGAATGGAAATACAGTGTCCGTGAACCCGCGCTGAACAGAATTGCAGCAATTGTGGCAATCCTTGGTCTGAGCCGGTTTCAGCCGCAGGAACCGGCTTCCGTTGCATCGGACCTTCGGCGATATTCAGCAATCAAAACAGGCACACAGGAGCAAACGATGCCGATCGCCGGACAGGGCATGCTGCTGACATCGATGGATGTCGACAGCTTACACGAGGCTGAATTCAATCGCTGGTACGACCGCGAGCATCTCGAAGAACGGGTAGCGATCGATGGATTCCTCGAAGCGCGCCGCTACGTCGCCCATGACGGCAAGCCGAAATATCTGAGCCTGTATTCGACCGCGACCTTCGACGTGCTCGACAGCCCGGCCTACCGCACGGCGCTTGCCAACCAGACCGAATGGTCAAAGGCCAACATCGCAAACTTCAAAAACATGATCCGCGGAGTTGCGCGCATCACCATCAGCCGCGGCACTGGCAGAGGCGCGGCGCTCGGCATCATCCGCCTGCGTCCGCCCGCCGCCGGCGCGGACAGACTTCGCGATGCCTTGCGGGAGCAGCTCGATCCGTCGGCGCTCGACGGCATCATCTCGATGCACCTGCTGGAGAACGATCCGGTACTGTCGAAGCCGCTCACATCAGACGCTGCGACGGACGATCCCGGCGCGGGCGACTGGTTCGTGCTGATCGATGCCACCGATGTGAGTGCCGTCCCGGCCGCCGCGGCGCGTATCATGGATAACGCCGCGTTCAAGCCGCTGGTCGTCACGCGTGGGGTCTATCGGCTGCTGTGGGACATCGCGAAGAGCGACCTTCCACGCGGCTAGAGCCTTTTCCGTTCCGATCGAATCGGAACGGGGCTCCAGATTTTTTTTGACGCGTTTTCTTCACGCGAACCGGCATCCACTTCGCTCGAAAACGCTCTAGGCACACCGAATGCGGCGGCGCACCATATTGCACTGCCGCATAGCGCCATCGAGACGAGCGCCCCACGCACGTCAGCCACGCGAAAGCTGCTGATCGCGCAAATTTGCCTTTGCCTTCTCTGGAACGGGTCTAATAAGATAACCCTATGATCCAATTCAAAAACCAGAACAACGTCGCGTGAGCGTTCGTCGTCAACAATAAGGCCGCGCTCTCTGGCATTTTCGCGCGGGTCGAAGGTAGGAATGAAACCGACTGATATCTCGGCGCCGGATTACTTTCATAAAGTAGTCGATTGCCAATGGGCCTGTCCCGCACACACTCCTGTTCCCGAGTACATCCGGTTGATTGCTGACGGGCGTTACAGCGACGCCTACATGATCAATTGGAAGTCGAACGTGTTTCCCGGAATCCTGGGACGCACCTGCGACCGTCCGTGCGAGCCCGCGTGCCGCCGCGGACGCGTCGAGGAAACACCGGTCGCGATCTGCCGCCTGAAGCGCGTCGCCGCCGACTTCAAGGACGACATCAAGCATCGCCTGCCGAAGGCGGGCGCAAAGAACGGCAAGCGCATTGCGCTGGTTGGCGGCGGCCCCGCTTCGCTTACGGTGGCCCGCGATCTCGTGCCGCTCGGCTATCACTGCACCGTGTTCGACGCCGATCCCAAGGCCGGCGGCATGATGCGCAGCCAGATTCCAAAGTTCCGGCTGCCCGACAGCGTGATCGACGAGGAGACCGACTACATCCTCGACATCGGCGTTGACTTCAAGGGCGGCCATCGCGTCGACAGCCTGAAGCAGCTGTTGACCGAGAACTATGACGCGATCTTCGTAGGTTCCGGCGCGCCGCGCGGCCGCGAGCTCGAGATTCCCGGCCGAAAGGAAGCCGCCGCCAACATCCATATCGGCATCGAGTGGCTGTCGTCGGTCTCGTTCGGCCATATCGAGAAGATCGGCCGCCGCGTCATCGTGCTGGGCGGCGGCAACACCGCGATGGACTGCTGCCGCACCGCGCGCCGCCTCGGCGGCGACAGCGTCAAGGTGATCGTCCGCTCCGGCTTCGAGGAAATGAAGGCCTCGCCCTGGGAGAAGGAAGACGCCCTGCACGAGGACATCCCGATCCTCAACTACATGGTCCCGGTGGCCTTCAAACATGTCAGCGGCAAGCTGATCGGCGTCACTTTCCGGCAGGTCAAAGCCGAATACGACGCCAACGGCCGCCGCAATCTGGTGCCCTCGGGCGAACCCGATCAGACCATTCCCTGCGACGACGTGCTGGTCGCGGTCGGCCAGGAGAATGCGTTTCCCTGGATCGAAGCCGATTGCGGCGTCGAATTCGACAAATGGCACATGCCGAAAGTCGATCCCAAGACGTTCGCCTCGACCAACCCGAAGGTGTTCTTCGGCGGCGACGCGGCGTTCGGGCCGAAGAACATCATCTGGGCGGTGGCGCAAGGCCACGACGCCGCGCTCTCGATCCACAAGCTGCTGTCCGGCGAGGACATCACCGAGCGGCCGCTGCCGGAGGTGGACATCTCCTCGCAGAAGATGGGCATCCACGAGTGGAGCTACGACAACGACATCTCGGCGGACAAACGCTACAAGGTGCCGCATCGCGACAAGGTGATCGCGCTGAAGGATATTCGCACCGAGGTCGAGCTCGGCTACGACCTCAAGCTCGCGCTCGGCGAGGCGCAGCGCTGCCTGAACTGCGACGTGCAGACGGTGTTTTCCGCGCCGCTCTGCATCGAATGCGACGCCTGCGTCGACATCTGCCCGATGGACTGCATCACCTTCACCAAAAACGGCGAAGAGGATGATTTGCGGCAGCGGCTGAAGGCCCCCTCGCCGCATCACGACCAGGCGATCTATGTCGCCGACGGCCTGAAGACCGGGCGGGTGATGGCAAAGGACGAAGACGTCTGCCTGCACTGCGGACTGTGCGCCGAGCGCTGTCCGACCGGCGCCTGGGATATGCAAAAATACCTCATCGATATGGTTCAAGCGGGATCAACATGTCAGTCCAAAGCCCGATCAGCAGCGTAAACGACTTCGTCGTCCGCTTCGCCAACGTTAACGGCTCGGGCTCCGCCTCTGCCAACGAACTGTTCGCGCGTTCGATCCTGCGCCACGGCGTACCGGTGAGCCCACGCAATATCTTCCCCTCCAACATCCAGGGTCTGCCGACCTGGTACGAGGTGCGCGTCACCGAGGCAGGCCATCTCGGTGCCCGCGGCGGCGTCGACCTGATGGTGGCGATGAATCCGCAGACCTGGGACAAGGATGTCGCCTCGATCGAGCCCGGCGGCTATCTGTTCTACGATTCGACCAAGCCGATGCCGACGTCGAAGTTTCGCGAGGACATCAGCGTCATCGGCGTGCCGCTGACCGCGATCACCAACTCGACCTACACCGATCCGCGGCAGCGCCAGCTGTTCAAGAACATCATCTATCTCGGCGCGCTCTGCGCGCTGCTCGACCTCGACCCCAAGCTGGTCGAGCAGCTGATCGGCGAGCAGTACAAGGGCAAGGAGAAGCTCTTGTCCTCCAACGTCCACGCGCTGCATCTCGGCCGCGACTGGGCGCTGCAGAACCTGAAATGCCCGATCGGGCTGCGGGTGAAGAAATCAGACAAGGTCGGCGACCGCATCTTCATCGAAGGCAACAGCGCAGCGGCGCTCGGTGCCGTCTATGGCGGTGCGACCGTCTGCGCCTGGTATCCGATCACGCCGTCGTCGTCGGTTGCCGAAGCTTTCACCGCTCATTGCAAGAAGTACCGCCACGATCCCGCGACCGGAAAGGCGAAATACGCCATCGTGCAGGGCGAGGACGAGCTTGCCTCAATCGGCATCGTGATCGGCGCCTCCTGGAACGGCGCGCGGGCCTTCACCGCGACCTCGGGTCCGGGCATCTCCCTGATGACCGAGTTCATCGGCCTGTCCTATTTCGCCGAGATCCCGGCCGTGATCATGAACATCCAGCGCGCCGGCCCCTCGACGGGCATGCCGACCCGCACCCAGCAATGTGACGTCATCTCCTGCGCCTATGCGTCCCATGGCGACACCAAGCATGTGCTGCTGTTCCCTGAGGATCCGGCGGAGGCCTTCGAGTTCGCCGCCGCCGCGTTCGATCTCGCCGAGCGGCTGCAAACCACGATCTTCGTGATGCTCGACCTCGACATCGGCATGAACCACCGGCTGAGCCGCCCGCTGAAGTGGGACGACGCGCGGCAATATGACCGCGGCAAGGTGATGACCGCTGACATGCTCGACGAGGGCCGTGATTTCGGCCGCTATCTCGACGTCGACGGCGACGGCATCCCCTATCGCACCTATCCCGGCACGCATCCGACCAAGGGCTCCTACTTCACCCGCGGCACATCGCGCGACCGCTATGCGCGTTACTCGGAGGAAGGCGCCGTCTACGCCGACAACATGCAGCGCCTGGTACGCAAGTTCGAGACCGCGCAGGACATGGTGCCGCGGCCGCTGCAGGCCAATGCGGCCAAGCCGACCAAATACGGCGTGATCTATTTCGGCTCGACCTCGCCTGCGATGGACGAGGCGATCGGCCTGCTGGAGTCGCGCGGCCATCACCTCGATCGCCTGCGCATCCGCGCCTTCCCGTTCCACTCCAGCGTCGCGAGCTTCATCGCCGACCATGATTTTGTTTACGTGGTCGAGCAGAACCGCGACGCCCAGCTCCGTCAGCTGATCGTCAACGAGAACGGCATTGACCCGGTGCGTCTGGTGCCGATCCTGCACTATGATGGCACCCCGATCACCGCCCGCTTCATCGCCAGTTCAATCGGCGACCACCAGGACCACCTCAAGGTCACCCCTCTCCGCAAGGCCGTGTCATGACCTACATTGCAAAGCCGAAATTTCATCATCCCGGCCTGAAGAAGAACGAGCTCGGCTACACGCACCGCGACTATGAGGGCAAGATCTCGACGCTGTGCGCCGGCTGCGGCCACGACTCGATCACGGCGTCGATCATCGAGGCCTGCTATGAGCTGTCGATAGCGCCGCACCGGGTGGCGAAGATTTCCGGCATCGGGTGCTCGTCGAAGACGCCGGACTACTTCCTCGGCAATTCGCACGGCTTCAATTCGGTGCACGGCCGCATGCCGTCGGTCCTGACCGGCGCCAACCTCGCGAATCGCGACCTGATCTATCTCGGCGTTTCCGGCGACGGCGATTCCGCTTCGATCGGCTTCGGCCAGTTCGCGCATTCGATCCGTCGCGGCGTCAACATGACCTACATCGTCGAGAACAACGGCGTGTACGGCCTGACCAAGGGGCAATTCTCGGCGACCGCCGATCGCGGCTCGAAGTCCAAGAAGGGCGTCACCAACACCGACAATGCGATCGACCTGGTCGCGATCGCGCTGCAGCTCGGCGCCACCTTCGTGGCGCGCAGCTTCTCCGGGGACAAGACCCAGCTGGTGCCGCTGATCGCAGCCGCGATCCGCCACAAGGGCGCGTCCTTTATTGACGTGATCAGCCCCTGCATCGCCTTCAACAACCACGCCGGCTCGACCAAGAGTTTTGACTATGTCCGCGAGCACAATGACGCGGTGAACCGCCTCGACGTGCTGGTCGGCCGCGATCCGATCAGCGTCGACTACGCGCCGGGCACCGTGCAGGTGGTCGAGCAGCATGACGGCACCAAGCTCGCGCTGCGCAAACTCGACGCCGACTACGATCCGCATGACCGGCTCGGTGCCCAGACCTTCCTGCAGAAGCATGCGGCCAAGGGCCAGATCGTCACCGGACTGCTCTATGTCGATCCGGATGCCGACGACCTGCACACCCATCTCGACACCGTCGAGACGCCGCTCAACACGCTGGACGAAAAGGCGCTCTGCCCCGGCTCAGCCGCGCTGGACAAGCTCAACGCCAGCCTGCGCTGAATTTAACTCGCTGTGATCACTAAGCCGCCACCGCCGCGGCGCGGGGGCTGATGACATATTCCTTCAGCACCTTGTCTGACCCGTCGACCTCGGTCAGTGCAACGTCGTAGCTCCAGAGATCGGCGACGTGCTGCAGCACGCGCCGCGCGTCGGTCTCGTTGAGCTGCGCACCCTTCACCGTCGTGTGGCGCAGCATCAGCCGGCGATCGCCGGCAAGATCGACATCGACGACCTCGATATTGGCGTCGACGAAGCCGACGTCGTATTGCCGCGACAGCTCGCGCCGGACACGGCGGTAGCCGCGCTCGTCGTGGATGGCATCGACCTTGATCCCGGCGCTTTCCGCGGGATCATCGTGCAGGTGGAACATGCGGAAGCGGCGGATCAGCGCCGGGCTGAGGAACTGGCTGATGAAGCTTTCGTCACGATAATTGCTCCAGATATCGCGCAGCACGCCCTCCACGTCACCCTTGCCGGCGATGTCGGGGAACCAGTAGCGATCTTCCTCCTCCGGCTTGCTCACGATGCGCTCGATGTCCTGCATCATCGCAAAGCCGAGCGCGTAAGGGTTGAAGCCGGAGTAGCGGCGATCGTCGAATTCGGGCTGGAACACCACATTGGTGTGCGACTGCAGGAATTCGAGGAAATTGCCGTCGGAAAGCCGGCCCTGCTCGTGCAGCCGATTCATGATGCGGTAATGGACGTAGGTCGCGGTGCCCTCGTTCATCACCTTGGTCTGGCTCTGCGGATAGAAGTACTGCGCGATGTGGCGCACGATGCGGATGATCTCACGCTGCCAGGGCGCCAGCCGCGGCGCGGTCTTCTCCAGGAAATAGAGGATGTTCTCCTGCGGCAGGCCGAGCAGCGCGCGGCGGCGCTCGGCGGTGAGCGTGGCCTTGGTCTTCGCCTTGGCGTTCGGCACCGTCCGCCACAAATCGTTGAACATGCTCTCTTCGTGCCGATGGCGCTCGCCGGCACGCTTCTCCTCGGCACGGAGGTCGAGGACCTTCTTTCCCGGATAGCGGTCGATGCCATGCGACATCAGCGAATGTGCCGCATCGACCGTCCGCTCCACCGCCTCCCGCCCATGACGGTCCTCGCACGCCGCGATGTAGCCCTTGGCGAATTCGAGATAGTCGAGGATGCCGTCGGCATCGGTCCACTGCTTGAACAGATAGTTGTTCTTGAAGAAATGATTATGCCCGAACGCTGCGTGCGCGATCACCAGCGTCTGCATCGTCGCGGTGTTCTCCTCCATCAGGTAGGAAATACACGGCGATGAGTTGATCACGATCTCATAGGCGAGACCCATCAGGCCCTTGCGATAGGACGCCTCCTGGAAGGCGAACTGCTTGCCGAACGACCAGTGCTTGTAGAACAGCGGCATGCCGACCGACGAATAGGCGTCCAGCATCTGCTCGGCGGTGATCACTTCGATCTGGTTCGGATAGACATCGAGCCCGAGCTCTTTGCGCGCGATCTCCTCGCAGGCGTCGTGCACCCGCTGCAGGATCTGGAAATCCCAATCCGCGCCCTCGAACAGCAGCCCGCCGGAAGCCCCCATCACGCAACCCTTTCCTGCTTGCTGCGGCGCTTGAACAGGTCCTGGAACACCGGGAAGATCTCGCCGCGCTCGCTGACCTTGCGCATCGACAGCGGCGCACCGTCGTTGCGCAGGCGTTCGTAGAGCGTCCACAACGAGGAGTCCGGCATGTCGAAGGTGTAGTTGGCGGCCTCGCCCACCTCGAGATAGGCGAAGAACTGGCAGACCGGCAGGATCTTATCGGTCAGGAGATGGCCCGTCACCGCGCTATCCGACGTCATGTTGTCGCCGTCGGAGGCCTGCGCAGCATAGATGTTCCAGTCGGACGGGCGGAAGCGGGTGCGGACGATGTCGTTCATCGCAACCAGCGCGCTCGACACCAGCGTGCCGCCGGAGGCCGGTCCGTGGAAGAATGTATCCTCGTCGACCTCCTCGGCGCGGTCGGTATGACGGATGAACACGATCTCGACGTGCTTGTAGCGCCGCCTCAGGAAGACGTAGAGCAGCATGTAGAACCGCTTGGCGAGGTCTTTCATGTGTTCGGACATCGAGCCCGAGACGTCCATCAGGCAGAACATCACCGCTTGCGCCACCGGCTTCGGCACCGTCTCGAAACGGCGGTAGCGGATGTCGATGGGATCGATGAACGGGATCCGCTTCTTCTTGGCCATCAAGGCCTCAAGCTGGGCCAGCAATTCGGTACGGCGCGTAGCATCGTCGCATTCGGCGAGTTCGGCCTCGAGGGCTTCGATCTCGTCCTTGCGCGGCCGGCGCAGCGCCACGCGCCGGGCCAGCGCGCGGCCCACGGTGCGGCTGATCGAGATGTTCGCCGGCGAGCCTGACGTGGCGTAGCCGGCGCGCTGGATCCCCTCGCTCTCGGTTTCCGCCAGCTTGCGCTTGGCGAGATCTGGCAATTCGAGGTCGTCGAGGAACAGGTCGACGAACTCCTCGCGGCTGAGCACGAAGCGGAAGGCGTCCTCGCTATCGCCCTCACCGGCCCCCGAACCCTTGGCGCCACTCTGGTTCGGACGCTGCAACCAGTCGCCTTCGACGTACTTCTTGTTGCCGGGCAGCACCATGTCGCGGGTGCCGCCCTCGCGCCGGAACCGCGGCTCATCCATGCCGTCCAGCGGGATCGTTACCTCGCCGCCTTCCAGGACGTCCTTGATGTCCCGGTCTTGCGACGTCTTCTTCACGGCCCCCTGCACCAGCGCCTTGGCGCGCCGCAGGAAGCGTTGGCGGTTCTCCAGGCTCTTGCTACCCGGATTCAGGCGCCGATCGACGATATGAATGACCACGTTGCATCCGCCTCAGGGATCATGATGCGATGATAGAATATCGCACCACGATCTCATTTCCCTATTTGAGCATGAAAGCCGGTTTTCGTGTCTCTCGGATCATGCCCTAACCGGCCTGTTTCACCCGCATGTACCACTCGACGAGGCGGCGAACCTGGCGCTCGGTATAACCGCGCTCCACCATCCGCTCGACGAATTCGCCGTGCTTCTTCTCGGTCTCGCCGTCCTTCTTGGAACCGAACGAGATGACCGGAAGCAGATCCTCGACCTGCGAGAATATCCGCTTTTCGATCACGTCGCGGACTTTTTCGTAGGAGGTCCAGCTCGGGTTCTTGCCGCCATTATGGGCCCGCGACCGCAGCGAGAATTTAACGACCTCGTTGCGGAAGTCTTTCGGGTTGGCGATGCCGGCAGGCTTTTCGATCTTGGTCAGCTCCTGGTTCAGAAGCTCGCGGTTGAGCAACTGCCCGGTGTCGGGATCCTTGAAGTCCTGGTCCTCGATCCAGGCGTCGGCGTAATCGACGTAGCGATCGAACAGGTTCTGGCCGTAATCGGAATAGGATTCCAGATAGGCCTTCTGGATCTCGTTACCGATGAACTCGGCATAGCGCGGCGCGAGATCGGCCTTGATGAACTCGAGGTAGCGCTTCTCGGCCTCATCGGGCAGTTGCTCGCGGCGGATCGCCTGCTCCAGCACGTACATCAGATGCACTGCGTCGGCGCCGACCTCGGTCGTGTCGTGGTTATAGGTCGAGGCCAGCACCTTGAAGGCAAAGCGGGTCGAGACGCCGTCCATGCCTTCGTCGACGCCGGCTGCGTCCTTGTACTCCTGCACGCTGCGCGCCTTCGGGTCCGATTCCTTCAGGCTCTCGCCGTCATAGACCCGCATCTTGGCAAACAGCGTCGAGTTCTCGTGCCGGCGCAGGCGCGACATTACCGAGAAGCGGGCCAGCGTCTCCAGCGTAGCCGGCGCGCAAGGCGCGGCGGCGAGTTCGGAGGTCTGGATCAGCTTCTCGTAGATCTTCTGCTCCTCGGTGGTCCGCAGGCAGTACGGGACCTTGACGACACAGATGCGGTCGATGAAGGCCTCGTTGTTCTTGTTGGTCTTGAAGCTCTGCCACTCGGACTCGTTGGAGTGCGCCAGGATCACGCCGGTGAAGGGGATCGCGCCGATATTCTCGGTGCCGATGTAGTTGCCCTCCTGCGTCGCCGTCAGCAGCGGGTGCAGCATCTTGATCGGAGCCTTGAACATTTCGACGAATTCAAGCACACCCTGGTTGGCGCGGTTGAGGCCACCGGAATAGCTGTAAGCGTCGGGATCGTTCTGGGCGTAAGTCTCCAGCTTGCGGATGTCGACCTTGCCGACCAAGGACGAGATGTCCTGGTTGTTCTCGTCGCCGGGCTCGGTCTTCGCAACGCCGATCTGGCGCAGCCGCGACGGCTGGATACGCGCGACGCGGAATTGCGAGATGTCGCCGCCGAAGGCTTCCAGCCGCTTGTAGGCCCATGGCGACATCAGCCCGCTCAGCCGGCGGCGCGGAATGCCGTACTTCTCCTCGATCATCGGCCCGAGCTGATCCGGATCGAACAGGCCGAGCGGCGACTCGAACACGGGCGAGAGCTCGTCGCCGGCCTTCAGCACGTAGATGGGGTGAACCTCCATCAGCGCCTTGATGCGTTCGGCAAGCGACGATTTGCCGCCGCCGACCGGTCCGAGCAGATAGAGAATCTGCTTGCGCTCTTCTAGGCCTTGCGCGGCGTGGCGGAAGAAGCCGACGACGCGCTCGATCGTGTCCTCCATGCCGTAGAAGCCGGCAAAGGCTGGATAGGAGCGTATCGTCCGGTTCAAAAAGATACGGCCAAGGCGGGGGTCCTTGGCCGTGTCAATCATCTGAGGCTCACCGATCGCCGCTAACAAGCGCTCGGCCGCATTGGCATATCGCATCGGATCGCTTCGACACGACTCCAGATACTCGGCCATCGACATGTCGGTTTGGCTTCGTGCTTCAAACGACCTGGCGAAGGCGTTGAACAAAGAATCGTTGTACATGATCCCTCTCTCCACGATATGTGTATCGCCGCACGACTGAAACGAGTCGCAACCAGAGTCCAAGGATCGAATCAGCGTCGGCACGCTGGGTCCATTGGACACTCGACCGACTCACTTCGGCAATGCACGGCGCGTGCAGCCTCTGCCTTATCAACAGGCAGGAAGCTTAATAGTTCATCAATATCCACTATTGGTGGCCGGTTTTTGACGGTTTGTAGCCCGCTCGCCACATCCGTGGTTTACCGGGGTTCTGGCCTCCAAAGGCGAACATCCTGACTGGGCAACTTGCCTGCCCGGCGATGAACGTTGGGCTTCCTGGAAAGGTGTGACTGCCCGGGCGTGGCGTCAAGATGGGCGCTTCACATGTCGCATGAACAAAAACTTCAGGCGCCGTTGAACGTGCCTTCCTGTCGCCGCGACCAAGGCAGCGAGCCTGCGCAGTACCGCACGGCACCATCGCCGCACATGAACAGTGATGCGCGGCAAGCATTGCTTATTCCCGAGAGCAGTCATGATGCTCGTGTTGCGCCTACACCGGCACGACGAAGATCGCGGTCTGGAATCGCAACAATCCGGACGATGAAGTTGGCAATGCTTGGTTCGCCGGCACGGACGACAAAATCCTTTCCGTCAATCGCGCAGCGGCAGGCGAATGCACCGATGCTTGTGACCGATCGCAAAGAACTCGCCGCACTCCGCCACAAATGATAGGCTTCGCCCAATCGAGTACAATTGCGGCAGGATGCGACGCCACGGCTTGTCGGCGCGATTTCGAAGGACGGAATTGAGCTCGCCGCCTGCGCCAACACCATGAAATCGCAGAACATCAGCCTGCACGACCTGCTGCCGGCTTCGTCAGTCCCGACTGGGGTGAGGTGGTCCGCCTCGCCGAGCTGCAGTCACAGGGTTACCTCTATTTGCGGCCATGAGCAGATCGCGCGCTGTCATAAAAATGCGCCGAGATCGGGCTCTGCTCGAAATCGGAATCCCGGCGGGATCGAACTGATGTGAACGGCGTTATGGTCTGGGACCACTGATATTCCATCCGGGCCCCCCACCTCTGTTGACAATCCGCCCCCGCCCCCGAAAGCTGCCCGGGAACCTAAAAATCGACCCTCGATCGAACGAGAACAGGCACCCATGAATCCCGTCAAAGCACTCGAAAACCACGGCCAGGCAGTCTGGCTCGACTTCCTGGCCCGCGGCTTCGTCACCAAGGGCGACCTGAAGCGGCTAATCGAGACCGACGGCGTCAAAGGCGTGACGTCCAACCCCTCGATCTTCGAGAAGGCGATCGGCAGTTCGGACGAATATGACGGTGCGATCGGCCAGGCCCTCAAGAAAGGCGACCGCTCGGTCGCCGACCTGTTCGAGCATGTCGCGGTCGAGGACATCCAGCACGCCGCCGACGTGCTGCGCCCGGTCTATGACCGGACCCATGGCGGCGACGGTTTCGTCAGCCTCGAAGTGTCGCCCTATCTCGCCATGGACACCAAGGGCACGATCGCGGAGGCCGAGCGGCTCTGGAAGGACGTCCATCGCAAGAATTTGATGGTCAAGGTGCCGGCGACGCCGGAAGGCCTGCCCGCGATCGAACATCTGATCGGCGAAGGAATCAGCATCAACATCACGCTTTTGTTCTCCCAGAAGGTCTACCGCCAGGTCGCGGAGGCCTATCTGAAGGGGCTGGAGACCTACGTTGCCAAGGGCGGTGATCCCTCACATGTCGCAAGCGTCGCCAGCTTCTTCGTCAGCCGCATCGATAGCGCGGTCGAGAAGCAGCTCGACGAGAAGATCGCGAAGGCCAACGATCCCACCGAAAAGGAGCGGCTCGCCGCGCTGAAGGGCAAGGTCGCGATCGCCAACGCCAAGCTGGCCTACCAGGACTACAAGCGCCTGTTCGCGGGCCCGCGCTGGGACAAGCTCAAGGCCAAGGGCGCGAAGCCGCAGCGGCTGCTGTGGGCCTCGACCGGCACCAAGAACAAGGACTACCGCGACGTGCTCTATGTCGAGGAGTTGATCGGCCCCAACACCGTCAACACCGTGCCGCCGGCGACGCTCGACGCGTTCCGCGACCACGGCAAGCCGCGCGATAGCCTCGAGGAGAATGTCGACGACGCCCGCCGCGTGCTGGAAGAGCTGGAGAAATCCGGCGTCTCGCTCGAAGCGATCACCAAAGAACTGGTGAAGGACGGCGTCAAGCTGTTCGCCGACGCCGCCGACAAGCTTTACGGCGCGGTCGCCCACAAGCGCGCGACCTCGCTCGGCGGCGGGATCGACCACCAAAAGCTCGCGCTTGGCGCAAGCGTCGAGAAGGCGGTCGAGAAGAGCACCGAAGAGTGGCGCGCCTCGGCAAAAATCCGCAGGCTGTGGCAGAAGGACAAGTCGGTGTGGACCGGCGATGACGAGAACAAATGGCTGGGCTGGCTGACGAGCGCCGCCTCGGCTGACGTCGCCGACTACGAGGATTTCGCCCGGCGCGTGAAGGGGCAGCATTTTACCGATGCCGTGGTGCTCGGCATGGGCGGATCGAGCCTTGGACCGGAAGTGCTGGCCGACACCTTCCCGCACAAATCCGGCTTCCCGAAACTGCATGTGCTCGACTCCACCGATCCGGCGCAGGTCCGCGCGATGGAAGCCTATGTCGACATCTCGAAGACGCTGTTCATCGTCTCCTCTAAATCCGGCGGGACCACCGAGCCGAATGTGATGAAGGACTATTTCTTCGATCGGGTGGCAAAGGCGATCGGCAAGGACAAGGCCGGCCACCGCTTCATCGCGGTGACCGATCCCGGCTCGTCGCTGCAGAAGGTCGCAATCAAAGACGGCTTTGCCCGCATCTTCTACGGCGATCCCACGATCGGTGGCCGCTATTCCGTGCTGTCGCCGTTCGGCCTGGTGCCGGCCGCCGTCGCGGGCATCGATATCCGCAGCATGCTCAGCCATACACTGTCGATGGTGCGCTCCTGCGGCGCCGACGTGCCGCCGCAGGAAAACCCCGGCGTGCAGCTTGGGTTGGCGATGGGCATCGCAGGCCTCGAAGGCCGCGACAAGGTGACGATCTTCGCCTCGCCAAAGGTCGCCGATTTCGGCGCCTGGGCTGAGCAGTTGATCGCTGAGTCCACCGGCAAGGACGGCAAGGGACTGGTCCCGATCGAGGGCGAGACCATTGGTGCTCCTGCCGTTTATGGCAACGACCGCTTCTTCATCGACTTGCGCACCGAAGGCGAGGATGAAGCCGCGCATGAGAGCAGGCTCGCGGCGATCGAGGCCGCTGGCCATCCGGTCGTGCGCATCGTCATGAAATCGATCGACCATATCGGCCAGGAGTTCTTCCGTTTCGAGATCGCGACCGCGGTGGCCGGCTCGATCCTCGGCATCAACCCGTTCAACCAGCCCGATGTCGAAGCCGCCAAGATCAAGACCCGCGAGCTCTCGGCTGCGTTCGAGAAGACCGGCGCGTTGCCGAAGGAAAAGCCGTTGGTGTCGTCGGCGAATGCCGATCTCTACACCGACGGCCAAAACGCCGAGGAGTTGCGCAAGGCCGGCGCCAATGGCGACCTCAATTCCTGGATCAAGGCGCATCTTTCGCGCTCCGGCCGTGGCGACTATGTCGCCCTGCTCGCCTATATCGAGCGCGACGGCGACACCATCGACGCCATGCAGGCGATGCGGCTGAAGGTGCGCGACGCCAAACACCTTGCGACCTGCGCCGAATTCGGCCCGCGCTTCCTGCATTCGACCGGACAGGCCTACAAGGGCGGGCCCGACAGCGGCGTGTTCCTGCAGGTGACGGTCGACGACGCCCAGGACCTGCCGGTGCCCGGCCAGAAGGCGAGCTTCGGCGTGATCAAGGCGGCGCAGGCGCGCGGCGATTTCGACGTGCTCACCGAGCGCGGCCGGCGCGCACTCCGCGTCCATCTCAAGGGCGACCTCGCCTCCGGGCTCGCGGCGCTTGATGCCGCGATCTCCGCCGCGCTGAACTAAGGGAGCCCTGCGATGCAACTCGGCATGATCGGCTTGGGACGGATGGGCGGCAACATTGTCCGCCGCCTGATGAAGCAAGGCCACACCACCGTGGTCTACGACAAGGATCCGAAGGCGGTCGCGGCGCTCGCCGCCGACAACGCCACGGGCGCCTCGTCACTGGAGGATTTCGTCCTCAAGCTGGAAGCGCCGCGCACGGCATGGGTGATGCTGCCGGCCGGCAAGATCACCGAAGCCACCATCGAGGCATTGTCAAAACTGATGCAGCCCGGCGACGTCATCATCGATGGCGGCAACACGTTCTGGCAGGACGACGTCCGCCGCGGCAAATCGCTCAGGGAGCGCGGGCTGCATTATGTCGATGTCGGCACCAGCGGCGGCATCTGGGGCATCGACCGCGGCTACTGCATGATGATCGGCGGCGACAAGGCCGTGGTCGACCGGCTCGATCCGATCTTCAAGACGCTGGCGCCCGGCATCGGCGATATCCCGCTCACACCCGACCGCGAGGGCCGCGATCCCAGGATCGAGCAGGGTTATATCCACGCCGGTCCGATCGGCGCCGGGCATTTCGTCAAGATGATCCACAACGGCATCGAATACGGCCTGATGCAGGCCTATGCCGAAGGTTTCGACATCCTCAAGAACGCCAACATCGAGGCGCTGCCGCCGGACCATCGCTTCGACCTCGATATCGCTGATATCGCCGAGGTGTGGCGGCGCGGCAGCGTGATCCCGTCCTGGCTGCTCGACCTCACCGCATCGGCGCTCGCGGGGAACCATACGCTCGACAATTACTCAGGCTTTGTCGAGGATTCCGGCGAGGGACGCTGGACCGTCAATGCCGCGGTCGATGAGGCCGTGCCGGCCGAAGTGCTGACGGCTGCGCTCTACACGCGCTTCCGCTCGCGCAGGGATCATACCTTCGCCGAGAAGATCCTCTCCGCGATGCGCGCAGGCTTTGGCGGCCACAAGGAACCGCCCAAGAAAGCGTAACGAGAAATCGTAATAAGAAGGCATAAGGTGCAGGACGGTATTGCAGGAAGCATTGCAGGAATCATGAATGGCTGACGCTCAGAAGAAACCCGATCCCTGCTCCTTCGTCATCTTCGGCGCCACCGGTGACCTCGCGCACCGGCTGGTGATCCCGGCGCTCTATAACCTCGCGGCATCAAACCTGCTGCCGGAGAAGTTTTGCGTGGTCGGCATCGCCCGCAAGGGCATGTCGAACGACGAAATGTCCGACAGCCTGCAGAAGGGCCTGCGACAGTTCGCAACGCGCCCGATCGACGAAACGGTCGTCAAGCGGCTGTTCGCATGCGTCACCTCGATCGAGGCCGACCCCAGGGACCCGGCGTCCTTCGATACGATGAACGAACAGCTCGACAGGCTCGAAACGGCGCGTGGAACGGGCGGCAATCGCCTGTTCTATCTCGCGACGCCGCCGAGCGCCTTCCTGCCGATCAGCGAACAGCTCGGGCGCACCGGCATGCTGACGGAGAACGGGGCGTGGCGGCGTCTGGTCGTCGAAAAACCGTTCGGCACTGATCTCGCATCAGCCAAGGCGCTCAACGCCGCGCTCTTGAAGCTGGTCGATGAGCACCAGATCTACCGGATCGATCATTACCTCGGCAAAGAGACCGTCCAGAACATTTTGGTGCTGCGCTTTGCCAACGGCATGTTCGAGCCGATCTGGAATCGCAACCACATCGACCACGTCCAGATCACCGTCGAGGAGAAGCTCGGCGTCGGCCACCGCGGCAGTTTCTACGACGCCACCGGTGCGCTGCGCGACATGGTGCCGAACCATCTGTTCCAGCTGTTGTCGCTGGTGGCGATGGAGCCGCCTGCACGGTTCGATGCGCATGCCGTGCGCTCGGAGAAGGCCGAAGTGCTCAGCGCGATCCAGCTCCAGAGCGAGCAGGAAGCGCTGAACAATTCGGTACGCGGGCAGTATCGCGCCGGCAAGGTCGGCGACACCGAAATCGAGGACTATCTGAAGACCGAGGACGTCAAGCCTGACAGCACCACCGAAACCTATGCTGCGCTGAAGTTGACGATCGACAATTGGCGCTGGGCCGGCGTTCCCTTCTATCTCCGCACCGGCAAGGCGCTCAACACCAAACGCACCGAGATCGCGATCAAGTTCAAGCAGGCGCCGATTGGCATGTTTCGCGACACTCCGGTGGATCGCCTGTCGCAGAATTTCCTGATCATCTCGACCGAGCCGACCGAAGGCATCGAGCTGCAGTTCAACACCAAGGTGCCGGGCCCGGCGATCGACATCGACGGCGTCGAGATGAAGTTCCGCTACAAGGACTACTTCAAGGCGGAGCCATCCACCGGCTACGAGACGCTGATCTACGACTGCATGATCGGCGACAACATCCTGTTCCAGCGCGCCGACAGCGTCGAGGCCGGCTGGCAGGCGGTGCAGCCCTTCTTTGATGCCTGGAAGAACGCCGGCGGGCGCGGCCTGCAGCCCTACAAGGCCGGCAGCAGCGAAGGGCCGGAGGCTGCCAACGCACTGCTGACGCGCGACGGCCGCAGCTGGCGAAAGCTCAGCTGACCATGGCAGGGAGCGGCGAGCGCAGGATCATCACCGTCGCCGATCCGGCAGCGTTGGCGAAGACGGCGGCTGAGCGCGTGATCGCAAAGATTGCCGAAAACAACAGTCGCGTGGCGGTCTGCCTCACCGGCGGGTCGAGTCCGAAAGCGCTGTACGAACTGCTGGCGACACCGGAGTATCGCGGCAGGATTCCGTGGGACCGCGTGCACTGGTTCATCGGCGACGAACGCCTGGTGCCGCGCAAGGACCCGCTGCACAATATGAGCATGGCGCGCCAGGCTTTCCTCGATCGCTGCGCGCCGGCCGCCAATGTCCATCCGATCCCGACCGATACTGCCAACCTCAAGGATCCGGACAAGAGTGCCGCGCTCTACGAGAACGAGCTGATGGCGTTCTACGGCGCGGAGCAGCTCGATCCGGCGCGGCCGCTGTTCGACCTCGTGCTGATGGGCGTCGGTCCCGACGGCCACACCGCCTCGCTGTTTCCCGGTTACCCCGCGGTCGAGGAGACCGCGCGCTGGGTGGTCGGGGTGCCCAAGGCCAATGTCGAGCCATTCGTGCCGCGCGTCTCGCTGACCCTACCCGCGCTCGCCTCGTGCCGCGAGATGCTGTTCGAGATTGCCGGCCAGAGCAAGCGCGCGATCTTGACGCGGCTCTTCGCAGGCGAGAACCTGCCGGCGAATCGCGCGCGATCGATAAGAGAGACCATCTGGCTCGTCGATCAGGCCGCGCTGCCGGAGGATTTTCGTGGCTGATGGACAAAATCCTTGCGCGCTGGTCGTGATGGGCGTCTCGGGTTCGGGCAAGAGCACCATCGCCGATCATCTTGCGGTCAGGATCGGCTGGCGCTTCGAGGATGGCGACGCGTTTCACCCGCCAAGCAATGTCTCGAAGATGCATGCCGGGCAGCCGTTGACCGACGAGGACCGCTGGCCGTGGCTCAGGGCCATCGCCGCGGAGATCGACCGGACCTGCAAGGTGAGTGAGCGTACGGTGATCGCCTGTTCGGCCCTGAAGCGCAGCTATCGCGACATCCTCGTGCATGGCCGCCGGGATGTCCGCATCGTGTTCCTCGACGGCACACTGGAGCTGATCGCCTCGCGGCTGATCGCACGCAAGGACCATTTCATGCCGCCCGAGCTGCTGGCGAGCCAGTTCAGGACGCTGGAGCCACCAACACCCGATGAACGGCCGATCACGGTTGCGATCGACCGTCCCGTCGAGACCATCGTCGAAGACATTGTCAGCAAACTCAACCTGGACCGACCATGACCCGCACCGCCCTTGTCGTATCCGACGTCGACGGCACGCTCCTGACCAAGGACAAGATTTTGACCGACGACGCCAAGGCGGCGGTCGGCAAGCTGCACGCGGCCGGCATCGGCTTCACCATCGTCTCCAGCCGGCCGACGATCGGAATGGGCTTCCTGGTCGCGCCGCTCGGTATCACGCTGCCGATCGGTGCCTTCAACGGCAGCTCGATCGTCGACGCGCAGCTGAAGCCGGTCGCGCAGCATCTGATCCCCTCCGCAGTGGCAAAGCGCTGCATCGACCTGCTCACCGACCATGGTGTCGACATCTGGCTGTTCACCAACGACAAATGGCTGACGCGGAATCCCGAGGGTGAGTATACCGCCCACGAGCAGCGCACGATCAAGCACGATCCCACCATCGTCACGGACTTCACGCCCTACATCGGTCAGGCCTGCAAGATCGTCGGCGCCAGCTCGGACGCGACGCTGCTGCAGCGCTGCGAGGCGGAGATGCAGCAGGCGGTCGGCAACCAGGCGATCGCGGTCCGCTCGCAGACCTACTATCTCGACGTCACGCCGCCCGGCCACGACAAGGGGACGTTCGTTGTGGATATCGCGAAGCGTCTCGGCGTCGCGCTCGAGAATGTCGCCACCATCGGCGACATGCAGAACGATCTGCCGATGTTTGCGAAGAGCGGCGTCTCCTTCGCGATGGGCAATGCCAGCGACGACGTAAAGGCGCGCGCGACTGACGTGACCGAGACCAACGAACACGACGGTTTCGCGCGCGCAATGGACATTGTGCTGAAGACCGGTCGTTAGAGCGTTTTCGAGCGAAGTGGATACCGGTTCGCGTAAAGAAAACGCGTCAAAACAAGAATCTAGAGCGCGGTTACTGCGACCGCTGCACCACCGGCTTCTCGGCCGCGGCCCTGGCGTCGCTGAGATTGTGCGCAGTGTTGATCAGCGCGATATGGGTTAGCGCCTGCGGGAAATTTCCGGTCTGCCGGCCGGCGCCGCTGTCGAACTCTTCCGCCAGCAGGCCGAGATCGTTGGCGACCGCCACCACGCGGTCGAACATGGTTTGGGCCTTGTCGATATCGCCCGCCAGCACATAGGCATCCGCGAGCCAGAGGCTGCAGGCCAGGAACGCGCCCTCGATCGGTTGCGTTTCATCTGACACCTCACGCGGATCGTGGCGCAGCACGAAGCCATCACGCATCATGTATTTTTCCACCGCATCGATCGTGCCGCGGATGCGCGGATCGGCCGGCGGCAGGAAGCCGACCGACGGCAGCAGCAGCAGGCTGGCATCGAGCACCTTTGAGCCATAGGATTCGACAAAGCTGTTGAGGTCGTGATCGAAGCCCCGCTGGCAGACGTCGCGATGAATGGCCTCACGCAGCACGCGCCATTTGACCAGCGGTGCCTTTAAGCCGAACCGCTCCGCGCTCTTGATGGCGCGGTCGAACGCGACCCAGCACATTACCTTGGAGAACACATAATGCCGAGGTGCGTCGCGGCGCTCCCAGATCCCGTGATCCGGCTTGTCCCAGACATCGGCGAGATGATCGACCACCGTGCACTCCAGAGACCAGTTCTCCTCCTCGAGCTCCAGCTTGGCCATGCGGGATTGGTGGAAGGCGTCGATCAGCTCACCATAGACATCGAGCTGCAGCTGCGCATGCGCGGCATTGCCAACCCGCACCGGCTGCGCCCCTTCATAACCGGGCAGCCACTCGGCCTCCCATTCCAGGAGCCGCCGCTGACCCATGATGCCGTACATGATCTGCATATCCGCCGGCATACCCGCCACCGCCCGCAACAGCCAGTTGTGCCAAGCCGCCGCCTCCTCGGTATAGCCTGAGTTCATCAGCGCCAGCAGCGTGAAAGTGGCGTCGCGCAGCCAGCAGAACCGATAGTCCCAGTTGCGCGCACCGCCGAGTTTTTCCGGCAGCGACGTCGTCGGCGCCGCAACGATGCCGCCGCTTGGTGCGTAGGTCAGCGCCTTCAGTGTGATCAGCGAACGCATCACGAGGTCGTGGTGACGTCCGCCGTCATAGGTCGAACGGCTGGACCATTCGGTCCAGTAGTCCTCGGTGTCCTTCAGTGCTGCCTCGGGATCAAGCAGCGCCGGCACCGGCAGATGCGAAGGCCCGTAGGTGAGCACAAACGGGACGGTGTCTCCCTCACCGACTTCGAAGTCGGCGACCGTGGTCATGTCCTCACCGCGGGTCTCAACCGGCGTTCGCAGCACGGCCATGTCAGGCCCGCTGATCGCCAAAAGGCCTGGGCCGTCCGGGTTCTTCTTCACCCAGGGCACGCCACCGCCGAAACCAAAGCGGATCACCAGCTCCATATGCATTTTCACGCGGCCACTGAGTCCCCGAACCAGGCGGACCACATCGGATGCATGGCCGCGCGGCGGCATGAAATCGATCAGCGCAACCGCGCCGCTTTCGGTCTCGAACCGCGTCTCCAGGATCAGCGTGTCGCCCTTGTAGCGACGCGACGTTCCGGTGATCTTCTCGGCCGGCGTGATCAGCCAGCGGCCGTTCTTCGAGGTGCCGAGCAGCGCCGCGAAACAGGCGTCGGAATCGAAAGCCGGCCAGCACAACCAGTCGATCGACCCGTCGCGGCCGACCAGCGCCGCGGTCTCGCAATCGCCGATCAGTCCGTAGTCTTCAATGCGCGAAGGCAAATGCTGTGCTCCGTTCCGGATCAGCTGCCGCCCGACCGCTCGCGGGTCGCGCGCTTGAGCGCATCGATGTCGATCGCCGATGCGAGATGCTCGATAGAGACCGGAAGCCTCCGGCGCCAGTTCGGATGTTCGTTGACGGTGCCGGGAATGTTGGGCTGGTCGGTCAGGCCGAGCAGATCCTCCATCGACACCGCCATCATGCGCGACCGGGTTCGTGCCAGGAAGCTCGCCACCGCATAGAGATCGTGGTTTGGGATGCCGTGCCGGCGCAGCAGCTCGTCGAGCTGGCCGAGCGCATCCCAGCGCCCCTGGTCGGTTTCACCGGGATCGATCCCGAGCGCGCGCTTGGTCTTGAGATCGCTGAACGACCGCCAGCCGGCGTAGGTCGAGAGGTCGTGGGTGTTGAAGGTGACGAGCGCGTCCGCAATGTAATAGTCGGCGTTGCGGAAGACGCCCTGGTCGTCCTGCTCGAACATCATCACCAGATAGGACCAGATGCCCCAGCCGTTCATTTGCTCGCGGAAACCCTCCGGCACCGTGCCGAGGTCCTCACCGATCACGACGCAGCGATTGGCGACGCTCTCAAGCGCGGTCGCGGCGAGCAGCGCCTCGAACGGCATCTGCACATAGGCGCCGTTGGCCGGGCCGAAGCCACGCGGCACGAGGTAGAGCCGTCGCAACCCGAACGCATGGTCGAGCCTGACCGCGCCGGCATGACGCATCGAGGTACGCAACATTTGCCTGAACGGCTCGAAGGCGCGCAGTTCGAGGCCCGCGGCATTGAAACCAGCGAGCCCCCAATCCTGGCCGGCGGTGTTGAGCGGATCCGGCGGCGCGCCGACGCCCAGATGGCGCGAGATCGCGATCTGCTCATTCCACGCGTCGAAACCATCCGACTGAACGCCGACGGCGACGTCGAGATAAAGCCCGACCCGCATACCGAGCTTGTGCGCGAGCGCCTGGCAGGCGCCGAGCTGCTGATCGGCGATCCACTGCACGAATTCGACGAACTCGACCTCTGCGGCTGTGTCGCGGTCCTTGCGCAGCCTGGCACAGGCCGTCGCGCCGGGCTGCCGCCATTCGTCCGGCCACTCCCACCACGGCGCGTTGAACTTGTGTCTCATCACCTCGAAGCAGGCGTAGCGCGACAGCAACTCGCCGTGTTCGCTGCGATAGGCTTCGAAAGCTTGCCAGCGGCCGAGACCCGGATTGGTCTTGAACGACGCAAAGGCCGTGCGCAACGCGCGCCACTTCAGCGGGGCCACCGCGACATAATCGACGAGGTCGCGGGTGCGCAGCTGCGCCAGCGCGGCCCGCGTCTCCGCATCGATCTTGAATTCGGGGATCTTCTCGACGTCGATGTAGAGTGCGTTGAGGAACAGCCGGCTGTTCGGTGAGTAAGGGCTGCAATCGCCGGGCCGATCATCGAACAGCGCGTGCAGCGGATTAAGCCCGATGCCGTCGGCGCCGACCTGATGCGCGAATTTGAGCAGGCCCTCGAGATCGGTGAAATCGCCGATACCCCAGTTGCGCGCCGACCGCATGCCATAGAGCTGGACGGCGATCACCCAGCAGCGGTCGAAATCGCCGCCGAAGGCCTGTTCGGGGGCAACCAGCAGCGGCAGATCTTCGCTCGCGCCCGATGCATCGGCTACCTGCAACCGATACACGCCGTCAGGCAAATCCGCCGGCCACGCGAGGCTCCGCTCACGCGCCTCGCCTTGCACGCGCACCGCCGCGCCATCCATGATCTTCCAGCGCACCGGGAGCGGGGCGACTTCCGGCAGCTCGGTTCGCTCGGCGCGGCCGGAGCGAATGACGACCGGCTCGGCAATGATGCGCCGCGCCGGCTGCGGCGGGAGCGCTTCGAGGATCGCCGAAAGCGCCTCAGGCGTCGTCACACGGCGTTGACCGTGACCGTCGATAAATTCGGTCTGAATTCCCAGGGTCTTGGCTTTGGCGTAAAGGTCCATACGGCACGCTGCTTGCACGCAACGGTACTGACGTCGTTGCGAAATTGTTCAGATACGGGAAAGGGTTAGACGATGCTTAACGCTCAGCCCGGGTCGGGGTTCCCTGGGAACCAATGTCCGGCGTGCGGCTTTCTATATGGTCTGGCACGCCTCCTTCCCGCGGCGCGGACGTCTTTTGCCTTTTTGATGGCGGCATCACCGTGAACAAAACTGCCCGACCTGTCGAGAGTGCCGGCGGCACTTTTCATATCAGCGACGTCTATCCGTCGGTCGATGGTGGCCGTTTTGCGGTCAAGCGCATCGCGGGCGAGCCTGTCGAAGTCTGGGCCGACATCTACCGTGACGGACAGGATGTGATCGCTGCCGCGCTGGTATGGCGTCATGACGCGGGCGGCGAATGGCAGCGCACGCCGATGACACTGCACAGCAACGACCGCTGGGGTGGCGTATTCGTCCCGGATCAGCCGGGCCGCTATGTCTACGCGATCGAGGCCTGGACCGACGAATTCGCCAGTTGGCGGCAGCGTTTCGAGCAACAGCAAGCAACCCGCAGCGACCTCACGCTGGATGCGATCGAAGGTGCAGGCATGCTGACCAAGGCGCATGCCGGCAGCCCGGCGGACGCTGCCGTGATCATCAAGCAATGCGAACTTTACCTTGCGACCGGCGAGGCTGGCGCACTGCTCGCACCGGAATTGAAGCAGGCGATGGCCGATAGCCAGTATCGCCCCGATTTGACCCGGTCACCGCTGTTTCCGCTCGTCGCCGACCGGCCGAGGGCGCGGTATGGCGCCTGGTACCAGATGTTTCCGCGCAGCCAGGGCAAGGTGCCCGGCGAGCATGCGACCTTCAACGATTGCATCGCGCGTCTCCCCGACATCGCGGCGATGGGCTTCGACGTCGTCCATCTCACGCCGATCCATCCAATCGGACAAGAGCGCCGCAAGGGCCGCAACAACGCGGCCATTGCACAGCCTGGAGACCCCGGCAGCCCCTACGCGATCGGCTCGGCCGAAGGCGGCCACGACGCCGTGCACCCGCAACTCGGCACGCTGGACGATTTCCGTGCCTTCGTCGCGGCGTGCCAAGCGCATGGCATGGAGGTCGCGCTCGACTTCGCCGTGCAGTGCTCGCCCGATCACCCCTGGGTGAAACAACATCCGCAATGGTTCAAGCGACGCCCGGACGGATCGATGCGCACCGCCGAGTATCGGCCGCAGCGATGGGACGATGTCATCAATCCCGACTTCGCCGGCGAGGATGCCGGCGCGTTGTGGCACGCGCTGCGCGACGTCGTGCTGTTCTGGGTCGACCAGGGCGTCAGGATCTTCCGAGTCGACAATCCGCACACCAAGCCGCTGCCGTTCTGGGAATGGCTGATCCGCGAGGTGCAGCGCCACGATGCGAACGTGCTTTTCCTTGCGGAAGCCTTCGCGCAGCCAAAGGTGATGAAGGGCCTGGCGAAGCTCGGCTTCACGCAGTCCTATACCTATTTCACCTGGCGGACGCAGCGAGCGGAGCTCGAGCAGTATCTCGGGGAATTGATCGGCTACCCAGAGCGGGACTTCTTTCGGCCGAATTTCTTCGTCAACACGCCTGACATCCTGCCCTTCCACCTGCAAAGCGGCGAATCCTGGATGTTCAAGTCGCGTCTCGCACTGGCCGCGACGCTATCGAGCAGCTACGGTATCTACAGCGGCTTCGAGCTGCTGGAGCGTGCGCCAATCCCCGGCCGGGAAGACTATCTCAACTCCGAAAAATACGAGATCAAGGTTCGGAACTGGGAGCAGCCGGGCAATATCAAGCCCTATGTCACAGCGCTCAACCGGATCAGGCGCGACAATCCGGCGCTGCGACAGACCGCCAATTTGCACTTTATCGACATCGAGGACGACAATGTGATCGGCTTCGTCAAGGAATCAGTCGACCAGAGCGGTGTGATCGTGGCCGCGATCGCATTGACCCGCGATGCGCGCGAGGTCTGGCTTGCGCTCGGCGACATCAAGGTCGGCCGCGGCGATGCGCGCCGTTCCGTCACGGCCGTGGAAGATCTCGTCACCGGCGCGCGTCATGCGCTCGAATGGGGCGGCGTGCGCCTGCGTATCGATCCCGGGCGCGATCCCGCGCTGCTGTTGCGCTGCGTGGCCTGAGGGAGCCATCATGAACGTATTCTCCGCCGTCAATACCAAGGAGACGGTCGCGACCGAGACCGCGGACCAGCTTTGGTACAAGGACGCCATCATCTATCAGCTTCACGTCAAGGCGTTTGCCGACAGCAACAATGACGGCATCGGCGACTTCGCAGGACTGACGGAGAAGCTCGGCTATCTGCAGGAGCTCGGCGTCACCACGCTGTGGCTGCTGCCGTTCTACCCCTCGCCCGGCCGCGACGACGGCTACGACATCGGCGATTACGGCGACATCAATCCTGATTTCGGGACGATGAAGGACTTCAAACGCTTCATCCAGGAGGCCAAGAAGCGCGGCCTGCGCGTCATCACCGAGCTCGTCATCAACCACACCTCCGACCAGCATGCCTGGTTCAAGCGCGCGCGCCGCAGCGGGCCGAATTCGAGTGCGCGAAGCTGGTATGTCTGGAGCGACACCGATCAGAAATATCCCGGCACCCGCATCATCTTCACGGACACCGAGAAGTCGAACTGGACCTGGGATCCGGAAGCCGGCCAGTTCTACTGGCATCGCTTCTTCTCACACCAGCCGGACCTGAATTTCGACAATCCGCGCGTGGTGCGCGCGATCGTGCAGGTGATGAAGCGCTGGCTCGACACCGGCGTCGACGGCTTCCGGCTCGACGCCATCCCCTATCTGTGCGAGCGCGACGGCACCAACAACGAGAACCTGCCCGAGACGCATGCCATCATCAAGCAACTGCGCCAGGAGCTCGACGCCTATGCCAAGGGCAAGGTGCTGCTTGCCGAGGCCAATCAGTGGCCGGAGGACGTGCAGGAATATTTCGGCCGCAGCGACGAATGCCACATGGCCTATCACTTCCCGCTGATGCCGCGCATCTACATGGCGATCGCCCAGGAGGACCGCTTTCCGATCACCGACATCCTGCGGCAGACGCCGGATATCCCGGCCGCCTGCCAATGGGCGCTGTTCCTGCGCAATCACGACGAGCTGACGCTGGAGATGGTCACCGACGTCGAGCGCGACTATCTGTGGTCGACCTATGCCCACGATCCGCGCGCCCGGATCAATGTCGGCATCCGCAGGCGGCTCGCGCCGCTGATGGACAATGACCGCCGCAAGATCGAGCTGATGAACTCGCTGCTGCTGTCGTTCCCCGGCACGCCCATCATCTATTACGGCGACGAGATCGGCATGGGCGACAACATCTATCTCGGCGACCGCAACGGCGTGCGCACGCCGATGCAGTGGTCGCCGGACCGCAACGGCGGCTTCTCGCGTGCCGACCCCGCGCGGCTCTATGCGCCAACGATCATGGATCCGGTCTACGGCTACGAGTCCGTCAATGTCGAGGCGCAGTCGCGCAGCCTGTCCTCGCTGCTCTCTGCCACCAAGCGGCTGATCGCGGTGCGCAAGTCGACGCTGGCATTCGGGCGCGGCACCATGACGTTCATCCGCCCGGAAAACCGCTCGGTGCTCGCTTATGTGCGTCAGCACCAGGGCGAGGTCATCCTGTGCGTCGCCAATCTGTCGCGCTCGGCGCAGGCAACCGAACTCGACCTTTCCGCCTTCAGGGGCCGCATTCCACTCGAGATGCTCGGCCGGACGCGGTTCCCCGCGATCGGCGAGCTGCCCTACATGATCACGCTCGCGCCTTACGGCTTCTACTGGTTCCAGCTGCAGGAACGCGACAAGTCCGAGCCGGTGGTTCCGCACGCGGTGCCGGAGTTCGAGACGCTGGTGGTGCCGCTCAATTCCACCTGGATGTCATTGGCGCGCACCCGCGGCGTGTTCGAGCGCGACGTTCTGCCCGACCACCTCGCGCGCACGCGGTGGTACCCGGAGCGATCGCCAAATGCGATCCAACCGGCGCTGGTCTCCGCGATCCCGTTCTGCGACATCGGCGACAACAGGCCGTGGCTCGTCTTCTTGGAGACCACGCAGCGCGGCACCACCAGCCGCTACGTACTGCCGATGCAGATCGAGTGGGTGCGCTTCGACCGCGAGCGCTACAACCCGCGCGCCTTCGCCGCGGTGCGCCAGGGTGCGCGCGAGGGTACGCTGCTCGACGTCGCCACCGACCAGATCTTCACCGGCCTGTTCCTCCGCAATCTGCGGGAGAGTCTGACGGTCGATGAAGGCGAGCAAGGCCTGAAGCTTGAGTTCCGGCCGACCAACCGCTTCGCCGATAAGGCTATCCGGCAGCCGGAGCGTCTTCGCGTCTACGAAAACGATCAGCCGCACTCGACCGCGCTGGTCGACAACGAATATGTCACCAAGATCTACCGGAAGCTCGAAGTCGGCATCAATCCGGAGGTCGAGATCGGCCGCTTCCTCACCGAAGTGGTGGGTTTTCCCAACAGCCCCGCTTTGCTCGGCACCGCCGAGCTGATCGAGGGCGACAAACGCAGCGCGATCGCAGTTCTGCATGCCTTCGTGGTCAACCAGGGCGATCTCTGGACCGTTACCGCCGGCCGCCTTGATCGATTCGTCGACACGCAGCGCGTGCTGGCCGCCAGCCAACACCCGACCGAAAACGACGATCAGGGATCCTATCTGCACTACATGTCGCAGAGCGGAAAACGCCTGGCCGAGCTGCACATCGCGCTCGCCAGCAACAGGGAGCTGCCGGATTTTGCGCCGGAGCCGACGCGGCCCGAAGACGTGCAGCGCTGGAACGACGAGATCATGGCGCGGGCCGAGCGGGTGTTCGACACGCTGAAGCAGCGGCGCGATACATTGAAGGAAGCCGACCGTCTGTTGGCCGACCGGTTGCTGGCCCAGCACGACATGCTGCCGGACCGGCTGAAGGCGCTGCTGCCGCGCGACATCGACGGCCTCAACATCCGCCATCATGGCGACCTCCATCTCGGCCAGGTGCTGGTCGTCAAGGACGACGTCTTCATCATCGATTTCGATGGCGGACCGGGCCGGACCATCACCGAACGCCGTCGCAAGGCACCGGCTGCGCGGGACGTTGCCGGCCTGATCCGCTCGATCGACTACGCGACGACGGCTGCCCTGGAACGAGCGCTCGAGGTCGTTTCAGACGAAAGCGGCAAGTTGAGCCTCGCTTTGGCCGAATGGCGCGAGCGGGCGGCGGCCTCCTTCCTGGGCGCTTATCGCGAGACGATGGCCGGCCAGCGCCTGTGGCCGGCCGACGCCAAGGCCGCCGAGCGGCTGCTCGGCTTTTTCCTGCTTGAGAAAGCCTTCTACGAGATCGAATATGAACTGGCCAACCGGCCGGATTGGCTGCGGGTCCCACTGACAGGCCTGTTGAGGATCCTGGCGCAACAGCCGCATGAGGTTGCATGACCAAATTGCCCGCCGAGGCCTATGCCATCATCGAGGGCCGTCACGCGGATCCCTTCCATTATCTCGGTCTCCACACCGAGGGGGATCGCAGCGTCGTGCGCGCCTTCCTGCCTGACGCCAGCAATGTCGAGGCGATCGGCGAGCATGGCGAGACGGCGCCGCTCACCCGGATTCATGATGCCGGCCTGTTCGCCGGCCCGCTGCCGAACGGCTCGACGCGCTACCAGCTCCGCGCACGCTTCGGCGACACCATCGTCGAGCTCGAGGACGCCTACCGGTTTCTGCCGATCCTGAGCGATTTCGATCTCTATCTGCTCGGCGAGGGCACCCATCAGCGCATCTACGACACGCTCGGCGCGCATCCGATGACACTCGACGGCGTCGATGGCGTCGGCTTCGTGGTGCTGGCCCCGAATGCACGGCGGGTCAGCGTGGTCGGCGACTTCAATTTCTGGGACCCGCGGCGGCATCCGATGCGCGTCCGCGGCGCCGGCTATTGGGAGTTGTTCATCCCGCGCGCGCGCGTCGGCGACCACTACAAGTTCGACATCGTCGGGTCGAACGGCCAGCATCTGGCGCTGAAGTCCGATCCCATGGCCTTCGCCACCGAAGTCCGGCCGAAGACCGCCTCGATCGTGTACGATGAGCGCACGATCCCGCATCCGCGCCCGGCTCCCGACGGCATCAACGCGCTGCGGGCGCCGATGTCGATCTATGAAGTCCATCTCGGCTCCTGGCGGCGCAAGGGTCGCAATGAGTGGCTGACCTATCGCGAGCTTGCCGAGCAGCTTCCAGCTTACGCTCGCGACATGGGCTTCACCCATGTCGAATTCCTGCCCGTCAGCGAGCATCCGTTCGACGGCTCCTGGGGCTATCAGCCGACCGGCATGTTCGCACCGACCAGCCGCTTCGGCTCGCCGGACGACTTTTCCGCGCTGGTCGACGCCTGCCATCGCGAAGGGCTGGCCGTGCTGCTCGACTGGGTCCCCGGGCATTTCCCCGACGATCCGCACGCGCTCGGCCGTTTCGACGGCACTGCGCTTTACGAGCACGCCAACCCGTTGCAGGGCCGCCATCTCGACTGGGGCACGCTGATCTACAATTACGGGCGCACCGAGGTCACCAACTTCCTGGTGTCGAATGCGCTGTTCTGGCTCGAGCGCTACGGCATCGACGGCCTGCGCGTCGATGCCGTCGCCTCGATGCTCTATCTCGACTACAGCCGCCCCGCCGGCGGCTGGATCCCGAACAAATATGGCGGCCGGGAGAACATCGAGGCGATCGACTTCCTGCGCCGCTTCAACACCGAATTGTTCGCGCGCTTTCCGCAGGCGACGACGGCGGCCGAGGAATCTACCGCATGGCCGCAGGTGTCGCGTCCCGTCGAATTCGGCGGGCTCGGCTTCGGCTACAAATGGAACATGGGCTGGATGCACGACACGCTGAAATATATCGGCAAGGATCCGATCCACCGCAAACACCATCACGGCGATATCCTGTTCGGCCTGCAATACGCGTTCTCGGAGAACTTCATCCTGCCGCTGTCGCATGACGAGGTCGTGCACGGCAAACGTTCGATCCTGGGTCGTATGCCCGGCGACGAGTGGCAGCGCTTTGCCAATTTGCGCGCATATTACAGCTTCATGTTCGCTCATCCCGGCAAGAAGCTTTTGTTCATGGGCTGTGAATTCGGCCAGGTGCGTGAGTGGGACCACGATCACTCGCTGGATTGGCATCTGACCGAGCAGCCGAAACATGCCGGCGTGCAGAACCTGATCCGCGACCTCAACCGCCTCTATCGCGCGCTGCCGGCGCTGCACGAGCTGGATTGTGACCAGGCCGGGTTCGAATGGGTTGTCACCAACGACGCCAACCACAATCTGTTTGCCTGGATCAGGAAGGGCAGCGATGCGCGCGCGCGCTGCCTCGTGGTCGTGAACTTCTCGCCCAACGTCTATCGCAACTATCGCGTCCGGGTGCCGTTCGCCGGCAAATGGCACGAGGTGCTCAACTCGGATTCCGCGCATTACGGCGGCAGCAATGTCGGCAATATCGGCGAGGTCCGTGCCTCGGAGGGCGCAACGCCCGAGCTGAGCCTGACGATTCCGCCGCTCGCTGCGATCTTCCTCGTACCGGAAAGCTGATCCATGCGACTGACCGAGGGGACGTCCTCGCGGCTTGGCGCCAGCTGGGACGGCAGGGGTACTAACTTTGCGCTGTTCTCCGCAAATGCGGAGAAGGTGGAGCTATGCCTGTTCGACGGCCAGGGCCGCCGCGAGCTCGAGCGGGTCGAATTGCCTGAACGAACCGAGGACGTCTGGCACGGCTATCTCAACGACATTTCGCCGGGCCAGCTCTACGGCTATCGCGTCTACGGCGCCTACGCGCCGGAGCGCGGCCACCGCTTCAATTCCAACAAGCTGCTGCTCGATCCCTATGCCAAGCGGCTCGCAGGAAGGCTGGTCTGGAGCGATGCGCATTTCGCCTACCGCACCGGCAGCGCGCGCGAGGACCTTTCGTTCGACCGGCGCGACAACGCCCGCGGCATGCCGAAGGCCGTGGTGGTCGACGAGACCTTCAACTGGGGGCGCCGCGAGATCCGGCCGCAAATCCCATGGCAAGACACCATCATCTATGAGGCCCACATCAAGGGCCTGACGCAGAAGCGCGAGGACGTGCCACCGGGTTTGCGGGGCACCTATGGCGGCCTGTCGTCACCCGCAATGATCGACCACCTCAAGCGGCTCGGCGTCACCACCGTGGAGCTGTTGCCGATCCACGGGCTGATCGACGACCGCACGCTGGTCGAGAAGAAGCTGGTGAACTACTGGGGCTACAACACCATCGCGTTTTTCGCGCCGGAGGCGCGCTATGCGCAGGACAATGCGCTGGATTCCTTCCGTACCACGGTGGCCCGGCTGCACGACGCCGGCATCGAAGTGCTGCTCGACGTCGTCTACAACCACACCGCCGAAGGCAACCATATGGGCCCGACGCTGTGCTTCCGCGGCATCGACAATGCGTCCTACTACTGGCTGAACCGCGAGAACCCGCGCTTCTATGACGACTTCACCGGCTGCGGCAGCTCGGTCAACCTCACCCATCCGCGCGTGCTGCAGATGGTGATGGACTCGCTGCGCTACTGGGTCGAGGTCTGCCATGTCGACGGCTTCCGCTTCGATCTCGCCACGACGCTGGCGCGCGGCCCGAACGGATTCGATCGCAACCATCCCTTCCTGACCGCGATTCGCCAGGACCCGGTGCTGGCGACCGTGAAGATGGTGGCCGAGCCCTGGGACCTCGGCCTCGGCGGCTATCAGGTCGGCGCGTTTCCATCGCAATGGTCGGAATGGAATGATCGTTACCGCAGCGCGATGCGACGCTACTGGAGCGGCGAAGGCAGTCTGATCGGCGAAATCTCGGGCCGCATGACCGCGTCCTCCGACCTGTTTCACCATGACAATCGTACAACCCGCGCAGGCATCAACCACATCACGGTGCATGACGGATTTACCCTGGCCGACCTGTTCAGCTACAACGAGAAGCACAACGAGGCCAATGGCGAGGACAATCGCGACGGCTCGAACGACAATCACTCCAACAATAGCGGCCATGAGGGCCCAACCGACGATCCCGCCATCAATGCGCTGCGCCGCCAGCTCCGGAAGAACCAGCTCGCCTGCCTCCTGCTTGCCCAGGGCACCCCGCTGATCCTCGCCGGCGACGAAGTCGCCAACACCCAGAACGGCAATAACAACGCTTATTGCCAGGACAACGAGACCGGCTGGGTCGGCTGGGAGAACCTCGGCACGGACGACGACATCATCGATTTCATCGGCCACCTGACCGCGCTGCGGCGCCGCTTCGGCCAGATCCGCTGTCAGCGCTGGCTCGACGGCCGCCGTGCCGACGGTACCTATGGCGTGCTGTGGCTGACACCCTCGGCCGACGAGATGAAGGAGTCCGACTGGAAATTCCCGGAGGGCCGGTTCCTCGCCTACGTGCTCGGGCCGTTGGAACAGGAACAGGCGCCGATCTTTATCGTGCTGAACGCTGCGCCCGAGGAGATCGCATTCAAGATGCCGAAGATGCCGGATTATAAAAACTGGCAGCAGGTGCTGAACACCACCGCAAGCGAGCAGGACGGCGCCGCCTTTGCCTCAGGCGTCGACAGCAAGGCGCCGCCGCGTTCGGTGCTGGTGTTTGCAGGCTCTGCATGAATGTCCATCACTTCGGCCCCGAGCTCACTCACGACGGCACGCGCTTTCGGCTGTGGGCGCCGGCCGCGAAGCGCGTCGACGTCCTGCTCGACAAGCCGCACCCGCTGACACGCGACGCAGCCGGCTGGTACATCGCCGAGATCCCGGGCATGGGCGCAGGCGCTCGCTACAAATTCCGGGTCGATGACGAGATCGACGTGCCCGATCCGGCGTCCGCGTTCCAGCCGGACGACGTGTTTGGCCCGAGCGAGGTGATCGACCATTCCGCCTTCAAATGGCGCGCCACGGCGTGGGGCGGGCGCCCCTGGCACGAGGCCGTCGTCCTCGAGGCCCATGTCGGCACCTTCACCCCTGAGGGCACCTATCGCGCCATGATCGACAAGCTCGATCATCTGGTCGCGACCGGCATCACCGCGCTCGAGCTGATGCCGCTTGCGGATTTCGCGGGCAAGCGCAACTGGGGCTACGACGGCGTGCTGTGGTATGCACCCGACAGCGCCTATGGCCGTCCCGATGACCTCAAGACCCTGATCGACGAGGCGCATCTGCGCGGTCTGATGGTGATGCTCGACGTGGTCTATAACCACTTCGGCCCCGAGGGAAACTATCTCGGCCGCTATGCGCCGACCTTCTTCACCGACGCCAAGACGCCGTGGGGCAGCGCGATCGACTATCGTGTCCCCGAGGTGCACGCCTTCGCGATCGAAAACGCGGTGTCCTGGCTGCGCAACTATCGCTTCGATGGACTGCGCCTCGATGCCGTCGACACCATCATCGACGAGGACGGCGTTTCAGTCCTGCGTGACCTCAGCGTCGCAGCCGGGCGGCTCGCGGCCGAAACCGGCCGGCACATCAACCTCGTGCTCGAAAACGGCGAAAACCGCGCCAGCCTGCTGGACGCCACAGAGAAGCCTCCGCACGGCAAATATCGGGCACAGTGGAACGACGACTACCATCATGTCTGGCGCGTGCTCCTGACGGGTGAATCGCAAGGCTACTACGCCGACTATCAACATGCGCCGGCGGGCCAGCTCGCCCGCGCGCTGTCGTCCGGCTACGTCTATCAAGGCCACCCCTCGAAGTTTCGCGGCGGCAAGCGCCGCGGCGAGCCAAGCGGAGCGCTGCCGCCGACCTGCTTCATCGACTTCCTGCAGAATCACGACCAGATCGGCAACCGTCCGCTTGGCGATCGCCTCGTGACCGTCGCAAAGCCGGCCGCGCTGGAGGCCGCGCTGGCCGTGACGCTGATCGCGCCGGCGACACCGATGTTGTTCATGGGCGAGGAATGGGGCGCGACGTCGCCGTTTCCATTCTTCTGCGATTTCAAGGGCGATCTCGCCGATGCGGTTCGCCAGGGACGGCGCAAGGAATTCGCCTGGGCATTCGAAAAATACGGCGACGACATTCCCGACCCGCTCGACGAAAAGACCATGCGATCCGCCGTGCTCGACTGGACGGCGCTCAAGCACGACCCGGGCCGCACGCGACTGGCGCTGGTGCGTGACCTGCTCACGGTCAGGCACCGCGAGATCACGCCGCGGCTTGCGGGCGCGCGTTTCGGCGAGGCTCATGTCGCGAACGACCTCTTGACCGCGCATTGGCAGATGGCTGACGGCAAAACGCTGCAGCTTGCGGTCAATCTCTCCGACCGCGATCTCCCCGCTACGCCGGAGATCAAGGGAACCCTGATCTGGGGCCGTGCGTTGTCGGATCACATCCCCGCCTGGTCGGTGCGCTGGTACATCGGATAGAACAATGCCTCGCGCGATCCCGATCGCGACATACCGCCTGCAACTCACTGCCGATTTCGACTTCGATGCCGCAGCCCACGTGCTGCCGTATCTGAAGGCACTCGGCATCAGTCACGTCTATGCCTCGCCCTTCACCAAGGCGCGCAAGGGCTCGACGCATGGTTATGACGTCGTCGACCACACAAAATTCAATCCGGAGCTCGGCGGCGAGGCCGGATTCGCGCGGCTGAGCGATGCGCTGAAACAAAATGACCTCGGCCTGATCCTCGACTTCGTGCCGAACCATGTCGGCGTGCATTTTGCTGACAATCCGTGGTGGCTCGATGTGCTGGAATGGGGTCAAACCTCGCCGCACGCGGTCTCCTTCGACATCGACTGGGACCTGCTGCCCTATCGTGCTCGCGGCGGCGTGCTGCTGCCGATCCTCGGCTCGTCCTATGGCCAGGCACTGGAGCGCGGCCAGATCGAGCTGCGCTACGACGAAGCCGAAGGCAGCTTCTCCGCCTGGTATTTTGAACATCGCCTGCCGATCGCACCCGAGCGCTATGGCGAGGTGCTGCGGGCCATCGTCCGCGAAGCCGGCGCCGAGGACAGCGCGGCCGGACGCGCAATGCTCGACCTCGCCGCGCGATACCGGGGACTGCGTCACCCCAACCGCACCGAGGCTCCCACCCTCAAGGCAGAGTTGCGCGCGATCGACGGCGGCGCCGGCGTCATCGCGCGCGGGCTCACCGCCTATCGCGCCGCCGAGGATCGTCCGGCACACACACTCGCACTGCATCATTTGCTGGAGCGCCAGCACTACAAGCTCGGCCACTGGCGGCTTGCGTCCAGCGACATCAACTACCGCCGTTTCTTCGACGTCAACACGCTCGCCGGCCTGCGGGTCGAGGATGCCGGCACCTTCGAGGCGAGCCACAGCCTGGTGAAGCGCCTGATCGCGGAAGACCGGCTGCAGGGCTTGCGCCTCGACCACATCGACGGCCTGCGCGATCCGGCGCAGTACTTCCAGCGCCTGCGCCGCCTGATCCGCTCCGCGCAAGGCGCGAAGGCAAAGCCGTTCTACATAGTGGTCGAGAAGATCCTCGGCGAGGACGAGAAGCTGCCCGCGCTCACCGGCGTCGACGGCACCACCGGCTATGAATGGATGAACGTGATCAGCCAGGTGCTGGTCGACGGTAGCGGCCTCGACCCTCTCAACGATATCTGGCGCCAAATCAGCAACCAGTCGCCCAATCTGGTGCCGGTGCTGCGCGAGGCCAAACGGCGGGTGCTCGAGACGCTGCTAACCAGCGAATTCACCGTGCTCACGCGCTTGCTGGCGCGGATCGCCGGCGGTCACTATTCGACGCGCGACTTTTCGGCCGACAGCCTGCGCCAGGCGCTCGAACTCTACGTGCTGCACTTCCCGGTCTATCGCACCTATCTGACGACATCGGGCGCAAAGGCGCATGACCGCGCGCTGATCAACGACACGATCGCACGCGCTCGCGCCGACTGGTTCGCGGCCGACGAAGGCATCTTCGATTTCTTGCGCGATGCCCTGACCATGGACCTGCTCAAGCCCGGCCGTCCGCCGCACGGTGCGCCGCGGGTCCGCCGTTTCGCGCTGAAGGTCCAGCAATTCACCGGGCCGATGATGGCGAAGTCGCTGGAGGACACGGCCTTCTATCGCTACCACCGCCTGCTGGCGCTGAACGAGGTCGGCGGCGATCCCGCCGCGGGCGCGCTTTCCGCCGACCGCTTCCACGCCATGATGCGGACCCGTAACAGCGAGTGGCCGCACGGCATGACCGCGACCGCGACCCACGACACCAAGCGGGGCGAGGACGCCCGCGCGCGGATCATGGCGCTGGCCGAAATCCCCGGCGAATGGACCAGCGCGGTCGCGCGCTGGAAGGTGCTGAATGCACCGCACCTCGTGCTCGACGGCGAGATGCGCGCGCCATCGGCGACTTTCGAATACATGCTGTATCAGGCATTGATCGGCGCCTGGGAGCCGGACGATGCATCCTTTGTCGAGCGGATGCAGGCCTACGCCCTGAAGGCGGCGCGCGAAGGCAAGCAGGAGACGAGCTGGCTCAATCCGTATCAACCTTATGAAGACGGCGTCAAAGCCTTCATCGAGCGGATCCTGGATCGCAAGATATCAGCCGAATTCCTCGCTTCGCTGGAGGCACTGGCGCAACGCACGGCCCGGATCGGCGCATTGAACTCGCTCAGCCAGGTCACGCTGAAGGCGACGATGCCGGGCGTGCCGGATTTCTATCAGGGCACCGAGCTGTGGGATTTTTCGCTTGTCGACCCCGACAATCGGAGGCCGGTCGATTTTCCCGGACGCGCGGAGCTGCTCGCGGTGGCGGAAGCGCCGGATTGGGGTGCGCTCGCGCAGGCCTGGCCCGATGGCCGGTTGAAGCTCGCATGGACGCGGCATCTGCTGCGGCTGCGGAACGAGGTGCCCGATGTCTTCACCAGCGGCGACTATGAGCCGCTCGAGGTTGACGGCCCGCATCGCGGTCACGTCATCGCATTCGCTCGGCGCCACGGCCGCGACGCAATCATTGTCGCGGTCGCCAGATGGTTTGCCCCGTTCACGCAGGGCGGGCGGACGTGGCCGCATCCCGACGCCTTCGACGGCGCGATCGATGTGACGGGATATGCGACGAAGGGCGGTGATAACAGGCTTCAACTTTCAGCGCTGTTCGAGCAGCTGCCGGTCGCGGTGCTGAGAGCGAGGGTCCCCGCCAAAGGGACGTCAAAGCGAAAACCGAGCCATCTATAGAAGCGCGGAGGCCGTCCGGGATCGACGGCCGGACGGCCTGGCGGATGTCGTGCCGGTTACGAAGGCCGGTTCCCTCCCTCCGCGCTTATAATGATGCTCCGGCAAATTCGTTACCGAGAGGCTGACGGCCGCCCGCCAGGTGCAGTATTTCGTTGCTGCAAGGCACAACGATCAGCCGCGCTTGGTCAGCAGCAACTGCCCGCTCTTCTGAATAGCGATCTGCGCGACCTCGGCGAAGCGTTGCAGCAACCATGGCAACGTCACCTCCAAGCGCACATACGCGTCCTCGACGTCGAGATGCCCAGCGGCGACCTGCCCAAGCGCACGCACGCGGAAGGTCAAGCGGTTGTCGTCCCAGCGCTCCTCGTCGATGCTCAAAGCCCGCACGCTTGTCGCCGCGCGCGACAATCCCGTCTTCAGGCGGCGCTTGGCCTCGTCGCGGCCGAGATGATGCGGGATCGAAACGATAAGCGGCGTAGACATCACAAACCCTCCTCGACCGATTTCGTTGATGTAATTCCGTTCCGCACAAATGGAAGATGCGCCGGCTTTATCGCACCCTTAGGGATGGAACCTTCACAGTTCCGGTGGGTTTCCTCCACGCAAAGGGCACACGCACAGGGCCCGTGGGCTGAGGAGAGCTTGAGATGTCAATTGGAACGATCATTCTTATCATTCTGGTCATCGCGCTGCTGGGCGGCTTCAGCGGCATCGGCGGCGGACCGTTCTACGGCACCGGCTATTACGGCGGCGGCGGCCTCGGCCTCGTGGTCGTGATTCTGCTGGTTCTGCTGCTGCTGGGACGACTGTAGCGCTCGGGCGCGTTGCGCCCCTTCCGCATCGAAGACTGTCATCACCCGCGAAAGCGGGTGATCCAGTATTCCAGAGGCGCTGATGATTGAACCGATGGGCCGCAGCGTACTGGATACCCCGCTTTCGCGGGGTATGACAGCCAGGGGCGAAGGCAAGCTACTTCTGCGCCGCCAACTTCTTCATCGCGGTCTTGATCGACGCCGCCGCGTTGTCATAGCTATCCCACGCCTTGGTCTTTGCTAGCAACGCCGGCACGGCCCGCACTGTATACGTCTTCGGATCGAGATCGCGGCGCACCTGCGTCCAGGTCAGCGGCATCGACACGGTAGCACCTTCGCGCGCCCGCGGCGACAGCACCGCGACCGCGGTCGCAAGCCGGTCGTTGCGCAGATAGTCGAGGAAGATCTTTCCGGTGCGCTTGGCCTTGGACATGTTGAGCAGATAGCGCTCGGGCTCATCCTGGGCCATCCACTGACAAATGCCTTGCGCGAAGGCCTTGGCCTCCTTCCACGTCACCTTGTCTTTCGGGCCGTGGAGCAGCGGCGTCACGACGTGAAGGCCCTTGCCGCCGGTGGTCTTGCAGAAGCTTTCGAGACCGACCGCCGTCAGGCGCTGGCGCATGTCCTTGGCAGCGTCGATCACCTCGGCGAATTCGACATCGGGCGCGGGATCGAGGTCGAACACCAGCCGGCCCGGCGTGTCATAGGCATCGGGCGCACAATTCCAGGGGTGCAGCTCAAGTCCGCCAAGCTGCGCAACCGCTGCCAATCCCTCAATCTGATCGATCTGCAGATAGGGTTGGCGGTCCCCGGAGACTTTTGCAAGTTTCATGAGCTTTGACGTGCCCGCCATGGCGTGGCGCTGGAAGAAGGTTTCGCCCTTGATGCCGTCGGGCGCGCGCACGATCGAGCACGGCCGGCCCTTGAGATAACCGATCATCCATTCGCCGACCGTCTCGAAATATGTCGCGAGGTCGAGCTTGGTCACGGACTTGCCGTCGCCTCCGTCGGGCCACAAGGCCTTGTCAGGATGGGAGATGACGACACCCATCACCTCGCTGGATGCCTTCGCGGCGCCCTTTGCCGTGCTTTTGGCCATCGGCTTTACCACCTTTGTCACAGCAGGCTTCTCCGCCTCGACCTCGCGCGCCGGCTTGTCCTGGCGCAGGCCCTTGAATGCGGCCTGGCGGATATTGCCGCCGTCGGTCCATCCCGCGAACTCGATCTCGGCGACCAGCTCCGGCTTCAGCCAATGCATGTCGCGGGTCGTCTTCGGCGCATCCTTGCCGCCAAACGGGCTCTTATCCGAAGCCTGCGCCTTCAACGACGGCATGATGCGCCGCACCGTATCCTGGCCGAAACCGGTGCCGACGATGCCGACAAAGGCCAGATGACCACCGCGGTAGACTCCCGCCATCAGCGAACGGAATTTGCCGTTGGTGGTCTTCCAGCCGCCAAGCACCACCTCATGCCCGGCGCGGATCTTTGCCTTGGTCCAGTCGTCGGATCGTCCGGAGCGATAGGGCGCATCGAGCTTCTTGGAGACGATGCCTTCCAGTCCGAGCTTGCGTGCCGATTCCAGCACGGTCTCGCCGCTCTCCTCGAAGTGCTCGACGTAGCGGATCAGCAGATCCTTGCCTTTGCGCTTCTCGAGCAGTTGCTTCAGCCGCGTTTTGCGCTCGCCCAGCGGTAGGGGGCGAAAATCCTCCTTGCCGGCAAACAACAGATCGAAGGCGAAGAAGATCAGCCTGTTCGTCTTGCCGTCGGAGATTGCCGCCTGCAGCGTCGAGAAATCCGGAACGCCTCCCTCGTTGAGCGCAACGATCTCGCCATCGATCAGAGCGTCCGGCAGCTTGCTCCCCTCCCTGGCGATCGTGGCGAATTTGCCGGTCCAGTCGAGCCCCTTGCGGGTCTTCAGGTCAGCCTCGCCGTCCTCGACACGGAGCTGCACGCGGTAACCGTCGAACTTGATCTCGTGGCACCAGCTCGCGCCACCGGGTGGACTTTCGACCGACGCGCAGAGCTGCGGCGCGACGAAATCAGGCATCGCCGACACATGTTTCGGTTCCGCCGCCGCCTTGGCCGGCGGCGCCTTGGCCTTGGCGCGCGCGTCGGCGGCATCGCCGCGATTGGAGTGCCAGACAGCGTCCGCCTTGGCCTTTCCGTTGCCCTTGGCCAGCATGAACGGCTTTGGCGCCCGTCCCTTGCCTTCAGCGATCTCCGCCATCGACCGCCCCGAGGCGACCGAGCGGTCCTCCTCGAGAATCTCCTCCCCGTTGCCGTCCACGGCATAGTCGTCACGGTGCTTGATCAGCAGCCAATTGGTGCGCTTGCCGCCGAAGCGGTCGCCCTTCATCCGCACCAGCACCCAGCTGCCATGCAGCTTCTCGCCATCAAGCGTGAACTTCAGGTCGCCCTTCTTGAAGCCGCGCTCGGGATCATCGGATTCCCAGGTGCCGCGGTCCCAGAGTTGCACCGTGCCGCCGCCGTACTGTTTCTCGGGGATGGTGCCTTCGAAATCGCCATAGTCGAGCGGGTGATCCTCGACCTCCACCGCCAGCCGCTTGTCATGCGGATCGAACGAGGGGCCACGTGTCACCGCCCAGGACTTGAAGACGCCGTCGAACTCGAGTCTGAGATCGTAGTGCAGCCGCGTCGCGTCATGCTTCTGGATCACAAAGCGCCGCTGCTTCGCCGGTGCGACCTTGACGTCGCCCGACGGCTCAACGGTCTTCTCGAAATCGCGCTTCTTGCGATAGGTGGACAGGTTTTTCAGCGGCAATTGCAAGCCTCGGCGCAAACGACTTCCGCCGCCCATCTGCGGCCGTCAGGAACCAAAACCCACGGTATCCGTTCAAGTTCCAAACTCAAGCTGTTTGGAGACAATCATGGCCGCTCCCCGCGCCTACTGGAAAGGCACGCTCAAGCTCTCGCTGGTGTCATGCCCGGTGGCGCTCTATCCGGCCTCCACCTCGCTTGAGAAGACCCGCTTCCACATGATCAACAAGGAGACCGGCAACCGGCTGAAGCAGCAGATGGTCGATGCCGACACCGGCGACGTCGTCGAAGGCGAACAGAAGGGCCGCGGCTACGAGGTCAGTAAGGGAAAATATGTCGAGATCGACAAGGACGAGCTCGAGGCCGTCGAGATCGAAAGCAACCACACCATCGACATCGACAGCTTCGTACCCAAAGGCGAGATCGACAAGCGCTATCTCGACCATCCCTATTACATCAGGCCCGACGGTAAGGCCGGCGCGGATGCCTTTGCCGTGATCCGCGACGCCATGAAGGACCAGGACCGCGTCGCGCTGGCGCGGATCGTTCTGACCAACCGCGAGCACGTGATCGCCATCGAGCCACTCGGCAAGGGCCTGCTCGGCACCACGCTTCGCTACCCCTACGAGCTGCGCGACGCAGACGACTATTTCGACGACATCAAGAGCCCGAAGGTGACCAGGGACATGATCGAGCTCGCCAGCCACATCCTCGATAGCAAGGCCGCGCATTTCGATCCGTCGAAATTCAAGGACGAGTACGAAAACGCCCTGAAGGCACTGGTCCGCCGCAAGGCCAGCGGCAAGCCGATTAAGGCAACCGAGCGCGAAGAGAAGCCGAGCAACGTGGTCAATCTGATGGACGCGCTGAAGCAGAGCCTGAAGGGACGAAAGAACGCATCGCGGTCACGTCCCGCTGCACGACGTCCAGCCTCGCATCGTCGGCCGGCGAAGAAGGCGCACCGGTCTTCCGCGCGGTCACGCAAGGCGGGGTGAATACTCTCCACCGTCATTGCGAGCGAAGCGAAGCAATCCATCTCTCCGCCGGTGGAGAGATGGATTGCTTCGTCGCTTTGCTCCTCGCAATGACGACTGGATGGACTTCAGCGCCTTACCGCTTCTTCGCAGCCGTGCGCATCTTGCTCGTCTTCCGCTTCTTCGATGCTTTCTTGGACGTCTTCTTGGCGGCCTTCTTCGGCACCTTCTCGCCTTTGGCCCGCGCCTCGGACAGGCCGATCGCGATCGCCTGCTTGCGGCTCTTGACCTTTGTCTTGGAGCGGCCGCTGCGCAACGTACCGGCCTTGCGCTTCTTCATCACGCGCGCGACGTCGCTTGACGCCTTCCGTGAATATTTTCTGGCCATGGTTTTCCTCCCGGTGGGAAAACCAATCCTCTCCGACCGCGAAAGTTCCGAAATGCTAATCCGCAGCGCGCAGCCGATAGCCGATGCCGGTTTCGGTCAGCACGAATTGCGGACGCTCGGGGTCGGCCTCGATCTTCTGGCGGAGCTGGCGCACATAGACGCGCAGATATTGCGCATCGGTCAATTCGTCCCACAATTCCTTCAGCAGGAAACGATGCGTCAGTACCTTGCCGGCATGTTGCACCAGCACACGCAGCAGGTCGTACTCCTTCGGCGACAGTTTGATCTCCTTCTCGCCGACCTTGACGATGCGGCGCACCAGATCGACCGAGAGATCGCCGGAGCGAAAGACAGGCCGTTCGCCCTGCACCTGCAACTGGTGCCGTAGCGCGGCGCGCAGCCGCGCCAGCAGTTCGTCCATGCCGAACGGCTTGGTCAGGTAATCATCGGCGCCGAGATCGAGCGCCTGCACCTTGCCGGCCTCGTCGCCGCGGCTCGACAGCACCACGATCGGTACATTTTCGTTGCGGCCGCGGATCATGCGCAGCAAATCGTGGCCCTGGATATCGGGCAAGCCGAGATCGAGAATGATCAGCGCGGGCTCCTCGGCCAGCATCTCCAGCGCAATCTTGCCGTTGGAAGCTTCGAGGATGTCATAGCCCTGCGTGCTCAAGCCCATCCGCAGCAATTTGCGGATCGGCGGCTCGTCGTCGATGACCAGAACCTTGATGGGTGTTGCGTTCATGCAGCAGTGTCCAGCGCGTGGGTGTCGGCCGGGATCGGCAGGCGGATGATGATGATGGCGCCGCTCCGGTCGGAGCGGTTGGCGGCCGCGATCGTGCCGCGCATCGCCTCGACGAAGCCGCGGGAAATCGCCAGCCCAAGGCCGGTGCCGGGACGGATATGGTCGCCCTTCTCGGCGCGATAGAACTTATCGAACACGCTTTCGAGATCGTGGGCCGGAATCCCGTTGCCCTCGTCCAGGATCTGCAGCGCGATCGTCTCGCCGTCGCGCCCACCGCGGATCGAGATCGTGGTGTCGGACGGCGCGTATTTGGCGGCGTTGTCCAAGAGGTTAAACAGCACCTGCTCGAACAGCACCGCGTCGAGCTCCAGCATCGGCAGGTCGGCCGCGAGCTCGAGCGATACCTTGTGGTGCACCAGAATCTTTGCCGCGCGGCGCAGCGCGCTGCCGACGATCTCGCCGATATCGTGCCGCGCGGTGTTGGGCACGATCGCACCCGACTCGAGCTTGGTCATGTCGAGCAGATTGGCGATGAACCTGTTGAGCCGCTCCGACTCGTCGATCACGGTCGCCAGCAAATCATGCTTCTGCGCGTCCGTCAGGCTCGTGCCGAGGTCGCGCAGCGCCGACGCCGAACCGAGCACGGAGGCGAGCGGCGTCTTGAGGTCATGCGAGATCGAGGTCAGCAGCGCGCCGCGCAGCCGGTCGGATTCAACCGTGCGCTTGACGCGATCCATGTCCTCGACCAGCAGCACGCGCTCGATCGCAAGCGCGCCCTGGTCGACCAGCGCGTCGAGCAGCCGCCGTTGGTCGGGCGTCAGCAACGGTCCGGTCCGGTCGTCGTCGATGCCAATCACGCCGGTCAGGCCGCGCCCGGTGCGCATCGGCAGGAACAGCCGCTTGGCGCCGGGCAACGTATCCGAACCGCGCCCGGCGGGGCGATCGTTGCTCCACGCCCAATTGGCCGCGGCGAGGTCCGCCTTGTCGAGCTGGTCCTCCGGCGGATAGCCGGCCTTGACCGCCAACAGCCCGTCTTCCGGCAGCAGCAGCACCACCCGCACCTTCAGCATCAGCGCGATCTGGTAGGCGGTCGCCCACAGCACGTCGTCGAGCGTGGCGGTGCCCGCGAGCTTGCGGCTGAAGGCATAGAGCGACTCGGTGGTGCGGACGCGGCCAATCGCGGAATCGGCCTGCGTGCGCACGCGCGCGGCGACATTGGAGACCAACAACGCCACCACCATGAAGAAGAAGAACGCGGCGACGTTGGTCGGATCGGTGATGGTGAAGGTATAGACCGGCGGCAAGAAGAAGAAATTGTAGCACAGCGAGGCCGCCACGCTCGCCAGCAGCGATGGCCACAAGCCATAGCGCACGGCGACGCCGACGACGGCGGTGATGAATACCAGGTCGACGTTCTCGATCCCGAAGAACGGCTGGATCAGCTGCGCCGCAACGAGCCCGATCGCGACCAGCAGCAGCGCCATCAGATAGGGCCGCGGATTGAACGGCTCCTGCCGCTGCGCTGTCTGCACCGCCGCCTTGGCGACCGGCTGCTCGTCGCCGGCGATCACGTTGACGCTGATATTGCCGGCGCGGCGCACCAGATCGTGCACCACGGAACCGCGCGTCATCTCGAACCAGCGCGAGCGCGTCGACTTGCCGATGATGATCTGGGTGACGTTGTTGCCTTGCGCGAAATTGATGACGTCGTCGGCAATGCGTCGCCCGACGCCGGGAATCGTCAGCGCCTCGCCGCCCAGCGCCTCGGCAAGCCGCAGCGTATCGGAGAGCCGGTCGCGCTGCTCGTCGGTCAGTTGCAGGCTGCGGCGGGTCTCGATGCTGATCGCAGTCCACGGCGCGTGCAGCCGGTCGGCCAGCCGCTTGGTATAGCGGACCAGGCCGGCCGCGCGCGGGTCCTCGCTGATGCTGACGAGGATTCGTTCACCGGCCGCCCACGGCCCGGCGATCGCGTTGGCCTGCATGTGGGTGAGCAACTGCTCGTCGACCCGCTCGGCGGTCCGCCGCAGCGCCAGCTCACGCAGCGCGGTCAGATTGCCGGGAGAGAAATAGTGCTCCAGCGCCCGCTCGGCCTGCTTCGGCACATAGACCTTGCCCTCCTTCAACCGCTGAATCAGGTCGTCGGGCGTGAGGTCGATCAGCTCGATGGCGGCGGCGCGATCGAACACCGAATCCGGCACGGTCTCGCGCACCCGGACATGGGTGATCTGGGCGACCACATCGTTGAGGCTCTCGATGTGCTGGATGTTGACGGCCGTGTAGACGTCGATGCCGTGCGAGAGCAGTTCCTCGACATCGAGATAGCGCTTGGGATGCCGGCTGCCCGGCGCATTGGTATGGGCGAGCTCGTCGACCAGCGCGATCTGCGGGCGCCGCGCGATCAGGGCGTCGAGGTCCATCTCCTCGATGTCCTGGTCGCGGTAGGTCAGCCGCTTGCGGGGGACCACTTCGAGGCCCTTCAGCAGCGCCTCGGTCTCGACGCGGCCGTGGGTCTCGACGACGCCGACCACCACGTCCGTGCCTGCCTTGAGGCGGCCGTGAGCGCTTTGCAGCATCTCATAGGTCTTGCCGACGCCGGGAGCGGCACCGACGAAGATCTTCAGGCGCCCCGAGCGATCGGTCTCCCGGCGCGCGGCCTCAAGCAGCGCGTCGGGCGAGGGTCGTTTTTCAAGGTCGCGGCGCTGATTGGCCATACGGCAATATAGTCATCCGGTCGGTTGCAGCCTACTCCCCTATTTCGAGCTGGCCCCGTCCAGCGCCAGATTGAGCGCAAGAACGTTAACGCGCGGCTCGCCCAGGATGCCGGCGAAGCGCCCTTGCGTGTTCTGCGTCACCAGCTGACGAACTGCGTCCTCCGACAGGCTCCGCGCCTTGGCGACCCGCGGCACCTGGAACAGCGCCGCGTCCGGCGAGATATCGGGGTCGAGCCCGCTGGCCGAGGTGGTGACCAGATCGATCGGCACCGCGGCGGACGGATTTTCAGCTCGGAGCTTCTCGACATCTTCCTTGACGCGGTCGTGCAGCGCCTTGCTGGTCGGACCGAGATTGGAGCCGCCGGAATTCGCCGCATTGTACGGCGCCGGCACGGTCTTGCTCGCATCGTTCGGATCGGGCGCCACCGTCGCCGACGGCCGGCCATGGAAGTATTTGTCGTCCTTGAACTCCTGTCCGATCAGGGCGGAGCCGACCACCGTGCCGTTCCGCTCGATCAGGCTGCCTTGCGCCTGTTTCGGGAAGATGGCGCCGGCGATCGCCGTCATGGCGAGCGGATAGACCAGGCCCGTGATCGCGGTCAGCACGACCAGGACGATGATGGCGGGGCGGATTTCTCTGAGCATCGTAGGTCTCCTAAGTTTGCTCGGTCATTGCGAGCGAAGCGAAGCAATCCATGGTTCGGAAAACGGGGAGATGGATTGCTGCGTCGCTTCGCTCCTCGCAATGACGGTTGTGTGGTTCAAGCCAGGCCCAAAGCGGTGACCACGAGGTCGATCACCTTGATGCCGATGAAGGGAATGATGATACCGCCAAGGCCGTAGACCATCAGGTTGCGGCGAAGCAGCGCGCCGGCCCCGATCGCACGGTACTTGACGCCCTTTAGCGCCAGGGGAATCAGCGCGATGATGATCAGCGCGTTGAAGATGATCGCCGACAGGATCGCGCTCTGCGGGCTCGCCAGGTGCATCACGTTCAGCACCGAAAGCTGCGGGTAGAACGTAAGAAACATCGCCGGGATGATCGCGAAGTATTTGGCGACGTCGTTGGCGATCGAGAAAGTGGTCAGCGCGCCGCGGGTCATCAGCAGCTGCTTGCCGATCTCGACCACCTCGATCAGCTTGGTCGGATTGGAATCGAGGTCGACCATGTTGCCGGCCTCGCGCGCGGCCTGGGTGCCGGTGTTCATGGCGACGCCGACGTCGGCTTGCGCCAGTGCCGGGGCGTCATTAGTGCCGTCGCCGCACATCGCCACCAGCTTGCCCTTGGCCTGCTCGTCGCGAATCAGCTTGAGCTTGTCCTCAGGAGTGGCCTGCGCCAGGAAGTCGTCGACGCCGGCTTCAGCCGCGATCGCAGCCGCGGTCATCGGGTTGTCGCCAGTGATCATGACGGTGCGGATGCCCATCCGGCGCAGCTCGGCAAAACGCTCGCGGATGCCGCCCTTGACGATGTCCTTCAGGTGCACGACGCCGAGCAGCTTGCCGTCCTTTGCCACGGCAAGCGGCGTGCCGCCGGCCTTGGCGATCTCGTCGGCGATCGACTGGATTTCGCGCGCCTCGGCGCTCATCATCGTCTGGATCGAGCGGATGGTATTGCCCGAGGCCACGGCGCGTTGTCCGCCACCATCGACATAGTTCAGGATCGCATCCACCGCGCCCTTGCGGACCGACGACGAGCCGGCATCGATGCCGCTCATGCGGGTCTGCGCCGTGAACGGAACGAAGGTCGCGGCGAGCTCCTTCATGTCGCGGCCGCGAATACCGTATTTCTCCTTGGCCAGCACCACGATCGAGCGACCCTCAGGCGTCTCGTCGGCGAGCGAGGCCAGTTGCGCCGCATCGGCAAGATCCTGCTCGGATACGCCACGGACGGTGCGGAACGCGGTCGCCTGGCGGTTGCCGAGCGTGATGGTGCCGGTCTTGTCGAGCAGCAACGTATCGACGTCGCCGGCGGCCTCCACCGCGCGGCCGGACATCGCCAGCACATTGAAGCGCACCAGGCGATCCATGCCGGCGATGCCGATCGCCGAGAGCAGCGCGCCGATCGTGGTCGGGATCAGCGTGACGAACAGGGCGACCAGTATCACGACCGAGATCGAGCCGCCGGCATAGGCCGCGTAGCTCGGGATCGTCACAGTGGCGAACACGAAGATAATGGTGAGGCCGGCGAGCAGGATGTTGAGCGCGATCTCGTTTGGCGTCTTCTGCCGCTCGGCGCCTTCCACCAGGCGGATCATGCGATCGATGAAGGTCGAGCCTTGGGCTGCGGTGATGCGGACGCGGATCCAGTCGGACAGCACCTGCGTGCCGCCGGTGACCGCCGAACGGTCGCCGCCGGATTCGCGGATCACGGGCGCGGATTCTCCGGTGATGGCAGCCTCGTTCACCGAGGCAACGCCTTCGATCACCTCACCGTCGGAGGGGATGTTGTCGCCGGCTTCGACCAGCACGACGTCGCCGACCTTCAGCGAGGTGCCGGGCACCATGCGAAAGGTCCGGTCCGTGCCGGTGAGCAGCTTGGCCTGGCTCTCGGTGCGGGTCTTCTTCAGCGATTCCGCCTGCGCCTTGCCGCGGCCTTCGGCGACGGCTTCCGCGAAATTGGCGAACAGCACCGTGAACCAGAGCCAGATGATGATCTGGAAGGTGAAGCCGAGGCTGGCGCCGCCGGTGACGAGGTCGCGGACGAAGATCACAGTGGTCAGCGCGGCCACGACCTCGACCACGAACATGACGGGGTTCTTCGCCATCAGCCGCGGATCGAGCTTGACGAAAGCCGACCAGATCGCCGGCACCAGGATCTTCGGGTCGAGCATGGTCGACGCCGTCACCTGCTTCTGCAGTTTCATGGTTTCCATGGAGGGTACTCCGGTCGTATCAGGTCAGAACAGGGTGTTGGCGGTCATGGCGAGGTGTTCGACGATCGGCCCGAGCGCCAGCGCCGGGAAGAAGGTCAGGCCGCCGATGATCAGGATGACGCCGACGACGAGGCCGACGAACAGGCCGCCCGTGGTCGGCAGCGTGCCGGCCGACGGCGGGATCGACTTCTTCCCCGCGAGCGAGCCGGCCATCGCCATCGCCGGAACGATCATGAAGAAGCGGCCAACGAACATCGAGACGGCAAGCGTCAGATTGTAGAAGAAGGTGTTACCGGTGAGCCCCGCGAAGGCCGAACCGTTGTTGCCGGTCGCCGAGGTATAGGCGTAGAGCACCTCGGTAAAGCCATGCGGACCGGCATTGGCCATCGAGGCCACCGCCGAGGGCAGCACCACGGCCACCGCCGTCCAGCCGAGATACATCAGCGGCAGCACCAGGATCGCGAGCATCGCCATCTTGACCTCGCGCGCCTCGATCTTCTTGCCGACATATTCCGGCGTGCGGCCGACCATCAGGCCGGCGACGAAGATCGACAGCACGACGAACAGCAGCATGCCGTAGAGTCCGGCGCCGACGCCGCCGACGATGATCTCACCGAGCTGCATGTTGATCAGCGGGATCATGCCGCCGAGCGCGGTGAATGAGTCATGCATGGCGTTGACCGCGCCGCAGGAGGCCGCAGTGGTGATGACCGCGAACAGCGAGGACGCGACGATGCCGAAGCGCACCTCCTTGCCCTCCATGTTGCCGCCGGTCAGGCCGAGCGCCTGCAGCGCATTGGTGCCGTTGGCTTCCGCCCAATAGGTCACGGTGACGCCGGCCAGGAACAGCACGCCCATCACGGCGAGGATCGCCCAGCCCTGCCGCTCATTGCCGACCATGCGACCAAACACGTTGGTCAGTGCCGCGCCGAGCGCGAAGATCGAGATCATCTGCACGAAATTTGACAGCGCGGTCGGATTCTCGAAGGGATGCGCGGCGTTGGCGTTGAAGAAGCCGCCGCCATTGGTGCCGAGCATCTTGATCGCGACCTGCGAGGCGACCGGCCCGAGTGCGATGGTCTGCTTGCCGCCTTCCAGCGTGGTCGCATCGACATAGGCGCCGAGCGTCTGCGGGATGCCCTGCCAGACCAGGAAGACAGTATAGACGATGCAGATCGGCAGCAGCACGTAAAGCGTGCAGCGCGTGACATCGACCCAGAAATTACCGATCGTGCGCACCGAGGAGCGCGAGAAGCCGCGGATCAGAGCCATCGCGAGTGCAATGCCGGTTGCGGCCGACAGGAAGTTCTGGTGGGTCAGGCCGAGCATCTGGACCAGATACGACAGCGTGCTCTCGCCGCCATAGTTCTGCCAGTTGGTGTTGGTGAGGAAGGAGATCGCGGTGTTGAAGGAGAGATCCTCGGCGACCGCGGACTGTCCGGCGGGATTGAACGGCAGCACCGCCTGCAGCCGCATCAGGCCGTAGATGATGAAGAAGCCGCCGACATGGAACAGCAGCATCGCGACCGCATAGGTCAGCCAGTGCTGCTCGCGCCGCTCGTCGACGCCGCCGACCCAGTAGATGCCGCGCTCGACGGGGCGCAGCACGGGAGAGAGGAAGGTGTGCTCGCCGTTGAAGACGCGGGTCATGTACCAGCCGAGCGGTTTGACCAGCGCGACCACGATCGCGCAGTAAAGAAGTATTTGAATCCAGCCGATGACGGTCATTGCGTCAAACCTTTCGAACGGGTGCGAGGCGCAGCAGCGACGCGAGCAGGCCGAGCAGCAAGCCGCTCAGCGCCACGTCCGCCACGAGAATTGTGCAAAGCGCTGACATCGCGAGGGCCTAAAAACGCTCGGGCCGCAGCAATGCGTAAGTGAGGTAGAACAGCAGACCGAGCGAAACGAGGCCGGCGAGCGAATAGTCGAAAATCATCGCCGCCTCCTATAGCCGTTCGCAGGCGTAGGCGTAGCCGATGCCGGCCGCGAACAGGCCGATCGCCAACGCTGCCATGAGAATGTCCATCATGAGAGCCTCCTATGCTCCGTGGGCAGCGGGACCTCGCATAAGCGATCCCGCGCCCGATGGTGGTGAAGTGCCACCCGCGGCATAGGTTTTCGAGATGTGGCGAATAAGGACGTTATAGGAATCCTATATAGGCCCCGGCGCATTCCGCTGTCGTCCCGGCGAAGGCCGGGACCCATACGCCGCGGCCCGCGGAAAGGGCACAAGCGGAGTCGGCATTCTTCAGCCAGTCAATTCGGTGGTTATGGGTCCCGGCCTTCGCCGGGACGACGGGCGGAGGCATTTGCACACACGCCGGTTCCCACCTTTATGGAATCCCTATATCTCCGCCCCTCGCCTCATCTCGTTTTCAAATGGCGGTCCAGCCATTTTGAACGCGCGGCCAATGTCTTGGGCCGCGCTTGGCACGAGATGACGTCATGTCACTGCTTTCTGAAAACCCCTCCGAGCTCGGCGACCGGCTGCGCGCCGCTGACGGCGTTACGGCCGAGTTGATGGCCGACATCGTCAGCCGGACCTGCCGGCGTTTTCCCTCGCTCGGACAGGGCGGCAAGACCGCCCATATCGAGCGCCTGATCCACTCAGGCGCCTGGACCGAAACCGCGCTAGCGCTGATCGATCTCGAGCTGCCGCAATGGCAGATCCGCCGCCTCGTCTATGATGAAGGCGAATGGCACTGCGCGCTGTCGCGCCAGCGCGAACTGCCCGACTGGCTCGACCAGTCGATCGAGAGCCATCACGCGGATCTCGCGCTCGCAATCCTCAGCGCCTTCGTCGAGGCGCAGCAGATCAGCGCGCCGGCGAGCCGAACCAGCGTGCCTGGGGTTCGCCGCGATGCCAGCTCGCAATACGAACTACTCCTCGTTGACAATTTCGGCTAACGGCGGCGCCATCGTGAGTGCAAAAGAGTTGCCGCGGGAATTGCGCTCGGCACAGGTCCTGATCCGGTTTGGATTCCGGATCGCGATCATGATCGGCTTTGCCGCGTTCGCCAGCATCGGTTTCGGCAGGAGCCTGGTCGCGCTGCTGTGGATGTCTGCGCTGCTGTGCGCCGTGGTCGGCGCCGCCAAGCGCGAGCCGCCGTTCAGAGCCCAGCTCAATCATTGGGACGAGATGACCGCCTATGTCGCGCTGTGCGCGCTGGGCACCGGCATCGTCGAGCACCTCTAGAGCCGTTTCCGTTCCGATAGAATCGGAACGGGGCTCTAGATTCTTGTTTTGACGCGTTTTCTTTACGCGAACCGGCATCCACTTCGCTCGAAAACGCTCTGAAACCCATCCCGAAAATCCTATGCGCCTCCTATGACATCGGTTGCCGCTCGCGCTCGATTTCATATCCGGCAAGACCGACATTGAATGCGTGACGTTGACTTTGAAAAGGACTGACTAACGTGAAACTCGTCGAACCTCCCTCGTGCAGCTCGGCATCTTCCATCGTCTTCATCGGCCGCAACCGGCGCGGCCAATGGGTCGCCCAGGAGCAGAACGGCCTTTATGGCGGCCTGTTCGTCAATCGCGCCCAAGCCGTCAAATACGCGCTGTTCGAAAACGGCCAGCACCCCGAAATGCTCGTTGAGCTGTCGCGCGAGATCGAGCTCGACATGCACAGCCGGGCGACCGCCGGCATCCCCATCAGCCGCGTCGCCTGAGCCCCAGATGCTCTGCCCTCCACAGCCGGCCGAATGGCTCTCGGGTTACATCCCCGACCTTCCGACGCCCTTCAACGACCAGGGCGGGATCGACGAGGCCGCGTTCGGCCGGCTTTGCGAGCGCCAGATCGCCGCCGGCGCCACCGCGCTGGTGGTCGGCGAGACATCGGGCGAAAATTCGACATTGGAGCCGGCGGAGCGCGAGCAGCTGGTCCGCATCGCCGTCGACGTCGCCCGCCACCGGGTGCGCATCATCGCCGGCGCCGGATCGAACGCGACCGAGCGGGCGATCATTTTCACGCAAGCCGCGGAAGCCGCCGGCGCGGACGCCGTCATGTCTGTGGTGCCCTACTACAACAAGCCGATGCCGTCAGGCATGGCAGCGCATTTCCGCGCCATCGCCGCAGCGACGACGCTGCCCGTCATCCTGCACGATATCCCGGCGCGAACGGTGCGCGGCTTGCCCGACGACACGCTCATAGAGCTCGCGCGATCGCCGCAATTCGCCGGGTTGCGGGACGGCAGCGGCGACATCGCCCGGCTGACGCGGCTGCGATCGCACCTGCCGGCAAGCTTCCGGCTGTTGACCGGCGACGACACGACGTCGCTCGCCTATCTCGCCGCTGATGGCGATGGCTGCATCTCGTCAATGTCGAATGTCGCGCCTGACCTTTGCGCGGCCATTCACCGGAATGTCCGTGAGGGGCGGCTGCATCAAGCGTGCGAGCTGCACCGGCGGCTCATGCCGATCACAACGCTGCTGGAGCGGGAGCATCCCACCGCCCTGAAGTTCGCACTCGCGCTGCTTGGATTCATGCAGCCGACGACGCGCCTGCCGATCGTGCAATTGGACGCATCCGCAAAGGCCGAGGTCGCGCAAGCGATTGCAGGCCTCGCCGACGCAGCGGGGTCAAGCGGAGTCGTGAACCATCTGTTCGCAACGCCCGTCATCGCAATGCACAATGACCTCGGCGCGCATCGTCGGTGACGCCACTGCCATATTGAGGTTCCAGAACGGCGCCCCATATCCCTGACAAGGGAGTGCTTGCCGTGCAGACCTTCAAGGCGGCCCTCGTTGCGGCGACCGTCTTCGTCGCGCTGGTTGTCTCCATCCGTCCAGGCGCCGCGGAGGAGAACAGCCGCCTTGCCATGACCATTGCGATCGATGGCGCGGTCGGACCGGCGTCGGCCAGCTATGTGAAGACGGCTTTGGCCAAGGCCGCCGAACGGCACGCCGAGATTGTCATCCTGCGCCTGAATACACCGGGCGGTCTCTCTACCAGCATGCGCGAGATCATCGCCGATGTGCTCGCCTCGCCGATTCCTGTCGTCGGCTACGTCGCTCCCTCCGGCGCCCATGCCGCGAGCGCCGGGACCTACATTCTCTATGCGGCCCATATTGCCGCCATGGCGCCGGGCACCAATATCGGCGCCGCGACGCCGGTGCAGATTGGCGGTCCGATACCCGGTCTGCCGGGCGCCGCCCCGGACAAGGACGGCAAAGACAGCAAGGATGGCGATCACCCATCCGAGCCGAAGGACGCCATGACGGCGAAGGTGACGAATGATGCCGTCGCCTTCATCCGCAGCCTTGCTGAGCTGCGTGGCCGCAATGCCGACTGGGCCGAAAAGGCGGTCCGCGATGCCGCCACGCTTTCCGCCAACGGCGCGTTGCAGGCCGGTGTCATCGACCTCGTCGCGCGCGATCCGGCCGAATTGCTCAGGCAGGTCGATGGTCGCGTGGTGGAGGTCGCAGGCGGCAAGACGCAACGGCTGGCGACCAAGGATGCCGTGCTCGAAGCCATCGATCCCGGCTGGATCTCGCGGGTCCTGGCGGTCATCACCGATCCGAACGTCGCATTCATTCTGCTGATGGTCGGCATCTACGGGCTGATCTTTGAATTCATGACCCCGGGCACGGTCGCCCCGGGAATCGTCGGTACGATCTGTCTGCTGCTCGGCCTGTATTCTCTCAATCTGCTGCCGATCAACTACGCCGGCTTTGCCCTGATGCTGGTCGGAATCGCGCTGCTCGCCATCGAAGCCTTCAACCCGACCGTCGTGATTGGCCTTGGAGGCATCGTTGCCTTTGTGCTGGGCGCGCTGATGCTGTTCAGGGTCGAAGCGCCCGGCTACGCGCTGTCATGGTGGGTCATCGGCATCACCGTCGCGGTGTTCGTCACTTTCTTCCTTGCCGTCCTCGGCGCACTTCGCCGCGCCGCCAGGGGACCCGCCCTCCTCGGCGCGCAGGCCATGCGCGGCCTGCCGGCCGAAGTGCTCGACTGGTCCGAGACCACAGGTCACGTCTTCACCAACGGTGAACGCTGGCAAGCGCGCGGCACCGAGACGTTCAAGTCCGGAGAGACGGTCGAAGTGGCCAACATCATCGATTTGACGCTGGTGGTCCGGCGCACGCCGGCCGCCGCCGGCCAAGGAGGTACAGCATGACGCTTGATTATTTCGCCTATGCGGCACTCGTGCTGCTTGTCATCATATTCCTGACCCAGGCGGTTCGCGTGCTGCGCGAATATGAGCGCGGCGTCGTCTTCACGCTCGGCCGCTTCACCAGCGTGAAGGGCCCGGGGCTCATCATCCTCATTCCGGTCGTGCAGCAGCTGGTGAAGGTCGATCTCAGGGTGATGGTCCAGGTCGTGCCGCCACAGGACGTGATTTCCCGCGACAACGTCTCGGTCAAGGTCAACGCCGTCCTTTACTTCCGCATCGTCGATGCCGAACGCGCCATCATCAAGGTCGGCGACTACATGGCCGCGACCAGTCAGCTCGCACAGACCACGCTGCGCTCGGTGCTCGGCAAGCACGAACTCGACGAGATGCTCGCCGAACGCGACAGGCTGAACGCCGACATCCAGGAGATCCTCGACAAGCAGACCGACGTCTGGGGCATCAAGGTCACCGCAATCGAGATCAAGGATATCGATCTCAACGAAACCATGGTGCGGGCGATTGCCAAGCAAGCCGAGGCGGAACGGTTGCGGCGCGCCAAGGTGATCAACGCGATGGGCGAGCAGCAGGCCGCCGAGAAACTCGTCGAGGCGGGCCGAATCCTCGCCCAGGAGCCGCAGGCCATGCAGCTACGCTATTTCGAGGCGCTGCATGACATCGCGGGCGAGCGCTCCTCGACCGTGGTGTTTCCGCTCCCGATGAACATCCTCGATCACCTGACGCGGCGAAGTGAAGCGACCTGACCCGGCAAATGCTTGGCCCGCCAGGCCGGTCCGGGACCGCGCATGTAATGCGCCTCGGGCCGGTAGACCGTGACCGGCTCCTTGCCGATCCAGGCGAGGAACTTGAACAACGAGTCTGCGGCGCTGCGTAGCAGCGCGGCGATACCAGTCGATGATGATGATGACGATACGCGCATCTCAGTAATCCCACTTCTCGCCGAGCACGACCGGAGCCCGCGGATATTTCTCGGCGTCCGCGCCGAGGCTACCGACATCCAGATTCATTCGCGCCCAGCTGTCGTGGCCGCGATGCAGCAGGAGCTCGTTGCGCAGCCGGTGGATCTTCGCGGCCGCGATGGCGCTGTGGATCATCCTGAAGGCGGCGCCGATCCGCTTGATCGCCCGCCGGAGCGTGAAACGAGAGGCGCCGGCCGAGGCGTGCAGCCGGGCATCGTGTGCATAGAGCAAGGTCATGTCCCACCTTCCTTTTGGCGGCGCGCGCGAGCGCACCGCGTCACCCCGGAAGATGCTGATAAGACCGTAGGAATTCGAGATGGCCCGCAGCCAAGCCGCATAGGCACGGCATAAAGGGCAGCCGCCTCGCGGGCTCGCTGCAAATCGGGACATCGCGGGGCTTTTGCCCCCGATTTGCCCTGTCCGGGGCCGGTTTACGGTCGGCGGCAACACCGGTAACCTCCCGGTCCGCAGGTCGGACGCAGTGAGGTGCCCATGCAGCCCAAGGATCCCATCAACTGGATGCTGTCAGATGCGATCGAGACGCTGGCGCGGGCCGAGCGCATGCATCAGCGCTTCCTGAATCTGCATCCGCGCACCGGAAACCGCGAGCCGAGCTGGGAACCGCCGATCGACGTGATCGAGACCGACGACGAAATCCTCATCCTGGTGGCGCTGCCGGGAGTCGACCCCGATGAGGTGGAGGCGGCGCTCGATGGCGCGACGCTCGTGGTCAGCGGGCGCCGCGCATTGCCCGCGGAACTGCGCGATGCCCGCATCCTGCGGCTCGAACTGCCGCAGGGACGGTTCGAGCGCCGCATTGCGCTGCCAATCGGCCGCTACACCATCACCCGCTTCGCCGCGCATGGCTGCGTCGGGCTGCGGCTTGGAAAATTGAGCTGAGGAGTTCGGCATGTCCGATGTAGCAAGCGCAGCGCCGGTATCCTCGTCCGATCGTTCGACGCCGATTCCGGCGGATGCCCTCATCATCGTCCCGGTTCGCAACACCGTGCTGTTTCCGGACGTGATCATCCCGATCACGATCGCGCGCGCGACATCGATCGCCGCCGCACAGCAGGCGGTGCGCGAACAGCGCCAGATCGGCATCCTGCTGCAGCGCGATCCGGAGACCAACGACCCCGGCCCCGATGGTCTCTACCGCGTCGGCACCGTCGCCAATGTGGTTCGCTACCTCACCGGCCCCGACGACAGCCATCATCTGGTCTGCCAGGGCGTGGCGCGTATGCGCGTACTCGACTATCTCCCGGGGACGCCGTTCCTGGCAGCGCGCGTTCAGCAGATCCCGGAGCCGACGGCAACCTCACCCGAGATCGAGGCGCGCTTCCTCAATTTGCAACGCCAGGCGATGGAGGCAGCGCAACTGCTGCCACAGGCGCCGCCGGAACTGGCCGCGGCGCTGCAGGGCACGACGTCGCCGGCAACGCTCGCCGACCTTGCGACCTCCTTCATGGACCTCAAGCCGCAGGACAAGCAGGACATCCTCGAGACCATCGATCTTGCGCTGCGGATGGACAAGGTGTCGCGGCATCTCGCCGAGCGCATCGAGGTGCTGCGGCTGAGCCAGGAGATCGGACAGAAGACCAGGGCCGTGTTCGACGAGCGCCAGCGCGAGGCGATCCTGCGCGAGCAGATGGCGACCATCCAGCGCCAGCTCGGCGAAGGCGACGGCAAGGCGGCCGAAGTGGCCGAGCTGACCAAGGCGATCATTGATGCCAAGATGCCACCCGAGGCCGAGAGCCAGGCGCAAAAGGAGCTGCGCCGCTATGAGCGGATGCCGGAGGCAGCAGCCGAATCCGGCATGGTGCGCAGCTATCTCGACTGGCTGATCGAGCTGCCCTGGAGCATTCCGGAGGAGAAGCCGATCGACATCGCGGAAGCGCGCAAGATCCTCGACCAGGACCATTACGGCCTTGAGAAGATCAAAGGCCGCATCATCGAATATCTGGCCGTGCGCAAGCTGGCGCCCGGCGGCAAGGCGCCGATTCTCTGCTTCGTCGGGCCGCCCGGCGTCGGCAAGACCTCGCTCGGCCAATCGATCGCGCGCGCGATGAGCCGGCCCTTCGTGCGGGTCAGCCTCGGCGGCGTGCATGACGAGGCCGAGATCCGCGGCCACCGCCGCACCTATATCGGCGCGCTGCCCGGCAACATCATCCAGGCCATCAAGAAGACCGGCGCGCGCAATTGCGTGATGATGCTGGATGAGATCGACAAGATGGGCCGCGGCGTCCAGGGCGATCCGTCGGCCGCGATGCTCGAAGTGCTCGACCCCGAGCAGAACGGAACGTTCCGCGACAATTATCTCGGCATTCCCTTCGACCTCTCGCGCGTCGTCTTCATCGCGACCGCGAACATGCTCGACGGCGTGCCGGGACCGCTGCTCGACCGCATGGAGATCATCAGCCTCGCGGGATATACCGAAGAGGAGAAACTCGAGATCGCGAAGCGTTATCTGGTGCGTCGCCAGCTCGAAGCCAACGGGCTGAAGGCCGACCAGGTCGAGCTCGAGCCCGATGCCATCAGGATGATCATCAAGAGCTACACCCGCGAGGCCGGCGTCCGCAATCTGGAGCGCGAGATCGGCAAGGTGTTCCGCAACGTCGCGGTGCAGATCGCCGAAGGCAGCACGAGCCGCGTCGTCATCGCCGCAAAGGACATCGTGGCACTTCTGGGCCAGCCGCGGTTCGAGAGCGAGATCGCGATGCGCACCAGCATTCCCGGCGTCGCGACCGGGCTCGCCTGGACCCCAGTCGGCGGCGACATCCTGTTCATCGAAGCGTCACGTACGCCGGGCAGAGGCGCGCTGATGATCACCGGACAGCTCGGCGACGTCATGCGCGAAAGCGTGCAGGCCGCGATGACGCTGGTGAAAAGCCGGGCCTCGCAGCTCGGCATCGACCCGGCGATCTTCGAGAAGAGCGACATCCACGTCCACGTCCCCGCAGGTGCTACGCCGAAGGATGGCCCGAGCGCGGGTGTCGCGATGTTCACCGCCCTCACCTCGCTGCTGACGGATCGTACCGTGCGCAGCGACACCGCGATGACCGGCGAGATCTCGCTGCGCGGCCTCGTGCTTCCGGTCGGCGGCATCAAGGAGAAGGTCGTTGCGGCCGCGGCCGCCGGCCTGACCCGCGTGATGCTGCCGGCGCGCAACAAGCGCGACTTCGACGACATCCCGGCCGGCGCCCGTGCCAAGCTGGAGTTCATCTGGCTCGAACGGGTCGACGACGCGATCGCCGCCGCGCTCGAGGGCGCCAAGGCAACGCCTGCCGCGGCGGAGTGATCACAGGCAGCCTGGCACCGCTGTCGGCAACGCAAGCGTCGCCGTCGAGATAGCCTGAACAGAATGCGCATGCGCATCTGCCTTCGCCGTCGGTTCACACCCCGTCGGCGCATCAAAATAATCGCGGCCCGGCCCAATCATAGATTGTCTTCGTGGACGGATAACGTCTACGGTTGATGCTTGATGGAAACGCGGCGAGGACTGGCACAAGCTGATTTTCCAACGGGGTGGTGACGGCGCGCACGTCACGAAGCAAGCGTTTGGCTCCAGACGGAGCCGACCGTCCGGCGCCGCGTGAGGCCGAAGGGAATTGCGATCATGACCAAGTCCATTGAAATCCAGGTCGCATTGGACGATCTCGAATTTCTGAAGACCAACCGGTATTTGCTCTGCTTCGCCGCGACCAATTCCGGCATCGTCTGGCGGTGCTTCAGCGATTATCTCGCCAGCAACCCATTCAGCCTGATTTCGCAATACGGAGTGTTCGGCACCTCGTCGCTCAACATCGGCAGCGTGATCACGATCGACACCAACACCGTGGCGATCGCGCCGGGCCAGCAGTCGACGCTTGACGCGGACGCCGTATTCCACCCTCCGGCCGTCGGCGGGATGCCCGAAAGCATCACGATCAACAACCAGTATGGGCAGCCGATCGGCGTTGGAATGAGCCGCGCGTTGATCGGGCCGGACAATGTTCAGCAGACGACGCCGGTCTTCGCAACATTGGTCAAGGGGCCGGGCATCATTGTCATCACGCCCGATGACAATGTGCGCGTCTGGCTGCAGCAGGACATCGTCACGAGCACCATTGTCGACCCCCGCTCCATCGAAAATTCGATCGAGGTCGATCTTGGCGCGAAGGATGCCGCACGGCTGCTCTATCAGGGCGGCAAGTGGAGCGAGACGTCCGGCGCCTGGTCCGATTCCGACTACCATTCCCTGAAGTCAGGCCAATACAATCTGTGCTTTGCCCAGAAGACCAACGGCATCTACTCCGTCGTCTGCCAGTCCATTTCCAACTACTTGCCGTCGACCCGCTTCTCATGGCTTCCGAACTACAGGCTGTTCGGTACCAATTTCTTCACCGCGGGCACGCAGGTCGCGATCGAGACCAATGTCGTCGATGTCGGGCTTATCAGGCAGGCCATCGCCAGCATCGACGCCGCGGGCGTCGTGAAGCCGGCGGCCGATGCCAGCCCCTCCAGCTTCATCGCGTTCTCGAACAGCTACGGCCCGATTCACCCCGGCCTGGAGGGATCCTCCGCGGGCCCCGACGGCGTGCAACGATCGTTGCCCATCTTTGTGGGACGAGACGCCGTCGGAGCCGGCTTGGTGTTGCTCACCCCGGTTGACGTGGTCCGGGTCTGGTTTCAGCAGCAGATCGTTTCCGGCACGATGCTGAGCCAGGAGATGTTGGCCAAGGTCAACGCCTTCGAAGTCGACCTGACCGCTGCGGATACCGCGTCGCTGCGCTACCAGGACGGCGTCTGGTCGACGACCGTCGCGGATTGACCACCAACCAGAGCTCTCTCGGGCAATAGCCGGTCCCGGACTTGATCCGGGATGGATTTCGGTCCGCGAAGATAGCGCGTCAAGACAAGAACCTGGAGGCTCAGGTCTTGCTCATGCAATCTTCCATGTAGAACCAGCGGTCGTCGCCGGTCAGCCCCTTGGCCTTCACCTCGGCGCGGCACGCCCTCATCTTGGGCCGGTTGGCAACCCAGGTCGCCTTCATCTCCTTCAGCTTCTCCATCGTCAGCTTGACGCGTGACGGCTTGGCCTCGGGCGCCGCGCTGGTCTGGGCCGACGCGGCCTGCAGCCCGGCAACGAGCGTGGCCGCCACCAGAAGAGTGCCGATGCGAATCATGAAAGTTCCCCGTGTCTTGAAATCGATGTGGTGATGGGTCGGGACGTGTGAACGCCAAAGAACGTCAGACAACGCCGACTTGCGGCGTGCCCTGGCGATTCGAGCATTGATCGGGGAAAGTGTGAAGCGGTTTTCCGAAACTATTCATTCTCAAACAGCGCACCAAGGCGCGATGCTGATCGCATCGCACCTTGGTTTACGCGATCAGAAAATCAGGGCCGCCTTCTGAAGCGTCTTGTAAACGCCCCAGGCCAGCGGAATCGCCACAAAGGCCCAGAACAACAGCGCCTTGGTGTCGAAGCCGCCCTTGCCGATGCCGAACGATCCACTCGGGCCGGACGCCGCAGCACTTGCCGTCTCGGCCTGAAGCCTGGCGAGTTCGGCCTCGCTCATGTGCCACTTGGACTCGACCGGCCGGATCCGCGAATTGCAGATCAGGCCGACGACCAGCAGGCCTGCCAGGATGTACATGGTGCGATCGTAGACCAACGCGCGCTCGATCCCGGCCTGAAGCTGCGCATCCCTGATATAGCCGACCAGCAACGGACCGACGACGCCGGCCGTCGACCACGCCGTCAGCAGGCGGCCATGGATGGCGCCGACGAATTGCGTGCCGAAGATATCGGCGAGATAGGCCGGGATGGTGGCGAAGCCGCCGCCATACATCGTCAGGATGATGCAGAAGGCTCCGACGAACAGGGCTCGCGATCCCATATGGCCAAAGCTCGGCGCGAGCGCATAGAGCACGATGCCGAGGATGAAGAACGTGTAGTAGGTGGTCTTGCGGCCGATCTTGTCCGACAGCGACGCCCAGAAGAACCGGCCGCCGATGTTGAACAGCGACAGCAGGCCGACGAAGCCTCCCGCCGCGATGGTCGCGGTTGCAGCCTTCTGTCCGGCATCCAGCGCGGCGAAGCCGACCCCGGGCTTGCCGATCAGCGCACCACCGAAGATCTCCTGCAAAATCGGCGAGGCCATCGCCAGCACGCCGATTCCGGCAGAGACGTTCATGCAGAGCACCATCCAGATCAACCAGAACTGCGGCGTCTTGTGCGCGTTGTCGAGGTGGACATTGGCCGAGCTGATCATGCGATTGGAGGCCGCCGGCGGCGTCCAGCCGTCGGGACGCCAGCCGGCCGGCGGCACGCGATAGCCGAAAGCGCCGATCATCATGAACACGAAATAGATGACCGCCATCGCCAGGAAGGTCTGCCAGACGCCGATCGAGGTCGGTGTCTTGAAGTAGTTGATCAGGAGATCGGCGAGCGGTGAACCGATCATCGCGCCGCCGCCGAATCCCATGATCGCCATGCCGGTCGCCATGCCACGCCGGTCGGGGAACCACTTCACCAGCGTCGACACCGGCGAGATGTAGCCGAGGCCGAGGCCGACGCCGCCGATCAGGCCGAGGCCGATCCACAGCAGCCAGAGCTGGTGGACGTAGACCCCGAACGCGGAGATCGCGAACCCGCCGGACCAGCACAGCGCCGCGACGAAGCCCGCCTTGCGCGGACCGGCGCGTTCCAGCCAGCCGCCGAACAGCGCGGCCGACAGGCCGAGCACCACGATGCCGATGGTGAAGATGATCAGCAGGTTGGTGACCTGCCAGTCGCAAGTGGTCGTGAAGAGGTCACCGATCACCGAGGGGTTCTGGCACGCGGCCGGCTTGTCGAGGCCGATCGCGCGCGACAGCGGCAGCCAGAACACGCTGAGCCCGTAGGACATGCCGATGCACAGATGGATACACAGCGCCGCGGGTGGCACCAGCCAACGGTTGAAGCCGGCGGTCGCAATCGTCCGTTCCTTGTCGAGGAAACCTGCGCCTGCCCCGGATACGGTTCCGGCGCTGCTCATCGTGGTCATTGAAACCTCCCATGCAGCCGCCGTTGCGTCTGGCGTATCTGCCGTCTTCGATCCCGTCTCAGCCCCGTTGCGGACAACCATGACGCGGTCGTTCCGCACAATTCCTTGCATGCGCCGGGACCAGCCATGCGCACTCCGGAATTTTAACCCCCGACGCGTCCGGATATGCCCCCGGCCGTGCGGCCCGATCTGGAAGGAGGCTTGCCTCAGCCACCCACGTGCCTTTGTCCGGGCACGACTCCATCTCCACAACCCAGTGGAGATTATCAATTCGTGCAGAATTGGAGAACAGGTGTCGATAGGCAAAAGGTAGATATCAGGCTGTAATTAACCCGTACGCGGCGATGCAGCATTTGACTTGTCTATCGTTCCATTCGCCTTCTCGATCAGGAAAAACCGGCCCCGTCAGCGATCGGCGGGACCCCTCCCCAACACATCGTCGACCGGAATCGCAAACCGCAGCATTAATGCCGCCACGTCTTCGATGCCGTCGAGGTGAGCCACCGGCAGCGTGGTTTCGACCGGGACATCGCTGGCGATCCCGACCACGCTCGCGTCGTCGGGAAACAGCAGCGGCTTGCCATTGGCCGCGCGATGCACCTCGATCTTGTTGATCGGCTCGCGCTTGAAGCCCTCGACCACGACCAGATCGACCCGCGCCATCTTGCCGAGCAGCTCCGGCAGTTGCGGCTCGCTCGCCCCGCGCAGCTCGTGCATCATGGCCCAGCGCCGTGTCGAGGACACCAGCACCTCGGTCGCGCCGGACTGCCGATGCACCCAGGAATCCTTGCCGGGCACGTCGACGTCGAAATCGTGGTGGGCATGCTTGATTACGGAGACACGCAAGCCGCGGCCAAGCAGATAAGGGATCACCCGCGACAGCAAGGTGGTCTTGCCGGCGCCGCTCCATCCCGCGAGGCCAATCACTTTCATTCTGTCCATTTCCGCTCAGGAACCTGTTGTTGCTCCGTCACTGCGACGCGAAGCGACGAAGCAGGCCGTTGTTTCACCCGGCCTCCAGCATGCTTATATCGGCTGGCAGCCCATGTCATGCCAGCCCGGCCAACACCAAACGCCCCTCATGCCGCGAGCGGCCCTCCGTCCGGCGCTGCCGGCCTGAAGCCCGCCTTCTCCAGCGCGGCACGGCTTTCATCCGACGCCAGCGCGTCGAGAAAGGCCTGCACCGCCGGCCGCCGCTTGCGCGCCGTCACCAGCGCAAAATCATAATGCTCTTCGGCGAGTGGAATGAAACCGAGCCCGGACGCATCGGCGACCGGCGCGATGGTCATGCCCCAATCGGCGCGCTGCTGCGCCACGGCGGCCGCTACCGCGTTGTGCGAGCGTGGCTGATTCCAGTAGCCGTCCGGCCGCGCGCCCGCGAGCAGCCGATCGATCAGAATACGGGTGCCGGCACCCTGGTTGCGGTTGACCATGATGCAGGCGGGATCGGCGAGCGCGGCGCGCACCGCCGCTTGCGCACTCAAGCCCTCAAAGCGCCTGTCGCCCTTGCGGAACACGATGCCCTGCATGCGCCGCCAGCCGGGCACGAGCTCGAGGCCGTCGGCGAGATACGGCGTGTTGTAGGTCTCGGTCTTGTCGTCGAACAGATGGATCGGCGCCAGATCGCATTCGCCGCGCTTGGCCGCCGCCAGCCCGCCAAGGCTGCCGACCGCGATCGAACGCACCGCAAGGCCGGCGCGGGCCAGCGGCGCGGTGACGAGGTCGAGCCCGGTGCAATGGCTGCCGACGATCACGAGATCGGGCACCCGCACATGCGGCGTGAACAGCGTCACCTCGGCATCGCTGCCCGCCGGCATCTGGTCGGCGAGCGCATCGATCTTCAGGAAACCGTCGGCCTGCGCAAATGACGTGATCGCGCCGGAGCCCTTGCCGGTGGGATAGGCGATCAGGCCCCCGACACCCTCGACCAGCGACACCATCACGAACTCGGTGCGGCCGAGTTCGGAGGCGATCCGCACCGGCACCTTTGCATTCACCTTGGCATCCGAGCGCGGCGGCAGGCCGGCCATCCGGCGCAGCACAGGCACGATCATGTCGTGGAAGGTGAACATCGCCGAGGTCGGAAATCCCGGCAGGATCACCACCGGCTTGCCATCGCAGACCGCAAGGCACAGCGGCTTGCCCGGTTTCAGCGCCACGCCATGGGCGATGATGCCGGGCTCGCCGAGCCGCGCGATGATCCGGTGCGAGACGTCGCCGGCGCCTTTCGATGTACCGCCCGACAACACCAGCATGTCGCTCTCGGCCAGCGCGTTGCGCATGGCGGCCTCGAGCTCAGCCTCATCATCCGCGATCGCGCCGAGGAACGCCGCGTCGCCGCCATTCTCGGCGATCGCCGCCGTGACGATCGCGCCATTGGTGTCGTAGATCGCGGCCGGCCGCAACGGCCGACCGGGTTGCACCAGTTCGTCGCCGGTCGAGAGGATCGCGACCCGCGGCCGCCGCGCCACCTGAACGCCGGCGATGCCGCAGGCCGCCAGCATGCCGATCTCACGCGAGCCGATCACGGTGCCGGCACGCAGCAGCGCCTCGCCGCGCGCGATGTCCGAACCGGCATAGGACACAAATTGTCCGGGCGAGGTGGCGCGCCGCACCTCGATCGCGCGATCACCCGCAGGCTGGGTGTGCTCGACCATCACGACGGCATCGGCGCCACGCGGCAGCGGGCCGCCGGTTGCGATCGGTGTTGCGGTTCCCGACAGCACCGGCCGGGTCGGCGCGGTGCCGCAGGCGATCGTCTCGTCGTTCAGCACCAGCCGCACCGGCGCCGCTTCGCCAGCGGCCGCGAGATCGGCGGAGCGCACGGCAAAGCCGTCGACATTGGAGCGATCGAACGGCGGCACGTCGATCGGCGCGACCACGTCCTCCGCCAGCGCGCAGCCGAGCGTATCGGCGAGTGCCCGTAATTCGCGCGGCACCGCGCGGGGAAACAGGGCGGCCTCGAAGCGCGCCAGCGCCTCCTCGCGGGAGAGGATGGTCAGGAACTGGTCCTGATCGACGGATGGCCTCGGATTCGGCACGGGCGTGTCGGTCATTTCAGGCACTCACTCCCGCAACATATAGGCATCGACGGACGTGCCCGCCGCAAAGCCTTCGGCGGCGCCTGATACAACCAGCCAGGCTTCGGCGCGCGCGATCGCATCGAGCGAGAGGTCGCCGATCGCCAGTGGCATCCAGGCGTCCTGCTGACGCGCGAGCAGCACGATCTCGGCGACGCCGACGCTGGATGCGACCTTGCGCGCCAGCGGCAATCCGAGCGTCTCGCGCGGGCGCCGTCCCGACAGCCGATCGAGCACGGGAATCGCAATGGCGCACCATGCGGCGAAGGCTTGATCCGGCGCTCCCGGCAATGCGACGACTGGCGTGGTGCCGATCCGGCCCACGGCCGCGGTGCGGCCGGGCTGCAACGCAATGCCATGCGCCAGCACCTCGCCGCGCCCGGCAAGCGCCGTCACCGCCGCATCGGTGCGGCCGACGCCGCTGCCGCCGATCGTGATCAGCAGATCGCAGGCACGCGGATCGAGTGCGGCTGCAATCGCCGCGGCATCGCGGCCCGCGGCCTCAGTGCATACGATTTCGGCGGCGGCCATACGCGCGGCCTCTGCGACGAACTGCGCCGACACCTGACCGCCGGGAATATTGACGACGCAAAGCCGCGGCCGCCGCACCATCAGCCTGTCCACCCCAGCCGCGCGCAACAGCAGGAGGTCACGCGGCAGCACGCACCGCCCCGCCTCGATCACCGTCCGCCCTTCGGCAACATCGCTGCCGGCGCGCCGCACACCCTGCCCCGGGATCGCCTCGCCGAGCACTTGTGCCATCGGTCCGGAGGCGTCGATCACATCGGCATCGACCACGCAATCGGCGCCGTCGGGCATCGCCTCACCCGCCTCGACCCAGACCGGAGGCACGCCCAGCGGCAATGGCGCGTAGGAGGACGCACCGACCAGATCGTTGGCACGCATCGCCCAACCATCACCGATCGCGACGTCGCGCGGCGGGTGCGCGCGCAAGGCCGGCATCTCGGCCGCGATGCCGTGCAGGGCCTCGGCCAACGGCAATTCGCGCGGCGCCACCGGCACGAGTCCGCGCAGCACGGCGTCCAGCGCCGCCTCGAGTGGAGTGAGCGAAACCGGCAGGCGCTGAGCTGTTGTCATGGCCCGCTATGGACTGAATCGGATGCGAAATAAACTCCCCCGAAGCCTTCCCCGGGCGGCGCCATTAGACCGAAGACGCGTTGACGCGGACCCCAAAATGGTTGCAAAAGAAACCAATATGACCGGGTCCGGAAGGCCCGGCACAAGCAATAATGGGCCAATGCGCCAATCCAGGGAGGGAAACGGAATGATCGCCAGGCGACTATCCATGTGTGGGACGCTCGCGGCCGCGCTGCTGGCCTCGTCGGCCGCGTTGGCGCAGGTGTCCGACGATGTGGTCAAGATCGGCGTGCTGACCGACATGAACGGCCCGGCTTCGACGCCGACCGGACAGGGGTCCGTCACCGCAGCACAGATGGCGGTCGACGATTTCGGCGGCACGGTGCTGGGCAAGCCAATCACCGTGATCGTCGGCGACCACCAGCTCAAGCCCGACATCGGCGCCGGCATCGCGCGGCGCTGGTATGACGTCGACCAGGTCGATCTCATCGTCGACGTGCCGGTGTCCGCGGTCGGGCTCGCGGTGCAGAACATCGCCAATGAGAAGAAGAAGCTGTTTATCACCCATTCGACCGGCGCGACCGATTTCCACGGCAAGTTCTGCTCGCCCTACGCCATGCAATGGGTGTTCGACACCCGCGCGCTCGCCGTCGGTACCGCGCAGGAGGTGGTGAAACGCGGCGGCGACAGCTGGTTCTTCATCACCGACGACTACGCGTTCGGCCACTCCTTGGAGAAGGACGCGTCCGCCGTGGTGACCAAGAACGGCGGCAAGGTGCTCGGCGCGGTGCGGCCGCCGTTTGCGACGCCGGATCTGTCGTCCTTCATCCTGCAGGCGCAGGCCTCGAAGGCCAAGATCATCGGCATTGCCGGCGGGCCCCCGAACAACACCAACGAGATCAAGACCGCCGGCGAGTTCGGCATCATGAGCGGCGGCCAACAGATGGCCGCGCTGCTGGCCTTGATCACCGACATCCACTCGATCGGGCTATCGGCCGCGCAGGGGCTGTTGCTGACCACCTCGTTCTACTGGGACATGGACGACAAGACCCGCGAATGGTCGAAGCGCTATTTCGCCAAGATGAACCGGATGCCGACGATGTGGCAGGCCGGCGTCTATTCCTCCGTCACGGCCTATCTGACCGCCATCAAGGAGAGCGGCACCGACGAGCCGCTGAAGGTCGCGGCCAAGATGCGCGAGAAGCCGGTCGAGGATTTCTTCGCCCGCAACGGCAAACTGCGCGAGGACAATCTGATGGTGCACGACCTCTGGCTGGTACAGGTCAAGACGCCGGCTGAATCGAAATATCCGTGGGACTATTACAAGATCCTGGCGAAGATTTCCGGCGACGACGCGTTCGGCCCGCCGGACCCGGCCTGCGCGATGGTGAAGAAGTGACTGCGTAGCAGTCATTCCGGGATGGTCCGTAAGGACCAGACCCGGAATCTCGAGATTCTCAGGTGCGCAATTGCGCACCGTAGTTCGCTGCGCGCCCCGGAATGACCTTTGTATGAAGCGCTGCGCCTTCATACAAAGGTCACTTCACCACCCCGATCTCGCGAAAATATCTGAGCACGCCGGGGTGGATCAGGTTGATGTCAGGCGCGGCGGCGACGGTGTTCGCCGCCGTCGTCTCGCAGGCCTGCGCGAGCTTCTTGCAGAAATCAGCCTCGACGCCGTGCAGCGTTTTCGCCAGCCGGTAGGCGACATCATCGGGCAGGCTTGCGCGCACCAGGATGTAGCTCCAGGAGCCCACCGAAGAGATCGCCTCGGTCTGCTTCGGGTAGCTATTCGCGGCAATCGTCAGCGGCTTCAGGAAGGTGTGCTTGGCGCGGATCCGCGCGATCTCGTCAACAGTCGGCGCGATGAAGCGGGCACCGATCGCGCTCTCGGCCATCTTGGTGAAGCCGGGCCAGCCGATACCGGCGCCCCAAAGTGCTGCGGCGCGGCCGTCCTCGACCATGACAGGGCCATCGCCGGCGCGATCGAGATAGATCGACTTGAAGTCTTCGTCCTGCTTCAGCCCGATGCCGTCGAGGATGTAGCGCGAGAGAATCGGCAGGCCCGAGCCCTTGGCACCGAAAGCGATCGGCTTGCCGACGAGGTCATGAATCGTCTTGTAGGGGCTGTCGGCGCGGACCACGAACATGCCCGGGCTTGAATACATCGCAGTGAGGATCTTCAGTTTGGTCGCAGGCGGCTGGCCGATCCCCTTGAAGGCCTCGTAGGACGGCTCGCCCGCAACGGTTGCGATATCGACGGCATCAGCCTCGAGCAGCGGAATGTTCTCGTTGGAGCCCTTGGTGTTGCGCGGCTCGATCGACAGCGTCGGATCGGCCGCGTTCATGACTTCGGCGAGCGCGTTGCCATAGAGCGGAAAGCCGCCGCCCGGCGTCGCCGTGGCGAAATGGATCGTGGTCTTCGACAAAACCTTGCCTCCCTCTTGCGCCGCCGCGCCGCCCGCGACCAGCAGCGCGCCTGCGCAAATCATAACAGCGAATTTCATCTCAAGCCTCAAGTTGCACTCCCGCAGGGCAGACTATCGTCGCACGCGGGTGGTCGTAGGCAAAGCCGGCGTTTTGTGAAACCATTGCGGGCAACAGTCACAAGAAAATGACGCAAGAAAATGATGGGAGAGACGATGTTCCGGTTGGTCCGTGCTGCATTGCTCGGTTTGGTCTGCTGCCTCGGCTTCGTTGTCCCCACCTCCGCGGCCGATTATCCGAACCGCCCGGTGCGCTGGCTGATCGGCTTTGCCCCCGGCGGCCCGGTCGATATCGTCGCGCGCATCATGAGCCAGTGGCTGTCGGATCGTCTCGGTCAGCAATTCGTGGTCGAGAACCGCGCCGGCTCCGGCGGCAATATCGCCGCTGCCGCCGCGATCAACTCGCCGGCGGACGGCTACACGCTGTTGTTCGTCGCGCCCAACAATGCGATCTCGACTTCGCTCTACAAGAAGCTGCCGTTCGATTTCCAACGCGACACCACGCCGGTCGCGAGCATCATGCAGCTGACCAACATGCTTGTGGTCGCCAACGCAATGCCTGTGACGACCGTCCAGGAGTTCATCGACTACTGCAAGGCCAATCCGGGCAAGATCGCCTACGCGTCGTCCGGCAACGGCACCTCGGTGCACATGTCGGCCGAATTGTTCAAGGCGATGACCAAGTGCGACATGCAGCACGTACCCTATCGCGGATCTGCGATCGCCTTCCCCGACATCATCTCCAACAAGGTGCAGCTGATCTTCGACAATCTGCCCTCGGCGCTGGAGCAGTCGCGCGGCGGCACCGTGCGCGCGCTCGGCGTCACCTCGCCGCAGCGCTGGCCCGGCGTGCCCGACGTGCCCGCGATCGCCGAGACGGTGCCGGGCTTCGAGTCGGTCGGCTTCTACGGCATCTCCGTGCCCAAGGGCACGCCGCCCGAGATCGTCGATATCCTCAACAAGGCGGTCGGCGAGGCGCTGAAGGACCCAAAACTCCTGGCGCGACTTTCGGAAGTCGGCGGCATTCCGAAGCCGATGACCCCCGCCGAATTCGGCAAGCTCGTCGCCGACGAGACCGAGAAGTGGCGCAAGGTGGTGGAGTTCGCGGGGGTCTCGGTGGATTAGGGTCGCGACATCATTCGCCTGCGTCATGTGTCGTTGGACACGCCACACCCACCACCGTCGTAGCCGGCCTCCGCAGGGGCGCACTGCCAAAATATTGAAAACAACCCCATGCAAAGTAGCCGGCAGCCGCTGCCAGCATTCGACATGACCACTTGACACGTCGGGCAACTCACCGGCATTATTCCACTATTCCGAAATCCCGCAGGCGCCCTCGCCCCGGGCGAAACGTGGCCGTAGCCATTTTCGCGAGCGGACTCGACCACCCAAATCATCTTGAGATCATTGGCAAAATTCGATTTTCGGCGCAGGCAGGATTGGCTGCCCGAATGGACTCCATGACCCTTTGGCAGGCCTCAAGCCGGCAGGCGTTGGCCAGTCGGGTCCGGGGCCGGCAGCGCCATTGCCGGATCACCCCTCACCCTGTAAACGGAGCCCGCACCGTTGCCGGCCGCCCCACGCGGCCCGCAGGCGGCGGGGCCTGTAGCTCAATGGTTAGAGCCGGCCGCTCATAACGGTCTGGTTGCAGGTTCGAGTCCTGCCGGGCCCACCATTCCTCGAAAAATCAAAGCCTTGGCTCCGGGATGCCCGCTGGTGGGACATTCAGGTGGAGCATTTCGGCGTGTTTGTTCCCTCGTATCTGGCCGTGTCGCGTCACGGCATCTACTATTTTCGATGGCCCATGCGGGCTGCGTCAATGGAGCGCAGATCATCAAGCGTGAAGATTTCGCTACAAACACGCGATCCGAAGGAAGCATTGCGGCTGTCACGCGCACTGAGCTATTTGACCCAACAGTTGTTTCAGGACTGCACCGAGCGCGGAATGACGTTTGAAGAGATACGAAGGCTGCTGACTACGCATTTCAGCGAGAGGTTGGAACAGCACAAGCTAACGATCGCAAAAAGCGGTCGCATTAGCCACCTGGATAGGTCAGCCTACGAGAACACATTGGTCTTTGCTACTGAAGCGGTACAAGACGGAACATCGTTGTTCCCAGGTGGAAATGATGACGACTTCGTTGCTCGCTTTATAGAGCGATACGGGCTCACTCTCCAACCCGGTACAAACACTCATACAACTCTTCATACAGAACTAAAGCGAGCCCATCGCGACTATTGCTCGTCTGTGCTCGCCTACGATAGTTCTCTCGATAGCTATCAATTTGAAAACAAGATAGATGACGCGCGAAGCGTGGATAAAACCGCGGCCGTTCCACCTTACACCTCGCTACAGAAGCTCATAGATCGCTATACGCAGGATAGTAATCTTGGTGTGCAATGGACACCAAAAACCCAACATGAGAAGGCGGATCATTTTGCCCTTCTTATCGAGTTACTGACCGCAAATGTCATTCGGCCTGCAATATTGACCCCCTAAGCCGGGGGATCGGCGTCCAAAATTGACCCCCTACAGGTTGGTCTGTTGCGCTGCCTGCTTTGTAATGAAGCAGGTGGTCGGGGATGCTGGTCGTGGAGACAATTGCCCGGATACGGCGCGAACACTTCATCAAGGGCAAGACGATCAAGGAGATCGCCCGGGACCTGAAGGTGTCGCGGAACACGGTCCGGAAGGTGCTGAGGTCGGGAGAGACCTCATTCGAGTACGAGCGTGTTGTCCAACCGCGGCCGAAGCTGGGACGATGGGCAGCGGAGCTCGACGGATTGCTTGCGGGGAACGCAGCTAAGGCTGCTCGCGAACAGTTGACGTTGATCCGGATCTTCGAAGAGCTGCGCGGGCGCGGCTATGATGGCGGTTACGATACCGTTCGGCGTTACGCCAGGCGGTGGAGCCAAGAGCGTGGGCAATCGACGGCTGCAGCCTATGTCCCGCTGAGCTTTGCGCCTGGGGAAGCCTATCAGTTCGACTGGAGCCACGAGGTCGTCCTGCTCAATGGCGTAACGGTGATCGTGAAGGCCGCCCATGTCCGGCTCTGTCACAGCCGGATGCTGTTTGTGCGGTGCTATCCGCGCGAGACACAGGAGATGGTGTTCGACGCCCACGACCGGGCATTTGCTCTGTTCAAGGGCACCTGCGGACGCGGCATCTACGACAACATGAAGACGGCGGTGGAGACCATCTTCGTCGGCAAAGGGCGTCTCTACAATCGCCGCTTCATGCAGATGTGCAGCCACTACCTGGTCGATCCGGTTGCCTGCACGCCAGCGTCGGGCTGGGAGAAGGGTCAGGTCGAGAACCAGGTCGGACTTGTCCGGGAGCGCTTCTTCACGCCACGGCTGCGGTTCAAAACCCTCAACGAGTTGAACGCGTGGCTGTTGGACAAGTGCATCGCCTACGCCAAAGCGCACCGGCATCCGGAACTGATCGAACAGACGGTCTGGGAGGTGTTCGAAGCTGAGCGACCGAAGCTCGTTCCCTATGCCGGCCGGTTCGACGGATTCCACGCGGTGCCGGCGTCGGTCTCGAAGACCTGTCTGGTGCGTTTCGACAACAACAAATACTCGGTCACGGCCAGCGCTGTCGGGCGGCCTGTCGAGGTTCACGCCTACGCCGACCGCATTGTGATCCGCCAGGACGGGCGCATCGTTGCCGAGCATGCTCGCTCGTTCGGCCGCGGCGATACCGTCTACGATCCCTGGCATTACGTGCCGGTGCTGGCTCGCAAACCCGGTGCCTTGCGCAACGGCGCTCCCTTCAAGGACTGGGTACTGCCGGCCGCGATCGAACGTGTACGGCGCAAGCTCGCCAGCGCCGACGATGGCAATCGGCAGATGGTCGACATCCTCAACGCAGTTCTGACCGACGGCTTGCCGGCCGTCGAAGCCGCCTGCGCCGAGGCGATCACTCACGGCGTTCATTCCGCCGATGTCGTGCTCAACATCCTGGCCCGCCAGCGTGATCCTGCGCCACCGGCCAACATCCTCACCCCGGCTGCGCTGACATTGCGCCATGCCCCGATCGCCGACTGTGCCCGTTACGACAACCTCAGGAGAACCATCTGATGGAACGTACTCAACTGTTCGACCTCATGAGCGAGCTCAAGCTCTACGGCATGAAGGCCGCCTTCGATGAGATCATGGCGACCGCTGTCAAACGCCAGCACGAACCTCAACGCATTGTCGGCGACCTGCTCAACGCCGAGATCAACGAGAAGCAGGCGCGCTCGATCAAGTACCAGCTCACCATCGCCAAACTGCCGCTGGCCAAGGACCTTGAGGACTTCCAGTTCGAGGGCACTCCTATCAACCAGACGCTGGTCAATGATCTCGCCGGCGGCGGCTTCATCGCCCAGCAACGTAACGCCGTCCTGGTCGGCGGTACCGGCACCGGCAAAACACATATGGCCATCGCCATCGCCAGAAGCTGCATCCGATCTGGTGCCCGCGGCCGCTTCTACAACGTAGTCGACCTCGTCAATCGCCTGGAGATCGAGACCCGCAATGGACGGCAGGGTCGCATCGCCGAGCATCTGACCCGGATGGACTTCATTGTCCTCGACGAACTCGGCTACCTTCCGTTTGCTCAATCCGGCGGCCAGCTACTGTTCCATCTCGTCAGCCGGCTCTACGAGCGCACGTCGATCGTCGTCACCACCAACCTATCCTTCGGGGAATGGCCCAGCGTATTTGGCGACGCAAAGATGACCACCGCGCTGCTCGATCGTCTGACTCACCATTGCGATATCGTCGAGACCGGCAACGACAGTTGGCGCTTCAAGAGCCGCGACGACGATCACGCAACCCGCGCTCGCACCGTCTCCGCAACCCCGACCAGCTCCGACGGCGCGAGCGCTACCGCCAAAACCCGTCGCCCAAAGGGGTCAAAATTGGACGCCGATGCGGGGTCAAATTTGAACGCCGATTGACA
>NZ_JYMT01000009.1 GCF_000938305.1 Bradyrhizobium sp. LTSP885
CGTGTGATTCCAAGAAGAGATGAGAAACGAATCGCTTGTGAACGAAGACTGGGCGCGTGTTGTTTCGCGGCTGGGCGGAGCTGAGGCTCTGGAGGCTGGCGCGCGGGAGACGAAGGCGTTTGTTCGCCCGCGCGAGATCAGCAATGCAGTCGATCTGCTGCGGCTGATCCTTGCGTATTGCCTGGGCACGAGAGGTCTGCGGTTGACGGCGGCATGGGCGACTTCGGTGGGCCTTGTCGATATCTCCAACGTGGCTCTGTTATACCGGCTGCGTCAGTCCGGGGATTGGCTTGCACAGCTGATAGGCCGGGCACTTGCGAGCGGTGCGCCGAAGGCAAGCCGCGGTCGACTGATCCGCATCGTTGACGCCACGACGGTCCCAAAAGCTGGAACCGGCGGCAGGCAGAAGAATGCGGTGTGGCGCATCCACAGTGCGTTCGATCTTCCGCAAGAACGTTTTGGTCACTTCGAGCTGACCGACGAACGCGCGGGCGAGACGCTGGACCGGATCCCGCTGATTGCCGGCGAGATCCGTCTTGCCGACCGCGCCTATCTGCAGCCGGAGCGCATGGCGTATCTGGTCGAGGCCGGTGCGGACTTCGTGATCCGCTCGGGCTGGAAGAGCGCTTGTTGGCTGGATCGCAAAGGCAATCTGATCGATCTCGTCGCCGAACTGCGCAAGGCCGCGGCACGCGGCATCATCGACCGGCCGATCTGGGTAAAACGCAAGTCTGGTGGAGCACCGCTTGCTGTGCGTTTGGTTGCCGTCAAGAAACCTGCAGATGCGGCTCAGGCTGCACGGCGCAAGGCACGCAGGACGGCTCAGAAGGGAGGCCATCGTCTCTCCAGGCAAACGCTTGATGCTGCGGATTGGGTGATCCTGGTGACCTCGCTCAAGCCCGAGGACTTCACAACCGCTGATCTGCTTGCCCTTTACCGGCTGCGATGGCGGATCGAACTCGGCTTCAAGCGGCTGAAGAGCCTGATTGGCTTGAAAGGACCTCCAGGAACTGACGAGCGGTCTGCCAGACCCCATATCCTCGCTCACCTGCTGATCATTCTTCTGCTCGAGCCGCTTGTCGACGAACTCGAGGACTCTCCCCGCTTGGCCGAAGCCGCCTAACCAGACCTGCAGCATGGCGCCTGCTCCGTCAGCTCATCGCCTCCCTGCTCCAAGCCATCATTCCCCAGCCCACAATCGCGCGTCTGCGCAGAGCCAGCCTCGCTCTCCAACGACATCTGCGCGAGCCTCCCAGACGTAAGCGCCGCTATCAGGCCATGATCAAACTATCTTAGCGCCTATGGGCGAAGGCCGGGACCCATTACCACAGCGCTACATTGTGAAGTTCGCTGGGGCCACAGCATAGCGCAACACAAACATTCGTGGTTATGGGTCCCGGGTCAAGCCCGGGACGACAGCGGAGTGTGTTGCGCGGCCGTCAAACGCGGCGTTATGCGCCGTCAGACGTTGAGGTTCATCCACACCGCCTTGGGCTCCGTAAAATTGTCGATCGCGGCGGTGCCGTGCTCGCGGCCGAGGCCGGAATCGCGTTCGCCGCCCCACGGCAACCGCACATCGGTATAGCCATAGGTGTTGATCCACACCGTTCCGGCGCGCGCTTTCTTGGCAAAACGCTGCACGCGCCCGATGTCGGCGCTCCAGACGCCGGCCGCAAGGCTATAGGCGGTGCCATTGGCGATGCGCAGCGCATCGGCCTCGTCCTTGAACTTGATCACGCTGACAACGGGACCAAAGATCTCTTCCTGCGAGATGCGCATCTCGTGTTCGACATTGGCGAACACGGTGGGGCGGATGAAATAGCCGCGGTCGCCGACGCGCTCGCCGCCGGTCGCAAGCTGCGCACCTTCCTGTTTGCCGATCTCCACATAGTCGAGGATCGAGCGCATCTGCTTCTCGGAGATCACGGGCCCGAGTGCAGTGGCGCGGTCGGCGGGATCGCCGATGCGCAATGCCTCGGCGCGGGCGACCAGGCGTTCCACCACCTCGTCATAGGCCTTCTCCTGCACCAGCACGCGCGAGCCGGCCGAGCAGACCTGACCAGCATTGAAGAAGATGCCCGCGGCCGCGGCCTTCGAAGCAGCTTCGAGATTGGCATCGTCGAAGATCACGTTGGCGGACTTGCCGCCGAGCTCGAGCGACACCCGTTTGAAGTTGCCGGCAGCGCCCTTCATGATGCCGCGGCCGACGCCGGGCGAGCCCGTGAACGTCACCTTGTCGACATCGGGGTGATTGACCAGCGCATCGCCGACGACGCGGCCGGGGCCGGTCACGATGTTGAGCACGCCCTTTGGCAGGCCGGCCTCCAGCGCCAGTTCGGCGATCCGCAGCGCCGACAGTGAGGTCAGCTCGGCCGGCTTCATCACGACGGTGCAGCCGCAGGCGAGCGCAGGCGCGAGCTTCCACATGCCGATCATCAGCGGAAAATTCCACGGCACGATCGCGGCGACGACGCCGACCGGTTCACGGACGGTATAGGTCAGCGCGTCGTCGCGGGTCGAGACCACGTCGCCGCTGATCTTGTCGGCCCAGCCGGCGTAGTAGATCAGGGTGTCGATCGCGGCCGGAAAATCCTGACGCAGCACGCCTGAGATCGGCTTGCCGGCATCGAGGCTCTCGAGTGCTGCGATCTCGTCGGTGTGCTGCTTCAGGAGTTCAGCCCATCTCAAGAGGATGTGGCCGCGCTCGGCGGCGCGCATGGTGCGCCATGGCCCCTCGAAGGCGCGGCGGGCAGCGGCGACCGCGCGATCGACATCGGCCTCATTGCCTTCGGCAACGGTCGCGATCACCTGCTCGGTGGCGGGATTGAGGGATTTGAAGGTGCGGCCGGACAGCGAGCGGACTCGGGCGCCGTCGATCAGCAGCAGTTCGTCCCTGACGGTCGGCGCCTGGCGGGCGTCATGGTCATATGCAATCGACATCATATTTCCTCCTGGTGTTGTTACCCAACGTAGGAGGCATTCTCCGCCAGTAAATATGATATCTTGTGCCTATTGGTATACCAGGATATGAAGTGCACTTCATAATTGGCGAACCAAAATGCTGCAAATCGAGATCGAGACCGTCTGGCGTTTTCGGAAAGAGAACAGTCCGCAGACAACAGTCGTGATGCTCGGCATCCTCAACGAGATCAGAAAGACCGGGAAGATCACCAGCGCCGCCAGCGACGCGCATCTGTCCTATCGCCACGTCTGGAACCTGATCGAACAGTGGTCGGACTTCTTCGGTGTGCCGCTGGTCGAGACCCAGCGCGGCAAGGGCTCGAAACTGACGCCGTTCGGCGAGAAGCTGGTATGGGCAGGCCAGCGCATGCAGGCGCGGCTCGGCCTGCAGCTCGAAAATCTCGCCCAGGAGCTGGTCACCGAGATCAAGCCGTTCCTGGAGCAGCGGCCGTCGGTGATCCGCGTCCACGCCAGCCACGGCTTTGCGGTGTCGAAGCTGCGCGAGTTCCTCGATCGCGAGAGCGGCATGGGCGTCGATTTGCGCTATGTCAGCAACCAGAACTCGCTGGTGTCGCTGGCGCAGGGCGCCTGCGATCTCTCCGGCGTGCATCTGCCGCGGGGCGAATTGCGCGCGCAGGGCATCAAGGCCTGCGCGGAATGGCTCGATCCGCGCGAGGACCGGGTGATCAATTTCGTGACCCGCGAGATGGGCCTGATGGTCAAGCGCGGCAACCCGCTGAAGATCACCTCGCTGAACGACCTGGTCGAGCGCAAGGCCCGCTTCGTCAACCGCGACCACGATTCCGGCACGCGGCTGCTGTTCGACCAACTGCTGGCGCTGCACAAAATTCCCGAAAGCCGGATCAACGGCGCGCAGCAGATGGAATTCACCCACGCCGCGGTCGCGGCCTATGTTGCGAGCGGCATGGCCGATGCGAGCTTCGGCGTCGAGGCGGCGGCGCGGCAGTTCGGCCTCGACTTCATCCGGCTGCTCACCGAGGATTACTTCTTCGTCTGCAAGCGCGCATTCCTGGAGACCGAGCCGATGCAGCGCGTGCTCGATATCATGAAGAGCGCCGAATTTCACAAAGCCGTGGGCGCCCTGCCCGGCTATATCGCATCGAATACCGGCGCGGTCAGCGGCGTGAAGGATTTTCTCGACAAGATGCATTCCGACCGTTGATCGGGCGCGAGCAGCGGGTCAGCGTCATCACACCGTCGTCCCGGCCTTCGCCCATAGGCGCTAAGATAGTTTGATCATGGCCTGATAGCGGCGCTTACGTCTGGGAGGCTCGCGCAGATGTCGTTGGAGAGCGAGGCTGGCTCTGCGCAGACGCGCGATTGTGGGCTGGGGAATGATGGCTTGGAGCAGGGAGGCGATGAGCTGACGGAGCAGGCGCCATGCTGCAGGTCTGGTTAGGCGGCTTCGGCCAAGCGGGGAGAGTCCTCGAGTTCGTCGACAAGCGGCTCGAGCAGAAGAATGATCAGCAGGTGAGCGAGGATATGGGGTCTGGCAGACCGCTCGTCAGTTCCTGGAGGTCCTTTCAAGCCAATCAGGCTCTTCAGCCGCTTGAAGCCGAGTTCGATCCGCCATCGCAGCCGGTAAAGGGCAAGCAGATCAGCGGTTGTGAAGTCCTCGGGCTTGAGCGAGGTCACCAGGATCACCCAATCCGCAGCATCAAGCGTTTGCCTGGAGAGACGATGGCCTCCCTTCTGAGCCGTCCTGCGTGCCTTGCGCCGTGCAGCCTGAGCCGCATCTGCAGGTTTCTTGACGGCAACCAAACGCACAGCAAGCGGTGCTCCACCAGACTTGCGTTTTACCCAGATCGGCCGGTCGATGATGCCGCGTGCCGCGGCCTTGCGCAGTTCGGCGACGAGATCGATCAGATTGCCTTTGCGATCCAGCCAACAAGCGCTCTTCCAGCCCGAGCGGATCACGAAGTCCGCACCGGCCTCGACCAGATACGCCATGCGCTCCGGCTGCAGATAGGCGCGGTCGGCAAGACGGATCTCGCCGGCAATCAGCGGGATCCGGTCCAGCGTCTCGCCCGCGCGTTCGTCGGTCAGCTCGAAGTGACCAAAACGTTCTTGCGGAAGATCGAACGCACTGTGGATGCGCCACACCGCATTCTTCTGCCTGCCGCCGGTTCCAGCTTTTGGGACCGTCGTGGCGTCAACGATGCGGATCAGTCGACCGCGGCTTGCCTTCGGCGCACCGCTCGCAAGTGCCCGGCCTATCAGCTGTGCAAGCCAATCCCCGGACTGACGCAGCCGGTATAACAGAGCCACGTTGGAGATATCGACAAGGCCCACCGAAGTCGCCCATGCCGCCGTCAACCGCAGACCTCTCGTGCCCAGGCAATACGCAAGGATCAGCCGCAGCAGATCGACTGCATTGCTGATCTCGCGCGGGCGAACAAACGCCTTCGTCTCCCGCGCGCCAGCCTCCAGAGCCTCAGCTCCGCCCAGCCGCGAAACAACACGCGCCCAGTCTTCGTTCACAAGCGATTCGTTTCTCATCTCTTCTTGGAATCACACG